>JAIXUN010000002.1 GCA_027483535.1 bacterium
CCGTATTGCCACGGCTCCGCCGTTCTGGCCTTAAATGAGAACCCCTAACCCAGGGTTGAAACCCTGGGCTGCGATGATGGTCGCGGCTCCGCCGCTTGTTCCGGACCCCTCACCCGGCCTTCGGCCACCCTCTCCCCCAGATGGGCGAGGGTTCCGCCATTGAAAAACTTTTATCGAGAAGGTCGGACCAAATTCCCCTCCCCGATAAATCGGGGCAGGCACTGGAGGGGTGCCCCGGCAGGGCCGGGGTAGTTCCGGCAAATCCCACTCTACGAATAAAACGGAGAGTTCTCCTTCCCTCAGCGAGTTGCGACTATCTGGTGCGGCCGACCACCCCGTCGCTCCGCGACACCCCTCCCTAGAGGGGAATTTAATCGGTCCGTTCCCTCCAAAAGGTCCGGAGGACCGTCCAGACGGTTAGCCCAGACCGACGTGGTCTGGGCTACAAAACGCCTTACTTGCGTCGACGCTTGGCAAACGCAGCCAATGCCAGACCCAATCCAGCGATCGTTGCGGGTTCCGGCACCGGGGTAACCGTCAGGTTCACCGGAGTGCTGTCGTAGATGTAATTGTCCGACCCGAAGCCTACGATCAGATCGATCGTATCGCCCGCCGCAAGAGAAACCGCGCTGAGCGAGAACGTGTGGGTCGAAGGGGTGTTCAGAACCGACCAAAGCTGCGTCGAATTCTTGTAGACGTAGGTGTCGACCTTGCCCGAAGCACCGTTGCCGATACCGTCTCCCGCTCCAAAGTAGCCGGAAAGATCGAAGAGACCGCTGCTCGGAGCGGTGTAGCGGATGGCGGCAAGCTCGTTAGAAGGACCAGGGTGCATGGTGACCTCACCGATCGAGATCAGTCCATCTCCCCCGTTGTAGCCAATAAGAGATCCCGAAATCAGCTTGCTGATGACCGGAAAAGTTGTCGTGCTGAACGACCAGCTGTCCAGGGTGGCTCCACCCACCGACCCGGTCCCAGCAACGTTGGCAGCCGTGAAGCTTCCACCAAGGGCCGAGATTTGGCCGTAGCTCCAAACGCCGTTCGGATTTCCGCTGGTAATCGAAAAGTCAGATTGAAGGTCAGCATGACCAACGGCCGCGAGGCTCCCCAAAACGCCAACTAGAGCAAAATTCTTTAAAGAAAGCATAAGGTCAGTCTAACCCGTTTTCAGGAATCTGAACCTGTTAGAAAAGCGAGGTGTCGGCAAAGCGAGACTTCTTTAACATATCGATAATTCTCGATATGTTGGGATATCCTTCACGTAATGACCACGTTGCCCATCGTCGGAGACTCCACCGACCTGACCCCGCAGGCTCTGGCGAGCGTCTTTAAGGCGCTCGGCGATCCCACTCGCTTGCGCATCTTCGAGTTCCTCTGCGCTCGATGCGGGGAAGTCGCGATGGAAGAATCCGGGGAAGTGCGGGCCGTGCAAACGCAGTCGGAAGGTGTGACCGTTGGGCAGGTGTGCTGCCACGTCACGGGTGACGAGAAGTTCAGTTCCACCATCTCGTTCCACCTCAAAGAGCTGCGACTCGCGGGGCTGATTCGGTGCGAGAAGCAGGGCAAGTTCATGATCTGCTCCGTGAACCGAGACCGGGTGACGCTGCTCCAAAACTACTTTGCGGGTCGATTCACCTGCACCGGACCCAATTGCTCTGGACCCGATTGCGAGGAAGGCTGCTGATGTCGCAAAACGAATCCCCCTGCCCAACCGCTCCTAAGCGGCTTTCCTTCCTTGATCGGTTCCTCACGCTTTGGATTTTCCTAGCGATGCTGATCGGCGTTGGACTCGGATACTTTGTGCCCGGAACCTCGCAGTTCATCTCGCGATTCCAAGTCGGCACCACCAACGTTCCGCTCGCGATTGGACTCATCGCGATGATGTACCCACCGCTGGCAAAGGTGAAATACGAGCGACTGGGGGAGGTCTTCAAAAACAAGAAACTCCTCATTGTTTCGCTGGTGCAGAACTGGATTGTGGGTCCAACCCTCATGTTCGCACTCGCGATCCTCTTCCTAAGCGACAAGCCCGAGTACATGACGGGACTGATCCTAGTTGGCCTTGCGCGGTGCATTGCGATGGTGCTGGTTTGGAACGACCTCGCCGACGGTGACACCGACTACGCGGCGGGCTTGGTCGCTTTCAACTCCATTTTCCAGGTCCTCTTTTTTGGCGTGTACGCGTGGTTCTTCATCACCTTCTTGCCGCCGCTGTTCGGGCTTCAAGGGTCGGTCGTTCCGGTACAGATTGGCGAGATTTTCAGCTCGGTGATGATCTATCTGGGCATCCCCTTCTTCGCCGGAATGATCACGCGGTTAGTGGCGCTGAGAACCAAGGGCGCTGAATGGTACGAGAACGTTTTTCTCCCCAAGATCGGTCCGGTGACGTTGATCGCGCTGCTTGCGACCATCGTCGTCATGTTCTCCTACAAGGGGGATCTCATTGTTCGATTGCCGCTCGACGTGTTGCGGATCGCGATTCCGCTCGCCGTTTACTTCCTGATCATGTTCTTTGTGAGCTTTTGGATGGGTCGGCGGGCTGGGGCCGATTACAAGCGCACCGCCACATTGGCGTTTACCGCCAGCGGCAACAACTTTGAACTCGCGATCGCGGTGGCCATCAGCGTTTTTGGTATCCAATCGGGGCAAGCGTTGACTGCGGTGGTCGGACCGCTGGTCGAGGTCCCGGCGCTGATCTCGCTGGTATCTGTGTCGTTCGCGTTGGGTCGAAAGTGGTTCGGGCTGCGACGCGGTTCCACCGCGGAGGTGGCGGCATGAGAATCGCGATCTTTTCCGACGTCCACGCTAATCTTCCTGCGATGCAGGTGGTCCGCGATCACATTGAATCGCAAGGGTACGAAGCGGTCTATTGCCTGGGCGATCTAGGGGGTTATGCAGCGCACCCCAACGAGGTTCAGCGAATGGTGATGGAGATGGGCTGCCCAACCATTCTCGGCAACTATGACGAGGGCGTGGGGTTCGAACTCGACAACTGCGGTTGCCACTATGTGAAGCCGTTCGACATTGAGATGAGCGAGCGCTCTTTCTTCTGGACTCGCGACAACACGGGCCCCGACGAGAAAGCCTGGCTGCGCACTCTGCCTCGCGAAATCCGTCTTGAGGCGGAGGGTCTGCGCGTGCTGCTCTGCCACGGCTCGCCAAGATCGACCACCGAGTACCTGTTCGAGAATCGGTCTGACGGGTTTTTGTCGCAGTTCACGCCGGGCGGGTCGGACGATGCTCACGCCGATCTGATCGTGTTCGGTCACACCCACGTGCCGTTTCATCGGGTGGTGAACGGGGTGCATTTCGTGAACTCGGGGTCGGTGGGTCGACCCAAAGACGGCGACCCTCGCGCGGGGTACGTGGTGCTGAGCTTCGAGTCGGGGTCGGCGAGTATGGATGTCGTCCGGCTTGAGTACGACGTGGAGTCGGCTTGTCGGTCGTTGGTGGGGGTCGGCTTGCCGGAGTACTTCGCGGAGTATCTGCGGCATGGTGGCGTGACTCCGGCCCCTTGATGGGTTTGGTATTGGGTGGCAAGCAAGGGAAGGAATCCAATTCATTCCCCTCCCCGATAGATCGGGGCAGGCACTGGAGGGGTGGTCCGAAGGACCGGGGTGGTTCCGGAAATTGCCACTCAAGACCTGCGTCCACGTTTCTGAAGGTTGATTCTGCGTCTGTTGGGAGTTGGAACTGTTCGTTGCTGCCGACCACCCCGCCCCTGCCGGGGCACCCCTCCAAAGAGGGGAATATGGTGTGTCCCTTCCTTACGTAAGGTCGGGAGGACTGGCAAGACTGTTAGCATCGACTGTTAGGTCTGGGTAGAAGCGCCGACAAACCCAAAGGGCGGGCTTGTCCCAGCCTGTCCCGAAGGAACCTGAAGGACCGACCAGATCCTTCCACGGAAGCAATGAACGGAGTCGACCAGGACAAAGGGGCGGAGCCCCGACCATCATCGCAGCCTAGGGCAACGCCCTAGGTTTGGGTGCCATCCAGAAAATTCCCCCTCGCCCATCCGTTTTCGGAGGGGAGAGGGGGCCAGGGGGTGAGGGGTGGTCTCCCTTTACCGCTGTTCTATTGCCAGGGCTCCGCCGTTCTAGTGTTCAAGGGAATCCCGAACCCAGGGTTGAAACCCTGGGCTGCGATGATGGTCGCGGCTCCGCCGCTCTGATGAGTTTGTGGCAGGCATCCCAATACATTCCCCCCCCCGATAGATCGGGGCAGGCACTGGAGGGGTGGTCCGAAGGACCGGGGTGGTTCCGGAAATTGCCACTCAATGCTTGTGACCAACTTTCTATGGGAGGGTTTTTCGTTCCCCGAGATTTAGGGTTAGCCGCTCCTGCAAACCACCCCGCCCCTGCCGGGGCACCCCTCCATAGAGGGGAATATGGTGTATCCCTTCCTTACGAATGGTCGGGAGGACCGGCAAGACTGTTTGGTCTGGGTAGGTGGATCTCATAACGTCAAAGGAAAGGCTCGCCCAGACCCAACATCTCCCCCGTAAACTCCCGCACCGGTAAACTCACGGTTCGACCATGATTCCGGTGCTCTTTCAGATAGGCTCCTTCAAGCTTTACAGCTTCGGGGTCATGATGGTGGTGGCCTTCTTCGCAGGCATCCACATTGCAAAGCTCCGGGGGCGGAAGTTCGGACTCACCTTCGAGCAGATCGGCGACCTCGCGTTTTGGACCCTCATCGCTAGCGTCCTCGGCGCGCGAATCGTGTTCATCCTCATCGAGTGGGAGTACTATTCCAAAAAGCCGAACGAGATTTTCTCGCTTCAATTTCAGGGTCTCACCAGCTTTGGCGGACTCATTTTCGGCATCATCGCCTCCACCATTTGGGCCCGCCGAAATCGATTCGATCTGATGGCGCTGCTCGACGTGATGTCGCCCGCCTTCTTGGTCGGACACGCGATCGGGCGAATCGGATGCCTTTTGAACGGGTGCTGCTACGGCCACGTTTGCCCTCCCGGCTCTACTTTTGGGGTGCTTGCTCACGGGGCGGGAGACGACAAGCTCCACATCCCTGCGCAGGCCTACGATAGCGCGATGAACCTAGCGGCCTTGGGGCTGCTTCTTGTTCTGGAGAAGCGCTTTAAATACACCGGACAAGCGGCGGGCGTGGTGCTGATTCTCCATGGAATCGCCCGGTTTATCTACGAATTCTGGCGGGCCGGATCGAGTTCTACTTACTGGGGTTCGTTGCCCATCACCGAAGCCCAAGCGATGGCGTTTGTGATCAGCCTTGCGGGCGTTGGCCTGTACCTTTACGCAGCGGCGAGAGGGAAAAAGCGAACCCAAAAGCTTGAGCAGGAGCCACCCGTCGCCGTGGAAGGGGGCACCGTATGACCGGCGCGGAGCTGCTGAAAAAGTTCCAGGGTGTGAGGGCGGTCGTCGTCGGCGACCTCATGCTGGATGAATATATCTTTGGTCGAGCCACGCGGGTGAGCCAAGAAGCCCCCGTTTTGGTAGTGAAGCAAGACCGCTTTTCGGCGGTTCCCGGCGGCGCGGCGAACGTTGCCATGAACATGATGGCGCTCGGCGCGACGGTTGGCATCATCGGTGTGGTCGGAGCCGACCCGGCGGGCGAGATGCTGGAGCAAGCTCTGGAAATGAGCGGCATTGAGAACCGCGGAGTGATCACCGACCCGGCTCGCGCGACCACCAAAAAGACTCGTGTCGTGGCGAACCACTCGCACCAGGTGCTCCGAATCGACCGCGAAAACGACGATGCCATCGGTGCTGAGGTGCAAGCTAAGCTTCTCGCCAAGATCGACGCCGCATTCACCGACGCCCACGTGCTCCTTCTCTCAGATTATCAGAAAGGCGTACTTACTCCGGCGATGATCCAGCAGATCATTGCGATCGCAAAGTCGAAAGGTGTCGTGAGCGTTGCCAATGCCAAGCCGCAATCGATTCCGGCTTATTCCGGCGCCGGAGTGGTGACCCTCAACCGCTTTGAAGCAACTGCCGCTTCGGGGAGGAGCAAGACCATCACCGACAACGAAGCCGAGGAGGTCGCGACCCTTCTCCGAGCGTCCATCGGCGTGGATTCGATGGTTGTTACCCTTGGAGGAAGCGGAATGGGCTGTGCTTCCGATGAGGGATTTGTGCAAGTTCCGGCCGTAAAAGTTGAAGTTTACGACGAGGCGGGAGCGGGTGACACGGTGGTTGCGACCCTTGCCCTCGCCGCGGGATTCGGTCCGATCGGCAAAGAAGCGCTGGAGTTAGCTACCCATACCGCCGCCGCCGTGGTGCGAAAGGTCGGGGTCGCCGTGCCGAGCAACGACGATCTGGAACAGATCGCCGATATTCTGCGTTAAGGCTCCCACATGAACATCCTCCCCTCCACCATCGCGGGTTTGCGGCACTATCAGCTCATCGCGCATGGCGATTCCCGAGGATCGTTCAAAGAGCTGTTCCGAGAAGAGCGTGCTGAGAAGTTTGGTCACCCGACCCACTTCCCGCAAGAGAACCTCTCGCGGTCGATTTACGGCGTCCTCCGAGGCCTGCACGGGCAATCTCCCCGACCCCAAGGGAAGCTGGTCACCTGTCTATTCGGGTCGATCTGGGACGTGGTGGCGGATATTCGGCCTGGCTCGCCGACCTATGGTCAGTGGGAAGGCTTTGATCTCACCGACAGCAATCATGGGCAGGTTTACGTTCCGCCCGGATGCCTTCACGGCTTTCTGGTCACCTCGCCAGAGGCGATCGTCATCTACAAAGTGACCGACACCTACGCCCCAGAAGGTGACTTCGGGGTTCGTTTCGACGATCCCGAGATTGGAGTGGAGTGGCCCGTGCCGCCGGGAATGATCCCGATTCTCTCTGCAAAAGACCAGGCGGCTCCGCTACTGAAAGACCTTCCCGCGAACCGGGTGATCTCTTATCAGGAGTCCATCGAACTATCGCGAACCCACGGAATCGACGTTTCCGAGTGGCCCCATCCCGTCGGCTGACCTCTCATCAAACCATGAAAATTCTGGTGACAGGCAAGGGCGGTCAACTTGGGTCCGAGTTGCTTGCTTTGATCCCTCAGTCTTTGTCAAACGCCGAGACGGTGGGTGTTGGCACCGCCGACTGGGACCTCTCCCAACCGGAGCAAGGCGCCTCTTTCCTTTCAGCGTTCTCTCCCGATGTTGTGCTGCACTGCGGGGCGTACACCGCCGTCGATAAAGCCGAATCCGAGCCGGACATCGCCCTGCGAGTCAATGCCGAATCCACTGCGGCGATTGCGGATTGGTGTAAGTCTCAAGGTAAGAAACTTATCTATTTCTCCACCGATTACGTCTTTGATGGCACCGGCACCGAGCCTTATCGAGAGGATCACGTAACCGCGCCGCTTGGCGTTTATGGTCGAACCAAGTTGGCAGGAGAGCAAGCCGTTCTAGCCGCTTCGGCCGAGAATCTGGTCTTGAGAATCAGTTGGGTGTACGCCACTCGGGGCAAGAACTTCCTGCTCACCATGCGCCGTTTGGCGGCGGGCGAGGGTCCGATCCGCGTGGTGAACGACCAACGAGGTCGCCCAAGTTACACCCGCCCGATCGCCGAAGCCGTTCTGGAGTGCGTCAAGCAAGAAGCAAGCGGGCTTTACCACCTGGCTCCCCAAGGCGAGACCACCTGGTTCGGGTTCGCCAAGCGCATCTTTGAACTCGACCCAGCCTGCACGGGCGCGATGGAAAGACTCGTCCCCATCACCACGGCCGAGTTCCCGACCCCCGCCAAGCGACCCGCTTACTCCGTTCTGGACGGCTCGAAAATACAAAACGACCTCGGCATTGTTCTTCCGCATTGGGAAGACTCGCTTGCCGAGGCCTTGAAGTCTTTGTAGAAGCGCCTTTAGGAGTGCGCTTCTACAAGATTGGTTGCGGGCTTTGCATTGAGCAGGATGTCGATGACGTCCTTGGCCGAGTAGCCGGTTTGACCCTCGGGGCAGAAGTCGGCAACCGTCGCCGCTTCGTCGCCGCTGGTGACAATCGGAAGCTCGGTGTAGCCCTTTCGGGTTTGTGCCATGCCAACCGTCGCCAGGAGTCCGTTGCAAACGCACTTGCGACCCTCGGTGTCCTCTAGCTTGCCGCCCTTGGCAAGATAGTCCTCTTCGGGCTCAGAAGCGCATCGGTAGCCGATGGTGCCGTCTTCTTTGCGATACGGGGTTCGCAGGAATCCAAGATCGCAGATTCGGGTGCGCTCTTTGTAGAGGGCGTTGTTGGACATCGTATCGTCCAGCAGAGCGACCTTGAACGGGAATCCGGTCGGAGACGCTAGCGGGTCGGTGTAGATGCGCACCTTGCGCTCGCGGCTCAGTGCGATCACTTTCTGCTTGATCTCAGGAGCGATCCCGGACTCGTCGCAGTAGGCGAATGCGGTACCAACTTGAATGCCTTGCGCGCCGAGTGCTTGGGCTTCCTTAAGCTTGCCCGGCTTGCCATAAGACCCAGCGATCCAGAAAGGAAGGCCAAGTTCGGCGATGGCGGCGAAGTCGACTTCATCCTTCGGACCGTAGATCGGCTCACCGGTCTCGGAGAGCATCATTTGTCCGCGAGGAGGAGCGTTGTGACCACCCGCTGTGGGCAGTTCAACTACGAACCCGTCTACCGGAGTCTTGCTCTTTCGGCTAAGCGCGGTAGCAAGGGTGCTGCTGCTCACGATCGCAAGGAAATTGGGTCGCTTGAGCTGGCTGAGCCCTTCTGGGGCGTACTCGGTTGGGTCGAACTCGGTGAAGTACTCCTCACCTTGAACCCGATCCGCCACGTCGATGGCGTATCGAACGGGCTTCATCTCGGCGAGTTCGTTGAGGATGCCGGGAATCTGTCGGGGAATACCCGCGCCCATGAGGATGTAGTCCACACCCGCGAGCATGGCTCCGTAGATGCTGGGCAAGTGCGGAACCTGAATCTTCTCCAGGAAGTTGATTCCGACCAAACCGTTGTGGCCTTCCTTCGCCAGCCAAACTTCGACGTAGTTGCCGAGAATGGTGAGCTCTTGTAGCGCGCGACCAGGCTTCATGGAGGGCATGGGCTTGCTCTTGAAAGCCGCTCCAATGGCCTTGCCGCCTTCCACGTAATACTTTTCCCAAACGCGCTGGGCGATTTCGGGGATCGGGAACGCTTCAAACGCCCGGCGAATGTTGCCACCGACGTCGCCTAGCTGGAGGCGGCGTGCGAGAACAGTGTCGAGCGCAGTACCGGAGACGACGCCCATTTGACCCGCCATAGAAACGGCTCGGGCAAGAGGCCAACCGGAGACGGCTGCTCCCATCCCACCTTGAATGATCTGTGGGCTAGACCCGCCCAGACTAAGCATAGACCTTCACTTTACCAAACACTGATAAAAGACGCCGTCAAGTTTTTTCAATTAACGTTGAAATCAGCGATTTTGCGTGAAAGTCCTCCCCGAAAACGGGGTTTCGGGGAGGAACAGGCGACTACTCGTGCTTGTAGACCGACCAGTGGAGATAGTTCTCCAGGGCGTCTTGAAGGCTATCCGACACCTGCGCGAGGTTGAACGCTACGTGGTGCTCGAAGCCGTTCTCGCAGATGTAGCGGAGCAGGCGTTGAAGGTTGGGCACGTACGCCACACCGAATCCACCGAAGGTGTTCAGCACGTCGTTCGTCATCTCGCCTTCGCCCAGATACGCGCGAACGTCACCCGTGAGGTCGTCGGTCGAGACGCGGAGGAAGGTGAATCCGCCGTTCTTCATGCGACCCACGATGGTGCCGTAGGTGTTGTCCTTTCCAACCGTGCCCGCGATGATCTCTTGGTAGTCCATCTTTTGCTCGGCAAACACGCCCTTGGGCAGGTTGGAGCAGTGGAAGACCACGCACTTGTTGGGATCTTCGCCGAAGTTGTTGTTCCAGTCCAGCAGGGCAGAAGGCTGTCCGCTGGCGAGGTTCATGGCGTACATGCTGATGGTGCCCGCCACGTCGGTTTCGCAGGCGCTCGCCATGAGCGAGTTGGACATCATGGACATGAGCGTGCAAGGCACGATGCCATAGAACTCTTCTAGGGCCGTCCAGCACTGAATGGCGGTGGCGTCGATATCGTTCTCGCCCGTCCAGTTATCGATGGCAACACCGAGGCGAGCCATCTTGTCCAGCGCTTGAGCCGGGATGCCCTCGGTAGAGGTGTAGTTTCGAATGCGGTCGAGCTTTTCCACCACTGCAGCGTCCGAAGAGCTCATCTTGTTCGCCCAGCCGAGCACTTCGCTGAGGTCGAGGGTCTCCACCGTGATGCCGGAGAACTCAAGGAGCTTTTCGCTGTAGCGGACGGTGTTGAACGCACCGGGTCGAGCACCGATCGCGCCGATTCGGGCTCCCTTGAGGCCCTTGACGACTCGGCAGGTGGCGGCGAAGTTGCGAAGGTCGGTGCGGAACGACTCCGAATCCGGCTTCACGGTGTGCAGCGTGGTGAGCGAGAACGGAATGCCGTACTGTCGCAGGTTGTTGCAAACCGACATCTTTCCGCAGAAGCTGTCGCGTCGGTCGGCGATGGTCATGCGCTTGGACTCGTCAGCGAAAGCGTGAACCAGGACGGGCACATCCAGACCTGCGTAGCGCAGCGTATTGGCGACCGCTCGCTCGTCTCCAAAGTTGGGAAGGGTGACGAGGACACCGTCGATCTTGTCTCGGTTGGCTTTGAAAAGCTCCGCGCAAGCCTTCGCGTCGGCGAGGGACTCTACCGATCCGCTCGCTCGGGCGGTATCTGGGAGGATGACGACGTCAAAGCCCTCTTCTTCCAGGACCTTCAGAATGGTCTGTCGGCCGGTCTCGCAAAGGTGCGTGGGAAAGAATCCCCGGTTTCCGATGATGACGCCGAGCGTGGTTTTTTTGCCGAATACCTGTTTGCTCATGATTGGGTTCTCTCCGTTGATGCGCCTGTCCGTCGGTGGGTCTTAGCGCAGATTCATCTTATCCCCGCGCTGCCTCAAACGGGGCACGGTTTACGGTTATATCATGACATTCTCAACCGCTAGCAGTTAACGTCCGTTGCATATTGACCACTCATTTACCAGGCAACATTTGTTAACAATTTGTCTTGAATCACCCCTCAAACCGCATTGGAACCATCGGATTCGCCTCCGATTCGAAGGCTCGTTCAGGTTCAAATGCGAACAAAACCGCCCTTCGAGGGGTATCTTTCAAAGAAGGCTGAAAGTTATGAGCATTGAGAATCAGATCGCTTCTAAGAAGACTTGGAGAGAAAAGGTCGGCCTAGCCGAAATGCTGAAGGGTGGCGTCATCATGGACGTCGTCAACGCCGAGCAGGCTCGCATTGCAGAAGATGCCGGTGCCGTCGCGGTGATGGCCCTCGAGAGAGTCCCTGCCGACATCCGTAAAGACGGCGGCGTGGCGCGCATGAGCGACCCCGAACTCATCCTTGGCATCAAAGAAACGGTCTCCATTCCGGTCATGGCCAAGTGCCGAATCGGTCACTTCGTAGAGGCCGAGATCTTGGAAGCTCTGGAAGTGGACTTCGTCGACGAGTCGGAAGTTCTCACCCCGGCAGACGAGACCAACCACGTGGACAAGCACGCGTTCACCGTTCCGTTCGTTTGCGGCGCGCGCAACCTCGGCGAGGCGCTTCGACGCTGTGCGGAAGGTGCGGCCATGATTCGAACCAAGGGCGAAGCGGGTACGGGCGACGTCGTGGAAGCGGTTCGACACATGCGCACCATCATGTCCGACATTCGCAAGGTGCAAAACGCTCGCGAAGATGAGCTTTACGTGATCGCGAAAGAGATCCAAGCCCCGATCGAACTCGTTCGAGAGGTGAAGGCGCTGGGCAAGCTCCCCGTCCCCAACTTCTCTGCAGGCGGCATCGCGACCCCGGCCGATGCAGCCCTGATGATGAAGCTCGGCGCAGAGACCGTGTTCGTCGGCTCCGGCATCTTCAAGTCCGGCGATCCGGTGAAGCGCGCGAAGGCGATCGTGGAATCGGTCTTGTTCTACAAAGACGCGAAGAAGCTCGGAGAGATCAGCAAGAACCTCGGCGAGCCGATGGTTGGCATCAACTGCGGCAGCTTGAAGGAAGGCGAACTGCTTTCCGTTCGCGGCTGGTAATCGCTGTCTCGGTATTCGACTACACCCCTCGTTTCCGCTTGGAGCGAGGGGTGTTTTGCGTTTTCCTGTCGGCGAGGGGGATGCTTTTTGTGGGGTCCGAACCAAATTCCCCTCTATGGAGGGGTGGCCTGAAAGGCCGGGGTGGTCGGAACTCCCGAATGTTAGAACACCCATCGAGTCTTTGGGTACACCCGGTATAGCGTGGAGAGACTTGCTGAGTTGTCGAAGGCGCCGACCACCCCGTCGCTCCGCGCCACCCCTCCATAGAGGGGAATAGCGCCGAATCTCCTTTTTTCGGTCCGGGTTGAGGCCCCGGAAAAGACCAAAGGTCCGGCTAGGTTTTGATCGGCTCGTGCAGCAGGCTCTTGATCATCCACGTTCCGGAGTTGTTGATCAACATCAGTGAGAAGCGACCCTTGAGCGCCGACTCTTTCCCATCTTGGAGGGTCATCTTCCCCGAGTATTCGATAGTCGCAAGCGATACCAGTCCGCGCGTTTCCACCTTGCGAGAGGTCTCGGTCAAAACCCATCGATTCCGATCCACCGCCATATCTTTGTGCCAGGTCTCACTGCTGAGCGGGAAGAACATGGTGCCAGAAGGACCGGAACTGAGCGAAGTGACCGTTGCCGAAGAGTCGAACAGGATCTTCCAAACGCTCGGATTCCGATTCGGTTGGAAGTTGGCTTGAGCTAGGAAGAGATCCAAAAACGATGCTTCGCTGGAAAGCTGCGAGCGGTACTGATCGAAAACCAGAGTGCGCTCCGCTTTCGCCTTGAGTGCTTCGCCCGCCAGAGGGTCTTTCACAATGGCCTGGGCGATCTGGGCCATGTCTTCCCTTCGATTCGCAAAGATCGTCGAGATCATCATCGCCTCGTAGGCTTCATCGACCACTGAGGGGTCGCGGAGATCGATGGCTTTCTGAAGCGTCTCCCGACACTTCGTGTAGTTGGTTCGCTGCGACCCTCGACCAATGAGCGAGTAAAGCTGGGCCATCGGTTTGCCCTTGTAGCCTGCTTTGCCGGCTTGCTCGGCGAGTGTTTCGGCTTCGGAAAGGTTGTTCTCCGATGCGAAGATCATGCCAAGATCGGCGGCGGCTTTTCCGTTCGATGGGTTGGCGAGCAGCGCCTTCTGCAGTCGAATCTTTGGGGCATCGCCCGCAAGAACGGTATCGACGGCGCGAACGAAATCGGGGGTGGACTTGTAGCCAAGGATCCGGCCGACCTCGCGCTTTTGAGGGTCCAAGAAGACGAACGTGGGGAATGCGTTCACCTTTAGCGCCTTTGCTTGAGCCACCCCTGTTTTCTCTGCATCCAGCTTGAGCGGGACGTATTTTGCCGATTGTCCAACCACCTCGGCGGCTCCAAACGATTCCCGTTCCATGATCTTGCAATAGCCGCACCAGTCCGTCGTGAAGTAGATCATGATGGGCAGTTTTCGAGCCACCGCCAACTTGCGAGCGACTTCGAAATCGGTTTGCCACGGAATGGAGGGCGTTGGCCGGGATGCCTGTTGAGCGACGGCAAGCAAAAGAAGGGGAACCATATCCCTCACTCTAAGGTGCATCACCATCTCGGCGCGTGATTAGGATCACGAGCGAAGCGAAACGAGGAGGGGTGGTGGGCATCCTACGGGGATTACTTTATAGACCGCTCAATCTAACCTATTCGTACAAGAGGTACGATGCCTCCAGCATGAATCGAGGGGAGTTGGAACGACACTTGCGAACCAACGGCGCAACCCTTGTGAGGCACGGACGCCGACACGACATTTGGCGACACGAAGAAAACGATCGTGAAAGCGTGGTTCCTCGTCATGAGGTTGTGAACCGAAATACGGCAAGACGAATCTGCGACGACCTGGGTGTTCCTCGCCATCCGAGTCTCTAGCGTGTTAACCCGCCAGACTGACTAGTTCACTGAACGAACCGGAAGTTGCTGAGTTTTGCGCCTTTTCGCGTCGGTAGTCTAACAGCTCTTGGAGAGCCTCGAGAACCATCTCTCGCGCTTCTTCGACGGTTTCGCCTTGCGAGTTCACACCAGGAATTTCGGCGATAAAAGCTGAGTATCCACCCTCTTCCACAGGCTCAAAAACAATCGTGAACTGTTGCATGCTCTCACCAAATTATACGGACACTCTGTTCAGTTGTATCGGCCAACTTAGATTCCAAGTATTTTCGACTCAGATAGCGAGTGCCCGGACCGTTACAGCGACAGCCAGAGCTTGAGAAGCGCGAACTGCTCCAGCCGAGCACGGATGTCCTCCCGAATCCCCCGCAACTTGTGCTCGTTCACCTCTACCGATCCATCCGGCTTAGCGAGGGCGACGTAGCAAAGACCCACGGGCTTGCCGTCGACATCGGAAGTTGGTCCGGCGTTGCCCGTGGTTGCCAAGGCGTAACCCGCCGTAAACTTCTGCTGGACGGCAGTCGCCATCGCCACCGCGACCTCCGGCGACACCGGTCCGTGCTCGGCTAGCAGATCCGGGTCAATCCCGAGAAGCTGTTTCTTGGTTTCGACCGTATAGGTGACCACCCCGCCGGAGAACACTTTAGAGGCACCTGGGACGCCTGTCACCCGCCGACCGATCCCGCCTCCGGTCACGCTCTCGGCGAGCGCCAGGGTTTCTCCACGACGCTCCAATTCGCTCAGAATCGCCGATTCCAGGGTCTCCAGATCGAAGCCGTAAACGGGCTTTCCGAGCCGCTTCTGAATCTCGTCGCACACCGGAACGATCTCCTGCATCGCTTCCTCTTTGGACCGCGCACGAGCGGTGACCCGCACGTGAACCTCGCCCGTTTGCGCGTAAGGAGCAACCGTCGGTGATTCTTGCGCCATCAGATCGCCGAGAATCTCATCTACGGCGCTCTCCCCGATTCCGCAAATGCGAACCGTTCGGCTGGCGATGATGGTTCCACCACCTGCCGACTGCAGGTATTCGCGCACCGAACCCTCCGCCATGGGGTCGAATTCTCCCTTCGGTCCAGGGAGCGCGATCATCACTTTGCCGTCCTTTTCTGCGATCAAACCCGGTGCGGTTCCGTTGGGGTTGGGGATCATTCGACCGTGCTTGGGTCGCATCGCCTGCTTGTTGTTGCGCTCCACCCAGGTGTAGTTTCTCGCGGCAAACCACGCCTTCAGTTCTTCGGCGTAGGCTTCCTCGAAGACCAGCTCGTCGCCCATTGCTTCCGCCATGGCTTCTCGAGTCAGGTCGTCGTTGGTCGGTCCCAGGCCGCCGATCGCGATGACGATATCGCTGCGAGAGAGAGCGGCCTTGAAGGTGTCGACAATTCGCGCGAAGTTGTCGCCCACGGTGGCGCGTCGCTGACACCCGATGCCGCATTCGGCAAGAACCCGCGCCATGGTTGCGGCGTGAGTATCAATGATCTGACCGAGTAGAAGCTCGGTGCCTACAGAGACGATTTCAGCGGTTCGCGGTGCTTCCATGACAGGCTTTCGGAGAGTTATTCGGGTGGTTTGAAGGCGCCAAGGACGTTGCTATAGTCGTCGGTCCACGGCTTGTTCTTGTCGGCTTCTTCGTTGAAGCTCCAATAAGGGGGACGAACCATCAGGTTCACCGGATCGATGGAAGGAGCCAGCAACGCCCAGTGCGATTGGGTTTTTCCGTCGAGCGCTTCGTCTCCAACCGGGGCATCGATGTTGTCGTAAACCTTCCAGCCGACCATCTTCGCGGTGGCGGCAAGGATTCCGCCTAGCTCCAGGTATCGGTTGGAGATGTGGAAGACGACAATGCCGTTCGGCGATAGTTTTCGCTTGTAAAGTTGCAGCGCCTCGACGGTGAGCAGGTGCGTGGGGATGGCGTCGGAGCTGAACGCGTCGAGGACAAGAAGGTCGAACTTGCCGTCCGGTTCCTTCGCCAAGGTCAAGCGAGCGTCGCCAAGCACGTATCGCATCTTTGCCCGAGCGGCCTGTAGGAAGGTGAAGTATTCAGGGTTCTTGGCGATCTCGAGCACCTCGGGGTCGATCTCGAAGAAGGTCATCTCCTGCTCTTCGGTGCCGTACGCCGCCAGCGATCCAACTCCGAGCCCGACCAAGCCAATCGTCTTCACGTTCGCCATGAAGTTGGGCGAGCTGAACACCTGCCCGATGGGACCCGTGGGGTGATAGTACGTAAGCGGCAACAACTTCTTGCCCGGCACAAGGCTCTGCCTACCGTGAGTGGTGGTTCCGTGTACCAGCGAGTTGTATCGAGCCTCCTGCATCACTCGATGAACGCCAAAGAACGACCGCTTTGACACCAGAATCTTGCCCTGCGAACCAATTTGGAACAGACCGGAGAGCAAGAAAACACCGCCGACGGCAATGGCGAAATGCTTATGGAAGTCGGCCAAGAAGAACGAAACGATGAGCGGGATGCCGATGACCAATCCGTTGCGAAGAGTGGAAGGCGGCACCTGGGCGATCTGGACAAAGAACAGCCCCGCCAAGAGAATCGCCCATGGAACGAGGGATAGCGCGAGATGGGGTACGCGAATGGGCCTGTCGTCGTCAGGTGAGGTGTAGTTCGGGTCTCGATCCGGCTTCGGCTTCTCGTACGAGAGTCTGGCGAGAAGGGCTAGCGTGATCGCAAGGGGGTACTCGTGGTATCCGTTGAAAATGAGCGGAGCGACGATGCCGTTGAACAGTCCGCCCACCGCGCCGCCGATGCTCATGTAGACATAGAACTCGGTGAGCTTTTCGGGCGCGGGACGAAGGTCGGCAAGACGCCGGTGACAGAGCCAGGCTCCCACGAACAGAACTCCCAAGTGCAAGGTCGCGAGCAACCCGAGTGGCTCGGTCGACTCCAGAATCATGGGGAAGGCGAGCGGAGTGGCGATCAACGGGAATGCTCGGCTGAGCATCGCGCTACCGGGGAGATTCTTTTCCGAAAAGGCCAGCGAGAAGGTGAGAAGGTACAGCCCAAGGGGGGCGATCCAGATCAGCGGCACCGGGGCGACGTTGCTCGATAGGTAGACCGTGCAGCCGAGCAAGAGAGAAGAGGGAATCGCGGCGAGGGCGATCCAAGTCGCTTTGAGCTTGGTAGGGGTCTTCTCAAGGTTCTTTGGCTCGCTTGCTACCGTTGTCGTTTCGCTCTGCTGGAAGAGAACCAACAGCGCGATAAGGATCGAGAGCACGACCGCTCCGATGCTCACCATCTTCACCTGAAGGTCGAGCGCAAAGTTCGGTTCGATGAGGAACGGGTAGGCGAGCAGTCCGCCAAAGCTCCCGAGATTGGAGGCGGCGTACAAGAAGTACGGGTTGGAGGCGCGGGGGTCTCCGGTTCGAGAGAACCATCTTTGCAGAGTCGGTGAGTTCCCCGCGAAGACGAAGTAGATCGGACCTACGAACACCAACAACGCCAGCAAAACTGGGATCGCCGGGTTGCCGCTGTTCGGTGCCGAATCGCGAATGGTTTTTAGAGCGGGCGAGGTCAGCGCCCCGGAGAGGAGGATCGCGCTGATCAAGAGGGCGCTCGCGATGACGCCAATGTGGACCTTCGGTTTCAGGGTCGCAGAGTGTTTGTGCGCGGTTGCGTATCCGCCCAAGAGCAGGGTCTGGAAGAACAGCATCGCCGTGGTCCAAACCTGCGGCGATCCTCCAAAGGTCGGCAGAAGGACCTTTGCGGCGAGGGGTTGGATGAGGAATAGGAGCGCCGACGAGAGCAGAATCGCTAACGTGTAGAGGTACCGCATCGTCTCCTAGCTCGTCTTGGTCGCCGCTTTTTGGGTCGGTGGCGAACCGCCTAAGAGGATACTTGAGTTTGGTGTCGTTCCGATCTGTGGACAGGACCTGCAGAAATTCCCCTCCATAGAGGGGAATTGGGTTCGGACCTTGCATTGAAAGTGGCGTAACGGAGAAGCCCTCGACCCTTCCCGATCTATCGGGGAGGGGAATTGGGTTCGGACCTCGCTTCGACTTCCCCCCAAAGCGGCGGAGCCGCGACAAGCATCGCAGACCAGGGTTTCAACCCTGGGTCTGGAGATTCCCTGCGAACCCAGAACGGCGGAGCCGTGGCAAGAGCGTTTTTGGGAACAGGAAAGGTGGTGTCAGGCGAGATCAAGGTGGTTTACATGCAAGGATTGAAAGGTATTGCTTAATTACTGCAAGAATGCGACGTGAGAACGGTGATGCAACATCATGCTACTTTAAAATGTCATAAATCTTAAAGGTGCCTTAATGAACTACCAGTTTTTCTTATTTATACTCCAGACATGGCTAGTACCATTATTCCAACTCTTGCAGGACTACTTGTCGGATTAACAACCAACAACTACACCGTGTCCTACCCGATTGACGTCCAAGCGATGTCGGCAGAAACTTGGACGTTCACGGGACCCTACTATCAGAACTATGAATTCATAGTGGAAAACAAAGCCTGGTGCAAGCACATCACCGGATCGTTGATTGAGCCTTGTCCATGGACATCGCCGTTCGCAAACCTTTTCAACAACCAGTGGCAAGAATCCTCCACTTACACCATTGATCTCTGGTTTGGTACTCAAACTTGGTTCTGGGAGTATCGATCATCGACTGTCGTCGAACGATGGACGAATTCCACAACAAACCAAGTTTTTGAACGCGAGCTGTACAGCAAGATTTTCGAAGATAAGCCTAGGATTCAAATATGATCCCTGAACTCATACTCTATTCGCACTTGGTGCTAAATCAGGGGGCGTTGCTCGACGGATGGGAGAATCTATCCGTCGAGCCGAAGGTCGAGCGTGTTGAATCTACATTCTCCCCGCAGGAGGGTTTTGCTCGAGATATTCGCATCCCCGTGGTAGTACTCGGTCGAACAGCGATTCCGGCAGATCTATCACCCCTCGTTCAACAAGCGGTGGCTCTTAGTGCCGAGGTGCCACCTTTACAAGCAGCAAGATCACCGCAATTCAAAACTCTTCCCTCAGGCGATGTGATTGGTTGGGATGGGTCTGTGCAGTACGTGTTCCTGAAAGAGCTCGATCAACTACGGATCCTAAAGCTGAAAATGAAGGCCACAGAAGCGATCCTGAAAACCCCACCCAGAAAGTTATATCAAGTGTCCGGTATCGGAAGTGCGCTCATCGATCTACTGCGTTACAAGTTCAACGAGATTGGCTCTGATCCTTCCATTGTTTCCCTTCGAGAGCCACTCGAATCGGTTGCGTTTTGCCTCTCCCCGTCTTGTACGTTTTCCTTCACGTCTTTAAACCTGCCGTACTCGGTCGGCATACCGGGAAGCCCATATAGTGGCCCCATTGATGAGTTAGAAACAAAACCAACACTTGAAGGTATTGAAGGATTCAAACAACGAGAGCGAGCAATCAACGCCATCCTCGATAAAAGCCCGCTGAGATCAAACCCAGACTCGACGGATCGAACCGCGTTCAGAAATGCCTTAGGGGACAAGTTCCGTACGATGATGTCGAAGGGGGCTCCCAATTCAATCGTAATCGACGTAAGGGGTCCTGGGTCTCCGATCTTTCAAGCAAATCAACACGTTGCGGCACTGCAAAGGCTCGAACAGTATCTCAACAACGAGCGCGACAGGTTCGAACAACGCAATACCGACCGATTCAGGGTCTGGAAATCCTACTGGTCCGACTTTTCGGCTGCAAGCGTCTGGCCCCCGACCCCGGAGTACGAATCTCGATTCAAGATTGAACTACAACGTCTAACCGGCGCTAAGCCGGAGGAGACCATGCAGGACGCCGGTCAAGTCCAAATTCGTTGGGGCCTTAACGCCAACTTCACCGCGGCACCTGACCTAGCGGTTCGATCCGTTTCAATATGGCCATGAGCGTCTTGCTCGGACCTATTTTTTAGGCACCAAGTAGACGATCTCAAATGGTCAAAGGTCCGGAGGACGGACCAGATACCCCGGACAACGGTCGGTTCAACCCGGAATCATCTTGCCACAGCCCCACCGTGGCTAGAGACAAGAGTTAAATCTGACGGTGGAGTATTTGGCCGGTCCTCCGGACCTCTTCTGAACCGAAAATATGCGCCAAATCTGTGGGCAGGACCTGCAGAAATTCCCCTCCATAGAGGGGAAATTGGGTTCGGACCTTGCATTGAAAGTGGACCGGAGATCCCTCGCCCCTCCGGGGGAGAGGGTGGCCGATGGCCGGGTGAGGGGTCCGAGGAATGACAATCTCAGGTAACTGGACGTCAAACATCAAAGGTGAGATCTGTCCCAGCCTGGCCTGATAAATCGCAAAGAATTGGGCAGGAGCGCTCCGAAAGATCCCGAACGACCAATCGAAAGATCTGAAACCTTTCCAACCTCTTCCCGGACCCCTCACCCGCCCCTAAGGGGGCACCCTCTCCCCCAGAGGGGCGAGGGCTTGGTTGATGGAAAACTTTCAATGAAAGGTCCGAACCTTATTCCGCCTGCCCCGATCTATCGGGGACGGGAATTTGGTCTGCCCCTCTTCAGACCAAAGAGTTCGTCCCTTGGCGATTGCGAAATCGCTATCAGGCCCGTCCACCCCTAGAATCGCGACCACCCTCTGCACGCCGCGAGCGAGGGACTTTTTAGACTCCACCCCGCCCCAAAACGCCCTCCGCGACGGAAACCCGCCGCATCTTTCATAATGAAGCGATATGGCAGGCCATTCCAAATGGAAGAACATCCGAATTCGCAAGGGCAAGCAAGATGCGATTCGGGGGAAGATGTTTACCAAGCTCAGTCGCGAGATCATTGTTGCCGCGCGCAGTGGTGGCGGCGACCCTGGAATGAACCCGCGCCTTCGCGTGGCGATTGAAAAGGCGAAAGAAGCCTCCGTGCCTCGCGAAAACATCGAGCGAGCCATCAAGCGCGGAACGGGCGAAATTGAAGGCGCCGCCTACGAAGAAATTGTTTACGAAGGCTACGGTCCGGGCGGATCGGCCCTCATTTTGGAGTGCTACTCGGAGAACCGAAACCGCACCGTCTCCGAAGTTCGACACGCCTTCAACAAGAACGGCGGAAACATGGCCGAAAACGGATCGGTGAGCTGGCAGTTCAAGCACGTCGGTCAAATTCAGCTTGCCAAAGACGGCATCGATGAAGACGAACTGACCCTTGCCGCGCTTGAAGCGGGTGCCGAGGACGTACAAGCCGAAGAAGAAGGATTCACCGTTCTCACCTCTCGAGAAGATCTGCACAAGGTGAACGATGCCCTCATCGCCGCCGGATACAAGCCCGCCGAAGTGGCTCTTACCTATCTGGCCACCAATAAGGCCAACCCATCCATGGACGACATGCGCAGGCTTTTGAAGCTCATGGATGCTCTGGATGAACTGGACGACGTTCAAGAAACGTACGTGAACGTCGATATCCCCGAGGAGCTGTACGACGAGGATTGAGCGCTCGGAATCGGGTTCCGTTCGTAACGCTGTTTCTGATCGTCGCTAACTTAGCGGCGGCGATCGGGACGTTTCTAAACCCGAATCTGCTGGACAACTACGGATTTTCGCCGTCTCAGGGCATGCCCCAGGGCGCGATCACGGCCTTCACCGGGCTTTTCCTTCACGGTTCAACCCTGCACCTGCTCGGCAACCTCATCTTCCTAGCTGCAGTGGGCGCAGCGGTGGAGCTTGCTACGGGCTCTTGGCGATTCTTGGCCGTCTTCCTGGTCTCTGGCCTGTGCGGCGTGGTTGCTTACGGCGTGGGGGCTCGCAACGCCACCGAAGCCGTTCCCTTGGTGGGAGCATCGGGTTGTATTTCGGGGTGCGTGGCGTACTACGCGGCTCGGTACACCCACCTGCGGGTGCCCATCGCCCCGAGTCGCGCTCTCAGCGTGGCGATGGTCACGGGCGTATGGCTGGTGTTGCAGATTGTCGGCGCGTTTGTTCGGGTGGGAGAAACCGTTCCGGGGATCGCTTTCTTGGCTCACTTGGGGGGATTTGTTGGGGGGCTGGTGCTGACGTTCCTCTTCAAGGCACCCGATCTTCGAGAGAAATCGCTGGGCCACGAGGTGCTCGACGCGATGAACGATCGCGGGCCGGGGGCGCTGATCGCCGCTGCGAGCGATCACCTGGTGCGACACCCCGACGACGTGGCGACCCTTGCCAAGCTTGCCGATGCGTATCGCGATCTTGGCGATATCGATGGCGAGCGCAAAGTTCTGTTGCGATTACTCCCCTTGGAAAGTCCAGAAAAGAGCGTCGAGCGGTTGGAACGGCTCTCCGAACCCGAGCTGATTCGACCCATTCCCGTGGTGCGGCGTATTCAGTTCGCAGAGACCATCGCCGATGAGAGTGCTTCGGTGGCAAAGAAGTTGCTCGAGTCTTGTATCGCGGTGAAGACCGACCCTCATCGCCCCGATGCGTTGGCGGCTCTCGTAGAACTGGTCAGCGCGGAAGATCCGGGGGCAGGTGGGGCGTACGGCTCCTTGCTCAAAAAGGAGTATCCGCTGCACGATGTCACCAAGCGGTTGGAGGCAAAGGGACTTCTATGAGCGTTCTGAAGCGACTGAATGAACAAAGGCCAGAATTTCTGGCGGGCATTCTGGTGCGCTTCATTCGCCTGATCTCCTCCACCATGCGCGTCAAAACGGTGGGGCAAGAGAATTATCCGTCGTTCGAAAAGTGCCTGCTTTGCGGCTGGCACGGCAAGTCTTTTGTGTTCGCCAACCGGTTTCGCGGCAAGGGGTATTGGGTGATCATCTCCAACTCCAACGATGGCGACATGCAGAATCACATCTTCACCCAATTGGGCTACCAGAGCATTCGGGGCAGCACGGGTCGAGGCGGGGCTCGGGTAGCAATGCAGGGCGTAAAGGTGCTTCGAGAAGGCGGCACCATGGCGATGACTCCCGACGGTCCCCGCGGACCCTCGGGCGAGGTTCAAGGCGGCGTGATGCTGATGGCGCAACGGTCGGGGTCTCGGTTGATCCCGGTGGGTGTCGCCGCGAAACCCTGCAAGCGGTTTCGCAGTTGGGATAGATACATGATCCCATTCCCGTTTTCGAAGGGCGTGATCGTCTTTGGCGAGGCGTTCGAGGTCCCGCTCGGTGCTAGCGACGAGCAGGTGGAGCAGATTCGGCTGGATTTCCAGCGGGCGATACACGCGTGCGATATCGAGGCGGAGCGCCTGGCGGGGCACTCGCTGGAATCGCTGCCTTTGCCGCCTGCCGCGCGGTTGTAGGGGTCGGTGGGATATCTCCTCCTCCTCATTCCGCTTCTTGGAACGGGGCTTGTGCTTCGGTTGCGGGGCTGGAAAGATCGTCTTTCTTTGGCCACGTTGGGGCTTTATTTGATCGGGTGTATATGCTTGATCGAAGTGCTTCGGGATAGCCCGTTTTCGTTTTTGGCTCTCTTGGTCGCGGCGTTATGTTGGTTAGCGGTGGTGTTGTTGGCGATGTGGTCGTACGGACTGAAGGTGCGGGAAGAGCGCGACTGAGGTCGTGGGTTTTGGCTGCTGAGGGCTGGACGGTTTGTAAGGAATCGACAAGCATTATTCCCCTCTTTGGAGGGGTGGTCCCGATTTATCGGGAACGGGGTGGTCGGCAGCAGGGGATAATTCCCAACCCGCCGGGGGTGGGAGAATTCTCCCTGAACAAGTTGGTCGCGGAAGTTTGGTGGGAATTTCCGGAACCACCCCGCCCCTGCCGGGGCACCCCTCCACAGAGGGGAATTTTGAGTGTCGGCTTTGAATACATCTCGTCTGTATCCCGGCTTTCCCGGACCCCTCACCCGGCCTTCGGCCACCCTCTCCCCCGGATGGGCGGGTTCAAAAAAGCATTTTTTCACGTCCTCTAAAGGTCCGGAGGACCGTCTGGATACTCCGAATCCGATCTTTCTTTCCAGACACTATTGCCAGGGCTCCGCCTCCTTGGCCAGGAGGGCAACTTCATTCCCCTCTATGGAGGGGTGTCGCGAAGCGACGGGGTGGTTTCCGGGTCATCTCCCGGAACCCGAGCGGATTCAAGGGTTTCCACGGTGCGAAAACGGCTACACGGCGTTCTATCCTGCCGACTACCCCGCCCCTGCCGGGGCAACCCTCCTATCAAATCTTCCCACCTCAACTCCGGTAGGGCCTATTCCGGCGAAAGAACGGTTAGACCCGCCTTCATCGCCGCTGCCAACAATCGATGGTCATAAACAACCATGATCGGGAGGTCCAAACGGAGCGCCGCCACAAGGTGAAGAGCGTCCAAACTTCGTAGGCTCGCGTCGGGATACCGACCCGCTTCGGCAAAAATCGCTCGATCCAGGTGAACAAGATTCACCGCTTGCAGAAGGTTGGAGACCTCCGCCTGATCGATTTCGAGACGCACCGCAAGCCTCCTCAGTTCGGTTTCCAGCAAGTCGCATGAGAAGAGTTCTAGGTCGATCAATGCCGACCGGAGAGCTTCTGTCTCTGGCTCTTGAACCAACAATTTCGCGAGTGCGGAGGTATCGATGTAGGCGCAGGATTTCAAAGTCGATCGTCCCGCAAGTCATCGAGCACATCCGAAACCGCCACGCTCTTGATCCTAGGTTTGATGGTGAGAAGCGCGTCAGGGTTTGTCGCGGGCTTCGATATTTCGAGGCCGTTGATGGTTTTTGGCGATGGCTCTAGAAGGGAAATCGACCACTTTTCGACCCCCCGCTCGGTCACGATGAGCGGCTCTTCGAGGGTTACAGATTCGAGCGCCTCGGCCATCCGGTGGTTCAAATCTCGCTTCGTAATTCGTCTCATAGAGATATTGTAAGACAAATGTCTTACATTTGGTGCGCATTTTTTGGTTTGTTTGGGTTTGACGATATGGGTTGGTTCAATCGGAGTGCGCGGGCTGGCGTTGCGACTCTCTAGCCACGGCTCCGCCCCTTTGGCTAGGCGAGCAACTCCATTCCCCTCCTGGGAGGGGTGGTCCCGATTTATCGGGAACGGGGTGGTCTCCGGGTCATCTCTCGTAAACCCGATCAGCTTCGGGGGGGCTAAGGCGCCAAAACGGGTTGAATGGCGTTCAGTCCTGCCGACCACCCCGCCCCTGCCGGGGCACCCCTCCCAGGAGGGGAATTTTACTGAGCGGCTCCCTACAAAAGGTCCGGAGGACCGTCCAGACTGTTAGCCCAGACCGATAGGTCTGGGTAGGTGGCCGTACAAACACGAAGGTCCGGAGGACCGACCAGATACTCCGAATCCGATCTTTCTTTCCAGACGCTCTTGCCACGGCTCCGCCCCTTTGGCTAGGCGAGCAACTTTTTTCCCCTCCTGGGAGGGGTGGTCCCGATTTATCGGGAACGGGGTGGTCTCCGGGTCATCCCTCGTAACCCCGATCAGCTTCGGGGGTTCTAGGGCGCAAAAACGGGTTGAACGGCGTTCGGTCCTGCCGACCACCCCGCCCCTGCCGGGGCACCCCTCCATACAGGGGAATTTTGAGTGTCGGCTTTAAAGACATCCCGCCGGAGTTAGGGTTTTCCCGGACCCCTCACCCGGCCTTCGGCCACCCTCTCCCCGGATGGGCGAGGGTTCAAAAAAGCATTTTCTCACGGCCTCTAAAGGTCCGGAGGATCGACCAGATACTCCGGACAGGCTCGCACATAGACCCGAAGCGCCGCTTACTTCGGAAAACCGGGAGCGGTGGCGATGAGATACGCCTGACCTTGGTGATAGAACGGATGGGCGCACAATCGAGCCGCGGCGCCATCGCCGTCGATGATCGGGCCCAGAGCGCTCTTCAGCTCTTTGCGCCGAATCTCCTCGGTGAAGTTGCCCAGCAGCGCCTCCACGCGAGTCCGGCCCTCGCCGAGCGCCCATCCCACCTTCTCCGGCGTGATCTCCGAATCGGCGTAGGGGAACGGAAGGTCGTTGACCGAGCCATCGGTGGCTGCCTTTGCCAACAGAGCGAGGTCGCCCGATAGTTCCGTGCCTGTCAATTGAGCGCAGAACCAAACCTCGACTCCCGCCACGTGCAACGCCATCTGACCGATCGAAAGCGCGTCGGCGTGCAACTGAAAATTCAGCTGCTCGGCGGTGAGAGGTGTCACCGCGCCGTCGAATCGGGCGCGGGTGAGTTGGTAGGTCGTCAAAAAGTCGCTCATGGATTGCTCAAGGATACTTTAGCCGCACCCTTCAATGAAGACTGTCTTCGACGGGGCACTTCGATATATGGATATCGACTCTCGAATTGATAGTGTTCAGACCGTCTGTGCCCGTATGTAAACGTGTTGTTGTAAGAATGAAAAGACTTGGGGCTTTAATGAAATTTTAACAACCAATACTTAACAGAATTCTGCTTAAGATCTTTTTAAGCCAAGTACTTGATAAGAAGTTGCTTTAATGAGTAAATTGCATGGTATAAAGATTTTTTTAGTTTGTCACCTGTAGAGTATAAATGCGAGAAATTAGAAACCAGTTCATTATTCTTATAATCGGTATGTTATCGACACTTGTGTTAGCGCTAATAGCCGCGTGGATTGAGAGTGAGTTTAATGTCCTAATTTCCGATTTTTCGTTGTGCGGTGTTATTCCTTTAGGTGCAATATTCATGGGATACTTAGCTGGTCGGGGTTGCGCCGTTGGTGCGAGGGTGGTGGACCGAAAGCCGGGCAAGTTCATCCTCGCAGGAATGTTTTTTCAGTCATTTCTCTTCTTTCTGCTGATATTGTTTTTCAGATACCGCGAGGTACAACTCGAATCTGAAGAGGTAATCACCTTGATAGAGTTTGGCGAATTCTTGCGACAAACTATTGCGACTGCCTCGGTGCAAGATAAATCTACGTTTGGGTCTTTGCTCGTGCTAGCCTATGTTCTCGCATTAATTCCCGTCCTGGGGTTCTTTCTTGGTAGCGCCTTCGTTTATCTTGATCTGAGAACCAAGCCTTATTGCGAAACTTGTCTCTCTTATTTAAAGCAAAAAAGAAAGCAGTCAAGATTCACTTGGCACATTAAAGAAGCTGAGATCACACATGAGGAGATTTTAAAGCTTGTGGAACGAAATGCATTTTCCGAAGCAGTCCGATATTTTGAGCAACATGCTGGTCCGGAAAAAATCGATGATTCAAGGCATAACATTCGTGCAGATGTGACAGTTATGCATTGCAATTTCTGTGGACAACACCATTTTGCCTTCGAAGTATTTCACCGGCGTGACCACAAGAAGGAGTGGGTTCAAGTAAACAGGTTATCTATTGAGAAGATGAGCGATACAAGGATCGATATTTAGTAGAGTGTTAAAAAGAGTAATTGAAGTGCCTTTAAGTCTTTCCACCAAAGGCACTCAAAATATGTATCTAAGAATATTTTCTTGGCGGGCTACTCCAGAGGCGTGCCGTGCTCCAGATAGTCGAGCTCTGCCTGAGAAAGCTCAATATCCAGAACCGCGACGTTCTCCTTCACGTTGTCGACGGTCCGGAGTCCGCAGAGAGCAAACACCTGGCCGGGCTGATTCAACACCCACGCCAAGGCGACCTGCACCGGCGACAAGCCGTACTTCTTGCCCAACTCGGTCGCGCGCTCCAGACGACCCTGGCTGATCTCGTTTCCGTATGCAGAAACAACATCGGGGTCGGTGGTTCCCGCAAAGTAGCCGCGAGCGGTGCTGCTCCAAGAGAAGAGCGGCAGACCGGATTCCTTGTGCCAAGCTCGACCCTCTTCGCCGATGGTCAAACAGTCGGGCCAAAGCGGGTGGCTGCTGTGCGCGAGCGTGAGGTTCGGGTTGGAGAGCGAGAAGCCTTGTTTGCCATTGGCTTCGGCGTAGGCGTTCGCCTCGGCGATGCGCTCGTGCCGCCAGTTCGATCCACCAAAGGCAGAGATCAGCCCTTGCTTCACGTACTCGTTCATCCAGTCCACAATCTCGCCGACGGGAACCTCTTCATTGTCTCGGTGGAAGACAAAGAAGTCGGTGTGCTCCACGCGAAGGCGAGTGTGGTTATCGCGAATGTCGCTGAGCGTGTGCTCGGCGGTGACGCGCTTTTCGCCGCGCATGGGGTGACAACCCTTGTCGAAATAGATCACCTCGTCCTTCACGCCCGCCCAACTAGTCCAGGCGCCAAAAATGTTGGTGTTCGGACCGTAAATGTGCGCCGAATCAAACGTTCGACCGCCTGCCTCCCAGTACGCGTTCAGGCTCTTAAAGGCCTCCCACGGCACGGTTTGCATGAGCCAGTCGGTGCCGCAGACAATCTTGGAAACGGGTTTATCGTAATAGGGGACGGTTCCGGTTTTCATTTTTCAACTCCAAACTTGTAGCCTGCGGATGCTCGCAAGCGGTCGAGGGTGCGCATTTGTTGCAGGGTGTCTTCCCACGAAACGTAAGGGCACTCTTTGGCTTCCAGAAAGTCGGCGACGGCGTCTGCCTCGGCGGCATACAGTTGCGGTCCGGTGAGCGGGAACTCAAACACTTCCGGCTCGCTGCCGTTCTTGAACAGGGTGAGCTTGCTGTCGGAAGACTTCCAGGGGTCGGAAATGTGAATGCGTCCCGTGGAGCCGTAGATCATGGCGTCGTTGCGCATTTGAACGTGCACTCCGCAACCGATCACTGCACTTCGACCGCCGGAGAACTTCAAAAGTCCCTGGCCAGACTCGTCGTAGTTCTCGCCAACATATGCGTAGTGCGCCTCGGTGGGTTCTTTTCCGAAGGCGAGTCGAGAGATGGAAACGGCGTAGCTGCCCACGTCCATCAGTCCGCCGCCACCCACGTTGCCGTCGGTGCGGAAGTTCTCCCAGCTTTTGCCTGCAGCAAAAGCAAATTCTGCGTTGACGTGCTGGACGTCGCCAATGGCTTTGGCTTCCAGTAGCTCCACCAGTTTGCGGGTTTGAGGGGCGCATCGGTACATGAACGCCTCCATGAAGAACACGCCGTTCGCTTTCACGGCGGCGAGGGCTTCCTCGGCCTCCTTCGCGTTCAGAGTGAACGGCTTCTCGCAAAGAATGTGCTTGCCCGCCTCAGCGGCTTTGATGGTCCACTCGGCGTGCAGGTGGTGCGGGGTGGAGATGTAAACGGCATCCACGTTAGGGTCGGCAAGAAGGGCTTCGTAGCCTTCCAGAGCGCGACCGCCCCACTTCTCGGCGAAGGTTGCAGACTTCTCCAACGATCGCGAAGCGGAGGCTTCAAGGGTGCCGGTTCGGGATTCTTTAATGCCCGCCGCAAAAGCGTGAGCGATGTTTCCGGTGGCCAAAAGCCCCCAACGTAGCGCGGTTGCCATACAAGGGGCAATTTACTCGTTTCAGTGGGGCTAGAGAACGCTAAAAGTGCGGTCTGGTCGGTGATTTAACGAGTTTGGTTGATTGTGCGGATCATTCGCAGTCCGTTATCGCGGAATTCGCGGCCAAGTAGGCGGCTTCCAGGCGGGTTTTCCGCCGGGCTTCACGGGTCTTCGACGCCGGGTGCGAACCATCGCCTCGGTGATTTCTTTGTACATCTTGGTGCGAGCGGCGATGCCTTTCATCAGGCCCAGCTTTTCTTCTTTGTAGCAGTTGCTCACGCCCTTCAGCACCACGCGCATCACCTTGGCGCGCTTGTTTTTGGCGTGATTGGTGAGGGCCAGTTCCACTCCGTAGCGAAGCTCGCCGATGTACGGAAGGCTCTCGAAAAGCTCTCGCCGCAGGGCTCGTTGACCGCTTAGAAACGGGGTGACGGCCATCGACGCGTTGCTGCCGATCTTGCCGCCTCGAAACACGCCAACGCACATCTTGCAGCGATTCTCCAGCAAGGGCTTGATGATCTGATCGATATGACCGGATTCCAGTCCCTTGAGGTCGGCGTCTACAAACGCAACGATCGGCGCCGTGCAGCTTTTCACACCCGCCGCCATGGCGCCACCTTTGCCAAGATTCTGGGCGAGGTTCACGACTACGACATCGGGGTAGCGCTGAGCGACTTCGACCGTGTTGTCGGAGCTGCCATCGCTCACCACAATCACCTCAGTGGCGAGGGTTGAATCCAACGCGGCTTCGATCACGTTCGCGATCCTTTCGCCTTCGTTGTAGGCGGGGATGATCACAGCGACTTCAGTCATATCGGTTGGTTGGGCGGGGGCAAAGGTTACGCAGGAGAACTTGGACGAGTTTCGTCTTCTTAAGTAGTTAACCGGTTTTCAGGGTCAAGGGTGCCTTTTCTAAGGGATTTCCTTTAACCGTTCCGGGGTCTGCGTTCGGTGTTAAACTCAACGTTCTATCATCGGAGCGAGAAAATGAGCGTTTTTCAGGCGAGAAGAGAGAAGTTGGCAACCCTGCTGCGAGACGGCGGATACGACGTGGCGTTCTTGCAGACTCCGGTGAGTCTGGGATATTTCTTGGACTTTGCCGAAGACGCGCATGAGCGGTTCATGACGTGCGGCATCAATGCCGACGGCGAATATCACCTGATATGCCCCGCGCTCAGCGAGAACCAAGCCCGGCGAGCGGGTGTCGAGAATATCTCCGCCTGGCGAGATGGCGAAGATCCCCTGGCGCTCTTCAAAGAGCTTGCCGAAAAGTGGAACCTTCGCCGGGCTATCGCCCTGGTCGACGATCACCTTCCGGCGAAGATGCTTCTGGAGATGCAAGACGCGCTTCCGGCCGCTTTGTACAAGCCTGCAGGTCCGGTGCTGGCAGGAGTCATGCGCTCCAAAGACGCTCTCGAACAAGAGCGCATGCACAAGGCCGGAGCCATTGTTGACGAGTGCTACAAGCGACTTCAAAGGGAGCTTCGAGAAGGGTGGACCGAGGTCCAGATTCGACACTTTCTGGAAGACGGCATGCGATCGCAAGGCGGCACTCCGCTCTTCTGCGCCGTCGCCATCGATGCCGCTGCCGCCGAGCCGCACCACGTGGTGAACAACACTCCGGTGAAGCACGGAAGCCTGGTTCTGGTCGACTTTGGGTGCACCTACGAGGGCTATTGCTCAGACATCACTCGCTGTTTTGCGTTTGGCAAGGTGAATCCCGAGCATGCCGAGGCTTACAAGCTGGTTTACGCGGCGCATGTCGCGGGTCGGGATTTCTTGGCGAATCGTGGCGATCAATCGGTTTCGGGTGCGGATGTCGACGCCGCCGCTCGGAAGGTGATCACGGATGCCGGGTTTGGCGAGTACTTCAACCACCGACTCGGGCATGGAATCGGCACTCAGGTGCACGAGCACCCGTACATCTCGTCCGACAACAAAGATCCGCTTCTTCCCGGCGATTGCTTCTCGATTGAGCCGGGTGTTTATCTAGCGGATAAGTATGGGATTCGTATTGAAAACTTGTACGTATTGACGGAGTCGGGCGTGACGTCGTTTAACGAGGGTCCCGATCCGGAACTGATTGTCGTGGGCGGCTAGGGCGAGTTACTCGCCCTGTGCGTCTTCGGGGTCGGTGGCGAGGTCGGAAATCAAGATCCGTTCTCGTCTCATGTGAAACACTCGAGCAACAGTGACTCTTTGTTCCCCCAAGTGAACTTCGTAAATGACGCGGTGAGAGTGGTAGACAACCTGTCGCAGGTCCGGATGAGAATCGGCCAGCTCGGGAACTCGGCGAAACCTGAGGGGGTTTTCCGAGAGACTTTCAATCAGCCTGAGCAATTCCGATCGCCAACGCTTTGCGGGCTCTCTGGATCCTTCTTGCTGGGCGATGAACGCGGCGTAATCCGAGATATCTAGGATCGCAATTGGAGCGAGTTCAACCCTAAAAGCCAAGCCTTTCCTCAATCTGTTTGACGGCGTCTGCGAGTGGAACCGCGCGACCCTGCCGGATCTCCTCTAAACCCGCTTCCACTGCCCTTCGAACCCGCTCCCGCTCCGACATATCGAGAAGTTCCTGATACGTCGCGGGGTCGATGATCACGCACTCGGCCACACCGTTGACCGTCAGCACCTCGGGGGTTCGAGAATCCTTAATCCGAGTGAGAACCGTCCGGTAGTTCCGGATGAACTCGGAAACGGGTTGGATTCGATTGAGATCAACGGCGGCCATAAGAACAGAATAACACAGAATTCTATGTAGAATTCTGTGTTATTCCTTTACTTCGGAAGATTCCCGCGCATGAGAGCGTCGATGAAAAACGCTGCTGTCTTGTTTCGGGGCAGCCCGGCATGACCCTGATCCACCCCAACCTGCAACTCGTACGATTTCTGCGCCTTATCCAACGCCACGATGAGCTGGTGTGTGTTGGTGGGGTGAACGTTGTCGTCCGCTGTTCCATAGAACAGCATCAGCCGACCCTTGAGTTGACCCGCGTAGGTCATCGCCGATCCCTCCTCGTAGCCCTTGGCATTTACTTGCGGGGTCGCCATGTACCGCTCGGTGTAGATGGAGTCGTAGTTCATCCAACTGGTCACCGAACTCGATGCGGCGGCGGCATGGAACACATCCGGATGTCGAAGCAACGTCATGATGGAGGAGTAACCCCCGTACGAGGTGCCGTGGATCCCCACTCGGTCCTTGTTCATGAACGAGAACTTGCCCGTGAGATACTTCACCGCCGCGGCTTGATCATCGATCTCCACCACGCCCAGCTTTTTGTAAACCGCTTGGCAAAACTCGCGACCCCTGCCCGACGTTCCCCGACCGTCGATCCAAACCGTCACGAAACCGTATTCCGCCCAATCGTCTGGGGTGAGGAACCGCTCGCGACCCGTGCCGCTCTCCGGCCCGCCGTAAACGCTCACCAGAACCGGGTACTTCTGCTTCGGGTCGAAGTTGGAGGGCACTCGGTAATAGCCCGAGATCGTGGTTTTGCCATCGGCCGCAAGGCACTCAAAGCGCTTGGCAAGTTGGAACCCTTCCTTCTGGAAAAGTGAGAAGTCGGCTGCCCCTAGCTTTGCGACTTCCTTGCCGTTCGCGTCTCGAAGAGTGGAAACGGTGGGAACGTCCAGGGCTTCTGCATGATCCACGAACATCTCCCCTTGGGGGTCCAGTTGGATGCGGTGACCGATACTGGGATCGGTCAGTCGAACATCTCCCGAACCGTCGAAGTTCACGCGGTGGAGTTGGATCCACAGCGGATTCTTCCCACTGCGAGCAGTGTACCAAACTTGCTTGCGAGCGTAGTCCACTCGCTCGATTCCCTGAACTTCGAAGGGGTGTTTGGTGAGCGTGGAAAGGAGATTTCCGTTAGCGTCGTAGCGGTAGATGTTCTTGAACCCGGTGCGCTCGCTGAGCACGAAAAATCCTGGATTTTCGACATCTTCAATGCTCTCGAACTGCACGGTGTCTGCACCAGAATCGACCCAGCCGTTCGGGTTGGTCTCTTCTAGGATCACGCTCGCTTTGCCGGTATTGGGGTCGGCGAGGCAAACTTGCATCACGTTTTGCAGTCGATTGAGTCGGAAGAAGAGCAGCTTGCCCGTGGTCTTTGCGTTGCCCTGCACCCATCGAATGGCGTACACGTAGTGTCCCAAGTCATCGTTGTCTTTCGCACCGAATCGGGTGTCGACGGTGACGGTCTTCTTCGTAGCGACGTCGTAAATCAGCAGACCAACTTCTGGGTTCGGGGCACCCGCTTTGGGGTACGCCTCCGTGTAGAGCTTGTTCTGAATCTTAGCCTCATCGACGGTGAGGTGGTAGTCGATCACCTTCGACTCATCGAATCGGTAGAAGGCGAGTTTGGTGGAGTCGGGTGAGAACCACATCGCCTCGCGCTGGCCCAGTTCTTCTCCGTAAACCCACGATCCCGTTCCGTATTTGATTCGCTTGGAAAGGTCGCCCTGAGTGGTGACGGGCTCTTGCTTCACACCCGCCGCTTTGAGATAAAGAAGTTCGATGTTGCCGTTCTCGTACTGAGCCTTGTACTCGCCGTTGGCGCTCTCTACCGAGGTGAACTGTCGACCCCTTGCGGGCGTGGGTCGGCGATTCCCGCCCGTTTGACTGCCACTTCCTGCGCCTGCGGCGTACGATTCGATCTTGCGGGTCTCTTTGCTCCAAGCCTTCAGTTCGCCACCCAGTCGGAAGGTGTAGGCAACGCCGTCGGGAGTCCACGTGCCGTTGACAACGGTCGCGTTGAAGGCGGTTTGCGCGCGTTGGAGCTTTTCTCTCCCTTCGCGGTACCGAGTGTATTCAGGACCCGTTTGTGCTGTCGCAGAGACGGTGATCAACACCCCAAGAGCGGTGAGAACGAGAGCGTGCGAAGAGAAGCGACAGGATCGCAAAGGCATGCCGGATTTTAGCGAATCGTAGGCATGGGAAGTTCCCATTTCGTCCGAAGTCGATCCGCTTCCAGCATGATGCGGTGCTTGATCTCGAACTCGGTGGTCTCCGGTGGAACATCAACAAAGCACTGAACAAGGATGTTTAGGCTGAACTCGTCGAACTCATGAGCGAAGACGTTGACCCGTTCGGGATCCACGCCCCCAATCTCCAGAATCGATGCCTTGAGTTCAGCGGTGAATCCGTTGATCGCCTCCGGAGAGGCCTCGTGACCCACCTTCACAAAGAACTTTTGCCGACGGTGGCGCCTTGCCCCCATGTTTTCGACGCTCGCCTTGATCAGGTGCGAGTTGGGCACGGTGATCACCGAGTCTTCGAACGTCCGTAGTCGAGTGCTGCGAAGGTTGATTTCTTCCACCACGCCCTCCAGCTTCTGATCGATCTTTACCCAGTCGCCAATGGCAAACGGCATGTCGAAAAGGATGGTGATGGAGCCGAAGACGTTCTCCACCGAGTCCTTAGCGGCAAGGGCCACAACAAGACCGCCGATTCCAAGCCCGGCGACCAATCCGTAAACATTTACGCCAAAGACGCCTAAGGCGGCGAGCAGTCCCCCGGCAATGACAAGGAACCTAACAAACTTCGTCGCCACCGGGACGAGCAGGTTTTCGGTTCGATTGCCAAGGCTGGTACCTGCTCTCTGAACGATTTTGGACTCGGCGATGGCGTCCCAAAGGGCGATGATGAGGAACACCACCGAGGCGATGGTGATGCACTGCAAAAAGCCAAAGGCGAGCTTCGCACCTCGACCCGCGAGTCCAACTTCGTCGATCTCGAGAAAGGCAATGCCTGCCGAGCCAACCAGTGCCCCCGCCTTGTACAGATTGCCCTTCACCCGGTCGGAAAGAGGAACTCCGAAAGCGGACACGTTCAGCAGCTTCTTGATGACCGCTTTTAGGATTCGGTAGATGACAAGGACCGAAAGGATCATCACCAGCAGGGCAACCCACTGCCAGATCGGAATGCCGATGAAGCCGTTGTCCCATGCTTTGGGTAGGTTGGTCGCCCAGCCCGGGCGAGGGGCGCTGGGAGCGGTATCGATGAACTTCTGGAGATTCTCGGGCAGGAGCGATTCGGCGAGGTTAGCGGGGGGCTCGTTGATGCTCCCCGATTGAGGGCTTTTCGGTTGGACTCCGGTAGGTTGGTTCGCTGTTTGAGCCAACACGAGATTCCCATTCAGGACAACAGAAACAAGTGCCCACGCAACCGTCTGCGAAACTCTCGTTTTCGTGATAGCGCTCCCTTGGCGCTCACTCCGAATCATCTTTTGAAGGTTACTCACTTGCGCCAAGTTCTGACCTCAAAATCGAGCTTCACGCCCTCTCGCGGGTACCCTTTACAGACGATCATGGAAACCACGCTAGTTCTTATCAAGCCAGGCGGAGTGAACCGCAACCTCATCGGTGAGATCACTCGCCGAGTAGAGGCACGCGGCCTCAAAGTCGTTGGGCTCAAGCTCATCAACGCTCCTCGAGAGACCGTGGAAGAGCACTATGCCGAGCACCGCGAGCGACCGTTCTTCAACGATGTTGTCACCTACCTCACCTCCGGTCCCATCGTGGCCATGGCGGTCCAGGGCACGAACGCGGTGAAGGCGATTCGAGCGATGATGGGTGCTACCAACCCGCTCGACGCAACCCCCGGTACCGTTCGAGGCGACTTCGCGCTCACCATCGACGACAACCTCACCCACTCCAGCAGCGACCCCGATGCGGCCGCTCGCGAACTTGGTCTTTGGTTCCCCGAAGGCACCGTCGCCTAACCCAGCCAAAACTTTCCGTAGAAATACCTAGAGCCCCCTCGCTTAGCGGCGGTGGGGGCTTTTTGCTGTGCTGAATTGAGGATTTTTAGTGAATCAAAGCAATCCTCAACTGAGAACCAAAACCCTTTCGTAACGTAATATCCATAGATTCATGGGCGAAGGAAAAAATCCGGGGGAAGGTCTCACGGAAAGACAACGTCAAATTGTTGAGTTAGCGGCCAAAGGTTTTGGGGACGGCGAGGTTGCTAACAAATTAGGTATCTCTCTGCACACGGTCCAGTCTCACTGGAAACGGATTAGGGAGATTTTCAACGCGACAAGTAGGGGTGCAATCATTGCTTCCGTCGCCGCCGAAATGCAGGACCGGCGATCGAGCGCAGCAGATGAGCGGAATCAGTACCTCTTGCTTCAAATTGCGGAAAATAGGAAGCTCCTTGAGAAGTTAGAGGAGGCGAACGCAAAACTTGCGGAGGTTCTGAAAGAGAACCAGCGGCTGTTGTCTGATCAGATGTCGGCGACGGCAAAGTTGCGGAATCTCTACGGCAGCCGAATGGAGCGGTTCGAACGGTTAACGTCCTTGCTGTACGAGCAGACCGTCGTGATCCACGAAGGCGAGTACGGTGGCTCTTGGCGCAAGACGTTCATGTCCGATGCGGTGGATATCACGGGCTTTTCGCACGAAAAATGGACCAATGGCGAGGTCACCATTTACGACATCATGCGTCCGGAAGACACGGCTCATGCGCTCAAGAGCTTGGAGAACATGGACGGCACCAACGAGCGCTCCATCGTTGCGTACCGTGGCGTGGATAAGGACGGTAACCCTCTGCTGCTTATCGACTTTATCAAGATGGAACCGCTCGACGAAGATGGGATTGGTCGGTACGTCGGCTTTTCGTTCAACGCCACCGATTGGGCGGAGGAGTTCGAGAAGCTCGTGGAGTCGGGTTGGCCGCACGAATGGACTCCGGCCGCGCCTGTGAGCGAGTGATCACTCGCGGCGAATCACTCCCAGTTCACGCCCGGCGACGCCGATCGTCGGGCGAGGCCAAGGACCAGTTCGGCGGTGCGGCTGAGCGCGTCGCTCGGGCCCAACAGCTCCGAAAGTTCCTCGAACCCCTCTACCTGCCGACGTCGCTCCGCGTCGTTCGACAGCAACTCATCCAGATAGCCGCCGACCTTCTCCGGAGTCGCCTCGTGCTGAATGAACTCGGGCGCGATTTCGCGATCCAACAACACGTTCGGGAGGCCGATGAACTTCGGCAATTTGAACCGGATCAGCTTCGCCTCCATCTCCACCGCCTTGGAGACACGGTACACGATCGCCATCGGCGTTTTGGCGAGAGCCACTTCTAACGTGGCGGTGCCGGAGCAGGCGATCGCCGCCTCCACCGTTGCCGCGACCGATGCCATACCGCCCCTCGATCGAGGCTGGACAAAAGAATCGTTCTCGCGCTTGGGCAGACGTTCCCAGCGCTCGGCGACCTGTCGCTCCACTGCTCCGGAGACGGGGAAGATCGCGGGGAGGTCGGGACGATCCACCATGATCCGAGAGTAGAGCGGCATCAGTTGTTCCACCTCCGCCCGCCGAGATCCGGGCAGCAGCGCGACTCCTTGGCGCGGACCCGTGGTGTTCACCTCCCGATTCAGCTGCTTGATTGGGTGCCCAAAGAAGTGAGCATCCGCCCCCAACTTGTTGAGCATCTCCGCCGACCACGGAAAGGGCGTGACGATGTGATCGGTGATTTGCGGAAGGTCTTTGCCCTGCCGATCTCTGCGCCAAGACCCCGGCGGAATGAGATAAACCACCTTCCATCCCGCTTGTTTGGCGGCGCGAGCCAACCGAATGTTGGCGTAGCCGAAGTCGATGGGGATGAAGATTCCGGGGATGGATCGCCGGAGTTTGCCCTTTTGCGAGTAGTAGCCGCGAACCACCTTGGGATAGGTGCGCAGCGATTCCACAATGGAGATCGCGCCCCAGTTCGAAGAGTCGGCGACAATTCGCACCCCTGCCGCCTTCATCGCCTGACCGCCGATCCCGGTGATGTCGATCTCTTTTTCGTCGAACCCGAACTGAGGAGCAAGGCGATAAATCTCTCGGGCGAGCACCGCCCCGTAGGCATCTCCGGAGGCCTCGCCCGCGCTGAGTACGATGCGCAGAATCGCGCCCACTTTGTCACCTTCGCGAACCTGTGATCGAGCCGCTTCTAACCCAGCTTGGGCCACCTGAGAAACTTGCGCCGAGCCTGCTAGAAGAGGTTCGGAGGCAAGGGCTGGGTTTGGGGGATTAGCGCTGGTCTCCGCGGCCATTTCGACCCTTGTACCGTCGCTCTTCAAAAGCGAGCAAGTACTCAATCTCCGGGGTGGACTGCACTTCATCGCGAACGATCTGCATCGAAGTCGCCAAGGGCAGTTGAGAGCGGTAAAGCAGTTTGCAAGCTTTGTGAAGCGCCATCCGATCGTCGGACGTAACGCCGATGCGTCGAAGTCCAACCGCGTTGATGTCGCGAACTTCGTGATCGCCGCCGTTGGCGTCCACGATCATGAACGGAGGCACGTCTCGGGTGATCTTGGAAAAGCCGCCGACCATGCTCACTTTGCCGATGCGCGTGAACTGGTGAATGCCCACCATTCCGCCCACCGTCACCATGGTTTCCACGGTGCAGTGACCGCTGACGCCCACCGAGTTGGCCATGGTCACCTTGTCGTGAATGGCGCAGTTGTGACCCACGTGGCAGTAGGCCATGATGAAGCAGTCGTTGCCGATGGTGGTGGCGTTTCCTTCGCCCGTCGCCCGGTGAAGGGTTACGTATTCTCGAATGATGTTGCGATCGCCGAGGATGAGATAAGTCTCTTCGCCGCCGTACTTGCGATCTTGGGGGATGCCGCCAAGAATCGCCCCCTCGGCGATGTAGTTATCATCGCCGATCGTGGTCCACTTTTTGATGACCGCGTGGTGCTCGATGACGCAACCTTTGCCAACTTTCACTCCGGCTTCCACCACGCTGAACGGCCCAACGGTTACATCGTCGGCTAGTTCTGCGCTCGGGTCTACAAACGCCAGGGGGTGAATGGTGGGCACGGTGATAGTTGCTCGAAGTTATTCTTTGTTGCGGTCGCTTAGCTTGAAGACCATTTCCATTTGGGCGGCCATTTCGCCTTCCACGGTGGCGATTCCGGCGATCTTGCCAACGTTGCCTTTCACCCAGAGGAGCTCGATTTCGATGACCAATTGGTCTCCGGGTCGAACCATTCGGCGGAACTTCACGTTGTCGATGTTGCCGATGAGCGGAATCCGATTTTTGAGTGCGTCGGTCTGCAGCAAAAGCGAGGCGCCGACCTGGGCCATTGATTCTACGATCAAAACACCGGGCATGATTGGGTTGCCTGGGTAATGACCTTGGAAGAACGGCTCATTGATGGTGACGTTCTTGATGCCCTTGCACTTCGTATTCTCTTCGTTGATTTCAATGATCTTGTCAACGAGCAGCATCGGGTAGCGATGCGGCAACAAATTCATGAGTTCCTGAATCTGAATCAACGTAGTCCCCGCTTCTGACCCCCGGGGGATCACTGAAGCCACCGATAGGGTACCCGCAACCGAATTGCCCTTGGATAACGGTTTCGTTCTCCGTCGTTTTGCGGTGGTTCCAGGGGGTGTCGAGGCTGTGTTGTCCCGGTATTCGTCTGCTTGCGTGAAAAACCGGAGACCACCCCGTCGCTTCGCGCCACCCCTCCATAGAGGGGAATTTGGTCTGGACCCTTTCATCACAAGTTGTGTCAACGAAACCCTCGCCCCTTCCCGATACTCGGGACAGGCTTCTGGAGAGGGTGGCCGAGGGCCGGGTGAGGGGGCCGGAGAAAGCGGCGGAGCCGCGACAAGCATCGTAGCCCAGGGTTTCAACCCTGGGTCAGGGAGTCCGTTCAAGACTAGAACGGCGGAGCCGTGGCAAGATCGTTCCGAGGAGCACCGGCGGATGTCCCGAGTATCTGGTCGGTCCTTCCCGATTCTCGGGACGGGCCTGCCCTTTGAATTGTGGAGGTCAACTACCCAGACCTAACGGTCTGGGCTAACAGTCTGGACGGTCCTCCGGACCTTCCGGAAAAACAGGTTGAAACATCCAATGTCGGACCCTCTTCCCCAGAGGGACGAGAGTATTTTTTCGGAGACCACCCCGTCGCTTCGCGCCACCCCTCCTTAGAGGGGAATTGGGTTCGGACCTTTCCTCAAAAGTTGTCTCAGCGAAACCCTCGCCCCTCTGGGGGAGAGGGTGGCCGAAGGCCGGGTGAGGGGTCTGGCTAAACGCATAAGTTCCAATTCATCGGGCAAGCCGATCCGCAAAAATTCCCCTCCTGGGAGGGGTGCCCCATCGGGGCGGGGTGGTCGGCAGGACCGAAAGCCATCTAGCCCATTTACGGCCGTAAAACCTCGTCCCTATCCGAATCGGACTTGAAAGAGCGATCACCCGGACCCCTCACCCGCCCCTGCCGGGGCACCCTCTCCCCCAGAGGGGCGAAGGTGTTCAAGGAATAATCCGGACCTAAACCGCGGCGCTGTGGCACGCGCGATCCCAACACCCTCTTTCTGCGCAGACCCCTCGATTCCACGTAGACTCTTCTGAATTCATGCCGAAGGCATCCTCCCTCCTGACATTTTGGAAAGACCTCCCCTTGCTCCAAAGGTGGTTTTTGGGGCTTGTCGCTTTCTCGCTGTTTGGCGTGACCATGGGGGCGACCACCGGCGTTCAGGCGCCCTGGCTCGCAAGAATCTCCAGCGCGGCGCTGATCCTCACCGCCGTCTTCTCCCTTTTCCCAACGCGGTCACTTTGGAAATGGGCGATTCTGGTGCTGCTCATCGGCGGAATCTCGGAGATTCTCGGGGTCTATACGGGCTGGGTGTTCGGAGACTACGTCTACACCCAAAGATGGTGGCCAACTATCGCCTTGCCCGTCCCATCGAACAATTTGGAGTGGCGAACTCCGCTGTACCCGCTCATGCTCCCGTTCGCCTGGATCATGGTGGTTGGGGCGTGTCAGGCGGTGTTGCACGATCGGTTTAATGGCAAGGCCCGGGCGTTGCTTGCCGCCACCATCGCCACGCTTTACGACTTCGCGCTGATGGAGCCGGTGATGGTGAGCAAGCTCCAGTATTGGGCGTGGCGATACAACGAAGACGGTCTGCCGTTTGGCGTTCCGTGGCACAACTACGCAGGTTGGTGGGTCACCGCGCTGCTGGCGGCGGGAGTGTTATCGAAGCTGGATGCTGCCGACCTCCCGCGACGTCGAAAGGCGGGGGCGATCATTTTATCGGGCTACTCGGTTTTGCTTTTGACTCTGTGGGCGCTCTGGAAGCCCGGATCGTAGCCGACAACGACCCCAGCGAGCGAACGGAAGCCCCGTTCAAGCGGTAGAAAGGGCTTGTGAGTCCCCAACCTGTTCCCGCTAAATCTTCCGGACGACACTTCGTAGTGGTCGGTGCCGGATTGGGTGGACTCGCCACCGCCCTCCGACTCGCGCACCGCGGCCACCGAGTCACCGTGCTCGAGAAGAACGACTCCACGGGTGGCAGAAACCGACGCGTGCAGGTCGGCGATTGCGCCTTCGATGGCGGGCCGACGCTGATGATGATGCTCGACCCCTTTAAGAAGCTCTTCACCGATGTTGGAGAGCGACTGGAGGACCACATGAACATCAAGTTGTGCGACCCCAGCTACCGAGTGTTCTTTGCCGATGGTTCCCAAATAGAAGGCACGCCCAACGTGGCGAGAATGGTCGACCAGATCGAAAGGCTCTCGGGTCGGCATGAAGCGGAGCGATACGGCAAGCTCCTAGGCGATCTCGCCGAGCTATACCGAATTTCGATTCCCAACTTTGTTCGACGCAACTACAACTCGATGCTGGACCTCGCCTCGCCCAAGGCGCTCGGCATGGTGCTTCAGCACCACATGCTCGATAATTTAGCCAAGCGGATCGAACGATATGTAGAAGATCCGCGCCTAAGGATGCTCTTTACGTTCCAAACCATGTACTTGGGACTCTCGCCATACGATGCCCCTTGGGTGTACGGCGTGCTCACCTACATGGAGTACGGCGAAGGCATTTGGTATCCCATGGGCGGCATGGCGCGCATCCACGAATCGGTGGAAGAGCTCGCCGCCAAGAAGGGTGTGGAGGTTCGACTCAACGCCAATGTGAAAGCGGTTCGAGGCAAGACGGTCGAACTGGATTCGGGTGAGACCCTCACCGCCGACGCCGTGATCACCAACGCCGACCTTCCTTATTCGGAAGAGACGCTGGAGAAAGAGGCTCGCAAGAGCAAACCCAAGCCCAAGCGACGCTACTCCTGCTCGGCCTACATGATGTACATCGACTACAAGGGCGAGCTTCCGGAACTGCTTCACCACAACGTGTTCTTTGGCAGCGACTTCAAGGGCAACCTCGACGCACTGTTCCACGAGCCGCTTTCCGTGCCAGACGAGCCCGCTTTCTACTGCTGCATCAGCAAGCGATCCGACCCCGAGCGCGCTCCCGAAGGTCACGAGAACGTGTTTGTCCTCATCCCGTGTCCCAACAACGACTATCCAATGTCGGAGGCGGACGAGCGGAAGATGCAGGAGTACGTTTACAAGCGACTCCATCAGGCGGCTTGCTTCGATAAGTCCAAGATTGTCGAGCAAAAGACGTACGGACCGCGCGAGTGGGCGACCGACTACAACCTCGACAAGGGCGCGGCGTTTGGTCTCTCGCACGACTTCATGCAGAGCGTCTGCTTCCGACCGGACAACCGATCGAAGGAGAATCCGGGCGTGTACTACGTAGGAGCCAGCACGGTGCCGGGTAACGGTCTGCCGATGGTGCTCATCTCCGCCGAGTTGGTGGAAGATCGCCTAGTGAAAGCAGGCCTAGCGTAGAAAACTAGCGTCGGGCGGCGACCAAAATTCGTCGCCACTTCTCTGCACCTAGGTAGTCGGTAGAGACACCGCCCTTGCCGCTGCTGCTGTGCACAAAGTAGCCGTTGCCAAGATAGATGCCGGTGTGGCCGATCTTGTTGCGTCGCTTCTCCCAGAAGTAGAGGCGATCGCCGACTTGTAAATCTTCTAAGCGGCTAATGGGAACGCCCTTGCGAGCTTGTTCGGCGGCGGTGCGCGGCAGGTTGGTGCCGATCATGCCGTACAGCTTTTGCACGAAAGCGGAGCAGTCGATTCCGTTATTGAGGTCGTTTCCGCCCCACTTGTAAGGCGTGCCCGTGAACTTGAGCGCATAGTTCGCCATCGCGCTGCGGCTCGACATGTTCACTGCCGAATCCCGTTTTGGAGATTGGGTTTTCGGGGTGACGTCATAAGGCAGCACGGCAACAAAGTCGGACTTTGCGTAGCCGAAAACGCCGTTCGCCATGAGAACCTTCACCCAGCTTTTGGGCCCGGGGGTCACCACCAAATATTGGAACTGCTTTGCGGTGTAGAAAAGTCGAGAACGGGAGTTTGGCGAGGCATGAATGCGGACGTTTTGAACCGCTTGCCCAAGTTTGCCAAGCACGTTGGCGGCAGAGCTGAGGCTAGACGAGAGAATCGCCACCGCTAAGAAAGCGACGCGCAAGATCCAATCAAATCGTCGAGCAGGAGCCATCATGCAGAATTCCCAAAGAGGTTTGGTGAGTCCAAGAAGAATCGGACCCTAGAATTATAGGCTTGTTTCCAAGAAAACGGAGCCTTCCTTCTAAGCGTCTTTACCGCCTTTCAGGTTAGACGTGTTCAAGTCGCCAGGGTTCTGCAACAATCCGGCGTCTCATCGGGTTCTCGCGGCAAGCCGGTACAAAGACTAGGAAGGTACAACCTTCTAAAGCTGTGTCGCACCGTGTCTCCACCGTCCTTGCATGTGTCGCTCTTCCAGTGCTTCTGACGGCGATAGGCGGATGTGCGAAAGGGAAGTCGGCGCTTTCCCCCGACCCTGCGGCAAAAGCCAAGGGCAACGCCGAGCCAATGACCACGTTCGTTGCCGGCACCTGGGGAGTGGATGTCGTTGGAATCGATCCCAGTTTGGTCTCGTTGTTTGGTCGGCCCCAAGGCGGGCGAGGCGCTCGGTTCACGGATGTGTACACCTTCGAGCCTGCGGGCACTTTCCGGGCGGTGCGCCTGCGAGACGGTCTTCGCCTAGAGGGAGATTGGAAGGCGGACGGAAAGCAGATTCGCCTGCTTTACAAACGCGCCAACGAGAAGGATCTCACCGTTTGGGCAGAAGAGATGCGAGCCCAAACCCGCGAAGACGGGGGCTCTGGCACCGATGACCTTGTTTGGGAAGAACTGAAAGCCATTCGCGACAAGCGAGACATGATCCAGCTCGGCTCAGATCGTAAATCGCTCTCGTTCCTTGCCAAAGTGCCAGGGATAGACGGAACCCGAATTCCGACCAGCGCGGGTTACCTTATTCGATTGAAGTCGTCGGTAAAGGTCGACTGAGGCTAGTCGGGGCCTCTTTAGCCCTTGGGTGGGTTGTAATCCAGCCGGCGAACGTCTAGCTGCTCGTACCAAATGGAATCGGTGCGCACCCAGCCATGTTTCAAATAGAACGGCACGGGGCTCGGGTAAATCTCCCCGTCGGCTCGCAAATAGACGGCCTCGTCGACCACCCACGCCGATAGCGTGCCTTCTTGCATCGCCTGTTTGAGCAATCGGGTGCCAATCCCCAGGCGTTGCTGATCCCGAGCAATCGCCATGGCTAGCCAGCGGCTTCCAATGTAGTCGAAGGTGAGCAACCAGCCGCTCAACCGGTCTTCGTCGCGAATCAGATGCCAGCGCGGATTCTCTAACGTGTGAAGGAAGTCACCGAGCCCGGCGACGGTTGGATACGCGATCTTGGCGGGGTACTCGGTGTTCCAAATGCTCCAAACTTGCCTTAGAGTCTCTAAGTCGATCTTTTCGACGATTTCAATTGGGTTCATGGCAAGGGTGCTTGCCTAACCACAGCATCCGGGAAAAGGCACTTATCGTATATATTTTGCATCAAGCATCCTTGTAAGGCAAGTGATGAATCGATGAATTACCTCTATTATTCACGATTATCGGAAAATACGGCCATCCAAACGGCCCTAGCGGAGGCAAATGCACCAAGCGGGCGATAAAGAAAATCGTGGTCGAGGCGCCGGGGTTCGAGAAGGGTACTTTTTGGTCTTCTAGAGACCAATCTCGGCGATGATTCCCTCAGCCACGCCCGAGTTCATGAGGAACCATCGAAGTTCTCCGGTGGCCTGCTCGGACTTCTCTTCAGGAATGAACCGACCGCAGTCTTCGTAGGCGTGCGCTTCGGCATGAGGGAAGATCTCGCGGAACTGCTTTAGAGCAGCGGCTCCGAACAATGGGTCCTTAAGACCCCAAATGGTCAGCATTCGCTTGTGGGCAAGACGGTCGGCCTTGGCAGAAACAGATTCAAAGAAGGCGCCCGAGTGCTTCCAACTCTCCACCATTCGATAAACGCCCGTGCGATCGAAGTGGTGGGGGTACGGCTTCATGTACTGCTGTTGAATCGCCTTAGACATCCGGTACCGATCCGCAAAGAGCGGAGGCAGGATGAAGGATGGGGTGGCCTGCAGCAGTCGATAGTATTGCTGGTTCCACTTATTCCCAATCATCTTGGCAAGCTTCATCGCGGCGTCGTTGTCGGTGAGGTCCCAAAGCCAGGTGTTGAAGCAAACAATGTCGCGCACGCGGTCTGGGTTGTTGGCCGCCCAATCCAGTCCGATCGGCCCGCCGTAATCGTGAAGAACAAGGGTGACGTCGGTGAGCCGTTGGAAGTCCATGAACCGGGCGAAACGCTCGGCGTGAGCTTCCGGTCGATAGTCTCCTTCGTGCGGCTTGTCGGAAAGGCCGAATCCCAAGTTGTCCGGTGCGATGCACCGGAAGTGAGGGGACAACTCCTCGATCATTTTCCGATACAGGAAGCTCCAGGTCATGGAGCCATGGACAAATACGATGGGGCGTCCGTGTCCTTCGTCCACGTAACTCATCCAGCCTTCACCCGAGTCAAATTCTCGTGTGGCAAAGGGGTACTCCACGGTGTTGAGCCATGGGAAACGGCTGTATCGACCCACCACCTAGAGTCTACGCATGGAAGTTGGGCTTGGGCATCGTACTCCGGAGGGAACTTTCGAGCCCCGAGGCGAAAACTCGCCTCCCTACATGCAATCAACAACTTTTACGACACCGTTAAAGGGTGGGCACGTCCAAACACCGTTGGCTGGTACAGTTCTTAGCAGTTTTGCTTGTTCCCTTAATGGAGCGGGCTCGCTTGTCGTTCAGGGGAATCGTTGGTTTTGAGGTCATCACGCACAATAATCGCTCTCGCGGGCATCATGCTGGCCGGCCTTGCCAATGCCCAGTCCGATACCGTCGTTAAAGAGGTCGTGGTGCGTGGCACCAAGCGGCTCAGCGAAGCGGTTGTTCGCACGTACATGAAGACCAAGCCCGGTCTCACGTACACGAAAGCGCAATTAGACGAAGACCGGCTCGCCATCGAGCAGAGCCTGGGCATCGTCTCCAAGGTTTCCATCACTCCGGTTCTATTGGGAGACGGTGGCTGGCAGATCGTCGTCGATATCGAAGAGTTTGCCGATATCAAGGAAATCTCGATCGAGGGCGCAGGCGCGCTGAAGGTCGAAGAGATCCTGAAGCTCCCTATCTTCCAAGATCGACTTCAGTTGGGCAAACCGTTTAACCGCCAAGACGTGCGTCCAGTCGGTTTGGCGATCAACGATCTCTACATAAAGCGCGGGCTCGGCGGCGCGGTGGAGGCAGTGGGCATGGTCCCGAGTTCTCCCGGAACAGTCGTTATCAGTATCCGCGAGCGGAAGTTTGGGAACATCGAGGTGTATGGCGAAACCAACACGCGTCCTCGCGTTTTCCAGAATTTGATCTTGGCGAGGCCGGGCGATCCGTTTAACTCCGAGCTTCTGCTTCAAGACTGGCGTCGACTTCAAAACACCCAGTGGTTCGAATCGGTCGAGTTCCCGGAGATCATCCCCACTCAGGATGAATCCACCGCCGATATTCGATTCAAGGTCAAGCAGCAGCGAACCGGAATTTTCAACATTGGTGTCACCTTGGACCCGCAGAACCAACTTGCGGGAACCATCAGCATCAACGAGCAGAACCTAAACGGAACGGGCCAAGCGGTTGGCATCAACTTCATTCAGGGAACGCTCGGTGCGGGTGCTTCGGCATCGCTGGACTACACCAATCCGTTCATCGATTCGAAGAACACCACCCTCCGCGCTTCCGTTTACGACCGTGTACTATTCCGATTCCAGAACACGCTCGCGGGCGGTGGCATCGGTATCGGGAACGGCAACCAATACTTTGAGCGTCGCACCGGTTTCAACTTTGGCCTTTCTCGACCGTTCCGACAGGGCGGGTTCCGAGACCTTTACAGCCTCGGCTTCAACGTTCGAGCGGAGCGGATCAACACCACGTCGAACATCACCGACCCGAACGATCCCAACCTCGGAAACGGGCTCGCGCTGATTCAGCAGAACGGTGAAGTGGGCGTTTTTGGTTTCACGGGCATTCTCAACAACCGAGACGTCGACCTCGACCCTAGCCGGGGTGCGTTTGTGCGATTGGACGTAGAAACGGGCTACTCGATCATCAACGCGGACACCACCAGCTTCCCAGATGGTCCAACCGGTCGAAACAACTTCTCCCGAGTCAGCTTCGACTATCGAAACTACTTCTCGAAAGATCGTCGACGACTGAAGAAGGAAGATCCGAACCCGATTGTTTGGGCGTTCCGCCTGCGAGGTGGCACCGTTCTTGGCGATGTGCCGTTCTTCGAGCAGTTCTTCGCGGGTGGCAACGACTCGATTCGGGGTTACAACGAAGACCGATTCTGGGGAACCAACCTTCTGTTCGGATCGCTCGAGTATCGACTTCCTACCGACCGCTACACCGACAACGCGCTGACCACCGTGCTCTTCATCGACTACGGCGCGGCGTGGGGCGGCTACCCGGCGGTGGGTAATTTCACCCAGCGAGACGTCTTCCGACCTTCGCTCGGTTACGGATTCGGCGTTCGGGTTCGTACTCCTCTTGGTCCCATCCGACTCGACTTCGGTTACGCGGGCGATGGTGGCAACCGGCTGCACTTCGGTATCGGCCCCAGCTTCTAAGAGTGGAAATCGAATCGCAGACACAATCGTCTTTGAAAGTAAGTTACAGAAACAGGAACAAATTGATGCAAGGAACGTTTTGGAAAGGATTTGCCGCTGGGCTTGGTGTGATGGCGCTTGGAACTGTTGCGCTCGTTTCTATGCTGGGCTTCCAGGGAACCTCCACCAAGGTGGGTTCGGTGGACGTCCTGGGCGTTCAACAGGGTTCGGAGTACACCCGCACGGTGAGTGAGAATCTGAATGCCGAACGAAATCGTCGGACCGACATCCTGAAGTTTGTCGATACTTACCGATCCATGAAGCGAGAAGACGCGCTTCGATTCCGCGATCTTTCGCTCAAGGCAACTTTGACCGATGCAGAGAAAGCGGAACTCGAGCGCATCAAGGGCGCCGCTCTGGAGAGCGACAAGCGGTTCAATGATCTGGTTCAAAAGACCAACCCCACCCCGGACGAGTTGAAGGCGATCGAAGAGTTTCGGAATCGTCAGGCCACCACGGGCGATCTTCTGCGAGTCTGGCAGCAAGAGTTCCAACAAGAGCTGAACCAGATTCAAAACCGAACCCTTGCCGATGTGGGCAAGAAGGTTTTGGGAGCCATTCGTGACCTAGGCAAGAAGCAAGGCTACAGCGTGATTTACGATGCGCAGGTTGCTCCTTACACGGCAAACGACATCACCGAAGCGGTCATCAAAGAGCTCAACGCCAAGAAGTAAGGCCTTGGTTTTTTTAGGGGCGGCAAGGGTTTCTTGCCGCCTCTTTGCGTTTATAAAGCGGTTGATCGGATAGGCGTGATTTTGACGGGAGTCGTACGTCTATAGCGTGCAGGTTGCTCTTACAACGTATTCACCGGTGAGTGGAGACAAGACGGAGCGGGTTAGATAGCGTTATGCACTCGGAAAAGAAATCTCAACGATTCGCCGCCTCTGGATGGGTGGTTGCCGCCATGTTGTTTGGCGTGATGGTCGGCTCAGGGTTCCAAACGCCCAGTATGAAACTTGCCACCGCCGATATCACCAAGGTGATCTCTGAGAGTGCCTACGGCAAGGAGAGTCGAAATCTCCAAACCGATATGCAGAAGGTTCGCGAGGAGATTTTGCAGTTTATCGACGATCACCGAGTGCTCACCATCGAGCAGGCGAATCGGTTCCGTGAGCTTTCCCTGAAGGCGGATAAGTCCGCCACGGACAAGGCCGAACTGGAGCGCATCAAGGCGGAGGTGATCGCGGCGAGTAGGAAGAGCCAAGAACTCAGTACCAAGCCGCAGCTCACTCCCGAAGAGCGAACGATGATTGACGAGTACGCGCGACGGTCGCAGTTGATGACGGAGACCGCGAATCGGTGGCTCACCGAGTTCAAGAACGAAGTCTTGGAGTTTTACGAACAACGTCGAGCGGAAGGCTTTAACCGGGCAAAGGTCGCCATTTCCGAAATTGGAGCCAAGGAAGGGTACACGCTTGTTTTCGAAACGAGTATCGTGCCTTATGGAGCCAACGACATTACGAATGCCGCGTTGGCGGCGATGAATGGAAAGGGCAAGTAGACCCATAGCTTCTCCTCTTTGGCGCACCTGGTTCACGGTGGGCGGTCTTGGGATTTGGCTTCTAGTCGGCTGTGGTCCGGCGGAGAAATCGGTATTCGTGGACCTAAATCGGGTTCGAAAGGTGCCGATGGACGGCGTCGCCTTGCAAGAACCAACCCCCGCTCGCCTCGCTGCGCTTCCGCTATCGAAAGGCGTTTTGCCCTCTTTGCCCGCCTCAACGGTCGATAACCTTGCGGAGAAGCGGGGTCAGTTGCTGGACGAGCAACAGCTCGACCTCGATGAAGCGCTCGAACGGTATTCGGATCGGATCGGCAAATCTTACGATGCCCTGGTGCGACAGTATCGCCTGGATGAAGACGCTCAACTCGCGTTGGAACTGGATAAGCCGCTCGGGGACTTTCTGGATCGGTTGCGAAAGGCGTTTGTTACCGCGGCCGAAAAACGGGCTCCTCTGATCACTCGATGGACCTTCTTAACGGGCGAGGGCAACATTGTGAAAGACCTGCCCCCGCTCGACGAGTCGGCGTCGCTCACCCAGAAGCGGCATCGTAAAGAGGCAGAAGAACTTGCGGTGCAGGTCACCGCTCTGGATAAAGCCTTTCGGGATGAAGTGAACCTCTTGACTCGCAGGTACGAGGCGAACCGTCAGCGTCTAGAGAACGATCGTGACAATCGCATCGGGTCCTATCGGGGGCAACTGATCAAGCGGGCGCAAGATCTGGCGGTGGCTCTAAGGAATGAAATCGAGAGCCATTTGATCAATCAGGAAGAGATCGGGTCTTTGGAGTTTGAGGCGCTCAGTTCGGAAGCGGTTCAAAACCCGACCGGGCGTTCCGCTTCTGGGAGATCCACGCAGAAGCCGACCGCTCCGACCGACGCGAACCAAGCGAGTCCCAAGCGAAATTTACGCCTCCAACGCGAACTCGCTGAGGCAGAAATTCGCGCCGACTTGCAAGTTTGGGTCAAACTCAATGCTTATCGGCTTGCGAACAGTCCTAGTGAAGGAAGGGACGCAACCGACGAGTTTCGACAATGGCGATTCAACCGAAATCTTGGACCCTCAGCGAGATAGCCGCTGCGACCGGAGGCCGCATTGGCGGTTCCCAACCGGAGGTCGATGGATCGTTCGTGATCACTTGCCCAACTTCGGCAAACGGTGAAGAGAGCACCGGCCTTTGCTTTGCGGGTGACGAGAAGTATTTGAATCAGGCGAAGGCTTCCATCGTCGGTGCGGTCATTGTTCCGGAGTCCACGGTGGACTTTCCGAAGCCCCACATTTTGCACAAGAATCCCCGCGCGGCTTTCGCGATGTTCTTGGGGATGAATGTTCGGCCGTTGCCCATCGAACCCGGCATTCACCCGCAAGCGGTGGTGCACCCCGATGCGACCGTTGGCGAGCACGTTTCCATTGGCGCCTTCGTGGTTATTGAAAGAGGGGCGGTGATCGGAAACGGCACCAAGATCTACCCTCACGCTTTTATTGGCGAGAACTGCCGATTAGGGGAAAGGTGCGTGGTTTATCCTCACGCGGTTCTGGTGCAAGACGTTGTTCTTGGGAATCGGTCGGTGGTGGGCAGTGGCACGGTTCTCGGTTCAGACGGCTTCGGCTTTGTGTGGACCGGATCGGAGCAGTTCAAGGTTCCGCAGGTCGGGTCGGTCGAGTTTGGAGACAACGTGGAAACGGGGGCAATGACAGCCGTAGATCGGGCGACATTTGGCACCACGCGCATTGCGAGCGGGACCAAGTTGGACAACTTTGTCCACGTGGGGCACAACGTCTCCGTGGGATCGAACAGCGTCATCGCCGCGTTCACGGGCATCTCCGGCAGCGTCAAAATCGGCGATCGGGTGACGGTTGCGGGTCAGTGCGGCTTTGGAGAGCATGCCGAGATCGGTAGCGACATTCAGTTAGGCGGCCGAGCCGGGGTGACGGGCAAGTTGCTGAACCCAGGAGCGTACATGGGTTACCCGGCGGTGCCGATCATGGACGGGCTCAAGGCGCTGAAGCTGTCGACAAAGCTGCCTGAATACGTTCAGCGCATCAAAGATTTAGAGAAGCGGCTCGCCGCACTTGAAGCGAAGCTTGTTGAATCCGAACTTGGTGAATCCGAATCCGGTGAAGGCGCGGGAGAATCGAGTTGATCGTTCATCGCCGGACCGTTGCAAAGACTGTCGCCTTCGAGGGCGTGGGCCTTCATACGGGCGTGCCTGTGACGGTGACCTTCCAGCCGGGCGAGAAGGGTTTGTGGTTTCGGCTGGCGAGCGAGCGCGTAGAAGCGATTCCCGCGAACGTCAGCGACACGACTCGGTCGACCAAGGTGGGGTCGGTGGGGACGGTGGAGCACCTGATGAGCGCTCTGGCCGCACTTGGGATCACCGATGCTGAAGTAGAGTTCACCGCCCCGGAAGCGCCGGGCCTCGATGGGAGTTCGGAGCCTTTCTGGCGACCGCTTGCGGAAGTCGGCACGACCGACTTAGGGACGCGAGAGCTCCGCGACCTATTCTCGCGGGTGTTTCTTCAGGAAGATGCGGTGAAGATCGCGGTTGGTAAGGGAAGCGGTCATTGGCGATTCGAGTTTGAGTGCGATGGTCGCTGGCCCCATTCCCAGCACTTTGAACTCGAGAAGCTCCCGGAGGGTTACGGTTCAGAAATCGCCCCGGCAAGAACGTTCGCCTTTCAAGAAGAAGTGCCTCACATCATCGCCGCCGGGCTTGCCAAGGGGCTGGATGGCGATTCGGCGCTGATTTTGGGCCCGGACGACTACCAGAACAAAGCCCGGTTTGTGGACGAACCCGTTCGGCACAAGTTGCTCGACCTCATTGGAGACCTTTATCTAGCGGGAGTGCCGATCGATGCGATCAATGTTGTAGGCACGCGGTCTGGCCACCGGTCAAACGTAAAGGCCGCCACGATGCTGTATCAGGCCACCCACTAGGGTGAGTGTTTTGTCCTACTTTCGGTAGGTCAACTTATCCATTTCGCGAAGTTCTAAGGTGAGCGACGCTTCGCCGGATTCCACGGACATGGGGAAGCACGCCTTTAGCTCTTCAAACATGCCGTCGGCTATCTTCACGCGAAGTTCGTCGGGTCTTCCGGTCAAGATTTGGACCGTAAGATGCACAAATCCTTCGGGTGCATCCGCTCCCATCGACCAGGCGGATCGGAGCGAGTGGTATCCCTTGATCGAGGCCGAAGCGATGGTTTCGAATGTTGCCAATTTGGCAACAAGGCGATCGAGAATGTCCTGGACATCCTGATTTTCCGCGACATCGCTGGTCGTTTCCAAATGGAGGTGCGGCACGCCTTATTTTAGCTCCAAGGCAAGTTTTTATCACTTCGGGGCTGATTGTTCATCCCAACGCCTTAACAGAACGGGACGAGTGGGCATTTGACTCGTACAATTGCGAGCGGAAGGGAGTCTTCTTCGGTTTGGGGTTCATAAATGCGCCAAAATAAAAAGACCTCTCAAGGGTGAATCTATGTCGAGCGCAGTGAGTCGAGCCGGTTTGCACTACCTGACGGTTCAGGATGTTCTTTGGATCAACCTGCAACTCACCCGCAAGGTGAATCACTATTCCTTTGCGAAGCTGGAAGAAGGCACCTTCTACCAGTACGCCTACGGCACCAGCAACTCTCTGCTTGCTCAAGCGGCTCGCTTCCTTCCCGGTTTCGTCCGCATCAAGCCTTTCGAAGGGAACAACGATGCGACGGCTTTCGCTTCGCTGGCCTGCTTCTTGGCGCTGAACGGTCGCACGCTCACCGTAACCGACGGTGATGAGGCAGTCGCATGGTTCGACAAGGTTTCGACCAAGCAGGTGGATGCTGTGCAGGCTCTGGAATCGGCCACGCACGAGGGTCACTCGCACGAGGATATCGGTCACCCGCTTGCTACCCGTCAGGCAATGGTCGACGAACTGAGTCGGTTCAGCAAGACCTTAGAAATCCTCGGCGCTCGCGCTTAAACGCGGGACTTTTCGAGTTCCACCAGTTGGGTGAGCAGCCATTTGGCGCAGGCGGTTTTGCTCTGCCGACCGCTTTGCTTTCTGGTCCCATCCTGCAGTAACAGCGTCAGTTCGTTTTGATCAGAATCGAACCCGATGGCGGTGTTACTCACGTCGTTCACCGCAATTCCGATCACGCCTTTGCGCTTCATCTTCTCGGTGGCTTTCTCTAAGTTGTCGTCGGGCTCTGCGGCAAACGCGAGCGCCAGCGCATTTGGATGGTGTTTGACGATCTCGGCGAGCACATCTGGGTTGGCGACCAACTCCAAGGCGATCTCGTTCGACTCTCGCCGCATCTTGCCCTTGATCCGGTTTGCCGGGCGATAGTCGGCGACAGCGGCCGCCCCAATCACCCAATCTGGGTTGGCTACTGATTTTGTCGCCGCAAGCATCTCTTCGGCGGTCTGAACGCGAATGACGTGAGCCCCCTTAGGCAGTGGCGCTTTTTGGGGTCCGGCGACAACGGTCACGGTCGCCCCCATTTGTAGAGCCGCAGCCGCCAGTGCCGATCCCATTTTTCCGCTCGACCGGTTGGTGAGATAGCGAACGTCGTCGATGGGCTCCTGGGTGGGCCCGCTGGTGATCAGGATGTGCTTTCCGGCGAGGAGGGCGGGAGTGTCGAGATGGTCGCGCACGAAGGTGACGATCTCGGCGATGGAAGCAAGTTTGCCCTGACCGTTTTCTCCGCAGGCAACATCGCCTTCCACGGGCTGAATGAACTCCACGCCTCGCTCGGTGAGCGCCTGAATCGCGGCCTGGGTTGCCTCGTGGGAGTACATGTTGGGGTTCATCGCGGGCGCTATGAACAGAGGCCGGTCGGTGGCGAGAGCGATGGTGGTGAGCATGTCGTCTCCCACACCTGCCGCGATCTTGTTGATGGTGTTTGCGGTGGCGGGGGCGATCACGACGGCGTCGCACTGCCTTGCCCAATCAATATGCGCCATTCGACCCGTGATCGGCTCTTCGAACGTATCGACCAGGCACGGGTTGCCCGTGAGCCCTTCAAATAAAGCGGGCAGAACAAACTTCTGTGCGGAATCGGTTAGGCACACGCGCACCGAGTACCCCGCTCGCATGAATTCGCGCGCGATATCGGCGGCGCGGTAGGCGGCGATGCTTCCGCTGACGCCTAGAACGAGGGTTTTGGTAGCTGCCATGTGATGGTTCTTAGCCCCTTTTTCTCAGCCAAAGAGGGCTTCCAGCTTTTCCACGACAGCGGAAACGCTCTCGTTGACGATTCGGTGGTGATATTTGTCGGCAACGGCCATTTCGGCTCGGGCGTTGTCCAGTCGCCGCTCGATAGAATGCAGGTCGTCTAGCCCACGGGACCGAATTCGCCGCTCCAGTTCTTCTCCGGAAGGGGGGAGTAAGAACACACCAACAGCATCGGAGCGAAGCGGGAAGACGGCGAGCGCTCCTTGAACATCGATCTTCAGGATGGCGATGGTGCCCTCCGCGAGCATCTTCTCAAGGTCGTTGAGAGGGGTGGCGTAGTAGTTGTCGTGCACTTTCTTGTATTCCAAGAAAGCGCCCTCGTCGATCAGTCGATGGAAGTCGTCTTCGGTGACAAAGTGGTAGTCGATGCCGTTTACTTCCGTTCCTCGTGGCTTGCGAGTCGTGTAGGCGACCACTCGCTTCACTCGTGGGTTGATCTTGGCCCACTCGTCGATGACGGTGTCTTTACCCACCCCGCTGGGGCCGCTTATCACGAGAAGTCGACCAAGGGCCGTGCTGGCAGAATCTGGCATCTACTCTCTAGTTTAACTGAGAGCGTCGGTTGAACGGAGTTTGCGCAGACTTGCAGCGATCACCGCGTTCACAGAAGAAGGATTCACCCGCTCGGGATGACTTCTGCCGCCTGCACCCCCGGACCCCGCTAGTCCAGACCCAGCCACTCGAGACTTGGTAAAGCTTGCGGCGAGAGGGAAGGACAGATCGCTCCACTGCGACGGCGCCAGGTTGTCGGCAGAGGCAATGATGAGCAAATGCCCTCGGAAAGATTGGATCCCAACCGACTGAAGAACGTCCGCGCTTGGTTCAATCAAGATGACCATTGGGACCAATAGGGATCGGTCTTCCAGTGCTTGGGCGACGGTTTCTGCCGCCGTGGCCGTTGCGAGCAGGATCTTGGGGTTTACGGCTCCAACGATCTGAAGCAGGGATTGTTTGGCAATGGATGCGCTGAGGTTCGAATCGCTCGCCGTGCCGTACGCTGCCCATCGAACAGACCGAAGGAGGTCGGGGCGCAGGTCTTCGTACGCGGCATGATCGGTCGCCTCGTTGACAACCACGACCATGAGTGGCAGATCACGATATCCCTCGAAGTGAACAATGAGTTCTGTCTCCGGAATGCGTTGAAGGCCGGTTGGTACGGTTGCCGGGCGCACGGTTTGAAGTCCCGAATTTTGAGCGGGCTTAAGGGACGGTTTTGAAGCGATCGACGGAGATCGCGAAAAGGTTGAGGCGTCGTTGCCCACAGCGATATTGTATAGCAAAGGATCTACTTTTTATCAGTGAATCCTGATGTGACCATTATTGTTAACAGGCTCAAACAAAAAAGCCCCTTCGCCGCAAAAGAGTTTCCTCTGGGCAAAGGGGCCTTGGAGTCGGTCCTGATTATTCGTCTGCGAACGGGTCGTATTCGTCTGCAGCAGGTGCGACAGGCTGTCGGGGGCGAGCGCCTCCGGCGGCGGGTTCGGGGCGAGTGTATCCTCCACCGTCATCGTCGCGAGGTCGGTCGAGACCATTCACGTTGTCGGCTACGATCTCCACGATTTCGCGGTTGTTGCCGTCTTTGTCTTGGAACTTGCGGGTGTCTAGTCGACCATCGACCGCCACGAGCCGTCCTTTTGCAAGGTAGTTGGCAACGTAGTCGGCGGTTTGTCCCCATGCCTTGATGCGGAAGAAGTCAGCATCGGGCGAGCCGTCTTGGGGTTTGATGCGCTTGTTGACCGCAATGGAGAACTCCACCACGTTTTTGCCCGTGGAGGTGGTTCGCAGTTCCGGGTCGCGCACTAGGCGACCGATCAAAACGACTCGATTGACCATGGATTTATCTTAGCCCTTTGCCTCGTTTCGCGTGCCTGAAATTAGGCTTCGGTCTTGAGGATGGTGTGTCGGATGACGTCGTCGCTGATGCGCATGAGTCGGTTGAGCTCAGCAGGCACATCGGCGGCGGCTTCGAAGTTCATGAGAACGTAGATGCCGTCCTTGAGACCGTTGATTTCGTAAGCCAGCTTTCGCTTGTCCCACTTGCCTGCCTTCTCGACGGCGCCGCCCTTGTCTTCGACGACTTTCTTGAATCGATCGGCGATCTTTTGAACTTCATCGTCCTTGAGGTCAGGTCGGACGATATAAAACGCTTCGTATTTGCGGTTTGCCATAATTTTCCCTTTGGATTTCGCCGCCAGCGGGTGAGGTTCCTCGGTCGGAGGACACACCATCGCAGCAGGGTGAATCGGGATTATACCGCGATCCATGGGAACCCTGTCCGAAGGCGATGGCTAAGGACGGACAATCGTTGGGTTTCGATTCATTTATCTACTGACTCCACGAAAGCCTGCATGCGATCAAGCCGAGCGTTCCAAACGTCGACTTGCTCCTGAATCCACGCGTTCGCCTGAGTCAGAGCCGCGACATCCAACGAATAAGTCCGCACACGCCCTACCTTCTGCGAGGTGACCAACCCGGCTTTTTCCAAAATCGCCATGTGCTGAGTGAAGGAGGGCAGCGCCATGCCGAACGGTTCGGCCAGGGCCCCGGTAGACGCCGGACCTATTGCCAACCGACTGATCACCGCTCGACGAGTTGGATCGGAGAGAGCGTGAAGCACCGAACCAACCGGGTCGTCAGCTACCGGAAGGGCGGAACCACTAGGCATCGAGCGACCGAGCGAGTTTGTCGAGGGTTTGCATGCCAAGCTCCACCGCGCCGAACCCGATGACCATCTTGCGACGTTCGGGAGACGGGTGAATCTGCCGCAAGGTAACGATGGTCGACCCTTCCGCGCTATCGTCGAAGGTGATGGTCATGCGAAAACGGTTGGGATCGTCTGCTTGCGAGGTGCCGTGGATCCAAACGATCCGCTCGTTCGGAATGATCTCCACGAACTCGATTCGGTTGTCAAAGACATGCCCGTTCGGAGCAACCATGTCGAAGCTCCAAACAACCCCCACGTTTGCAGCGGGAGCTTCGTGAACCTGGCAGACAAAACCTTCCGGACCAAACCACTGAAACATCTTTTCCGGGTCGATCCAAGCTTGAAAAACCTTTTCCCTGCCTGCCCGAACGACGCGAGTGAGAACAATTTCGCGCTCCAGCTCGCCAGAAGAATAGAAGGAAGACGTTACATCGGAATACTTAGGCATTTAACTAAGTATATCCATCCATTGAGAACATGAAAGGAATCTTTTTGCCGAGCGATTGCCTTTCATCCACTTTTCTGCAATTTGATTGAACATGTTTTTAGGATTTTCGCCAATAACATAAGTCATGGACGTGCTTTCGAGGAATCACGTAACGGTCTTGCCTGGAGAAGGGCCCACCATCCTTTACGCTCACGGCTTCGGCTGCAACCAAGGGATGTGGTCCGACATCACTCCTGCGTTCGAGGGCAAGTACCGCCAAGTTCTTTTCGACTATGTCGGTTCTGGAAAATCCGACCTATCCGCTTTCGATCGCGTTCGTTACGGACATCTCAGCGGCTACGCCCAAGACATTCTGGAAGTGTGCGAAGCCCTGAACATCACCGAAAACGTGATCTGCGTGGCGCACTCGGTGAGCTGTTCGATCGCGATGCTGGCTTCCATCATTCAGCCCCAATTGTTTCGGCACATTGTGATGGTAGGCCCCAATCCTTGTTTCGTGAACGATCCTCCTTACGTCGGCGGATTCGAAAGGCAGGACCTTGAGGAGTTACTCGAACTCCTCGACCGGAACTTTATGGGCTGGGCAGACCTTCTTGCTCCGGTAGCGGGCGGGGAAAGCGATTCCGCCGGGCAGCGATTGCACGAGAGTTTCTGTTCCACTGACCCAAATACCACCCGATATTTCGCGCATGCCACGTTCTTTGCCGACAACCGAGAGGACTTGCCGAAGGTGCAAACTCCGTGCCTCATCCTTCAGCACAAGCACGATACTTTGGCGCCGCAGGTGGTCGGAGAATATTTGCATCAACATCTGCCCAAAAGTGAGCTTAGAATGTTAGAGGTTGCCGGACACTGTGCACACATGAGCCACCCCGAACTTGTTATTGACGCTATCCGATCTGTGACAGGTTAAAGGTGCCATGAAGACACCTCTGTTTCTAGAGGACTTGCCTTGTGGAGGTCTTTTCACAACTGAAACCGGTCTCTGCATGGGAGCCAACGAGGAGTTCCGTCGCGTCACCGGGTGGACGGAAGGAGACCTGCGAGGGGCCCAAATCGACATGGTTCTCTCGGGCGGTGCTCGCATCTTCTGTCAAACCCACTTGTGGCCGATGTTGCTCAAGACGGGGCGCATTCAGGAGGTGTATTTTCACCTTCTTCACCGCGATGGCAGACGGGTTCCCGCTTATTCGAACGCCAAGATCGTGGAACACGAGGGGTCTCGCCGGGTGTTGTGGCTCTTCTTTGCCGCCGACGAGCGTCGCCAATTTGAGGCCGAACTGATCGCTCTTCGACGCAGCGCCGAGGAATCGGCCGAGTTGCTCAGCGACGCGCATGAGCGCCTCCGTATTCTCAATGCCCAACTGCAGGTGCAGGTCTCGTTAACGGCTCAGAAGAACCACCATCTGGAGCAAGAGGCGCTCACGGACAGCCTGACCCAGCTCGGGAATCGTCGAAGTTTGCAGTCTTGCGCCATCAAGCTGGCTTCGGCAAGGCATTTTTCGGTGCTGATGATCGACGCAGACCATTTCAAGCAGGTGAACGACAAGTACGGTCACGCGAGAGGGGACGAGGTCTTGAAAGACATCGCGGCGTGTTTGACCAAGAGCGCGCGCCAGAACGACACGGTGGTCCGATACGGTGGAGAAGAGTTCGCGGTGGTGTTGCCGAATTCGGGTCGAGACGAAGCGATGGTGGTTGCCAAACGGATTCACGGTTCCATTGCAGAATGTCATCCGGGCGGGTTAGCGGTGACGGTGAGTATCGGCACAGCGACCTCCGATCAGGGTCAGGATGACCTCTACGTTATGTTGAAGTTTGCCGATGAGGCGCTTTACCAAGCGAAATCCGAAGGTCGGAATCGAACGGTAGCCTACCAAGCGAATTCAGCCACCGGCTGAGGAAAGAGTTTTGGTGGAGGCGGGGGGAATTGAACCCCCTTCCAAAACCGTCGTACCCAAAATTACCACGAGCGTCTTCTCTGTACTTTGTCTCAATGCCGGTCTCTGTCGAGACCACCTGACCGGTCATCCAGTCCGATTTTTTTTAGCCCGCGTTGCTACGAACAGAAGCGCTTCGGGCGATCCGGATTTTGTGACATGAGTTGCAGGGCCTACCGGCTCGACTCTGGCTCACGCGCTGCGTAAATTAGGCAGCGAAAGCGAAGTTGTTGTTCGCAGTTACTTTTTTACTCGTTTTTTACGTGGCCAACGAGAATCCACGGCTCGCAACTTTAAGTCGATCCAGTCCTGTCGAACCCGATCGCCCCCAATTGACTCTATTAGTATAGACGCCTACGAGGTGCGAGAGTTCCAACCTAGGACTATCGGTTCGCCCGATCCAGAATCCGCTTGCGATAGATGCAAGCCGCTACGACAAAAGATTCCGGCACGGGGTGGATGTTGAACGCCTCGGCGTATTTGCCCAGCGAGAGCAAGCGCACGGCTCGAATCTCATTCCCATTCGAGAGCGCTTCCAACGCCTGCGTTGCGGTGTGACTGCGCTTATTCCCCACCGTTAGAACTTGGATCAACGATTTATCTCGCTCCATTTCTGGCTGCATGAGCAATCGGTAAACGTCTCGCTCAACCTCGAACAATCGCGCCACACCCAGCAAGCAACGTCGGCGAGTGATGATCGAGTGCAGCCCTTCCGCCACCGCCAAAATTCGGTCGGCGTCTTCCCACTCGCCGTTTACGCCCAGCGCGTAAGCGACTTCGGAACTCGCCTCGTCTTGGAAGATCTCCAATGATCGTCGACAAGCGGCGGCGGTTTCCACCAAGTGCAGATCCCCGGCGGCTTCAGCAGCGGCGATTCGGACCGATGGGTGCTTGTCTAGCAGTGCTTTGGCGACCACGGGCACAATTCCGCTCGCTTCCATGTTTCGCAGGGCTTGTAGGGCAGCGCGACGAAGATCGGGGTCGATGGGGTCGTCGGCAACGGCGATCAGTGCCTCCACCGCCTCGATATGATCGTTGGAGTGCGGGATGGCGGCGATGGCCTTTGCCGAGGTTCTTCGCAAAAGCGGGCGGGGGCTGCCCAAAAGGCTCACGAGAGCCGGAAGCGCGCTTGGATCTCCAAGCTGACCAAGCGCCTCTACGGTCTCTTCTTCAACCAGGTCGGGGTGTTCCTCTAACTGGTGAAGCAGTTCCATCACCGCGCTATGATCGCCAAGTCGGCCCAGAGCGGTTGCGGCTTGGCGCCGTACTCGCGGGGAGGGATCGTGCAGAGCAATTGCAAGCTCCCCTGCGGCAAGACTCAGTTTGCGATCCGCCATGTCTCGAATCGCGGTTTCGCGCTCTTCCGCCTGACCGGATCGACTGAAGCTGCGCATGGCCCGAATGCCACCGGGAGTGACCCCCTTTAAGTGAGAGAGCGTCTCCTTCAGGCCCTTCGATCCCTCTTCGCGGACTCTTGTGAGGAGGAGCAAAGCCGCCACCCGAATCGACATTGTGACCACGAAGGTGATCTTGTAGGCGAGGTCGGCAGAGAATCCGCCCCGCAGGCTGCTCAGCAGCGCCGCGCCGAGGATGGGCGGCACCGCTCCCGCGATCGACTGAACCGCCATCGCCGAACCAAGATAGGTGGACCGTTCGTTCACAGGCGAGGTGGAGAAGATGATGTTGTACTGGCACAGCGCAACGCCGCTCCACACCATGCCCATGAGCACGTGCAGGCTAAACAGCAGCGATTTGTTGAACAACATGTTCCCCGGCTGGGTGAGGAGCCAGGGAATCGGGGTGAGCACCAGACCAAACCCGACCAGAAGCAGGATCGGCTTGTTGCCGTATTTGTCAGCCAGGTAACCCCACCATCGAGACATGCTCACATTACCGACCGCGTGGCAAAGAGCAAGGATCTGAAGGTCGGTTTGGCTGAACTGGAGACTCTCGATGGCGTAGGCGCCCCAGAGCATTCCGGCAAAAGATTGTCCGGCGATGAAGATGACCAAGAAGGCCAGCAGTCGACGAAAAACCGGATTCTGGAAGGGAGCTTTAAACGCCGCGACCGTCTCTTGAACGTTGGCGCGAATCGGTTGTTCGCGCTCAAGGTCGGTCATTTTAGAGAAGAAGTAGTAGGAGATCGCCGCACAAACGAGCCCTAGCGCGAAGACGGCGGAATACGCCTTCTCACCAAAGTTCAGGCGCTTGAGCGCGTCCACAAGCAGACCTCCGGCAAGACCGATCACGGTGCCTACGGCTGCCATCAGCGAGTTGCGCTTGCCGTAGAAGGTTCCGCGAGAGCTTTCCGGAATGAGCCTGCCCAACCAATCGCCGTAGATCGGGTTCACCAGGTTCACGGCGAGCGCGGCGATACCCACGCAGGCGAGTAAGAAGAAGAGCTTGACGTCCGTCGCAAAAGCGACAAGTGGGGCCAGGGCAAGAGGTATGTGGAGCAACCTCCACAAAAGGCCGCCTCGCCAGATGTAACCCTTGTAGCTCTTAAAACTTCGACCCAGGACCGATCCCGGGATTTGCGCCAAGCCGGCAATGGCGGGCACGGCCGTAAGAAGACCGAGCCACAGGTCTCCCGCCTTCATTTCTTTGAGAAGGCCCACCAAAAACGAACCCGTGGTGAGAGTGATGAAAGCGGTGGAGAAGGCTCCGTCTAAGTTGGCGACTCTTAGCGTTCGCATGATTTCCATGCGACCGGGAGCGGATCGTACGGACGACGTTCCGGCTGTTGAAGAAGGCTGAGTAGGGTCTGAATCCGCCAACTTGGAGTTAAGGTTACCGGAGTACAGACCGACTCCGGGGAAGGTTGGGGCGGTTTTCCGGCGATTCAAAAGAGGATTTCGGAATTGCCTGCCCTGATGAAGATTGGCGCGATCTAACGGAATCTATACAAAAAAGTAGATTTTGAAAATTGCTTAACTACACACTTTTGGGAAGTATGGTTTTGCACTCTGCTGGAAGGAGAGCCTTCACCCTCATCGAGCTGCTCGTCGTCATTGCGATCATCGCAATTCTGGCGGCGATTCTCTTCCCGGTTTTTGCCCAAGCGAAGACGGCGGCGAAAAAGACTTCCAACCTGAGCAACCTGAAACAACTGAGTCTGGGAATCCAGATGTACGTCATCGATGGCGAGGCGTATCCGATGATGTCTAGCCCGGTGACGGCGAACCCTCGCACTCGCTGGCCAGACTACGTTTTCCCTTATGTGAAGTCGGAAGCGATGTTCAACGGCCCGCTCGCCCCAGCAGAGATGGTGTTCACTCGCTTTGCTCACAACCAAGGGATCCTGTACGGCGGTTACGGATACAACTATCAGTATCTAGGCAACTCTCGATTCCCGTTCACGTCGTCCGAAAGCGCGATTCCGTTCCCAGCCGAGACGGTAGCCATCGCCGATACCCAAGGCGTTCGAAACGATTTGGGTAGGTTATCGGGCGGAGCTTATACCGTTGATCCACCGCTCAGCAGTCAGCGGGGAAGCGGGAACGCGACCGGGTTCTATGGAGCGGCGGCCGCTTGCGGATCGGGAACGGCAAACACTCCCGGTCAGTTCGGTTGCCGAAGCACCCCGGCGGAATGGGCGACGGGCCGTGTGACCATTGCCTGGTGTGACGGTCACGCCACCGCCAAACCTCGCCGAGCGTTGGACGATCGAGACGGCAACGGCGTGCCTGACAACGGTTACTACAACGGCTTCTCGGACGCCACTATCCGGTAAGGGCCCAATTCGGTAAGCCGCCAAGTGGATGAGGCCCAGATTTAGATCCGGGCCGACATTCCGCGGAACCACGTTTGCGTGATCTCCACGTCCGGTCGAATGAGGTTGTGACCCACGGGCAGAATCTCATGCCGAACGCTCGCGCCCGCCTCGCTGAGCATGTGCGCCAGACCCTTCGCGTTCTCGGCGGGGACGATGGGATCGGCGGCACCCGTCATCATCAGCACCTGCTTCCCGGCAAGATCGGGGAGGGTCGCAGGCTTGAGCGGAATCATGGATCGCCAGAAAGCGCCGCCTGCCAAAGTTTCGGGTCGAAGCAGCATCATAGCCGCGGCCATGTTGGCTCCGTTGCTATAGCCAAGCGCGTAGACGTGGTTCGGATCGAAGCCGTAGAACTCGGAGGAGAGGGTCAGGAACTCGGCCAAGTCATCCGCTTGGCGCCTGATGTCGTCTTCATCGAACACGCCCTCGGCATACCGACGGAAGAAGCGCGCCGCGCCGCCTTCGTTTACCTTTCCGAGAGGCGAAATCAGGCTCGCGCCGGGAAGGATCGTCAAGCCGACTTCCAGCAGATCGTGCTCGCTGCCACCTGTGCCGTGCATCAGCAGCAGCGTGCGCTTCTCCTCCGAATCCGACCCGGTGATGAACCGGTGCTTGAATCCGAACATGTCCTGCGATTCGAGGGTGTCGTAATGAACGTTCGGCATGTCTGGCATTAGGCGTTCTCCTCCTGTTGAGCGACTCCGGCGAGCCTTCCGCCTTTGGGATAAGGAAGGGTGAGCGGCTCCAACGTCTTCTCCAGCATAGACCTTCGTGATTCGTACTGGGCAGGGAGTTTGAGCGATTCGCCGAGGGTTTCTCGTGGCTCATCGGCATCGAAGCCCGGCGCATCGGTGGCGAACTCAAAGAGCACTCCGCCCGGCTCTCGGAAGTAGATGCTGTGGAAGTAGTTTCGGTCCATCACCGGGCTCACTCGGAAACCTGCCGCTACCAGCTTGATCTGCCACTCTTGCTGAGAAGCCTCATCGGGATTTCGGAACGCGACGTGGTGAATGGTCCCTGCTGAGCTTCGCATGGGCGGCATGAGCGGGTCGCGAACGACGTCGACGAACGACTCGCCTGATTGGTACCGGGTTCGGTTGTCTTCCTCGCCGACCTTCTCAAAACCGAGGATTCGTTCCAGCGCGTCTTCGGTGGTGGTGTACTCGCCGATCGGACCGTGAGCGCCGGGCGCGAGGGTAACCCCGATGATTCGGCGAATCGCCATCGAGGGCTCTAGCGGAGCCTCGGGCCAGTCCACAACGGGTCGATCCGCAACGGGTTCTTCGGTGAGGTCGATGATCATGCCGTCCGGATCTTTGAATGTGAGCGTTCTCGCTCCGAACCGGGTGCTCTCCTCCACTCGACCGACTTCGAGTTGCTCCAAGCGAGTCTTCCAGTCGTCGAGCGAACCTTGCGGCACGGAGAACGCCACCGAGTGCGTCTCGCCCGTGCCGTGCTGACCGGGGAGGATGCGGCCGTAAGGGAAGAACGTGATGATGGTTCCCGGGGAACCGAGCCCGTCTCCGTAGTAGAGGTGGTACACGCCGGGGTCGTCGAAGTTGACGGTTTGCTTAACGAGTCGCAGGCCCAGAACGCCGGAATAGAAGTCGACGTTCTTCTGCGGAGTGCTGCTGAGGGCGGTGACATGGTGGATGCCGTTGATCATGCTTCTATTAACGCAGACCGCCCGCTGTTGTCTTGTATTGGGGGCTACAAGACAACCGATTTTGCGAAATGATCGTCGGTAGTTTATCGGCTGGGTTAAGGGAAATCTGAGCTTATAATGAACCTATGGCGGCGCCGTTCCAAGTTCCCATTCCCGAGGAAATACGCCTCGTTCTTCTCGAACAAGGTGTTGACGACTCGCGGTTGGCAAAATGGACTCTTGAAGCGATGTTGATCGAGGCGCTGCGGGAGGGCATTATCTCTCGCGGCAAACTCGGCGAACTCCTGAACCTGGGTTTCCAAGAGAGAGAGGAGTGGCTCGCCTCGCGCGGGGTCGAGTACGCCTACGATGGTGACGAGTTGCAAGAAGACCTTGCCATCCTGGCGAGACACACCAAGTGAAGATCGTTGTCTCCGACACTTCGCCGATCAACTACCTCGTAATTCTCGGATACGCCGACCTGCTCGGAGAACTGTTCGAGCAGGTCCTCATTCCTCGTTCCGTTCTTGATGAGCTCTTAGCCGGGGCAACACCATTAATCGTTCGGGAATGGATGCAGAATCCACCCCTCTGGTTATCGGTGCGAGACGCTGTCATTCCCAATCTTCCGCCAGGGATACATAAGGGAGAGATGGAAGCAATCACGCTTGCGAAGAGCATTCAAGCTCCGCTTCTGATTGACGATCTCCGAGGGCGGCAATACGGGCGGTCCGAGGGGTTAGAGGTTATTGGAACGGTTGGTCTACTGGCTCAGCTCGGCAGATTAGGACGCGTCGACTTCGAAGAAACTCTCGATCGGCTGCTGAAAACAAACTTTAGGATTTCAGCCCAAAGTCTGGATCGCATCTTGGAGTCGTACAGGAAGGGTTCAGATGCGTAACCGCATTCCGCCAGGTTTACTCCCCCAAAGAACGTTTGGTTCAAAATGAATGTATAGGGCGAAATAAGTTGTATATTGGTACTGTGAAAGAGCCTTCTCTAAGGATTGAGAGCGTGAGCAAGGAGCACATTTTCTTTCGACTTGTCTTAAGCCTCGCCGTCAGCGTAATCATCGTCCATCTAAGCCTTGTTCCCCTAAACGTTTTTGGTGTTTGGAGATCGAACTGGCTTCATTTCGGGGGCAATGCAATGGCAAGTGTCATCCTAGCGGTTGGCATCCTCGCCGGGACGTACAACGCGAAAACCGCATTTGCCTACTTCTGCGGCCTGCTTCTTCTGTCGCTCGTCGTCTTCGGAAGTGCGACGAGCAACGTGGGCGGGGCCTTTCTCCAAGAGACGTGGATGGTGTGGGTTTATCTCCTAACGGCGACCTCCCTGAGCATGTTCGTGGTGACCAAACTGTTCCGGCCTAGCAAGAACGCGCAATGAACGCCAAACGCGGATTTAGCTTGGCGGAACTACTCGTCGTCATTTTGATTCTGACGGTGCTGGCGGGAATCCTCTTTCCAGTGATGAGTCGGGCAAAACTTTCTGCGAAGGAAGGAGCTTCTAAGAGCAACCTCCGGCAGCTTGTCACTGCGGCGAACCTCTATGAGTCGGATCACGGGAGTTATCCGAGATTCGTTTCCGATGACTTGTTGAAAGCGAAGGATGCCGCTTGCGATGGAAACGACTATTGGCGAAAATCGTGCAACGACTCTTGGGACGGTCCGCTGGTGGGTTCGTACGGTTATCTCGGTCTTGGTGAGGATTTGAATCAGGGAGAGCGATTTCACGTAGTCCCCGAAGGAAGCGAGTATCCGCTGTTCGTTAACATCTGGTACTCGGGTCGTAAACACAATCCTTTTACCGGTCAGAAGCCAACCCGTAAGGACTCTGAGATCCTCGAAGGACGGTTCCTGTACGCCTTCTCCGATGGACACATTGAGATGAAGAAAATGATTCCAGTTCGGTCCAGCAACTCCGTGAGAGGCTTTGTATTCGACTGGAGCAACCTCTTTCAGTTAGGCAAAACTTAACCCCGACCACCAGCGCTTTCGGTTGCTCGATTGGTGGACGCGGCGAAGTAAGCGAGGACGATAAGGGAGTTTAATGGACCTCGGGCGAAAAAGATCGGATGATTCGCGCTCCCGGGTCAAAATGAGACCATGGAGCGAAGTTGCCGGGTTGCGCCGATTCCCGGCATCGTGCCCGAACCGGATATGAAGCCATACGATCCCGCTGCGGGCATCACCACGCTCTCTCAAGACCTCATTCGTCTTCTTGGCGAAGAGTCGGTGCTGGCCGGACAATCCGCCGAGCGCGCCTACGACTGCGACGCCTACACCGTCGACCGCAGCCGACCCGCCGCCGTGGTCCTGCCTAACAACACCGAAGAGGTGGCGAAGGTGGTTCGATACTGCGTCAAGCATTCCATTCCGTTCACCGCTCGGGGCGCGGGGACCGGACTCAGCGGAGGAGCGTTGCCCGCTCTGGGCGGGGTGGTGATCTCCACCAAGCGACTCACCAAAATCCTAGAGATCGACCTTCCCAACCGGCGAATGCTCGCTCAAACCGGCATTGCCAACAAAAAACTTTCCGATGCGGTGAAGCACGCGGGTCTGCACTTTGCCCCCGATCCATCCAGCCAAACCGTGGCGACCCTGGGCGGGAATATCGCGGAGAACGCGGGTGGTCCGCACACGCTCAAGTACGGCGTGACCTCGAACCACGTGCTTGGGGTCACCATGGTCGACCCGCTGGGCGAGATCGTGACCTTCGGGGGCAAACACTTCGGCGGACCGGAGTTCGACTTCGTCGGACTCATCTGTGGGAGCGAAGGGACGCTTGGAATTGTCACCGAGGCGTGGATCAAACTCACCCCGCTGCCAAAGGTGGTTCGCACAGCGCTCGCATCGTTCGATACCATTCGAGGGGCGACGGAAACGGTCGCCGGGATCATCGCCAAAGGCACCATTCCCGCCGCGCTGGAGATGATGGATTCGGGCATCTTGAAGGCGGTGTCGGCGGCGTTCGGTGTGACTTATCCGGTGGGGACTCAGGCGCTGCTGCTCATTGAATGCGACGGTGACGACGTGGCGACGGTCGAAGCCGAAATGCAGGCGGTGAGAGAGGTTTGCCAAAGCAACAACTGCCTGGATATCGCGATGGCGGAAACGGAAGCGGATCGCGCCAAGTTGTGGACCGCCCGTAAGAAAGGGGTCGGCGCGATGGGCCGTCTCGCGCCGAGCATCGTCACTCACGACGGCGTCATTCCAAGGTCGAAACTTCCGGAGATGCTGGACTTTGTGTACCGAGTGGCGGCAGATGCCAAGGTGGGAGTGGCGAACATCTTCCACGCGGGAGACGGCAACCTTCACCCGTGCTTCTACTTCGACGACCGGGACCCCGAGCAGGTGAAAAATGTGGTGGAAGCGGGCGAGGCGATCATTCGAAAGTGCCTCGATTTAGGCGGCTCGGTGACAGGTGAGCACGGCGTGGGTGTGGAGAAGATCGACCTGATGCCGCTCATGTTCAGCGAGGCGGACTTGCGGATGCAAGGTAAGGCGAAAGCGATCTTCAACGATGGAACGCTCTGCAATCCGTGCAAGATTCTGCCGAACCAAAAGAGCTGCGTGGAGCACAAAATGCGCTGGCGAGGGATGGCATGGTAGCCCTGCCAAACACGCTCGAATCCATCGCGAGGTGGGTGGCGGAAACGCCGAAGATCGCGGTTCCTTCCAGCCAAGGTTGGGGTGCGCCAATCAGCCCACAGGCGGTGGGGGTCGACCTTTCCACTTACTCTGGGATCCTCGATTTCCCGGTGAAGGACCAGATTGTAAAGATGCGCGCAGGGACCTCTCCCGCCGAACTTCAGCAGGCATTAGCCGCCGAGGGATACTGCCTGCCGACCCTTTTCCCAGATTTGCAGCCGAACCAAGCACCTTTTGAACCGTTGGCAAGATCGCAAACTTTGGCGGAGGCGGTGGCGTTTGGACTGCCCCATGCTCGCGAGGCGCAAACCGGAAGTTGGCGAGAGTGGCTGATCGGAACGACGGTGATCACCGGAGATGGCGAGATCGTGAAGCTGGGTTCTTCGGTCGTGAAAAACGTGGCGGGTTACGACATTCAGCGACTGATGATCGGCTCGCGAATGTCGTTAGGGCTGATTGTTGAGGTGACTTTGCGAGTCTTTCCTATCGCCGCATTGCCGAAATCGAGCTTAATCGTGGTGCGAGAAGGCGAGCCGGGAGCGATTCGGCGAGTGCTGGATTCAGACTTCGAGGCCGAATCGGTAAAGCCTGAGGTCCTCGCGCACGATCGCAATTCGGGAACTGTCTGGCTGGAGTCGGCCGCAGATCAGGGTCCCAAAGATTCTTGGACCCACCAGAAAGGCACGGGCATTTTTGAAGGCGATCCGGTGGCGAAGTGGATGCATCGAGCGAAGGAGAAGTTCGATCCTCATGCCAAGTTCAACCCCGGCGTTTGGGGGATTTTCTAGAGAAGCCCATGAAAAGAGTCGAAGACTTAACGGCGCAGTGCATTCGGTGCGGCTTTTGCCTGGAAGATTGTCCGACCTTCACCGAAACGGGGAGCGAATTGGAATCTCCTCGCGGGCGCATTTACTTGGTGCGCAGCGCGGTGGAAGGGAAGCTGAGATGGCAAGAAGACGTGAAACCGCACCTGGATCGGTGCTTGGGTTGTCGAGCGTGCGAAACGGCTTGTCCGAGCGGCGTTCAGTACGGAGCGATTCTGGAATTTGCTCGAGACAAGATCGAACAAGAAAAGCCGAGCGCGCTTAAGAAAGGCTTTTTGGCTGGCACCACCTCGCCCACGATTCTTCGAACCCAGCTCAATCTCGCGAGATTATTGCCCGGCAAGCGGGTCCCCGGACCCCTTTCCAAACTTCTCTCCGGCGAAACCGCCGAAGCGGACCTTCCAACCCTGCCCACCGCTCTTAAGGGCGACCCCCTCGCGGGCATGGATCAGGCGTCCCTCCCCGCAGTGAAAGGCGAGGTGTATCTGCTCGAAGGGTGCGCGATGCGGGTGCTTTATCCCCACGTGCATTGGGCAACTCGTCGGTTGCTACGCCGGATCGGCTACGTGGTCCGCGAAGTTCCGCAGGGGTGCTGCGGTGCGCTGCATGCTCACAACGGCTACCTAGACGAAGCCAAAAAGATGGGCAACAGCCTGGTGCAAACGCTCTCTGGCGATCTTCCCATCGTCGTGAACTCGGCAGGATGCGGCAGCACCATGAAGGAATACGGTCATCTTTTGGAAACCGAAGCGGGCGCCGAATTTGCCAAGCGGACCTTCGATCTCTCCGAGTTTCTGCTTCAAAACGGTTTGCAGGAAGAATTGGCAAAGGCAAAGGGTTTGTCGCAGAGGATCACCTATCACGACGCTTGTCACCTGTCGCACGGGCAGAAGATCACCGAGGCTCCTCGAGCGCTTCTTAAGTCGATCCCGAACGCGGAGTACGTGGAGTTGCCGGAATCTTTGACCTGCTGCGGAAGCGCGGGCATTTACAACGTGGTTCAGCCTAAATTGGCACGGCGACTGCTCAATCGAAAGTGGAAGCACGTCGAAAGCACTCAGGCAACGGTGGTGGCGATGGGCAATCCGGGATGTCATGGCTGGATCGCGCAGGCTTCTCGGGAGACTGGTGGCCGCATCGAAGTGGTTCACACGGCGGAACTGCTGGAGCGGGCTTTTTCCGGCTGAGTCCAAAAACTTTCGACCGGCAGTCTCAAGTCCAGACGAACGGACTTAGAATGAGCTGTGCCTAAGGTTCTTGCGGTTTTTGTTGCTCTCGTTTCGGTGGTGTTGATCGGTTGCGGACCCGACCCCGTTCGACCTGATCTATCCAATAACTCCGCTACACCGGCTGGAAACGCGTCTCAGCCTGCTGCAGGCGGTGCGGGTCAACCCGGTCGATCTGCTTCTGCGCCGATGCCTGGTGGACCCTCTGGGGGCGGACCTTCTTCTGGAGGAATTGCGCCGATGACTTCCAACGTAGGTCCCATGACCCCGGTATCAGGTGCGGAGAGTGTCGGCGGTGCGGGAATGGGCGGAATCGGAACCGCAGCCAAGGGCATGGCAAAGGGCGTTGCCAACGGACCGTCGAGCAGTCTGGATCAAGCGGGCGGCGAGTGATGCGAGCGAGTAGGTGTTGGTATCCGGTTACACCCTACTCATCGACCACCCATTCTCGAATATCTAACAATTAATTAGCATCACTGTTAGACTGGTCGAGTGCTCCTGGCGAGATTGCCTGGAACCACGCCACAGGGGATATCCATGATTCGTTCTTTTACTTTTGGCGCTATTGCGTTTGCCGCCATGCTTGCTCCGACTGCTTCCGCTCAGTTTTCCCTTACCGGATCAAACATCGACTCCGGAGGCGATTTTGGTGACCTCGGAAACGGCACCTTCTCAGGGACTTACTCTGGTCCATCGACTATCTATACGAGCTTCAACGTGACGGGAACCCTGAACTCGGTGAATCCTGCCACCTTCGCCGATGAAGCAGTCTTGGAGTTTGTAAACAACACAACTTCCTCTTCGTTTCGGTTTCGACCGGACCTTACGGCTTCCACCTTTTCGTCGATAGCCGTGAACAGAACGGTTGATGCTCTAGCGTGGTTCAACACCAACGATAGCGCGACTGTAACCGCTTTCGAGTCTTACGATGATGGTGCCGGCGCGGATTCTAACTGGCAATCGATTTCGACGACTTTTAGGGGGAGCCTCAACACCACGAGTCTTGGCAACCTTGGTCCGAATGTCACATTCGACACTTTTGGATCGACGATCGTTGATACAGAGATCGCTGTTTACAGCATGAACGGCACCCTGATCGGAGCGAATGACGATTCGACTTCGGGGCTCCTGAGTGAACTTGCCTTATCGGGTCTGGCTGCAGGCACTTATCTCGTGGTGGTTGGGGGCTACGACACCGGATTCACCGACTTCCTGGCTATCGCAGGTTACGCTGAAGACTCCGAAACAGGTGATGGAGTCCTCAATATCAATGGCGCGCTGGGCGCCTCGTATACCATCGGCACTAATGAGCTTGAGGTGTACAGCTTTAATGTTGTTCCGGAACCTGGAACCATGCTTGCTCTCGGCGTAGGGGCAATGGCGCTTCTTCGCCGTCGATCCAAGAAATCCTGATATCGAGTCGTTGGGAGAAGGGTGAGGCAACGATAGTTGTCGCATTTGCCTTGTTGCAGCGAGGGTCTACGGCAATAGAGTCCAAAGAAAATTTATCTAAGAACAATAGGTCCAAAAGCCCGGACAACTTGACCGAACTTGGGAAAAGGACCAAGTCGTCATATACTAAGCAGTAGCGACGAACGCCAACCGGGATAAGTTCCCTGAAAAAACCTGGCGTAGGTCTTTTGCCCGACACGATCTCTTGGAACGGTATCCCATGGTTAAGCACTCACTCTGGTTGGTTTCGCTGGCGTCTATCATGCTGGCATCCTCGGCGGCAAGGGCCGTTCAAGCGGGTGATGAGTTCGGCTCGGTGCTCGGTGCGAATCAGGCGCTTGCGGACGCCATGAAGAGCAAAGCGCCCGCCCAAGGCTCTTCAGCGCTTCGGGAACTGGAAGAGAACTTTCGGGACTACGTTCAAGATCACTGCGATTTCGTGAGCGAGAAGCATCCGGTAGGGCATCGCACGGTTGAGATTCCGCGAGTCTCTAGCCGGGGATTCTGGTTCCATTCCGTGCTCGATACCACCGCTTTTGCTGGACCCGGTGCGTTGATGCCCGGGAACAACGCCGCGGGCCGATACGCTCTGTCCGGTTCGGTGAACTGGTCCAATCTGGATCGAGTCGAACTCCGGCCGAAGTCGGTGACCAAATCCAATCCGCAGGTGGCGTTTGTTATGAAGGAGTGCGTTGCCCTTCACTGGACCTTCTCCACCACCAACCCAACAACCATGCCGCGCATCGGCTACGGTTTCTCCGAGGAGGCCGGTTTGAGCGAGATGGCTTTTGAGATGGCGTCGATGGTTATCGCTCGCCTCTCGGGCGAACATCCTGCCTTCGGAACTCAGCCTTTGAACAAGCCGACCGTTGTGTTCGAATGCGAAGACGAGATCGAAGATCGAGTGGTGATCGTGCCTTTTGAAACGGCAAGCGAGGCCCGGCGATTCACGAAGTTGCTCACTTCGCTCATGAAGTCGTACGGCTACTCCGTGCCTGTTCGAGAAGTCCAAGCGCTTGCCGACCACGATTGACGATCACGCCTTAGGGATTGGCTAGTTATCGCCTCGATCTTTCAGAAAGCCCGACGATCTGTCGGGTTTTTTTACGACTCGCCACTTTCTCGTTTGGAAAAACCGGCAACATGTTGTATCTTTCCTCTGTTGATTATCGGATTAATCAGATATGATTAAAGCGATAATCCTCGCGATCTGGACATTCGCCCCGATCGCAAGGCAATGAAGAGAGAAACTCGATGAAGAGAATTTGCGCACTGATTCTTGCGGCACTGGTGGCATCCATTGGTCTCGTCGGCTGCGGCGACAGCAACCCTACCAACGAGCCCAGTCAAGCTGATATCGATAAGGCCGTCGAAAACAAATTTAAGGCGGTCGATAACGACCCCAATCTCACTCCCGAGCAGAAGGAGGAGATGAAGAAGCACATGTCCGGCGGAAGCCCTCGCACCCGAGACGGCGCTCCTCAGTAATTCCCCAACTTTCCAAAAGTAGGAAACTGGATCATGTCCGCCACTATTCGTGATATCGCCAAAGTCGCCGGAGTAAGCGTTGCTTCCGTGTCGAAGGTGCTTCACGGTGGTGGCGGAACCATCCGGGTCAGCGCCGAGAAAGCGGAGTACATCAAGTCGATCGCTCGGGAGATGCAGTACGTGCCGAACGTTGTTGCAAGAACCCTCCGAAGCGGTCGATCCAACACCATCGGCCTGGTCTTCGAACAGTTCGGTTCGATCTCAGCGGGACCGCTCTATTACGTCTACTTGCTCGATGCGATCGCGTCTGTTTTGTTTGAGAAGCATTATCGGTTGACGATCTTGCCGGAGATCGATTCCGATAAGCCGGAGAGCCTGAGCGATGGCCGCCTCGATGGACTGATCTGGTGCAAGCTGGATCGCAACGGCGGCATTCTCAACCTCATTGAACGGGGGAGTCTGCCGGTGGTCGCTCTTAACTCATCAACGCTTGGTTCAGATACGCGCCTGATGAATTTTCACTGCGACAACGAGGGAGGCATTCGATTGATCATGGACCACTTGGTGGGGCTTGGTCACAAGAAGATTCTCTTCGTGATGGAGACGGGTGAAGTTTCGACTCCGGACGCGGTGGTTCGTCGTGACGCCTTCTACAAGATCGCCAAAGAAAAAGGACTGCACTTGGGCGAAGAAGACGTTGTTCAGTGGTCGCACTCAACCACAGAGTTTCCTGTCTGGTGGGCAAAACAAACGGGCCATACCGCGATAGTCGCCTGGAACGAGGCCGTTGCGGGAAGCATTCTGGAGGTTGCACAACGAGCGGGAGTTTCTGTGCCGACCGACCTTTCTGTGGTGGGATTTGATAGCACCGCCTATTGCGAAACCACCACTCCACGCCTTACCGCCGCATGCCAGCCCATCCGGGAAATGGCAATCGCAGCGGCAACTACTCTTGTCGATCTGGTGGAGGGACGGGCTCCGACCCACCTTCGCCGAGTCTTTCCGTGCACGCTTGACGTTCGCGGGTCCACCTCAGAGCCGAGGAAGCAATCATGAAAAACAATCGAGCCTTTACGCTTATTGAACTTCTCGTCGTTATCGCGATCATCGCGATTTTAGCCGCCATCCTCTTCCCAGTTTTCGCTCAGGCAAAGGAAGCCGCGAAGAAGACCCAATCGCTCAGCAACATCAAGAACCTGGGCACCTCCATCAACATCTACCTTTCGGACTCGGACGATACGTTCCCGCAGTCGGAAACGGGTGAGGGTGTGACGGAATTCACCTGGGCAAGTGCCATCTTCCCGTACGTCAAGAACGGTGACAACGCCGTTTTCGGCGGATCGGCCCTCGGTCGATCGTTCGCGAACAGCGGTATCTTCCGCAGCCCGGGCAACCCGAGGCAGCAAGTGAACCAAGGCAACAGCGAAGGTTCGTTCTCGTACGGCGTTCACCGTTCGATCTTTGTTGCCAACTATAGCCACCAAGGACCGCAAAACGGCGCTCCAAACCCGGGCGTCAACGCTTCCGCTATCGATCTGGTTGCCGACAAGGTGATGATGATGGAGAAGGGAACCAACGCAACCGGCGCAGGCTGGAACTATCCTTGGTTCCACGACTGGCAAAACATGTGGGTGGGTCCGATTCTGGGAACGGCAGGAGACCCCAACACGATCCTCCGCGACGGTGTTGACGTCTACACCCCGGGAACGGCGGTTTACGATCCTCGATTCGACACCGACTGTGGTTCTGCTTCGAGCGGAGCTTGGGAGTGCGCGGCACACGCTCGCTACCGATTCAGCCGAGGCGCGCCGATGGTCTTCGTAGATGGACACGCAAAGTCCATTCAACGCGGCGCGATCAAGTGGTTCCAAAACATCTGGATCGACCGACGGAACATCAACCGCTGGAACTGGTACTACGACTACATGAACGGCGGCGGCTGGGGCTTCCCAGGCATCCGATAAGTTCCAAACGGCTCCTCGCCTACCTGCCCCATCTTGACGATTCGGTTCCGTCTGGAAGGGTGGGTGGGGCGAGGAGCCCTTTCTTTCTCAACCCAAAGTATCCATGATCGCAATCAGTTTGACTCTCGCCATCGCCGCTTCTGTAGCGCCTTCGATGCCCCCCACCCCTGCGCAGAAGGCCACCCTTCCCACGCTTCGAATGCGCGGAATCGATATGGTCGATCCGTCTGGAAAGAAGGTTGTGCTGAAGGGCGCAAACCTTGGCAACTGGCACGTCATCGAGTTTTGGATGCTCTGCCTTGCCGGGGAAAAAGGGGTGCCTGGCGATCAATTCCGGTTGGAAGAACTGCTCACCAACCGTTTTGGCGAAGCCGAGAAGGATCGGCTCATGGAGATCTATCGCTCGAGCTGGATCACCGAGCGAGACTTCAAGAATCTTCAGCAATACAAGTTCAATTTGCTTCGACTTCCGACCAACTATCGCCTGATGGAAGACGATCGGAAACCCTTCCAACTCAAGCCGAATGCCTTCAAGTGGATCGACCGAGCGGTGGATTTGGCGGAGAAGCACGGCATGTACGTGATTCTGGACATGCACGGCGCGCAAGGTGGTCAGAGTCCTTATGACCACACCGGACACTCGGATCAGAACAAGCTGAAGGACTCTCCGGAAGCGCAAAAGAGACTCGCCTGGCTATGGGGAGAGCTTGCCAAGCGCTACCGAAACCGTTCCGCCGTGGTCGCTTACGACGTTTTTAATGAGCCGTACGGGACTCCGAAGCCGATTCAAGTTTCCGTCTTTGAGATGGCGTATCGGGAGATTCGCAAGCACGATCAAGAGAAACTGATCTTCGCTCACGGGAACTACGACGACTTCTCTCACTACGGCGACCCGAAAGAGAAGGGTTGGAAGAATGTCGGCTTCCAGATGCACTACTATCCCGGCCTGTTCGGGAACGGATCTCCGAATTTGAAGACCCACCTGAAGCACCTCGCCAGTTTGGAAGGGGTCGCCGAGCGGGTGAAGAAGCTGAACGTGCCGTTCTTGGTGGGCGAAATGAACGTGGTGTTCGACCTGGCAGGTGGCGCAGACATGATGCGCGCAACCTACGATCTCCACGAAAAGTTTGGTTGGATGACCACCATGTGGTCGTACAAGGCGCTGTCGAAAGAGGGCGGGTTTGGCATTGCCAGTTGGGGCGCGGTGACCAACGTGGAGCCTGCCAAGATGATCAATTTTGAAACCGCTTCGAAGAGTGAGGTCGAGGGGTATTTCCGGTCGTTCGCTACTCAGAAGTTGGCGATCAAGGAGCCTTTGCGAAACGCTCTGGCGGATCCCGGCTACAAAGTGAAGCCGTTTGAACTTCCGCCGATGCGCAAGACGGCTCCGCAAGAGTCGTTGGCGGGTTGGAATTCCACCGATATCGGCGGGGCTTTGAAGGGCGGATTGAAGAACAACCCGGATGGCTCGTTCGCTTTGTTTGGCGGCGGCTCCGACATTTGGAGTAGCCGAGACGAGTTCCGATTCCTTCACCAAACGCTGGATGGGGACGGCTCGATCGAGGTGACCATCAACTCGGTGGAAGCGGTCGACGGTTATACGAAGGCGGGCATCATGCTTCGAGGTGGTCTCGGCGACAACGATCCGTTCCTGATGGTTTCGGTCTTCCCATCGGGTGAGGCTCAGGTGGCAAAGCGGGAGTCGAAAGGCGGCGAAGCGAGCGGTGCGGAAACACGGCAACTCTCCTTCCCGGGTCTTCGCTTGAAGATCGAGCGTCGGGCAGGGTCGTTGGTGGTTTCTACCGCGAAACCGGGCGCAGGTTGGGAGCAGCTTTCGACGATGAAGGATTTTCTGCCCTCGAAGGTAGAGGTCGGCGCGGTGGCGCTGAGCCATAGTCCGGTGGAATTGGTGGAGATCGTTTATCGCGACCTGAAGTTGTCGAAGTAAGGGGTTTTTCCCTCATTTGAACCTTCTCTCCGAGAGGGTTCAAATTCACTACTTCCCGGAGTGCTCACTCGCCCCTTCAATCACCGACATCGGGCGTTTGGCGAGTGAGACCTTTCAACTAATCAGCCCTTGCTTGCCGCGTAAAGCGACTCAAACGTGCCGATAAACCGTTCGATCACCTTAAAGCCACCCTGCCAGAAAGCCTCGTCTCGAAGGTTCACGCCGACAAGCTCCATCAGCTCGTCCGGCGACTTCGAACCGCCCAACCGAAGCATTTCGATGTACTTATCGACGAACTCCGGACCCTGTTCCTTCGCCATCTCGTACAGCGACAACACGACCAACTCGCCGAACGAATACGCATAGACGTAGAACGGCGAGCCAGTGAAGTGACCCACGTAGCTCCACCATCGACGGTGCTGATCGCCCATCTCCACCGAATCGCCGAACATGGACTGGATTTCGCCGTGCCAGAGTTCGCCAAACCGCTCGCCGTCCAGCTCGCCCTCTTCCTTGCGAGCGCGGTGAATCGACTGCTCGAATCGGTACATGGCGGCTTGTCGGAAGACGGTGGCAAAAATGCCCTCGATCTTATCGGCGTAGAGCGCCAGTTTGTCTTGCTCGTTCGCCGAAGCGACCAGCTTCTCGAACACGAGCATCTCACCGAAGGTCGATGCGAGTTCGGCAAGCGGAAGCGTGCCGTGGAAGTTGAAGTAAGACTGCGCTCGGCTGAGCGAGGCGTGTACGCCATGACCAAGCTCGTGAGCCAGCGTCATCACGTCGTCCATTTTGTTGAGGTACGACTGCAGGATCACCGGGTGGGTGTCGGGAGTGTTGTAGCTGCAGAAAGCACCGCCCGTTTTGCCCTTTCGAGGCTCAGCGTCGATCCACTCTTTGTCGAAGAACTCCTTCGCCCGATCCGCCATCTCGGCGCTGAATCCGCCGAACGCTTCCAGAACGATCTTCTGACCCTCTTCCCAACTCACTTCCTCTTCGGTGTCGAACAGAGGCGCGTAGCGGTCGATGTGGGTGAGCTTCTCGAGTCCCAGAATCTCTCGCTTGACGTGGTAGTACCGAGCGACGAGGCCGTAGTTCTCGCCGCAGAGTCGCATCACCAAATCCACCGTTTCGCGGTCGAGTTCGTTGCCAAGGTGCCGAGCCTGCTCGGGATACTCGTATCCGCGCAGACGATCGTCGACCGCCTTGTCTTGAATGAGGTTGTTGAAGATGAACACGAGCACTCGCTCCAGACTCTCCAGTCCTTGGCTGAGCGAATCGGCGGCGGCTTGGCGAGTCTCCCTTGAAGCGTCTCGGAGCAGATTCAAAACTTCTTGCTGAGAAAGCTCTTCGGTTGCTCCGGTTTGCGGGTTCTTGAACTCGAAAACGTGGTTCGAGAGCACCTCGTCGAACAAACGATTCCATGCTCGGCTACCCGTGTTGGCAAGCTCTTCCATGAGAATCTCTTCTTTCTCAGAGAGTCGGTAGCTGCGAAACTTGCGCGCCATGCCGATGTAGTGCGTGTAGTTGGCAAGCGCGGGATCGTTCACCAGCGGGTTCAGAACGTCATCCGCAACGCCCTGAAGCTCAAGCTCATGGAACATCAGCTTCACGTTCACTTCCGTATACCGCTCCATCTGCTTTTGCATGAACGCGCCGATCTTGGCATCGCTCGCATCGGCGGCGAACAGCAACTGGCCAAAGGTGACGGGCTTGGCGATGAGCACGCAAAGGTCTTCAATCTCCTTGAGCGAATCGGCAAGGAGCTGAGCGGAAAGGTCGGGGCTGTTGATCTTCCCTCGATACTTGGCGGCAAACGCTTCCGCTTGTTGATTGATGGTTTGCCAGGAGGCGTCCACCGCAGGGTCGTCGATGCCGGCAAACAAAGACGATAGGTTCCATCGCGCCTTGGGTGGCTCTAGCGTGGATTTCTCTTGAGTGGACTCGTTGCTCATGGCTCCCTTGATTGTGTCACCAAGGGTTGAAGCTCATTGCGCCGATTTTGAGGATGTCGCCACAAAAGAGCAAGGACCCGATTCGGCAAGATGGGAAAATCATCAGCCTCTTGGCGGTCCTCCCGAAGGTTTGTTTTCTTACTCGTTTTGCTGGGCGCATTTCTGTAATTCTGAATGCCCGGATTCAGGGGAGCTGTGGCACGCGGGATTCTGTGGTTATCTAGCCTTGTCCCGAGCAACTGGTTGGTCCTCCGGACCTCAAAATACGGGATAAAAATCGGAATCAGAGCCCTCGCCCCTCTGGGGGAGAGGGTGGCCGAAGGCCGGGTGAGGGGTCCGCGAAGCGAGTCCGATAGCATCTGGCCGGTCCTCCGGACCTCAAAACACGGGATAAAGATCGGAATCAGAGCCCTCTCCCCCGGAGGGGCGAGGATCCGAAAGACCACTTCGCGGACCCCTAACAGCGCCCTTCGGACCTCCCTCTCTCGAGCCTGTCTCTAGAATCAGAAAGTGCCGAGGGTCGTACTTTGGATATCGCAACTCCTCTCCGGAAGGTCCGGAGGACCGTCCAGATTGTTAGCCCAGACCGATAGGTCTGGGTAGTTGACCCATAGAATTTAAAGGTCCGGAGGACCGACCAGATACTCCGGACGCCTTGCCAACAAGGGAGCAAAGTCTCTTGCCACGGCCGAGCCGCTTATTGGGGAAAACCCGACTAATCCTCTTCTCAGACGTTGCGGCCGACAAACGGCGACAACCGTCGCAGTTCGTCCATCAACTTGCTGAAGACTTCCGTCGTGAGCGCCTGCGAACCATCGCTGAGTGCTTCCTTCGGATTCGGGTGCATCTCCACCATCACACCGTCCGCCCCGGCGACCATCGCCGCGAGCGCCATCGGAGTGACGTACTTCGCCACGCCCGTTCCGTGAGACGGATCGACGATGACGGGAAGGTGCGAGGCTTCTTTCAAAACGGGCACCGCAGAAAGATCGAGCGTGTTTCGCGTGTAAGCCCGGTCGAACGCGATGATTCCGCGCTCGCAGAGCATCACGTTCGGGTTGCCCGCGTTCAGCACGTACTCAGCGGCGAGTAGGAACTCGTCGATGGTGGCGGAAGGTCCGCGCTTCAAGAAAACGGGCTTGCCGCTCTTGCCCGCTTCAATAAGGAGCGGGAAGTTCTGCATCGACCGCGCGCCGATCTGCAGAATGTCGGTGTACTCGGCAACGGTGGTGACCATGTCGCCGCTCATCACCTCGGTGATCGTGAGCAAGCCGGTTTCATCCGCGACCTGCTTCATGATCTTGAGCCCTTCTAGGGCCAGACCTTGGAACGAATATGGCGAGGTGCGGGGCTTAAACGCGCCACCGCGAAGGATTTTGGCGCCGCTGGCCTTGATTGCCTGGGCCGAAGCGAGGAACTGCTCGTAGCTCTCCACCGAACAAGGACCGCCCATCACCGCGAACTCATCGCCGCCGATCTTGTAGCCCTTGACGTCGATGACCATGTTCGATTTGTGATACTCGCGGCTGGCCAACTTATACGGATGCGAGGTTTGGGTGACCTTGCTGACACCCTCCATCGCGGAAATGCGCACTTCCATGTCGGTGCGCATTTCGTTGCTCAAACTTGCCGGAATCCCAATCGCCACACGACCTTCACCAGGCAGCACCAGCGGCTCATATCCGTTGTCTCGGATGAGCTGAGCCACGTTTTGCACCTGTTCGTCGGTCGCGCCGACTTGCATCACAATAATCATGCGAGCCCTAGGTTACCGGTCAGATTCGCTCGTACGCGCTGAATCAACAACCGGGTTGCAAGTTTCCGCAAAGCCTCGTTGTTGACCTCGCAGCCGAAGACAAACAGGCAACTGGGGCAGCCCGATTCGCACGGGCAATTGCGCAGACGTTCTTCACCCGCTCTCAAAATCGACTCCAGTCGTTCGAACGCTTTTTCGCTGAGCCCCACCCCTCCGGGAGTGCGATCGAAGAGGAAAATTGCGGGGGCCATGGTGTCGAAAAAGGTGGCGAACCACGCCGTTCCAAGGTCGTTGCGATCACACCCCAAGAAGAGTGGCGCCAGCGAGCCCAGCATGTGCTCCACCCCGTGAATCGCGCCAATCTGCTCGTCCATGTCGTCTTCTTCGCGCAATTCGGGCAGGTCAAGTCGAATGCCGACCGTGTCGAACGTTTGAGGCGGCAACTCTAAATCCTCGACGCTGAGAATCGACTCTCCATCAAAAGACTTTCTCCGGAAGCCGATCACGGTGTCGGTGACGCGTACGGACGCCAGGTGAGCCGCATAAGGACCGCCGTCGATCGACTTCATTGGCAGTCCGGGTTCGACCAAAGACTGCACCATCGGCTGCGTGTAGAAGTTCCCTTCGAACGGCACCAGGTGCGCTTCCTTTCGTTCCAGATCGAGTGCAGTGACCAGGAAAGGGTCGCCTCGGTGCAGATACACAGCGCCTTGGTGAGCGTTCATCAACGCTCGACCAAACTCCATGACGCCCAGGTCTTCGCCGCCTACCAAGAGCCGAACCAGGTCGGTCCCACTCCCCCGAATGCTGACCGAAAGGCTGGGTGGCTCGAAGCTGGGATAGAAGAACATTCCGGAGCGAAAAGCGAGTTTGCCTTCTCGGTCCAGCTTCTCCGCCACGTCCAGCGCGCCATCGCCAAACCGGGGAAGTTCGCTGGGCGAAAGGGGGCGCTCATGAGCCGCGCATAGCAGTTGGGGACCCAGGATATTCGGGTTTTCGGGGTCCACCGAGACGGCTTCGTTTCGACCCTCGAGCACCGTTTGGGGGTTGTCGGCAAGGTACTGCTCAAGTGGGTTATCGCCAGGGATGAAGAGCGCCATGCCGTCTCTTGTGCCCCGCCCCGCTCGACCCGCTTGCTGCCAAAACGCCGAAATCGAACCGGGATAGCCATTGATGACCACCGCATCCAAAGAGCCGATATCGACCCCGAGTTCCAGGGCGTTGGTCGCGCTGAGTCCCAGAATGTCGCCTCGGTGAACCGCCTGTTCAATGGCTCGCCGTTCGGTGGGGGTGTATCCAGCCCGGTAGCTTTCGACCATGGGTCGCAACGCGGGATCCAGCCTTTGGCGAACGTATTTGAGCACCAGTTCGGTGCCCACTCGGCTGCGATTGAAGGTGAGCGTTCGAACCCCGGCTTCCACCAACGTTCCCATCGCTTCTGACGCCGTGATGTTGCCGCTCAGCCGATTGATATCGTCGATCAGCGGCGGATTCATGAAGATCACCGACCGCTTGCCTTTCGGTGATCCGTCGTCATCGATGAGCGTGGATTTTCTCCCCGTGATCCGTTCGGTCAGTTCTAAAGGATTTCCGATAGTGGCGCTGCAGCAGACAATCTGCGGGCGAGCGTGGTGCCATTCGGCAATGCGCAACAGGCGACGAATCACGTTCCCCACATGCGATCCGAACACCCCTCGATAGGCGTGAACCTCGTCGATCACGATGAGTCGCAGGGCTTTGAAAAACTTGCTCCATAGATCGTTGGTGGGCAAAATTCCCACGTGCAGCATGTCTGGATTGGTCACCACCACGTGCGCCATCTTGCGAATGGAGGAGCGTTGGATGGCGGGGGTGTCGCCGTCGTAGGTCGCCACGCGCAGGTCCAATTCGCCCCCAAGGATCGCCAGTTTTGCCGCTTGGTCCTGAGCCAAAGCTTTGGTTGGGAAGATGTAGAGAGCCCGCGCGAGAGGTTCGGTCGCGGCGAGTTCTAGCGTGGGAAGCACGTAGGAGAGGCTTTTTCCGCTGTTGGTTCCGGTGACGACGGTGAGGTCCTTCCCCTCTCGAAAACGATCGAGCGCCTGGGCCTGGTGGGTGTAAATTTGGTCGAACCCGGACTTCTTAAGGGCCGCTTCCACCCTATGGTGAAACGGCTTAGAAGGGGATTGGTAGCGAGCCTCCCTCGGCGGAATCTCTTCGGCGTAGACGATGTTGTCGTCTAATCGCCCGTAAGAGACTTGCTCGGCCACGGATCAGACTCCGCCGCGGAGATCGTCTTCCGGTTTCGTCGTTGGCTCCGAGCTTAAGGAAGGTCCGAAGTCGGGTTCACCGTTCGGGTCGTCCATTGCCGAATCGGTGGGTTCTGCAGAGGAGTCCTCGTCTTCAATGCCGGAGTCGCCGTTCAATCGGCGAGCTTCCTCCCAACGGGGGTCGGGACCGTAGATGTACTTCACCGGATCCCAGTCGTCGGAGTGGGCGGCCATGTAGTCGGCGTAAGCCGCGTCGGGGCTCGGGACTTCGCTCGTGTTGATCGGGGCGTCGTACCCTTCCGGGATGTGCGCGGGGCGCTCGACGGTGCTTTCGGGCTCGACCGAATCGGTGCTTACGAAGTCACCATGAGCAACCGCCATGTCCTCTTCGAGCTGACCGTGGGCGATGAGGGCTCCGGTCGAAACTGGATTGATCAGCGAAGACTCTTCAACGATTGCCCCGCCTGCAATCGGCTTGGTGTAGTCGATTTCCGGTTCGGACTTTGCAGCCTCTTCCTCGGTATCGCCAAACCTGAAGTCGGCTTTCTTCTTCTTCCGTTGGGTGAACTTCACCGCATACACGCTGATCATGAACAACATGCACAGCGGAATCGCCATCATCAGCATTGAAGGCGGATCGGCCGAGGGCGTGATCGCTGCTGCGGCAATGAAGATAACGGTCACGGCGTGGCGCCAATACTTTACAAGCGTGTCCGCGGAGAGAAGGTTCAACGCACCAAGTCCCCAAACCACGAGCGGAAGTTGGAAGCCGATGCCGAACGCGGTCATCATCTTCAACACGAAGTAGGTCATGGACCCCGCTTCTTGAAGCAGTTGTACGTTCGGCCACGCCGCCAATTGCTGGGCAAACCATTCGAATGCTTGCGGGAGAACTAGGTAAGCGAACCCCGCCCCAATGATGAACAGAACCGCCGACAAAGGTGCCAGACGTCGGAACGGCTTTTGCTCTTCCGGTTTCAAGCCCGGAGCGATGAATGCCCAGAGCTGAAAAACGATGTAGGGGATGGCCATCGTCGCGCCGATCGTGATGGAGAGCTTCAGTTGAACCGTGAATGCGTTGGCAAAGCCGGTGAAAATTTCTTCGTACTTTTGTCCACGAGCAGCTAGGACAGGCTCAATCGACTTCCGCGCGATGCTCCGAATCTGCTCGTTTACGGGCGTGAACAGGAACCAGCCTGCGACCGAGCCAATAATCAGAGCGACAAGCGAACGAATGATCCGCGTTCGCAGCTCTTCCAAATGCCCGATCAGAGACAGCCGAAACTGATCCGGATCGTATTCCGAAGTGTTCCAGGGGAGTTTCGGCATTACAGGCATTGGCGTGATTTTACTTGCGACAAAGCAACCGACGGTCCCGGAATCGACCTATTGACCCGATTGGGACCCGATTGGGGCCTTATTCAGCGACCTTTAGAACGCTGAGGAAGGCTTCTTGAGGCAGTTCGATGCTTCCGATCTGCTTCATTCGCTTCTTACCTTCCTTCTGCTTCTCCAAAAGCTTTCGCTTACGGGTGATGTCACCACCGTAACACTTAGCAATAACGTTCTTTCGGAACGGTTTGATCGTGTCTGCGGCGATAACCTTCGCTCCGATGGCGGCCTGGACTCGAACCTCGTACTGCTGGCGAGGAACAACCTTTCGAAGCTGTTCGACCATTCCGCGACCTCGCTGGTAAGAGAAGGATCGGTGAACGATGAACGAGAGCGCGTCTACGATGTCGCCGTTGAGCAGGATGTCGAGCTTCACCAAGTCCGACTGCATGTAGTCGTCCAGTTCGTAGTCGAACGACGCGTAGCCTCGGGTGTTGGATTTGAGCTTGTCAAAGAAGTCGAGAAGGATTTCACCCAGCGGCAGTTGGTAGTACAAGATCACTCGCTGCGGGGTCGGATACTCGGTCTTCAGATAGGTGCCTCGCCGCTCTTGGCAAAGCGTCATGACCGCTCCCACGAATTCATTCGGCACCATGATCGTTGCCTTAACGGTGGGTTCTTTGATCAGGGCGATATCGTTGGCGTCGGGGAATTCGCTTGGGTTGGAAATGTGTTCGGCAACGCCGTTTTTCAGTTCCACCAGGTAGTCCACGCTCGGAGCGGTGAGAATGAGGTCGAGACCGAACTCTCGCTCCAATCGCTCGCGGGCGATTTCCATGTGGAGCAGTCCCAAGAATCCGCATCGGAAGCCGAACCCGAGTGCGGCGGATGTTTCCGGTTCGTACTGCAAGGAAGCGTCGTTCAGCTTGAGCTTTTGGATCGCGTCGCGGAGTTCTTCGTACTGGTCGCCATCGCTGGGATAGAGGCCGCAGAAGACCATGCTGAGCGCTTTCCGGTAACCGGGCAACCCTTGGGTGGCGGGGTTTTCAGACTCTGTGACCGTGTCGCCGACCTGCGCATCGCCAATGGTCTTGATCGCCGCCGTGATGTAACCCACCTGACCTGCGGTGAGACCATCGTTGAGGGCCAGACCCGGTTGGAAGTGACCCGTCGAGTCCACGACGAACTCGGCGCCCGTCGCCATCATCTTGATCTTGTCGCCCTTCTTAACCGCGCCGTCTTTCACTCGAACGTAGGCAACCGCGCCCTGGTAGGCGTCGAAGTGAGAGTCGTAAATGAGGGCTCGGAGGGGAGCTTTCTCGTCGCCTGCCGGAGCCGGAATGCGCTGGACGATCGCTTCGAGAATGTCCTCGATACCAATGCCCGCCTTTGCGGAGCAGGGGATCGCATCGGTCGCATCGATCGCAACTGCCGACTCGATTTCTTCCCGTGCCCGGTCGACATCCGCGTGAGGGAGGTCGATCTTGTTGATGACGGGAACGATTTCCAGGTTCTGGTTCATCGCCATGGAAGCGTTGGCGATGGTTTGTGCCTCAACACCCTGGCTGGCGTCTACGACGAGCAACGCACCTTCGCACGCCGCGAGAGCTCGCGAGACTTCGTAGGTGAAGTCGACGTGCCCGGGTGTGTCGATGAGGTTGAGCTCGTACGTGTTTCCGTCCTTCGCCGGGTAGAGCAAGCGAACCGCCGCCATTTTGATGGTGATGCCGCGCTCTCGTTCCAGGTCCATCGAGTCCAGCATCTGCTCTTGCGCCGTCCCGCGAATAGCGCCGCAGTGCTCGATCAGACGGTCTGCCAAGGTGGATTTGCCGTGATCGATGTGGGCGATGATGCAGAAATTGCGAATGAGCGAGCGGTCCATGGACTTGATAGGATTTTGAAGGATCGACGGCACAGATTGCCCAAAACCAAACGAATAGCCACTCGGTTCTACGATCAGACCGAGTGACTAATTTTCAAAGAATATTGAAAGTTTACCAGACTTAACGTTGGCCCAAGTCCGGGAGGGGCGGGGTGTCGATTTCGGTTTGTATCCAGGAAGCAGTTATCTTTCCGGTGCGACCAAAGCGGTTGTATCCGGTGGTGTCGTAAGAACCGCCACCCGCTATTAAGTCAAAGGACCTCTGATCGAACCCTAAAGGCGCGGTGGGTGCGCCCGGGATTCCCCACTCTGGTTTGTTCGCGAGTGATACAGCGACGTTGGATTCGGTTGTTGTGGTGTTGCCATTCGTAGTGACCCTGCGAGTCTCTTTGAATCCAACGCTGTCGAGAATCCCCAAAACGAGCGTTCCGCGAAGACTCCTCAAATCGACACTTGTCGCAAAGGAGATGCTTTGCGAAGTTGAAGAGTTTCTTGCCGAAATCAAACCATTCCCGCTCCAAGTCAACTCGGTGGTGGTGTTCCCTACGGTCTGACTGGCACTTCCTGACGCCGTCCAGTTCACGCGTGCATCCAGCGCGTTCGTCATTAGCACGGTCGACCACATGTCGAGCGGGTCCTCGTTCAGCTTCAAACGGTAACCCTGCATCATGCCCCGGAAAGTAACTTCTACCGTTGCATCGATAGTGAGCGTCCCTGCCGTGGTGAGCACCACTCGAAAAGTAGCCCGGTACGCGGTGAGCGGAACAGCATTGCTCCACAAATTGCCCGCCTTCACCTGCACGTAACCGCCCCCGTTGAAACCGGAGAGATCCGCTTTACCCAAAATGGTGTCCCAGTCAGTGGTCCTCAGGTCCGTTCCCGAGATCCGACCGTCGGCCGTTTCAAGCAAGCCCGACAGTAGTGGCACGCTGCCCGAAATCCAAACTTTCTTATTGAACTCGCTAGGTCCCAGTTGCCCCTGGATGCTGATTTCCTCTCGGAGCTCATCCACGGTGATGTACTCAATGGCAGGACGCATTTGGTTGACGAGTTCTGCATTGCGGGGAGCATTGACGAAGAACGACGCCTCTCCACCGAACAAGTCCTCTCCGGAAAGAAATCCTTCCGAGTAAAGATAATCGACCGCCTCCCGCAGCCCGGCGTTCCGTAACGGCGGCTCGTCGGCGATAGTTGTGACCGACCCTTCTCGCCAGTCTGTCCCCAGGAACAAGTGCATGAGATCTTTGCCTACGGCAAGCTGCCTTCGAACGGGCAGCGTTCGCTCCCACGCCATGAAGGTGTTCACTCCGCGAGTCGTGAATACGTCCTCCCATAACACGGTGAAGGAAGCATTTAGGAAGACGATGGATTCGGATGGGAAGGTCCAGTTATAGTGGTCCACCCAGAACTCCGTGAAGCCGTAACGATTTCCCCAGCCGATATCCGAAGAACCACCCGGACCCATGAATGGGCAGGACAGAATCACTAGACGACGAGCGTCAAGATCTGCCTTGAGGGCGTCGTCCATCCTGTTGGCGGTGACAACGGGGGTAGATGAAGCCAGAACCGAAAGCGGCTTCGATTCCATTGGGATGTACGCTCCGTATCCCGTGTAATAGAAAACGCCGTCGCCAGAGACGTCCTTTAGGTTTTGAATTTCTAACGGGTCTTCAGTGAAGGCATCCGTGACTTCGCTCATTCCAACAACGGTGGATCCTAGCTCTTTAACCGTCTTGGCCAATTCAAACATTTGCTGTGCCTGAAAGATAGGGTCCGTGACGTGGGGGTAGTCCAACGTTGCGGGCATCTGAGCGTAAAGGTTGAGCTGGCGCCACTGGGGTTCGGCAATCAGCATCTTGTATTCCGAATCGCGACCACGAACCTTCGGCTGCTTCTTTGGCTTGGGTTTGCTTTCTTGACTTCTACCCGTCACCGGCCCGAAGTCGACATTGTTGAGCACCGCGTAGAGGACGCCATCGGTATAAATGCCCCAAACCGTTCCCGAAGCCGCGTGCGAGCCCACCTGCGTGAAAATCTTCTGGCTCCGCATGTAGTTGAGCATTTGGGTGGCGTTGAACCGAGAACCTGTGCCCGCGAGTTCCTTGGCTTTCGCTTCGATTCCAGTTATAGAGGCCACCCGCTCGGCTTCGGATACGGCTCGACCGGGAGTTCCGCCGCCATCCGATCCGCCGGTGCTTCCACCACCGCCGCCGCCACCGGTAGTGCTATCCCCGCCCCCCGATCCGCCGCAACCAATGACCGAACCTAAGGTCGAAACAATTAGTCCTTGACCTGCAAGCGAAAGAAGCTTTCTACGGTTGATCAAAGAACTACTGGAATCATTCATGCGCTAAGGCTAGCACCCACCCCCAATCGCTGCAAAGGCTAAACGTGCCGAACTTTGCCCACGCTCGCGGAAAGGTCTACAATGTCGCGCAATGATTAACGCGCGCGTAGTTGGCCTTTGGCTGATGATGCTCTTCCAGTACGCCATTTGGGGCGGTTGGGTCGTCGTCGCCGGGAAGTACATGAGCGACCCGAAACCGATGGGGCTGGACTTCGACGGCGGTCAGCAGGGGTGGATATTCATGCTCCTGCCGCTCGCCACGATCCTCATTCCTATGCTCACGGGCCAGTTCGCGGATCGGTTTTTCAACAGCGAAAAGTTGATGGGCGTCTTACACTTGCTCAGCGGCGCCTGCTTGTGGAAGCTGTCCACCACCACCGATTTTCAGCAGTTCCTTTTTTGGATGCTGCTTCACAGCGTGTTCTATGCTCCCACGCTTGCTCTTTCGAACTCCATCACCTTCGCCAACCTTTCTGATGGCGAAAGGCAGTTCGGGGTGGTGCGAGTCGCGGGCACCATCGGATGGATTCTTGCGGGTCTTGCGCTGACTTTCTGGCGGACCAATGCAGCCGCGCCCGTGGTCGGCGATTTGTTCTTGCTCTCCGCCGGTTTCAGTCTGGTTCTGGGCGTCATCTGCTTCTTCCTGCCGAAAACGCCCCCCGACTCGCAGGGCGATCCGCTTGCGTTCCGACAAGCTTTCAGCCTCTTCAAGAACCGAGACTTCCTGATCTTCATGCTCATCTCGTTTGTGGTTGGCACCGAGCTTGAGTTCTATTACATCCACACCAGCACCTTTTTGGGCACGCCGAAGGCACTGGGCGGTCAGGCAATTTCCGGAGCGCGGATGGGTGCGGTGATGTCTATTGGTCAGTGGGCGGAGATCGTGGTGATGCTGCTTCTGCCGCTCTTCATCAAGAAGTTTGGGATTCGCAAGCTGCTGGTGATCGGCGCGATCGCGTGGCCGATTCGGTACGCCATTTTCGCGTTCTTGCCGACCTCGCCGCTGGTGGTGCCTTCACTGGCCCTGCACGGCTTCTGCTATGTGTTCTTCTTTGTGGTCGGGTTCATTTACGTGGACAAGGTCGCTCCGCACGCCATTCGAGCCTCGGCTCAGGCGTTGTACGCGCTGGTGGTTCTGGGTCTTGGTCGAGCCATTGGGTCGTTGGTGGCGGGCTACGTTCAAGGCTTTTACACGGAGCGGCTGCCGGGCATCATGACGGTTGAGGGGATCGAGATCAGTTCCAAGGTCGATTGGACCAAGGTGTTCATGGTGCCGACCGTGCTCACCGTTGCGTGCGCGGTGTTCTTCCCGCTGCTGTTCCGAGGGTCGAACGACAAGGACGCGTCATTGCCGTCGGGCGCGACTCACTAAGGTTGTCGCCACCGTCCCTTCTTCCGCCGCTGACGGTCCGGTGCCCTCGCCTCTCTGGGGGAGAGGGCAGCCCCGATTCATCGGGGCGGGTGAGGGGTCCGGTTTCGTTCAATGAGGTTGTAAGAACCACGATCTTTCCGCGGCTCTGGCATTCCGGTTCTTAATGGAAGTTGAAGACCCGGAGTGAAGCTCCTCGGCAGCGATGATTGTCGTTCCTTCAAAGCGGGAGGTCGCTTTCCCGGACCCCTCACCCGCCCCTCACGGGGCACCCTCTCCCCCAGAGGGGCGAGGGTTTATGGGGACCAAAACCTCCCCGCGCGATTCGCCTTCCGAGAACGTGCTCGCCACCGATCCGGTTCGCCCCCCGTTCCCAATCCAACGAAAAACACGCTTCCCCAAAACCTCGCGATATATCGACATATCATGGGCGTTGGGAAGATGTATCCTATCGCGCAGAGCGTGAGCAAAATGCAAGAACCGACCTGGCCGATCTTCCCCTACGGTGGCGATTACAACCCCGACCAGTGGCCCCGAGAGGTGTGGGCAGACGATCTTCGCCTGATGAAAAAGGCGAACGTGACCATTGCCACTTTGCCCGTTTTCGGATGGGTGGCGGTGAACCCAGAAGAGGACGTTTACACCTTCGAATGGCTCGACGACATTCTGGGTCGACTCGAATCCGAAGGGATTCGATGGTGCCTTGCAACCGCCACGGGTTCGGTTCCGGCGTGGATGACGCACAAGTATTCGGACGTGCTGGCAACCGATTCCAACGGAGTGCGTCGCAAGCACGGCGGACGCCACACCTTCTGTCCGCACTCGCCCAACTTCCGAAGGCTTTCCGTGAACCTGGCTCGCAAAATGGCCGAGCGATACGGTCACCGAGAAGGGCTGTTGGTTTGGCACATCAGCAACGAGTACGGTCCGTACTGCTACTGCGACCTCTGCGCGGAGGCATTTCGAACCTGGCTCAAGGCTCGATACGGCTCTTTAGAGGAACTGAATCGCTGCTGGTACACCGCTTTCTGGAGTCACACCTACACCGACTGGGAGCAGGTCGAGCCGCCGTACACGAACGGCGAGCAGTGCTGCCAAGCGCTTAAGATCGACTACTCGCGCTTCATGTCCGAGTCGGTTCTCGAGTGCTACAAGCTCGAGAAAGAGGTCCTTCGAGAGATCACGCCGGAGATCCCGATCACCACGAACATGATGTGGGACTACCGCCCTTACGACTACCATCGGTGGGCGAAAGAGGTCGATTTTGTGAGTTGGGACGCCTACCCTCAGTACACCACCGACCCGGCCGACACCGCCTACATGCACACCCAAATGCGTGGGCTCAAAGAAGGTCAGCCGTTCTGGTTGATGGAGCAAAGCCCCTCGCAAACCAACTGGACGGCGTACAGTCGTCTCAAGCCGCCGGGGCTGTTGCGGTCGATTTCTTTCCAAGCCGTCGCCCATGGAGCGGACGCGGTGATGTACTTCCAGTGGCGACGCGGGCGCGGTGGTTTCGAGAAACTCCACGGCGCGTTTGTGGAGCATGGAGGCGACGAGAACAATCGAGTCTTCGAGGAAACGGCAAAAATCGGGTCTGAACTTGCACAAATCGGAACGCGATTGCAGGGGGCAAGAGTGCCTGCCAAAGTTGCGATTTTGATGGACTGGGAGAACTGGTGGGGCATTTCGGTGAGCAGCGGCCCGAGTCGCGACATCGACTATCCGGGTGTGATCAAACGGTTTTACAAGGCGTTCCACAACCTCGGCATTCAGGTGGAGATCGTCAACCCAAGCGCCGATCTGAGTCGGTTTGAATGGGTGGTGGCTCCGATGCTGATGATGCTTCGAGAGAACGATGCGGAGTCGGTGAAGTCGTTTGTCGCGAACGGCGGCACGTTGCTGACCACCGCCTACAGCGCCTTTACGGATGAGACCGATCTGGTCTTCTTGAACGGCGCCCCCGGACCCTGGGCAGAGATGCTCGGCATTTGGGTGGAAGAGACCGATGCGATTCCACCGGACGATCTGAACGGCATGATCTGGAAGGGCTCGAAACCGATGGATGCCACGATCCTCGCCGAGCGCATTCACCTTCGCGGTGCGCGAGCCCTTGGACACTACACGAAGAACTTCTTTGCGGGCGAACCTGCGGCTACGGTCAACGAGTTCGGGCAGGGCAAGGCGTACTACCTGGCTACTTTCCCGAAAGCGGAAGACCTTACCGGGATCATTGCCGACCTTGCCAAAGAACTCGGCATCGCGTCTCCGCTCGCGGGCGGGGTTCGACCCCCGGCAGGCGTGGAAGTCACCGAGCGGGTGAAGGCAGATGGCGAACGCCACCTGTACCTGGTTCACCACGGCAAAACTCCGGCGAGCGTGCCTTTGCCAGAGGGATCGCATCGCGACCTTTTGAGCGGAGAGGTAATTGAAGGAAACCTTCCGATGGCTCAATACGACGTTCGGATTCTAGTGAAGGAAGGATAAGGAGTAGACGATGAAGTTCACCGATGGAAACTGGATGCACCTGCCCGGTGTGAGTGCTCACTACGCTTCGGAAGCGCACTTGGCGTCTGATCAGGGCGGTCGGCTGCGAATTCTGGCGCCCTGCCACCCCATTCGGCATCGCGGCGACACGCTGAGCGGTCCGCTTCTTACCGTCGATCTCTCCTCGCCTTTGCCCGATGTGATTCGGGTGAAGGTGACTCACTTTGAGGGCGCGCTGGATAACGGTCCGCACTTTGAGGTGAGCGAGGCCCCTGGCGAGACCACCTGCGAATTCTTGGAGAGCGAGTATCGATTCACTTCTGGCAAGGTGACGGCGGTGGTTTCCAAGTCGGGCGGATTCTCGATCGACTTTGTTGCAGATGGCAAAACGTTCGCGAAGTCGCCCAACAAGGGAACGTCGTACATGAGCGTTGCCGGAGACCAGGCGTACTCGGTTTCTCAGGTGAGTTTGGGCGTTGGGGAACTGGTTTACGGTCTTGGCGAGCGCTTCACCGCCTTCGTGAAGAACGGTCAGACGGTGGAGATTTGGAATCGCGACGGCGGGACCTGCTCGGACCAAGCGTACAAGAACGTGCCGTTCTACATGACCAATCGCGGGTACGGCGTGTTCGTCAACCACCCCGGCGCGGTCTCGTTTGAGATCGCCAGCGAGCGCACGGATCGGGTGCAGTTTTCGGTTCCCGGCGAGAGTGTGGAGTACTGGGTGATCTATGGTCCCACGCCCAAAGAGGTGTTGAGCAAGCTCACCGCTCTCACGGGTCGACCCTCGTTGCCGCCCAAGTGGTCGTTCGGACTGTGGCTCTCCACGTCGTTCACGACCAATTACGACGAAGAGACGGTGAACTCGTTCATTCAGGGCATGGCCGATCGCGACCTGCCGCTCTCCGTTTTCCACTACGACTGCTTCTGGATGCGCGGCCTGCATTGGTGCGACTTCGAGTGGGATCCGGCGGTGTTCCCCGATCCTGAAGGAATGCTGCAACGGCTTCACGAGAGAGGGTTGAAAGTGTGCGTTTGGATCAATCCGTACATTGCCCAGGCCTCTCAGCTCTTCGCCGAGGCGAAGGCGAATGGCTATCTGGTGAAGCGTCCGGATGGGTCGGTTTGGCAGTGGGATCTGTGGCAACCCGGCATGGGCATTGTCGACTTCACCAATCCCGCTGCGAAAAAGTGGTTCCAAGACAAGCTCGCTCGGATCATTGATATGGGCGTCGACGCGCTGAAGACCGACTTCGGCGAGCGGATTCCGACCGACGTGGTTTGGTTCGACGGCTCCGACCCCGAGCGGATGCACAACTTCTACTCTCAGGCCTATAACGAGGCGGTTTGGGAGATTTTGGAAGCCAAGAAGGGCAAGGGAGAAGCGGTTTTGTTCGCTCGATCCGCGACGGCGGGTGGTCAGAAGTATCCGGTGCACTGGGGTGGCGATTGCTGGTCGACCTTCGAGGCGATGGCGGAGAGTTTGCGGGGCGGGTTGTCGCTGGGCTTGTGCGGATTCGGCTACTGGAGTCACGATATCGGCGGCTTTGAAGGGCTCCCCCCGGCGGAGTTGTACAAGCGCTGGGTTGCGTTTGGGCTGCTCTCGTCGCACAGTCGATTGCACGGCAGCACCAGCTATCGGGTGCCGTGGGCGTATGACGACGAAGCGGTGGACGTGCTGCGCTTCTTCACCAAACTCAAGCATCGCCTGATGCCGTATCTGTGGGAAAAGGCCCTGGAAGCAGCGGAGACGGGTGTGCCGATGATGCGATCGATGCATGTTGAGTTCCCGTCCGACCCGGCTTGCGACACGCTCGATCGGCAGTACATGCTTGGCGACAAGTTGCTGGTCGCTCCGGTGTTTTCGTTCGACGGGTCGGTGACGTATTACGTGCCGGAAGGGACGTGGACGCACCTGATCTCTCGGGAGACGGTGACGGGTCCGAAGTGGGTGACGGAGACGCACTCGGCGCTTTCCATGCCGATTTTGGTCCGCCCGGGGTCGGAGCTGAGGCTGGGGACGCGGGACGATCGGCCGGATTACGACTACGAGTCGGAGTCGGTGGTCGAGCGGTTTTAGGTGGATTGCGGAGAAGGGTTTCAGTTCGGGTCTGCTCTGCACTGAGTCCGCGTAGAACGGACACTTCGGCAACGCTGCGGCGTTCGTCGCGCAAGTCGCCTCGCTCCGCTTGTCGGTGCGGGGCAATCTTTTTGCTGGACCTCTAAGGCCTCTTTCTTTCTCGAACCTGGGAACTGAATGTTCCTTTCAACTGTTTTAAAATCAACCTTTACCTATATTACGAAGCTGTTGCATGGAAGTGGGTGTGCTTTGTACGCAAACTTCGGACTCATCGTCCTCCTTTCCTTGAAGGTGCGTTCTGTGAAGCAAGCCAATGGGCTAAGATCCAATCTTTATGGAAAGGCATGAAGAAAGGGGCGCCTAATGCAAGAAGGAGAGGGCTAAAAAGGTCGCAAAAAGTAGTAAGGAGCTTCACCCAAGATATGCGGAAAATCGAAAAGGTTGTGCTCGTTATCATGGGGTTGCTCGCCCTGCTGCCGCACTTGATTCTTGTCACTTCCGCTTCAGTCGCCTTCATCCCAGTGATGGGGTGCTTTTCTGGGATATTGCTCATCCAATTCTATCTGAGCCCCAAGATTGAAGAAGAACCTGCAGATATGAGGTGGTTTCTGCGGTCGCTGCAATTGATACTTGTAGGAGTGATTATTGGTGGGAAAGAATTGCTTATGGAGTATGCTCCGGAAACAGTACTAGATTCTTTCACACCCCTTACAACTCTTCACCCTACCTTTGCATTTCTCTGGTTCAAAGGGCAAGTGAAATACGCAAAATCGATAACGTTATGCTTGTGCCTACCAGCGATAACTCGATTCTTTGGAAAATTTACCATTTACGAAGCGTTCCAGCTTTGGGTGCCAGCTGTTGCTGTCTTGTTTGTTGGATGGATATCACATTCTCGACCCCTGAAAGCTCTTGACAGATATGAGAGAGATTTCGGGAATCGTATTATGTTTACTTTGCTAGTGGCACTCACGCTGGTATTTGGGCGATTTAATGAATCTTTGCCTTACCTGGTTGGAATCTCTTGCCTTCTTATTCAAAGACTAGCAGACGGAAAAGTGGAAACCAGTGTCCTGGCTACAGCCGCGAGTGCTTATTGGCTGATGGGTCTAGCGTCAATATTCAACGAACCATCCTATCTTGATAAGTTTCACATCTGGTCTCCATTAGACCTCTTGCCTTGGGTTGGATTTGTACTGATAACCGTTATGTGCATCCTCTATAACGATCCGAAGACACGCTGGTTGCGGACGAGGAGTAAATTCCAGCTGTATGCAATGATTCTCGGTATTTATTTTCTTTGCACTCCAATGTTCATTTTTGGGGAATTCATCGACTAGTGCCGCTCCACAAAATCAAAAGCGTAGTTCAGATAATGAAGATGATCTATGTATCAAGACATATCTGCGCATGATGCTCATTTCCGCGATGTGAGGGTAGGAACAAGAAGTCGCACGGACCATCGGTCGGGTCCTTCCCGCTATTTCCCGACAATCAGCACAAGTTGAGACAGGTCTTGGCTAACAATCGGGTGAGCTCCTCTTAAAGACCTTCTTGTCGCGGCTCCGCCGCTTTTACGGAACCACCCCGCCCCGTTGGGGCACCCCTCCCAGGAGGGGAATTTTAGGGAACGCCGTCCAAGAACGTCTCTCTATCGTTAGTTATCCGGACCCCTCACCCGGTCCTTCGGACCACCCTCTCCCCCGGAGGGGCGAGGGTTCTCGCGATTGAAAACTTTTCGATGGAAGGTCCGAATCAAATTCCCCTCTATGGAGGGGTGGCGCGGAGCGCCGGGGTGGTCGGCATTTTCGACTGCTTCCCGATTACCTTCAAGACGGACAATGTGTTCATGGACAAGGTCGGTAGTTTTCATGCGTTGGAACCCGGAACCACCCCGCCCCTCTCGGGGCACCCCTCCATAGAGGGGAATATAGTGGGGCCTTTCCTTACCAGGGGCCCGGAGGACTGACCAGAAACTTTGTATTTGCGAGAGGGACACGCTCTTGCCAGGGCTCCGCCCTTCTGGTTTTTAACGGATTCTGAAACCCAGGGTTGAAACCCTGGGCTGCGATGCTTGTCGCGGCTCCGCCGCTTTCGGAGTGGAGTGGGATCCCCATTAAATTCCCCTCCATGGAGGGGTGGCCTGAAAGGCCGGGGTGGTCTCCGGGATTTCGGTTTTAGTTACCAATGAGCCGGGATCAGACATGGAAGTTTCTCGCCTGAAGAACGCAGGCCGAGACTGGAATCGCCGACCACCCCGCCCCGTTGGGGCACCCCTCCCAGGAGGGGAATTTTGGACCCCTCACCCGGCCTTCGGCCACCCTCTCCCCCAGAGGGGCGAGGGTTCTCGCGATTGCAAAAACTTTCGGGGAAGGTCCTGGCAAAAGGGGCGGAGCCCCGGCAATCATCGCAGCCTAGGGCAACGCCCTAGGTTTGGGTGCCGTCCAGAAAATTCCCCCTCGCCCATCCGTTTTCGGAGCGGAGAGGGGGCCAGGGGGTGAGGGGTGGTCTCCCTTTACCGCTGTTCTATTGCCAGGGCTCCGCCCTTCTGGCTTCGGAGAAGAACCTCTTACCCAGGGTTGAAACCCTGGGCTGCGATGCTTGTCGCGGCTCCGCCGCTTTTCCGGAACCACCCCGCCCCTGTCGGGGCACCCCTCCCAGGAGGGGAATTTAAGGGAACGCCTTCCAAGAACGTCCTCCTATCGTTAACTATCCGGACCCCTCACCCGGCCTTCGGCCACCCTGTCCCCCAGAGGGGCGAGGGTTCTCACGATTGAAAAAATGTCCTTTATGGGGTCCCACCACAACTCATCTCGATACAAGGTCACCCAGAAGCAGCGGACCCGTCATGAGCAACGAAGCCCAGGGTATTCCCCACCAGGCAATTCACCTGGCTATCTGATCTACCGACCTTAGGGAGCCGACTTATCAGGCGGGACCGTTTTCTTATCGTCCACCTTCTTCTCGTCAGACTTCTTGTCCTCGACAGGCTTGGCGTCTTTCTCCCGCGACACACCCGTAGGCGTTGTCGACGACGGTTGGAAGAGCACCAGCAACTCTCCCGGCTCCCAACCTCGACCCTCGACCGCAGCCGGGGCCCAGGGCCGATACCGAACCGTGCCGTTCTTCATGAACTCCACAAACCCCAACGACCCCTTGCCGACCGAAGCGACAAACGGACCCTTGCCTTCCAACCGAGAGCCGCTCGCAAGCGGCGAGGCTTCAAACGAGACGTAAGCGCGGACCTTTCCGTGCCGAATCAACTCGGCGCCAAACCGTTTGGCGGTGGCGTCTCCAAATACGGATTCGTTGTGTTTCTCGGTCGTTTCCTCCGGAGAGGCCTCTTCTTTTGCCTTGGGAAACGCTCGGCGACCAATGACGAAAACGTCTTTAACGCCCTCTTTCTCCGCCTTGTCCAACTGGGCGATCATCCATCGCAAGGGGACCTGCAAGTTCTCGGCGGCTTCGGTGTCGGTGTTCACCACCAAGAACCGCTCGCCTTCAAACGTAAAGGCGACCGTACGCGTGGCGTGGCTCTCCTTAAGGCCGTCGAGGTTCGGCTTTTCGGTAGAAGGTCCGCCCGAATACGCCTTGGTGCGATTGAGTTTGCCGAGGATCGTGTTCCAGTCGGCGAGTTTTTCGCTTCCGGAGGGCACGGGTAAGAACTCGAACGGGAGGTCTCGGGCGATCGGCGCGAGTTTGGTGGCGATCTCTGGGGTGAGACCCATCACGAAGAACCGCTTCGGAACGCTCTCCATTCGCTTCAATCGGGCGACCCACGGCTCCACTTCCTTCACATCGGTGGGGGCATGAATCAGGCCGACGCTGCCTTTTAGCTCGTTCGGGGCGGCAAGGGCGTTTTTGGAGTCACCGGGAATAGGGGCGCCAGGCTGAGAGGTTCCGCGATTGTAGGGGGTCGATCCGTCAGTAGGATTCGTTCCTCCGCAACCGGCGATGAGCGCAAGTGCCATTCCGCCTGCAAGGTGTTTGGAACCCGTTGCGAGTCCTTTCATGCGTTTCAAAATCTTCGATTCCAAACTAGTGCCCCCTCTACATTATTGTCCGAAGGGGGCGGCTCGTTACGGTGGGATGCGGAGATTGCGGGTTGACGGACGCTACTGAGGTAGAAGCTCTTCCGGGTGCTCTTGTAGGTAGGTCAGCAACACGCGACGCTTTTCCGTTCCCCGAGACCCCGGTTTGGGTGGCGGAAGCAGACCGGGCAAGTTTCTTTGGACTCGGTCGTAAACACTTTGCCAGCGCTTCTTCACCGCTTCGTGACTCACTCCCAACCGATCGGCAATTTCAAGATCGGTGAGCCCAAACACAGCCTCGCTGAGAATGGCGACTTGAGCATCGTTGAAGCCAAGGATGGGAATGGGCGAACAGAACAACCGAATCAAGAAGAAATTCCCGCTGGCGTAGGCCATCTCCTTGTCGAGTTCGATGAGATAGACCTTTTCCGAGTCGGATAGGGACTCGTTGAACTTGTTGTACGAGTTCACGATCCTCATCCCAGCCTTCACCGAGGCCTGCAAAACTTCTGAGGATCGTAGCTCGTGGATCAGCCGACGAATGCGATAGCCAGCGAACCGATCGGCAAATCGGTTCACCAACTGCGACTGCAAGTAAACGGGATCGAGTTCATTGTTCGTCGCGTCGTATTCGTAGGTCATCACCACGACGTTCAAAAGACTCTCGCGGTTCAGGCGCGCCATCTCCTCGTCTATGGGGAAGGGTCGCATGCCTTCTCGGGCCATCGCTAAGAGGTTGCGGGTGATCCCAGGGGTTGGGGTCTGAATGATCTGATCGATTGCCATGCTGTTGACAAATGCCCAGCACATCAAGGCAATCACCTCCGTCTCGTGAGGGCGGCTGGGATCTCGTGAAATGGTTTCCAGCGCAATCCCAACAACGGGTGCGTGTTCGAAGAAGAAGGCGTATTCTTTGCGATACTCGGCTTCTTGAGAAGGCGTGAGCGGCCTTCGCGTTTTTACTAAACGAATGTACGAATCGCAATCTTCTGCTGTGATCAAGCGACTTCGAAACCTTGTGTACAACTCTGGAGATCTCCTCTGACCTTCGCTTCCAGTTTCCCCCTCTAGGCTGCCCTTGTGGGGCGTAAATTAGCGTTGATGCAAAGTTTACGAAAAAAGGGAGTAATATTTTCGAAGGGTTACCCTATAATCATAAACGCTGTATTGCAGAGAAAGTCCTGATATTGTGGATTTCAAAAAGCAATTCTTGACGATAGATTGCAATTACAGACTCGTTAGGCGTTCATTTGAAGCGCAAAAGACGAACGGCATCTCTAGATCGGCTTCACCCTAAGTGCGCCGATCTTCTTTTCGCCCGCTCTTTATGAATGCACTCCGCCGGTTAGGGGTTGGCCTTTGAAAGGAGCGCTCTCACCGAATCAACGTCGCGGTGCATCTGCTCGACCAGGGCATCCAAGCTCGCGAAGTTTTGCTCCTCTCGAACGAAGTCGGTGAGCTTCAGCACAATGTGCTCTCCGTACAGGGAGTCGCCGGGGTAGTCCAACAAAAAGGCTTCAATGGAACGGGGTCCTCCGCCGACTGCGGGTCGAGTCCCTATCGCGAGCGCGGCCTTGAAGCAGCCGCGGGAGCATTCGAAAGTGGCTGCGTAAACACCGTCCGTCGGGAGTACTTGATCCATAGACCGGGCGATGTTGGCGGTGGGGAAGCCAAGGGTGCGACCCAGCTTTTGACCGCCCACTACAAACCCGTGAAGCTCGAAGGGTCGGCCCAGGTATCGCCCCGCCAGAGCGACTTCGCCACGTTGAACGGAGGCTCGCACCAGACTGGAACTCACTCGATCCTCTCCAACCAGGAAGGGTTCCACAACATTGGTGGCAATGCGTTCGGCAAGCCATTCGGTGGTGCCTTCTCGACCGTTGCCAAGGGCAAAGTCGTGGCCAATCACCAGTTCACCCGCTCGTAGCTTGGATCGGAGGATCTGCTCCAAAAAGTCCTCGGCAGACATTCGGCTCAGCCAGGCGTTGAAGGGTAGGACAACCACCAGCCCAACCCCCAGTTTTTCGAACTCTTTGAGGTTGACGGAGAGCGGAGCCACGGCCTGGGGAGCTTTGCCGGGATTCAAGACCTTAGCCGGGTGACGATCGAACGTGAGAACGATCAACGGCAGTTCCTTCTCTTTGGCCACCTTTGCCGCAGTTTGGATGACCGCCCGATGGCCTAAATGGACGCCATCAAAGGTGCCTATGCAAATCACCGCTTGGGGCCATTCGGCTTGAAGAAGTTCAACGCCAAAGTGAATCTGCATGAGTCGTAAAGTTTACCGAGCGGCCGAAGTGCTCGCGGCAAGATTGGAGATTGCGACCCGGATCGTGAGTGCCACTATCTGGATTCCCAAAACCGGAAGTGTGCCCCAAACGCTCGACCACACCAGGGCGGTTTGAGCCTGCGCAGGACGGACAATGATCTGGCTCGAATCTGTTCCGTACAGGTTGGCGAGCGTGACGCAAAACACAAACCACAAGAAGGGGAGGGTGAAGTTGAGCGGAGCTTTCCACCGATTGAAGGGGATGAGTTGAGGCGAAAGAGTCGAGCAAAGGACAACCAAAAATGCGGACGCCATGGGGAATGCGGCGAGCAGCAATACGCCGCGAAGGTCCAGCCCGGCTGGCGTTTTTAAGCCTAGGTTGGGAAGAGTGGCGACGGCGAAAATGAGCGCGATCAGAACACAACTGAAGCTCCCATCGATGGCAAGGCTCAATCGCGTGAACCAAGTGGACTGAGGTTCTTGAGCGGAAGGTTCGGAATGCCCCTCGATTCCGGAAATTGGATCGGTGAAGGTATCGCTCATCGACTCCCTGTCAGACGCCGAAAATCGGGCTCAAAGTTCCGGGAGATCTTCCGGATTGACCTGAGCGGCGCCGACGTTTTCTTGAACGATCTGCTCCCAGATTTCTTTTCGATGGACAGCGACGTTCTTGGGCGCCTTGATGCCAATGCGGACCTGCTCACCACGCACCTCGAGGACGACAATCTCAATGTCGTCTCCGATTACGATGCTTTGGCTGATTTTTCGTGTAAGAACAAGCATGTCCGCCTTCCTTGGCTTTGTTGTATTGTACGCCGATTGCGTGGTTTAAGTCCGCGTAGTGGGATAGCCCCAGGGAACCTTGCGAACTTCCCGCTCAGCGGCACTGCATGAAGTCAGGGATGGCAACGGCAAGAGTTTAGGGTTATTCGTCCAAAACTCTTGCTCAATGTTATGCCATCAAAGAGTTAAGCGCAAGTTTTTTACTTACGCGGCAACGGGTTCGGCCGCTTCTACAGCCGGGAAGACGCGGTGCTTCACGCTGTAGTTCGGATCTTCAAGAATCAATTGTCGCGCCTTTTGGGTGTTGCCGTTCACAACAATCGGGCCCGCCAAATTGAGCGTCATGTCCTTCGGTCGACCCTTGGGGATGTTCGCGGTAACGAATATGACCGTCGGGGTCTCCTCGGTGAGTCCCAGGGATTCCGCCTGCGATTTCGAGACCGTGGGGGAATACTCGGGGATGAGGTGCTCCGGGATCGCTACCAGAAACGCCAGCGAGGGATCGTCGATGCATTGCAGCCATCGAAACGCGCTGTCGTCTTTGGTGCAAAGCACCACGAATTGGTGGGCGTGCGGGAAGCCAACCAGGCCCTCCGCAAAGTCGATGATGTCTTCTTGATTGAATGTGATTGATCCGAATCGAGTGCCTTCTAGGTTCATACCGTTTCCTATCGCATGAATTCCAAGAGACTGAGCCGAAATCCTTGGCTGGTCACTTGAAGGGCGGCTTGGTAAGCCGATTCGGCGCTCTTAAGTTCCGTGATCGCCTGAGTGATGTCGACGTCTTCGATATCCGAAGCGTCGCTGGTCAGTTCGTCCACTCGACGCCCGTGCGTCGCTGCGATCTGATCCAATTGGCGGAGTCTTCCTCCGACCATGCCCCGAGCCACGTTCACGTTCTTGATTTCCTGTTGGATTTCATTCACGTGCAGATCGCTTAAGGCAGAGACGTTGCCTCCCTCTAGAGAGAGACGAATACGATCGAGAGTATTGTAAAGATCGGTAAAGATGGGGTCGCCCGGAAGGTTCGCCGCCACGGTCTCATCGGGGCTGACTTCTAGGAGCACAGGAGCGTTGTCGCCATTGTAGGTAATGCCGTTGCTGCCGAGCGTGATGGCGGGTCGATCGGTTTGTTGCCCGCTGAAAATGTAGCTTCCCGTCGCGTTGCGTGTATTAGAAATCTGCAGAAGTCGCTTCTGAATCGAGTCGATCTCCGAGGCCATTGCCGAGCGTTGCTCTTGTCCCACGGAGGTGTTTGCGCCTTGCAAAACCAAGGTGTACGCTCGCGAAGACAGGGTGGAGACCTCGGTGAGTGAGGACTCGGTGAGCTGAAGGTTGTTTTTGCCTCGGTTGATGTTGGTGGTGTACTGCTCCAACGCCGCCTTCATCGACTTGATATCGACGACGGCGCGCATTCCACCGGGATCGTCGCTCGGCTTCTCAATGCGCTTCCCCGAACTGATCTGCGACATCAGGTCGAAATACTTTCGCTGCGAGACCTCGATGTCCCGTTGGAAGGTGGCGTATTGGTTTGAAGTTCCGATTCGCATATCGACCCATCGTTGTTATCGGATGGAGCGAGTCGGGTTTTTAGAGGAAATCCCCGGGTTTTTACCGGGGGCGATCCAAGCCGAGGATTTCCGAGTTTCGTTGCAACTAAGTTGAGTTATTTCTTGGAGCCAAGGACGCCGATATCGCCGAGCCAGTCGGCCAATCGGGTCGGCCAGGTCTTCACCGCTTGCAGGTTGCTTCGATTGCCCATGTTGAATCCGTGACCGCCTCCGCTGAGCAGGTGGAACTCCAGCGGTCTCTTGGCGGCGCGATGCTTCGCCACCAGGTCGAGGCACACATTGGCGGAGCCGTCATCCGAAGAGACGAGGATAAAGCTGGGAGTCTTCGAGGCGGGGAGTTCTTTGGGGATTCCAACGGGACCGGGGTAAATCCAGGCTAGGAAATCGGGCAGAGAGCTTTCTTGATCCACCGGATCGGTGGCGGACGGGTTGGCGCCCGAACCGGTGAAGGCGACCGCGGAAACCACTTCGCCGCCCGCAGAGAACCCGAGCATGCCGACTCGGTTCTTGTCGACGCCAAATGTCGCCGCCTGGGCGCGAACCAACCTCACCGCCCGACCCCCGTCGGCAAGACAGGTGGCCTCGACCTCTAGTCCGGAATCCTTGTCCCGAGCGAGCCGATACTTCAGCACAAACGCGGTGACGCCTAAGGTGTTCAAGTAGAGCGCGGCCTTGGTGCCCTCTTCGCCCACTACCAACTCTCGGTGACCTCCGCCGGGGGCGATGATGACGGCCGACCCGTTTGGCTTTTCCGGCTTGTAGACGGTGATCGTGGGATAGTAAATGTGACCAATCGACCAGGGATTCGGCTTCGTTTCGGGCTCGTCTTTGCGATGCTCGCTCCCGGGGGCGCCGTTCTTCCAGAGGGGAATCACGGGGGGCGTGTCTTGAGTGAGAGGACCCAGATTCGAGGGTTGATTGAGCGGAGTCGCGAAGATGAAAGCGGTTAGAATCGCTGCGCCAGAGACCATGCGCTCACGATAACACCCCTCGGGTCTGACTGCAAACCTTGCAATCGGGCACAAGCAAGTGCGGTCAGAGCGGCCATTCGGTTGGGAACGGGTCGAACACAATGCTCAGAATTTGGGCCGGGCGATCCCCGATCGGCTCGTACCAGTGGCGCTCGGAAGCGAAAAAGAGAGCAGATTCTCTGGGACCCAGGTCCATGCGGTTGCGATCGAAACAGACCGCGATTTCGCCTTCCAACACGAAAACGAACTCTTCGCCTAAGTGAGCTCGAGGCTTTGTCGGCTCGGTGACAACCACCAGGTTTGGGTTGAACTTTCCAGAGTGAAATCGGCTGAGCAGGATACAAAAGGGAATCACCCCCCGCTGCGAATCGACATGAATCTGATCGGGAAGAGGGCTCGAGTTAGCAAGGTCGATAAAGTGGTTCATGTCGAACCAAAGATCGTTCTCCCGCTTGTGGACGGCAATGATAGAGGACTCGCTTTGGTCTTCAACGAGGTCGCGAATTTTGAACTGAAGAGCTCGTGCAATCCGTTTCAGGCTTGCGATCTGGATGCCTTGGCCTTTCTCCACACGAATGAGTGTGTTCTTGCTCACCTCGGCTTGCTGGCTAACGTCGCTCAGAGAGAGCCCGAGGTTGGTCCGTCGCCTCCGGATGCGCTGACCGATGCCCTCGAAGCCCGCCAGTTCGACCGCTTCTTTCAAGGAGATGGGTTGCGTCGAAGAGACCTCTCCATCCTCCTTTGACATCCCCTAAATTTTACCAGTGCCTTGAAAATTGCACCCGGTTCAACTTTGATTTCAGGAAGGCCATTTAGCGGCATCGAGGCCGTTTTTGAACCTAGAAATGCCCTCTTCCTTTCTGGAATAACCACTCCGTTCGCAATTTCCAGAGAAGGAAATGCGACCCAATGGAAGGGAAATGGTTACAAGTTACTTAGCACTCGCAGCGATGCTCTCTCCGGTGATGGCATCGGATTTGGATAAGGGAGCTGAAATCAAGGTCATGCGCGTCATCGACGGCAAACTCTATGTCGGCGGAACGTTTGAGCGAGCCAATCGCAAACTCGTGAACAACGTCGCAGTCTGGGACGGCACGGCATGGAAGGGTCTCGGCAAAGGCGTCGACGGAAAGGTTTACGACATCTGCGCTGTTGGAACAAAGATTTATGTTTGCGGCGATTTTTCCTATGTGAACAAGAGCAGCGAGTCGGAAGGAACCCCAGCGAACCGTATTGCATGCTGGGACGGAACGAAGTGGTCCAAGATCGCGGATCGACCCGTGGACCGGGAGATTTACGCCCTGGCGACGGACGGCAAGAACCTTTACCTCGGTGGCAACTTCACCAAGATCAACGACGCTACCGAGACCCGGTCCATCGCCAAGTACGATGGCACAAAGATCACCCCGCTGGGCGGCAAGTTCGATCGAGGAATCATGTCGCTTCTTTGGACGGGCGGCAAACTCTACGCGGGCGGCATCTTCGTCTCGAACGGTGACGACGAGATCAAGCACATGGCGGTTTGGGATGGCAAAGAGTGGTCGGAAGTCGGCAACGGTGGCCTTTCCGGAACCGTTCACTCCCTTTCCACCGACGGCAAGAACATCTTTGCGGCTGGAGACTTCGGAGTTGGCGGAAGCTCTGGAATCGCGCAGTTCGATGGCTCCAAATGGACCAACGTATTGAAAACGGGCGGTCCGACCCAGTGGGTTCACTGGCAAGATGGCAAGCTCTATGCAGCGGGCGATTTCTCCACGGCAAATGGGAAGAACAGCTACAACGTCGCGATCTGGGATGGCAAATCCTTGGTCACGTTGGATGAAGTGATGTACTCGCATCACACCGCCCTTATGCCGTTCGGTGACTCGGTGGTGATCGGTGGCCGATACGGCGATGTTCAAGCCGATGGCCTGGGCGGAGTGCTCAAGTGGGACGGTAAGTCCAAAGCCATCGACAAGCTCGACGTCCTGTCGAAATAGTCTTCTACCCATCTGTTAGCATTGGCCCCGTCAAGGTAGATGGGGCCCTTTTTTGGAAGGAGAGCCCCTTTGGTGTTGAACCAGAGGGGTCTTTTTTTGCTGTAGGATGAGAGAGGTGGTTTTAACTTTCTTGAGCTTGGCGGCGGTGGTTCTGGCGGCGATTGGGGTCGATTCTGAGACGGGTACGGCGCAAGCCTCCGCGAAGAATCCCATTCTTTGGGCAGACGTTCCCGATCTGAGTTTTCTCCGAGTAGGGGACGACTACTACATGTCTAGCACCACCATGCACATGGTGCCGGGGTTACCGATCATGCACTCCAAGAACCTAGTCGATTGGGAGTTGGTTTCCTACGCCCACGGTTCGCTGGATTCAGGAGACGCCCTCAGTCTCAACAACGGCAAGAACGCCTATGGACAGGGCTCGTGGGCGAGCAGCCTGAGGTTTCACAACGGTCGGTATTACGTTTCCACGTTCTCTGGGACCACGAACAAGACCTACATCTTCAGCACCGACGACCCCAAGAAAGGGGAATGGAAAACCCAGTCGTTCACGCCCTCTCTGCACGATAGCAGCCTGTGGTTTGAAGACGGTCGGGTCTTCATGATCTTCGGTGCGGGGCAAATTCGCCTGGTCGAACTGAAGAAGGACCTCTCCGGTGTCGACTCGGCGGGCGAAAATCGGGTGATCATTGAAAACGCCTCGGCGGCCGCACCCGGCGAAGTTGGCTTAAGGGCGGAGGGCTCGCAGCTCTTCAAAGTTGGCGACACCTACTATCTCTTTCATATCACCTGGCCCAAAGGGGGCATGAGAACCCAACTGGTGCACCGATCGAAATCGTTGTTCGGTCCTTGGGAAGGAAGGGTGTTCGTGCAGGATCGAGGGATCGCGCAGGGCGGCATCATCGATACGCCGGATGGGAAGTGGTACACGTACCTCTTCGGCGATCGTGGGGCGGTTGGGCGCATTCCTTATCTGGCTCCGGTGGAATGGAAGGACGGCTGGCCCGTGGTTGCCGGCGACGGCAAATTCCCCGAATCCCTTCCGATCGCCAATAGTGGCAAAGGGGTTTCTAGCCTCGTGGCGAGTGATGAGTTCGATCGGAGGTCGGGTGAGCCGGAACTCGGCCGAGCCTGGCAGTGGAATCACAACCCGGTTCGCTCGCTCTGGAGTCTTTCCGAGAAACCCGGCTTTCTGCGACTTAAGACGGATCGGGTGGACGCCACCCTTGAGCAGGCTCGGAACACGCTCACGCAGCGCACGTTCGGACCGGAGAGCACTGCCGAAACGCACCTCGATTTCGGATCGCTGAAAGTAGGCGATGTCGCGGGTCTTTGCCTGCTGCAACGGCGATACGGCTTCGTTGGCGTTCAGCGTCGGGAAGATGGCTTCTACGCGGTGATGGTTTCGAACGGCGACCTGTCGCCGAAGATCCTCGCCGAGCAGAAGATCGAGGGGTCAAAGATTTGGCTTCAAGCGAAGGGGAACTTTGCGGGTCAGAAAGATCGCGGGACCTTCGCGTTTCACCTTGGGGACGGGAAGTGGCAACCGTTCGGCGGGGAACTCGCGATGCGATACGACCTGCCGCACTTCATGGGCTATCGGTTTGGGCTGTTCCTGTTTTCCACCAAAGAACCCGGTGGCACGGTCGATTTCGACTACTACCGGGTTCGGTGATCTCGCAAGGGCTACTTTTCGACAAGCGTGGCGTAAGAGCCGTCCTTCGTAAACACCTGAAAGCGTTGCTTGAACTCTTTCAGGTGCGCCTGAGCCGCTCGATAGCCTGTCGGTGGAATTTTGCCCACCAGGATCATCGGATTGGAGCCGCCTCGCTCGATCATGAGCACGGTTCCGGTGGCGGAGACGGTGCCTTTAAGAGTGGCTTCCTTACCCATGCCGGACATCTTGGCTGACATCTGACCAGAATCGTCACACGTGAACTCGATAGCAAGAATCGGTGACGCGGGGGGCGGATTCTTGGCGACCGTATGAGCGTCGATCTCTAAGTTGCCCGACCATTTGAAACTGCCTGCAAAGTCCTTGACCGATGCAGGCTTGCCGTACATCAGTCGATCGTAAGCGATGCAGAAGCAGTCTTCGAAGATGATCGAGGTGAGGTTGTCGGCATCCTTCAAATCCTTCTCTTTGCCGAGTCCATAGAAGTAGGTTTGGAGCGTTCGAAGGGTGAGCGCGTGGACAGAGTGGAATCGGTAATCCGAGTCGGACATCTTGTTCACCAAATCCAGGTAGCCCGCTTGGTCGCCGAGTCGAATCCTGATGTGCCCCCGAATCTGGATGAGGACCTCTTCTTCCTCTTCCTTTGCCAACGCGGTGAGCCCCGCCTTTGCATTCGTCTGATTTCCCTCGACTGCGGCGATGTAGGCCAGGGTTGCCTTTTTCACCTTTTCCAGGTCTTCCCGCAGGGTCTGAGATAAGAGCATCAGAATCGTCTTCGCCTTCGAAATCTCGCCGGAAAACGCGAGGTTTACGGCGAGTCCAAGCCCGGCTTCTCGACTCTCGTCGTTGTTCGGGAGTTTGGCGTAGATCTGCCCGGCAAGGTTCAGATCGCCGTAATCGTTGATAAGGTCGAAGACTTCGCGCGTGAGTTCGGCGGACGCCTTTCCGCTCAAGATCAGCGGGACCACCCGATCGGCGGCGACCAACGCTCCGAACCCGAATCGACGCGAGGCGCGCGAGAGGAGGTTCACGACTCGCCAGACATCCGGGTCCTCCCGATTGGTGTCGATCTCCTGAATGAGATCGCTCAGCATGGCCCCGGTTAGCTTTTGATAGGGTCCCTCACCAATGGTGCCCTTGATCTCCACTCGTCGGAGCACGCGATAGATGGACCTGTAAGCCTGAGATTTGAACTGCCGATCCCCCGGGGCGTACTTCTCAATTTCCGGCCCGAACTGGAATGGGAAGGTGAACTTGTTTCCTTGCTCGCAGATCCATTGCGCCAGAAGGCCGCGCCAAGTGCCGGAAAACTTGTCTTTGACCTTCTTTTTGACCTCTTCCAGGTATTTGGGCGCGTCTGGTCCGGCTTTCTCCACCGCGTTCAAGATTTGGTCGGCGGTAGTAGCCGAGTCGATCATGTCCTGCACAGGGGCATCAGCGGCGGATTCGCCGTTCTGCTCCAGGTCCAAAATTCCTTGCCAAAACGCCTTCTGGTTCGTCTTGGTCGCCCCGATTTGGGCGATGCGAATCCGCTGCTCTCGCTTGCCGTATCGAACCAGGATTTCGTAGAACTGCCGGAGAAAATCGTTGTAAGGGGGCTGCTCGAGGGTGGCGACCTTACTCTCAAAGATTTTCATTCCCGCGACAACGGCGTCGGTCGCATCTCCGCCTTTGCCCTCGTAAAAGAGGCGATAGGCTTTGAAGTAGTAACCGGCTCGGCTGGTCGGTCCAAACTCGGATTCGAAGCGCTTGCACGCCTCCACCATTTGGGCGTCGCTGGATTCTTGACCGAATCGGCGGATGTACAAGATGTTTTGCGCCGTCGGGACAGACCTTTCGACCTCGTAAATCCGTTCGGCGGCCTTTAATCTTTCTTGATAAGTCCGGGTCTCGCGTGGGTCAAGAATGATGGCCCACGCCGAAGAAACATCGCCGGGATAGGTTTTGATGAGGCGGTTGCAAAGCTGATCGCAAAGGTCCACTTGCCCAAGCGAGTTGGCGCTCGACGCATAGGCAAGGAGCTCTTTGGGCCCGAGCGCTCCAAGGGAATCTAGGGTTCGGAACACCTTGATCGCGATCTCATGAATGTCTTGGGTGTGAACAAACATTCCGAAGAGCCCCAGAAGGGTTCGTAGCACGTCTTCGTTGCTCACGCTGTCGCCGAGCGACTTCTTGAACTTGTCGAGATCGAACTGATCTTTCTGAAGAAGGGTTGCCTCAAAAGCGGTGAGGAGCAGCGACTCGGTTGGTCGGAGATCGATAACGACGTCGGTGGACTTCTTCGACCAAACGTCGGGAGATTGCTTATCGGCGCCGTAATCGCGCTCGGTGTAGGCGGCGACTCGACCCGCGACTTTCCGACCGACCACCGAACCCAAAAGTAGACCGCTAGTCGCGTCGTAGTTCTCTTTCTCGTCCAGGGATCGAACCAAAAAGTGGGTGAACACGCCTTTGCCGAGCGCCTGATACTCGTAAGACCTCCCTCCAGGTGCGCAGCCGAGCATGACCGCCAAGTTGGTTCGCTCTCCCAGGGTCTTCAGCTCGTTGCCGAACTTGCTCCCGGTGCCCGATCGGCAAGCGTCGGCGATGATGAGGACGTTTTTCAGCCCCGCTTTTGCGAACCTATCGATGATGGTTCGAACGGGCAGTCCTACCTTTTCGACCGTGGAAAGGGTCGCATCGGCCGGGCAGAGGAAGTCTCCTTTGGGAGTAGCGATCCCATGACCGCTGAAGTAGAAAACGAACAGGTCTCCCTTGCTCAACCCAGGATCCTTGAGGAGTAAATCGAGTTGCTTATTGACCTCTTCGATGGTCGGCGGGCGCTTTTCCAGGCCCGGAATACCTGGGCCTGCTTCAAGCGGATCTTTGCGATCGGAAAGCAGTTTCACCTTCTTCGGGTCGAAGTCCAGTCCGGAAATCAGTTTCTCTGCAACCGCTTCGGCGTCTCCGGCCGCGTAGGTGAGTTTGCCGAGCGACGTGTAGTCGCTGACTCCGATGCAGAGTGCGAACTTGCCCTTTTTCACGCCCGTGAGGCGCATCTCGTTGATGAACGCTCCCTGGGCAAGAGAGAGGCAGGCGAGGGCTAAGAAAGCCAGCGAAAGAAGGAGTCGGTTTTTCACAGAAGTTTCGGGAGTTCGACTATGAAGACCCTTGTTAAGATGTTCGGTCGGTTCAGGCGTTTCAGTCAATGAATAGATTCATTTGCCTAAAAAATCTTGCCAGGGAATCCGGCAATTTGCCGTACAATTAAGGAATGGCGACCCCAAGTCCAAGAGTCGAATTCCGGATGGACCCTCATCTCAAGAAAGAGGTAGAGGAAGCGGCGGCATTATTGGGCACAACCTTCACCGCCTTCGCAACCCAGGCGCTTGTGGAACGGGCTCGCGAAGTGCGGCTCACCCATTCGGTGACGACCTTGGCAGGTGACGCCGCAAGCGAGTTCGCAAAACTGGTGATTGATCCGCCCGAACCCTCTGAATCGCTGCGCACCACGCTTGCCACACGGAAGATCGAGGTCTGAAAGCCGTGCCCGAGGTTGTCATTGAGACCCTTCAAAATGGGCATGATCGGAGCGCGTTTGATTGCAGGAATGACGATCTCAACCGCTACCTGAAACAGTTGGCGGGGCAGCATCAACGCAAAGGATTCGCGCAGGTGTACGTCGCGATTCGTGTGGGAGACCCGGCCGTGCTTGGTTTTGCGACTCTTTCGATGGGCAATGTTGCGTTAGAGGACTTGCCAGAAGACTTGCGGTCGAAACTCCCTCGTCACCCGGTTCCGGTAACCCACGTTGGACGTCTTGCCGTGGATGTTTCGGTCCAAGGTAAGGGCATCGGATCGCTACTTCTGGCGCACTGTGCAAGCGTCACCGTGAAGGCGGCGGATTCGATTGGTGTTTACGCAATGGAGATCGCCGCCAAAGATGATGTCGCCTATGCGTACTATCTCCGGCGGGGTTTCCTTCCGTTGAGTCGGCAGAAAAACACCCTGTACGTCCCAGTGCAAACCCTCAAGAAGGCTCTTAGCTGACCCTGAAACAAAAAAGGAGTCCTGTGGGCTTCCACAAGACTCCATTTGAAGAGTGGCGAGACTTAGAAAGACTTGGTCTTTGCCGCCGGGGTGACGGTGACGCCAATGATAACGTCTCCCTTCACGCAGACACCCATGTTGAGCGCCTCGAAGTAGATCCACTCTTCCATGGTTCCGCACTTTACGAAGCTGCGCTTTTGACCCTTGGAGAGATCGAGGTACTCGTTGAAATCCTTGGTGGTCATTCCCACCAGAATCTTGAACGGCTGCACGCTCGGGTCTCGGGGAGTGATCTGTACGTACGAACCCGACTTGTAGCTGGTCAATCGAAGCGCTTCCGAGGAGGCGATATCTTCGCTACCGAACTCTTCGCAAAGAGCCGTGACCTGTCCTGCTTGCCACACCAGTTCGAAGAGTCCCTTGTACTCCGGATCGAAGAGGATCTTGCGCTCGGGTCGACCCAGATCGGTCACCAGTTCTTCGCCCGTTTGGAAGAGGTTGTACTGCTTACCGTCGACAAACAGGCTCATCGCCTTGGTGAGGTAGGCGGGTTTCGGCGTCATGGGTCTGGGCTTGAGGCTGAACTTGGTGCACAACTTGTTGTAGTTGGTCTTCACCAGTTCGTACTTAGACCCGTCGGAAGGCGAGTTGTTGAGGTAGGTGATCAGCACCGCTTCAATGAGCGTCGCATCTTTCTTGAACTTGTCGGTCGGTTCGACCGTACCCACGTTCTGAGCAAGCGCGGCGTTGTAGAGCTTGGAGGCCCTTTGCGCGTCGATCATCTTCATCGCCGCTTCCACCGAGTTGCCTTGCAACTGCAGACCGATGCCGATGTTATTGGCGATCGTCAGCTTGTCGGCCTCGCTGATGGTGGATCCCGCCGCCTTTTGAAGCGTGGCAATACCGTCTGAGATGCTTTGCGGGTTGTGGTCCGGCTCCAAGATTTGGGCAAGACCGGTGAGCGCCTGCATCTTCGCGCTGTCCTTCATTAGGTTTTGGGCCCGGGTGATTCGGATAAGCGCTTCTCGATAGTTGGCTCGATCCTTTTCTTCGACCACCAACAATCGCGATGCCTTGCTATCCATTCTCATGAACGGACCGAAATCGGGTCGCATCGTTCCTTCCTTCCAGGTCATCGGAAGGTTCTCGTAGTAGTCGACCAGCGCGGCCAGAGCGGAGTTGTAAGCGGCTTCCACCAGCTTCGGCTCCATCTCGAGCGCCTTATCGAACGCCTTCATCGCGCTGCGGAAGGTTCGGCAGTCGATGAGCGCCTCGCCGACTTCAAACGCCATGGTGGACTTCATGACGCGGGGATCATCGGCTACTTGCGCGGCACGACGATTCGCATCGGCGTGATCGCCCAACAGCTTAGCGGCGGCGGGATACTCCTTATCCAATTCGCCGAGCATCATCAACATGTCGTACATGTCTTTCTTGGGATAGCCCGCTCGAACCAGGGCAGAGGCGCCCACCACGTCGGCTTCGTACTCGAGTTGCCGGGTGAAGAGAAGGTCGACGTCTTGGACCTTCATGCTCTTGAAAACGTGACCCTTGGCAAGGTGAGCAAGCTCGTGAGCGACGACCGCGCGGATGAGCCGCAGATCTTCTTTGGCCATCTTCACCAATCCGGTGAAAACGACCATCTTGCCTTGAACCTTATCGGTCCGACCTTCGATCTTGACCGCAGTGGCGTAGGCGTTGACCTCGTTCTTTTCCACCACTTCGCATTGGATCGGATACTCGACCCACTTGTGTTGCGGAAGGTGCACCGAAAGCTCGGTGACCATCTTCTCGAGATCGGCCTTGGTGAACGCCGCGTTGGAAAACGCCGCAGTTGCACACGCGAGAAGAACGGCGAGAGCCTTTGTCGCCCGGATCCCCCTACTCATCATTGAAATTGTCATATTTGTTTTCGAACCCTTTTATGTCTCGGACGATTGAAACCTTGTTAAGAGATTTCGCCGAATGCTTCGTTCATCAAACGTTTCGATGTCGATCTCGTTACGCAAACGCGGTTTTTCCAAGTAATCCGGCTATCTCAACCGGGGTGATCCACGGGCAAACTCCGTTTTTTGCCCGGCATGGTCATAATAGACTCTTAGGAGAAACTTCATGGCGAACCACCATCACCACGACGATCACGAGGCCTTTGATTTTGTCAACTCAGTTCCCGAAGAGACCCGCATGAAGGAAGCTTCTTCGACGGGCTCGGTGGCAAAGTTTGCCGGTTTTGCACTGGTCGGAGTGCTCCTTGCCTCTTTGGCTTACGGAATTGCCAAGCCCACCCCGCTGCCGGAGATCAAGCACCACGCGGGTGGTCATGAGGAAGGTCACGCTGCAGGTGGAGATCATGCAAGTGGAGATCATGCGGGCGGCGATCATGCGGCAGGCGGAGATCATGCGGGTGAGGATCACAAGGAAGGCGAGTCTCACGGGAAGCCAGACCCTAACATGCCTGTCCCAACACCCACCAGCCCGATGTAATTCAGGCTCTATTTCGCATTAAGTGTGATGAGTCCCTTCCGGATTCCGGAAGGGACTCATTTTCTTTCGATAAAGCCGATAAAATGGGGCATGCCCATTGGTCGGTTTCTCCTGTGCCTTCACTCGCACATGCCTTATGTGCTTAGTCACGGGAAGAGTCCGCACGGGACCGACTGGCTGCACGAAGCGGCGGTGGAGTGCTACCTCCCGCTGCTCGACGCGCTGGATCGACTGGAGGCAGAGGGCATCAAGCCTCGTTGGACCATCAACGTCACCCCCATCCTTGCTGAGCAGCTTGCCGACCCCACTTTCTGCGACGAGTTTGAGGAGTACTGCAAAGACAAAATCGAATCCGCCAAGTTCGACATGCAGGGCTTTCGAGCCAAGAACGAAATGTGGATGGAAGGGCTTTCCATCTTCTGGATCAAACGGTTCGAGAAGGCGCTGGACGACTTCCGCAACAAGTGGGATCGAAACATTGTTCAGGGCTTTCGACACTTTCAAGACATAGGCGCAATCGAGATCATCACCTGTGGAGCCACCCACGGATACCAACCGCTGTTGGGTACGGACGAATCCTGTCGGGCTCAGGTGAAGCTGGCGACCCAAAACTACGAAAAGCACTTTGGCAAAAAGCCGCGCGGTATTTGGCTTCCGGAATGCGCTTACCGACCCCGGTACGACTGGAAATCACCCGTTGCCGATAACGAGGTGGCCTGGCAACGAATGGGCACCGAAGAGATTCTAAAGGACAACGGAATCGAATTCTTCTTCGTGGACTCCCACATGATTCGCGGAGGAGCCCCGCTGGGCACCTACGGCGCGAAGTTTCCTCAGCTAGCCGAGATGTTTGCTCGGAGCAGCAAGTACTTCACTCCGCCCGCCGAGTTTCGCAGCGAGTACGAGCACTACATGCTGCCCAACGGCGTCACCTGCTTTGCCAGAGACCCTCAGACCACGGTGAAAGTGTGGTCGGGCGAAGTGGGCTATCCCGGCGACCCCGCCTATTTGGAGTTCCACAAGCAGCTCTACCCGGGTCGACACCGGTACTGGCGCATCAGCGAGAACAAGGCTGACCTGGGTGCGAAGCAGCCGTACGATCCGTACAAGGCTTTCGAATCCATTGTCAATCACGCCAAAGACCTGGTGGACGTTCTGAAAGAAACCTTGGCGCACTATAAGGGCATGGCCAACCGAACCGGGACCCTGGTGGCGATGTACGACACCGAGCTTTTTGGTCACTGGTGGTTCGAAGGTCCGGAGTTTCTGTACCAACTGGCGCGTAACTTCCACTTAGATGGCGAGATCGAGATGGTCTCGGGCGGAGACGTGCTAGATACCGACCCGGCGCAGCACGTGATCACCCTTCCCGAAGGATCATGGGGAGAAGGTGGCTACCACTTTATTTGGCTGAACGAAGACAACGCCTGGACCTGGAAACGGCTTTACGAGATTCAGCGCAAGTTGCGGCAGATGGCTCGGGAGTACGCCAACGGTCCGGCGGACCGAATTGTGAAACAAGCCGCTCGAGAGATGCTGCTCGCAGAGGCTTCCGACTGGCAGTTCCTCATTAGCACCTGGGCGGCAAGAGACTATTCTGAGATTCGATTTGCCGATCACTGCGATCGCTTCGAGCGGCTGGCTGGAATCGCAGATCGAGTGCACGGGGGCGGATCGCTCACGGCGGAAGAGGCGATCTTCCTTGCCGAGTGCGAGGACAAGGACAGTCCGTTCCAAGAGCTCGATTTGAGCCTTTGGTCGGACGACCCTTTGTGGGCGGAATCCGCAAAATCCTGATCCGATTTCATTAGCACTCGTTTTTGTCAAGTGCTAATGCCTAGTATTAATACGGGTTTATCGGACGTTTCGGCTGAAAAACCCTTGACGAACGACCCATAAGGCTCTTAAAACCGTTTCTCTCATCAAAGGAGAATCGCCATGAGCCAAGAACATTCCTCATCATTCGGTCATGATCCGATCCCCTCCGCGGGGTCGCCGAACTTCAGTATCGGAGAGTCTTCGGTGCGAGCGTTCTTTCGAGACACGCTTCACGATGCGCTGACGGGCCAGATTGGTCTGAAGCAGATCGATGCCGCCGAGACGTACCTTTCCGACCTGCTGGTTCGGTTTCTGCACACCGACGCTCAGTTCGCCATTCGGAATGCGGAGGGTCAGCGCGTGCGGACGGTTGCGGAGATGCTGGTGGAAGGTGACGTTCGGTTTGCGGCAAAATCCTTCAAGCGGGAGCGAGAGGTTCACCGCCACATCGGCGACCTGATGCTCTTTTGGACGGGCGTGTTCCCAAAGGGCATCAAGGGAGTTGCTGAACCCGGCGATACGCTGATCGATCCGGTGGAGCGGGGTCGGGTGAGCTACGATATCGCGGCGAGCTTCGATCATCCGCCTTACGACGCGGAGGCTCCGGTGTTGCGGCTGCTCAGTGACAACTTTGAGGCGTATCGGTACGGACTGCACTTGGTCGGGAAGCAGATGGGCTTGGCGAGCTAGATCATCGGTAGAAAGAGCAAGGATGATCGACCCTAACATCGAATGGCCTCTCCATGTGTCTGACCGATTGGATCCGGATCATCACTACATAGCGCCTGACGTCAAAGAACTGGGTTACTACGTGGAGTTCTGGAACTCTCCGTTAGAAGTAGATAGCGATTCTTGGGAGATAGTTGACGCAAAGGGCAGGCGAGTTGTGGGATTTATTGAGCGCCTAGAAGTAAGGTCCCTTTATCTGGATGAGTAACTACGGGCCACGTTTCAAGACTACTGCGCAGGCAATCGGATGAATGATGTCGATGACTGAGGGCTACGCTTTGTACAGAAGAAGGTCTAAACAGTGATAGCCCCCAAGCGCCTTGGCGAAGCCCTGAACCTTTGGAGTATCTCTAGACTCCCTCAGGCGGAGCATTCGCCGAGTACGGGCGAGATCGCTTTGGCGCATGGATGTGCGTTCGAGGTGTCCGAACTGGCGCTCCAAGCGATCAGCATTCTAGAAGATCTGCGAGCAATTCAATCTTGGAGAGACGTGTTCTGCTCACATGTAGGCACCTTAGCGATGTACGGCACCGAAGAAACTCTTGCCCAGTTGAAGATGCTGGAATCGAGAGTTCCGCCTGAAGAAGTCTCACTGAGATTCCGGACTCTGGAGGCCCTAATGTGGTTTGATGAAGAACGGTCAAAGGCGCTTGTAAAGATGTTGTCGTTGCCTCTGCCCAAGCATCTCATGAAAGTCCGCGATTATCATCTAGAGGCTTACTTAGAAGAACCACCCACTTTTCCTGTAGACCCAGACGAGCGAAGGCATCTTGTGACACGACTTCTGGAATCGCGAATAGAGTTCTCTACGAAAAAGGCGGGACGCGCCATCACCCAGTGGTTAACAAGTCGAGAATAACTTCGTGCATACACCGTCTAAGACTCGTTAGTGTGTATCGAGATGCTATTTCTGTATAATCGATTTACCGGAGTGAAAACGATCCTTTGGAATCTTCATAACAGATTTCGTCACGATCGCCGGTTGAGGTTCTGATCCAATGTCGTCATTTGCACTTTTCGGTATCTATTCCATTGTCGCGGGAGTGCTACTGATGCTCGTTCTTCTTAACTTTCGGATCGTCGATATCCGCAAAGAGTTGGGTTTGAAGCCGAAGGATGTCAAGCTGGACGTTGCGGCAACCGTTCTTGCAGTCATCTTTGTGGGAGTTGGATTTATCCTGATCGGCAGCTCTATGAGCCCCCGGTAGCCGAAAATTGGATGCCGAGTTAGCTCATGAACAGGTCTGTACCTCCGGGTATAAACTAGCTGCGAATAGGGCAGGGGAAAAGTGATAGCTGGAGGATTGGATTGGCGTCTCAACTGATCTATTCCAGCCTGTTTTTAGGAGTGCAGGGCATAGCCCTATTCCTAATGCTCCGTGCAAACCGCGCCACAAAGTTTCAGATCGCGTTGCGGTGGATGCAAGGAGTGAGCTGCGCTGGCTGGCTCCTCGTCCACCTTTTGATGGTTCGAGACTCATCTCTTACCGATTGGTTGACTGCGAACTTGATCGGCTCGCTCTTCTCGATCCTCTTGTTGGGGTTGTTCTGGCTGCTAAACGATCAGGGATCAACCACTCAAAAGTAGGCGGATTGTTTCCAAGATTTTTTCGGGCGGGCCGGGGATCTATTGCTCGTCCCTCGAGTTCAAATTAACAATTACTGCGGGTCAAGCCCGGAACCACCCCGGTCTTTCAGACCACCCCTCCATAGAGGGGAATTGGATCGGAACCTTGTTACAAACTCCGCAAAGCGGCGGAGCCGCGACAATCATCGCAGCCCAGGGTTTTAACCCTGGGTTGTGGCATCCATTTGGAACCGGAACGGCGGAGCCGTGGCAATCAGGGAAATCGGTTAAGAACGGAGTTTCGAGTATCTGGTCGGTCCCCCCGACCTCACCCGAATGAGAAAACTACCAAATCTGGCGGATTGGTGCAGGCACAGAAGGCGTTTCCCGAGAATCGGGAACGGGGGCAAAGTTCATAAACACCGATGCATCCCTCGGCGAACTATCGCCGTAACAAAGTTTGAATCGTCGAACAAAAGAGAGGAAGGAGATCCATGTGGCCACTGTATCCATTGTTTCCGTATTCTCTTCCCGGCTTGGTCGGCGGGCCCCAGTGGATCTCGATTTCGATTGTCTCGTGGTTCTCCTTAGCTGGGTCTCTTGAGCTCTGGTCTCGATCAAAGCGACGCTTTCGGGATGTTTCTCTCCCACTGCTTTTTCAAGTGTTTGTGACGTCGATATTTCTTCCCGCGCACGTTGTTAGTTTATCGATAATTTGCTTCATCATCGCGGTTTGGATGTTGTTGTTCTCTTTGAAGCGTGATAGACCCTCTTTGCGCTTGTCACAAAAGATCTCTGCCTTAACGTTCATGACTGTGTATCAGGTTGTGCTTTTAGCCGCAATTTGCCTTGTCGGCTACTTAATGGTCGGTGTTTCCTAGCTTTCTTTCACCCAAGATTTCATCCGACTTAGATCTATATGATTGAATTTGCATTGAATCATATCGTTCATTGGGACCCTTCGGTTCAGGCACTATTCACCACCTACGCCTTGATACCACTCTTCGTAGTGATACGGCATATTTGGGTGTTGGCACGCGGAGAGTCTGTGCCCAATTACGCTGTCACTTTGGCGTTTGGAAGTTCCATCCATCTAGTTCCACCACCTAGCTCGTATGCTCTCCCTCTTTTAGTCGCCGGAATGATATGTGGGCTCATCTGCCCGCCTTTGGCGCTAATGACTTTGTTTTACGAGAAGGAAGATGACCCCGGCGATCGTCAGTCTCAGAGAGCCAAGCGGAGGAGGATCTTGAGTGCGGCCATCTTGATCCTCCCCCTCGCCATAGGAATCGTTCTCCGAATCGCTTTTCCGGGTGTTAGTTCCTTGGACTAGGGCGAAAGCGTCGTCTTAGTAGTTCCCACGAATAGCAGAGTGCGCCTTCTCCTGGTACACCTTGCCCCACGCGGCGTGAAGATCCGCAGAAAGCGGCGCAAGCGACGACGCACCCATGTTGCCCACCACCTGCGAGGTCTTGCTGGCACCGGGAATGATGACGCTCACCGCGCTATCGTCCAGAATCCAGCGCAGGGTGGCATCCGCAAGCGACAGGCCCTCCGCAAGGTGGGTCTTCAACTCTTCGGCAAGCTCGATCGCCAGTTCAAAGCCGAGCCCGTTGAAGGTCTCGCCGACGTGGAACGCTTCGCCGTTGCGATTAAAATTGCGGTGATCGTTGGTGGCGAATTGGGTGGATGCGGTCATTTTGCCCGTGAGCGCCCCGCTAGCAAACGGGATTCGAACAATGATATTTACGCCCATCTGTTCGGCGCGGCGGAACAGAACGTCGGCGGGCTTTTGTCTCAGCGGGTTGAAGATGACTTGCAACGCCCCGAGCCCGGGTTGGGTGAGGCAGAGCAGACCCTCTTCCACGGATTCGATACTGGCACCCCAACCGCGAATGACGCCTTCTTGCTGAAGCTCGCGGAGCGATTCGAACACCCCGCCTGCGACCAGTTCCGAAGTGGGTACGCAGTGGAGCTGGACGAGGTCGATTTGCTCTCTTTGTAGCCGATCTCGCCCCGCCTTCACGTGGCCTTTCAAGACTTCTGGTTTGAAGTTATCTGGCCAGCCGGGGTCGCCAAATCGGCCGACCTTGGTCGCCACATAAGCGTCCATCGGGTTGGCCTTTAGAAAGTTGCCCAATCGAGTCTCGCTAAGGCCCCCGCCGTAGACATCGGCGGTGTCGAAGAAGTTAACGCCCTGTTCGGCGGCGGTTTGCAGAATGGACAGCGCGAGGGCGTCGTCGATATCGCCCCAGCAATCGGCGCCAAGCTGCCAGCATCCCAGACCAATTCGGTTGACGGTGGCTCCGGTGGAGGTGGTGAAAACGTTCCCGCTCATACGGAAGGGTTTACCTTCTTCCTGGCTGTGAACGGTCCGTCCGGTGAGTAACCGAAGGGCTTGTCCGGCAGAGAGTTGTCGTATTATTAGATCGGGGCCAAGATGCGATGAAACCCAGGCAAAAACTCGAAGTGGAGCTTGATGGAGAGCTCCTTAAACGTGCCAACGCCCTGGCAGAAGTCAAGGGCGTGACGCTTGATAGCGTGATGGAAGTTGCTTTGCGCGAATACGTCGAGATTTTCTCTGAAGGACCCTTGGATGAGGAGTTTATGCGCTCCTACCGGGAAATCGTTTCTCGCTTTGATACGGTTTTTGAACGACTTGCCAAGTCCTGACCCAACGAGCCAACACCGCGATGCTCTGAGCATTCAGTTAAGAATGCTCAGAGTGGCTTGCTGAATCGATCCCCCGTTCCAGACGCCCTTGACGTCGACCCGCTTGTTGGCTTCCAGCCGCATGGCCTCTCGCAACGAGTTCGCCGCGACCCGAACGTCGCACGTCACAATCCGACCATCGAACTCGAAAGCGCCCATTAGAACGGGTCGACCCTTGGTGTTCACAATCTGACGAACGACCATTCGAACGTACGCTTCGCCAGAAACAGGCAAGCTACCGGTGGAGGTTGCTCCAGCCAAAATTCCAGTTTGAGTGTTTGCGATTTGATTCATCTTTTGCCTCTTGCGTTGGGTTTTTGTTGTCCCGTTGCTTGCCAATAGATGTACCAACGAAAGAAGGGGGCTGCGTTTCAGTAGATCACCCCGGGGCTGTGAGAATGGTCACAAAGACCCAACCGGTGGGGTTGCGTGGGGCAAAACAACGATGCCGCGGAACAATTGCTTGTTCCACGGCACCTAAGCGAAAGCTCTATCGAAGGGACTGACCTTACGAGACCTTCATGATCGAGATCTCGCCGTTGGAATCGCTGCCGCCATCGGCGCGGACCTTCGCCCGCAGGGTCGCCTTGATGCCCGGATCGACTCGGTTGAGCGTGACCGTCCAAACGTTGTCCACGTTCGCCGAGCCCGTGCGGCCGTAATGAGAATCTTGCTCCACCACCTCGCCGTTGAACAGAATCTCGATTCCATCGATGTCCAGCCGGTATGCCCCGCCCGTGTATTGGAACCGAATCTCGTACGTGCCCGGACCCTTGATGGCGCCCGTGATGTCCCAGGTTTTGACTTGATAGTCGTTGGAGACATCCTTAGGGGACCATTTCGCAACCACCGATGCCGCCCCGGTTGTTTCGGGGTCTAGCTTGCGATAGTTCACGCCCAAGGCATCGAATCGACCCACGTGAACGCCGAGCCGTTGCACAAAGTTGCTGAAATCCTTACCCGCCTTTGGCGACCACAGAATCTCGGCGGCGGCGCAGGCTCTTGGGAAAGCCATGTACTCGGCTTTCTCCGGAGTAGCGATGTACTCCGTCCAAATCTGATACTGACCTCCAAGAATATGATGCTGCTTTTCGGCCGCAAGCTTCGCCGGGATGATGTCGTAGTCGTACACCTTACGCAGAGGGAGGTATCCGCCAATGGCAAGCGGTTCTTTCTCTTTAGGCCCTTGGTAGAAATCGAAATAGAAGGCGTTGGTAGATGCCATCACTACGTCATGACCCTCTTCCGCCGCCTTGATTCCACCCGCCTCGCCGCGCCAACTCATGACGGTGGCGCCGGGAGCGAGTCCGCCCTCCAAAATCTCATCCCAACCGATCAAGCGTCGACCCTTCTTTTCCAAGAAGGTATCCATTTGCTTGATGAACCAGCTTTGAAGCTCTTCTTCGTCATGAAGTCCTAGGGCGCGCATCTTTGTCTGAGCCTTCTCAGACTGTTTCCACTGCGTTTTGGGGCATTCGTCTCCACCAATGTGAATGAACTTGCTGGGGAAGAGTGCCATCACCTCGATAAGAACGTCTTGCAGGAACTTGATGGTGGAATCTTCGACGTTGAAGACCTCTTCAATAACGCCCCACTTGGTGGCGACCCCAACTTGCTTGCCCGTGTTTCCAAGTTCGGGATAGGCGGCAATGGCGGCCTGAGCGTGACCCGGCATTTCGATCTCTGGCACTACGTTGATGTGCCGCTCGGCGGCGTACTTTACGATCTCCTTCACCTCTTCTTGGGTATAGAAGCCCCCGTAGGGTTTGCCGTCCCACTTCTGATCGTTGTAGTGGCCCAGCATGGTCTCTTTCCGCCAGGCGCCTACCGAGGTGAGCTTGGGATACTTCTTGATCTCGATCCGCCAGCCTTGATCTTCCGTGAGGTGCCAGTGGAAGGAGTTCATTTTGTGAAGGGCAAGAGTGTCTAGATACTTCTTGATCCACTCCACGGGCATGATGTGCCGACCGACATCTAGGTGCGCGCCACGCCAACCGAATCGCGGGACGTCTTCAATCCAAACGCACGGAACCTTGAGCGCCTCTTTGGAGAGCGACTTGCCAAAGGTCCAGGTCGGCATGAGTTGCCTAAGGGTTTGGACTCCATAGAACGCACCGGGCGTGTCCGTGGAAACAATCCTTATCCCATCGGAAGTTACGGCCAGTCGGTATCCCTCTTTGCCAAGGTGCTTCAGGCTGGGGTCGATGGAGAGGGTGATGCTGTTTTTGCCCGCCTCCTTCCCGGCCGGAAGGGAGAGTCCGGTGCTGGGGGAGAGGTAGCCACGAAGCTGATCGGCCACTTTGCTCAGCTTGCCGTTGGCGACAATCACGGTGTTTTGGTCGACCGTGAAGGTGCCTTCTTGCTCGATCAAGGTTTTGGGTCGGGGTACAAGGCCCAGTTCGGGAGGGTTGGTGGGGGCGGCGTTCAGCTCGCTTCCCAAGGCGACGCTGGCTAGGGCGATGATTCCGATCACGGTGGTGTTATTCTAATCGGATTAGGCAAGACTTGCACGGGCATCAGCCCCTTGGCGGACGTAACGAACACGCATTACATGCAACGGTTCAGCGCCTTCTTCGGTACAACCGCATGTCCCCGGGGATACCATGGATGTTCACCCGATGAAAAACCAGACGGCTTGGTTGTTCGATTCCTTTCGGGTTTCGTTGCATTCGCTCCATCGCGGAGATCGGCACGTTCGCGAGAGGTGTCCGCACTGGCAGCACTGGTTTTTGTTTTCCGGCGAGTGGGGGCTGAATCACGAAGGCGCGCGGAGCGTTGTTCGCCCTGGCGATCCGGTGGTGCATGCTCCTGTCCGACCCTGCGTGCGATCCGTCGAGCAGGATGGATTTGCACTTAGCCTTCAACTCCTCAATGTGGATTTGCAGGTTCAAGAACCGACCGACGAGGTGCGGTGGCAGGCTAGCCGAACCCTTTGGCATTTGGCTTTCGAACTGCGCTCGCAACCTGTTCCCGATCCTTCGAGGATTGAATCGGCGGTGTGGCATTACACCGCCTCCCTGGCAACCGCTTCTCGCCCCGCCGCCGATTGGGCGAGGCAAGCCAAAGACCTCGTCTCCGATCTAGATACCGACCTCTCGATAGAGGCAATTGCGAACGCGGTGGGAATTTCGCCCAATCACCTTTGTGCTGGGTTCAAAAAGAGCTTTGGGGTTTCCATAGGTCGATTTCGCAGACGGCTGCGAGTGGAGCGGGCTCTTTCCGCGCTGAACGGACCGGAACCCGCCTGGCTTGTGGCGGGATTCTTTGACCCAAGTCACCTTCGCCGAGCGGTTCGTGAAGAACTTGGTCTCTCCACTGCGGAGTGTCGAGAGCTGTTAGGTGTCTCGGCAGATTCGTAATCTCGTACCCCCGGTTCGCCCCGGTCTGCAGTGAAGAATGAGCGTATGGTTGCGCTTCTGGTCGCCTCGCCGTTTTTCGGAATTCAAACTCTTTCGCCCATTGCCAAGCTCCCATCTGGGGCCGTGCCTAGCCTTGTGACAAAGGTTTCTAATGGGGAAGAATCCGTCGAGATCAAAAAGACGATCGAGGCGTTTGTGCAAGCCACGATTAGGTTCGATGTGGAGTCTCTGCGGAAGCTCACACACCCCGATTTCGTGGAGATTTCTCCTTTGGGTGAGGTGGATCCTCGCGACAAGTTTTTAGGGTTTTACGATGTGCCGCCGGAGAAGCGGAAGTCCCCGGTGACCGGATTCGAGATTCAAGACCTGCAAAGGCGGTCGCTTCGTAAGGATGTGGTGATCGCGCACTATCGCCAGGTGATGATGATCGGCTCGGCCGAAGCGGGGCGTAAGTTCCAGATCCAAGTCACCACGGTGTTGTCGTTGGAATCCGGTCGATGGGTGTTTTGTAGCAACACGTTTACGCCCATCCAGAGAAAACCCGCGTCGGTTTAAGGTCGAGAGTAGCTCTTTATAACGAACTCGGCGGTCGTCACGACGTAGCGGCGTCCGGATTCTCGGGAGCGGCAAGCAGCGCAGCCCATGGTTTCGATCCGAAGAAATGTTCCTTTAGGTCCCTCGCCCCTCCGGGGGAGAGGGTGGCCCAGAGAGCCGGGTGAGGGGTCCCGAACTTTGAAAACTCGGAGTATCTGGTCGGTCCTCCGGACCTTTCAACTTAAACGGCCTACTACCCAGACCTGTCGGTCTGGGCTAACAGTCTGGTCGGTCCTCCGGACCTCTCGTAAGGAACTGACCCGTTAATATTCCCCTCCCCGATTTATCGGGGAAGGCAGTTTGGTCTGGACCTTTCATCGCAAGTTGTCTCATACCGAACCCTCGCCCCTCCGGGGGAGAGGGTGGCCTAGAAGGCCGGGTGAGGGGTCCCGAACTTTGAAAACTCAGTGTTTCTGGTCGGTCGTCCGGACCTTCCGGGAGGAACCGACTCGTTGAAATTCCCCTCCATAGAGGGGAATTTGGTTTGGATCTTCTTTCCGAAAGCGGCGGAGCCGCGGCAATCATCGCAGCCCAGGGTTTTAACCCTGGGTAGACAGAATTGATTTAAGACCAGAAGGGCGGAGCCCTGGCAAGAGCATCCCTGCACTAGTGAGTTGTGTCGCGGAAACCACCCCGGCCTTTCAGGCCACCCCTCCCAGGAGGGGAATTAGGTTTGGACCTTCTTCCCCGAAGCGGCGGAGCCGCGACAATCATCGAAGCCCAGGGTTTTAACCCTGGGTAGACAGATTTGATCGAAGACGAGAACGGCGGAGCCGTGGCAATAGCATCCCTGAACGAGTGAGTTGTGTAGCGGAAACCACCCCGGCCTTTCAGGCCACCCCTCCCAGGAGGGGAATTAGGTTTGGACCTTCTTCCCCGAAGCGGCGGAGCCGCGGCAAGCATCGCAGCCCAGGGTTTTAACCCTGGGTAGACAGAATTGATTTAAGACCAGAAGGGCGGAGGCCTGGCAAGAGCATCCCGGCACTAGTGAGTTGTGTCGTGGAAACCACCCCGGCCTTTCAGGCCACCCCTCCAGTGCCTGCCCCGATTTATCGGGGAGGGGAATATCGGCCGAGGGCCGACAACCCAAGCCGCACCCCTAACCCTGGGTCAACCGCCGAAGCGCGGCGAAGTACGTCTCGTGCTCCAGCTTCAGCACCTTGGCGGCGACCTTTTCCGCCGAATCCGACGGCAAAACCTCGCACCGGGCCTGCGCGATCACCGCGCCTTCATCGTAATGCTCGGTCACAAAATGCACCGTGCAACCCGACTCGCGCTCGCCCGCCGCTACCACCGCTTCGTGAACGTGCATGCCGAACATCCCCTTGCCGCCGAACTTGGGGAGCAATGCCGGGTGAATGTTGAGAACACGACCCGCGTGAGCCTCCAAAACCGAAGTGGGGAAGAGGCGAAGGTAGCCCGCCAAACAAATCCAATCCGCATCGGCAAGCGCCTCGGCAAGGCGAGAGTGGTAATCATCTCCGACGGGAACGACCCTCACCGGGAGATTCAGGGAGGAGGCCGTTTCTACGGCCGGGATATCGGCTTTAGGAGCAACCACGGCGACCACTTCTAAGTCCTGCGTCTCAGCGATTCGTTCCGCCAGCGCGCGCATGTTCGACCCTCGACCCTTGCCGCCGACTACGATCGCGATTCTAGTTTTGCCGTTCGCCATGCCCCACTCTGCGGTAAGAGCATATCTTCCGTGGAACCCCTTTCAGATCGGTTCGGCAAGAAGAAGGTCGGCGGTTTGCTCTGCGCAATCTCGAATCAGCTCGGCAAGCTCCAGTTGGGAAAGCCAGTCTGGTGGCAAGCAAACCGTCCCTAGCAGTGCGCCCAAAAGATTGCCCGCGATGGCGCCCGTCGAATCGGAATCGCCCGTATGGTTCACCGCGAATCTCAACGCTTCTTTGAGATCGGTTGGAGAGCGGAGCGCGGCAAGCAGACCCATGGCCCAGGCCTCTTCTGCCACCCAGCCACCGCTTCGACCATCGTTGGCGAACGCTTCGATCGGTGTGTTGGGGCTCGCCTCAAGAGCCTTCCGGGTGAGGGAAACGCTGAGCGTGGAACCGTGCCCTTGCGAGGATGCCATCTCTAGAGCGCGCTCGGCTGCAGGGAGAATCTCCTCGCCCCGAATGAGGTGCCACAAGGTAACCGCCATGATTCCGGCAGAAACCTGACCCTCGATATGCCCGTGGGTCAGCGCGGCCCCGGCAATCGACTCTTGCCAGGCTTCGTCCGCCGTGCTCAAGATCGCGTATGGCGCGGTGCGCATCACGGTACCGCAACCTTTGCTGTCGTTCTTTGCCGGGCTGCCATTCGAGACCCTCAGGGCGTTCAGGCAGGTCGTCCCCGGCGCCCTTCTCTGTCGTAACTGCGGTTGGTTCACCAAGTTGAACCTGCCGCTTCCCTTGGGAGTTGCCGTGGTGGGTGCCTCTTGCGTCTTCATCCAGCGAAGGTATGCCTGCCAAACATCGTTCGTGGTTGCGCCGTCCGCCAGCCCTTCCAGAGTGAAGAGCGTCATTTGGGTGTCGTCCGTAATCGACCCGTGAACGCCGTACGCCTTGGAAAAATCTTGAATGCCCGCCGGTCCGAACTGAGATTGGATTTGGTCGATCGAGAGGAACTCGACGGGCGCTCCGAGGGCGTCGCCCATTGCTCCCGCGAGGATGGAGGCGATGAATCGGTCCTTAACAGCGGGAGTCATCTCTTCGAAGTTACCAAAGATCCGCCTCAAAGCGTTTTGCGTTGACCCTTATCGATTTGGATAGAAGCAGAATCAACGTTCCGGTAGCGACTAAAACAACTGCCAAGAAGAACGTGCCCATCCCGCGGGTAAAGGCCCCTTGCATCAAACCCTGGGGACTTACAAGCTGGATTATTCCTGTTTGTACTTCGGATGCTTTCCGATATTCTTCAATGATCCAATATAGGGGAGCCACCATTGAAATTGCGATGAAATACATTGAGAATCCGCAAAGGGTAAGGATCCTAATCAAAAGATCAGTAGAAATGGTGATGCCTTTTAAGTCCAGTCTGTTCTCTGTATCCTCTGAAGGGTTCTTCTTCGCTTCTTGCTCGACAAACTGTGCCGGAGTCAAACCTTTCTTAAAGGCGACCGCCAACGAAAGTCGATCGATGCTTTTCGTTTCAAGGCCGCGCATCTCTATTTCTTCAAGCCACTTATCAAAGGTCATGGTTTATTTAATCCTCCGGAACGGTTCCAGCATCTGTTTGTTGAACGCCCATCCGCGCTTTTTCACCGCTGCGTACTGCGCTGCAGTGGGTTCGGGTGGAGTAAAGCCCTTTTTGCGCAGATAGTTCGCCCAAGATAACGTCTCGGCACTTGTCTTGTAAGACGGGTTTACTAACTTCCTAGAGTAATCCCGTAGTTTCAAAGAGATCATCGCCTTCAGTCGCCGCTGCTCCCAAAGGCGGATATTCTTTTGCTCTTCCTTGTTGGGAATGCGATTCCGAACCGCCCACATTTCCAGCGCTATCGGGTGAGAATTGGTGAGCTTGTCGACCGCCCGCAACGATGCATCTACGTCCTTGGGGTACTTGCCATACACGTGCGAGGTGAGGGCGAAGCGATAGTGGGCCAGAAAGTCATGGGGATACGCCTTCACCATCTGAGCGGCTCTTCCAAGAGAATCTCCAGGTTCGTTCATGAAGAATCGGCACCGTAGCAATTCCGCTTGCCCCCTTGTGGCGGGTGGGACGCCTGGCTGATGTCGAAGTGACTGCTTTAAGTTCTCGATCAGTGAACTCTTGTCTTCTGCGATCGAAACGTACGTCAGAAGAAGCCCGACCTCCGACCAAGCGAGAGGGCTTCGCTCGGCGTCAATGATCCGCCGGGCTTCTTGGAGGCTGTCCTTTTGTAAGAAGACCCGCGCAAGCTCCGATCGAACTCGGCGCACCGTGTCCTCTTCGACCTGCGTGAGGGCCCTATCTTGAGTGAGATGAACGAGCCCAAAAAGGGCACAAGAAACTATCATCGGCTTGTTTGTCTGGTAACGGAGTTGGCTGCCATCCGAGATGTAGAACGGCCCTAGTGATCAGGGGGCGCTAATTGACTCTCCTAAACGGTTCGATCATCTGTGGAGTGAATCCCCATCCCCGGCGCTTGACCGCCAGATATTCGCTCGCGCTGGGTTCGGTGGGGGCCACGTTTCTCCCCCTCAGCCAGTTTGTGATGTACGTGACGGAATCGCTCATGTCGCGGCCTCGCCCTGTGTGTTTGCGAGCGTATTCGTAAAGCTTCAAACCGTGGAGCGCCTTCAGTTCCGATTCAATCTGTTCTGATTCCGGATTGGCGAATTCTTCAAAACGGGCTCGATACATGACGGCTAATGGATGCTTGTCGGTCAGCACCTCGGCGCGTATCATCGCCTGTTTCGCACGCTCTGGGGCAGGGGTTCCAAGTCCGTAGCCCTGAGCAACAAATAGCCACTGCGCCGCAAAGTCGTGCGGATAAGTTTCGGCGAGCCTGATGTTTATGTATCCCTCTGTTCTGAAGTCTCCACCGCTTCGATTCGGAGACAAGTTAGCCCGGAGCGCGGTCAAGATCACTCGCGATCGCTCGGTGGAGCCTTCGTGATACTGCCTCGCTACTAGTGGCTCCAAAAGCTCCCCGGGGTTGTTTCGAAAGCCGACTGTTGCCATCAGCAGCAAATACTCGGCGGCGACGTCTTCTCGGTTGGTCCGGTTCAAGCGCTCCAGAAGTAGCTGAGGGGCGTCTTCCCGGCTCATGATCTGCCCGTACGCGGTCCGGATCTCCTGAACACTCGTCGCCCCTGCCTGTCGAAAGCCCACCACCGTACCAATGGCAACCACGCCCACCACCATCGCGATGGGAAGCGCTTCACGAAATCGAAAGGACGGGGTCGAGGGCATAGGAATCAAAGGGAAACGCTTCTATCACGTAGTATAAGACGTATGCCGATGAGAAAGGAGTATTAAAGATAGTCTTAACCGAAACGTGAACATTCTCGTTGCGCATGCAGGGTGACAAAACGAGGTCGGTTCTGCTCGCCGGTTTAGTCCTCCGAGACTTCTAATCCACCTTCTTGAAGGGCTCCAGCATTTGTTTGTTAAAGGCCCACCCGCGCTTCTTCACTGCAGCGTACTGCTCAGGCGTCGGCTCCGGTGGGGTGATACCCTTCTTCTTGAGAAAAGCTTCGAGCAGCTTGATCTCCTCATTCACTCTCTTTGCATCGCCGATCTGTAGCCTTGCCGATCGATACAACTTGTAGTAGACAAGTGCCTTTCCTAACCGGCCCTTATAGTTAGGGTCGTTGTCCGCAACGAAGTTTTCAAAAAGCGCACGTAGCGACAATGATAAAGGGTGGTTGTCGGTAAGCCTCTCGAGGACGGCTAGGGCCTGTCCTACTTCTTTCTCAATCTCCTCTTTGCCAAGATTCAGAAAGATGAATCTAGCTTGAAATGCATAGTCCTCCGGATATCGATTCTTTAGTGTTCGAAAAAGTTTTCGATCAACCGAGGCATCATACGTCTGGACAGCCAATACTCTTTCTCCTTTCTGATTGCTAAATCCCTTCGCTCTAAGTTGGTCCATCGTGGCAGAAACATCGAAGGGCAAAGGAGTCGAGGTGAGAAGTAACAGAAGCTCTGACCTCGCATGAATGTTGCCCGAGTCAACAACGGTCTGCATGTACTCCTTCAGGCGCTTGGGGTTCACATACCTCGTGGAGAATTCAAGTCGAGCCTGCTTGATTGCAAAACCGGGGTCGTTTTGCTGCCCTGCGGTGGATGTGAGTGTGAGCGCCTGAAGAAATCCAAGGGTGACTAATCCGCGCCTTAGAGATTGATAATTCTTCATGGATTAGTTCCCTTTAGCCTCCCGAAGCAAATCTGCCAACTGGAATCGATTTGCCACCAGTTGAGTTTCGTGGTCTGTGTCGATTGCGCGTTGGGCGTTCGTCGTGTTTGCAGTTGACGGCTCATTCCTCTCTCGCGTGTCGTTCTTGTTCATTGTAATCCCTGAATGAACGCGAAAGGTAATAGAAATGCGCGTTCCTTAACCTAGGACAAAAAGTTGCAATTACCAGTACCGGACCCACAACTCGGGTGACCGCGACGAAACCGTCCCCGCCTGATACAATGCCTCCCATGGACATGCCTCCCATGGATACGCCTCGCGGGCCCAGCGTTGGATCTGCCTCTGCGACGTCGCAGGCAGGCGTACCGGAAACGATTGCGCACGAGACCGTTGCCCACCTCACGCAGCGGTTGATGAAACGACAAGTGAAGTTAAGCCTTGCCGTTGGGGCGGTGTTCGTGATTCTGCTGGTGGGTCTCCCGCTGCTGAACCAATTTGCAGTTCCAACCATGGCGACCCGCGTCGGACCCTTCACCATCACCTGGCTCATCCTGGCGATCTTGTTTTATCCGCTCACCTGGGCCCTCTCCTGGTGGTTTGTGAAGGGCTCGGAGGATATCGAGGAAGCGATTGTGACCGAAGAGCGGGCAAGGATCGCTGCCGACCAAAACGGTCGCCCCATCGACACCAACGGAGAGGTTCGCTAACCCATGGATACCAACTCGTTAGTCACATTTCTGTTTGTTATTGCGGTGACGGTGGCAACCGTCTGGCTCGGGGTTCGAGCCACGAAAGGGTCGAAGTCGACAGGCGATTTCTTCGTCGCGGGTCGATCCGTCAACGTCTTTTGGAACGCCTCCGCGATCTCTGGCGAGTACCTCAGCGCGGCGAGTTTCATGGGCATTGCGGGCCTGGTGATGAAGAACGGCTACGACGCCCTTTGGTATCCGGTTGGGTACGCCGCGGGGTATCTGTTCTTGCTGCTGTTCATCGCCGGACCCCTGCGCAGATTCGGGGCCTACACCATTCCCGACTTCGCCGAGGGCCGCTTCGATAGTCCGGCGTTTCGAAAGATCGCGGTTTCGTTTGTCCTCTTCATTGGGTTCTTCTACACGATGCCCCAAATGAAAGGGGCGGGCATCACCATGGCGTCCATTCTCAATTGGCCGTACGCGGTGGGGATTCTCGTCGTCGGCGCGGTGATCACGTTCAACGTCGCGGTGGGCGGCATGAAGGGAATCACGCTGGTGCAGGCCTTCCAGTACTGGGTGAAGGTGTTCGCCATTGCGGTGCCATTCTTTGTGGTGTCGGCGATGATCCAGGGGAACACCCAGGCAATGGCTCACGCCGCAGAAGGGACCAAACCGCCGATGGTTGCCACCGATACGGTGGTCTCTTTGAAAGGAAAAACTGCCGCACCGAATAATGCTCTGTCTCTGCCCGTCGGCTCGATCGTGCTCACGTTCGAGACGGATACGGAGATCGGCAAGGTCGGTCCGGCTAAGAAGGGAACCGAGTTTGCCCCCATTCAGCCCGCCGACCCGAAAGGCACCGTCTTGCCAACCGATGCTGTCTCGTTCCCTTGGAAGATTCAAAAGGGTCAAAGCGTTCAGGTTCCCCTTGCGGTGGAGATGGTGAACGGCGAGCCAAGCGGCAAACCCGTGGCGCTCAAACTCGAGTTCGATAAACCCGCGAAGTTCAAGATCAGCGACGACCAAGGTCAAGCGGTGGCGGCTCCCAACGCGCCGAAAGATGCGGATTGGCTTAACCCGTTTGGACCCATGACCGCCAAGCACGGATTCCCGCTGCTCACCACCTACTCGCTCATCATTGCGTTGGTATGCGGAACGGCGGGTCTGCCCCACATTCTGGTTCGGTTCTATACCAATCCAGATGGCAAATCGGCGAAGCGAACCACTTTGCTGGTGATGATCTTCCTGGGTGTGTTCTATGTGTTCACGCCTATGTGGGGAGCCATTGGCAGATACACCATGCCCGCTCTCTACGCAGGCAACGTCACCGACAGCGTGGTCATCAAGCTACCGACCATGGTGGACAACCCGATGCTCGGGGCGATCTTGAGCGGTGTCACCAGTGCGGGTGCGTTCGCGGCGTTCATGTCCACCTTTTCAGGACTGCTGGTGAGCATGAGCAGCGCGTTCGCTCACGACATCTACGGCAAGATTCTGCGACCCGAGGCCTCCACCGAATCACGACTCAAAGCGTTCAAGGTGGCGGCGGTGGTCGTCGGCGTTGTATCCATGGGACTCGGCCTATTGGTGGAAACGTTTGATATCGCGACCATGGTCGGCTGGGCGTTTGCCATCGGTGCGGCGTCTTACTTCCCGCTGTTGCTTTTAGGTAGCTGGTGGAAGGGGCTGACCGCTAAGGGTGCGGCTACGGGCATGCTGGTCGGCGGTCTCACTTCGCTTGCGGCGATCGTCACCACCATGCTGGTCGATCGAAAGGTGATTCAGCTCGAGCTCCCCGGCTTGGCTAAGGCGCTGATGGAGCAACCCGCCATTTGGGGTGTGCCGCTCTCCATGGTGCTCATGTTCGTGGTGAGCAAAGCCACCGCGGGTGATGTGCCGAAGGATATCGACTGGAAGATGCTGCGGCTTCACGCTCCCGAGGCGCTGGGCTACAGCAAGAACTACGTCGATCACTAGGTTGGCGTAACTAGGATGAGAAGGAAAGGGGCCGGCTTAATCGCCGACCCCTTCTTTGTTGCAGTTACGCTATTCGCAGGCGCTGCACTTGTCGTAATAGAACGAGACTCCGCCGTTACCCGAGCACGCCGCCGAGCAGAGGGTTCCGTTGTAGTCGGACCCGTCGTTACAGCGGGCGCATGCCACTGGACAATCGGAATCGTCGCTTCCGCCACCGGGCGAACAGCCAGGTGCTTCGCCGCAACCGATGGTGATGATATAGGCCGAGATCAACCCGGCAAGGACGTAGATTTTCCTCATTTTTTCTCCCTGAACCTCGCCGTTGTGACGGGTTCGTGCTTGGAACGGGTCGGGAGAGTGCGGGTTTCGTGGCCGAAAAAAGGAAAGGGTCGGAAGTCCCTTTCAGAACTTCCGACCCTTTCCTTCACGTTTTCTGGCAGATTACTCGGCGCAGAAATCGCACTTGTCGTAATAGAACGAAACGCCGCCGTTGCCGCTACAAGCGGAAGAGCACAGCGATCCTTCGTAGTCGGAACCGTCGTTGCAGCGAGCGCATCGCGAATCTGTGTCGGATCCCTGATCACAACCCTCGTTCCCCGCGAGGATCATGAACGAGCCGATAAGCGCGGCCAAAATGTAAACCTTTCTCATATTTCCCTCCACCCCAATTTCTTGGTGAATACAAAAACTTAGCATCTTCCGCTTTTCGTGTCAACGCAAAGCCCACGGCGAGTTCGATCTGCATTTGGCACGAATCCTGCAGCCTCCCTTTGCATGAGCGGTTTCGCGAATGCTTTTTGGTATCGAATTGGGCTTGGGGGCCTTGTGATGGGGGCCATCGTCACGTCTGCAGTTGCTTCCGACGAGGCGGTCTTCTGGAATCAGGTGGCACTGGAGACCATCAAGTCAACCAATACTGCGCCCCCCATGGCGGCAAGAAACCTTGCCATTGCATCGATTGCCTCTTATGATGCGGTGAATTCCATCGAGCGAATCGGAAAGGCGTACGTTTTCAAAGACAACTACTCCGGAGCCGATGCACGAGCCGCCGTTGCCGAGGCGAACTACCGAACTCTGCGGACCCTTTTCCCCACCCGGGCAACTCAGCTCAGCCAGATCTATCAGCAGCGTCTCGACCTGCTCGGTTCGGGCACATCTATCGAACAAGGTCTAGAAGCGGGAAGACGCTCGGCCGCAGCCATTTTGAACCGCCGAGACAATGACGGTGCGTATGTGAACCTGGGTCCGTACATGGGCTCGAACGATCCCGGGAAGTGGCGCCCAACGGATAACGGTCTCCCTGGCGCGCTGCCTCATTGGCGAGACGTTGCCACGTTTTCTATGAATTCGAATCGCCAATTTGATGGCGGAACGGCACCTATCCTAAGCAGCGCGAAGTACGCCGAGTCCCTGAGCGAGGTGAAGCTCCTCGGATCGGCCACGAGCGTTCTTCGAACCGCCGATCAGACGGAAACGGCGTACTTCTGGAGAGCGGGCGGGAACAGCTACACCCCTCCCGGTCAGTGGAATCAGGTCGCTCAGACCATCGGGCAGAATCGGGGGAACACCCTCGCCGATAACGTCCGAATGTTTGGCGCGCTCAACACCTCGCTTGCAGATGCGGGCATCGCAGCGTGGGAGGTGAAGTACTCCGACGAGATGTGGCGACCCGAAACCGCGATTCGGCTTGCCGATCAAGACGGCAACGGTGGCACCGCACCCGATCTCACCTGGAATCCGCTGTTGCCAACTCCCAATCACCCTTCATGCGTGAGCGGGCACTCCACCTTCTCTGGCGCGGCGGCGGCGAGCCTTGCCGCGTTGTACGGCGACAATCAGACGTTCTCGTTTACAGACGACACGTACGGCATCACCCGGCACTTCAACTCGTTTAGCCAAGCGATGGACGAGGCAGGGATGAGCCGGATTTACGGCGGCATTCACTTTTCGTTTGATAACGAGATTGGAAAGTCTTTGGGTTGGCAGATTGGGAAGCACGTTGTGGCAACAACGTTCCAAGCCGTCCCAGAACCGATCACGATTCTTGGGCTAGGCTTGGCGACGGCAGGCGTTATCTCTCGTCGTCGCCGAAAGCGGTAGGCGTTCCCCCGGTTAGCGGCTGCGATAGGGGGCTTTGGGAGATACTGATCGCGATGTCTCTCCCAGAGCCCTCTAATAGCGAGAGTCGGTTGCCACCCGTGGGCCAAACCGTGATCTTCCTTCCCGTACCCTCGCTGGAAGATCAGCACGCGTTCTACCACGGGGTGCTCCAAATGGAACTCGCGTTGGACCAAGGAGTTTGTCGGATCTATCGGGCGAAGGCAGGATCGTTCTTTGGATTCTGCAGGCAGAGCGGGGCAGCCCCCGGTTCTCACGTAGGTTCTCCTGATGTGGTGACCGATGGTCCCATCCTGACCCTCGTGTCAGAAGATGTGGACGGCTGGTACGACCACTGTTTAAAGAGTAGTGTTAAGGTCGACGGTCCGCCGCGCCTTAATGCGAAGTATCAGATTTACCATTTTTTTGCTTTTGATCCAGCGGGCTATCGAGTAGAGGTTCAACGTTTTGAAGATCCTCGGTGGAATTCGCAAGGCTAACGAACAATTAGTTTTGCTTTGCCTGAAAAGGATAAGTGTTAAGGCTTAAGGGATAAAGACCTAATCGGTAACGGGCGATCTCTGTGATAAGTATCACAGTTCATGAACCTTGGCACGGGTATCAAGATCATCGGGAACATCGGCGTCGTCGCCATCTTTTTTGGGGCGGTTCATGTTGTCAACCGGAGTCGGACCGCGTTCGATTTGTCCGGAAACGGGGGCGACTTCAAGCTTCCGGTACGATCCTCTCTGGCGTACCGCGTTCCTGCCAAGGCCTTTCAGTTTTTGAGCGTGGACGGTCCCTTTCGGGTGAAAGTGTCGCGTGGCAGCCACCTCCCGGTCAAAGTTGCGTTCCACCCAGAAGCGAGTCGATTGATCCAGTTCGAGCACTCCGACTCTGGGCTGAGAGTGAAATGGAAGGGCGCCCCGACTCGGTCTAAGTTGATTGAACTGGAGGTCTCGGCTCCTAATCTGGCTGAAATTCGGGTGAATGGACGCTCGGTTTTACAGATGGAGCGAAGCGATTTTCCCACGCTGAGGGTCATTGGCGAGGGGTATTCGAAGATCGAGATCGGAGAGTCTAGAAACACGCTGTTGGCGGAGCTAACCGGATACGCTCAGTTGAAGACGCATTGTCAACAGTCGGTTAATCTTGACCTAAAAATTCAAGATTCGGCCGCCGCTACCATCTCTGGATTCACCCAGAATCTCACCGCAAAGTTAGACGGTAACGCGCAGCTAAAGGCTCAAAGCACGCCGTTATCTGTAGGCAGGGCAAACGTTCAGACCTTTGCCGATTCGCGAGCGAGGTTCAAGGAGATCGGTCGTCTAGATTCTTGGACATTTGGTAGATCTTGCATTGCCATAGATTCCAATCCTTCTGCTCTCACCTGTCGAGCGTACGAAGACGGAGTGTTGGTCGTGAAGGGAGAGCCCAAAGTGTGGGCCCACGATTCCAAGCTCCGGGCAACTTCAAAGAGCGTGGCCCGGTCTGTCGCCGAGAAGGTCAATCGGACCTTGAACCCGCTGCTCACGGCTCACAATGGCAAACCTGCGAGTCGCACAATGGCAAGCAAAGTGGGCCGAGCCGGCTAAGCAGTCTGTTAGGAAAGGGAAACGCCGTTGACCTGAAGCGTGAAGTCGTACCCAAGCGTTCTCGCGGCGGATCGGCACATCACCATACGGCTCAGGAAGATTTCGAAGTACTCCATCACCGAAGCCTGCTTGGTGTCGATTTCGAGCGTGAGACAAATCTGGCGAGTCTCGTTGAGTAACTCCACACGGCTCTTTTGAACGGCGGCATTCACGCGGTCGTGAATGTCATAGGTTTCCAAGATGGGGTTTTGCACCCGGCTAAAGTGTACGTCCGACTTGTCGGCAATGATCAGGGCGGCGCTCATCGAGCTAATCGGCATTCCGGTCGACTCTTCGTGGTTACCGATCGCGCCGATCACGGGTGCAATCTCGGCCGCATCCATGCCCATCTCGTTCAGGATCGTCCACGCGATGACACCACCATGCATCGGGTGATTGGTTCGGTGGACCACGTTGCCGATGTCGTGCAAGTAGGCCGCGATTTGACCCAGTTCGATGTCTCGGGGATCCGAGCCGATGTTCTCCAAGATGTAGCGGGTGATGGACGAAACAATGCCCACGTGCCGATGACCGTGCTCGGTGTAACCCATTGCGCGCAGCACTTCGTTAGCGCCATCAATGAGTTTGCGCACCTTTGGATTCGCTTTAACCTCTTTAAGGGTAATCGGCTTCGGTCCAACAACGGCGATGGGTTCCATATTTGTGATTATGGGAAGTTCGCTCTAGATCGTTTCGATTGTTGACGAAATGTCCTAACGCGGGCGACTTTTTGCCATTGCCGGTGGGACCGTTTTTGAACTGATCAGTTGCAGAGCGACAATAAGGTTCCGGTTGGTCCTTTGCTCTTGTTGAACAATCCCGTATCCCGGTCGAAACCAAGTGCGAAGTTCAATTTGAGCCGATTTCGACCGGATCAAGATATCGGTCCGGATGGCATCGATGGACTCTCCGGCAATGTCGACCTTCGTCTTCGACTGGGAGATCGTCGCCGAGGCGGGGCGATCGTAACCGAACGATCTCAGGCTGCCTGTCCAGGCCCAGTTTTTGGGCTTCGATTCGTTCTTCAGTCGCGTATCGAGCAGGGGGAGGGGTGGTTCGAACGAGGAGTTGGCGAACTTGGACGCGATGAGCTTCCCATCCTCATAGACAAGGTGGGACGTTCCAAGTGGGCCTTCTAACTTGTATCCCTCGGTCTTGGAGACAGGGACTCTGCCAACCACCCTCACGGGCTCCACAAACTTTTGAAAACCCGCACTTACGGCGTAGGTCCACTCTCTGCCCAGGTCGAGTGGCATCGGGTTTGGCGCCGCACTGCAACCGTTGAGATTGAGCGCGATCCCAAAGAGCCCAAGCACAGCAACGTGCTGCTTGATTCTTGTGCGGAGGCTCGGGTGGTTGCGGTTCATGGCCCTTTACGCTTTTTCGAGTTTGGCAAACTTTTGCAAAAGTTTCTTGATTCCGGTGACGCCAGGGAAGGCGACGGTTACTTCCGCGTCGTCGGCGGCTTGAGAGCAGCTAAGGACCAATCCAACTCCGAACTTGGGGTGCTTGACCTTGTCGCCGGTGGAGAACGGAGCTTTCCATCCGGATGGTGCCGAGGCAGATTCGGCGGAAGAAGGTCGGGTGACGGAAGGGGCCTCCGGACGCGGATTCTCGGTGCGGTAGCTTCCGGTTCGATCTTGGCGAAGGGTCGGCATGCCCGCTCGTGCGTACGAGTTTGTGGTGCGATCATCCACCGACAAGCAGTCTGCCGGAATGTCTTCGAGAAACCTAGAGGGCATGTTGAAGTTGGGCATCCCGTAAAGCGACCTTCGGTGAGCGTGGGTCAGGTGAAGCTCTTGTTTAGCCCGAGTCATGCCCACGTAGCAAAGACGACGCTCCTCTTCCAACTGCGAATCCGAACCCAGCGACCGAGAGTGGGGAAAAACCCCTTCTTCCAGCCCTGCCAAGTACACGACCGGAAACTCCAGGCCCTTGGCGGTGTGCAAGGTCATGAGCGTCACGCCATCGCTGCCTTCTTCCAAACTGTCCACGTCGGCAACCAGAGCCACGCTTTCTAGGAATCCGCCCAGGGATCGCTCGTCGTCTTCGGTGGTGGCATCGTACTGCTGGGTGACGGTTTGAAGCTCTTGAAGGTTTTCCAACCGACCCAAAGACTCTTCTGACCTCTCTGCTTTGAGTGCGTCTAGGTAGCCCGATTCAGTCATCACCGCCTTCAAGATCGGGGTGACGTCCTTGCCCGCAATGAGGTCCTGTCCAGACTGAATCGCGCCTAGATAGGCACGAAAAGCTCCGGCGGTCTTCTTCTGCATCGAGGCTTGGAACGCCTGATCGGAGGCCGCCTCGAAGAGCGACATCCCGCGCTGATTGGCGTAAACCTCAAGATTCGCCAAACTGGTGGCTCCAATGCCGCGCGTGGGCACGTTGACGCTGCGCTTAAAACTCACGTCGTCTCGCGGGTTGTGAACCAGCCGCAGGTAGGCGAGCATGTCCTTGATTTCCTTGCGCTCGTAGAACCGCTGTCCGCCTACGAGGATGTGCGGGACACGCATGGTGAGGAACGCTTCTTCCAATGCCCGAGACTGAGCGTTGGTTCGGTAAAGAACCGCGCAGTCTTTGTAACTGCGTCTACCGGATCGGACGTCGCCCAAGATTCCGCTGGCAATGTGCATCGCCTCGTCTTGTTCGGTGCCACACATCGTGAGGTCGATCGGGACGCCTTTTTCGTTTTCAGTCCAGAGCTCTTTCGCTGCGCGGGACCGGTTGTGGCGAATCACCGCGTTTGCGGCGGCGAGGATGGTTTGGGTGCACCGATAGTTCTGCTCCAGCTTGACAATCCGCGCGTCCGGATAGTCGCTGCCGAACTTTAGAATCAGACTCACGTCGGCTCCGCGCCAGGCGTAAATCGACTGGTCGTCATCACCCACCACAACGATGTTGCGGTGCTTTTCGGCGATCCGGTGGATCAGGCTGTATTGCGCGTAGTTGACGTCTTGATACTCGTCTACCAGCACGTGTTGGAACCGCTCTTGGTATTTCTCGCGAACGGTGCCGCTCTGTTCCAAAAGGCGATCGGCATAAAAAATGATGTCGTCGAAGTCGAGCGCGTTGGATTTGGTGAGACCCGCCTGGTACGCCTTGTAAACCTCAACCGCCACACGCTCGAAGAAGCCCGTTGCCCGCTCGGCGTACTTTTCGGGAGTGAGGAGCTTTTCTTTGGCTCGGGAGATTTCGCTCAGGACCGCCCGGGGCTGAATCGCTTTGTCGTCGATGTTCTTCTTTTTGAGGATGTCGCGAATGAGCGAAAGCTGATCGCCGTCGTCATAGACCACGAAATTGGGATCGAGTCCGATTGCCAATCCTTCCATGCGAAGCAATCGAGCGCAGAGGGAGTGGAAAGTTCCGATCCACATTCCCCGCGAGCTTGCGCCGACAAGGTGCTCCACCCGCTCGCGCATTTCGCGGGCGGCTTTGTTCGTGAACGTCACGGCCAGAATCCGACTGGGATAGGTGCCTTGCTCCAGAAGGCGGGCGATGCGAGCCGTGATCACCCTCGTTTTTCCCGATCCTGCCCCGGCGAAGATGAGCATTGGACCTCCGGAGTGGAGAACGGCCTCTTTTTGTTCGGGGTTGAGACTGTCTAGATCGAGCCTCGGTCGCGAACGAGCCAGATCTCCCCCTACTTCTTGTGATTGGGGTTCTTGGGCGAACAAAGAAGACTCTGGAGAGCTCATGGGGCAAAAAAGACTCGACATTTGTCGAGCGGTTTCAACATTATGGACCGACTTTTCCAGGAAAGAACGCTAGGCAGCAACGATTTGCAAAGGCGTTGAAGACGGTTCAGCGGAGAGATTCGATCCGCAAAAAACGATCATTTAGGGTTGAACTGGAGGGAATTGTTTGGAAAGGTTGCCCTTTCTTGTGACATCGCCGTAAAATGCCCCGTCAGAACCATTGTAAACACCCATCTTTTTGGGTGTCTGCTTTAGTTGGAGAACGTACATCAGATGAAGCGACGCCTCGCGAATCTCGTTTTGGTCACCACCTTCGCCGCCTTGTCGGTGCAATCCGTGGCGGCACAAGGCTCGTTCAACATTGTCCGACCCTTCGATGGTGCGAAGGTTAAGGAGAAAGTTCGAATCCTCATGCCGAAGAACAGCGTGCCCTCGTCTGGGTACGTCGGTCTCTTCATCGACAACAAGTTTGTAGAGGCCTTTGAGCCGAAGCTCGACGCGAAGGGGCAGTACTACGAATATCTGCTCGACACGAAGGCTCGCGGAATCAAAGATGGCAATCGAAAGATTGAGCTGAAGCTTTACGTTGACTACAGCAGCCAACCGCGAATCACCGACACCTCGTCGATCGACGTGGTTGTCGCCAACTCCAGCGGAATCGCCATCCCCGAGGACGGTGTCGCCATGCGATACAGCTTCACTTCGGGCCAAGAGTCGATCTACCGACTGAAGCAGCGCACGATCGTAAGTACTTCGACCAACGAGACGAACAAGGAAGGCATGAAGGCCGCCCAGTTCGAGTTCGATGGTGAGTCGATCAAGCTTCTGTACGCTTGCGACAACGCTTATCCGAACGGAGACGGTCTCCTTCGACTGCAAGTCATTCCGGATCGAGGTCAATTCAACCGCGAATACGCGTTCTTGACCACGAGCGAAGCTTCCGAGCCTCAGCGCTACTACAAAGATTCGATGGCTCCGCTTTACATGCGGGTGACGCCAACGGGACGTGAAGTCTTTGGTGCGATTCCGGAGTTCTTTGGTCTTGAGGGAATGGCATCCAGCCGCCCGCAAACGCTTTTGTTCGCCGCATTCCCGCTCCCGATCTTGCCCACCAAGCGAGTACGAGAGGGTGAGTCGTGGCCGTCCAGCTTCCAACTTGGCGCCATCGACCTGAACAACATCGGCAAGGTCAACACGGTTGTCGAAACCGCCCCGGCGCGCGGAGAGTTTCTTGGAGCGGAGTGGGAAGCAAACCACCCTTGCATCAAGATTCGAAACATCATCGAAGTCGGCGCATCGACGGTTATGAAGGGCAACACCCTTGGCCAAAACCGATCCGGCGCTCAAAACATCGCTGATCGAAAGGTTTCGGTCGAAGAGATCATCTGGTTCGCTACGGACATCCGCAAGGTCATCCGAATCAACCGCGACATCACCATCGAAGGCAAGGCTAACGTAGGCTTCGCCGGCGGAGCGGGTGGTCCTGGCGGTGCAGGCGGTCCTGGCGGCGGCGGAAACATGAGCGGCGGTGGCATGATGCCTCCTCCCGGTGGCGGCCGAGGTGCAGACGACTTCAGCATCCGACCGGACAAGAACAGCGGTCTCATCGGAATCAGCTCTTCGCTCCTTCAGCAAGGTCGTGGCGGTAAGGGTGGCGGTTTCGCTCCTCCTCAAGGCGGCCCTGGTGGACGACAAGGTGGCCCTGGTGGTCCCGGTGGCTTTGGACCGGGTGGTCCTGGCGGAATGGGTCCAGGAGCAGGTGCTTCTCAGGACGTCTTCATCAAGACCCGCATCCAGTACATCATCACCCTCGAAAAGTAATTCGAAGGCAATAAGAGCGAAGGGTTCCTATTCAAAATCGGGACCCTTTTTTCTTTTCGCAGAATGGGTGGCGATTTTCAGGGACTTGAACTCAATCGGGCTGCTTTCAACGCTGACTGAAAGTTCCAAAGAGCGTAGAATAGAGCGGTATGGCTGCGCAAAGAACCGTGGCGGTTGTCGGTGGTGGATTGGCAGGCCTCATGGCAACCATGAAGCTCGCTGAGGCTGGGCACAAAGTTAAGCTCTTTAGTCTCGTCCCCGTGAAGCGATCACACTCCGTGTGTGCGCAAGGTGGCATCAACGGTGCCGTGAACCTTCGAGGAGAAGGGGACTCTCCGTATTTGCACTTTGAAGATACGATTACGGGCGGAGACTTTTTGAACCACCAGCCCCCGGTGATGCGCATGGCAGAGCGTGCTCCGGCGGTGATCTACTTGCTGGACCGAATGGGCGTTCCGTTCAACCGAACTGCCGAAGGTCTTCTCAGCTTCCGCCGATTCGGTGGCACGCTAAAGCACCGAACCGCATACGCAGGCGCAACCACCGGACAGCAGCTTCTCTACGCCCTGGACGAGCAAGTCCGTCGTTGGGAAGCCCTTGGCCGAGTTGAGAAGTATGAAGGCTGGGAGTTCCTTGGCCTCATCAAGGACTCGGAGGGTCGTTGCCGCGGTCTGAGCTGTCAAGACCTCAAGTCCATGAAGATCGAGGCGTTCGCAACCGACTCGGTCATTATGGCCACGGGTGGAAACGGACTGATCTTTGGTAAGTCCACCAACTCCATCATCAACACGGGCGCGGCGGTTTCCATCTGCTACCAAGCGGGTGTCCACTACGGCAACCCCGAAATGGTTCAAATTCACCCGACGGCTATTCCGGGCGAAGACAAGTGCCGTCTGATCTCCGAATCCGTTCGCGGTGAGGGTGGCCGAATCTGGGTCCCTCGCGATCCGATGGATGCCCGACCTCCGGTCGACATCCCCGAGAATGATCGCTGGTACGTCTGCGAAGAGATGGACTCGAAGTACGGCAACCTCCTTAGCCGAGACATCGTCAGCTTCATCATCTACTGCGTCTGCCGAATGAATCGCGGTATCAAGGGTCGCCAACAGGTCTACCTGGACATCACCCAGCTTCACAACGAGCGCGGTGGTCCTTACAGCCGAGACCAAATCAACGACAAGTTGGAAGGCGTTCTCGAGATTTACGAGAAGTTCATGCGCGAGGATCCGATTGCGACTCCGATGCGCATCTACCCGGCAGTCCACTACACGATGGGCGGCCTTTGGGTGGACTACGAAACCAACGGCGACAACACGTGGGATCCCGATTCTCCTCGCAACCAAATGACCAACATCCCTGGTCTGTACGCGGCGGGCGAGTGCGAATTCCAATACCACGGTGCCAACCGTCTCGGAGCCAACGCTCTTCTAGCCTGTCTGGTGGGCGGCGAGATCGCAGCCGAAGGCGTCATGTCTTACCTCTCCAAGGGTGACGTGGCCGCCGATTCGCTCTCTTCTGCAGTCGTCGAAGAGGCGCAGCGAGAGAAGCAAGCCGAATACGATCAGCTTCGACAAAGCAACGGTAAGGAGAACCCTTATCAGCTTCACGCCGAGCTTGCTGAAGTCATGTGGAACAACTGCGGTATCTGGCGGGTTCAAAACGACCTGTTCGCCGCACGCGAGAAGCTTGACGAGCTCACGATTCGGGCACGCCAGTGCGACCTCGTGGACAACAGCGGCTGGACGAACCAAGCGGTTCCGTTCGCTCGTGCGGTGATCCACATGATCGAAGCCTCTAAGGCGATCGTCGGCGGTGCCATCGATCGACAAGAGAGCCGTGGCGCTCACTTCAAGATGGACACGCCGGAACGAGACGACACCAACTGGTTGAAGTCCACCCTGGCGACCTGGACTCCGCAAGGACCTCAGTTCAGCTACGAGCCGATCGACTGCCGATTCCTTCCGCCGCGCGCACGCAAGTACGCGGTCAACCAGGTCGGAATCGTGAAGAAGCTCCTCGGCGACAACTACCTCAGCGGATTCGAAGCCGTCGAAGCGAAGGTCTAAGGCCGACCAAAGAGAAAGCCCCTAACCCGAAAGGGTTGGGGGCTTTTTTGTTGCTGAACGGAGTCGGCGAAGTTACGCGCCGACCGTGCTCTGCGCAAACTCCTTGATGGAGGCGCATACGTGCCGAATCTGGTCCTTATTGAGGTGCGGGTGGATCGGAAGGGCAAGAATCTCGTTGGACACACGCTCGGTGATTGCCAAGGGTCCGTTCACTCGATCCTCCGAACCTTCCGGAGCGAACTTCAGGTACGGCGAGTGGTGATGAATCGGCACCGGGTAGTAAATCATCGAATCGATCTCGCGCTCTTTCAGGAAAGCCTGTAGGGCATCGCGTCGATCGCTGAGGATGTTGAACTGGTGGTAGGTGTGGTTGTTGCCCGGAAGCGTGTACGGCAACTGCAGATCCAGACCCTCTAGCTCTTCAAAGTAGATCGCGGCGAACTCGGCGCGTCGAGCGGTCCACTCTGGGAGCTTCGGAAGCTTCACACGAAGCACGGCGGCTTGGATTTCGTCGAGACGAGCGGTGTAGCCAAGGTGGTCGTAGTAGTACCGCTCTCGACCCATGCCGTGAATCCGGATCGATCGGCAACGCTCGGCAATGTCGTCGTAGTTGGTGACGATCATGCCACCGTCGCCTGCGGCGCCCAAGTTCTTGGTGACGTAGAAGCTGAATCCGGCGGCGACACTGAAGTTGCCTGCGGGCTTGCCCTCATGGGTCGATTCAATGGCTTGAGCCGCGTCTTCAAGAATGATGAGTTCTCGCTCGCAGGCTAGCTCCATCAGGGGCTTGACATCGACGAGCTGTCCAAACAGGTGAACGGGAAGGATCGCCTTGGTGCGCGGCGTGATCGCGGCGCGGACCTTCTCGACATCGATGTTAAACGTTCTTGGATCGATATCGACGAAAACAGGAGTCGCGCCGGTTTGGACGATGGTCTCTACGCTCGCAACGAAGGTGAACGGGGTCGTGATGACCTCATCGCCCGGGCCCACGCCTGCCGCATCCATGATGATCCGCAGGGCATCGGTTCCGCTGTGAACGGCAATCGCATGTTTGGTTTGGTGGAGGGCGGCAAACTCAGCCTCGAACGCCTTGTTGTGTTTCCCAAGGACGTACCCACCGCTGCGCATCACGTCTAAGACGGTGCTCTCCATCTCCTGGGCCAGTTCGTCGTACTGGGCCTTTACATCGTAAAAGGGAACCCTCATGCGTTGTGCTACCTTGACGGCCGCTCCCAAGGGTCAAAGCTCTGATCTTGGGCTTGGTCGTGTGAAACCTTGCGAGTCTCACTCTTAACGTATTTTGACTCATCGCACAATCCGGGAGATAAAAAAAGGGCTGGATGTAGCATCCAGCCCTCATTTTTAAGCTTTCCGAGACGAGAAGTTACTTGCCGTTCTTGCGTCGTCGAACGAGCCCTGCCAATGCTGCACCAAGCGCAATCATCGTGCCGGGCTCGGGAACAGCCGCGAAGCGACCGTAGGCCGTGCCTGGGTTGATGTTATTACCGTTGATGAAGTTGTAGTTGTAGGCTTGAACCGTTCGGAACTGGACTTCAGAGCCCGGGGTCACATCGGGGAAACCAACGCCTTGAGGATCGTTGAGGAAGTAAGCCCACGGCACTGCAAACTCGTACCCGGCGACCACTCCAGAGGAGTACGTCGTCGGAAGATCGTTCGCCCAGCGGACGCCTTGGCTGAAGATGTCGTTGTAGTATCCGGAAACGCCTGGCTTGAAGGCTCGGTTGTTGCCGAGTTCAAATCCAAGGTCAGAACCCGTCCCAGGGTTCGTATCGAAGTAGACGTTGGCGAAGTTCACTGCGCCAAGCCCGGTGAGACCTGCCTGATCTTCGGGAAGAGCTAGGATCAACCCGTAAAAATAGCTTGCGTCCGATCTGGAGTAGACCTCCAGGGCGTAAAGGTCTGCACTGGAGCTTGGAGAAGAACCTTTTGGAACTAATACAGGACTGATACCCGTCCACTCGGAGCCTTTCAATCCGTCAACGGAGATTTGGGCACTGGAAACGGCCGATAACGAAAGGGCAGCAACTGCCCCAAGAAACCCTTTAGATAATCTCATTGGAATACACCATGACCGTAAGGTCAATTTCATTGTAAGAAATTAAAATCTATATAGTCCTCTCTCTATGCATTACTGGTAAATGTAACGAGTGAAAGTACCCAAAAAGGGAGTTGCTTGATCGAGTGATTTCAATGAAGTTGCGCGTCGAAACCGACCTCGCCGTCGTACGTCCCTATAAGACAGAACGCTAGATGCTGCAGTCGCTCTCGGTTTTGATGCTCGTTACGGCAGGCTCCTTGCAAGGAGTCGCCCCCTCCGCTGGAATCAGAAATTCCGGTCCGTACATCATTGCTGACCTTTCTAAGTCGCAGCGTGCCATCTTTGCGTTCAACGAGAAAGCATCTTTCTCGGCTCGGTCCCTGAGCAACTGGGGCGTCGATCGTCCGCGACCCGTCTCGGAGTGCCCGGTTCGAGAGGTGGTGGATAGCCGTGCCGATATTCTCTCGCCCGTCTCTGGTCCGAATGTGCTTGTGGGCAGAGACATCTTGGACAAGTACGACTGGGTCTACGATGCAACAAACGATGCGGTGAAGCTGGTCGAAGGCTACGCGGATCGGATAAAGGAAGACGACCCGGCTTGGGAGCGCTCCCGAATACTCGTGGAGCCGGATGGCACGCTCGCCTTCCGAGTTCCGTTGGGATCCGACCGGCCCTCCATTCAGCTCCAAGCCATCCGGGTTTGGGCAACCGGAAAACCCATTCCTCCGAGCTTAAGGGAAAGCCCAATCTCGCTTTGGTCCGGTTCGGGCAGTTCTTACCGAGGCACCTCGATTGTTGATCTCCCAAGCGGAGTGACCGAGACCGGCGAGCGCCTGAGTAGGTGGACGCTGTTTACGACCTCGCTCCAGGAGGACTATCCGCACGACTTCCTATTCGCCCCCACCCTCCTCGCTTCTCATGAGATCATCGTCTCGTTGAAACGAAAGGAGGTTTTGTACCGACCGATGACGGAACTGGAGTCGGTGGGCCGTATTGTGACGATGCTGTGCGGCGTGCCCCTTAAAACCGATCCAAGCGGTCGCAAACTGCTGGTGGATGGGTCTCGCGTGATGGATGCGAAGCGGCGTGCCGCGGTGGCGGGCGCGGAGTTAGTCGCCATCAACGATTTCGCCCTGGACGTGGTGATCGGAATGTTTCGGACCCAAGACGCAGGTCGTATCGGGCGGCTGTTTGCGGCTATCCCGAACGAGGTGTGGGTGAAAACTCCAACGGGTCGCCGAGTGATGCTCCGCAAGAAATCGTAGAGCTTAGCGGGCCCGGATGCCCGCAGCGGCCTTCTCCACCGTTTCTCGAATGCGATTGGCTCGGGTTTCTGGCTTCTTAGCCATCAGAATCCACTCCAAAATCGCTCTTCGGCTGGAAGGTGGGAAGGTTTTCCAGTTTGCGATTGCTGCTTCCGACGCGCTCAGGGCATCCAGAAAGTCCTTTGGCGGTTCGTCGGTCGTAGCTTGATCGATCCGTTCCCACGAACCATTCGCCTTGGCGATCTCAATCGCCCGCAAGCCGGACGGTTGCATGCGATTTTCGGCAAAAAGCCGCTCCAGTCGGTCTTTGTTGATTCGCGACCAGGCCGATTTTGGCTTTCGCGGCGAGAAGAGCAACATCGATCGGTTCTCATCGAGTTTTGCGGGGCGACTATCGATCCACCCGAAGCAGAGACCCTCGTCCACGATGTCCCAATGGTTCACGTGCTTATCGGCAACGTGTTTTTTGTACACCACCAACCACACGCTCTCGGTACGAGTGTGGTTCTCCAGAAGCCATCCGTGGAGTTCTTTTCGCGAGGCGATTTCAACCTTCTCGTACCGATCCATGCCTTAACCAACTAGCTTTGCGCGTAGGCGGCGACCATCCCTTGAACGAGGTCGACTGGTAGGCCGATTACGGTGTCCATTCGACCATCCAGGCTCTCGAGAAAGTCAAATCGAGGGTCGTTGGTGAGAACCTGAGCGCCATACGCTCCGGCTTTGTCCATTGGGTTGCCCGTGCGAATGTATTCCCAAACCGCCTCCGGCTCCAAGTGCTTGAACGTCACTCCTGTGGAGTCGCTGGAAACATGCGATCCTAACGGTCCCACCACCGCGACTCCGGTGATTACCCAGTGAGTTTTGCCGCTGAGAGTGGTGAGGATCCGGAAAGCGTCGTCGGCATCAGCGGGCTTGGCGTATTGAACCCAGCCGTTTTCGGTTTCTAGGGCCACCACGGTGTCACTGCCGATGACGAGGGCTTCGGGGTGTCGCTTAGCCACTTCCTGCGCCTTGGCGAGAGCTAGGCTTTCTGCGGTTTCGGTCGGGTCAGAGGTGGTTAGGGCGTCCTCGTCGATGTCGGCCGGATCGACGGTGAAGGTGTCGAACAACTGTTTCAGAAGTTCTTGTCGCCGGGGCGATGAACTCGCAAGGACGATGGGGAAGGAGGGCTGTTCGACCATCCGCATAGTTTACGTAAGCAGCTCTACAGCCAAAAGGAAAACTTGATTTTCAAGAGATACCGTCGGCGCCTTTTTTGCTCGTGCCCTTGGATTCGAATCGAGCCTTCGCTTCTGCTACGAACTGAACGGCTGAGAATTCCTCGCCCTCACCATTGAGCGCTTGGGTAAGGCCAATCTCAATCTCTTTTCGCAAAGCTAGCAGTCTGGCTTCCTTTCGGGCCTCTTGTTCGGTGAGCAATTGGATGGCTGCGCTTACGACCTCTTCGGGGGTTCTGTACCGTCCCGAGGACACCAGTCTCAAGACATCCACTTCTAGTTCCTTGTCGATCTGTAAATCCATCTCTTAGATTCAACTTTGCGGCTGGGTGCCGATAGCTCCGAGTATCACAAAAACCAATTTATTGTTTATTACTTTCTGGGAAATCGATGCGATACTTTGCATGGGGCCCGTCGAGAGTGTGCTGCGAATGGAAATGACAATTTTGATTGCTTCGGTTGGGTTGACCATTCTTGGCCTGTGCCTATGCCATCGATTTTTTCCAGACAACTCCATCCCGAAAGCACGGCAAGTCCGGTATGTGCTCAGCGTCATTTGCTGCTTCTGCCTTTTTTCCTCGATCTCAAAGTTCACGACAGCCGAGCACACCCGAGATTCGGAGGCGCTCAAACGGGCCTTAGAGCGAGCGATTCGATAAAGAGGTGACGCGTCCGGGCGGACTGTATGCAAGAACACAAGCTTCGCCCCGCCCTGTAAAACGGACGGTCGGGTGTGGGGCGTAGAATGATATGTAATGCAGTTTGCCTCCATTCCTGAAGCGATCCAAGAGCTGAAAGCGGGTCGAATGATCATCGTCATCGACGATCCGGACCGCGAAAATGAAGGCGATCTGGTCTGCGCGGGCGAATCCTGCACTCCCGAGATCATGAATTTCATGATCAAATACGGTCGAGGCGTACCGTTCATCCCGACCACCGCCGAACGGCTGGCTGAGCTTCAGATTCCGATGATGACGAAGAACAACACCGCTCGTCATGGAACGGCCATGGCCGAAACGGTGGACGCGATTCACGGTGCCACCACGGGTGTTTCCGCATTCGATCGCGCCCTTACGGTGAAGGTTTTCGTGGATGACAACGCCCAACCCAGCGACCTCGGTCGCCCGGGTCACATCATCCCGCTCCGAGCCGAAAAGGGAGGCGTTCTCCGACGCGCGGGTCACACCGAAGCGATTGTGGATCTCGTCAGCATGGCGGGCTTCAAGCCGGTGGGTCTGGGCTGCGAAATCCTAAACGAGGACGGCACCATGATGCGCCTGCCCGACCTCATTCCGTTTGCCGAAGAGCACGGACTCAAGATCGTTACCATCGCTTCGCTCATCGAATACCGCCGCCACCACGAGCAACTCATCGAGCGGAAAGCGGGTCCCATCGACTTCCCGACCAAGCACGGACATTTCAAGCTGTACGCCTACGAGCCCACGGTCGAGCGTGATCCGTACGTGGCGATCGTTAAGGGAGATGTCGCGGGAGACGATCCTGTCATCGTTCGGATGCACAGTTCTTGCCTCACCGGAGACCTCCTGGGCTCCCTGCGGTGCGATTGCGGCGACCAACTCTCCTTGGCGCTTCAAACCATTGAGAAGGAAGGCAAGGGCGTCGTGGTTTACATCCAGCAAGAGGGTCGAGGCATCGGTCTCATCAACAAGCTGCGAGCCTACGAACTCCAAGATCAGGGCATGGACACCGTCGAGGCGAACCTGGCGCTCGGCTTCAAGGCCGATCAGAGGGACTACTCCCTCGGGGCGCAACTCCTCGCTGATCTCGGCATCTCCAAGATTCGTCTCATGACGAACAATCCTGCCAAGCGAGCGGGTCTGGAAGGATTCGGCCTAGAGATCGTGGAGTACGTTCCGGTGGTCGCCGAGGCAGACGAGCATCGCGAGGTGTACATGAACACCAAGCGAGACAAGATGGGTCACATATTGCCCAGCGAGTAAGAGAGTCGTTTAAACCGATTCAGCCCGAGGCTCCGGAACTTCTTCCGGAGCCTCGTCTTTTGTTTCCGTCACACCGCTCTCAGCCTCTTTCCCTTCCCGCAACCAAGTCCAGGCGAGGAAGATCATTGCGACGGTGATGCAGGCGTCGGCGACGTTGAAGACCGGAAAATCGGGGAGGTGGAACGGCCACTTCTCGGTGATGTTCGCCAGCCGGATGAGGAACATGTCCGTCACCCCGCGAGGATCGAACAAGCGATCGATCAGGTTCCCGATCGCTCCGCTGAACAGCAGGCTCATGGCAATCACTCCGGGCACGCCATCGTTTTTGATCCCCTCTTTACTGTGCTTATGAATGTGGCGAGCCGCCATGTAAGCAATGACCACGGCGATGGGCGCCATGAGCACCGCAAACCCCTTGAACATTCCAAAAGCGATTCCCTTGTTAAAGGTGAGGGTGAGCTCGAAGTAGCCGGGAATGGGTCCGCCCTGCCAAAATTGACCCTCAACCAGATTCGCCCGAACCCACGCCTTCACGCCCTGGTCTAGAGCCAGGGTGCCGATGGCGAGGGCCCAAAACGAAAGGATCCGCTTATTCATTCGATTAAGCGTTCACCAACTTGCGAACCACTTCGTAATCGCGAGCCGTGAGTTTGATCGTCTCCTCGCCAAAGGTGTAAGCCTGAACGTCGGGACGTCGAAGACGAGAACGTTCGCACTCTTCGTACGCACTGGGTCGGAAGGTGATATTTAACTCTCCCTGAGAGAGTTCGACCCAACTGACTTTCAGGAGGATCGAAAGATCTTCGGTCGAGAACTCGCGCAGGGTGTCTAGGAAGTCGCCTTCGGCCGCGATCTGTGCGATCGCGTTCTGACTGTTCTTCACCTCTCCGGTCGCCTTGTACGCTTCAAAAGCGGTGTTCAAGACCGCTCGGATCTCAAGCAATCGCGCGAACCGAATTTGCAGGGCCGAACCTTCGATCTCCTCCATCCGGTCGTCGCTCGGGGCGGTGAATTCGGCCACGTGGATCGAATCCGTTTCTTCGCCAAGCACTTCGTAGAGCTTGATCCAGGTCTCCTCGGCGGTGTGAACCAAGATCGGAGCCAGAAGCTTGAGCAGCGACTCAACGACATAAAGCGAAGCCGCCTGACCCGATCGTCGCGCCTCAGAATCTTCGGCATCGCAGTACATCCGATCTTTGATGACGTCCATGTAGAAGTTGGAAAGCTGCTGGCGAGTGAACGCGTACACGTCTCCAATCACCTTGCCAAAGTCGTAAGCCTGGTAAGCCGCAATCGAATCGTTCACCAACAGGTCGACCTGCTCGACAATCCATTCATCGAGCGGAAGCAACTCTGCGGGAGCCATCGATCGCTTGTAGCCCTTGAGGTTGCCAACAAGGAATCGAAGGGCGTTTCGAACGTTGCGATAGTGCTCGCCAAACTGCTTCAGAATCGCATCCGAGCACGGGACGTCGTTGGCGTAGTCAACGCTGGCAACCCAGTAGCGGAGGATATCGGCGCCGTACTGGTCGGAGGCGGCAACCGGGTCGATGACGTTGCCAAGTCGCTTCGACATCTTACGACCCTGTTCGTCAGTCACAAAGCCGTGAGTGACAACCGTCTTGTACGGAGCCGCGCCTCGGCAGGCATGACCAAGAATGAGCGATGTGTTGAACCAACCTCGGTGCTGGTCGGAACCTTCCAGATACAGGTCGGCGGGCCAGTTCTCTTTCCACGAAGGCTCGACGTTGCCTTCCAGGACGCACAAAGAAGAAGAGCCGCTGTCGAACCAAACGTCTAGGACGTCGGTCTCCTTGCGGAAGGTTGTTTCGCCCGTCTCCGGGTGGGTGTAGCCGTGCGGAACGATGTCTTCTACAGGGGTGCTCCACCATGCTTCCGAGCCGTGTTGCTCAACCAACTGGGCAACTGCTTCAATGATCTCCGGATCGAGAACGGGCTTACCGGAATCCAGTCCGTAGATGACGGGGATTCCAACGCCCCACGGTCTTTGTCGCGAGATGCACCAGTCCGGGCGGTTGCGGATCATGGCTTCGATTCGGTTCTGGCCCTGGGCTGGGAGCCACTGAACGTTTTCGATGCTGTGCAGCATGTTCGAGCGCAGCTCGTTGTGCTCAAGCGAGATGAACCACTGCTCGGTGGCGCGGAAGATGACGGGCTTGTCGTCGCGCTCGGCGTACGGGTACGAGTGAACGTAGTCTCGAACGTCTAGCAGGGCCCCAACTTCTTGGAGCCGCTCGACCACAACTTTGTCGCAGTCCTTGAAGTAGACCCCCTCGAACTCGCCTGCTTCCTCGGTGAGCACACCCTTCGGGTTCACCGTGTTGGGTACAGGCAGGCCGTATTTCTGACCCGTGAAGAAGTCGTCTCGTCCATGGCTGGGGGCGGTATGCACCACGCCGGTTCCGTCTTCGGTGGTGACGTAGTCGGCCATCACCGCGATAGACGGGCGACCAAAGATCGGATGGTGGAAAGTCATGTGCTCGAAGTTGATACCGAGCATCTCTTTCACAACCGTAGGACCTTCCCATCCAAGAGCGGACGCGACCTTTTCGACCAACGCGCTTCCGATGAGATAGTGGTCTTCGCCAACCTTCACCAGCGAGTACTCGAAATCGGGGTGGAAGGCACAGGCCAGGTTTGCCGGAATCGTCCAGGGGGTCGTGGTCCAGATGATGGTGTAGATGTTCTCGATGCCCTCGAACAACTGATTCGGATCGGTGCCGAGGGGGAATCGAACATAGATTGCCTTCGAGACGTGGTCGTCGTGATAGACGATCTCGGTGTCGGCGAGCGCGGTTTGGCTGGTAGGTGACCAGAGGGTCGGTCGCAGACCCTTGTAGATGAATCCGCCTTCTACAAGTCGCTTGAAGGTGCGGATCAGCTCGGCCTCGTACTTGTAGGCCATGGTTCGGTAGGGAAGCTCCCACTGACCGTGGATTCCCAGCCTTCGAAACTGATCGGTTTGAACCTGAATGTAGCCCTGAGCGTGCTCCCGGCAGGCCTTCACAAGCTCCACAACGGTGGGAGTTTGCTTCTTCTCGGCGAACTTCTTTTGAACGGCTTGTTCGATCGGCAGGCCGTGGTTGTCGAAACCAGGAACGTAAGGGGCTCGATAGCCCATCATGGTTCGGCTCTTGACCACGAAGTCCTTGAGGATCTTGTTCAGCGCGGTGCCGAGGTGGATACCCGAGTTTGTGTAGGGCGGACCATCGTGCAACACAAAGGTCGGCGCTGCTTGGCGCTTGCTTTGAATGTGGTTGTAAAGATGTTTCTCGTTCCAAATGGCCTGAATCGACGGCTCCAGTTGAGGCAGGTTGGCCTTCATTGGAATGGTCGCATCGGCGTCCGGCAGCAGAAGAGTGCTCTTAAGGTCCATGGAACTGGATTGAGTTTACCGGTCTATGGGTGAGACGCTTTCGACAGGCACGGGTCGGTGTAAAAAACGGGTCGGTGTAAAAAACGGGCCGGTTAAAAAAATGGCGCCGGTCGGGAAGTTGACCGGTCGCCAATGTTGGGTGCCCTCTCCCAAGGGACCTCTGAGATGCCGTCGAGCATTTGCATGCTCCAGTCGCGATATCCTCCGCGATCCAATAGAGAGTATTGACAACTTTGGGACGAATTGGTATCCCCATTTTTGGGGATTCTCATAAGTATTTAAGCAGGTATCAAAAAGGGACTAATCTGTTAGTCCCTATCAAACCATCCCTCGACTAAATTGATTTTCTCCACAAGACCCCTAGAAACGGTGAGTGACTCTGCAAAATCGCCCTTAGGAATCTTGGTCCTAATTTCTTCGCCGCTTTGCGCTTTGAGACCCCATTCCGGTTCGGAGATCGCGGTTCGGCCGATGGCAATGGAGTCGTAACCCAACGCGAGGGCTCGTTCGGCATCCGCCGCCGACTTGACTCCTCCGACTCCGATCAGCGGAATCTTTCCACCGATCCAACCCAGAATCGTTTTACCAACGGGCTCGGAGTCAGCGTCGTGCAAGCTTGGCTGATCGAACTTGCCCAGGCTGATATGTAGCCAAGACAATGGGTAGTTAATGAGCGCCTTAATCAACTTTTCGGTGTGATCAAGGCGAATACCTGGCACTTCGTTTTCCTCGGGCGAGAATCGGTAACCCACCGGATAGTCGGGACCGACCGCCGCCAGAACGGCCTCCACGAGTTCAATGGGGAATCGCAGATCGGCCGCGTTCCAGTAATCGGTTCGTCGGTTGCTGTGCGGGCTCACGAATTGCTGGATCAGATACGTGTTCGCGCCGTGAATCTCCACCCCGTCGAAACCTGCCTCTTTGGCGCGTCTTGCGGCTTGAGCAAAGTCATCGATCGTTCGTCGAATCTCTTCATCGGTCATTTCGCGAGGGACCACCGCGTTGGGACGATCTGCCGCGATGGCGGATGCCGAAATCGGCTCACCGCCGCAAAGATCGGGCGGGCACTGTCGACCGCCGTGGTGAATCTGGAGGACCGACTTGGCGCCTCCGTCTCGAATCGTATCGGCGACAGACTTCAGGCTGGGTAGAAATCGGTCGTCGGAGCAGGCCCATTGACCACGAAACGCGTGTCCGGATTCGTGAACGTAGCAAGCGGCGGTCATGATCAGTCCGATCCCACCCTTGGCGCGTCGATGCAGGTAGGGAAGTTCATCGGGCGAAATGTTCCCATCCTCCAAACTGGAATAAGTAGTCATCGGCGCAAGCACCAGCCGATTCGGGGCGATCAGGGAAGGTCGATCTTGATGAGAAGGCTTGTAGTCGATGGGGTCAAAGATTCCAGGCACGCTTTTTCTATTCTCCCCTTATCCGCCAAGCGTTCCACTACATGCAAATATCTTGAATGTATTCCAGATAATTGCTTGGTCAATGGTATAACGCAAAAGGGATAGTCGCTCACGCGAAAGTCCCAAATTAGGAACACAGAAACCATGAAAAAAGTGATTTCACTTTTCGTCGCCGCTTCGGTGGCAACCGTACTGCTCGCAGGATGCGGCGCTCCCCCTGCAGAGGGTGAGACCAACAACGGCGCAAGCACCACCTCCACTGCGGCTCCCAAGACTGAGGGCGGCCAACAAGCAGCTCCGTCTCCTGACGAGGCCGGCGCTTCCACCGAGAACAAGCCTGCTGAGACCAACGCTGCACCTGAGACCAACGCTGCTGCTCCGGCTGCAACCGAAGGTGAGAAGAAGGACGGCGAGCACAGCAAAGACGACGGCCACGGCCACTAATCTTTAGCTAATTGACCAGAAACCACCTTGAGACACGACAAGGTGGTTTTTTCTTGCCTGGAGCGTTCTGAATTCCCGTAAACCGATGCCCATTCTAGGATGCGAATATCCCTTCGGAGGGTCTTCCTGGGTAACGTTTTTAAATGGCTCGCTACGCGATCGGTGTGGACTACGGCACAAATTCTTGCCGTGCCCTTTTGGTGGATATTGACAACGGAAACGAAGTCGTTGCTTCAGTGTTCCCCTACCCTTCGGGCGATGATGGCATTCTGCTCGATCCCAAGGATCCGAACCTTGCTCGTCAGAACGCGCAAGACTATATCGACGGTTTCTTAACCACGGTTGCCGAAGTGGTGAGCAAGTCCGGCGTGGACCCCAACTCGGTGGTCGGCATCGGCGTCGATACCACGGGATCGAGTCCTATCCCCGTCGACAAAAACGGTCGAGCCCTCTCTCTGGACCCCCAGTTCAAAGATCACCTAGCTTCGTACTGCTGGCTCTGGAAGGACCACACCTCCTTTGCGGAGGCGGCCGAAATCACCGAGAAAGCTGACGCGATGGGTCGACCGTTCCTTGCCAAGTGCGGTGGAACGTACAGCAGCGAATGGTTCTGGTCGAAGATTCTGCACTGCGCTCGAGTCGCTCCCGAGGTGTTCGAAGCCGCCTATTCTTGGGTGGAACTTTGCGATTTCGTGCCCGCCTACATCACGGGCAATACCGACCCTTTGACGCTCAAGCGAAGCATTTGCGCCGCCGGTCATAAGGCAATGTTCTCGGATGAGTGGGGAGGCTTGCCGGACAAGGAGTTCTTGACGGCCCTCGATCCTCGCCTCGCCGATCTGCGCGATCGCCTCTACACGGCGGCTTACCCATCGGATGAGCCGATGGGTGGTCTTACCGACGAAGTCGCGGCAAAGGTTGGACTCCGACCGGGCACCGTTGTCGCGGTTGGCGCTTTCGATGCTCACATGGGCGCGGTTGGGTCTGGAATCAAGCCGGGTGTTCTGGTGAAGATCATGGGCACCTCCACCTGCGATTGCATGATCGCTCCTGAAGGAGCCAAGGTTGCCGATATCCCCGGTGTTTGCGGCATCGTTCCCGGTTCGGTGGTTCCGAGTCGCATCGGCATCGAGGCGGGGCAATCCGCAGTCGGCGACATCTTCAACTGGTTCGTCGACCACTTGAACCCGGAAGAGTTCGGCGGCGAGAACGCTCACGCGAAGCTCACCGAAGTGGCGGCACAACTCAAGCCGGGCGAATCGGGTCTGCTCGCGCTGGATTGGAACAATGGCAACCGAACGATCTTGGTCGACCCGCTTCTATCCGGTTTGTTGATCGGTCAGACCCTGCACACCTCTGCGCCAGAAGTGTTTCGAGCCCTTGTGGAGGCGACCGCTTACGGCGCGCTCACCATCATTAAGCGAATCGAAGAGTACGGGGTGATGATCGATGAGGTCGTCAACTGCGGAGGCATCGCCGAGAAGAACCCGATGGTCATGCAGATTTACGCCGATGTCTGTAACCGACCGATGCGCATCAGCCGATCCGCTCAAACTCCAGCCCTCGGTGCAGCGATCTTCGGTGCGGTTGCGGCGGGCGCGGTGGAAGATATCTCGGCGGCGCAGGCGAAGATGACGGGCACGAAGGACGTTGTCTATCACCCCATCCCGGAGAATGTCGCCGTCTACGAGCGACTTTACGCCCTGTACCTTGCTCTGCACGATGCGTTCGGCGGCGTGAACAAGGCGGCCGATCTGAGTGGCGTGATGAAAGAGTTGATCTCCATCCGGCAAGCCGCTCGAAACTGACCCATCGTCGGTAAACTCTCGGTGTGATCGCGTTCGTCAAAGATTTGTCAATCATCTTGGCGGGTGCGATCGCGCTCATCACGTTTGTTACCGGTACGTACCAATATTTCCGGCAAAACCGATACACCCGGGTTCAACACTTCGTGGATATGCGGCGCCGGTTCCTGGAGAATCCGACCTTTCGCGAACTTCTGGAGTTGCTTGCAACGGACGATGCGAAGTTGAATCAAATGCCCGTTCAGGATCGCCGTAACCTAGTGGGCTTCTTTGAGGAAGTCGCGCTCCTCATGAACAGCGGCATTTTGCAGCCACAGGTCACCCGGTATATGTTCGGCTACTACGTCCGGCTCATCGATCGCAGCGAGCACTTTTGGGAAGGGCTCGACAAGGGGAGCATGTATTGGACGGTCTTTCGGGACCTCGCCTCGCAACTCGAGGCCCTCAAGATCGGGCCCCGAAATGCGCGTGAACTGAAGTTCTAGGGACTGTGCTTTAGACGTTGAACCGGAACAGCATGACATCGCCTTCTTGAACGATGTAATCGCGACCTTCCGACCGAACCAAGCCCTTTTCCTTCGCCGCGTTCATGGATCCGTTTTCAGAAAGATCCTTGTAAGCGACCGTTTCGGCCCGAATGAAGCCGCGCTCGAAGTCGCTATGAATGACGCCAGCCGCTTGTGGAGCGGTCATGCCCTTGACAATCGTCCACGCTCGAGTCTCTTTAGGACCCGTGGTGAAGTAGGTCTGCAATCCGAGAAGGTCGTACGTGGCTCGAATGAGCGACTTCAATCCGCCTTCGTCCACGCCAAGAGCCTTTAGGAATTCGTCTCGCTCGTCTTCAGCCAGTTCGACCAGTTCAGCCTCAACCTGTGCCGAAACACGCACCACTTGCGCTCCCGAATCTGCCGCGAACTTGGTGACCTCTTCCGTCCACTTGTTGCCCGTTGCGAGTTCATCTTCAGAGACGTTGGTGGCGTAGATCATCGGCTTGCCAGTGAGCAATCCGAGCGACTTGATGGAAAGCGCTTCGTCTTCGGTGAGTGTCACCGATCGAGCCGATCCGCCTTCACTGAGAACCGGAACAACCTTCTCAAGCGCATCCACTTCAACCTGGGCTTCCTTCTTGGTCTTCAGGTCTTTTCGAGCCCGTTCTAATCGCTTCTCTGCTTGTGCAAGGTCGGCAAGGGTCAGCTCCATGTTGATGATCTCGATGTCTCGCATCGGATCAACCGAGCCGACAACATGGATGATATCGTCGTTCTCGAAGCAACGAACGACGTGAACGATGGCATCGACCTCGCGGATGTTGGCGAGGAACTGGTTGCCCAGACCTTCACCTTGGCTCGCGCCCTTCACCAATCCTGCAATGTCAACAAACTCGATTCGAGCCGGAAGGATCTGCTCCGAGCCAGAAATCTTGGCCAGAACATCCAAACGAGGATCAGGAACGCTCACCACACCGACGTTTGGTTCGATGGTGCAGAACGGGAAGTTAGCCGCCTGAGCGACCGCGTTCGCAACAACCGCGTTGAACAACGTCGACTTGCCGACGTTAGGAAGACCTACAATTCCAGCCCTTAACATGAGAGAAGCCCGACCTAGCGGGCTTCTCCATGGTACCTGCGCACAGGGGAGGCACAGAGTTCTTGAACTTGAGCGGCAGTTGCCTTAGGCGGCAATTCTCAGATTGCCCTGGGACGAAGCGCTCTCCTCGAACTTGAACTGGTTGACAAGCGACTTCAGATCGCCAGCGAGGCTGTTCAGGTCGTTGGAGAGTTTGCTCACCTCTTCAATCTTTCGCGATTGCTGAGCCACGGCAGTGGTGACCTCTTGCGAAGCAGCGCTCATCTCCTCCGCCCCCGCATTCATCTGTTCGGCGCCTGCGGCGGTTTCTTGGGAAATCGACGCCACCGAACTGACCGCTTCCTCCACCTTAGTCGCGTTTTTCTTCATCTCTACGACCAAGGCATCGTTTGCTCCGGCGAGGGTGCTCACCTTTCCGATGGCTCCCAAGATCTCCCGAAGTGCCGATTGGGCGTCGGAGCTAAAGGATGCTCCCCGGTTGACCTCGCCCGCACTTGCTTCCATAGACAGGATGGCGTTTTCCACCCCCTGGTTGACGGTCTCAATGAGGGACGCGATCTCCTTTGTTGCTTCCGAACTTCGCTCGGCCAGTTTGCGAACTTCATCGGCGACAACCGCGAATCCGCGACCTTGCTCGCCGGCTCTGGCGGCTTCAATGGCAGCATTCAGGGCGAGAAGATTTGTTTGCGCGGCGATGTCGTCGATCGTGCTGACGATCGCCTGAATTTGGGCTTGCTTTTCGCCGAGCTCCTTAACCGCGTGACTGCTCTTGGAGACCTGATCTTCAATCGCGGCCATGCTCTCGATCGTCTTCTCGACAGCGACACCACCTTGCGCGGCCACCTCTGAAGCAGTTTGAGCCGCCGATTTTTGCGTGGTACTAGCATCCGCAACTTGGTCAATTCCAAGCCGCAGAGTATTCATGGCGCTGGCCGCGTTCTGCGCACTCACCGCAAGTTGCTCGGCGGCACCGGCAATCTCATCGCTGGTCTTGCTGGTTTCAACAACCGCTTGACCCACCTCGCTCATGCTTCGAGCGATCTCCACGGCGGAGTGGGCCGCATCGTTGGAGGATTCTCGGAGAGTGGATCCGGCATGGCTGACATGCTGAGCCTTTCCGGCAAGATTCACCATGAGCGTGTTCATTCCATCCATGGAGGTGTTGAACGACTGAATGGTGGTTTGGAGCTTGCCCAGCATCTCGTTGAAGGTTCCCGCGAGCATTCCTATCTCATCCTTACTCTCCACCGTAAGCGGGGTGGATCTAGGTTGAATGCGCTGAGTCAGGTCGCCGTTTGCAACGGCTGCGATGCCATTCTCAAGATCGGTCAGGCACCACTCTTTCAGCTTGCTGAGTTTTTCGATGAGCGCCTGAATCCCCGGAACAATCGAGCGGGTGATCCCGATTCCGGCGACAATCGCAAGGAGGATCGCTCCGACAGTCGCCCCGATGATCAGTGATCGACTCTGCTCGGCCGTACCCGTTGCGATGGCAAGCTGTTCTTTCGCCTGTTTGCTGTTTTGATCAAGGATGTCCTCGATGGATTTGATGATCCCCTCGTCGTAGCTCTCCTTCATCGGAGTCTTCATCAACTCCGTTGCCGCGACCTCGTTCTTCACCTTCAAGAGACCGTTCAGCTCGTCGGTCTGATCAAAGTAGGATTTCAAGCCCGCTTGAAGCTGAGAAACCTTCTCTGAACTGCCCCCGGGAGCGGCCAACTTTTCCATGACCTTCATCTCGTTCTGGAGAGTTGCGCGGAGTTCGTTGATGTTTCGGAACGTCGCTAACCTCTCTGACGGCTTCAGTCCAAGAAGTCGCCACTGCTGAAGGCGTAGCTCGGTGGCAATGTAGCGAAGCTTGCCCGCTTGTTGGGTGCTTTTCGCTCCATGCTCGACGCGCGATGTCGTCGCCGCGATACTTGAGGCGGCGTTGATGGCGATAGCTCCCAAAACCAGGAGCAAACAAATGATAAGCCCGAAGCCGAAGCCGAGCTTTCGCCCGACCGACTGATGTGCCAACAGTTTTGAAACCATATGAACCTCGAAAGGTGTTTTGCCTGTACCGGAATGGGGGGACAGGTCCAGGCAACCTTAAAAAACATCATTGGTTTTTAACTTGTTCAATTTAAGGATTCTTTTTCGCAAAATTTGGATTTATCCCTTAAAGGGTCTCCTTGAAACGAAAAGCAGTCAGCCCCCGATTCCTAGGAATCGGAGGCTGACTTTGGATGGTGTTTCTACCGTCGAAGTTCGGCTACAACGTTGGACCTAGGCGGCGAGTTTCAGATTCGGCTTCGAGGTGGTGGACTCGTCGAACTTGAACTGACCGACCAGTTCTTTCAGCTCTACCGCAAGGCCATTCAGCTCGCTGGAAAGTTCGTTGACCTCTTGGATCTTCGCGGATTGCTGGGTGACCGCGCTGGAAACTTCTTGCGAAGACGCACTCATTTCCTCGGCACCCGCGTTCATCTCTTGAGCCCCCGCGGCCGTTTCCTCCGCAATCGACGCGACGGAGCTAACCGACTCTTCGACTCGCGAAGCGTTCTGGATCATCTCCACCACAAGACCTTCGTTTTCGGCGGCGAGGACTCGGACCCTTTCGATGGAAGAAAGAATATCGGCGAGTGCAGTTTGGGCTTCCGAGCTGTAGGCCGCTCCCTTCGTCACTTCATCGGCGCTTTCGTCCATCGAGTTCATCGCCTCTTCAACACCCTGGTTCACCGTTTCGATCAGGGCGGCAATCTCCTTAGTCGCTTGAGAGCTTCGCTCGGCAAGTTTGCGAACTTCGTCGGCAACAACCGCAAAGCCGCGCCCATGCTCACCTGCTCGCGCCGCTTCAATGGCTGCATTCAAGGCGAGGAGGTTGGTTTGACCCGCAATATCGTCGATGGTGCTGACGATGGCTTGAATCTGAGCTTGCTTCTCGCCCAACTCTCGCACCGCTGAGGTGCTCTTGGTCACCTGATGCTCAATGGCGGCCATGCTCTGAATGGTTTTCTCAACGGCGACTCCGCCCTGAGAAGCGACCTCGGCGGCTTGTTGAGCTGCCGACCGCTGATCCGTACTGGATGCGGACACCTGGTCGATTCCGGAGCGCAGGGTGTTCATTGCGCTGGCGGCATTTTGCGCGCTCATGGCGAGTTGCTCAGCCGCTCCGGCGATCTCGTCGCTGGTCTTGCTGGTTTCGCTGACTGCCTGACCCACTTCCTTCATATTTCGAGCAATCTCAGCGGCGGACTTTGCGGTTTCCTCGGCGGCTTCGCCAAGAACAGAACCAGATCGGCTCACGTCGTTCGAACGGTTCGCGACCGTCGACATCAAGTGGCTCAAGTTGTACATGGACTGGTTGAATGCGACAACCGTTGCCTGAACCTTTTCTAAGGTTGAATTGAACGTAGCGGCAAGGAGTCCGACCTCATCCTTCTGATCGATATTGAGCGGAGTCGACCGCGGGATCACCCGTTCAGTGAGGTCGCCGTTGGAAACTTTAACGACTGCGTTCTGGAGGTCGTTGATGCAAAGGTTGCAGAGCGTCTGCAGCTTCTCAACTGTCGCTTTCACGCCAGGCACAATGGATTTGCTGACGGCAAAGGCAATTCCAATGGCAAACGCGGTCGCGGCAAGCATCAGCGTAATCAGAACATTGCTCGTTTGCTTGGCAACTGCTTCCGCGTTGTTTACAAGGGACTGGGCGTTCTTCACGTTCCACTCCGTGATCTCTTCAACCACCTTCACGAGACCGTCGTCGTAGGCGGCCTTCATAGAGGTCTTCATCAGAGTTGTGGCGGCAGCTTCGTTGTTGGCCTTGAGGAAGCTCTCCAACTTATCGCTTTGCGCGAGATACTTCTTCAGGTTTTCGTCGAATTTGGCAAGGTTGTTCTTGTCCTCTTCAGCCACCGCATTCTTGGCGTACTCCTCTTGCTCTTTCTTCAACTCTGATCGAATAGAGTCGATTCGTTCAAAGGTCGACTGTCTATCGGATGCTTGTAGCTCCAGAAGCTTCCACTGCTGAAGGCGCATCTCCGTAGACAGATATCGCAGATCCCCGGCGCTATCGGTTGAGATTGTCCCTTCTTGGTAAATCTTTTTTGCCCCAGCGGATAGCTCGGACGCGGCACGATACGCTACGACACCTTGAACAACCAAAAAGGCGGTGACGACTCCAAAGCCGACGCCAAGTTTTTTGCCAATCGGCAGGTTTCTAAACAGATCCATAACTCTTCCTTTCCCCGAGACCTCGCGACATTGCCCGATCTCCCTTTAAGGGTGTGCGTGCTCTCAAATAGATCATCGGAAACTGATATGTTGTTTCCCAAGAGTCATTCACGGAAAAGTGTGATCAAGCAGAGAAAAGTTTTTGGAGCATCTCGACAAAAAAGTCCTCAAAGGCGACGTCGGGCTGCCGGGTGAGGTTCGCTGAGTAAACTCACTGAATATGCGGACCACGATCGTCACCGCAATCCCGTACGTCAACAGCACCCCGCACATCGGGAACATTCTCACCACTCTTTCAGGTGATGTTTCCTCGCGCTACCACCGTGCTCGAGGCGAGGATGTGTTCTTTGTTGCCGGAACGGACGAGAACGGCCAAAAGATAAAAGAAGCCGCAGAGGCTCAAGGGCGAGAGGTCAACGAGTTCGTCCAGGAGATCGCCGGACGGTTTGAGTCCATCTTCGCGGGGATGAACATCCGGTACGACGGCTTTGTTCGCACTTCGCTGGAACGACACCGATTTGTCAGCCAAGAGTTTTTCCGCATCCTGAAAGAGAAGGGCTATATCTACCAAGCCACTTACGAGGGTTGGTACGACGTCTCTACCGAAACCTACTTCAAAGAGTCGGACCTGGTCGATGGGAAGAGCCCGGACGGAAACGAGGTTCGGTGGGTGTCTGAAACCAATTACTTCTTCAAGCTCAGCGCCTTCCAAGATCGGTTGCTGGAGCACATCGAGAACAACCCCGGATTCATCGTTCCTGAAACTCGGAAGAACGAGGTGGTTTCGTTCATCAAGCAGGGTCTTCGAGACCAAGCGGTGAGTCGCCAAAACAACGGGTGGGGCATCCCCGTGCCTGGCGATGAAGGTCAGGTGATTTACGTTTGGTTCGATGCTCTCATCAACTACGTCACCGCAACGGGATGGCCAGATGCAGGTTGGGAAGAGAAATGGCCCGCCTTGGCGCAGTGGCTCGGTAAGGACATTCTCACCCGGTTCCACGCGACCCTTTGGCCCGCGATGCTGATGGGTGTCGGTTTGCCTCTGCCGAAGCATGTTGTGGCTCACGCATGGGTGCTTCTAGATGGCGAGAAGATCAGCAAGTCCAAGGGGAATGTGATCAAGCCGATCGAACTCAGCGAAGAACTGGCCCAACGAGCCAACTGCGCGCCGATGGTTGCGGTGGATGCCGTTCGCTACTACTTGATCTCGACGATGGGCTATGAGAACGACTCGATCTACTCCGACGTGGAGTTCGACCGCAAGTTCAACGTCGACTTGGCGAACGATCTTGGAAACGCGCTGAATCGATCGTTGGCCATGACCCACAAGTTCTTGAGTGGAGTCATTCCTGAGGGAGAGATCGAAGCGGATGTCGCTCAGGCGATTGCGAACGCAAAGTCAGCTTACGAAACTGCCATGGCGGGCTTCCGATTGGAGAAAGCTTCCACGGCGGCGAGCGATCTGATCCGGTTCCTGAACAAGTACATCGACACCGCTGCCCCTTGGGCATTGGCAAAGAATCAAGACCCCCGATTGGGATCGGTTTTAAGGTCGATGCTGATGTGTCTCCGCTCGGCGGAAACCATGTTCCGACCTATCATGCCGACCGCTGCCGATGCGATTGCCGATCAACTCGGGCTGGCACCTGCCGTCGCGTGGGATTCCATTGGCACGCCAGAGTCGTTGCCTGCGGGGACCTTAACCAAGACCCCAACGCCGATTTTCCCGCGACTGGAAGCACCCGCGAAAGCCGATCCCGCGAACGTCGCCCCCAAGCCAGAAAAGGCAAAAGCTAAGGACACCAAACCTGTGGAAACCACCGAAACCAAGACCGAAAAGCCGGAAGGCGTGATCGACCTGATCTCCATCGACGACTTCGCCAAAGTTCAAATGCGCGTGGGTCGAGTTTTTGAAGCCGAATTCCACGAGAACAGCGACAAACTCCTGAAGCTTCAGGTGCACATCGGCGAGGAGAAGCGGCAGATCGTTGCCGGGATTCGCAACAACTACTCGCCGGAAGACCTTATCGGTCGCCAGGTGGTGGTGGTGTACAACTTGAAGCCTGCGAAATTGCGCGGAGTCGAGAGTCAGGGAATGCTTCTGGCGGCGACCAATGCCGAAGGTGGCGCGATCCTTCTTCAACCCGATAAAGAAGCCCCCGAAGGCGCCCAGGTTCGATAATCTGCATCCAGTTGTCCGATCTGTTCGTAATGGAATCGGACAACGCGTCTTTAGAAGAATCCAAAGATCATGGCAAGAAGACTCACTCTGAAGGAGCAGATTCAGAAGAACAAGCGCGGGAGCGCAGTTTTTGTGAGTCTCATGGTGCTGCTTCTGGCAGCTCTCACCACTTGCGTGGTCGGTTACTTCGCGCCGAAGCAGTGGTACTTCGGGACAGCCGGAGGACTTGGTTTGGGTCTGCTGGCGGGTGTGATCGCTCGGTACATGGGTTCGAAAATCGTTCTTTCCATCACCCACGCTCGAGAGGCAACGGATATGGAGCACCGACGGCTGAAAAACGTCGTTGAAGAGATGGCGATTGCGGGCGGAGTGCCCGTGCCTAAGATTTACGTCATTGACGACAGCGCGCCCAATGCTTTCGCAACAGGTGGCGATCCCAAGTCGGGCATCGTTGCGATCACCACGGGCTTGCTGGACAAACTCGATCGCGACGAATTGCAGGGAGTCATGGCCCACGAGATCGCCCACATCCGCAACTACGACATTCGGTACATGACCACCGTTTCCATCCTTGCGGGGATGATCGCTTTGATTGCCGACCTCTTTCGAGAGATGTCTTGGCGGGGCGCACGGCGTCGATCCGGTGATCGGGACGAGAACAATCTCGGCATCATCTTCCTGGTTGTCGGCCTGATCCTCTCGATCTTGGCTCCCCTTGCAGCCGTGCTCCTTCAGATGGCAGTGAGTCGAAAACGGGAATTCCTCGCCGATTCAACCGCGGCGGCAATGACCCGGTACCCCGAAGGTTTGGCAAGGGCGCTTGAGAAGATCGCCCATGATCAAGATCACTTAGAGAGCGCCAATCGGGCAACCCAGCACATGTATATCATCAATCCGCTCAAACTTGGGGGCGGTGGATCCGATCTCTTCAGCACTCACCCGGATACGGGGGAGCGGATCAAGGCTTTGATGGGTCTGGCGGGCAACTATCAGACCGAAAGAAAGCTTGGCCTTTCCCCGAAACCGCTTAACGATTAACGGTGCCCTGAATATTCAGGACTCGGTTTTCGCAAAAACCGGCTGATACTGTGGAATAAGCCCCGTACCCGCAAGGGTGCGGACAACGACGTCAGTGGGGCAAATATGAACAGTTATCTTCGAACCAACGGAGGTTCGCAGTGAGTCGCGGTGATTTTTCCGACGCGCTGCGCAAGGCGACGCAGGTCGCCCTCTCCGATATCGCCAAACTAGTCGGGTCCTCTTCTGAGGCCGTCATCGTCGGGGGACTTGCTCCGCAACTTCACTTTCCAACCGCGGATGAACGCTTTGTTGGAACGGGAGATATCAATGTGCTCGTTTCCGAAGACTTCGGAGTCATTGAGCCGATGGTGCCGCTCCACTCCAAATTCGCCGCGAAAGGCTTTGAGCCGGATCCGCTACAGCCCCACCGATACTTTCGCTGTCTTCAGGACGGTGTTCACATGGCGACCGTGATTGTGGAGTTTCTCTCGCCCGATCGGGACGGGGTCGGCGGTCTTCGCCGAATTCCCAAAGAGGAAATCTACGCGGTGCGCCATTCGGGCCTCGAGAAGGTTTTCGATCACCCCGTTCTGTGCCGCGTGGATGATCGTCATTCGGTACAGGTTTGCGACCTAGCAACCTTTTTCGTTCTGAAGGCGACCGTGTTTGAAAACCACGATCCGCAGAGGCAGGCTAAGGACGCATACGACATGCTCTACTGCCTGCGAATGTCTTGCGATGGCGGCGAAAGCATTGCCGAAAGCCTTCTTGCGCGAGCGGACGATCCCTTTTACCGGGAGGGTATCGATCACTTGGTCGAGTTATTCGATTCGGTCGATGGCAACGGGCTGGTGGCTTACATCCGCTGGTGCGAGTCTTGTGAGGATAGCGGCTCTACGCTGGACGCAGGGCTGCGCGCCGCGCAACAGTTTGTCGCTCACCTGACCGCCGTTCGAGCCTAAGGGGCTCGAAGCGTTAGGCTCTAGCCTTTGCGAGGAGGAGCCGTGCTCTCTCGAAGGTCCATTTGCACGGGGTGAATCCGCATTCGCCCCGATTCCGCCTTCTCTTCGATCACTTCGATCAACATTTGAACGGCCTCTTCCGCCATCTCTTCGATGGGTTGGGCGATCGCGGTGAGTTTCGGCGTGAGCGAATTGCAGTATTCGGTGCTGTCAAAACCGATGACAGAAAGGTCTCCGGGAATGCAGATTCCCAACCGATCCGCTGCGGCGTAAATCTGGGTCGCCAAAGACTCGGTCCGAAGAATCACGGCGGTTACGAGGCGATTCTTCTTGAGCCAGGCTTCTGCCTCCGACCCATCCAGGCTAACGCTGTCAACCTTCGTATGTGCGGGATCAAATCCTAAGTCGTTTGCAATCACCGAGAACTGTTCGGCGCGATACGCGGTTTCCAGGGTGTTCAGGTTTTCGCGCTCGTTGATCAGCGCTACGCGGGTGTGTCCAAGATCTTTCAAGTGCTGCAAGGCAAGCGTCATCGCCTGCACGTTATCGCAGCAGACGTAATCTCCACCCTTCAAATTGGCAAGGCTTGGCGGAACGTGGATGTGGACAATCTTGACCTTCGAACGTTGGGCGGCTTGAACCGCATCTTCGTCGACGTTGCTCTTCGCGTAGACAACCCCGTCGAATCGGCCATCGCCAATGTAACCCGCCGCTGAGTGAGACAAGTGTGGGCAGATGGTGAGGGAATAGCCGTGCTCAAAGGCGGCCTTTGTGATTCCGTCTAGTAGCAGACCCATGTACCGGGAACCCTTTCCAACCGGACCGAACTGGTCGAACATCAATCCGATGGTTTTGGTCTTTCCGCCGCGCAGGCTTCGCGCCAGATTGTTAGGGGTGTAGTTCATCTCCGCCGCGACTCGGCGGATGATCTCGGCCTTGGCAATGCTCACACGAACATTGCCACCCTTGTCATGGAGCACTTTACTAACGGCGATCGGAGAAACTCCAACCGCTCTCGCCACGTCGCGAAGGGTTACGGCCATATTTCCAAGCTTCCTTTGAACATCAATCTCATCATTGGGGTTGATGTACATGTACATCATAACCCGAAAATCTTGATTCGGGGGCGAATTTGGTTGATCGTTAAATTAACCTCGCAAAGGCGCGATTAAAAAATTAGAGACTTGCATTAATGACTCGCTCGGAAGACGATCTTGACGCTCGCGAACTGAGGCGAAGATGACTTCATGGGCGCGATGACGAGGGTCGCAAGCCGGGTCTTTTCATCGAAGCTCAGCCCCGGCTGAGCTTCCGGCGTGACCGTTTCCGGGACCGCGATCAAAATCGATACCGACCTATCCGGTGCGGTGAGCGCCTCGAACTCCAGCGCGCCCACCTCCCACTTCTCGGCGCGGATCGCTTGTCCTCTTTGAAGCAGGTGGCGATTCGAGCCGATGACGAGAGGTCTGTTCTGAGCGGGGACGAAGCAAACCGACTGAACGTCTCCTTCCGCCACCTCTGGCAGCGTAATCGCGGTTTGCGAATTCACCGGACCGAGAAACTCACCTTTGACGGCGTCGTACACAAGGTAAGTCTTGTTGAGCAGAAGGCCAAGAGTAGCGGGAAGGAGATCAACCGCTCCAGTCGCTTTCTGTGCGATCCGTGTGAGTTGGGCTCCATGATCGGTGCTCGGGCGACCGTTCGCCGATTTGTCGTTTTGCACCTCGAACGGATGAAGGAGATAACCCGAGAACGGCAGCTCGCCAACGTTTCCTCCGTGCTGATCGGCGGAAATGGGGAGACACTTTTTGAGAAAATCTACTTTCTCTGGGGCGACCCCTGCAAAGTTGTTGGTCGCATCGATTTTGCCCGTGAGCATGACTCTGTGACCGAGCAGGGAAGCGAATGCGACCGTGGATCGGAACAAGGGAGTCGGCAGATTGAGGTCGATCGGGGCGAACTCGGTTTGCCATAGGTGACCCTGAAACGAGTGAAATCGTGCGGCGTTGCCCACGGCTGCTTGCTGAGAAACCTCATCTTTTATGGTTCCTGGTTCGACCCGCATGGTTTTGACCGCTCCGACCATTTCCGGCAAGATGCCTCCTAAGACGGTTTCGTCCTTGGAGAGGGCACTGATTGCTTCCCGAACGGCCGCGTCCGGTTCCGATTTTCGGCGTTTCCAGAAGTCGGGAGGGGCCAATCTGTACGCGCCGTACAGCCACGGGGTAAGCGAGTTCCAACCCGCAAACTCCCATCCCGCCTTGGCGAGTGATTCCCTGGGCGTTAGAAAGGCGGTAGCGAACGCAACTTTCGACTTGGGGTCGGGGAGCGTCCCGAACTCGGAAACCGTTAGAGGCTCGCCGGGTTTCTCTTCGATGAGTTGCTCGATGGGGAGCAGCTTCAAAGGGGCGAACGGCTCACCGGAAATTTCTGGGACGGCACCGAGGTCTCGCAACTGTCTGGCTAAGCCGGCGAGCCCACTCGGAAAGCGATCGTTCGTCTCAATGAGTCGACTCGGCCAGACTTCTCCAGATTCAAGAGCGACCGATCCCGGTGCCTCGTACTTGAGGTGTCCACCCTCTAAGCGAATACGCTCGAATCCGTATCCCGAAAGGCGATCCTTGAGAAAGCCCGCCGCGTTGAGAAGGTCTTCTTCGGTGATCTCCTTCGAATCGATCCCGGCCGAGGTCCAGCCGCCCGTGGCAGCTCTTAGGGCGGTACTTTGTGGAATCTTTTTGGCATCGTAGGCGAAGAGGCCCTGGTGATCGCGGCGCCAGTTTTGAAACCTTGTGACCGCCACCTGGTTGCGAGCAAATACCCGCAGCCCTCGACTGTCGCGCTCGAATCCGATGAGCTCGCCCGCAAACCGGATCAGGCAGTCTCGCTCGATGTCGTAAATCGAATCGATCCAAGCGTTCGGAATCGGCAGCAGGTCGCCATCGATCACGGGCTGTTGAAAGCTGAGAATAGGCGCATCGTTCCGCGAAGCTAGGGCGAGGAAGGGTCCCTTTGATTCGATTCGGAAGCCCATCGGCGTGTCGTAAGTGGACCGAACGGTGACGGTTTCACCATCCGCGGTCCGTTTGAGCGGCACGAACGGACTCTTGGCGGGCGCGCCCGAATAGTCCATAGCCATCCCTTTCGCGTCTCGGCTGAATGGCTCTCGGCTCTGAACCAAGCCGTAAGACCCGGCTAGCAGAACGATCGCGGGCAAATTCTTGCCCGTGGGAAAGAGGATCATATCCTTGGGGCGATCAACCGATTGCGCCGAGCCCACCGATACCGATGAAATCAGACCGACGGACACGATGGATCGACCCAGGATGCGCTTCATTAACCCTCTTGCTTCAGAAGAACGACCCAAGCGGAAGTTGCATCCACTTGGGTCGAATTGCGTACTTTTTGCCTTTATTTACAATTTGGCAGCCAGAGGAGAGCGCGAGACGCGGGTTGCGTGCTCGCCGCTGAGGGACCGCGCTTCGAAACTCGTGATCGGTCGCTTGACCTTGACGGTGTACACACCCGGCTCCACGAACGTTAGGAAGTTATCTTCGAAGGGCTCTGGGTCACCATCGACGGTGAGCATCAGGTCTACGACGGGCGCGTCGACTCGAATATCGAAATAGCCCGTTTCGTGCGCTCGAAGCATGGACCGATTGGTGCCAAGAATCGGGAGCGCCTCGGCAAAGCGAGAGTCCTTCGGTTCTGCGAGCAACGTCCACGTTTCGTTGGCGGCGGTTCCCCAGGCACGCAAGATGGTGTCTGGCGTCGAGAGGCCGGAAAGATCGATCTCACCAACCACGGCTCGCTCGTTGAACTTGACGTTTCCTTCGAACTCCCACGTTTTGAGCGACTCGCCCGTTGTCAGCGAGTGAGCTTCTACGGTGACCCCAAAAGACCTCTCCCCAGTGTTCGGCTCATCGTTGACAACCCAAACCGAGACCTTCTCGTTCTTGCGAGCGAGTGACACCAGTGAGTTGGCGTAGAGTCGTCGCATCTCGTACGCCGCTGCTTTGTATCGACCCCAGGAGTCGATCACTGCCCAGCTCTGAACCGGCCAGCAGTCGTTGAGCTGCCAGATCAAGGAGCCTCGGCAGAACGAAGTGCGTCGGAAGTGCTCGACACCAAACCGAAGCGCGTCTCGTTGGTTGAGTTGGCTGTAGTACACCAAGTCTTCCAGGCTCTCAAACTCGGGATAGTGGAGTCTCACGTAACCAAGGTAGGTTTCGTAGCCCTTCAGAGTCTTGTCGTGCCAACGCACCGCCAGCGATCGGTGGTGCCAATCGAAATCTGTAAGCACCGACTCCCAGACCGGAAGCGAACACGATGCCACGAAGCCGTACTCGCTAGAGAACCGCGCTTCCGAATCTTGGTAGTGCTTCCAGTCGCCGCGACCGTGCCACACATCCCAATAGTGCTGGTCTCCAACTCGACCGTCGTTGGCGCCCTTGTCGAACACACCTGTCGGGGAAGAATCGATGTAGTGAGTATCCGGGTCGAGCTCAGCAAGAACTTCGGGGATGGTCTTGAGATACAGATTCTCGCCGTAGTAGCGTGCGGGTGAGAATTCGGCACCGCCCCACTTTTGATCCCACATGGTGTTGTTCTCGTTGTTTCCGCACCAAAGGGCAAGACAGGGATAGTTGCGGAGTCGCTTGATGTTCGCCGCCGCTTCGAGTTTCATCACCTCTTGAGCTTCAGGACCGTCTGGATAGTAAGAGCAAGCGAACATAAAGTCTTGCCAAACCATTAAACCAAGCCGAGAGCAGAGGCTGTAGAAGTCGTTGGACTCGTACAAACCACCGCCCCAAATGCGGATCATGTTCGACCCCAGGTCGACTGCCTGATTCAAACGCCCTTCTAACTGCTCACGCTCGATGGAAGCGGGGAAGGAGGAGTCCGGGATCCAGTTGAAGCCGCGAGCGTAGCACGGCACACCGTTGACAAAGAACTCGAACGACTCGCCGAAGGAGTCTTTCTCGCGCTTCAGTTCGATCTTGCAGAGGCCCAGTTCGATCGACTTGGAATCGTAAACGTAAGCATCCTCATCGCTTAGAGTGACGAGCAGCGGGAACACCTTGCCCACCTCTTCGGCCATGCCAACCGGCCACCAAAGGTCGGGATTTTGGATATGGAACGAGCCGTTGAATCCTTGGAAGGAAGGTTCGTCGCCGTGCAAGAAGGTGACGTTGGCGTGAAGCTTTTGATCTGATGCCGACTCGTGCTCAACATCCACGTGCAGGGTGACCGATCCGTCCTCGTGCCACTCTTGTCGGGTGCGAACGTCGGTGATTCGAGCCGCGAATTCGAGGAGCTTGGCGGGCTTCCAGATGCCGCAAGAGATGAGCGAGGGGCCCCAATCCCAGCCGTACATATATTGGGACTTTCGCACGAACGCTCTTGGGTCGAATCGCGAGACGTCGTCCTGAATGCCTTCTTTGGCAAAGTATGCGTTTCGTCGCTCAATGCCGACGTTCAGTGCCGATGCGAATTCGATGAGCAGACGGTTATCGCCTTCCACCAGTTTGTCGGTGACGTCTAGCTCCAGCGGAACAAACATGTTGTCGTGCTCGCCGACGAGTTCGTCGTTTAGGAAGATCTTACAGACGGTGTCGAGGCCTTCGAATCGCAGGACTCGGCGGGGAAGGTCTTCGCTGGCGCTCCAGGTAAACGAGGTTCGGTAGCACCAGCTTTTCTCATCGATCCAGTGGCAACCAAGTTCGTTGAGACGCTCGTACGGGTCTGCAATGACGCCGTTGTGGACGAGATCCAAGTGGACGTGGCCCGGAACATCGGCCTTCATCCACTCCATCACCCAGTAGCCGAACTTGGCCCCAGGAGTTGTCCAGGATTTCTCCGCAAATTCCCATCCGTCGTTCAAGTAAGTCTCAAGCAGCACGATGCGAGAGAGTTTATCCGTGCTGAAGGTTCTCGAACCCGGTTCTGGTGCTCATTCGCTATTCGCGATTCGCGAATAGCGAATGAGCACCACGTCTATGTGCGGGGATGAGTCGATCGTTTGGGTTCAACCGTGGTGTATCGGTAAACTGAAAGCTCGCATGGCCAATTACATCACCAGCGTCGGCATGGAAGTCCACGCCGAATTGATGACGCGCTCGAAAATGTTCTGCCGCTGCCAAGTTGGCTTTGGCGGAGAGCCCAATACGCGCGTTTGCCCGATCTGCCTTGGATTGCCCGGCACCCTCCCCGTGCCCAACCGAGCCGCGATCGAGATGGTGCTGAAGACCTCCCTCGCTTTGAATTGCAAGATCGCCATGCGCAGCTTCTTCCACCGGAAGAACTACTTCTATCCCGACCTTCCCAAGGGCTACCAAGTAAGCCAGTACGGAGAAGAGAACCCGCTCGGCTTCCATGGCTATCTCGAGATTCCTACCGCCGACGGCGGTACCAAGCGCATCAGCATTCGACGAGTGCACTTGGAAGAGGACACAGGCAAGTTGATGCACCTTCCCAGCGGTGGATCCGGGATCGACTACAACCGGGCAGGAACTCCGCTCATGGAGATCGTTACCGGCTTCCCGCCCGATATCGAATCGCCGGAAGACGCCAAGGAGTACTTGACGCAACTTCGCCAGATCCTCATCTACCTAGAGGTTTGCGACGGCAAGATGGAAGAGGGCTCCATGCGCTGCGAGCCGAACATCTCGGTGCGTAAAGACACCGACACTCAACTAGGCACGAAATCGGAGCTGAAGAACCTCAACTCCATCCGATCGGTCCAGCTTGGTATTGGGTTCGAAACTCGGCGACAGATCGCGGTGCTGGAAGGTGGCGGAAAGGTTCTGCAAGAGACTCGCGGCTGGAACGAGCAAAAGGAATCTTCTTACGCGATGCGGACCAAGGAAACGGAGAACGACTATCGTTACTTCCCGTGTCCAGACCTGGTTCCGATGGAGTTCACCGAGGAGTACATCGAGTCTCTGAGAGCTTCTTTGCCCGAGCTTCCGCTCGCCAAGTATCGCCGCTATCGCGACAACTACGGCCTCAGCGACTACGACGCCAACTGGCTGATTGCAGACAAGGAGTGGGCTTACTACTTCGAGGAAGCGGTCACGACGGGCGGCGACCCCAAGGCCGTTTACAACTGGATGAGCAGCGACTTCTCGGGTCTTTTGAACGAGGACGGACTCACCCCGCGCACTTCCAAGATCACCCCGGCACACCTGGTGGAACTCACCAAGCTCGTCACCGAGGGCACCATCAGCGGCAAGATGGCGAAGACGCTCTTTAAGGATGCGTACAAGTCGGGCAAGATGCCCGCCGACCTCGTGAAGGAGTCGGGCGCGACCCAGATCTCAGACGAGGGAGCGATCAAGGAAATCGTCGCTAACGTGCTTTCTGCCAACCCAGACGTGGTCGCCAAGTTGCAATCGGGCCAGGCGGGCGTCAAGGGCTTCTTGGTGGGTCAGGTCATGAAGCAAAGCCAGGGTCGAGCCAACCCGGGCATGGTTCAAAAGCTGCTCGACGAAATGCTCGGCTAAAGACTGACTTTGACGACCTGACGCTCAGTCGGGTCGTCAATCTCCCAACTCTCTCGGGGCGATTTGTCGCCCTTCAGCATCGACCCCGGAAACGTCTCGATTGCGATATTGAAGTCGCGAACGTTTGCGTTGTAGAAACGACGAGCGGCGGCGATGCGATCTTCCGTCATCGCCAGTTCCTTCTGCAGTTCCAAGAAGTTGACGCTGCTTCGAAGGTCCGGATAAGCCTCTGCCCTGGCGACCAATCCGCTCATTGCCGCGGCGAGCATGGTCTCGGTTTCAATTCGGGCGTGGACATCGCGCGAAACGGACGCTTGGTTGCGCAGTTGAATCACCTTTTCGAAGGTCTCTTGCTCGTGCTTGGCGAACGCCTTCACCGTCTCAACGAGGTTCGGAATGAGGTCGTACCGACGCTTCAACGCAACGTCGATCCCCGCCCAGGCGTTGTCGCACAGGCGGTTCAAACGCACGATGTTGTTGCTGACCGAGATCAGCCACGCGCCAATGAACAGCGGGATGAGGATCAGGACGATGAGGATGGGGCCCATTCCAATCGTATTGTAACGATCTCGCCTCGAAACGGTTGCATGTCTGCACTGTCCTGAAAATGAGTGAAGCGTGTCACTGACCGGTGCGTTCGGGTTAAGATAACTCCATGGACTTCAAGATCGCGATTTTGGGTGCGGGTAGCGTCGGCTTCACCCGAGGCATGGTGAGAGACATCCTTTGCGTGCCCGAGCTACGCAACATTGAAATTGCATTCCACGACATCAACGAACACAACTTATCGATGGTGGAGCAGTTGGTGCGACGCGATATTGAGTCTGCCGGACTTCCGACCAAGATCTCCTCGCATCTCGATCGCAGAAAGGCTATCGAAGGGGCTCGTTACGTGTTCTCCTTCGTGCGAGTCGGTGGGCTCGAGGCGTTCCAGCACGATGTGGACATCCCGCTCAAGTACGGCGTGGATCAGTGCGTGGGCGACACCCTCGGCCCGGGTGGAATCATGTACGCCCAGCGCGGAATTCCCGTGCTACTCGACTTCTGCAAGGACATTGATGAATTAGCCGAAGACGGGGCGCTGTTCCTCAACTACTCCAACCCCATGGCGATGCTCACGTGGGCGTGCAACGCCTTTACCGATGTCCACACCATTGGTTTGTGCCACGGAGTCATAGGTGGTCACAACCAGATTTGCAGCGTCATCGAACTGCTTGCCAAAGAAGATGGCGTCCTGGAACCCGATGCCAAGCTCACTCGGGACGATGTCGACATTATCTGCGCGGGCATCAACCACCAAACTTGGTACGTTCAAGTGCGCTGGCGAGGCGAAGACTGGACAGGCCGACTGCTGGAAGGGTTCGAGAAGCATCCCACCTACAGCAAGACGGAAAAGGTGCGAATCGACATGCTTCGCCGGTTCGGGTTCTACTCCACCGAATCCAACGGACACCTTTCCGAGTACGTGCCGTGGTACCGCAAGCGTCCGGGCGAAATCGCCGAGTGGATCGATCTGAGTAGCTGGATCAACGGAGAAACGGGTGGCTATCTGCGCGTTTGCACCGAGGGTCGAAACTGGTTCGAGCACGACTTCCCGAACTGGATGAAGGACAAGCCGTTTACGTTCAATCCCGAGGATCGGGGCAATGAACACGGCTCGTACATCTTGGAATCGCTCGAGACGGGGCGCATCTATCGCGGGCACTTCAACACGGTGAACGCAGGGGTCATTACCAACCTGCCAGACGACTGCATCATCGAAGCACCGGGCTTTGTGGATAGGAACGGAATCTCGATGCCCGTGGTCGGTGATTTGCCTCTTGGGGCGGCGGCGGTTTGCTCGGCTTCGGTTCATGTGCAGCGACTGGGAGTGCTCGCGGCATTGACGGGCGACGTTCAGGCGTTGAAGCAGGCGATGATGCTCGACCCGCTCACGGCGGCGGTCTGCAACCCGAAGGAGATTTGGCAGATGGCAGACGAGATGCTGGTGGCGCTCGAACCGTGGCTACCGCAGTTCGCGGGCGAGATTCCCAAGGCTAAGGAGCGACTCGCGACTGGGCCGCTCGTGCCGGTTCAAGAGGGTTACAAGGGTGCGGCGAGATTGCACACCCGGTCGGTGGAAGAGATCGAACAGGATCGAGAGGCAAAGGCGGCCGCGAAGGAATCCGACAAAGCGGGTCTTTCTAAGTAGGGCAGGGCTATCTAAGTAGGTAGCTCAGCCCTGCCATCCGGTCGACTCTTTCCAAACGCGTAGCACCTTGCGACGACGCGGTTCGGGCTTTTGGGCGGCGGAAATCACCGCCCGATCCCCGAACACCTCTCGAACCGCGTGAATAGCGTGGTTCAGGTTGTTTTTACGCTGAGCCACGCTCACTTCGCCTTGTAACGATCGTTGACCCAACTCCACCGGACCCAGGTCTAGCAACCGAACGCTCACAGCGACGATCGGGATGGTTGGGTACGGCCTTGCCACTAGCCCTATGGCTTTCTCAATCCACTTCGACGCGTAGAACGGTCTTTGAAAAGTGCGTTCGCGGGGCAGAATCACGCCGTCTTCTGTTTCTACCGACCACCGCAGTCGGCGAGCGCTTTGCTCCAATCGAGAGAGTTCTTTGGCGAGTTCCACCGAAAGGTGCTGAATCGCCGCTTCTAGGGGTGCTTCTTCCTCCACCGGAGATTCGAACCGGAACTGCCGTTGAATCGCGCCTTTGGGGTGTAAGGGAAGCACATCGCCATCGCCTAAGCCCTGCACGCAGGATCGAATCAGGTGCGCCTCTTCGCCGAACTGACGACGCAAGGAAGGGAAGGGCACCTGGGCGAGATCACCCACGCGTCGATAACCCAAAAACGCCAATCTTGCCCTGGTTTCTTGTAAGAGCGGCAGCATCTTATCGATCGGCAAATCGTGGACAAAGCCCGCCGGATCAGAAGCGGCGATTCCCAGCGGGGCGCCACAAGAGACCTCGGCCACCCACCTAGCCGGCGCGACTCCCACCCTAACCGTAACCGGAACATCTTGGTGACACACCTGCCTCAAAGCGGTGCTTTCAATGAGCTGAAGGGCTTCGTCGATCAGGTCGAAACAGCGAGCATGCGCGCTGAAGTCGGCGAACGCGCGATGCGGCTCGATGGGTTCGATCACCGAGGTGTATCGGGCAAGAACATCCAGCCACGCTTCCATGGCGGGTTCCATTTCTTCAGCCCGATAGTCAACGTATCGACCGTTGGGCAGCAACGCTCTTGCGTCGGACTTGGAACGCCCAACCGTTACCTTTCGCGACCGAGCAGCGGGATCGGCGTCTAGAACGGTTTTGTTGTGCAGAACCACTAAGCCGTCTTCGGCGGAATCTAGTCGGTGCCTATAAGCGGCGGCGTACAAGCCGTCGCATTCAAAGTAAGCGATCATGTAGAAATTTGTCTACATAAATTATTGACTGTTTCGACGAAGAAGCCAAGGCTTTGGCAAAGAAAAATCCCCTCAGATTTGGGGAAATCTGGGGGATCTTCGGGGAGGGAGTCAGTTTGAACCGAGCCGGATTAATGGGATGCAGTCGAGAGGAAAACTTAGCGGGAAACCTTCACTTGATCGCGGCGAAGGTGAACGACCTTGCCTGAACCAAGACCAGAAACGTTCAGTTTGTCGCCGGTCTTGAACTCGGCAACCTTGCCGCACGCGGTGTGAGCCGGTGCAAGCACCAAAACTACTTCTTCGCCACCGACCTTCACCGTAACTCGATCTCGAACCGTTTGACCGAGGCGGAAGGTGTGAGCAACCGTGCGGTCCGCCTTTACGACCTCAACGGTTTGAAGGGCGATGGGCTGAGCGACGACGGCAACAAGAGCAAGGGAAGGGATCATGGTTTGATTCTTTTTACGGCAAATATCAGACCACGATTGAACCTACTGATATGAACCCAATGATAAATAGTGGAAATACGGGCTCCATTCGCCGATATCTCTCAAAGAGAGCACTTTCTTGGCGGAAAGGTTATGACTATCAAACAACTTCTATTTGGTTCAGCCATCTTCACAGTTGCGGCAACGGGGATTGTTGGGGGCATTGGAATATGGTCTTCCAAAGCACTTTCAACTGCCCATGAGCTGTCGCGAGTGAATTCCGAAGCCCTTCGCAATCACCTCGAGGGCGACATGATGCACGACGCTTTGCGGGGCGACGTTCTCAACGCTTTTCTACTGGCGTCTGAGAAAAAGCCCGCTGATTCGGTTCAAACCGATCTCAAGGACCACGCCGAGTGGTTCCGAAAAATGATGAAGGAGAACGCAGACCTTCCCCTATCTGCGAACATCAAAACACTTTTGAGCGAGGCAGAACCTGCCCTTGAATCCTATATCGCTTCTGCTGAGTCGGTTGTCGAACTTGCCTTTACCAACCCCGCAAAGGCGAAGAAGGAGATGGTGGAGTTCAACAGAGCTTTCGAGGAGCTAGAAGAAGCCAACGAAAAGCTCTCCGATCAGATTGAGTCGGCGAATAAGGAAGCGACGGCTGAGGCGAACGCGGTTTTCAACCGCTCTAGTTTGCTTCTCGTCGTTGGAATGATCGTTGCCGCCCTGGTCGGCCTTTCCGGATCGTTCCTGGTGAACCGAAGAGTCATGAGCGGTCTGTCCGTACTGGTCAGCGGTGCAGGAACCGTCCGCGACAAAGGTTTGGAGCCGATGGCGGCGGTGTTGCGAACCCTTTCCAAGGGCGACCTCACTCAGCGCATCCAAAGCGAGTCGGAAACCATCCAGTGGAATTCCAAGGATGAGTTCCTGAGCGTCGTTCAGGAATTCAACGAGATGCTTCAATCTTCTCACGCAGGTTCACGAGACCTCAACGAGGCGCTCGATTCCCTTGAAGGCGTCTTGGGTCGCGTTTCCGAAAGCACCCACGTGGTGAGCGAATCAAGCGACACCGTTCAGCAAGCCACCCGACAAGCCGCGATCAGCGCCACCCAGATTGCGACCGATGCTGAGCAACTTTCGCGAGCCACGCTCGACATCCAAAGTGCAACGGGCAGCATCCGGCAAGGAATTGAGGTCATCGCCATGGGCTCAGAACGACAAGGAGATGCCATCAAGAGCGTCGAAAACTCGTTCGAGGAGATCAGTTCCAACCTCAAGAAACTTGGTGAAGAAGGCGAAGTGGTTGCCGGACACGTTCAAGCCGGTTCCAAGTCTGCAGGCGAGACCCTGAAGGGAATGCGCTTGATCTCGGAGAAGGCCGCCGAGTCTTCTGACAAGGTTCTCGAACTCGACGCAAAGGGACGCCAAATCGGCGAGATCGTGCAAACCATCGATAGCATCGCCAGCCAAACCAACTTGCTCGCGCTCAACGCAGCGATCGAAGCGGCACGGGCTGGGGAGCACGGTCGAGGTTTTGCGGTTGTTGCCGATGAGGTCCGAAAGCTAGCGGAGCAGTCTAGTAACGCGGCGAAGGAAATCGCCGACCTGATCGGTGCAGTGCGATCCACCGTTACCCAGGCGGTAGAAGCCATTTCGGAAACCAACGAGTACATCTCCAAGGGTCAGAAGCTCACCGAGGAAACGGGCGAACGGTTTGAGGCGATTGCCGAAGCCGTCGATCAAGTCGTATCTGAATTGGGTCGAGCAAAGGCGACCATCAGTGCAACGGGTCGGTCGATGACAACGTTGGGGACCGTTTACCAAGAAAACAGCTCGGCGACCGAAACCATCCACGGTGAGATTGAAGTGCTGGGAGATCGATTCGGATCCGTCGCTCGGATGGTGGAAAACACCGCTGCGGGCGCCGAGGAACTGAGTGCGATCACCGAAGAGGTCAACGCTTCGTCGGTAGAGCTGGAACAACTTTCGGCAGAACTCCGCAAGCAGATCGGGCACTTCAAGATCGCCTCATCGAAGAATCACCTGAAGTTGGCTGCCTAAGAAGGCGAACAGTTAGGCGAGCCCTCCGGATCGGAGGGCTCGCTCTTTTGTTGCTTCAGTTCGCCATCACTGCATTTCGAATGCGCTGGAAGATCGAGACCTTTCCGTTGTTGCTGCTCGATTCGTACTCGCCTATGAATCGACCCTTCATGTAATCCTTGGGCGTCTTCCCGAAAGCGTCCTTTTCATCGGCAAGGCCCTTCGCCTTGGGATCGGCACAGAGAATCTCGATCATCTCTGCCCAACTATCGGTGAACGAAATTCGCAGTTCGCTGCTGGGTCGATCCATGTTGGAATACAGGGTGTAGTCCTTCAACATGAAGTGAAGCACGTTATCGCCGTTCGGATACTTGAACTTGTAGTTGAGGACTCCGTTCTTCAACAGAACTCGGAACAACTTCGGACGGGGCGTCTGATACACCGATCCGAGTGCTTGACCCCAGTTCACGCCCGGCTGACGAATCGCCCAATCGTAGAAGTCCACGAGGGCATCGTAATTGGCGAGCCCGGGATCTCGGCGACCAATCTCTTGAATCACTCCATCCACGTAAGAGGCAGGAATTCCTTGAGCCAAGGCTTGCTCAGCCTTCTTCTTATCTAACGTTTTGAGAGCGTCGGCCCAGAGAGCCTCACGCTGTTCCTTCTTGAGATTCTCCTTTTGGACCTCTTGGAGTCGCTGGGCTTCCGTTTGGAGCACCTTCACCGTGCAACCCTTGAGTGTGTAGATCGTCCAGGTGCGGGTGACGGTGCCGCCGTTGATGGAGCCACCGCCGCCGCTTCCGTTGTAGCTTCCGCCAATGTAGCCACCAATTTGGACTTCGTCTTTGCTAAAGACCTCTCTCTTCGAAAAGATGCCCGAGACTCGCAAGCGGTCACCTGGCTTCAAATCCATCGCGGTCTTGAACGCCTTCGGGTCGAGCTGGGCGTTGCAGAAGTAGGTTCCGCCCGCGTTATCGTTGAATCGAATGCTGGTCTCTACAAACGGCTTGCCGTTGTTGGCCCGGACGGTTCCGACAAACAGCTCCCAGCTAACCGGCTTGCCGCGATAGGAGGTATCTGCCTTGAGCTCGTTCTCCTGATACTTCCAGTCCATCAACCGAATGTTGGTGGTGGGACCTTCTGGGGCTCGGCCGGCAGCATTGTCGGCGGAGGCAATCGCAGTGAAGGCGGCAAGAGCGGCTATGGAAAGGGCGATCCGGTTCATGTTTCTTCTCAGTCTTTGTCGGAAGGGTGTTCCGATTGGATTGAGTTGATTGTCGAACAGGAAGCGCTTTGCGGTCTTTGGCGCGATCACCGCTGGGGTGTGATCTGCATCACACCCGCAGGCGAGAGTCTATTTGTTGGCGTGAAGCCAGCCGTGCAAAAGCTTCTGAAGCGGCGGAATCACGAAGTACCCCGCGATAGGCACCACCAGACCGGAGAGAACGAACCCGCGAACGGGAATGGGAGCCTCAAAGTTGACGGCTTTCAGAAGGTAGCTCACCACAACAACGGTCGGGAAGATTCCGAACCACGTCACGCTCACGAGCTTCCACTTTGGAGGTGCCGGGGCGGTCGGTGGAAGGCTAGGGTCCACCCAAAGGGCTAAAACGTCGGTCGTTTCGAATCGGTCCTCGGAGATGTGGGGCGAGACCGCGTTCATCAATTCAGCACGCTCTTCACTGGAGTGCCAGGCCACCATGTGCTCACCGGTGTCGAACCGATAGACAAATCGATAGAGATCGGAGCCTCCGGTTGGACGAATGATGGTGACCCCCAGGTGTCCGGGATAGGTGAGCGCCTTATCCATCAGCGCTTTCATCGAACTTTCGAACTCGGCTTCGTGACCTTTCTTCACCCGAAACTCGCGGGAGACGGTTACGGGTCCGAGGGCGTCCTTTTGTTCAGGTGCGACCCTTTGCCCAGATGCATCGACTGATTCGTTCATAGCGATCCCACCACCAGCAGCCCGCCTATCATGGCGGTGTTCTTGAAGAAGTTAATGACGTGCGTCTCTCGGCGTTCGGGATCCTTCTCGCTCCAGAACGGATGCGCGGCATAGGTTGCGCCTACAAGGAAACCCGTTAGGGCCAACGCCGCCCAAATCTTCGTGCTTGGCAAGAACAGAAGAGGCACACAGGCCATTTGCAACGCTCGACCGCCCCATACCGAGAGGTGGACGAGATTCTCCGGGAGTCCGAGACGACTGAGGTCTTTGTAAGCTCGATTGGGAGGCACAATGCCAACCGCATTGGCGAAGAAAATGAGCGCCAGTAGCCCGGTTCCGATGAGCCTTAGAGTGTCCAACATGCGCACCCCGAACCCCACAGGTCGAATCCAAGCGGACGATCACCCTTATTGAGGCCAATGCCGTGAAGAAGGTTGTGCACCTGATCTGCCGATGGTGAGGAGCAAGAGGGACAAGCACAGGTTGCGGGGTGGCTAGACCCCGTTGCTTGCGACCATTGCGGAGCGCCGGGAGCTCCCCATCCGCCGTAAGTGGCCACGGGCGACCAGCTCGGAGAAACCTTTGGCAAGGCGGGAGACAGGTCGGAGAAATCTCCGGACCCGTGAACAATCTGACCGTCCATCACCGTTAGTTCGCTCTGGATAGTGCGAATCTCAGAATCGGAAACGCTGAAGTAGTCCTTACTCAGAACGGCAAAGTCGGCGTACTGGCCCGGCGACAGAGTCCCCTTCACGGTTTCCTCTCCGCTGAACCAGGCACTCCCGGCGGTGTACAACCGGAGCGCTTCTTCTCTAGAAACGAGATTCTCGTCCCCGTAAAGCGTGAGTCCGCCGACGGTTTGCCCCGTCGCCAGCCAAGAGAGAGCCACCCACGGGTTGTAACTGGCGACTCGGGTTGCGTCGGTCCCCGCTCCTACGGGCACCCCTTCTTGAAGGAGTCGACGGATGGGCGGGGTCTGTTTGGCGGCTTCCGCGCCGTATCGATGAGTGAAGTATTCGCCTTGGTACGCCATTCGATGTTGAACGGCCACGCCGCCCCCAAGGGCACGAATGCGCTCGATGTTTCGAGGCTGAAGGGTCTCAGCGTGGTCGAACCACCATCGAAGTCCGTTGAACGGAATCGCCGCATTGACTCTTTCAAAGACATCAAGGAATCGCGAGATGGACTCGTCGTAAGTAGCATGAAGGCGGAACGGCCAACGGTTAGCGGCGAGCACGCTCACCACCTGCTCCAATTCTGCTTCCAAGTTTTCGGAGAGATCGGGGCGAGGTTCGAGGAAGTCCTCAAAGTCGGCCGCCGAGAAAACAAGCATCTCGCCCGCTCCGTTCATGCGGAATTTGCCGTCGCCGTCGCCGGGCTTTACGATCTTCGCCCAGTTCACAAAGTCTTCTTTCTCGGCTCCCGCTTTTTGAGTGAAGAGGTTGTAGGCGATCCGAACCGTTAGCTCACCGTCGCCGTGAAGCTTTCGAATGATCGCGTAGTCGTCGGGATAGTTCTGGAACCCGCCTCCGGCGTCGATACAAGAGGTCACGCCCAGCCGATTCAGCTCTCGCATGAAGTGGCGGGTCGAGTTCACTTGATCATCCGGGTCCAACTTGGGCCCCATGGAAAGAGTCTTGTAAAGAATGAAGGCGTTGGGACGGGCAATGAGCATGCCCGTGGGGTTGCCCTGGGTATCGCGTTGAATCTCCGCACCGGGTAGGTCCGGAGTGTCTTTCGTGTACCCAACAGCCTGCAACGCGGCTCGATTCAAAAGGGCGCGGTCGTACAGGTGCAAGATGAACACCGGGACGTCGCCGCTCACCGCGTTGATCTCGTCCAGAGTTGGCATGCGCCGCTCTTTGAATTGGAACTCGCTCCAGCCGCCAACCACTCGCACCCATTGCGGCGCGGGGGTTCGGATCGCCTGGTTCCTCAGCATCGCAAGGGCATCGGCAAGACTATCGACGCCGTCCCAGCGAAGTTCCAAGTTGTAGTTGAGACCCGCACGGATGAGGTGCAGGTGGGAGTCGTTGAGCCCCGGAATGATCGTCTTTTGCTTGGCGTCGATCACCTTCGTTGTTGAACCTGCAAGGGATCGAATCTCGGCGTCGGTGCCTGTCGCAACGATCTTGCCATCAAGGCACGCGATCGCTTCGACCAAAGGCTTTGCCTGATCCAACGTGTGGATTTTGGCGTTGGTGACAATCAGGTCCGGGGCAGTGCTCATGATGGGTTAGGCGCCTGCCTCGGAAGCGTGCGCCCCAAGCACTTGCTTGGCGTACTTGAGACCAATGCCGTAAGCGCCCGCGTGCTCCATGGCGATTCCGGTGGTGCCGGCGTAGGTTTCGCCTCGAGCCCAGTCTCGCTGGAGTTCCAACAGATACTGAAGCCAGGTGAGCGGCACACCGCCCGCTTGAACAATCCGATCAATGGCGTACTTGTGCGCATCGTTGCTGGTGCCACCAGAAGCATCGACCACCACGTGCACGTCCCATCCCTCGCGGATCGCGTCGATGGCGGGGAAGGCGAGGCAGACTTCGGTCCAAAGGGCGGCCATGACGATGCGCTTCTTGCCGTAAGACTTGAGGAGATCGACCACTCGGGCGTCTTCCCAGGTGTTCATCGTGGTGCGGTCGATCGGGGTTTGCTCAGGAAAGACCTCTTGGATCTCGGGCCAGATGTGGCCGCTGAACGTTTCGGCGGCGACGGTGGTGAGCACGGTCGGAACATTGAAAACCTTTGCCGACTTTGCCAGACCGACGGTGTTGTTGAGGAGGGTCTGCCGGTCGATCGACTGCACCCCGAAAGCCATCTGCGGCTGGTGATCGATGAGGAGCAAGACGTGGTCGGTTGGAGTAAGCAGAGTTCGAGCGTCGTTCATGGTAGGTTTCCAAAGACCCGGTCGGGTTCCCCCGTTCTACGCGAAGAAGTGAGCGACCTAAACGATTGGATGAAAAAACCTACTAACCCCCAACAGAGGTTTGGAGTAACGTTTGGAGTCTAAAGAGCAATCATGTCAGCACGAGAATTCAAACGAGCACGTGTCGTAGAAGAGGCGGTACTCCGTAACGATGGCTGTGAAGTGGCGGGGCTCTTTCACCTCCTTGCAGGAAGATGGATACTACCAACCCTGTGGGAGCTTCATCGGCAAGACGGTTCGATTCGGTTTAGCGAACTCAAAAAGAACCTTAAAGAGGTCACAAATTCCGAGCTTTCACGCGCATTGCGACTGTTGGAATCCGCCCACTTAATCGATAAGAAAATCTACGCGGAAAAACCTCCCCGAGTGGAGTATTTTTGCACCGACCTTGGTCGATCTATCCGTGCGCCAATCGATGAACTAGCGAAGTGGCAATCCGAGCACTTGGACAAGATTCTTGGTCGATAAAATGGATAAAGTGTCGCTATTCGCAAAATGAATGGCTTGCTGCCTTAACAGAATATTCATGAATATCCCTGATTCGGGGCAATTTCCCCCGGACTGATCGGTTAGGGCTGCCGAAAAACTGTTGCAGGTTGTCGGCATTTGGGCCGCAAGGACCTGTGCATCCGCGCCCGCGCGCCTTAAAATAGGCGAAACGCGATTTTCCGGCTATGTAGAGTCGAGACGGCGCGTTTTTCTCTTGTCCGTTTCATTTCGATCAGGAATCATCTATGCCAACTCTTTCTCTGCTCGCTGGGTCACTGGCACTCGCCGTCGGCTTAGGACAACCTTCTCCGGCGCTCGAGTCTCGCACGAATGTCGCCAACTGGAAACTCGCCAATCGGTTCACCGCCGAGGCGATGCGCCCCTTCCTTTATAGTTCAAGCATCTCCCCCACTTGGATCGGTAAGACCGACTTGTTCTGGTATTCGTGGCGAGAAAGCAAGGGCACCAAGTATTACAAAGTCGACCCTAAAGCAAAGTCGAAGACGTTGTTGTTCGATCCCCATGAACTTGCGGCCGCTCTGAGCGCCACGGGTGGACGTCCCGTCGACTCGGAAACGCTGGATCTGCAGAACGTTTCGGTGGACGAGAAGGAGCATCATTTGGTGCGATTCCGAGCTCAGAACAAGAACTGGGAGTTCAACACCAAAACCAACGTGCTCAAAGAGCGTGAAGCAGGCGCGGGTGGAGAAACCCCGCCGACCGGAGGTCCCGGCGGTGGTCGCCAAGGCGGTGGTGGCGGCGGTCGACAGGGCGGCGGACAAGGCTTTGGAGGACGAGCAGGTTCCTACAAGAACAACGCGCCTGACAACAAGAGTTTTGTCTACGCTCAAGACCACAACCTGTTCTTCGTGCAGGTGGTGGATGGCAAGGAAGGCAAGCCCCTCCAGATCACGTTTGACGGTGAGCCGGAGTATTCGTTTGGATTCCGCGACCTAGAAGCAGAGCGCGAGCAACGCGAGCAGTTGCGACAGCAAATGCAACAACAGGGTCGAACCACGACCACCGAGGGTCAAGGCGGCGCGGCTGCCCCAACTGAAACTCGGGTCCGAGCCAGCGTCACCTGGAGCAAGGATTCCAAGCGCTTCTATGTTTCCCGCTTCGATTCCAGAAAGGTGAAGGACCTGTACCTGGTCAACTCGCTTTCGGAACCACGCCCCTCGCTTCTAAAGTACAAGTACGCCATGCCCGGCGAGCCGGACGTGACGCAACAGGAACTCTACGCCTTCGATACCACTAGCCGAAAGCTCACTAAGCTCCCGGTCGAAAAGTGGAAGGACCAGCGACTGTTCAACATCCAGTGGCAAGACACCACCTCGGACTCTTTGCGGTTCGTGCGGAGAGACCGCCTTCAGCGCAACCTGGAGCTGTGCCAGATCGATCTCGCCACGAACAAGATCGAAGTGATGCTCACTGAGAAAGTGGAGAACGCCTTCTTGGAATCGCAGAACGTGACGTACGTGAAGCCGGGCGGAGACTTCGTTTGGTTCTCCGAGCGAACCGGATGGGGCCACTACTACCTCTATTCCAACGACGGAAAACTAAAGAACGCCATCACCTCTGGTCCTTGGCGAGCGGATGGCATTGTGCACGTCGATGCGGACAAGAACGAGATGTGGGTGACCGGAGTGGGCAGAGAGCCGGGCGAGAACCCCTACTACAAGCACACTTACCGAGTGCCGCTCTCGGGTGGCAAGCCGAAGTTGTTAGACGGTGGCGATGCCGATCACGGTGCAACCGTGTCCCCGACCAAGCAGTATTTCGTCGACCAATACTCGCGAGTCGACATGGCTCCGGAGATGGTGGTTCGAGACATCGATGGAAACGTGGTGATGCCGCTTGAGAAGACCGATCTCTCTCGACTGGAAGAGACAGGTTTCCGAATGCCGGATCGCTTCACGGTGAAGGCCGCCGACGGTGTCACGGACATCTACGGCAACATGTGGAAGCCGATCGACTTCGACCCTAAGAAGAAGTATCCGGTGATCGCCAACGTGTATCCCGGTCCCCAAACCGAAAGCGTGTCTTCGACGTTCTCGGCTCTGGCGACCAACCACCGATTAGCTCAACTCGGGTTCATCGTCATCCAAATCGGCAACCGAGGCGGCAACCCGGCTCGCTCCAACGCGTATCACAGCTACGGCTACTACAACCTGCGCGATTACGGCCTGGCAGACAAGAAGGCGGGCATCGAGCAACTGGCCCTGCGCCACCCGTGGGTAGACGCGGAGCGAGTAGGCATCTACGGTCACTCCGGTGGTGGATTCATGACCGCCGCCGCGTTGCTGCTGCCGCCGTTCAACGACTTCTTCAAGTGTGGAGTCTCCAGCGCGGGCAACCACGACAACAACATCTACAACCAAAACTGGAGCGAGCAGCATCACGGTCTGCGAGTCGCCGCCGCAACGCCTCCGCCCACCACGGGTGCAGGTGCAGCGGGTGCGGCTGCCGGCGCGGGTGCAGTTCCGGAGGAGTCTTATCTAGACGCCATGCTCTACGCCCTTCAGTTCGATACTGGCGAAAAGAAGGAGAGCGAGAAGAAGTTCGAGATCAAGGTTCCGACCAACCACGAACTCGCCGCGAACCTCAAGGGCAAGCTTCTGCTGGTTCACGGCGACATGGACAACAACGTCCACCCCGGCGGAACGGTTCGGCTAGTGAACGCCCTGATTCGATCGAACAAGCGGTTCGATATGATGATGCTTCCCGGAAAGGCGCACGGCTTTGCCGATATGCAGCCTTACTTCACTCAGATGCTAATGGAGTACTTCGCCGAGCACCTTCTTGGCGACTACTATCGCGGCAATGCCGACATGAACAACACCTCTGGCAAGTAAGTAGGTGAATGGAAAGAGGCTCCTGACGGTACGCGTCAGGAGCCTCTTTTTTGTTTTTTGATTGCGGTTACCGAAGCTCGGCGGAAACTGCCGTGTTCTCCCAAGGGAACGCGGAGTTGCCGAAGTGACCGTTCTTCGCGGTCTCGATGTACCGAAGGTCGGGGTTGAGAAGACCGAGGGTGTCGATGATTCCCTTCGGCGAGAGGTCGAACTTCGCTCGAAGTCGCTTCTCGATCTCGGCTGCCGGGATCGTCTCGGTGCCGAACGTCTCCACGTTGATCGCGACCGGTTGAGCCACGCCGATAGCGTAGGCGAGTTGGATCACGCATCGCTGAGCAAGCCCTGCTGCGACCACGTTCTTGGCAAGGAACCGAGCGATGTACGCTGCAGATCGATCGACCTTTGTCGGGTCTTTACCAGAGAACGCGCCGCCGCCGTGAGGGGCCATGCCGCCGTAGGTGTCGACAATGATCTTGCGACCCGTGACGCCCGTGTCGCCTTGCGGACCGCCGATCTCGAACGTTCCGGTTGGGTTCACGTGATACTGAATCTCACCGTTGACGTACTCGCTGTAGCGATCCAGAACGGGCTTGATGATGTGCTCGTGAACGACCTCGTGCACCTTCTTCTCGTACCGAGCGGAGTGCTGCTGAGAAAGAACGATGGTTTGAATTCGCGAAGGTCGACCGTTGTCGTCGTACTCGACGGAGACTTGGCTCTTGGCATCCGGTCGAATGTCGCCTTCTTCAATCTGCGCGTCGAAAGACTTCGGATCCTTTCGAATCTCGGCTGATCGTCGAGTCAGCGCGTGCGCAATCGCAAGCGGAAGGGGCATTCCCTCGGGCGTTTCGTTGGTCGCGTAACCAAACATCATGCCTTGGTCGCCTGCTCCGCCGGTATCCACGCCTTGAGCGATGTGAGCCGACTGCGGTTGAATCGCAACGAGCACGCCGCAGGTGTTTCCGTCAAAGCCGTAATCGGTTTTGGTGTAACCCGCTTGGGTGATGGTGTCTCGAACAATGCTCGCCACGTCGACGTAACCCTCGGTTCGAACCTCACCGGCAACGATCACCGCGCCTCTCGTTAGAAGAGTCTCAACGGCAACGCGAGTTCCGCCGCTCTTGCCGAGAGCATGGTCTTGTTGTAAAAAGGCGTCGAGGAGAGCGTCTGAAATCTGATCCGCCAGTTTGTCTGGGTGTCCAACGCTCACGCTTTCCGACGTATAAATCTTCATCTTTCCAACAGAATAGGGTACCCCCAGCACGCTCAGGGGTCGCCGATTCTCAACTTCAGGGTTTCCCAAACGAAGTATTGACGCCTGCGTGTCTTTATCTTTCGAGGGTCGAGAAGCCCCAAAACCTCAGAGCCCAAAACCTCAAAGTGTTTGGGCTCTGAGGCTCGCTAGACCTCCAGCGATCGCCACAGATACCACGAGGCAACGGATCGGTAAGGCCGCCAAGGCTCGGCGATGGCGCTCATCTCCGGGGCGTTGGGTAATTCGGAACACGGATTCCCTTGGAAGGCGAGCAGGTTCTGGAACCCTTTGCGAACTCCAAGATCCCCAACCGGAAGAACATCCAGTCTGCCCAGTCGGAAAATGAGCAGCATGTCGACCGTCCAAGGACCGACCCCTTTCAACCGAACAAGTCGTTCCGCAATCGCCTCTTCAGGCCAAGAAACAAGCTCTTCGCAGGTGGGGAGGGAGTCGATTTCATGGGCGATCCCAAGGATGGTTTTGGCTTTGGCGTTGGAGAGTCCGGCGGTGCGTAGCTCTTCAATGGTTCGCTCACGAACCCATTCGGGAGTGGGATAGGGAGGCGAAAGCGCCTTGAACTTGTTCTCGATGGCGATGGCCGCTTTCCCGGAGAGTTGCTGACCAATGACGGTTCCAACGAGTTCTTCCCACAAATCCACGTGGTCTCGGCTTTGAGCGAGAGAGCAGTCGGGGACGAGGTCAATCAGTCGGGCGAAAAAGGATTCCACCGAAGCGAGGTGCTGTTGGGCAGCTTGAATCACTCGCGAACGGTCGGACATGGGGAGATTGTAGTCCGAGGCGTTCCAGAAAAACGCCTATCTCCATGAACCCTTGAAGATAGGCGTTAGGAAGGGTTACTTGACTCGTGCCAAGTAAGCGTAGGCGTTGTGGTCGTGGATCGACTCGTGGTTCTCGACTTCGATCTCGTACGCGGCGACTCGATCTTCGCGGTCAAACGCCAGGGCGACTTCTCGTACCATGTCTTCCACGAATCGCGGGTTGCTGTACGCCTGCTCGGTGACGAACTTCTCATCCGGTCGCTTCAGAACGGGATAGAGTTGGGCCGAACCTGCGGACTCGATCATGTCGATCACGTCTTCTAGCCACAGCTTGCCTTGCGGCTTGACCTTGACCGAGACGTATCCACGTTGGTTGTGCGCGCCAAAGCTCGAGATCTCTTTGCTGCAGGGGCAGAGGGTGGTAATCGGAACGACCAGCCGGAGCCAGAACTCGTTCAGCTTTCCACCTGCGGCGATGAATCCCACTTCGTAGCCCATCATGCCAACCTTCTTGGTGACGGGTGCGGCTTTGCCTCGGAACAGAGTGAAGTCCACTTCAAGGTGAGCCGTGTCGGCATGGAGGCGATCCCGAAGCTTGGTGAGAATGTCGGGGATGGTCTCGACGCTGACGTCGTTGTTGTGCTCCGCCAACACCTCTAGGAATCGGCTCATGTGGGTGCCCTTGAATTCCTTGGGTAGGTCGACGGTTAAGGTGAAGGTGCCTACAGAATGCTGTGGTCCGTTGTCTCGTTCTCGCACCTGAATCGGATATTTGACTTTCTTGACGCCAACTTTATCGATGGCGATGTTGCGCTCGTCTTGCGAGCTTTGGATGTCGACCAGCGGTGTGCCGTCGATGCCTTTGGGCGGGTTCCCTTCGGAAGAGATCCCAGTAGGAGGGTTCATTGTGCTTGCCATGTTACGTTGCCTCTGAGGATTTCCCACGTGTAACTACGCGAAAAACCCGGTGCCGATGGATAAAGGAATTCCCTAAACCAAACCCAGGTTTGAACCCGGCTCGGGGGAGTAAATCACAAAGGGTCCTACGGCTGGCGTTGGCAAACGTTTCCTGTTGGCGCCTTATCTCACCTGCGAGAAATACGCGAAGGCAAACACGGCGGTGTTGTTGAGCATGTGGAGAACAATGCCCGGAACGAGGGACTTGGTGTAGTACGTCAGCACACAATTGAGTCCACCGATGGTTCCAAGGAGCAGCCACGCGCCCGGTCCTTGGGGGTGAATCGCGGCGAACAAGAGACTTGATAAAAAGACTCCCCAGGCCACCGAATTTACTTTCTTAGAAATGGCGGGGAAGAGCATTCCGCGAAACACGATCTCTTCCCAAATGGGAGCGGCAACCGAACCCATGAGCAGAATCCGGATCATCGTGGTCGCGTCGGGGTTGGCGAGCATCTGCTCGCCCGCGGGGTGGGAGTTGGTGGGAAGAACGCGCATCAGCGGAATGCTGATGACGATCGCCAGCATGAGAAGAGCGGCGTTGGCAACCCATCCGGCGGCACCGATCCCGACTTTCGCAAGGAGCCCTTCCAGCCCCGCTCCGATCCCTTTGGTCGTGAACTTCTCTCCAAACACCGCATCCTTCGGGAGCAGTAGCACTAATCCCACCATGACCGCGTAGGGGAGCAGACCGACAACGATTTCCAGAGTCGGATTGGCCGTGACCGCCTTTACCGCTCCGATTCCCGCTCCAAAGATCATCATTCCGATGAAGACGAGCATCAGAAAACCTGCCCGCAGAGCCAGGCGATCGCCCATCGATTCGGTGAGAGGGCCCGTTGGGAATCCCTTGGGTCGAATGCTTCCGGTGCGAGTTCCGATGATGAAGTAGAGCCAGGCGCCAACTCCGGCAAAGACCACAAACATCGCCCCGCCAATCGCTAGCAGCATAGGAGCAATTCGATCCAGCGGGAACACCTTCGCAGCCTCCGATTTCTTGCCTTGAGACTCTAAGACAATGGCCCGGGCGATGTCTTTCCGCAGGTCCCTCTCTGGCAAATCGCTAAGCGCCTTTGGCAGCGCAATCTTTGCGTCTTTCTTTCCGAAGTCGGGGTTCTTTAGGAACTCACCCACGGCCCGATTGCTCGCATCTTTCGACTTTGAGAGCGTGGCGAGTGATTTTTCGGCGTCCTTGGGAAGGGGTTTATCGAGCGGCGTTTCCAGGCGATCGATCAGTAATCGCCATGCAACAACCTCTTCATCTTTGCTCTCCTTGAGCAAATCCCTGGCCTGGCTGAGATTGGCCTCGCCAACTTCAGGCGAGTTTGCTCGCATGGTCAGTCCCAGAATGACCTGCGTCCGAAGTGCGCGGGAGTCTTCTAGAGGCGAACTACTTTTGCTCTTCCCGAGTCCGTTCAGAGCGGAGCCGATGGAGAACGTGAAGAAGAGAAAGAGGATCGCCCAACCAATCCAGGTGCGATGAACTGCGGCTTCTGGGGTCTCCTGGGCGAAGGGCGGAACACTCTCGGGGCGGGGTGTTGCGTAAAGAGAAAGGTCGGGCGACTCACCGAACTCGAACTGGGGCTTCCCACCTTGAGAGTTGGGCGCGTCGGAGTCCTGTGGAATCGGCGGATAGTCGCTCATGGAACCTTCAAAGCGGTAAACCGCCCGTTCAAATTTACCCGTGCCCCTTGCATCCTCACCCGATCGCAGTCCAAAGGGCCCGGCTGAACAGCCGCATCCTCTAGGGTAGGTGATCCGTACCTATCAGTGAGATGGCAAACCCACTACCGACAATTTTGTTCATGATTCTGGCGGCGTTGAGTTGGTTCGCCTCCGGGGTCCAAGCCGATCCGGCTACGGGATGGTGGAAGTTCGTGCTCGCGCTGTTCATCTCTGGGTTCCTGAGTTCGGCGTTGCGCGTTGCGGCTCAATGGGAAAAGGTCATCGTGTTCCGCTTGGGTCGCTATCATGCGCTGAAAGGTCCGGGGATCTTTACGGTCTTGCCGTTCTTCGATACGACTCGGCGGGTGGATACTCGGATCACCACGCTTGATATTCCGACCCAGCAAGCGATCACGAAGGACAACGTTCCTGTCTCGCTCGACGGCGTCATTTTCTTGCGGGTAGATAACCCTGCCAACGCGATCATTCAGGTTCAAAACTACCAAAGCGCGATTCGGCAATATGCTCAAACCGCCCTTCGAGACGTGGTGGGTAGCGTGACGCTCGACCAGATTCTTGCCGACCGGGAGGCGCTTGGCGAACGGATCGAGAAGATGGTGGAGATGGAAACCGACGGTTGGGGTCTGCAGATCGCGGGTATTCGCATCCAGGACATCGTCTTGCCGGAAGACCTGAAACGAGTGATGGCTCGACAAGCGGCCGCCGAGCGGGAGAAGCGGGCGAACATCACCAAGTCGGAAGGCGACCGAGAGGCGGCAGAAAACCTCGCAGCGGCGGCAAGGGAGATGGCAACCGCGCCGGGCGCTTTGCAACTTCGAACGCTTCAGTCTTTGGATACGCTCGGTAACTCGGCGGCGAACACGGTAGTGCTCGCGATCCCAATCGACGTGGTGAACGCGTTGCAAGCCGTTCCGAAGATGGTGGAAAACCGCAATCAGAATCTCGCGCCGCAAGCTCCGCCGGAACCGGTGGTTGCTCCTGTGGTCGCACCTCTGAACGCAAGCGCGCTCGGCGGACTTCTGCAGAGCACAAAGCAGGAACCTAAGGATAACGTTTCCTTAACAGATAACGCTTAAGTTGGATTACTGCATTTGCAGAATTTAAAAAATTGATTAGAGAGCATCCCCATTTTTGGGGATGCTCTCTTTGCATTATTGACAATGATTAGAGATACCTATGCAGGGTATCTAAAAGGGAGTCGGATGAGGCGCAATTCGAGACTGAGGACCCCCAAATATGGGGATAGGGCAGCCTTCTTACCATCAGTAGACTAAGGTCGTTCTTTGTTTTGGTTCGGTGGATTTAGAAGCTGAATCAAGATGGCTTTGGAGCAAAATATGACCCTAAAGGTAATTAGCAGCGCCGCTATCGCACTCGCGATTGCAGCCTCGTCGCTCGCAACGGGCGACCGCATCGTTCTCGCATCGGGATCTCTTGTTCGGGGGAGCACGGAGTATCCAAACGCAGTAGTCACTTACAACCCGGTGATGGACGCTTCTGGTGTTGGATCCAACCCTGGTATTGAGCTATGGCCCTCGGCGGCTGCCGAAGCAGCGGGCACGGGGCGACTTTCTCGATCCAACGACAACAACGGCCAGTGGAACTACGCTCCGACAGGCGCGTTCTTCTCCGGTGGCCAGGTCTACGTTTACGGAACGAAGACGGGTAGCCACGGTCCTCGCGGAAACGTCTGGAGTGGAGGACAAGGCATGTTCTTAACTCAAACGGGCGCTTCGTACAGCGACCAACCGACTGTTCTTGAAGACGGTCGATCGCTTTTCGGACCGTTCACCCTTCAGCGAGGAAACACCCTCCTCACTGAGGCTTATGTCACTTACGATCCGATTTTGGACGCGGCGGGTACGGGTTCCAATCCTGGGATCAACGTGTATTCCAGCCTGGACGGCGCACTGAATCGGACGGGAAGTATCTTCCGATCGGTCGATAACAACGGTCAGTGGAATTACCGCGTCGACTCCGTCTTTAACTTCGGAAGCCAAATCTACATTCTCGGTGGACGTGGAGCCGGTTCGGGTGTGAAGGCTCCTCGAGTCTGGACCACCTTTAGTGCAGGCGGAGGCTTCCTCTCCCAGGCAGCAGGGTTCTCGCTCTAAGGCAGGGTTACTGGAATGGTACGAGACCTGGGGGATTCTCCTAGGTCTCGTTCTGTTTTAGTAAAAGAATTAGTTAATTTACTAATTAATCAAAATCAATAAAGAATTCTCGAATATCGGTTTCTTTATATACCGGTTCATCCTAATACCGGTAGTTCTAGTGATGAGGATTAGGAGGATGCCTTTGTAGACTCATTTTGTTGGTTCGAGCTGAGCCAACTTGCTTTTGCAAAGGAGTATCAATGAAGAAAACAATGCTTTTCGCCTCTCTTGGGCTTAGTGTGGTGGCAAGCGCCCAGCAAGTCCATGTCAACTCGCTCGCCTACCGACCCGTTTCTGACGGTGGCACCACCGTCCTCGGCGCCAAGTTCAAGAGCGACAACAACAACTGGGACTTTTCCCTTGCGAACACGGGCAGCACGGCAACCTCCGCAAACTTCATCCAAGCACAGGTCGGAAACAACGCTTTCATCAGTGCGCGCAACTACGCTTTTGCGTTGGAGCACAAGGTTGGCGAGGGCTTCATCTGGAGCATCACCGATAAAGCAGACAGCAGCGCAAAGACCACGCTCTCGTGGGGAACGTTTACAACCCCGCCTGCCGGAACCAACGCAGCGACACTGAACGGCATCGCACCGGACCGATCGTTCAACGCCCTGCGCATTGAGAACCGAGCAAGTAGTACCGGATCGCAGAACATCTTCTCCAACCTCTCATTCACCTCGGCAGCAACGTTCAATGGTTCGTTCTTCAACGGAACCATCACGCCAAGCACAGGTTACAATCCTTTCAGCGCAGTCAGCAACGGATTCTCTGTTCAGTGGCTGGTGTCAGATACGGATCTCTCTACCTACAACTGGACTCTCGGAGGAGATGTGCAACTGGTAGGTGGTAACAACGAAGCCCTCCGCATGGACATTCAAGGTCGATCCCTCCAAGCCGTTCCCGAACCCGGAACGATGGCCGCACTGGGTCTTGGAATTGCCGCTTTGTTGAAGCGCAAGCGCAAGTAATCCGCTCTCGCCTGCTCATCAAAGGAGAGGTTGATTCAGATCAACCTCTCCTTTTCTTTTCCTCCTTCATCTGCCAGGCAGCGGAAGGGTACTGGATCCTCGCCCCTTGTTCGGTTCCTCTTTCGGATTTGCTCGAAACACAAAGAAGCCCCGACCGTTAGACGGCCGGGGCTGATTGGGAGCTAAGGCGCGGACCTTAGGCCTTCTTGCGTCGTCGGAGAAGGGCGAGTGCGCCTGCTCCAAGAGCGGCCATCGTGCCAGGCTCAGGAACCGCTTGGTACGTGATGTTGTCGAATAGAACGCCGACTGCACCGGTAGTAGCAGCGCCACCCGCGCGGAACAGGAGTCGGTCGTAAGGAGTGACCGTCTCGTTCACATCGACGAAGTAGTCTTCCCAGCCGATACCCGTAAAGACCGTGGAGCCGTTCAAATCCACGGTCCAGACGTCGTTGAGGGCCCCAGGAACAAACGTTTGGGTGAAGCCGAGGTTGTAGGTGGTGCCTGCAACGAGGTTAGAGGCGAGAACCGTGTTGGTGAAGGCGGTGCCGTCATAGTCGAACACGTCGACCTGCCAGGAGTTGTCGATGCCACCCGAGTTTCGAATTCGGATGTAGTTGCCTCGCTGACCGGTGCCGTTGTCGATGCTGATCACGACGTTCTCGCCTGCCTTGCCACCGGCAAGCGGTTCGAAGTCGAGGTTCATCTTGAACACGTTGTAAGCCGAAGAGGAGCTCACAGCGTTGCTCAGCGCCGGAGTGAAGGGTTGATCGCCGAACGAACCGCTCGCGACGGAGTTGCTCATTCGCCAGCTCTTGTTGCCAGAGATGGCTCCAGAGGAGACGACCTCTTGGTCCCAGGCGGAGTTGGTGATCTGCCAACCGTCGTAACCGTTGGTGATCTTCCCATCCGGGTAGGTCTCAAAGTCGAGGCTGATCATGTCAGCATGCGCGCCGGCTGCGGCGACGCCAAGTAGCCCAAAGGCAATGAATTTCTGTTTGAACATGTCGTTTCACCATGGTTGGTCGCATGCGCGATCAACAATGGGATTTTAAGGACTAATTAGTGCCAAAAACGGGGCCGGTGGCTTCAACCGGTATTTGAACGGATGAAAGGTACCTATTTAGGGAGTCCCTTTTAGCGACCCATACTAGAGGGCTAGACGAAAAAAAGCCCCTTGCGATCGCAAGGGGCTCCGAAGAGATTTGGTTGTGAGAAGGTCCGCTTACTTGCGGCGTCGTCGCTTCAACAAAGCGACCGCGCCTACGGTGAGGGCAACCATGGTTGCGGGTTCTGGAACCACGTTCGGAGTTCCACCACCGCCGCCGGAGACCGCGATCACTCCGCCGATGCCACCGAGGACGCCTGCGATCGCTCCGATGTTTGCTCCGCCTGCGAAGGACTGCGCCAAGGGGGGAGGAATCACCGACTCGGAGGTCATGGGCGGAACCGTTCGCAACGCCATGGGCTCGCCGGGGGTAACGATCTCTTCGTCAAAGGTTTCGACGGTTGGAACCGTTGCCACGAGCGTCGACATTGCGGGTTCGGGCACGGTCGTAACCGCCTCGCGAGTTGCGAGCGAAGTTGGCTCGACGACCTCATCGCTCACCAGCGGGCTGCTGGGAGGAATCGCGTAAGCGACAACCGGGCCTCGAACGAACGGGTTACCGCACTTGACGCGGAGGATGGGGTTGCCGTTTTTGTCAACGAAAGCTGGGGTTCCTTTCTTGAAGAAGGAAACGTGCGCCTTGATACGTCCGCCTTCCGGAACGCTGTAGATCACATAGTTGCCGCTCTTCTTGAGGGTTCCGAGCTTGAGCGACCCTAGGTAATTCACCACCTCTTCCTTATCCATGGAAAAGTGGCGCATGTAGCGATCCATGACCGTCTTGTCGGACCGAACCTGAACCATCAGCTCGGGAACCGTGTTTGCGGGCTTGTTGATGAACGCGTTCAACTCGGGGCGTGCAAGCGCACTCCCGGTGAGCGCCAGGGCCGCAACTCCAATGCAAAATCCTTTCATTTCCAAAACTCTCCTACGTGTACAAAGCAGTGTATCAACAGAATTCATGCCGGTATAAGCCACAAGACCAAGAGGAATACCAATAACCGGCAATAATACTTAAAGATTGCGTTAGTATTGTTTATCCCTGGGCCTGGCCGGCTTTCATATGACGTCTAATCGCCTCGATCGCTTCGGATGCCGCAGCTTGCTCCGCTTCCTTCTTCGATCTGCCCCGACCCTCGCCAATGACCTCGTTGTCAAACACGACCTCTACGATGAATTGGCGATCATGCGACCCACCAAGTTCCTTCGCGACTCGGTACGTAGGCGTTTTTCTCCAGATGGATTGCGCAATCTCCTGAAGTTTGCTTTTGAAGTCGTCCGGATTAACGTCCCCGCTGCTGATCCGCATGAGATACGGGTGCAGTTGCTCCAAGATGAACCAGCGAGCCACTTCAAGCCCGGATTCCAGGTAGATCGCTCCGAAAACGGCTTCGACGAGGTCGGCAAGAATAGAAGCGCGTTGACGGCCGCCCGTGACCTCTTCGCTTGCACTTAGCTCAAGGCAGTTCTCCAGTCCGAGCTTTTTGGCGATCTCGGCAAGCGGCGCTTCTTGCACCACGCTGCTCTTCGCTTTAGACATGAGGCCCTGATCCCAGTTCGGGTGATGCTCATACAGGTACTGAGCAACGACCAGACCCAGAACGGAGTCGCCGAAAAATTCAAGTCGCTCGTAGCTGTCGCAGACATTCGGCGTTGCCGAACGGTGTCGCATCGCTAATGCGAACAGGTGGGTGCTCTTGAGCGGGATGCCCTTCGGAATAGTGACCGTACCACTCATGCAGTGCGGTCGACGATCGCCTGCTTTATCCGGCGAACGCCCTCCTCGATATTCTTTCTGCTGGTGGCGTAGCTGAGCCTAATATGCCCGGCTCCTTCAAACACCGATCCCGGTACCACCGCAACCTTTGCTTCTTCTAGAAGCCAAGAGGCGAGATCAACATCGCTCTCACCGGGCTTGAGCGCCCCGGTTACCTTCGGGAACGCATAGAACGCCCCGTGGGGAAGATTGCACTCAAAGCCAGGGACATCGTTCAGCAGGCCAACAATCAGGTCTCGGCGAGCTTCAAACTCCGCTCTCATCGCCTCAATCTGATCGGAAGGGAGATTGAAAGCAACGGCGGCACCCTTCTGCGCAAAAGAGGTGGGGTTGCTGGTGACCTGATCTTGCAGGTTGCTCATGGCTTTGGCAACGGCGAGGGGAGCGGCGGAAAAGCCGATTCGCCATCCGGTCATCGCATAAGACTTCGAGCATCCACCGATGGTGATCGTGCGATCTTGAACGTCTTGGCCGAGGGCGGCGATCGATCCCGCCTCGAATCCGTAAACCAACCGCTCGTAAATCTCGTCGGAGATGATCCAAAGGTTGTTCTTCAGAGCGACAGTCGCGATTTCCTTGAGGGTTTGTCTTGGGAATACGCCACCCGTGGGGTTGCTCGGACTGTTGAGCAAAATCGCCTTGGTTCGCGGAGTGACTGCGGCTCGGAGGTCGTCGTAGGAGGGAACGAAGTCGGTTTCCGGCCCCGTTTGCACGACAACCGGAACACCGCCCGCCAGCTTGATCTGGTCGGCGTAGGTCATCCAGTAAGGTGCGAAGAGAATGACCTCGTCGCCCGGGTTCACCAGAACCTGGATCGCATTGTAGACGCTGTGCTTGGCGCCGCAAGAGACAATGATTTGTTCCGGTGAATACGTGAGGTTGTTCTCGCGGGCGAGTTTCCCAACAATCGCTTGCTTCAGTTCGACGATGCCCGCGCTGGGGGTGTACTTGGTGAATCCGCTATCGATGGCGGCTTTTGCCGCGTCGCAAATTTCCTGAGGGGTGTTGAAATCGGGCTCCCCTGCACCAAAGGCGATCACATCGATCCCCTGTGCTTTCATCGCATTGGCCTTAGAGGTAATTGCCAACGTTGGGGAAGGCTTTAGCAACTCGACGCGCGAGGAAAGAGAGGGAGTTTCCACCGAGTTGAGTATAACCGTTGAACAGGACCTTGCACCCATCTCCCTATGGAATCGTTCTCCATATGGAATCGTGGGCGTTGATTCGAAAGGTTCTTCGCGACGGATCGCACCATGAACCCAACTAGAGAAAAGGTTTCGAACTCGGTGCGTTCCTCCCAACTCTCTTGGGCTTTTTTGCCGCTGGCGCTGCTCGCGTTACTCGTTCATATCGGCATCGGCAGCTTTGAATGGTACGCACCTTGGGACGTGCTCGGCGAAATCCTTCGCGGACCCCGAGACGACACCGTCATCAACCGTATTGTTTGGAACCTTCGACTAACGCGAGGGCTAGAAGCGGGTTTGGTGGGAGCCCTCCTTGGTGGTGTTGGGGTGACTTTTCAGGCGTACTTCCGAAACCCACTCGCTGAGCCGTACATCGTTGGCACCAGTAGCGGGGCCGCTGTTGGCAGTGCGATCATCATGGTTTCCGGGCTAGGTTCGGGAATCCTGGGCGTCCTCGCGATGCCGATCGCTGCCTTCATCGGAGGGTTAGGAACGCTGCTTTTGGTCCTTGCCCTGAGTCGAAAAAGAGGGGTGACCGATTCGCAGCGATTGCTTCTGGCGGGGGTTGTGCTTTCCACTCTCTTGTACAGCGTGTTGTCGCTCATCCTGCTTGCTTCGGGGGAATCGACAACCAGGGTTCTTCAATTCTTACTCGGACACTTCGGGAACGCCCGTTGGGAAAACGTGGTCCTGCTCGCACCGACCCTCGTTCTCGGCTACATAGGATTGTTCCGACTCTCGAAGTCGCTCAACGCAACGATGGTCAGTTCGGAGACTGCAATCACGTTGGGTGTGGATCCTAGCCGATTGCGTTGGTCGGTGTTGATCTGGGGAACCATCCTGACGTCCATTTGCGTGGGAACGGCTGGCGTGATCGGGTTTGTTGGTTTGGTCGCACCGCATATTGCCCGGCGAATTGTTGGTCCAGACCTTCGACGGTCGCTCAGCGCATCTATCGCGATCGGCATGATCCTGATTCTCCTTGCCGATGCCCTTGCTCAGCGCGGGGTTCGGGGAATCGAATTGCCCGTTGGCGTGGTCACCGCCATTTTCGGTGCGCCGACGTTGCTTTATCTTCTTCGCCGAGAGGTTACGGCCTAGAATCGCCTTCTTAGGAAACGGGCGAAATCCGCCATACTTAGAACATAGCCATGGCAGAAATTCGAGGCGATATGAATCTGAGCGGTGCAAGAGTTGCCGTGGTCGTGAGTCGATGGAACGAGTTGGTCACCAAAGAACTCCTTGCGGGTGCGTTGGATGAACTGACCCGACACGGAGCCGGGGAGATCGAAATTGTTCACGTTCCGGGTACCTGGGAGATTCCGGTCGCCGTGAAAGCTCTTATCGCCAAGCATTCTGATCTTGAGGCGGTGGTTGCCCTCGGCTGCATCTTGCAAGGACAAACTCCGCACGCCAAGCTACTGGGTGGAGATGTAGGAGGCGCGCTGATGGGGCTGCAAGTCGAAGCCGCTCTGCCGATCACCTGGGGAATTCTCACGCCGGACACGCAAGATCAGGCTCTGGATCGCGCCGGGTTGAAATTTGGCAATAAGGGGCGAGAAGCCGCTTTGGCGGCGATTGAAATGGTCGGTGTCCTTCGCAAAATCGGCTAGTCTAGCCTAGGCATGGTCCAGGCACTCACTCCAACCGATTACCTCGTCATGTTCGGCGCTGGGGCAATAGCCTCGGGCGTGAACTCGGTGGCCGGAGGGGGCTCCCTGGTTTCGTATCCAACCCTTACTCTTGGGTTGCACGTTCCAGATCGGATCGCCAACGCCACTAATGCGGTCGGACTCTTTCCGGGCTCCTTCGCAGGAGGGGTTGGGTTTCTCAACCAGATCGAGCGCACCAAGCATCACCTAAAAACGCTCTGGCTCCCAACCGTCCTTGGGTCGTTCGTGGGGGCTTGGTTGTTACTTGTCACCGACAATAACACGTTCAAGGCGATCGTTCCGTTCTTGATCCTGCTCGCCTCCGTGTTGCTGGCGGTCCAGCCAAAGATCAAGAAAGCGCTCAGCGCGAAAGGTCACCATGCGGTTTTGCCGAAGTGGGCGGGAGTGCTTTTGCAGATTCCCGTTGCCATTTACGGAGGGTTCTTTGGAGCGGGGATGGGCATCATGATGCTCGCCACTTTTTCGCTCACCATGGAAGGCGACATTCACGAGCTGAACGCGGTGAAAAACTGGCTAGGGTCGCTCATCAATCTCGCCTGTTCCCTCGTATTCATCGCGAAGGGGTTGGTGCTCGTGCCGCATGCCTACCCCTTGGTGTTGGGTTCGCTGGTGGGTGGTTACGTGGCCTCGCGGGTTTCTCAGAAGGTGAACGCCGACAAACTCCGCACCGGAATCGCGATTTACGGTTTTGGAATGACCGCCTACTATCTCTGGCGAACCTTTGGCTAGGTGAGTCACAAAGAAGACCCGCAGATTGCTCTGCGGGTCTTCTTCGTTTCAGAAAGCGGTGCTTACTGAAGCGATCGGCTCTTAAGAACCATCACGAGGTCGAGGGTTCGATCTTCGTTGTGATAGAAGATCTGAATCTGACCCGTGGTCGGGTCGACTTCGATCCGGTCCACAACCGAGTCAAGTCGAGTGGACTTGTACTCTCGTCGAACGGGGGCACCCACCGACGGAAGCCACCAGTCGACCGATTGGACCTCGTCGGTGGACTTGAAGATGAATCCACGAACGGGGCTCTCGCCTGCATTCAAACGATCCGAAACATCCCACTCTTTGTGAGCGGTATCGGCGTAAACCGATCGCCACGCCGTGAAGGGGCTGCTGGTGGATTGCACTGCCGAGCTACCCGTAGCCGCTAAAGAAGTGCTGATGTCGAAGAAGGCGTCCTGATACTCGGGCGTGTTCAAGAACCGTCGTTGTCCACCGATATTGGCTCCCGCTGCCCAGTTGCCCGGAATCCACGGTCGACCCGTCGCGTTGAACGTGTCGGTGTGTTGCTCTCGTCGACCAAGAATGGTGACGCTTCCGTCTGCCTCTTGCCGGACATAAGACTCGGTGTTCTCCACCCAAGTGAGTCCGCCGTTGATGGCATAAGAAAGAGAGTCGGTGACCTTAAAGACGGGTGTGCCGTTGACAGTTGCTGCGGTAAAGGTTCGAACCATTCGACCCGAAACCGGACCCTGCATCTTGCTCTGAATCTCTTCGGCGTCGTCGAAAACCTCTCGGAGCATGGTGCCCGTCACGTCGTACTCCCAAACGTCTCCGGCTCGGAAGGTGCGTGTGATCGTACCGCCATCAATGCCAGGTCCCGTGGGAAGGACAACTCGGTTGTCTGGATCGGGGAAGCCGGACGTGATGTCCGTTCCACCACCGCAACCGATGATGATTGCGGCAAACAGGCCGCCAATAAATGCGTTCTTTCGCTTCATCTTAAGCCTCTCCTCCGGTGTCTCCACCAGATCCAGATCCGCCGCCTTGTGAGCAGTCGAAGAATCCGGCGTACTCAACACCCATCATCACGTAGCTGAACGAACCGACCAGTCGACCGTTGGTGAGCTGCACGTTGCCGCCCATCACCATGTTTCCACCCGCCGCGAAACTCGCCACGGCGTTGAGCTTTCCGTTCTTCTGGATGAATCCGGAGATCGAACCACTGCCGGAAGATCGGGCGATGGAGCCGCTCACCGAGCCATCCATAAGAACGACCAGGCTGATGGTTCCGCTGTCTCGACCGGCACCGCTCGACCAAGTTCCGCCCCAGTTGCCCTGGTACAGACTCGGCAGGTTGGCGGTATCACCCGCTCCACCGCAACCCGAGAGCGCGATGAGGCTGAAAAGGGACCCGACTACGAGGGCTCGTTTCATCGAGATCCTCCCTCGTTCTTCTTCTCGTTGTTCGGCTTCTTGGCCTTTGGATCTTTGTCGTTCTGCATATCGCTCTCCATGGGGAGAACCTTCTGGCCGGTTCGTACCGGGCCATCGATGATCTTGGTGGTCACAAAGATGACCAGTTCGCTTCGATAGCGCTCAACGTCGGTTCTTCGGAAGAACTGACCGAGAAGCGGCAGGTCCTTCAAGATCGGCACACCGGAAAGGTTCTTTCGATCTTGTTGAGTGATGAGACCAGAGATGGCGATCGTCTCACCGGAACCGATGGTGACGGTTTGTTGAGCCATTCGCTCGCTGGTTTGTGGCAATCGACCGCCCAACTGCGGCACTGTTTCGAATCCTCGAAGGAAGCTCACCGAAGGACGCATGTCCATGGTGACGCTGTCCGTTCCAATTCTCGGGAAGAGCGAGAGTCGAACGCCGACTCGAACCGTGCCCGTGGTGACGCTAGGACCGTTCTGTCCGTTGATGATCGACTCGATGTACCGAATCGCGTCTCCAATGAACAGCTCCGATTCTCGACCGTCCATCGCCAGGAGGTTAGGCTTGGCAATGAGGTTGTTCTTGTTGGCAATCGAATCGAGCGATGCTGTCACATCGCCAGAAAGCGATCGTCCTTCAATACCGATTCCAACCGTGTTGTTCGGGTTCGTTTGCGAGTTGTTTAGTCGCAAGAACTTCACCGCACCACCCGTCAGGAGGTTCCAATCCAAACCGAGTCGGAGGAAGTCTTCCTTGCTCAGTTCCATGACGCGAAGTTCAACCGCCACTTGCCTTGGGGCAACGTCGACAACCTTTAGGTACTCCTGAGCCCGTCGAATTTGGTCTGCCGTGCCTCGAAGCACAAGCTTCATCGGTACGCCGACCGTCTCGAAGTCGCTATACGGCAGGATGATGCCTTGGTCGTCAGACTTGGACGTCTTTGGCGCGAGCTGTTGAGCCATGCCGCCTTGTCCTTGCTGACCACCCATCATGCCACCTTGGGCTTGGTTGGCTCCGCCTTGAAGTCCGGTACCCGGACCTTGAGGCGCCGGAGCATCGGTTCCCCGTTGCTCGGCTTGCATTCGCGTCATTTCCGGCATGTAAAGCCGGGGATTTCCAGCGGATGCGGGCGGGATGGTGACCGAGATTCCAGGAATGCTCGAAACGAGCACTTCTCGAACCGCTCGGGGATCGACGAATTGAAGGTCGACCATTTTGAACTCGCTTTCCAGCGCGGCATCGTGAGCATCGAGTTGTTCAAGCGATAGCATCACTTGACCGACTTCGTCCTCTCTACCCTTGAGCACGATGGTTTGCTTGCTCAGGCTCTGAGCAGGCGTCGCGAACATTTCGACCGTGCCGACGGTGGTCTTGCCCTGTCCGGCAAGGGCCTGCACTAGGTCGGCTGCGCGACCGCCTTTCACCACGTACGTCTTGGAGACGGGAACCGTGGTGGTTGGAATCTTGATGCCGAGAGCGCCGCAGATCTGGCGGTCCAGTTTCTTGACCAGACCTTCCAACTCGTCGATTCGCTTTTGCGATCCGATGAGCACCACGTAGGTGTCCTTAGCGTTCTCCGAACTGGTGACCGCAAGCATCGTTCCATCGTTCTTAGCGTCGTCGCCCGTTTTTGCATCGCCGCCAACGGCTTGCTTTTGGGAAACGCTCACTCGATCCGATGGAAGCACCACTTCAAACCGATCGGCTGCGTCTTGCAGGACCGTCTTAAGGATGGTTGCCTTAATTTGGTTGCCCTCGCCGGAGTAGATCGGAACAACTCGAGTCTCGCTCGGCTCGTCGGCGGTGGAACCGCCTACTTGCTTGAAGGTCTCGAGGAAGTCTTCCTTGGTGGTGACTATGTAAGTTCGACCCACTTCGCCGAACTTCAAGCCTGCCATCGATGTAATGAGGTTGAGCGCCTGCCGAACAGATACGTTATCTAGTGCGACTGAGAGCTTGCCTTGAACCTTCGGCGAGGTAACGATGTTGACCCGCGTCTGAAGCGCCAGTGCTTTAAGGATCTGCACGACTTCGGTGTTTACGAAGTCAAGGCTCACCTTAGGTCCGGCGAACTCTTGCGGAACAACCGCGTTGAGACCAGCAGTGTTCGAAGCCGTCGTTCCGTAAAAGGCAGGGGATACAGGACCGGGTTTCGGAGGGAGTTGACCCACCACCGCTTCTGCTTGAACCTCAAAACCGTCGCTGGTGCGAATGGTCTTGGTTTGGAACGGATTGCTCGGCTTTAGTCCTTGAACGGCACCCGTGAAGGTGGCTTCGTCCATAGTGCCGAACGAGACCGTCCAGCCCATTGGGCTTTGCTCCAGTTGAGGTTGAGCGGGCTCGCTGAACTCGAACTTTAGAATAGTTCGGTTGCGACCGGCTTTCCCTTCGCCTGGTGCGGTCGATAGATACTTCAGACCAGACTTCCAAACAGGGACCTTCGAAGGAAGGTTCTCTGAGGAGGCCTGAAACTCAAGAATCAATTGTCGACCATCCGCCGAAAGGGTGGCTTTAGGCTTTTTGAGGTTATCGCCTTTCACGACGACCTCAAGCACCGGGCCTACCTTATCGACGGTGATCTCCGTCAACTTAGCATCCGCTAATACCATTCCCGGCATTACGGCTGCGAGAGCCATTAGGCCCCATCTCGATCGATCGTTACTCACTCGTTTCCTCCAACTGGTAGTTCGATTGTCTTGTTATGAAATTGAACGGTCACTTTGCCCTTCTTCACTGAGATCACTTTCGCGTCTCCATCGATTGGGGCACCTGCTTTGACTAAGATTTGGTTGCCTTGGGCATCCTTGAAAACCGCCGCCGATTGTGCGCCGACAATCACGCCGGAAACCGTGTATCCGAACTTAGGTTCTTCCACCGGCATGGGCGGAACACCACCGTCTCGCGGGCTTCCAAACTCTCCCGAGGGCGAACCCAAGGGCGGAAGATTGACGTGCCCTGGAAGTCGCGGCGGACGATAACCTCCGCCACTGGGCTTCGGTGGCTCCGGAACCGGATCTGGCTTCTTTTCAGAAAACTTCGCGGGCTGGAAGGGATCTCTCTGAGAAAGCGCTTTTGAAACCGTTGGGTTCAAAATCACTAACTTCTCCTTCTCGGCTTCCGCCTTCTTGGCTTCCTTCTCCGATTCCGTGGGTGCAGGTTCGGGCGTTGGTTCAGGCGCTGATCCGGCCGTGAATTGGAAAACTCCAACTCCCAGCATGACCACGACCAAAAGGCCGATGATCATTACTTGCTGCTTCTCTTTGGGGGCCTTGCTCATGCTCCTGCTCCTGCTCCTGTTTCACCCGTCGTTTTGGGGTCTCCCGCTTCTTGAGAAAGGGCCGTTTTCGGCGGCTCTTCCTTGAAGGCGTAAGCTTTAAACTCGATCTCCACGTCCAGGTTCGGCGATGCGATCGGCTTGAGCGGATCCACCTTTGGCGAGAGGTTCAGCATCTTCACCGCAACGATCTTCGGGAAGCGGTTCATTGCCTGCAGGAAGCGCATGACATTGCCGAAGGAACCTCGACCTTTGACGGTGATGATGTGTTCCTCGTAAGCCTTGGGTCGCTTGGAACCACCCTTATCGCCTGTTGGGGCGACCACGGGTTGCGGACGAACGCCCATGACCGAGATGCCTTCCTTAATGCCAACCGTCTCAAGCTCTTTGGCCATGGTTGGAATGTAGGCATTGGCGGGTACGCCGCGCTCAAGGTGTCGGAGTTCCGACTGAAGCGTTGCGAGGGTCTCTTCGATCCCGGCAAGTTCCGTTTCAAGCTCCTTTGGGTTGCGCACTTCGGCCTGCAGGGTCCGAATTTGAGCACTCTTCTCCTCGATGCCTTGGTAGGTCATGTAGATCAGACCGGCACCGGCTAGTAACACGAGCACCGAGAATGCATACATGGATTTCGGCGTCAGATTCATCTTTCGCTTCATGCCTTTGCTCCTTCACCCTCGGCGTTGCGTTTCTTCTCAGCGGTACCGACGATCTCGCCGCCCACCTCGAATTCCACGGCCGTGGTTGCTTCAAGAACTTTCTCTTGCGAATACTTCATCGACACTGCTTCCAGGTCCTTGGCATTCTGAGTTCGAAGAGTGAATTCGGCCATCTCTGCTTGCGTCTTGGCGAGACCAATGATGGAGAGTCCGATCGGTTTCTCCGGATCGCCCGCTTGTGCGCGCAGTGAAGTGAGCCACACGTTGGCGGGAGTATTGGTGGCGAGATGCTTCATGATTCGCCCCCATCGCCCCGTGAGGTCCCGAGCGTCAGTGAGAGTTTTTAGCCTTGGCTCGAGGTCGGACTTTTGCGACTGCATTTCCGCAATCTTGTCGACCATCGGTTTCTGCTTCTTAATCTCTTCGCGCAGCTCGTTTTCTTGGCCACCAATGTTGTTAGCCTGAATAAGTATCAGAGCGTAAGTGGCGGCGACAATGGCACCTGTTCCAGCAAAAACCATCTTGCTGACCCGAAGAGCCTGAGCGGCTTTCCTTTCAGCGATGATCCTCGATTCAATTAGGTTGATCAATGGCATAGGAACTCTCCGTTAGGCCGCCTTCACGTACGCCCGCATGCCGAGTCCGGCAGCGACGGTGAGGTCGAGTCCAGCGTCCTCTCGGACTCCGGAATGGGAAACAACTGGGTTGGAATACACGCCACCCGCTTCGCAAGTGATGCCAAGCTTGGCGGTGAAGTACTGCGCCACGCCTTTCATCTGAGCGCCGCCGCCGGAGAGAATCACCATCTCAACGGGTCGAGCGTTCGGATCGTTTTGCGACTGCGATTGGAAATAGGTGAGCGAGCGTCGAACCTCTCGAATAAGGTCATCGAGGTGAGGCTGGATCACTCGCAGCGGAGGATTCTCGCTTGCGCCTGAACCGAGCAGGTCGCTGAGATCTAAAACCGTCTTGCCTGCTTCGGCATCGGCGGTTTCAAGACCAAAGGTTCCCATCAGCGCGTCGGTAAGACTGTTTCCGCCGTACGGAATGGTTCGCTGCATGCTGTAAACGCCGCCGCTCACCACCGCTACCTTCGTGGTCGCCGCTCCGATATCGACAAGGGCGATCGCGCGATCGACGTAATCTCGACTCGGGTCGGTCTCGACCATGGATCGGTACATGGCGAAGGGCTCTAGCTCCACAACCTCCACGTGCAAACCGGCATGGTAGCAAGCCTCTAAACGACTATTGACGGAATCTTTTGGAGCCGCGACAAGAAGAACGTTCATCTCCGCATCGCTCAGCGGACCAATGATCTCGGCTTCGCAGAAGGAGTCTTCGACCGAACCCGGCAAGTACCGAGCCGCTTCGAACTTCACCGAATCGCGGAGCATAGACGGAGACAGTTTGGGGAACGGTACCGTTCTTACGAACACGGCTCCACCTGCCGCCGCAATGATGGCTTCGTGGGCGCCGATGTGGGCCTCCTTAAGCGCGGCTTTGATGGCAAAGCCAACCACCTTCGGCTCCATGATGATCCCATCCTTGATGGAATCCACCGGAGTGGCGAAAGTAGCCGTCTTTGCAACCTTGTAGCCCGCAGAGGTTTTCTCCACCTGCGCAACCTTTATTGAGTGGTGGCCGATATCGACCCCAACGTAATTCTTCTTCTTGATAGCCATTAGGCCCCTCTCCCTCTCTGGCGATAATCAGAAGCGTCTTCACCCTCTTCGGATTCGACGGTGCTCTGAAGCGCCAACCATTCATCTAAGCCAGACTTAGAAAATCTCCATTTGCCATCCAACAGGAAGGCGGGAACTTTGCGATCCGAGGCGAGTTGCTCCAGCTTCGTAGGCGGTACGCGAAGGTAAGCCGCCGCTTCTCGAAGCGTAAGAACGCTGCGCTGCGAATGGGTCATTGCAGAAAGCAACAAATGCAACTGCTCCGGACCAAGGAACAACTCCACACGAACCATGGTGGTGTTGGTGGGCGAAGGCGTAGAGGGCGTTTGCGGCTCCTCGACTTCTTCAACCGGACCACCCGCTACCACGGTGCCACCCTTCTTTCGGATCGCCTTCTTGGGGGCGTACTCTTCCAGCGGGGATGCATCTGCGGGAGGCGTGGGAATTGCTTCAACTGCGGCCGCGATTTCCGGCTTCTCCACAAATGCGTGTGCTTCGGAAGGAAGCACCGTAAACTGCGGAGTTACGGTTACATGCTCGGCGCGCATGGCCGCTTTTCGGAGCGCGTCGGCAAGGTTCATGCAGCCTCCCCTTTCACATCGCAGACCATGGAGTGCACCATGAATCCGTCGATGATCTTGGCTCGTTGGCTGAAACCGATCATGAGGGCGTTATCGGCAAACTGGCTGATCAATCGCGGGTAACCGTCGCTCGCCTTGTGAATCTCGAAGACGGCATCCGGTGTGAACGGGCTGCTCTCGCCTTGATATCCCGCCACACGCAGACGGTGGAGAATGAGTTCTCCCGTTTCTTGCACGTTGAGCGGCTTCAGGGTCACGCGGATCGCCAAGCGCTGGTCTAAGGCCGGAACCTTTTGTAGCTTGGGAATCAATTCGTTTTGGCCCAACAAGATGAGAGAGCAAAGGAAGGAATCGTTGAGCTGACAGTTGAGAATGAGTCGAATCTCTTCAAAGGTCTGAGTCGACTTGATGAGGTGAGCCTCGTCGATCATCAAGATCACGCGCTGACCGTTGTTGTGCAGATCGATAAGCGTCTTGTGAAGCTGATGAACCAACTGAAGCCGGTTCTTGCTCGGGTTCTCCTCTCCTAGTTGGATGAGGATCTCCTGCAGAAACTGAACGGGCGTGAGAATGGGGTTGAAAATCAAAACCACACGATCACGCGTGTAGTCGAACAACTCCAACAACTTACGGCTGATCGTGGTTTTTCCAAGTCCGATATCGCCGGCCAAGAACGCCGCACCCTTGTTGCGACTCATGGCGTAATGCAGCATCATCAGGGCATCTTCGTGCCCTCGGCTCATGTATAGGAATCTCGGGTCTGGGGTCAGACTGAATGCCGGTTCGTTCAATCCCCAATAGGGTTCGTACATATCGCTTTGCTCTCCAATGGGCGGGCCCGTAAAAATCCTTGGATGGCAGGGCGACAAAACTCAGGTAGATATGCAGGGTTTTTCAAGCAATTCTTACGAAGTTGCTTTAGCGTTTGCTCTTAACCACGCCAAAACGGCGTTTCGCAAGAGGGCATCCCGTCCTTGGTTTGATCGCCCTGGTCTCGCTGAGGAGATCGCAGGCCGCTTGCCACGATTGGAATTTCCCCGGTGCCAAATGCGGAACTTCGGGCGAAATACGGGTTTTGGTTCAACCCGGCAGAGCTAAAAGGGAAGACCCGTCTTTAAAGATTGACGCCGGGAATACCGCCGCCACCGAGACCCGGAACCCCAGAGAGGCCGGGAATGCCGGCAAGCGCCGAACCTGCCTGACGATACATGTAAAGGTGGATGGCAAACGCGATGGCGCACAGAACCGCAACCGCCAACCCCGCTCGTTGACCCTTCTTGTGGGCAAAGTAGCCCATGATGAGCCCCACGAGTCCCGCCAGCATGGCCGGTCCGGGCGAGCAGAAGCAAAGAAGCGTGACCGCAAGGCACGCATAGGCGCCTCGCATCTCATTTTTGCCATCGGCGATGGCCTGAGGGGTGAACGCGGCAAAGTTTTGCCCGGTCGGGAAGACCAGCCCTTGAACCGTGGATGCTGCAATCTTCAGCGTGGTGCCTTCTGGCTGAAGCAAAGTGGTGGGCAAAAGTCGACCCTCAAGAATCCATTGATTGAGGGTCGGGATATCGGCGGGCCCGTAGACCTGCCCATCTTCTGCCAGAACGAAGTAACGATTCACGGGTGGAAACTGAGACTACACGAATTTCTTGTAGTTCGATTCAAACATATCGTGCAGTTTCTTCGCCTGAGCGTCGTAAGCCGAGGCGTCTCGCCACGTTTCTCGAGGGGCCAAAATCTCGGCGGGGACGTCTGGGCACTCGGTAGGAATGGAAAGACCGAACACGCTTTCGGTTTCGAACTCCACGTTATCGAGTCGACCATCCAGCGCGGCGTGGATCATGGCGCGCGTGAACTTGAGCTTCATTCGCGAACCCTGAAGCTCCACCGGACCACCTGCGGGTCCGCCCGTCCAACCCGTGTTCACCAACCAAACGTTCGAACCGTGCTCGTCGATCTTCTTGCCGAGCAGTTCGGCGTAAACCTTTGGTCGAAGGGGCAAGAATGGCGCGCCGAAACAGGTCGAAAAGACAGCGGTGGGCTCGGTAACGCCCGCTTCCGTGCCTGCTACCTTGGCGGTGTAGCCGTTCAAGAAGAAGTACATTGCCTGCTCTTTGGTGAGCTTGGAGATGGGGGGAAGCACGCCCATGGCGTCGCAGGTGAGGAAGATGATGTTCTTGGGGTGACCCGCCACGCTCGGCAGAACCGCGTTGGAGATGTGCTCCAGCGGGTACGCCACGCGAGTGTTCTCAGTGAGTTCAGACGAGTCGTAGTTCGGTCGACCCGCGTCGTCCAAAACCACGTTCTCCAGAATCGCGCCTTCTTTAATGGCGGCAAAGATCTCCGGCTCTTTCTCTTCGGTAAGGCTGATGCACTTGGCGTAGCAGCCGCCTTCGATATTGAAGATGCCGTTTTCGGTCCAACCGTGCTCGTCGTCGCCGATGAGTCCCCGATCCGGGTCGGCCGAGAGAGTGGTTTTGCCCGTTCCGCTGAGACCAAAGAACAGCGCCGCGTCTCCACCCTCGCCCACGTTCGCCGAACAGTGCATGCTCAGCACGCCCTTGAGCGGGAGCAGGTAGTTCATGACGGTGAAGATGGACTTCTTCATCTCGCCCGCGTATTCGGTGCCAAGGATGAGCACCTGCTTCGCGCCCATGTTCAGCGCGATGGTGGCATCGCCGGGCTGAGTGCCTTCTTTCAGAAGGTCGAGCGGATACTCCTCGGCGGTGACGGATCGCTTGCCGCAGTCGATCACCGTCCAATCGGGCTCAAAAGTTGCGAGTTCCTCTTGGGTGGGTCGAATCAGGAGTCGGTTGATGAAAAGCGCGTGGTACGGCCGCTCCACAATGAATCGCACCGAGATTCGGTGAGCCGGGTCGGCACCTGCGTAGGTATCGACCACATAAACTTGCTTCCCGTTGAGATATTCGCTGACCACTCCGGCGAGCGATTCGAACCGCTCGGGGGTCATGCGGTTGTTGTTTTCCCACCAGATGTGCGGTTCCGATTCGGAATCGGCGACGGTGAACTTGTCTTTGGGGGTTCGGCCCGTGTACTTTCCGGAATAGGCAACCACGGCGCCGTTTTCCGTGAGTCGGCAGTTGTCTCGCTCGACACAGTGCTGGATCAGATCTGATACGGCGAGATTCTTGTGTACCTCGGCAGCGTTGGCGAGGACGGTTTTACCGGCTTCCATAAGATGGCTAGATTGTACCGCTTGCCTTGCGGGTCGGCTGTCTAGGCAGGGTGAGGTTGTGCGGTGCTTTGCACTAGGTTTGCGATTCGGTGGGAAGGTTCACGCCCGCTTGCCGGTTATCGGGGCGGATGACGGCTCTTTCCCGTCCCATCGCCCGACTTTTCAGGGTTGGTATTGAACGGGGATTCGGGAGCGGGTATCATATCCGCTGGCTTTGCCGGATCGTCTAATGGCAGGACAGCGGTTTTTGGTGCCGCACGTCTAGGTTCGAATCCTAGTCCGGCAGCCACTTCAGAATAGGCAGCGCACCCGCAGGGTTGCGTTGCCTATTCTGGTTTTTCTCTCTCGTTTTCCCACAGCTAGAGCCAACCATGGCCCTTCCCTTTGTCTGATACAAGGGTTCTCACGTATCCTAACTCCGTGAAGCTTTTTGTGGGCATTACTGATAAGAGTTGGTTTGACCAACTCTCCTCAGTTGGTCCCGATGAGGTCAATTTTTGGAAGCCGGGTGAGTCCGGCTCCTTCGGCGTGCTTCAACCTGGCGAACTCTTTCTTTTCAAACTGCACTCCCCTCTGAATTACATTGTCGGTGGAGCCTATTTCTTGAGGTTTTCACGCCTGCCTGTCTCATTGGCGTGGGAGGCCTTTGGCACCAAGAATGGAGTGCGATCTCTCGGCGATTTTCGTGAACGAATCGCTAAGTACCGAAAAGAGCCGATCGGTCTCGATCCGAGTATCGGCAACATCATCCTTACTGAACCGTTTTGGTTCTCGCAGGACGCTTGGATTCCTGCGCCGTCTGACTGGCCGAAAAGCACCGTTCAAGGTAAGTCGTACGACGCACTCGAGGGGCGAGGATTTGAACTCCTCGCCTCCGTCAGGGAACGCCTAGGAGCCAATCGATTCGAGATACTTGAGTCGAAGACCCGCTATGGGGTTACCGAATCTCGATATAGAATCGGTCAAGGTGGGTTCAGAGTATTGGTCACAGATGCGTATCAGCGTCGCTGCGCGATCACGGGTGAATCCACGCTTCCAGTTTTAGAAGCCGCGCATATTCGACCCTACGCGGCCGAGGGACCTCATGAAGTCTCGAACGGAATTCTTATGAGATCGGATATGCATACGCTTTTTGATCGAGGACTGATTGGGGTGTCTCCGGACTACAAGATTCTTGTTAGCTCGCAGATAGGAGAGCAGTACAACAACGGGAAACGTTACTATGATCTGGAGAATCAGTCGCTCCGGCAACTACCGACCGATACCTTTGATCAACCTGATCAGGACTACCTCGCCTGGCACCAGGAGTATGTCTTCGTCCCGTAAGTGACTAGCGATGGAAGTGAAAGCAAGAATTGTCATTGACTTGACAGAGGTCCAAGCCCGCCTCACCGATAACCCCGCCAAGCAGCGAGCCCTCCGGCTCATGGAAGAAACCGGCGGCGAGCCCGCCGTCGTCGGCATCGACCCCCAAACGGGTGAGTTCCTCATCTTCGACTGCTCTCCCGAATCCCCAAAAGGACGGCGCAGCCTTTGCTACGACCACAAAGCGCGGGTCGAGCGAAAAGACGCCCCGCCTGTTTCCAGCGCCGAAGAGATGGCGGTGGAAACAGGCATCGAGCTTCTGACTGAAGAGCAGTACGCCTACCTTCAAACCCTCGGCGACTTCGATCTCAAGACCTCAAGCTGGCTCAAATCGCCCGACGAGATTCGAGAGAAGGGCGGCGCGATCTTTGGCGACAAGCGGTACGGCCGCACCTTCATCTATCACAACGGAGCGCAGTCTTACTACGCGGCCCGTGGTTTCCGAGGGTGCTTAAGACTGTAGTTGCACCAACCTCGGAGAGCGGGTTACCCTAAACCATGAACTCGCATCCGGAAGAACCGATGCGAGTTCCGCTGCTTCAATGGAACGACGAGGCCGTGGTGTTCGAGGTCCGACCGAACGTTTCCCGGCTTGGCAAGTTCTTGCTGGTAACGGGTTGGGTGCCCCTTGGGCTGTTGCTAGATGCCGCTATCTCGAAAAGCCTCGCCACGCTGGTGGCGGGTCTTGTATTCTTGCTTCTCCTGAGCCTACCGATGGCGATGTGGATTGTTGGCGTGAGGGCACGCTACCGTGTGACCTTTGACCGACAGCTTCGCACGGTTTCATTGATCGATGTCCGTGGACTCGAGAGCGCCAAGGAGTGGTCTGGAGACTGGAGCGAGATTGCTCGCCTGAGGGATTGCCCCGGTGGGTTGCAGATTGAATGGCAAGACGGCACTCTTGGTCCGGTCCTGCTGCTGCAACAGGATGCCCCAGGAGCGTTCCGGGAGATCTTCGATACAGACAAAGGTGCGCAGTAGTCCATGGGCCCACCCGTTCCTAACAGATGGGCGCGGTCCAACGACTACATCCGAATCTCAGGCTCGACCAGCAGCGCCAGTAACTGCAAAGACTCCTGCCAGCCCAAGTGGCACATCTCTGGCGGAATCATGTCGGGGATGTTCTCCTGAGTGATCCGCACTTCGGTTCCTGCCATAACGGTTCGAAACTCGGTGGTGGTCACCATGGTGCCAGGCATGTTGGGGTCTTCGAAGGTGTCCGTCGCCTTGATGAGTTCGTTGGGCACGATCTCCAGGAACGCGCCTCCGAACGCGTGGGAATCTCCCGTCGTCAGGTTTCGGAAAGACATTCGGAAATTGCCGCCCGTGTGCGGTTCGAAAACGTCGATGGAGCAAGCAAACCCGTGCGGAGGAATCCACTTGGCGTAAGCGTCTGGCTCCACAAAGGCTCGGAAAACGCGCTCGACGGGGGCTTTGAAGACTCGGTAAAGGTGAATGGTGTTGGGCATGATGTTTCTCGGTGAAAAGGGGGAGCGTTACGCGCCCGACATATCGAGCTCTCTCACCGGACGAACCTCGATGGTGCCGTGTTTGGCAGGCGGAATTCCTTCCGCAATGCGCAGGGCTTCGTTCAGGTCCTTGGCGTCGATGAGATAGAAGCCGGCGAGCAATTCCTTTGTCTCGGCGAACGGACCATCGGTGATGGAGACCTGACCGTTGCGCACCCGAACCGTGGTGGCGGTGGAGATATCGTGCAAGGGCTCTCCGTGGAGCAACTTGCCCTTATCTACCAGTTCTTGAGCGTATTGACCGCACAAATGGTCGGGGCAGGCGTTCCAATGTTCTTGGTCCAAGTAGACGAGACAAAGGTATTTCATGGTTTTAACACGCTCTTAGGAAGCGTTTTCCTCTTTGAAGCCGCCGTTGATCAGCCAGGAGACCCCAAACTTATCGTCGACACCCCCAAACTTCTCACTCCAGAAGGTGTCTGCCCAAGGCATGGTGATCTTTCCACCCTCGGCAAGCTTGTGGAACACGGCTTCGCCTTCGGCGACGTCGGTGTAGTTGAGGGTCAAAGAGAACCCGCTGAACTTTTCAACAGGGAAGTACGAAGGGCAATCGCCTAAGTAAAGGATCATGCCGCCTGGCAACGTTAGTTGCGTGTTGGCAATGCGGTCCCTATCTTCGTCGGGACAGGCCGGGTCCATGTCGCCAAAGGTGGTGATGGGGCCGAGAGTGGCACCCAAAATGTCGGCGTAGAACTCCAGGGTGTCACGGGAGTTACCGTGAAAATGCAGATACGGGATGGGTTGAAGGTGCGATGCCATGAGTGTCACTAAAATGCCGCCAAGGGCGGGCGCAAACAAAGGTCGAACAAGACCGACCGAAATCGACATCATTCTGAAGAAAATTTCACAATCCGTCCAATCGGGTCTGAATCAGGCGAATCTCGGGTGCTTGGTCGGTGTGTTGCAGGGCGTTCTGGAACGCTTCCTTCGCTTCGGAAAGCCTTCTCAACTGCAAGCAGAACTCTCCTTTCGCAACGTGGGCCAGATGGTAGTTCTGAAGGTCGCTTTCGTTCAGCAAGGCGTTCAGGGCTTCTAGAGCGTGAAGAGCCCCGTGCACTTTCGAAGCGGCTACGATGCGGTTAAGAGCCACCACAGGGGTGGGCTCCAACCGATAGAGGAGCTCGTAAAGCCCCAAAATCTCGTTCCAGTCGGTTTCCTCCGCCGCGATCGCGGCGGCGTGAACGCCGGCTATCGCCGCTTGGAGCGAGTAGGTGTTCGGCAGACCCTCGGCAAGCGATTCTCTGACCAACCCGTCCGCGTCGGTGATCATTTCCTGGTCCCAGCGCGAGCGATCTTGGTCTTCCAACCGAACAATTTCGCCGCTTGATCCGGTGCGAGCCACGCTGCGAGATTCATGAAACAGCATCAGCGCCAGCAGCCCCTTGGTATGCGGGCTTGGCAAAGCGGTAACGAGCAACCGGCCCAACCGAATCGCCTCTTTTGAAAGGTCGGTCCTTAAGGCAACCGCTCCGGACGAGGCGTTGTAGCCTTCGTTGAAGACCAGATACACCGTTTTCAGCACGGGCGGGAGTCGATGGGGAAGTTCCTCTTTACTGGGTGCATCGAACGGGATTTTGGCCTCCCGAATCTTCTGCTTCGCCCGAACGATTCTCTGGGCGACGGTGCTTGGCTGGGTCAGAAACGCGGAGGCGATCTCTTCGGTCGTGAGGTCGCAAACCTCGCGCAAGGTGAGCGCAATCTGCGCATCTGGGGAGATCGCGGGGTGGCAGCAGGTGAAGATCAGTCGTAGGAGTTCGTCGGAAACCTCCTCGACGGTGAATTCCGATTCGGTTTCGATGGTTCCAGGTCGGTCTTCTTCCGGCAGAGGTTGAAGGCGACTCTTTTTGCGAATGGCGTCGATCGCGCAGAATCGCGCGGTTCGATACAGCCATGCTTCCGGAACGTTCGGAACGCCGTCTGCCGGCCATTGCTTCACCGCGGCGGCGAACGCTTCTTGCAGAGCGTCCTCGGCGAGGTCGAAGTCTTTGAACTCGACGACCAGCCGAGCGAACACCGCCCGCGAGCAACGGCGATAGATCTCTTCAATCGACAAGGTCAGCAACGCAAGTTACTCATCTTCGGTTTCGCCCGCGCTGGACTTCGCGCGAGGGAACGCAGTCGAGAAGCCCTTTCGGCCCACCGATCTCGGCGCTTCCGCCATCCAGACCGCTTGATTCACGAGCACCTTGTTCTGGGTGTCGAGTTCCTCCCAATCCATGGCGTAGCACGCCATCGCGAGCGCTTTGGACTCGCCCTTCAACGCGTTTGGCGAGGGGTTGAGTTCATCCAGCGGAATGTTGTTCTTCAGCGCGGCGTAGGGCGCAAGATTGGGAGCGTCTGCGAACGCGTTCACCATCGGTTTGGCGGTGGCGTCGAACCGGGTCATTGGAGGGAAGCCCAGAATCCGACCAATGGTCGCCGCGATGGTCGCGTGGTTGTAGAAGTCGCTCACGGTGGTGTTCGGCTTCGAATAGGGCGAGATCACGAACAGCACCGACCGGTGACCGTCCACGTGATCCAGTCCAAGTTGGCTATCGTCTTGCGCAACGATGATGACGGTGTCCTTCCAGTACCGACTCTTGGTGATCGCCTCGACAATCCTGCCCAGCGCCAGATCGTTATCCGCAACGGCGGCCCTTGGAGTGGGCCAACCCGCCCGAGTGCCGACGGTGTGATCGTTCGGCAGCAGCATCATGGTGAAATCCGGCATCGATCCGTCTTTTTCCCACTGAGCGAGATCGGCAAGATACACGTCGGCGCGATACTGGTCGCTCACGTTGCTCGGGAATCCGATGTACTTTGTGTTCAATAGAGGGTTCAGCGCCGCCTGAGAAGAGTTAGCGCGAATGGTGACTTCACCCTTGCCCGACTTGTAGTCTTCCCAGCAACGCTTCCAATCGGGCGATCGCCCCGTTTTCGTATCGATCACCTGCGGAGCGTCCACAAACTCGCCGAATACTCTCACCGACTTTCCAGAGGCTTTCGCCTGAGTCCACAAGAAACCGCTCGGCGAATACGCCAGCGCGTCGCCTCCATCGTACGGGTAAGAGCGGGTCGCGGCGGAGTAGTTGTGCTCCATGTAGTCGGTTGCCATGGAACTTGCCACCCATTGGTGACCATCCGCCGAGTTCGTTCCGGAGATGTAGAAGTTGTCGAAAAGGCCAAACCGCTTCGCCAAGGCGTGGTGGTTCGGGGTGACGTTTTCGGGGAAGGTGCAAAGCGAAGGATCGCCGTTGCCGGTCGGAATATCGCCTAGCGCAACGTCGTAAGTGAGGTTCTCTTTGATGATGTAGACCACGTGCTTGAACACGCTCGGCTCGCCGAGCCGTTGGGGAACCGGAATCGGCTCTCGATTGGCGCGTGGCTTGGGTGCGGTCGTCCAATCGTTGTTGCGAGCAACCCGCTTGGTTTGCGCTCCAAGGTCTTTAAAGAGTGCGGTGGGCAGCACCTGAACCGCTCCAACGCTATCGTGGACCCCGAACCCGGTGGTTTTGGAAGGTGGTCTGGAGCCGATTCCTTTGGCGCATCCAACGAAAAGTCCCCCTTCCACTCTTTCCAGAGCGATCGGATACCAAGCGGTGGGGACGTAACCCGCCACTTTTGGCTTCTGAATGTCTTGCAGAACGGCAACCGCGTTGGCTCCGCCGAGGGTCACATAAACGCGATTCGCGGCTTCGTCCAGTGCGACATCGGTTGGAATCTGACCAAACACGGCGTCTTCCTTCGGCGCAAGCGGAATGCGAGCCGTGGCGGTGAGCTTCTCGGTGTCGACAATCGAAAGCGTGTCCTCATCCGCGTTGGCAACGTACAGGGTTTTGCCGCTGGCAGAGAAGGTCGCTCCGCTGGGCTGTCGACCGACGTTCACCGTTTGCGGAGACGGGTTTTCACCCGAGAGATCGATCAGCGTGACCGATCCTCCCAGAGCGGCGTCGGTTCTTGGGTCGATTCGAACCTTGGTGCCTGCCGAATCCGCACTTGCGATCCCGGTCCCTTCAAACGGCTTCTGGGTATTGGGGTCCATCTGCTCGGCAGATGGCTGAACGATCGCTCCGCCCCGATTGCTCGCCGCAAGCTTCGATCCATCTGGGCTGAGAGTTAGGTGATACGGGCACGCATCGGTGGCAAAAGTGCGCAGAATCTCGCCCGTTTCGGAAAGCTCGACGATCTTGTTTCGAATGCTGAGCGCCACGTACAGCTTTCCGTTAGGAGCGCACGCCAAGCCCACCGGCATCGGGTTGCCTCGGGACCCAGCGGGTTCTACCGACCACTCCCCGGCTGCGGTTAACGTCTTTCCGTTCCAAGCGTAGGCTCCTACCTTGCCGTTTCCGAGCGAGGCGTAGAGTCGACCCCCTTTCGGGTCCCACGCGACCCCAAGAGCCGACCCGGTCAGCGCAACTTCGCCGACCGTCTTGCCCTCTAAATCGGTCACCAAAAGCTTTCGAGTGGTGAGAACCGCTACATTGCGCTTGTTTGGGGAGAGGGCGGTGTCCTTGGGTCGCAAACCGGGAAGCGGCGTGGTTGTGCCGAGTAACTCGATGCGCTGACCGGAGGACACCAGGTAAGAACCATCTTGCTGGGCACCCAGTTTCATGGTCGAAATAGCTCCGGCTCCAACGAGCGAAGCCACCACGGCACTCGCAAGTCCGAACGTCGTCAGTCGGCGGTTCATGCCGCCAGTTTAGCGATTCCACTAAAAGTTAAGGTTAAGGATTCCTCTTTTTCCTCCGAATCGCCGCCCACGTACCGAAGCCCAGGACCAATAGCGTTGCGGGTTCAGGAACGGTACCGGGCACCCCGCTCAGCGAGACTCCGCCCGTGTATCCACGACCGAACGGCTCCAGAGCGAAAATCTCGTTTCCGGAGGTGGAGAATCCTTTCACCATTCCCCCGAGCGAGTCCATGGACGCGAGTACAGCGGGTCGACCGTTGACCATCGAGGTCGCAACGTTCACGCCGCCGGTGAACCCGGAACCGAACGCGAAGAAGGACGATTGTTCCAGCCCGGTTGCCCCGCTGAAAACCTTGACGTGAGGACTCCCGCCCGCCCCTGCTCCGACAACGATATCAGACCGACCGTCGCCATCCAGGTCTCCCGCCGCAACGGTTACGCCACCGGTGAAACCGAGGTCGAAGGCAAAGAAGGAGAGTTCTTCCGCCCCGGTTTGGCCGTTGAAAACTTTCACGTGAGGACCTGCGCCGGGACCCGCTCCCGTGATGATGTCGGGAACGCCGTCGCCCGTTACATCACCGGAAGCCACGTTAACACCGCCTGCAAACGATCCATAAGGGAAGAAGCTTTGAATCGCATCGCCAGATCGCCCGCTAAAAACCTTCACATGAGCCAATGCAGCCCCTGAACCCGTGATAATGTCGGCTCGACCGTCGCCATCGACGTCGCCGGCGGCAACTCGCACTCCTCCGGCAAAGTTTGACGGGAACGGAAAGAAGCTACTGATCAGCGCATCGGACACCCCATCGAAGGCTTTCACGTGGGGGGCCGCACCGGGCCCGGCACCGGCAATGATGTCCGCTCTCCCATCTCCGTTCACGTCCCCTGCGGCGACATTCACACCACCTGCAAAAGATCCATCGAAAGCGAAGAACGAACGCTCAACCGCACCGGTATCGTCCATCAGCATGATATGGCCGTTGCCCGTCTTTGCTCCTACAAGGAACTGATTCTGGGCGCTAGCGCTGAACGCGGCCGAAATAAACACAAGGCAAAACAGGGAGTTTCTCATCGTTGATCCTCCCCGCCAGTGTATGCGTTTCTGGATTGAATAAGTCGGAATCAGGAAATAATCCGACTATATTCCTATTAGGCTTTAAACCCCCGGCTCGACCGGAACCGGGACGCCGCCCTCCGCGCCGACCGCGAATGTGTAATCGTCCTTGTTCAGATTCTTGGCCGTGAACTTGCCCGTCTCGCCCGCCGGAAGGGCCCCTTCCCAAACCGGGGAAGAGGTCGCTCGGTAATACACCACGTACTTCACGCCGGGCTTCGACTTCCACGTAATCGTGGTGTCGTAGCTCTGTTTCAGGTCGTACTTCAGCTCGGTCGGAGCCTCGTCGGAGTTGGCGACGGTGTGCAACGCAAGAGCGTTCAGCTTGGCGACATTTGCAAGGTAGCCAAAGTCCATCGCCTCGATTAGGTCCCTATCCGTGTGCTGGCGAGTGAAGTCTTCCAGCGTCTCAATGAATCGCACCGCCGCGAACCCTTCCCGGTGGAACGGAGTGTGGTCGCCGCCTCGACCGAAGCGGTCTCGGCGAAACATCGGCCAAATCGAGATCCCCGCGACCTTCTTTCGAGTCGTCCACTCGATGAATCGGGCCAGTTCACGGCTCTTGGGGTGATCCGTATCTTCGCTGTAAAGGCGAACGCGCTTGCGATCCGTTCGGCCGTCCGACGCCGAACTGCTGCCGATCGTGTCGTTGTTGAAAACCCCTTCTAGGGAAGCGGTTCCGGTCTTGTACCGCTTGGCGAGAGCGGTTGCCCCAAATAGACCCTGTTCCTCGCCCGTGAACGCGACGAACACGAGGGTGTTCTTGTACCCCTCGGCGGGCTTGGCGGCGGCGAGGTTGCGAGCCACTTCAAGGGTTGCGACCACTCCGCTGAGGTCGTCGTTGGCCCCCGGAGCCTTGGCGGTCATGGGGTCGCCTTGCAAGTTGTAAGAATCTAGGTGCCCGCCCATCAGATAGGTTCGGTTCGATTGCCCTTTGAGCGTTGCGACCACCTGCACGACCTCTTTGGTCTTGGGAATTCGCCGACCCTCTTGGATCGTGTAGGCCATCAGCTCGACCTCTAAGCCCGGAATCTCTTTAAACCTCTCTGCCACCCACTTCGCGGCTTCGATCAGCTCCGGCGTGTTGGTGTTTCGGGTGGGGAATGCCGAAAGGTGAGCGACAAAGTCGCGCATGCGCTTTTGATCGAACTTCGGAGCGAACGTCTTAGACGGAGAAGATTGAGCGGGCATGAGCGGACTCTCGGCAGTGCCGGTACCCGAGCTCAAGAGGACAGACAACAAAAGCGCGGCGAACGGCATATCCGGTTTCTACCACGAATCCGGCTATGCCGTAAGCCCTACAGCGTGTCTTCGTCGCCGTAATCGTCGATGTTTCCGCTGAGATCGTATCGAGATGCGGTTTCCCCGCCACCGAAGATGGTCTCAAGTTCCGCCAGCGAGACGAGCACTTCACGAGGTCGGGGACCATTGGGCGGACCGATGATCTGCCGCTCTTGCATGCTGTCCAGCAGTCTTGAAGCCCGTTGGAAGCCGATAGAGAACCGGCGCTGAATCATCGAGGTTGAAACCTGACCGCGCTCGACCACAAACCGGACGACCTCCTCCCAAAGCGGGTCGAGGTCTTCGCCAAAGTCGCCCGCTTCCTTCTTGGGCTCGGCAACGTCGAACTCGCTGGGATCGATGGAGTAGATCGGCGCCTCTTGCTTGCGCCAGAACTCGCAGATCTCTTCGATCTCCTTTTCGCTGACGTAACAGCCCTGTACCCGCATCGGCTTGTTTGCGTCGATCGGTGCGTAGAGCATGTCGCCCCGACCAATGAGCGCCTCCGCTCCTTTCGAGTCCAAGATGGTGCGCGAGTCGATTTGAGACGCAACGGCGAACGCGACTCGGCTGGGAATGTTGGCCTTAATGGTGCCCGTGATCACGTCTACGGAAGGTCTTTGCGTGGCGATGACGAGGTGAATGCCCACCGCTCGAGCCAACTGGGCCAACCGCACGATGGAGGTTTCCACCTCCGCCTTGGCTTGGATCATGAGGTCCGCCAACTCGTCGATGATCACGACGATGTACGGCATTTTGTCTTGGAAAGACGCCTTGGCGTTCCACCCATCGATGTTCCGAACGCCATGCTCGCTGAGCAAGTCGTAGCGGCGATCCATCTCTCGCCAAACCGCTCGCAGTACGCCGGGAGCCTCTTTGACGTCCTTGATAACCGGGCACATCAGGTGCGGAATCTGGTCGAAGAGGGTGAGCTCCACGCGCTTCGGGTCGATCATCACCAGCCGAACATCTTTGGGGGTGTTTCGGATCAAAAGGGAGGTGATGAGCGTCGCGAGACCGATGGATTTACCGCTATTGGTGGCACCCGCAATCAGCAAGTGCGGCATCTTGGTGAGGTCGGCGTAACGGTTCACGCCGGAAACGTCTTTGCCCAGAGCCACGCACAGTCGCGAGGGGTGCTCCATGAACTCCTTACTCTCGCAAAGTTCTCGAATAGAGACCATCGACCGGGTGGCGTTCGGAATCTCCAAACCAATCGCTGCCTTTCCAGGGATCGGCGCTTCCACCCGAACCTGCGACGCCGCCATATCCATGGCGATGTTGTCGGCGAGGCTCACAATGCGGGCAACGCGGATACCGGGGCCGAGCTGAATCTCAAATCGCGTGATGGTGGGACCCGCGGCGACTTCCACGACGTTTGCCTCGATTCCGAACTGCTCCAGCGTGCCTTCAATGGTCTCGATATTCTTTTGAACTTCTTGCGGAGACCGTTTGACCGATCCTTGCGGCTCGGCGAGCAGGGTGATCGGAGGCAACTGATACCCCTCTTTGGGAACGGGGATATCGACGCTGAGCGGTCGCTCTTTGGGTTCGCTGGTCGCCTGGTCACGAATGATCGGCTTGGGCTTCGGTGCGGGTTCCGGCGTAGCTTCCGGCTCTTCGAAGAGACCTTTGGGGAGGGCGCGGGAGCGAAGGTCGTCGTCGGGCAGGCCGACCACGGCTCGCTTGGGTTTCTTGGGCGCTTCCTCTTCAACCGATTCTTCGCGAACGGGCAGTTTGGCGCGGTTTCGAAGCGAATCAATGACCTGTTTCAGCGGCTTATCGGCGGCAAGGACAAAACCGATGAGCCCCAGTGCTACCAGCGCAACGGCTTTTCCAACTCCGAAGAGAGATTGGAAAGCCCAGGCGAAAATGGCGCCAATGTATCCGCCAGAGGCAGCCGCCGACGCGGGGTCGAAAAAGTCGCCATTGGAAGATTGCGCAAGCAAGCCAAGGATGGTGACGAACACCATCGCGATGCCTATGCCGAACCAGGCTCGACCCGCTTTCGCGAATCCGCGAATGTAGCCGAGTCCTAAAACCGTAAATGCGATCGGAACCACCCAGGCGCCTTTCCCAAACAGGTTGGAGAACAGATTGCGCATCGCGCTTCCGATGACTCCGCTATCCGGCGTGACAAGCGCAATGGTGGAGAGGACGGCGAGTGTGAAAAAGACGACTCCCGCGATATCAAACGGAACGTGGTGTCGCGCGGGGCGCGACGATGCCTGAGAGCGGCGGGAGACAGATCGCGAGCCTTTATCCGATGCGTTCCTTCGCGTGGATTCGTTCTCGGTCCCTCGCCCTGCCCCATCATCCGATCCATCTCGGCCTGTCGATCCCTCGCGGGGGTTTGTGGGAGGACTCATCCTAGTGTTCAACTTCGCCATCCTGGCAACCTCATTATAGACTTCCGAGCCTCATCTTGTGACCTTCGACGGATGGGCTGATTTCCACTGCAAGGCAGATGTTCGCCATTTTTTCAATAAATCTTTAATTTCGTTAATTTCATTGAATGTCGGGTACAGTGAATACGTTACGACGCATTAGTACAGACATCCTAGGCCTCCGATTCAAACCCGGTCTCCAAGATTTCAGAAAATTTGCTCTTGAGCCGGAACAATTGCATATCGGAGCCACCATGGCAAATAAAACACTTTACGTCGGCAACCTGCCGTATTCCGTTAGTGAGTCTCAACTCACCTCTCACTTCGCCTCCTACGGCGCAACCAATGCTCGAATCGTCGAAGGACGAGGCTTTGGATTCGTGGATGTCGATTCGGCTCAAATGAGCCTCGCCATCACCGAGCGACACCAAACCGACATGGGCGGTCGAACGCTCACCGTCAACGAGGCTCGTCCACGAGAAGAGAACTCCGGTGGTGGATCCTACTCCAACAACCGTTCGGGCAACTCTTCCAGCCGACGCTGGTAAGGTGACAGTCCCCGCATTTGGGGATTGTTAAAATCCAGAACAATTTCTTAGATTTAATTTCTTTGGCTAAAACCTTAATCTTTCAACTAACACTTCGTTAGTTGAGAGATTTTTATTTGCGTCCCGGTCGGCTTTTTTTGAGAGAAAGAGAACCTATCTTGGGACGGTTTGTTGCTCTAGGAGGCGATTCAGAACGTCGTCCGGAGTCAAACCTTCGATCTCGGCTTCCGGTCGAAGCTGGATGCGGTGTCTTAGCACCGGCAATGCAAGCGCCTTGATGTCATCTGGAATCACGTAGTTCCGGCCCCGAATCTGCGCGAGCGCTTTGCCACAGTTCAGCAAAGCAATTCCGGCTCGGGGCGACCCTCCCACCAGAATGTCAGAAGATTCGCGAGTGTCTTTAACGATGCTGTAGATGTAGTTGAAAACCTTGTCTTCAACGCTGGTGGTGCGAACCTGTTCGTGAACCGCTTTCAACTGATCCAGGTCAAGCACTCGCTGCACGCCTGCTGCCTGAAGCGACTGGGGTCGGAAGCCCGCGTGGTGTCGCCGCAAGACTTCAATTTCTTCGGCCGCATCGGGATAAGTGAGCGTCACCTTCAGTGCAAATCGGTCTTGCTGGGCCTCCGGAAGTGGGTAGGTCCCCTCGAACTCGATCGGGTTATCGGTGGCAAAGACCAAAAACGGCTCCGGCAGGGGATGCGAGACGCCATCGATAGTCACTCGGCGCTCTTCCATCGCTTCCAGCAGCGCGGCTTGGGTTTTCGGTGGGGTCCGGTTGATTTCATCGGCAAGCATCAACCCTACGAAAAGAGGTCCCTTTCGGAAGTGGAACTCCTGATCCTTGGGGTCGAACACCATCGTGCCCGTTACGTCGCTGGGCATCATGTCCGGCGTGAACTGAATGCGCCCGTACTGAAGGCCGAGAATTTCAGAAAGCGTTCGAACAAGAAGGGTCTTGCCGAGGCCGGGCACACCTTCCAAAAGAACGTGGCCGTTGGAGAAGAGCGCCACCAAAAGCTGCTCCAGCACCGCTCCTTGTCCGCTGATAACCTTGTTCGCTTCCGCGAGCACGCGGCGAGCGACTTCCTCTACCGAACCGGTTCCAGGAGCACTCGGGCTTGGCGAACCTAGGTTGGAGGCGTTTGTCGGAGTTTCAAAGCCGTCAGACATGACAAAAGCATCATACCGGGCGACAACCAAATGACCAAGGGGGAAATGGAGGGGCAAGGCCTTAGCAGCCCGTCATTTTCGTTGAACATTTTCAATCTGCGAACCCGTCAGTTTTCGGGGCGTCCTTAGACCCACCTGGCGCGCAGACCCTATCGGAAACGCTCCAACTTAGGTACAAACAAAGATCATGCTCGAAGTCCGCGATCTTGGCAAACGGTTCAAAAACTTTCAAGCGGTTTCGGGGGTGAGTTTCACCATTCGACCGGGAGAGATCGTTGGGTTGCTCGGGCCGAACGGCGCGGGCAAAACCACCGCTCTGCGATGCATTTCCGGCATCCTGAGACCCACTTCGGGTCAGGTGTTGATCAACGGTCACGACCTCGCAAAAGACCAGATGAACGCCAAGAAAGGAATGGCGTTTGTTCCCGAGGTCCCCAGCCTTTACGAGCTTCTGACCGTTTACGAACACCTCAAGTTCATCGCGATGTGCTTTGACACCATCGACGTTTTTGAGCGCGAACACGAGAAAATTCTGAAGCGATACGCACTCTGGGAAAAGAAAGACGATCTTGTCGCCGGACTCTCGAAGGGTATGCGCCAAAAGCTTTCCGTGGCGTGCGCACTCATTCACAACGCGAACGTTTTCTTGTTTGACGAACCGCTGATCGGAATTGACCCGGCGGGTGCACACGAACTGAAAGAGGAGATCAAGCGGGCGCGAGATAACGGAGCCGCCGTCTTGGTCTCCACTCACCTTCTGGACACCGCAGAGAAGATGTGCGACCGGGTGATGATCGTTGCCCGAGGCAAACTTCTGGCGGAAGGAACCGTTGCCGACCTCAGGAACCTGCATGGCATGGAAGGGAAGTCGCTGGAAGAAATCTTCCTTCTGCTTACCGACGAGGCGGGAGTTTCCACCGCTCCGGAAGAGAAGTTCTCCATCTTCGCGAATCCGGAAATCAAGACCACCGAAGCCGCGAGTCCCGAGTCAGAGAGCAACTCCGGCGATAATGGCGGAGAAGAGAAGAAGTAACTAGGCGAACAAGATGAAGCCGCTGGTCTATCTGTTTGTTCGGTCTCTTTTCAACGGCGTGAAGCGGGCGGTTTCGTCTCCGCGACGGCTCATCGGCGTTCTTTTCTTCTTCGGCTACTACTGGTTGATTTTCATCAAGCCGATCGGCAGCCCCTCGCGAAACAGGCGAAAGAGCTCGGAGAGTTTCGATGCCTTCAAGTCGATGCCGTTTCCGGAGATTCCTGTCATCGAAGGGGCCGTTTTCGGCGTCTTCCTAATCTTCGGCATCATCCTGCTGTTGTCTCTCACCAGTTACAAGGTTGCGTTTAAGCAGGCAGACATCGATACGATGTTTCCCACCCCGGTGAACCCAAAGATCGTCATGGGGTTCCGGTTGGTGCGCGACTACTTCCTGACGCTCATTTTTCCGCTCTTCATCGCGGTTCTTTCCTTCCGACCCATGGCGGAGCTTTTCACCTCCTTGATGGTGAAAGATCCGGCAAGATCCCAGCAGTTGTACGTCATGGGTTCGCTGGCGTGGGTGCTCACGGCGCTGGCTTGGGTGTGCCTTGGGTATGCGATGAGCCTGTACGTCGGCCGATCGGACGAGGTGAGCGAGAAAAGAGGCAAGACCATCACCTGGGCTTTGGCTTCGCTTGTTATCGGATCGGTGATCTACTTCGCCCTCGCGATCCGGGCAAATCCGACGGGTGAAGGTCTGTTGGCTGCCCTACAATCGCCTGTCCTGCGAACCATCTACTTCATTCCAACCGCCGCAACCGCCACGGTGATGGCGCCCATCAGCGGTCAGATGCTTTGGGGAATCTTGGGCATGGGGACGCTCCTCGCGCTCACAGGGGCCGGCTTCTATCTCTCTTTTGCGCAGGCTGATTGGCTCTACGACCAAGCGAGCACCCGCGGCGGAGGGCTGACCAGCCTCAAAGAGCTCCAGCGCAAAGGCGATTTTTCCGGCATGCAAGCCGAGATGGCTCGTCAAGGAAAGATCAAAAAGGGTCGCCTGGCAACCTGGGCGTCACGACTCACTTTTCGGCGAGGCTGGGCACTGGTTTACAAGGAAGTTTTGTTGTTCCTGCGAACCCAGATTGTCGCCACGTTGATCATGGTGCTATCCCTCGGTTTCGTCTCCGTGATGTTCCTCTTCATCGAGACCGAAAAAGCCCGACCGATCATCGGCGCGCTCTATCTTGGAATGGGTGGGTTCATGCTGATGATCATGAGCCTGGGCGTGGCTCAAACTGGATTCTTGGAGACCCTCAAACGGGTCGACCTCATCAAGCCGCTCGCCTTTAAGCCCGTGGTTTTTGTCTTCAGCGAGGTCATCGGCAAATCGCTGGTGATGTGCCTTGCCTCCACCTTGCCCTACATCGTCGGGTTCTTCATCAAGCCCGCCATGTGGGACATCCACCTTGCGGGGATTATCGCTGGGCCGAGCTTAGTGATCATGATCGCCGCACTCGGGTTCCTGATCTCCGTCCTCTTCCCAGACTTCGAGGATCCCACTCAGCGTGGCTTCAGGGGGCTCATCATGATGCTTGCAATGGCCATTGCCGTGCTACCGACGGTTGGCTTGTTGGCTTCTGCCTTCGTCATGAACTGGTACAAGAGCCTTCTTGCGCTCGTTTGTGTTCCGGTCAACATCGGGATAGCCTTGCTTGTTGGAAGCATTGCCGCCAACTTTTACGCCGATTTCAACCCGACCGAATAGTGCCTGCCGGTTCGGGGCGGCTACAGGTTAGAGAGAGGCTCAATCGGGAAAGTACAATTTAAAGCAGGAACTGATCGGAATGGATCGGTTGTTCACCCAATCAGATGAAGATCGCCCCCTCCACCAAAATTGCCCTCGGCTTCGTTGGGCTGGTCGCCCTTGGCTACGGAGGCTATCGAGGTTGGCAGATGTCCCAACTCGCGGGCGTGGAACTCACCCCGGTGGTGCCCGGAAAGGTTTCCATCATCGGCGTTTCTCCAGAGGCAGGAGTATCGGTGATTGTCGCCAACAAGATGGCTCAGTTGGTGGAGAGCGACAACGCCAACTTTTCGGCGGGCGATAGCTCCAACGGTGGCGGCGCTACCCAAGGAGCCATCAAAAAGCGAATCCCCGTTCGCGAATGGATCGGCGTTCTGAGTGGCGATCAGAATTCGCTGGGCAAGTTCGTCATGATCATGGCCAACAAGCGTGAAGATGAAAAGTGGCCGTCTGAGCGAGTCATCTGGAAGCAGGAAGATGTCGAGAAGGCCATTGCCGGAGATGCCGCTCTCAAAAAGAAGCTAGAGGAGGACATCAACATGACCCTCGACGGTCGACCTCTGAGCCAACTCTCGTTGCGAGCCTTTTATAACGGCATCGTCCTGGACTATCCCGTCACGCTCAAAATTCGACTCGGTAAAGAAGAAAAGACTCTCGTCGGGCGATTCCAAGAGCCTTACCAGCCGCGATTCATTGCCGAGCTAGAAAAGAGCCTCTCCGAGAAGAACGTCGACGAATCGATGATTGCGGGCACCTACCGCCAGGCAGCGGAGCAACTCTTGAGCCCGGACGCCGAGGGTCGAAAGCGACCTCTTGAGAACATCGCCGAGACGATTCGTACGGTGTACGATCCCGCCAAAATTCGAGGGTACATCGCTAAGGCCGAACCGCTCGTGAAGGGCTCGACCGTGGTTGTCAGCGCGGACATGATCAAAACCGCGGTGTCGAATCGGGTCGAAACCAACGAGGGACCCCGCTGGGAAATTCGTGTGAAACTTACCGATGAGGGTCGGAAGAGACTGTGGAAGTATTCTCTCGATAACGTGGGCAAGCGAGTTCTTCTCATCGCGAACGATATTCCGATCGCAGCCGCCTCGATTTCTCACGAACTCATGCAGGGTGAGCTGATCATCACCCAACTGGAAGATGAATCGTTGGTCGAAGAAGCGATCGAACTCATCTCTGGTGTTAAAACTGCTTCAACCCCGTGAAACCGGCACAAAAGTTGCCATACACTCTGTGAATGCGATTCTGTGGAAGTCAGAACGCTTGTTTGGTCTGTCTCAAAGGAAAATCTATGGTCTCAAAAGTCTCTTCTGTCGCTTCGCAAGTTCGTTTGGTTGGCTATACCGGGGCATTTATTCTTGCACTGAGCCTTGCAGCCTGCGGAAAGAAAGATGAAGCCCCAGTGGCAGCGAAGGTCGCTGCGCCTGCTCCGGTTGAGATCACCAAAGACAACCAACGACTTCTTATTCCAATGGCGACCGGGAACACCTGGACCTATGACCTGGAAATCAACGCATCTGCCCAAGGTCAACCTGCCCGTGTCACCAAATCTGAGCTCAAGTACACCGTGAACAACACCGTCGCCGAAGGGGCGGATGGCACCAAGGCAATTCTGTTCGTTGAGCGAGACGGAGAGAAGACCGACGAGCAAGTCTGGTTCAAAGACGGCTCAGGCATCTATCAGTTGGCGCTCACGATGAACCGGATTCCGTACGAGCCTAAGCAACCGCTGATCAAATTCCCGGTGGTCGCAGATTCGGAACTCAAGTGGGAAGGAAAGGGACTCACCCCAGCGGGCACCCCCGGAAAGATTTTCTCGACCTACACCACGGGTGCCGTCGAACAAGTCGATACGGGTGCAGGTCCTTTCAACGCGCTCGCCGTCCGGTCGGAGTCCACTTTCATCACCAAGGGTCGGGACCAAACGGGCAAAGAGTTCGATGTTCAGGGCAAGGCAGAGTCTTCAACTTGGTACTCCCCGAACGTCGGAATCGTCCGGTATCGACAAACGATGGAACTTCCCGGAGCAAGAACGGTGATAACGCTACGACTTCGAAACTACAATGTAGCGAAGTGATGAAAATTCGTTCTGCTCAACCCACGTTTTGGCTCGCCGCAACTTTGGCGAGCCTTTTCGTCGTCGGCTGCATGGACTCTAAAGCGAAGCCAGAGGAAAATAAGCCGGAGACTCCCGAAGTAACAGCCGATGCGAACGCGCCTGCCGTTGCTCCTTCCGAAAAGCCGGCTCTGGATCTTGCGACTCTCCCCGCCGAACTGAAGAACGATGCCTTCGCCTACTACGGACTCGGCCGAACCAGCCCGATGACCCTGAAAGTGAAAGCGGGTGAAACCGAAAGCGTTGGCTCTCAGTCGGTGAAGTTCGTTGAAATGGCGAACGGTAAAGCCACCTTTGTCATCAAGAACGGGGACGCGCTTTCCGCGATGGGTGACAACACGGTTACTCTTGAAGCAGGCGGCATCAAGGTTCTCTCCAGCGAGCGGGCAAAAACCAACCCGGACGAGTGGGAGCTCCCGGCGAATCTTGCCCCGGGCCAAACCTGGAAAACGACAAGCGAACTGAACACGGGCACCGACTCCGTGAAGATCACGCTCACCAACAAAGTGGTTGGCGTGGAAAAAGTGAAGACTGAGGTCGGCGAGTACGCCGATGCGCTCTTCATCTCTGCTTCCGGTGGCGGCGAGCGAAACGGCAAGAAGCTCAAAATGGAAACCAAGAGCTGGTTCGTCAAGGATCGCGGAGCCGTGAAGGTTGAGATCACGACCACTCCGTCTGAAGGCAAATCGGAAGTCGTTACGCTAGAAGAAGCGAAAGGTTGATCGCCTCTCGTTAGCGTGTAGACCTGCCGAAACGGATGGGAGTCGTCTTTTAGGACCTCTTCCCCAAAGGCGCGGCGAGATTTCATCCTCCCCGCGCCTTTATTCGTCTGGGCACGAACCGACTCGCGAGTCACGTAGTTGATGAGAAGGGAGCACTCTCCATGAACCGCACCTGTATTCGATTGCTGACGAAACTCCTGCTAGGCGGGATGGCTGTCGTCGCGATCTTGAGCGGTTGCCAAGAAATCTCGGCGGCACATGCCGAAATGCCGTACATCCCGGATTCGGCAACCCTGGGCGGATTGCAGAATCCTCCCGCATCGGCGGTGCTCAATCTTGCTGGGACCCCGGTGGTTGTCGAGGTCCGGGCAGAAGATCACAACGGCGGCGTTCCGACCAAGTGCTACGAACTCCTGAAGCATGGAGAAATGCTCGACCGCGAGTGCTACAGCAGTTCGAGCGAGTCTTTCGCCTTGGTGGAAGCATCGAACCTCACCTTCATGCCCGCGATCCCTCTGGTCCACTATGGCGATCGGCTAGGGAAAGACCTTGTCTGGCGGGGCATGGCAGAGGAAGGCTCCACCCGATATAAGGCGTCCGCGAAGATCAAAAGTGGTGAGGCATCGCTCTCGGTCAACGGAGTCGATCATGATACGACCCTGGTGACGATGGACCTTGTTCTGGACGCCAGTGGAGTTGGCGGCATGTCGAGCAACTCCGTCACGAAAAGACTCACGCTCTGGATTCATCCGAAATTTGGCGTGATCCAACGCGAATTCGGCACCACGAAGCGCAGCCCGGCTGGAGACAGCGGGATGATTTCCGGCGAAGGACCTAGTGAAAGAGTCTCGGAAGTCGCGCCTTCAGAGAAAAAGGGGGAAACTATCCCCAGCGTTTCTACGAGCAAATGAAGGGCGCGCCAACCGGCGCAGAGTGATCATGGCGGCCATCTCTTTCCGATCCAAAGCGGACCAGCGAAGATCGTCCGGAGGGTTTGACCCTTGGATGGTGATTTTCGCGGGCGCCCTGATCGGCATCGGTTTGCTCGCCATCTTCAGCACCGGAATGGGCGGGAGCCAAACCAACTTCAAGAAGCAGGTGTTCAACGTTCTGCTCGGCTTGGTTCCGGCAGGCATCTTTGCCTTTGTTCACCCTAAAACATGGCTAAGGATGGTGAACACCATCTACACCACCAATCTTGTGCTCTTGGCACTGGTCTTGGTGAAGGGCTCGACCGTGAAGGGCGCGGAGCGGTGGATCAACTTTGGACCCTTGCAGTTCCAGCCCAGCGAGCTCTCCAAGATTCTGTTGGTTCTCACTCTGGCTTCCTTTTATGCCGCCCGGCGAGAGGAGATTCACAAGTTCTCGACCTTTGCCCTTTCGATCCTGCACATTCTGCCGCCCGCCGTACTGATCCTGATGCAGCCGCACTTGGGTGCCACGCTCGTGGTGATCTCTGTCTGGCTCGCGATCAGTCTTGTTGCGGGCGTGCCAGGGAAGTTTGTTGCCTCGGTAGTTGGCGGCGCGGCGATTCTCGCCACCCTCGTTTTGGCGGTCCCTCCCGTGAGAAACTTTGTCCTTCGCGACTACCAGAAACAGCGGGTAGAAGCGATGCTCACCAAGGGGCAAGACAAGAAGGGGCGGAACTACCATAGCGAGCAGTCCAAGATCGCCTTTGGTGTAGGCGGACTCACGGGCAAGGGATTTGGTCACGGCGAAAGAAAAGCGGGCAAGTTCATTCCCGAACAAGACACCGACTTCATCTTCTCGGTCATAGGTGAAGAGTTTGGGCTGTTCGGATGCACCCTGGTGCTTCTTCTCTTTGGCGGACTCTTCCAGCGCATCTGGCTGGGCATGATAGGCGACTATGAGCCCTTCTATCAGATGATCGCCGCCGGATCGCTCACCGTGCTCGCCTTCCATACCGTGGTGAACATTGGCATGGTGCTAGAGATTCTGCCCGTGGTGGGTCTGTGGCTACCGTTTTTGAGCCGAGGAGGCACCGCTATTTGGCTGTGCATGTCCCTCGTGGGCCTCATGCTCAACGTGCGAAGCAAAGAGCAGTCGGTGCTGTATCGAAGCGACGTTTGAGGTCGCTTACTTCGTAATCAGGAACAACACCTGGGCAATCAGAATCTTGGCGATCGTCGCGAGGGGATAGACCGTGGCGAAGCTGGCGTTGGGAATCTCGTTCTCCGTGTGCTGCCGAGAAACCGCCAACACCACGGGTTGAGTGCACGCTCCCGCATAGACCCCAAACAGGGTGTTGAGCGGCAACTTCATTGCCTTGTAACCAACCACCATCACCACGAAGCCGACGGTCACCGAAACCGCCGCGCCACCGATGAAAATGGGGGCGGGACCACCCGTCTTCATCATGTCCATCAACTGCGCGCCCGCCTTCAGGCCGATTCCTGCCGCAAAGGTCGCGAGGCCAAACTCTCGCAGCGTCATGTTTGCGCTGTACGGAATGTTCCACACGATGGGACCCGTGCGCTGAATCTTGCCCAACGCCAGGGCGACCAGGAGCGGACCGCCTGCAAAGCCGAGCTTAAAGGTCGATCCCCCCGGGAGAGGGATGGGAACCTCGCCAAGGAGCAAGCCAAGAGCCAGCCCCAAACAGAGGGTCAGAAGGTCGCTTTCCGTGAGCGATCGGTAACGGTCGCCAAAGAATCGAGAGACCTTGGCCTGATCGTCGTGAGCGGCCAAAACTCGAACACGGTCGCCGAGTTGCAGAATCGTTTTGCCAGAGGGCAAAAACTCCACGTCGCCGCGACGAACCCGGGTAACGACCGCTCCGAGCTTGTTCGGAAGGTCGAGCTCTTCCAGAGTCTTGCCCGCAATATCCTCGTTGGAAACGAAGACTCGTCGATAGTCCACTTGCTGGCGATCCCGCTCGATGTGGAGGTCGCTACGATCGCCCATTTTCGTGATGACCATCGAGATCACGCTCGCAGGTCCGACCACGGTCACTAGGTCGTAAAGTTGGAAAACCGTCTCACCGGTCGTGATTTCGGTGGTTCCGTCGCGCTGGTATCGACCGAAGGTGAATCCGGGCTCCATGCTTTTCACGAGTTCCTTCACCGGAATGCCCGTCACGCCGGGATCGGTGATGAAGACCGTTTCAACCCCCAACTTTTGGTCGAGCGTTCGGAACTCGGCGATGGTCTCCGCCTCTTCCTTGAGATTGACCTTGAACAACTTCTTGCTAAAGCTCAGCCAGAAAAGGGGAATGAAGGCGCCTAGCGGATAGGCGATTGCGTACGCCACCACCAGCAGCCCTTCTTCGGCAGCAGGCAGATTCGAATCCTTCGCGCTTTGCACCACTCCCGCGAGAGCCGGGGTGCTGTTCATGGCACCGCAGAACATGGTGGCGATCTGCCGAGGGGCGACTCCGAGCGCTTTTCCTAGCAGTAGGGCGATAGAAGCTCCCGCGATCAGCGCGAGAATGGCCAGGCCGGTTTGTCGAAGCCCTTTTCGGTTCAGCGAGTTGAAGAATCCTTGGGCGCTGGAGAGTCCCACGCAGAAGATGAACAGCGCGAGCCCAAGCAGATAGAAATCGTCCGGGACCTTCAACCGGTGATCGATGGCGCCGAGGGCGATCCCCACGAACACCACCATGGCCACGCCCAGCCCAACACCTCCGATCTTGATTCGACCCAAAGGAAGGCCGATTGCGGCGGTGAGGAACAAGACCACCAAGTGGTTCTTGCTTAGGACTTCCATCAACTGTTCCATGTTTGTTGCTCGCGGCTCCTGGGCGAGAAGAGGACTCGCTCGAAGAACCTTATCTTGTCGCCGCAGGAACCGCTAGACCGTCGTTGTCTCTCGATGACCGGCAACCTCCGTCTTCTTTGATGGATTCCTCTACAGAGTAGTTGGCGCAAGGGTGATGGATGCGTGAACCCTTCCGCGTCCAACAAAGTAGGGACGGAGAATCGGTCGCGGGCTCAATCGTTTAGGATTCGTAACCGCACATCTCGGGAATCGTCTATGCCGGTAACACGTACAATGGATGGGTCTTCTAAGGACCCTTGAGCCTATGCTGCTTTCTGCCACCGCAACCGCCCTCACGCTCGCGCTTCAGACAACGCTGTTCTCTCACCGCGTCCCCAACGTGCCTGTGCCTCCGAAAGGGGCAGAAATCCTTGCCGTAGTCGGCGATGTCGCCATTCGTGCGTCCGACGTCGAGGGATTTCTCTGGGAAGCCCGGGGCGATGAAGTTCTTGAGCAACTAATGACCTTCCAGATTGTGAAGGCGGAGGCCGACCAAGAGGGCATCCTAGTCACCGACCAGCAAGTCAACGAAGAGGTTCTGAAAAAGCTGAAGGACATCGAGGCAATGCTTCCGGTGGGCACCAACCCGCGCGACTACCTTCAGTATCAGCAGGGACTGGGCCCCAGCCGGCTGTATCTAGGATCCAAAACCGACCTGCTCATGACCAAACTGGCGGAAAAGCGATTCCGACCCGAGCGGTATCTCAAGGTTTCAATGTTCCAGATTGTGCCGCTCAGCAATACCAACGCCGATGTGGAGGTTGCCAAGCGCAAGATCAACGCGGCGAGAGATCGCGTCTCTAAGGGCGAAGATTGGGCGAAAGTTTTCAAAGAGACGATCACCGACCCTCAGGCTCCTAAAGACGGATCGATGGGTTGGGTGAACATCGACCTCTTCCCTCCGATCGTACGATCGGAGGTGCTGAACCTGAAACCGGGCCAAATCAGCACGGTGAGCCAAACCGACGACGGCGTTCAGTTCTTCCGTTTAGATGGTGTTGGGTCGGAGGCGAAAGATCAGGCCCTGGAAGACATGAAGGCTCAGGTGATGCCGCTGTTCAGACAGCAGTTGTTCAACGATCTCAGAACGAAGGCTAAGATCGAGAAGAAGTTCGGTTACCGTCCCGCTCCGCTTCCGCAAAGACCGCCCGGCAACTAGCGGGTAGCGGCTAGTCTCAAGCGGAAGGGAAGGTGATGCAAAAAAACGCCCTAGGTTAAACCTAGGGAGTTTTCATGTTCAAACTGATCGGCTGAAGAGGCTTACTCTTCGGTCTTGGTCTCTTCGACCTTCTTAGCCGGAGCCTTCTTCGCGGGAGCCTTGGCCGCCTTCGCGGTCTTCTTGTCGCCCTTGTTGGCCTTCAATTCTTTGATGATTTCCTTTACTCGCTCCTCTTTTCGGTGGCGGCGCGAGCGGAGTTCTCGGTTTCGAATTCGCATCCTTCGTTCCTCTGAATGAAATAGGATACCCAACTTGCGCCGGACGTTCCACAACCGGTAATCGATTCAACCTCTCTCAAAGATTGCAAATGGTGCATAAAGTCGGCAATTTGCGCACCCGAATCCCGAAATTCGCGTTAAGTTGAGTTAGGAGATCCTAAAACTAGGAAAGCCCACCATGGAGCCAAATTCCGACGCCGCTCATCCGCAAGGAGAGTTCCCCCTGCTGGAAGGCATCGCTCAACCAAGCGACCTGCATCGACTGGACGTGAAACAGCTCAAAGAGGTGGCCGCCGAAGTGCGCCGAGCCATCTTGGAGAAGGTGAGCCAAACGGGCGGGCACTTCAGCTCGAACCTCGGTACGGTGGAGCTCACCGTGGCGATGTACGCCGCCTATTCGCTTCCGCCCGACAAGGTGGTTTGGGACACCGGTCACCAGGCCTACCCACACAAACTTCTCACAGGTCGATTGAATCGCTTCGACACCCTACGTAAGCATCGCGGACTCCGAGGCTTCCTCTCCCGAGACGAACACGAACTGGATGCGTTCGGCGCGGGTCACGCGGGTACAGCCGTTTCCGCCGCCCTCGGATTTGCCCTTGCCAGAGACCGGATGCAGGAGACTTACCGAGTCGCCGCCGTTGCCGGAGACGCCTCCATCGTGAGCGGCATGAGCTGGGAAGCGCTCAACCATGCGGGAGAACTGGATACTCAGCTAACCGTAGTGCTGAACGACAACCGCATGTCGATTGCGCCCAACGTCGGCGCGCTCCACAACTATCTCGCCAAGCTGCGATCCAGGCCACAGCTTCAAGACATCGCCTATCGAGCCAAATCTCTCGCGGAGAAAATGCCCGACCCCATCACGCGGGTCGCTGCGGGCTTGCGGCACGGAATCACCCACTACCTAGCGCCGGAAGAGACGGGCACCATCTTTGAAGAGATGGGCTTTGAATACATCGGCCCGTTGGATGGTCACGATCTGGAGACCATGCTCGAGGTCTTCCGCAACGTGCGAGACCTCAAGCGACCCGTGTTCGTGCACGCCCTCACCGTAAAGGGCAAGGGGTACGAGGTTGCCGAATCGGACGCGACCAAGTGGCACGGCGTGATCCCGTTTGATCTAGATAGGTGCGAAATGGTGAAGGTTGCGGGTCCGCAAACTTACACCCAAGCGTTCGGATCGGCAGTGATGGACCTTGCCGAAAAGGATTCTAAGGTCGTGGCGATCACCGCCGCGATGCCGGATGGCACGGGTTTGATCCCGTTTTCTAAGAAGTACCCCGAGCGATACTACGACACGGGCATTGCCGAACAGCACGCCGTAACCCTTGCCGCAGGCATGGCCGCCGCCGGCCTCAAGCCGTTCTGCGCCATCTACTCCACCTTCCTGCAACGCGCGTTCGACCAAGTGCTTCACGACGTCGCGCTTCAACGCCTCCCGGTTCGATTCTGCTTGGACCGAGCCGGATTGGTGGGCGACGACGGTCCCACTCACCACGGCGCGTTCGATCTTTCTTATTTAGGTCTCATCCCCGGAATGGTGCTCATGGCTCCTCGTGACACCACCGAGCTTCAGGAGATGATGTCGTTCATGGCGGGGTTCGACTCTGGTCCCACCGTGGTGCGATACCCACGCGGCACCGACGAGGGTCGAGTGCCGGAACGACGCACCCCAATCGAACTCGGCAAGGCCGAGATTCTTCGCAAAGGAACCGACGTGGCGTTTGTGGCGATCGGCTCGATGGTCGGCGCGGCATGGGACGCCGCCGAGCATTTGGCAGAGAAGGGAATCCACGCGACCGTGGTCAACGCCCGATTCGCTAAGCCGATCGACGTCGCGACCATTCGCGCCGTGGTGGAATCTCACCCGATGACGTTTGTGCTGGAAGAGAACGCCCTGGTGGGCGGGTTCGGTCAGCAGGTGCTCATGGCAATGCCGGAGTTTGCGGGCAAACTGCGGCTCAAGGGTCTGCCGGATGCGTTTGTGGAGCACGGCGCGCAAGGGATTCTGCGCTCGGAATGCGGTCTCGACGCGCTTTCGATTGCGGACGAGGCAGAGGAGACTCTGCAAGGTCTGAAGAAGAACTAAAACTCCAAAGATGGCTGGTCGGCGGGTTTCTTGCTCGCCGATCTCGTTCCTTTGGGCGGCTTGGGACGCTCAATCGGTCGCCTTCTCGATCCGTGTTTCTGAGTCACCCCGCGCACTTCCGACCAATATTCCGGCTGAGAAGCCCGGTGCGCCGCGATCCGCCGCTTCGCCTCGGCGACCGCCGCCAAATGATCCACCACTGGAGCCGGATAATCTCGCCCGATCCGCACCCCGCTGGATGCCTGAAGCTCGTCTGGCATAAGCCAAGGGGTGTGAATCCACGTGCTGCTCACCCCGGCGAGTTCGGGAATCCAGCGCCGTAGAAACACCCCGTCTGGATCATGATCTTGGCTTTGCTTGGTGGGGTTGTAAATGCGCAGCGTGTTGATTCCCGTGGTTCCGGATTGCATTTGGAACTGGCTGTAGTGGATGCCGGGTTCGTAGTCTAGCCATGCCTTAGCCGTGAACAGCGCGGTGGGTTTCCAATGCAGCCACAACTGATAGGCGGCAAAAGAGGCGAGCATGGCGCGCATGCGAAAGTTGAGCCACCCGGTTTCCACCAGGCACCGCATGCAGGCATCGATCATCGGGTACCCGGTTTTGCCCTCGCACCACGCCGCAAGGAGATCTTCGTTGAGAGATTCTTCGCGCAGACCATCGAGCGCGCGGACGAAGTTGTGATGCTCGATCGCGGGTTCCGATTCCAACTTCTGAACGAAGTGGCATCGCCAGTGCAGACGCTCGTCGAACCCGCGCAGACTCCGTTTCCAGCGGGTGGTTCGAGGGTCGTCCGGGTCCAGTTGGGCGATCCGGGCTCGGGTGGCTTGGATCACTTGTCGGCTGCTGAGGTTGCCGAATGCCAGATACGGGCTCAGCCGACTCCCCGCCTCAAAAGCGGTGATCGGAGAACTGATCCCGCCCAGAAACTTCACCCCTCGCCGCTGAAGGAAGTCGTCTAGTACCAAGTGCGCCGCATCTTCGCCCCCGCGCTGTTCCACCTGACGTACGGAAGCGAAGCCGAGGTCTTGCAAGGTTGGGAGTTTTGAAGAAACCTCCAGCGGAGTGTCTATGGAAGCCGGAGGCGGGGTGAGGGGTTCGGCCATGCGCTGCTCCCAAGTACGCGCCCAGCCGTCTCTCGACCGTAATCGTCGGACCACGCCATTGGTCGGCCACTCTGTAAAAGGAATCCGATTCGCCTTGCACCACCGATGTACGGCAAGGTCGCGAGCAAAGGTGATCGCGTTGCCGGTCTCTTCGTGAGCGCAAATCTCTTCGATCTCGTACTGGGTGGATAGCTCTTGGAAGACGTCTACCGCCTCTCCGACCCTTAGGCAGAGTCTGCCGCCGCGTTCCTCCAGGGCGCTCCTGAGTGCTTTGAGCGATTCCAGCAGGAACCGAACGTGGATCGCGTCGCAGTCCGGTGCCCGCAGAACCGAGGGCTCAAACATGAAAAGCGGAAGCACGGTCCCGCGCTCGCAGGCGTGGACGAGTGGGCGATGATCGGAGAGGCGCAGGTCCTTTTTGAACCAAACAATCCGAACCCTGGGTTTGGTCGTGTTGGCTCCCATCGCACCGGGTTCTACGTGAGTTTTTGAGGGGTCGGTGCCCGAATCGGGCTTGCTCCGTCCAGGACGGCGAACAGGGAGCCTTTGCAAGAAAGTATCGTCCGCGATCTTTTGCAAAGAGGGATTCGTTTACCAACGTTAAGAAATACAAAAGGCTGGTTCCGTATCCACAAATACCTGTTACTATAGAGACCGGAGACGTTTTCAACGATGAAACAAATCCCCCCAGCCGCTTTTACAGCTTGCCTCAATGTTGGCAACCTTTCCGTTTTCGACAGGGTTGCTTGGTCAGTGAACTTTTGCCGAAAGCCCTTCGCCCGGTTCTAACCTCTGCGTGTGCTCTTGTCGCCCTGACGTTTGGAGTTGCCGAACAGGCGAGCGCTCAGGGTCCCGGCGGCGCGCAGCCCGCCCTGGTTTCGATCGATCTCAAGGGGTCGAATCACTACCGTTGTAAGACAAATCTTGGTGGTCTCCTACCAACGGTCGAATTCCAGATAGCTGGACAGCAATTGCCTCAGTTTGTGACTAGCGCTGCCAAGTTAGGAACCACTATTGATGCCGACATCACCTACAAGAATCCGAGCCTGTTCCTCACGGTCTCTTCCACTACTGTCAGAGCCGAGTACAACGGCGTCACCTGTGGTCCCACCCGGACAATTACTTTCAGTCCTCCGTTGGCTCCACTGGAGACGCGTACAGTGACCACTCAAGTTGGAGCTCTCCCCAATCGTGTTGACGATGGAACTCTGCTAGTACTAACCGCGTCAACCGGCATTCCCTTAAAACTCTTCTTGGTTTATGATTCACCTCGCGACCAAATGAACCAGCCGTGGCTGGGCATGCTCCAGCGTGCATGTGCTTGGGCAAGGGGTAAATCGACGCCCGACGAAATTGCTCGAGAGGTTGTTTTCGACTTTTTCTACAGCCAGGAAGCAGCGTACGATAGCACAGTTAATAACTATTTTATTCCTGATACAGTAACTGGTACAGGAACATACCTCTTGACAGAGTGGTTAAACAATTCTGGGTACAGAATGATGGACTGCAAGGACGTTGCTGGGCTGACTTCCCTTTTCCTCAAAGCGGTAGGGTTGCAGAGCGAGCCTGAAGTTTGGGGTGAGTTTTCCGGTGTAAACGACAACAACGGAAATCTAATCTTTTGGGACTTCCTGACAAAACCGCTATGCGGAATCGGAAGCGACTCGACTGATCCGGCAAACTACAACGTTTATACCTTCACTCACCACGCCATGGTCTCGCTTCATAACGGCAACTACGCCGACGTTGCTGCTGCTCAGCAGTACCACTTCTCAACATTTGGTGGCTATTGGAATCCACCATGCGACTGGCCGTTTATTGGTTACTGGGACATTGGACTTGTTGTATTACCCAATCCGTCTAACCCCAAGAAGTACCCAATAAGCATGTTGGGCATGCCCGTTATTTAGGAAATGCTATGAGTCATCTACTCAAACTCGTCGTGAGAAATCTCACAATCTCCGTCTCTCTTTTAGGATTTTCAAGCGGCACCTTGGCTGCTGATCTTGCAAAGTTCTTGCCAAACCCAAGCTCTATAGGTCTCCGAATGGACCTCGACAGTGAGAGATTATCGTCTCTTCCCGGAAAACTGTTCGCACGCTTCACAGGCATAACACCTGCTGACGGAAGCCATCCGGAACGAATAACGTTCTCTGCATACCGAGTAAATGATATTCAACGAATCATGAGTGCCAGCACCGACCGACGCAATGCAAACTCCGTCGGACAAACTGCAAAAGATTACAGCACGGCGTTTGCGACAAACGGTTGGAAGCTGGTGAGCTTTTGGACCCCCGAGTCAACCAGTTATTCTTTCAGGTTAACCGCCTACCTTCCCGTAAGCCCAGGAACTTCCGATGGATGGGTCATATCAGCGCTCTGGACAAGTACGAACGGTAAGCGAGTGAAGGGCAAGCCAGACGGCAGGAAACTGACCAAAGAGGACTTAGCCGTTGCCGCAAAGTTGATCGAAAAGTTCATTCAGAACGGTCGTAAGGAAGGCTGGCCAAACTAGGCAGGTCTTCGCAAGGTGAGGAATTTCATTCCTCACCTTGGGTTGTTCGAGCAGATCTATTAGAAGAAACATGTCCACTTTGGCTATTGCTAGCTGTTATCTGACCACAATGATTTGCGGACTTCCTCAGGCGTCTTCCAGTCAAGACACAGCCATGCATCCAGACATATGGAAGTCGGTATCTTGTAGCGCCTTAGTCCAGACTCTCAGAAAGCTCCCAAATGTTTCAGGAGTGACCGTTTATGACACACCAGGAAACCCCGTCTACGTCTTTCAGGTCGAGTACCAGTTCTCACCCCGACTCGCAATGCCGAAAGGACGGTACACCGTAAGCCTGTATCCCAGCCAGAACATCGTTCTTGAACAGGAACGAAGGGTGAATAGGCACTTCTCTAGTATTCCGAACCCACCAAAAATGGTAGATCTGAGTAAAACCTTCAATGTTCAGGGATTTGCTCTGTTCGATGACGTTCAAGGAGATCCTCTTTTCAACCTTGGCTGGGCGGCATTCGTCCGAGTTGCACCCGAAACCAAGATAGGTTTGGAGATGAAAATCGTTACGAGCGGCCGTCTTAATCTAGGCGAAGACGGAAAGCCTATTTACCTTGCCGATGGGAAGCAAGATCGGCTTCCGCTCGCCAAAGAGCACTCTATCCTGGCCGCGGAGATTCTTAAAGAAGTTTTCGAGCAGGGCAAACGACTGAAGGTTTGGAAAGGAGAGTAGGAGGGAGTCGTTTGACCCAGTTCTGCCTAGGCGTGACATCTCCCCCCACACAGCAGTGGACCATCATCAGCCCCTAACTTGGGGCTGTTTTTTCGAAAATGCCCATCCGGAAAGAGATGAGGTCAAAAGAGTGCGGTTTTCTTTCTCTGTGACAACATCAGCAAACGGGTGAGGTAACACCGGGTCATGCAAGGGCGCGCCATTTTGTTCACCGGAGTCGGAGAAGTTGGACTCGGACAATTCGAGATTCCGACCCTGGAACCCGGTGAGGTTCTGATCGAGGTTCACGCCTCCGCGATCTCTCCCGGCACCGAAATGCGCTCCCTCGCTGGACAGCAGCCAAACAGCGAATCCTTCCCGTTCATCCCTGGCTATGCCGCTGCGGGCAAAGTGATTGCCACAGCCGAAGAGACCGAAGAGTGGGCGGGCAAGGCTGTCTTCACCAGCGGCACGCAGCGAGTCAGCATCACCAGAATGTGGGGCGGTCACGTCTCCCACGCGGTCGTGAAGCCGGGGCGAACGCTTCAGGCGTTCGACGAAAAGGTCCCGGTTCGACACGCGGCTCTGGGAAAGATGGCGGGGATCGCGCATCGAGGGCTGGTGATGGCTTCTCACCACGGCGCCGATGACTTGAAGGGCGCGAAGGTGGCGATTGTTGGCTTGGGGCTCATCGGTCAGCTATCCGCAAGGTGGTTTCACCGAGCGGGTGCGGACGTTCTCGCCCTCGACCTCACTGCCTCACGAAGAACCTTGGTTGAAAAAATAGGTGTGCGGGCGATTGCTCCCGAAGGAACCGTCAGTGAAACCGTCCGATCCGTTTGGGAAGCCGGGGCAGACGTGGTGGTGGACTGCACAGGCGCGCCGGGAGTTCTGCCCGAATCTATTCGCGCCATGCGGCAAGACCCCTGGCCGGAATGGGGCGCGGGTCCTAAGCTCGTTATTCAAGGCAGCTACCCGGAAAACGTGGTGTTCAACTACCAAGAGGCGTTCCTCCACGAGTCCACCATTCTCATGCCTCGCGACTGCGCCGCCAGCGATGTTCGCGCCTCGCTCGACGCAATGGCGGATGGGTCTTTCGACGTGAACGGTCTGGTCACCGAGTTCGTGACGCCCGAACAGGGTCAGGCAACCTACAACCGTCTGCGATCGCCCAGCCAGGGTGGCGACCCCGAAGCCCTCACCTTCGCGTTCAACTGGCGGGCGTAGTTCGAACCCCCCGAGTAACCCCTAGTAGTAGCCCCGAGTAAGAACCCCTAGTAGAAGCATTGGGTCGGGGGTACCATGATAGCTAAGATGGTGAAGTGGAAAGAAGGCGATCAGGTTCGCATTGTAGAGCGAGAGGCGACCGCCGAAGATCGGAAGAATCACCGCTACTACGCCCACATGGCCAACTTGGTCGGAACGGTGCAAAACATTTACGCCGAGAGTGAGATCGCGGTTCGAATCGATCCGGCGACCCTCACGCCCGTCACCCGAGACGTGCTGGACACCGCCACCAGGCGCATGCGAGAACGATTCCTAGACGGCGTGAGCGAAGAGCAAAAGAAGCTGCTCACCAAAGAGGAACTCGAGTTCGACGTTCACTACATGCTGCTTTGCCACCAAGACGACTTGGTTAAGCCCTGATTTCCACTTTTCATCGGTACCTAAACAGCCATGCCTCCTTCTGATTTCAGTTTCGACATCGTTTCCCGCGCCGACATGATGGAGCTCAAGAACGCGGTGCAACAAGCACAGCGCGAGCTTGAGAATCGGTACGACTTCAAGGGCTCTAAGGCCGATATCCAGTTCGAGAAAGACAAGCTCACTCTAGTCGCGGACGACGAGTTCAAGATGGACCAGCTCAAGGACATCGTGTTCTCCAAGATGCTCAAGCGCGGCATCGACTCTCGCCAGATCAGTTGGACGAAGCTAGAGCCCGCCGCCGGAATCACCGTGAAGTGCGACCTGGAACTTCAAACCGGTATCTCGCAAGACAAGGCCAAGGCGCTCGTCAAGCAGATTCGAGACAACAAGGCTCTCAAGGTCCAGCCGCAGATTCAGGGCGATGAAGTTCGCGTGAGTTCCAAGAGCAAAGACGACCTGCAGAAGGCGATCACCTTCGTGAAGGGTCTGGATTTGGACTACCCGGTCGACTTCGTCAACTTCCGCTAACTGAACGCTAGGCCAGACGAACTAGGGAAGCGAGGTCACCACCGCGTAACCACTGCGCATCGTCGGCCGAATCGAAGAGACGGTTACGTTCTGCGGCACCATGGTGCTTGGCAGAGCGTTCTTGCACTGCTCAATGATCTCCTGTTCGGTGAATCGGTTGGCCTCGTGCAGGCATACGTGGGCGCACAGGTTTCCCTGATGGAGCCAAACGGACGCATCAGCCACATCGTCCAGCCCAAGCAGGAACGATTCCACCTTACGAAGCACGGCGCCGTTGCCGGTAGTGGTTTGCATGGCGATATTGTCCAGCAAATTTGATGAATTCATCAGTCCAATGTTCAGATATACAAGAAATCAGTGACATATCCCGCAATCTTTATCATCAGTGATGGGTTGAACGGCGTTGAAGCCTAATCATTGAGTTCAAAACAACGAATCATCCCCGTACAACCACCGGGGACGGAACTAATCCACAACCGTGAGGGTGCTCTCGGTGGATTCTAGCCGGGTGAGCGACCGGCAAGCCTGCACCCATGGGCACTCTTTGCTCAGGGCTTCGGCTGCTTTCTGCGCACTTGCCTCATCCGTGAATCGACCAAACACAGCCGAGCCCGACCCAGAGAGTCCAGCGTCTTTTGCTCCAAAAACTTGCAGCCGCTCGATGAGATCCAGCGACTCGCAAGGAGCAACCCGCTCGAAATCGTTGTAGAGACGGTCTTCCGCGGGGAAGTCGACAAAGTCGTACTGCTTTTCGTCCAGGCTTCGGTACATGCCCGGGGTTGAACAACTCACCGAATGCTTGGCAAGCACGTAATGCTCCACCGGATCAGGGTCGGGCAACTTGGTGAGGATCTGACCGTAGCCTTCGCCTTTGGCCCTGCCGCCCACTAAGAAGAACGGGACGTCCGCGCCAATCGCCATCGTAATCGCCTTGTGCTCGCTATCGGAAAGGCGCATTTGCATCAGCTTTCGCGCCGCTCGAATGACGCCGGCGGCATCCGAGCTTCCGCCGCCAAGGCCAGATTCGCTGGGGATCCGCTTCTCAAGATGAATCGCCACTTTGGGGAAGTCCGCGACCTCCATCAGAAGCCTCGCCGCCTTGGTCACCGTGTTCTCTTCCGGAATCGTCGGGTCGTTGGTGGTGAAGCTCAGTTGGCTTGCGGGCTCAATGGTGAGCGTATCGTAAACCGAAACCGCCTGGAAAATCGTTCGGATGGGGTGATAGTTGCGGTGATCAACCGGACCAACTGCCAGGAACAGGTTGATCTTTGCGGGACATTGGACGATCACCTTGCTCATGCGTTTTCTTGCCCTTCTTCGTATTGTGACGCCTGAGAGTTCCCCAGCGGGGTTTGACCCTGCGATTCTATGAACCCCGCCGAAGGTCGAAACGGGGGCGGCGTCGGTGGCTGAAAGGTACCGGGGTGACCCGCTGAGGAGGGTGCCGGTCCCGGACCATCCCCCGACTCCTTGAGGAACGAGGGCAGAATCGTTTCGTCCATCCCTTTCAGGTCCGCCTCGCTAAAGGAAGGGTCCTTCTGCATCTGGTTCTCCGGAACGTAAACGGCTCGCGGGAAGTGCCCCAGGTCCAGCTCCTCAAGGGCGGTGTCGATGGCTTGCAGTTGGGCGCGTGCCTCGGCGATTCCGGTCAGGAACAATTCTGTATCGAGAGCGGGTGACTTGCCCGTTAGACGATAGCTCAGCACCTTCAACCTCAGGCTGTCTAGGGTGGTGACAAAAACCGCCGCTTGGGCTTCGGTTCGGTGGACTCCGGCGAGGATCTCGCTGTAGTGGGCGCGATACTCCGCAATATTGCGATCGGCGATGCCATACAGCGCCTTCGCCTGAGCGTCGGCGGGCATTGCCGAGGGGGCAGAAGGCTTCCGGCGAACCACATGCTCCGACTCCGCAACTTCCTTGAAAATCAGATCGGCTCGGCGCAGGGCGATGTAGAGCGCGTTCGCGATCTTGTCGACCGTCTGAGGGAGTTCGTAAAGATCGGCCACGCCGTTCTTGCCAAGCTTGGCAACCGCCTGCTGAAAGGCGTCGAGGCGCTCGGCGCAGTCGTCCCACATGGATTTAAATCGTTGGTGGACGAACAGCTTTTTGGACGCCATTCCCCATGCCAGGAACCAGTGAACCGCCCAACCTGCCGCAATGAGGGTGAGTCCGGTAAGGAACCCGGAAATTGAGAATCCGAACCGACTCACAATGGCAAAGACGCTGCCCGTCCAAAGAACCTGCAGGATGATGCGTCGTAACGAGAAAACTTCACGCAGGTGGATCCGCCTGTCATGTTTGCGGATCTCATCCATAGCCATAGGTTACGAGTTTTTGCCCTCTTACGGTGCAGTGCGCTTTGTGCAATTACAGCAGTTGAGGCGTGTGCTGAACGTCTGCAAACTCTCTTTCCACGGCATACGCCGCTGCGAGCAACGCTTCGTCCGCCATCGGGGCGCCCATGAGCTGAAGTCCAACCGGGAGACCGTCGCTGTAGCCCACGTTGAGCGAGATCGCAGGTGCGCCGATCATGTTCGCCGGGATGGTGCAGTAGTCGAGCAGCTTCATCGCCAAGGGGTCGGCATCAAACTCGCCGAGCTTGAACGCCGTGACCGGGCTTGTCGGCGAAACGACGAAATCGAACTCTTGGAAGGTCTGCAAGAACTTCTCGCGCATGTGCGCTCGAACTTGTTGCGCCTTGGTGTAGAAGGCGTCGTAGTAGCCCGCGCTGAGCGCGTAGGTACCGATCATGATCCGAGCCTTCACCTCGTGACCAAAGCCCTCGCCCCGAGTCTTCTCGACCAGGCCGATGTGCCCTTTCGACTCTTGTCGAGCGCCGTAGCGAATCCCATCGAAGCGGGCAAGGTTGGAACTGGCCTCAGCCGGAGCGATGATGTAGTAAGTCGTGACTCCGTACTTGATCTCCTCGATGGAGACCTCGGTAACGGTTGCCCCGGCGGCTCGCAATCTATCGAGCGCGTCTTGAATCAACGCTGCTACTTTGGGATCGCCGGAATCGCCGAACATCTCCACCGGGAGCGCCAGTTTCATCCCCTTGAGACTGCCTTCCTTTAGGCCGGAAAGATCGATTCCGGGCGACTGAATGGACGTCGAATCCATTGCGTCATGACCGGTGGTGGCGGCGGCTAAGATCGCGGCGTCTTCCACGTTCTTTCCGAACGGCCCGATCTGGTCCAAGCTGGAACCGAATGCGATGAGACCATAGCGACTGCATCGGCCGTAAGTGGGCTTGAACCCAACGATGCCGCAAAGAGAGGCCGGAAGTCGAATGGAACCGCCCGTGTCGGACCCAAGGGAGAGCGGAGCCAAGTTGCCTGCTACCGCCGCCGCCGAGCCGCCCGAAGAACCGCCTGGGGTACGAGTGGTATCCCACGGGTTTCGAGTGAGTTTGTACGCGGAGGTTTCGGTCGAGCTACCCATCGCGAACTCGTCCAGGTTGGTTTTTCCGAGGATCACCGCGCCCTGAGCCTTGAGCATGGACACCACCGTTGCATCGAACGGGGGAACGTATCCCTTTAGAATCTTGGAAGCACAGGTGGTCTCGATCCCGGTGGTGGAGATGTTGTCTTTGATCGCGACCGGAACACCCGTGAGCGGACCTGCATCGCCAGAGTCCAGCAAGCTTTGAGCCTTTTCTGCTTCGGCGATCGCCTTTTCACGATCAACCGCAAGGAATGCCCCATAAGTGGGATCGACCGAGTCGATTCGGTCGAGGAAAGCGGTGGTGACCTCTACCGCCGAAAGCTCTTTCGCCTTGAGTTTTGCACTCAGATCGGCGGCGGAAAGGGAGGTGATCGTTTCTTGGTTGCTCATCGATCCCTACTCCTCGATGATCATGGGCACAATGAACAAACCTGCTTTCGAGACAGGTGCGTTCTTCAGGGCGGCATCGCGGGGAAGCATCGGTCCCACCAGATCCTCGGCCCACGCGTTCACGTGCGAAACGGCGTGGCTCTGACCTTCGGCACCACCCATGTTCAACGAGGCGATGTCCGAGAAATGGCCCAAAAGTGCGTTCAATTCAGCCTGAAAAGAGAGGACCTCTGACTCGTCGAGTTCCAATCTCGCCAATTTGGCGACGTGGCGTACCTCATCGAGGGAGATCGACATAGCGGTTGGAGTATAGCCCAGGGGACCCCCTTGCTTCCACGGGGCGAAGACGGGGTTTCGAATTCACCCCTGCCGACTATCGCTCTGTTGCTAGATAAGGCAGAATCTAAAGAGAGGTTCCCCGCAGTTCTCTAATGAACAAACCGCCTTTCACCGTTGCCGCCGGAGTGGTCGTCTTCCTCTCCGTTTTGGGCATGGCACGAGTGGCGGTTGAGAAGTCTCTCACCCCTTCCGGAGTTGCGGGTCTCAGGGCAAAATCGCCCATCATCTCCAACGCTTCCATTCGCTGGCGTACCTTTAACGAAGAGCTTTTTCTGGAGGCCAAGCGAAGTCAGAAGCCGATGTTCCTCTGCTTTGTGGCTCCCTACAGTTGGTACGCCTCGTCCAACACGGCGCGGTTTTCTGACGCTCCGGAGACGAGCCGTCTGGCAAACCGAAGATTCTTAAACGCAAAAATCGACCTGGGCGAGCGACCCGACCTGGAAACCATTTTTCTTCCGCTTGGAAGAACTCAGTTCTTTGTGGTCTCCGATCTGACCATGTTGGTCATCGATTCCGATGGGACGGTCGTCGATTACCTGCTGTCCACCACGCCCACTCAGACAATTGGTCCGGAACTGGTCACGGGATTTCTGCGCCGGGCGCTCGGTCAAATCGAACTCAGACGCAAAGATCCGTCGTTCGTGACTCGCGCCGAGGAAGTTCGCCAGCAGGACGCAAGGCGCCTTGAGGCGAAGTCGGCTATGGGCCTCCCTTCTTTTGCCGAAGCGGATGCCCGACTCGCTCAATCCATTGATTCAAAAACGGGCCTCATCGAATTCGGCGGAATGTATCGCGTCGCACCGTCGGCGTTTCGGTTTGGTATGCGGCTGGGTAGCGACTGGGCGCGGGAATCGTTGGAAAAGACCATTGCCAGCAGCCTTTTCGACTTGGTCGACGGTGGATTCTTCCGCATAGCCCGGGCCGGAGACGCCTTATTTGTCGATACTAGTAAGCGCACTCTGAGCAATGCGGCCATGCTGGAAGTTTTGGCGGTGGCGAGCAAGCAATACGGTCCGGCTCCTTTTGATTACGCCTATCGTCGCACCCTGGACGGGCTGCTGAACGATCTCTTTCGATCCGACACGTTCGGCCTTTGCCGGATCAGCGATCAGACGTTGGACGGCAGATCGCCACGCTCTTCCGTCACCTTCCGAAAACTGTCTCAGGTTCCGACCGCGAAGAGTCGCCAACTACTTTCTAGACTCCTCACGGCCGATACCACCGAAGCCCAGGGTCTGCTCCGAATCCCGTATCAGGGCCCGCCGGAAGGTTTGGACGAGGCCCTCAACGACTACCGAAAAGTGGCTCCCCCGGTGCCGCAGCTTTCTCACACCGGAAGGGTGGACGTGGTGATGTACGCCTTTGCTCGCATGTTGCGAGCGGCTCGCCTGCGAGGAGACCAGGAATTGGTGTTCTCGGTAGGTTCCGCGCTGGATCGACTGTTGTCGGACGACGCGGTTGTAGAAGCGCCGCCGATGTTTTTTGGCGGTGAGACAGGGAGTTTTCTTGGATCCGGACTGGGCATTGCCGATGCCTGTTTGGCCGACTATATCTGCACGGGTCGACTTGAATCTTTGGAGAGAGGACGCCGGGCGCTGAATGGCGCGGTCGACCGGTTTTGGGATGAAGACCGGGAGGTCCTGAACGCCAACCTTCGCGATCCGGTGCTGCCTGTGTTAGGGCGTCAACCCTCGCTCAACGACGCGGATGCAGAGTCTTGGACGGCGGTGGCGCTTCGGCTTCTGCGAGACTACGGCGTGCTCTTTAACGACACGGCTGACGGCAAGAGCTTTTTGAAGCTTGGGAACCGAATGCTCACTCACCTCAGCGGAGTCCTAAACGAGAGTCGAGTGGTGACGGCGGCGTTCTTCGATGCCGCCCTGGACTATGCCGACCCTCAGCACGTCATCGTGGTGGGTCCAAGATCGGTGGAAGACGCGGCTCGGCTGACTCAGCAATTCCCATCACGCCCGATCCTTCCTGCAAGCGGGCCCGTGCGAGCCGATTTAAAACAGAAAGGAACCGGCTTTTATCTGATCGATGGCGTGAACATCGTCGGTCCTTTGAGCCGCGCTCAAGTGGCGGCGAAACTGGCTCCGAGCCCGCGCGTGTGATGGGTTCTAGACTCCAGGTGGAAAGCGATCCACGTTTTCGGGCATAATCTCCCTCGGACAGGTCGCATAGTGGTCTAGTGCGCCGCACTCGAAATGCGGTGTGTCGCAAGGCACCGTGGGTTCGAATCCCACCCTGTCCGCCATTACGGAGGGGGTGTTACCCCTCCGTAATGGCGGTAGAGGCAGGGTGAAAACTCACCTGGGTTCGCAGGAAGAGTGAGCGGCGAGCGTACGAGAGGGCAAGCTTCGTAGGAAGCGTAGCGCCCCATCCCCGTGGGATGTAATTTGATCGTTCGTTCCACAAATTTCACTAAAGCGGTGTACGATAGTCATGGAATCCGACTCGTCGTGCTTTCCAAATCCGACCCCTCGACCTTGAGGGTGTGAAAGGAGCCGCAACCATTCTCAGAACCTTCCTAAAACGAGCTCGCACAAATCTGAGCTCGCCGATCCCTTCTGGATGGTTGATTGCCATTTCGTTCACCATCTCCATGATCAACACAAAGATCTGGTGGTTTGGCCTAGCTGGACTGTTACTGGCTCTGTTTAACGCAAAGTTCAAGTTGCGCGCAGAGGTTGTCTGTCTCTTTATTCTGGCGTGCCTAGGCTATCTCTTCCGAAGCAATTTGGAGGGCTTGTCTTCTAGCGTCCAAGTGAAAATGGTGGCAGTTCTTACTGTCTTGATCATTCTCTATCTCGCATTTAGGCCGAGGAGCGGTGCTTCCGTGAGTGCCGAGGCTCAAGGGAGCGTTGGTTGAGAAACGTTAGTGGGTTTATTCGCTTCATTTATTGGACGATTTTCGTTATCTCCTTTGTAGGGATGATCATATTCTTTGGGACGCCTCAAGGGTTTTGGAAATTTACGCTCTTTATTCTCGCTCTAACGCAAATAATCGCTTTGCACCGAAATCAAAGGATGCTGATTCTGTTTTTTGCGTTTGGGCATTTGGTGCAAAAATTCGATCCGGAAATGAGGCAGACGCAATTCCTGGCTGTAATTCTTCTTTCGGCTTCCATATTCGGATTACTCTCGAAAAAGGATGTATGGTACGCCCCGGTTTTGATAAGTAATCATAACGAGACTCAAGAAAATTCATGAGGATTGCGGTCGGAGATTAGAATCGGTTTTGCAAATGAAAATTCACACGGAGGGATTAGAGAGGGTTGTTATCCCAGTAGGCGAGTACCCCGTCGGATGCGAAGAGATGCAAGTGCCTGGCGAGTATTTTGAGTGGTCACCTGCTCACTTAACCCAAGTCAAGTCATTTGCAGTTTCAGTCTTGCCCGTTACCCGGATACAGTTTGTGTCGACATTAAAGCAGCACGGATTAGAAGTACCCGGCGTTGTTATGGAAGAGGACTGCTGGGGAGCCAAGGGAACCCTTCCAGTTACAGGCATAACGGTTAGGGAGGCCGAACTGTTTAGCAATCTCGTAGGAGGACGCCTTCCAACGGAGGATGAGTGGGAAGTTGCCTTCAGGGGTCCAGCGGCGCTAGCACTACCCGTAACGAACAACATCTGCCCAAACCTATTTGATTGGCGAGCCCCACACAAATTGCCTTTGGGACATTTTGGCGTTCGTGGCGGTATTTACTACGTAGATGAGTGGACCGGAACGTCTTTAGATGGTTTTCAAGTTGCGAAAGGGACTCCATACAACATGAAGGTCTCACACTTAGGTAGGCGATTCACGCTTCGCCCAAACGACCGGTGGCTAATCACCGGATTCCGTGTTGCCTGGGATTTAGAGTAGCTGAAAAATTGAAGAGAGCCTAACCAGATGTCGGGCGCTCCGCTCCTACTCGATCTTATCGATATCGACCTTGTTCTTCTCCGCCGCTTTGAACATCTCGCGCTTGGCCTTTGCCTTCTCGCGGACTTCCTTAAACTTGTCCGACCCCGTTGAAGGAGCCGTACCCTTCGGCTGACCCTGCTCTGGCACAGGCTCGCCCGAAAGAGCCTGAATCTTGTTCAAAACCGCCTTGGCGCGGGCGTCTTTAGTGGCCGATTCCGCGACCGGACCGACCTTGGGCCCAAGGATGTAGAACCCGATCGCCCCCAAAGAAACCGGAACGAGGATCCATTTCACAAACTTGCCCAACGGGGTCAGCTCCAAAGCCATACGCCCCTAGTTTACGTTGAAATCTCTGGAATCGCACCGAAATGCCCAGGCCGGTCAACGCGCCCAGACTCGGCGGCAACGTAGAATCTAAGTTCATGAGCGACTCGATCTCCCCCCAGCCATCCGGTTCGGAGCCAACCCCAGCGGGGATGGCGGAGGTCTTCGAAGACGCCATCGACCTCCACATCGACCTTGTGGACACCGTCCCGCTGGACGCGGAGAATCTAGAATCTCTCGCCGCCTATCCGTTTCCGCTCCTAAACAAGCGTGGCGAGCAGGAGACCCGGCGATTCCGCACCGTCATCCTGGAAAACGACTACCTTCGAGCCACCTTTGTCCCGGCGCTCGGCGGACGATTGCTCTCGCTCTTCGACAAGCGGGTGTCGCGCGAGGTGCTGAAACCAGACTCTGAGTTTGTGCTGGAGGAGGTCTACACCCGTAACGCGGGCAACCGAGAAGGGCTCTTCTTGGATTGGTCGGAAAGTGAGCGTTACAACCTTTTGGGCAACGTCGACTACCGTCCGGTGCCTCCATCGGCGGAAGACGACCCCGCGGCGGCCTGGTTTGCGGAAGTGTTTGCTCCGGATGAAAAGTTTGGTCGCCTGTCTCTTTCTTGGTGCGTGGGCGTGGCTCCTCTCTTCGCGGCTTTGGAGTGGGAGGTCCGAATCGGAAACCGGGCCCGGGGAACAACCATCGCTCACCCGGCGATTGCTCTTGGCATAGAGGTCGGTTCGTCGGCCGACGTACAAGCCCCTGAGGGCTTCGCAGGCACCTGCCTTAGATTGCCGGAGGGCGGGCTAGGCATTCTGTTCGAAGAGGGGGAATTGGAGGACGGATACGACCAGTTCTTCATGTGGAGCATCCGCCGGAACAGTGGTCCGAAAGGGTTGGCTTCCAGACAGCAAGACCGCTTCCGGGTCACGTTCATTCCTTACTCCTTCGCGCAGAGCGAACCTGAGATCCCTGCCGGAACCGTCGAAATGATTTCGGTTTCAGAAAGCGGTGTTGCACGAATGCGAGGGTCGGTGTTTTGCTTCCATGCGACCAAACCCATCCTTGGAGCGAAGCTGGAAGTGTTGACCGAAGAGGGCAGCTTTGCCGCGCCTGTTGATTTCCATCCCGAAAAGCCCGCGACGGTCGCCTTAGATGGCGTTCCCGGTCGAATTCACACCGTTGCCCTGGTTTCAAGTTCGAACCATGTTCTCTGCACGATTAAGCTCGTGCCAACTGAGTTCAATCAGGTGCCCATTGGCGGAGACGATGACTCGGAGGAAGGCATCGATCTTGGGCAGGCGTACGGATATGAATCCGATGTGGTGGAAGATGAGACGGACGCTGATGGTCCCATTTATTTCTCGGAGTTGGACGAGGACGATGAGGATGACGAGGACCCGTATGAAGACTTTCCGATGGCGATTGCCGATGTAAAGGATGGTCTAGAAGCCGACGATCCTCTAGGACATCGGTTCGGCAACTTCGTGGAGATCGACTGGGCAAACCGCGAGACCTCTGCCCTTCGGGCTGATCTGGGCGTATTCAGTCGCCGAGTCCCCGCCGCCATCGAACTCGCCATCCGAGCGACCATCGCCACCGACTACGCCAAAGCCGATGCTTTGCTCGATCAGGTGCTCACTTGGAACGGAGACGACCCCCTGGCGTGGTGGCAGAAAGCGGTCATTAGACGGTTGGGTTCGTTGCAAGAAGAGGGAGAAGAGGACGTGGCAAGAATGAACGCCCACTTCCTATCGCCCCTCGAACCCGCTCTGAGAGCCGAGGCGTTCCTTTCGATGGAGCAGACCCACGGCAAAGACCCTCACCCGCTGGTCGAGCCGCTCACCGACAATCCGGAGAACCTGGTGGAGGTCGCCTGTCTTTATATCGAACACGGGTTTTACGTCGACGCGGGCAGATGGATCGACGAGGCACTGCGGCACAAAGACCTGGCGATTCTGCACTACCTGCAGGCGTTCCTATTCCTTACGCAGAGCCAAATGAAAGCCCAGGCCGCCGAGCATTTGAGTCGAGCCGCCAAAGCTCAAGAAACCCCGCTCCCGTGGCGACCCATCGAGCGAAAAGCCATTCAAGCTCTCGTGGAAGCCTTCCCAACCGATTCGCGACTGAAACGGCTGCAAACGATCCTCGATCAGGTCTTTTCTAGGACCTGATCCGAGGTTCGGAAGTGCATCTTGGCAACTTTCGGCAACGCTTCCGCACCGTGCATCGCCACCAGTTTCTTGCCCGGACCAATGACGTTGGTGGCTCCCTTGGGTAGCTCCATGCCGAAGTCTTGCCCGAGTCGCTTGAGCTTGTTCAGGAACTCGGCGCGAGCAAGAATGGATGCGGCGGCGACTGCCAAATCGGCCTCGGCGCGCACTCGGCTTACGAACTCCACGCCCTTGCCCTTCTCGAACAAAGCCGCCTTCACCACGTTGCCTCCGGCGGCGAACTGGTCGGAAATCACGCGCTTGGCGTCCACCTCTTCAAGCACATTTTCAATCGCCCGGGCATGACCCCAAGCCAGTAGCTTGTTCAAGTTTCGAAACTTGAGATAGAGCTCGTTGTACTTTTCCGGACCGATGGCGATGATGGAGTGGGGGCAGGTCGCTTTTATGGTTTGCGCCAACTTGAGCGCCTGAATATCGGTGAGCTTTTTGGAGTCTTTCACCCCGTCCAGCTCGGCAAGGTGCTCCGGACCCACATAGCAGGCGGCAACGACAAGGGGACCGAAAAAGTCTCCCTTGCCGCTTTCGTCTACACCGATTCTTCCTTCTTCTGCCATCTCGCCTTCATCCCTCCCAATGCCCGGTGTTGAAACCTTTGAAGGCGATAGGGGGACTAGACGGTACCCGCTGGAACACCGGGTTGATCAACGATCTTTACTTCGTCGTCCGGCAGGACCGCAGAAGGCAATACCGCCTGCTCGTCGGGCATCTCGGCTTCGCGGAACCGCTTGTCAAGAACCGGAGCCACGCCGCTGAGGCCGAATCCGAGTCCCATCACCGCGTAGCAGGCCTGAACGCCCAGTCGGTTCAACAACTGACCGCCCATCGCCATACCCACCGGCTGAACACCCATCATGATCATGTTCTTGATCGACATCACCCGGCCGCGATACGAGTCCGGAACCGCCAACTGCATGTACGTCATCATCGGCAGGTCCACAAACGCAATCGCGATTCCGGCAAGGAAGTTCCACAGGAAGAACAGCCAGAAGTTCTTGCTGAACGCCATGAGGAACACCATGAGGCCCGTTCCACCGATAGCCCCTGCAAACGCCCAGCCCGGCTTTTTGATCTTGATCTTTGAAATCAGCAGGCTGGTGAAGAAGAGACCGGCAACGAACCCACCTTCTATCAGCGCCAAGGTCTCTGGCTTGCCCCCGAACCACCGCTCGTTGGTGGCGATGTACACCACAAAGAACGGCGCGATGAACAAGCTGATTCCGAACTGAGCCAGGATGCTGAGATAGATCACCCGATCGGTTTTGGCAAAGCGTAACCCCGCCTTGATCTCGTCTCGCGTCGATTCGTGCTGCTCGCCCGATTTTTCCGGTTGAATCTCTGGCAAGAGCTTGATGAAGTACGCCGAGCCAAGGAAGCTAGCCATGTTCACCGTCATCAAGGAAATGTAGAACCAGTACGGGTTCAACACGTACAGACCCGCTAGGATCGCGCCCGAGACGGCCATGCTCGCCAGCCAGATCAACTGGTCGGTCATCATGCTGTACGCGTTCGCTTGCAGAAGCTTTTCGCTGGGTACCAGCCTCGGCACTGCCGCATTCTTCGCGGGCATAAAGAACGACCTCGCCGTGCTCAGCAAAAAGCCCGTTACGAACAGACTCCACACGGGTGGCGTCTTGCAGATGGCTGTGACCACGATGAATCCGGTGAGGATGATCGCCGCCGCAAGGTCGGACCAGAGCATGATCTTCCTTCGGTCGATCTTGTCTGCCAGCGTTCCGGCATAGGGGCTGAACAGCAGGTAGGGAAGCGTTTCCGCCGCACCTACGTAGCCCACCATAGCGTCCGATCCGGTGACTTTGCGGACCATGAACAGGAATCCAAGGTAGTAGAGCGCGTCTCCGAAACGCGAGATGACCTGACCTAACCAGAGGTCTCTGAACGAGCGAATAGCAAATAAATCTTTTGGAAACATAGGCACCTTGCCCCCAAGTGAGGAGGGCGGACCCACGACAGAGGTGGGTCGAAAAGGGTTTGGGCACCAGACGAGTAGATGACCTCAATGCGGCAAGGGCCGGGAGGTCGGATGCGAGAGGAATCGTCGGTCGGTGCGGAGCGAGATCCCTTTTCAGCGTTTGAGCAAGGTCATATCAGTCCAAAGAAGATACCCAATGTTGCTCGAAGTTGGTTCCCATGGGACCATTGGCTCACCCGATCGCGGCTGCGTTGACGCCCATCGCATAAATCCGAACTTCAAGTAGCGGGAGAGAAAATCCCCTCGACCCTTCCCTTTTTCAGGAAGGAAAGAGCGTGACCGAAAGACCGCCGCATCCCAAGTGCCCTCTCACCTCTGGGGGAGAGGGTGGCCGAAGGCCGGGTGAGGGGTCCGATCAAACCATTGCGATCCAATTCTTGTAAAGATCCGACCAGCTAAATTCCCCTTCCCGATTAATGGGGGAGGGGAATGTGGTTTGTCACCTCTTTAATACAGGTCCGGAGGACCGGCAAGAGTGTTAGCCCAGACCTCTTGTAGCGAGCCGATGGACCAAATTCCCCTCTATGGAGGGGTGCCCCAGGGGGGCGGGGTGGTCTCCGGAGATCGTGTTCTCCATAGGCCTGGCACCCGAATTGCCATCAAAAAACGAGTGTCGGTTGAAACTGGCGACCACCCCGTTCCCGATTTATCGGGACCACCCATCCAGTACCTGCCCCAATTCTTCGGGGAGGGGAATCTCGGTTGGTCAGCGTTGAAAAACGGGTCCGGCAGGACCGACCAGATACTCCCTAGGAACCAATGAATAGAGGCGACCAGAGTAAGGCGGCGGAGCCGTGTAGTTGCCCTTTTTCTCCCCTCCGATGCCCGTCCGGATTGATCGGGGACGGGCCTCTTCGCACCCCTATGCGCTCCACTTTCACTTAAATCTCCTGGCTCGCCTAGATCTCCTTCCCGTAGGTCCGGAGGACCGGCAAGACTGTTAGCCCAGACCGCTAGGTCTGGGTAGGGCCGTCGGAAAAGCCCAAAGGTCCGGAGGACCGACCAGATACTCCGGGGATATCCATTTATGAGACGCGATTGCCAGGGCTCCGCCCTTCTGGGTTTTTGGGGGCTGACTCCTTTTCCCAGGGTTGAAACCCTGGGCTGCGATGCTTGCCGGGGCTCCGCCCCTTTGCGGAGTCTGTGGCGGGATTCCAGACTCATTCCCCTCTATGGAGGGACGGGGTGGTTTTCAAAAACATATTTAGCCCGAAGGTTTTGCCCCTCACATACCCATCTCGGGGAGACCTCTCCGCCAAACCGCGCTCTCGTTACCATTCCGTTCTACCGACCAACGGACCTGAAAAACACCGCTCCCGGTATTCTTGCACGCATATGTCGACTCGAAAGATCGCCGCGATTTTCCCCGGACAGGGCTCCCAAACGCCCGGCATGGGCAAAGACCTTTACGATTCCCACCCGGCGGCGCAGGCCGTTTTTGGAATGGTGCAGTCCGCAACCGGAATCGACATCGCCAAGCTCTGTTTCGAGGCCGATTCCGCCACGCTCACCCTCACCCAGAACGCCCAGTTGGCTCTTTACGCCACCTCGGTAGCCGCATACGAATGCCTACGATCCGCGGGCGTGGAGGCGGAAGTCTTCGCCGGACACAGCGTGGGCGAATACGCCGCCCTTGCCTGCGCGGGATGGGTTTCCATTGAAGAAGGCGCCAAGCTGGTGCAAACCCGAGGCAACCTCATGGCGGCGGTGGGCGAAATGAAAGACGCCAACGGCAACCCGGTGGTCGGCGGAATGGCGGCGGTTCTGGGCCTGGAGCGAGACGCGATTCAGGCGGTTCTCGATACGGTGGACGGCGTGGTGGTGATCGCCAACGATAACTGCCCGGGTCAGTTGGTGATCAGTGGCGAGAAGAGCGCGGTCGAAGCAGCCGCTCCCAAGCTCACCGAAGCCGGAGCCAAGCGAGTGCTGCCGCTCAACGTGAGCGGCGCCTTCCACTCCCCGCTCATGGAAACCCCCGCCAAAGAGATGCGCTCCGCTCTAGACGCCGCCTCTTGGTCGGACGGCAAAACGGTTTACGCCAACGTCACCGCGTCGGCGGTGAAGGCGGGCGAAAAGGGATCGTGGCCGCAGTTGCTAGAAGACCAACTCCGCTCCCCCGTTCGATGGACGGAATCGGTGCAGGCGATGTTGGCAGATGGCTTCACCGACTTCGTGGAGTGCGGCGCGGGTCAGGTGCTGGTCGGCCTGCTAAAGCGGATCGATCGCGAAGCGCACGGGCACTCGGTCATCGACGCCGCATCGCTGGATGTGACGGTCGGTGTGGTTAAGGGCTAGTTTCTGTCTTGGATCACCGACGAGGGTCCGGCTCCCGATCAGAGCAAGTAGGCTACGCACGTGGATCTAACCCGCCAGGAAACGATCGAGATTGCATCACAAGTGTTGATGCTTTTGAAAGAGCTTGGTTTTGAATCCAAGTTGGACGAAGGGCAGATCGAAAGCAAGGAATTCTCGGGGTGGGTGACGCCTATGATCCTCGAGAATGCTCTTCAACCCTCGGTGAACTACGGCGTTGGTCATCAACAATTTCAGGTGGCTCGAATGTGTTGTATCGTCATCGCTCTCTATCCAACCGACCACGCCATCGATGAGTCGTTGTTGCTGCTCGACTCATTTGAGAAGGATTCGATTCACAGGATCATTTCTCAATCTTTTCTCAGATCGTTGAGCAAAGGTCAATCCTTGAAAGAGGCTTTGGCCTACCAGGGCAACCGCCCGCTGGTCCTTCGTTGCTTAGCTGAGGTTTGGCATATCGCTACCGGTAAGGCGATGAAGTCGTTGCCTGACTCGCGTCATGTACGCCCGGGTTTCAGGACTCTCTTGAACACTAGCTTGCAGGAGCGATTAGTTCAAATTCGATTAGTAGAGATTGAGAGGGCAACCGGAGAGTGAGCCGATCGGGCGATCTCACAAAATGCATTCGCCATGACAGACTTCGTTGAGTGCGGCGCGGGTCAGGTGCTGGTCGGCCTGGTGAAGCGAATCGATCGAGAAGCGCACGGGCACTCGGTCATCGATGCCGCTTTGCTCGTGGTCGAAAGAATTTTTGGTAAAGCACCCGGAACCCATGGTGGAGCTACTGGGTTTTGATTCAAGTTAGGCACTGACAAGGAATCGTTGAAAAATGGGTCGTTTTGTTCGGGCAGCAATTGTTCGTGTAGGCGTTCAAGAGGATCGTCTGAATGAGTTAATCGAGATCCTTATCGAACGAAAAGCCTACGAGACCCAGGAATCGGCTCGAAAATATCTTGAAGAAGTTGGGTCCTGGCATTCTGCCGAATCGGCGGCGATTATGAGTGATTTGATCACCCCAGAAGATTGCTTGAAAAGGCCTTTTTGGGGATGTATTTGGGAGGCGTGTACGTATCAGGAGAAGGAGTTTTTGGGGGACCAGTTCCCTTACCACAACAAACCCCTGCGAGTACCCTTCTGGATTGCGTCGGTCTTTGCTCAACTAGACGGTGGGCAGCTACCGACTTACGGTCAACTGCAACTTTTCCACGATGCGCATAGCCAGGTCGATGATGATACGGCGACCCCATTGATGGACTCTCCTTCGAAAGGCTGTTCGTCCACCAACCTCGACTGTGGGGAATGGACGATGACACCCCTTGTGATGTGGCCCACTCACAGCCGGCTACACCATTCCGAGGTTGCCATTTTCCCGTGCCACGATTTGCTTACCGTGCAACTTGAGCCAGACGAGGGAAGAACGGCGAGGTACCAAGACGGTGAAGAGGGACGGGAAGCTGACTTATCCGACACTTTCTATTTTCGCTGCTCTGAAAATACGTTTGAATAAGTTACTTTGCTAACAAATCTGTTGTACGATGTTCATGGAACCAGAGCGTCAAGGATCACGCCCAGAGAATGCCGCCTGAGTACCGGGCCGCGGATCGTTTTTTTCAGACCAGGGTATCTCTGCACTTCTCTTTTCAGCCGATGAAGACACGCCGTTTGAAGATCGATGTTGCTGCTTGTTCGACCGTTTTTGGTTATGGCCGTTTGAGTGTAGTCAGAAACTAATGTTTGCTCGGGTTCTGGAGATGATCGGCGATTTCCTAGGTGCTTTCGCTTGCATGGCATGCGTTTTGTTACTTTGCCAAATCTCAAGCAAAAAGTATCGCACCAATCTCGAAAGGGTTACGGCATGTACCTTTCCAGCTTTCCGGTGGCGATATCAAAAGGTAGTCGTTAAGCCTGACTTTAATCTCGGAAGGTTCTGGCGACATTGTGATGATCTCGCGACCGAAGCCAGAGTCGATTCTAATATTGGCTTTGCCGACACGGGTGACGAGCTGAAATTCAATCTGAAGCTAACCGTCAAGAACGGATTTCTCTACATACGACCGAAGAGAATTATTATCTTGCACCCAGGTTTGTTTGTGCTGATGGGGACCCTTGCTGTGCGACCAGTGATTGGCGCGGTTTGGGCACTAGGATATCTCCTCATCTTTACCTTTGACTTTGATGGCGAAGCCAGCGCTGTCAGGGTTCTTGCTGAGAAATACTCGCGTGGAACGGTTCAATCAATTTGACAGAAGAGCAAAAAAGTGAGGGTTTTGAGCGACCCCGAGAGTTATCGATGAAAATGCGAAAGCGCAAGACGACTTGGTTTGCGTTGATGGCATCATCGATAATCCTAATGACTTGTCTTAATGAGCAAAGGGATGTTCACTCACGTCTTTACTCGAATCTTCACAGCCTTGTGGGCCTCTTTATCTTCCAGTTGGTCCTAAGCATAAGCGTGGTTGCGGTTAAAGAGTTTCGAAGCGTGCCCAGAATTCTTTTCCTATCTTCTGCCGGAATCTTAACTCTTCTTGCGTTGATTCCTTCGAGCGGAACAATTCCGGTAGGAGTGAAGGCGATTTGTTGCTTTATCGTGATCGCTGAACTAGGCTTCGTTTGGGACCGGTGGTTTATAGGTTTTGAGGCGATGTTGCAGAAGTTTCTATCACCTAGCAAAGTCGTAAATGATCGGTTGTCGAACTCTGACGATCGGGCGGGAATGGACTAACCTCCGAACTTTAGAGGTCCATTCGAACGAGCAACGAAAGGGCATGCCGTGCAGATCACTCTCACCCGACTCGGTATCCTGATCCACATCGAATCCAATGGGTTTGGAGAAGCGAAGACAGATGAGCGGAATGCGTTTTCAAGATCAAGTGGTTGTTGTCACCGGAGCCAGTAGAGGCATCGGCAAGTCCATCGCCGAGGCATTCGCCGCCGAGGGCGCGAAAGTAGCTTGCGTGGCAACCACGGAAGCCGGGGCTAAGGCAACCGCCGACGCCATCGGAAACGGCGCCATCGGCCTCGCGTGCGACGTCAGCGACTCCGCCGCCGTCGATTCCATGATCGAGGCCGTTCTAGAGCAGCTCGGAACCCCGTCGGTCATCGTGAACAACGCGGGCATCACCCGAGACACCTTGATGCTGCGCATGAAGGAAGAAGACTGGGACCGCGTGATGGCGGTGAACCTGAAAGGCGCGTTCCTGGTGACCAAAGCGGCCAGCAAGAGCATGATGAAGGCTCGCTACGGTCGAATCGTGAACATCACCAGTGTCATCGGACTGCACGGTCAAGCCGGACAAGCCAACTACGCCGCTTCCAAGGCCGGGCTCATCGGACTCACGCTCACCACGGCCAAGGAGTACGGTAGCCGAGGAATCACCTGCAACGCCATCGCCCCGGGGTTCATCGAAAGCGACATGACCGAGAATCTGCCCGAGGACTTTAAGAACGACGTGGTGAGCCGAGCGCCTGCGGGTCGACTCGGAACGCCGAAAGACATCGCGGCGGCAGTGCTGTTCATCGCCTCGCCAGATGCGGCGTACATCACGGGTCAAACGCTCACCGTAGACGGCGGTCTCTTCCTCTAACCTCGAATCGAGTTAAAGGGAAGAGCCTCGAATCACCAAGTTCGCCTGGAGAACCGCCTGCTGATCGGCAATGGCAGGATCTTCCAGGCGATTTTTCATGAAATCCCACGCCATGGTGCACATCTGCTCGGTGGGCTGAACCACCGATGAGATCGGCGGGTCCATGTATTCCAAATCGTCGATGCCGTCGCAACCGATTAGGGCCACGTCGTCGGGCACCTTCAGCCCCGCATCCAACACGGCTCGATAGGCGCCGATGGCCATTTCGTCGCTGAAGGCAATGATCGCATCAAACTGCTTGCCTGCAGCTAAAGTGGCGGTGACCACTTTTCTGGCCGCCTCTTTGGTCGCCCTTTCCGCAATCAGAACGTTGGGCTCGAACCCGAAGTGCGCGCTGGACTCGAAGTAGGCGTCCCGACGGGTGTCGCCCTCTCGGTTGCCCCACCGGTTCACGAGGTAGGCGATCTTGCGGCGACCTCGGCTGACTAGGTGGTGATACGCCTGACAAGAGCCGTCGTGAAGGTCTACGCCCACGTAGTCGCCTTTGCGGTGGTAGTACACACCCAAGCGCACAACGGGGGTGCCAGATTTCGGTTCTTCCTCGTCGTCAATGATGTTAAAGGCGAGAATGCCGTCGCACGCCCAGTCAGATATTGCGTGCGGAGTCGTCTTAATATCACCCCCGGGTAAGGCGGCGGAGACGCGCTTGATCACTAATTCGTGGCCGTCTAAGGCTAGCCTGTCATGGAGCACCTTCATCACGTCCGACTGAAGTCGAATGGTGGTGCCCCCCATCCAAAGCGAGACTAATCGGGTGCGCCCGCTCACCAGCGCTCGGGCGGCCATGTTCGGCCGGTAACCAAGCGAGGCGGCTGCTTCCAGAACCCGTCTCCTAGTGGATTCAGGGATGGAAACATCGGCCCGCCCGTTCAAAACGTACGAGACCGTGGTGCGCGAGACGTCGGCAAGTTTGGCGACATCAACACTTCGAACGCGACCGGGAGGTGTCGATTCTCTACTCATGAGACAGATAAATGCGAAAAGCGTGTGTCCAACGACAAACAAGACAATAAAGGCAAGGTCGCTTGGATTCGTCGATCCAGCGATAAACGGGTTTATTCTAGTCTCTCCGAACTCGTCTGGCTAGGAGAAAAAAGGGACGCTTTCTCGGGACTTGTCAGCCCCTTCCAATCTCTCAGGCAACGGTATGAATATTGCGAATCAAATCGCAAGGATGCAACCTTTCTTGTTCACCCGGTCAGAGTTCTCTGATAACTGGGTATCTTTGCTTGGATTATGTCCCAGGACATCTTAAACCGCGTCATCAAGGTGACCGTGAAGGAACTCAGCGTCAAAGCTGAAGACGTCACCGAAACCTCGAGCTTCACTGAGGATCTCGGTGCAGACTCCCTCGACGTCGTCGAACTCGTTATGGCTTTTGAAGACGAGTTTGGCATTAGCATCCCCGATGAGGAAGTCGGAGAGATCAAGACCGTCGGCGATGCCGTCAACTACATCTCGAAGAAGCTTTGAGTTTAGAAAAACCTAGCTACGTGCCTTCTGGGCGCGTCGTGGTCACCGGTTTCGGGGGTCTTTGCGCTCTCGGGACCGGAGTCGAGAAATTCTGGCCGGAACTCCTCGCCGGTAAGTCCGGTGTCGGCAAAATTACTCGACTCGACCCAACCAACTTCACCACCCATATCGCCGCAGAAATGCAAGATTTCAATGCGAGCGATTGGATGGATCCCAAGGAAGCGCGTCGCGCCGATACCTTTCTTGCCTTTTCTCTGGCCGCTTCCCGCATGGCTCTTGAGCACAGCGGTCTGCAGCTAGATGAAGAGTTGAAGGAGGATACGGGCGTCCTGATCGGTTCGGGAATCGGCGGTCTCACGCTGATGGCCGAGCAGAGCCGCATTCTTTACGAACGCGGTCCTTCCAAGGTCTCTCCGTTCTGGGTTCCCTACATGATCGCAGACATGGCCTCGGGTCTGGTCTCGATCCATCTCGATTTGCGCGGTCCTAACCACAGCGTGGTTTCGGCATGTTCCACCGGTGCCACCGCTCTTGGCGATGCTTATCACATCGTGAAGAGAGGCGACGCTCGAGTGATGCTTGCGGGCGGTGCGGAAGCACCCGTCAACGAAATTGCTCTCGCTGCGTTCTGCGCCTCGCGAGCCCTTTCCACCAACAACGATAACGCTTCCACCGCTTGTCGACCCTTCGACAAAACCCGTGACGGCTTCGTGATGGGTGAAGGCGGCGCGGTTCTGGTGCTGGAAGATCGCGAACACGCGATCGCTCGTGGCGCAACCATCTATGCCGAGGTCCTCGGATACGGCATGAGTGCGGATGCGTACCACATCACCGCTCCCCACCCCGAAGGTCGAGGTGCGGTTTCGGCGATGTCGAAGGCGATCCGCCAGGCGGGTATTCAACCCGATCAGATCGGCTACATCAACGCTCACGCGACCTCTACCGAAATCGGCGATCCGATGGAAGTGGGAGCGATCAAGAAGGTTTTTGGCGATCATGCTTACAACCTAAAGGTCAGTTCCACCAAGTCCATGCACGGTCACACGCTCGGTGCGGCAGGTGCGTTGGAATCGCTGATTTGTATCTTGGCTATGCGAGACGGAATGGTTCCGCCGACCATCAACCAAGAAACGCCCGACGAGCGATGCGATCTGAACCACGTTCCAAACGTGGCACAAGAGGCAAAGTTGGATTACGTTCTTAACAATTCGTTCGGCTTCGGGGGTCACAACGTGGCTCTCGTGTTCGGTAAAGGCAACTAAGCTTCAAGAACCACATCCTGGCGGCAAGGCTACTGAACGCTTTGCCGCCATTTTTCGTCCAAAGGTTATGCAGGTCGGTCGGGCAGACTGACTGAAGTTTCTTTGCCGCTAATGGATGCGCCCATCTTGCCTGAAGAACTGAAAGGTGCCGTCGTCGCCGAATGGGTCGATCACTTTCTGGCGCATTTGGCTCCAAGAAGATCCGCCGCGACGGTTCGTGCCTACGGGGCCGACCTTAGGCAGTTGGTGGAAGATCTGGGCGACCATCGAGCGTTTACTTCTGATTCTCTCAAGCGCTATCTGCGCGCCAACGCTTCTACGCCGGTGACTCGTGCCCGCAAACTCAGCACCCTTCGCACCTTCGCGAAGTACCTGAAGTCTCAGGGAGTCCTCGCCTCAGACCCAACCGATCTTCTGGAAGCGCCTTTCCGGCGTCGCAACCTTCCAAAGGCGCTCAACACCGGGCAAGCGGGAGCTCTCTTGGATCAAGAAGATCAGGGTCGAACCCCCAAACGAGATCGGGCCCTGTTGGAGCTTCTCTATTCCGCCGGGTTACGTGCTGCGGAACTGGTGTCCATCGACCTCGGCCGTCTCGACCTTGAGCAGATGTCGGTGGAGGTGATCGGTAAAGGGGACAAAGAGCGCCGGACCTACTTTGGCAAGACCTGCGCGTTCGCCCTGCAAGACTACATCGCCTCAGAGCGGGTCGCGACGTTGGAAGAGCAGAAGGGAGCCGTGCGTCGTGGTCAAGCGATTCCGCTCTTTACGAACTCGAAAGGCAAGCGGCTCACCACTCGAACCGTTCAAAACGTGGTGAAGAGATGGGCGCTTTCGGTGGGGCTGGATCCTTCCATCAGCCCGCACACGTTGAGGCATAGCTTCGCCACGCACTTGCTCGATGGTGGGGCCGACCTTAAGACCGTTCAGCAGCTACTGGGGCATACCAGCTTGGAAACCACGCAGATCTACACCCACGTGAGCATTCAGAAGCTTAAGGAAGCGGTTGAAAAGGCTCACCCGATGGGTGGGAACAAGTCTGGCGAGCCCAAGGAAGAATAAGGTCCAGCGGGTCAGATCGAGCGATCGTTAGACCCAGGTGCTGGCGCGTCGGAAAATCTTGTAATTGATCGGACGCCGAACGTTGGCAAACACAAAATTGGGCCAACCCGCCATGAAGTCCAGTTCGTAATCGTCGGGTGGGCTGATCAAGACAAGCGGAACGCCCTTCGCGACCTCGTGACCCATCTTCGCCATGGCGAAGTTCTCGTAACCCGCAATCTTGTTGGGCTCTTCAAGGGTGGCGAGAAGATCGACGAACATGAGGTCCGCCCCTTCGGAAGCGTCCAGAGCCTCTTGCCAAGATTCGAAACTCGAAAACTCGTCGCTAGGGTGAAAACCCTGCTTTGCTTCCGAGACCATCTCAATATCCTTGGTGATCAGGATGAACTTCATGTAACCCTTGGAACCCCCTTTTTGAACCCACGCCCAAGGGCGCACACCCGTTGGCACTGAATTCTATCAGAATCGCACGCGGAATGTTTGACTGAGTCGTTCAGACCCGCTCGCTTTGCCCAGAACCCTCCTACAATAAAGGAGGTCCATCGAGATCATTTTAAGGGGGCGTGATAAAAAAGGAACTAACTTTTCCCCAATATATGTTCTTACTAGTGATACATCCTCGTTAATCCATCAGTCGTGCATGATAATTAAAGAGGGAAGAGCTCAATTGAGCCCCGACCGATGGAAAGGACCAGAACTGCTATGAACATGATCGAGATTCCAGAATCGCAAGAATCGAGCGTCACCGCGCGTAGCGAACAAGACCTCCGCCGTTTCCAAGAAATGATGGGTGACACGAAGCGCCGCGCCTACACCATGGCTCTTCAACTAACCCGAAACCCGTCCGACGCCGAAGACCTCGTGCAAGACACCTTCGTCAAAGCATGGCGTGGCTTCGATTCCTACATCCCCGGACGACCCTTCCTCAACTGGCTTCTTCGCATCATGCAGCGAGCGTATTTAGACTCTCGTCGCCGCGAAAATCCGATTCGAAAGGCCGAATCGCTCAACTCGATGATCTCGCCCTCCGACGGTGAGGTGCAAGAGCTCCCGATCGCCGACAAGGGTCCGAATCCCGACGAAGAGATTTTGTACGGAGAGTTCCGTGACCATCTCTACGCGGCTCTCGACCAACTCCCTGAGGTTTATCGCTCTGCCATCCAAATGTGCGACATCGATGGACTCAGCTACAACGAGATCGCCGACATCCAAGATACGACCATCGGCACCGTCCGATCGCGAATCCACCGAGGTCGAAGGCTGCTGCGAGACATTATCTCCAAGAGCGGCTACCAGTTCCCAAGATCGTTCTGATCCTTCGATCGCGATCCGTCAGTTCGGCATCCTTTCCATAACGACCAGAAGCAGCAGCTTCTGGTCGTTTCTGTTTTGCGCTCCCACATTTTCTGGCAAGTGGGAGGCGTGTGATGTACCGCACAGATACGGTGTAATGCGGCTCCTTCTTGATTCTCCTGTTTGATTCGATACTTCTTTCAACGCAGCCGAACCCGCGTTTTAGGTGGAGAAAGAAGATGAAAACAATTGAGAGAACCGACGAACCAGATCAGACCGCAACTCAGGTTGCGCCTTTTCTGGAGCGAGTTTCGAACGTGCTAGCCACTCCGTTCCTCGTGCCCGCCGCGATCCCGGTTGGAGAGCGCTTGGCTCCGGTTGCAGAATCCGCGCTTGCCCAGACCTACAACCGTGCCCGCCGCCGACTTCAGGCGATCCTCGCTCGGTCGATGGGTGCGACCCCAATGATGCGCCGAAACGTGTACGGCTACGTTTTCCAAGAGAACGCGTGCACGGGTTGGGTGGTTATCGAGGGGCCTGGTCTCTATCAGGCGGTGCGAACCTATCCGCACGTCCTTGGTCGAGGTGCAATGCGGTTTCACCTGAACGGTTTGTTGGTGAATCAATCGTATCGAATCACCCACGTGTCCGACCTAGGACACTGGCACTCGATCAAGATCTTCGTGGAGGATGGCATGACCGACTTGAAGGTCCCGAACCTGCTTTCCTATCAGAGCAAGCAGTGAGGCTTCAGATGCGGTTCTTACTTCCTAGACACGTAGACGGCCCGATGAGCGTAATCCACGATCAACTCACGGTCGGCAAAGAGTCCGCTGCCAATGTTTCCCGGCTCGTGTCGACCGTTGCGCGCAGCGCGCGTGGTCGGGTCGATACCAACGGATTTGAGTTCGATGGTCTCCGTATCGAATCGAACGCCCTTGATTCTTGATTTCTTCCCCTTGCGCATTCCACCAACTCCACCCACCCAGCCAGATTCTTCTAGGGGCATCGATTTCTCTTCGGCAAGAGATTCGGGGAGAGACATCGACTCGTTGGCACCAGTGTCTAAGAGCATCGAATGCTCCATTTCTGCTCCCGATTCGAGAATAATCGTCGCGCGCACAAACGGACGCCGACCACGGATGTCGATAGGCAATCGGGCGTACTTGGAAAGGTTTGGCTCCCATTGGATGGGTAGATGGCCCAGTTCCTTGGTCTTGTAGTCAATTCGAACGATGCGATCGACGAAGTAATCGTAGCCAAGGATCCCGTCGATTCGGGTTGCCATGAGCTTCCCGATTCCACCGATGGGTGTTCCGATCGCCGGAACCGAGATTTTCTCCTTCATCAGGTCCAAGGTGACGGACTCAATTCGCTTGGTGGTGACCGATCCACCCGTCCCAATCGCCTCGAGCTCGCCCACGACTTTGAGTCCGAGCGATTCGATGAACGAGTCGTCGACAACCGTCATCCCGGCTCCGGTATCGACGATGAATCTCAGCGATGCAGGAGCAGCGTTTTCCTTCAGGTTCTGCGTGTTAATGGTGGCGATCGGCAAAGACCGGACCAACTCGATTCCAACCGTCCGGTTCTGCGGTCCCGCCCCGAGACCGAGAACGAATGCGACGAGCGGGGCGATCATTCTTTAACCTTACGACGAAATGGCTTCGATTCATCACCGGAACAGTCCTAAGACCCATTCAGTAATTGAATCTAGCGGAGCCCTTTGCCCTCAAAACGGTCTTTGAGCCTTTGTTCAACGCTCGCGGAGGCGCGCAGAGCGGCGTAAGCGAGCCCGCCCATTGGCGACCCGTCGCAATAAACGTGGCGAACGCCCTGGATGGTTCGTTGAGGTTTCCAACGACGCTTGTACGGTTCGTCTCCCCGCAGGAAGTCGAACGTGGTCTTGTGTTCTTCGATCGCTCGGCGAATGATCGCCGCGACAAGGGCGGTGCCGGGCGAAAGCGCTTTCGCATCCGGATCAAAGCCCGACTGGTAGAAGTGAACGGTGTCTCGGTGGGCGAGGGCGTACACCGCGCCAATTGTTTTAGTTGGGCCGCTCGCGGGCGTGTGATCAAGGAGCGTGAGCCAGAGAAGCCCCTCGCTAACCGCCTGTTGGGCAAAGGTGTGATGAAACCGCCTGGTCTTGGCAAAAAACGCTCCAGGGAGCCCTCGCTTGGTCCATCGGCGGTGATGAAGGTCAAAGAAGGTCTCAAGGTCGGCTCCGACCGTCTTCGGGGTTGCAAACCTCACCGTAAGGCTCGGGTCGCGCAGAGCCTTTCGAACGTCGTACCGCAAACTCTTGCCGAGTCCCTGGACGTACTTCTCGAAGGTATCCGGCAGATCCAATTGAAGGCACACCGAGTTTTTCGTGTTCACCGGAGACGGGCTCGGAAACAAGACCCCGAGGTCGTCTCGGCAATCCATCCAGTCGAACATCGACTGCTGCTTGATTCGTTCAGATAAGGTCTTGAGCACAGCATCCCGATGCGTGGAGAGGATGATCGGCTGAAGGTAATCGGTAGGACCAGAACCTAGAAAGCGATAGGTTCGGCCACCAAATCGGGTGGGCATGAGCGGCACGTACCCAACGGGATTGCCCTCGTTTGAAGCCTCCCAAATCACGACCTTGTGCGCCAAGTGCGAGGCGGCCGACTTCTGCCAAGCCCAGCTTTGAAAGGCGGTCGCGTGGAGATCGTCACGGAAAACCCGCTCCCAGCCCGCTCGCAAGGAATCCGGCATGCCGTGAACCGTCTTCCAGGTGAGTTCTTGCCCGTGCATAAGCGTTGTTCTAGATCGAAGCGATGAGAAGTGTATCCCGAAGCTTCCTTTTGGTCGTGAAGTCCGGCAAAGCTCTGCTGCGCGGTGTCGATTTTTCGAACAAGCCGCGGCCGTACACGAATCTCCACCCGATCCCAAGGGCGACTACAAGAAAAAGGACCCCGACAAACGCGGTCGGGGCCAAGATCGAGTTACTCGCGCGATCGTTGTCTGCGCGAGACCGTTGATTGGGCTTTAGGCGTAGATGCCCAAAGGATTGAACTTTTGCCCTAGAACGATCTCGCTGTCGCCACCCATCCAGTGGTCGAGCGTTGCCGAGTAAACCTCTCTAAAGTCAATTTTGAACTTTAAGTCGCCGTCTGCCAAGTTTGCCAGATCGGGCGTGCCGCCGTACAAACCACCTTTGACTTTCTTGCCGATGAGGAACATCGAACCTGCCGCGCCGTGGTCGGTACCAACGCTCGCGTTTTCTCGAACTCGTCGACCGAACTCAGAGAAGACAAGTACGACAACCTTATCGGCTTTACCGAGCGCTTCCATCTCGGCTTGGAAGGCGGTCACTGCTTCGCTGAACCGCTGAAGAAGATTGGCATGGGTATCGGTTTGGCGAGCGTGAGTGTCAAAGCCTCCCGCCGAGAAGTAGACCACCCGTGTGGCGGGCGAGGCGCCGATCAGGTGCGCAATCTGCTTGAACCCTTTGCCGAACGCATCGTCTCCGTAGGTTTGTTTGGGTGCAAAAGTCTTGAGCTGCTTCGTGAGAACCGACATCGCGTCCAGAGCGGTTTTGTTCGCCTCTTGAACGGTTCGAAGCGGGCTGTCGCCCATTACGTCGTTGCCCTGAATCTCGCGGAGCATTTTCTCCGAATCGGCGTCGCCGATCATGTTCTGGACATCGGCAAGGGAGGCGAAACAAGGAATGCTCGCTTTGTCACCCATGAGCGCGATCGGCTTCTCGGTGGAAAGACCCAGCGCGACAACCGGATTCATCGGACCCGTCTTCAGCTTTTGATCAAAGTGGCGACCGATCCAGCCGTACTTCTGCTTGTCATCCGGACTTGCCGATTGCCAGATGTCCATCGACTTGAAGTGAGATCGGTTCGGCTTCGGGTACCCGACGTTTTGAACAATGGCGACCTTGCCCTGCTTGTACATGTCGTGCACGCCCTTCAGCGATGGGTGCAATGCCGTGGTCTCGTTTAGTTTGAGAACATCGGTGTCCTTAAGGCCAAGCGTGGGTCGATTCTGATAATAAAGAGAATCGGCGTAGGGGACAACGGTGTTCAATGCGTCGTTGCCACCGGAAAGCTGGCACACCACAAGAATCGTGTCGCCCGTGGCTTTGCTTCCTTTGCCCTGGCGCAAAAGGTCGGCCTCAGCGATGGTCGAAAGCCACCTCGGTGCGGTTAGACCAACTGCAATCAAGCCACCTTGCTTGATAAGATCTCTTCTCGATAAAACATCGCTCATTGTTTTTGCACCTGTCCTTTATTATCGGACGAATCGTCCTCTTCCTGGTAAGCCCAAACGGAGCAAATTCGAGAATGTTCGGCTATCCCGGTAAGATCAATGCATGAAGGGGGGCGGGGTTAAAGTTTCGCACGTGGTTCCAGGTTCAATTCTGGCCGTCGTCGTCCTCATCACCTTTACAATTCTTAGGTCTTTCGGTCCAGAAAGCACCATTCGACTGTTCCACCAGGCCGTCATCACCTCCAACCTTCAAGAGGTCTCTGAACTCACAGAAGAGAAAAATCCGAACGACCCTGCGGTGATGTTGCTCGCCCAACGGGTGAGTTACCTCACCGACCGTCTGGGAGCGCGCTACACCATTCGCCGAAGCTACCGCGATCCGGTCGAGCCGGGTCGAGTGTATGCAGCCGTGGAGTACCGATTGGACGGCGCTCCTCCGGTGGCGATGGTCTACGTTGTCGATCGTTCGCCCGGCAAGTCAGGATGGGTCGTCAATTCAAGGCTCACCCAACGCGCCAATGCTTTCGCCTCTGGCCTCTAAGGTAACGGGCCTCTAGGGTAAGCGGGAAGAATCTCCCGTTGGAACTATGGTGATTGCACGAGTTCCGCATCCCCGATCTCGCCTTTGGAACCGTTTGACCTCGGGAACGGGTTTAATACGGACAGAATGCGACAACACGGTCGGGTTAATCTCGTTGCCTTGATTGGCGTTTCCATGCTCTTATTGCTTGGCGCTGCGCTCGGTTCGGCTCTGCTGCGGGAATCTCTTTCCTCAACCGCATCGAAGTTCATGGATGCTCTGGCAAGGGGAGACGCGGAGACCCTTACCGATCTTACTTATCGGGGAGAACTTTCTCGTGAGCAGCTTTTGGACCAGTGGAAATTCACCACTCAAGTTGCGGGCAAGCACTACTTGTTCCGATGGCAGATCATCGATGAGAAGCAGTCGGACCAGGATCAGGGAACGGTCCAAATGTTCATCTGGCGAAACTACGGTCCGAGCTCCTACGAGGAGCGATACGGCCTGGAGCTTCGCAAAGAAGAGGGCAAATGGAAAGTGGACGTGTCTGCCATCGCTCGAAACATGTACCCCTCGCTTCCCCGACTTGACGGCACAATGTAACTCTGGATTGGTGGGTAGCCCTGAATCAGAGGGTAGACCTCAATCGGAGGGTAGGTCCGACTACCTACAGACGGTCTTAAAAAGAAAATTCGTATTAGTAAGTAAAAAAAGCCAGGATAGGGAAAATCCCTCATCCTGGCTTTTTCATGTCGGTTCCTTTCTTAGGACCGAGGGTTGTTGACCCGCGCTTCAATCACGAGATCTTCAAGGTTGTAACCGGCTCGACGAACTTCATCTTTCATCAGTTCGAAAATGCCGTCGGGCAGCTCCATGCCGTCCTTGGTTCCATCCGCATCGACGACGAGAGTCACTTCAAATCCATCCGGATTGAAGCGAGCCACGTAGCCTTCTGCCGAAGATAATCGGCTGGCAAGGCGAGCTTCTTGCAAAGTCGATAAAATTCGATAAACGCTTACAGCGTCGATTCGACCGCCCGTCGCTACGATTTCCTCGTGAATCTGCGATGCGGTTAGGGGGCGATCTGCAGCTGCAAGAACCCGAATGACCTCAACGCGAGGATTCGTGATACGGAATCCGCGCTCGCGTAACGCTTTTATGGCTGTTCGCTCGTAGTCGAGCGCTGATCCTGCACGTGAACTCATAGCTTTTTCTCCGTCTTTCGCACAAAAAGTCACAAAAAGGGAGCTTTTTGTTTGAAAAACACCCTCTGTAGCAACGATAAAACGTTACCACAACGATAGATAACGAAAGGCTGTTGGTGCAAGTTCCCAGAATCACGCTAGTTGCAAAACGAGAATTGAGTGTAATTGAACCTGATTGTGATATAGTTCCATCCGACAGCTTCGACCGCCTCATTTTTACTGGGCTCGCCGGTCGTACTGGAGGAAAGATGCAGTTCTACAATCTGAAGACTCGCTCTCACGTTGATGTTCCGGAATCCGACGTCAAGAAGACCAAGATGATTCGCAAAACCAAGACGGGTGAGCAAACACGATACGCCTTTACCGCCGTTCACGAGGGCCAGAAGCTCTTCAAGTTCGTCAACGAAGCCGCTTACAAGGCATCGTCGGCACCCGAAGCGTAAGTTTCGGATTTAAATCATCTGGAGAGGGGAGGTCGAATTCGGCCTCCCCTCTTTGTTGTTTGGGTTCCGCGTCTCTGCGAATGTGTTCGCCGCCGACCAATGTTAAACTTGAACGATAGTTACCGGGAGTGGTGAACCTCTCGAAACCAGCCATCGTCGGAGCCATCAAATGCCCTTAACCGAACGAGAAAAGGTCGCCCACCTATTACGAAGATTTGGGCTTGGAGCGAGCGAGTCCGAAGTCGCTTTCTACAGTCAAAGCGGCTATGAAGGGGCGGTTGACGCGCTTTTGAACTGGGAGCAGATCCCAGAACTCGTCGAGATCAGCGCCGATGCGCTTCGAAACGACAAGGGTCAGTTGAACCCCCGAGGCTGCGTTGCTTGGTTCGGCGCCAACATCATGACCACTCGGCGACCGTTGCTCGCCAAGATGACCGTTTTTTGGCACAACCACTTCGCCACCAGCCTTGATAAGGTCACCAACGCGAACTTCATGGTTCAGCACGTGGAGACGCTCAAGACGCACGCAACCGGCAACTTCCGAACCCTCCTGGAGGCGATTTCTAAAGATCCCGCGATGCTTTGGTGGCTAGACAATCGCGAGAACATCAAGGGGCGAGCCAATGAAAATTTCGCCCGCGAGGTCATGGAGCTGTTCACCCTCGGCATTGGGAACTACTCCGAGCGAGACATCCAAGAGGCGGCAAGAGCCTTCACGGGTTGGCAATACAAGGCGGTTGGCAAGAATTCTGAGCGGCGAGGATTTGCCGAATACGTCTTCCGGCCCAATCTCCACGACGATTCCGAAAAGACAATTTTCGGAAAGACCGATCGGTTCTCCGGAGAGCAGGTCCTCTCGCTGTTGTGCGACAACCCAAGGACCGCCCAATTCCTCACCGAAAAGTTGTGGGTCTGGTTCGTAAGCCCAACCCCAGACGCTGCCGCCATCAAGAAGTACGCGAAGGTGCTCTACGATGCCAATTACGAAATCAAGCCGTGGTTGCGCGCCGTTATGCTCGGGCCGGAATTCCAGAACGACCGAACACCCCACACCCTCGTCAAGAACCCGCTGGAGTTCTGCATCTCCACGGCTCGTGCCCTTGGCATCGGCGAAGTCGCCGCAGCAAAGTTTTCTGAAGTGGGCGAAAATCCCGATGGCAAACGGCGTCAGGCTGGATTGCTAGGGGGTGTCACCACGGTGATGAAGAACCAGGGCATGGAACTCCTTTATCCGCCCGACGTTGCGGGCTGGAAGATCGGTACCAACTGGATCACCACCGCCACCATGCTCGAGCGCGTGGCATGGGCACCGAAGCTTTTCAGCACCGCGAATCGCATCAAGGATGTTTCCCGGAATCCGGTTTACGATCTCCTATCGGAAGATCCAACTCCGCAAGGGATCGCAACAAAGCTCTGCTCCTTATTCGACGCCCGCGTTCCGGGAGACAAGTTCGATCGCCTCACTCAGGCGGCGACCAAACTTTCGGGCGGGAAACTCACCGAACGGAATGCGCTGAACGTGGCGGTTGGAGTCACGCGACTGATCTTCGGAATGCCCGAGTACCAGGTCGGCTAGTCCGTTGTCGTGAATGGGCGCACCGCTTCCGTGAGCAGACGGTGGAAGTGGTGCGTGCCGTCCTCGCGTGCCACCGAGTACCGGCCATGCTTGTAGAAGCGCGACCGTATGCCGCGCTGAACGGCCTCCACGACCACTTCGTCTTCTCGCTCCACGCGGTCTAGAGCCGCGCCTGCGCCCTCGCCCATCTTGCTCGCGTCCCAGACGAAGCCGATGAAGGACACCCTGGTGAGAGAGGGTCCTAGGGGCTTTACCACGTTCACAGAGAGTCCCCACGGGTAGAAGTTGAACATCAGGTTCGGGAAGAACCAGTAGTAGTAGGCCGCAATCGGCTTGCCGTACTCGGGGCTGCTTGGTGGCAGGTCGAATACGGCCTCTCCGGGCTGTCCATAGGCCAGTTGCAGCACGCCATGAGGCAACTTTTCAACGTGGTAGTTTCCGTAGTCCAGAACCGAGTTCAAATCGGCATGGACAAACGGAATGTGAAAGCCTTCCAGATAGTTGTCGACGTAGAGAGCCCAGTTCGCTCGAACCATGTAGTCGCGGGTCCGCTGCGGCTCGGGTTGAAACTCGTGGACGGGCATCCAAGCCAGCCTTTCGATCATCGGCGCAAAGACCTCCTCGGCAGGGACCGACGGATTCGCCGAAGCGAAAAGGAATCTCGCCCATTGGAAGAACGAGACTTTCGGTAAGTCGTCGTCTTCGCAAGGGAAGTTCTGCACGCCCTCGAACTCGGGCATGTGCTGGAACTTACCGTCGAGCCCAAATCTCCGCCCGTGGTAGCGACAACGTAGGAACCGCTCGTTTCCTGCTGCCTCGCACACCGTCATGCCTCGGTGGGTGCAAACATTGGCGAAGCACCGAAGTTGATCGTCCATGTCGCGGACAAACACGATCGGCTCGTCCAGCGATCCTTCCAGCAGGGTTTGTGGCCACGTGGCTCCAGGAACCCTCACCGCCACATCCTCGCCGATCCACTGCCAAGACCGGGCGAACGCTCCTTCTAGTACTTGCGGATAAACGGTTGGGTCGGTTATCAGCCTCTTATCTGGCGTCTTTGCCAAGGAGATGTCCGGATCAACGTGCATGAACACATTATGCGGGCACCGCAGGAATCGATCAAAGGCAGATAAAACGCACTGTGCCGGTGGACTCCGTAAAATTACGAGGATTCGGCTTCCGACCGGAAACCCCGCATTTTTGCCGTAGGAGATTTCACCGGGAAAGGAGGATTCTAACCCTGCGGTTCTCACTGGGGAATCGCGAGACCAGAGGTTGGGCGTTCGTCCTCCGACTTCCTTCGACGGCGCCCACTTTTTTCGCCCACGACCTCGGTCCGATTGAACTCAACGCTCTACCGAAAGGCCCCGATGGGGAGGGTTATGACCTTCTCGTCCAGTCTTTTAGCTGTGCCGGAAGGCGTGAGCAAGACTCCGCCGACAAATGCCTCCGGTGCGATCGACTGGACGTATTGAATCCGGTCCATGGCTCCGGGCGGCAACTCGTTCTGAGGTTCAAAGTCGATCGCGAACAATTGCCCACCGCGTGTTTCGAGTAAGAAGGGAACCTCTTTGTTCTTGACCGTTCGCAGGTGGAAAAGCTCCACGCCGCCTTCCGACATGGTGCAGAGTCGGTGCAGTTCGCAAGCGACAAATGCCTCCATCTGTCGCCGTTTACGATCCCAATCCGATGGGCCAGGCGCTCCCGCAAGAAACTCAGCCAGTCCTGGATCGATCAAGTAAGCCTTCGGAGTACGTGCCAACCGAACTTCGAGGTCGGCCGACCAAGCCGGGACGGTGAACACCAAATAGAGGGCCTTCAGAAGGTCTAGGTACCTAGTGAGCGTTGTCGCGGCGATTCCGGTCTCCCGACTCAGGCTGGAGACGTTGAGGGTTGCCCCGGTTTGGGTCGCCAGAAGCTTGAGCAAGCGTGGCAACTGGGTGAGACCTTCGATGTTCGCCAAGTCACGGGCGTCGCGCTCCACAAGCGTTCGAAGATAGGATTGGAACCACGCTTCTTGTCGCTTCGGTTGGCGAGCCAGGGGTTCGGGAAAGCCGCCCGTGGTAGAAATCTTCGGCCATTCGACAATGGGGAAGGCCGACGCGAAAAACCGATCGTCCCATCTCTCGGGCTCAAAGAACTCGTCCACCAAGTTCCGCGAGCTTCCCGCAATCTCCGCCTGGGTGAGGGGCCAGAGTTCTAACACCTCCATGCGTCCGGCGAGCGATTCGCTCACCTTCGGAAGGGCGAGAACGTTTGCGCTTCCGGTGAGAAGAAATCGACCCGGCTGCCGATCTCGATCGACGGCTGCCTTGATCGCGGGGAGAAGCTCGGGAGCGCGCTGCACCTCGTCGATGGCAACCGGAAGACGTTGGGCGGCCACGAAGCCCGCCGGGTTCGACTGGGCGCGATAAAGGGTGTCTGGATCGTCCAGAGTGACGTAGGTGAAACCGAGGTCTGCCACCAAATTGGCAAGCGTGCTTTTCCCAACCTGCCTAGGACCCACGATCATCACCACCGGGGTATCGGCGAGAGCGTCTCGAAGCCAGGGTTCACGCGTCCGTGCGAACATTCCAGTACGGAGAATACCGATCGATGGGGTCAAGGAGGTTCAGTAGTGGGGAAAAATTCACCACAAAACCCGCCCGTTGGAACCCTTTTGTAGGTTGGTAAACTCTATACAACTGTGCAGGCGCTCCTTCTTGCTTTGAGAAGACGGCAATCGGGAATCCATATGGTTCTTCAGCTTGCTCTTGCCTGTGTAGTCTGGTTCGCCGCTATTGGGGCAGCGTTTCCAAAGTCGGTATCGGGGAAGCATTGTCCCACCGCTCCGGTGCAGTTGGTCGTCCGGTCTGAGAAGACGGAAGCCTGTTGCGGTTCGAAACGTGCCTGCAACGAACGGGTTGAAATCTCTGCTCCGCGCCCGGGCGAAGCGCACTTTCAGCAATGCCTTTGTGCAGACAAGCGATCGAAGCCGCTCGAAAGCGGGTACGAGTTTGGATCGGCCTCTCTCCCGGCGATCTTGTCTGCCTTCCCGAGCGTTTCGTTACCGCTCGATCCCATCTCGAAGGAATCTCCCCAACACGGCACCTCGTTGGTACCTGCCGGCTCGAGGCAGCCGAGTGTCCCGCCCCCGAACGCGTCCTAGATCCCTATCGTTTTGGCAGAGCGTCCCACCCAACCTCACGAGTCCCATCGAAAGGTTGTGATCTGATGGTGGCGAGCCCTTTGCCCACGCCACGCGTTCGAACACATGAAAAAACTTATCGCCTTAACATTCATCGTATCCACCGTCACCGCGTTTGCGGGTCGACAAGAGACCTGCGAGTGCAAGCCGCTTCCGAAGTTTTCCGGAAAGGCTTCCGATGGAAAGACCTACAGTTCCACCGAACTGGTGAAGAAGCCCACCGTTGTCTTCTTCCTCAAGGCGGGTTGCCCGCACAATCCGAAGTCGACTCCGCTTCTGAACAAGTTGAAAGCCGCGATTGGCCCGAAGGTCAACTTCGTCGCCGTCACGAACCTCACGCAGGCAGAAGCAACGAAATACGCCAAAGAACTCGGCGCCACGTTCCCCCTCATCGCAGATGCGGACAAGAAGATCGTGAAAGGCTTCGGAGCCTCTAACAGCCTCGACTTCGCGCTGCTTTGCCCGGACGACAAGAAGGTTGCAAGAACCTGGCACGGCTACAACCGGAAGATAATGGGCGAGTTCTTGACCGAACTCGCGAACCACAAGGGGCCAAAGAAGATCGCCTTCGACCTCAATTCGGTTCCGAAGGGTCTGCAATCCGGCTGCGGATTCTAGCCGCGCGATTCAACTGGGTTCACTTACGGTGAACCCAGTTGAACATTTTCGTGGGCGTAAACGGTCGGGTGACATTGCCCGGGACCATCTCGGTGTTGATCTTGGTCAACGCATCGAGGTTCAGGTTTCCTCCGGTAGCCGCATATGGGTCGTACTTCACCACGAAGGAAGCGCCTCCGCCGGGTGCAATATTGATCCCGCCCGTTTGGCCCTTGCCGCCCGCCAAGATCATTCCCGTGATTTCTGCATTCGAGCTTTCGACCTTGATGCCGCCGTTTGCGGCGTAGATCAGGCCGGAGGTCGTGGAAGAACTGGTTGTCCAGGTGATGGCGTTGGCACTCTTGTTCAGCGAAATGAAGTTGCTGCGCATCAGCACCATTTCTCGGGTCTGGAACGGGCTTCCTTGGGTGTCTACTTTGTATTCAGCACCCGCTCCATCGGTGTACTTTCCTTCAAACACAAGGGTGACCCCCAGGTTGAGAAGCTGGCCCAGATTCTGGACGTTGCCCCGCACATACACGACGTTGTCTTTCGGATTGGTGGAGTTGGGCATCAGCCGAATTTGCTGACCTTGTCGGACCAGCAAATCGCCATCGACATACGCCGGGCTCTGGATGATCCGCCACTGATCGCCCTGCCGTTGAGGGTGCGTCGCACTGTCAACGGGTCCAAGTTTGTTTCCGTCAGTTGCGGTGGCGCGAGCTTTCCAGTTGGTCGCCCACTTTGCGACCGTTGCTTCGTTGGCAAAGTCGATCGCACCCGGCATCGCGACCACCGTATCGGCGGCGACTCCGGCAAAGTTGCCCGACTTGGGAATGGCAGGCGACCGATAGTTCTTCTTTCCGTTCGGGTTTCCTAGCCAGCCCGCCTCTTGAGTGCGTTGCCACACTCCGCCTTGTGGGACCAAGTAGTTGCCTTGGATATCGAGAATGTTCGGGTTCTCAAAGCTGTTTTTGGAACCAGAAGACGGGTCCCATTTGATTCCTTCGTTCGCGATCACGTGGGCGTCTCGACCGTTCGGCGAGTAGGTTCTCAGCCCCTGATTGGTCGTGATTTGAATGCGGTCGTTCGAAACAATCGCGCCCGCCGGGAAGTGAAAACTCTCGGGAGGCGGAGCGGTTTGCACGATGGTTTGTCGAGCAACGATTTCGCGGTCGTAAGTGCCGGTGAAGGTCGCTCGAATCACGCTTTCTGTGCCTCGATTAGTGATTCCGGTTCCTTCCACGGTAAAGGTGTGCGTGTAGCGTCGAACGTCGCGACCGCTAACCTTCATGTCCGTTTGAACTTCTCGGTGGCTCACCAGCGTGGCGCTTTGGTCGCCCACAACCGAATCCCTGCCATTGATCGGCATCAAAACTTGTTGCTTGTTCAGTCGAAAGGGGTACGACAAGTCGCTGATCATCATCCGACGGATTTGGTCGAAGTAGATCTGGTTAGCGCTTTCGGCAAGAGCGTCGGATTGGAACTTATCGGTGGCTTTGGCCGCATTGGTTTGCTGCCCTGCGGTTACGGATAGAACTCCCAAACCCAGCACACTGAATCCAAGAACAAACGAAAGGGCGAGCGCGGTGCTAGAGCCGCGGCTCATTCGGAAAGAAGGTGAAAGAGTTCTCATCGGTTCATCAGCATCACTCGGCTTTCGAGCTTGAGATCTGCGCCTAGTTCGCGATAGCTTCGGTTCTTGGCTCGGGGCGAGTAAACGATTTGCAACGCCAGCACGTTGGCCACGTTGACTCGGTCGGTCGAGGACGATACGGTTGGGTCGACTTGGTAAGTCACATCGATCGGGACCTGATTTTCGGGGGCGAGCTTAAACGTGACCTTGTCCCCGCTTCTCGTTGCCCAGCCATCCAACAACCGATTAGTGCCTCCAACAAGAACTTGCTCGGGGGCGAGGGAGTCGGCCGTAACCGGTCGTGTGACCAATCGGAACGTGAGAGTGGTCCGATTTCCGAAGAAAACCTCGTTCGCCACCGCTCGATAAGTCAATCGGTTGACCCTGGTGGCGATGATCCCACGGTTGGCTGTTGCCGATTCGGTGCCGTTGTCCACCTGAGCTTGGTAGTGCCGAATCGCGTTCGGGGATTGATCTCCCGTTGCCGTCTCAAGAACAAAAATGTCCACCTGAAAACGGTTGGGAATGGGCTCACCCTGAGCATTGAAAACCGGATTCCGCAGAATCAGGGTTCGATCTTTATTTGCGGCGAAGGCCGCCTTCCCCGTGCTTGGGTACCGAGTGAGAAGACCGTTCGCGGTTCGAGCGCACATCAAGATTTTCTGAAACGCATTCCGACCATCGCCGGCGATTTTGCTCGTCGTGCTCACTCGGGCGATGCTTTGGGACGCTCCCAGCCCGGCCTCGATGGCGATCAGGGTGATCACCACCGTGAGGGCGGTCGCCACAATCCCCTCGACAAGGGTCATGCCCCGTAGTAGGCGCCGTTTCACTGCCATTTGCTCCCGTAGGTCCCAGGCGACCAGGTGGACGTTGTATTGTTCTGAGTGTTAGAGGTACCGCCACCGTTGGAACTCTGAGAGGTTCCGTTTCCGCCAGATGTCGAGCCTGTGCTACCCGAACCTCCATTGCCCGAATTGTTGTTGCCCGAATTGTTTCCGGGTGTGGACGTGTTCCCGCCTGGGGTCGACGTATTCGATCCCCCCGAGTTGTTGTTCGTCGTCGGTGGCTTGGGTGGTGGAGGGGGTGGTGGCGTGTAGAAGTACTGATCGATTCCGCGCGGGTTCCAGCCGTCAAAGGCGGTGGTCTCCATGTTTTCCACGCTGCTGACGGTTCGAATGAGGAAAATCGAGGACTGCTTGGCGTCTTTGTTGGCGGACGCGGCATTGACCCACCGTACGGTCACAAGAATGTTCTGCAGGTTCTTGCTCCCTGCCACGGGGCGAATGGAGTAGAGGGCCTCCATGTTGGTGGCATTCGACTTGCCCGAGAATTGCGCCTTCAGGTCGGCCGGAATCTCGATGGCTTCGTCGGTGACGCTCCTCCGGTTCCCCTGCGAGACGGAGACGATCTGCTCCATCGCTTGTCGACCGATCATCAGCGCAAGGCTCCTTGCTTCTGCCTGTCGAGCGACGTTTGCCGAGTAAGAAGTTACGGCCCCTACAGAGAGAATCCCCAGCAGGATTAACGACATTGCGACAATGATTTCAACGAGCGTGAACCCGCTCACATGCCTTTGCCGCCGTCTATCACCACGCTTCCTATCCAGCATCCCTCTTGTAACCCCACTGTTTGAGTCGGATACGAGAGAGGGATCGTGAATACTTTCGGGCTAGAATCCGATGAAATTACGAGGAAGCGTGGATCACGGGACGCCGATTTGGGTCTGGCTCGGTTCGTCTTAGGATCTCTCGCGTGAGCGGAGCGACATCGCCCTCGCCCGAGAGGAAGTACCGAATCAAGAAGAGGAACGGCGAGCGTTCGCCCCAGTTGAAGTAGGCGTGGGCTCGTTTGCCCGTGAGCTTTCCAATGTGAAGCGCCAGCGCGGCGATCGCGTTGGGGATCGCATTGCCTGTGCACCTCAGAACTCGGTACGGACCCACTTCCACCCCTCGAACAACCAAGTCGCCTTGGAAGTTGGACGCGTCTCGTACGTTGATCTCGACGAAGATGATCGGGACGTCCTCGGGAATGTCGTGATCGCGACGAGTTTCCGCCATCTTCAGCGTGTATTCCGCTTCATCTTTGGCGTCTGGCTTATTGGGCACCAAGCGAATGCTCCCGCCTCGCATCGCGGCTTCGCGGACAAACTGGATGGCCCGAAGGTCCAAGTCGACGCCGCTGACGCGGAGTTCGAGGGTGCGCCAAATGCGCGAGACGAAAGAAACCACCACGATCGCCAGGATGAAAACACCCGCGATCTTGATGCCGTCCGGACGCGTGATGATGTTCATCACCAGCGTGTAAAGGAAGATCACCGCAATGGTTCCGAAGAAGAACCTTTGGCGTTTCTCTTTCTTTCTCGCCGTGAGGGTAACGGCAACGGCGCCGCTCAGCATCAACGCCAACACTCCCGTGGCGTATGCGCCTCCTTGAGCTTGCACGTTGGCCTTGAAGATGATGACGATAAAGACCGAGATGGCGGTGAAAACGAGCACCAAGGGCCGAATGGCCGAGGTCCACTCGGGTGCCATGCCGTACTTGGGCAGGTATCGCGGCACGATGTTCAACAAGCCCGCTAGTGCGGAAGAACCCGCAAACCAGAGGATCAAGATCGTGCTGACGTCGTAAACGGTTCCGACGGTGTCGCCGAAGAACTTGTGGCAAAGGAAGGCAAGGGCTCGCTCCTTGGCTTCGCCCTCAAACTGCTCGGGAGTGATCAGCAGAACAGTCGAGAGACTCGATCCAATCAAGAAGACCGACATGATCACCGCAGCGGTGAGCAGCAGTTTTCGTGTGTTTCGGATCCGGCCATGAGGCGAATCGTGACTGTCCTTCTTATCCCCCCGGACAAGAGTCATCACCGCTACGCCCGTTTCAAAACCTGAGAGTCCGAGCGCAATCTTTGGAAAGACGAGAATGACCAACAGGGCGACGGCGGCGGGGTTCCCCGCCTTGGGCACTGCGGTGAGTGCAGTTTGCCACGTCGCGAAATACTCTGGATGGGCGAAAATTTCTTGGAACGAGCGGAAGATGATGACCGCATTCAGTCCCATGTAGACGGCGACCAAGAACACGGCGATTCCGACCGCCTCCTTGAAGCCCTTCAGGAACACCGCCCCAAGCAAGAGAACCAGCACCAAAGTGACCGGAACCGCTCCCCCGTGATGCAAGAACGAGAGCGCGGGTGCGTCTTTGATGATTGGATTTTCTAGAAAGTGAGCGGTTGCGTCTGAAGCCGAAAGAGTGATCGTGATGATGAAGTCTGTGGCCGCGAATCCAAGCAAGACCAAGACGAAGAGTTTGCCTTGCCACCACGTAAGCATCCGCGTGAGGATTGAAATCGAGCCCTCGCCATGGGGACTCTCTCGCGCAATTCGGCTATAGACCGGGAAAGCTCCGAGCAACGTAACCAGGACCAACACGATCGTTGCAAGCGGAGAAAGCGCTTTTGCCGCTTCGTAAGCGATGTACGGTTGGTAGGCCAACGTGGAGAAGTAGTCCACGCCTGTAAGGCACATCACCTGCCACCAAGGGTGCGTTTTGTGATGCGACTGAGCCCTTTCGCGTTCGTAAGGACCTTCCGGTTCTTCGACATCCCGTTGCAGAAGCCACTTTACAAAAGGGGAATCATTCCGCGGCTTAAAGGAACTTGGGAGCTTAATCTCCATATGCTGCGAATACTCGCAGTTGTTAGAATAGCCGAAATTGACCGAGAACCCGTTCGGTCTTCATTAAGATTACAAAGGGTGATACGGTGGACGGGTAAAACGCACGGAAGGGGAGTTTCCCACTCAGAGACGCCATGGCTCGATTTGAAATCTCGCACGATTACCTCCAGCGATTCCTTGTGGACTTGCTGAACACTCCCAGTCCAACTGGATTCACTGAATACGCGATCAGCTTCGTGGAAGGGGAGTTCATGAGCATGGGTGTGCCAACCAGCCGTACCAACAAGGGCGCGCTGCTAGTGCACTTAGAAGGCCTCCAGGGCAACCGCCCTCGAGCGGTTACCGCTCACGTCGACACCCTTGGAGCGGTTGTCAAAGAGATCAAGCCGAATGGTCGTCTCAAGCTTTCGGCTCTGAACGGAGTGATGTGGCCGACCGTGGAGAGTGAGGGCGTTCACATCCTCACCCGATCCGGACGACAAACTCGTGGATCGATCGTTCTAGAGAACGGCGCGGTCCACGTGAACAAAGACGCCCGAACTGCCTTGCGAACGGAAGAGAACCTCGAGGTCCGAATCGACGAGCGCACGACGACTTCGGAAGAGACCCGATTCTTGGGAATCGAGGTGGGAGACTACGTTGCGTTCGACCCTCGCGTTGAGATTAGCGAGGCAGGATTCATTCGATCTCGCTTCTTGGACGATAAAGCCTGCGTCGCGGCGCTGTTGGCGGCGGTGCATACGCTCAAGGAAAACGGACTCACGGCGGCCCAAAACACAACCCTCTTGATCAGCAACTTCGAGGAGGTTGGTCACGGTGGCATGGATTCCTTGCCGAGCAACCTTTCGGAGATGCTCGTTCTGGACATGGCGTGCATCGGTAAGGGGCAGCAAGGCAGTGAGTTCAACTGCTCGATCTGCGTCAAAGATTCCTCTGGTCCTTACAGCAAGGCGCTCACGGACAGAGTCCGAGACCTTGCCGATCGTCGCGGAATCGTTCTCGTTCCAGACGTGTATCCGTACTACGGTTCGGACGGAAGCGCCTACTGGCGAAGCGGCGGCACGGCGGAAGTTGCGCTCATCGGTCCGGGAGTGGACACGTCGCACGGATACGAACGCACGCACTTGGAAGCACTGCACGATACGGCCCAACTCGTGGCCGAGTACCTCCTCGACGGTTAGTCGGGAGCGCGTTAGGCGGCAATCGCGGGACTGAAAACGGTCACGCGATTGCGCCCGCCCTTCTTGGAAGCGTATAGGGCAAGATCGGCTTGCTCGATCAAGGCTTTACGATCGCGATCCGAACCGAGGACAGATGCCCCTACGCTGACCGTTACCTGTCGATAGGGCCACTCCTGCTCTTCGATTTTTGCTCGCAAGAGTTCTGCAAAGGTTTGAACCTCGGAGAGGTTTTCGTAGGGGAAGATCACGGCGAACTCTTCACCGCCGTACCTTGCCGCCGTTCCCGTTCCTTCCGTGAATCGTGTTAGAACCTGCCCAACACCCTTTAGAACCTCGTCGCCCCCGGGGTGACCGTAGGTGTCGTTGAACTCCTTAAACTTGTCGACATCCATCAAGATCAGCGCAACTCGAAGGTCTTGCGCAATCTGCTCGGCGAGTCGGGTCTGGAACGTTCGGTGGTTCAGGAGTCCGGTGAGGCCATCGATCTCCGCGAGGCGGCGAAGCTCCGAATTGACCGTTTCTAGTTCTTGACGATTGAGCTCGAGTTCAACTTGAGCCTCCGAAAGCTCCTGGACATAGTTGGTCACTGCTTCGAGGCTAGCCCTTTGGGCGGTGATGTCCCGCGTATGCAGAATCAGCCCGTCGCCGATGGGGCCGCCTTGGGTGCGCCTAATGAGGCGAATATGGAGATACCCGTTCTGACCGTCTCCGCCCGAGAAGGAAACTTCGAAGTCTCTGACAAACGATTCTTTGATGTACAGGGCGGTCCAAACGTCGGGGTGCGATTCTTGACCCAGCAAATCGAAGATGGACTTCCCAAACAACTCTGCCTCGGATGATCGGAACAGGTTTGCAATGGCTTGGTTGCCACGGAGAATGTGCCCTTCGTTGTCTAACCAGGCGACCCCTTCCAGGGCATCCTCCAAAACGGACATTTGATTCTTTAGATCAAGTTCACGAAGCTTCTCGGTAGTGATGTCGGAGGCGATACCGACGATTCGTTGCGGCACTCCCTGATGGTCCCGATCGAGCACGTTATCCCGACTTCGGAGCCAAACATAGTCGCCAAAAATGTCTTTGATTCGGTACTCGGTGATCACGACTTCGCCGTCGGCAGCGTTGAAAAGCCGCCCACGATTCTCTTCGATCAGCGGCAAATCGTCGGGATGAACGAGGGTTGCGAGAAACAGTTCTCCCATCGCCGCAATGTCTTGAGGCGTGTACCCAAGGGCTGTCCAGATAGACCGATTGCAGTACAAGTTCGATCTTGCTCCAAGATCGTAGACGTACAAAACGTCCACCATTCCCTCAGCGGCGGATGGCAACCAGCCTCCGTCAAAATTCTCGATATTCGGTTCCTGGCGGTTCACTGTGTCTTCCGGTACGGCAACTAAGAGAAATCGGGAATATTCCCACAACGAATTAACACCACCTATCGTTGGCAAATGAGAAACGATTCTCTAGGGGCTATCTCCCTTTCTGGGAGTCACGCTTTTCCGGTTCTAAGATAGATCGTTGATCTGGTGGGCCAGGTCGAAGTCCTTCACCGATATTCCCGACACATCGTGCGTGTTCAAACTCACGGTTACTTTTTGGTAGCCGATGACGATTGTCGGGTGGTGGTCGGCACGATCCGCCAAGTGCCCGACAACCGAAGCAAAAACCAACCCATCTTTGTAGGTGGCGAAGGTAAAGGTTCGAGCGATTTCATCGCCCACGAGATTCCACTGTTCAAGGGTTTTGAGACCTTCCTGAATCTCTTCCGAAGAGAGCCGGACCAGATTTGTTGCCATTACCGAATCCTACAACCCGGCCCAGCGTTTTGACGCGCAAGAAAAAAACTATCGCCGAAAACATTCATTTCCACTTTTCGCGGAATCAATGAATGATCGACTGGGTTAAGATGAATCAGCCCGAAGGTTGGTTTTTATCAGTCCCATGAGCAGTTCCGAACAAGATGGCCTCCAATCCCTTCTCGCCGTCGATCCCCGAACGGCGAAAGAGGGCCCTTTTGAGGGGCTCACCACGAAACATTGGAAGGACGACATGGCTGCGGGGCTGGTCGTTTTTCTGGTGGCGCTTCCCCTTTGTTTGGGAATTGCTCTTGCGAGCGCGGGTCCGGAAAGGCTCTTTGCGGGCATCATTGCCGGAGTCCTTGGTGGCATCGTTGTCGGAGCGCTTTCCGGATCGCACATCAGCGTGAGCGGCCCCGCCGCAGGCTTGGCGGTGATTGTGTTCGGCGCGATCCAGTCGCTGAACTCGTTCCCCAAGTTTCAACTCGCGCTCGTGATAGCGGGCGTTTTGCAACTTGTTTTCACCAAGGTGCGGTTTGGCGCCCTGGCGAACTTCGTTCCGCACTCGGTGATCAAAGGGATGCTGGCCGGAATCGGCGTTGTGATCATCATGAAGCAGATTCCCCACGCCCTTGGGCGAGACAAAGACTACGAAGGGGATTTCTCGTTCTTAGAGGCGGGTGAAAACACCTCCCTCAGCGAGATTGCCGCCGCATTGGCATCGGCTTCACCGGGCGCAATCATCATTTCTGTGATTGGCCTGAGCCTGCTGATCCTGTGGGACACCAAGAAGTTCAAGCAGTTTTCATTCACCAAGATGCTTCCTGGGCCTTTGGCGGCTGTCGTAGCCGGAGCTGGAATCAACGAACTCCTGAAGGTCGTGGCTCCCAACCTAGCCATGACCGAAAAGCAGCACCTGGTCGACCTTCCGGTCTTTCAGAGTTTCCAGCAGCTCGCGGGGGCGTTTCAACTTCCTGACTTTTCTGCCATCAATCAGCAAGCGGTTTGGACGGTGGGTCTCACGATCGCGATTGTGGCGAGCTTAGAGTCGCTCCTTTCGTTAGACGCAGCCGACAAACTTGACCCGCAACGGCGCCTTTCCTCGCCCGACCGCGAACTCATGGCCCAAGGAGTTGGCAACACTCTAGCCGGACTTGTGGGTGGCCTCCCGATCACCAGCGTGGTCGTACGCTCCTCTGCAAACGCCTATAGCGGCGCTAAAACCAAGCTGAGCACCATTATTCACGGCGGATTTCTCGCCGTGGCTGTTCTTGCCGTGCCGTTCGTCTTGAACCGGATCCCCCTGGCCTGCCTTGCCGCCGTGCTGCTGACCGTTGGCTACAAACTCGCCTCCCCGAAGGTGTTCAAAACGATCTATGCCGAGGGCCGGTCTCAGTTTCTACCGTTCGTGCTCACCCTTCTGGGCGTTGTCTTCATTGACCTGCTCAAGGGAGTCGTCGTGGGACTCGTGGTCGGGCTCTACTACGTCCTCAAGACGAACTATCACAACGGACTGACCGTTGTGAATGACGGCGACTACTATCTGATCCGGATCAACAAGGATCTTTCCTTCCTCAACAAGACGGAGTTGAAAGATAAGTTGCTCGCGCTTCCGAACGGGTGTACGGTTCTCATTAAAGGTCGCGAAGGTCTCTTTATCGATCACGACATTTTCGAGGTGATTGAAGATTTCAAATCAGGTGGAGACTCTCGCGGCATCACCGTTCTTATCGAAGACGTCTACGTCAGCTCTGTTCTCTCCCGGACTTCACGCAAGAAGCGCCTTGCTGATGCAGGGATCGTGAAAGATCACTGAAGCAACTGCTAAGGAAGAAAAACCGATGGAATCACACAAGAAGTTATTGCTTGCGAACAAAGCGTGGGCAGCGGATCGGCTCTCCGTCGAACCGGAATACTTTGAGCATCTGGCTCAAAGTCAGCAACCCGAGTTTCTTTGGATCGGTTGCTCGGATAGCCGTGTCCCAGCGGAAGAGATCACGGGTACTCACCCCGGAGAACTGTTCGTCCATCGCAACGTTGCCAACATGGTGATTCACACCGACTTCAACATGCTGTCCGTCTTGCAGTATTCGGTGGAGGTTCTAGGCGTCAAGCACGTGATTGTTTGCGGTCACTACGGCTGTGGCGGCGTGTACAACTCGATGACCCACAAGAATCTGGGACTCATCAACAAGTGGTTGCGCCACATTAAAGACGTTTACCGCTTCCACGAGCGCGAATTGGACTCGATTCCCGAGTTTCAGTCGCGGTTTGACCGTCTGGTCGAGCTGAACGTGATGGAGCAGGTCATGAATCTGGCAGAGACCAGCATCATCCAGACTTCATGGAAGAATCGGCTTCTCCCTTCCGTTCACGGATGGGTTTACGACATGAAGACCGGCTTGCTGAAAGAGATCGCTTCGCTGAATCACGAGAGCCATCTTGAAGATATTTACCAATATCGAGACGATGGAACGTAGGTGAGAACCCTGATGCCGGCAGGAATTCGCGCCGACAAGATATAATTCATCCGTTCACGTGGGTAGATGGCTGAGTGGACGAAAGCGCCCGCCTGCTAAGTGGGTAGGGGAGTAAATTCCTCTCTCGGGTTCGAATCCCGATCTGCCCGCCACTTTCTTTTTCCGGTTATCTCCGATTCGACTGACCGGATTCGCTCATCTAGACCGATAATGAAAGTGGGTCTCTTGGAGTCCACACCAATCGCATGTCTTTCCGACTCTGCCGCGTCTCCAACGTTTCGCTAAGAACCCTAACCGTTGCGCTAGGGGTCTTTGGAGTCGCCGCGAGTTATGCGGGCCAGGCTCAGGCAGGCCAAGGTCCGGCGCCGCTCGCTGGAGACAATAAGTCTTACAAAGAGCTTCGAAAGAAGCTTGGGATCCAACGACCCGTATCGCCTGAGGCCCTCGACGTATTTGTTGGGAAACGAACCATCGAGCTAAAGGGCTGGGTGAAAGGAACGTTTGAAGTGGATGGCAAACGTTCGATCCTTCTGGAAACAGAAAACAAAGAATCGGAAGTCTTTGAAGCTTCTGCCATTCCCGAATGGATGACGGGGCAGGACATTCCCGTTCGAGTCTTGATCGAAGCGAGGCGAGCTTCAGAGTTTGACCCACTCTCGGTGAAACTTCTTGGTGCCGCTCCGGAGGCGTTTGCACGGACTCTTGACCCGAAACCGGTCACGCTGAAGCCCAAGAATACAAAACCCTCGGCAAGCAAGAATTCAACGGCTTCAACAAGTCGGGGAGGCGGTGCGAATCGACGTGTCGTCCCTGTCCACGAACTGGTCCCGGTCTACGCAAACTTTGTAAAACGACAAAATCCGAAGCTCAGCGATGCAAAAGCCCTTGAGATTGCCAACGGAGTGATTGGCTTCAGCCTTCGATACGGTGTGGACGCTCGGCTCATCATGGCGATCGTCTACTGCGAGAGCACGTTCAACCCAAACGACACCAGCCATACCGGTGCGATGGGCTTAGGACAGTTGATGCCCGATACGGCGAGGGAACTGGGCGTTACGAACGCCTACGACACCACCCAAAATCTTTACGGCACGGTCAAGCTCATCCGCTCTCACCTAGACAAGTACGGCAAATCGCACGACGATTTTAGGGCGCTCGTTCTAAGTTTGGCCGCCTACAATGCGGGCCCGGGTGCGGTGAAGCGACACGGTGGCGTTCCGCCCTATCGAGAAACCCAGCGCTACGTCCAAAAAGTAATTGCTGTTTACAAACAGTTATGCGGGCAATAACCAGGTTCTAATACTAGATTCACCCGTAAACCTCGTACGATGCCCAGCCACTAAAAGAGGACACCTCAAGCAGCATATAGCTGTCTCGGAGTTTCTCTATGGCAAATATTTTTGGGCAAAAAGGGGGGGCGATTGTTTTAGCAATGGTCGCCGTGGCGGGAGCTCACGCCAATCTTGTTAACAACGGTAGTTTCGAACTCGGAACCAACCCTGGTTCCTTCACCACAGTCACCACGGGTGGCTCCAACATCACGGGTTGGAACGTCACGTCCGGTTCGGTCGACTACATCGGCACCTACTGGCAGTCTGCAGACGGCAGCCGAAACGTCGATATGTCGGGCAGCTCGCTCGGTCGACTTTCGCAGTCGTTCGCAACCGTCGCGGGTGTTCTTTACGACGTCACCTTCGCGTACAGCGCAAACCCTGACTCTCCGAACGGCGGTCTTCGCAAGACGGACGTCAACATTCGAGAGACCGATACGTCCAATCTCTTGTCTTCTCTTCAAGTGACTTGGGATGTTCCTACCGAGGGCAACACCAAGACGAACATGAAGTGGAAGACCGCTTCGTTCAGCTTTGTTGCGGTTGATGCAGCTACGACGATCCAGTTCGACAGCCTTGCCACCAATTCGTTCGGCATCGCCGTTGACGATGTAAAGGTCGTGCAAGCGGTTCCGGAGCCTGCCACCATCGCCGGTCTCGGCATGGCAGCAATTGCCTTCCTTCGACGCAAGAAGAAGTAAGCAACCACCCCGCCTCCTAAGGCATTACGCCTATCGCCGACCCAATCCGGCGATAGGCGCTTTTCTTTATGAGCGGATGGCTATGGTGAGAGTTCGCCCGCGTTCGGAGTGGTAGGAAGCGCCAATACCGAATCGCTTGTGAACCCAAATTCGGGTTCCAAATGACACCGCGACGAAACCTTGCTGAGTCTCGCCGAGGTTGTACAGGATGTTGAGCCCAGGGACTCTTCCCACGGCGACTTCCGATTGGGAATACAGTCCCAAACCAACAAAGAGTTCGGCGTCCCTAGAACCGAAGAAGTAAAGAACATCGGCGCCTAGTAGCGGACCCTTGTTGAAAATCCCGGCTGGAATAACGCCAAAGGGAGGGAAGGAGCCGGAAACGCTGTTCGGTTCCACCTCGCTGGTATCAGAGAAGCCGAGTTCGAACCCGAAACCCTTTATCCGATAATCTCGCCACCCGATCGCTCCTCCGGAAGTGGTTCCACGTTTGCTGTAGGAGAGCCAGTAGGAGGTTTTAGGCGTGTAGGGTGCGATCTCGAACTCGTCACGCTGTTTACGCGCCGCCGGATCAGCGACTAGCTCGGAGGACAGCCGGAAGGGATCGCTTGCAGGGTCAACTCCGGCCATTGCGTAGGATCCCATAGAGCAAGTAAGGACCAAGGCTGCGGCTCGGCAGAAGACTTCGGACGTGCTGTTCATTGAATGTTCCCAGACTTTCGATGAACCTGACGCCTTCCCGTTACGAGCAATGTCCGCAGGGCGGATCAAAGCCCGTATTGTTCAACAACTACGGTCGCAAACCGTACGGATTGAGACGGATCGTTCGTTCAGGTCCAGAGTCCCTAACGATTCCTACGAGAAAGCCACCTAGCCGATACCCCGAATCAATATCTCCGTACTTCCCGTTGAGCGATCTGAGTAAATAAGACCCTTGTTCGTAGACAACCATCTTCGCCACCCACGATCCATCGGCGAGCTCTGCCGCCATGACAAAGCCTGGCTTGGGCGTGAACCAATCGCGAAAGATGGCGATATCACTCGATTCCAGGAACGGCATCATCGAATCGCCCTCGACTACCAATGCGCCGTAGTCTTCTCTGGCGAACTGAGGTGGAACGTCGAGTTCGGTGAGTTCGAACGAGGTCGTGGAACCGGTCCCGGCTGAGATCCCTCCGTAAACCTTGAGTGTGCCCATCGGCTGAGCGCGTGGGCGGGGAAGTCTTCCCGACGGCTCTTCGGTGAGATCTGTCAAGCGGACGTTGAGCACCTCGGCAATTTTCATCAGAACGTCCACCGGAGGGTCCGTCCGTTCAACCTCATACTGGGCCAATCGGCTTCGCTTTATCTGGCAGGCTTCCGCAAGCTGCTCCTGAGTAAATGGAGGTTCGTGCCCCAATCGAGCCATTTTGATTCGCGCGCCGATACCCACACTCGTATTGTAACAGACGTGACAATCCTGTAACAAGAGTTTTCGATTTGTTGTATGATGTGACGGTGAGTAACAAAGATCGACTGAGCGCCTCGAAGATCCTCTCTTTGGCCGCAGATTCCGTTCGTGGAAAGAGCACCTCTTGTCGAAATCCAATCGGGTTTCAGACTCGAAATGACCATGTTGACCTAAGGGAACCCGCCTGGGTTTGGCTTCAGAATCGGGAGTGGTGGTGCTTAGAACTTGAATGTGTTTTCCGTGATTACTGGGTGAAAGGTCGCCCATTTGAATCGGCATCGGACCCAGATCGGGACGGGCTTGTAACATTGTTACATCTTGTTGAGCAGGACCAAGAGGGTTACGCGACTCGATTCCTCCCGCCTGGTTCGGGTGTGGTGCAAACTCCGCTGCAAGGCGTTTGGCTAACGGTGGAGCGAGCCGCTGAAGAGTCCGGTCTGACGGTTAAGACACTTTGGGAGTACCTGCGAAGAGACAAGATCAAGGGGGCGAAGAAGGTTGGGAATCGTTGGTGGATCCCTCTGGAATGGACCCGGGAGAGAAAATCGCGTGCTTCTTCAGCGTGATCTTTGCATTTTCGATCTTCAATCCTCTTAGAAAGGCGCCGATAACAAAGCTATGAACGTTGGGTCTTCCACAACTGCCGCCATGCAGGCGCTTCAATCTGTCGGCGAAGCCGAACAGGTGAAGACGAAGGCTCAGGTTTCCCTGCTGAAGAAATCGCTCGATTCTCAGCAAGACGCTGCTGCTCAACTTCTCAAGATGTTGGAAGGCAAGGGTCAGCAAATCGACATCCGCGTCTAACCTCCTTTCCTAGCTCAAGCAAGGTTCTGGATCCTCAAAGAGGGGATGGAGAAGGGGAAGGTACAATTTAAGGGTGAGCGAGGCGAAACCGAAGCAGAAGCCGAATTGGGTGAAGAACACCTATTTCTGGCTTGCGGGCATCTTGCTCATCATTGCGATCGCCGGGATTGCCGGAGGAGACTCGCTTATTCGCGACCCTGGTCAAAAGAGGGAGAACAACCTTTATCTCCTCTATCTTGGCGCGGCGGCAGTGATGGCCGTGAATGGTGTGCTTAGCCACCGTTTGACGGTTAAAGATTTTGAAGAGGAACAAGAAGGTTAATTCGATTTATGGTTAATTGCACCTGTGGTAAGCCGCTTGATAAAGTCCCAGCCTGGCTCGAGGGCATTAAGGTGGACTTCATCTGCAACAACTGTCCTAACCGACAGACGAAGAACATTGCTTTCATCAGCCTGGACACGGGCGTGAAGTCGGAAGCTAAGTCGATCGACGACGATCTCGGTCCGATCGAAGACGAAGACGAAGAGTAAAGTTTTCGTTGGATCGTCAAGCAACGGGTTGGTTTGCGCTCTGCGCTAACCGACCCGTCTCTTTTTGGTCAGACCGGGTTAGGGCAACATCTTCGTGAAGAACCCGAGAGCGTTCTCGGTGGTTTGATCCGCGCACTCTTCCACGCTGACTTGCTGAAGCTCGGCCAAAACCGAGACAATGTTCGGAATATAGGCGGGCTCGTTGCGCTTGCCGCGATACGGCACCGGAGCCATATAAGGCGAGTCTGTCTCGAGCACGATTCGGCTGGGCGGGATGATCGAGAAGGTGTTTCTCAGCTCTTCCGCATTCTTGTACGTGAGCGGTCCATCGACCCCCACAAGGCCGCCAAGACGAATCACCCGGCGCATTTCCTCTTTCGAGCCCGTGAAGCAGTGGAACAGGTAGGGCCGAGCGGGTCGGCGCTCGAGCACGTCCAAGAGATCCGAGTAAGCCTCGCGGGCATGAAACACCACGGGCAGATCCATCGCCTCGGCAAGTTTCAGTTGATCCTTGAGCGCTTGATGCTGAATGGAGTGCGGGGCGTAATCCCAGTGATAATCCAGACCAATTTCGCCCATTGCCACGATCTTTGGGTGTCGTAGGACGTGGGCGAGCTTAGGCAAGTCGATAGGATCGTATTCGGCGGTGTAGTTGGGATGCCAGCCGCAAATGGCGTACACGTCCTCGTGCTGTTCGGCAAACTCCAGAGCCCGATACCAATCGGCGGGTTGAACGCCCACCACAACAAACCGGTAGACCCCGGCTTCTCGTGCGCGATCAAGCGCTTCGTTGGCGTCCGGGAAGGCTTCTAGGTCGTGAACGTGACAGTGCGTTTCGATCAGCTTCATGAGCAACTCGCCAAAGCCCTAAGTCGTTCAAACGGCCTCGTTTGAATGAGAGGTCCTGACACGGGGTCAGTCCTCCTTAGTAAGAATCTCGGGACCGTTCTCCGTGATGGCAATGGTGTGCTCGAAGTGTGCCGAGGGCTTCCCATCGGCAGTGACGACGGTCCATTTGTCGTCCAGAATCTTCACTTTGTGCGTGCCGACCGCAACCATCGGTTCGATGCAGATGGTGTGACCCACCTTCAGCTTGTGACCCGTATTCGACTTGCCGTACATGGGAATGTCGCGAGGATCATCGTGCAGGCGTTGACCAATTCCGTGGCCTACGAAGTCGCGAATCACGCTGTAGCCGTTGGATTCCACGTACTTCTGAACCGCATGACCGATATCGCCCGTTGTGCTTCCGGCTTTGGCTTTTGCGATTGCCTGAAAGAGGGCTTCTCGCGTCACGTTCATCAAACGCTTCTTCTCGGCAGAAATCTCGCCGACCGCGAAGGTCCAGGCGCTATCGGCGTGCCAACCGTCTTTCACCACTCCAAAGTCGAGACTGATGATGTCGCCTTCTTGGAGCGGGCGCTCGTCCGGCACACCGTGAATGATGGCCTCGTTGACCGAGATGCAAGTGGCGGCTGGGTACGGAGGGGTGCCGTAGTTCAAAAAGTTGGGAACGCCCCCTTCCTCGAGAATCAGCTTTTCGGCCAGATCGTTGAGATGCTTCGGAGTTACCCCGGGTTCGATGGCCTGGGAGACCAGTCGTAGGGTTCGGGCGACGATGCGTCCGGACTCCTTCATCAACTTAATCTGATCTTTCGTTTTTAACATGGTTTAGGCTCCGATTTCTCCAACGATAACTTTGAAGACGGTCTCGGGATCCTGCCGACCATCGACAAGTTGGAGCAGTCCTTTCTCGCCGTAGTAGTCGATAACCGGAGAGGTTTGCTCGTGGAAAATCTGCAGGCGGGCGCGGATCGCTTCGGCACGATCGTCCTGCCGAACGAAGAGGGGGCCATCGCACTTGTCGCAGAGTCCTTCTCGCTTGGGTGGCTTATTGCGTGCGTGGTAGATCTCTCCACACTTCGTGCATCCAATTCGGCCGCTAAGGCGGGCGACGATGATTTCATCATCCGCAGAAATGGAAACCACTTTATCGAGCGGCTTGCCCATGTCGCTGAGCAGTTCGTCGAGTGCTTCGGCCTGGGGGATGGTTCGGGGGAACCCGTCCAACACGAAACCGGCCTTCATGACATCGAGCTGTCCGATTCGCTTGGCCATCATTTCGATGGTCACCTCGTTGGGGACCAACTGGCCCTGCGAGATGAAGCGGTTGGCGAGTCGACCCAAGTCGGTTTGCGCGTCGATCTCGCGTCGGAAGATTTCTCCGGAGCTCAGCGTCACCAAACCTTTCCTCTGCACGAGAAGGGCGCTTTGGGTCCCCTTTCCAACGCCAGGGGGGCCGATGAGGATGAGTCGCATGAAAGGTTCCTTGAAAATGAAAAATCCCGCCGACGAGCCGACTAAGTCGATTCGCCGACGGGAGTTAGTTTACTGGTATTGCTTCATCAGCAGGTTCGCCTCGATCTGTCGCATGGTCTCAAGGGCCACGCTAACCATGATCAAGAGCGACGTACCGCCAACGATGCCGACACCGTACTGGTAGGTCAAGTTGGTCACCGCCGGAGCGATGTACTGCATCAGAGCGACAATGGCAATGAAGCCTGCACCCGCAAGGGTGATGCGCGAGATGATGCCGTCCAAGAAGTCCTTGGTTTGCTTGCCTGGTCGAACGCCTGGAACATAAGATCCGGCTCGCTTCAGGTTGTTGCTGATGTCTTCCACGTTGTACTGGATTGCGGTCCAGAAGTAGGTGAAGAACAGGATGAGTCCCGCGTAAAGGATCGAAGCAAAGAATCCGATCGGAACGGGGAAGTAGGGGTGAACCACTCGAGCCGTTGCCGGACTGAGCCATTCGCCCATTCCCTTGAGGAAGCCTCCCAGCGGGGTGGTCTCGCCAACCATCGTTGCGAATTGGTAGGGAAGGCCCACCAACGAGCTAGCAAAGATGATCGGAAGAACGCCCGCCATGAGCAGCGAAAGCGGAAGGTAGCTTGTTTTGCCACCGATCACCTTCGTGCCGTAGTTGCGCCTCATGTGCTGAATCGGAATGCGTCGTTGAGCCGCGGTGAAGTAAACGATCGCCCAAGTGGAAGCCACAAAGAGGATTCCCAGCGCGATCACGCTCCACCACTGAACCAAGCCGTTCGAAAGTCCAGAAGACAGTTTCTGAGCCTGGTAGGGCAAGCCAACGATGATGCCGACGAAGATGACGAGGGACACACCGTTGCCGATGCCGCGCTCGCTGATCTGCTCGCCGATCCACAGACAGAACATGGCTCCTGCGGTCCACATCGTAATGATCATGAATCGGTCTTGAAGGGCAATGTTCTTGCCCAGACCTTGCATGATCATTTGAAGGAAGCCGCTACCTTGGAAGATACAAAGAACGAGCGTAAGACCGCGCGTCCACTTGTTCTGCTTGTTCCGTGCGTACTGACCGCCCTCTTCCAGTTCCTTCTTCAGCGAAGGAACGGCGGTGGTCATGATCTGGATGACGATCGACGCGGTGATGTACGGGTTGAGACCCAGTGCAAACACCGAAAGACGGCGCAAGGCGCCGCCGCCAAACGAATCCAAGAATTGGAAGATGTACTGTTTCGAAAGGGCTTCGTAAACCTCATCCGAAGAGATGTTGGGGATCGGTACCGGAACGTGTACGCCGAACGTAAACACGGCGAACATGATCAGGATGAAGATCAACCTCTGCTTGAGGTCTGGGTCCTGCCAAGCCAGCTTAAAGATCTGCGTTAGAGGAAGCGAGAGCCCTTTATCGCCCCCGCCGCCTCCTGCCGCGCCTCCGAATCCCCCGAAGCTCAAAGGATAACCGCCTCTCCGCCCTTTGCCTTAATAGCTTCCTCAGCGGTCTTGCTGAACTTGTGAGCCTTGACCGTGAGTTTCTTATCGAGTTCGCCAAAGGCGAGAATCTTAACGCCGTCTTTCACTTTAGAGATAATCCCCTTTTGGATTAACGCCTCAGGAGTGACCTCCGCTCCGTCCTCGAAATACAATTGCAAGTCATCGAGGTTTACAACCGCAAATTCCTTGTGGTTGATGTTTCGGAAGCCCTTCTTAACCGGAAGTCGGCGCTGAATAGGGGTTTGACCGCCTTCAAAATTCGGGTGAATTTGTCGGCGAGCCTTTTGACCCTTGGTACCGCGCGTGGCGGTCTTACCCATGCCAGATCCGATACCGCGAGCGACACGTCGCTTCTTGAAGGTGCTACCCGGGCTCGGGCTAAAGTTGTGAAGTCCCATTAGTTCGATTCCTCCGCAGCGGCCTTCTTGGATTTCTTAGGCTTGGCTTCGGCGACGGCCTCCACGACCGGAGCTGCTTCCACAGCCTCGGCGGCGACCTTCTTGCCCTTCTTCACATGGTTGCGTGCCTTGGGCGTACCCTCGACAACTTCCACATGAAGGAGTTCTTTGACGTTGTGGATCATGCCGCGAATAACGGGCGTGTCCTCGTGCTCAACAACGTGGTGAACGCGCTTCAGCCCAAGGGCCTCGACGGTTCGTCGGTTGCGCGGATTGTGCGCAACCGTGCTCTTAATCAGCTTAATACGCAGCATGTTCGGCTTCCTCCTTTCGGGCTCGCTCGATCCACGGCACCAATTGCTTGGTCTCCATTCCTCGTCGAGCGGCGATGTCTTCAGGAGAGGTGAGGCTCTTGAAGGCTTCGATGGTGGCGTACGCCATGTTGATCGCGTTTCGGCTGCCCAAAGACTTTGCAAGCACGTTGTGCACGCCTGCAGCTTCCAAGCAAGCTCGAACAGCGCCGCCTGCCTTAACACCAGTACCGGGTGCGGCGGGTCGAAGAACAACTTCAGCGGTGCCAGAGGTAGCGACGATCTCGTGAGGGATCGTGTCGCCGATCATCGGGACCTTGAACATGTTCTTTCGAGCGGCTTCTTCGGCCTTTCGAATGGCGTCGGGAATACCCCGAGCCTTACCAAGACCGAGTCCTACGCTACCCTTGTTGTCGCCAACAACCACAAGGATCGACCAAGATGCGGTCTTTCCACCCTTGTGGGTTTTGAAAACCTTGTTGGTTCGAATGATCCGAACGTCTAACTGAGGACCTTCGGTGTTGCGGCTCTCTCGCTTACCGCTAAGGCGATTCATCATTCTCATGATTAGAACTCCAGCCCGGCTTCACGAGCGCCGTCCGCAAGGGATGCGACGCGACCGTGGTACTGGAAGCCTCCACGATCAAAAACCACCTTGTCCACTCCGGCCGACTTTGCGCGCTCGGCAAGTGCCTTGCCAACGAGCTTCGCACCTTCGGCGTTACCCGATGCCTTCAGGTCCTTCTCAAGGGAAGAAGCCGAAACCAGCGTGATGCCCTGGGTGTCGTCGATGATTTGAGCAGAGATGTGCTTCAGACTGCGATAGACCGCAAGGCGAGGTCGCTCCGGAGTACCGGTGACACGCTTGCGAATTCGCGCGTGACGAGCCACGCGCAGATCGTTTCTAGATTTAGTTGCCATTGTCTACGGTTCTCCTTACTTCTTGCCGCCTGCGCGCTTACCGGCCTTGAGCTTGATGACTTCGCCTTGATAGCGAATACCCTTGCCCTTGTACGGTTCCGGCTTGCGGACCTTGCGGACGTCGGCGGCGACTTGACCAACAGCGGCCTTGTCGATACCAGAGATGACGATGTAAAGGGTTCGAGCTTTGTCGTCTGCCTTAACTTCGAAGTTGACTCCCTCAGGAGCGGCAACTCGAACGGGGTGCGAGTAACCCATGTTGAGAAGAAGATTCTTGCCTTCCATCGCCGCACGGTAACCAACACCTAGGACTTGCAGAGTTTTGCTGTGACCCTTGGTGACGCCTTCAACCATGTTGAAGAGAAGGGTTCGAGCAAGACCGTGTTGGCTGCGAGCTTCTCGCAGGTTGTTCGGTCGCTCAAGCCAAAGCTTGCCCTCTTCTTGCTTCACGGTCAGCAGCCGAGAAATCGACTGGTGGAGTTCGCCCTTCGGACCCGCGACTTTGACGACGTTGGTCGCCTCATCAACGGTGATGGTGACGTTCTTCGGAACTTCGATCGGTTGGATTCCAATTCGCGACATTAGTTCACCTCACAAAGGACCTCACCGCCAACGTGTCGTCGGCGAGCCTCTCGGTCGGTCATGAGCCCTTGGCTGGTGGTAAGAATTCGAGTCGTCAAACCGTTTCGAATCGGGCGAAGAGAATCTTTGCCCTTGTAAACGCGAAGACCCGGCGTCGAAACGCGCTTGATCGTGTTGATCAGCGGCTTGCGTCGGTGGTCGTATCGAAGAGTGACTCGGATATTCGGGAACTTGGTCTCGTTCGTGACCTCGTGTCCGGAAAGGTATCCCTCTTGCTCTAAGATCTTGACGATTTCAAGTTTGATCTTGCTGTGCGGAACGTCGACGCTAATGGCTCGAGCCTTGTATCCGTTTCGGATACGCGTCAAAAGGTCCGCGATTGGATCGCTGTGCATTTTCTTTGTTTCTCCTTTTGAGCGTTACCAGCTCGACTTGGTCACTCCGGGCAGTTCGCCGCGGTGCGCCTTTTCACGCAGACAGATTCGGCAGAGGCCGAAGAATCGGATATAGCCACTTGCGCGACCGCAAAGGCTGCAGCGATTGTATGAGCGCACCTTGAACTTGGGCTTGCTCTGCTGCTTTTCAATTAAGCACTGTTTTGCCATAGGTATCCCCGTTGTCGGATCGGTTCAAATGAGCTTGGCTCGCCCATTCGCCTGATCCGTGGTCAGGTTTTCAACGCGTGAAGACACGCGCAACGAGGAAGGGTACCCAACTGGGTTGGAAAAATGTGAATCGAATCTCGGAATTCAATCGTCTACGCCCGCTTGGTCGACCCAACAACACCCCGACCGTCGATGCAAAAGATGCACAATGAAGGCGGAGACCGCATAAACACGTGGCGCTAGATCCTCTAAAGACCGATGAAACGCTCGACACTCCGGTTCGAGCCGAAGCAGATACGGATACAGTGATGCTTTGGGGTTGCGGAGCGTTCACAACGCTTTCGTTCACGGTGTTCTTTGTCTCTTGCTGGCCCTACTTTATCTGGCTGAACGTCAGCACCCTCGCCGACCTCGGTCGGGCATCGCTGTTGGGGCTACTCCCTGCGACCATTGTTAGCATCATCGGTGCAAGGCTAAGGGGCCTGGCTGCCTCGTGCGGGGCGGTGGCGGGTTTCACCGTGGTCGCCGTGTTTCTCTACATGAGAATTCAGCAAGCGTTCGTTGCCGGAATGATGAAACAGGCCCCCATGCCAGAGTTTGGGAGAGAGTGGGCGTATCTGTTGCCCGCGTGCGTGGTGATTGGAAGCTTCATCCTGGCGTTTCTTTTCACTCGAAAAGACCACGATCGCAAAGCCGTGGAAGAAGCGGTGGATTCTTTCACCGTTCACTGAAAAAGCGAGAAAGGAAACCCCGCATTTACTCTAGGGATTTCCTGGCAGGAATGCCGATATCTCCCTGTAGGAGATGGCATTGTCTTATTCCAAGCAGATTGGTGAATACAAAAAGAACGCCGCAATCGGTGCATCCCCGGTGGGCCTCGTTGTGATGCTCTACGATGGGGCGCTGCGTTTTCTCGATCAAGGGAAGCGCGCCATGGTTCAAAAGAACTTGGAAGAACAAAACCGTTGTCTCCAACGAGCTCAGAAGATCGTCGCCGAACTGATGAGCAGCCTCAACATGAACGATGGGGGCGATGTGGCGAAGAACCTGCTCGCGCTCTACACCTATGCTTTGACGGAGATTGTCAATGGCAACATGGAAGACAATCCCAATGCCATCGACAATGCCGCCAAAACGCTCAGCGAGCTTCGCGAAGGGTGGGCCGCATTGGAAAGACAGCAGAAGTTGATGAACGCCGCACCGGAAGAGAGGTTGTCCATTGCTCAAGCAGCATAATTCTCCGACGAATGTTGTCCATTCTCCGCATGCGGTGGTTGAGATAGCCGTCCCTGGCTCGGGGGCGAGCGCCTGGATGAACCGTTACCGTCTCACCACGCTGACTCTGATCGAAAGCGTTTCCGCGGGTGATTACGCAAATGTCGAGCGCATGATGGCGCTCCGAGAGTCCCTGATCGCCCAGGCCGAAAGAGATCGACCTTCATTCAGCCCGGATGATAAGGCGTCGGTGGAGTCCCTCGAATCGAGCCTCATCCGAGCCCTTGAGAAGGAAAGAGACGGGGTGATGTCTCTGTTGGCGCAACAAGGTCAGGCTAAGAAGGCCGCCAGCGCGTATAGAAAAGCCGCATAACGAGCGGCTCCAAAACGAAAATGGGCTTCGCCGAATTCGGCGAAGCCCATTTTTCTTATCTCTCCGTTATGTGCCGTGTATAACAGGTACGAGTTACGGAGCGAGCACGACCAACTGGTCGATACTCGCAGTAGTGGCAAGCGGAGCTCGACCGTTCACGGTGTCGTTGAACACCTGGAAGATCAGATTCTCGCGATCCATGAATGGCGCCCAATCTGGGGAGATTTCAACCACCCGAGTGTGCGTTCCTGCCGGTAACTCAGTGACCTCGGCAGCATACGGGAAGCCGAAGACCGTCATGAACTGCGGCGCAATGGACGCCTTGTTCTTCAACGTAATCGTGTACTTGATCCGAAGGGTGCCTTCGCCACTTGGCGGCATTGTTGCCCAGACACCGCCGATCTGCGTTCCCGTTCGCAACTGCGACGTCACAACATAGGCGTTTCCATCGACGGCTGCAAGCGAAGCGGCGTTTCCACGAACGTATCGGCCAGGGTAGACCCGGGTCGCGATGGGTTGGTACTCGTTCAAGTCGGCATCAGGCAGCAGCACTTGTACCGATCTAACGAAGGTTTGCCAGGTTCCCGGCAAACTGGCAACCATGCCAACTGCCCAGAATCGACCGTCGTCGGTTGGGTCGCGTTCAACGTCGAAGTAGTCGCCCCATCGGCTGGAAAATCCGGAATAGATTCCTCCAAGTGAAGGTTGAATGCTCGTCGGGTCAGACATCCAGTTTAATGGGTCGCCGCCTCGTCGAGCAGAGACCATCACCTCACCCGGTGTGCCCGGCTGAATGACGTTGCCTTCCTCGTCCAACAAATCTTCTTGAATGTGGGAGAACGTCATGAGCATGTCGTTCCACTTGTTCACTGAGATCGCCGGGAAGGAATAGGCAGACCTTGAATCGAACGGTTCCACAAGGCCGCTTTGGTTGAGCTTGGGCGGCGTGATGATGGCGGGCCAGCCGTTCATGTTCACGTCGTACCAGGCAACAGATGGTTGACCGCTAAAGTTACCAACCGTGTGCGCTGCCACCAACCGGTCGGACTTGGAATAGGCAGAGAGGACTCGCGAGTCGTTGGTTTGAACCCAGACACCGCCCGGTCCTACCGAGAAGCCTCGGTCTTGTTGCCACGCCGGAATAAGGACTGCCGTTGTCCGGAGTCGCCAGATGGCGCCCGTTCGGAAAATGGCATACACCCTCATGCGCGTCGAGTCGTAAATCTCGGCACCCAAGCAGTGCGGGTTCTCGCGGTCATCGCTCTTCGCCCACTGAACGGTGAAGGCTCCGCTCTCCGGGCTAAGGATGAACGCTTGGAACCGAAGGGTTCCGTTGATCAGTTGGTTCTTGTCGATCGCGTGCAGGTGAACTCCACCGTAGCCGCCATCGAATCCGAACATGTTGCCAGAAAGGACCACCGTGTCTCGGTTAAAGCCGAATCCGGGGTAGTCCAACCAGTAGTCGCCGAAGAAGTCTTCGGTCCGGTTCACAAATCGATACTGATACCAATCTCCGTTAGGGTCTCCGTCGTCAGAAACTCCCAAGAGGTAGTGGCTCTCGCGGGTCTCAAAATTCACGTCCAGAGCGACCACGAAGTATCGGTTCGAGCCTGGATCGTAGAACGCCTTGGGGTCGAAGATAAAGCTGGATGGGTTCTGACCCGCAAAGAAGGTCGCAAACGGTTGTTGGAACTGTTCGTTGCCGTCCTTGTCGAACCACGCGAGCGAGGAGTTCACGACTTCCAGGACGTGGTTCTGGCCAACCGCGATATCGGCGTCGGGTGGTTCCCAGCCGGTTGCACCGATGCCGGGGAACATTTTGGAGTTCTTCAGCGAGGTTCGGGGCGGGAGCGAGCCAGGTCGGCGAACCAAAGAGTTCGCGGGTCCTTGCTTGTAGTCCCGTTTGAACTTGTGCTCGCGAACGAGTTTCTTGAACGGATTCTCCCGGTTGATCTGAGGCTGAATGCTGGTCGATCGGAACTTCTTGGCAGCAATCGGCTGCGAGAGGCCCTTGTCCTCGAACTTAACCTCTCCGTTGAGAACGTCTTGGATCAGGCTCACACTCCCCTGATCTTTTCCGGTACCGCTCCCCTGAACACTTGTGCTCTTCTGGGCGGCGCTGAGGGATACACACGCTAGGGCTAACCCCAACATCCCAATCTTTAAAAATTTTCGCATGACTAAGGACACATCTCGAACGTGAGATTTAGAGATTATAAACCCCGACTCGCGCTACTGCTAGACCCAAGTCGTTCATTCGTCATTCCTTAACGAACATTTATGGTGGGCAACCAACGGACCCCACCGGTTGGGGATTTGCACAAGCCAGAGCCAGACTCAATACGTCCGGTCCGAAGAGGTATCTTTACCCCTATGCTGAACTTAGAACAGCAGGAAGCGCTGTCCAGGGCCCGCGGTCGCCTGGACGCTATTGGAGGTCATCTTTGACCTCGATAGTCTACGCCTCCAAATCGCCTCGCTAGAGGACCTCTCAGCACAGCCTGAGTTTTGGAACGACCCGTCTTCCGCGAACAAGACCCTTCAAAAGCTCAGCCGACTAAAAAACATATTGCAGCCTTACAAGCAACTCGTCAAAACCGAGACGGATATTCGTGAGCTTTACGAGATGCTGAAGCTGGAAGAAGATCCCGCTACGGAAGCAGAAGCTGACGAAATGGCGCTCAAGTTACTCAAAGACTTGGATGCCTACGAGCTGAAGACCTTGCTGAGTGGGGAGCACGATGGCCGGAACGCCATCTTCGAAATCAACGCAGGTGCGGGTGGTTCGGAAGCTTGCGACTGGGCATCGATTCTGTTCCGACTCTACAGCCGTTGGTGCGAGCAAAAGGGCTACAAGATGGAAGTCCTTTCCGAAACACCGGGCGACGTAGTTGGCTATCGATCTGTCCAAATGCAGGTGACCGGAGAAAACGCCTATGGCTTCCTAAAGGCCGAAGGTGGGGTTCACCGATTGGTGCGAATCTCGCCGTTCGACGCCGCGTCGAGGCGACACACGTCGTTTGCCAAGGTCGAAGTTCTTCCTGAAATTGAAGAAAACGAAGTGACGATCAACCCCGACGATCTGAAGGTGGAAACCCTTCGAGCAGGTGGCGCGGGTGGTCAGCACGTTAACAAGACCGAGTCGGCGGTGCGGATCACGCACTTGCCAACGGGCATCGTGGTGTCTTGTCAAAACGAACGGAGTCAGCACAAGAACCGCGCCAGTGCGATGTCGGTTCTTTTGGCCCGACTCAGTGAGTTGGAGCGAGCCCAGTCGGCGGAAAGGGTGGCCGAAATCAAAGGAGAAGGAGGACCCGCCGCATGGGGTCGCCAAATCCGGAGCTACGTCATGCAACCGTATACGATGGTGAAAGACCACCGTACCGGGTATGAGACGGCCAACGTCTCGGGCGTGATGGATGGGGACATCGATGGATTCATCGAAGCCTTCCTTAAGCAGAAACCATCCGAAGACGCCTACGTCGAATAAGTGTCGGCTCCTTAGCGGAGCCGATCTTGTTCCCAAAATTGAAACCGGAGCCCCGAATGGAATTCGGAGCACCGGGTGGAATGCGAACGATGGAAATGAGATTGTTAAGGACAACCTGGTTAAAAGTGGCACTTGCGGCCGCCCTCTTCACGATCACGTCTCTTTCTATCGCCCAGACATCTGAGCCTTCCCAGCAGCAAGCCCTTCCAAAAGAGCTTTCGGCGGTCATTCCGCCTGGGACAAACCCCGATTTCCATTCCACCGTCAACGAGATCAAGCAACTGCTGACCGAGCAAAAGAACGCCCGGGCATTGTCCCTCTCTCAGGCGTTGCCGCGTCGACAGATTCGAGCCAAGTGGGACGACAGTAAAGTTCCGGCTCCTCTCCGAAAGTCGTTCTTATTGGCAAGAGACAAAGCGGTTGGCAAGTGGGTGACCGTTCTCCGAAACATCTCGGTGGAATGGGTGAAAGACAAGGCGAACATCGTCTTCAGTTTCACGCCCAAGCTCGGCATGCTGCCGAACAAGAAGGGAGTTCAAGGCCTTGCTCTTATCGGGACCGATCTTGGTTACGATGCGGTGATCAGTCTTCAACGGGGTACCCCGGTGAGCAAAACGACGGACCGGGAAGTTCACAACGAGGTCGTTTACACCCTCGGTTCTTACTTTGGGCTCACCTCGACCAAATACTTTGGATCGGCGATGGGGAGGACAGATCAGCGGGCGACCGTGCTGCTCGATATCTCCAGCCGAGATAGCTACCTGGCGCGCGAGACCCTCAATCTCAGCGAGAACCTACGGGAAGCGGCGGAGAAGAACTTTAAGCTTGCGGTGGGTGCGGCTCGGCTATCAACCGACACCAAAGCGATCGACCTCGGAACGGTATTCGAGGGTGACGTCGTTTCGACGCCGATCCAGGTGAACAACGTTGGCGCGGGAACACTTCGCTGGATCGCTTACGGAGATTGCGCCTGTGTCACCTCCGAGGGTCCCAACGAGACCATCGGTCAGTCCTCAGTTCTCATTCGCGCCGTGTACGACACCACCGACCAGATCGGCGAGGTGCGTCACGCACTCATCGTTCTCAACAACGACCCGGATAAATCGGAACTCATCATTCCCATCAAGGTCAAAGTCGTCCCCCGAGTTCGCTTGCTCCTGCCGGGAGGAGACAGCCGAACCGTGGTGCTCAAGCCGAATCAGACCAAGTTCGAAGCCATTCTTGTTCTAGCCGAATCCTGGAAAGGCTCCGTTTTGGCTTCCGGTTTGGTTGGAGGCCGGGGCACGGTGAGCATGCAAAAGTGGGAAGGCGAAGTTCCGGACACGTTCGGAGAATCCGGCAAGGTCGGCGCAATGGTGAAGCGTCGCGGTTATAGAGCCACTTTTGATCTCACCGGAGATCCCGTTCCGGGAAGGTCGTCGTTGGGGCTCTACGTGATCACGGGAGACGCACGTCGACCGCGTATTTCTTTGCCCCTCTACGTTCAAAGCGGTCTTGTGGCAATGCCAGAAGCGGTCTATTTCGGTTCCACCATGTCGGCGGCGGCGGAAGCCCAGGTTTATCTCACCCGACCCGGATTCGACCTAAAAGTGAAGTCGGTCAAGTGTGAAGACAAAGAGGTATCGGTCAAGGTTGAGTACACGACCATCCGCGGCGAAGTTCGTCTGAGAGTGCGATTCCTCGGTGATGCCAAGCGGGTTCTTCGAACGGAAATTGTGGTGACGACCAACGATCCGCAACAGAAGACCGTCCGTATCCCTGTTCGAGCGGGCGGCTAGAGAGCGAAACAGGTGGCGATGAGGAAAGCGTTGACACGTTGGAGTGCATCCGGAATGGCAGGCGCCATGCTTGCCGCTGGGCTCTGGGTGTCACCCACTCCCAAGCAGGAGACTTCCTTTGAGACGGTGACCTTCTTTATTGCGGGTGGAGCCACTGGAGAATTGGCACCCTGCGGCTGCACCAAGCCAATGTCGGGCGGCATCAAGCGACTGGCGCGAGTGGTTCGCACCCGAATGGGAGAGACCCGCAATGCCTTCTTTTTGGAAGCGGGTCCGATCACGGCGGGTGAGGGTCGACAGAACGAGCTGAAAGCCGAGACTGTGGCCGAAATTCACTCCACGCTCAAAGCCTCTGCCGCGTTTTGGGGGAGCGAAGATTTGCGCCACCCGCTCGGCGTGAGAATGTCAGTGGCGAGGCTCATGGGTGCGCCTTTGGTGAACACGGACATGGCTCCACTGAACCTAGACCTCAAGCCATCTGTAACGGTAGCAGGGTGGAAGGTTTACGGATTTTCGCGCCTATCGGGAGAAGCGATGCCCGGTTGGAAGCCGACCATGCGCGACCTTCCTAAAGGGGGCAAACTCGTGATCCTCACCGATTTCACCAAGCAAGAGGCGACAGAATTCGCCGAGTCGGTCGGATCGCCCGCGATCATTGTCTACCGAACGGGTGGCGACGGTGACGCCGGGGAAGAGGTGAGCCCAGGGAAATGGGTGCTCTCACCCGGAGGAAAATCGAAAAACCTGCTCACGGTATCGGTGGAGCCCTCGGGCAAGATGAAAGCCGAGGCGACGCTTCTAGACGAGAAAATCATCGATGACGCGATGACCGCTCGCCTCTACCGAATCTACTTAAAGCGCGTTGCCGAAGAGACTCTATTGAACCGAGTCCCGCGAGAGCAAACCGCAGTTTATGCCGGGTCAGAGGCTTGCGTCTCGTGCCATCAAGAGATCTCCGAGCACTATCAAACCACGCGTCACGCATCCGCCTTGGCGACCTTAGAAAAGGACGGTCACGATCGGGATCCTGATTGTGTTTCTTGCCACGTCACGGGCCTGGGCGCCATCAGCGGTTACTGGGATAGAAAGTCTTCTCCAAAGATGGCGAACGTCGGATGCGAGAGTTGTCATGGGCCCTCCCGAGATCACGCGCGTGATCCAAAGATTCTCCCTGGGACTCCTTTAGTACTAAAGGGCAAGCCAGAACAAAAACGGGTCCAGCCGCTAGAAAGTTGCGTTCAGTGCCATACCCCAAACACGTCTCCAAACTTCCAATCTTTAACGTTTTGGGAAAAGATTCGTCACCCGAAGGGTGGACAATCTGTGGACAACTCACAAAAATCTCGATGATTGCTTTTTGCGAAAATCGCCAAAAAACGGCGAAAAACGCAGAAACCGAACATCGCTACGAATGAGTTTTCGGCTTATCGGACCCTTGACCCACCGACCCCTAGGGTTCACAATTCTTAACGGGGAACTGATCGAGCATTGGGGTTGAAAACAGATCGGTATTCATACGCTGCGGGGGTTGATTCTTCCCAACAAGAAGGTTCGGAAACCCTCTCGGAAGTCCTATTTCACCGATCTACCCCGTCCTTCGCAAACTTTGCGGTTCTCCGATCGAACGTCCAAGCCGTTGAGGCCTGCCTTCTCTTCGCCAATCGAGGGCACGGTTTCGTCGCACTCGGTGGTCCTTCCGGTTGGGGCAAGACCCATCTTCTCGATGCCACCGCGTTCCACATGGACCGGCTGCACGGCATTCGCCCTGAAGTGAGAAGCGCCGAGTCTTTCCTGACTCAGGGAGGTCGTTTCGACCAGCCGTCTGCCCTGCTGCTAGACGACTGTCAGTTGGTCGCCTCTAGACCGCGACTGAAACTGTCGCTGCGCTACCTTTTGGAGCAGAGAATCCGAACGGGCAAACCGACCCTTCTGGCGTACGCTTGCAACGCTTGCGATCGACCGATCACCAATCTGCTTCCGAGCAAGCGCTCGTGGATGGTGGCTCGCATCGAGCCCGCCGAGATCGCCGAGAAGGCTTCCTTGCTCACAAAACTTTCTGCGGCAGAGGACGTGCATCTTTCCGCCGCTCTCACAAAAGTGCTCGCCTCGCGATTGCACGGAAACGGTCGCACCCTAGTTGGAGCGCTTCGACGGTTACGGCTGGAGCGCAACGATTGGTCGGAGCGAGATTCGACCCTGCGCGCATGCGGCGTGCTCAATCCGTTTTTTGCCGACAACTCTGCCTGGGACCTCCGACACCGAATCTATCGAGAGGCCGAGCGACGAGCGGGCGAGTTTTCCGGACTGAAAATCACCGAGCTCTCCGCCTACACCATGCTTTTCGAAGCCGATCTTAACGAACAGGCAGTGGCTCAGTATTTGGATTGCGCACCCGCCGAGGCGTACTTGGCAGCCTCGCGCTTTAGAAGAATTCTTGAATCCGACGAGCAGGTGAAACGCCTCACGAAGAAGTTCGTCGAATACGTCATTGACTCGATCACCAGATAGGGAACCGATTCATGACGTCTGAGAGACCTAACCGCCTTCCAATTGCAAATCCCGTATTACTACGCGGAACGAGCGTGAATAAGTACCGATACACTGAACCCAGGGTTTCGACGCCGGGGGGCGCCGTTCATGTTTCTGGGCTTATGTCTCAACAGTTTGTCGGTTATGGTGTTTTGAACGTCTGGGTTAGCCCCGACCACTTAGTGAGCACGGCCACCTACGTTCTAGTGGGGCACGGCTTGCGGGCCATGGGCGTCATCGATAACGATCGGAATCTCATCGGCGTGGTCACCCTCGAATCCTTGGAGAGCCACAGCCCGGACGAGCCTGTTTCCAACGCGATGCTGGAACCGAGGCTGATTCTTCACGATGAACCCCGGGCGAGACAAGCCGCCGACCTGTTCGTCAAGAAGAACGTGGATTACGCCCCGCTTCTTAAAGAGGGCAAGTACGCGGGCATGGTCACCTCGCACATGCTCCTTGCCGCCTTGCGAACCAGTTTCGATCCGCTCACGGGACTGCCCTGGGCCGACGCACTGCGCAACTGGGGAATCGAGCGCTTGGAAGAGGGAACCGAAATTGCGATCATCTTCCTTGACCTCAACGACTTTGGCGGCTTCAACAAGAAGTACGGACACGTGGTTGGCGACCAGGTGCTCCGGCTCTTCGCACAGTTCCTGAACGACATGATCGACCCGCAGCAAGACCTTCTGGTCCGCTACGGTGGCGATGAATTCGCGATCGGGACCCTGCGAGACAGCGACCAGGTTCTCGAACTCATGTCGGAACTCCTCTACCAAGGACAAACTTTGCGCCTGAGAGACGTTCCCGAACTCATCCAGTTTTCGGTTGGCAACTACGGTGGTCGACGTGCCAAAGAGCGGCTCGACGCTCACCACGGGGCGATGTTGGACAACCTCATCAACCTGGCGAGCAAGGATTGTCTGGCGAAAAAGCCCGCCGGAACCAAGTCGCAATACGTTTCAAGCTCCGAGCTGATGGCGTCTGAGTCCGAGAAAGCTGCGTTTGTCGCGGAGACAATCGAGACGCCGTTAGTCGATACGAATCCACCACTCCCGTCGGGTCACTCGGGCGATTCAACAGTCGCCGAATCCGTTTCGGAGCCGGAAGCTCCGAAGTCGCAAACCGACCTCCAAAACCTCACGGGTACGGCGGTGGTGCAGGTGGAGTCGAACGATGTTGACCCTTCCGTAGAAAACTCTGCAACCGATCTTTTGATCAATCGGGAAATCACGTCGGTCTCAGAGACGCCTACCGTTTCTCAATCCGAAGCCGAAGAGCCTTCCTTAAGGCTGATCGACAACTCCGAAGTGGCCGTCCTTCCGGAGACAACGGTCTCCGTAGGCGAAGACGGCGAGCTTCCGAGCGTTTTCGCGGTGCAAACCGACGACTCCCCCAATAGCCTCACCCACGTCGCCCTTCGCCACAACGGCGAGGTGACGTTCGGCGTCGGTCTGCGCATGGGGCGAAGCCTGGAAGATTCCGTGGCGTACGCAACCGTGAAGGCGCTGGAGCGCATCTTCTCCAGCCGACAAATGACGGTTGATTCCGTCCAGGTCGAGCAGGTGGAAGGTTTGGATGCCGTCACCATCTACGCCCGAGCTTCGGATGGCTACACTGAGCGCAAGGTGGTTGCCCAGGCAGAAGTCGAAGGGTCGGTGGAGACCACCATCGCCCGAGCCACGATCGCCGCATTCTTTGCCGAGTAATCGCGGGACATTTCATCGAATGTCCCGTTTGCCGGCGTAGAACTAAGCAATGGCTTTTTCGAACTCTGGCGGATCAGATACTCCGCAAGTGCCCGAGTCTCTGCTGCTGCTTGAAAAGCTGGCGGAGAGCGCACCCAAAGACAACGTGCGCCTGCAAAACCTCATCGCCGGGTTGCGCCAAGCCATTCAAAAAGATCGACGTGAGGTCGAGAAGGCTCAGGAGTCGCTCAACGAGTACGCCGAGGCGTACGAGAAGCTCACTGCGCCTGCCAACCGACTGGGTCTTTTTCTGCGCAAACTAGACGCGGGAGACATCGGCGGTTCGGAAGAAGAAGCTCTGAATCTGGAACTCGTTCTCATCTCCGTGGGTGATACCGAGTTCGTCTCCACCGTCGATCCCAAGATCGATCGATCCGGGCTGGTTCCGGGCGCAAGAGTGCGAGTCAACGACGCCTATTCGGTGGTCGGCATCCTCCCCGCAACCGATCAAGGCATGACCGCCAAAGTCAGCGAGACGATGGAAGACGGCCGGCTGAAGATTGGTGGCGACGCCCCGGGTCAGGGCACCCGATTTGTCTACCGAGCCGACGCTCTTAAAGACACCAAGATCAAAGGCGGCGACGAGGTTCGGCTCGATCCGTCCGGTCGATTCGCCCTGGAGCACTTCGGCAGCAAAGAGAGTCGGGATTACTTCCTAGAAGACGTGCCCGAGATTCCGTGGGAGAAGGTCGGCGGGCAGAAAGAAGCCATCGCCCTTATCCGCGAGACCATCGAGCAACCTCTCCTCTATCCCGAGGTGTTCGAAGCGTACGGCAAAAAGCCTGTCAAAGGAATCCTGCTTTACGGACCTCCCGGCAACGGCAAAACTCTTATCGGCAAAGCCACCGCACACAACCTTGCCAAGGAATACAGTCAACGGAAGGGAACGGAGGTGAAGGAGTACTTCATGGCAATCTCTGGACCCAAGATTCTGAACATGTGGGTCGGCGAAACCGAGCGCATGGTGCGAGAGATCTTCTCCACCGCCCGCGAACGCGCAAAGGACGGCTACCTGGTGTTCATCTTCATGGATGAGGCCGAGGCGATTCTCCGCACGCGAAGCAGCGGTCGCTACTTCTCGATGTCCAACACCGTGGTGCCGCAGTTCTGCGCCGAGCTAGACGGTCTGCAGTCGCTGGATAACGTGGTGCTTATCCTCACCAGCAACCGACCCGATTACATCGACCCGGCGATCCTTCGACCCGGTCGAATCGACCGCAAAGTCAAGGTGATTCGGCCGGATAAGGATGCTTCCACCCAGATCGCGGGCATCTATCTGCACGCCGCTTTGCCGCTCGATCCGGCGCTCATCGCCAAGTACGAGGGCGAGATCGACTGCGCTCGAAAGGAACTGATCGAAGGGCTGATCGAAAAGCTCTGGGCAAAAACGACTGAGAATGAGTTCCTCAAGGTCTCGCTGAGAACCGGATCGGTGGAGACGCTCTATCGCAAAGACATGATCTCCGGCGCCCTCATTGAATCCATCGTGGGTCGAGCCAAGGAGAAGGCGATTCGCCGAACCATCGCCGACTCTGTTGATGGGCCCGCCATTGCGAAGCACGGAATCACGCTCGAAGATCTGCTGGAATCGATGACCGAGGAGTATCGGGAGAACGAAATCTTCCCGAAGTCGGACCAGTTGGAAGACTGGCTGCAACTGCTCGATCTGGAACCGGAGAAGGTCGTCGCAGTTAGGCCGGTGGGTCGGAATCGCGGGGAAGAAGTCGTGCGCAAGTCGATCGTCTGAACCATCGAATCAAGGTTTAGAGGTTTCGCTTCTGCGCTTGGGCCACTCCAGCACCTTGTCTGTGTTGAAGTCGAAAAGTCCCTTCAAGCCGATGGATTTGAGTTTCTCGACGCGTGCCCGCTGCATTTCGCGGATCTGTTGGCTCGTTCCAGCTTTCTTGCCGACCTGGAACTCGGTCATCTGAATGCCTGCGTAAACGTTGGTGAGCGAAGTCTGGTAGTTCTTGGGCGTGAGTTCCAACAGCGAAAGCGCAAATTGCGACTCTGTGTTGTTCATTCGGCAAGGTGCCATAAAGTACATCTCGTAGTTACCTGGTAGAAACTTCTTCTCCGAGACTCGAACATTTAAGTTTCGATACGCCGGTACAAGAACTTCGGTCAAGATCCGCTCGGTCTGCTCTTTGGAGAGTCCCAACGCCTTTTGCTCATCGGGCAAAAGGAATCTGTAGAGCCCTCTTCCATCGCCGGACTCCAGCGCGGAAAACATATCTTCCGCTGCAGAGGCCGGGGTTGCGGGTGGGCGCGTAAGGATCCAAAGGGCGGCAAGAGCTGGCGCCACCACCAGCAAGGTAACGCCAATTTTCTTCTGTTTCCCGGTAAGTTGAGCCACTTGCATTACGGACCGGGCGGAGGAGTAAGCGGATTGCAAGAAAATCCGTTCGGTGCCTCATTCGGATTGGTGCATTGCAAATTGATATGGCATTTGCGCCATGTTCTAAGGATGTTATTTGTGTCTCTAAAGGTCTTGTACTCGCAACAACCGGGTAGTACCGTACATCCAGTACTGCACCCTCGACCTTCTACCCACGCATCGAGCTCTAAGGCTTCAGTGAAACAATCAGGCGGAGGAGTTGGATCGAACTGCGCATGCGCTGTTCCGGTGGCAAGGATCGTGCCGAGTGCAATTCCTGCAACGGCCGCAAAGAGTGAGGTTCGTATCGATCTAGTGTTCATTTCGTTGGCTCGTAGAAATTTGGGATCCACCAAGATTGACTATATGGATCCCCCTTGTCATCACGGGTGACGATATTGCCCGCTAAAGCGATCCCGTGTAATCGCTTGCGAGCATGACCAACATCTACGATCCAGTACCCGGTATACGAATCCCTTCCTGGTTCAAAACGATCCCAGTACATGATGCAGGCATCACCTCTAGCCTTCGTGCACTCTGACCATGTCGGTTTCAAACCGTCATGCTTCGCCGGAATCATAAACGTACTGTAATCGTTGTTCGGGGCCGATCTGAACGGGGATTTTATGCCTGCATACCAAGGTTTAATGTAACCGCCATTGTAAGGAAGCGGTCGCGTGGTTCCAAAGGAATCTGGCAACCCCATCTCCTCGATAGTTCCGGCCAGTGCCCCATGATAGTCGGCTTGGTACAACATCGCTCCCGCATGAAGAGATTTTAAGTTTTGCAACGTCTGCGTGATTTTCGCCGAGTTCTTCATGCTTGAAACGACTGGAAAAGTAATCGCGGCGACCACTCCGATGATCGCAATCACCACCATCACCTCGGTAAGAGTAAAAGCTCGTGCTTTTCGATTTCGCATGATCAATTCCTCCCCAGAAAAGTGCCGAGGGTTTCATTCAGCTTTTGCCAGTCTCGCAGTCGCTGATTCTTAAAGGCGTAGATCCTCGGCAATTTGTAGGCGTTCAGTTGTCGCTGAATGCTTCCGTCGGTATCAATAAGAACCCTTTCGCTCGCCAAGTTCGGCGGTATGTCGGAAGCGGTCTGTTTCACAAAAACTGCCCCTTTCATTTCTGAAGGAAGTGGATCGGGGATGGGATCATCCACGGTGCAACCCGTACATTCGGGGAGGTAGATCACCAATTCGTTTTCTTCTTTGAGCGCAGTACGGAGAGAGTCGGTCGCGAGGATAGCCACCTTTGGGTCGTCTGCTGAAGCCATTGAGAGCAGTTCTGCCTGTGTGGCCGGTGCCTGATACGCGTACTTGGTTTTGATCGCAAAACCAAGGAAGAGTATTCCGATAACTGCTATAACTACTCGTACCAGCATCGCTGAAGACACTGTAACACGGAAAAGGTCTCCGCGCAAAAAAAAAACGAGTTGTTAAGAAAATAGTGCGAAAAGGAAGACTAATCGCCATTAAAGTGCTTTTAAAGCAAAATCTTCAACCTTCATCTGGAAAGAGGATGACCGGACGCTTGCTGCACGGCTCTTGCCGAAGGGTCAACGCCTCCAGAATCCGACGCTCCGCCTCTCTAGCCTCGCTCAGGTTGCGAGCATGAACGGTGGCGATCGCTTCCTCCGCGTCCACCTTGTCACCGACTTCCCGGTGAATCTCGATTCCCACCGACAGGTCGAGCACGTCCGCCTTCGTGATACGACCGCCACCCAGGTGAAGCACCGCTTCGCCGATGAGTCGCGCATCGAGGCCGTGAACATAGCCGCCCGTGGGGGCAAGAACGGGGTGACGCTCGTTCGCGGTCGGAAGGAACAGTTCGTACTCCTCAAGCGGAGATTCGCACCCCTGCGCCGTAAACCAATCTTTCGCCTTCTTCCACGCCCATCCGGTGGTGATGGCCCCTTGCGCCTGGGCCTGACCGTCTTGCTCGGTTTCCGCCATGCCCGCAGCGTGCAGAGCAAGCCCGGCGAAGTAGATCACCAGCTCCTTAAACCTCTGCGCCGGACCGGTACGAATGCGCTTGTGATCCCGCAGAATATCCAACGCCTCTCGAATCTCCAGCGCGTTGCCACACGCCGAACCCAGGACCTGATCCATATCCGTGATGGAGGCACGCACTCGCAAACCCGCGTACTCGCCCACGCTCTTCAGGGCAGATGCCAGTCGTTTGGCCTTCTCCGGAGTGGGGTTGAAGGAACCCGACCCGCATTTCACGTCCAAAACAACTACCTCGGCTCCCCCGGCGATCTTCTTGCTGAGAATGGAAGAGACGATGAGCGGCAGACTGTCGACCGTTTCGGTCACGTCTCGCAGCGCATAAAGAGCTTTGTCGGCTGGGGCAAGATCAGGGGTTTGCCCGGTTAAGGCGATGCCGATGCGCTTGGCTTGTTCCACCATCTCGGTCGGACTCAGGTCGGTGCGGAACCCCGGCACCGAACCCAACTTATCGATCGTCCCGCCCGTTATGCCGAGTCCTCGCCCCGACATCTTGGTGACGCTCAGCCCGCAAGCGGCAAGGATCGGGAGCAGAGCGATGGTGGTCTTGTCCCCAATGCCCCCGGTGGAATGTTTGTCCACCCAAGGCTTCGGTACGCCCGTGAGGTCGAGCCGCTCGCCCGATTCTGCCATGGCAAGCGTAAGGTCGGCGGTCTCTTCGTCCGAAAGAGGTCGAAGGTACGCCGCCATCAGCCACGCCGCGAGTTGGTAATCGGGAACCGATCCATCCGCCGCGACTCGGCACAACTCGTCGAACTCGGGACGAATCTGACGCTCGCCTTCTCGGCGACGCCTAATGATGGTTCGAAAGTCGATTTCGCTCATGGCTCTCGTGATTCTTAGGAGTGTACAGGCGAAAAATCGCTCTCGCCGAATCGGTACGGACCTTCAAACACGCCCTGCTCGGTAATGATTCCCGTGATCAGCTCACCGGGAGTGACGTCGAACCCGGGATTGAAGACCGGGCATCCTTCGGGAGCCACCGCGACTCCTTCTATTTGGGTGATCTCGCTGCTGTGCCGCTCTTCAATCGGAATCCCGGATCCATCGGCAAGTTCCAGATCGAAGGTGGAAACCGGAGCCGCGATGTAGAAGGGAAGTCCGTGGTGGTGGGCAAGCACCGCCAAAGAGTAAGTTCCGATCTTGTTTGCAGTGTCGCCGTTGCGAGCAATGCGGTCGGCCCCGGCGATCACGCAATCCACCTTGCCCGCTCGCATCAGCGATGCCGCCATACCATCGGTGATGCTGTGGAAGGGGATGCCTTCTTTCATCAGTTCGTAAGCGGTGAGCCTCAAACCCTGTTGCCGAGGGCGGGTTTCGCAACTCCAAACGTGAATCCCCTTCCCGTCGGAATGGGCGGTCCGAATCACGCCCAGCGCGGTTCCGTGACCCGCCGTGGCGAGCGATCCGGTGTTGCAAACCGTCAAGACGTTCCACCCGTTCTTGATCAGCAGCGACCCAAACCGACCGATGCTGTAGTTCATCTCTAAATCCTCGGCTTCGATCTTCTTGGCTTCGGCGAGTACGGTGGCAAAGCTGTGGTCGGCAAGGTGCTGAATGCGGTGGATCGCCCAGAAGAGGTTTACGGCGGTTGGTCGGCTAGCGGCGAGATCGGCACAGGCTTGGGCGAAGTCGTCGCCGTTCTTTGCGGCGAGCGCCAAGCCGTACGCGGCAGCGATCCCGATCGCCGGAGCTCCTCGAACCGCCATGTCTTTGATGCCCTCGACCACTTGTCGATAGTCGTTCATGGGTAGCCACTCTTCTCGGGCGGGGATCACGCGCTGATCCAGCATATACAGCGTGTCGTCTTCCCAAATGAGCGGGCGTACAAGATCGGGGCGAGCGGATTTCGGGGCGGACATGGGCGTTCTTTGAAGGTACCCGCGAGGGCACGTCGGACTCCAAAGGCCTGCTATGGCGTAGAGTGAGACGACAATGAAAGTTTGGGTTTTTGAAGACAATCTCATGTGGTCGGCCCGATTGGTGAAGTCGATTCAGGCGCTCGGTCATGAGGCCGAGGTTTGTACCGCGCTTCCTAAAGAACCCGGCGCGCAGGTCGCCATTGTCAACCTGGGTTCCACCACCTTGCCCGGGGCAGAACTCGCGCCGCAAATTCAGGCACTGGGTGCCAAGGTGATCGCCCACGCGGGTCACAAAGAAAAGCCTTTGCTCGAATTGGGAAGGCAAGCGGGGGTCGACCGAATCGCCACCAACAGTGAACTCACCTTCAAAATCGAGGCTCTGCTAGAAGAGGTCGGGTCGGTTTGAACCTGCCCCGTAAATTTTCTTAACATTTCTCGAAAATCGCGGAACATCCTTCGCGCCTTGTTCGACTAACCCTGTGTAGCCGGAAACGTAAGAATCCGGTTCCTTACACTGGAATCATTCGTTTAGGGGCGCTCGCGTTGTTGCGGCGCCTCTTTTTAATTTTGCGGTCCGCTCCGTCCAGCCCGAATCCTCTGCCAAACTATCAGTACCGGCCTGGTGTCAACGATGAACAAGGTGTACGCAAACGCAACTGAAGCCCTCAGCGGGCTGCTTTTCGATGGAATGACGATCATGTCCGGCGGTTTCGGACTGTGCGGAATCCCTGAGCACCTTATCCTTGCCCTTCGCGATTCCGGCGTCAAAGACATCACCGTCATCTCCAACAACTGCGGCGTCGACGATTTTGGTCTGGGCATCCTGCTCCAAACCCGCCAGATCAAGAAGATGGTGAGCAGCTACGTCGGCGAGAACGCCGAATTCGAGCGGCAATTCCTCAGCGGAGAGCTGGAACTGGAGTTCAACCCGCAAGGCACCCTCGCCGAGCGGATTCGAGCCGGGGGCGCGGGAATCCCTGCCTTCTACACCAAAACGGGCTACGGAACTCTGGTTGCGGAAGGGAAGGAGACCCGAGAATTCAACGGCGACATGTACGTCATGGAGACGGGACTGATCGCCGACCTTTCTATCGTGAAAGCCTGGAAGGGCGACGAGTCGGGCAACCTTATCTATCGCAAGACGGCTCGCAACTTCAACCCGATGATGGCGACCGCCGGGAAGGTATGCATCGCCGAGGTCGAAGAACTCGTGCCCGTGGGCACTCTCGACGCGGACCAGATTCACACCCCGGCGATCTACGTGAACCGGATTGTGAAGGGCGAGAACTTCGAGAAGCGGATCGAGCGGCGCACCACGCGTAGCAAGGTTTCTTAAACCTCAGGGCAGTAGCACAGCGCCTTGCTCCAGCAGTCGCCGATACCCAAGAATGGTATCGGAGATTCTCACGCGTCGCCGAGCGGCCAGACCCATCGCCACCAGTTTCGCCATTCCGCCTCCTTCTTCCACCTTCACAAAGTCGAGCCTATTGGAAAGTCCGGCGACCAGCTTGTCTCGGCGCTTGTTGAAATCCGCTCGAAAGGGCGCATCGGGTCGGAAGGGAGAGATCACCAGATCGGTGTTGGGGTCAAATTCGTATCGCCAAAGTCGGGCGGCGCGGAACGGTTCGTTCCGATAATCGGACCCCAGAACATCCTCAAACCCTCGATCCAGGCAAAGAATCCGAGGCACTCCCCATCTCAAAGGCACCACCGCCGCTCGCTGATACTCGGGCCGATCGTGTCCGGCGACGAGAATTTGACCCTCCAACACCGACTGCTCCACCGTCCTCTCGATCCGGTCGAGCTCGGCGGGCCGAGCATTGCGGCTAGAGAGCACACAAAACTTGTTGCTCGCTTCCAAAAGGGCCGTGTTGCCGTACACAAACAACGCTCCCGGCGCTTCGGGGTCGAACTCCTCTAGCAGTCGCGGATAGTGCGAGTCTGTGGCGAGAATGAGGCCCACGCCGCGAGCGTTGAGCTTCGCTTCCATGTCTTGAAACAAGTGGAGTTCGGATTTGGCCTTGAGAATGGCGGTGGCCTGCGCCGCTTTCAAGGAGTACTCCTCTTTGAGTGCTTCCGGAGATAGCTGCAAGAACTCGTCCGGGCGAATCCCCAGCAGTTCGTTTCGTGCGACTATGCGCGACACGGTCTTCCCACCGATTCCTCGGGTGAGAGCCAATATGGTGGCAAAAGACCGCTTGGTCAGCGTCATAACCGCAAATTCCTAACCGGAGGCGAGTTTACTCGCCGCCGAGAGAAGAATTTGTACCGCTTGTTCGCCACGCACGTTCATCACATCCTCTACTTCCTGGTGATTCAGTAGTGTTTCAGACAACCCGGCGGCAAGATTGGTGACCACCGCCAAACATCCGTACGGCACACCCGATTCGCGCATGAGCACGCTTTCGGAAGTGGCGGTCATGCCAACCACGTCCCCGCCCAACTTCATCACGACTCCGATCTCGGCCGGGGATTCGTACCGAGGACCGTTCCAGGCAAGGTAGCAACCCTTGGGTTGGATGGGCAAACTCTTTTCGGCCGCCGCATCCAGGATCGCCTGGTGACAGAGCGGATCGAAAGGAGTGGTCATGTCCGTGTGCTTCACGTTCGCATCGAACATGGTGAGGTTCCGGAAGGTGAGGTCGATCATGTCCGAGCAGGCGACAAACGTTCCGATCTCCCACTCTTTACGAAGGCAACCCACCGCAGCGCTGGCGAGCACGCCCTTTACGCCCACTCGTTTCACCGCCTCGGCAATGCCTCGATAGTTCACATGGTGCGGTGGAACCTTGTGCCCGGCGCTGTGCCGGCTGAGCAGAAGCAGGCGATATCCTTCATGATCCAGCTCTCGCGCGCGAACCATGCCGTACGAGGTGGGGATATGAACCGACTTTCCCGCGATCTCAAGAAGCCGCGAGCCAATGCCCGTTCCACCGATAATGCCCACGTCGTACTTCATTTTCAACTGATCCTCTTAAGAGTATAGGCGGGCGTATACTTCCGCCTGTGACTCTGCGCGAGGTTGTCCACGCTCATATTCCGGTGTTGTACGAAGACAGCACCATACGCGATGCCGTGGACAAAATGGATATCTATCAGTTTCCCGCTCTCGTGGTTGTCAATTCCGATCACGAGCCCATTGCGGTGATCACGGAAGGCGATGTTGCCCGTGCGGTGACCATGAAGGGCAGCCTCACCGCCATCGCAAAAGATCCCGCCCATGTTTACGGTTCGAAGGACCCCCGAACCGCCCGCGCCGACACTGAGGTTTCGGATGCTTTGCACATGATGCTCAACTCTGGAACGACGCTTTTGCCCGTCACTGATCGAGACCGTCTGGCCGGTGTGGTCCTCCGTGTCGACCTCATGCAGGCGATGTTGCAAGACTCTGGACTCTAGCTGTCCAAGCCTGGGAGGGGGCGTAGCCGAGCATCTTAAACAACCCGGAACTCGGATATCATTGAAGGAATGATTCGGACGGTTTCCCGATCGGCTACGGCCTTGGCTCTCTTGCTGGCAACCCAGACTTTTGCCGCTCAAGACGCCAACAAATATCTTCTGCGCATCAATGTGCAGGAAGGGGATCGTTACGAGTACGTCATCCGATTCAATGTCGATGGCGGTGATTCGCTGGGTCGACTCGGGGCGCAAGTTCACATGGCTCAACGAGTCACGGGCGTCAAGGCGGATCAAGTCGACTGGTCGGTGTACGTTGCGGGGCAATCCGTAAAGGGCAAGGGCATGATGACCACCGCCGAGACGATGGTTTCTGACCTGGACGAACTCAAGTACAAGCGATCCACCGATCGAAGAGGAAGTGCAGGCAAGATCGGAATGAGCGACGATCCCGGCGCGGCATTGGCTACCTCCAGTCCGGAAGTTCAATTCCCCGAGCAACCCATCGCCGTCGGCGATTCTTGGGGCTACGAGATCGATATGTCGGGGACTTCTTTGCAAGTAACGTCGAAACTCGTTGCGGTCAGAGACGGGCTCGCGATCATTGAATCGGTCTTCGGTGCGAACGATGTGGTGACCCTTGTGGAGCCGTATCGCTACGAATACGATCTCAAGACCGGAATGCTTCGGCTCAGCACGGGCAAAGCGAAGGTGAATCAGATGGGTGTGGAACTGAGCCTGAACTTCACGATGTACCGATTGGTCCCGAATCCGGTTTACGGCTTGAAGCCGCTCAACGCGAAGAACCAGGGTCGCACCCAGAAGAAGCAAATCGGCGTTCAGGGCGTGCTTGATCGGTTCCTGATCGCGGGTGCGAATGTCGCTCCGGGCTGGATGTAACGCCCCCTTCAATCTTCAAAGAAACGCAGTCGAGGAAGCAATGGCGCTAACACGAGAACAACTTGCCCAAAGAGCCGCGAAAGAACTTCGCGATGGCTTTTACGTCAACCTAGGGATCGGTATCCCAACCTTGGTGGCGAACTACATTCCGGAAGGGATGGATGTTTGCTTGCAGAGCGAAAACGGAATGCTCGGCCTGGGTCCTTTCCCGTACGAGGGGGAAGAAGACGCCGACCTGATCAACGCGGGCAAGCAAACCGTCACCGAGATCGAGGGCTCCTCTTACTTCAGCAGCGCCGATTCTTTCGCGATGATCCGAGGCGGACACATTGATCTTTCGATTCTAGGCGCGATGGAAGTCTCTGCCGAGGGCGATCTTGCCAACTGGATGATTCCAGGCAAGATGGTGAAAGGCATGGGCGGGGCGATGGATCTTGTCGCAGGCGTTAAGCGGGTGGTGGTGGTAATGGAGCACACCAACAAGGCGGGCGACTCCAAAATTCTGCCGCAGTGTTCTTTACCGCTCACGGGCAAAGCCTGTGTTGATCTGGTGGTTACCGATCTTTGCGTGTTCTCGGTCGAACGTGGGAAAGGTCTTACTCTTCTGGAATTGGCTCCGGGAGTCACCCTAGAAGAAGTGCAGGCAAAAACGGCGGCTTCGTTTGAAGTGGCTCCGACGCTTCACGAAATGGCTTTCGCATAGCCAAAAACCAAAGGAGCGTTCGGTGGCGGACGTTTTTTAGGAGCGCATCGCGCGGAATTCACGTTAAGATGTAATTGTGAATCTCGCGTCTGTAACCCTTGCCCTTATCTCCCTCGGCTGGTCCGGCGGAACGCCACTGACTGAGGAGCAAGTCGATAGCTTCATCAAGAAGGTCGTTAATGCGGTGCCCGCCAACGAGCGCATGCAGCCTGCGAGCGTTCCGAAAATGGAAGCTGCCGTTAAGGAAGCCCTCGCCGAAACACCCCTGGAAGAGGCCACCGTCGAGCAACTCCGAAAGATTGCCGTCGGCGCGAATGCGATTCGGCTCGAGGCTCTGCGAGAAGCTCTCGCTCCGCAGTTGACGAAGCATGCAGGCGCTCCCACCGTGGACGGTGCCGTTGCTTCTGTCCTCAAGTTCCAGTTTTATCCGGGTATGAGCCGACGCCAAGCAACGGGTCCGGCTGTGGAAGGCATGGCCGATGCGTACGCAACCGCTCTGAAGCATGCGAAGCTGGGCGACCTTCTTAACTCTGAGCATGTCTCCGCAAGTACGGTTCTGAGCGGCTTTGCCGCGTTCCCAGCGTCGTTGATCGAGAGCAAAGGAATTGCCGAATCGGTGGTTGCGGCTTACAAGATGCCGATGTCCGGTCCGGCTCGCCGATCGCTGATCAACAACTTCGGCAGCGCCTCGCGAGAAGGCTCTGGCTTTACGAAGGGTCAAGTCGAGCAACTTCGCGCTGCAACACTTAGCCAAGTCAAAACCCACCTCGCTTCCCTGAACGGTCAAACGTCGGAAGCAGCGGTTCGTGAGACCAAGTACATGCAAGACGCAGAGAAGTTCCTAGACGGTCCTGCCGCCAAGGGAACCCTGGTTGGCAACCCTAGCCCGAACTTCACTTTCACCTGGTCGAGCAACGGCAAGATTTCGTCCCTTGCCGATCTCAAGGGCAAGGTCGTGGTCATCGACTTCTGGGCAACCTGGTGCGGTCCGTGCATCGCGTCGTTCCCCGAGATTCGAGCGATGAAGGAGCGATACAAGAACGCGCCCGTCGTGATCCTCGGTGTCACCAGCCCGCAGGGATATCACATCGACCGATCCGACAAGAACGCTCCGAAGCGAGTGATGACGGAGAAGGCGGAGATGGAGTACGAACTCATGCCGAGCTTCATGAAGGATCTGGAAATGACCTGGGACGTCGCGTTCTCCACCGATAACGTGTTCAACCCGTACTTCGGCGTTCGAGGCATCCCGCACATGGCGATCATCGATGCGAAGGGCAACGTTCGGTACAACGGCATCCACCCGGCTGCCGATCCAACCGGAACCGTGAACAAGGTCGACGCTCTCTTGAAAGAGATCGGCGTCACCGTTTCCAACTGATTCTAGGGATCCAAACTGAAAAGCCCCGGTCGATATCGACCGGGGCTTTTAAATTTCAAAGGACGATTACTTGTTCTTTCGTCGTCGAGCGAATGCGGCGAGTCCAATACCCATCACCGCAAGGCTGGCGGGCTCTGGAACGACCTGAATCGACAGACCGCCTTGGTTGTCAGAAAAGTTGTCATCCCACCAGTGGAAGAAGACTTCTTGGCTGGAACCCAAGTTCAACGTGATCGGGCTGAACAGCGACTCCGCTTCGGTGAATGCCGCGGCCGCGGTCGGCTCGTAGTAGCCCGGCGTACTGTTGATTCCACCGCCCGTCCCGTATTGGGTGTAGTTCGTAGAAGGGTCCAGACCACCAAGGGTAACGCGAAGTGCCCACTCCCATCCGCGACCCGAGGAAACGGTTCCAAATCGATTCACCGCAGTGAAGTTTGCCCCTGGGGTTGGTGGGGCGACGGGCGTGATCTCGTAAGTGCCCGGTCCGAGCATCATCTTCGTGCCGACGTACTTCAACGCACCGACAGTGACCTCGTCGGGGTTCTGACCAAGCTGTGAACTGATGTTAACAATAGTTGCTTGCGAACTAGCCGCAACAACAAAAATTCCTGTGCTGAGCACAAGTGTAAAAAGCCGATCTTTCATTCTCAAATCCTAAACACAACCCTCGCCAGCGCAGGGGTCACAGTTAGTTTAGGCGCAATTTTCGTACCGAGGGTTCCGCATATGCAGAACCCGGTACTACCACGAGGCTGAAGGTCGTTACTACTCGCCGAACTGGGCGAGCACGCCCTTCACCTGATTGCGAATGAAGTGCAGTGAGTGGTTTTTCAACGGTCGAAGCACCTTCACCGCCGCAGGATCGCCGTAGATCGACAGACCCGTGATCGCGGTTGAAAGGATTCCGTAAGATCGGTTGCGAGCGCCCTGCTCAAGCATCTCATAAACCGATCGGTCGCCCTTCTCATCCTTCATCACCGCCAATTGGATCATCGCCGCCTTGCGGACCGGGGCCGGAGCCTTGGCTCGAATCGCCTCCCAAGCAAGCGATCGGGCAAGCTTGGCGTTCTTTCGCGTCAGCCAACCAAGCGCATCGGTGCGAATCCCCATATCGTAGGTTGGGGTCTTCCACCCTTGCTGAGCCAATTTCTCGTCGTTCGTAAGCGAGAGCAGCGAGTTGAAGGCGGTCCGCTTGAGAGCCTCGTTCGGGTGAGACTCGAACACCTGCTTGAGCTTGGTCAGGACTCGCTCCTCGTTCTTGAACCGACCGAACTTGCCCAAAATCGAGTTCACCAGTCGGAGATCGGTGTTTCCATCGACCATCGCCATGAGCGTTTCCAGGTTCTCGATCTGCTCGATGAGGGCAATCTTCAACCCGATTGCGGGCTCACGTGCGAGCAACTCGGTGGCGACCTTATCGCCAATAGGCTGACCCGGAATGCCGAGCACTCGCTCACGGTCGCCTGAGTTCTCAGCCGCCTTCCAGAGTCTCAGTCGCTCCTCCGAGGTGATGGTTGGGTAGTTCACTCGGCACATGAGCCAGCTACCCGGATCGACAAAGAAGGTCTCGCCGTCGGCAATGTCCAGCGACTGTGAACTGTTCGGCCCGTAGGTCACTTTTTCGGTTCGAGAAGCACCGTTAGCGCCCACAATCTTCACCGAGACTTCGCCAGAAAACCCTTCCGTCTTCTGAGCGATGGTGAGCTTCTTGTTCGATTTCGTTACTTGGAACTTCGGATATCCGGCGGTGTAGAACCACTGCTTGCGAAAGGCGTCCAGAGACTTGCCGGAGCTCTTTTCAAACGCCTTGAAGAAGATCTCGGTATCGGTGTTCTTGTAGCCCCACTCTTGCAGATACTCCTTGGTCGCTTTCCAGAACGCCTCTTCTCCCAGGGTGTTCATCAGCATGAACATGCGGGTCGCGCCGCCCGGATAGGCGTTGCCATCGAACATCTCGATCGGGTCTCCGTAGTTTTTGAAGACCATGGGCCGATTCGCACCGTCCATGCCGCCTAGGCCCCCGTCGTAGATTCCCACTCGCTCCAGATGGAACTCATCATCGCCCTGGTCTTTTCGAGTCCAAAACGCGGGCAAGAAGCTCGCCCACCCTTCATTCACCCAAATATGAGCCCATTCGGAGGTGGTGATGAGGTCTCCAAACCACTGGTGAGCAAGCTCGTGCGCAACCAGCCCGGTCGCGCTTTGAAGCGGATTGACCTCCTTCGGGAAGGTCGCGGTGATGGTGTTGGTGGTGCAGGAGACATTCTCCATGCCCCCGAACATGAATTCGGGCACGGCCGACTGGGCATATTTCTCCCACGGATACTTCACGCCCACAAGCCCGGAAAAGAACTCGACAATTTTGTGCGTCCCGCCGAACGCGTTTTCTACCCACGGCTCCACTCCTTTGGGAGCCCAGTTGGTGACCTCGATTCCCTCCCAAGTACCGTCGACGAGTTGCTTGTAATCTCCGCCAACGAACGAGATGAGATAAGTGGCGTGCGGCTTGGAGATCTTCCAATGCCAAATGGCCTGAGTGCCTTCTTGCTTCTTGGCGATGAGCGCCCCGTTGCTAAGAACGCTCCAGTTGGAGGGCACGCGGATGATGCCTTCCGAGGTCGCCTTGTCGTTCGGAGAGTCGTAAGTCGGCAGCCAGTAGCGAGTGTCTTCCATCTCACCCTGGGTGAACACCACGGCGGTCTGTGCGGGGTAGGCATTGGCTTCCGCGACAAAGTAAACGCCCGCATCGGGGCGGGTCGAGTATCGAATCTCAACCTTCAACGTCTCGCCCGCGGCGCGGTTTTTGACCGTGGTGGAAGTCTTCTTGGTCTTGGCGTCTACCTTGGTCACCAAGTGTGGGAGCACCTCTAAGACATCGCCCAGGACTTTGTAAGAAACGGTTTCGCCGTTCACTTTTACCGACCCGATGCTGAGCCTCGCGGCATCGAAGTAAAGCTGAGCGTTCTTAAGAAGCGTCTTGACGGTGTTGGTGGCAACGCCCGAAATGGATTCTTGAGCGGGGTCCACCGTGATGTCCCACCGAATGTCGAGCAGATCGTACTCGTGCCTATCTCGCGCTGTTTTGGGGAAGTTAGCGGGTTTGCTGCCTGGAGTCGGGTCTCCATCTTTTTGGGCAAAACGAGAAGGCTGGGCATCTACCAAAAGAGAGCCTGCGAGTAGGAGACTAATGCCGAACACCCGACTATTTTATGCGGGTACGCCCAATTTTGGTTAAGGCACCTCCGAAAATGGTTAAGAGTTGCTCGTGTATTCCCGCTCTTTCTCTACCAACTTCTGAGCCGCTTCCCAGGCGCGGGCGATGTCTTCGACCAACAACGAGTAGCCGCCATCCGACCCCGAATGAGCGTTTCGAAGAATGTAAGACGGGTGGAGCGTAGCGATCGCGGTCTTTGCCATTTCGCACGGGAAGTACTTGCCGCGCTCTTTCGTGATGGCAAAGTTGCGCTTGATGAGGTTCTTGGCGCTAGGAGCCCCCACGCACAAGATCACCTTCGGCTTGATGAGCATGAGTTGCGGCGTCAACCACCTTCTGCAAGCCAAAACCTCTTCCTCCGTGGGCGGTCGATTCTGCGGCTTGCCTGTCGACCAATCTGCCGCACGACACTTCACTGTGTTGCAGATGTAAACGATCTCCCTGGAGAGCCCGGCTTCCACAAGAGCCTTATCCAAAAGCTGCCCCGCTTTGCCCACAAAGGGTCGTCCGGTTTTGTCTTCGTTGTCTCCCGGACCTTCGCCGACAAGAACGAGGGGCGAAAGCGGATTCCCCTCGCCAAAAACCACGTTGGTTCGCTTTTCAGATAGAACGCAATCGGTGCAGGTCGATGCCGCGACTTGTAACTCTTGAAGGGTCAAGGCTTGCTCTCTCCTGAATTCGAAAGGGAAGAGTCGGCAAGCGCAAAAGCCCGAATCTTTTGGTAGCTTTCATCCATGGCCTGAGGCATCACCCGAACCTCGCCCACGGTCGTCATGAAGTTGGTGTCACCGTTCCATCGAGGCACGATGTGCCAATGCAAGTGCTGCGGAATGCCCGCTCCGGCCGCTCGACCCAGGTTCAGCCCGACGTTGAACCCGTCTGGGCGATAGATTTCGGTGAGCCAACTGATGCAGCGAGCGATGAGGCGGTGGATCTCCAGCAGTTCATCGTCGGACATGGTTGTCATGTCGTTGGTCTGCCGGTACGGAGCCACCAACAAATGACCATTGGTGTAGGGGAACGCATTCATGATCACGAACGCGGTTTGCCCTCGGAAGACGATGAGGTTCTTCTCATCATCGTTTTCAGCGGGAAGATCCGCAAAGATGTTGCCGGACCCACTCGGCTTTTCGATGTACTGCATTCGCCAAGGAGCCCATAGCGTTTCCCGCATGGATATATTTTATCCAGGGTGAGATAAATCTGGAATGTCCTTTATCTTCGCTCCACCGACATCGGTGCTCTCATGCTCAGAAGATTCTTTCCAGACAGCCCAACTTTGAGGGCTGAAAAAATCCTAACAAGGCGGAGCTTCTGAAACCGCGGTCCTCCTCGTCTGGTAGTGACTTCTGAGCACTGAACGTAGAGAGTGAGGCCGTGATCGAAGTTGTATTGTTCTGGGCATCCGCTTTCGGTCCATTGTCCTTCCTCATTTGCTTGTGGGCTCTCAGCCCACTGCTCGTTCCCGCTCTGCTTTTGATTCGACTCCGCGTTGACCCACGTTCGGTATCGAAAACCGCTTGTATCGTTGCATCCATAGCCGCCATGCCTTATGCCTTGGCCGAAAAATGGCTTGGAGGTCCCGGAATCGTTTTGGTAATCCCATTGATCGCGGTTTGTCCCTGGGCAAGTTTGTGGGCTTTTCGGCAGAAGGCGGTTGCAGCATCAGAGAGGTCATCAGGTGCTGACCGGAGATGGGCGTTGGTGATGCTGGTTCCCTATGCGCTTATTGTCGCCGTAAAGCTCCTTGGTCCGAAAGGGAGCGCAGTCGGCTGAGGACCTCGTTACCGTCTTGTGTGAACGTCGAAGGGGAGAGATATAGGTTCGGGGTTCCTATTCGCTCGGTGGGACTTCATTCCCCTCTATGGAGGGGTGGCGCGAAGCGACGGGGTGGTCTCCGGGAAATCCTACTGTGCCTCTTCGGCTTGCATGGGACTTTCAAGGCGGAAAGATGTTGGATGGCTTTTGCTACTGCCGACCACCCCGCCCTGAGGGCACCCCTCCAGGGAGGGGAATCATCTCCGTCCCGCATGCCCAACACGTCACATGGACCGACAAGAAGATGACACCGCTGGGAGTGCTCATTCCAAACAAAAAGCCCCCGACGCCAAACGGCGTCGAGGGCTCTTTGTAATAACTGAGTTGCCTCAGATCGACTTGGCGAGAATGATCGCCTCGGCGACCTCGCGCATCGTCTTCCGCAGGTTCATCGACTGAATCTGAATGCGGCGATAAGCCTCTTGCTCGTTCAGCTTGTGCTCGTCCATCAGAATGCCCTTCGCTCGGTCCACCAGCTTACGAGCCTCGAGTTTCTCGTTGAGGTTGGTCACCTCTTTGCTGAGCTGGACGTTTTGCTCAAAACGGGCTCGTGCGACTTCGATGCTCGGCGTAAGATCGCTCGGCTTGAACGGCTTGACGAGGTAAGCGAAGACACCCGCGGCTTTCGCCCGATCCACGAGCTCCTTGTCGCTGTAAGCGGTCAAGAGAATCGTCGGTGCGATGTTCTCCTCGGTGATGATATCCACGGCCTCGATGCCGTCCATCACGGGCATCTTGACGTCCAAAATGCAAACGTCTGGCTTGATCTCGCGAGCAAGATCTACCGCCGCCTTGCCATCGCCCGCTTCTCCGATCACTTCGTAATTCAGGCTTTCAAGCATCTGGCGAAGGTCTAGCCGGATAATCGGGTCGTCATCTGCAATCAATACTCGAATCTTTGACATACTCCCAACTCTTCAACACGGCGGTGTGTTTCTGAAATGAACCTTCAGAATACCACGGTACTTCTGAACCCGAAAGAGCCTGTTATTTGGGTCGGCTTGAACCTGAGACACCCGGGCGCAAGCTGGGTCCTTGTGGATGCGACGGTGGAACGCGGGCTTCTCGGGGTTTACTCCTAGATATGAGCGCAACTCGGCAACTGTTGGAGAACATTATTGACTTCGCGGGAACCTATCCTCCCGCCCAGCTAGCGCCCGAAATTGCGTTTGCTCAATATCTTGACTACATCAAAAATCCCGACCAACAATGGCTTGTTGGACACCTGGTTTGGGGCGCGGACAAGTTAGACCTGCTTGCCGAGCTTCTGCTGAGAAGCGAAAGCAAGCTGGAGTCCACCATCGGTGTAACCGTTGTAGGGCGGCCCTCTACCAATATGGGCTCTTGGGAAGAATCTCGGGTTGCGGATGCAGGTTCCATGAATGCCTTCCAGGATCGCGTGGATCAGCTTGCCGCCATCGAGGGGTACGAGGTTCGACCGCCCTCCTTCGAAGAGTGGGAAGAGTATCTAGACGGGCTTCAAGGGTTCGCCGAAGCCGACGTGTTTGTGGAGCTTCCCGGCCACGAAGGGTTTGAGGACGCCCTTTCTATCCTTGCCGAAGCCGAATGGCCGATGGTGAAGTTCCGCACCGGAGGAACGAAAGTGGACGCCTTCCCAACCTCCAAGCAACTTGCCAATTTCCTAACTCAAACGGTCGGATTGGAGCTTCCGTTCAAGCTCACCGCCGGACTCCACGAGCCGATTGCTCATCACGACGCCGCTTTAGGTGTTCCGTTCCACGGATTCCTCAACGTGGCTTTTGCGGTGGGTCAGATTCTAGAGAACGACGCCTCGCCCAGCGAGGTCGCGCGAATCCTGGATGTCACCGATGCCAAGCGATGGAGCATTTCGCCGGAAGTGTGCCTAGATCAGGCAGGGCTGAAATCGGAGACCGTGGACGAGGTGCGAAGCCTCTTCCTCTCGTTCGGGTCCTGCTCGGTACTTGAACCGCTTGCCGGGTTGGATCGTTTGCGCGCTTAACCGATCTGGAAAGCGCTTAGGGCGATCGAAGCGGGTTCGGATTCATACTGTAACCAGTTATGTTCATCGTTCCCGCAACGGCGCGGTCGTGGGTGGCCGTTGATCCATCTTCGGATTTTTCCTTACAGAACCTTCCGTTCGGACTGCTGGCGCCAGAAGGACGTCACGTCACCCTGGCAACCGCTATCGGCGATTTTGCGGTCGATCTCACCGTTCTTCGAGACGCTGGGTACCTCAGCATTCACAAGTACCGCGTTCTGGACGCGTTTGAAGAGTTCACCAAAGAGGATCTGCAGGAGCTTCGCCGAGAGCTTTACGAGCTGTTTGTCGATACAAACAGCGAACTGAGGAACGACGCGGACACAAGGTCCAAAGCGTTCGTGCCTTTAGAAAACGCTCGGATGCTTTTGCCCATTCGCCCCCCGGCGTTTGTCGACTTCTATTCAGGCATCCACCATGCCTCCAACGTGGGCATGATGTTCAGGCCCGACCAACCTCCACTTCTGCCCAACTACCGCCACCTTCCGGTGGGCTACAACGGTCGAGCCTCAAGCGTAGTGGTTTCGGGAACGCCCATCCACAGGCCAAGCGGACAAACGAAGCCCAAGCCAGAAGAGCCACCCGTGTTCGGACCCACGAAAGAGTTCGATTTTGAGCTCGAAATGGGCTTCTATACGTCCCGCCCAAGTGCAATGGGGCACCCGGTTCCTATCGAAGAGTGCGAGGACCATATCCTCGGCTTCGTGTTGGTGAACGACTGGTCGGCACGAGACGTTCAGCGGTGGGAGTATCAGCCTCTCGGTCCGTTCCTCGCAAAGAGTTTCGCCACCTCTACGAGCCCCTGGGTGGTGCTTCCCGACGCTCTTGAGCCGTTCCGGATCACGACTTACGAGCAAGACCCCGAACCGCCTGCCTATCTAAACTCTCCGAAAGGGATGCGGTACGACTTGCGCTTGGAAGTCGAACTGAAAACGGCAAAGGCAGAAAGTTACCAGCGAATCTCCGCTTCGAACGCGAAGTACCTCTACTGGGGTTTTGAGCAGCAGTTAGCCCATCAAGCTTGTAATGGAACGCCGCTAGGATACGGCGACCTCTACGCGAGCGGAACGATCAGTGGTCCTCTGGAAGGGAGCTTTGGAAGCTTGTTGGAGCTGACCTGGCGAGGAACCAAGCCGATTACCGTAACGGAAACGGGCGAAACGCGAACCTTCTTGGAGGATGGAGATTCCATTCGCTTCTCGGGATACGCCCAGGGAGATGGGTTCCGAGTGGGGTTTGGAAACGTCGAAGGAACGGTTGGGGCCTAGCTCCCAACCGTTTTCAGGTCCGTTTTGGATCGATCTACTCGTCTTGAGTGAGTTGATCGGCTTGTCGTTGGAAAACGGCATGGACGAATTCGGCAATCGACATTCGCTCTTCGTGGTTTTCCGGCACGAACCGAATACCTGCGGCGTGAAGTTCACTGCCGGGAATGGGGCTCACGTGGCGAATCTCGCCGCGCAAGTCCAAATTCTCGCCGTCTACAACGGCTACGGTGATCATGCATCGCGCTCCAAGAGCAAGCTCGGACTTCGAGCGAACTTGAAGGCCACCCAGACCGATGTCTGTGATGACGACGTTGATGCTGTCTTTCGATCCGTCGAGATTCAAGATGGCGTAATCAAGAAGTTCGTATCGGATGTATCGACGTTTGTCGGTGTTAAACGCTAGGCTCACGGTTTTTCCTCTGGTCTGGTTGAAAGCTAAGCGGCAAGGCTCGTTTCAATCCAGTGGTAACCCTTACTTCTAACTATTTCGGCAAATGTAGCCACAACCTCAGGGTCAAATGCTCCTGACATTACATCTGCTTGTAGCTGTTTAAGGGCGTCTTCGGCACTCATGCCTTGTCGGTAGGCTCGGGAAGATGTCATCGCATCGAACGCGTCCGCTACAGAAGCAATTCGAACGATCATCGGCAAGTCGTCTCCTCGCAGGCCGTTCGGATAACCGCGACCGTTGAGTCTTTCGTGATGATCCCGCACAACGGGGATGCAGCCCGCAATGGTAGGAATTCCTTCAAGGATTCTTGCACCGATGGTTGGGTGTTCCTTCACAAGTCGAAACTCCTCTTCGGTAAGTTTGTCGGGCTTGGTCAAAATGGAATCTGGAATGCCGATCTTGCCGATGTCGTGCATGAGGCAGCCCACCTTCAGATCGTTTCTCTCTTCTTGGCTGAGCCCCATTGTCTCGGCGATCCAAAGCGCGTACGCCATCACCCGCTCGCTATGACCCGCGGTGTACGGATCCTTCGCCTCCACGGTCTTGACCAGGGTGTGAACCATCGCCTCTAAATGGCGTTCCAAATTGAAAACGGCCCGATGGAGAAGCTCGTTCGACTCCGAAAGTCGTTCTTGCCGATCCCGCAATTCGGCCTCGTACGTCCTGCGCTCGGTGAGGTCGCGCAAGAATGCGACCACCCGAGGATGCTGTGCCCGTTCGTCTGCGATAGCGGTTGCCTCAAAAGAGATATGCCGAATCTGGTTCGGCCCGGTCTCGACGCGAAACTCCATGAGAACGGACGCGAGATTGGTGCGACAATCCTCGATCGATTCTTTAAGGTGAGAAATCGCGGTCTTGCCGATGGACCGGAATAGGTCGTCAATCTCTTTCGCCTCTACATTGGAGCCGAGCAGTTGAACAGCCTTGGGGTTCACGTAATCAACGCTGTCATGCGAGAACGAAACGAACCCGATGGGGAGGTGTTCGGTAAGCCGAACAAGGGTTGCTCGCGTCGCCTCTGCTTCTTCTTGAATGCTTTGCAGACGATCCGTTTGCACTTTGCGAGTGCGTGCCGCCAAGACAATGTGAGGAACGCTCGCAAATGCGGCAACGCTGGCATAGGTGGCGAAGTTAGGCTCGGTCCAAGAACTGCCTAGCAGTCCGACCAAAGCGCTGATCCCCAGCGTTATGGCTAAAGCCACGATTACTCGCTCTTTGCCATCGTTATGGTTGTGCAACCATCCCACAGAAGCCCCGTTTGTGCCAACTCAAAGTTGGGTCCCCAATGTTTATATGGGGAATTTCAGAGATTCCTTTAGGTTAAACATGATCAAGGCTCCCTTAATGGGAGCCTTGATCGTTTGGAAAGGTCGAGAAGACCTTACTTCTTGTTCGTGATGAGAACGTGTCCGGTGGTTGGGTCGAACTGAACGTTGACCTTGAGGACGTCGCTGATGAAGCTAAGCGGAACGATTGTTCGGCCTCGATCCACGTAAGGAGCGATCTCCAGGCTGATCACGGAGTCGTTGACTTTCGCGTTCTTGTCGCCAACCTTGAACCAGACGTTTGCGCCCTCAGCATTTGCCGATACCGACTTATCGTCGTTCAACCAATCTACCGATCCGCCTGCCTTCTCGATCAGGTGTCGGAAAGGAGTCATCGGCACGCCGCCATCCACTCGGGGGGCAACGTCGAATTCGACGAATCGATTGTTGAGCAGTACGTTGAAGGTGGTGACGCCGCTGAGTCGCTGACCGCGAGTGATCGCGAGAAGACCTGCGGTGTTCATCGGCTGAATGGTAACCACGCGAGTTCCAGTCGGGGTCATGTGTCGGTTGCCCATGGCAATCGCACCGTCCACCGGAACCGGCTTGGTTCCAGCCGCTCCATCGACTCGGGTTTTTGTGCCCGTGCCTGCCGTGTCAAGATCGATCGGCTTGCGATCCAGGACCTTGGTGGCAACCGGCTTCACTACGGGAGCTGGCTTGACGGGAGTCGTGGTCGACTTAACCGGAGCTGCGGGAGGAATCGCGCCAACCTTCGGAGCGGTTGGGTCGAGCTTAACGTTGGAAGCGACGCTACCAGAGACTTGCGTGTCCTTTACGCCCGCGGCGTTCTCTGCGGTGGTCTTTCCGCCCGTGCTTGCCGGGGTGTACTCAGCGCCAAGTCCTTGTCGCTCGGTTCGGCCGTTCGGGTTGTTGACAAAAACGCGAATCTTCTTGGACTTGAACGTGGTTGTGGTCTCGTCTACGACCCACGCCTCAAGCTCGTGCCAGCCGTTCGCTTCCTTGGAGGTGTCCCAAACGTAGTCGAACGGAGGATAGTTGGAAAGTCGCTTGAAGTTGTTGTCGACAAAGAAGCTGACGTAGGTGCTCTTGAACTCTCGTCCAAAGCCAACCTTCACTTCAACGGCACCCTGAAGAGATTGACCTTGCTTGACTCCCATCAAGTAGACCGGACCCTTGTCCGCAACCTCGGTTGCGATGGTGCTCTTTTGAGTGGAGAGAAGCTTGCCCGTCTTGTCGAACAGGCGAATCTCGATCTCGTTGTCGCCTTCGCGAAGGTCGCTCAACGTGAGAGTGAAGTTTGTTTCACCCTTGTTGGCAGCCTCGTCCAAGCTCCGAGTCGAAACACTTTGACCGTTGACTCTCAGTTCAATAAGCGCTGCAAACGCGCCGTCATACTTGACCGTCAGCGTTGGGCTGTTGGTCGGTCGGTCGATCTTGATCGATGCGTCCCAGAATCCTGCGGAACCTATCGATGCAATGGCTAGAACACCTGCGACCATGCAAGTGCGGCGGAAGTTCGAAAAACGAGCGCGCATCCCCTAAATCCTTCTGAACGCACCCAAGGCGGTCCGTTCTGTCCTCGCTATTGTCGCATTAACTGCGCAAGATGTCAACGCCTGAATGACCGCTATCTCGCGATTTGACCGGCCTTAACCTTTGTTCGGGCACCAGCGTATTCAACTTTACGTCAAGATGAGTGATATGACCGCTGCGCTGGCCGCTTATGCAAGCCTGATCGTTGCCACCTACCCCCAGGCTGGGTCAGACTCGCTTCAAACCTATCTCCAAAGGCGAGACAACACCCCTTTTAACGCGACGCTTTCGAAAACTCCGACCGGATTGCTCGAAATCGACTTCCAGAGTCAGACCTGGCAAGGCATTGTTTGGAAGCACAAAATGTTGGTCTCCCTCCCCGGGAAAGGGGCCACCCCTTCGCCGTTAGATCCTCAAACCGCGATTCTGTTCATTACAGGCGACGGACCCCGCAATGGCGACTACTTGGATCTCGCCCTTCTGGCGCGAGCAACGGGAATGCCGATCGCAATGCTTTTCAATATTCCCAATCAACCCATTTGGGACATGAAAGAAGACGATCTGATCGCCCACACCTTTCAGAAGTATCTCGAGACGGGAGATGAATCGTGGCCGCTACTTTTCCCGATGACGAAATCTGCGGTTCGAGCGATGGACTGCTTGGGAGTCATGGCGCAAGACCTCGGCATTCTCCTCAATAAGTTTGTGGTTACGGGGGCCTCTAAACGAGGATGGACCACTTGGCTCAGCGCCGCCACCGGGGACAAGCGCGTGGTCGGTATTGCGCCGATGGTCTACGACAACCTCAATTTGAACGCCCAGATGCCGGGTCAGATTGCCAACTGGGGCGAATACTCCGAGCAGATCGCCGACTACACCCGGCGTGGGCTCCAAGCGAAATTAGGAACCGTTGAAGGGAAGCGGCTCAGCCAGATGGTCGACCCCTACACTTACCGAGCGGGCATCACGATTCCGACGATGATCGTCAACGGTGCTAACGATGCCTACTGGGTGGCGGATGCACACACTCGTTATTGGAACGATTTACGGCAACCGAAGTGGCTTTTACAAGTGCCTAACAGCGGACACGGACTCGAGGATCGAAACCGAGTCGTCGCGTCGGTGGGAGCTTTTGCGCGATCTCTCGCGGGTGAGTTTCCGATGCCCAAAGTCGGTGGGGCATGGTCTTTCGAGCTAGACGGTTCGCGTTTGAACTACAAGATTCAGTGGGATGGGATCCCATTTGACCAGGTCACTCTTTGGCGAGCCCAGACGACCAACAAGCTCGACTTCCGAAAGTCGAAGTGGGAGCGGGTGCAAACTCTCCCGAGCGCGACAACCGTCACGATCGACTTGGAACGGGAAGTATCGGAGGCGTACATGGTCGAATTCCGTGTCCGATCGTTTGGACGGATATTCACCGTCACCTCAACTGTCTGCCAAGTCCCAAAAAAAGAAGCAGGACGCCGCTAAGCGTCCTGCCCTTGGGGATGGTCAGCGAAGACCTTACTTGACTCGCGATCCGGCCTCGACCGTCAGCACCGAACTGATGCCGCCGCGCACGTTGAAGTGGCCCGTGATTCGCATCCAGCGAGGATTGCAGGCACCCGCCAATTCATCGATGAGGCGGTTGATGACGCCTTCGTAATAGATCCCTTGATCGCGATACGAGTAGTAGTAGAGCTTGAGAGCTTTTAGCTCGATGCAGACCTCGTCGGGAATGTATTCCAACTCGATGGTGGCGAAATCGGGCTGACCCGTCTTGGGGCAAACGCTGGTGAATTCCGGGCAGATGTGCTTGATGATGTAGTCGCGATGTGGCGCCGGATTCGGGAACGTTTCAATAGCGGACATTGCCCTTAAGGGTACCGCCCAGCCCCGTTTCCGGTCTCGCTCAGAGGCTGGGAATGTAAAGCAACAACCCCCGGATTCGGTGGAATCCGAGGGTTGAAGTTGCCTGTCAGAGGGTCTTAAGCCTTCTTGCGTCGTCGCATCGCGGCAACGAGACCAAGGCCAAGTGCGGCGAAGGTCGCGGGCTCCGGCACAGCAGACGGAGTTGCGTTCCACGACACACCGTAGAAGTCGGTCGTATCGTCTGCGCCGAAGTCGTACAACTCAGAACCGAATCGGACTCGGAGCATGTACTTCCCAGTGGACGGAAGCGTGATGTGCATGTGCTCGCGGGCGATGTACTGGGCCGAGGATTCGGCGACGAGTACGGGAGCATTCACGTTGTCGACGTTGTACAGCAGGAGATCGAAGTTCGAGAACCGATCGTAGCCCGCAGAGGTGAGGTCTTGATTCGCGGTGAAGTAGGTGTAGTTGACCTTCGCGTTCCAAACCAGAGACGCCGTGAACTTCGTACCACCCTCAAGAAGTTGGGCGAACGTGTAGTCGTTGTCTTGCCCAACTACCGCTCCACCAAAATCCCATCCCTTTGCGGCGATGGTGCCACCCGAAAGCCCGGAAACGTCGGTTGTTCCGTCGCTGTAAATCGACAGCGAGGTGCCTACATCCATTCGGCCCGCGCCTGTTTCGTAGTCCAACGCTTGGGTGGTCTTCAATACTCCACTCACGTTTGTAGTGCCGTTGTCCCAACCTGCGGTCTTGGTCGCTCCCGTTTGCAGGACCGATTGGATGACCATGTTAGAACGTGCGTTCGCGTTGGTCGCAAACTTGTCCTTCCCGGCGTCGGCGATCAGAGCCGCTCCGCCTGCCACGATCGGTGCCGAGAAACTGGTGCCGGAGACAGACGCATAGCCGGTCGCGTTTGTGGTTGACCAGGCAGCTATCACAGCCTCACCCGGTGCAGCAATATCTACCCTTGCCCGCACCGAGTTGATCACCGAGCCGTTCACAGGGTTGTAATAGTCCGTGGGACCGAAGTTAGAGAAACCGGATCGAGTGTTGTAGCCGTCCGGTGCAAGCGCGCCAACTGCAAAGCCGTTGAGTCCGCCTGCATATCCGCGCACTTGACCGTTGTCGTTACCCGTTGAAATGGCACTGACCACGCCCGTTTGGTGGATGAGTCCATCGTGGGCAAGCGTTTGAAGGTAGAAGCCGGTTCGACCCGCAGAGCCACCAAAGCCCCAGCTCGAATTCGTGACGTCGGCCCGCTTGGTGTTGATACCGTTTACGACGGCGCCGTAATAGGCTGAAAACTCGGAATCTTCCGTTGTGAAGAACGATCCACCCGAACCGAATCCGGTGGCGATCGATGCACTTCGGAGGGCCGCATCGTACGCAACACCGCTCGCGAAGCCATTGACGTTGGCTCCGGCTGCATTCGAAGCGGTTCCGGTTGCGTGAGTGCGGAAGCTGTTGGCTGCGCCGAGACCAAGTAAGAGATCAGCATTGGTCATTTTCGGCGAAAGGGCTTGGTGTCCAACCCACGCGAGTCCGCCTTCTACGATCGCGACGGTGGATCGGGTGCCTGTGTATCCAAGCGAGTGGGCACCATTCGCGCCGACCACGGGGAAGAGGTTGATGTTGGAGGAGTTACCACCGACCAAATAGTTCTCGTTGCCCGTGAAGTACCCGTCCTGAAGGAGAAGCTCAGCGTGCTTTTCTTGGGTGATCACGGAAGAAGCGGGGCGGAACTGACGATCAATCTCGTCCAGCGGGAGACTCTGTGCCATCACCACCGGTGCGCAAGAAAACACGAGCGAAAGGGAAAGAAATCGAAGTTTCATCATTGAACCAACCAAATGCAACTTTCGAGCCGAAACCCGAAGAGACCTCCATCATTTTACGGCAATGACCCTTTCGCATAGCCGGCAATTTAGCGAGAACTGTTAAGGCAACCGAACGATACAGGGTTCAAACTTTGGAAAAAATGGAAAAAGGCCCACTCGTAAACCGAGTGAGCCTTTGGTCTGTTTAGGTGAACCGGAGTTCTTAGAACTTGTGGATTGCGTGACCCATGGCATCCTCGAACGCCTCGATCACAGCCTCAGCCATGGTCGGGTGAGCGTGGATGGTATCGGCCATCGACTCCAGGGTTGCTTCCAGCTTGATCGCCACAACCGCTTCGTGGATGAGGTCGGTGACGTGTCCGCCGAGCATGTGAACACCCAACACCTGACCGTACTTCTTCTCGGCGACAACCTTGACGAACCCTTCCGTCTCGTTCGATGCCATCGCCTTGGCGAAGATCATGAACTTGGAGCGACCCACGACCACGTCGTAGCCCTTCTCCTTCGCCTGACCTTCGGTGAGACCTACTGAAGCCACTTCCGGAGCGGTGTAAACCGCGTTCGGTACCGTGTTGTAGTCGACGGTCTTGTTGGCGCCTTGGAGAATGTTGGCAACGGCGACCAGGCCCTCTTGCTGAGCAACGTGTGCCAGCTGAATTCGACCCGTGACGTCTCCGATCGCCCAAATGTTGTCGGCGTGGGTGCGAAGGGTGTCGTCCACCACCTCAACTCCTCTTCGGTGAAGCTTGACTCCAACGCCCTCAAGATTCATACCCTCGGTGTTCGCCTTTCGACCAACGCCAAGCAGAAGCACTTCGGCTTCGATCTCTTCGACCTCGGCTCCCTTCTTCACGTACGCCTTCCAACCGTTGGCGGTCTTTTCGACCTTTTCGATCGTCGCGCCGGTCTTCACCGCGATGCCAGACTTCGTGAAGATCTTGCCGAGTTCCTTGCCCAGATCATCATCCATGACCGGAAGAAGTTGCGGCATCATCTCGACCAGCGTGACCTTCGATCCGAGACCGGAGAACACGTAAGAGAATTCGCATCCGACTGCGCCGCCGCCCAGAACGATCATGCTCTTGGGAACGTGGGTTGCGGTAACGGCCTCATCGCTGGTCCAAACGCCTTCCGCGCGGCCGCCTTGCAGTCCAGGGATCGGAAGGTGAATGACCGAAGAGCCCATTGCCAGAATGAAGTTCTTTGCGCGAAGGGTTTGGCTCTTGCCGTCTTTGGTGACCTCAACGGTGTTGCGGTCGACAAACTTGGCGAAGCCTTCTACGTGCGTGACCTTGTTCTTCTTGAACAACATCCCGATGCCACCGCGCTCGGTGAGAACGATCTTATCTTTGCGCGCGATGAAAGCGTCAAAGTCCATCTCGACGTTCTCGATCGGCTTAAGACCCCAATCCTTCGCCTTCTTCGCTTTGTTGAGCATCTCAACCGAGGCGATCATGGCCTTCGAAGGGACGCATCCCCAGTTCAGACAGGTTCCGCCGAGATACTCTTTCTCGACGCAGATAACCTTCGCTCCAAGTTGCGCAGCGCGGATAGCGGCGAAATAGCCGCCAGGGCCCGCTCCGATAACGATAAGATCGGCGTCAAAGTTCTCGTTGGCCATGGGTTGGGGTTGCTCCTTTGTAACGGGAATTCCAGAAATCGCCTCAATAATTGAGGGCGAGGGCTTGGGGGTAAGAGTGGCGCTTGCGGCCGAGACCGTTAAGCCTGGCTCACCCGCGTTCGGCGCGGATGTAGATTGGTGAGACGAATCGTTCGCCTCTGCTCGATCCTGAATGTGATCGTTCTCCATCCTCAAATCTTCCAAACGTCTGGAATGCTCCCAAAATTGTACCTGCGTGGAAGAATTCATGCCTTCCGGCAAGGATCGATGAAGACGTGGTTTCGTCGAATCGCTCACTCACGGCCGGCGGGAGAAGAATCCGGTCTTTATTGCCCGTTTTTTACGTGGCATCTGCGGTTGAGGCATCCTGTCTAGACCGCAAAGGTGCAATATTGAACAGGATTCACCGAGCCAACGGGTTCGATGAAAGTTGACGAACGCGAGGTTTCGCTCCCTTTTAGTGTTGCGATATAACGTTTGCTAACATAAACTAAATGCCCCTAGGCGGCGATGATGGCGATGATGGACGTGGCAATCCGATGAAAGGTCTCTTGAAGGCGATCGCAATCGCCGGGTTGGCGCTATTTGCCGCCTTAGCTCCCGCACAGGTGCGACTGCGCTTAAGCGTGTGGGACGGAGACGAGGCGCTTCGGATCATTCGTGATCGCATCGTTCCCGAGTTCGAGCGTCGCAACCCTGGCATCAAGGTGAAGCTGGAGAACTATCCGGATTACAACCTGTATCACCAAAAGATGCTCATCACCTACGCGGCGGGTATCGCCCCCGACGTGGTGATGATGGACCTCAACTTCCAGCGCCTTGCCAAGCGCGGAGCCCTTCTCCCTCTGAACACCTTCTGGGAGAAAACCCCTGGGTTCGATATCAACGACTACTACAAGGAGATCGTTGACTCGCACTCTTACAAAGGCGTTTGCTATGTCCTTCCCAGAGACATTGCTCCCGTTGGAATCATCTACTACAACAAGAAAGCGTTCGACGAAGCGGGCATTCCTTATCCGGATGGAACCTGGACTTGGGATTTTCAAGAAAGACCCGAGTTGCGCGAAAAAGACTTCCTTTGGGTTTGTCGACAGCTCACGAAGAAAACTAAAGCGGGCAAAGTAACCCGATGGGCCTACTCCAACGGCTGGCCCGAGATTTGGGCGAACCAAGTCGCCTTTTCCACGGGGGCATACCCAGTGGACAATCCCGAAGACCCCACGAAGGTTCTGATCAACGATCCGAACTACATTCGGGGTTACCAGTTCGCCTCGGACTTGATGAACAAGCTCAAGTACCAGCCGAGCGTTTCCGAACTAACGACATCGTTGATGGCGACCGGACAGCAGTTGTTCGTCCAGCAGCGCGCCGCGATGTACCAAAACGGCATTTGGGAAGTCCCCAACATGCGAAAGATGCTGAAGCCCGGTTCGCCGGACTTCTTCGAGTGGGACATCTGTCTGGCGCCTGCTTACGGCCCGGCTTCCACGAATGGCAAGCGAGTTTCTCAAACCGTAACGGGTGGTTCAGGTTACGGCATCATGGCTTCCACCAAGCATCCGGAAGAAGCATGGAAGCTGACTCAGTTCATGGGTGGCGAATACGCCATGACCGAAATGGCGAAGGCGGGCATCGCTCAGCCGGCCATTAAGGAACTGGCGACTCGACCCGGCGTCTGGTGCCCTGGTCCGGAGACCCCCCTCGAGGAGCGTTATCCGGCTAACCGAATTGCCACGCACCAAGCCGTTCCGTTCGTCCGATTCGCCCCGACCTCCGACCTGTACCCCGAGATCAACAACCTCGCCATCAAGGGTCTGGAACTCCTCTGGCAAGGGAAGAAGTCTGCGAAAGACGTTCTGACCGAAAATCAGAAACTTGCCCAAGACCGTCTGGACACGCTTCGAGAGGAACAACAGCTTGCCCCGTTCAACTGGGGTCTCGGCGGTTTGGTGGCGCTGGCGATCATCGGCAGCATTCTCTTCTGGGTTTACAAACCGGAATTCGGTCGAAAATTGACCCGAATGGAGACCGGAGACAACCGAGCGGGTTACCGATTCATTCTCCCTTGGATTATCGGTGCGGTGGTCTTTGCGACCGGTCCCATGATCCTCTCGCTCCTCATGGCCTTCGCCGACTGGGATGCGATTCGACCCGCGAAATTCCGCGGTGTGCAGAACTTCGTCGAAGCTGGAACACGAGATCCGTTCTTCTGGAAGTCGCTCCAAGTCACCTTCACCTACACGTTCTGGGCGGTTCCGCTAGGCATCATCGGTTCGATGCTGCTGGCGATGCTGTTGAACCAAAAGGTGAAAGGCGTTACCGTTTTTCGAGCCATCTACTACGTCCCGTCGATCGCCTCCGCGGTTGCAGGAGCGCTCATTTGGCGCCGAATCTTCAGCAAAGACAACGGGTTGTTGAACAACCTGCTTTACGGTCCAAACGAGACCTGGCCCGTAGGTAAGTGGCTGACGTCGATTTATGAAAAGCCGGACAACATGGTTGACTGGCTTAACAACGAGCAAACCGCGTTGCCCGCTCTCGTCATCATGTCGCTATGGGGACTCGGCTCCGGGACGGTGATCTTCCTTGCGGGTCTGCAAGGCATTCCGCAGTTCTATTACGAAGCGGCAACCCTAGACGGGGCGAACAACTGGAAGAAGTTCCGCAACATCACTTGGCCGATGTTGACCCCGACGATCTTCTTCACTGCGGTCACGGGCTTCATTGGAACGTTCCAATCGTTCACGCAGGCGTTCATCATGACCCAGGGCGGACCGAACGGATCCACGATGTTCTATGCCCTGCACCTTTACAACAACGCTTTCGCGAACGTTCGAATGGGCTATGCCTCGGCGCTTGGATGGGTCCTCTTCGTGATCATCCTCATCTTCACCGCCTTCCAATTTGCAATGCAACGATTCGTCTACTACGAAGGAGACTCTCGCTAATGCCTGAAACGACTCCCCTTGGGACAACCGGGCCGATCAAGCCCATCCTCTCTGATGAAGAGAGGTACAAGCGCGCAGCAAGGCAGGCGGCGGTCGGTGCCGCAACCGCACGGTTCTTAATGTGGGCGACCCTCATGATCGGAGCGGTGCTCTTCATGCTCCCGCTCTACATCATGATGGTGATGGCGCTGAAGACCCCCGCAGAGGTCTCCGGATCCTCCGTTTGGGCGTTGCCAAAGGTTGCCCAGTGGAACAACTTCAACATCGTTCTCACCAACCCGAACGCGCCCTTCTTCGCCTTCGCTAAGAACACGATCACCATCGCAACCCTTTCGACGTTGGGTGTGATCTTGAGCTCTTCACTGGTGGCGTACGGTTTTGCACGAGTGGACTTCCGGGGTCGAGATCGGCTCTTTGTGCTTCTCCTCAGCACAATGATGCTCCCGGCGGCGGTGACCCGCGTTCCAACCTTCGTGCTCTACACGAAACTCGGCTGGGTCGATACCTTCTATCCGTTTATCATCCCCGCCTTCCTTGGCAGTGCTTGGAACATCTTCTTGCTCAGGCAGTTCTTCCGAAGCATTCCGCGTGACTTGGACGAAGCCGCCATTCTGGACGGTGCCAACCACCGGATCATCTTCTGGAAGGTCATCATGCCGAACAGTGGTGCGGCGCTGGCGACGGTTGGAATCCTGAGCTTTATCTACACGTGGAAGGACTTTGAGGGTCCCCTCGTCTTCCTTAACTCGCCCGAGAAGCAGACGCTGGAACTTGGACTGAACACCTACCGCTCGTTGCGAGCGGAGCAGTGGGAACTCCTCATGGCGGGTTCGGTGCTGGTCATGATTCCTCTGTTGGTGATGTTCATTGCGGGTCAACGCTACTTCGTGAAGGGCATCGTCATGAGCGGAATCAAGTAACGGGCTGCATCTCGCAAGCGGCTTCGACCGTCTGTAAGGTCACGACTGTGGAGCAATCTACCGGGAAGCAGGTTTACACGGCGGGATACGGGAATCGTGGGTTCGACGGCTTCGTCGAACTCATGCGCCGTTTTGGGGTGACCCACCTTGTCGATGTTCGGAGTGTTCCCCAGAGTTCTTATTGGGAAGACTTTCGCAAAGAGCGACTCCAGCGAATCGTTCCGCCGACGGGGCTGAAGTACGTCTACATGGGTGACACCCTCGGGGGAGTCCGAAACAGTCCTGTACTCTGCAAAGACCCCGAGGCAGTGGACATTCATCCGTTGTTCAACGATCCGGATTTTCGCAAAGGTCTGACTGTTCTCATCAAAGCACTCGACCACCCGGACCGGGTGATTTGCCTGATGTGCGGATGCAAGCGTCCTCACGGTTGTCACCGATCTCGCCTCATTGGCACCGCGCTCGAAGACCTTGGCGTTGGAGTGGTCCACATCGATGCGGATGAATCGCTCGTGCCGCAGTCGGCGGTGGCTGAGTCACAGCGTGAAATCCAGGCGTCTCTCTTTTAGAAAATCACGTAGAACGTACAAGTTCGGTAGCCAATACTTATACTTGTAATTCAGCGCGAAGCAAATGGGTGAGGTAGCGGGAAGACTAATTGGGCGAGAATGGCCCGCAAAATGGATAACCGTTGAAGGCGTGGATCCGTTTGGGTACTCGGTTGCGATCTTCCGGCGACATTTTGATCTCGAATCCGTCCCCGATCACCTCCCCGTTCACATCTCGGCGGACAACGGATACAAGCTTTACGTCAACGGTCGATTTGTCGGCTTCGGTCCGGCCCATGGCGACCTCCGAAACTGGCGATTTGAAACCTACGACCTCGCGCCTTATCTGGTGCCCGGCCAGAACCTAATCGCCGCCATTGTCTGGAACCACGGCGAATTCCGCCCGATGGCAAGAATCAGCCATCGCCACGGCTTCATCTTGCAACCTGATCAGGAAGAGTTCGATTTCCTTGCTTCAGGCTCTAGCTGGCGCGCTCGATCGCTTCGCTCCTACTATCCAAACGCCTATCAAGACAACGACCCCCGACTGGGGTGGCAGTACTACGTTGCCGGATCCACCGAAACATTTTTAAGCTCCGAACACCCTTGGGGATGGCAACTGCCTGGATTCGACGATAACGGGTGGCCAGAAGCGTGGGTGATCGATGCAGGAGCCCCGATTGGCGTGGAAAGTCACCAAAAGTGGCTTTTGACGCCCCGAACAACCCCGCTCCAACGCATCTCCGAGCCCACCGAACTCAAGGTGGGGCGCATCTATGGTCAAGACGTGATCGTCACCCAAGGTCCAAGAGGCAACGTTTACTCGGTGGACCCCGGTCGAGACGTGCGTCTCCTCTTGGATGCAGGAGAACTGGTCACCGGTTTCCCAACTCTCGACTTCCTCAAAGGCTCGGGAGCAGAAGTGCGGCTCGCGTACGCGGAGGCTCTCCAAGATGCTTCCGGTAAGCGATATCAACGTTCTGTGACCGAGGACCTGGAACTGGTGGGAGTGGAGGACGTTGTGCGGCTGGATGGGCTCGGCGCTCGCCGATACGAGCCCCTTCTGCCACGAAGTTTTCGGTGGATCGAACTCCGAATTCTCACCGCCGATGAACCGGTTGAATTTGGGTCGGTGGGGATACGTCGAGTTGGCTTTCCCACCGAGTTCCTCACGACGTTCCAATGCGACGATGCCGCGTGGAATGGCGTTTTTAAGGTCTCCGCGAGGACCCTGCAACTCTCCGCGCAAGACTCCTTCATCAGCGACCTCTATTGGGAGCGGATGCAGTACGTGGGAGACACGCACATTCAAGCCCAGTCTTGGCACGTTCTTACGGGCGACGGGTCCTTGTATAAGAACGCGATTCTCGATTTCGCGAATAGCCTCGTGCCCTCGGGGCTGATCCAAAGCCGATTTCCAGCCGATCTAGAGCAGTTCTCGCCCGCATATGCTCTCATGTTCGTCCGAATGGTCCGCGACTACGTTGCTCGGACCGGAGATACCTCCGTGCTGCCCATCGTGCAGCGAGCCCTGGATTCGGTGGTGATGTGGTTTATGGATCGCCTGAATTCACGAGGCGTTCTTGAGGTGCAACCCTATCTCGACTTCGTCGATCATCCTTATGCCGAACGGCGAAGCGAGTTTGAAGCGATTACCGGAGATCGGTCGAGCTGTGTCCATACCTGTCTCTTGATCAACGCGCTGAACGCCTATGGTCAGTTGGGACCCTATCTTCCTCATCAGCACCTCGTCCAAACCGTGTCCGAGCGTCTACGGGCCGTGAAAGAGGCCGCATTTAAGACATTTTGGGATTCTGAACAGGGCCTCTTCCGCGACCACCCAGATCGTCCAGATTGGACCTCTGGACAGGCTCAAGTTGCCGCAGCAACCGCTGCCATCGCTCCGGCAGATATTCGCGCCGAGTTGTTCAGACGCGCTGCCATCGAGAACGAGTTCTCACCAAAGGTGGACCTTTACATGCGCTTCTTTGCGATGCAGCGAATGTCGGGCGAAATGCTCTTTGACGCATTTGGTCCCTGGAAGCAGATGCTGAACATGGGGATGACGGCGTGCGCAGAGACGGAAAACAATCCCCGATCCGAATGTCATCCTTGGAGCGCGTACCCAGTCCAGATGATGATTGAAAAGATCGCGGGCCTCCGGCGAAGACCCTTCACGAACATAGTTGAGGTCAACCCCGACCTCGGCAAGCTGAACAAAGTTCGCGTGGTGATGCCCATGGTCCCCGGCCGAGATAGCCTGCTTGAGTTCAAAGCAGAACGAAAAGGGAACACGGTGCACATTGTCGCCGAAGCACCGCAAGGCTGGGCCCTCGCTCTGCCCGACGGGCGAATTGTGGAAGGTAAGACCGAGTTCAACCTCTAGTCGTTAGGTCTCAACCAAGTATTCACGCACTTTTTCGGCGAGCGTACGCGTCATTGTCGGCACGGCCGCAATCTGATCCACCGTTGCCCGGCGAATCGACTCCACTGACCCGAAGGTTCGGAGAAGAATACGACGTCTTCTAGGACCGATTCCGGGAATCTCATCGAGCGACGATCCGTTCATCCGCTTGTCGCGAATCTTTCGGTGGAAGGTCAACGCGAATCGGTGGGCTTCGTCCCGAAGTCTACGGAGCAAAATCAGCCCCGGTGAGTTCAAAGGAAGCACGACTTCTCGGAAGGAATAGCTTGGCGGCAGATCGGCTCGACCCTCGGGATACTCCGCAATGGGAACGAACAGAATTTCCTGCTTCTTCGCCAGCCCCACCATGGGAACCGTCAAGCCAAGCTGGTCGCGAGCCTTCAGAGCCGCGCCCAATTGCCCCTTGCCGCCGTCGATCATGAACAGATCGGGCAGCTTGGCAAACTTCTCATCCCCGTCCAGATATCGCCGAAGTCGCCGTAGGATGACCTCGTTCATCATCGCAAAGTCGTTCGGGGTTTCGGGAGAAAACTTGATCTTGAAGCGCCTGTACTCGGCCTTTGCGGGCTCTCCGCTCTCGGTGACGACCATGGAGCCCACGGGTGCCGTCCCTTGGATGTTCGAGATGTCGTAACCCTCAACGCGCATGGGCAGATTCGGGAGTTCCAACTCCTCTTGAAGTTGAGCCATCGCTTCCGCCGCCCAACTTTCTTTCGCAGCGAGCTCTTGGGTCATAGCGTCGAGAGCGAGTTGCGCGTTGTTCGCCGCCATATCGACCAAGCGAAGCTTCTCGCCGCCCTGAGGGACCTCTACGTTCACCGCCGCCCCTCGCTTCTGTCGCAGCCAGCTTTGAACGATGTTGCGCTCTTCTATCTCCACGGGCAACAGGATCTCGCGTGGGACTTCGGGAGCTTCGGCGTAGTACTGCTTCACAAACTCCTGAACCGCCTCCCCCGGGGCAGAATCGGCCGACCCGTCCAAGATGAACTGTCTTTGCCCGATCAGCTTGCCGTTGCGAATGTAGAGCATCTGAATCGCGGCGCCACGTTCGTCTTTGACCACCGCGATCACGTCCTGATCCGCCTCGCTATCGGAAAGCACCTTCTGCTTTTGAAGGATGTGATCCAACGCCTGGAGACGGTCTCGAAGTTTCGCGGCTCGTTCGAATTCAAGATTCTCCGCCGCCTCGGCCATCTCCGAACGAATCTCTTCCACCAGGCCGTCTTCCTTGCCCTTCAGGAATCGGTCCACCTTATCCACAACCTCGGCGTATTCCTTCGCTTTTGCCAACCCGGCGCAAGGGGCAAGGCATTGTCCAAGGTGGAAGTACAGGCAGGGGCGTTGTTCCTCTCTCCCGGACCAACTCTTGCCGCACGGGATCAGAGGGAACACCTTGTGCAAGATCTGCAAGGTGTCTCGTACAGAGAACGCACTGGTGTAGGGACCGTAATATTTGCCGCCATCCTTCTTGGGACGGCGCGTAAAGAGCACCCTCGGAAACTTTTCGTTGGTGATCGTGATGTACGGGTAGCTCTTGTCGTCTCGCAGCCGAACGTTATACGGCGGACGGTGCTCTTTGATCAGATTACATTCAAGAACAAGCGCTTCGATTTCGGAGTCGACCACGATCCATTCAAGGTCTCGAACCTTTTGCACCAAACGGCTGATTCTAAGTCCGTGCTTCGCAGACGGCTGGAAGTAGCTACGAACGCGGTTGCGAAGATTGATCGCCTTCCCAACGTAAAGGACCTCTCCCTTTTCCCCTTTGTGGATGTAGCACCCGGGCTGAGCAGGGAGTTGCTCCAGTTTTTGGGTAACCGTATCGGGAAGCGCCTTTTTGGGCATGGGACCTCGTTTCTACGACGAAGCGTACCGTGCGGATGCTTATGAACGGTCTGCCAAGGAAAGAGGCTAAACGCAGGCCGTAATGCGGCGATACTGTTCTGCCAAGGCGGGGTGGGCGTTGATATGAGCCTGCACTTCGGACATGGTCGGAATCCCCTCGGTCGCGCCGATGTGACCGACGCTCAGGCTACCGGCCGCCGAGCCGATCAAAAGCGACTCTCCAAGGGTTCGGCCTCGTTCAAGCCCGTGCAGGACACCCGCTCGAAACGCGTCGCCCGTTCCCGTCGAGTCAACCACGGCGGGTGCTGGGATCGTCGGCAAAAAGGTTGCTTCGCCCGAGGGCAATGACACAAACAGTCCGTCGCCGCCGTCGGTGAGAATCGTGAACACCTGATGCTTGCGGCTCCAGTCAGAGACCCAGGTCATGTTCAGATCGTTGCTTCGCCGAGTGCCAACCCAGTCGGTGGAGTACTGGCAGATCGAACCCGGAGGCAGAAATTCGTTCTCACGGAAGAAGTCCATCAGATACAGCTTCATCCCGTGCGCGTGCGCTCCACGGACCGCCTGTCGTGCAATCTCTGACATGTTCGGTTCGGCGGTAAACCACCCACCGACTTTCCAGGGCAGCATGGAAAGGTCCGTTGCGGGGGACATGGTGGAAAAGCCGCTCCCGAACATTGTGCGGTCTCCGTCTGCCGAGACGTAAACATCGCAAACGGGAGTCGAGCCCAATCGAGCCAGGTACTGATCGCTGAGACCCTTTTCTAGCACCAACAGCCGAAGTCTTTCGCCCTCAAAACCAGACCCAAGCGAGTTCCCCGCGAGCACAACATCGTCGCGCCACATGGTGAGATGGCATGCGGTATTCGCTGCCTCCCCTCCCAAAATTTCACGTTGTTCGGTAACCTCAGCATAACCCCCGGGACGCGGGAGCTTTTCGATGCGCCGTATGCGGTCTACGCAGACGGTACCGAAGACGAGGATCATGCGTCCAAATAGGGTACCGGATCAAAGCCAAGCTGTCACGCCGGGAACATTCCCGGTTAGGCCCGCATCGCAGAGAGTGGGAAAAGAGAACTATGAAGATCAATCATCGTCAGGCGCTACGTTTCAAATGGATGCTGATGGGGAGCCTGTTTGTTACCCTCGCCGTCACTTCCCCCGTCGCTCTTGCGCAGGTCCGACCGACCCCGGAAATCACTCGTCAGACTGAAACGCTCAAGAAAATTGCCCAACTGGAAATTCTCACGAAGATTCTCCCGATCGCTCTTGATAAAAAACAGTTAGAAGCCCTTCTTCCTGCGATCGAAAAGGGTCGCCAGAAACGGCAGGAGATCATTCAGAAAGACGCTGAGGAGCTAGCCAAGGTCGAGAAGGAAGTGGAAGAGGCTCTCAAGAAGGCCATTAAGGAAGAGCGGATTCCACCGGGGGAGTTTCAAACCAAGATCGCGAAGGTCACGAACGCGCTTGGCGTTCGACGCGCGATTGCGCTTGATGAGATCGTCGCCAATCTGGTGACCTTCTGCAAATCATCTTGGAACGAAGGTCAAGTAAAGGCGGCGGTGGGCAGCTTCGATCCTCGTCTCTTCGATCCCAAAATGGGCTGGGATAAGCTCGGTACGGACGACAAGCTGGCTTACTACGTGCGAACCGTCATGCTCGACGACCTCACCTACGACGTGCTGAAGCAACTTCTCCGCTCGAAGAACTCGGGCGGCTAGGTATCTTTACTCGCACATAAGGTTATGAAAGGCAAACACCCAACCTGGTATGCATTCTGCCGTTGGGTGGTCACCCAGTTCTACAATGTCCGGGGCGGATTTTCTGCCGTGGGACGAGAGCACATCCCCAAAAAGGGACCGATCATCTTCGCCCCCATTCACCTTAGCCATCTTGATCCCCCGGCAGTTGCCGCAGGGAGCACCCGTCGCCTGCGATTCATGGCGAAGGACGACCTGTTCAAGGGCATTTTCGGCACCCTCATCACCAGTCTGGGAGCCTTCCCGGTGCGAAGAGGGGAGACCGACTCCGAGTCGATCCGGCTTTCCTTGCAGTTACTGGACGAAGGGGAAGCGGTGCTCATCTTCCCGGAAGGGACCCGTGGAGATGGCAAAACCCTCCTGCCGATGAACCGAGGCGTTGCGATGCTCGCGAAACGGTCTAAGGCGATCGTGATTCCGGTCGCGATCATTGGAACGCACGTGCTTCTGCCAAAGGGTCAGAAGAAACTCGGGAAGGGGCGCACTAAGGTCGCCTTTGGCAAAGGGTTCACCTACGAGCAATTCCTTTCCGAAGAGGGTGGCGACAAGAAAGCCCGCGAGGAGTTTACGAACCACATGGGCAATGAAATAGCCCGCCTCTGCCAAGAGAACGGGCTGAACATCGTTCGGTCAGAAGCCTAGAATCGGCTACTGAATTGGACGGTCGCCAGGGCGCGCTCTTCTTGCACCAGCAGCCGAAACGCGAGCGGCTTGATCGGTCGAAACTCAACGCCCGCCGTAATTCGGTAGCCGTTGTGCTCCGCCATCAGCGAGAACATGTCGGTAAACGGAGCCACGAAACCACCAAAGAATCCATCCTTTCGCCCCGCTTGAATACCGACGGTGAGATCGAGATTCTTCGTGCCACTGATCAGCTCAAAAGGCAGGCGATAGGTGGAAGTGATGAAGGATCGCCGACCGTCTGGCGTCTCGTCGAGTGCGTCGAGCACACCCACGGCAAAACCGGGGATAACGCCTGCAATCGGCGAGATGATGTTGAAATTGAGGTCGGTGGTGATGCGTTCGTCGAAACCGGGGCGCTGCCAGGTTCGAACCTCAGCCTCCAGCAAACGGTTCATGCCGATTCCAATGAATCGATCAGTGGTCCGCTCGGCTCGGAGCCCTTGGGCGTACTCAAACCGAATCGAGCCTTCTGTAAGCTTGCGCGCGGTGGGAACGTTGAACAACCGATCCGCCGACGATAGGGCGACGACTCCCGCACCCAATACCAACACCATCCCTAGCTTTCTCATGATTCTCAGCGATTCTCGCTACCCCGTAACTTACCTGGACACGTGACTTACCAGGATGGACGAACGAACCTTCCTGCAGGTATCGCTCGAACGCTTCAGATTGGTTGACGCGGGGTTATCCCCGACCAACGGAGATGGTGCCCGGACCGCCTTCTGAACCTCGGACCACGATGCGAACCGGGAGAAACTGTTTCATCACCCAGACAATGCTCAGGAGTCTCGGAGTGATCTCGGAAATTTTGAACTCCGAGAAGTTATCCGAGAAGCACGCCAAGAAGAGCACCGTCTCCGCGCTGAACGGATCGAGGGTGGCGTCTCCGGTCATCCAGTCAAAGGTGGCATCAAAAGCCTGTTGAACGATGGATTCCACCCGAACCCCCTTGGCTCCGATCGCTCCGAATCCTGCGAGCCCACCTTTTCTGCCCGTTCCAGACTTGTTGCCCTCGTACTTCGTCCAAACCGTCGCGTACATTCCTGTTCCGTGGCCCGGAACATCCACCACGTCGATCTCGATGGGTAAATGGGCAGACTGCGCAAGCCGGGTGAGGTGATTCCTTGCCCGCTCACCGATGCTGTGCTCCAATCGGCAGAGTGCAACAACTGCGTGTAATCCGGTTGGGCGCCCCCGCTCGGTCCATGTCAAACCTTGGAATGAGCAAGGTTCCACCGCCATCGAAACCAGTCCGGCTTCATCGCGTGAGAAAGAACTTTGCTTCAGCTCTACTTCGGCGTACACGTTCATCGCCCTGGTGACGCCAAGGATGACGTTCTCAAAGTAGTCGAAGCTGAGGCTCGCCCGGCCGTAAGTTTCACCTTCGATATTGATCTGCGAATACGCCCCGGATCGAGCCAGGACGGGAAGCAGCGTCGATAGGACGATGAGTGCGTTCGCGCCTCGACCGTTGTCGTTACGGTCGCTGACGAACGAACCCTCGAGTTTCTTGGGGAGACATTTTGGTGCGAAGAGTAACGACTGCGAGCCTATCTGGGCACCCGTAACGTCGGCATCGACACTGCGCGCAAGGGTTTTCGCGATGGTTAGGTCTTCCGCATCCAAGCCTGGGAACTTGGTGCCTGCCCGAACGCCTTCAATGCGAACCGCTTGCTGGGTCATTGCCGCCATAACAAGAGCGGCCCTTACAATGGCTCCTCCCGCTTCGCCGTGCGACCCGTCGATGGTGATAATGCCGACGGTTCTTGACATTTAGACCTTCAGGCGGAAGATGGCAAACTCAAGCACCTTGAGGGCATAAGTCGCAGCCACCACCACAATGGTGAGAACCAAGAACTGGGTGAACCACTCACCCGTGGTGACATCCTTAATGGCTCCGCCCGTAGCGGTATTCATGGTGCTGCTTGCCGATCCGATCATTCGGTTGATCGCGTTAGCCGCAGGCTCACGAATGATGATGTAGAGCCCGACCGAAGAGAGCATCAGCAAAGGCAAAGAGAGTCGATACTTGTGCTTTTGGTGCTCGTTGTAGATCACGCAGTTGTAGCACCGCTCCTTTTTAGCGGAGTTGCTGATTTTGTTGTTTCTCGGGATCGCGGCCCCCGAAAGCAAGGCGTCTTTCGAAACCACCTTGTTCTCCATCGCGTTTCGAATGACCGATTCCTCGCACATGCAACCCACCAGTTCCTTCCAGCAGGTTCGCTTGGCGTGGAAGATCGGGCAGCGCTCGCGAACAAACTTTCGACAGTAGGGCAGTTGCCAGCATTTGCCCATGAAGACGTTCTGCTTGTCAGTCTCCTGCTTGATCCCTTTTCCGTACTTGAGCTGATCGGCTTTGGTGCCTTGGGTCGCGCGGTTCTTCACCCGAATGGTGATGTCGCCCACGAGAATCAGGAGCCCCAGGATGAGGGTGGAGATTCCAATGGATGAAACTCCGCTGACACCCGTATTGAAAGCGGGTGAACCCGCCCCGGTCCCGTTGATCGCAAGAGGGATCCAACTCGGAGCCAGGTAGAGACCGATTCCGAGGATGATGTTCGTCGCCACCATGATCTCCTCTTCCCAGAAGGTAAAGGCGGCTCCAATAACCATCAATACCGCACCCAGAATGCCAACTTGTTTGGCCTTCTCCATGTTGCCGATGAGGGTGGCGGCTACCTGAGGATCGGCGGCGGCTCGGTTGATGAGAATAAACAGAAAGGCGAGGGAACCGATAAACACGATTGCCCCGCCGATCATCGCATAACGCGCGATGGTTGAACCCAAATCTCCAAGAAGGTCGGAAGACCCGTTTTCGTCCTTAAACGCGCGCTTGATCATAGAAGATTATTTCTTGACTCTTTCAAGGTAGGCATCCGTTCGGGTGTCTACCTTAACAATATCGCCGATATTGATGTGGAAAGGCACTTGGATTACCGCACCCGTTTCAAGGGTCGCGGGCTTCGTTGCGCCGCCACTTACCGTGTTGCCTCGCTCGCCGGGATCCGTTTGGGTCACCTCAAGCTCAACAAAGTTAGGTACTTCATATCCTAACACTTCGTTGTTCGCTTGTAGGCAAACGATTTCCATATCTTCTTTAAGGTACTGACCTTGATCGCCCAGCGATGACATTTCCACCGGAATCTGCTCGTAGGTGTCGAGGTCCATCAGGATCGCTTCCGAGTTCTGCTTGTACAGGAACTGCATCTTCAGCTTCTCCACAAAAGCAGGGTCGACCTTTTCACCGGATCGGAAGGTCTTTTCCAAGGTTTGTCCGGTGCGGACTTTGCGGAGTCGGGTGCGAACAAAGGCGCCACCCTTGCCCGGTTTGACGTGTTGGAACTCGATGATCGTCCAGACCTCTCCGTCCATGTAGAAGTTCAGACCGTTTCGAAAATCACTGGTATCGATAGCCAAGGTTGTTCTCCAAAAGGGCGATCCGCGCTTGACAAATCACCGCTGCGAAATCATTTTGACACGGACGGGCAATTGACCTTACAGACGCAGATCACGTTTCAGTGCCGTAACAAGCCGATCCGCCATGTTTTTCTGGGTGGTTTGGTTGGGGTGCCACGCTGAACCCGATCCGTCGCGTTCAACGTTTTGGGTTTCGAATTCCAGGTAGTGAAGCTTTTTGTCGCTCGCATTCGCGTCGATCATCGAAGCGATATACCGTCGAATGGTGGAAAGCGCCTTGTTCTGAGGCGGCCAGTTGTCGCTCATCATCGACCCCACCGCAAAGTAGATGTGCGCGGAGGGGTTGACCTTTCGAACCTTTTTGTAAAAGGCGGTGTAGCCCGCTTTCCAGCCAGCTTCTTCCGGGTTGGTCTTGCCGAAATCATTGGTGCCGAGGTTGATGACAATCGCATCGAAGGGCTTCTCTTGCCCAGGCTTAAGTTGCGTCGATCGGTCCTCCGGCAGAATGAAGTCAAAGATCTCCGGGATCGTGTTATCGGGCCACATTTTCTTGCCCGACCACGCGATATCGGTGCACTCCAACCCGAGCTTTCGACTCGCAATGGCGCCGTAGGTCATGTAAGCATTCGCCGTTTCAAACGAATAAGCCTCGTTCTGATTCTTGCCGTCGACCCCAAACCCGGCGCTGATGGAATCTCCCACGACCAGCAGGCGCTTGGACCCCAGTTTGGGAGATTGGAATCTCGCTCCTTTATTGGCGTAAATCGCGATAAACCGCGTTGGTTTGCTCATCGCCTCGGTTCGGCGCACCAAACGCACCGTTCGAACCTTCTTGGACGGGGACCGAACGATCGAGTAGCGCTTGCGACCTTGTACGAGCTTCACAACTCCCGATACCGTCCCATCCACTTCAATCTGCCAACGGTCGTTTGCGGTCTCGGCTTCGAACTCCACTTCCAGATCGTCAAACACACCCTGCAGAACGATCGTGCTGAGCGGCCAAGCGCACCGGGGTTGAGGCTCGCTCGTAAAACGACCTACGTACCCCGCCTTGCCGGTGGCGGGGGTGAAAGAGGAAAGCGGCGTTTGGGGCACGCCAACAAGAAGGAGGGTCGAAACGAGAAGTGAGGTCACTTCGCTTAGCCTAAGAGGAGGACCGCTTGGAGTCAAGCTCACGGTTCATCTCTTCAACCTTGGCCTCGAGTCCTTTCCGGTATTCGGCAAGTTGATTGGCAATGGACGAATCGGATGTTCCAAGGATTCGCAGGGCGAGCAGACCCGCATTGAGTCCTTGCCCGATGGCAACGGTTGCAACCGGAATTCCGCCTGGCATCTGCACGATCGAGAGAAGCGAGTCTTGACCACCTAGATTTCTTGTCGCCACGGGCACACCGATGACGGGCAGGGTCATCATGGAGGCGACCATCCCTGGCAGGTGAGCCGCGCCGCCCGCTCCAGCGATGACCACTTGCAGACCTCGGTCGCGGGCGGTCTCAGCGTATTCCACCATCGCCTGCGGAGTTCGGTGCGCGCTCACTACCTTGACTTCGTGGTCGACCCCGAATTGAGTAAGAATCTCCGCCGCTGGAGCCATGGTCTCCCAATCAGAGATGCTGCCCATGATGATTCCCACTCGTGCCGACATGAGATCATTATGGTGATCGTTCACGGAGAATTGGAATCGCCAAATCCTTGTTCAGATTCGTCCGAAACCAACTTGGTCGATAATGAGGTTCTGCGCATGTCCCGATTTCCGGCAAGGCTTCATGTTCTGCTCGCTCTCCAGGCCCGAGTTGGTGTCGTTATCCGCCGAGGTCCTGCCGAGCGTGTCGCCACTATTCTCTGGGACCGCAGCAACGACACGTTTACTTTAGGGCAATGGCTGAAAGGTCGGATTTTTGACTGGCGAAGTGATCTCTCATTCGACGGGAAGTACATGATCTATTTCGCGTTTAACGGGAAGTATGGGTTCGAGTCCGCACCATCTTGGACTGCCATCTCCAAGGCCCCTTATCTCAAAGCGATCGCATTCTTTCCGGGCGGAGACACCTACGGCGGAGGTGGTCTCTGGACGAACGAAAACTCTTATTGGTGGAACAACGTGTCCATACACGAGGTCGCCCGCGACACGAATCTCGTGAAGCGAGACAACACTTTCGAGCCGCCGCTGCGCTTTGGTACGGGGGAAAAGGATGTCTACTACTATCGACTCTACCGTGACGGCTGGGAGTGGATCTCGCTCGAAAGCTCAGGCGATGTATTTGAGAAGAACGTAGGGCATGGGTGGGTTCTCAGAAAAACTGTTAAAGGCCGCGGAGACAACTGGCAAGGTCGGAAATGGTTTTGGGAAGAACATCGACTGATCGGTCCAGAAGAGGGTCAACTCATTGAGTGCCCAAATTGGGAGTGGGCGGACCTCGACGTTGATCGCCTTGTTTGGGCGGAGGGCGGAAAACTCTACGCCGCCAACGTCGCTGAGGATGGGTTGCAAGACGTCAAGGAACTCTGTGACTTCAACGATATGGAATTTGAGGAGCGAATCGCCCCGTACTGAACTCTCAGCCCAGAGCATCGACAATCGCCTGTGCGTACCGAGCCCCGGCGCCTTGATTCACCGCGACCAACTTTCGACCCGCCGCGCTCGCCTTCGCAAGAGTGGGCTCGTCGTTCATCAACCGCAACACCTCACTCGCAAGAGCGTGAACGTCTTGAGCACTCCGCTTTGAGACATCTCCAGAGGGCAACTCTACGCGAAATGCTGCTCCGGCTTTGTCGGCAAGATCGGTGACGTCGCGGAAGTTGTGCATGTACTTTCCGTGAAGAACGGGTAGCCCTGCCGCCAGCGCCTGAATCAGGTTCTGACCGCCCATCTTAGAGAAGCCTCCGCCAATGATGGCGACGGTCCCGAGCCGATACGCCGAACTCAGTTCGCCAAAGGTATCCAGGATCATGTAATCGAGCGGGACGGTCGAAGTAGCCGAGGAGCGTTTTCCAACTTTGTCAGCACCAAACGCTTTCGCCGCCTGCTCAACCAGCCCTTCGGTCGATTCCAAGTGTCGCGGCGCGTGAATCACTTGAATCGGCACCGACTTCGCAACCTCGGCGAGTGCCTGAACCGTCAGCCACTCTTCATCCGCCGAACGGGTCGATCCAACCACCACCACCGGGCGACCGTCGAGCGGTAGCTCGTTCTTGAGTCGAGCAATCACTTCATCGTCTTCAGTGCCCGCCTCATCGAACTTGGTGTTTCCGAAAACCTCCACATTCGAAGCTCCTAGAGATTTCAGACGCTCGGCGTCCATCTCGGTCTGAACCAACGCTCGATCGAAGAACTTCACCAAAGATCGGTAGAACGGCTTCACGTAACCCATTCGCGAGTAGCTGCGATCGCTCACTCGACCGTTCAAAAGCAGAATCTTGGCGTCGAAGTGCTTGGCGTTGTAGAGCACGTTGAACCAAAACTCGGTCTCCATCATCGCCAACACGTTGGGGCGAATCTTGAGCATTGCGTACAACGCAAACCGGGGCATGTCGATAGGGAAGTAGATCAGGTGATCGTAGAGGCCGCTCGCTCGCTCGATGGCGGTCGCATGTCCGGTGGACGTGGTCACGCTCAAGACGATCTCTGTCTGCGGAGACCGTTTGCGAAGCTCGCGCAAAACTGGAAGGGCGGCAATGACCTCACCGACGCTCACGGCTTGAATCCAAACCCGCTTGGTCCCCTTCTTCTTACCCGGCACGTGCGGGTACGCACCCAGCCGCTGATTCCAATCGGGCTTTTCTTTGCGCTTGGAAGTTCTCCAAAGCATCCACCCCACCCAAAGAGGCGACAGCAGAAAGAGGAGCGTGTTGTAGAGCAGAACCATGGGCGCGAAAGGAACCGACTAGAGAACCAGATCCTTTCCGGTAATACGCCGATACGCCTCGAAATACTTCTCTCGCGTCTTCGCCACGATCTCGGCGGGCAAGGTTGGACCAGGAGGGGTCTTATCCCAATCTGTGGTCTCCAGATAGTTGCGCACGAATTGCTTGTCGAAGCTGGGCTGAGCGACCCCGGGCGTGTACTGATCGGCGGGCCAGTATCGGGACGAGTCGGGGGTCAACACCTCGTCGATCAAGATGATGCCATCCTCGGTCTCGCCGAACTCAAATTTGGTGTCCGCGAGCAAAATGCCCCGCTCGGCGGCGTGAGCGGAGGCCTTTGCGTACAACTTCAGCGTCCAGTCGCGAAGCAGTTCGGCGGTCTCTTTACCCACCGTATCGACCACGTGGTCGAATCCGATGTTCTCATCGTGCCCCGTCTCCGCCTTTGTAGCGGGGGTGAAAATCGGTTCGGGAAGTTGGGAGCAGTCGACTAGAGTGGGAGCGAAATCGTGCCCGTGGAGCGATCCACCCGTGGCATCGAGCCCAGCGGCTTTGTACTCTTTGAACAGCGATCCCGTGATGTAGCCTCGCGCCACGCACTCCACCGGAATGGTCTTCGCTTTCTTGCAGATCATTGCCCGACCCTTCAGTTCGGGTTGCGCTTGCTTGCATCGACCTTGAATCTCGTCGAAGTCCACCGAGATCATGTGGTTTGGGCAGATGTCAGTCAGCAGGTCGAACCAGAAAACGCTCATCTGAGTGAGCACGACCCCTTTGTCGGGAATGCCGTTCGCCATCACCGCGTCAAACGCGGAAATGCGGTCGGTGGCGACCATCAGCACTTCCGAGCCGAGATCGTACATCTCTCGAACCTTGCCGACTCGCGGAGCGGGCAAGCCGAAAACGGCGGTGTGAAGCAGTTCAGCCATCGAACCCAAAGATTACCGGGTCCGGCTTTCCAGTTAGGATCGCGCGTTCCGGTCCGAAACAACCGCTTCAAGAAGGGTGGCGACGCTCGGGGGCACCATCGAAGAGATATCGCCGCCCAGCGTGGCGACCTCTCTAACAACCGACGAGCTCAGGAAGCTGTACTCCCAACTGGTCATGAGAAACACAGAATCGACATCCGGATTGAGCTTACGGTTCGCCATCGCAATCTGAAACTCATACTCGAAGTCGGCGACGGCCCGGAGTCCACGGACAATGCTGTGCGCCCCCACCGATCGGCAGTAGTCCGCGAGCAACCCCTTAAAGGTCGCAACCTGGACGTTCGGATACTTCGCCGTCAGGTCAGAAAGAGCTTCGAGACGCTGGTCCACGTTGAGCAATGGCGACTTCGAACTGTTCACGCCAACCGCAACGATCAACTCATCGAACAAGTGAGCCGCTCGCTCGATGATGTCAAGGTGCCCCAGCGTGGGAGGATCGAAAGTGCCCGGATAAACCGCGATGCGAGTGCCAACTTCGTAGGGCTCGCGGCCAAAGACTTCCGGACCTGAATGTTCACTCACTTCGCAGCCTCGACCGTGGTCTTGGAATGCGGCAAGGTCCCCAAAAGATTTCTTCGCACCCCTTTCACCTTCTTGGACACCAACGTGTAGTCCATGCCAAAGTAAAGCGGAATGCGGGGCACTTCGTCCAGCACAATCTGCTCGGCCTGAAGATAAAGAGCGTTTCGCTTCGCGGGGTCTTTCTCAGAATCAGCCGCGGCGGTGAGGCGATCAAACTCCGCGTTCGACCACCCGTCAAAGTTCAACTTCGCGTCTGACCTCAGCAACAAACTCAAGAAGTTTTGCGGATCCACATAGTCGGCGTACCAGGAAAGAAACGCGGACGGGAGCTTGCCCTCGTTGCGCAGCTTGAGCATCGTTCCCCAGTCCAAGGTTTGCGGTTGAACCTTCACGCCCAGATTCTTTTTAAGATCAGCCGCGAGCGATTCGGCGATGATCTTCGCATCCACGTTATCGGCCCGAACCGCCAAAGGAAGCGGCGGCATGGTGGCTGGATTGAATCCGGCGCTGGCAAGTTCTTTTTTGGCGGCCTCGGGGTTGAACGCCAATACTTTCAAATCCCCAGGGAGAATGGTTTCGGGAACCCACGCCCGAGCCGCGGTTTGTCCTTTCAAGATCTCTCCCGCTATCCGATCCCGGTCGATCGCCATCATGAACGCTCGGCGGACGCGGCGATCTTTGAAGGGCGCGTACCGCTTACCGTTCAAAAGAATGTAGAAAATGGCCGGGCGTGGAATGGGAAGCACGAGTTCTTTCAACTCCGGGTCGCCCATCACGGCGGGAATGTCTTGCTTTTCCACAGTGACCATGTCCAAGTTGCCGCTGCGGAACTTGTTCAACCTGGTTGCGGCGTCCATGATCACGGGTCGCTCAATCGCGGTCAGAGTCGGCTTTCCTTCCCAGAACCTTTCATTCGCCTTCAGACCCACCGACTGCATGTTCCGATACTCGCTTAAGACAAAGGGTCCGGTGCCGATGGCTTGCTTGATATCGGTGATCGGCTCCCCTTTCGCTACATCCGTGTTGACCACCGAGGCGCATAGGTAAGTGAGCTTGCCCAAGAAATAGGGCTTGGGTTCCTTGATCGTGATCTCCAGCGTCGTATCGTTTTTGATCTTGATCCCGCTGAGCGTTGTTGCGGAACCGCTTAAGATCTCCTCCGCTCCGACAATGTCGTCCAAGTACGTTCCCGCGACCGGAGAGGCGATCGTCGCCGAAAGGGCCCGTTCGAAAGATTCCTTGACGTGCTTGGCGGTCACCTTGGTGCCATCCGAGAACCAAGCCGACCTGAGCCTGAAGGTGTAGACCCGTCCGTCTTCAGAAACGCCCCAGTTTTCGGCAAGGCGACCAAAAACTCGGTTGTCCTCGCTGTAGGAAACGAGACCCTCGAAAACGTTCCCGAGCAGATCGGAAGTCTCCGTATCTTGCACAACCGCCGGATCGAGCGAGGTTGGGTTGGTCGCCATCGCGACGCGCAGAATCGAGGACCCTTCTTCGCCTGCTCCAGAGCGCTTCGAAAATCCGCTGCCGCACCCACCTACCACCAACAAACTCAGCGCGCCGAGCGTTAACAAAGCCGGAGCGACCCGAAAAGGGCGCGAGCAGGAGAAGACGGTGCCGCGATCAAGCATCGAAGCAGATTGTACGACGAACTGGAATCAGGTTTGGCGATCAACGGGCACCAACCAGTCTTCCCATCGTTACAATAATGGAATGAGCAGATTCCGCTTACGAACCAACGTTCCTCTTCTGCTTGGAATGTTCGTCTTTACCTGCTCTCTTGCACCCGCTCAGAAGTCGGTGACCCCACTCCAAACCAAACCGGAATCGGCAACCACCCCCGAACAAAAGAATGCCGATCTAGACACCGTTCCTGTCGTTGGCAAATGGCTCGGACGTCTGGAGCTTGGCCCTAGCCAAGTGAAGGGAACGGTCTCTATTGGCGACGCCCAAAATTTGGCGCTCAGTAAAGCGTTCTTAAAGCAGGTCAAGCTGGATCTTGTTCTCAAACCGAACGGAGATCTCGAGATGACGGCGTCTTGTTACAGCGAGAAGCCACGACTATCTAAGGGCAGGTGGAGCCGACTCGGAAAAGTCATCACGCTCAAAGTTTTGGAAGAGAACGGGAAGCCCGCTCAGCGGTTCTTACAAGGCTTCCTGGCGGACCCGTCTCGATTCGTGGTCAACCTTCCGAACGAAAAAGACCTTCCGGCGACGAAATTCGTGTTTCGCCGAGGACCCGCCAAGGCTGTGAAAAAGGGAGCCTAAACGGCTCGAATGGGCCAAACGCTCACGTCAACCCCTTCGCAAACCATTCCGTGATCCCATTTGGACGTCGAAAGCGCGTCTCGGAACGTTTTTGGAGCCATGGATGAAAGAAGGGTCGGGGTATCCGCCACGATTGCCTCTTTAGGATCGGTTGCCATTCGCACCTTGTACGGCTCGTGCCAAACTCTGCCCGAATAGAGCTTGCCGTACCGATCGCAAGAAAACAGGGTGTACCGCTCGGCAAGAAAGAACTCGAGGGTGCCCGGGTTGGCATGCGTCTCTTCACCAAAGTGCCGCAGATCGCACTTCACGGTGTAGCGCCCTTCCCCCCTTTCCGCATCGAGCCGATCCCAGACGGCGGGCATTTTGGCGCCCGTCAATCGTCCCTCGTAGGTCCACTCGCTTGGTCCGAGGTTGGCGGTCATATTCGCGTGAAAGTAGGGCAGAGCAAATCTAGACCGAGCCACTTTGCAGCCTAACAAATCTGAGGCGTCCAGACTAAAAAACCAAACCCCAGGTCGACCCTTGTGGTGGACGTACGTGCGAATGTTGGTTTCAAAGAAGTTGGGATAGGAAAGGGCTCGGGGAAACGGAGAGGGTCTCACTCCACGCATCACGAAGGGCACAAATCCAAGAAAGGTTTCACCCTCCCACGTATCGACCTCTAGACCAGGTGGCAGAAGGGCTTGAACAATTTCAGGATCGATCCGAACGTGGGCAAAGGTCAAATGCGTCCATTGCTGAGACATGATGGGGCGAGCTTGCGGCTTCTCCCGTTCGCTCAAATAGGACTCGACATTCAGCATGATCCTCTCACGTCTACGAAACTCTGATCCCGGCGCATTCGTTATAACTGAGGTTATGGCAATCTACGGCGCCTCGTCCACCAAGCAAACTCTGAAACGCACGGGTCTCGTCCTTGTGTCGTTGGCATTCGCGCAGGCCGCCTTTGCCCAAACGGTCGACGTCACCGGCAAGTGGTACGGACGGATCAATGTGAGCGTCGACGAGCAAGCCATTCGAGAGAAGGCGGGAGAAAAGCTGGACGACAGAATGATTGCGACGCTTCGGACCCGTATTCAAGAAGCCAAGAAAATCCTCGTCATTCTCACCTTGACCAAAGATGGTTCGTTCAGCGCGATGATCAAGAATGCCCCCAAGGGAATGACGCCCGTGAATACGGGCAAATGGACCCTTAAGGGATCAGAATTGACCCTCACCGGATACAAATCCGACTCTCAGCGGCTGACCATCAACACCAAAACGGCTTCCTTGGGGAGCGTGGTCAAAACTGGGGCGATGACGGTCACCACGGTGTACACCCGTCGGTAGGTCTTGCTACCTTTTTTATCTGATCGTGAAACTTTCGGTCTCTGGTCGCCGATAATAGCTTTGACATGAAAGTCGTAACCCGAATCGCGCTGGCGACCAGCCTCTGCGCCATCGCAATCCCGGCGTTCGCCCAAGACTCTAAAATCGTCGGGAAATGGACGGGCAAGGTCGAGATGAAACTCGACGAGGCAAAGATCATGGCTTCAGTGCCAAAGGAGCAGCAAGCTCAAGTCAAAACCATGATCAAGGCCCAAATGGACGGGCTGAAGAAGATGGCCATGAACTTTGTGTTCGCAAAGGATGGCACCTATACCGTCAAGTATTCAGGCGTGCCTCAAATGCCAGGCCGACCCGCTCCGAAGGACGGGAAGGGAACCTGGAAGTTCTCTGGCGGAACCCTCACGCTCAAGGGATCCGAGGGCAAGCAAGAGCAGAAGGGAACTCTGAAGGGCAATAAGGTCGAATTCACGATGCCTTCCAACCCTCAGGCCTCCGGCAAGATGATCCTCACCAAGGGCTAATTTTTCGAAGAACAGAAAGCGAAAGAGGCTCGATTCCGAATTGGAATCGAGCCTCTTTCTTGTGTCAGCTTTCGACTTCGGACTATTGGCCGCGAAGGCTGTTGTTGTTTTGCGGTGCTGCCGAAACTTGGCCCATCGTGGCCTCCTTCTGCTTTGCTCGCTCTGCCATTGCAGCGTTGTTGGCGGTATCGCCAACAACTTGCTTAGCCGCTTCGTTGTCACCTACGACAGGGGCAGGGTCACCGCCGGAGCAACCGACCAGAGCACCGCTCACCGCTACTACGCCCGACAAGAGAATGGTCCACTTCTTCATGCTCTTCATCTCCGTTAGACGCCAGGGGTTGCCCAGGGGGTCGGAATTCCGTAGTTTTGGAAGTCGAAGTCCGGCTGGAACATCAGCGCGTGACAGAAGAACTGATCTTGCCATTGACCGTTCGGTTGTCCTTGCGCGTCGTAGTTGAAGTAGAAGTCGGTGCGGAAGTCGGTGAGAACCGTCGCGGTCGAACCTTGCGGACGAACGTTACCGCCCGTTCGCATGAACTTGGCGCTCGTGTCTGCCATCGCGGAAACGATGCCTTGACCGTGTACCCATCGAGATCGCGAAGCCGATCCGCCAAGGAGCTGGCTCCATTGACCGTTACCTGCTCCGCAAGTCGGGGAAGACGGTACGTATCGGCAAGGGGTGTTTGGATCTGGGCAGTTGAGCGTCGGGTTGGCGATCGCGTAGCCTTGAATGTTCTCGCGACCTCGCGTTTGAGAGAACATCACGAGTTGGCTCGGAGCGTTGACCGCGGTTGCGTTGTAGGTGTGCAACAGACCGTTGTACTGGTAGCCCGTCACGCCGATCGGTCGAACCGCAACCGCAAAGTTGTCGTTGAACAGGTTTCGGTCGTCTCCGCCCGGGGTTTGGAGCATTTGAATGTTCTTTCGATACGGCTCGGTGTTGTTTGCCCAGCTACCGTTCGCGAACTCTCGGTATTGGGGTCCAACGCCCGGGAACCAGTCGGCAGGAACGTCGTGGACGTAGGTCCACATGTGTCCGACGCCCGGGAAGTAGCCAAATGCGCGCGGGAAGGTGTCGTCAGAATCCGCGAGGTAGATGGCGACTGCCGTGCCCGTCTGCTTGACGTTGGACAAAGAAGCCGTCTTCTTCGCCGCTGCCTTTGCCTGAGCGAAGACCGGGAAGAGAATTGCCGCCAGAATTGCAATAATTGCGATAACCACCAATAGCTCAATAAGAGTAAAGGCGCGATGCTTATTAAACATAGCCACGTTCACGATGACGTGATTTGTTTCAAAAAGATTAGTAGATATTTAGAAATTAGGTAAAAAGTTGAACCTAAATGCACGGATGATGAATTAAAAGCAGGGCTGCGATCAGTCAATAACTTCAGCCTGATTTCTGCAATAGACGATATATTGAAACGAGGGGTATCAAACTAGTTCGGTAAGCAAATGAATAATGTTCACTTAATGAACTAATTTTGAAAAAGAATGGGGGTGTGGACCACATGTCCACACCCCCATCCGCCAGGACCCTGAGTGACGTTAGGAAACGATGTCGAGCGGCTTCATGGTCTTCCATTGACCCCGAGTGAAGTCCGGAACATCCATCGAGCGTCCTCGCTTGGCAACCGACTGCTCGCTGAGCGGTCCAACCACCGACCAAGATGCCGCGTCGTACACGTCCTGATCGAGCGGCAACCCGTTTCGCAGACAATAGACGATTCTCCAGAGCATCAAGAAGTCCATTCCGCCGTGACCGCCGTTCCGCACCGATTCCTCGCCCATGCGCTTGAACAGCGGGTGATCGTACTTGGCGTAAAGGGCCTCCAGGTCCTTTGCCGTCTTCCAAGACTCGGCTTTGCCGTCGCCCGGCTTCTCTTCGACCGCAAATCGGTTAGGGAAGCCGCCCCAAGCCCCTTTGGTGCCTTGGATGTAGTTGTGGCGAGTGTACGGACGTGGAAGTTGTTCGTCCCACTGCACCATGATCGTGTTGCCCTTTACCGTCTTGATGATGGAGGTGTTGATGTCTCCGCACGTGAATTTGAGCTTGCGGCGATCATGCCCTTCTGGGAATTCTTGCGCCGCATAAATCTCTCGGGTGCGAGCGTTCGAACTCACCGAGCAGAGGAAGTCCATGCGGTCTCCTCGGTTGATGTTCATGAATTGGGCAACCGGGCCAAGTCCGTGGGTGGGATAAAGGTTGCCGTTGCGCTTCGCGTACTCAAGGGTGCGCCAAGAGCCCGTGCCGTGTTCGATCTCCTTCATTTGCCAGCGAAGGTCGTGAATGTAAGCCGCCTCTCCATGAAGAAGTTCGCCGAAAACGCCTAGCCGAACCATGTTGAGCACCATCAACTCCTCGCGACCGTAGTTGACGTTCTCCATCATCATGCAGTGCTTCTGCATGGCTTCCGAGGTCTCAACGAGTTCCCAGCATCCTTCCACCGTAGTGGCGGCGGGAACTTCGACAAAGGCGTGCTTGCCGCGCTTCATTGCCGCAACCGACATTGGAACGTGGTCTGCCCAGGGAGTCGCGATGATCACGATGTCGATATCGTCCCGATCGAGCATCTTTAGGTAGTCGGTGGGAGAATCGCAGTAAACGGTGGGTTTGCCCTTACCAAGTTTCTGAACAGCGGCAACGCTTCGCTCGGCACTGGGAATGTGAGGGTCGCAGATCGCCTTCACTTCGACGCCGTCGATGATGGCCATTTGCCGAACGTGGCCGGATCCTCGCGCGCCCACACCGATGAAGCCCACTCGAACGCGGTCCATTTTGGGTGCGACCAACCCCGCTGCCGTCTTCTCGTTTGCTTTCCGTTGCGGTGTTTTCGCCTCTGAAACGGTCGAAGCAACCGCTCCGGCTCCCATCAGAGTTGCACTTCCCGCCACTTGCAGGAATTTTCGGCGATCCATGGTGCCTTTATCCACGGCGCCCTGCTCCATTGCGCCTTCAGTGTCGGGTGAGGAATCGTTCATCCCCTCATTTCAGCCGAAGAACAGGCTAAGTGTCAAGGAGGTGCAAGGGCGGCACGGCCTAAATCTGTGGACTACAGGTTGATGAAGTTCTCAGAAAGAGGAATCATCAGGTGGTTCGCGGAGGGAGTGGTGGGCCCAGCTAGACTCGAACTAGCGACCTCACCCTTATCAGGGGTGTGCTCTAACCAACTGAGCTATGAGCCCGCGAACATCGTTTTTGGGTCGACCCCTCAAACGCAGAGAGGAAGGATACCCCAAGTTCATCGACAATTTGTCTACACCCGGGTGCGAGTTCGCAGCGAGTTTGCGACGATAAACGAGCAGACGGGTGACATTTGAGCCGCTCGCACGTCAAAAGGTTAGCCAACTCCTTGAGTGAGTGCACGTTCCCCGGTTAAGGCACTGGACAATCACCGGGGAAGGTGTCTACAATTCCCTACAGGTACGGCTCAAGGAGCGTCCGAACATCACCATGCCAAGTCTTCGAAATCTGGTTGTCGCAATTGCAGGTTGCGCTTCCGCGTTCGCCGTTGCTGACTTCGATGGTCCCGCGCCTCTTGCATGGCGCTGGCAACAACCTTCTTCCGTGGTCGCAGGTGGCTCCCCGCTGGTGGTGGGAGATACGCTCTACCACGGCTTGGGTGGTCGCATCTACGCCATCGATCGCAAGACCGGAAACCAACTCTGGCGCTACCCGCAGGGCTTGGCTCTTGAAGGGAACGTGAAGGGATCGCCCGTTTACAGCGACGGGGTTGTGTACTTCGCGGACACACAAAAGCACATTTACGCAATCGATGCCGTCCGTGGAGAGTCCAAGTGGGTCTACACCACCGATTTTGGAATCCAACAGCAGATCATTAAGGTTGGAGACAACATCGTCTTCATCATGGAAGGCGACAACATCATGGCGATCAAAGCCTCCAACGCCGACCGGGTGTACGAGACGCCGCGACGTGTGTCCGACCGAATTCTGGGTGGGCTGATCTCCGATGGAAAGGATCGAATCTTCCTCTTCCAAGGTCCCGGTCAAAACCCTCGCCCGACCTTCTGCGAATACAACTTGGCAAACCGACGGATCGACCCGATCACTCAGGTTGAAGTTGAGCCGAGTCCCAACAGCGTGGTGTATGCGCGAGACAGCGTTTACTATTACGCTTCCAACCGAATCGTTCGACTTTCTACCCGCAACCGACAGTCGGACTACGCAACGCTCCCGGCAAACCCTGCCACCGCGCCGAGCGTGGGTACCACTGACGTCTTCGTCATGACTCGGGATGGTTCTGGCTTCTTCTTCGATGCCAATAACCTTCGAGCCAAGTATCCGACCAAGAAGTTCAATATCGGTTCGCAACCCGTTACGCAGCCTCTTTCTCTTGGCAGCCGATTCGCCGTTGCCACGGGGAACGGTGCGATCAACCTGATTGATCCGAACAATGAAAAGCCGATCTGGTCCTTCTTCATGAAGCCGGTCCCCGGTGACGAGATCCGAAGCAACACCGGCGGTGCCGGTGGAATGGGCGGCGCAGGTGGTCGACAAGGTGGCGGCATGGGCGGCCCCGGTGGCGGCGGAATGGGTGGTCCAGGTGGACCTGGTGGCCCTGGCGGTGGCGGTATGGGTGCCCCCGGTGGAATGGGCGGTGGTCTGGGTGGACAGAACACCAACCGACCCGCATCGCTCGTCGTACAAGCTTCGCACTCGCCCGTTCTTGTAGGCCAAACGCTCGTTGTTCCGACGATTGACGGCAGCCTCTTTGCCTTCGACAAGGAGAGCGGAATCGACTTGACTCCTCCGGAAGTTCGACAGACCTTCCCGCGAGGCGGCATCCTCGTCTCCGGTCGACCCCCGCAAGAGTTCCACTTCCTCGTGGAAGATCAAGCGTCGGGAATCAACCTGAGCACGATCAACGTGACGGTCGATGGTATCGCATACGACTACGAACTGACCCGTGAAGGCATTCTCGTCGTGAAACTTTCGAACACGGGTAAGAACAAGCCCCTTGCCGATGGTCGCCATACGATCAAGATCAGCATGGCCGACTGGATGGGTAACGAAACCTCCTTCACGGCTAGCCTCCGAGTAGACAACTCGCTTCGAGTCGAAGCTCCCGGTTCCCAGAACAACCAAAACAACAACGGTGGTTTTGGCGGTCCCGGCGGTGGTGGCGGAGGCAAGGGTGGCGGACCGGGCGGCGGCGACGGCGTCTAGTTCATGCCATCTTCGTTCGAGCAAAACGTCAACGCATTTCTAGCGTGTGAGTTAAGCCGAAACAAAGGTCGAGAAGTGCTTAGCACTCTCGACCTTTTCTCTTCGGATTTCGTCTCCAAACTGGAGTCGTCGAAGCTGTTATCGGAGACAGAGCGACGCAACTTACTTGCCAGATCCCCCGAGGCTCTCGATCAAGCACTGCTGAGCGGTGCTGACGTGGTGGGTCCGCAAGACCTTCCGGCGTCGTACACCGAGGTCGGGGGTTGGCCACCGATTCTGCTCGGCAAGGGAAACTTGGCGGCGCTCAAGCGACCAACGGTCGCAATCGTCGGAACACGCGGTGCCACCACCTATGGAAAGGCGTGCGCCATGAAGTTTGCGGAAGCCCTGGCTCGTGCGGGGGTGACCGTGGTCTCCGGTGGGGCGCTTGGAATCGACACCGCCGCTCACGAGGGAGCCCTTGCAGCCGGGGGACAAACCATCGCCGTGATCCCCTGTGGAATCGACCGAGTCTATCCCGCGGTCAACGAACCTCTCTTCCGAAGAATTGAGAATCAGGGCATGCTTCTCAGTCCATTTTCGTGCGGACGCCGAACCCAATCTCACTTTCCCCTCGTGCGAAACATCGTGGTTGCCGCTCTGTGCGACGCGATTCTCGTGATCGAAGCACCCGGTCGCTCCGGTTCGATCCATACCGCCAACCAGGCCGGAGAGATGGGCAAAGAAGTTTTCGTGGTCCCGGGACCGATCGATCGCCCCAGTTTTATTGGTTCGCACAACCTGCTGCGAGACGGGGCAACCCTTGTCTGGAACCCAGACCAAATCTTAGAGGCGTTACAAGTGGAGGCCAACCCCTCGCTTCCATTCGATGAGGCGCTTGGAATCGCGGCCCAAATTTTGAAAGTGCTCTCGTCCGATGCTCTCCCCGCCGAGAAGATCGTCGAACTCACGGGTCTTCCCATTCACGAAGTCATGTCCGAAATCACAATGCTCGAACTGGAAGGGCGCATCTTTCGCGACTCGGGAAGGTATGCCTTAAAGTGATGAGCTGGATCGGATGGAGTGTTCAAACCGAAGGGCCCGAAGCCGGGAAGTACGGCGTTTATGAACTTACCGACAAGGGCGCACTGATCCCCAGCGCGGGTGAGTCCGAGTTCCTGCTCGTGCCTGGATTTGTCGATGTCCACATCCACGGCGCATTTGGTTTCGATTTCATGATGTCTTCTCCCGCTGAACTGGTGGAGTGGGCGGACCGGTTAGAGGATCACGGCTACGAAGCCTTCTTGCCAACGACGGTGACGCAATCCCTCGACGCAGTGGTCAGTGCCATCGAAAATCTTCCTAGCCACCGACTCATTCAAGGCATCCATCTTGAAGGCCCCTTCATCTCACCAAAGCATCCCGGCGCTCAGCCCCCTCACGCTATCTTGGACCCCGTCGACCTAGAGGGGACGGGCTGGAACGAGGTTCTGGATCATCCCGCGCTCAGGCTCATCACCCTCGCGCCGGAGCGACCCGGTGGTCTGGAACTCACGAAACGCCTTTCGAGTCGGGGAGTGATCGTCTCGATGGGTCACACCGATGCCACCTTTGAGGAAGCAAATCCGGCCTTTGCCGCCGGGGTCACCCACGCCACGCACACCTACAACGCCATGCGCGGGCTGCATCACCGCGAAGCGGGAACCGTGGGCGCAGTTTTTCTCAATCCAGGGGTAAACGCGGAACTGATCTACGACCGGATCCATGTCAGCAAACCTGCGGCCGAGGTTTTGATCAATGCTAAAGGCAGCGACCGGGTGATCGCCGTGAGTGACAGCACTCTCGCGGCGGGTCTCCCGACGGGCACCGCAGTTTCGATGTGGGGACTGGATTGCGTGGTTGGGGAAGGACAGATTCGGCTGGCGAGCAACGGGAGCCTCGCCGGTAGCGCGGTGACGCTGGACAAGGTCTTCGCCAACCTTCTTACCGACTTCGGCGGGGAAGTGGCTATCAAGGCAGCTTCGCTCAATCCAAGACGCATTCTGAAGATGGAAGGATCGCCGAAGGTATGGCTCAAAATCGATTCGACGGGCAAGATCGTCGACCGAATCCGTTTCGACGCCTAAGCAGGCTCGGCCGCTTTTGTGAGCCGTTCACGAACCGCTTCCCACCCGAGCACGCCCGCGGGGGGGAGTTCGACGTAAGCAAACTCCAAATTGAATCGGTCAAGTTGGTGCAGGGCTTCGTAAAGCTCACGAGCGTATTCTCGTGGGTTCCCGGGCATTAAAATCTGAAGCTCGGATGATTTACGGGCGATTCGAAGGCCCTTACCGTTCTCGGGAAACTCCTCTACCAGGATGAGCTTGGTCTTTGGCGCGTAGTGCCTCCGGTACCGACCCGGTGCGGCTCTGGGTCCAGACTCGTCTGCTTGAACATTCTCAAGCACTTCACCGCCGATCACCTCGGCAATCTGCTCGGCACTAATCTGACCGTGGCGCAAAATGGTCGGCTCTCCGGTGAGATCAAGCACGGTGGATTCGATGCCAACCTCGCTGGGCCCGCCGTTCAAGATGTACGCCAAGCCTCGGTGAAGATCGGGGTGAATGTGCTCCGCCCTCGTGGGGCTCACCTCCATGAATCGATTCGCGCTTGGAGCGGTGAGCGGAGAATCGGCGAGTTCGATGAGCTTCAGCGCCACTGGGTGATTCGGCATACGAACCGCAACCGTGTCTCTCCCTGCGGTCGCTACTCCCGGAATGCTCGGCTTCTTGGGAAGAACCAGCGTGAGCGGTCCCGGCCAGAATGTCTCGACCAGATCAAACGCTTCAGGCGGAAAAGACCTCGCTACGAGGCTGAGGTGTTCGCGTTCGCAAACGTGGACAATGAGGGGGTTATCTGCAGGGCGACCTTTCAAACGAAAGGTTCGTTTGATCGCGATCTCGTCGTAGGCAGAAGCGGCTAAACCGTAGACGGTCTCGGTGGGCATGACCACAAGGTCGCCCAACCTTAGAGCGTCAGCGGGACCACGCAGGAGTTCGTACAATTGCAAACTCTGCTCTGGCTCCGGAAGGGCGAGCACCCCTCGGAGGTCTAGAGGAATCAAAGGTCCTCCAGAACCGCTCGCTTCATCGCCATCCGTGGGGCGGGCTGATCCAGCCAGAACTCGAACGCCAGCGCGCCTTGTTCCACCAACAGATTCAGTCCATCGCGCACCTGAAATCCGTGCTTTTGGGCTTCGTTGAGAAACACTAGTTCTCGACCATAAGCAACGTCGTATGCGATCGCCCCTTCTACAGCTCCCGACCATTTAATCGGCAGCTTCGCCGCGAACAATCCCGCCGAAGTGGTGTTCAGAACCAACCCGCAATCGGCAGATTCCGGATGAGAAACCACGGGCAGCTTCAGATTCAGGTCGGTCAAGAGCCTCTCCGCCTTTTCGCGAGTGCGGTTCCACAAGGTGCACTCAAAACCTGCATCTACCAGCGCGGGGAGGAGAGCCCGAGTGGTGCCTCCCGCTCCAAGAACCAACGCCTTTTTGTTGGGCAATGTTTCTTTGGCAAGGGTGGCAAGAAAACCTGGTGCGTCGGTGTTGATGGCTCGTTCGGCTTTGAGGTCGATGGTGTTTGCCACGCCCGTCTTTCTTACGAACGGTTCCACCGATTGCGCCCATCGCGCGGCCGATTCTTTGTGGGGAACGGTGGCGTTGACCCCGCGATAACCCAGCGAAGAGAGTCGATGAAGGGCCGACGCGAACTCATCGGAAGGACATTGGACGGCGATGTAGCGAAACTTGAGGTCGAGCTCCTCGTAGGCGGCGTGGTGCATCTTAGGAGATCGGCTGTGCTCAACCGGATCGCCCAAAACGGCAAAGTCCGCTTCGGGGGCTTCTCGCCAGGGGTAAAACGGTCGCCGCGAGCTCTTCACGATGGTTATCCCTCGGTGGTCTTGGGTGTTTTGAAGGCGTAGAATCGCTGCCCGGCAAAGTTCCAAAAGGCGGCGACAAAGGCACCTGCGAACGTTGAAACAAAGAGCCCCAGGTGAACCTGTGTGTAAAGAATGGTTGTGATTAAGGCGTTGATGCCCAGGCCGATGTAGCTCACCAAGTAGAGCCGGCGAAGCTGCTTAGCTCGTTCTTCTTTACCCTTAATCTGGAATGTCCACGATCTATTCCAGATAAACGAGTTAAACGTCGCGACAAGAGAGGCGAGAATAAACGCAATCGGCGCAAAGGCTTTGTTGGGTGTTTCGGCGAAGTTAAAAAGGGTCGAATTTTGTTGGAGCCACGTTCCCGCTCGATAACTCAGAAGGTCGCCATTATCCAGCCGGATGAGCTCTTGCAGCCCCTTCCGAATCGAATAGTCGATCACAAACGAAGAGCCACCAACAATCAAGAACTTGACGAACTGCCGAACGATTGGACGCTGCAAGAGTCCAACTCCGACCGGACCGTTGTCGCCTTCGTCCACGGGAGTAACGAGCGCCTGATAAATGAATCCGGAGACAAACTTTTCGATCATCCGGTTGAACCGGGTGCCAACAAACTCCGGACCGTCCATCTTCTGCACCCAAACGGCATCGATTCCCGCTCGATTCGCACCCAAAATGTCGGTCATCAACTGATCGCCGATCATCACCGCTTGCGCAGCCTCTTTCTTGAACTTGATCAGCGCGAGCCGGAACATCGCCGGGCTCGGTTTGAACTTCCCGCGAACGGTTTCAATCCCAAGCCGTTCAGAAAGTCGCCTAAGTCGCTCTACCCGCCGAGTGTTGCTGATGATGCACAGATCGAAACCGAGAGACTTTGCCTTATCCAGCCAAGCCAGAACTTCCGGTGAGAAATCTTCGCTCTTCCACTTCACCAGAGTGTGGTCGACGTCCAAAAGAATGAGCGATTTCCCGTTCGCTTTGAGCTCGTCAAGGTCCACCTCTACAATGGAGTTCTTGGTGTAGGCCGGGCAGAAGGGCCGAAATGCCCCCACCTGTGCCCGATCAAAAGAACCAACCCTAAACCCCATTTCGAAATCCCTCTGAAATTATCCCCGTTTCTCTCTCTTTCATGCGGAGAAGGCAGGCTAGGGCGTTGCCGGTTTCTTGGCTTCAAGAGCCTTTACCGCCGCTCTTCGCTTCCGAACGTTGGCAAGATGCTCCGGATATGTGGCGGCGTAGATGGTTTCACCGGAGGGCAGAGCGACGTAATAGATGTAAGGGTGCTTCACCGGATTCAGGGCCGCTTTGATGCTGGAAATCGTAGGGGAACAGATAGGACCCGGTGGCAACCCCCTTGTTTTGTAGGTGTTGTACGGCGACTGAGTGTTGCGATAGTCGGCGTAGGTGAGCCGTCGCCACTTCTGGAGACCGTAGTTCACGGTTGCATCGATCTGCAGCGGCATTCGAATCCGAAGCCGGTTCTGAATCACGCCCGAAATCATGTGTCGATCTCGCTCGTCCGAAGCTTCCAGTTCAATCATCGAGGCGATCGTGAGGGTTCGATGCCAATCCTTAGAGGTCAACTTTGCCTCTTTAACCCGCTTGGCAAAGTTTTGAAGTTGGCGGGCGATGACGACCTCGGCCCCGATCGTGGGCGGCAATTCGTAAGTGTCTGGGTAGAGGTATCCCTCAAGCGAGTCTTCTGGAAGTGCTAAGCCAAGATCCTTGAACTTCTCCGGCTGAGCAACAAGGGCCAGATAGTCTTTTGCGGGCGCGACCTCCTTATCTTCAAGCAATTTCGATACTCGCGCTGCCCATCGACCCTCGGGAATGCGGACCATCTGCCGGATCGGATTCGCGAGCGACTTGTACACCTCGTCCAGGGTCATGCCGGGGCGAATGTCGTAAACACCGGACTTAACGAACCGCGCGTTCCCTCGAACCGTGCCGTATAGCCGAGCAATCCGAGCGTTACGAACAACGCCCTTTTCTTGGAGTTCAGTTAGGACGGTCGCGATCCCGGCTGTCCCCATTCTTCGGTAGTAAAACTTCTCACCCGATCCCGTGGGCTGAATCTCGGCATTGATATAGAACCCACCTCCAACGAGTCCAAGGAGCACGATTCCAAAGGTCGCACGAAAGACGTTCTTTACGGTTCGCTTTACTTTTCTCACGCCTGCGCTCCGTCGAAATAGCGCTCCAGAATGAGGCAGGCAGCTTCGCTGTCTCGGTGCTTACGGCGAGTAGCGGCGGTCCAATCTTGCTCGCGAAGAGAACTTTCTGCCTGAACACTGGTGAACGCCTCGTCGACCAACTCGACTCGGGCGCCCTTTTCAACCAGTCGGTCCCGCAGCATCCGAACGATGCGTCCCATCTTCTCGTTCTCGCCCTGCTCGCCGATGGGAATACCCAAAACCACCGCTTCGCCCTGTTCCTCGGCGAGTTTGGCAATTAGGTTATCGGCGTCCTTTGCCAAAGTCCCCGTTGCCTCAATCGCGGGGCGAGGCGCGGGAATGCCGTGTTCGGTATCCCCGACCGCTAGGCCGATGCGCTTTCCACCAAAATCTACTCCCAGAACTCTCATCCTTAAGTTCTTGAATCCTTAGTAGGTCGATCGCTGGAGTTCGGCAATCAGCTTCGGATGAAGAACGGGGTTCGCGCCGCACGATTCGTAGGTCCCTTCTTCGTGTCCCTCTCGCCACGGTCGCCCTTGGTGGTTGGTAAAGAGGCCGCCCGCTTCCTCGATGATGAGAGAAACGGCAGAGAGGTCCCAGTAGGCAACCGCAGGATCGATCATGGCGTCGACTTGACCCGTCGCGACCAAGCAGTATCCGTAAACATCCATCCAGGTCCGAGTTGCCATTGCCCGTTCGGCGATCCGGTCGATCGCTTCGGCTTTTTTGCGCAGACGCATGTGCTTGTGCCCTCCGCAGCAAATGATCGATCCTTCGATATCCGAACGATTGGAGACCGATGCCTTGCGACCGTTGCTAAACGTGCCCTCACCCTTCTCGGCATAGACCATCCAGTCCAACGCGGGCATGTAGGCAATGCCAATCAGGGTTTCGCCGCCTCTTTCAAAGGAAAGAAGGGTGCCGTAGAGGGGAACACCGCAGATGAAGCTCTTGGTCCCGTCGATCGGGTCGATGATCCATTGATCGTCGGAACTGCCCGTTGCCCCCTCTTCTTCCCCAAGAATGGCGTCGTTCGGGTAGGTCTTGCCGATCATCTCCCTCAGGATTCGCTCTGCGTTTTTATCCGCCAGTGTAAGAGGTGTTGCGTCCGATTTGATCTCTACATCGGGGCGCGTGTTGAACAGCCCGAGGGTGGATCGTCCGGCAACGTACGCCGCTTCGACGGCAAATTGGAGTCGGGGAGACATTGCCGTTTATTGTACGGGGTCCCGCTTGCCAAAAACATTCAGGCGGGATCTAGTTGCGATTCAAACCGTGTGGGTGGCTGACGAACGGTTCCGATCGGACCCACGATTACTTCTATGCTTCTCGACTCTGAAAAACGAGATTCGGACGAGATAGAAATCCAAAGGGCTCGCCCGTCGAGGAGGATTGTTTTCCTAAATGCAATTTAATAACTCGATGCTGCAGATGAGGAAGGAGGGAGGTAAGGCGTATCGGACTCGCAATCAAGCTCTAATCTTGGCGAACCAGGGGATCGGCAAGTTGGCGCAAATTCATATAAATCACTGACGTAGTCTGATTAATGTCAGTGATTTGCGGTTTTGGATGGCAGTTGCAGTAAGTCTTGGCTACAATCTAGTTCCGTCACATGGTTGTGCGACTTGAATACGGAACGACTGGGCTGGAGTGCTCAATCCCTGACCCGGAACTCCAAAAGGTTCTGCGGATAAAGTCGTTGCCGCCACTCGCCGATCTGGGCGATTCGATCGCAGACGCTATCGAAAGCCCCATCGAACAGCTTCCCCTTGCCCAGTTGGCGAACGGAAAGAAAACCGCGTGCTTGGTCATCTGCGACATCACTCGCCCGGTTCCAAACGCGGAGATTCTGCCCACTGTCATCGGCACGTTAGAAGGAGCGGGTATTCCTCGCGAGGGAATCACGATCCTGATTGCGACGGGAACGCACCGACCCAACGAAGGTGACGAACTTAAGAAACTGGTCGGGGCCGATATCGCACGCAACTTTCGATGCGTGAACCACTTCTGCACGGACCAGGAATCGTTGGTCGACCTTGGAACGAGCCCCAACGGGGTACCGATTCAGCTCAACAAGCTGTACGTGGAGGCCGAACTAAAGATCACGCTCGGAATGATCGAGCCTCACTTCATGGCTGGGTTCGCGGGCGGAAGAAAGATGGTGATGCCGGGCGTCGCCGGACTTGATTCGATCATGGCGTGGCACAGTCCCAAGTTTCTGGAGCACCCGCTTGCCACGAACGGCTCCGTAGAAGGGAACCCCGTCCACGAAGAGGCACTCGCGATCTGCAAACTTTGCCCGCCCGATTTCATTATCGACGTCGCTCTCAACGAGCAAAAACGTCCTTGGGCGGTGTTCGCCGGACACTTCGAAAACGCTTGGTTAAGAGGGGTTGCGGCGGTGCGGGAAACTACTCAAGACTGGGTCGAGGAAGCTGTCGACGTCGTGGTCACGACCTGCGGCGGATTCCCGCTAGATCTGACCTACTACCAAACCGTGAAGGGGATGGTCGGCGCGTTGCCCATCGTGAAAGAAGGCGGATGGATCGTCATCGCTTCGGCTTGCGAGGAAGGGATCGGCAACGCCCATTTCAAAGAGGCGCTTTTCGAATTAGACCGGATCGACAACCTGGTGGAGCGCATGGAGTCGGGCGATTGGACCCCAGTTGCCGATCAATGGCAGATCGAAGAGCTCGCAAAAGCGGCACGATCGGCCAAAATCGCAATGATCACCAAAGGGATTTCTCCAGAAGAGTGCCGCCAAATTTTTGCCGAACCATTCCCAACCGTGGAAGCGGCTCTCGATCATATCCGGCAGGAATACGACCGACCCATTACGGTTGCGGCGATACCAAAGGGCCCCTACGTGATCGCACGCGTTAAGGACTAGGCGCTCCGGCACGCATCAATGTTAGATTTCTGTGCGAAAACGTGCAGAAAATGTTATGCTTAGTCCATGAGCGAGTCAGAGTCCGCCCTGCCCGAAATGCGGCAGAGACGGATCATGGAGGTGGCGGTGCGGACGCGCGTTCTCAAGGTACGTGCCCTCGCGCGCGAACTCGGCGTCCATGAAATGACCGTCCGGCGGGACCTCGAAGTCTTGAGCCAACGGGGTCTTCTGGTTCGCACTCACGGCGGCGCGACGCTTGCCGGACAAGTCGGAGAAGAACTCGCCTACTCGCAAAGATCCCACCAGGCAATCGAACTGAAGGAAGCAATCGCCGCGAAAGCCATTGAACTGGTGCGCCCACGCGATACCGTTGCCTTAGACGCCAGCACAACCGCCCTGGCGCTCGCCCGAAGGCTGAATCAGGTCCCAGATGTTACGGTCATTGCCTCTGGGCTGGACACCATGAACGTGCTCGCTCAGATCGGGGTGCCGTTCGTGGTCCCCGGTGGCACCTTCCACGAAAAAGCTCGATCGATCACAGGCAACGCATTTAGCGATGCGCTCTCGAAAATGCGCGTCGATGTCGCCTTTTTCTCGTGCAAGTCGTTCGATGACGAACTCGGCCCCATGGACGCCTATCCCCCCGAGGTTGAAAGCAAGCGCGCCTTACTTCGAGCGGCGAGTCGGCGGTATCTGCTCGTGGATTCCAACAAGTTCGGAACCCACTCCCTATTGCAGATTGCCCCGGTTGCGGAGCTCGATGGCGTGGTCACGGACGCTCGTCCCACCGAGAAAGTGCTCGCCCAGCTATCCGAATATGAAGTTGACCTTCTCTTGCCCTGACTCAACCCCGATTTAGCCCGCCATGAAGCACCTTTCGCTCGCCGAACTTAGCCCCCAGCAAATTGCCGCCCTGAAGTCGCAGGCGATAGAAACTCCGAGTTGGGGATACGGGAACTCGGGTACCCGATTCAAAACATTCCCTTGGCCCGGAGCGGCTCGAACCATCTGGGAGAAGATCGAAGACGCCGCCGAGGTCCATCGCCTGACCGGAATTGCGCCCTCCGTCGCCCTCCACATTCCATGGGACAAGCCGACAAAGGCCGATGGCTCCGATCGCGGTGCTCCTGTCTCCGAACTTGATTGGGCGGGACTCGCTAAGTTTGCGACCGACCGAGGCGTTCGGCTAGGCGCGATCAACTCGAACACTTTCCAAAGCGACGTTTACAAGCTCGGGTCGCTCGCTCACCCGGATGCCGCCGTTCGCGAAAAGGCGGTTGCTCACATGAAGGAGTGCTGCGCGATCATGGAGATCACGGGCTCGGCGGAACTCTCGGTGTGGCTAGCCGACGGCACCAACTATGCGGGGCAAGATTCTATTCGGGGTCGAAAGCATCGGGTACGCGAAGCCCTATCCGAGGTGTACTCGAGTCTTCCAAGTGGATCGCGGATGTTGGTTGAGTACAAGTTCTTTGAACCAGCCTTTTATTTCACCGACCTCTTCGACTGGGGCGCGGCGCTGACGCACTGCTTGGCTCTGGGACCCAACGCACAAGTTCTGGTCGATTTGGGGCATCACGCCCCAGGCACAAATATCGAGGCCATCGTTTCGTTCTTGCTGGACGAAGGTCGGCTTGGCGGATTCCACTTCAACGCTCGTCGCTATGCGGACGACGACTTGATTGTTGGAACGACCAATCCGTACGAGCTCTTCCTCATCTATGTAGAAATCGTCTCCGCGCTGAACTCGGAAGACCGAGTGGCAAAGGATGCGGCGAGCAAGATCGCGTACATGATCGACCAAAGCCACAACATCGAGCCCAAGGTAGAGGCGATGGTTCAGAGTGTGTTGAACTGCCAAGAAGCATTTGCCAAGGCCCTTCTAGTGGACCAAGAAGCGTTGCGAGCGAAGCAAATCGCCGGTGACGTTCTCGGCGCGCACCGCGAACTCTATCAAGCCTTCCAGACCGACGTTCGACCTTTGCTCGCCGAACTCCGCGAAGAGATGGGCGTCCCAGCCGACCCCATCGCCGCTCACCGATCAAGCGGCTACAACGACAAGATCGCCTCCGAACGCGGCTCAGCCGATAGCGGTAGCGGCTACCCTACCGAATAAAGCTGACGCCGAATAAATTTCACCACCTCACCACAAGGAAAACCCATGCCCCAATCTTTCTGGAAGAAGCTCTCTGGATTCGAAACCGTGAACGAAGGTCTCGCCGGACTCGCCTACCGTTCGCGATGCCTAGGGGCCGACCGCGCCGTGGTGAACATCTTTGGCGGAAACACCTCCACGAAGAGCACAGAGAAAGATCACACGGGCAGGGAAGTTCGTGTGCTTTGGGTGAAGGGGTCGGGTTCTGATATTGCCGACATCACCGAGAGGGGCTTTGCTGGATTGAAAATGGACGAGGTGGATCCCTTGTTCGATCGCCCAACCATGACCGATGAGGAAATGGTCGCCTATCTGGAGCGTTGCACGTTCGAACCCGGACGACCGCGCCAGTCCATCGAGACCCTTCTCCACGCGTTCGTTCCGGCAACGCACGTGGATCACACTCACCCGGATGCGATCATCTCCATCGCGTGCGCCAGTCGCGGACAAGAGATCATGCGCGAGATTTGGGGCGATCGCGCTGCTTGGGTGGACTACATTCGCCCCGGTTTCGACCTCTCCAAACAAATCGGCGCCGCTGTCCGGAACAATCCGAATCTCGAGTGCGTGGTCATGGGCAAACACGGTCTGGTGACCTGGGGAGAAACCCAAGAAGAGTGTTATGCCTCCACGATGAAGGTCATCAGCGAGGCTGAGGCATGGCTCGACAACCATCGCCCCGCCGAACCCTTCGGTCCGAGAGTTTACGAACCCCTTTCCCAATCCAAGAGAGAGGAAATCCTTGCCGCGGTTCTTCCGACTCTGCGCGGTCTAGCGATTGGTTTTCGGAAGGACACCGACCTTGAGAAGGATCGAACGTCGCTAATTCTGCGCGTCGACAACTCCCCGGAGATTCTGGAGTTCACCTTGCGGCAGACGGCGGCGACCAGTTCGCAATACGGCGCGGCGTGTCCGGATCACTTGGTTCACACGAAGCGACTCCCGCTATGGGTGGAATGGGACCCAGCTTCGGGAACAGAAGCCCTTTTGACCGCGCTGGAATCGGGAATGGCGTCTTACAAAGCCGCCTACGAGTCGTACTTCAAGGATCACGCCGCCCCTGGCGATAAGATGAACTCGCCCCAGCCGCGAATCATCCTTATCCCTGGCCTGGGAATGATCACCACCGGTCCCGACGCTTCCGGCGCAGAGGTTTCCGCTGAGCTGTTCCTGCGCGCCTACGAAGTGATGCGGAACGTCCCCGCGACCGGGGACTTCCAGCCGCTCAGCCCCGCCGAGGCATTCGGCATCGAATACTGGCCGCTCGAACTCTACAAACTGAGTCTCAAGCCGAAGCCGAAAGCGCTTTCGGGCAAGGTCGCCTTCATCACCGGAGCCGCTTCCGGAATCGGAAAAGCGACCGCGATTCGACTCGCCGAAGAAGGCGCGCACATCGTTGTCGCCGATATCCGCGCTGACGTTGGGAACGCAACGGTTGGAGAGTTGAAGGCGAAGTTTGGCAAAAGTCGAGCTTTGTTTGTCTCGTGCAACGTCACCGACGAAGCCGCCGTGGAGCAGGCTTATCGAGAGGCGATTCTGGAGTTCGGTGGCGTGGACATCGTGGTCTCCAATGCGGGCATCGCGGGCAGCGCTCCGATCGAAGAGACAACTTTGGAAGAGTGGAACCGAAACCATTCCATTCTCTCGACGGGATACTTCTTGGTCTCGCGCGAGGCATTTCGAATCTGGAAGCGTCAACAGGTGGGCGGCAATCTCATCTTTGTCTGCTCGAAAAACTCGGTGGCGGCAGGGAAGAACGCGGCGGCCTACAGCAGTGCCAAAGCGGCTGAACTTCACCTTGCTCGGTGCCTTGCTGAAGAAGGCGGAGCCTACGGAATCCGGGTGAACAGCGTCCTCCCCGATGCGGTCCTCTCAGGCAGCTCCATCTGGTCGAGCTCTTGGAAAGAGGAGAGGGCGGCGACGTACGGGATCTCCATTGACGAACTGGACGATTTCTACCGAAAGCGGACCACTCTTCGCCAAAACGTCTATCCTGAAGACATCGCAGAGGCGATTTGTTTCCTTACAACCCCCTCCTCCAGTAAAACCACCGGGGGCGTCATCACTGTGGATGGCGGGGTGCCGATAGCCTATGTCCGTTAAACAAAGAAAGGCATTCATCGCAATCGACCTCGGTGCGAGCGGGGGAAGAGTCGGCGTTGGTTTCTTGGACGCACCGCGATCCGAACCTCTCATCGTTCACCGGTTCGAAAACCATCCCGTTTGGGTTCCGAATGCCCGAAGACAGGTTCTAACCTGGAACCTCATCGGGCTATGGCATGAAGTCTTAGAGGGTCTGGGAGCGGTTGCCGCACTCGCCAAGGAGCATCACTGGGACCTCATCTCCATCGGCGTCGACTCTTGGGCGGTCGACTTTGGATTCCTTGACGAAGAGGGAAACCTCACCGAGCCTGTCCGCCACTATCGAGACCCCGGCACAAGCGATGTGCTCTCCGATCTCCTCTCTGGGTTGGGCGCTCGAACGATCTATGAACGAACGGGCATTCAGTTTCTTCAATTCAACACGCTCGTTCAACTGTTCGCTCGCAAGCTCGAACGGGTCTCTCCGAGGGTCGAAGCGAATCGTTCTCGGATCCTGATGGTCCCCGACCTTTTCCACTATTGGCTCTGTGGATCGCGACTCTGCGAACGGACAAACGCCAGCACGACTCAAATGCTCTCGATCGAGAACGGCAACTGGGACGCGGTCCTCTGTTCCGCCGCCGGAGTCACTCCCAGCCTTCTCCCGGCGATCGTGAACCCAGGGTTCCTTTTGGGCACCATTCGACCGGAGGTCTCCGAGCAAACAGGTTTGCCCGCTGACCTAAAGGTCGTTGCCGTTGCTACCCACGACACCGCCTCTGCCGTAGTTGCCGCTCCGATTGATCGTGCGACCGAACCTCAAGACTGGGCCTTTCTGAGTAGCGGAACCTGGTCGTTGATCGGTGTCGAACTCGCAAGACCCGTTGTCAACGATGCGAGCCTTGTTGCGAACTTCACCAACGAGGCAGGCTATCGAGGCACGACCCGCTTCTTGAAGAACGTCGCCGGGCTTTGGATTCTGCAAGAGTGTCGCCGAGCCTGGGACGTCTCGTTCGACGAACTCTACGTTGCGGCGCAGCACGTAGGAGACGCGCCAAAACGGTTCGATGTCGACGATCCAAGCTTCTTAGCTCCAGGGACAGATATGCCCGAGCGCATCGTGGCTGTCGCCGACCTGGGGAGCTTGCTGCAGGGCAAAGCGGAAGGCGTTCGGCGGGGAATCATCGTTCGCTGCCTTCTCGAAAGCCTGGCTCAGAAGTACGCCGAGAACTTAGAGACGATCACGCGCCTCACCGGAAAGCCCATTCGACGGCTGGTGATTGTGGGCGGCGGTTCGCGCATCGATCTGTTGAACCGACTCACCGAAGAAGAAACAGGCTGCAAAGTGATCGTGGGTCCTGCGGACGCCTCGATACTCGGCAACCTGTTGGTTCAAATGGACGCTTACACCGAGAACGTATCGCAGTAGCGATATGAGTTGATCAATTTTCGTTCGCCGTCTTTGTTCGGAAAGGCGTTACCGTGCTCCATGCCCATGACGCCGGTGAACTTCTTTCGAGCGATGTGTCGGAAGATGTTCTGATAGTTGATTTCGCCCGTGGTCGGCTCGTTTCTACCGGGGTTGTCTCCGATCTGGAAGTAAGCAACTTCCGAGTAGGCCGCATCGATGTTCGGGATGATGTTGCCCTCCTGGATTTGCTGGTGGTACATGTCGAACAGGATCTTGCACGAGGGGCTGTTGACGGCCCGGCACACTTCGAATCCTTGGGCGATCTTCGTCAGGTACATCCCGGGGTGATCGCGGAAGTTCAGTGGCTCAAGAACCATGACCAAACCGTGCGGGGCGAAAATATCGGAGGCGCGTCGAAGGGCTTCGACCACGTTTGCGGTCTGATAGCCGCCGTCCAGTCGGGTTTCGACCGTTCCCGGAACAACCGTCATCCACTTCGCGTTCACGCGCTTGGCAACGTCGACCGCTGCTTTGCACTCGCCGAGAAACTTCTCTAGCGAATCCTGCTTCCCGGTGGCGAGGGTGGCTCCCCATGCCGTTCCCATGTTGACCACGAAAACGCCCATGGTGATACCAAGGTCGGCCATTGCCTTTCCGATGCGCTCCTGATCTTGAACCGAGCGACCCGGCATGCCGTTATCTTCCCAACCATGAAAACCTTCGTCAGCCGCGAACTTCAGCTGATCCACCGGATCCTTGCCGGCGTGGTTCTGAAACATTCCAAAGTGGGGGGCGTACTTGAGCTGGAATCGTTTGCCCTGATTGGCCGTGCCAACCTCTTCAATGATCTTGTCTAACATGGCGTTTGTGGGGTTCGCGGAGGCGGTGGCCGACGGCAACCGAACTCCGGCGGCGGAAAGTGAGACGGCCGCCCCTGAAACCAGGGACGAGCCGATGAATTTTCTGCGAGAGAGGCTCACGAGAGCAATGGCTCCTTAGAACACATTCTTCGCGGCACCCGGGATGGCAACCGGAGCTACCGGAACGTCTCCGAAGGCCAGTTGGTCTGGTCCGAGCGAAACCTTAGAGTTCAGCGCGGCCTCCCAAGTGACTTCTTGTCCCGAGTAAGCACTCATGCGACCCATGATCGCGGTGAGCGTGCTTTCTGCAACCTGAACGCCCTCGTTGAAGCCCTCGGAGTTCTTGATGCTCTTGTAAAGGCGAACGTGCTCAAGAACGTACGGATTGCGCCGCTGACCTTCCCACTTCCACTCCTTCTCACCCGTGATCCGGTTGTTAGCGTCGGACTTGCCCTTCGTTCCCAGAATCTGCTCAGAAACGTTGTTGACACAGTTATCGATCTGGCGGCACCAGGAGATCATCTTCGTGCCGTCTGCATAGTGGTACTCCGTGGCGAAGTGGTCGAAGATGTGACCGTAAGCGGCATCTGTTCGCGACTGTCGACCGCCCATGGAGATCGCCTTGACCGGGTGCTCACCCTTTGCCCAGTTGCAAACGTCGATGTTGTGAACGTGCTGCTCCGTAATGTGGTCGCCGGAGAGCCATGCAAAGTAGAGCCAGTTGCGGAGTTGCCACTCCATGTCGCTCCAATCTGGTTGTCGATCGTTGCGCCACAGGCCGCCCTGATTCCAGTAGCAGTTCATTTGGACGATGTCGCCCATTTGTCCGTCTCGAATGCGCTTGATGCACTCGTTGTAGGCAACGTCGTGGCGTCGCTGAGTACCCGCGACAACGCTCAGGTTCTTCTCTTTGGCCTTCTTAGCGGCCTCCATGACCATTCGAATGCCAGGACCGTCGACGGCAACCGGCTTCTCCATGAAAACGTGCTTGCCTGCTTCTACAGCAGCGGCAAAGTGGATCGGTCGGAAAGCCGGAGGGGTGGCAAGAATGACCACGTCGACTCCCGATTCAATAACGGCCTTGTAAGCGTTCCAGCCACCAAAGATTCGTCCGTCCAACTGGGTTCGATTCGGCAGTTCCTTCTTAAGCGAAGCAACCGATCCGTTGAGACGATCGGCGAAAAGGTCGCCCATCGCCCAAACCACAGCACCCTCTTCTGCGTTCAAAGAATCGCGAAGGGCTCCGCTACCTCGACCGCCGCAGCCGATCAGACCGATCCGAATCTTCGTTCGATCCTGAAACAACCCCGTCGCTCCAAAAGCGGAAGAGGTAGCGGCAACACTCGCCGCACCAGAGGCAGCACCTGCAAGAAAAATTCGTCGTGACAGTTCCATGGTCGTTTGCTTCTTTGCCGGTTCGGATCGTCGATTTTCAGACGTTCGAATGCCGAACCCTTCCTATAACCTTAGACCGTTCTGGAACGGGTTTCCACCCCGAAACGACACAAACTCACAGACACGCGTCACTTTCGGCAAAACAACGGGCATTCGCTAAAAATTTAGCATCCTTCCATGCTCACAAACCTGTATCTGAAGGGGCTAGGATGCGCTAAAGTTGAAGGTAATGGACTCCCGTGGCATTGCTTTGGTCGCAGGCGGATTAATGGCGCTTGCTTGCTCCCTTCCGACCGCTCCCGCTAACCCTTCTGCACCCAGCGCTTCTGCACCCAGCGGCTCTTCGGCGGCGGGTGGAACTCTGATTCCCTCGGGTGTTCAAGGGAATCGGAACACGAACGTCAGCAAACTGTACGACGAGTACTGCGCCAAGTGCCACGGTGGCAACGCTGAAGGCGGCGGCGGCGGAACGCCTTCCTTGCTGGTCGAAGACAAGTTCGACCAAAAGTGGGATCGTCCGTTCTTCGATGTGATCAAGAACGGTCTTCCAAACGGTGGAATGGATGCCTACGGCAAATCCCTTTCGGATGCCGAAATCTGGGGCCTCGTCGTTCACATCCGCGAGCGACAAAAGGATGGGCTCCGCCGTGCAGGCATGGGACCGAAGAAGAACGGCAACGTCTATTCATCGAAGTACCACTCCTACAAAGTAGAAACCTTCATCCCAGCAGGAAGTGGCCTGCAAACTCCTTGGGGAATCGACTGGCTGCCCAACAAGTCGATGCTCATCACGAACCGACCTGGTTTTGTGATGCATGCCAACCCGGACGGATCCAACTTGCGAAAGATCGAAGGCATCCCGCAATCCATTGAGATTGGTCAGGGCGGCATGATGGAGGTTGCGGTGCACCCGCAATACTCCAAGAACGGTTGGATCTATCTTGGGTTCACCCAGCCCCGACCAGATGGTCAGAAGGGCGGTATCACCAAGATCGTACGCGGAAAGCTCGACCTTTCCGGTTCGGCTCCCCAATGGACCGGACAACAAACCGTCTTCGAAGTGCCGTTCACTCCGGAGAACTACACGGGCAGCGGCGTCCACTTCGGAACCCGAATCGTGTTCGACGGAAAGGGCAACATTTTCTTCTCGATCGGAGAGCGCGGTGAGGGCAACAAAGCCCAAGACCTCAACTTCCCGAACGGCAAAATCTATCGGGTGAAGGAAGATGGCACCATCCCCTCCGACAACCCGTTCGTTGCGCAAATGACGGGCAACAAAAAGTGGTTGGGAGCTATTTGGAGCTACGGTCACCGAAACCCGCAAGGTCTGGTGATGGACCTACAAGGCAATCTTTGGGACACCGAGCACGGTCCTCGCGGTGGTGACGAGTGCAACCTGATCAAGAAGGGTGCGAACTACGGTTGGCAGAAGTACGCCCACTCGATCAACTACAACGACACCCCGCTTTCGGTGCCGTGGCCCGCTCCGGGCGAGAACATCGAAGTTGCGAAGTTTCGATGGCTTCCTTCCATTGGCGCATGTGGCCTCGATCTTGGCAAGGGCGGCGTGTTCCCCAGTTGGAAGGGTGATCTCTTCGCAGGTGGACTCAGCGGCAACAGCGTCGATCGACTTAGGTTCAAGGGCGGAGAGTTTGTCGAGCGAGAGGAGATCATCGTTGGTCTTGGTCGCGTTCGCGAAGTAGCGACCGCTCCCGATGGCGCCATCTACGTCGCTATCAACCAGCCCGATTCGATCATCCGAATCGTTCCTGTCAAGTAAACGAACATTAACCCCAGTTATGGAAACCCTCAACCTCTCGCTCCGCTGCCGAACCCTGTTTGAGCGAGAGGTTGTAGAACGTTGGTTCCCGCTTTGCGTGGACCCTAAGGGCGGATTCCACGAATCGATCACCCAGGCCTGGAAGGTCGAACCGAACGATCGAAAGTTCGTCGTGAACCAGGCCCGATTAACCTGGGTCTCGGCAACGATCGCCATGACCAACTCCGAAAGGAAGAGCGAGTTCAACAACTACGCTCGGCATGGAGTTCGGTTCCTGCTCGAACAGTTCCTATTGCCAACCGGGTCGGTGAAGGTCCACTCCGGTGAACCTCAAGACCGCAAGGATTCCGAGCATCACGCCTACTTCCTATCGTTTGTGCTTTTTGCCGCGGCCGCGGTGATTCGTGCGGGAGGGGACGGCGTAGAGGAAGCGAAAAAACTGGGTCGCGCCGTTCTTAAACGGTTCGAAGAGGCCCATACGGATCGAAACTACGGCGGATTCTTCGATGTTTTGAACGCTCGGGACGAGGCGCTTGTGGGACCCGTGATTGGCGATCTGAAAGGCGAGTCCGACATTATCGGAACGCCGTACGGACTCAAATCTCAGAACACACACTTGCATATTCTCGAAGCGTTCGCAGAGTGGCTTCGGGTGGAAGTTTCTGCATACGCCAGGGAAGAGCTTCGTGAGTTGGTCGAGATTTTCCTCACCGACTTTGCGGCGGAGAATCACTCCGCAGACGGTATCTGGCTGCACCAACTTTTACAACGAGACCGCTCCCCGGCTCACGCCTACGCGGGTCCGCAGGGTCGAATTTCCTTTGGGCACGACGTGGAGGCCGGTCATTTGGTGCTCGATGCCGCCGAAGTGTTGGGCGATCCGATCCTTATCGAGCGAGCGAAAGCTCGACACGTAGAGATCGTCCGCTTCAACCTCAAGTGGGCCAACGACCGCACCAAAGGCGGTCTTTACTACGCGGGCGAGCCACCCATGTCTGGGCAACCCGCTAAAATTTTGAACCCGAAGAAGTCCTGGTGGGCGCAGGTGGAATGGTTGCTCGCTCTCTCCACGGCTGTCCAACTCGACACCCCAGCCGACCTCAAAGCGGAAATTCGAAAGGCGACGGAAAACTGCGTGAATTGGCTCGAAAAGGGTCAAACCGATGAAAAATCGGGCGGGTTCTTCGAGTGGGTTCCCGCAGCGGGCGAAACGCACAAAGGAAGACCCTGGAAGGAGCCTTATCACGAGGCGAGAGGTCTTCTCTTCGCCTCGCGATTACTGGCAAAAGCGGGACTCTAGCGCGCTAGAATCCCAACGCTTTCCGATGGAAGTCGAGAGCGGCCGGGAAGTGCGTGTCCCAATACTCCCAGTTGTGGTCCCCCGGGTGCTCCACGTACGTGTGCTCGTAGGGAATCGAGTCGAGATGCTCCTTCAACATTCGGTTTTGACCGAGAAGGAAATCCTCCGTTCCGCAGTCGAAGTAGATCGAGGGTCGATTCTTCACGGTTTGGAACAGGTGGAAGATGTCGTTCTCCGAACCCGCCGTTTTGCCTCCAGTGATCGGTAGGAACTCGCGAACGAACTCGGCATGCCACTTATCGTCCCCTTCCATTTGAACGATCTCTTCCGGAGTCTTTAGTTGGGCGGGATCGGGGAAGTTGTGCCCAAACCCAACCGCACCGCTGTGAGACGCAGCGCTCTTGAATCGTTCCGGATAGGTCAATGCCAGCCGAAGGCAACCATAGCCTCCCATGCTGAGTCCGCCGATTGCCCAGCCCGGCTTGGTCGGAAACCACTGTTCGATCATCGCGGGCAGCTCTTCTCCGATCGCGGCTCCGTACGCAGCCCCTTGAACGCCATCCACGTAAAAGCCGCGACCACCGTCCGGCATCACCACAATCAGGGGTAGCCCATCGACGTACCGTTCAATAGAAGTTCGCCGACTCCAAGCCGTTTCATCATCGCTGAGCCCATGAAGTTGGATGAGCACGTGATACGGTCCAGGCGATTCCGGAAGAACCACCTTGGCTCGTTGAGACTTTTTCAACGCGCGAGAGAAATAGCAAAGATCTAGGAACGCCACATTGGGATTGTAGCGAGGATCAACGATCGCTACGACAGATAGGGGCGAATCAGTTCAATTTGTTCGTCGATCGATTCCCAAACGCGTCCGGGTTCGCCGTGGACAATCGTGAAAGGTCCGTCAAAATTCGCGCGGGCAAGGATGTCCATACACCTGGTGAAGTCCTCGACGTCGGGTTTTCCATTCTGAAACGCGCACTTGGCGTGAGCTGACTCTGCGAGCGACGCGATCTTCTCTAGCCGATCGTATTTGTCCGCCCCAGACCAGTTGCCGAAGTCGAAACAGAGTCCAATGACCGAGGGGTAATTTTCTTCCGACCCGAAATGCCGATTAAGCGAGTCGTAGAGGTTGTGCACCGCGTCCGGTGTCTCCATCAGTGGGAACCAGTTCTCAAAAACAATCCGGACGTTGCTTTCTTCGGCGACGGTAAGGATCGACAAGATGGCTTCGAATGCTCGCTCGAACGCCCCTTCTCCGGTCGATTTCCCAGCGATGACTCTTGCCCTTTCAATCCCGGCGGCTCCGGCAGCACGCACCCAGTGTTCGATCCAAAGACGGTCTCGCTCGCCGTGTTCTGCGTGGGAAACATCCCCTCCATCGATGAGCAACTGCCTGAAGATGACGCCGTAAGGCTCGCAATGCTCGCGGAGGGTCTGAAGGAGTTCCGGGCGGAGGTGGAAGTGGCAAACCTCTAAGTTCAGGATCCCGCGCTTCGATAACTCGATCGGGAGATCGGCAAGCATCCCGAGCGAATCGGCAAACGTGCCCTCGAACGGAGCCTCCGGCGCATCCGGAAACGACTTCCCAAGCCATTCATGAACGGCCCACGTAGAGAGCGAGAGTCGCTTGGGAGAGGAAGGAACGGGCCGAGCCATGAAGTTCAGTTTACGCCCCCACAGAAAGCCCGCTTAGTCTGGAAATTCCTAGGTAGTGAACGGCGGCCCCGAACTTTCCCGGACGACAAGACTCGTGGGGAAAATGCGGCTCTCCGGAGTGACATCGTTCTCCACCCAATGAATCAGGGCGCGGGTGGCCTCGGCTGCCATTTCTGCAACGGGCTGGTGAACGGTCGTTAGGGAAGGCGTCACCGCCCAAGAGTGGCTGTAGTCGTCAAACCCCACCACCGACCAATCACGGGGAATAGAGATTCCCGCTCGGTAGGCCGATTTACAGACTCCAATCGCCATTTCATCGTTCGCGCAGAAGATGGCGGTGGGTCGATCCTTGAGTTGCAGGAGTTGCTCGGCGAACCGCTCTCCGTCTGGTCCAATGAAGCGCCCGATTCCAACGAGAGCCGGATCGGTATCCAGTCCAAATTCTTCACGAAAGGTATGGAAAGCTTTGTTTCGGTCGCGACCGTCAACGGTTTCTTCTGGTCCGCCCAGGTAAGCGATGCGCCGATGACCGAACTCCGTTAAGTGCTCGATGGCGCGGCGGACGCCGCAGTTGTTATCTGCATTGAACACGGGTCCGGCGGCACTCAAATCTGCACCGAGCGCAATGGATGGCAAGCCGCGTCTGGTGACCGCCTCCCGAATGGGTTCCAAGGCGATGTCGCCGGAAAAGATGAGAGCGTCTACCCGCCCGTCGGTAAGGCTGTCGATGAACTCCGATTCGTTGACCGCGCTGTGATGCGCGAATACGCTAGCCGCGTATTTGGTGTCTTCCAGCACGTTCATAACGCCGTTCAACAGTTGTTGAAAGTGGGGGCTCAAAAAGGCGTCTTTATCAGGCTTGGCGGGGACAATTCCGATGCTGAAGGCCCGACGTGCGTTCAGCAGTCTTGCGATGCGGTTGGGGCGATAGTCCAACTCTTTGGCAACTTCTAGAACCCTTTCGCGGACGTGCTCAGGCACCGGTCGAGGCCCGTTGTTGAGGGCGTAACTCACCGTGCTGATTGAGATATTGAGCCTCTTCGCGATGTCCTTTATCGTTGCGGGCACGATCACAGTTTACGCCTTTCGAAAATCAGTGACATAGTCCCGCAAAAGCAAGACCTTTTCTGTAGGCTCGGAGACGGGAGTATCCTCCGTGTATGTCACTGTGGACATCCGTTGCAATTCTCTCGCTTTACGCAACCCCCTCTTTGCAAGGCTCTCCCAGTGGTCAACCGGTATCTCCGACCATGTCCAAGAAAGAACTCACCTCCGTTTCTGCTCGCGCCAAAGACTGGCGCAACGGTGCCGTGGTGTACCAAGTCATGGTCGATCGGTTTGCACCTTCCGCAAATCTCGATGCGAAGAAAGGGCTTTACGCGGCACCTCGGCGGCTGAGAAACTGGTCGGAGAATCCAACCGCCGGAACCTTTAGTCAGAAGGAGGGCATGTGGACCCACGAACTCGATTTTTGGGGTGGAGACCTCAAAAGCCTGCAGTCCAAGCTCGCGCATCTTACCGATCTGGGCGTCGACGTTCTCTACTTACAACCGATTTTCGAAGCGTTCACGAACCACAAGTACGACACGGCTGATTACAAAAAAATCTCGGCTGAATATGGCTCAGATGCCGACCTGAAGGCGCTCGTAGCCGACGTTCACAAGCGGAAGATGAGGATCGTCTTGGACGGGGTTTTCAACCACCTCGGAAAGACCTCGCCGATGTTCAAAGCGGCTTTGAAGAACCCCAAGGACCCCCATCGCAAGTGGTTCAGCATCGACCCCAAATTCAAAAACGGTTACAAGGGTTGGATCAATATCGCCAATCTGCCCGCGTGGAACTTGGAAAATTCGGAAGCACGCGGATACCTGTGGAACAACAAGGATTCGGTGGTTCGACACTACTTGGACAAGGGGGTCGATGGCTGGCGTCTTGACGTTGGATTCGAACTCGGACAAGAGTTCCTTGCTGAAATCCGCAAAGCCGCCCACCAGACCAGAAAGGGGAGTTGGGTGGTGGGAGAGATTTCCGGATATCCGGCCGAGTGGAGCGGCGCCGTCGATGGCGTGTACAACTTCTTCCCGCTCAACCTTGGAAACGACATGCTCCAAGGGACTCTCTCCGGTGGTCAAGTGGGAATGATGCTCGCTGACATGGTTCGCGACGGAGGCATCGAGTTTCTGCTCAAGTCTTGGCTGCATCTCGACAACCACGACACCCCACGATTCGCCTCAACCGTTCCAAAGCTCGAAGATCGACAGATCTTAAGGGCGATGCAATTCACGCTCCCCGGCAGCCCGGTGGTGTACTACGGCACCGAACTTGGAGTTGAAGGGAATGGTGACCCTGCCAATCGAGCCCCGATGCCCTGGGACAAGGTCACGAAGGATAATGTCGAGCTGAAGCTCACCAAGGAGCTGATCGCCCTCCGGAAGAAGCACGTCGCTCTGCGAGTCGGAGACTTTTCGACGCTGCGTTCGGATCGCTTGCTTTCTTATCTGCGGACCACCGAAAACCTTCGCGATACGGTGATGGTGGTCATCAATCCTACGGATCAGGCGGTCAGCGAAGTGTTTCCAAGTCGCTTGGGCAGGTTACTCAGTTGGGGCGAAATGGAGGACGTAAAGACAAAGGAGCGGTTCCGTTCGATCACAGGAATCATGCGCATCTCGGTTCCTGCTAAATCCGTGCGGATTCTCACTCCAGTGACCGCCCCGGTGGACGGATATTCGGCTTACGAACGCGTGAAGTAACCGCCGGGTCGGAAAGAAAGGCAATTCACGATCGTTTCACGGTCGGTTTTCTAACGTCTCTCCATGTTTCGATTTGAAAGGAGATCCAGTCACGTTTCAATTGGCCTAGCCGTCGCCTTCTTGTTGGGCTGTGGCGGAATAGTGACGTGGAATAAACCGGGTCTGGCGCCTTTTGCGATTTCGCCGCAAGTGTACGAACGGGGCGTACGAACGGCTGTGACCCTTTTGGGAGAAGCCAAAACCCTCTCGTCAACGAATGGTGAGATCGAAGACGCATTCACCCCAACGCAAGACTTGATTGACAGTCACGTGACCATCCCGACGAGTGTTCCAGTTGGACCCTATGAGGTTTTCATTGGGGACGGTAAATCCCAATCGTCGCCGATGACTATCTACGTTCTAAGCAACGAACAACCCTATAAGATCGACCTTGAACGGACCGTAGTCAACCTGGGTGTTCAAAATGTTGCTCTTGCCATGACGGTACTGCCTCCGGGGCCAACGACGATTGAGTTTGAGTTGCCTACTGGGGTTACGGCTACGCTAGAGGGAGATGCGTGGCGATCCGTTGGTACCCCGTTCGATATTGGAACACAGCGGTTGATTGGTGTGACTTACAAGTTGAACGGAGAACTTCCGCCCGGGGATTACGCATTCAAAATCCTCTGGAAAAAAGGAGGCACCACGCTTTCCGAGGATTCAGGAACTATCCGTGTCAATGAGGTGGAAAATCGGCTCAGAGTTTTCAACTCAAGATTAAATGCTCCGGGGAATTTTTTCTGGGAGTTTCCTAGCTCGAGTATCCAACGAACCATTGATACGTCGTCAACCACTATCACATTTTCTGACGCAAATCGATCGGTCACCTTGTCTGCAAACAAGCCGCTGCCGCCAGGTCAATATTTTGTGCCAACCGATGTCCAAGTGGAGTACCGCCAACGAACCAACACGTATGAATGCGCCTACGGTTACGTGGTTATCGAAGAGAACTCGTCGGGCGAATTGTATCTGCGGATGCGGGAGATGAGCATGATGGCATCCGGGACGACGCTTCAGGGGTATTTCTCGATGGAAGGAATCATCCGCAGATCATTTTGAACTGCAGGTCTTCGTTGATAGCTCTCCGATGCCTGACTAGTTTTTGATCGAACAAGGGCCCCTAGCTGTCTGCTTTGGTTCAACGTTTAGAGGGAACGTTTGCCGGGAGTGTAGAATGCCACTCCCGGCTTTTTTCCGTTTACTAAGCGTCGGTTGAGCGTTGTTTCGGAGTCACAGAGCCCGTAGTTCACGATCGTTTCACGGTCGGTTTTGTAACGTCTCTCCATGCTTCGAATGGAAAGGAAAATGACTTACGCTTCACTTGGCCTAGCCGTCGCCTTCTTGTTGGGCTGTGGTGGTGGCTGCGACGATGATGCCCCGAAGGATGGGGCGCTACCCACTCCTGGAATGAGCCCTATCGTTTTTGAACGAGATGTTTGGACCACGATTTTACGGGAGGGCAATGCATCACAGGTATATGTTGAAAATGAAGACCTAAACAGGGCATTCTTGTTCTTGCCCCCGGCGGTAAGAGTCCCCTCAACCGTTCCTCTTGGTAGGCATGCCGCTGTTTTTTCTGGGGACAGCGGTACGCGGGCGGACGGAGATATTTTTGTTCTAGACAGCTCAAGGCCGTCTATGCTCCACCTTTATCGAAATGAAATTTCCCTCAATTTTCGGTTCGAAGCGGCAGCTTTGACGATTACCCCGCCGGGTCCGACAACTATCGAATTTGAACTGCCCGAGGGGGTTACGCCCAGACTATCCGGAACCACGTGGCAGTCGACAACAACTCCATATGACGTGGGAACAGAGAGGCATTCGCTCATCGGTTACGCGCTAGAAGGGAACCTTCCCATAGGGCGCTATCCGTTCAAAATGCTGTGGAAGCGTGGAAGTGATGTGCTAGCCGAGGCACCTGGGACCATTGTTGTTGAGGGAGTTGCGAACCTTATTCGTCTGTACAACCCAAGATCAAACGCCCCTAGTGCAACCGAATGGAGTTTTCCAGACAACCGCATCGAGAGGGCCATCCTGCCGTTATCGACTAGGTTCTCAGTAACGGAAGGCGGGCGCACTCTAACCATGGTTGCTCAAAAGCCTCTTCCGCCCGGTCAATACTTCGTTCCAACTGATCTCCTTCTGGAATATCGCCAAGGGGCGAACGTGTATGAAGGGGCCTACGGCTATGTGATTATCGAAGAGAATTCGGAAGGAAGATTGTCGCTGAGAATCCGGGAGATGAGCATGATGGCGGCGGAAGGAACCCCGCAGGGCTACTTCTCTTTGGACGGTATTGTGCGGCGTAGATTCTAAACCTGGATCCCGCGAACCATCTCAATCAATGCCTGGTCGGTCTCGAAAGAGGGCCAAGACCGACCGGGCAACTTCTCTGAAAGCTGTTTAATCCGCTGCTGTTTACGCCGGTGGTGCTGGATCCCTCGCTCCTCACTTCTTGCCGTGAACTCATCAAACAGGAATCGGGCCGCGTCCACTGCTCCTGTGGAGAAGGCAAACTCGGCGGCGCGGAAGAGTGCCTGGCTAAACTCACTGTGCGATCCTCGCGCGCTCATTCTTGTCAGGGCTTCAACAAGAAGCTGCTTCGCTTCTTGTAACCGATCAAGCGCGGTGAGCACCATCGCCTCGCCCTCAAGGGAAGCTGCAAGAGTTGCCCACTGACCGGAATGACGCTTGACCGAAACGCTCTCGGTCATGAGTCGGAGCGCACGGGCAAAGTCCCCTGAATAGAAGGCAACGGAGCCGCATTCATGAAGCGCGCTTCCTAAACCCTCTGATCGCCCATGCTCTCGGAACCAACGGATCGCCCGCGTCCCACGTTCCAACGCCAAGTCGTCCTGCTCATCCATCCACGCAATGCGGGACCCGACGATCAACTCTGGACCCTCGGAAACTTGGGCCTCGCGATAAGCTTTCTCTGCCTCATCATGCCTACCAAGGTGCGAAAGGATGTTCGCCAACTCTACGTGAGAAGGCGCGTCGTCAGGTTCTACTTGCTGCGCAACCTGTACCCGGTCCAGCGCAAGAGCGTAGTTCCAATTCCGGGTGGCCGCACGCGCCCCAACTCGCCAGGTAGAGGCACGCTTGGGAGTGGGCAACAAACGGAAAAGCCGCTCGTGGTCGGCTTCGTCTAGCAACAACGACCACTGATTCTCCATCAACGCGACTAGGTTCTCGAATCGCACTGGATCGATGGGAGCGAGCGATGCTACCAACTGAAAAATAGGACGACTGTGGGGCGCTAAGCCTTCCAAACGTTTCGTCTTCGAATCGGTGGAGCTATCTTCGACCCGCTCGCCGTTGGCGGTTGTGCGACCGACGACGTAGGCCTCAAGGTGGTCCCAAGCTTCTCCGAGAATGACTTTTCGTTGTTCCTCATTCAGTTTCAGCCGGTCTCGGATGAGGGAGTGGACGACAAGCACCGAACCCTCTTCCCGAAGCTCGGGCGAGGCGATTCCTAGTCCAAGGAGTTCCTGATCGGCATCGGATCGGCTGATTGGCTCGATCGACCCGCCGAGCAAAATGTGCCGACCAAGGCGCCGGAGCCCGGCGGGCGAAAGTCGAGAAAGGGTCCATTCGATCGCTTCCTGAACGGGTGAAAGAACGTTGGTTCCTTTTGCGAAGGTAGGGGGCGAACCTTTGCCGGCCAGAAGCTGCAAGGCCATCGGGTGCCCGCCCACTTTGCGGCACATCTGTCGGACGGTGCTTTCGGGCAGGGAGGTCTTTTCGGAGAGAAACCGAAAAGCGTCTTCTAGTGAAAGGGGGCCAAGCGGAATGACCGTCTCAAGGGAATTCCCGGTCGCAATTCGCGAGGTAAGGATGATCCGGACATCCGGGCGCATGCGCACCAAAGAAGCGATTGCTTCGCCGAGCTCAGGAACGCCTTCTCCCTCGTCAAGGATCAAGAGCGCTGGAAGCGTACACCGGGGCATGTCGTTCCAGGTGCCTCCGAGTAACGACGGGAGTTCCTCCCCACCCTTTAACGTTCGCACCGAGAGGAATTGCGCGTTCACCTCCCTTCTCAAAAGCTCGAGCGCTAAGTGGGTTTTGCCAATTCCTCCCGGGCCGACCAGGGAGACCCAAGCGCGCTCCTGCAATGCCAATTCGACCGATTTGATCTCGTCCGCCCGTCCGTAGGTGGTTGGGAAGCGCAGGAGTTTCAGGTCTTGAACCATGCCTCGTCCCTGCGACCACACAACACCCGTCGCAGATTCGTAGTCGCTAACTGCTTTCAAGGCGATCTCAGGCAGCTCCAGTTCAACGGATCGGGTGACCAATCTTTTTGAGACCTCAAGATTCCCGTAACTGGAAGCGTGTCTAAGCGCCTCAAATGAGTCCGCAGACGGGTCTGCAAGATCCCATCTCAGGGCGGCATCGGCAAACCTGTCTTCGAACGCAACTTCGGCATCAAGGGTCCATGGCTCCAGAAGTCCCGGCGCCAGGCCTCTGCGAATGAGCGAACAAACCACCTTCCAGTCCCCTTGCTCGGAAGCTTGATTGAGAAGGTCGAGATCGGACGTGACGGCTCCTAAAGAAACGATCTCTCGCCCGGCCTCAACAACCTCTGGACCCAAGTCGCGTCGGATGTGGGCTAGCACCGTCCGCAAACTCTGGCGTGCCTCTTCCGCACCAGAATCTGGCCAAATCGCTTCGGCAAGAGTGGATCTTGGAGCGGGGCCGTTGAGCGCCAAATAGGCCAATACGGAGACCACCTTGCGAAGTTTTGGTAAGGTAATCGACGCTCCGGCACGTCGGATTTCGAGGTTGCCGAACAGGCAAAGTTCTAGCGGTTCGGCAGCTCGGGATTCCATAGCGATGGCGAGTTAATCTACGATGCATTGAAGAAGAAACCTCTCTAAATGTTCCTAAACTCCCGTTTTCTGCGCCCGCATTGGGCCGAAATCGTGCTCACTTTCTGGGGAAAAACAGAATGCCGTTTGCCACCGAGCGTTCGACTCCACCCGACGGTCGATTGAGAGTGATCCCCAAAAACTTAATCGCCGAGGAACCGCCACCGTCGAGGTTGAGAGCCTCTTTGCACTCGAGCCACTTCATGATTTCGGCCGTCTCCGTAAAGGTTGTTCCCACGCTCTTGGTCTGGCGACCGTCGATCACGGCAAACACCCACTTTCCGTCCGCGCGCAATCCCACCGCAGTGCGAGGGTGACGAGGAGCGGCGGCATCTTCCTTGGGACCCGCATAAGAGCCGTTCTTCAGCAGAAGGGGCCAGCCACCCATCGCCTCGGTGACGCCTTTCGGCATTCCGGTGAGCGACCATTCAATCTCCAACTCTTTGCCCACCCGAAATCCTTCGAACTTCTCGTTCCCTTTTCCGCAAAGCCCGATAACCGCCTCGTTGCGACCAATGTTCGCCCGCTCGACGTTGGTTTCGATGCTCACGATTCGGCAGCGCACTTTCCCGTTCAAATCTCCGTTCCGCTTGGGCATGGCAAGCCTGACCACCGTAATCGGGGTTGGCCCATAGATTTGTCCCGCGACCGCAAAGTTCAGCCCAATCCCATCGGCAGGGACCCGACCGTTGATCACGGTTGGCGTCCAGGTCTTCTCGTTGTCGGCAGTATTGACCTTTACCGAGAACTTGGGAGACGCGATCGCCCAAGGATTGTTCGGTCCCCAAGCGAATGCCAGATTTCGGTTGTCGGGAACGCTGAGGAGCTTGCCCTCGTGGATAGCCAAGCCCTGAGGATCTCCGCCCGGATCTGGCGTCCACTGGAAAAAGTCGCCGTTGATGCCGCCAAGGGCATCTGCTTCTTTCACCATCTGGCTCACGGTCCCTCTTCCGTTCGTCGCTCCTGGTTCGTAGATCGTCCCGCCCGCCAAACGACTCTCGGCTCGAACCTTCTTGGGGTCCACGATCAGCGCAGAAACCGCCAGAGCGGGCTCCAATTGGTACATCTGAACGTAAACCACACCATCCGCCAGTTCCTTACGCTCCGTTCGGCGACCCGTAATCTCCTCCACTTGGAAGGTCAACGGCGCGGCAGGTGCAATGCCGGCAAGGGTCCATAAAGCGAAAGAGGCGAGCATCCCTATTAGGTTAACTCGCCTCCTCTTAAGGATGGGTTAAGTGCGGTTGAAGTTAAGTCTTACTTCTTGAGAATCGACTCGATCCACTCGCGCATGATCGGGATCACGTTCTCGTTCTTCTCGCCCGCAGAGGCCCATCGGCGGAAGCTATCCAAAAACGAGGTGGTCTTCTTGAATCCGTGATCGGACTCGGGAATCCGAACGTACTTCGCTTGTCCCGGATTCTTCTTGTTGAGAAAATCGGCAACGAACTTGTGATCCTCCTCGCCGGAAACGAAGTCGTTTTCGCCCCAGAGCATCAGCACTTTGCAAGTTTGCTTGTCCCACGTTGCGCCGAGGTTCTTCTTGGCAAGCTGTTGGAAGAAGGGAATTCCAACGCCCGAGAAAGTCTTCAGGTCGGGCGACATTCCTCGCACTGTCTCCGCGAGTTCGGGCCGCTTCTCAACGATCTCTTTCGCCGACCAGCCAAGATCGAACATGTAGTAGGTCACCGCTGCCAGCTTGACGATCTCAGTATCAACTTCACCGGGCTTCGCTCCCGCCAAGAGAGACTGCCGACGAGTGTTTTCCAGTTGGTACTCGGTCCAGGTCTTCGCGAGAGTGGCGCACGCGATGAGTCCGGCGATCGGTTCATCTTGGGCTACCAACGGCCCAAAGGTTCCGCCCATGCTATGACCGAAGATCACGATCTTCTCCGCGTCCACGAACGAGAGGGTCTTCGCCTTCTTTACGCCCCCCTTGTACGCGGCGAGTTCGTCATCAAAAAGAAGGTCGGTGTAGACCGGACCTTCGCTGTCACCCTGACCGGGCTTATCGATCCGGACTGTTGCGTAGCCGGATTTGGCGAAGGCCTCCACGATATTGCCGTATGGCATCGTCGCGAAATCTGAGTCGACGCTGTACGCCCCAATGCCCCCAATGAGAAACAGGGTGGGGAACTTGGATTTTCCTTCCGCTTGGGCACCCGTCGGAGACGTCGCGATCAAGCGAACTTTCTTGCCGTTGGACACGAACGACTCGTAGTGAACGTCGAAGCCATCGGCTTTCTGCAACGGTCGAGCTGAAGTCGGCCCGGATAGTTTGGAGCGCTTTCCGGCGCGAATGACTTCTATCTCGAGGGTGTCGCCCGCGAACAAACTCGCCATTGCCACTTGAACGGCGTTCGCCGCGCTGACGGGCTTGCCGTTGAGGGAAGTAACGATATCTCCGGTGACAATGCCGATGCGCTCGGCGGTGAGACCGGGGAGAACGCGCAGAATTTTGACGCCCTTTGACGCCTCGATTCCGGCCTCCTTTGCCTCATCGGCTGAGACGGGACCAACTTGCGCTCCAAAAACCGCCTTTCTTCGAAGTCCACCGATTTCCTGTTTGTTGCCTTGCGATTCGGTTCGAACAGAGGGGTTCGCGTGGACAAACGTAGTGAGCGCCATTGCTAGGGTAGCGATAGCGATCGTCCTACCGACAAGGGAGCCCGCATATTGCACTTTTTTGCAGAATGGGTCGATCTTTTTATTCACAATTTTGAAAATACTTGATGGATTCCCATATGGTTCCGAAAATCATGGAAGAATTGATCGTCTACTGAGAGAGACCATGGCAGGGAAGTCAAAGAAGGGTGCAAAAGAGAACGTCGCGAAAGAGAACGTTTCTCAGGGCGGGCAGAAGCTGTCTCGTCTCACCGTGCTGCTTCACCCCCTCCGGAGTCGACTGTTTGCTTTGCTTCACCGAGGGCCGACAACCGTCGACGAGCTGATTCGACTCATGCCCGACGTGCCGACGGGCAGTCTGTACCGACACCTCAACCTTCTTGTCGAAACGGACCTTGTTGTCGTCACCGGAAAGCAGGGCGTAAGGGGTCCAAAGGCCCGCATTTTCTCGATCGGTCCCGAAAAGGGGCTTTTCACCAAGGAAGAAAAGTCGGAAGTAGGTCCCGCAGAGATGGCTCAGTTGATCACCTCCGTTAGTGACGCGGTGGCGCAGGCGGGTTATGCGTGGACAGCCCATCCCCAATTTAACTTGGAAGTCCCCGGCTCGGCGGTGGCGGTATCGTCGCTTGACCTCACCGAAGAACAGTTCCAAGTCATGCGCCAGGCCGTAAAATCCACCTGGGCGGCGGGCATTGAAAACGCAAACGCCCCTGAACCCGTCAAGGGAACCCACAAGTGGATCGTCGGTTACTTCGCCATTCCGGTCTTGGATAACGAAGCCTCCGAGTAGACCGAGTGTTAGCGACTTAAGATCGCGACGAAGTCGTTCCCCTGAGAGGAACCCACCTGCGCCGGTATCGTCCCTTCGTAGGCTCGGCTATCCGAATAGCTGCCGTTTCGAGGGTTGAAGAGTCGGTACCGATTGGCCGAAGTGCCCGTGACCTGCACCGCTCTGCCGTGCGGACTGTAAACCGCAACCGTTGATCGATCCGGAGTCGCCAAAGCAAGCGGCGGCGCCCAGTCTTCGGAACTCCCACCGGAAACCTCCTCGTACGGTTCCAAACTCAACAACGGCAACGACAGCATCAACGACTTCAGGCGACCGTACTGCCAGGCTCCGGGCAGTTGAAGCGATTCCTCCCAACTACCAAGCGGTCGATTGATTCCAAGATACTTGTCCGATGCCATTTGCCAAACGGCATGACAACCGTATGTGACACCCGCTCCGCCGGAGAAGACGGTCGCGTAGGCGGCGCGTCTGCAGTCGGAATCATCCATATGCATGCCGTGCCAATCCGAAAACGGCGCATGGTTCTCATACCGAGGCTCGCCGTCCAAGACGGGCTTGGTTGGCTGCAGATCGTAGTCGGCCTTGAGGCGATCGTGCACCTTGAGATCGCGCCTGCCATGTCCCGTTTGCATCATGTTGAAGTCCAGCCACTCGTCGTTGTGAAAAGACGCGGAACTGCTCATCTCCCCTTGGGGGTGCATCGTCATGAGGCGATGAAATGGATCTTCTTCTCGTAAGCCCTTTGCTTCGGCGCGGAAGATTTCCTCATAACCCTTCGGGTTACGATCGCCACCGACAACCCAGACGATATTCGGTCGATGGCGAAACCTTCGACTCACCGCACGGGCGTAGCGGAGCATCTTGTCGGGATTGAAGATAACCGGGCCATCTCCCCAGGTCCCCTTCATGATCTTGTCGCCCCAGGTTGGAAGAAGAGCGGCATAGAAACCGTTTTCAGCCATCAGGTCCAGAACCCGATCGACGTGAGACCAATACGCGGGATTGAACCGGTCTGGATCCTCTCCAAGAAACGGGGTTTCTCCGTAGCGATTGGGAGTTCGAATCCCATCGAGTTCAGCCAGGAGAACGCACTGAATCACGTTGAATCCTTGCGCGCGTCGAGCCGCGAGATAGGTGCTCACCTCCTCTAAGGTGAGGCGGTGAAACAACTCCCAGGCGGTGTCGGCCAGGAAGAAGAAGGGCGTTCCGTCTTCGTGAACGAACTTTCTCTTCGACGAGTGGACTATCAACCGGCCGCGTTGCCAAGGAGCAGACATGAAAATAGTTTAGAGGTTCTTCCCGAGTTTGGAGTGTCCAATCAACTCGCTACAGCCGTCAACTTGCGACACTTCAACCTTTCGGCGATACTCTGCGGCATGAACTCGATCATCGCCTGCGGGGCTGTATTGCTCCAGGCCGGTCCCGTAGACAGGCCGAACATCGTCTACATCATGGCGGATGATCTTGGTTATGGCGAGTTGGGTTGCTACGGACAGAAGAAGATCCCGACTCCAAACCTCGACCGCCTAGCCGCCTCCGGGATGAGGTTTGAGCGTGCCTATTCTGCGAGCCCGGTGTGCGCTCCTACTCGCTACTCTCTTTTAACTGGGAAGCATCAGGGGAACGCCGCCATCAGGGGAAACAAGGAGCGAGGAGGATTCGGTCCCACCGATTTGGAGGGGCAAACTCCGCTCCAGAAAGAGGAGACGACGATTGCCGAAGTGCTCAAACGAGCCGACTATCGGACCGGACTGGTCGGTAAATGGGGACTTGGAAGTCCTCTCCCAGGCGAAACGCCCAACGACCACGGATTCGACGAGTTCTACGGCTACTTGTGTCAACGCCGAGCCCACAACCACTACCCGGTCTATCTTTGGAAGAACCGTGATCCTGAACCCCTTGGAAATCCTCTCTTCTCCGCACATCAGCCGATCAAGGAGCCGCTTAGTAGTGAGGACGAATACTATCAGCGATTTGGTGGAACCACCTTCGCCGCTGAGCGAATGATGAAAGAGTCGGTCAAGTTCATCGAGAGCAGCGCAGGGAAGTCTCCGTACTTCCTGTACTATGCTCCGACCCTGCCTCACGTCGCCCTTCAGGCGCCGAAGGAGTGGGTGGATCGTTTTCCGAAATCTTGGGACGAGGGCCCCTATCTTGGACAAAGGGGGTATCTGCCGACCGCTCGCCCACGCGCAACCTACGCCGCAATGATCGCTTATCTCGATCACACGGTCGGAGAAATCCTGAAAGCGATCGACCGATCGGGAACGGCCGACAACACGCTCATCATCTTCACCAGTGATAATGGAGCAACGACAGCGGGGGGCGCGGGTCAGGAGTTCTTCCAGTCCAATGGCCCCCTCCGAGCGGGCAAAATGAGCCTGTATGAAGGGGGAGTCCGAGTCCCGTTCCTTGCTTCTTGGCCTAACAGAATTAAAAAGGGATCGATCTCCAAAGAACCAATCGTCTGTTTCGATTCTTTTGCGACTCTAGCGGAAGCAACGGGAAGTGCAGCCCCAAAGACCGATGGGCGATCATACTTGCCGTTGCTACTAGGAAAAGCCGCACCAGTTCGAGAGACGATCTATTTCGAGTATCCCGAGGCTTCCGCAATGCAGAGCGTCTTGATCGGCAATTTCAAAGTCATTCGGCCTGATTTGAAGAAGAACCCCGAGAAGGTGGAGGTTTACGACCTTGAATCAGACCCCGGTGAGAAAAACGATCTTGCCGCTCAGAAACCAGACCTTGTTCGAGCAGGAACGGAAAGGATGAAAAGATTTCACCGTCCGAACAAGACTTTCCCGCTTGGGAAGATCGACGGATAGTCCGTTATCGACCGGGCATGCCCGTGATTGAGGCTAGTGCATCAAAGAAGGCCACTTTATGAGGGGTGTTGATGTGCCAGTTGATCGGCGGGGTCTGGAACCCAGAAAGATCGGCGTACCGAGTTTCGCGCGGTTGTTTCGACCAGTCGAACCGTCCTTGATAAGCTTCGCTCCCAAACCCTTGATCGTAATAGCCCCATGAAACCCCCGCAGCGAGAGCGGCATGCAGATTCTCTAAATGGATCGAATCTTCATTGATCACGATCGGCATGGGATTGGATTGAAACGCCCGACTCGTGCGAATCTCTTCGATCTCCGCTTTCAGCTCTTCGGGATTGGAATCGTTGCCGTGGGGAAGCCAAACGTCCATCCACTCGATCCATTGCTCGCCGATCAGATGATGCTTGGGAAATGTGGAGGAGCCGAGCAGAATCCCTTTGGCGTCGCGTCGAATGCCGTGGAGAGCCTTGAAAACTCTCGCAATTCCTTGTGACTCCATCGGTCCGTCTCCGGGCAAGACCTCATTCTTGAGATCGAGGATGATGTTCTGCCAACCCCCATCGAGCAAAAACTCCATGACCGATCGCGCTGCCCTCAGGACGGCCGCTTCCGATTCAAAGCGTGCTTGAGCCCCGTAAAACAGGTTGAGAATAACAACCATTCCGGTTGCGTCGGCGGCATTGAGTACGCGAACCAGCCGTTGCTTCCACGCCTCTTTAAAGAGACCGTTCGGGTGGAATGCCGACGCGCGATAGGCGCTGTAGACGTCGGGCTGATACTTGGGTCCGCCCCCTTGAAGCCCTACCGTCACTGCCAGCAGTCCGCAGCGATGGTAGGCGGCCAGCATCTCGCAGAACTCGTCGGTGTTTCTATCCGGGTCCCACTCTTGAGTATCCGGGTACGCCCAGAGCAATCTTGTTTCCGGATTCTCGTCGTCAAAGATGGCCTGAACCATCCGGGCGTTCAGAAGTAGCCCCTCGACTCGCAATCCGTGATGCATTCTGCCCTGGTAAGTGGGCTTCCCGTCGATCCAGAAATCCTGACCTCGAGTTTCGAGTAGCATCCCCTTCAGGGTACCGGGACCATTGCGCCTCTCCACGAGGCCCGACCTTGATCCCGCAACGGTTGCCCGCAAACCGGCAAAGATGTTTATCGTTCTGATTCACGAATCCTAGGGAATGAAACCATCCCTCTTTTTCTAGTGAACGCTCTGCCAACAATTTAAGGCGAGTATCCTGCAATTTCACTGATCGTGATTTTTGGTGGAGTTTTAGAAAGGACATCGGCCGGCAGATATGTCATCAGCACCTCTCGAAGATCGTCGAATACAACTCCCCGGTCGTGAAAGCCAGGTTTTAGAACTTGCCGCGAAGGGTTTCACTGACAAACACATCGCTCTCGAACTCGGGATCAGTCAGGAAACCGTAGGGACCTACTGGCGGAGAATCCTGCTTCGATTTGGCGCTGCCAGTCGCACGGAAGTGGTTGCTCGAGTCGCTGAACAAGAGGCGCAAGCAAAAATTGAATCTGCCCAGGCGGAGAACCAGGCTTTGCTCGAAGAGATTCATGCCCGAACCGCGGCTCAGGCCCAGGAACTGGCTCAACGAAACATGTTGGAGGCGATCACCCACGCCTCGCTGGGATACATCTCTGGAAATCTCGGACTATCCGCGATCTTCGATTCGCTGCTGGAATCCCTTCTGCAACTATCGCAATCGGAGTACGCCTTCATTGGTGAGGTTCACCGAGACGCGGAGGGGAATCCGTATCTACGCACCCATGCCATTACAAACATTGCATGGAGTCCGGAAACGCGATACTTCTATGAAACCAACGTTCGCTCTGGTTTGGTCTTTAGAAATCTGAACACGCTTTTTGGGCACGTGATGACTTCGGGAGATCGAGTAATTGCCAACGATCCGGCAAACGATCCGAGGGCAGGAGGACTGCCCCATGGGCATCCGGATATGCGCTCTTTCCTGGGACTTCCTATTTACTCGGGGCCAGATTTAGTTGGAATGATCGGCATGGCGAATAGGCCCGGCGGCTATGACGATGCTCTCGTTTCTTACCTCGAACCGTTCGTTGCTACCTGCGCTAACTTAATCGTTGCGTTCAGAACGGAAACAAAGCGCCTGGAGACAGAAAAGAAACTTCAAGATTCTTTGACCCGGTTACACGTCTTGATGGACTCCCTTTCTTCTGGAGTTCTCTTCGAAGATGAGAATCGGCGCGTCGCCTTTTGCAACGAAGCGTTTTGCCGAATCTTCTCGATCCCGGTGCCACCCGCTGCTCTCATGGGACTGAACTGCGCGGACGCCGCTCAGGCAGCAAAGAGTCTTTTTGACGATCCAGATTCCTTCTTGGCTCGACTTGATGAACTTGTTCAAAAGAATCAGCCCGTCGTTGGAGAAGAGGTTCGACTTTCCTCTGGACGGGTCCTGCTCCGCGACTTCTCTCCTGTAGAAGTCCAAACCGAGATGAGAGGATTTCTCTGGCACTACCGCCCCCTCGAATAACTTGTTAAGGAAAGTAGGCTCGGTGTCGCACCTTCACGGTAGGTTCAATTGCCGGTTTTAGAAGGTGAGCCCGACAGGCTTTGAGGCTAAGTACCGAAAAACTGTCACAAAGAACTCGACTTATAAATGTTAACGGTCGGGTAGGATAAACACGTTCAATTTCGGTTGGACAACCTCCTCTCCCAAAAAGGAACGTCCGGGCTTCACGCCCGGCGTTCCAACTAATTCCTCCAGACTCATTCCCTGAGAATCCGGAGTGACCTACCGACTCTTTTCACGAATGCCGTACAGGTATGCCAGAAGGCACATCTTCCCGCGCATCGTTTGCTGAGGGGTGAACTCGTTGTTCGCGAAGCAGTACCGCGCGCGCCACAACGCTTCCCCGTGAGGCCATTGATCCCAAGACGGATAGCCCTTAGAGGCATACCATTTCGGATCGAACATGTACCCTTCACCCCAGGGTTCCGCGTTCATGTATGGCGTATGACCTGGGTGAACTCCGGGGTAGCCATCGTTGCGACCAGAAGTGTAGATATCTTCCACCGCGCGGCGGCCGAGACCCGTCATCTGAACCATGTTCATTGGGTTTCTCCCTAGTCCGTAATCTGCTTCCAAAAGCATCGCCTTGAGGGCTTTTTCTTTCACATCGGCCTTATCCGTAAACGCGTGCAGAATGGCGAGGCGCTGCACTTCTTGCCGAGATTGGAACCAGCCGTAACTCTCATCGCTGCTGCGTCTAGACGGGCGAGATTCCATTGGCAGAAAGTGCTTTTGCTCAGATTCCGCCTGGAGAGCTTCGAGCATGCGGTTGGCAAGTGTCACGTTACCTATGGGGCGAACATTGTGCTTCCAGACGTGCAGATAGCCGGCAGTCCCGTAAAGCTGATAATGAGCGTCTTTCTTGTCGAGTTCGCGCTCGCCCGATTTCAGAACCGACTCGTCGGCCACCACCGCTTCGTACTTCTTGTCTCCCGTGATCGAGAACAGGAATGCGGCTGCCATCTGTTTCAGGTCTCGCCCTCTCACCACCGAGTCGCCGACTTGAAAAGAGACGTCGAGGTCTTGCTCATTCGCAAAGTTCCACGCCGCCACCGCCTCATCGCGATACTTCGCCACCAGCGCGGGTCGGTTTGCAATCCGATACGCTTCGGCCATCATCGCACAATTCGCTGCGTTCGCCCATGCCATCACGGGCTTCGCTGCGGCCTGGTACATCAACTTGTGATCCTTATCCGGGTTGTTGAGACCACACGCATAGCCGCCTTTTCCGTCTCGTAATCGAAGCCAGAAGTCGACTTCGTACTGGGCTTCATCAATGAGATCGGGAATGTCGTTGAAGCTCTCCGGGATACCGAGATTGTCATCCTTTAGGTTGCCGTTGGTGAGAATGTAAGGCAACAACAGATCCCAGATGATCGAGATATGGCCCATGTGCCGATCCCAGTCCAACGCGTCCGAGTGTCCGCCATAGGCGTTCGGGTTGGTGGGGTTGCCGGGCTCGGCGTACATCGACCAGTCCTTGTTGTCCCACTGGTCGCCGCCTTTCTTCTTCCAATCCGGATGCCAGGGACCGTAACTCGTTCGGATCACCTTGAAGTCAGCGGGAGCCTTGCCGGGGATCAGCCTCGGTTGTCTTGGTTTGGGGGACACGTTCGGTTCGGCACCGATGCGCATGTAGAAGAAGCCGAGCAGCGAGGTTCGGTACGGTGCACGATAGATTTCGTCACTGAGTTCGAATTCAGGCGAACAACCAATGCCATCCACGTACAGCCGATATCTTCCGGGCGTGTTGAATCCGGTGAAGTCACAGGTCCAAACGTCTGATTTCGTGATGTTCCATCCGCCTAAATCGGCTCCGCTCTTTTTCCAATCCTTGACCGTCCCAACCTTTTGCGTGCGCCCAGTCTTGGCATTGACAATATTGACATCGCGCCCCGCATAGGCGGAGTAATCGATCGCGCCACCGTCGCCGATCCAGGCGTAAAGGTCTGCGGACTTGATCACGCCGTGGTTGGGGTTGTAGCCGATGATGTTCACGTGCAGAGCTTCGGATACCGAACTTTTCACGTCGAACTTGAAGGTGTGAACAAGCTTGTCGGCTTGGGTTGCCTCGTCAAGGGACACCTCATACGAGTTTCCAGATTTGAGAGGTTCGGCAAACTCCAAGTACAGCACATGCTCCATTGCGTACTCGGGCTCGGGCCACTTGCCCGTTGTCCCGTTCACTTTGGATCTGCGATAAACCTTGACTGGGTTCACCTCCCGCCGATAGTTCGGATCAGTGGCAGATTTAACTGTGAAACTTGTCCCTTTCGTGCCCAGCACGACGTCGAGCGGCTTCCCGAATCGGCGAACCGTGTCTTCTCCGACCGACTCGTGCCCCTGCAGCGCGGTAGGTCCCTTGCCATCGTCTTGGTACACGATCTCGCTGTCTCGAATAGTGATGGTGAGTCGGCGCTCATCCAAAGTTCGGACGTCGGTGACTTTGGCGGCAGACGCGTAACCGAAAAGTCCCGAGGAGGCGATCAGACACAGCCAGCGGCTTAAACGCATATATCATTCTAGGGGTATCGGCCCGCCTTAGACGTCCCTCAGAATCACCTCGGTATCTCACTTGATACTCTTTCATGAATGAAAGACCTCGGTTCGTAAATAGCAGTGAATCAATGTCTGGATTGGGCAAACTACCGTCTATGAGCAACTACTCCGACGCAGCCGCCTTCTTTAACGAGAATGGTTACTACATCGCAAAGAACGTCTTTTCAGGCGACACCCTGAAAGGGATCGAAGAGGACTTTGACCGAATTGTCGCGCAGTTGCTCCAATCCGGGGAAGAGATCAATGCCCGATGGTCAGGACCAGAAATGGAGCGTCTCCAAACCCAGAAGCTGAAGGTTTTGCACACGCACAACGTTCAGCAGTATTCCGCCAAGTGGATGGCGGCGATGCTCGATCCGAACTTCATTGCCGCGACAACGGCGATCCTGGGTCCAGATGTGATTCTTCACCACACCAAACTATTTTTCAAGCCGAGCGAAGAAGGTGCGCCGTTTCCCATGCACCAAGACTGGACCTATTTCCCCAGCCTGCAAGACACGATGATGGCGGGAATCGTCCACGTCTCGGAAGCAACCGACGAGATGGGCTGTTTGAGGGTGTATCCGGGAACCCACAAACTGGGTCGACAAGAAGGAACGTCTGGGCAATTCGAAAACGAGGTTTTGGAGAAGTACCCGCTTGAGAATGCGGTTCCGTTAGAGGCCGAGCCGGGCGATGTTGTTTTCTTCCACTACTTCCTAATCCACGGCTCTATGCCCAATCGATCGCCCAAGCCGAGGAAAACGGTGCTCGTTCAACTTCACTCCGGGGCCGATCAGATTGAACCGGGTAACCAGCACCCGAACGAAAAGTTGGTCCTCGCCGGGTGGAACCATCATGCCACTCGCAGCAACGTCAACGGGTAACGGGTAACGATCCTCTATCTCGATGGACGAGTAGGCGACCTCGGTCAGTCGGTCTGAACGTAGAGAATCACGACGGGCAGGTCTGGGGAATCCTCCGAAGGGAAGTGGCGGTGCCGAATGGTGCGGTCAAAAGTGATCGCCGAGCCCTGCTCGATCTGACACCGCTCCTTGCCGATCTCGAATTCGAGGGTGCCGTGAATAACGTACATGAAGCCCTCGCCGCTTGCCTGGCTGGCCCACCCGCTGTCGGAAAACACCTCTAGCAGCGCTGCGCGCAACCTTCCTGTCGGTCGGTCGCAGCTCAATCGCTTGATGAACTGGTTGGCGAATCCGTATGTTCCTTGACGCTTTCGCTCAACAGCATCCTGAATTCCATCCGAAAAAGAGATCGAACTCGGTTCTTCAACCTCTTTCAGCCGAGTGCGGAACCACCTTTCGCTGTCCCGGCGATGAAGGGCGAAATGATCGCCGTAAACAGTCTCTTCCGGGCCGAACGGGTCGAGTTCCATGATGCCGTAAGCTCGGCAAATCTTCTTCCGTATCGACCCTCGAACCGCCTCGCCACGCTCAAGTTTCATCAGCGTGTTCTTGTCAACCTTTGCCCGGTTCGCCGCTTCGCGGATGGAAAATCCGGCTCGCTGACGCAGAATGCGCATTCTTTGTCCGTAACGTACCAGTGCGTCCGATTCCATTTCGAAACCTTCGGTGTTCGACCAAATGTTAACCTAAAAGCGGACAAGAATTCGATAATGTCTGAAAGTTAAAATCTGCCTCGCTTCACGCTCTTGGAGAGACGACAGCGATTTCGTATACCGAACTCATTCCCGACGTTTCGTCGGAGTGTTTGAGGTGTGTGCTCATGAAAAAATCGCTCTTCGTCTTGGCTCTATCGGCCGTAGTTGCTTGCTCTCCGGCACAAGTTTCTTATCTTCTTCAACCTATTCCTTCGGCCCCAATCCCCGGCTTTCCAGAGAGCCCAATCAGCTACGGCGGAGCGATTAACAGTTCCGGACGCGTGGTTGGCGAACTCAACGCCTACGATGCCGATGGCGAGAACTTGGCTCGACGCGCCTACTCTTCTTTTGGGGGATCAACGACAAACCTGGGAGTCCTTGATCCGTCTCACGAGATTAGCCTCGCCTTTGACATCAACGACGCAGGTGACGTAGTCGGATATTCCGGAGCCGAAGCCACCCTGTTCTCGGGTGGTACCCGAACGGGTCTAGGCTTACTAACCGGTGGGGAAGTTTCTCTTGCCTATGGGATCAACAACTCCGGTGTGATTGTTGGGACGGCCCTCGACGCCGATGGAAACTCCCTGGCGGTGATCTATGGTTCTGGCGGTCCTACTCCAATCAACATTCCCGGTTCGGCCTATGCGCAGGGTCTGGCGATTAGTAACACGGGATACATCGTTGGAGACACCTCGACAAACGCAAGCGGCAGCGGAGCGAGGGCTTTCCGCGCAAACGGTTCGACCGTCGATATCCTGAACTTCCTTCCCGGCGGCACGTTTGCAACGGCGACGGGCGTCAACGATGCTGGAGTCGTTATCGGATACGGCAACTCCACGGGTGGTGGTCAGGAAGGCTTCTTCTCGAACGGGAACGATGTGACCGGAATTGGCAAACTGCCTGGCTTCAACTTCAGCCGAGCGTTTGGAATCAACAACGCGGGCACCATTGTTGGATCGGCGTCGAGAGTAGGCGCGCAACGAGCGATCATTTACTCGGGTGGTCAACTGCTTGACCTCAACACCCTGTTGGACCCCTCAGTCACCGGATGGACGTTGCTGGAAGCCCGTGGCATCAACGACAACGGTCAGATCGTTGGGACCGGACGCTTCAATGGCGAGATTCAAGCCTTTGTGCTGAACCCAGTCCCCGAGCCAGGGACTCTGGTTGCTCTCGGAATGGGCCTTCTTGCACTGAAGCGCCGATCGAAGAAGACCCTCTAAAGAGAGTCGAACATTGCAACACGAGAGCGTCGATTCCGTGCTTCGGAACCGTCGCTCTCCTGTTCAAGAACCCGCCACCCAAACCAAGTCCACTCCCGATCACGAGGAACAGATATGCAAAAAAAGACCCTTGCAGGATTCCCTGCAGGGGTCTTTCCGTGGGTTGTCTAATCAACCAGGCTTACTTGATGAAGCGGTTCTGAATGACGTCGATCGCGAGGACCATCACCATGAAAGCGATTCCGACACCGAGCGTTACGCGCGAGATGATGTCGTCAAAAGAGGCTTTGCCTTTGAACGTGGTTCGAATTCCACCGCCACCGCTCATCGCGTCACCTTTACCCGTGACGAGCACGAGCAGGCTGTAAACGACCGCAAGCAGGGCCGCTAGAAAGAAACAAACTTTGACAACGATTTCCACGATGAGTTAGTTAGGATACCTCTTCACACTTTTGACGCGTCGAATCCCAGTAGCGTTGCCAAAAGATAAAAGACGCCATAGGCCGCAAAAGAGCCGCTGATCACGTGCAATATTCCCGAGTTGATCAACCGAACCAGAGGCGAGGGTCGGGAAAGTCGACCCGTTGCGTACGCCTTAAGCAACTCTTCTCCAGCCGCAATCCCATTCAAAAGCTGCTTGTCTGAAGCCGGGCGAGTGGTGAGGAAGTTCTGAACCCAGTTACCCGCGGGTCGCCAGAAGAATGCCGCAACAATGATCGCGACGAGCAACCGCAGGTCTGCCAATGGAATCCAAGGCGTCTCTGCGATGAGCAAAAACAGAGTCGCGCCAACGGCGATATTGGTGCCGCAACGTGGGTGAACCCGCGGCATACGCTTCACGATCTCCAACGCAAGAGGCTCGTCGCGCTCAATGGCGTGAACCACCTGGTGCTCAGCGGCGTGAATTCCAGAGATGGGTGACAGCCTAAAAGCGAGCAGCAGAAAGGCAAGAGGAATGATGTCGAACGCCCCCAGCGCACTGTCGGGAACCAGGACACCCCTCTTCTCGAGCAGTTCCAACCCGCCGATCACCATTAATCGACCCGCGAGAAAGATCACGAACATCGTTGCGCCCGTGAGGGCCAGTGCCCACGGATTCGCGCCCGATCGGATAGAGCCCGTGGTGAGATAAACGCCCAACGGAGTGGCCATCCCTCCCACCATGCCGGGCCGAGGAGGATCAAGGTTCAGCCCCCAGAAGCAGGCCGCGTTGAGCAGACCAACGGGACGGTTATCATCGTCGACCACGACAATCGCTCCAAAACGCTCCTGGTCGAGCATTCGAACCGCTTGTGCCGCCGATTCGTAAGGCTTGATCGTCGGCGTATCCCGAGCAATCTCAATCACTGCCGAGTTGCGATCGACCGCCTCTCCGTAGGCGTGCATCAACTCTTTGTCAGAGACAATGCCGATGAATCGACCCTCGCGAGTGACCGCGACCATTCCCACTCCGCTTTCAGCAAGACGCAGAGTCGCCACCTGAATCGATGTCGCCCCGTCCACCTCAGGGACCGGGCGCATGAGGGCACCCGCAGGGCGGTCGAGTCGATCAGAGGTCACTCCTTGAATTATGGTGCTTTCTCACCTCATCTCAACGCGTAGCATTGCGGATCGGGTTGGACATAATGAATCTGTCGTGAAGCGAATCGGTGTGCTGACCAGCGGAGGGGACGCTCCGGGAATGAATGCGGCGGTACGAGCCGTTGTTCGAACGGCAGTTCACCGAAACGTTGAGATCGTCGGCTTCTATCACGGTTGGGAAGGCGTCATCCAGAACGAGTTCAAAGAGATGACCTCCAAAACGGTTGGCGGCATCATTGATCGGGGTGGCACCATCCTTCGTTCCGCCCGAAGTGCCCGATTCCGAGAAAAAGCGGGTCGTGAGGAGGCCATGGCTAACCTCCGCAAAAACGAAATCGAGGGGCTTGTCGTCATCGGCGGAGATGGATCGCTCACGGGCGCACTGAAGCTTCAAGAAGAGTTTGACTATCCGGTGATGGGGGTCCCTGGCTCGATCGACAACGATATCAGCGGCACCGATTACTCCATCGGTTTCGATACCGCCGTCAACACCGCGGTCGATGGAATCGACCGTTTGCGAGATACCGCTTACTCCCACGATCGCGTTTTCGTGGTGGAAGTCATGGGACGTCGGAACGGGTTCATTGCCGTTGAATGTGCCCTCGCAGGCGGTGCCGAAGCCGTCTTGATCCCGGAAGTTCCGTACTCGCTGCTCGATATCTGTGACTCGCTGAAAGCTGCTGCCGAACTCGGCAAGCGCAGTTCGATCATCGTCGTCGCCGAGGGGGCCGCTCGGGCAAGCGACGTTAAAACGTTCATCGAGAAGAACACCGGTTTCGACACGCGATACACCGTCTTGGGGCACTTGCAGCGCGGTGGATCGCCCACGATGTTTGATCGAGTCCTTGCTCTCCGGCTCGGCTCTCAGGCCACCAACCGTCTCATCAGCGGCTTCAGGGGAGAGATGGCAGGGGTCGACGGTGGAAAACTGGTCAGCCACCCGCTCACCTACGTTTTGAGCACCGAACGGCAAATCGACCCGAGCAAACTCGTTCTTGTTGAGCAAATGGCGTAGCCTAAAGCCATCATGATTCTGAGCGTGACTCCGAACCCATCCATCGATCACGCGCTGTTCGTGGAATCGTTGAAGCTGGGAGACACCAACCGAGTGGTTCGCGTGGAGCGAGACGCGGGTGGAAAGGGCGTCAACCTCTCTCGTATCGCGGCCGAACTTGGGGCGAAGACCCTCGCGACGGGCTTCTTAGCCGGTGCGGCCGGAGCCTATGTCAGGTCGGTATTGGAAGCACAACGCGCCCTGCACGACTTCGTCGAAGTCCCCGGCGAAACGCGAACGAACTTCAGTGTTGAGGACGATTCCAAGACCCCTCCGACAACCTTCAACGAGCGTGGGCCATCGGTAACGCCCGAGGATATCGACCGGCTTGTTTCTAAAGTAGAAGCCTTATCCAAGGCTTCGGCATGGGTGTGCATTGGAGGCTCGCTACCGCCGGGGGCTCCGGTCGATCTGTATGCTCGCTTGGTGAAAGTCGCACAGGCTGAAGGGGCGAAGGTTCTGATCGACGGCGACGGTCCGCATCAAGAATTGGGACTCAAAGCGAGTCCAGACTTCATCAAGCCGAATCACGAAGAGGCGGGTCGCCTTCTTGGGCGCGAGATTCAAACCGATGAGGAAGCGGTGACCGCCGCGAAAGAGCTCGCCGTTCGCCTTGGCGGAGAAGATCGAATTGTCGTGATCAGCCGAGGCAAGAAAGGCGCCGTTCTCGCTCAGGGCGACACGTTGCTCGTTGGAGAGTCACCAGAGGTGGAAGTCAAGAGCACCATCGGGAGCGGGGATTCCATGCTTGGAGCCATGCTGTGGGCAATCACCTCCGGCAAATCCATCGAGGAAGCTCTCCGATGGGGTCTCGCCGCAGGAGCGGCCACGGCTACTACCGACGGATCTGGCATCGGTCGGCGACCCGTGATCGAGGAACTCTATCAGCGGTCCAAGGTTCACAAAATCTGAGGTCGTTCACCGAGCCTAAAGTGGTTCACCGGGTCTGAAGTTCCTTCTCGAACGCTTCCAGCCCTTGAATCCACTTCTCCCAGCTCTTCGATGCTTGAATCCGATGCTTGAGAAGCGTGGAGTGATTCGGCGATCGATAGTCGAGAGTTGCCTGTAAACGCACGCGTTCAGTCGAATCCAGGTGGGGTCGCCGTCCCAGTAGCGTCTCGACAATTTCAGCCCCGACCAGAAGCCGCCAAATGTTTTGGCTGGGATAAGACTTCGCGACCTGTCTCTTGAACTTTCGCTCTTCAGATGAGAGGGTCAGAATCTGCTCGCCGCGAGTCTCGCTGAATCGGTTGAACTGCTGGTATCGCCGGTAGTACGAGTAGTAGAACGGAATCTCTACCAACGGTTTGCCAAATGCCTGAAAGACGAGGCGGTGGGTGGCGTCATGATCCAAATGCCCCTGTTCAAAGGCTCCGGCATAAACCCTCACTGGCTGAACCTGTTGGATCATCTCCTGGAAGGACTGGAACAGCTTGACCATCTCGAGGCAGACTTCACCGTCGGTTCCTTCATGAAAGAAAGTCTGGCCCTCCGGCACGCCTACTCTTTTCGCAAAGGCTAGAGCTTCCTGTTTGCGAACTGGGGTGTGATGCGTCCACGAGAGAAAGGTCGGAACGCCCGCTTCCACCATCCGCTTGATCGTCACGCAAATGCTGATCTCATCGTCTGGATGAGTCAGGCAGAAGAGAACCGGCCCGGCGGTAGGTGTGAACAGTTCCGGAGTGTTGGCGTCTTGGTTCACTGAGGAGGCGCTTCCTCCAAGCCTAGCGATCGGATCGCCCGGGTGGAAGACCGTCCCTCCAGCAGGGGCAGAATCTTCACCTCGCCGCCGTACCCAAGAACAATTTTCGCCTCGGGCAGATCCTCTACGCGGTAGTCGCCGCCCTTCACGTGGACATCGGGTTTCAGACGACTGATCAGCGCCTCGGGCGTGTCTTCTTCAAACGGGATCGCAACGGCGACACACCGAAGCGCCTCCAGGACAACGAGTCGATCTTCCAGCGTATGAATCGGCCGGGTCGGACCCTTGTTCAGCCGCTTCACGCTGGCGTCAGAGTTCACGCCAACAACAAGAAGGTCGCCCAGTTCCGCCGCTTGTTTTAGGTACGTCACATGACCCGCGTGCAGAATGTCGAACACGCCATTGGTGAATACCACTCGCTTCCCATGCCGCATCTCACTCAGGTCCGCAAAGCGCGTTTCGATGGCTTCTTGAATTGAAAAACTCATTGAATGGCTTCCCACAGTCTGGTGAAAACAACTTCCGGAACGATGTTCGCCAGCGAATCGGGGTCGTAAAGGGTACGCCCAATCTGACCGTAAGGGCAAGATCGTTGCGGTTTGGTGATGCTGTAGAGCCCAACCGTTGGGAGGTTGATGGCGGCAGCGATATGAGAGGAACCCGTGTCACCCGCGAGATGACCGTTTGCGAGCGAAAGCAGCGACACCAACTGCCTCACCGAAGTTTTGCCCAAGAGATTAATGGCCGGGCACTCGCAATGATCCAGCACTTCCTGCGCCGCATCCTGATCTGCCTTTGCTTTGCCACCAATAAGAACCGACTGGACGCCGTTCTCATGAAGGAGGTCGATGACCTTGGCAAAGGAGGGCGCGGGCCAACGTTTGGTTACCCAACCCGCTCCGGCGTTCATGACCACAAAAGGACCAGAAACCCCAACCTCGGCAAGCAAGGTTTGAACAATCTCGGTGTCTTCTTCCTTGGGCGAAAGTCGAAAGCCGGGTGATTCGGGCGGTTCGCCACCAAGTTTCTGAATCGCCGCCCGCGCAACGTCCACGTACTGATCGACCACGTGAACCGAACTGGGGTCGGGAAGGACGGGGGACGAGAAAAGGGAAGCACCCTCGCGCTGCCAGTGATAACCGAGCTTCAAATTCGACTCTGCAGCGCGAACTACTAGGGCGCTTTTCAGAAGCCCTTGAAGATCCAACGCGGCGTCGAACGGCTCGCCAAAATCGGGAATTGAGCCTCTCTTGTGACTTGGCTTCAGGGGAAGAACGGTATCGACCGCATCACAGCATTCAACGATGCCCGCAAAGCGAGGGTCGACCGCCCAGGTGATGTGCGACTCCGGGAAAGCCTGCTTCAAAGCCACTGCCGCTGGAAGACTGCAAACCGTGTCTCCCAGGGCAGATAGTCGGCTGATAAGAAACTTCATGGCGGAATCGCTCCGTCATTCTATCCCCTTCAATCAGAGAGGACCGAAAAGGGTCAGGCGAAAAGGGTCAGCCGATGAGGGGCTTCAGACGGGCATACAGCTCTTCGGGCTTCTGCGAGCCGATCAGCATCGACTTGCCATCCTTCAGCTTGAGTTTCACGCCCCGGTTGCCGCGTGCGTTCAGGCAGGTGACCGGAATCCCTCGGATCCCCCACCCGCCGTACTCTCGAATCGGGTTGTAGGTGACCACCTCGGCAGATTGGATGGTTTCGAAGGCGAAGCTTCGGCGATAGAGCGTGACCAGACCAAACCGAACCCTGAGCGCCTCCCCGTCGATGACCGTTGTCATGGGACCCATCGCCGTCCAAATCAACCCCATCAAAAGCGCCACGAAGAGGGCCGCGATGGCATCCTTCATCTCCTTGGAGGACATTAAAATCGCGATCGGCATGAACAATCCCATACCTAGCACCAGGATGTCTACCCAGAGATCGTATCGTTGAACTTCTCGGTATCTCTCCATGGCGATCGTTACGGATTGGGGGATGATTCGGGTTGCGAAAGGAGTCCGCGCCGCCTCGCCTCACGCCACCGATCGTGCATCCAGAGATATTGTTCGGGAGCAATACGGATCATCTGCTCGATCGCGGCGTTCACCCGAGTCATCACCTGCTCTGGAGTCTCTCCGTCGACCGCCACGATCGGTTCTAGAAGATGAATCTCGTACTGCCCGACTCCAACGCGCACGCAACAAGAGGGCAAGAGCGGTGCTTTAGTTCGAAGATGCAAAACCGCCGGACCAAGAACCGTTCCTGCAGGCTGTCCGAAGAAAGGAATGATCGCTTCTTTGGAGTTCTGATCGGGAAGAATGCCGATGAGTTCGCCTTCTTTGAGCAGTCGCAACAGGTCTCGGATGCTTCGACCGCGCGCCAGCATCTTCATTCCGTGGTGGCTTCGGATCGCATCGACCTTCACTTGAACGCCGGAATCGTTCGCCTCTCTCGCGACGCTGGTGATGCTTCGGCCCATGATAATCGCCCAGTGGCTGAACCGTTCCCAGTTTCCTAAGTGTGCGGTCACGCCGAGGGTGCCCAAGGATCGGTTCTCATCCTTCAGAAACTCTTCAAGCCCATGCACTCGAACCACCGAATTCCGCATCTCCTCTTCCGTGCGAAGCGGTGACCGAAGGAAGTCGGCCATCACCCTTCCGAAGTGCTTGTAATGTTCCAGCACAACTTCATGGCGCTTTTCGTCGGTCCATTCCGGGAAAGCGATCTTTAAGTTATTGAAAGCGACCTGCCGCCGTTTGCCCGCCAATCTGTAGAAGAGGAGTCCCGCCTTCTCGCCACGTCGCTCGTTAAGAGCGATGTCCTTCACGCGGAAGTATCGAACGAGGAGGTTAAAAAGAGGCAAGCTGAGCGCGTTGACAATCCGTGTTTTGGTGCGCTTCTTAAAGTTGCGCCATTCGGTTGCGGAACCACTCTTTGAACTCATCTTCGGGCTGAATGGTCGCATTGCGAACCACTCTTCCTATTGTGACCGTTTCCGATCCGCCAACATTCACCCGCCCATCAAGAACATCGGCCCGCTGCCTTAACTTCACCCAATCTTTTGTGGTCACAAGAACGGGATAGCCAGGATGGATTTGCTTGAAAAGAGAGGCATCTTGAAGGGAGTGGTGATCACCGAGGGCGGTTAAAGAAGCGACTTCAATCCCCATCGATTCCACCGTCTGAACGAAACTTTGGGGTCGGCCAATGCCGCAAAGGAGGTGAGCTTTCGCGGGCTTTTCAGGAAGCCCAACCAGTTCCGGCTCGCTGTAGTCGATCGCGAACCGTTCGTTCGGAAGCATCATTGCCGCTCGCTTAGCATTGGAGCGTGGCTCTCGATACGGTCCCGCCGGAAGACACCGGGCGTTCTTGGGTGATCGCTCGTCGACCAGAATCGCCAAGTGCACCTTTAGGGGAAGGTGTTGGAAGCCGTCGTCCATGAGCAGAATCCCATCCGGATCGTTTTCATAGGCGATCTGTGCCGCCAGAGGTCGTCGTCGCCCGATTACCATCGGGAGATCGGGAAGAGCATCGCGAATGAGAGCGGGTTCGTCCCCAAAAACAAACGGATCTAATGGGCCCAGGGGAGCGAGTCGTGCTGCTTCTGAACTTGGCGATCCGTAGCCACTGCATCCGAGCGTGACCCGGTAGCCGAACTCCGTGAGCAACTTGGCCAAAAAGATCGTGACCGGCGTTTTCCCCATGCCGCCAACGGTGAGATTCCCGACGCAGATCACGCGGGGATGAGCCTCTTTGGATTGCTTGATCCCGGACCGATACAGCCCGAGGTAAGCCTGCCAACCGCCTGCATAAAGCCAAGAAGCGGGGGTGAGTGCGGTGCGCATGATCGCCGAAGTGGCGGAGTCGCCGTACCAAATTTCTTCTGCGGTCATGAATCCAATAGTGACACTCGCGAGATACCGGAGTTCGCGAGTTACCGATCATAATGCCACCAATGGCGACGCTTTTCACTCGAATCATCAATCGGGAAATCCCGGCTGAAATCGTTTACGAAGACGATCACGTGGTCGCGTTCCGAGACATCGATCCTAAAGCGCCGACGCACATCCTCATCGTTCCTCGTCAGGAGATACCGGGAGTCGCGGAACTGCCGGACTCGGGCGATCACCTTCATCTGCTCAACGCGGCAAAGAAAATCGCCGAACAAGAGGGACTCACTAACGGCTACCGACTGGTGATCAACCAGGGCAACGACGGTGGTCAGACCGTTCCCCACCTTCACGTTCACCTTTTAGGCGGAAGGTCGCTCTCTTGGCCCCCCGGCTAGGTTAGGGCACTCTCCCCGAGTGAATCTGGAGGCAGGTATGCTCTCCCGTAATTCGAAGGGGTCTCCTACTGGCCGTGCGGGCTCGTTGAGACGTGGGGAAGCCGGGCTTCAGAGACGCCTTTGTCGGTCAGAGGTCGCTCTGGAGTCTTTATGCTGAACAGCCTTAACACCAAAAAATCCTTTGTCTCCGGTGGCAAACAGTACACCATCTTCTCGATCAAGGCACTGGAAGAGCAGGGTCACAACATCCAGCGATTGCCGTACTCGCTTCGTATTCTCTTAGAGAACTTGCTGCGAAACGAGGACAACAAGTCGGTTTTCGCGGCAGACGTCGAAGCGCTGGTCAACTGGGACGCCAAGGCTGAGCCCAGTAAAGAGATCGCTTTCACTCCGGCGCGAGTCATCTTGCAAGACTTCACGGGTGTTCCCTGCGTGGTGGACCTTGCCGCCATGCGCGAAGCGATGAAGACTCTGGGCGGCGACCCCAAGAAGATCAACCCGCTGCAACCGGTTGAACTGGTCATCGACCACTCCGTCCAGGTCGATGCTTACGGAAGCGAGGCTGCGCTTCTCATCAACCGGGACCTCGAATTCGAGCGCAACAAAGAGCGCTACGAGTTCCTGAAGTGGGGCCAAAAGTCGCTGAGCAACTTCCGAGTGGTTCCGCCCAACACTGGCATCGTCCACCAGGTCAACCTCGAATATCTAGCCCGCGTCACGTTCGTCAACGAGCAAGGTGTCGCTTACCCTGACACCCTCGTCGGCACCGACTCTCACACCACCATGATCAACGGTCTGGGAGTTCTCGGCTGGGGCGTTGGCGGCATTGAAGCGGAGGCGGCCATGCTCGGTCAGCCCGTGACGATGCTCATCCCGCACGTCATCGGTTTCAAGCTTTCCGGCAAACTGCCCGAGGGTTCCACCGCAACCGACCTCGTTCTGACCGTCACCGAAATGCTCCGCAAGAAGGGAGTGGTCGGCAAGTTCGTCGAGTTCTACGGCGAGGGCCTCGCAACGCTACCGTTGGCAGACCGAGCCACCATCGGCAACATGTCGCCCGAGTTCGGCGCGACCTGCGCGATCTTCCCGGTCGACGAGGAAGCTCTGCGATACATGACGCTCACGGGCCGACCCCAAGAGTCCATCGACCTCACCCGCGAGTACTTCAAGGCACAAGGCCTGTTCTGGGAGCCCGGTCAACCCGAGCCGGAGTTCACCGACACCCTCGAACTCGACCTCTCCACGGTCGTTCCAAGCGTGGCGGGTCCGAAGCGACCACAAGACCGACTACTGCTCGACCAGGTCAGCCCAACGTTCAACAAGGCTTTCGCCGACCAAATCGCCGCTTCCTCCAAGGCTGCAGCGGGTGCGAACGGTTCCGTCGAGGCTCCTACCGAGACCGAGCAAGAAGCCAACGCTTCCGCCGACCATGTCACCAACGGATCGGTCGTGGTTGCCGCTATCACCAGTTGCACCAACACCTCCAACCCGTCGGTGATGCTCGCCGCAGGTTTGGTGGCTAAGAAGGCGGTCGAAAAGGGTCTGGAGAGCAAGCCGTGGGTGAAGACCTCTCTTGCGCCCGGTTCGCGAGTCGCCAGCGACATCATCGTGAAGGCAGGACTCATGCCCGCGATGGAAGCACTGAACTTCCACGTGGTTGGTTACGGATGCACCACCTGTATCGGTAACTCCGGACCGCTCCCCAGCGAGATCAGCCGAAAGGTCAACGAGGACAACCTCGTGGTCGCTTCGGTGCTCAGCGGCAACCGAAACTTCGAGGGCCGAATCAACCAAGACGTGAAGGCGAACTACCTGATGTCGCCTCCTCTCGTCGTGGCCTACGCCCTTGCCGGTACGGTCGATATCGACCTGAGCAAGGACTCGCTCGGCAACGACAAGGAAGGCAACCCGGTCTACCTCAAGGACATCTGGCCGACCCAGCAAGAAGTCGCCGACGCGGTTCGAATGGCGGTCAAGACCGAGCTGTTCAACGACAGTTACGGCGAAGTCTTCAAGGGCGACGAGAAGTGGCAAGCCATCGACCTCGACGCATCGGAAGTCTTTGCTTGGGATTCCTCGTCCACCTACATCAAGTATCCGCCTTACTTCGAGGGCATGAGCAAGGATGCACCCACCTCGGTGGCAGACCTGCACGGTCTTCGCGCCCTGGCGGTTCTGGACGACTCCATCACCACCGACCACATCTCCCCCGCAGGATCGATCAAGCTGAACTCGCCCGCAGGCAAGTTCCTCAGCGAGCGAGGCGTCGAGCCCCGCATGTTCAACTCCTACGGTTCGCGACGTGGCAACGACGACGTGATGGTTCGAGGCACCTTCGCCAACATCCGACTTCGCAACAAGTTGGCTCCTGGCACCGAGGGTGGCTACACCACCTACCTCCCGACGGGCGAAGTGGAGTTCATCTACGATGCCTCGGTGAAGTACAAGGCCTCTGGCACCCCGCTGATCGTGATCGCAGGTAAGGAGTACGGCTCCGGTTCCTCGCGAGACTGGGCGGCGAAGGGAACCTTCATGCTCGGAATCAAGACCGTTCTTGCTCAAAGCTTCGAGCGAATTCACCGATCCAACCTGGTTGGCATGGGTGTTCTGCCGCTCGAGTTCGTGGACGGCGCATCGAAGGAATCGCTTGGCCTCACCGGTCACGAGACGTTTGATCTCCAAGGTCTGTCCGAAGCCGTTGCGAACGACTTCGCGAACGGCAAGGTTCTGACGATGAAGGCGACCCGCACCGACGGCACCTCCTTTGAGTTCCCGGTCAAGGTCCGAATCGACACCCCGCAAGAGACGCTGTACTACCTGAACGGCGGCATCCTGCAGTACGTGCTTCGACAACTCGTCAACAGCTAATCTCGACCGATCTTAGCCCAGGTTCGAATCACTCGGACCTGGGCTTCGTTGTACAAGACAATGCCTCAACCAGAATTTCCAGTGCGCCTGAAAGAGAAGTTGCAAGGCGGGGACCCCGATCCCGTTAAGATTCTCTTTGTCTGCCTAGGCAACATCTGCCGAAGCCCAATGGCGGAGGCGATGATGATCCACAAAGTGAAGTCTGTTATGGGCTTGCCGGAGATCGAGGTGGACAGCGCGGGCATTGGTGACTGGCACGTTGGGCAATCTCCCGATCACCGCACGCTCAGCCTTCTGGAGCGAAAAGGCATTCCGCGTGCGTCCTACGCTAGGCAAATCAAGCCGGGCGATTTTGGAACCTTTGACCTTGTGATCGGAATGGATGAGGCCAACCGCCGCGACCTTTTGCGCCTCACCGATTGGCGAGTCGGAATCAATGAAGAAGATCCCAGCCGAAAAGTGAGTCTCGCCCTGGAGTGGGCCGACCCCAGCAGTCACCCCGGAAGAATCGAAGTGCCCGATCCGTACTATGGCGGCACGAAAGACTTTGAAGAGGTTTACACCTTGCTCGACGCTTCTTTGAACGGACTCATCGCCCGACTTCAAGAGGGCAATCGAACCTAAAACAAGGCGGGTTGAGGCAGAGCGGGAGGCTCCATGCCCAGCAGACGCATCCAGCGAAAGATCGTTCCCGGTCCGTAGCCGGCAAAGCTGTTCCCAACCGAGACGAAGAGGGGCTTGGTCGATCCGTACGTAGCCTGCATTCGAGCGGTCCAATCGTTCAATCGAGCCGTTGGGTCGACCAGTTCATGGTCGTCCCTCGGGAACTGGGCGTGACTCCCGCACAGCCGAACGTATCCCCAATCGCTGAGATCAACCAGCTCGAAGGGTGAGTAGCCGGAAATCGGGTCCGGATGCGTAAGGGAGAGTCTCGCCGAGCCGTTCGGCGCGAGATCGGCACTTGCAATCACCGCCTTCCAGTCTCGCAGCAGGTCGTAGACTGACTCGGTAAACAGGGATCGGTGGCGGAACTCAAACGCCAGTCGGCACGGAGCCGGATAGTCATCCAAAACAGCGAGTAGCGCTGGAAGCCGGTCGGCTGTAAAGGATGGTCCCAACTGAACCAAAGCGATCGTTCGCTCCGGTCCCAGGAGCCCGATGTTGCTGACAAACTCACCCCACGCCGCAATCGCCTCTTTGGCTTCACCGACGCCGCCGAAATCGTGGGTCAGGGCTTTGGGCGCTTTCAGGGAGAAGGTGAACGAGGAGGGAACCTGCTCCTTCCAACGCAACACCGTCTCCGGTTTTGGAGCGGCGTAAAACGTCGTGTCCAACTCGATGCCCGAGAACACCTCTGCGTAGGCCGCTAACCGCCGATCGGGCGGACAACCGGGCGGGAAGAACAGCCCATTCCAATCGGGGTAAGAAAACCCGATCGTCCCGAAGGTCCAGGGCATCCGCGCGTTCACGAAACCTACTTCTTTTCGCCTTCGCCGATCATCTCGCTAAGTGTGGTGATCATTCGTGCGCTCGGCACCCAGTAGACCGGACCCTCGTTGCGAAGGATATCGACGATCGCGTGGAAGGTTTCTGGCGATAGGCCGGCGATGATCTCCTCGTTCCCATCTACCAAGATGAGGGTGATGAGACCGTGGTTCTCCGAGAGCGACCATGCGGCTCGATAGTGGCTTACGCCGATGCCGTTCATACGGGCTAGGTTACCGACCAGACCCAGAAACTCGCCTCAGATTCACCTTTGTGGCGGAATTGATCCACTTTTCGAACCGTTTCGCCGCTCACTCGTCAAGAATAAATGTAGGTGTAAGCAGAAACGATGTTGTTATCTTTGCTCTCAATCGCAACCCTAGGCATGGCCGCCGCTGGACCGCTGAACCCTGGGTTTGAAGGCGATTCCCCCGCCGCTCAAGACTTATCCGGTACATCCGATACCACGGTCACAAAGGTCAAGTTCGAACCGAACAAGTGGCAGCTCGAGTGGGGCGACGAGTTTGACAAAGACGGCCTGCCAGACCCGAACAAGTGGGATTACGAAGAGGGCTACATTCGAAACAACGAGGCCCAGTACTACACCAAGGCGCGCAAAGAAAACGCTCGTGTAGAGAACGGCAAACTCGTGATCGAGGCTCGGCTCGACAACTGGAACGGCAAGAAAATCACCTCCGCCAGTGTGGTCTCGCGAGGGAAAAAATGGATGCGATACGGCCGCATCGAAGTGCGTGCCAAGGTGCCCACGGGGCGAGGAACCTGGCCCGCCATCTGGACTCTCGGTCGAAACATTGATCAAGTCGGCTGGCCAAAGTGTGGCGAGCTGGACATTCTAGAGAACGTTGGGTTTGATCCTGACTTGGTACACGCGAACGTTCACGTGGACAAGTACAACCACACGAAAGGGAACGGCAAAGGCAACCGCATACCCGCAAAGCCGTACACCGATTTCAACGTTTACGCGGTGGAGTGGTGGCCGGATCGAGTGGAGTTCTTCTTCAACGACACCCGCTATCTGGTCTACAAGAACGAGAAGACGGGCGAAGCCTCTTGGCCCTTTGATCAAGACCACTATCTCATCCTCAACCTCGCCATCGGCGGCGCTTGGGGAGGCAGCAAGGGCGTGGACGAGTCTCTGCTTCCGCACAAGTTCGAGATCGACTACGTTCGCTACTACAAGCCGAAGCGCTGATTCCGAGATTGGGATCAAAAAGGGGGCTCGTCGAATATCGACGAGCCCCCTCTTCATTGATTCAGGACAGTTTTACTGAACCTGCCACTCGTGGATTCCCGTGCTGAACTTCGCGGGAAGCTGCAAGGTCATTCGCAGTCGTTGGGTTTTGATCGGCTTGAATTCGACCTCCACCCACTTGTCCAGATCGGTGCCAAACTTCGAACCCCGCTCGAGTTCCACCGGTGCCCAAGCCGAGCCTGTCCAGGTCTCTAATCGCCAAGCGGCGGGTTTGCGACACTCGCCGTAGCCCGAATCATCGAACCAGAACACCCGGCTGGAAGAGAGCGTTTGTGGCTTCTCCCAGGTGTATTCGATCCACTCCTCGGCGACTCCAGTTTCGGGTCCTTTGTGTGGCCACCAGTGGCACTGCCTCGCCCCGGTGATGCCGCTTGTTTTTGGCACAATGCCGTCGGCGGCTCCCGCCGGGACGCAGTTTCCACTCACGAACGACAGGGCGATCTTTGCCGTTTTCTCCAGACCTCGAGCTGTGCTCGCCGGAGGAGTCGTGGGGAGCCAAACCTTAAGCGCCCCCGCCGATCGGTTGTCCCAGAACGCGTAAGGAATGGCCTTGAAGTCGACTTCTTGAGCCGGAGCCGCATCTGCGTAGAGGCGACCCGCCCAGTTGGTTTCTCCCATAGAAATGAGCTTGCCTTTCAGCACCGTGATTCCCGAAAGAGGGGTGCCGGGGAAGGTGCCAGACTCCCACTCTGCCTTGACCGGAGCCGAAGCGGGGAAGCCGACTCGGTCTAAGTCGAACTTGTTGTCGGTTCCTTCCAGGCAGTAGATCATGGGACCCCAGCCGAGCGCACTCTTTCCGGCGAGCATGTCTGCATTCGGGTGAGCTTCGACGCGTCGAACTCGGAACGGAATCTCAAACTGAACGGTATCACCGGCCTTCCAAGATCGGTTGACGCTGATGAACCCATTCTCCACCGGGATCTCTTGCTTGGAACCCGCGATGGTCACGTTCAACTTTTCCGCTCCCGACCAACTAGGAACGCGGAACTTGACCGTTGCCGAGCCCGCCGGTGCTTGAGACCAAGAAAACTTGACGTCGCCTTTCCACGGATAGCCGGTTTCCACTTGCCAACCCACTTTGCCGGACCCCATCTCGGCCGAGGCGGTCGAGGAGGCGTACTCGGTGACGGCAAGGGTGTTGTCGCTCTGAGCGTACAGGTACCCACCGACCATGGCGATGGTGCGCGAATGGTTGGGCGGACAGCAGGCGCAATCGAACCAAGGTCGACGGTGATGACTTCCCGACCCCGCAAGCGGGTTCACATAGTTGTAACGATCACCCGAGAGCGATCCACCGCTGAGAACTCCGTTGAACAACGCCGTCTCCGCGACATCGAAATACTTGCCGTCTCCGTGTAGCAGACCCATTCGGTGACTCCAGAGCACGTTCGCGATGCTGGCGCACGTTTCCTGATAGGCGGTGGCTTCGGGGAGATCGTAGTCCTGGGTAAAGCCCTCGTTGGAGGCGCTGGGACCCAGGCCGCCCGTCACAAACATCTTCCGCTCGGCCGTGTTTCGCCAGACGCGATCCAGCATGTCGATGATCTTGGGATCGCCCTCGCGAGCGGCAAGATCGGTGGCGCCGCAGTACAGATACGCGGCTCTCACCGCGTGACCCACAATCTGCCGATGCTCGTGGATCGGCTCATGGTCAAGCCAATATTCGCCGTTGAACTCCTTCAGCGGAGTGTTGTGCTCGGCGGCGAAGAACTGAGAACCACGTTCGACCAGGAACTTCTTCGCGAGGTCGTAATACCGCTTTTCGCCCGTGGCGTCGGCAAGCTTGAACAGCGCCAGTTCGGCCTCGGGGTGACCGCAGTAGCCCGGCAGTCCCTGATCCAGATGCCGCTTGCACAGCAGATCGGCAAGCTTGGTGGCGACATTCAGCAGGTTCTTCTTGCCCGTGGCTTGGTAGTGAGCCGCCGCTGCCTCGAACAAGTGACCCGCGGTGTAGATCTCGTGCAGGTCTCGCAGGTTCTTCCACTTCTGTTCTGGAAATTGAACTTGAATGGAGGTGTAAAGGTAGCCGTCCGGCTCTTGCGCCGCAGCCAGAAGACCAATGATCTCGTCCAACTTGGCGTCTAGCTTCGAATCCTTGGTTTTGCCGTAGATGTACGCGCCCGCTTCCAAGACCTTGTGAACGTCGGAATCGTTGAAGATGAGGCCCTGATACCCGGTTCGCTTTCTAGCCGCCGCGGTACGGAAATTTTGCAATCGACCCGTTGCCTCCAGCTCTTGGAACTGGTGCCAGATGGACTTGGTGGCGTTGATCTTTTGCAGCGCCGTCCAAAGCTTGTCTTTGAGTTCGACCTGCAAGTAGCTGACTGGCTTGAGCCCTTGCGGCTGAGGAACCTTTGCCCCTGGCGTGTTAACTGAGAAGCCCGGCGAACCTAGAAGAGAGAGCGCAAGGCCAAGTGAAAGAACCGATCCCGGCATAGTTTGCAGACTATCACACCCCCACGATCTCTGGAACTCGTTGCGGAGAGGGGGTAGGCAGGATATTCTTGAGACATGGTCACAAAGAAGATTTTTTGCGTCACTTTAGGCGCAATGGCGTTGATGGCGGTTTGTTCGGCGGCGCAACAAGAGGCACGCCCGGCTCCGGGAAGCAAGATTGCCATTTCCGACTGGGGCAAAAGCAAAAACGGCGCCATTGTGAAGCTCTTCACCATGAGCACCCCCAAGGGCACCAAGCTGGTGGTGAGCAACTACGGCGCGACCATCGTGCAACTCTGGACCAAGAACAACGCAGGCGTCGCTTCCGACGTCGTTCTCGGATTCAAAACCCTTCGAGAGTACGAAGACAAGTCGCCCTACTTTGGCTGCATCGTGGGCAGGTACGGCAACCGGATTGGGGGAGCCAAGTTCGCCCTAGACGGCAAGACCTATAAGCTCGCCGCCAATAACACCCCCGCCGGAATGCCTTGCAACCTCCACGGCGGCGTTCGAGGATTTGACAAGCGGGTTTGGGTGGCAAAGGTGCCCAACATGAACGATCCGGCGATTGAAATGACCTACACGAGCCCGGATAAAGAAGAGGGCTTCCCGGGTCGAGTGACCCTTAAGGTGGTCTATCGGCTTATCTCCACTCCCAAGGGAGACGTGGTTCGCATGGAGTACTCCGCCACCTCTACCAAGGCAACCCCGTTCAACCCCACCAACCACGCCTACTTCAACCTAGAAGGCGAAGGCAACGGTCTGATCACCAACCACAGCCTGCAAATCTTTGCCGACCGCATGACTCCGGTGAACAAGGGTCTTATCCCCACCGGTTCTTACGCGAGCGTGGCGGGAACCCCGTTCGACTTCCGAAAGCCGCAGGTGATCGGTGCTCGCATTGGAGCCAAGAACACGCAGCTTCAGTACGGCGGGGGATACGACCACAACTTCGTGCTCGCTACCGCTACTCGGCAGCTTTCGAAGGCGGCTCGAGTGGTCGCGCCGAAGTCGGGCCGAGTGCTGGAGGTGTACACCACCGAACCCGGCATCCAGTTCTATTCCGGCAACTTCCTGGATGGAACGCTCACGGGCAAGCGCGGTGTGAAGTATCTGAAGCGCAGCGGCTTCTGCTTGGAAACGCAGCACTTCCCAGATTCGCCGAACAAGCCTAAGTTCCCGACGACGATCCTTCGCCCCGGCAAGACGTTCAAGTCGGTGACCGACTACTGGTTCTCGACCGTCCCGGCCAAGTAATCGCCCGTTGAGTCGCGAGCGGGGGAGGTTGCATCTTCCCCCGTTCGTAGGGTTTACTCTTCAATTCCAGCGAGTGGGGAATTAGCTCAGCTGGGAGAGCGCTTCCATGGCATGGAAGAGGTCAGGGGTTCGAATCCCCTATTCTCCACCAACTTAAAAGGGTCATCCATTCGGATGGCCCTTTTAAGTTGGTCTAGGTATGTGGGTGAGATAACCCTCGGGTTCGTAGCGCGACTCCCTGACTAAGCGAAGCGTCGGGAAGGGAGCAAGCTGGCCGGCCGGCCCCATCCCCTATTCTCCACCAAAATAAATGACCCAACTCACAGAGTTGGGTCTTTTGATTTGCGCGGTATGAGGGTGAGAACTCTCTTGGGTTCGCAGGAAGTGTGAGCGGCGTCAGCAAGCGAACCTTCCGAAGCGTAGCGCATATCCCCTATTGTCTGTGGGTGAGAACTCACATGGGTTCGCAGGAAGTGTGAGCGGCGTCAGCAAGCGAACCTTCCGAAGCGTAGTCCCCAAGTTTCAGCGTATCGCGTAGCCAATGTTCTCTGCGAATATGATTGAGTTTGTTTAGGTTCGATTCGAATCAGCGTCCTAAAGGACTTTTCCTAGGACTCGAATCGCGATTCTTGTGTAAAGGATTTTCTCTACCGAATGCGAGCACCGCAAGCCCATAATTTCTCGTGTCGAAGCAAAAAAAGCAAACGCCTGTCCCAAACCCCAAGGAGATATATCAACTTGCGGTTCGTTATTCCGAGGCTTCAACTATTCTCGGAGACCAAGCTAATGGAGGAGGCTGGGGTGCCTCGGCACCGCAACTCCTGGTGGATTCTCTCGCAATAGAGCTTTACTTGAAATGTCTTTCCGTGTTAGATACAGAGTTGGCACCGCCAAGAACTCACGATTGGGTCAAGCTATTCGAAGCGTTGGGTTCGCCTACGCGGGCGATCATACGCGAAAAATTTGACAGAATCGTCAAAGAGGATCCCATTCTACGCAATCTACACGTAATCAATCCTGATGCCCTGAAAGTAACTGATTTCGACCGTTCGCTTCAGGTAGCGAGGCACACATTTGACAAGCGGCGATATCTATTCGAGGCTAATTCGAATGATGAGTGGTTTTACGCCCACTTGCTTCATCAAGCCATTAGAGCGGTTACCGCGATGGACATTCGTCTCGCCGGAGTATCTATGGACACGAGAACGCCTCATTTATGACAGTAGTGTTATTACTTGAAATGATTTGCGATGACTTCATTTGATGATAGAATTGAAACCTGTAAAAAAACATAGATGTTCGAGAAAATCGTCCAGGAGATTTCACCAAATCCAAAGAAATATCCATTTGCAAAGCTATCGTAAGAGAGGGCGCGCGTTCGCGTCAGTTAACTCGCAGGGATGCCGCCGTCGAAGCTACGGAGTCCTGCCGCCCAATCAATATCACAGCACCTCTTCATTCTCACTCAAGGATTCTGTCCATGCTCTGGTCAGTCGAGCATGCATTCACTACACAGATAGGCTAGGGAACCGAACGAGTCCGCAGGTGGGGCAATCTTTATCTTTTCGAAAGGCGTTGGCTTTCGGCACTCCGTACACTCGACCTCAAGCGATGGTAGTCTAAGGTGCATTCCCAGTCCGGACGGCAATATACTCTTCAATCCAGACCTTTCCTGAAGACCTCTAGCCAAGAGTATACGAAGATCAGTGAGCCCGGCCCAGAATTCGCCCAAAAGCGTGAGCTTTGGGTTGCATTCTCGGAGCAGCTGAGCAGTGCCTTGATATCCGAGATGGATTGATTTTAGCTTGGTTTCATCTTTAAGCTCCTCAATGCTCGGCTGACTAATATGTGCAATGATAACGTCACAATCCTTAAGGTGCGAACTAAGTGTAGGAAAGTATTCCGTGTCGGCGGTATAGCCAATTCTGATCACTGTTTGACCTTGATCCCCCAGTAACTCTATGACAAAGCCCATCGCGTGTTGCACGTCATTGCCATGCTTTACCTTAAACGGAATTACCTTCAGCGGGATCTTTGATTCGTGCAACTGCAAGTTTAAAGGCTGAGGGAAACCGGATGACATCACGATCGGTGTCAACTGATACTTTGGGGCTTCAGAACCAAACTTTGTGACCGTCGCAGAATCTTGATCCCACACTAAGACGTAACTCTGGCCACTTTGCTCTCCCGCAGCAATCATTCGTTTCCACATCTCATAGTAAAGATCGTCAATGTCCTTCAAATCGCTGTTATGGTCGGGGTGGTTATGGCTAACTAAGACACCGCTTATCTCTTTGCCATGAAATCCTGCATCGTGGAAGTTTCTGAGGAAGTCAAAACCCGGATCTATCACGATCCCGTGCCCGCGCCATTTAATAAAGTAACCACCACCACGCCATATTCGTTCGGAACCCTCTAGCAAGGTCACGGCACTGCTCCAGCCGCGCAAAATGCTTAAAGTATTATCTCTTCCCGATTCTTGACGATCGCTAAAGTATTTGTCGTATTGAGTGCGACCTGCTTTTGTAATCCTGGCGACAATCTGATCTTCGATCGTCTTTGGTGTATCCCGATAGACTGTGCTTTTGACCAAAGCCCTGTCATCATCGGACAAGGCTTCTGGCTGAACGTTCGACTCTAGAATGGACAACCGAAATTGGGCCATTTCTTGAATCTCGCCGGAAAATCTGAGCACCCTGCGATAGGCACCGATAGCTTTATCACGCTCACCTGTAACAGCAAGCGCACTTCCGAGGTTAAACCAGGCCCTTCCAGAAGTTTCATAATGTTGGTCATCAATTGCCTTTTGATAGGCAGTTATAGCTTCGCGATAATTTCCTTTCTCGGCCAATACAACGCCGAGGTTATTCCAAGTTTTGCCGGGACTAGGGTGATTAGAATATTCAAGGGCCTTTTGAAAGGCGCTGATAGCTTCGTCTAAAGCACCCCTTCTATAATGTGCATTTCCTAGGTTGGACCAAGCGTCAGAGGGATTGTCGGTGTTAGGGTCGTTTATTGCATTTTGAAAAGCATGAATCGCTTCGTCTAAGCTTCCGTTATTCGCAAGCGCAATTCCCAAATTATTCCACGCCATGCCAGGATTTTCATAATTAGGATTATCAATGGCTTTGCGATACGCGTTGATCGCAAGAGTTAGTTCGTTTTTCTTGTGAAGAGATGTTCCAATCAGAAAATAGAGGAGGCCATTCCATTCTTCCGGTACCGATTGGGCTATGTCCGTCAGTATCTCCAAGGCACTATCGAGTTTATTCAGGTTTTCTAGGCGACTGGCTTCAATAAGTGCGTTTGCCCAAGGCCAGGCTTGGCTATCGGCGTACTGTAATGCTTTTCTATGGGCAGAACCATCGGCCGTTGCGGAACTTCTTTGTTCCCGGTGCTCCGCTCGTGCAGCCCGGAATAAGCGGTTGAACTCCTTAGTAGTACTAGATTCGTTTCTAAGATTGTCCATATGCCACCAAGTATGATTTGCAATTGATGTTTATAGCTAGAAAATTCTTGAAACGGCTTACGGGTTCTTGCTTTGCGATGCGTTGCTAAGCAGGTCCAAGAATCTCCAGCAATTGAAGGAGATCATCCACTTTTCCCGTTCTTGTCTCTCTCAATGTGAAGGTGAGGAGGCGCTCTGGTAGTCTGCCCTCCACCGTGGGAGACCCTTCGAATCTAGATTGGGGGATCTCTTCCGACTGGAGCCACATCCCGTCACCAGCAGACGACGGCGGAGTCCGCCATCTTCACGGCGCGAATTGGCCCCCGATCAGCCTTCCGGCAACGGATGGTTTGTCTTACGACTTGTCCCGCCTCCATGGTCGAACGGTGATCTATGCTTACCCTCGGACGGGGCAGCCGGGAATCCCAATTCCGGATGGGTGGGATCTGATCCCAGGTGCGAGAGGTTGCACGCCCCAGTCGTGTTCGTTTAGAGACCACTTTTCGGAGCTAAAAGCTTGCGGCGTTGACCATTTATTTGGACTCTCTGCGCAATCGGTCGACTATCAGCGAGAGGCGGCCGCGCGACTCCATCTGCCGTTTCCCCTCCTTTCGGACGAAGGACTCACACTCGCCTAGGCGCTCAACCTTCCCATCTTCGAGGTCGGAGGAATGAGGCTTCTGAAGCGGTGCATGTTCATCGTGAACGAAGGTCGGATTGAGCACCTGTTCTATCCGGTCTTCCCGCCGGATGAAAGTGCGACCGCGGTTCTGAACTGGCTCGTGGACCAAGATCGGAATCTCTAACTGCGAGTGCTGGGAAAAGGCCATTCAGCACAAGACGGACCTGACTCTGGCGTGCAAGCTCGCGAAGCGCAACACCGATCCTTACCATTGCGGTCCACTTCCCGCCCTCCCCACGCCCACCCACCGCGATCCTGTAGAATGCAGGCATCAGCCTCGGGCTCGGTTCGCTGTTACAAAGGAGTAGGCGTTCAATTCCCCTCAAGGGGGTAGGTCGCGCGAAGCACTCCCTCTCCATCTGGAGCGACGAACCCCCTCCGTCGGTTGTGCTTGAACCGGTGGATTGCCGAGGGTTTTCATGAATCGATCACTTTTACTCGTCTTGTGTGCCCTTCCTGCACTCGCACCAAACCAGCAAGAGCCGGTGCAAGTAGGGCTTGCAACCTACACGACCGCCTTACCTGCGGGGGCGAAGCGTCCACAAGACTCGATCTATCGGACCTCGGCAATGAAAGGTCCGATGCCAACCAACGACTGGTGGAGTTCGCTATCCTGGATGCCGCTATCCGATACGATGTTCCCCCACCCATTGGCGGTGCGGGCGGTGGAGGGCGGTCTGCGCGTTTTCTACCCTGGAGCCCGACTAACGGCAAACGAGCAAGGCATCTTTGGGATGAACCCGGCCGGTAACGGCGATCTGGTCATTGGGCATTCAGCAGTATCGAAATTCTCTGAGGCTCGAGCGGATGCCGCGAGCGACTGGTTTGTCTCTGCGATGTTCGAGAACGGTTCGAAAAAGCTTAGGACCAGCTTTGGTCACGGCTCCCCGTTTGTTTTTGTGAATGTTGAAGGAGGAAATCCGACCCTGGCGTTTACGGAAAAACCGCAAATCTGGAGCGGTGACGCGGGTGCTGCGACGCTCGGGGTGAGTGTTGGCGATCGACACTATGGGATCTTTGCGCCGACAGGTTCGTCTTGGACGGGCTTAGAGGGGACTAAGTGGATGGCCGAGACAAAAGGCAAAGGCTATTTTTCCGTGGCCGTCCTCCCAGACCGCTCCGCGAAGACGCTTGAACTTTTTCATCGATACGCGCATGCGCACGTCACCGACACTCGCGTTTCTTGGAACTACAACGAGAAGAGCTCGGTGGTGAGCACCACCTTTACCTTTGCAACAAAGAGCTTTGAGAAGAGCGAGAGTGGCACATTGTTCGCGCTATACCCTCACCAATGGTCCAACTCAAAAGCTTCACTCACAGACCACAGCTACAGTTCTGTTCGTGGCGAGATGAAGCTTGGCAAAGGGGCGTCGTTTACGACCGAGATGAAGTTTCATGGGCTGCTTCCATCTTTGCCGTTGACCTCCGGAACTGACAAAGCAAAGCTGACGGGCTTTATTGATGACGAGGTGAAAAATGAATCGCGAAGTAAGGGGGATACTTACTGGCTGGGCAAAGAGATTGGCAAGCTCGCCTCGATGATTCCGATTGCGGAGCGGGTCGGCAATAAATCCGCTGCGGATTTATTCGCGAAGCGCATTCGCACGGCGATGGAAAACTTCTTCACCGCTAATAAGCCCGATGGGTCGGCAAAATCTGCAGGCGACGGCGTTTTTTACTACGATAAGAACTGGGGCACGCTGATCGGTTACCCTGCCAGCTTTGGTTCGGACATCGACCTCAACGACCATCACTTCCACTACGGCTACTTCATTCGAGCTGCGGGCGAGCTCGCTCGCAGAGACCCGTCGTGGGTCGCCGATTCGAAGTGGGGCGGGATGGTTAAGTTGCTTATTCGAGACATAGCCTCGGCAGATCGCAAGGATCCTCAATTCCCATTTTTGCGCGGAATCGATCCTTACGCGGGGCACTCGTGGGCAAGCGGACATGCAAAATTCGGAGACGGTAATAACAACGAATCTTCCAGCGAAGCCTTGAACGCGTGGTACGGAATGATCCTATTTGGCGAAGCCACGGGCGATAAAGAGCTGCGCGACTTAGGTGTTTGGCTGTTTACTACCGAGCTCGAAGCGGTGAACAGTTATTGGTTTGATGTCACGGACAAATTCCATCCACCGTCTTACACGCCCAGCGTGGTCACAATGGTCTGGGGAGGCAAGGGTGCCAACGCTACGTGGTTTAGTGGGAATCCGGAGATGGTCCACAGTATCAATTTTCTCCCCATCACCGGAGCCTCGACCTATCTAGGTCTATATCCCGAATACTGCGCGAAAAACTACGCTGCTCTGGTCGCCGAAAATAAAGCCGACGATGCCAAGAAGCCTCCCAAGTCCAAAAACGCGACCGATAAAGACGCGGTAACTTGGGATGCCTGGGCGGATCTTGTTTGGATGTATCTCGCGTTGAGCGATCCTAAAGAGGCCCTTGCGCAGTTCAATAGTCGTCCAAAGGACTTCAAGCCCGAGGAAGGAAACAGTATCGCTCTCACCTATGCGTGGATCAGTACATTGCATGATGTCGGTCAGGTAGACCGCACAATCACTGCCGATTCCGCATCGTACGCCGTCTTCAAGAAGTCGGGGAAACGGACGTACGTGGCCTACAACTTTGGCAAGACTCCTAGGATCGTAACGTTCAGCGATGGCACAAAGGTCAAATGCCCGGCGAACGCTTTCGGAATCAAAATGGCTCAGTAGAAATCTGGTTGCGCGACACATGTATCAGCACATTGCTGCTTGCTCGAGAGTGAGCTGAAACGTTTAGGTTTGCAGCAAGCGAAACTTCGGAAGCATGGCGCCAGCTTGTCCTCCGATGGCTCACCGTGTGAGGGTGAGGAGGCGCCCTGGTACTCTGCCACCTCGGTAGTGGACAATCCTTCGAACCTAAATTGGGGGATTTCCCCAGACTGGAGCACCATCCCGTCACCCACAGACGACGGCGGAGTCCGGCATCTTCATGGGGCGGACTGGCCCCCGATCAGCCTTCCGGCAACAGACGGTTTGTCTTACGACTTGTCCCTCCTCCACGGTCGAAGGGTGATCTACGCGTACCCTAGAACGGGGCAGCCCGGAATCCCGAATCCGGATGGGTGGGACTTGATTCCAGGTGCGAGAGGTTGCACGCCCCAATCGTGTTCGTTTAGAGACCACTTTTCGGAGCTAAAAGCTTGTGGCGTTGCCCATTTGTTTGGACTGTCCACGCAATCGAGTGACTACCAGCGTGAAGCGGCTGCCCGACTCCATTTGCCTTTTCCCCTCCTCTCGGATGAACACCTCACACTCACGCAGGCGCTCAACCTTCCCACCTTCGAGGCCGGGGGGATGAGGCTCCTGAAGCGTTGCACGTTCATCCTGAACGAAGGGAGGATCGAGCACGTGTTCTATCCGGTCTTCCCACCGGATGAAAGTGCGAGCGCAGTTTTGAGATGGCTTTTAGACCAAGACCGGAATCCCTAAACGGGCAAACTCATCACACCTTGCGTCTCACTCTGGACCGACTTTGCTAAACAAGGACTGAGTCGTCAGGACCAACCGGACTCGACTGGATGAACAGGAGTGTGCACCCAGTTTCGGTGGTGTGAGGTCCATGCTCGACATTGGGTCCATGAACGCAGAATGAGCCAGCCGGAAGTGGTTTTCCATCGTTTATCATCACTCCCTCTACAACGTAGATGGCTTCCGGAACGGAAGGATGATAGTGACGAGCCAAAACAGCCCCGGGCCCCATTTTCAAAAGAGCCAAGAAGGGCGCCTTAGAAACATCCATATTTGGGAAGGCGCCGAGTGTCTCTCCCGAAAAGCCGGGAAGATCAACTTGAGAAAACTCTAAGTCACCGGGCTTGATGACTATATCAATCATGCTTGCTCCTCACTGATGAAAAAATCGGTGGGATCGACTTCTACCGATTGTGCAAAGTACAAAGTGCAGCCATTAACCGTGGAATGGGGGCCGTGGACGTCGCCTGGTTTCACAGTGAACACGGTTCCAGGTCCGTAAGTTCTCCCGTTGTTCTCGAAATCACCTTCTAAAACCCAGAACATCTCGGTTGTTCTTTTGTGATAATGAGACGGAATGAAAGCACCTGGCCCCATCTTCAAGATGGCGACGATGGGACCACTTTCCACCTCTCGGTTCAAGAAGGCTGCCTTCAGGTCACCCGTGTGCCCAGGTATCGGAAAGTCAAACCATGTGTACTCTGAAGCCGCCAGGATAGCAGTGGCTCCTAAAGAAGGGGTGTTGTCTAGCACGAAAACAGATTACGGTTTGAAGGAGTGAGGTTCTAGAACATGCCGGATGATCCAAACTTCCTGTCAATCCCCTGGAGAGAATCCCATGCCTCTATTTATGCGGATGGCACCAGTGCAACTCAAACAAGCGAAGTCCATTCGGTAGGTAGCCATGGAGTCCGAGTTATTCGCTTTGAACGGGGGAGCAACGCTAATGTTGATCCACCCTGTCCAGACCTTGTTCTTGGTCTTGATCTTGGCGGCAGTCCAAACGTTCGATGGTCTTGGGGCGATCGATGGCGGGAGCATCCCGCTCGCCGAAAAGGGTGGTTTGGATTAAGCCCGGTTGGCGAGCCAGGATTTTTTGAAGTTGAAGGGCGTCACCGCGTTCTCGTAATCAGCTTTCCGCTAGGCAGGCTAAAGACAGTTTTAGATGATGATGTCAACCAGTTAAGGAGCGATTACGGAGACCTGCACGACAGGTACCGCCAAGATCGACACGTGTCGTTTATGGCGAATCACCTCTTCGAGTTATCGTTGACCCCGTCGCCGGCTTCTCAATTTGAAGCTGACACGACAGTCTATTTTTTGCTTGCGCGGCTGGGTTCTCTTGCTAATGAAAAAAAGCCCCTAGAAGTTCAGGCTGTGGAACGATTCAACCTTAGGCAACAAGCAACCGTTGTTGATTACATTGAAGCCAATCTTAGTAAACAGATCCAAATTGAAAAATTAGCGAAACAGGTTCACATGTCCGTTCGACAGTTTCATGGATATTTCGTTTCAACCTTTGGTCTAGCGCCGCACAGATTCGTGATGCATCGTCGTGTGATGCGAGCCAAAAGCTTGATCGAAAGCGGCACTGAACTTGCCGAGGCTGCATTCGAGTGCGGATTCTCCGACCAGAGTCATTTGACGCGCGTCTTTAAGAAAACTCTTGGCATCCTACCTAGCTCTTTGCGACCCTAGTGCGTCAGTTGGCGACTCTCGAAGGCGACAGAAGCCGTCGCCTGTCCCTGCTCACACATATTCAGCTCCTCAGGTAGCGACGATACTCGGCATACACGTCGGAGTCGATCTGAACTCCACCACACCCGCCATACAGCCTATCGTTACGATCTTTCTTCGGACCCGAGATCCAGTAGTGCGCTCCCGTCTCTAGATCGTAGTAGTTCGCCTTATATCCACTGCCTTTAAGACTTCGAAACCGTTGGCCATTGTAGTACAGAGTTCTGCCGGATTTCGAGAAGTAGACTCGGCCAATTCGTGCATCTCCCTCTAGCCCACTCTTTTCCTCGATGTACATAATGCGCGAGCGTGCAAGGCGGAAGACAGCGGGAAGCTCCTCGTCGATGGCCTCGGGGAATGCAGGCTCCTCTACGGGTTCTAAAGGAACCAACTCCTCGAAGCTTTCTGAGTCTACGGATTCTTCAATAAGCGTTAACTCTTCCATCGTCGCTCCCCTGTTAAGTCTCTCATTCAAAAAGGGACCAAGTAGCGACAGTTATCGTACCTTTGAAACGTGCAACAGAGGTGGAACTCCGCATCAGAAACGGGTCAAGGTTTTCACCGATAATCAACCTTGTGGTGAGAGACTGTAGGTACGAACAGCCCCCCACCATGATTGTTGACTAAGCGTTCTGCTTTCTGCGACGCCTGGCGACCACGCCAAAAAGACCAAGACCCAACGCAACCGTCGTGACAGGCTCTGGGACGGGAGCAGCCAAGCGAGCGACCTCCGAATCGGAAAGTGCGTTGTTGTAGAACAACACCTCGTCGATCGCACCGGACATCCGCTGATACCCATCATTCACGGCCCCAATCGTTAAGGTTGCTTGGCTAGATAGGTTGTACGGAGTGCTCTCTTGAGCCGAGGAAACCAACACTCCGTCAATGTAAAACTTCGTAACGCCCGAACCACGCACTCCGGCGATGTGGTGCCACTTACCAAGTTGGAAGGCGCTGGACCCCTTTCGGGCAGAAGCCGTTCCCAAGTTCGATTCGCGCGAGAGAATGCCCACTTGGTCGCTGTCATTGTTCATGACCCAGCCGCGATACGGGTTCGCTCCCGGCCAGTTGTCTCGGCTGGCAATGCCCGTACTGTTGCTCACCATCGAGTCAAACTTGACCCAGAGTGCGACCGAAAAGTCGCCCGTGCCCACGTTGTAAAGGTTGGAACTTGGCACCCGAACGTGCCCACTGCCGCTAAAGGCAAACGCCTGCCCAACAAACCCTTCCGTGTATGAAACTGAACCGACGATTTCGCCGTTGTTTCCCATCACGGAATCCACGAGGTCTCCATTTGCAGACCACCTCCCAACAAGAGAAGCGTTAGCCGCGCCGCAGACAGTTGAAAGGGCAATCAAAAACCAAATTTTGCTGTTCATAGAAAAGCTCCAACAGCAAAAGTCTATCGACAAGCAGATATTTGTGAGTAGTTAAAAACCGCCATCACTAGTTTGTTGCAGACGCCTTGCGGGCATCAAATGAGCTTGCAATGGCGAAAAAGTTCGTTTTTAAAGGTGAGAATGTCTGTAAAATCAGACTAGTGAGTTCCGTCGCTCAGGTGTATCCGGCCCGGCTTAGCCAGCCACCAAACCGCATTTATGCGGGCGACGGCGAATTTCACGAGAATCGATCGCTCTGGCTTCAGCCGTTCGATTTTTGGACGGTCATTTACTATCACCACGCCAACATCGTTACGATCAACGCCCGGACGGTTCCGGTAACGGAGGATTCAATCGTGATTTTCGGTCCGGGAGTCCGCGCTGGGCACACTCTCATCGGGGAGCGGACCCCACACATGTACATGACCTTTAACCTTCCGGCGGAGACCGGAAGACGGTACGCCATTCCCTCGATCGTCCAAGACGCCAAGCCGTACTTCGCCCAGATGCGAAGGACGATCGACAGGGTGAGTTCCGATATCGTCCCCGCGTTCTCTTTTGCTTGGCAACTCTTGCACGATGTCAGCCTAGATCCGGCCTATCTTCGGCAACACGAGGCCCTTTATTCGGCGGAGGAGTTCATTCTTCGGCATTTAAAAGAGCCGCTATCGGTTCCGAACATTGCGGAGCACGCCAAAGTCTCGCCGCGTCAACTTCTTCGGATGTTCCGGGACGAGCATCACCTTACGGTTCGGGATTTCATTCGTAAAAAGCGCACGCAAGAGGCATGTCGTCTTCTTGCAACAACTAATCGTCCCATTAAGTTGATTGCGGAACAGGTCGGAGTCGCTGATCTTGCTCAGTTCAACAAGCTTCTGAAGCAGGAAACGGGCGCCTCGCCGAGGGTTTTTCGACAAATGCGCACCAAGTCGTAGTCCTCAGGGCGACTCCTCGGGCAGTAAGAAGGGCTACCGAATCACTAGTCGCTGAATCTTGTCGCCCTCGACCACAAAGTGATAGTCGAACTCAATTGGGCTGCCGGGGAAGTTGCCCGATACCGACGCCGTCACCACCGTCTTACCATCCACCTCAGCCGACCGTAGCAGTTCGGTGGTCAGGTTGTATTCCGCAACTGTGCCAGAAAGCCACTCGCCAATCGCTTCATGACCGACCATCTCCCGATTCTCCCCCGAATCCACAACCGTCGCGTCCGGCGAGAAGCAAGCCAGAATCTCCGCAGGCGAGCCGCTGCTCTTCGTATCGAAATAGGTGGCGATAACGGTAGGAAGTTCTAGACTCATGGTTCTGCTCGGTCTTGATCTGTCACCCGCATGGATTCAGGTGCACGGGGAAGGACCAGAAACAGAATGGAAGCTATACTGAATAAAGGTCAAGTACCTACCAAAAAGTAAGTATGGAAAACCCAGCTCCCCGACCAACCTACACGCCTAAAACCGCCGCCGATGGCGTGATCGAGGCGCTTCAGATTTTGGAGGGTCGGTGGAAGATGACGATCCTCTTCCACTTGTTCGACAAAGGAACGCTGCGGTTTTCGGAACTCTCACGCGCCATTCCGGATGTGTCGGAGAAGATGCTCATCCAGCAGCTCAAGAAGTTGGAGCAAGACGGGATTGTCGCGAGAGTGGTCTATCCGCAGGTGCCGCCAAAGGTCGAATACTCGCTCACGCCCGTGGGTCAAGCGTTGTGCCCGGCGTTGGACGCCCTGCTTTTTTGGGCGGAGCAATGGAAGCAAGTTTTAGTGGAATCAAACAGTTGACTCTCATGCAGGTGGAGAGTCGTAAAGTCAGGCCCTGATGATTCGGATCGGTGAGTTTGCGCAAAGAACGGGTGTGTCGGTAGCGGCCTTGCGGCACTACGCGGCGCTCGGTTTGCTTGAACCATCTTATGTTTGCAAAGAGTCGAACTATCGATTCTATGAGGCCGATCAGGTTGCGGAACTCCATCGGATTTTGCACCTAAAGAGCCTCGGGTTCAGCCTCGTAGAGATCGGTGAGATGATTCATCATCCGCCCTCTACCGAAGAAATGTCTCGCAAGCTTGAAGCAAGGCGCCGGGCCTGTGAAGCGCGAGTCCAGGTCGAAAGGCAGAAACTCAAGCAGCTAGAACTCCAGATCTTAATCGTCAAGGGCTTACAGAAAATGACCACTAACGATGTGAAAACCCTGCTCATCCCCGAAACAACCGTAGCGGCAATTCCGCTTGTGCTCCCAACTAATGAGCAGGCCGAACAGCTTCTGGGAGAGACATTCAATCGTCTGTTCACGTCTCTGAAAGACCAGGGCATAGAACCCACCGGACCCTGTATGGCGATTTGGCACGACACACCGGAGGACGTGGTGGATGAATCGCTCGAGGTCGCAATCCCCGTCTCTCCGTCCGCCCAATCGGCGGGCGTCTTTGAAGTTGTTAACTTGCCCGAGCAACAAGTCGCAGCAATCACCCACACCGGACCCTTTGCCGAGTTCCAAACCTGCCATATCTTGCTCAAAGAGTGGATGGCATTAAACGGCTATCGGCTCAGCGGCCCTTACCGAGAGATCTATCACTCGCCTTCCGGAGAGCACGCTACCACCGAGGTCCAATATCCAATAGAGTCGATAAAGTAGCTTAGCTAGCAAAATAGAGGCGTCTTCTATTGAGGAAAGAATTTAATAAAAGGCGCCTCTTCGGAACTACATTTCCAATTCCTGCCTCAGACGAACATACGCGTCGTAACGACTTGCCGCCACCGCGCCCATGTCCACCGCCGACCGAACTCCACAACCTGGCTCGTGAGTGTGCGTGCAGTCGCCGAATCGACAGTCGAACTCCGCTAATTCCGGAAAAGCCGCCTCAAGATCAGAGGACGTCAGTCGATACATGCCAAAGCTGCGAATCCCCGGCGTGTCGATAAGAACCGTCCCATCCGGCAAGCAGTGCCTAGACGAGGTGGTAGTGGTGTGAGTGCCTCTGCCGTAGCCTTCACTCACCCCGCCCGTGTCTAAAGCCGCATCCGGCTTCAAGCGATTCACGATGGAAGATTTTCCAACGCCACTATGACCCACAAACGCGCAAACCTTGCCCACTAGGTGTTCGCGAAGTTGCTCGAAGCCTTCGTCTTTGGCGGCTGAACCAAGAAGAACCGTCACCCCGGCAGATCGGTACGCATCTAGGCAGTCTAGTTCGGCCGAATCTTCAAGGAGGTCGAGCTTGTTCACAAACACGGCGGGCACAGCTCCGCCTTGCTCGATCGCAACTAGGTAACGATCGATCAGACGGGGGTGCAGCGGCGGAGAGCCGACCGAGACAACGATGACGACGATATCGACGTTGGCAACGATGATCTGCTCCAAACCCGTGTCGACGTTAGGTCGGGAGAGCTTGGTGCGCCGGGGAGCGACAGCCGCGACAACGTATTTTCCACCCAGAAGGGCGAGAGTGACTTCATCTCCGGCTACGGGAGATTGAGAGAGCACCTCTGCCCGGACCGTCCCGGTTAGGGTGTCGACCAATGCGCTTGGCCCCAGCACTCCAGAGACGATTCCGCTCTGATGATCCTGGCTCTGCTCAAGGCGTCTCTGATCGGCCCTAAGGACGCGGTCGACCCAGCTATCCAGCAGAGTCGCGGGAGATCCAGATCGCTTGCGAAGCTGATCGGCTCGCTCGATGAGTAACGAGAGTTGGGCGGGCTCAAGGTGAGAAAACCTAGCCTCGCATTGCCTGCTTATTTTTGGTTTCAATGGAATCTGTTTCGTAAAAGGGTCAGAACCGGCAAAGCCGGTCTCGGTGGAATACCGCGACCCTGTGTCTCGAAATCAGATGTTCTGCTGGAGAGGGGCCGCAAACAGGTTCATGCACACAATGGTAGTCATCATTTTCTTTGGCCTCCTAAATTAGTCTCGAGGGATCACCCCTCAACCGCAAGTATAACCCTTTGGTGAGATCTGCCAAGTGGCTGGGCTTAAGGTCCCTTCGAGTGCCTTCCAGCGGTCTCGCTTTCTCAGGTCTCAACAAGCGATTGTCGCCAATCTTTTGCTAATAGACACCGATCCATCGCCGTGATACAGTTTCCACCATGCCTGTTGACCATTTAGGCGGCGAGTTGCCTTCCGGTAGAAGCTTTTTCGTGCCTGCACCCCCGCAAATCGGAGAGGTTCGAAGTCAGTTTTCAACACTCAAGGAAGGGGACTCCGGAACGGTTTCAAAAAATCATGTTCAAATGTCTGTGGGGTTTGCTTTAGTAGCCGTTTTCAGTGGTGTGGCCTATGTGTTTACAAAAAGCACTGCCGCCATGGTCGTGGCAATGCTCTTCTTTGCCTTTGCGGTTTTACGAGCCCTTAACACCAAGCGATTTGAATGCAATTATGTTGGAGATCAGGGCTTTGCCCGATTCCGAGTGGGCACTAAGGATGAGACGACTCATGGACTAGAGGGCGGAGTTTTTACCTTCAAAGAAGCCGAGCATCTTTACACCAACGTCATTGAGACCCAGGGTTTGTTGCCATTCTATGGTCAAAACGCCATGTATCAGTGGGTTCCGGGCGGCACGCTTAGGGCGCGCGTCAGCATTTTGACGGATCAATACGACCCGCGCGAAAAGCCGACGGCGGAGGATTTGATCTGCTTTCTTCGAGCGGCAGAGAGGTCTTGGACGGATTCCCTTTTCGAATCGGCGAAGGCTGCGATCCAATCTGGAAACGTTGTCGAGTTTCCCTATCGGAAAGGAGGGAAGCTCACCCTTTCGGGCACGGACTTAACCATGCCCGGGTCGACAAAAGCGGTGTCGATTGCTGATATACATCGCGTGGTGCACACTGCCGGAGATGTGTTACTAGCCGATAGCTCCAACAACACCATTTGGAAGGGCGACAGTTTTCACTTTGCAAACCTGATGCTTTTTGAAGAGCTACTCATTCAATTGCACGGTTTTTCTTCGAACGGCTCTGGTTTAGAGCGATAGTTTCTCGCTTCAATATGATCGCAGTAATCCGAGCGATCCAACCGCAGAATGGGAGATGGTTTTCTCCTCCTAGTCCTTTGGCTTTAATCGCTTAAGGATGATTAGGAGGAGAATAGATTTTGAATTACTAGGCTCGGCGGCGGCGAATCAGGGCAAGGGCCCCAACTCCAAGAGCGAGCATCGTTGCGGGTTCGGGTACCAGCGTCACATTGTCCAGCTTGGTATCGTCCGCCCCGTTGGCAATGTCGGAGGAGACACCGATTCGCGTAAGGTTGCTGAGAACGCTACTGATGTCGGATAGGGTTGCCGCTCGCCGAGAGGAGCCGTTCCCGTACTTCCAGCCGGTTGCGTCGGTCAGCGAGTAAGTGTAATTCACGAAGTTAGGCGATCCCGCCGGTGCTTCCTCTCGATAGATGGCCTCGGTGCCGTTGGTAAGAACCAGTTGAGGGAAAAGGTCTCCGGAAAACGCGGTGCCGAAATCGAAGCTTATCTCCGTAGCCGACGAGAAGTTCCCAGTCAGAACTGGGCTCAGGTGAAATGCCCAACCCGCGAAGTCGTTGCCCGTAAGGTAGCCACCCGAATTCCACGTTGCCGGACCGAGATCCGTGAGCGCAAGGCTAGAAGAGTTGAAGTCAGCCTGTCGCCAGCCCTGGTTGTCGCTGTCGAAGGTGTAGTCGAGGAGTTGGGCGTTCGCGACCACCGCCATGGTGAGAGCGAACGATATGCCGACAGCCTTTGCACTCAAAGAAAAGTTAAGTTTCACAATGTAGTTATATAGCAAAAGACGCTGAGCCGGTTACTTCTGGTAGACAACTTCGTCTAGGAGCTGACCCCACTCATCGATTTGGCGAAGTTTTAGCTTGCGACCGTCAACTTCAAACACGGTCAAAGAGTGCCGATCGCTGACCATGACGTCCACATAGTCGACATTGTTGTCTTCCGGACGAAGCCGAGCCGCAGCGGAGTCGTTCATCTCTGGATCGTAAAGGATGTGTCCCCCTGCACCCGTCACGATATGGACAACACCGTCGGCCTTGGTCTTCGACTTCCCGTCAAAATTGCGATCGACCGTGAATTCGCCCGGAACAAGGCGATCGCTCGTTCCGGTTACCTTGGCCCGTGACTCATCGGTCGGTTTGAACTTGATTGGTCGCGTCCGCTGATAGTTGTGCTCGTGACCATTGAGAACAAAATCGACCCCGTTGCGCTCAAAAATGGGGGCGAGAACCCGCATATGCTGTTGCCGATAGTGCTCTTTGCCCACGTTGAAAGCAGGGTGGTGATAAACCACAAACTTCCAAATGGAGTCGGACCCCTTGAGCTCTCTCTCGATCCATGCCTGTAGGGCAGAATCGGTCGGATCAACGTAAGTGTTGGAATCGATGCAAAGGAAGAAGGCGTCGCCGTACTCGAAGGAGTAGTTCGCCATTCTTGGGAACTTCGTCCCGACGACGATGGCAAACGCGTCGATTCTCTCCTGAGCACCCTTCAGAGGCGTCGGGTTGTTGAGTCGCGTGGGACCGTTGAGCGGTAAGTGCAGGTTGGTGAAGTAGCCGAGCACGTCGTGGTGCTCGTCAAAGTCCACCACGGGTTTTCCGCTCGCGTCTCGACCATTGATGTCGTGATTGGCCATGACGGTGTACAACGGAACCGCTCGCATAAGCGGCGCACCTAATCGGGGACCCGCTTCGTCGGCGTTGTAGACGGGGAAGAAAAGTCGGGCGTACTCGTTTTCTAGACCATCGGCATAAACCAAATCGCCCGTGTTCATCACAAAGTCTGGCTTCGCCTTGAACGCTTGGAACGCGATCGCACGGTCGCTGATATCCCCGTTTGAGTTATCGCCAAAAGCCACAAAGCGCGTCTTGACGCCCTTCGGTTTCCGTGTGGTGAAGAACCCCTCCACCACTCGCTCACCCTCCATTTCGACGCGATACTTGTAGCGTCGATTGAGCTTGAGGCCGTCAAGCGTGGCGAAATAGTTGATCCGCTTGTCTTTTTCGCGTCGGTAGCCGACCGTTCGGAGGTGGCTAACAATGGTGGCGACCTCTGAGAAATCGTTCTCACCGTAGCTCAGCGTGAAGTTCATCGGCACGGCATCGGTCTGCCATGCAATGGTGATCTCTTCCTGATTCTCGACCAACTTGCTTGAAGCTCCCGGCTGCAAATAGGGGAGAGCGGTGAAGACAGGGAAGAGTTTCGCCGGGCCGGCGAGCGGTTCTACAGAGGTCGCCATCGGAGTCGAGGGCATGCTGCCCGCCGCGAGCGCTAGCTCTTGCAAAGAGGCCAGGAAAGTGATTCCTCCGGCCGCTTGCAGCATCTGTCTTCTGGATAGTTTCGTCTCGGGCATGCGTTCCTTGGGGGAGGGTGGACCTATCCCACCCTGAGGGTTAGGTTGTGAGACGAACGTTAGGACCCTGTTAAAAACGCGGCCTCATTCGCTAAAAAATTGCAATCCATCAAGCAGATCCCCTGCCCACTTTTGGAGGACGGGGGGACGCAATGAGACCCTTTGAGAACCCTGTACCTACGCCTTCAAACCGGCGAGGTCGATCACAAACCGATACCGAACGTCGCTCTTCAACATCCGCTCGTAAGCCTCGTTGATCTGCTCCATCTGAATGATTTCAATGTCGCAGACAATGCCGTGCTCGGCGCAGAAATCGAGCATCTCTTGGGTTTCCCGAATCCCGCCGATGAGCGAACCGCTCAACGACCTTCTTTTTAGAACCAAGGAAAAGGCGGAAACAGGAGTTGGATCTGGAATGCCAACCACCACCATCTGACCATCGAGCTTTAGCAGGCCAAGGTACGCGTTTAGATCGTGTGGCGCCGAAACCGTATCGAGCAAGAAGTCGAACTGGGAAGCGTGAGTCTCGAAAACCGATCCGTCGCCCGTAGCAAGATAATCATCTGCGCCTAATCGAAGCGCGTCTTCGCGCTTGCGTTCGCTCTGACTAAGTACCGTCACATGCGCGCCCATCGCCTTTGCGAACTTCACCCCCATGTGGCCAAGTCCGCCAAGACCAACAATGCCAACCTTCATTCCGGGCTTCACCCCAAAGTGTCGAAGCGGCGAATAGGTCGTGATCCCCGCGCAGAGGAGCGGAGCGGTCGCATCCATCGGCAGGGCATCCGGAATCCGAACCACGAAATCCTGGGTGACGGTGATCTGAGTCGAATAGCCGCCGTAGCTAACCGATCCATCCTTCTCCTTGCCGTTATAGGTAAAGGTGGAACCCGAATCGCAGTACTGCTCCTCACCGGCAAGGCACGACGGGCAGGTGCGGCAAGAGTCGACCATGCAACCCACGCCCACTCGATCGCCTTCCTTCCACTTGGAAACCCCCGACCCAACTCGCGTGATTCGGCCTACAATTTCGTGTCCGGGGACCATGGGGTAGATAGAGAATCCCCACTCGTTCCGTGCGAAGTGGAGGTCCGAGTGGCAAACGCCGCAAAAGTCGATTTCGATCAAGACCTCGCCTTCGCCCGGCTCGCGCCGTTCCAACGACCAAGGCTCGAGCGGTTGTGTCGGAGAGTGGATCGCGTAGGCGGGTGTGGTTAAAGACATCTCTCCTTGAGTCTATAGGTTTCGATAGGGTGCAACGACCGTCGGCTCCGCTTTAGAGAAGCAACTTAACACCGGTGAATCGAAGTTGATAAAATCTCCCGAAAAACTCGGCCGCGACAAGGCAGATTCCGACCACAAGAAGCTGCCGGCCGCCAATTGTTTCAGCGATGACCGGGCGAACCGAAGTCGAATCCAAGCTTTCTGAGTGGGCTGTCTGGAGCAAAATTCAGGCGACCTTCTCCATCGATGGTAACCATCGGGTCAACGCCATAAACTCCACCCTTCTCGGCGGTTGGCAAGAACGGTTTGCTCTTTTTGACATCGTCTGAGCAGAACCAGTAGTTACGGTCGAACTGAAAGGTCCCAGGGTCCGTCTGATCGCCAACATTGACTCCACCGGACGCCCACGAATTCTCAAACACAACCACGTTCTCCGCAAACACACCGTTCCGACACTTTACAAAGCCCGGTTCGCGAGTCTCTTGCAGAATTCGAATCGCCCAGCGTTCCGGATTGTAGATAAGGTTCTTCCGAACCAAGGCCCTGTCCACTCCCACAAAAGCAACGGCGGCGACCCCACCCGCAAAGGTGCAACCTTCAACGAGCAGGTCGGAAGCTTCGGCTCTTGATCCGCTTGGGATAGCTGAAAGCGGTGGTCGGAAGAACTGCAGGCCTGTGCTTCCTCCAAGATTGACACCTCTTTGACCGGCGTAGGCGAAAGCACTTTTTCGGATGGCGATGCGTCCCGTGCCGCCCTTCATCTGCACCCCGGTATCGCCACCAGACCGGAACAGACACCCTTCGATGAGTCCATCATGGCAGCCCACCATGTCCACCGCCGAGCCTCCCCAACGTTCCACGGTGCAGTTCACGACCTGAAAATCGTTAAGTCCAGACAACTTGATCCCATCGTTGTTGCCCTTTGGTGTGTCGGTAACGGTGATGTTCTCCAGACGAACGTGGTGAGCGGGAGTGGTGAGATTGCCTCCGTCATCTACATTCAGACCGTTGGCGCTCACTCGCGCAATCTCGATGTCTTTAAGGACGAGGTGGGAGACTTTGCTGAGATGAACTCCCGAGCCACCGATTAATCGCGGCGGGTTCTTAGGGTCCTTGGCGCAAATCGTGATCGGTTTGCCTTTCGCGCCGTGGATGTCTTCAAGCCAAAGGCCGCCGTTGTACTCGCCGGGAGCGATGGCGATGGTTGTCCCGGGTTTGGCGGCGCGGGCAAGTTGCCTAATCTCGGCGAGGTTGGTAGCAACCTGCCCTGCCGTGACAAGGCTCAGTAAACCGATGACAAGGCAACTCACCCCAATATCTTAAGCCAGGTCAAGCCTAGTTGGTCTTTGGTTGCACTCTTTCTCGCCGGCGTCGAAGGGCGAGCAGACCCACGCCGAGCGCGGCGAAGGTCGCGGGTTCGGGGACGGTGCTGTAGGTGAAACTGCCGCGAAGCGCCCGGGAATCTCCCTCTGAATGCTGCTCAAAGGTCATATGAAGGCGTTCCAGGGTCCAACTGTCTGTTCCCGTGTTTTGGTAGGCGATGTCCAAAATTTCAAACCTGCCGGTCAGAGTGTTGCTTCCTCGATGCTGCCATGACACGTCTATCCCTGGCTTGCCCAGACTTGTGAACGGAGCCCTCTCGGCGTCTTCGTACACGCCCACAGAGAGAGACCTTCCCATTCTGTGCGTGCTCAATTGAAAAAGCAGGAAATCCGTCGTAGAAACGGTGCTCACACCGACGAACGTAAAGTAATCCGGACCAGAACTCCCCCGCTTGGTGAGTTGAGAACTGAACGTTGGGCTGTCTACGGTGTACAACACATCGCCCGACTCACCCTGTCCGATCCACTCTCCTTGATCACTCGTAAACTGAAACCGTGCCAACTGTGCGTTCGCCGATCCCGCAATCAGCACTATCAGAACATTCCCAAGTAACTTCACGTCGGAATTATAAAGTGTTGGGTAATCGAAAGTAAGGTGCAAGACAACTGCAAATCGAAAAATTGTGCATTTCTTGACCAGGAGGACGACAACAGGCGTTGTGAATCATCTCCTTAGAGAGGTAGGTCATCAGGGACGGATTCGGTGTACGTTTGGAATCCAGCAACGTACCCGTTCTAGATAGGCTTCGTATTCGCCGCCGAACTTGTTCGACAAATGCTCTTCTTCAAGCGGACGAACCAACAACTCCCAGGCGATTCCCCCCATCACGCTATAGACGACGGTAAGTCCTGAGTTGAGGGCCGCACCCAACGCAACGCCCTGAAGGACGGCAAGCAGGGCCATTGGGTTCCGCACATAGGCGTAGGGTCCAGAAACCACCAGCTTTTGCGTGCCCTCGGAAGGAAGCGGAGTGCCCGCTCCGCGCTTGGCCATTTCGACGCCCGAGGTGACGCCGATAGCTCCCAAGACTACGAAAATCACCATCGAGGTCGTCAGCAATACGGGAGAGACAGATGGTAGGAGCCGCCAGCCAACTGCCCGTTCGAAGGCCGTCATGCCAGTAGGGAAGCCAAGAAAGAACACTATCCACATGCCGACCGTTTGGAACAGAGTTTTTCGCATGTTCGAGTTCACGTCGGAAGTCGAAGAATCCTGAAAGCGAAACGGACCCCACAAGATCGGAACCCGGCCATGCCGCATTGCAAAAGTAAGGGCAGCCCCGGCAGAGAGCATCATCACGTACGCCCCGTAACAAGCGGCTGGATCGAGAACAGCCCCGACGATACTCACCAAGAACGCATACGCCTGACCACCAAAGTGAACCCAAAGAAGCGGAGCCAAAAGCTCGGACCGATATCGCAGCAGAATCAAGCCGAGTACGGGCAGCACCCCGGCGAATAAGGCATCCCCAAGTAGTAATAGCCACCGAGCCTCTCCTGTAAAGGCTTTTCCAAGGGTGATCTGAGCCAGACGATCGGTGGTGCTGAGACCTACCCACCACGCAATCGTGGCAAGCAAAGTGAGTGCAAGAAACCAACGGGTCAGGAGAGTTTCGCGACGCTCGGTGTCAACAGCCGCCTGGGCTTCTGTCGTGTTACCGATTTCGAACGGCTCTTGCCCCACATCGCCCAGTATACGGGTGTCCATAACGAGGGCGACAAAAGCGCATCAGCCCTATCGCAAGGTTTGCGATAGGGCTGACTAACGGTGAAGTGATGGTGCTTACTTCGCAGTCTTTCGCCGGCGAAGAGCAAGAAGTCCAACGCCAAGAGCCGCCAAAGTAGCGGGCTCTGGAACTGCGCTGGTGTACCGAATGTTGTCAACACCGACCCAGTCGAAGAAGTCGCCTGGAGTTACTACAATGCTCGAAGTATTGAGCCCGGTGAGAGAAAGCGTCTGCGTTCCAGTACCGGTAGCGGTAGCCGATGACGTTACGCTTCCTCCACTAACGGCGAAGATACGCGTCGACGAAGCGGTGGATATTCCGCCGAAGTCGATGGAGATATCGCTGATCGGCTGAGCGAATGTGATCGTGAAGATGGCATCGCCGTTCTCGCCGAGCCAGCCGTTAAAGGTTCGGAGCAGCCGACCAGAGATGGGTGCGGTTAGACCGCCACCGACGTCGGTGGTCGTAAGCACCAGGTTCGTGTTCGTAGCAAAGCTGCCGGTCGGCGCTGTTAATGAGGCACCGGTTGTGTTGCCTGCAGTAAACGTGACGCCAGAGTACTGATTGCTCAGAATCTCTCCGTCTGCACGACCAGCCTCGTCAAACGTGATCAAGGTGGCAAAAGAAGCCGTGGAAACTGCCAAAGTGGCAGCGATCGCAATGAATTTCATAGGTAACCCTGTCCCTGCAATAGTGTCAGGGACAGCTTTACTATAACAAATGCGCGCTTCTGCAGAAAGTAGATCGGAACGAACCAGCATTTATGCTGGTGCAAGGCTAAGTTATTCTCTCTAAAACATCGACAAAGCCAAGCGCGCAAACCGCTCACGGTTAGGTGTTTGCCTCAACAACTAACGGAAGTTTATGAGTGGATAGATCCGGCGCGTCCGATCGATAGCATCTAGCCCAGCAGGGCGGTTTCAACTCTCTAAAATTGGTCTACATCTTCATCCGATGAGCACTGGTCTTTGCCGTCCTCTTTGAGCCAATCAAGCAGGTGCGAGATGCTAGAGGTGATGAGGCAGATGGAGGTGTCGGCTGCGCCATAGTAGATGCGCAGCGTGTCATTGTCATCATCCACCGTGAATCCGGTCGGGAAGACAACGTTATTCACGTCGCCCATTGTTTCGTAGCTTGCTTCCGGACCGAAAATCCAAGAATCGCCCCGCCGAATGCACTTGGTTGGGTCCTCAAGATCTAGCAACGCGATGCCTACTCGATAGAGCGATCCGGAAGCGTGTTTCCGTACCCCGTGGTACAGAACCAGCCAGCCTTGATCGGTTTCTATCGGCGGCGGCCCTAATCCAATTTTGTTGGCATCCCACCACGCACCTTTCCGCGCCCGAAGAAGCACATGGTGCCCTCCCCAGTTACGCATATCGGGCGAGTAGGAGAGCCACATGTGTGCCGATTGCGCCGTTGAAGGACGGTGAACAAGGACATACTCCCCTTTCATTTTCCTTGGAAAAAGGGCCGCATCTTTATCATCGGCCTGCATCATCAGGCCGTGTCTCTCGAAGAAAACAAAATCTTTGGTGGAAGCAATCGCCACGCTTGGACCACTCTTCCCGAAGGCCGTATACGTGATGAAATACTCGTCTAGCTCTTCAAAGTAGGTAATTCTTGGGTCTTCAATGCCCCACAACTCTTCTGGATGGTTGACGGGATCGGACACGAAGCTCGGTTCCGGATCGATGATCCAGCCGTCGATCCCGTTTCGTGACCTTGCTACGCTCAGATGTGAGATTCCCCGTCGATCCTCCACTCGGCAGAGAAGCAATGTTGTGCCATCCCTTAACCGAATGGCTCCGGGATTGAAGACGCTATGGACTGGGTAAGGCCAATCTTTCGCTGAAAGAATGGGATTGCCTCCGGATCGAATGAACAGTTCGGGATACAGAGTGTTGTTGATGTTATGTCTCGTTAACCGGTTACTACCCGGTCGCGTAGTGTTGCTAGCTGGAGTTCGCTGAGCGCAGTTAGGTAAGAAATAGTCGACTCGGCACCCTGGTTCCAGTTGACCCCTTCGGCGCTAAGCCCATCACAGCAACTGCCTTCGCCGGGTATCGCAACCGGAATACCGTTGACGTTTCTTCCAAGGAACCAATCGAAGCACCAGTGAGCGTCTTCAAGAAACTCGTGATCATTGGTGATCCGATAGGCGGTGAGAGCTGCCGAAACCGTACTGCAAGCCTCAATAGGTTGCTGATCGAAGCCAATCGCGGAGATTTCGTTCGGACCAGCCCCTAGGCATCCGACAGGCGAGAAGTAACCGAACTTAGACGTTTGGTTTTCCATGAGCCAGGAGAGGAGCGAAATTCCTTCTCGCATGTAATCAGATCGGTCAAAGTAGTCGCCTGCCTCCAACAAAGCTTGAGGGATACGAGCGTTTGCATAGGCAAGGCGCTCCTCTGGCCATGGCCAATCGGTGGCCTTGTTGTCCGTAACAATCGAATACAGCCTATTCGACATCTCCTCCAAGAGGGCGCTCACTACGGGTGAGTCAGAATTGCCTTCCAGAAACGCGCAACAGCCTAGAACCACGTACGCCCAAGCTCTGGGGCTGGTCATCGGGTACATCGTGGGAACCGCCTGCTCGAATAATGCTTGCGCAAGCTTGGCGTGACTAAGACGCCGTGTGTGACCCACGACGTAGCCAAGCGACCACATTGCTCGGCCCTGAGAATCTTCCGATCCTCCTCGATCCAGCCATTCGCGGCCGTAACTCAAGAAGTTGCGGAAGACCTTTTCGTCGCTTTCAAATGCGTTCGCTACAAACCCAAGGTAACGAGATTGGAGGTTCAGGACATGCTCGGAAGGAGCTTCCCCTTCTTCAATCACGACCGTAAGGATGAGGGCACGAGCGTTATCGTCGGTGCAGTACCCTTCGGACCGGTTTGGAACGGAGTAAAGCGCGTGTTGAAGAACACCTGTTTCGTCTGAAAGCGAAGTTAAGTGCTGCAGCACTCGATCAGGAACGGGCAGCGAAGAAATTTGCTGACGCTCGACGTGAGCGATTTTGTCTTGGCGACGAGCCCGAGTGAAAGACTGCAAATAAAGTCGCCCAATACGATTCCAATACATGGTGGAAGCGAATCGGAGCGCGTTGGTGGAAATCTTGTCGTACTCCTTTGGATTTGTCCAATGGACTAGGACGGCTTCCGCGATAGCGTTGGGGTCACGGAAGGGAACTAGGACGCCACGCTCGTTCGAAAGAACTTCTCTCGCGTACTCATACGGGGTTGAGATAACAACGCTGCCGGCTCCAAGGGAGTAGGCAAGAGTTCCAGATGTTATCTGCACCGGGTTTAGATAAGGTGTGATATAGAAATCAGCTGCCGATAAGTATTCCTTTACTTCCTCGATGTCTAAATATCGGTCGACAAAAATAATACTGTCATCGACCCCTAAATCGACTGCTAGCTGCTCTAGGCTTCGTCGATAGGTTTCCCCATTTGCAGCAGCTACATGTGGGTGGGTTGCACCCGCAACAATGTATTTAGTCTCTGGAAGCAGCTTGAGGAGAAGCGGCATCGCCTTAATGACGTTCTCGATACCCTTATCGGGTGAAAGGAGGCCGAACGTAAGAAGAATAGGTCCTGATGCGCTCATAGACTCTCTCCGGGCAAAGCCTGCCTCACTTGGAATCTGGGGAATTCCGTGCGGAATGTAATCAATTTTGTCGCGACGGACTCCGTGATTGTCGTGAAGTATCTCGATGGCTCGATGACTCATCACCACCACTCGACTCGAAAGCGAAAGCAACTGATCCATGACCATTCGCTCTTGCGGAGTAGGGTTTTGTAGAACCGTGTGGAGGGTAGTAACGATCGGAATCTTTACGTCTCCTAAAAGATTTAAGATATATTCTCCGCTCGAACCTCCGAAGATTCCAAATTCATGCTGAAGGCATAGAACACCGTATCCTCCTTGGTTAATGGAATGAACGGCATCTCGATAGGACGAAAGAGATGAAGTTTCGATCCGTTGAGTAACTTCACTCGGATAATCCAAATCTTGTTCGTTCATCGCAAACACGTGAACGGAAACATCCGGCTCGTTGGTTTTGAGTGAATCAACTAAATCCGCAGAGTATGTCGCAATTCCGCACCTTCGTGGGACATAGCTTCCGATTACTGCAACTGAGTTCGTGTCTTTAGTGGGAGTTGGTAATCGCATAACTCCACTGTACGCCACTTTTTGAAGATTCCTGATAAAATCAACATAAAATAGTAAAAGAGCGCATTCTAGTGCAGGTTTTGCAAATTGGGGTACAGGTCCTGGATGCGTACAAAGTGTTGCAAGAACCGGTGAGGGCAAGCCAAGGTGCTAAGCGCCTCTCACCACTCTCCGGTCACTTCGGCAAGGATCGGTGCACCCAGTTCTCGGAGTCTGGCCAAGATCGCCGCTCTCTCGTCAACGCTCAAGCGTTTTTCAAAGTGGAGATCCGCGAGGGACTTCATGGAGACGATCACGGGCAGCACTGGACTGTCGAAGAAGTTTTCGCCTACACGAATTCCCCAGAGGTCCTTGATTGACTCGTTGTTTTCTAGCGCCAAAAAGCCGTTTTCCGAGATTGCCGTGCCTTCGAGCCAAAGAGATTCAAGATTTGGCAGCGAGAGGATTCGCCGAAGACCCTGGTCTGTGATGGGCGCACCTTCGGCCCTTAGGGTAACGAGGGACGGAAACTGATAAGCCCAGTCGATGGATTCGCCGCAGATCTTCGTATGCCTAATATCTAGAGTGTGCAATGACTCTAGGCATCCCAATCGCTTTAATCCCTCATCCGTGATTTCGGTTTCCCCAACCTTCAGATTTTGTAAGGAAGGGTGGTTTCTTAGGCTCGTTAGGTCTTCGTCGGTAATGCTCGTCCGGTAGAGATTCAGGTCTTCTAACAACGGGCAACCCGAGAAATCGATCGGTGGTCCTGGCTCATACTCGCAAACGGCGGCGTCAAAAAACTTCAGGTTGGGGTTTTTCAGCCAGGATTCAATGCTCTCTCTTTTAGCTTTCGAAATTCCCAACCAAGCCTCCTCCAGCAGTGGGAGGGGGCTCGGACAACGCACCGGATGGTTTGAATTGTCGCTCAGAAACAAAGTTAGATCTTTTACCGGAAGACCTTGGAGCGATTCGAGAAGCTGTGCGGGATCCAGTTCTTCGATCCCAAGCGACAGCTTCTCCAGATTGACCGCCTCGCCGAGGATCGCAAGAAAGTCTGGGTCCAACTCGCAGTCATGGACTGTCAGGTCTTTTATCGATGCCAACCACCTGGGCCATTCTAGCCCGACCAGGGAGCCGGCTCGGTCAAGCGAGAGCACTTCGAGGGTGGAGTTTTCTTTGAGGGCATTGAATCCCTTGTTCGTCAAATTTGCGTCGTCAACACGGAGTTCTTTCAGCTTCGGTAGCCTCGCCAGGAAAGAAAGCCCAACATCAGTGAACGCGTTGGCATCCAGGCTCAGATCTTCGAGCGAGGTGATCTCGCTGAGAGCTTCTAGGTGGAAGTCCTCTAGCTGGCAGGAATCCAGCCAAAGTCGAGAGAGTTGGGGAAGACGTCTTAACGGTTGAAGTCCCTCAACACGCACAACTGACCTTTCTAAGTACAACGATTCCAGGTTTGGGCACTCGGCGAGTTTGGCGCCGAGGTTCGCGTCAAGGGTGATACGGGAAATCGATACAGAGCGGAGTGTTGTTGGCAGCCATCGGGCGAGCCCTCTCGATGTGACCTTCGTCTCACAGAGATTGAGACGTTCAAGAGATCGAAGCCGAGAGATGGACTCGAGTCCGATATCCGTGAGGTTTGTATTGTCAAGGTCGAGGTAATCAAGATGCGGCAAGGCTTCAAGGGCTCTTATATCTGCATCCTCAAGTTCAAGAAAGGTCGCTCTCAGGTGCGTTAACTGAACGTTGTTCAAGATAGCCGGAATCCACTCTGAAAGCCTTGCTCGGCTGGGCAACCGTAGGCTCTTGATATCCGTCCGACTCGCGACCATTTGTCGGGTCGCTTCTCCACAGAAGGCATGCCCAAGGTGAACGTCGTCGTAGGGAAAAGGCTGATCGCCTAGCCAGGCGAGAGCTTTGGCAAAGATGAGGTCTGCATACTCGTGGCGTTCCTCCGCAAAGACGAAGTATCTCTCTGCGATCGCAATGCGCAACTCCAGATCGACCTCCTCAGGTCGGAAGCCCTGCACCAGTCGGTCGAGCGCTATCCGTGTCGGGCAGGCAGTTATGGTTTCTTTGGTAATCAATAATCCTATTAAACCGGTTCTGAATAGTGCCGGTTAAGCTATAAATCGACGGGCGGGAACCTAGCTATTTTGCAGTGGGACAACTCCCGCATATGATGCTAAGTTATTGCGTTTAGCGATTCTTTTGATTGCTACTTGGGAAAAACTCATGAAAGGTTCACTTTTGGTTCCAGGACTCGTTCTAGGCTTTGTCGCCGCAGCGACCAACGCTTCGGCGAACATCGTCATATCCAATCTAAACGGTAACGACGGCTTTCAGACACAGGGTCTGAACGTCACCCGGAAGAAGGGCATGGCGTTCCTAGTCGACTCATCGAGCGTTTATCGCATCCAATCGGCTACCCTTCGACTCGAAGTTGTTGACGAGACGATGACCCCAATTCTCACCCTTCACGAGGATTCCGGCTCCGATAAACCCGCCGCCGTCATAGGGACCTTCACTAATCCGTCTTCATACTCGCTCGGTATCGCTAACTACACGTTTGAAGGCTCCTTCCTCGTGCAACCTTCCACGAAATACTGGATCCAACTTTCTGGAGTCGGTGCGTCAAATCAGCGGGACTTTGATTGGAAAGGTAGTTTCCCAGCGCAAACGCCATCGGGTGATTGGAGCCATGCTGGATCGAGGTTCACGGACGACGGCGGTCAGAGCTGGGCGAACTCCGTCATTCTAAACACCTACGAGATCAAGGCGACTGCTGTCCCCGAACCCGCAACGATGGCGGCGCTCGGTTTGGGTGTACTCGCAGTCGTTCGACGCCGCAAGGGCGCTTAATCACCGGTAGACGGTTCCGCGGGTACGGTTTAACCCGTGGAACCACTCTCCTTTGCCGAGTTTGAGCGAGTCGATATTCGCGTCGGAACGATCGTCGCGGTCGAGGAATTCCCAAAGGCAAGAAAGCCCGCCTACAAACTCACCATCGACTTCGGCACGCTTGGAATCAAGCGATCCAGCGCGCAAATCACCCACCACTACACGCCCGAAGATCTCTTGAACAAACAAGTCTTGGCGGTTGTGAACTTTCCGCCGAAGCAGATCGCCGACTTCATGTCGGAATGCCTCACACTCGGCGTGCCGGATGAAAACGGAGCGGTGGTCCTTGTTCAGCCCGGCTTGTCCGTCCCAAACGGAGCCCGGCTCTTTTAACCTTTGGCAAGCTGAATAAGGGCGAAGCCTTATGTAAAAAAGGTCGAGGCGGGACGAATCCCGCGCCGACCTCTCTCGATTGAATCGAGGCGCTTCGTTACTTAGACCGCTTCCGACGAATCACCGCAGCTAGTCCAAGTCCCAACGCGGCTATGGTTGCGGGCTCCGGAACGGGATTCACGGTGAGGGACTGTAGCATCGGCGAGCCGTTCGAGCCGGCGTTGTTGGAGCCTACAAACTTGATTTCGACAAGATCCACCGAATGAAAGGCGGTATCCAGAACAAACTTCTGCTGGTCGAATCGAACTCCCGAAGTGTAGGAAATCGTTCCGTTTAGATTCGATGCGACGTTGTTGTAACTCCCGTTGTAGTGGTCACGAATATTGTCACCCTGGATCAGGTCGAATGTCTGATAGGCTCCGCCCGCTCCAAAGAACTCCACCTTGCCGTTGAACGCGCCAAATGCGCCGACGGTGCTATTGATTAGGGTGTACACCTCTTTCACGCCGAACACCCCAACCGGAACAACCTTCGTATTGTTCGCAAAGAACATGGATCCAGTCCGACCGGTGCTCGTTTTGGCCAACACGTGGTCGATGCCCGCAATCGTCACCGTGCCACCCATCTGGGGATAGCCGCCGCCACCTGTAAAGGTGGTGATGTCCGCGTTCACCAGGGGATCGAAGTTGATGGAAACCTGCGCGTTCGCGACTTGACCCAGCCCAACGCTCCCCACTAACGCAATACTGTAAAGAAATCTAGCCATAGCAAGTAAATGATAGAGGAATTCTGCTGAAATTTTGCGAAACGTTATCAATTGCTCTTAGAACCGGTAATTGGCAGTTTTTCAATCATCTTCGGACATACGCGGTTGTGCTGCGGTCGGTAAGATTCTCTCATGACGGCGCTGGAGATCCTTTCCAAACTAGAATCTTTGGCGGATCCCAAGGTTAAGTCGATCAATCACCGCAATGGCGCGGGTGAGAATCAGTTCGGTGTAAAACTAGGCGATATCCGAGCGATCGCCAAGGGAATCAAGGTCAATCATGAGCTCGGCTTAGAGCTTTGGAAGACGGGCAACCTCGACGCGCGTTTGCTGGCTCTCCTCATTCTAAAGCCCAAGCAGTTCACCGAGAACGATGTGGAAGTCATTGCCGAAGAGGTGGACTCTCAGCAGTTAGCCGACTGGGTGAGCACTAACATTTTGAAAGTTCATCCTGCCAAAGATTCTCTTCGCGCCCGTTGGATGCAATCCGAGCATCCCGTAAAAGCACGTTTCGGATGGAGCCTGACAGCAGGAACTTTGGCAAAGGAGTCTGACCCACATGTGCTGACCGATCTGCTCAACAGGATAGAAAGCGAGATGCCTACCGCGCACCCGTGGACGCAGTGGACAATGAACTACTGCTTGGCGGAAATCGGAATCCAGCACGAATCTCACCGCGAAAGGGCGGTTGCCATCGGCGAGAAGTTGGGCATCTATCGCGATTACCCAACTCCCAAAGGATGCACATCGCCCTTCGCACCTATCTGGATCAACGAGATGGTGCGAAGAGCAAACGCGTAGTCGCTACTTCAAGGGAACGAGTTCCAAAAGCACGCAGTCGTTCGTGCGCATGGCGATCACTAGTTGCAGTTTCCCAGTTTTGTCAACCTCAACAATGGTCGAACTCTCTGGTTCACCCGTTGTGGCGGCTCGAAGTTTGTTCAAGACGTCAGTGGGCAGAGAAGGACCGTCGCCCTTGGGTTTGCCCAACTTCATGTAGGCGTCATACACATCGTTTTTCTGATATCCCACCACGGTTTGAGACAGGCGATATCGTCCGGGTTTGAGCCCAGTAAGTTCGAAAACGCGATCTGGAAGCGGCTTGGCGGGCTGATCCTTGTGGAAGAAAGGATTGTTCGGCTCCGTCAAGTTGGGTTCGGTGTAATCCCACGTCAACATCGTTACGCGGTTCCCATCTTTGCTCGCGTAAAGCCTTTCAAACGATGTGGACACTGTCCTCTTTGCCAATTTCGCCAAGAATTGATAGGCAAAGAACGCGGGCTTACGAAGTCCATCGTAATTGAGCATTCCAAACCCACCATGGAACGGAGTACGCACCGGACCACCCTCCTCAAACTGGTCAGAGAAAGCCCAGTACGACATCCCTTGAACGTAAGGCTCGCTCTTGCGTAATTTTTCAAGCACCCAAGCCGCGCAAATGTAGTTGTCGTGTACCAAGTCGACTTGGCTGTAACTGGGACCCCACTCCGTGATATAAAGTGGCAACTTCGGAAAGGCACTTTTGCTGATCTTCTCCCGGGTCGATTGCATCGCCGGATAGAACGCATCCTTAGATGTATCCAAAATGGTTTGTCCCTTGCCTTCCGCGTCTACAAACCCTTGAGTGGCGCCGTAGTGGTGAGTGGCTACGAAGTCTACAGGCACCTTCTCTTTGGCGCAGAAGTCCAAGAACTCGCTGATCCAGCCGACTCCTGCAGTCGCAGGTCCTCCGACCTTCAGCCGCTTATCGATCTTCTTAAGGGTCAGGGCAGTGGTCTTGTACATCTCGAAGTACTGCGCCTGAGTGCCTCGCCAGAAGTAGTCCAAGTTGGGCTCGTTCCAGACTTCAAAGAACCACTGACGAACTTCGTCGATTCCGAACCGCTCGATCTCGTGTCGCATAAACGCTTCTACAAGCTCTGCCCACTCGGCTTGAGACTTTGGGGGGGTGCTGTTGCCACGATAGTAGAAAACGGTTTCTTTCCCGCTCGCCAGGGCTTCCGGCATGTACCCAAACTCAACGAAAGGACGCAGTCCAGCGGCCTTTAGACGATCGATAAAGGCGTCGACGTTGGTCCAATCAAAGGCAAGAGAGCCATCTACCCGGCGTCGAACCACCTTCATTTCCTCGTTGAAAATCCCGTGGCAACGTAGGTACTTGAACCCAATCTCTTTCTGCAGGGCCAGCAGGTCTCGCTGGTGCATGTCTCGCAAGAAGATCGCCGCCCGATCCGAGCCAACGCTGAACAGGGGCATCGGGTTGGTCGGCTGAGAGGGACCCTTAAGGTCAATGAAAATTGGGTTTTGACTCATGGCAAACGAGGTAGTGAGTGCCGCAAGGGCGCAGAAGGAAGCTTTCATAGAAAAACGATTCATGGGCTTTAAACTTGATCTAACCATAGAATAAGCCCGATTGCGGGCTTGATACAAAGATGTATCAGTCATTCTTTTTCTGGACCCATTTTGGATAAATCTATCCAGCGAGCGGGCGCAAAGTTGCTGTATCCTTTAGGTGCTTGCAGGAAGCTTCCTGGTCCGCGGGAAGAGTTGAACTCACCTGACTCCATTCACCCATATCCAAAACTCGTCCTTGCCTGTCGCGATAGTCGGACCACGTGATTCAAGCGCAAGGAGGGGATGACGATATGGCGAAACAACTACCGCATCAACCGAATCTCGATCACCTTCGCAAGCAAGCGAAAGACCTCAAGCGATCCGAACCCGGAATCACTCTGGCGACCGCACAGCACCGAATCGCCACCGAATACGGCTTCGATTCCTGGCCGAAACTGGTCCACCACATTGAAGAGCTGACGCTCAAAGCGCTCAATCGAGACCAACTCCTAGCGCGATTCAAAGCCTCTCGGTCGCACCGCCGACCCCTTCACGAAGCTCGCACCCTGCTCCAGGCAGACCCCTCGTTACCTCAGATCGACCTACTCGCGGCGTGTGTCGGCGTCGATCCCGAAGCAATTCAGAAGCATCTGCCAGAAACGGAGGTCAAGGACGAGCACCTGATCGAGCTTTTGTTCAGCCCGCTCGCAAAGGTGGACCCAAACACGACCCTCGCCTGTGCCCGGCTTCTTCTTGAAGCAGGTGCCAACCCTAATGCGGCGCTTAAGGATGCAGAGCCACTCTCTGTTCTGTATGCGGCGCTTTCACTTCCGAGCCTGGACCTAGTGAAAGAACTCCTCGCCCGAGGGGCCGATCCAAACGACAACGAGTCGCTGTATCACTCGTGTGAGAACGATGGGATCGAGTTCACACGCGTCCTGCTTGATAACGGTGCGCGGATTCCCGGGAGCAACTCCCTCAACCGAACGTCTGACTGGGAAAAGCCAGAAGGCATCCGCCTGCTGCTAGAACGGGGCGGCGACCCAAACGCGGATGGCACCCTCGCGCACGCAATCAACCGTGGGCGATCTGTGGAGTACCTCAAAATCCTCCTCGAGTTCGGAGCCAACCCAGACCGATCCTCCATCCACGGAGTTTCTGCCCGCCAACTGGCATACCAACGAGGCTATCCGCTGGACCTATTCCCCGGCGACTTCAACCCCACCGAGACCGACAAAATCGTTCGCAAGGCTTACCTGGGCGAACCGCAATCAGAAAGTGCATCGGTGGCATCGATGAGCCACGCGGCGAGTTGGGCTCTGTCTCACGCGGCATCCAACAACGAGGTCGCCATTGTCAGAAGCCTTCTCGAAGCGGGGCTCAAAGACGCCCCGGTGGGATATTCCAAGGAAACGGCTTTGCATCAGGCGGCTTGGGCTGGTTGTTCGGATGTCATCCGGGTCCTGGTCGAATTCGGAGGCGACCTAGGTTTCCCCGATCGCTCGTACCACGCCATCCCGATTCAATGGGCGATGTTCTCTTCCCAAACTGCAAACCATAACCGACACCCGGATGCGGTTCGAACCATGATCGAACTGGGTTCGCCACCGCCCGTTGCCTTGTTCGGGTCGGATGAGGTGGTGGAGGTGCTCCTAGACGCCTTCCCCGATCTGGAGCAGAAGGAGTAGCGATCCCCCCCCTGGTAACAACCCGAGTCGTCATCCTGGAGAGATTCTAGGGTGACGACTGTGATAAAGTCCCAGCATGCTTTTGGTGGCGCTCGCTCTCGCTCAAAACGGATTCGCCGACCTGGTGGTGGTCAACGGAAAGGTCTGGACCGACGGAGCGCTTACCAAACACACCGTTGTAGCCGTTAAGGGCGGGCGAGTTCTTGCGCTGGGCACGGACGCCAAAAAGTTCACCGGCCCAAAGACCAAACGGGTCGATGCAAAGGGGAACTGGATTCTCCCGGGTCTCATCGACGCGCACACCCATATCGCCGATCGGTGTGTAGGGATCGCTTTTGGTCTCGACCTTCGACCCGCCAAAAGCAAAGAAGAGTTTGTCGCCCTGGTAAAAGGCCAAGCCGATAAGTTGGGCAAGAACGACTGGATTGAGGGACGAGGCTGGTCGGTGGAGAGTTATCCCGACAAAACACCGCCCTCAAAAGAGTGGATCGATGCGGTCTCCGGTGGTCGACCCGCCTTCTTGGTGCGAATGGACGGTCACAGCGGACTCGCGAACTCCAAGGCGCTTGCCCTCGCCGGAATCACCAAAGACGGTCCCGCCGATCCTCCTGGTGGGCGTATCGAGCGCGACCCGGTCACCAACGAACCCACGGGTCTTCTCGCCGATGCCGCAATGGGCCTGATCAAGGTTCCGACCGCCAGCATGGAGCTTCGCAATCGGGCGCTTCCGTTGGTGATCGACATGGCTCACTCTCATGGAGTTACGGCGGTGGGCGACATCATGCGTCCCGCTTCCTATTCGCTCTGGCAGAGCTACGCCAAAAGCTCTCGCAAGTCGTTCCGCGTTGGCGCGTACGTCAACGCGGATTCGCCCAAGACGGTTCAGTGGCTCTCCGGTCAGCCCAAAGTCGCCGGATGGCTAGAACCTCGAGGCGTGAAAATGTACATGGATGGCAGCCTTGGTTCTCGCAGTGCGTACATGTTCGAGCCATTCACCAAGCCGCTCCCCACGCAGCCTGCGGACTGGAAAGGACTCGCGTTCCCGGGTGCGACCGACGGCACCTACGCCGCGATCATCCAAGAATCGGCGAAGCGCAAAACTCAGGTGATCATCCACGCAATTGGCGATCGAGCGAACCACGCAGTCCTGAACCTCTTTCAGAAAGCCCCGAACCTGAAGTCGCTGCGGTTCCGGGTCGAACACGTTCAGCATCTCAAACCCGCCGACATCAACCGTTTTGGTGCCCTTGGGGTCATCCCTTCCATGCAGCCGTATCACAAAGCAGACGACGGTCGATATTGCGAAGACGTTATTGGCGCTGAGCGGAGCCGAACCAGTTACACATTCAAGTCGCTCCTGAACTCAAAGGCAAATCTCGCCTTCGGCAGCGACTTTCCGGTGGTGACCATCAACCCGTGGCTTGGAATCGAGACCGCCGTCACGGGGGAGATTGAAGGAGGGAAGAAGTGGATGACGCAGGAGAACATCACCCTCAACCAAGCGCTCGATTCTTACACGCGTAAGGCGGCCTTCGCCATCAAGATGGAGACTCAGATCGGTCGACTCGCGCCGGGCTATCGGGGTGACATTCTGGTCCTCGATCGCTCGCTGAAGGTGGATGGTTCGAACCTGAAAGGAACGAAGCCAGCCGTGGTCATCGTTGACGGACGGGTTGTTCGCTAGCTTTATGGTTACTTAATGCACTCTCTTAACTGTAAGAGTCTTTCGTTTCGGTTTTCCTGTTAAGTCTGTTACTCTATACCGAGGTCCCCATGGCATCGCGGACTACGAGTGAAAGATCTTGGCCTGTATAATCGTCCTGCTCGCTATTCCAATACTGAGCGTGATTGACAAAAACGAAAAGAGAAACCTCTTTTGGATTGTCATGAACTTTCTGATTGTCTCTTATCTGATGATTGCCGTTGGTCAATATCTGCGGAACAAAGGGATGTAGCGGTCGGTGACTCCTCGTGTGCCTACCTAAACTGTTCTTTCCTTCTTAACATTCATCGGCTATGCTCCTCGCGATGAGCGGATACGAGGTCGCCATTGTTGGGGGAGGAATCGCGGGCATTTCTCTCGCTTATCACCTGCGAAAAGCGGGTCGATCCGTAGTTCTCTTCGAAAAGAGCCCGACCCCTCAAGGCGCGAGCGTCCGAAACTTCGGCATGGTTTGGGAGGTCGGGCAAGCCTCGCCGGAGATCGAAGCACTCGCCCAAAGAAGCCACGAACATTGGCGCGCCGCCTCCGCCGAGTTTGGATTCTCGCACCGAACCGTTGGGTCGCTCCACCTTGCCTATGAGCCCCTCGAATTGGCGGTGATGGAGGAGTACCTCGCCCAGATTCCAGACTCCCGGGGTCGAAAAATGATCTCCGCGAACGAGGCGATCGAGAAGGCTCCGATCATCCGCGAACAGGGTCTGTTAGGAGCCCTCTACAGCGAAACCGAAGGGTCGGTAGATCCCCGAGAGGTCGCCCCCAAGGTTCTCCCAGCTCTTGCCAAGATCGGCGTCGAAGTACGAACCGACACGCCCGTTGCCAAGGTGACCTCCGGCGAGATTCAGCTCGCGAATGGCGAACGGATCACCGCCGACAAGATCGTCGTGAGCGCGGGTCCGGAACTGTACAACGTCCTTCCCGATGCCTGGACCAAGGCCGAACTCATCGAAGTTCGGCTCCAAATGCTTCGCCTCAAGCCAAAACCCACCACCCCCCGACTCGGTATCCATCTTTGCGCGGGTCTCACCCTGGGTCACTACGGAAACTTCCGCAACTGCCCATCCTTACCCGCCCTTCTGAATCTTCAGGAAGAGAAATGGCCCAAGCAAATGCAGCACGGGATCCACATCCTTATCTCCGAGCATGAAGATGGCATGATCACCCTCGGCGACTCGCACGACTACGGTCGGGGTGGGCCCGTCTACCAGGAAGAGGACGTTGCGGAAGCCATTCTGCAGGCCATGGACGAATTCCTTCCGCGCGACCTTTACGAAGTCGCTCAGCGGTGGCAAGGGGCGTACCCCTCGCACAAAACCAACCCGTACTGGTTCGATCAAGTTCAGCCCGGCATCTGGGCGGTTAGCTTGTTCGGAACGGGAATGACCCTCTCTTGGGGAGTCACCGAGCTCCTCGCGCACGAACTTCAAACCAACGCATCATGAGCAAGTACAAACTCGCCGTTTTCGACCTCGCCGGCACCACGGTGAAAGACACCAACACCGTCGGGTCCTGCTTGCAGGCCGCCCTCAAGACGGTTGGCGTGGATGCTTCTGTCGAAGATGTCAACGCGGTCATGGGTCAGCCGAAACCCTGGGCAATCGAGATGCTTCTCAAGCAGTACGAAGCCGAAGGCGATATCCCCTCCCTCTACGCCGAGTTCCGACGCCTGATGGTGGAAACCTACGAGACCTCCGACGAGGTTGGCGAGATCGAGGGCGCTACCGAGACGTTCCAGGCGCTCAAAGAAAAAGGACTCTTGATTGCGGTCGACACCGGTTTCGAGCGTGACATCACCGATGTGCTCCTCACAAAAATGCCCTGGGCAAGTCTCATCGACGACTCCATCACCTCAGATGAGGTCGAAAACGGTCGACCCGCGCCGGACATGATTTTCGAGCTCTGCAAGCGACACGGCGTGGAACCGCACGAGGTCATCAAGATCGGAGACACTCCGGCGGATATCGGCGAGGGCAAAAATGCAGGGGCAGGATTGGTAGTGGGCGTCACCTACGGAACGCACACGCACGAGCAACTCGCACCGCTCGGAGCCGACCTGCTGATCGCAGACATTAAAGACCTTTTAACTGCCGACCTTTAAGGTCGAACGGTAATGCGTCTCCCACCGGAATCGTTCGCGGATCGAAAAGCTTCGTTGACCTTTTCCAGTGGGAAACTCTTCCCGAACAGCTCCGCGAACGGATAAACGTCGTGGTTTCTATCCAAGAACTCCAGTGCGGTGTTCAAATCTTCTGGCGCGTAGTTGTGCATTCCGCGCAATGTCAATAGGCGTCGGACTACCTGCTCAGGGTCGATCGGGACCTCACCTACGGGCGAGGCCGTGCCCGCCCAAACTGCGGTCCCACCGATTCTGAGCAAGTTAACGGTTGCCTCGGCAGCAGAACGCACGCCCGAGAGTTCGAGGGCAACATCCGCTCCGCGGTTCTCTGTCTGATCGGAAACGGCTGCCCGAAGGGCATCCAGATCGTGGAACACGGCGGTAGCTCCGAACGTTATCGCCCGCTCCCGCGCCGAGGTGAATGGATCGAACACCAGAACCTGGCACCCGAGTTCGTGAAGCATTGAAATTGCGGCAAGACCCAAGACGCCCGCCCCAAAAACAACGACCGTATCCCCCGACTGTGCCTCCGCGATTCGAATCACCGCCGCTGCGGTAGACGTTGAGCAGTTAGCAAGCGAGGCAATCTCATCCGATAGGTGGGTCGGAACCTTGTAAATGGGAGTGCCCGCCCGCAGAACGATGTGCGAAGCCAATCCTCCCGAAAGAGGGTGCTCAGCGGTTAGCTCCATATGTCCATATTTAAAGAGCGAGACGCACTTTTGTCTGAGCCCTTGGCGACAGAAAAAGCACACTCCACACGAGGCGGCTATTCCCCAGGTGACGCGATCACCGATCGTTAGCCCGGTCGGAAGTGGACCTTCGCAGGCAACGATTCGACCCACGATCTCGTGGCCCAAAATGGTCGGAGTCGGCTCTACTCGATTGCCACACACCGTGTGAAGGTCGCTTCTACAAAGAGAGCAGCAGGCAATCTCGACCAGGCATTCCCCCTCTTTCAGGCTGGGAATCGGAACTTCTTCCACCGCGAGTGGGTGATCGTGCCCGTGAAAAATCGCGGCTCTAGCAACGCTCATGCTTGGCCCTCGGCAAGCCGGCGCTTCTTTCTAAAGTAGAGCCAAGTGGGTGGAAGCATGAGAAGGCAGGCGATAGCCACAAACCAGGATAGGGCAAGAAACGACGGAAGGATCTGCTCCGCCTTGGCGGTTCCTAGATTTTTGTAGAACAACAGTCCCACCAGCATCGCATAGCTCGTGGCGTCCGCAAGATACATCAGGTAGCCGATGGTCGCTTTTTCCCGGGTGTAGGCGATGAGCCGCTCGAAAACGGTCGCGTGGATGGCGATGTAAGGCAGGTAAAGGCCCAATCCAATGAGAACCACGAAGTAGAACGGATTGATCCATCCCCCCTGAAGTCCGATGAGTGAAACAAGGATCAGGCTCAACCCGAATCCGGAAAGCAGAAGCCCTGCGCCAAACGCCTTTTCGTTATCACGAATGAGCACGAGGCAGGCGATGATCGCCAGACAAGAGAACGCCACGATCAGCTCGGTTTGCGAGAACAAAGCCGGGTCGACCTTGGTGTTTAGGCCCGCCCAGATTTCCTTGGCAAAGTCGCCCCTCACCCCTCGAAGAACGCCTACCAGCGAGTACATCGCAATGAGCAGGCTGAACCCAACCGCGAACTTCCCGAAGAACGCCCGCCTTTGCGCTTTGTCCATCGGCTCCCGCTTGGAACGCAGCGCGATGTCCTCTTCTGATTGTCCGGGAATTTTGGAAAGCATCCAGCCAAACAAGAAGATGCCCGGCAAGAACATGGCACCGGTCGCGGCGGGCATCCATGTTTCTGGGACGCCTTTCTCCATCAGCCAAGCCCCACTGGTTTTTGCGACTCCGTCCGCAACGACAAAGCTCACGCAAAGCCCGGCGGTCAATGCTTCCGTTCTAACGCGGCCTTCAAGGTAAGCCAGGACAAGCCCAAACACCATTCCCAGCGGGAGGCCGTTCATGAACAGCCAGACAAGATTCCACGGACTGGGCGTAAGTCCAAAGAGAAGCAACGCAACCTCGGCAATGCCGATCATGCCCAAGTAGTAGAGAACGCGGTGCTTGGCACCTGCTTCGGAAATCACTTTGATCCCCACGAACTTGGACAATGTGTATCCAAGAACCTGGCTAATCACCGCCACCGGCTTGTACGCCATGCCGAACGCCGTCATGGTTTCGTAGCTCGCCGCCGTGAAAGGCTTGCGGTACATGTACATGCAGAAGTAGGCACCGAAAGTTGCGATCACCGCAAACAGATCGATGCCGACGGAACTCCTCTTCAAAGTTGTATCTGTCGATTGTGTTCCGTTCATGCCGGTGAAGTTTGAAGCTAACGCGTTAGGGATTGGTTAAGAGTCTAATGCAGATTTCTTGCTGACTCCCATTCTGAAAAAGAATCCTGTTTGGGTCAAGCAAATGCCATAGCAAGCAGACGGCAGTCCTGCGATACTTGATCATGCGCAGGCTGGTGTCATTTGTCCGAGTGTTTACAGTCGCTCTCACTCTGTTTGTAGGGGTGAGTACCTGCCGGTCTCAATCGACCTCCGATACGGTGACGCCGATCAACATCGCTAAGGTGAACGAAGCCGTGCGCAAATTAGACGCCACGACCGATGCGAGGGTTGCTGCCGCCACCGAAGCATTCTTGGCCGCAGGAGTCTCTATCTGGGATGACGAGCGGCGAGTTATCAAGCAACCAACCGTTGAACGGTCCGGTCTCGCCGTCACTCAAAGCGAGATACAGACCTTTGTGGTTCTTAGAAGCGAAGGCGTTGGGGGCCGACTGGGTGATCTGCTCAACGCTCTCGACTACATTTGGAAAGAGGTCGGCGGTGAGGGCTCGATTCGAGAGGAAGTGCGCGAATGGCTTCGGTATAGCCCGGTCGATCCGGATACCTCTAAGCGAGGAATAGGGGCCCTTCTTACGGCCCTGGCGGAGAGTCACAATTCGCCTGGTGATGCCGACTGGACCGACGATAGCAACATTGATGCCCTGCAAAACTTCATCATCATGCGGGTCTTCACTGAAGACATTGGCGTCCCGCTCAGAGAAGTCGCCAAGCGCAAAATGACGCCATTCTCGCAGGGAGCGCTGCTAGAAGGTTGGTCGGAAGATGGCTACGTTGGATCCATCGGTCTCATCGTAGATTTGGTGACGTCCAACGCCGAAAAGCTGAACAAAGCGATCTCGCTCAGTAACTTAGTGGCGTCCATCACCAAATTCATTGCGACATACAAGTTTCTCAAACTCGAGATGGAAGTGGAGGCGCCTGGTAACCCGCTAGTCAGAACGAAAACCACCACCGCCGGCGAGCAACGGACTCTGGCGGCGAAGGTTTACATCGATGGAAAGGCCATTTCGGATTGGTTAAAAGAGAATCGAACGACAATCGTAGCGGTGCTTCCCGGTCTTGACCTGGACGCGCCGAAATCGGGACCCCTTGCCGGGGTGGAAACCGCCTGGGACTTCGACCAAGATCGCAAGTACGCATCCAAGCAACTGATCCAGACGGTTGGTCGGCAAGACATTTCAAAAGTGGTGACCGATGAAGCTGGAAAGGCCCGGATTCAGGTGGAAGGGAAGCCACAAACCAAGAACATGGACCCTAAGAAGGTTCGTGCGGTTGAAAAAGTGGTCCGAGTCTATGTCACTGCCCAAGTGAAATCCACCAGCGCGCAACAGGACATCGTGGACGCCATCTTCGGCGCGGCTGGCTTCAAAGATGGGCCGGGGTTGGGCATTCTCACCCCCATCATGGAAACGCTTTACCGAATGAAGTGGAACGGAACGAGAATCTTCAAGCTCCGCGTCCGCGATTGGGTACCTGCAACTACCCATGGGAAACTTCTGGTGGAAGTGCGCGGAAACGGTTTCGATAGCCGGCGCGACGAAACCGTGGTCCACGAGATCAGTTCGACCCTGAAAGTTGAAGATTTTGAGATGGAGGTTTCAGGCGGCCCCGATGCCGAAGTGACCGACATTCCCGCCGAGCTACTGAGCAAAATGTCGGCGCAGGACCGAGAAGACTATAAAAAAATGCTGGAGGAGATGAAGAAAGAAAGCTTCTTCGCTACCGGTCCCGGTTCTGTAGAACTCTCTCTCAAATCTAATTACACCAAGCGAGGCACCTATGCCGAATGCGAAGAGGAAACCGTTGAAGAACGGGAGTTTACATACGGCAGAGACTATTGGGTGCACCCAGCAGAACGTTCCGACAAGCGATCCTTCGATTGGATGGTCGTTCTTGATCGGAAGAAAGGAACCGCGATCGTGCGGGTTCAGGCCTCTTGTGAAGTTGAAACCCATCGAACACGGCGTTCCACTAAGTCGGAAAACAACGTGGACGAGAGAAAGAAAACGGCAGGGCTTCTTTCGCCCGGCGCGGTGTTGCCAAACGAGTTCACGGTCCCGGTGAAGATTCAGGAGTCTCCCGAAGAAGGCACGCTCGACTTTATCGGAACGGCGAGCATTCCCTTCAAGTTCGGTCCGAACCAGAAGTTCACGGGCAGCATCCTCATCTCGTTTTCCCTTCGAAAGAAGATTGACAAGCCGAAGTAGTCACCGGCACGATTCGTGAGTAGTGTTCATCAAGCCGGGGGCGAAGAAGCCCCTTGGCAACGCTTTTGTTGGAGGGTGATCAATGGAATTTCCGATCTCGATTCAGTTCTTTGGAAACCACCCAACCCTCCTGCACCACGGACAAGAAACGTCGATCCCCTTATGGTCGAGCGCGGCGATAGCGGCCGTCCTTTCGATTCGAAAAGGGCGCGACCTCGAACGATCCGAGTTGGCCGAGATCATCTGGCCGGACTTTACGGCAGAAGCAAGAATGGCCAATCTTCGCCAAGCGATCAAACGCTTGAAGGAAATCTTGCCCAGCGAAGAGACTCTTCTTGTTACCCGCACCCATGTGGGTTGGAATCCGAACCTCATTCAGTCACAGTTCGACCAATTGGATCTGCTTTACCGTTCGGCGTTGAAAGAGGTTGAAAACGGTCATCCGCCCGTATTGCTGGATGAATACTGGCACACGATCTCGCAGCCCGTCTTTTTGAACTGGCCGTCTCCGTTCTTTGAATCTATCGCCACTCGCTTTCATTTAGAGTCCAACGAACTCGGACTCGAACTTTCAAAGCGCTGGGAAGAACATGGGCAGATCGAACGCGCAATAGGCGTCCTGGAAAAGTTGCTCGCCAAAACCCCCACCCTTGTCGAGGCATCTCAATGCCTATTGCGCCTTGTCTACCTAGATAAAGGGGAGCAAGCCGCCATGCTTGCGGCCGAAACTGTCCAGACCCGGTTTAGACAGAGTGGATCCTCAACCCTGCCGGAACCAATCGTCCGCGCGGTGGAATCCATTCGAAAGCGGTCGGTTGAGAAACTGCCTCAACCGACCCTGATCGAGAAGCGGAGTCAGATTCTCCTGCTCACCAGGCTCTTTGAGGAAAACCTGAAAAGCGGCGACAGCGCCGCCATCGAGCTCCTCGTTCACCCCGCAAACGAACCTATCTTGCGAGAGCACCCCCGAGCGTTCTTGAGCCTTGCCGAAACCACCCTTGCGCACAGTTCGGGTTACGAAGAGGCTCGTTGCAAACTCATCTGGGTGACCCTTCGACTCGCCAGTTACTGCTCCGAGTATCCAAAAGGACACGCCATCTGCGAGCAGGTGTTAGGCGATCCTGATGCCCCCGTTGCTATTCGACAAACCACCCTTCGAATGCGCGCGTTCATGCACTTCGAACAGCGTCGGTACGATGTCGCGCTTTCTGGAGCGAGGGAGTCCGTCAAACTCGCCGAGCAAGCGGGCTTACATCTTCATCGAGCGATCTCAGTTCAGAACCTCGGTGGCATCCTTGCCCACATCGGAGAATTCGATGAAGCTGATCACTGCTTTGACGACGTGATCGCCGCCTCCAAAGAAATGCCTCTTCTGGACCAGCAGCTGCTAGAGCCGCTCGTTGCCGTGAATAGATGTCTGCTCTTCGCGGCGATGGGCGAGTTCGAACGCGCCAAGAACGCTTTCGATCATGTATCCGAAAAACCCGGGGAAGAAACCATCTATCGCCGTGTCGGAGGATCGTGGTACGGCTACGCCCTTGTGCAATTGGGAGATGTGGATACCGGAGCGGAACGAATCCTTTCGGCGATCTCTGATTGTCACGAGCACGGTTTCCGACGGCAACTGCAGATCGGCATCGACTTTCTCGCCGCTTCGCTAGGAGCTCTTGGGCACGTTCAAGAAGCCCAGACGATTCTTGACGCCTGCGCGGTGCACCGAAAAGCTCTTCACCACGATCGGTCGAATCTGGAGATCGCCGTTATCCGCCAAATCGAGGGTCTTCGACCGGAGCCGAATACGTGGGAGTCTGCGCTGTACGCCAACGATCCGCTCTCATCGTTGATCAAGTTCGGAACGGATGCTCTGGAAAGGGCCGTCGCGCGGGCTTAATCCTCTCCAGTGAAATGCAATCTTAAAGTACTAATTCTTTGCGCAGCCTGAACCGCTAGCTCTCGCAACCAAGGCATTCTTATCCGACCCGATTCAAGATAGCGATCAATGACAGGGACAACCTCGCTCTCGTTTGAGTACTTGAGTTCTATAAGTCCAAGCAGTCCGCCTAACTGCATGGCGCATGAAGATAAGGTGAGCATATGTTCCATTGCCGTATAAATTGGACCCCACAAGTGCTTTTCTGATATTTTGAAGGTTGCGGCTTCTAGGGTGTCTTGTCTCCATGTCATGGAAACCGCGTCATCGAGATGGTTCAGATCAGTCGCACTAGTCGCAGGCCTAGTGCCGTATTCATCACAAAAGGAATCGAGAAACGTCAAATAGGGTATCAAGGCCTGAACTGCCCTGACCTGTTCTTCCTTCGGAACAATCGGCTCCCTTATCTCCCACCAGATGCCGATACCGCAAGACAGCAGAGCATCGTGGAACGACCCTAGCTCGTTGATGGATCGACCAGAAAGCGACCGCGCAGGTGATTCGAGAATCTGTGTAACGATCTCAGTGATCATCGGCGGTGGGAGCTCCATTACGGCTTCAAGAGTTGGACCAAAATTCCAGCTACCGGGAACTCCAGGCGAAGAGAACTGGCACATGTCATTGGCGAAATTTTCGACCAAGAATTGATCAATACGTTCCATCACTCCACTCTCCCAGGGGGGCGTAACCCCGATCCCTTCGTGCCTGTCAGCGTGTCGCCGTACTCAGCCCGACCCTGCTCAATGAGGCGCATCATACGGGCCACAACGTTTGGATATCGCTCCGCAAGATTCACCTTCTCAGCGGGGTCTTCTTCCAGATTGAAAAGCGAAAGATCGATCTCCCGAGTGACCTCGCCCGCAGGCTTGCCACCCTTGCCCGCAGGTTGGGTTTGGAAACGATGCTTGTGCTTCACGTGGAGCTTCCAAGGTCCCATCCGAACCGCCTGGAGTTCTCCGGGCCAGAAGTAGAAGAAGTACGACCAGGGCGATTTCTCCTCAGTGGGTCGAGTCAGCAGTGTATCAATCGACTTCCCATCGATCTCCTTCGTCGGCAAGGATGCTCCGGAGAGTGCAGCGAAGGTCGGCAAAAGGTCCATCGTCGTGGCGACCTCCTCGGTATCAACCCCTTTCGCCCACCTGCCCGGAAACGAGAAAATGGCAGGGACCCGAAATCCACCTTCAAAAGAGGTCCCTTTTCCTTCTCGTAACCCACCCGTCGAACCCGCATGCTCGCCGTAAGGCAGCCAAGGACCGTTATCGGAAGTGAAGACGACCACCGTCTTCCGGTCCAACTTTGTCCGCTTCAAAGCAGACAGAACCTGCCCCACCGAGTGATCGAGTTCGGCGATGGTATCCGCGTAGAGTCCAAAGCCCGTTTTGCCTCGAAACTTGGGGCTCGCTGCGATGGGTACATGAGGCATCGCGTGCGCCAAATAGAGGAAGAACGGCTTGTCCTTTGATTGCTGGATGAACTCCACCGCCCGGTCGGTGTACCGCTGGGTCAGACGGGATTGGTCCTCGAGGTCCTTCACCTCTTCTATCGGCTCCGAGCCTTCGTGAAGGAACAACCTTGGCCAGTACGTTCCGTTCGGGGGCCACATATCGTTGGAGTAGGGAAGGCCGAAATACTCGTCAAAACCCTGCTTTGTCGGCAGCAAGTTCTTGACCCCAAGATGCCACTTGCCCACGCAGGCTGTTCGGTACCCTTGCCCCTTGAGCATCGATGCAATGTTCGTCTCCGCCGGATTGAGACCGGTTGGGGAATCGGGATTGAGAACCTGGGGAACGCTGACCCGGGTTGGGTAGCAACCCGTGAGCAGGGCCGCGCGGGAAGGGCTGCAGCCTGGCGAAGCCGAATAGAACTGGGTGAATCGCACCCCGTTCTTTGCCAGTCGATCTAAGTTCGGAGTGTGCCTCTCGGCGTTCCCGTAAGACCGGAGATCGCCATAGCCGAGGTCGTCGCAGAAGATAATGACGAAGTTTGGCTTCGCCATCACTGTGGCGGTGAGCAAAATCCCGGCGATCGTCATGCAGACATTCTAGTCGGCATGACGATCTTTGTTCATCCCTATGGCTCAGAGTCTGAACTGAGCGTTGAGACCAATGAATGGAGTGGGGCGGAGGGTGCGATCCAGGACGGTGGATCCGTTCGCGGCCTCCAAGGTGATGGTCTGACCCAGAAGGTAGCCGATGGAGGCACCGTACTCCACCTTCGCGCTCGGTCGGAATCGGTAGGAAAGCTCGATTGGGAATCCCTGATCACGCAGAACGCCGTTTTGGATTGGTGCGTTGGGTCCAAGGCGGAAGTTACGGTTCTCGAACGCGACCGTAAGCAGATAGACCTGCTTTGGATCGAGTTGGTATCGACCTTGAATCCCTATTCCTGCGGCAACGGGAACGGTGGCAATTGTCAATTTGTCGTTTAGCCGGCCCTCGTAGCCCACAAACGGGATCACCAGGGGGTCATCGCTGAGCTGAGAGATGGTGGCGAAGCCGATGCTGAACGAACTCGTTCGATCTTTTGAGTACCTTCCAAACAGGCTAAATCCCGTTTCTTGAGAATTGGAGGTCGCTGCAGTTTCGCCCGTGGACCGAACCGTAAAGGTTGTGCCGATTGACCAGCGATCGGTTAAGCGCCTAATCGCACCAATGTTGCCGGACAGAATTCGAGCTGATCCTACGGGAGTTTGTTGGCCCGGTGCAAGGGCGCTCAGTGATTCCCAAGCGAATCTCGAGTCCTCGTAAGTGAATCCGCCCAGAAGAATGAGATCTGGTGAAGCGAAGTAGTTAAGGTTGAGATCGAATCCAGATCGAGCAATACCAAGTTCCGCGTTCGATCCCCCGAGGCTCGATTCTTGAAAGCCTCGCGTGCGAAAGTTGACTGTTGCGCCAAATTTGGGTGGCATTGGTGGTCGACCCTGGGCAGCATTTGGATTTCCTGCCGGTGGTTGACCGTTCGATTGGGCAAGCGCGATGGGTGGAATGGCGAGCACTAGGGCGATCAACCCAATGTTCGTAAGGCGATGGAGGGTAGGTCCTGGAAGCACGACCTTGTCTACGAACGACAGGGCTCGAAAACGTCCAACTCGTTCATAAAATATCGCAAACGTGATATTTAAAACGCATCACACGACTTTTTCAGTTCGGCGGTTGCGGTGGCAATGTCGTCGGCGGTGTAAACCGACCCGAGATTTGCAAGACGTTTGGAAACCACCTGGAAGATCCTCTGTCGCACTTCGCGAGGAAGCGATCGAAAGGCGTCGGTGTAAATCTCTGGGCTCACCGGATACTGGAACACTCTTTTTTGCAGGTCCAGCTTGCGCAACGGTTGATCTTCAACCGAGCCGTAGGAAGTCGCAAACTCAGAAGTGCCCTTCACCGGAGACTTCAGCGGAGCTTCTCCCTTGTGCGTCAGCCGATCGGTGAGGGTTGTCAGCGAGTAATCGTTGGGAGAGCCGCCGGTTCGAATGGATCGATGCACCGCCGCAAGCGCGTTTTGAATGTCCATTTGGTGCTCCATCACCAGCAGGGCAACGATGTCGGAGTGGGGGCTCAGGTACTTCTTGGCATCAAAAAACTTGCCCAGCGATTGAACGTTGGCACCCTTTTCCATATCCAACCCGAACGGCTCGTCTTCCAGGTAGGCGAGCTCGTTTCCGAGGTGGCGAATACTCCCGTGCTGACCAGTAACGAACCAACCGCCCCAACGACTCTCGAACCGTGTTCGAGGAGTCACTGCAGGTTGCGGAGCCAGGATTCTAGGGTGACCGCTTGGCCCGACGTAAGAGGATTCGGCGACGAGAACGGGTCCGCCGAACTGGCTACGCCGGGTGTGACAGGGAATACAGTCTTGCGTTTCGGCGGCGAATCGCTGAGGTCCAACCTTTTCGTTCGGCAACGTATAGAACCGGAGGCCCAGCGTTGGGTGCATCGTCGCGATCTCGATCACGGGCGCACCGGGAATGAAGCCCACGTAGGTGTGATCGTTGAAGTAGAGCGCTCGGGGGTTCTTCTGGTTGATGAAACTGGACTGCATGCTCGTTTTGGAGAACACGAGCGTCTGCGTATCGGGCGAAATCTCAAGCTCCTTCAAGATCGAAGGGAGGTAGCCGAGTTTGGGGTCGAACTCAAGTTTGGCGGAGCCCTTCGTGATCTCAGCCTGAAGTTTGGCGATAGGATCCAGAGGCGTCACCGGAGCCTGGAATCCGGCAAGAACGCAGCCGAGAGCAACGGTTATCGGAAGAACGGTTCTTACCATGATCGTCTAAAGGGATCGTCTACGGGCCCCTTGGGTTCAAGTGGACCCCATCCACTGTTCCCATTTTACGTTACGTATCCTGATCGGCGTTTACTCCCAAGTTCTGGGTCGCCCCAGTCGTTTCCACCACGTATATTTGCCGGGTCTTGCCGATGAATGTTAAGAACTCGATCAGGAGGTCACTCCGGCATGGTCCTTGCGCTGTATCATTCCTCGTGATGCGTCTTGCGCTTGTTTTTGGTGTGGCTGCTCTTGCGGGTCTTTCTTCCGCTGCAGTAATTGTGGTTGACGACTTCTCGGTCGACATGGCCACGTTGTCCCGAACGACCACTGGTTCGTCCTCGAACAACGGTGCGATCTCGTTCCCGACCCCGATTGGAGCGACGGTAACGCAAACCCTTACGATCGTGCAAAACGATGTCGACGAGTTCGACCGCGGCTTCTCGCGAGTTCGAAATGGCATCTGGACGCTTGGTTCCGACCCGCAGGTCGATGCGCAAGGCAAGATGACCTACGTTTCCACCTACGACTTCAGCCAGTCGCGAATCTTCAAGTACACGTTCGACTACATCGAGAACGGCACGACCTTCAACCTTAAGGTCAAGGACGGCGCGGCTAACGAGATCACCCTTTCTAACCTGTACACAGGTGCTTCGGGCGCAGCCCAGGTCTATTTCGATCTCGGAAACGTGGGTACGTTCAACTACGGCAACGTCACCGAGATCAGCACCTACAACACCGCTGATCGCGGCGGTATCGACTTCCGACTGACCGCCATCGAAGTGGTTCCGGAGCCGACCTCGATCGCCGCACTCGGACTCGGCCTTCTCGCAGTCGCTCGACGACGCAAGAAGTAACCACCAAGCTCTCAAGCGCATGAAAAAGCCTCTCGGTGGACCGAGGGGCTTTTTGCTTTCACAGCTTCCAATCGTGAAACCTCAACTCTTTGAGTGCCTGCTTTCGGCGTGGACGAACCGTCTCGCGATAGGTCCCCGTGCTTCAATTGGAGAACTCTTCGTTCATGAGTCGGAGGCCCCAAGTAAGAAGCTTCAATAAAGCCTCAGTAAAATTGCTAGGAATCTGCACGACCTGCGGAGTAGTGCCACGTTCTTTCATCCGGGCCGATTCTAACCTGTACAATTACGGGGATGCGAACTTGGATTGTAGTAGCGCTCCTTGCGGTTGCGACCGTTTCGTCTGCGTCTGTGATCGTGGTTGACGATTACTCCCAAAACCTCCGAGTGATCAGCCTATCGACGGATGGCTTTGACTCGGTTAACGACAGCATCCCGCACCCAACTCCGTTCGCAGCAACCAGATTGATGCAACTACAGATTAGGACCAGTGACCCGAGCAACTTTGCGCGGGCCTCCTCCCGGGTAGCAAATGGTGTCTGGTCGGTCAATTCAGACAACGAGGTTCGAGCGCAAGCGACGATGTTTTACACGACACCAGGTTTTGACTACAACTTCGGTCTCTCCAGAGTCTTCAAAGTAACGTTCGACTACATCGAATCAAATACAAGTTTCCGACTCTTTCTGTTGGATACTTCGGGGCAGTTTGCTGAAGAGTTCGCAGACTACACTGGTCCAACCGGTGCTACGAATCTGTATTTCGACTTTAGTAGTTACACCAATCTGGATTTCGGCGCTATCCAAACCCTTAACTTGGGTAATCGTGATACCCGAGGCGGTATCGACTTCCGTATCAGCGCCCTTGAAGCGGTTCCCGAACCCACTTCGATTGCGGCACTCGGTCTCGGACTGCTCGCCGTTGCTCGCCGACGCAAGAAGTAAGTTAACAGTCTGCCAAGCGCACCAAAAAGCCTCTCGGATCTCTTAGAGGCTTTTTTGCTTCAGGGGACGATCAGTCTTTGAGAAACGATCAAAGTGAACTGTTCAGCTCTAAGATGGCTTTTTCAATCTCATCTGCCTGGGACCGGATGCTCAACGTCGACCGCCGTAATCCGTCAATCGGGGAAACCTCGAGCACAGTAGGCGACAGAGAAAGCCGACCCAAGTCGGACTTCAAATTCAGAAGGGCCTGCTTCACTAATTCCACCTGCGCGTCTGTTCGCTCTAGATAGGGTTGGAACCGTTGTGCCGTTTCCATGCGTTGCCGAGCGATCGAAAGGCTATCCTCGAATCCACGCTTCGCTTCGGCGTCTTGAGTCTCGGCGACTTTGCGTTCCAGCCGCTCGATATCCTGGCTAATCTCGCCGACTTGAGAAGACGAGATAGCGCTCTCCAGCCTCTCACGACCAGCTTTCAAGTGCTCGTGCTCACTCATCAGCCGGTTGAGCTCAGAGATTGCCTCCGAGCGAGCTTCCTCTGGCAACTTCGATTGAAACACCTGCACAAGCGTCTCGGCATAGAGTCGCCCCATGTCGTCGAGTTTTAGAATCGGTAAGAGTGCCTCCAGTTCTTTGACACTCGCAGTGCGGCGATTCTTTTGGGTTGCGAACCATGCGTGAATTCCAGCACCCGCAATCCCGACGAACATGAGCGTTGGGCCAAGTCCAAGCTGTTTGCCAACCCAGGCCATTCCAAAGGTTCCTATGATCCAAAGTGCCCCCCACAAGGCAAATCCGCGTCCGTACTCTTTGAACCACTCGGTCTGGTGCTTCCCAGCGGCAGCCATCATGTCCGAATCCAACTTCATCGAATAGAGCTGAGACTCGTATTCGTCGAACGCAGCCCAAAGCGTAGGGTGGATGTCTTTCGGTGGGATTCGCATGTTCTCAAGTTTACGAACAATCGCACTATTGCGATTCTGTGTTGCGGAATTGTTAGAAACTGTGTGCAATGTTGTTCGATTCTTGTTAAACTGCGGGCAACATGAGCGTTCTGCCGATCCTTGCCGCACTCGGATCCCTTCAGGGGGTGAACCTGCGAGCCGACGCCCTTTCCGATCCACTTTCGCTTCAAAACGACCGTCCTGAGTTCTCGTGGGAACTTCGTGGCGCGACCGACGCGAAAAACCTCTCGCAATCGGCTTACCGACTCATTGTCGCCTCCAGCCCAAACCTCCTTGCGAAGGACGAAGGCGACCTTTGGGATACCGGAAAGGTCCTCAGTTCCAGCACCTTCGGAATCCGCTACGCGGGCTCGCAGTTGCGCTCAAGAGCACGAGCCTGGTGGAAGGTCCAAATCTGGGATCAGGCGGGTAGGGAAGGGAACTGGAGCAGTGCCGCATCGTTCGGTATCGGCCTTTTGAACCCCACCGATTGGAAAGCGAAGTGGATTCACGGCGACGCTCCCAAGCCGTTAGAGGATTTGCTTCAAGACGCAAAGTGGATCACGCCTCCCGGCACCACGCCTGGCGAAGTCCCAAGCGGCAACTACACCTGTCGACTGGAGTTCGAATCGGATACGACCACTGGCAAGATTGCGCTTACCGCCGACAACACGTTTATCGCTCGACTCAATGGCGTTGAAATTGGTCGGACCACCGATCCGGAAGGTTGGTCCCGTCTACAAAACCTCGACCTCAAGGGTCTGAAAGCAGGCAAAAACGTCTTGGAAGTCGAGGTCAACAACGCCGGTAAGGGTCACTCGGGCTTGCTGGCAAGACTCTCTCTGGGCAACAAAGCGATCGTTTCGGACAAGTCTTGGACCATCGGTGGCAAACCCGCCTCCGAACTCGGCCCCAACGGAGTGGGTCCGTGGAACAAAGTGCGAGCCACGGGCAAGCAGTGGGTTGTTTCGCCCGCATACGAGTTCCAGAACGGGATGAAGTTGAAGGGCAAGGTCAAGCGAGCAACCGCGTATGTGACGGCTCTGGGAATTGTCGACTTCGCCATCAACGGCAAGCGAGTCACGGACGATCTTTTCACCCCTGGGTGGACCAGCTATAAGTCACGGACCCATTACCGAACTTTCGATGTCACCAAAAATCTGAAAGACGGCGACAACACGCTCTCGGCAACCCTTGGACAAGGCTGGTTCAGCGGCTACGTTGCCTGGGGGGCTCAGCGCGAGTATTACGGCAAAGTCCCGATGTTCAAGGCGCAAGTGGAAGTGGAGTACACCGATGGCAGCACCGAAACCTTCGCCACCGACGAAAGTTGGAAGGTCGGCTCCGGTCCGATCTTAGATGAGCACTTCTTGTACGGCGAACGGTTCGATGCTCGTAAAGAACTCGGCGACTTCAAACCCGCCAAAGTAGGATCGTTCGCAACCTCTCTAGAGGCATTCCCCGGCGACCCCGTGCGATCCTATGCAGAGATCAAACCGGAGTCGATCACCGAAGTCAGCAAGGGCGTGTACCAAATCAACTTCGGTCAGAACCTCACCGGTTTTGTGCGCCTGAAGGTGAACGAGGCGGCTGGAACAAAGGTCGCGATTCGGCACGCAGAACGCCTGGATAAGGACGGCCGGATTTACACCACCAACCTGCGATTCGGTGAGGCTCAAGACGAATACACCTGCAAAGGTGGCGGTGAGACTTGGAATCCCCGACTGACCTTCCACGGCTTCCAGTACATCGAGGTCACGGGCCTCTCGAAGAAACCGAGCAAGGATACTTTCACCGCTGTCGCCATCTCGTCGGCAACACCGGAGGCGGGCACCATTCAAACGTCCGACCCCATGCTCAACAAGCTGGTTTCGAACGCTTGGTGGACGCAGAAGATGAACTTTGTGGACGTTCCCACCGACTGTCCGCAGCGAGACGAGCGACTCGGGTGGACGGGTGACGCTCAGGCGTACATCCTCACCGCATCCTATTATTCAGACGTCCAAGCGTTCTTCCGAAAGTGGTTAGTCACGCTAGACGACGATCAAGAGGCAAACGGCAACTATCCCAAAGTCTCGCCCGTTATCTGGGGTCTGGACGATGGTGGTCCGGCATGGGGCGATGCGGGCGTGATCTGCCCAACTACGGTCTATGAAGTGTATGGAGACAAGACGGTGCTCGAGCGGCACTATCCGAACATGGTCCGCTTCGTCGAGTTCTGCCGGGGTCGGCAAAACGCAGACCTTCTGCCTCCGGAGAAGTTCCACTGCTTCGGAGACTGGCTCAGCATCAAGGCGGACACGCCGAACGACGTGATCGCGCAGGCGTACTTTGCCTACAGCACGGGTCTTGTCGCGAAAGCTGCCCTGGAACTAGGCAAGAAAGAGGATGCGGCGAAGTACACCGCGCTCCGAGATCGAGCCGCCGAAGCCTTCCGAAAGGCGTACGTTACTGCCGACGGTCAGGTGAAGGGGAACACGCAGTGCTCCTACGTCCTTGCGCTCGCCTTTGACCTCGTCGAGGGTGACCTCGCGAAGAAGGTTGCCGACCGACTGGTGAAAGACATCGAGAGCCGAGATTGGCACCTCAGCACGGGCTTTGTGGGAACCCGAGATCTCATGCATGTGCTGAGCAAGATCGGTCGCAACGATGTTGCCTACCGCCTCCTGCACAACACCACCTTCCCAAGCTGGGGATTCAGCATCGTCAACGGTGCAACCTCCATCTGGGAGCGATGGGATGGCTGGACTCCGGACAAGGGCTTCCAAGATCCCGGCATGAACTCGTTCGCTCACTATGCGTACGGCGCGGTGGTCGGCTGGATGTTCAAGACCGTGGGTGGCATTAGCCCGATGGAGCCAGGTTACGGAATGGTGAAAATCGCCCCTGCGCCCGATCCCAAGCTCTCGTTCGCTAAGACGTCCTACAAGTCGGTTCGCGGCATGATTCAGACTCACTGGAAGCGGGTCGGGAAAGGCTACGAGCTAGAGGTCGTCGTCCCGCCGAACGTGAACGCAGAGGTCCACGTGCCCTTGGCCGATGGCGGGACTCGGAAGGAGATCGTCGGGTCGGGCACCTGGACGTTTAAGGGTTAAGGAGTCAGAATCCCGGTTAGGCTATCGGCCTAGCCGGGACACCTTCAAACGTCATCTGAACTGGCCGAATCGTCCCGTCTTCCTCGAAGATCATCCGATCAATACACGTCACACGGTGATTCGCGTGCGTCTCCTCCAACGGCCGACGGTGGTAGCAAATGTAGTGCTCATCGGTGCCCGGAATCGTTAGCACCGAATGGTGCCCTGCGCCTTTCGCGACCTCAGGATCGGTTCCGAGAATCGCCCCGACCCGCTCAAAAGGTCCTAAAGGAGAATCGGCGAGTGCATAGGCGACTCCGTAGCTGGAATCGGTCCAGCCGCCCTCCGACCACATGAATACGTAGACCCCGTTCCGCTTCACCATAAACGGACCCTCTACGTAGTTCTCCGGCGTGATCTCGATAAACTGGCCTTCGGTCGAGATCATGTCCGACCCAAGTCGAACAACCACCGCGTGTTTCCACCCGCCGTAATACAGATACGCCTGACCGTCATCGTCCACGAATGCATGTGCATCGATCGGCTGAGCGCCGTGGTGATACTCCGAAATGAGCGGCTTGCCCAAGGCATCCCGAAAAGGACCTGCGGGGTGATCCGCAACCGCCACCCCGATCCCCGCACCATCTCCGGCGCTGAAATACATGTAGTAACGACCGTCCTTCTCCGCCACAGATGGCGCCCATGCCGCCCGATTCGTCGACCACGGGACATCGGCAAAGTCCAACACCTTCCCATGAGCCGTCCAGTCGGTTAGATCCGACGACGAGAACACCTCGAAGTAGGTTTGCTCTTCGTAGGCGGCGGAGGTGGTTGGATAAATGTAGTAACGACCCTGGAAAAGGTGGAGTTCAGGGTCGGCGTACCACCCGGGGAAAACCGGGTTGCCAGACATTCGAACGGACTCCGTGCCACTCATAAACGCTCCCAACCTTACCGGTTTCGGGCACCCCTCCCGGCCCATAAAAGGGAACCCACCAAGTTTCTGGTATCATCCTTAGGTTGTTCTCGGTCGGTCATGGCGAGGACACAGGCAAAGGATCGCCCGCAACGAGTCGCCGCTCTCTCCGAAAGAGCGAATTCTCTTAGAGCCGTCGTTTGCGCCCGCTCCCGTTTGGCAAGTCGTTGATGACTCCCATTGGTTGAGCTTCGATCCTTATGACCCAATTAGACAGGGCTCGTTTGCGAGTCCGATAAAGCGTGCCTGAACCCACGATGTGGAGCAGGGTGCGTTGCCAAACCATGATAACCAACACATTTGCCGCACTCAACCTTTCTGACCGTTTGCTCGATGCACTCGCCAAGATGGGTATCCAAACCCCGACCCCTATTCAGGCGAAGTCCATTCCGGTCTCGCTCGAAGGTCATGACGTCATCGGTATCGCTCAAACGGGTACGGGCAAAACCCTTGCCTTCGGATTGCCAATGCTCGAGCGACTTACCGAAGGAGAAGCAGGGCTTATCCTTGCTCCTACCCGTGAGTTGGCTCAACAGATCGAAGAGTCGCTCATGAAGCTCGGAACCCGATCGGTTCTGGTTGTTGGCGGAGCGAACATGAGCACCCAGGTGCGGTTGCTTCGCAATCGCCCGCAAGTGATTGTTGCTACCCCGGGCCGATTGATGGACCACATGCAACAGCGAACGGTCGATCTTTCCAACGTCTCGATCGTCGTGCTCGACGAAGCGGATCGAATGCTGGATATGGGCTTCGAGCCCGCCATCCGAAAAATTCTGTCGCAGCTTCCTTATGAGCGGCAAACGCTCATGTTCAGCGCGACCATGCCGCCAGAGATCGAGACCCTTGCTCACGAGTTCCTGTACGAGCCCGAAAAGGTCGAAGTCCAAGCACCCGGAACGGCTCCGCAGCTGATCGAGCAAGAACTTGTTTTCTTGAACCACGAAGAGAAGGCTCCCATGCTCGCCGACCTGCTTCACGAGCACCCCGGAACGATCCTGGTCTTCGCTCGAACCCGGCACGGCGCGCGCAAACTGGCGCAAACGATTCGAACCCACGGTCACACCGCGGCCGAGATTCACTCCGACCGAACCCTGCAGCAGCGCCGAGAAGCGCTGAGCGGATTCAAGACGGGTATGTACCGAGTCTTGGTCGCCACGGATATCGCCGCTCGAGGCATCGACGTAAAGGAGATCTCCGTTGTGGTCAACTACGACCTGCCGGACAATCCCGAGGACTACATGCACCGAATCGGCCGAACGGGTCGAGCCGGAGCATCCGGTAAGGCGATCACGCTTGCGATTCCGCAGCAAAACGGGTCGGTTAAAGCTATCGAGCGGCTCCTTGGTCAGCCTCTCGCCCCGTCGGAGAGAAGCACTTCGATTCCTAAGTCTTACAGCCGTGCAGAAGGAGACGCACCTCCTTCGCGCGGAGGAAAGCGAAAGCGATCCGGTCCGCCTCGACGGCGGCGTGAAATGGCCGGAAATCGGTCTTAGACTCCTTAAATTCGGCACAAGCAGAAAGGGTCCTGACAGAGAGTTTTGTCTCTGCCAGGACCCTTTTTCATTTAAGCCCCCCAAGAAGGCGCTTGGAAATTTATGAGCTATAGGTTATAATTCAGAGGTGAGCCGCGAGTTTGTCCCTTTTGATGAGGAGGCAATCGATCGTGAGTTTGCGGCACTTGGACAAGCATCAGATCGAGATTTTGCGAAGCTTGCTTACTGCATTCAGCTGTATGAGTCTCTTGAGAGAGGGAGTAACCCTAATCCAGCGATCATCCAATCTTTTGAGAGCGGAATTCTTGAACTGAGACACTTCAAAGGAGAGTACAAGGGCAGATTGCTTTTCTACGTTCCGGAGTTACCGAAGGGAACACCTGAGTTGGTGATGCTTGTTGTCTTTAGAAAACAAACCCAAAAGACTCCCCTACAGATAGTGGCCCTGGCAGAACAGAGAATGAAGTTGGACAGGGCTGCAAGACGGGCAAAGGACAAAGAGTAATGACATACATCGAACGAAAAATCGCGAAGCGTCTCGCCGAGAGCAAGGAGTTTCGAGTTGCCTTCGAGGAGGAAGTTCAAGAACGCGAACTTGAAAAGGAGCGGCGTGTGCGACTGATGAGCACCCTTGCCAATGTCCGAAAGAAAAAGGGACTGTCGCAGAGCCAAGTAGCCAAGCTTCTCAATGTTTCTCAGTCAAGGATCAGTCAGATCGAAAGTGGTAGGGAATCCGTGAGCGTCGATCACCTGCTCAAGTTGGTAGAAATTCTTGGAGCGCAACTTTCGATTGCTTCTCCTGAGGCTGCTCCGAGTAGTCGGGCCTAAGTACCAACTCGAGTCAAGCGAGGCTCTGAAAATGAAGATCATTTGCCTCCGACCTCGCTTGATACAACGTTCCCGGAGACCGCTATAATGCGCCATGGTCTCGCTTCTTCTCCCCACCGCGCTGCCCGCCAACGCGCTTCAGCTTTGGTACGAGAAACCCGCTGTGGCGTGGACAGACGCTCTGCCGATCGGCAACGGCCGAATGGGAGCCATGCACTTCGGTGGAGTCCTGGAAGATCGATTCCAACTCAACGACGGCACTCTCTGGTCTGGCGAGCCTTCTGAAGGCAACAACCCCGACGCCCTAAAGGCCCTGCCGCTTGTAAGAGACGCCCTCTTCAACGCCGATTTCAACCAGGCTGACCAACTCATGAGGCGGCTACAGGGGCCCTACACGGAGTCCTATCTTCCTCTAGGCGACCTTCGACTGAAGTTCGACATTGAGGGCAGCGCCGAGTCGTACCGCAGACAGCTCGATCTTGATACCGCCGTTGCCAGTGTGTCTTTCCAAGCCAAAGGGGTCGAGTACCTCCGAGAGGCGTTTGTCAGTCACCCCGCAAACGCCATGATCACTCGGCTGACCGCAAACAAAGCCGGAAAGATCAGCTTCACGGCCACCCTTGATAGTCGACTCCGCTATCAAACCAAAGTGGAACAGGTTGGCAAGCAGCCCGGCGTAGTTCTCAGGGGCAGAGCGCCCAGCCACGTGCGACCCAGCTACTTGCGGGCCGACAACCCCGTGCGATACGACGAAGACCCGAACGGTAAGGGCCAACGATTCGCGGCGGTGCTAGAGGTTCGAACCAAAGGCGGCAAAGTCACTCAAACCGGAAGCGCGGTGCGCGTTGAGGGAGCCGACGAAGCAATCTTGATCGTCACCGTTGGCACGAGTTTCCGCTCTCCGTTCCTCACCCCGGGTCGAGACGTGGAAAAAGTCGTTGAAGTGTGCAAACGCCGAGCGAACAAGGTGGGCACTCGCTTCACCCAACTGAAAGAAAAGCATGTACAAGACCACCAGAGTCTCTTCCGCCGAGTCTCCCTCGATCTAGGAACAAAGAACGACAATCGACCGACCGTGGATCGGATCAAGACTTATCGGGCAGATGAGGATCCCTCTCTGGCGACTCTTCTTTTCCAATTCGGTCGATACCTGCTCATTGGCTCCTCACGCCCGGGCGGACAAGCCGCCAACCTGCAAGGAATCTGGAACGACGAAGTCCGCGCCCCTTGGAGTTCAAACTACACCACCAATATCAACACCCAAATGAACTACTGGCCCGCGGAAACCACCAACCTGCGCGAGTGCCATCAACCCCTGTTCGACCTCATTGCCAACGTTTCCAAGGCAGGAGCCAAAACGGCAAAGGTCAATTACGGTGCCTCTGGATGGGTGGCCCACCACAACGTTGACCTGTGGATGCATTCGACACCTGTCGGCGAAGGTAGCGGCGATCCCGTTTGGGCGAACTGGCCGATGGGCGGCGCGTGGCTGGCGACACACCTTTACGAGTCGTACCTGTTCAGTCAAGATCGAGCCTTCCTGCAGAAGGTTTATCCGCTCATCAAAGGAGCCGCAGAATTTGCTCAAGACTGGCTGATCGAGGATCGCCGCAAAGATGCTCCCAAAGATCCGCTAGGCCGACCCTATCTCCTCACCGCTCCCTCCGTCTCGCCAGAAGTTGGCTTCGTTGGTCCGGATGGGAAGGGTCACTCCACCGGAATTGGCGCAACGATGGATCTCGACATCACTCGATGGGTACTGACCGCCGCCATCGAATCGGCTGAAGCTCTAGGGCTGGACAAGGAATCGCGAGAGAAGTTTGCCGCGACTCGCGAGCGCATTCTCCCTTGGCAAGTGGGCGAGCGCGGCAACTTACAAGAGTGGGCCGACGACTATCGCGAGACCGACCCTAAGCATAGGCACCTCTCTCATCTCCTCGCTGCCTATCCGGGCAACATGATCGATACCGACACCCGCCCCATGCTCGCAAATGCGGTGAAAACCGCCATGAACATCCGCGGCGACGAAGCAACCGGCTGGGGAATGGGCTGGCGTCTCTGTCTTTGGGCTCGACTCAAGGACGCGAACCGGGCATTCGGAATGAGCCGCTTCCTCCTCACCCTTGTGGAAACCAATGGCGTGAACATGAGCAACGGTGGCGGCGTGTACGCAAACCTCTTCGATGCTCACCCGCCTTTCCAGATCGACGGAAACTTTGCTTTCACGGCTGGAGTCGCCGAGATGCTGCTACAGAGTCACGGGGAGGTCATCGATCTTTTGCCAAGTCTGCCGAAGCAGTGGGCAACCGGATCGGTGAAGGGACTCCGCGCTCGGGGGGACATCACGGTGGATATGACCTGGGAGTCGGGTCGGCTGGTATCGGCAACGCTTACACCGGGTCCAAATGCAGGGGCATCGGTCTCGGTGCGGCTGCCGGGCAGGTCGGTGCAGAAGGTGCTGTTCAAAGCGGGTGCACGCTATCAACTTGTACAATAATCTCGTCCAACGCTAATCCTCAGGGCCGACGGCAAAAAACTGGTTGATGGCAAGACGAACAAGAGCCTGCGCATCGGTCCGATCGTACCAAGGGGGTGTCACCCCCCTGTCGAACCGCACGTAGGCAGAGTATGTGTCCTAAAAGGGACGAAAGAAACAAAGAAGTGCACAGAGGCTTGTATAATGACTGCGTCCAAAGCCAAACTGTCCATCGTGGCGGGAGGTTTGGGAAAACAATCGTGCCCAACGAATCGCAGAGTCTCACGAAATGAATGGTTTAAAGTAGTGTATTCAAATCTGCTAATGATGAAAAAGCAAAAGCTCAACTGGAGTAATCACTGATGTCATCTTTGATGCTATAACTTAAATGGAATCAAAAACTTCTGTATACAATATTGGTTCAAAGACAAATTCAACAGCCTTAGGGCTGACGCTTCGCACGCAACGAGAGGGTGCTGAAACTGAGCTCTTACGCAAATTCATTGAAAGGGTACAAATCAGAACGTCCGTTAGGGATCAGGTAACTCTTTTTCATGAGCCACGTCTTGAGAGCGGCTTTCCTGACCTCGTGATTGTTGTTTGGAGCTTGGCAATCGCCGAAAAATGGGACGTATCTCGCCCCGTCTTGAGTCCCGACGATTTTAAGGTGCTTCAATATATGTCAAGGAAGAAGGAAGTCCCCTTGCAGGAGCTGAAAGAAGTGTTTGGGGTCAAAGTGGATTCCAACCTTGAGAAACTTGCTGCCGCCTCCTTGATACGAAAACGGGGCCGATTCCTTGAAGCGGCTCCTGTCAGAAGAAGCTACGCCGTTCGGCACATTATCTCATTCGAAGCTAAAATTGAAAACTGGCGGGGGGCTTTGCAACAGGCGTCGCTAAATCGGTGGTTTGCGACTTCTTCAAACATTCTCATTCCGAAAATCCCCAGTAATTCCCAAGTTATCCCGCGTGCGCATCAACTTAATGTCGGAGTTTGGAGTTTGGATGATAGTGTTCTTGACATCAGAAACATGAATACTCAATCAACTCCTGTATCCTACGCCTCGTGGCTTTTTAATGAGTGGGCCTGGCGTACATTCGCTGGAGATCAGGAGGGTACAACAAGTGCTGCCGCTGTCATGGGTTGAAGAGAGCTTTCCTGATATAAAACATCTTGCTGCGCACCAAGCTGGCGGGCAAAAAGTTGTCTTTACTGGGGTCCATAGGGATGAAGGTGATGTAGTTCTCAAGCTTATTTTGCCAACTACCTCGCAGGATGCTGTAAGTCGAGAGGTTTTAGCGGTTCAACTCGTCCACTCATCGAGGGTGCCCGAAATATTTGCAGTCGGCACACAATCCAGCCCTGTAGGAGAGATAACGTGGATACGTGAACAAAGAATTATGGGATGCACGCTCCGTCATCTAATGTCGCAGGGTCATCTATCTCCGGCGCAGATTCTGATTATGACCTACCATGTACTTCAAGCACTTTATGATGCCGAGAGCGCAAAGATTGTTCACCGAGACGTAAAGCCTGAGAACATAATGATCGATCAGGCAGGCAGTTTTTGGCTTCTTGACTTTGGAATTGCACGGCACCTGAGCATGCCAGCTCTCACTGCTACAATTTCTGCTTTTGGTAAGTTTACTCCGGGGTATGCACCTGTTGAACAGTTTAGGAATATCCAATCCGACATCGACGCAAGGGCAGATTTATTCGCCCTTGGAGTTACCGTTCACGAGTGCGTTAACTTAACCCACCCTTTCATTAATGGTGCAAGGGACGTGATGGAAGTTCTTTCGAAGGTAGAGACGTATAATCTGAGTCGAGTTTGTGTTCAGTGCAAGATGCAGAACCAGTTTGCCGATTTAATTGAAGCTATGACAAAAAAGCGTAGAGATCATAGGATTCGATACGTCGAGGAAGCTCTTGAATGGATGAGAGAGATTATTACCGAGGAGGGTTTGCCGCAGTAACGTGGACCTTTACTTGCATGATGGTATGTTCATAGAGAGGGCTTCAAGTAAAGGAGTTTGGTCTAGAGGAAGGAGGATAATGGAACTACATTTGCAATTTGGCTTTGGCATGATGGAGCATAGCAAGAAGTTGATCGCCGAGTGGGGTGGCGGTACTGTTATCCTTAGCCCTAGAGACTTATCGGGAAAGCAGTTGGCGGCGCTGGCAAAGTCAATTTCGAGCCTTCCAGGTGGAAAAGTCCTCGTCGACCCGCAATTTTACTTGCCTCATGCTGATCATATACGACTTTGCGAGCACGAGTATTGGCCAAAGGCGTATCAAACAGGAGTGTTCTTTGCTGGTCAGCAACTTTCATCGCTGATTCAAAAGCTACTTGAGCTTAATATATTCTTAGGAAGTACGGAGTTTATACTACCCGGCCTTTTGGCTACAGAGATTTCAGACGACTGGCTAAGTATTCAGTCTCTAATAAGTGAAGAGGCTAATTCTGTTGATAGTCGTATTCCGCTTATTCAAACAATAGCGCTCTCAGAAGAGGCCATCATGAGGAGTGACGGCATTGCTAAGTTACTTGAGTGGGTTGGAAACAATCCAATCAAGCAGTATTATGTTGTTGTTGAGCATGCAAATGGCAATTATTTGGTGGATAATCCGAGTTGGTTGGCTAATGTGCTTGATCTCGTAGCAGGGATGAAGATTGCTGGTTGTAAAGTGATTCTTGGTTACTGTAACCATCAGATGTTGGTAGGGGGCTGCGCAAAGGTAGATGCAATCGCTTCCGGGACCTGGATGAACGTACGTTCATTCCCGCCCGAGAAGTTTAAAGCAACTGTCGACGAGGATATTCGTCAACGTGCTACGTGGTTCTACTGCCCGCAAGCGCTTTCTGAGTTCAAGATTCCCTTTCTCGACATTGCCCAAAAGGTTGGGATGTTATCGTTAATGGAACCATCTGCGGAGCTTATGAGTAAAGATGTTGCGGCACTTTTTGGTGGTGCGCAGCCCACCTCCTTGAAATTTAGCGAGCAGGCTTCTTTCCGGCACTACTTGACATCATTGCGTTGGCAATGCCAGTCCGTTGAGGCTAGTTCATTTGATGTTGCTGTTGACCGCCACAAGTATCTTTTGGATACTGCGGAAGCATTGCTAAAGCAGTTGTCTTCTTCAGGAGTTAAGGGGCAAATGCGGGATTTCGGCAACATCGTTGAGGTCAATCGTGCTGCGATTGCGGCCCTGAGTAGTGACCGCGGTGTATTGCTTCGGCGCAAGTGGGCTTCTCTATAAAAAAGTGTTGCGGAAGTTCGACATGTTTAAGCGAAAACGGTGTATGTACGCGCGAGTATAGACCTTCCTTTGTCCGCTTCAAGCGACAGCTGTGTCGTTATGTTGTGGCTACGGGTTTCGGGCTGAGAATCACGATTTTGTTACTTATCAATCGACTGATTGGCGTCTTACGATTAAATCACCTCCTGGTGCCGTGGGCGGCAAGAAAGCTGCTTGAACCAAGTTTGGCTTGTTTTGTTTTGTTTCTAGCCATCTAGCTGGTTTTCGTTGGGAGATACTTACATTGTCAAAGCACCCCAATGGTCATCCTTCTCCTTGAAGAAGCGAGGATTGTAAAGCGGGTGACCGTGGGCAAAGTTCAAAGCTTTCTGTGCACATCCTCCGGAGAGGACCGACCGATTATCCGCTGACTAGACACCCTCTAGACATCATGCCGAGACGACCTATAATGTGTTTAGGTCTCCGATGTCGAAGGTCCAACTTTCCCCCCTTGTTAAAGACGGTTCCAAACCCGTTCACATAGAAGCACGTGAGCGTATCCTCGCTCTCATCGAAAGTGGACAGGTCGGACCGGGCGACCGATTACCCTCGGAACCAGACATCGCAGGGGAACTCGGCATCAGCCGAATGACCGTGAACAAGGCGATTCTTTCCCTTGTCGCCGATGGCTGGCTTGAGCGGACCAAGGGAAAAGGCACTTTCGTTGCCAGTTCGCAACCGAGAAAATCACTCAAAGCTGCAGTGGTGATCGTTGAAGACCTGCAAGGGGCGATCAACAACTACTACTTCGGAGCCATCTACTTTGGGCTCATCCGAGAAGGCGAGGCGCAGGGGATCCAATTCGAAGCTATCCGCCTCAACCGAATTCTTGAGCAGTATTGGGAAGCCGATCGCTTCGACGCCCTTGTGTTCATCAACCCGCCTATCGAGGCCCTCATGGAGCTAGAAAAGCGGGACCTGCACGAGCGATCCGTGGTGATCGGTGCTTCCTGGCCCGGGATCGACTTCAAGTGTATAGACAGCGATAACATCTTTGGGGGCCTCATGGTGGCGGAAGAGTTTGCCAAGCTGGGACACAAGAAAACCTTGTTTGTCGGCGGAAGACCGGGTGTGCCGAATTCGGCCGATCGAGAGCGAGGATTCACCATGGGGGCCACTCTTCGCGGACTCGAAACCTCTGTCGCACCCTGGTCGTTCGGAGCCATCAACCTTAGTCCAGACTGCGAGGAGTTCCTCAGGACCACCCTCAAGAAGAAAGACCGCCCTACTGCCGTTTTTGCCATCGGGGCCGTCTTGGCGCTCCAGGTCAACCGAATCTTTACGGACTTAAACCTCGTCGCCGGGCGAGACGTCTCGCTTGTGGCATATGACGACCCCGCCTTTCTGGAGGTCGCCCCGGTTCCAATTTCCACCGTTGTTCAGCCCTTTGACGACATGGTTAAGCGCGCTTGTGCCTACCTAACCGGACGCCTCAGAGAAGAAGAACCGCACGTTCCCTCCACCGATTACGTGCGACCCACGCTCATGGCACGGCAGAGTTTGCAAAAACATGGTTAGTTGAGCCTGTTTAGCGATCACTTTCACTCGATTCTCCAACCCAGAATCGGTTCGGGTTTCGTATAATGCCCTCACTCAAAGACGAGTCGCTGAACGGCGGTGACTCGGACGCGGGTCACTCAAAGAAGAGATATGAAGGGATTTGCATCGGGGCCGATTCTGGCCGCAGGGATGGCTTGTGCGCTTTTGGGCGTCGGACTCGCAACGCCGACTAACGCCACTCATTCGAAAAGGAAACCAGAATCCCGAATCGTAAACTTCAATAAAGACGTTCGACCGATTCTCAGCGAACACTGCTACGCCTGTCACGGGCCGAGCGACAAGGTTGGAAAGGGTGGTTTGCGTCTCGATAAATCCGCGAGCGCCTTCCAAAAGCGGGGCGATTTCCAAGCCATCAAGCCCGGCGACGCCGCTCATTCCGAGATTTTTGCTCGGATGGTCTCTAAAGACCCCGACGAAGTGATGCCCCCGCCCAACTCTGGCAAGCCGGGACCCACCCCTGAGCAAAGAGAGATCTTGAGACTCTGGGTGCAACAAGGAGCGAAATACGAAAAGCATTGGGCGCTCATCCCCGCTTCAATGCCCACGATTCCCACGGAGGCGGAAGTGGGACAAAAACTCGCACCCATCGATGCCTTCCTGGTTCAACAACTTCGCCCAAAGAATCTGAGCTATAACCCTGAAGCCGATAAGCGAACCCTCATTCGCCGCGTAGCGCTCACCCTCACCGGGTTGCCTCCTCACCCAACGGAAGTCGCCCAATATCTGGCAGACAGCACCGCCACCGCTTATGAAAAAATGGTCGACCGTTACCTTTCGAGCCAGAGATACGGTGAGCATCAGGCGCGATTTTGGCTGGACGCGGTGCGATACGGCGACACTCACGGCTTGCATCTAGACAACGAACGGGCGATCTACCCTTATCGAGACTGGGTGGTTCGACAGTACAACAACGATCTCCCGTTCAAGAACTTCATCGAGTGGCAACTCGCAGGCGACATGCTGCCGAATCCAACCCGAGAGATGCTCGTGGCGACGGGTTACGTGCGAATGAACCCAACCACCAGCGAGGGTGGCGCGATCGTGGAAGAGTTCCTAGCCAAGAACACTTTCGATCGAGTGGACACTACTTCAACCGTCTTCCTTGGTCTCACCGTTGCCTGCGCGAGGTGTCACGACCACAAATACGATCCGGTGACACAGAAGGACTACTTCCGAATGTATGCCTTCTTCAACTCCACCGCGGACGAGCCGCTCGATGGCAACCTGTTCACTCCCGATCCGGTGGTGAAGGTCCCCTCGCCCACCCAAGAGCGGCGAATGGCCCAGCTTATCGCTACGGAAAAGTCGCTCCTCGGCCAGGTTTCTGCGGATGAGGTTAAGAACTGGATTCAGATTCAAAAACCCCAATCTCCCGGTCTGAAAGCTTGGGAGGTGAGCGGACCGTACGTCGCAAAGAACTTTGACGAAGCGTACGACGCCGCCTACGCTCCCGAAAAAGCTGATCAAAAAGCGGCGTGGAAGCCGATCGATCTTAAGCTTGGCGCTGCGCTGAGCTTTATCGGTCGCGACAACGCGGCTTCGTATCTTCAGTCCACCCTCATCATCCCGGAATCAAAGCCATACCTCTTCTCCATTGGCTCGGACGACGCGGTGAAGGTCTGGGTGGATAACAAGCTTGTCCATCAGAACAAGGCTCTGCGCGGCGTGGAGCAAGCAACCGACACCTTTACCGTTCAGCTCGAAAAAGGCGAACGCAAACTCCTTATCAAGATCGTCAACGGTGCCGGACAGGACGGGGTCAAGCTGGATATCGGCTCGCCTTTCGATAGACAGGTCCAAGACGTAAAGCCAAAGCTCGACACTCCGGAAGGACTTCTCGAAGCGAAAAAGCTGTATCTCACCGGCGGACCCGTCACTGCTTCTGCGATGCGCTACCGAGACACGGTTCGCGAGAAAGACGAGTTGGATCGCCAGATTCCTTCCACGCTGATTGCGCAAGAACTGAAGAAGCCTAGACAGGCGTACGTTCTGCGTCGTGGCGAATACAACCTGCCCGACAAAGCGGTTTCAAGAGCGATCCCAGAAGTGTTCGGTGACCTTCCCAATGGCGCCCCACGAAACCGGCTTGGGCTTGCCCAATGGCTTTCCAGTCCGAACCATCCGCTGGTCTCGCGAGTGTTTGTGAACCGAGTCTGGCAACAGCACTTCGGCACCGGACTCGTCAAAACCAGCGAAGACTTCGGCAACCAAGGCGAGTGGCCCAGCCACCCCGAACTGCTCGACTACTTGGCGGTTCGATTCTTGAAGCACCAGAGTCTCAAGCAACTGCACAAAGAGATTCTTCTCACGAAGGCTTTCAAGCAGTCGAGCCTGGTCCCTGCCGAGAAGGTGAAGATCGACCCCGAAAATCGACTTCTCTCTCGAGGTCCACGATTCCGGCTCGATGCAGAAGTCATTCGAGACCAGGCGCTGTTCACCGCCGGACTCCTCAATGAGCAGCGTGGCGGAAAGGGCTTTAAGCCATATCAACCGCCCCGACTTTGGGAAGAGATCACCTTCCCGGGTTCGAATACCTCATCGTACGTGCAAGATACGGACAAGTCGATTTATCGCCGAAGCCTGTATCTGTTCTGGAAACGAACCAGTCCGCACCCGGTGGTGATGGCCTTCGATGCCCCTATGCGCGAATCATGCGTGGTGCGAAGATCGCGGACCAACACCCCGCTTCAAGCCTTGGTGACCCTCAATGAAACCGCCTTCGTAGAAGCGGCTCGCTCGTTGGCAATGCGTGTTCTCAACTCAAATGGATCCGATCTAGACAAGTTGAATACCGCGTTCTTGTACACCATGAGCCGCCCCGCTTCTGATCGGGAGAAGCAGATTCTTCTGGCGTCCCTTGCCGATTACCGAAAGGAGTTCGAAGCGAAAGAATCGGAAGCCAAAAAGCTGCTCTCGGTGGGAATGCTCAAGCCCGACCCGAAGTATCGCCCTTCCGAGCAGGCCGCTTGGACACTCATCGCCAACACACTCTTCAACCTAGACGAGTTCCTGACCCAGCACTAATCGCCCCAAACACCCTCATGGATCCCATTCGAGAACTTGAACTCACGATGACCCGACGCCAGTTGTTCGGGCGAACCATCATGGGCGTGGGCACGGCGGCGCTTAGCCAATTGCTTCATGCCAGTGGACTCGGTTTCCTTGCCGACCAAGAAGACGGTCTGCCGAAACTCGGCAAACCCAGACCCGGCATCGGCGGTCTTCCGCATTTTCAGCCCCGCGCCAAGCGAGTGATCATGCTCTGCATGAACGGTGGCCCGAGCCAGCTCGACCTGTTCGAGCACAAGCCCAAGCTCCGCGAACTGTACGACACCGATCTGCCCGAAGACATTCGCAACGGACAGCGCCTCACCACCATGACCAGTGGTCAAACGCGCTTCCCGATCGCTCCCACCAAGTACGACTTCAAGAAGTACGACAACAACGACGACGGAGTCTGGGTGAGCGAACTCCTGCCCCATACCGCCAGCGTGGTGCCGGAACTGTGCGTCATTCGATCGATGTGGACGGAGGCGATCAACCACGATCCAGCGGTGACCTACATTCAAACGGGTAGTCAGCTTCCCGGTCGCCCCAGTTTGGGCGCATGGACCAGCTACGGCCTGGGATCGATGAACGAAGACCTCCCAACTTACGTGGTGCTGCACAGCAAGGTCTCGTCGGGCGATGCCGACCAAGCGTTGTTCAGTCGACTCTGGGGCACGGGCTTCCTGCCCAGCGAGCACCAAGGCGTCTCGCTCCGATCGAGCGGAGATCCGGTTCTGTACCTTTCCAACCCAGACGGGGTTGATTCGGTGCTGCGACGCAAAACCCTCAACGACCTCGAAAAGCTCAACGAACTTCAACTCAACCAGTTCGGCGACCCCGAGATCTCCGCACGGATCAAGCAGTACGAGATGGCGTACCGCATGCAAACTTCGGTGCCAGAACTCATGGATCTTTCCAAAGAATCGGACAAGACATTTGAGTTGTATGGACAGGAGAGCAAAACCCCCGGAACGTTCGCGGCAAACTGCCTGCTAGCCCGGAGACTCGCTGAACGCGGAGTTCGGTTCATCCAGATTTACCACCGGGGATGGGACCAACACACCAACCTCACCGGCAACCTTCCGAAGCAGTGCAAAGACGTCGATCAAGCCTGCGCCGCTCTCATCAAGGACCTTAAACAACGCGGAATGTTGGAAGACACTCTGGTGATCTGGGGCGGAGAGTTCGGTCGAACGGTGTACTGTCAGGGCCCGCTCAGCAAGGCGAACTACGGTCGAGACCACCACCCTCGATGCTTCACCATGTGGATGGCGGGAGGCGGCGTGAAGCCGGGAATCACCTACGGTCAAACCGACGACTTTGGCTACAACATCGTGGACAAGACGGGCAATGTCATCGAACCGAGTATCGAAACGTTCACGCCCGGTGCGGTGCACATCCACGATCTCCACGCCACGGTTCTGAACCGGCTAGGAATCGACCACACCAGGCTGACTTATCGGTACCAGGGCCGCGACTTCCGATTGACGGATGTCCACGGCCACGTTGTTAAAGACCTAATTCTTTAGGCGTGTGTCGATCTCCGGCAGATTGAACCGGACCGAAACAATGTAAGGAGGTTTCCGCTCGGTCCAATGGCCGTAAGTGGTCGCCACAAAGTTGCCGTCGGGGAGAATCTCCAGCCCCGGATAGCCACAATCCGAACTGTTCTTGTTGTCCATTAGCCGGACGCGATACGAGCCATCCGAACCGTGCTTGAGGTCCGAGTATTGCCCGACCCAGACCATCCAGTCGCCCTTCGTGGGTCCTTCCGCCATGTCCCGGAAGGTTGCCACCAATCGACCGTCTTTCGAATACCGTAGGGTGTGTCGGTCTCCGGTGAGGTCCGCCGAGAGCGGGGAAGGAGCCGACCAACTGCGGCCCTCATCCCGAGAGAAAATCACGTGAGACGGCGAGCGTCTTCGGTTCTCTCGAAGCAGAACCGCCATTTCCTTCCCATCAGGCGATCGAATCACACCCGGCTCGCAGAAGTGGAACGTCCGATACTTCAGAACCTCCTCCGGAAAACTCCACGATCGCCCGCCGTCACTACTGAATGTTTGGTAGAGCGTAAAGAGACCTTCGGCTTTGCCTTTGGACTTAAAGAACCGACCGTCGTCGTGGAACATCGCCAGATATCGCCCGTCTTTGAGGCGCTCGACAAAGCCCATGACCACAATTCCGCCCCAATCACCGACCTGCTTAAGGGGCGACCATCTTGCGCCGTCGTCTTCGCTCACGGCTAATCGAGCCGGAGACAAACCAGACCACAGAATGAGCCTCTTTTTCCCGGTGCGAGGGTCAATGGTCCGGTGAATGGTCGGGGTTTCTAAGGAAGTCTCCCAGTTCTTCGGGGTCGGCAGCCGATCGCTCCAGGTTTTGCCGCCGTCGGTGCTCTTTTTCAGCAGAATCGGGCCCTTTCCGTGCCCTTGAGGGTACGCGCAAAGAATGGTCTGGCCGTCTTCCAGCAGAACGGTCGAAACATGCCCGAGATACTTGCCTTCTTCCCGATCAACAACCACCTGGCGAGCGGAGTCGTTGGCGAGGTCGACCATCGGAAGCTTGGGAATACCGACAGGCTGACCCAAAAGAAGAAGCGACGTTGCCCAGACCACAGAACCAGTCTAGTGCTTCACACTTTTGCCGTCGACCCTCGAATATCGAGGCCGCACGGCAACACGATATTGAAGGACTTCTCCACCGGGTTTTCAATCAAACCCACCAACGCCTTTGCCGCTTCCATACCCATTGTTTCCAGTGGCTGGGCGACCGAGGTGAGCGGAGGGGTCAGTGTGTCGCAGAAGATCGTAGAGTCGAACCCAATGATCGAGAGTTCCTCTGGAACCCTCAGCCCATTTTGTTGAACCGTCCGTAGCACGGTGGCGGCGGTGGCGTCGTTCCAGCAGATCACCGCGGTGAGCCCCTTAGATTTGATCGTAGGCACCAGTTCGCTGGGGCTATTGAAGTAGACGAGCTGATTTTCAGGATCGGGAATCCCCTTCCGTTTCGCAACCGCTAGAAACGCATCGCGCCGTAACACTCCCTCGCCGACCAGATAAACGCTCTCGATCGCGAAGCCAATCTTGGTGTGTCCTAGCCCGAGGAGGTGATCGATCGCGATCCCGATTCCCTGTTCGTTGTCGCACTGCACACCCGCTACATTTCCGCCTTCTGCAGGGGCGGGATCGTGGATCACCACGAGAGGAAGTGTGCTTTCCTGAATGATCCGTTTCTCCTCGGGCAGTGTGGTCGACCGATACCAGATCAGTCCATCGAACCGCCCGTCCGACATTGCGTCCTCGATGCCCTGGCCTTGAAGCTTAGGGCAAAGAGTCACACTATATCCGTGTTCAAAGGCGCCATCGACAATCCCGTCCATCAGCGCGGCGAAGTACCGAGACTCTCCGCTGAAACGGGCCCGTGAGTCGTCCACGCCGTGGATCACGCCGAGCATCATCGTCTTCCGGTCGCGAAGACTGCCTGCCAATGCGTTTCTACGATAGCCCAGCGTCTTGGCGGCCTCACGGACTCGAATGGCGGTTTGCTCGCTCACTCTTATCCCGGCGGCCTTGCCGTGGAGAACTCGCGACACAACCGTGGGGGAAACTCCCGCCATCGCCGCCACTTGTTTCACCGTGGCAGGACCGCGTTTTTCAGCAGACATCGTACGGTAAGAATACACCCCCGGAGTAAAGGTGACGAAACGATTCACATGGCGAGCCTTTTCAGGCGTTCTTCTATTTGTTTGTAAAGATCGCCCGTCCAGCTAGGAACGCCGGTCGAAATCTTTGCGGGTCGCTTCCGGAAGTCGTACGGGGCAAGTACCACGGTTGTCTTGCTCATCCCAACATCTGCGACGAGTACGAAGAGTTCCTCCGAGATCGGATCGCCCATGGCTAAACAGCCGATCGACAATGCTCCCCCGTGGATCATGATGTCTCCGCCAAGATTGGTTCGACTATCCTTCGCCGCCATAGTCCGATCAAACTCGTTGGGGTAGTTGAGTCTCAACGATAGGTGGAAGCGGCTGTTCGGATTCAAAAACTCGACCCTGTAAATCCCTTCGGGCACTTGGCGGTCGCCCTCCTTGAGCTTGGGTCCCGCTTTTCCGCTTGCTCCGAGGATCGGCAAATCATCGACGAGAACCCATTTGCCTGCGGGCTTCTGGCGAGCGTAAACCTCCAACCGCTTTTCTTCCTTCAGCCCGACCATCGTGATTTCCGAAGGGGGATAAGAAAGACCAACTTTCTTGAATTTCTCCTTCAGTCTCGGCTGGGCGATGGGTCGGAACTCCTTGAGCCGTGTGGATAAATCGGCCTTGGGCAACCGAACCGACAGTGCACCCGTGCCGTGCTTCTTGATCTGGGCAAGCTGTTCTTGCCGAACTGGATCGTTCAACTGCTGGATGGCTATCGCCGCCGAACCAAGGATCAACCCGATCAGCAAAAGTCTCTTGGAAACCTGACCCTTAAGCACGCCCTTTGAACTCCCCGCCCTCACCTTAAACTCCTGTTCGCCTAAGCCTGTTCCCACGCTTCTCGGAACCAACTCAGGCTCTTTCGGTGCGATTCGGCAAGCGACATGGTCACAGGAGTCTCCGGCATCCACCCATGTTCGATCATGACGGGCCCAGACCAACCGCGTTCCTTCAACCTACCAAAAAGATGGTGAAAACTCAGATCGCCATCCTCAAGGTGCTCGCTCCAGACGCCGCCATGACTCTGGCGTAGATGCAGAGTATCGATCCGAGACAAGTACATATCCGTGAACACTTCCACCGCTAATTGGCTCCGATCGCAACCGGTCCAAACCCAATGAGGGTCCATACAGATACCCATCTCATCGGGCGAACTACCTTGAAGACTGTGATGCACCTCTCGTGCCCCTTGGGCTAGCTCAGGTGAATGAAAGTGATAACACAGCCGCACTCCGAGCTTGTTCAGTTCCTGTCCGAGGGTGCGCAAAGCTTGGCTTTGAGGCACTATCAGATGGTCGGGCTTGGGTGTCCCCGACCAGTTCACCGGATCGGGATTGGTGACCACGTATTGACAGCCAAGCTCTTTAGCCCATTTCGCGCGCTGAACCCCAAACGATACGGCACCATCAAGGTCGCCCGAGATGAGATTGATCGGCAAGTAAACGCTGACCATTTTCAACCCATGCCTCGGTAACAGGGTTTGGTAAACCTCGACCTGAGCCTCGCGTTCCCAAGTGGGCTCCCAAGTCTCTAAGCCCGCTTCGGCTGCTCCCGCTAAGGCTTCGTCGAGGTGGTCGTCGAGGGTTTTGCCAAGGTTTTGGTAGTGTTGCCACCACCGAAAAGCGTTCGTTCCAACGATCATGCCTTCACCTCAAAGGGTCTTTCAATCGGTGCGGGTGGCTGGAATGAGGATCGAACGTCTATGGTTCGTCCTGTGGGCATGCTGGTCTCTGCCGCTTCCAGAATTTCCACTAAGTGTGCCGCTTGAGCGCCCGTGGCCCGATGAGGTCGCCCCTCGCGAATGGCCTCCGCGAGATCGACAACCGCCAGACCCCACCGGAAATAGGCTCCCGTTTTCTCAAAGGGCACGTCTGTAAACGAACCTCCACGCATGCAGACGGAGACTTCGGCATCTGCGTTCAGCCAGTCTTTCACGGCAACGGTTCCAAGGTCACCGTGAACCTCAAACAACGCCCGCTGATGAGAAGGACCCGTGTAGAAGCTGGTGGTCAATCGCATTCTTTGCCCTGACTCAAAGTCCATTACGGAGACGTTCCAGTCCGATTTTCCAACCTCAAACGGCTTCCCGTCCTTCGTTGTTCGATCCGGCTTGAGGATCGAACCGATCGACTGGACACGTCGAACTGGGCCGAACATCGTAGTCGCAAGCGTGATCGGATAAACGCCTACGTCCCAAAGGGGACCCACTTGATAGAAGGGCGCCGGATTAGGGTGCCAGCTCTCGATCATGTCCCAATTGACTTCCGCGTAGACCATCCGGATGGTTCCAAGTTGTCCGGATCGAACCACCGACCACAGCGCTTGGTTGGCAGGACTCATCCATGAAAAAGGCGAACTACCAAGCCTCAGTCCCCGTTCTTCCGCCAGTTGAGTGAGCGTGAACGCACCCGAAGCGTTGAGCGCCAACGGCTTTTCGGAATGGACATGTTTGCCTGCCGATAAACACTGTCTGGTCGTCTCAAAGTGGGCGTGATGGATGCTCAAATTGACGACAATGTCAATGCGATCGTCTTGCAGCAGGTCTTCTAGGCTTGCATACACGGTCCCCTCGATGGGCGACATCAGTTCCTGCGCTCTTTCTTGATTCAGGTCGAACGCTCCGATGACCCTAACTGACGAGTACCGCAAGAGATCGTCTAGGTAAGGCTTAGCGATGTTTCCGCATCCCAAAAGCGCGATTCCGGCAGGTTCCGACATGGTTCAAGTATCACCCGATCACGGGTAGCCGGGAGCCTGAATTTATCGTCTTTCGACCCCAATTTTTCGGTCCGATTTCTTGCCTAGCGAAGGTGCGAGGTTTTGCCAGTTGCCACTTATTGGCACGAATTATGGACTCAGAATAATCGTGGAGCCGAAGTTTGGCTCCACTGTTTTGAACTAGGAGAGCATATGAAAAACCTATTTGGAGCCGTTCTTGGGCTCGTCGCCTTATCTGCAGTTTCCTCGGCAAATCTTGTTGTGAACGGTGACTTCCAAGCCGCTTCTTACCCGAACAACGGTTTCACTTCACCCTTATCTTCGCTTGCCGGATGGACCATCCTGAGCGCCGGAAACGTTGCGGGAATCGGTCTGGGTTATCTCGGCGCTCCTTCGCAAGAGATCGACGTAAGCGGCACCGCCGATGCTGCCAACGGCGGTATCTCCCAATCGCTATCCACGCTCAACGGATACTTCTATGAAGTCAAGTTCGACATTTACACTGGATTTGGCCGAAATCAAACCGGTGGCGTCAACGCTTCATTCGGCTCCAACAACCTCGGTACCAACCTGCAAGGTCAAAACTCGGGCAACGGACGGAAGACCTACATGTTCACCGTCCAAGCGGGTAGCAACTCTGAGGCGATCAAGTTCGTGAACGCAAACACGGGCCGAGTCGCTCACGTTGACAACGTATCGGTTACGCAAGTCGTCCCTGAGCCTGCAACCATGGCTGGAATGAGCATGTTCCTGCTCGCTCTTGCTCGAAAGCGCAAGAAGTAAGAACTGTCCATATTTAGATGGGTCAGTTACAGACTATTGAAGTTAACGGTCAAAGGAGAAATCCTTTGACCTTTAACTTTGGAACTAAGCAATGGTTCCATGAAGTTCAATGCTATAAGAATTATCCGTAATAGATTCCCCTTCACCCCAAGGCAGAACGGAGAAAGAGCCGTTAGCCTATGGGTTTGGTAGGCGACGTACTTTTGACGAATACGAACGACGCCCGTTGATTGACATCACCATGTTGGTGCTCAACCCTACGCCGACAAGTTTCACACTCTTAATGTCGTTCTCTGTAAATTTGTCTGGATCAAGTTTTGCGACAGTCATGTAGGTTGGAAGAGCTAAAAGGAGGGCCCGATAAAGTTCGCTTGGCAAGCTCGAGAGGTTCATTGGAGAGCCGTAGGGGATCTCAAGTTTTTCCTTTATCGCTCTAGCGCAAGCTAGTAGCGCTTCGTCTGATTTGAAGATTTCGGTCAGTTTGTCGTCAAATCGTTTTCGGAACGACTTTGCCGATTCAACATCGAATGTACTGTAGAGGTGTTCCTCTTGCGAGATCATTTGGGAAACTGAAGACCAGGCGAAACCTTCTCCCAAGGAGCGGCTGTAGCTATCGTCTGGAATGCTTCGGCTGCAAATGAGCAGCACCTTCTTTCCCCCAATTTCGACTTCAAAACAGTAAGCAGGTTCAAGAACAACCTCGCCGGGGTGCTCGGCAAAGCCATTGGCGTATAGTTTCTGAACAGTTATACTCGCCTCCTTGCTAACAATTCCCGAGACTAGCTCAATTGCCGCAAGTCGAGCCCACTCATCTTGATCCGTTCGGCCGGTGTATTTGTTCTGTCCGCTCAAGTAAGCCTTTGCGGCGAGGAGCAATTCGAATCTTGGAAAGCGGCTTAGGACAGACGGCGAATAGATCGCCGTCACATCACCATCTTTGACAACTAACTCACCTTTGATCGCGGCTTTCACCACTTCCTGCCTGGATTCGATGGCGATCGGCGAAACCGGCTTTAGAAGGTATTTATCGGGGTCTAGAATGCGTTCTCTGGTGACAAGCAAAGTCATTGCTGGAATGCTTGACGTCGAAGAAACTTGCCCCCCTTGAACTGCAAGGGTTGACAACATTGAAAGGAGGGCAAGGGTCTTCATCACTATCCCCTATAGGTCAACGGTTCCCCAGATTTCTCCAGGACGGTTATCCCATGTTCTAAACAGAGTTCTTGATGCGGTTGAAGGCGATCCGGACGTCCGGGAGAAAGTATTGGTGCCCTCTTCCGTCCATTTTTTTGCCATTCTCTGGAGCGTTTCTCCAACTTTAACTGTATAGGCAGGCCACTGCGTTGTTCCAGAGGAGTAGTTCTCTTTCAAGTCGCTAAACGGCGCTCGCCACGACGGGTCGCCACCGCTTAAGCCAGACGGAGTTCCAGTTACCAAGTCTTGCATGTGCACGACTTTATTTATTGAGGGAACAGTCATGTCACTAGTCCCAGTGTTGATGATAGCGGTGAGGCCAGCACTGTAAAGCTTGTCGCTGATCACCGGAGCCGTATAGGTTGATTCGGTCCAACCTGAGCTAGGTGCACCGATAAGTGAGGTGATGGTTAGGCCTAAGAGGCCAATGGATTCGATTATAGTCATTTGGGTCCTCTGTACCGGGACCCGATACTTATAATCAGGACCCGATACTTATAATCAGGACCCGATACTTATAATCAGGACCCGATACTTATAATCAGGACCCGATACCAGTATTATAAGTCATGTAATCGAGTTTGTGCGGTCGAAATTCGCTATTTCTTAATGATATATAGTTGCAATAACGCGAGATACTCGCCTTGTTGAGGCAGCAGTCCCACTGATCGATCACAAGATCTGGCCTACCGTCTTGTAACCAATCAAAAGGTCACTGCTTTTTGGCCCGATCCAAGATGCCCTTCAAGTCGATCATGAACGAATTCCCACCTGCAACGGTCGGCATTTGACCGTCCCACTTCGTAATCCATTCGCGAGCGATAACCAACTCGCCACCGACAACCTTCAGCGCTTCGGCGTTCAGCTTGGCGGCTTCGGCTTCACCCTTTGCCTTGGCAACGGCGGTTTGTCTTTCCAGTTCGGCCTTGGCAAGAACGTACTTTTGCTTTTCGGCTTCCTGCTGAGCCACCTGCTTCGCTTCGATTGCCTTGTTGAACTCGGAGGAGAAGTCGAAGTTGGTGATCGAAAAACCGTTCGGCTCGACAATCAGGTTGTACGCCGCAAGCCGTAAGGTGACCTCTTTCTCAATCTCGTTCTTCACCTGAGCCCGGCTACGAATAAGATCTTCAGCGGTGTACTTAGAAGTCACCACTTTGATCGATTCCTGAACCGTGGGGTCGATGATCCGAGCCTTATACTCCTTGCCCACGTTCTGATACAGCTTGCCAACCGCGGAGCGATCGACTCGGAAGTTGAGGGCGACCGTCGTGGTGACAACCTGCAGATCTCGACTTGCGGCGGTACCCGTGCTCTCCTCTTTTTGAGTTCGGACCTCAAGCAGTTCGACCGAATTCACGCCGGGCATGATCATGTGAATGCCCTCGTTCAGTTGCCCTTGAACGGCACCAAAACGCATGAGAACGGCCGAGTATCCGGCGGGAACAATGGTGACCGATCCCCAAATGGCGCCACCAACAATCATCAACAGCCCAATGACGGTCATTGCCCAACTGGCGGGTCTCAGGTCGGTCTGCTCTTTTGTCTGCTTGTGCAGTCCGCGCATGACGAACCCCAGCGCAAAGACAATAATCCCAAGCGTAATCAATCCCATAAAAGGTGGTACGGACGGCGAATCATAAAGGGTGCGATCCCTTGCGCACGGTTCAGGTAAACCACTCGGCAAGATGCCTCCTCGGCCCTTTGCCTGGCCCGAACCGTACCGCATGGCGGTATCGCTCACGTTTGATGATGGTCGCCCCACTCAGTTACCGATTCTTGTCCCCTATCTGGCAGCGCAACAGGTGAAAGCGAGCTTTTACATCTTGCCAAGAGTGGTGGCGGCGAATGCGGAAGGGTGGCGCAAGGTGCTCGCCGCCGGACACGAGATTGGCAATCACAGCCACACCCATCCCTGTAGCGGAAGTCATCGTTGGAGTCGCAACAATGCCCTTGAGGACTACACCTTAGAGCGCATCTCAATGGACATCGATCAAGCGTCCGATGCCCTCGAGAATCTCCTCGGCGAGCGTCCTCAAACTTACGCTTATCCCTGCTACGGAACGTTCGTTGGAATGGGAATCGACCGCAAATCTTATGTGCCGGTGGTTGCGGAAAGATTCCTCGCGGGCAGATCGGGTCTCAGCGACGTCGCAAACGATCCTTCGTTCTGCGATCCGCACTGCCTCCTCTCGTACGAACTCGACGACCGATCTCCCGAAAGCGCAGTGAAACTGCTGGAAAGTGCTTACCAAGACGGAAGATGGGTGGTGTTCACCTCGCACGAGGTCGCGCCAGAACCCGTCCCCGGAAAGGAGCGTTACTCGACAACTCTGGCGACTCTCGATGCGGTGATTCAATGGTGTCAATCCAAACCCGACGTTTGGATCGACACATTAGCGAACGTGGCAAGGGCTCTTTAAAGCTCTTGGACGTCGATTGAGAACGTCACTTTAACCTTATCGGAGCCGTCTCCGGTAAGCGTGTATGACCGCCCAGCCGTACCTGAAACGCTGCGAGAAAGGGTCTTCGTTGCATGGTCCACGGTGATCAGAATGCTGTTGAGCGTGGACGATGGGTTGGCGTCGCAGTGATCGTCGTCCCCGTATAGATTGCCGTCCTCGTCCCAAATTTCAATGCGAACGGAGCTGGATTTGCCCGTGACGACCACGCTGTGAGACCAGTTTGTTGGGCTCACGACCTTCTTGTTGTCGATCGCATCGAAGATCTTCTGGTCGGTCCGAACTGAGAGTTTGGCGAAGAAGTCAGGATCTCCAGCCGGGTCGATACCGCCGGAAACAGCCTCTACTCTAGTGACCTTGACGGTCACGCGGTAACTCTTCTCAACGGGCTTTGGAGGTTCCTCATCGTGAGGGGCGACTTCCTGATCTTTGAACACCCGGGCGAAAACTCCGTGCTTCTCCAGGATCATCTTTTCGGGGTTCACTTCCCACTGGCCGGATCCATCGAATTTGCGGATGAAGCCGAGCATGGCGTTGTCTGGAATCGGTCCCGGGTTCGCGACCCCCAGGTCGGCAAGCAGGTTCCGCACTCCGGCAGGTGAGAGCAGAATGAGCTTGCTCATGACCAGCGTGTTGTACGCAGGTGCAAAGTCGCTTGGATCGAACTTGTCGTCGCTCCCTGGCCGAATCGCAAGGTCTTCATTGATCTGCGCCAGCGTGATGGATTCACCTTTGATCCGCCCATCGATCCGGGGTCGGTTTGCCGCGGACATGACGCGATCAAAGTAGTTTTCAGGGGCGCGGACCACATCGACGAACTCATCCCAGGTCTCGTATTGCCCGCCCGAAAACTTCTGGACCAGGAAGTTCATGGCGTCTTCCTTGAACTTTTCTAGTTCCTCGTCTGGCAAGACTTTGAGCAAATGCTCCTCGAGCATGTCTTGCCACGCAGCGGCATTCGAAGCCGCGACTCCGATTGCTTTTGGCAACCCGATCATCGCGTAGAGGTGGTTATTCGTGTAATCGCGAATCAAGACCCCGATCTCGTCTTTCTTCTTCTTGTCGTCGAGGTTGTTCTCATCGAACAACACCATCCGGCGGGCGATCTCGTGACTGAGCTTGGGCCAAGCTTCTAACCCGGTGTCGATATCCTTACGCCACTCCACCAGATAGGCGATGAGGGGCGCCTTGAGGGCTACTTTCGCGTCATCCTTCCGTCGCTCGTAGTCATTAATTTCGCGACTGATGTTGTCGCGGACCTTCGAAAAGATGTATGGGATCGACTTGGCGACCTCTTCTCCCTTGTAAAGGCGTTGCGACAGAAAGGATCCGGCGCGAGCATCGACGAGGGTCTTGTAAATGAAGTTCTCGATTCCGGCGATGGATGTCACCGTGCTAACAGGCTTCGGGCAGTGTTGACCGATGTAGCCCTCCAGTACCAGGTGGCGCACGAAGTTGGTGGAAGACGTATTGAAATCTCCGCCCGCGTAATAGTTCACGTACGAGTGACCAAACATGTCTCCTGCGCCGTGGGTGAGATACCCGGCTGCAAAAGCACGAACCTTCGCTCGCTCGTCGGAGCTGCCGCGCCATTGAGAAGCTTCATTCCAAACGTGCTCTAACCAGGCGTTGGTCCCCCCCTGGGTGTTAAAAGGGGCATCGGTGTGGATGATCGCTTGACCCGTCGCGATATCCGGATAGGCGTCTGGCCCCATTGTCCCCGCCCGATAGTAGGCGCGATTTCCGTTGATGGCCGCAATCAGCCCCGCATCGACCGCATACCGCTTGATGACCGGACTACCCGCAGGTGGACGCGAGAGACCCGCTCCTAGATTTCCCGAAGGGAGTTTCGACCCTTGAATTCGAGACTTGAAGTCGACGTTCTTTAGGCGCGTCCGGGTAGCCGGGAAGATCGCGATCTCGATGAAGCCATCCTTGGCGTCTTCCACCGCCATGTCGGCAAGGCTCGCGTGCATGAACGGCTTCCAGGCAAACGAGTCGGTCGCTAGGCTTACGGCTGCAAGCGTGGCGGCAACGGTCAGAAATGTCTTTGGCTTCATTGCATTCGGATCTCAAGGGGTGCGGAAACGTTGCCGGAGGAGTCGACGACGACAACCGTGTAAACGTACGATTTGCCAACGAGGGCAGAGGTATCCAAAAAGGTAGTGCCCGTCACCTTTGCGCCCACCACGATGGTTGGTTGACCCGGTCCGGCCGACCTTCTGACGATCGCAAAGGAAGCTCCGGCTGGGGACGTCCAAGTTAACGTCACTCCGGTCTCGCCCGCCACCGCTCGCCCGTTTGTGGCTGGGGCCATGGACTGCTTCACGGCAAACGCCTTCACCGCATTCGAGGCGGGCGATTTCGTTCCTGCCGCGGTTTCGGCGATGGCCGTGTAGGTGTGCACCTGTTTGGGTGTGCGAGCCGTGTCCACGAAGGTGAGGTCGTTTTCCCCGGCGGTTACGGGGAGGGTTCCGGCGGGCGCGCCGTCTCGCAAGATAACGATCCGCGCGACCCCGTCTTCTTGTGCGGGGCGAGTGACAGAAACCTGAATCTCGCCGTCACCCTTCGGTGCGGCAGAAAGTAGGAATGGTGCGGAGGGTGCCACCGTCGCCGGCAACGTGGTCGGGAGTTGTGCGGTCGCGCCGACAATGCCCCAGCGCGAGATCGGGGTGACTAAGTAGACCACCTCCCTTTGTTTGCCCTTCGGGATGGAATCTACGAAGCCCGTTTTCCCTTTCACCGTCGCAAGGTCCACGGTCGGTCCATTGACGGTTCGTCGCTGAACTTTGTACACGACTTCTTTCAGGTTCACCGGATTCCAAGAGAGCGTGACGGTTCCGCCGACCTCCGTTGTTGGCAATGTTAACTTCAATCGTTGAGCGGCAAGAGGGAGGGGCTTAACACTCGATAGAGGTCTCGTTCGAGGCAACCGAGGGTTCGCCTTTGAGACTTTGACAAGGCTCGTTTTCGGATTGGAAAACTGCGGCGGTTTGGGAGGCGTGGGCGTGAATCGGGCGGCGAGTCCGGCGGGAGCAGGCGGCGCAACGTCGGAGGGTAACTGCACATCGCCTAAGGGGGTTGCCTCAGATTCCAGGCCGTTCTCCGCGTAAATCGCGGTGACAAAGTAGCTGAACTTTCTATCCGGCGAGACCTGCAAGTCCGGTGTCTGCACGGGCGGACGCACCTGCCACAGTGCCTTGAATCTCGCAATCCGCTTTGCCCTCGCCAGTCGAAGATTCTTGAGCGCGGCTTGGGCTTTTGCCTTCACCGCGGCGTTCGTCGTGGTGTTGATGATCCCCTCTAGTTCAGTTGTCGAGTCTTCTATTTCCGTGAAGAAATCGTCGCCGTACAAGGAAAGGATCGCCGAGTTGAGCTGTTCCGAGGTTCCGACCTGAATCGGCAAGCCCGCCAGCGGAGTCGGTGTGATGAGCACCGGTTCCTGTCCCGGCTGGTCCAGGTCTTGGCGGTAGATCTTGTACCGAACGGTGAGACCACCCTCCGGAGCCGACGATTCCCAAGCAAGATTGACCAATGGTCGAGAGAAATTGATGCTCGGCGGCGCGACGATCTTGCCACCCTGAAGTTGCGGCCGTAAGGCCGCCGCACGGACCGAAGAAACCGCTCGACCCGCCTTGGGGGCGTCTGGTCGACGCCAGTCCTCGACGGCGGCGCTAAACGGTTGCGAGGCTACGGATCTGCCGAACCCGTCGACGAGTGTTACCGTGTACTGATAACTTCCCGGCGCGCTTAGGCGGTCTGTGAAGAACGCCACCGGCTCTTCCGAGGAGTCCAGAATTAGGATCGGCTTTGGGGTCAGGTTAACCGGCGTAGGCTGTCCTCCGCCAGACCGAGAAACTCGGTAAGAGACCGCGCCAACCGCTTTTTCAAAAGCAGGAGAGACGCGATCCCAGCGCAGAAAAACTTGTTCTTCGTCCTGAGCGAAGGTCAGCCCCGTCGGTGCTGGAGGGACCTCATCCGTGCCAACTTCAAAAGCGGCGATGACCCCAACGGGATCTTTCGATTCCGTACCGCCGGCGCTGATCTCGTACAACTCGTACCGAACGGTCTCACCTGCTTGGACCGCGATATCGGTTGCTCCCAGCCCAATTGTCTCTGCCGCACGCGCGTCGACCAACGAGGCAAGGGTCAGTTCTTGACGAGCCCGAATGATCGACTGCACCGACGTGTCCAGCCCGGCGGTTGCAGGCTTGAACCCCGACCCGATCGTCTTCGGACCCCTTAAAGCCGATTGAAGCGCCTTCTGTTTTTCGAGCAGGGGCGCGACCTTTTGGGCCGAGAACTTCGGTCCACGCAGTTTCCGAATCTCGGTTCCAAGGGACTTGATCGACTGGAAACGGGTCGCTTGGCTCGTTCCCCGCTGAGGATCGAACGAGAGCCTCGGTAACCCGGCTTTGCTGGTCGCGGCGAGGGAGGTGATCTTTCGACCCTTGAACTTCGCGCCTAGTAGGCCATCGACAACGGAATCGTTTGGAGCGGCGATGATCTTCACAATCCGCCGGTTGTTGCCGCGAACGGCGTACAGCTTGAATCCACCCGCCGGTATCCACGTCTCCGGAAGTTGCCACCTCAGTCGAACCTCCAACTTTCCGCCGACAGTTGCCGTCGCCCCCTTCAAGATCACCTTTGCCAGAGATAACTGGGGCTCCACAGGAGGGCGCTGAATTCCCGTAGGAGGTCTCTTGATTTGGGGGTTGCCAGATACCCCGGCGGTGACGGTGAAACTCACGAGCGACAGCCCAAGAATCACGTTTGCACACTTTCGAAGAACGCGCTTTCTACTCATGGAAGTTCTGCCTATTTCTTGGTGGGGAGGACCAGCTCAATGTCGGTCTCGCCCTCAAACACGCCTGCTCTGCCCTTCAACTTTCCGGTTAACCTCAATCGGTCGCGATTAAGGGTCGCGTCTAGAGACGCTTCGCCATAGGCGGTGAAGAATCCAAAGTCCGCCTCGCCCCAGAGCGTCAGAGTGCCGTCTGCGGTCAGATTGGCGGTTCCCAATCCCCTAAACTCAAGCTCGCCATTGAGGCCACCCCCCACTCGAATACCGGAAGTCTCGATCACCGCGCGGGCGTCAAACTCCATCGCTCCCGAGGTGGTCATGCGAGTCTTGCTTGATAGATCGAAGACGAGTTCCATCCCAAGCGAAGCACTGATCTCCGCGATGTCCCCTGCGACCTGAGCAAACCGGACTCGAAGCGGCTTCTGTCCGGACTTGGTCCATCCCATCCGGAAGTAAGCCTCTCGGGGGGCGATCTTCAACTCGGCCTCGCCCGTTACCTCCAACAGACTGAAACTGCGCGCGGGTAGGAAGAACTCAGCATCGGCTCCAATTCGGAACGAGGAGTTTCGCGTATCGATGGTCATCGATGCCCGGGCGATTCGATCAAGCTCCTCCCATTCATCGAGGTCAATGTATCGGGCTCCTTCCACGTCCAAAAACGCCATTCGGGCGGTGAGGTCCACAACAATCGGGTTGACGTTGATGGTCAGTGCCGTATCGGCCCACCAGATGCGCCCCGGAGCCGCAACGACCGGGTCGGCAAGGAGCACGCCGATTTGCATAAGTAACGATCCAGGTGTATAGACCAGCTCGTTTGCAGGGTCGGTGATTCTGCCGTTAGCGGATGGAGAGATGGCGACGTTGAATCCCAAACCGCCCGCGAATCCGTTGACCGTAAAAATTGGAATCGGCGAAGGTGCCGCCGGGACGCTCACCAAGATCGGCGGCGTTTCAACGCTGCCTCCGATGAACCACGCGCCCTTTTCCGGCGCGATCAAAAACTTCACGCCGATGCCACCCGCCATATCGCCGAGGGCAGTGAGCTTTAGGTCGGCATCGCCGTAGAGCGTGTCCCCGAACCCGGGGAGTTTTTCTCGGAACAAGGAGCCCGATACGGACCCAATCGAAGGAATTTCGAGTTCGAGTTCAATGCCGCCGATCTCGAAAAAGGGGTTTCCGTCTCGAGTACCGACTTTGAAGCCCTCAAAATCTAAACCGCCCGAGGCGGGCAGTCCGTCGAGAGCTTTTGCCAGTCTTGCCCCGCCTGCAAAGTCGATCGATGTGATCTTGTTGTTGGCGGAGGTGAAACCTACCTGGCGGACTTCGACGAGGAACGCCTTGAAGTCGAGCTCCACCGGATCGGTGAACGTGACCCATCCCGATTCGGGCAAGAAGACTTTGCCGTCCGATCCAACCGCGAAGTCTTCCACTCCAAACTTCACGCGGCCAAGTTCCACGGGCATGCCCGCCGAGGTCTGGGCCTGAACGAATGAAGCGTCGAATCCTAGTTCTCCGCTCAGAACGAGCTTGGAGTTGGTGAGAGTGCCTTTGAGCTTGGTAAGCGAAGCTCCGAGTTCTTTGAAGTCGATTTTGTCGGCGGTCGCGCGAATGAGATATTTGCCATCGACCCCGAACGAAACCTTCGCTCCGACCTTTCCGATCGTCGGTACTTGAAAGTCGCCCGCGAACTCACCCTTGCTCAACTGCGAGTTCACGAATGCGAGCGCACCTCGGCCGGAATCCATCTTGAATCCGTCGAGCGTGACGTTGGTGAGCGTCAGACCGACTTCGCCCGACAGTCCAAGCCCGTCGATGAACAGGTCTTTTACGTCGACCTTCGGCTTCTCCGTCGCCACAGGTAGGCGGCAGCTTCCGGCTGTGATCCACAGGCCCTGCCAGGCCGGGTTCACCGCTCGGCCCTGGGGTTGCGAAGGGGCAACCGTGGTGCTCAGGTCCAGAACCGCTCGATCAACCTCAATTTCGAGTTCAGAGATGAAGGCCGAAAACTTCTCGCGAATCTCCGCCAGTGCGCCCCGGTCGAAATCGAGACCCACGTTCGGAAGCTTCAAAGGATCGCCGCGACGATTCGAAGCGATTTCTTTAGGAAACTGTACGTCGGCGGTGAACTGTGAGAATCGGGGCATCCCGCCGCTGTAGGCGACCTTTCCACCCTTGACGGTGATCTCAAACCCCGCGAGTTCCGGAAGGGTGAGCTTGCCGTTGGTTTCCACCGAGACTTCCGAAAAATCGGCATTCCCGTCTTGATCGACGGTGAGGTCCTGCACCTGACACCGGACGGGCAGAGCGGGCTCCGCCGGAAGTCCCGGAAGGGCGACGTTTACAGTGGTTCTTGGGAAAGCCAGCTTCCACTTAGCCGGGTTCGACCCCTGCCAACTCAGCGCGTAATCGGCGCTTTGTGTTTGGATGCGTAAGCCCGGCACCCCCAAACCTTCCTGAGCGACCAGATTGTTGAAGCGGATCCCCTTGAGGGTTAAATTGCCTGCTCCCGAATTGACCCCGCCGGAGAATGAGTCCACCTCGGCGGTTACAGGCTGGCCATTGTTGGAACGGAAAGGGAAGCGGAGTTCGCCCTTGCCCTGAGACCGGAGTTCGCCCGAGGCAAGAACATCGGTCTGACCGCTCGGGATACGGAGCTTGACTCCGCCGGGGAGGTCGTAGGTGATCGGCTTGTCGGCAGGAAGACCAATGCCGATGAGCTTTCCGTTCGCGTCCGTCAGCAGGTTGGTAAAGGTGACGCCCGGTTTGGGGATGGTAACGCCCCCAGCCATCAGCACCATTTCGCCCGACCCGGCGGCGGGTTTTGAAAGATCGGGAAGGGTGTCCGGAGTGTAAGTGATGGACCGAATCTCGATCACACCAGGGAGCAAAGCAACCGTTGTGGGCCTTTGCGCGGCGGCTAAGGAAGTCAGCGAGCAAAGCCCCGCCCCAACCATCAATAAAACACGTGGTGACCGAGTCGGCATTTCTCCCCGCAACCTTGCGAGGTTAGTTCATTCAGGGAAAATTGTCAACCGCTTGTGATCCGCTTGATCACTTAGATTCGTTCGTAAGGCGAACAACATCGCCCCTTTCAAATCCCGTTCCTTCCACGATTTCGGCAATGGAAAACGCATCGTTGACGGTCGTAATTTTAATCTTCCCGACCAAGGCTCCCTCGGTTCGACCAAGAACCGCCTCCGTATCCGGATCGGTGATCACCGTCCCAGGTTTTCGAACAATCATAGTGTCCCCAACGGCCAAGCCCGAGTTCTTGCCCGCATTCACGTACACCCGTGAAACGTCGCCTTCCGTTAAAACCGTGGCGACTCGACCTTCCCAAATCACCTTCTCTGCTCGAACCGCAATCTTCTTCACTGCGTCTCGAAGGGCCGAGCGAACCGCTCCGCCGAGTGGACCATTGTCAAAAGATGCGGTTCCGAACTTCAGTTCGTCTTTCGCCAACGTTAAGGTTTGGCGGGTCGAGGTTGCCTTTCCTTCGGCCCGAACGGAGTCGAGAACGATCCCGGTTTCGACCTCGATCATTCGAAGGTCAAGCCCAACCAGCGCCTCGACCGAGGTCTTAGAAAACTGGGCGTTTTCACCGATCACACCGTCAACACCCGCACCAGACCGTCGGAGTTTCAACTCAGTAATGGCGCCGCGAATGACAATTTGAGCTCCAGCAAGTTTCTGAGTGGTCCCGGCGGTCGAGGCTTCGGTGGTCGTGTCAGCCAGGTTCAGCCTTTCAAGAACCACAAAGCGCTCCGATTCAATAAGAGCAGTCATGAGCATTTCGGTGAGCCCCGTTCCAAACTCGGTGGGTTGGTCCAGGTCGAGAGTCACGACGGTCGTGGTGCCACTGGGGGTTGGGGCGGAGGTTGCCACGCCGTTCACCTTCACTTCGATGCCCGAGACGATCACCCGTTTTCGGGCTCCCTTGAACGGCGGCAGGCCCAAATTGCCGACCTTCAGCTCCGGCTTTGCCTTCGCCTCTTTGGCCGCCGCTTGCGATCCCTGCCCATTCAGATCAGCACCCGCAGCCCCTCCCAGGATAGTGATCGCAAACAAAAACGTGGTGGCATTGATCATGGTTTAGTACCGATATTCGAATCCGAGATAGCCCGTTGTGGCAGCCGGATACCCCTCGTAAAACCGAGCCTTCGTCAAGTTGTAAAGGCCGAAGGAGAGCAAGGTCGATTGCGAAAACTTGTGTCTTCCGAACAGGTGTATTCCCAGCGCTCCCGGCGCATCCCCCACGTATGTGACGAGTTCGCCCGAGGTTTGGGTACGGCTAAATGCTCTCGGGCGAGCGCCGACGTAGTTGATGGAGGCGGTCAGAACCGTATCTCCCGGCGACCAGTCAAACTCGGCAGCGGCTTGGAAGAGCGGGAAGTTTGGAAGCCGGTTCTGCGTCACACCCACCTGAGTCGGGAAGTCGTCCAGCGAGAAAACGGGTGTGCTGGGTCCTCCCTTGGTGCTTTGAAAAGCAACCTTCACCCTCGCGCCGAGGTCGCTCGATAAGTTCCATTCGGCGTCTTGCTCAATTCCGATGGCTTCACCGTTTTGGATGGGCGTCAATCGAAGGGAAGTAGCGGCTCTCGGATCAGCGCCCTGCAACAGCGCCGATCGAAGCGATCGGTGGAAAAGGGTTGTCTTGCCACGCAGTCGTTGCCCCTCGATGGTCTGGAACGACAAGGTCGTATCGACCAACTGGGTATCTCTCGTTTGAACGAGGGGATCGACATTGAAGTCTTGCGGCTGCCGATCGTGGCGATCAATCCCGTTCTCCACCGGGATCGGTGCAAGAAAAGCGTTCGGGAGCAGGTCGTTACCTGGGTTGTTGAATCGGGGACGAATCCCGAATCGAATCGGCTTGCGAGTCCCAAACTGAACATCGACAACGGGCTGAACCTGCGTGCCTGTGCTGAGCCCGCCCGCCAGCGCGCCTATGGTTCCGGTTCCAACTTTTCCGATGCTGAACTCTCTGGCAACGTAAGCGCTCCAGATGCGAGTGGTCCCGAAGCCCAGCACCGTCTCGCCCGGATCGAACGTGTTCGCCCCCGAACCAGATCGGTTCAATTGAACAGACGAACCGCCCACAAGCCACCGCCGTTTGTCGCCGTCTTCCCACTGCCATCGTGCTTCGACGTTTACTTGCCGATCAGCAAGACTGTTGTCCCACGCCACCGTAGAGTTCGGTCGGTTGAGCATTTCGGCATTGCGATACTTCAGCAAGAACCCAATCTCGGATTTTCCGGTCTCGAAGTTCTTGGCGTACATCCCTAGGTTCGTGTACAGCCGGAACCGGGCGTTTGGCTCAGGGTTCACTCCTGCAATCACCTCCGAAGCTCCCGGTCGACCACCCGCATTTTCTCGATAGTCGTAGTAGATGGCCCCAAGATCACCCGCATAAACTCCCTCAAAGAAGTTGCGCCACTGGTAGGCCTCGGCCCGGTTCTCCACTCGAATCCGGTCGGTGAGTGCGTTGAAGCGGAAGATGGACCCGTCTTGGGTTGCGGCACTGTGGCTGAGCTTTGAGTGGACGGATCCCACTCCGCCCCCGAACCCGTATCCCGAGCCCGTGGTCGATTGGAATCGACTCTCCCCAACCACGGAAGGTCCCGCTAGCAGGGCTTTGGCGAGGGCACGCTCCGACTCGCGAGATCGACCGAGGGTTTGCTCCAGCTTTGCCCGTAAAACCAGCGACGATGGGAAGTCAGGGCTCTGTCGCTCGGCTTGGTCTAACAGATCGCGACATTGGTCGAACTTCCGATCAACCAGAGCCGCTTCCGCCCGAGCGACAAGCACTCGTGGCGATTCTGATCCGAGTCGCTGAAGCTCCTTTGCGTTGCTGATCACCTGATCAAAACGGTCGAGGGCGCTCCCGGCTAGCAATCCGTTGACCCACGGTTCTGTCCTGTCGGCAAGCAGTACCGCCGCTTGGTCGATATCCACCAGCGCCTTGGCGGGCTGACCAAGCATGAGGTACGCCGCCGCCCGGTTTAGGTGCGCCGCACCCTTGCCCGTTTCGGCCAACGTAGCGAACTTGAGGGCATCCAGACGTCGCATCACCGAGCGGTTTTCGACGATCGCTTTAAGCGGCTCGGATTTCGTCCCCAGTTGACCAAGGATCGCATCGTAAATCGCAACCGCTTGCTTTGGATTGCCCGTCGCGAGCGCCTTCAAAGCCGACTCTTGACGCTCCACCAGACCCTCTTGGATCGGGGTGGACGCAAGGGCCACGGTTGACTCGCCCTCCGACGAGGCGTTGACCTGGGCGACCACGCTGGAAGCACCTAGCAGAAGGATGCCTGCAGAGAGGAAAAGGCCTCGACGAAGTTCGTTGGATGGCACGAAATAGGATAGAAGCGGATGGAAGCCCGTGTCAAACCAATGTGAGCGAAGTATGGGCGGAATCGAGAAGATAAAATAGGGAGTGCCCCGATATCGCGTTTGCAAATCCTTCACCGTGGAAAGCGGCCATATGCTTTCCAAGCATGCGGGTAGATGTCGGTATCCCCATGGGCACACTCGGCGAATCGAAGTCGTGGTCTCCGCCGAATCGCTCGATTCGAACGAGATGGTGATGGACTTCAAGGCGCTGAAGCTCGCCGTTGCCCATCACATCGAACGGTACGACCACGCAATGGCGGTCAACTCCAACGATCCCCTCCTGTCGGAGATGAAGCGGGTTCACCCGGGCAGCGTCATCGAGTTCCAAGACCAAGATCCGACGACCGAGATCATGGCGAAAGAGCTTTACGACTACGTCTCGAAGGTCTTAGCCAACGGGTGGTCGGGTACCGCCAAAGATGGCGTCCCCTACCGAATTGAACCCGGCTCGGTGCATCTGGACCGCATTCGGGTTTGGGAAACGCCCACCAGTTGGGCCGAATACGGCGACTAATCCTTCTTCAGGCAGTCGCCGCTTCACCCGTTTGGACTCGCCAAAGAGCCGAATAGAGCCCTGGCTGGGCGGTGAGTTCCTCGTGGGTCCCAGCTTCGATGATCTTGCCCGCTTCAAGAACCCAAATCCGATCCGCATCGCGGATCGTGGAGAGTCGGTGAGCGATCATGAGCGTCGTTCGACCCTTCGTCACCTTCGCCAAGGAGCGCTGAATCGCAGCCTCAGTTTCGTTGTCGACGGCGGACGTCGCCTCGTCAAGAACCAGAATTGGAGGGTTTTTCAACAACGCCCGAGCAATGGAGAGTCGCTGCCGTTGACCGCCGGACAACTTCTGCCCTCGCTCGCCGACCACCGTGTCGTATCCGTTCGGAAGTTGCTCGATAAACTCGTGGGCCTCGGCCTGCCTTGCCGCCTCTTGAATCTCTTCGAGGCTCGCATCTTGCCGACCGTAAGCGATGTTCTCTCGAACCGTTCCGTGGAAGAGGAAAACATCCTGACTCACGTAACCGATGGCGTTTCGCAAAGACGCGTAGCTGAGCGATCGGAGATCGTTCCCATCGATCGTCACCGCCCCTAACTTCGGATCGTGGAATCGTAGAAGCAGCCGGATGAGCGTGGACTTGCCCGCCCCGGTGGCACCCACTATCGCGTGAGTTTCTCCGGCGGGGATGGTCAGATCGATCCCCTTCAGAATCTCGGCTCCATCGCCGTAACCGAAAGTGATCCCCTGGAAAGCGACTTCGCCACGGATCGGTTCGGGCAGGTGAACCGTTCCCGGTTGCATCGCGGGCTCCACGTCTCGCAGCGCAAAGATTCGCCGAACCGAAGCCATTGCTCGCTGGTACTGATCGAGCGTGTCGCCGAGGCCCGTCATTGGCCACAAAAGGCGCTGAGTCATGAACACTAGAACTGAGTAGACGCTCACTTCAAGCTTTTTCTCGAGAACTAGCCACCCGCCAACGATGAGGGTGCAGGTGAAGCCCGCTAGAATCAGCATCCGGATCAGCGGTACGAAGGCTGCCGAATACCGAATCGCCTCTCGATTGGCCTCTAGGTAATCGTTGGAAACCTTGGCAAGGCGCTCCGCTTCCTTACCCTCCGCTGCGAAAGCCTTGATCGTGGTGATGCCGCCGAGGTTTGCCGAAAGAGTCGAACTGAGTTCGGCAACCGATTCGCGAACCTTGGAATAGTAAGGTCCCAGAATCTTTTGGTAGCGAATCGAGCCCAGGACGATCAGCGGGATCGGCACAAACGCGAGGAGAGTCAGCAGCGGGGAACTGGCCGCAAACACCGCGCCGACCAAAACGATGTTCCAGAAAACGTTGAGGATTGCCGCCGCGCCGCCATCCAGGAATCTCTCCAACTGGTTGATGTCGTCGTTCAGAACGCTCGAGACACCGCCCGTGGTGTTGTCTTCAAACCAGGCGACTTCCAGATTTTGAACGTGCGCATAAACATCGGTGCGAAGCTCGTGCTCGATGCTCTGCGAAAGATTGCGCCACGTAACCGCTCCTAGGTAGCCGAACAGCGATTCAAAGAACCAGATGAACGCGTTGAGGATGGTCAGTGCAACCAACTGCTGCCACCGATCCGTGACGCCGAACATCGTGGCGATGAACGAACCCTGCCCTCGAACGATGACGTCGATAACGCCACCGATGAGCACCTCCGGCATGACGTCCATCACCTTTCCAAGGGTGGTGTAGATGGTTGCCGCAATCACCTTGCCGCGCCGATGTCGCGCAAAGCCCCAGAGTCTCTTCAGACCGGGCACTTCTTCCTTTGGCACGAGCGTGTGAGACTCGGTGGGCGCGATGGAGTCGGTGGGCATAGCGTTAATGCTGGCATACCCAACGGCGATAATTCCCGCCGAGATGAATCGATAAACCACTCAAGCGGCTACCGAGAGATAGGTCTTTAGATCGGGTCTCCCACTTCAGGGTGTGTATCGTAGGGATTCAGATGACAAACCCGATCCTCCTTGCCACAATCCTGCTCGGGACTTCTCAGGGAAGCCCGAAACCGGATTCCTTCGATACCGTTGTTACCAAGTTTTTAAAGGAGACGCAGGTCCCGGGGGTCGCGATCATCGTCAAAGACAAGGGGAAAGTGCTTGTCTCCAAGGGTTACGGCTTTGCCGATTTGGAACAGCGAAAAGCGATGACCGTGGATTCCGTTCATGAGCTAGCATCGGTGAGCAAGCAGTTCACCGCGGCGGCAATCATGCTCCTTGCTGAACAAGGCAAATTGGCGCTCACCGACACGCTCGATAAGTTCGTCGAGGACGCTCCTGAGGCATGGAAGAAGATCACGGTCAACCACCTTTTAGAACACACCTCCGGCTTGCCCGACTATCTGTCCGACGAGTCGATCATCCGGAAGGATGGTCTCCTACGGAACATCGTTCGCGACATGAGAGCCACGCCCGTTCGATTCGCGCCGGGCGAGAAATGGGAGTACTCGAACAGTGGTTATCTCGTGCTTGGCTACATCGTTTTGAAAGTGAGCGGGAAAGAAGTCGGGCCCTTCTGCGAGGAGAACCTTCTGAAGCCTGCAGGTATGAAAACCGCCCGAACCAACGATCCCCTCGCGATCGTGCCTAACCGAGCAACCGGCTACTCCAAGCCTGCCAAGACGCTCCAAAAGGAGGACTACACCAGCCGCACCTACAGTGCCACGGGCGATGGTCACCTCATGGCCTCCGCCAAGGACCTGCTCGCGTGGAGCGAAGCGATTCAGGGCAACAAGATTCTAAAGCCGGCTTCTTGGAAGCAAATGCGAACTATGTCCGCCCCATCTCGAAAGGAGCCTACCAAGGGAGTGACTACCGGCTACGGAAAGGGGCTTGCGGTGATAGAGGCGAATGGCACCGTCACCGTGAACCACTCCGGTGGGTGGATTGGCACCACCACGTTCCTTCAGACCGGGATCACTAAGCCGACGACGATCATCATCATGATGAACAGCGATTTCACCTCCTTTGCCCCTCTGCTCCGAGAGATCGAATCGCGTTTGAAAACGGGCAAGTTCTAAAACAGAAAGAGGGGAGCCGTTTCGGCTCCCCTCAATTCAGTTGCAGGCTTACAGGTGTGTTAGATGCCCCAGCCTTCGCGATAGGTCGGGCGAATCAGCGAGTCAAACTCGTTCGTGCCCTTCGTGGTCATGCGTCGAGCATCCCATTCCACTCGCTTGCCATCCGCCCAAATGGCGAGGTTGCCAAGGAGGACCGTCTCAGTAAGCGGACCCGAGTAGTGCGGGAAGTTGGACATGGCTTGCTTGCCTTCCATCGCCGCTCGAGCGAATTCCGCCATGTGACCCGGCGATACTTCAACTTCGACTTCAGGGAAGTCGTTGCCGATCACGCGGAACGTCGTGTTGGACTCGTCGGGTGAGTAAATGGTGCCCTTCTCGCAGACGACAACCACACCGTTTCCGCCGAACTCGGCATCCGGAACCAACGATTGCGGAGGCTTCTTGCCACCGTCGTACCAGAACAAGTCCACCGCGTCGCGATTCTTGTTCTTGGGGAATTCGTAATGAACTTCCGCCCAGGTCGGGAAGCTGTCTCGGTTGTGACCGCTCGTCTTCGCCGTAACCGCGAGAGGATCCTTAAGGTCAAGCGCCATGAACACCATGTTGAAGATGTGGCATCCCATGTCGCCCAATGCGCCCGTTCCGAAGTCCCAGAAACCGCGCCAGGAGAACGGGTGATATCCCTCGCCGTAGGGGCGATCCGGGCTCGGACCTAGCCAAAGATCAAAGTTGACCTTTCGAGGAGTTCGCGCTGCAGCGGGTCGCTCGATGCCTTGCTTCCAGTATCGAGCGGCTCGGTCGGTCCACAGGTGAATCTCCTTCACCTTCCCATAGTGACCGTCTCGAAGCAGCTTTGCGATCTTGCGCATCGGCGTGCTGGCCGTGCTTTGGTTGCCCATTTGGGTGGCAACGCGATTCTTCTTGGCGATTTCCGCCATCTGTCGTGCTTCCCAGATGGATCGGGTAAGCGGCTTCTCGCAGTAGGTGTGAATGCCCTGCTTCATTGCAAGAACGGAAGCGAGAAGGTGGTGGTGATCGGGAGTGCTGATGACCACGGCGTCGATCTTGCCGCGCATGGCGTCGTACATCTCTCGATAGTCTTCAAAAGTGCGAGCTCGTGGGTGCTCGGTCAGTGCCTTGATCCGGTTTTCGACATCGACGTCCGCAATGCAGACAACCTCGCCGAATTCGGCCGCGCCTTGCATGCCGCTCCAACCCTTACCGCCGCATCCGACGATGCCGAGGCGAAGCTTGCCGCGACCTGTGGGCTTGATTTCCGAATCCGGAGCGAGTACCGGCTCGACTACTTCTGTGGCAGCCATCGCTGCACCCGGGATCGCGACCGTAGCGACTGCCGCCGCCGATCCGCGAAGGACGTCTCTTCTTGAAATTCCTTTAGACATGTTTTCTGTGCAACCTCTTCGTTGGTGCCGAAGAATCGGCTTAGCGACCACCCTTCAGCGGTCGAATCTTGATATTGCGGAACGCTACCACTCCGTGATCTCCTTGAATGGCGATCGAACCACGGGGCAATGTACCAAACTTCTCGAATTGTGAGAACTTGCTTTTTGCCACTCGCGCCTTAAACTCGTCACTTCCCAGGACAAACTTGTAGTAAGACACCCCGTTCATCTTGGTCTCGCAGAAATCCGGCCCTACGCGAATGTCCAGATGGTTCCACTCCTCCGCAGGCTTGGTGGCATCGGTTTCCGTGTTGTACAGCTCGTACAAGTGACCCGCTAGTTGTCCGCGCTTGAAGGCGGCGTTGTCTAGGATCTGAACTTCGGGTCCGCTGTGCCAAGTCGCTTCGCCGTCATCCGCAACTCGGAACATGATCCCGCTGTTGCTCCCCTTGGCAACCTTGTAATCGATGGACAGCTCGAACCAGTCGAACTTCTCGTCCGTGACGATATCGCCCGCATTGTGCGGATCCCAGCACTGAAGCTCACCGTCTTGAATGCGCCACCCATTGCTGATGGTTGTGGATTTAAAGTTTCGCCACCCCTTGGTGGTCTTTCCATCAAACAGAAGGCGCCATCCGTCGCGCTTTTCAGCAGCGGAAAGGCTGTTATCGGCACCGGGAGCAGGTGCTAAAGGTGCTGAAAATCCTCCAGACAAAGCGAGGACAAACAAACTCGAGGCGAGCATGCGCATAGGCTATCACGCCCGCCCCCAAAGTTGGATTAAAAAACGACGTCTACGGGGTTCGATCCCCGGCTAAAGCGTTTGAAGTTGGAAACAAAATGCAAAAGCAAGCGCTCATCCTCGTTTTGAACCCCACCCGCAATGTGCGGCGTGATGAAGCAATTCGGCTGAGTCCAAAGGGGATGGTCCTCCGGCAGAGGCTCGGGCGACGTCACGTCTAGATAGGCCGTCTTTAACCTGCCGCTGTTCAAGGTCTCCAACAGAGCGTCCTGATCCACGGTGTCGCCACGACCCACGTTGTAGAAGCTCGCCCCCGGTTGCATGAGCCGAAACTGCAGCTTCCCAAACTTGTGTTCTGTGCTTGGGCTCGCTGGAAGAATGTTGACGACATGGTCTGCCCACGGTAGATAGTCATCCAGTTGATCAATGGTGTATGTCGTGACGCCCTCGTCGCCCACGACCGTCCTTCGAACGGCCTTGATCTCCACATCGAACGGCTGAAGCAGCTCAACAAATCTTCGGGCAATAGCTCCGAATCCAACGATGAGGATTCGGTCGCCTTCAAGGACCCTCATCGTGGGGCGGTGGGCGGCATAGTCCCACTTCTGCTCACTTTGAGAGCGGAAACAGTTGTAGAGACCGCGAGTTTCGGCGAGAAGGAACGCGAGTAGATGCACTGCGCAGGGCTCGTCGTAAACGCTGGAACTGTTCGTGAAAACGATCTTGCGAGACTTGATCCAGGCCCGCACGTCCTCGCGATCGTAGCGCGTGTAGCCGGCGCTGGTGATGTGCATCCATTTCAGATGGTCGCTGGCGAGAACGTCTTCGACGGCGGGTTGCCCGAAGAGAACATCGGCCTCGAGCGCCGCTGGATCGCTTTCACCCGCGACCAAATTGCTCTCGCCGGCGGTGTTCGCCCAAACGACCGTATTGGGGTACAGCGACTCCTGGAGTTGTCTTCGCAAATATTTGTCAAATGGAACGTTGCACCAAACCGTTAAGGCGGACATTCAAAGAGTTTATCTAGGCACAGGCCCCAATCAAGTGTTCAATAGAAGGAGACGCAATGAAGCTTCTTTTTCTTTCTGCCGCCTGCCTCGGTTTAGGACTGTCGTTCACACCGAGCCTCAATTCTGCTCCTTTAGGCCAAGGCAGCGGGTCGAAGACCCCAACTTACGCGAAAGACGTTGCGCCCGTCCTCCATAAGCGTTGCGCAAACTGCCATCGACCCGGTGAAGTAGCTCCGTTCTCTCTGCTCACCTACGCCGATGCCAAGCGGTGGGCACCCATGATCGCCGCCGTCGTGAAAGAGGGTTCGATGCCCCCTTGGAAGGCAGAACCAGGACACGGCGACTTCGTAAACCCCCGCATCTTGGCGCCTGCAGAGAAGGCGGCCATTCTAGACTGGGCCAAAAATGGGGCACCGAGTGGCGATCTCACAAAAGCACCCAAACCGCCCAAGTTTGCTGATGGTTGGAAACTCGGTGAACCGGACGTCGTGCTCGAGGTGCCTCAAACCTTTGACCTGTACGGGGAAGGTCCGGACATTCTCCGCAATTTTGTCATTCCAACCTCGCTCGGCAAGGATTACATGGTCGGCGCAGTTGAGTTCCGTCCCGGGAACCCAAAAATTGTCCATCACGCCCTGGTGTTTTTGGATAACAAAGGTGAGGCGAGAAAACTCGACGAACGAGATCCCGGACCCGGATACAGCAGTTTTGGTGGTCCTGGCTTTTTCCCAAGCGGAAGCTTAGGCGGATGGGCGCCCGGTGGCCAACCAGAATGGCTTCCCGATGGAGTTGGCAGGTACTTTGCGAATAACTCCGACGTGGTCGTACAGGTGCACTACCACCCCAGCGGAAAACCCGAGAAGGATCGTTCCAAGATTGGAATCTACTTTGTTCGGAAACCCGCGACCAAGTTCGTTGGTGGAATCGCGCTCGAGAACTGGGACATTCAGATTCCGGCCGGGGAAAGGGGATACCACCGGTCTGCTTCGTACACCCTTCCTCTCGGCGCCACGTTCTTGTCGATCACACCGCACATGCACCTGCTAGGCAAGGAGATGAAGGTCCGAGCCATCCTTCCCGATGGTTCGAAGAAAAGCCTCGCGTGGATCAAGAACTGGGACTTTGATTGGCAAGACACGCTGATCTACAAGCAACCAATCGAATTGCCCGCCGGAACTCGGCTGGAGATGGAAGCGTGGTTCGACAACTCCTCGGACAACCCCTTGAACCCGCATTCCCCACCCAAGAAGGTGACCTACGGGGAGGAATCGACCGATGAAATGGCGCTCTGTATCTTCGAGATCACGACCAACAAAATCGAAGAGTTGCTGTATCTCATCCAAGATGACAGCCGGCACCGCAAAGTAGTGGAACGGGCAATCGAGGCTTACCAGAAGAAGAAGATTGGAGGGTGAACTCCCTCCAATCGACTAAGCCTTCACGGTGATTGTTCGAACGCAGTGGACCACCCTTGGGCCGTCTGAATACTCGGCAACAATCCAGTATTCGCCTGGCTGACTGGGAAGCGTCAGGGTCGACTCAAAGGCCACGACACCCGCGTAAGGTGGGACTTCAATCGATCGTTCACTACCGGAAAGACTCTTCCAGTCCTCTACTCGGTAGGTTTTCGCGCCGGATCGGATAGACACGCGGACGGTTCCTTTCCAGCTCTTTTCCGAATCGTTCTTCACTCGAATCGGAATCGTGAGCACGGATCCCGGCGCCACCGCTGGACCGTTCTCCCACCACTTTGTGATGATAAGTCCAACCCGGCTGTTTGCGTCTCCAACAAACTTACGGAAGAAGGGATCCATCTTAAGCTCAGAGATCGGTTCCTGCCAAAAGTCGCTGGTGATCCCTTTGCCCTTCCCTCTGGTGTAACCCAGGGCGCAGAACTGAAGAACCCCTGTCTTCACGGTTGTCTCGTTAAACCGCCATAGTTCTGTTTTCGCGGCTGTTTGCACCGCACGCATAAAGTATCTGTCCTCAACGGAATGACCCGGTCCCAAGAACCGGTCATAAATGCTCTGGGTTGCCTCGACACAAGTGCCGTCCCGGTTGAGCCAAAGCCAATCGAATTCATTGACGAATCTTGGGTGTCCCTTGACATACGGTTCAATGTCGATTGGCAAGCCATTCATGGGTAACGGTGGCCTACTCAGTCGATCGTTCATGTCCTGCATGGTGTAGGTGGGCTTCTCGGTCACAAGGTAGGGGTGACATTCCCAGGGGTGGAAGTCATCACCCGGAATCCCGCTCGATCCGTTCTCCCAAGGTCGATTGCTTAGATCAAACTTTCGCACCGCCTGAATCGCATATCCTGTCGTTGAAACGTACGGTGTCTCGTTCGAGCCGTCCCAGATCACGACGCTCGGGTGGTTCCAGCGCTCAGTCATCCACTCGGCATACTGGGTGGCCAAAGTCGCCACTTCTATTTCCTTCGGGAAATCGACGATCTGCCAGATCGGAAACTCGTCTTGCACCAAGATGCCTTCCTCGTCCGCGATTCGGTACCACAACTCTGGCGGAAAACCTAAGCTAAACCGAACCGCGTTCCACCCCATGGATTTGAACTGGCGGAACATCTTCCGAACCCAGGATTCCTGCCAAGGAAGACCTGCCCGTTGGTTGTCTTCGAAGAACCGGTGTATGCAAACGTTCGTGCCTCTCAGCGGATAGACCTTCCCGTTCAGAGTCGAAGCGCCGGACGGCTTTGGAAAATCGAACGAACGTTGACCGAAAGTAGTCTCCTCGGCGTCTCCCGGTGTTTCAACTTCTATGCGATACAGCTGGGGGTTTTCGGGACTCCACTCTTGAAGAGAGCTTCCATCCAGTTCTACGTAGAAGGTCGACTCTGACTTGGACGGCTCTTGCGATGCAACAGGCGGCCCAGAGACTTTCGCCAGCACCTTCCCAGAGAGATCGGTGAGCCTCACGTCGATCTTCAGACCATCTGCCGTTGCTCCTTTCCCTCGCACCAAAGCAAGGACGCCGACTTTTTTCTCAGCCGGCATGGGTCTCACTTGAATCCACGCCACGGATGGATTGTCCGACCGCACGATTTCGACATCGTCGTAAATCCCTGGAATGTATTTGGTTTTTTCGTAGTCGTTGCCTCCAAGGGCGCTCTTCGGGAGATCTTCTTTTCTGCCAAGTCGAACGACGATCTCGTTAGCTTGCCCTGGAGGTTTCAGAAACGGCGTGATGTCATATTCGCTCCGAGTGAAGTTCCCCTCGTGGCTCCCGACTGCCCGACCGTTCACAAAAACCGACTTTGAGTACATGGCTTTACGAATACGCAGCCGATTGACGGGTCTCAGATCGGGCAGTGTGAACGTTCGACGGTAGAAGTAAGCCTTTACATCCTCCGAGAGCTTTGGTTGAGCTAAGTCGACGAGTCCGGGTACGGCAACCTTGGACCGATACTCGGTGGCACTGGATGCAGTGAGAGGGCCTGTTCCCACTTCCCACGTGCCGTTTAAGTTGACGTAATCCCTGACCGGACCGATCTGTGCCTGGGGAGCGATCGTCACCAAGAAAAGGGCGAGTGGCAGCGGAAACGCCATGGATACGATCTTATCCAACCACCCATTTCCGGTAAAGCTCCGTTATCAAGTGCCAGATAACCAAACCAAAATGGTCATGAATATTCACCCTACTCAACCCGACAATTTTTGGGATGGACCGTCAGCCTTCAAAGGCCGAGATTCTCGGCGCGTTGAGCCACGCACTCGACTTAGTGGAAGGTCAGCCGGAAGGGCACGCCCTGCGAACGGCACGCATCTGCCTTCGCCTAGGACAAGAGTTCGGGCTTGAAGCAGATAGCCTCAGCACGCTCTACTTTGCGGCGGTTCTAAAAGACTCCGGTTGCTCCAACAACGCGGTGCGCATCGCAAAAATGTTCGGCGGAGACGAGCATCTCTCCAAGAAGGCGGTGAAGCTGGTCGATTGGACCAACCCTCTGGAGTCGGTGAAGTTTGCGCTTCAGTACACCGAGATGGGAAACACCATCGGAGCAAGGCTCAGGCGGCTAGCCGCAAACGTGGGGCCTCCTGGAAAGGTAATGAACGAAGTGACCGAAGCGCGCTGCACCCGTGGAGCAGAAATTGCGCGGAGGCTTGGTTTTGATTCCGAAGTAGCCGATGCGGTGAAGTATCTGGACGAGCACTGGGATGGGAAGGGCGCTCCTTACGGTCTGAAGGGTTACGATATCCCGCTTCTCGCTCAGATCTTATGCCTTGGCCAGACCTTCGAAGTCTTCCAAGTTGCCTTTGGGACCCATGACGCCTACGAAATGCTGAGGGATCGGGAAGGGAAGTGGTTCAACCCCGAACTTTGTTCGGCGATGCGCAAGTTCGAACACGATCAAGAGTTCTGGCTAGGACAAACCGAGTGCGATCTTTCCGACTGTGCCGACCTCCTGCAGGCAGAATCGGCTGTCGAAACCGACATTGATTCCATCTGCGAGGCGTTTGCCATGATCATTGACGCCAAATCGTCCTTCACCTCCGAGCATTCCACTCGCGTGACAACCTATGCCGTCGCCGTGGGTGGCTGTTTTGGGTTTAACAAGGATCGTTTGAAGACCCTGCGCCGGGCGGGACTACTGCACGACATTGGGAAACTGGGCGTTCCGACCACGATTCTAGAGAAGCCAGGGAAGCTGGACGACCAAGAGTTTGCGCGGGTGCGGGCCCACCCCAGGTTCTCCGATGCGATTCTGCGGCCGATCCCTACCTTCGAGAACATCGCCGAGTTGGCAAGCTCCCACCACGAGCGACTGGATGGCAAAGGTTATTGGCGAGGGCTGGGCGGTGAACAACTCAGCCTCGATGCGCGCGTTCTCACCGTCGCCGACGTTTTTGATGCGCTCACCGCCAAGCGACCTTATCGGGACGCGATGCCCGCGCAGGAGGCATTGGCGATCATGCGAAGGGACGAGGGCACGGCCTTTGATTCCTCCTGCCTAGAGATGCTGGAGTATCTCTACGGAGAGTCGCTTGCCCAAGCCGCCTAGGTCCTGATAGACGCGGCTTCTCAAAAACAGAGAAAGTTGGCAAGAATTCTGATTGATCGTTGTATCAACTTTGTGGTTGATTTTCACATCAATCCTGATGTCGGCTCGATTGTTGCCCAACATCGACCGGACATCGACCGGAGATCGGCTACGTGGCCGAAAAGCACCGATTTAGGTTCAAAATCACAAATTCTCTGGGTCCCGAGCCACTTTCAACGGCCCAAATAGGGAGTTGATTTTGTGGTTCTGGGCCACTCGCGTTCGATACCTGCAATAGTTTGGCACTCCGAAACGGTTCTCAGATTCAACTGCTTTTACGAAAATCTGTCAAAAAAATGTGTCGGAATTTAGATGTATCGTGTTATCATCCTTTCTGAGCGAGACACACAGCCGTGTCAGAGTCCTCCAGGGAAGATTCCCTCGAAGTGGTTTCCATTTTGAGAATTCTTTGCGAAAGGCGGTTGAACGGCATGTTTCTTGTTCGAGAAATCATCATGTCGTTTTGAGACTCACCGATTGGAACGAGTCTCCCTGATCAAGCCGCGATTCATCTGAAAGCGGCGGTTTCGATGAAGAAACTGGAATCATGAACCGAAAAGCATTTACGCTCATTGAGCTCCTTGTCGTTATTGCAATTATTGCGATTCTCGCAGCTATCCTCTTCCCTGTCTTCGCTCAAGCTAAGGCTGCAGCAAAGAAGACCCAGTCGCTCAGCAACATGAAGAACATCGGCACGGGCATGATGATCTACACCGCTGACAACGACGACTACTTCCCGGCCCTGCAGGTCTACGTTCGGCACCCAGGTACCGGCGATCCTTGCGGTCAGCAGATCAAGTGGCAAGACGCGATCCTCCCGTACATCAAGAACGGTGCAGGCGCTACCCGACCTTGGAACCTCTCCGGCGGCTACGACACCGGAATCTTCCTCTCGCCGGGCGGACGACCGCAAGACGGCTCCAGCTACGCTGTTCACCAAGACGTCTTCATGGACGCTCCGAACGTGCCGTGGAATGGTTGTAACGTAAACGCGGACCCGACCTACCGAGCCGACTTCCGAACCTTCAGCCAAACCCAGTTCGACAACATCGCCGACAAGGTCGCGATCATCGAGCGCGGTAACTCCGGCGGCGACTGGGCATTCCTTCAGTTCTCCACCTGGCGATGGGCATGGGACGTTCAAAACTTCAACCGACAAACCCTGACGGCTCAAGAGCTTGAGGGAGACGTCCGATTCAACGGTCGAGACTGCGACGGTGGCTTTAACGGTGGCGATACCTGGGAGTTCTGCTCCATGTTCCCCCGATACCGCTACATGCTGACCTCTCCGTTCGTCTACTTCGACGGTCACGCGAAGTCGATGAGCCGATCGGCAGGCATCGGACCGGCAGCTTCTTCGCAAGTTAGCTGGCTCCGAAACATCCTCATCCCAGAAGCGATCCGACCTTCTTGGACCTGGTACTAAGACATAACCTCAATGAAGAACCTTACGCTTATCGTCATCTGCCTCGCTGCTTTTGCGGTGGTGGGTTGCCAGCCAACTGATGTTGGTCAGCAAAACCCGAAACCCCTGAGCCAGGACCAGATTGCAGAGCAAATCAAGAAAATCGAAGACGATCCTAACATCTCTCCGCAAGAGAAGGCTATGCGAAAAGGCTTCCTGGAACGAAACGGAAGTGGGCAGAAGTCAATGAGCACTCCGCAGACCAACGCGCCTGCCGGACAGTAAGTCTCCTTCTGAGAAGAAACGAAAAAGCCCCGCCAATCGGCGGGGCTTTTTTGTAACCAAAGGTTAGGTAAAGAATCCGCCGGAATTGGTCTACTCCGAAAGTCTCACTCGGAATTGATCTTAAAAATGAGAAATCTGACTGTCACATGAAGACAGGATGCAGAGATTTCAAAGAATGAAAATTAATTAAAAGGTTTGCAGCAACGCGCGAAATGGATTCACTTTGCTCTATAGTTTCTCCAAGTGCGAGTGTGTGAACGAAAGAATAATGGCTACTCCAAATTCATTTCAGGCGTTACCGAAGGGGTTAACTGAAGCCGTTCTATCTTCCGCAATCATCTACAGAAAGAAGGGAACAATGTATCTGAAAACGTTTAATACCAGTATGAAAGGTGCTTTATTGTCAGTCATTGGTCTTTTGACCTCCATCTCGGTTGCTGATCGATCCTTAACGGAGATCGTCCGGCAATCAGACTTTCAGGCACTGGAGCGCGATCTGTATAACTTGAAGAACTATAGCAACAGAGAAGGATTGGAAGCGACGATCTACGGCAGCTTGCTTCTCTACCAGTTGGATTCAAACAACGCAAAATTTAGAAGGGCGCACCAGTTCGTTTACTTAGAGGCCTCAAAGGAGATAAGAAAGTATCCGGATTTGAAATGTCTCTGGGGCTGGTGGCTTGTCAGTGTTGCTAACCTGGTGGTGCCACCGGACAACACTAAGGTGCTCAAGAGGGAGAAGGTCCGCACCAAAGAGGGCGGAGTCATTGAAGTTGAGTATCATGAAGTGATTGGTGACACAAGCTCTGTAAAGCTTGGGAAAGCGCTCATAAAACAGAGTCTCAAGACGAGGCCAGATGGTTTTTGGGAGAGATTATGGGCTTTTCAGACCAAGCCGACCGAAGCTCTTTCAAAGAAACTGGAAAAAATGTCGGTTGAGAATGACCTAGGTTATCGTTGGATTATTTGGTCAAATCTGTCGAAGAACTCACCGGATCCTGCCACACGTGCTAGGTTCACGAAGCTGAGGGCGACGATACCCTCGGACACCGTATACGGGCAGCTTGTCCGCCGTAAAGACGCCAAGGTTGGTCGGTAGGTAGATCGATTTCCGTCGACTAAGTGCTCAATAAGGTTGCAGGGTTTGCCTTCATTGCCCCTGGAGAAAGCCCCACCAAGCGGCGGGGCTTTTTTGTGCCTCGGGGCTTCGTGAAGATGCCCCTTGTAACTTACTTATTGTTGATCGAGACACCCGGCCAGTCGTCGGTGCGGAACGGAATCGCCGGGAGTCCAACGCCGTTGAAGAGTCCCGCTTTGGGATAACCCGCCCAAGCGTAACGAACCGCCATCGGTGCGGCGACCTTGTCCGACCACACCTCGACCGTATCTCCCTTGATCTCGGCGCTTGCCCAGTGCCAGACCTTGTCTGCACCCGCAATCTGGAACCCGAGGTTGTCCTTGGTCTTCGCAACGAGTCCACCTTCGGTGTGCTTGAACGAGAGCTGAACTTTCGCGCCTTGGACCTTCATGCCCGAATATTCAGGCCCTGAGTACTCCACAGATTTCTTGAACTCCTTGGCAAGAGCAACAAGCGCTAGTCGTTCTCCTACCGCTTTCTTATTCTTCGGGTGAATGTCCGTCGCGTCACCCACATCCGTGGTAATCGCAAGGCCGGAGTTCTTCACGTTCTTCGCGGTGAGGTACTGAGCCTCGCGAAGTTCCGCCCAACCATCTTCTCCGGGCTGCTGTACCGGCTGACCAAACGCCGCAAGGCTAACAATATAGAAAGGAAAGTCTCCCTGACCGTACGCTTTTCGCCAGTCCGCGATCATTTGGGGAAGGAGTTTTCTGTACTGATACCCTCGACCCGCGTTGGTCTCCCCCTGATACCAAATGGCACCGCGAATGGCCATTGGGAACGTGGGAGCAAGCATGCCGTTGTAAAGCACTCCCGGCAGGTTCGGTGCGGGCGAATAGTCCTTCGGTCGATCCTTTGTGGCGACCGAGTCCACTAGGAACTTCGACTTCCAACTTCCCGCAATGGACAACTCAGAGGAATCGCCCATTCGAAGGTGAAAAGTGGATGGCTTGAAACCAACCGTTCCGGCATCGTCATTCACCAGAATGGTGATCTGGTTGTCGCCGACCTTCAAAAGAGAATTTGGCACCCGATGCCATGCATCCCAAGTTCCCGCCGCACCAACTCGGACGCCGTTCACAAAGGTGTAATGCTGGTAGGTCCAGTTCGCGTTTGGCAGACCGCCAATCCGAACGAAGGTTTCGCCGTCAGGAATCAACGTCAACCGTACCGTTTTGCGGAAGGCGACCAGCCCTGGGTGTTGTTGTGGATTCACCTCTTTGAAAGAGTTGGGAATCGTGGTTTCAACCCAGGCGGAATCATCCAGGGTGGGGCTCGCAACGTTGGTCGAGCTGACCTTCTCCTTGATCCAAAGATCGGCAAGAGTTCCAGATGCGGGTGATCCGTCAGCGCGATCTTTTTGGATCTTCGCGAGGATGCTATCGAAGTCCTTTAAGGTTTGCAGACCGCTCTCCGAAGCCCAAGCCTCAGCCGCCGTGCCTCCCCATGCCGCCTGAACGAGTCCGACCGGAACGCCAAGTTCGCGGTTCAGCATTCGACCAAAGTAGTATCCAACCGCCGAAAAACCACCCCAACCGCCTTGACCGATCGTGTCTGCAGAACAGACCGCCCATTTGGCATCTGCAAGCGGAGCGGGAGTGTAAGAAACGTTCTGTTTGATGAGAAAGAGTCGGATATTCGGATGATTCGCCGCCTTCATCACGGCGGGACCGTTATCCGTTTCTTGTAAACCCATCTCCATGTTGGACTGCCCCGAGCAAATCCAGACATCGCCTACAAGAACGTCCTTAAAGATCACCTTTCGATCGCCTTCAATGGTGAGTTCGTAGGGTCCACCCACTTTGGGGGGATCGATTTTCACCGTCCACTTGCCATCCGGACCTGCTTTGGTGGAGGCCGATTTTCCGCCGAGTGAAACAGTGACCTCATCACCCGGGTTAGACCAACCCCAAATGACGTTCTTCTTGTCTCGCTGAAGCACCATGTGGTCTCCAAACATAGGACTAACAAACGGCAGTCCGTTAGGGGCGCCTTGACCCCCGGTAAGGGCAATAGCAAGAGCGATTTCAATACTCATAAGCGTCAACCTTGACGAGCGGGCAAGATCGGATACACCGATGAATCAGCCACGCGACTTAACATATTACAGAGAAAAATTGCACAAATCTAAAATCAGTCGTAAATTACTAGCGATAAGTCCCAACCTCATCCCATTGTTGGCTGAGGGGACAGGGAAGCGCACATGGAAATCACCTGCCGAATTGCCGACATCACCAAACTGGAGGTTGATGCAATCGTCAATGCCGCGAACTCCAGCTTGCTGGGTGGAGGTGGGGTGGATGGAGCGATCCACCGTGCGGCGGGGCCGGGATTACTCCTGGAATGCGCTCGACTTCGAGGCTGTCGCACCGGTCATGCGAAAGTAACGAAGGGCTACAACCTTCCCGCGAAGTACGTGATTCACACCGTTGGGCCCGTCTGGCAGGGAGGAAACAAGTTCGAGTCGGACGGTCTTGCAAGTTGCTACCGAGAGTCCATCAAACGGGCAGAAGAGGTAGGAGCAAAGACGGTCGCTTTTCCCGCCATCAGCACGGGGCGTTTTGGATACCCGTCGGACAAGGCCGCGCTGGTTGCCTTTGAAACTCTCGCGCAAATCGCCGAAAAAGGCACCCTGGTCGAAAAGGTCATCCTCGTCGCCTTTGACGAGAAAATGATGCACGTTTTCGAGCAAGTCGCCCGGGGCGAGATCCAATAAGGGCTACTTACCGCCGTACCAGAAGGCGCGGTTCCATCGATGTTCACGCAAAGCCAAAAGCAGTTCTTGGCTCAGAGGAGCTTCGTCGCTCACCGAACAGTTCGCTTCTGCCTGTGAAACGTTTCTGATTCCTGGGATCACAACGGAAACTGCCGGGTGAGCTAGCGCAAACCGAATCGCGACCGATGCCATCGTAGCTGCATCGGACTTCCCAAGATGCTCATGAACCGTTTTCTTGATCGCATCCACGCGGTCGATCGCGCGTCCAAGTCGATCGCCTGCGAAGTATCCGTTTCGGAAATCGCCCTCGGCGAACGTGGTCTCCTTGGTGAACTTGCCCGTTAGAACGCCCTCATCGAACACCACCCGCACGATGATGCCCGTGCCCGTTTCAGCGGCTACATCTAACAGCTCGGCGGCGGGTTCTTGCTCAAAGATGTTGTAGATAACTTGGACCGAATCCACCCATCCACCGCGCATCAGATCGATCACCGAGTTCTGGTCGTGCTCCGGGGTACTGATCCCGATCAATCCGATGAGACCCTCGGATTGGAGCTGTCGAAGCCGCTCAAACGGAACCGGGTTTCTGTTCCAGGCTCGCGTCCAGGTGTGAAGCTGCAGCAGATCCACCTTGTCCGTACCCAAAAACTTGAGCCGCTCTTCCAGGTTGGAACGCAGATAATCCATCGAATAGCGATCATCCGCCTTGCAGTAGGGGCTCGGTGGCCAGGGACCCGGTGCCGGGGGAGTCTTGGTCGCCACGAAAACGTCGGTTCGGCCGATGCTGCGAAGGACTTCGCCGATGATTCGCTCGCTTTTACCACCGCCATAACCTGCAGCGGTATCAATGAAGTTCAGGCCCAAGCCCAGCGACTTCTCAAGTGCGGCAACCGAATCCTCTTCCGCCTGAGGTCCCCAACTTCCGCCGATCGCCCACGCACCAAACCCAATTTCCGAGACGGAAACGTCGTGCTTGCCGAAACTCCGTTGCTTCATGCGCCAAGCATAACTCACCCCGGTAGGAAGACCATCCGCATAGCCGGATTTTTCGCTAGAATGGCGTATGCCATCGTCACACGGTCGATTGATCGTTCTAAGCGCAGCTGTTTGTTTGGTTGCGGCTTCGCAAGCAGACGTCACCACGCCGAAAGAGTTCTTCGGGTTCGATATCTGCCAGGACTATCACCTAGCGAATTACGCGCAACTGGTCGACTACTGGAAAACCCTCCAGAAGGAAAGTGGCCGAATCAAACTGATGTCGATCGGCAAAACCGAAGAGGGTCGCGATCAGTACATGGCGCTCATTTCCGACCCGAGCAACATTCGCAACGCAGAGTCGATTCGCAAAACTGCGGAGCGCATTTCCAAGGCAAAGGATATCGCCACCGATGAGGAGTTCTGGAAACTCGCCAAGAAATCGAAGACCGTCATCTGGATCGATGGTGGTCTTCACGCGAACGAAACCCTCGGCGCTCAACAACTCATCGAAACCGCCTACCGACTCGTTTCGGGCAACGATGACGACACCAAGCGAATCCTGAAGGACGTGATGATCCTGTTGGTCCACGCCAACCCAGACGGCATGGATCTAGTCTCCAATTGGTACATGCGGACCAAAGATCCGCAAAAGCGATCCCTGGCGAACATCCCTGAGCTCTACCAGAAGTACGCCGGACACGATAACAACCGAGACCTCTTCCAAATGAACCTAGCCGAGTCTAGGAACATGAACCGAATCTTGTACGAAACATGGTTCCCGCAGGTGCTGTACAACCACCACCAAACCGCGCCGCAGGGAACGGTCATGTTCATCCCTCCGTTCCGCAATCCGTACAACTATCACGTAGACCCTCTTACACAGAACGCAACCGATTTGGTGGGAATGCACATGCATCACCGGTTGATCTCTGAAGGGAAGGGTGGAACCGTCATGCGAGACGGCGCGTCGTTCAACTCGTGGTGGAACGGCGGCGTGCGAACCACCACCTATTTCCACAACATGGTGGGCATCCTCACCGAGACGTTCGGCACACCCACCCCGAGCCCGCTTCGATTCCTCCCCGAAAGACAGGTGCCGTCCATCGATCTTCCCAAGCCAGAAACCGCTCGACTATGGAAGATGCGCGACAGCCTGGAGTACGAAGTTTCCGCGAACATGGCGATTCTGGACTACGCCTCTCGCTACCGAGAACGACTCCTTTACGCCGTCTATCGGGCCGCAAAGAACTCCATCGAGCGCGGTGGCAAAGACAACTGGACGCGTTACCCCTCTCGCATCAAAGAACTCGGTGAGAAGGCGCTAGAGGACCCAACTCTTCGCGATGCTCGGGCGTACGTTGTCCATCCCGATCAGCCCAACCTCGGAGCGGCTCAGCGATTCGTGGAGAACCTTCTTCGGGCTGGAGTCGAGGTTTCAATAGCCGAAGAGACCAAGGGCAGCATCAAGAAAGGGGCGTACATCATTAAGTGCGATCAGGCGTATCGACCGCACATCTTGGATATGTTCGAGCCGCAGGATTATCCGAACGATTTTCGATATCCCGGTGGACCTCCAATCGCCCCTTACGACAGCGCGGGCTACACCCCCGCCTTCTCGATGGGCGTCAAGTTCGACCGCCTCTTCGAGTCCCCATCGGTCGCGGCCAAGGTCGTGAAGTCGGCCGTGGACAGAGTGGAGGTTGCCGAGAAGAAGGGCGCGCGATTCTTCTTGCCGATCACCGACAACGATTCCTTCCGAACCGCTAACCTGGCCCTGAAGGCCGGACTCACCGTGACCAGGTCGGAAGACGGCTTCGAGATTTCCGGCCAAGAAACCGAACTCGCAACTCTCCGATGGGAGTCGCCCTTTGGGCACTGGTGGTCCCGTCGTGAGCCTGCACAAGCCGATGCACCCAAGCACCGAATGCCGAGAATTGGTCTTTGGGACCGATTCGGCGGATCCATGCCCTCCGGTTGGATGCGATGGCTGTTCGATAACTTCGGCTTCGACTACAAGGTTGTCTTCCCGCCCCAGTTCACCGCGGAAAATCTAAAGGCGAACTTTGATGTCATCGTCCTGCCGGATGGTGCCCTTGGCGCCCGCGATCCTATCGGCGACAACACGCCTCGAAACCCCATCGACGACGATCCCACCGTAGATGCGAAGTACAAGGGACGCTGGGGCAGTCTTGGGAACGAGGAGGCCAAAGCCCTCGATGAGTTTGTGAAGGCGGGTGGTCATGTGGTTGCCATCGGATCGAGCTCTTCGGCAATAGCCGAGAGGTTGAGCCTGCCCGTAAAGAACGCACTCGTGGAAGCGGACGATAACGGTCGGATGCGACCGATTGCGAACACCAAGTTCTACATTCCGGGTTCGATTCTTCAAGTCAAACTGAACCGAACCGACCTAACCAAGGGACTCGAAGAGCGGTTGGACGTGATGTTCGATTCCAGTCCCGCGTTCCATGTCGCCGCCGATGCTCCGGTTTCCATCGTCGCGATGTTCGATACGGATAAGCCGCTCCGATCCGGTTGGGCGTGGGGGCAAGATCGCTTGAAGGGTCTCACGAGCATTGCCGACGTCAAATGGGGCAAGGGATCGGTTCTGGTTTGCGGACCGGAGATCAACTTCCGAGGCCAAACCCACGGTGCATTCAAGATCCTTTTCAATGCCCTACTACGGGCAGGCAAGTAGAACGGGCAGGCAAGTAAGTCTCCAAATGCCCTGCCGAACAGGCGCTTAGGCGCGTTGTTTGGTGGGGCGACTCGCTAGGTACCAGGTCAGCCAAAGAATGGTGATGAGAAGGAGCGATAGCGGAACCGCTTTTGGGACTTCCATCGAAGCGAGCGATCCCCAAGTCTTCGGCAGCAGAATCGGCGGCTTCTTCGAAATCGAATAAATCGTGAAGCCGACGGCAAGCCAGATCGTGCCGATCGAGAGCACTTTCGCTCGCATGGTCATGCTCTTGTTTTCTTGCCAGTCTCGCAGTTGAGCCCCCACAAATCGGTTGTTTAACAACCAGGTTTCAAGCTTTTCGCTAGAGTTCTGGAACGCCCACAGCGCGATGATGAAGAAGACGAATCCGGGAAGACCGGGCGTGACCAAGCCGATAAAGCCCACCCCGACACAGAGAAGACCAAATCCCGCGTAGAGAGCGCGTGCAATCAACGAGCGTTGCTTGCGGGGAATGGGGCAGGTACCTGCAGAAGTGCTTCGAAGGTGAACGCTCGTGCCCTGATCCTGCGCTTCCATGACCATTTCCTACGCCTCTCTTGGGCTTGGAAGAGCCCCTCTTTAGAATTGTTGCCGAGCGGACGGGTCACCCGGTAGGTCACCGATAAGGGAGGCAATTGATCGTCAGAAAGCGCAAATCTGTTCCCTCGGGGCTGTAGAAACGGGTCTAAGGACTCATATTTAGTTCGACTGCCAACCGATGTCTAACGGTGTACGCAGTTCTCGTTAGAGAATCAACGCAGAGGTAACTCAAATGGTAGCTATTGGCGACGTCTTTTCAATCGTTTCGATCTTTCTCGGTCTGGCCCTTTCCGCATGGTCCCTCATCATCGCAATGGCGTTGTTGTTCCCCGGCCGCGTGAAGCGAGCCACCGACAGCCTGATGGAGACGCCCAAGAAGACTTTCTTCCGCGGTGTGCTCATGCTCGTTCTGTTGGTCGTTAGCTTCTTCATGGTTGCGGGCCCCAACGCTCTCGGCAAACTTGTTGGCTTACCGCTGCTTCTATTCCTGTTGGCAGTGGCGACGTTCGGCGCAGGGGCGATCTCGCGCACCATCGGAACGCGCATTCAGGAAATGTCTTCGAAGCCGCTCAGCGACTACGAGGCGATCCTCCGCGGTGCCGGGTTCATGGTTGTCGCCGGAATCCTTCCCGTTCTCGGATGGCTGGCCTTTGCTCCGCTGGTGCTCATCACCGCTCTTGGAGCAGGCACGGTAGCTCTCAAGAGCCCGCGATCTGTTCCTGCGGGAATCGTCGAATCGTCGCTCTGATCGCTGGTTCTTAAGGTGGTGGATTCAATGGAAGTCTCTCGCAGAAAAGTCCTTCAATCTGGTTTAGGGATCGGTGCCGCGATCGGTCTCGGCAATGCCCTCTCTGGCTGTGGAGCGGTCACCGCTCGCATGGTGGCTCCACGGCGAGAGGTGGAACTGCCCGAGCTCAAACGCTCGCCGGAAATCGCCTTCCTCGACCGGACTTCCTTCGGATCCACCGACGCCGACCTCAAGCGCTATCGCGAGGAAGGAAAGGAGGCGACCATCAAGCGATTGTTGGCCGCGAACGAGGAGGAGCCGATCGCCCTTACCGCAATGCTTCACAAGTTCGATGTGTTGCGGATGGAGTCGGTGGAGCTGTTCGATCTCCCGAAAGCCCGGGTTGTCGACCAACTTCAAGCCGCCGCGATTGTTCGCGCCACCTATTCGACCAACCAACTCCAGGAACGCATGGTCGACTTCTGGAGCAATCACTTCAACGTCTTTGCTCTAAAGGGCGATGGAGCGTTTTACAAGGGGCGGCAAGAGCAAGATAGTGTCCGCAAGCACGCAATGGGCAACTTCCGAGATCTGCTCGCGAGCGTGTCCGAAAGCGTGTCGATGATCACCTACCTGGACTCAGACAGAAATGAGAAAGGGAAGCCTAATGAGAACTTCGCCCGCGAAATCCTGGAGCTCCACACGCTCGGCGTCGATGGTGGCTACACCCAGAAGGACATTCAAGAGGTCGCTCGGTGCTTCAGTGGTTGGATGGTCGAGACCCGACACTTCCGACCGAAAGGCGAGTTTCGTTTTGAAATCGAAAAGCACGATCAAGGCGAAAAGCTTGTGCTGGGCAAGAAGATCCCGGCCGGATTTGGACTTGAGGACGTGGTCGGCTCGACCGACGAACACCGTGATCACCCCGGTGGCGTGTACGACATCCTTGCCGCTCACCCCGCAACTGCCCGACACCTCGCCCGAAAGCTGGTCGCTTGGTTCGCAGGCGGTCGAGACGAGGCTTTGGAAAAGCAAGTGGCAGCGAGCTACCTAAAATCCAAAGGCGATATCCGGGCCACTATCCGCCCGATCCTGGAGAGTGACTTTCTCGTCAGTGGTCCGCCTCGAGTGCGTAGACCGTTCGAGTTCCTCGTTGCCTCTCTGCGCCGAGCAAACGCCCAAACCGCGGGCGATGGACCTCTGCAAGAGCATCTCCGATCGATGGGACAAGCCATGTACGAGTGGCCGATGCCAGACGGCTATCCCATAGATGCTCGATCTTGGGCGGGATCGATGGTGCCTCGCTGGAAGTTCGCCCACGCGCTTGCCTCCGATGCGATTCGAGGAACGAACGTTCATCTTGCCGACCTTACGCTTCCGACCGACTTTCTTGCTTCAGCCAAGCCCGAAGTTCGCTTGGCCGCTTATCTCTCAGCTCCGGAGTTCCAATGGATCTAGATCGCATTTCTAAAGACCAGGTCTGCGAAGACTTTCATCAGGCAGAGGAAGCTCGCCGAGAGAGAACTGCTTCTTTCAGCAGCACTCGCCGAGGGCTCCTTGCGACCGCATCCTTGGGGCTCGTTTCTTGGATGGCCAACAAGTCGGCCCTTGCCCAAGTGAAGATATCGGAGGAGAAGCAAAAAGGCGAGAAGAACGATCACACCCTTGTGGTGGTCTTCCTTCGTGGAGGCGCCGACGGCCTGAACATGGTGGTGCCTTATGAGGACGACCACTACCACCGTGCCCGCCCCAACCTTCGCATGTTCGGACCGAAGGATAAAGGCGCCGCAGCCGCTCGAAAGGTGCTCAAAATCGATGATCGGTTCGGTTTCCACCCTGCCCTTGCAGACTTCCACAAGCTTTACGAAGACGGCCGATTAGGTCTTCTTCATGCGTGTGGTTCTGGCGATGGTTCTCGTTCTCACTTTGAAGCGATGGCGACCATGGAACGCGGTCAGTGGAACCCCGCCGAGCCTGTAGCGAGCGGATGGCTGGGCAGATGGCTCACCGAAGATCGCGCGCTAGATAAGCCGAACCCTCTACAAGCTGTCGCCTGGGGAGACACCCTTCCAGACATGCTTCGAGGTGCCCCTCAGGCGATCAGCATCGCATCGATGGCTGAATTCAAGTTAGACCTTCCCGAAGACCTGCAGAAGGAACTTCGCAAGATGTACGGTCAGGGTTCAGACGAGATGAGTCTTGCGGGTGGGACGACCTTCGAATTGCTGGATCGCCTGGAATCCATCGACTTTAAGACGGCTCAACCGGAGAACGGAGTGACCTATCCCGACACCGGGCTGGGCAAGGGCCTTAAAGAGGTCGCCACGTTGATTCGGGCAGGGCTCGGGCTGGAAGTCGCCTGTTTGGATCACGGCGTTTGGGACACCCACGTCGCCCAAGGAGCGGATATTGGGTGGCAACCGCTGCTTATGACCGAGTTGTCACAAGCGATTGGCGCATTCACCAAAGACCTCGGCAAAAAGCTCGACAACGTCACCGTTGTGGTCATGACCGAATTTGGTCGACGGCTTGGAGAGAACAACGGACTCGGCACCGACCACGGTCGAGCCAGCGTCTTTTTTGCCATCGGTGGCAAGGTCAAAGGCGGCAAAGTTTACGGAACGTGGCCGGGTCTTGATCCTAAAAACCTTGATGAAGTTGGGGATATGAAGGTCACAAACGACTACCGAGTCGCACTTGCAGAGATACTGCGACAAGAGATGGGGGCCAAGAAGCTTCCATTCAATAATCCACAAGGGTTGTACGGTTTTTACGGAACCTAACCTGGAGTTCCACGCCTTTTAGTGACAATAATCGCAAAAGAATGCAGAAGTTCTGGTTTAGTAGTGGTTTTTATTAAATTGCCTGTAAGGTGGAAGGTAGGAGAATTTATTGAAACTACCTTTGCGATCAATGGCCCGTCTCGGACTCGGTGCTTCTGCCTTAACCCTTTTGGCATGCTTTGGCGGCGGCAATGAGCCACAGCAGGTAAGGGTGCCTTACCTTGGCGTGTACTCAGCCCTCACTGGACCGGAAGTCTTCATCCACGAATCTGGAACCTCTCAAACAAGCGCCAATCGGTTCATGGCAACACAGTCCAAAACTGTAGCTGGAGATCGCCAACACGATTTGGACGATTCCATTGCGATCACTTACACGGTCACACAGCCTGGATCTACGCTGGCTACTACCAGCATCGAGCTGAATCGTCTAACTTACGTAGATGTGCGTGACGGCATCCGAAGAATTCGAGTGGATTTCGATGGAACCGTAGTGACGGCAGTTCTTGAAGTTGCTCCGTAGGCGATAGACTGCGCGGACTAGGTTTCGAGAATTCAGGCGGCATCTAACCTCACTGACTTCTCGATAACGAATCAAGAATCTCCTAGTAAAGGGGATTCTTAGCGTCTTTAAGCCGGCTCAACCTCAGAACAGAGCGGCCTATTCCGATACGGGTCTGGCCAAGGGTCTCAAAGAAGGTGCCCATCTTGGGTCAAGACGTTTGGGACACCCTTGTCGCCCAACAACCGAGTGGTCACAAACGATTGCCGCATTCACCAACGACCTAGGAAAGAAACTCCCCTTCAACAATCCTCAAGGGAGCTTCTGTCTGTACGCAGTGGGGTGAACCCCATAGGTCGTTCCTTAAGCAAAAATATCGCAAAATTGTAACATCTGGGTGTCACTGCCCCATTCGGAAGACGGACGGGCTTATGGTGGGAGAAGGAGTTCTCCATGATTAGAATTGAGAAACGAATTGCTCGCGTTGGACTTGCCCTCTCCGCACTCACCTTGTTCGCTTGCTTCGGTGGCGAAGACAGTTCGGAACTGGTAAAGGTCTCTTACCGAGGGGTCTATACCGCCACTACCGGTGCCGATGTTCACATTCACGAAAACACCACTGCTCAAACAGATGCGAATCGGTTTTCGGTAACGCAATCAAAAGACCTTGTAGGAGATACCGAATTCGACCTGAAAGAAGCACCGTTCAGGGTCACCTACGTGGTTACAAGGCCAGGCACAATTCTGGCTACGACATCGATCGACGTGACTCGGACTGACTACGTGGACGTTCGAGATGGGCTGAAGCGCATCCGTGTCGAGTACAACGGTTCGGGGGCAACCGCCACACTGGAAGACATCCCGTAGCCTCCCGTTTAAATCGCCTCCCGAATAAAAAACATCACCCTCCTAGTTCTCTGGGAGGGTGATGTTTCGTCTTGAGTCCAACAAGATCTGGACTATTCCGATTTAGACAAGCGCGATTTGGTGTCGCTTTACCGCCGCTTCAACCAGACCCCTGAACAGTGGGTGCGGGTTGTTCGGACGAGATTTGAATTCGGGGTGTGCCTGGGTCGCCACGAAGAACGGGTGTGAAGGCAACTCGATCATCTCGACCAGTCGGTAGTCGGGCGAGACGCCAGAGATCACCAAGCCGTGCTCTAAGAGCTTCTCGCGGAAATCGTTGTTGACCTCGTATCGGTGTCGATGTCGCTCGGTGATTCGGCTCGTACCGTACAGTTCGGCCGCTTTAGATCCGTGGACCAGATTGCACGGGTACGACCCGAGTCGCATCGAAGCACCCTTGTCGGTGACACCCTTTTGCTCGGGCAAAAGGTGGATCACCGGATACGGCGCACTCGGCTCGACTTCCTCAGAGTTGGCACCCGTCAGACCGCAAACATTGCGCGAATACTCGATGACTGCCATTTGGAGTCCAAGGCAGATACCGAAGAAGGGAAGACCGCTCTCACGGGCAAAGCGAATCGCTTCGATCTTGCCCTCAATGCCTCGACCACCGAAGCCGGGTGCGACCACCAATCCGTCGCATCCTTCCAGAATCTCTGCCGGGTTACGACCCTGTTCCAGGTTGTCGCTCTCGATCCATTTGATCTCAACTTCGGCTTTGTTCGCGATGCCCGCATGCACAATCGCCTCGCTGATGGACTTGTAGGCGTCGCCATTGGAGGTGTACTTGCCAACCACCGCGATCTTGCACTTGTGGATCGGGTTCTTGATGGTGTCGACCAACTCGCGCCAAGCGCCAAGATGGCTCTCGTGAGTCTCCAGTCCGAGTCGCTTAGCGACAAGGTCGCCCAGGCCGTAGTCTTCGTAAACCACGGGAACTTCGTAGATCGTCTCCACCGTTCGAGACTCCACAACTGCCTGCGGTGGGACACCACAGAAAAGCGAAATCTTCTCAATGACGTCCTTCGGCATCTCCACGTCGGAGCGACAAATCAAAACATCCGGGGCGATGCCGATCTCGCGAAGCTTGTAAACCGAGTGCTGAGTAGGTTTGGTCTTAACCTCCCCCCAAGGACCAACCGTTGGAACGAGCGTGACGTGAACGTACATCGTGTTCTCGTAACCCAGGTCGGTGCGCATTTGGCGAATCGCTTCTAGGAACGGAAGCGACTCGATGTCGCCGACCGTACCGCCGATCTCGGCGATGACCACGTCAGCTTCTTGCTCGCGAGCGTGCTCCTGAACCAGGCGCTTGATCTCGTTGGTGACGTGGGGAATGACCTGAACCGTGCCGCCAAGGTAGTCGCCGCGACGTTCGGCTTCGATAACGTTTCGATAAACCTTTCCGGTGGTGATCGACGATCCCTTCGAACAGTTCACGTCCATGAACCGCTCGTAGTGGCCAAGGTCAAGGTCGGTCTCGGCACCGTCTTCGGTAACGAACACTTCACCGTGCTGGAACGGATTCATCGTGCCTGCGTCGACGTTGATGTACGGGTCCAACTTGATCGGAGCCACCGTGAATCCACGGTTTCGAAGCAATCGACCAAGGCTCGCCGTGGCAATGCCTTTGCCGATGCTGGAGACCACGCCGCCCGTTACGAAGATGTACTTTGCCATTTAGCCCGTTCCGAAGAGGAAAACCCTGCTCAAGAAGACGTTCGGAACACGCGCAAACGCACCATTCCGCCGCCCGGAAAGTTCGTCTTTAACAAACTACACTTCCGCGCCGCAATCGTTGGGGGGTTTCGGAAAGTATACGCCGGCTGAGCTTTTCGTGGACCCAACCCATCGGCTCGTTTTGCTCGGATGATGGTTGCCCACCCCGTCCGGCGGTATCCTCGCAATAACATCGATGGATTATCGAAGAACGTATATTCGTGACCTTTTCTCCATGGAACCTGGCAACGAGGTTTCGGCATTTGGTTGGGTGAAAACTCGCCGCGACAGCAAAGGGCTCTCTTTCGTTCAGTTGAGCGATGGCTCCACCTTTAACGACCTCCAAGTGATCGTTGAAGCGGGCGTGCTAGACGAGGCGACCTTGAAGAAGCTCACCACCGGTGCCTGCGTCCGTTTCGATGGTCTGATCGTCGAGTCCCCGGCGGCAGGACAAGCGGTGGAACTCAAGGCGAGCGGCGTCGAGGTGTTCGGCGAGGCCGATCCTGCAACATATCCCCTACAAAAGAAAGGCGCGTCGTTCGAATTCCTTCGCGAGATCGCCCACCTTCGCGTTCGCGGCAACACCTTTGGAGCCGTTTATCGCGTCCGTAACCGACTCTCTTACGCGGTTCACAACTTCTTCCAAGCCAGAGGATTCCAGTACGTTCACACCCCAATCGTAACCACCAGCGATGCGGAAGGTGCGGGGGCTATGTTCTACGTCTCGACCAACTTGGGTCACGACGAGAAGGGATACACGCTCAAGAATCCAAACCCCGCCGAAGACTTCTTCGGCAAACCCGCGTTCCTCACCGTTTCTGGTCAACTCGAGGCGGAGACTCTGGCCATGGGTCTCACCAACGTTTACACCTTTGGACCCACCTTCCGAGCCGAGAACTCCAGCACATCGCGACACCTTGCCGAGTTCTGGATGATCGAGCCCGAAATGGCGTTCTGCTCGCTGGAAGGCGACATGAACCTTGCCGAAGAGTTCCTGAAGGAAGTCATCAACGACGCACTGGAGAACTGCGGAGCCGATCTCGACTTCTTCAACAAGCGAATCGAACCGACGTTGCTGGAGACGCTCACCCACGTCGTCAACTCGCCTTTCGAGCGATTGACCTACACCGAGGCGATCAAGATTCTGGAGAACTCCGGAGAGAACTTTGAGTATCCCGTGGCATGGGGAACCGACCTTCAGTCGGAGCACGAGCGATGGCTGACCGAGGTGAAAGTGGGTCGACCCGTGATCCTCACCGACTACCCGAAGGAGATCAAAGCGTTCTACATGCGCCAAAACGAGGACGGGAAGACCGTTCGAGCAATGGACGTGCTTGCCCCCCGAATCGGCGAAATCATCGGCGGATCTCAGCGTGAAGAGCGACTCGACGTTCTAGAAGCGCGGATCGAAGAAATGGGTCTTCCAAAGGAAGCTTACTGGTGGTACCTCGACCTTCGAAGGTTTGGTTCGGCCCCGCACGCGGGCTTTGGTCTGGGCTTTGAACGACTGATCATGTACGTCACGGGCATGAAGAACATTCGAGACGTCATCCCCTACTACCGAGTACCCGGAAACGCCGATTTCTAAACGCCTTCTGGTACCTCTCTGATGAAGCGCTCGCCATACAAGCTAGACCCTCGGATTCTGCACGAACTGAGGGGTCAGAAGCGCTTCATCACCTTGGGGCTCGCCTGCACCGTCGTAACCGCCTCGTTGTACGGCGCCACCATCACCCTGCTCAAGAAGTGCGTGGAGCAGATCGAAGCGATAGCTCGGGAAGCGGGTCTTGGACCCAAAGGCAATCCGCTGGTTCAAGCCGAGAATCTTCAAGTTCTAGCCTGGGTCTGCGTGGCGGTGGTAATCAACTTCTTCCTCCGCTACTTCTTCACGCGCGGTTCGGTGCTGTACTTGAACATCGCGAGCAACCGTCTCACCTCCGATCTGCGACGGCGCCTTTTGAATCGCCTATTACGACTGCCTATCGGTTATTTCAGCGATAAGCGGGTAGGCGCAGTGCAGAGCGTTGTCTCGAACGATGTCAATGTCTTTCAGATGGCGATCGGCATCATTCGAGAGTCGATAGAGGCCCCGCTAAAGGCGACCGTTGCCCTCATCGCCATCTTCTTCATCAAGTGGCAATTGGCGCTGATCACCCTGTTGATGGTCCCCATCCTCGCGGTCGTGATTCAGCGAAACAACTCCCGGATGAAGTCGGCGACCCACCAGGTGCAAGAGAACCTTGCCGAAGTGGGTGCAACGACCACTGAACTTCTGCAAGGAGTTCGAGTCGTCAAAGCGTTCGGAGCCGAGGAGCGCACCGCCGAGGAGTACGCAACCCTCAATGAGCGATTGTTTGACGCTCAATTGAGGTCGGCGAAGATCACCGCCTCCCTGCGACCGATGGTGGAACTCATCGGCGCCTCGGCGCTGGCGCTGGTCTTCTACATCAGCGGAGTCCTCGCTTCGAAAGGACAGCTCCAGTTCGCCGATGTCGCGGCTTTGGCGTTTGCCATGGATACGGTGAACCAAGGTTTCCGTAGCCTCGGCAGCCTCTCAAATACGTCCGCCCAGGTTCAAACCGCCGTCGATCGTTTGTACTCCAACGTCTTCGACCTTCCCGAAGAATCCTCTCTGTCAGGTTCTCAAACGCTTTCCAACGTTGCCGGGCGATTGGAATTCAAAGAAGTCTCGTTCACCTATCCAGACGGCACAACCGCTCTGGAGAGTGTCTCGTTCGTGATCGAGCCGGGGGAGTCTTTGGCGCTCGTCGGTCCTAGCGGTTCCGGCAAGAGCACCGTCGCCGACCTCGTCCAGCGATTCTATGAGCCTTCCTCTGGTCAAATCCTGCTCGATGGAGTCGATATCCGAGAACTGGACGTTGAGTTCCTCCGGGGCCTTGTGGGAGTCGTTCCGCAGCACACGTTCCTCTTTGCCGGAAGCATTGAAGACAACGTTCGGCTCGGATCGCCCAAGGCGACCGACAGCGAGGTCCACGATGCCCTGGCGAAGGCGAACGCGCTTGAATTCACCCTCAGCATGAACGACCGCGAGTCGAGCAGCCTAGGTGAAAGGGGCACCAAGCTAAGCGGCGGCCAGATGCAACGCGTGGCGATCGCGCGGGCGATTCTGCGACAGCCCAAGCTCTTGCTCCTTGACGAAGCCACCAGCGCGCTCGATGCCACCTCTGAAAAGTTGGTCACCGAAGCACTAGAAGAAGTGATGCACAACCGCACCACGCTCTTCATCGCGCACCGCCTCACCACCGCCGCCCGAGCCGATAAGATTGTCCTGCTCAACCGGGGGATGGTTGTCGAACAGGGCTCGCACCAGGAACTCATGGCAAAGAATGGCGAGTACGCCGCGCTTTTCCGAGTGTTCTCATCTGGGCTTTTTGAGACGGAGGCATCGTGAACAACGTGATCGCAAGGGCGGAGTCCCTTGCCGTTGGTTATGGCGGAAAGTCTCTCTTTCAGATTCCCTCACTAGAAATCACATCCGGCCAATTGATGCTCGTAGTCGGGCCAAATGGAGCCGGAAAATCCGCCTTCTTGCGAACACTTGTGGGAGTCGAAAGGCCATGCGGTGGCGAGTTACAGTTCCACGTCAATCAAGGGTGGACTTCGCTTTCCAAGCTCGCGGGAAGGGCAAGGGTAGAGACCGTCGCGTGGTGTCCGCAAAGCGAAGCCCCAGAATTTGGATTCACGGTTGAAAAATACGTCGCGATGGCGTGCCTCGCCCGTACCGATTCTATGTTTGAAACCGCCACCGATTGGGAAACGGTCGAACGGGTTTTGGAGCAAACAAGGTCAACTCACCTCGCAAAAAGAGCCGTTTCAGAGCTCAGCGGCGGCGAACAGCGCCGCGTCATGATCGCCCGATCCCTCGCTCAAGACGCCAGGCTCATTGCCCTCGACGAGCCGTTCACCTTTGTGGATGCCCGTTCTCAGGACGCAATCTTTGGACTTTTGGTAGAGATCGCTCAATCCGGCAAGGCGGTCGTAGCCACCATTCACGACCTCACCCTCGTGTCTGAACTCAGCGTTGCCTGCGATGCGAGCCTCCTTGCGATTGGGAGGAATGGCGTTGTTCCCGCCCAAGAATCAACGCTTTGGAAGGTCGATGAGTACCTGAACGGAAACGCCCTTGAAGAGACGTTTGATCACGTATTCGAACGGGTCCCACTAGCCGGGGGCGTGATCGGGATCTTCTCGCGGACCCTCGCGCAAAAAAACGGCTCCTGAGAATTCCTCAGAAGCCGCTTTCGATGTGACGGTTCGACTTACTTGCCGTACCACTGAGAAGACGTTGCGGAGTCGTTCGGCGTCGGTTTGACAGGCGCGGAAGTTTGGTTTTGAAGGACGACTCGGCTTGCTCCGCCCATTTGACCTGCCATCTCCTCCTCTGGAGACGTCGACATCTTGATCGGGTTTCCGCCACCCTTGTTGCCTTTGATGGCAGCTTTCAAAGCGTCGCCGGAGCCAGATGGGTTTTGCGCAGGCTTCTTATCCTTAGCCATCTTCTCCATTTGCTCTTGCTGCATCTTCTGCATTTCCTCCTGCATTTCCTCAGGAGTCTTCACTTCGTTTTTGAAGTTCTTGTTCATCACAAACGCGCCGAAGAGGAGAACCACTAGGACGCTGATGAGGACGATGGGAGATGATTGCTTTTTCATGATGCGCTTCGCGACAGAATAATTGTATTCCAATCGGCTACAGTTCAAGATCTGTGCCGGTTGAAAGCCTAAAGGTTCAACCCAAAGGTTGAGGGCGAAAAATGCGAGTTGCGATCGACGCTAGGTTGATAGGGGGGACCAATACGGGGGACAGCACTTACTGGACCTGCATGGTGGACGCCTTCTCGCGCCTAAACACTCCGATCGAACTCCTACTCTTTTCGAACTCGCCTCGACCGCCAAAAGTTCCAACCGGAATCACCAACTACCGCTGGATGCACGTCCCTGCCGCAAAATCCCGGTGGTGGAGCCTGGTTAAGTTCCCCCTTGCGGTTCGAAAAATGAAGCTTGCGGGCGCTCACACGCAGTATTCGGTGAGCCCTCTGCTTGGATCGAAGTGCGTTTCCACCATTCACGACATGTCTGTTTTCGTCGGGCCGGAATGGTTCCCGCAACGAGACCGAGAAATCCTGACTCGAACCATCCCGGTGGCTTGTCAGCAAGCCAAACGCATCATCACCGTCAGTGAAACCTCGGCGGCAGAGATCGTTCGGTACGTCCCCGATGCGGCGGGCAAAGTTCGAGTCACTCCCAACGCTTGTCCTCCGTGGATTCGTCCGATCGACCCAGTACGGGCCGCCGCGCGACGGTTAGAACTCGGTGTTCCAGAACATTACGTCCTCACCGTCGGAACGCGGTGGGCGCGGAAGAACATGGACCTGGCGGTCCAAGCCGCCGATCTACTTCCCAAGTCTCTTCCGCATCGACTGGTGATCACAGGCAAACCCGGCGAGGGTCGCGCCGCCCTGGGGGCACGGGGCCTTGCCACGGGCTACGTGGATGAAGGGGCGCTCTGTGCGCTTTACATGGGTGCTTCCGCCTATCTTGCCCCTTCAAGACACGAGGGATTCGGCATTCCCGCCCTAGAAGCCATGAAGTGCGGAACGCCCGTCATGGTGGGTCTCGGCGGAGCGTTTCCGGAGGTGGTTGCTCAAGCGGGGATCGTCATGAAAACGTTTGACCCCGCAGATTGGGCGACCAAATTGACCGATTTGCTCGGCGATCCCGGAGAACAATCCCGGCTGATCGAAGCTGGATATAAGAGAGAAGCCGCTTTTACTTGGGACGCGTCCGCCAAACTTACCGAAGAAGTTTATCGAGAGGCTTTTCAATGATCGACCCGAAACTGCTTTCCGTATTGGCAAATCCAAATCACCCAGACCGTCCGCCTCTGAAGCAAGTAGGGAACTATCTGGTCTGCACGATCACGGGCGCTGGGTTCCCGATTGTCCAGGGGATCCCTCACCTCCTTCCAGAAAACGAAATCTCCCCCGAAGAGATGAAGAAGCTGCTCGCCGAATCCACCGATTCGGGAACCATGTAAACTCGTAACCGGTAAGCGAGGCGAGCCCTTGTTTGCGGCGAGAAACCTATGGAGAACACAGACCTCAAAGTATTGGTCTTGCACGGCCCCAACCTGAACATGACTGGATTCCGGGAGCCGGACGTGTACGGAAAGAAGCCGCTCCAAGAGATCGACGAAGAGATTCGCGAGTCGGCAAAATCGCTCGGTATTGAGGTGCGCATCCTTCAATCCAACAGCGAGGGCATCCTCATCGACACCATTCAAGAGCACCGGAAGTGGGCCGATGGGATCGTCATTAACCCCGGCGGTTTGACCCACTACTCCATCTCACTGCGAGACGCCCTGATGTCCGTTCGACTTCCGGTGGTGGAAGTGCACCTGAGCAACATTCACGCGCGAGAAGAGTTTCGACGTCACAGCGTGATTAGCCCAATCACGGTTGGGCAAATCGTTGGTTTTGGTGGAACGGGCTACCGACTCGCACTCCAAGCATTGCTGAACCTCAATAAGGAAGTCGTATGACAAAACTGGAACGCTTGCAACAAGTCGCCCGAGAAGCGGGCCTGGAATGGGTGATGGTGAGCGAAGCCATTAACGTGCGATGGCTCACGGGTTTCACCGGATCGTTTGGTTACGCCATTGTGCGCGCCGAGCCCAAAGAAGGACACAACGGATTCTTTGTCACCGATAGCCGCTACACCATCCAAGCCAAACAGCAAATTCAAGACTTGGAGACCCTCTGGTTCGCCTCTCCGGTTCGGCTAGAAGGCTTTCTTGCCGACCTTTTTGCGGAGCACAAAATTGGGCGAATTGGGTTCGAAAGCACCGTCTCCTTCGCCACACATCAGGCATGGAAAGCAAAGTTTTCCGTGAGCGAGCTGGTTCCCCTGGGGTCGAAGGTCACCGACCTTCGCATGATCAAGTCGGAGGAGGAAATTCAGAAGATTCACGAAGCGTGCAAACTCACCGACGCCTGCTTCGATCGTCTGACCCAACTCATCCAGCCGGGGATGACCGAGTTTGACCTCCAACTCGAACTTGAGTTCTTCATTCGGCGGCACCGAGCCGAGCTAGCCTTTGAACCGATTGTTGTCTCCGGCGCAAACAGCGCTCGGCCCCATGGAAAGGCAACCGACAAGCCGCTCGAATCCGGTGATTTCCTCACCCTCGATTTCGGTGCGAAGGTCGATGGCTACTGCGCCGATCTCACTCGAACCGTCGTTGTCGGAGCATCCACCGATCGGCACGAGGAAATCTACAACCAAGTGCTCAAAGCACAACTCGCGTCGATTGATGCGATCAAGCCAGGGGCCCACGGAAAAGATATCGATGCACTGGCTCGCGAAGTCCTGAACCAGAAAGATCTCGCCCGATTCTTCGGTCACGGGCTTGGCCACGGGTTAGGCGTATACGTTCACGACCCGGGTTCGCTCAGCACCGCTAGCACAACCGTCCTCGAACCGATGATGGTGTTCACGGTGGAACCCGGTGTTTACATCGACGGGTTCGGCGGTGTGCGAATCGAGGACGACATCGTGGTTCGGCCCGAAGGTCCGCAAATCTTGAACACCTCGCCAAAAGAGCTGCTCGTTCTCCCCTAACTCAGTTCTGATCTGAGAGCTTGAATGCCGTACGAGATTCGCCTCGAGCACGTCGGTCTACTCCCGCAGGGGGGAAGTGTGACGTGCTCGCTTGGCGAGACGGATAAATGGGTGGTTGTTGGCAGATCCGGGTCGGGGAAGTCCCGGTTCCTCCAGATCCTCAGCCAAGAAGTGGATGCGCCGCAGGGTGCGGTGAGCTACTCGAAAGATCCGCAAGAGCCGGAAGGTGATTGGACCGTTGTTCGCCTAACCGATCCAAGTGCGAACCCGAAAGCAAAGGTCATCGGTCTTACCAAGACGCTTCTGGAATGGGTCTTGGTAAGACCCTCTCGTTCGGCCAAAGGTAGCAAGCGGAGCGCCCCTCAAAGAATGGCCGAAGGTCGGCTGAGCGCCCCCTCGCCCAGCGTCGCCACCGAAATCCTCGTCGCCCTGGGACTCTGGGAGGTGCGAAACGAGCTTGTTGGAAATCTCACCCCCGGTCAGCGGGCCGCACTCACCGCACTGCCGCTGCTGTTGCTGGCTCGCAAGGATAGGAACCAAACGTCCGACACTCTCGCCGACCGCCTTCGTCCGCTGCGAGGTGTTCTCCTAGTCATCGACGAGGTTTGCGATCGGACCGATCGCTGGACAAGGGAAGTCATCCTCGACGCCCTCGATTCCATCGCCGAGCAGGGCGCGACCTTGGTCGTCGTTTCTCAACTCACGGAGGTCGCTTCCCGTTGTGGATCGATCATCGCCATGCGCGAGGGGAAGCCCGTGTTTGTGGGCTCGATCGCCCAGTTTGTGAAAAGATCCAGACCTGTGTCGTTCGAAGTGTGCGGAGAGCGGATGACTGGATTGAGGGCAATGGTCGAGCCGTTTGCAGTCAAAGTCGAGGAGATTCCCGGCGGAATTCGATTCGAGGCGTACGAGGGTCAGGAACTAGCGGCGAAGCTGCTCTTGGAGGGTTACGGCGACGTGAAATACGTGGTCATGAATTCTCCGCGACTCTCGGACGCGCTTTCCGACCTCGCGTAAGCGAACGTTACTCGTCGCCCGTCTTTCGACGTTTCTTTGCCGCTAGAAGAGCACCCGCGGTGCTGGATTCTGTTGGCTCGACAGTTGCCGTTGAGGACGGTTCGACCGCTGCTCCAAAGGACGAGGCGGGGGTCTCCACCGGCTTCTTTTCCGAGGTGATCGGCGTTGCCGACGGGGTTGCCCGTTGCGTCTGTTTGCTGCGAGACCGATCTTTGGCAGCGGAGAGCGTTGCAATCGGTGCCGCAGTGGCCGCGACGGATTGCCCCTTCTTCTCTCGAATGTCCTGCCGAAGTTTGGCAAACAGTTCAGGGATGGGCACCGCGATTCGGCGAAGAGCGATATCGACTAGGAAGAGCCCGCACGCAATAGCGATCAGGATCGGCCAAAGCTCGGAGATCGACACCCCGGGGTTGTTCAGCGGTCTTGCCGCTTGCTTTGGTTCCTTCAGCTCTTCACCCTTCGTGACCTTGGCGACCTGCTCGAGCAAAGGTCGATTGGGGCGAGTCATGCGGTATTCGGGGGGATAGGGAACGCTGAAACCGGAGCTTTGAACCAAGCTCTTGCCGTCTGGAGCCTTTTCTGCCACCGTCACAATGTAAGACCCAAGTTTTTCCGCATCGAAACTGGCTTGATATTCGCCGGGCCCAACCTGATTAGGCGTCAATTCCACGCTCTCGCCATTAGGAAGCGCCACCCGCAGAGTCGCACCGGAAGCATCGATGGGGTTTCCAAGAGAATCGGCCGCGCGAACCGTTACCAAGCCTTTTCCTTGGTTCTGAGCGACCCTCACTTGGTAGGAGTTTCGCGTCACCCGGCGGGAGATCGAGCGAACCGCTTGAGCCCAGAAATCAGAATATCCCGACCATCCGACCCATTCCGAAGCCCATCGCGGGTGGGAATCGGACATGAAAGCCAGGGTGGAAGCCAGTCCGGTTTGGCCCGTAACCAGTAGCACGTCGTCTTTCTGGGTCTTCAGAATGGTCCGGGTAAGCGGTCTTGCCTCAACCAAACAGTACGCCAGAAGCGGAGGAGAGCCGGAAGCAACGTTCCCGGAGATGATCTCATCGTCCATCGTGATCTTCGGCAAGAAAGCTCCGTCTTCGATGGCGCTTCGGGCCATCATCGAGGTGTCCTGAGTGAAGATCGCGGGAAGCTTCGAAACGCGCTCCGCCAAGTAGAACCGACCCCCGCCAACGGCGGCTAATCGTTTTAGGTACTCCGTATCCTTGCCGCGCCCAATCGAGACGACGGATGTGGTGATCTTGTTGCCACGCATTCTGGCGGCGGTCACGTACGCGGTGTCCCAGTCGGTGGAGTCGCCCCCGTCGGCAAGAAGAATGAAGTGCCGGACTTTGCTTGGCTCCCCGTTCAGAACCTCTTCGGCTCGTTTGATCGTCGGGCGAATGTAGATTCCACCGCCTGTCACATCCAGTTTCCGAGCGGCCGCGATGACCGCGCTCTTGTTGTCGAGCGACTGCATGGGAGCGACAAACTCAATCCCATCTGATGAGCCCGCTACGCCCACCCGGTCCATGGGGGCGAGCATCTTGATGGTCTCTTCGGCTGCTTTGGCGGCCATTCGAATCTTGGTGACCCCATCCTCGACCGCGCCCATCGAACCCGAAGCGTCGGCGATGATACACACCGAAACCGCCGCCATGGACTTGCGCTGCCGAATATTGAGATCCACCGGGAGCGCATCGGCAACCGGCGATCCGTACCACCCGCCCGGCAAGAACGAGTTTTCACCCCCCACCATCGCCAATCCAATGCCCGCATCCTTTGCCGCAGAGACCAGGAGGCGCATCTGCTGGGGCGTGAAGCTCATTGCATTGACGTCGTTCAGAACCACCGCCTCGTAAGACTGCAGCGATTCGGCACGGGTAGGAATTCCGGTGGGTCCGACCACATCCGGGGCGATCGACTTCGCCTGAAGGGCCTTTGCAAGCGTGAGTTCGCTTGGATCTTGTTGGATCAACAAGACACGTGGCTTGCCATCAACGCGCACAAAGGTCGAACCAAGGTTGTTGCGAACGTCGGTGTCTTTCCCTGCTTCCAAAGAGGCTCGGTAACGGGCGAATCCGGCGCGCGAGAGTTTGTCGGAGAAGACGAACGCATTCGAACCCTCGCGTAGGTTCACGGCTCGCCGTTGAACAACCACGCCGTCTCGTTCTAACTGAAGGATGCCCGCCATGGTCGAGTTGGAGTCGACCAAAACGCGAACGTCGATGGGCTGACCTTCGCGAGCAGAATCGGGGGCTTCGATCCCCGCCACAAGGGCCTCGCCCTGCCCTGATTTCTCACCCAGAGAAACCGTGTCGATTTGGACCCCGTCTACGCTTGCCGCCTCGGCTGCCCCGAGCGCATCACCAGAAGTTTCGTTTCCGTCAGAGAGAAGAACGATCCGTTTGCCCTTGCCGGGTGGAAAAGTAGCCGAAGCGAGTCGCAACGCTCCCGCCAAATTGGAGGCAGACCCTTCGATCTTTGCCAGCAACCGAGGAAACTCTTTGCCTCCGCCCGGAAGCGTTTCGATGGCCGCCGAGCCGCCGAACGTAACCACTGCCGCCTCGTCCTCCAGGCTCATCGACTTCAGAGCATTCCGAACAAATTCCTCTTGTCGCTTTCGGTCCGACTCTTTGATAGAGTCCGAGCGATCCAAGACGAACACCGTGCAAAGGCCAACGTTCGGTTTCCGAATCTCCGTCCCGGCTAGCGAGAGCACCAAAAGCAAACCAACGAAAGCTCTCGCCCCGATCGCCAAGCGCTTTCTTGCCACCGTCATTCCGTGAAGGTGGCGCCATGAATACGCGAGCGCTCCGAACACGGGCAGCAATAAAAGGAGCATCCAGGGCTGGGTAAATCGCATCCCTTAGCTCCTCCTCGCAAACATCCACCACTCCACCGCGAGTAATAGGAGTAGGGCTAACAAGATGGGGCGATGCGCGTCAGAAAGCCGAAGCGGGCTTGCCGTTGCGGCGACCTGTCCGCTCCCGAGATTCACGTTCGACCTCGGTCGGATATTCGACTCGACCTCTGAATTCAGCGTGACCAAAACCTGCTTCTTGCTTCCCCCGATCGCGAGCGAGTACCCACCGATTCGTCGGTGATCGCGCAGGGTCACCGAACTGTTAACGGGGGTGATCACCTTCGCGCCAGGCACGGGTCCGGTCCATTCCTTCGGGAGTCCAAACCCTAGCCCCTTAGACTCGCCAGAGAAGGTCACCGCTTCATCGGTTGGAAATCCAAAGGGAATGTTTGGCCTCACGAAGAGACTGTCCTTGCCCGCTTCGCCCGCTAAGAAATCGAGGGAGTTGGCAATCAGAATCGGGAAGCCGACTTGAAGCGGGAAGTCGCTCTTGAGCAGGCCGAAGGGCAAACAGACTTCGCGCTGAGTGCCATCTTTGACCAGAACGAGAGGTCCGGCACTGCTTTCGACAAGCTCCTTGGCACCTGCGCCCGGCGTGACCTTTGCAAGCGACTCGATGGCAACACCCGCAAAGTCGACCCCTCGAACCACCGGATGCTCCTGAGCGGATCGGTAGACGGGGCGCGGTTCGCTGCCCAAAATTCGCCCCGATCGAATAACCCCCTGGGTGCCAAAGACCAGGACTCCCCGAGCACTCACCGACTCGGCGGCGATGTCGTCGAAGATCACAACGTCGTACTTCGACTCCGGATTCTTCGCCTCCGCCGGGAGTGAGGAAGTGCGATCCAAGATCACGCGCGGGTCCAGCAAAAGCGCTCGTTCTAGGAATGGGTTCCCGTTCGAAACAAGCAGCACGTTCAGAGCCGCGTTCGGGTCTCCCGAGGTCGCCCCGAAGTTGTCCGCCGCAAGGGCGTCTTCCGCCTTGACCTCCGCGGTGAGCAACTTCGCGTTCGTTGGGAGCCGAGGAGTGAAGCCAACGGTTTTGCCACCCGCTACGCTCGTCTTCTGAGAATCGACCAGTTCGCCATCGGCATAGACGTTCACCGTTGCCGGAATCGCCGAGTCGCCATAGTTCCGCAGGCTCAAGTAAGCCTCATTCCCACGAGTGGTCTTTCCTGCCTGAAACGCCGTGATCGCGAGATTGTCCGCCCGCTTGCCAATGGCGCGGAACACGACTTTTGAGTTCCCCGCCGAAAAGTTCTCGACATCCGGAAAGCATCCGTCGGAGAGCAGGAGAATGCGCGCCCCCGCATCGTTTGATCCCTTTCCGAGGGAAGTCGCCAGGGCGGAGGCGAGGCGAAGGGCCTCTCCTACGTCCGATTCGCCATCGCTTGGCTTCACCGTTTCAAGGGCGAGCTTCGCTCGCGAAGGATCGTTGGTGAGTGGTGACACGACGCGCGGAATAGTCCCTGCTTCGATGATGGCAATGCGATCCCCTGGCTTGGCGGAGGCGATCGCCTCTGCCGCCACACGAAGACCTTCCTCGAACCTTGTCGAGCCTGATTCGCGGGTGTTCATGCTCGCCGAAACATCGATGACCAGCACCGTTGTTTCGCCGATCAACCCGTCCTGTGCGCACTGAGGTCGGGCGAGTAGCAGCACCAAGACCATCGCCGCGAGCATCTGAACGAACATCAGAGGATTAGGTCGAAGGCGTTGGAAGAGTGAGTTCGCACGAATCTCTTCCGGCTGAGCCTGCCACAAAAACGACGCGGGGATTCGGACGTCGCGTCGCCTCATTCGCAGCAGGTAAAGCACGAGGATCGCTCCCAAAACCGGGATCGCCCACAGAAGCCCCGCTGGATTCTGCAGACTCACTGGAACCAGCCCCCTTTTGCCAATTCTCGGGCGAGAAACTCTCCCGGATTCTCCTCGGCCAGAAACAGCCCGTACCGACCCCGTAGCCGAATGAGCGCCGATTCGAGGGCGCGATTGTGCTCGTCTAAAGCCTGCTTATAGGCGTCTAACGTCCCGCGATTGGCGGTGATCTCCACCGCGGTCCCAGCTTCGGCATCCAGAAGCCGAAGGTCGCCTTCCAGATCTGGGTTCAGCTCGCCAGAGGTCAAAACTTGAACCATCGCGGGCTCAAATCCTCGTGAGCCAAGAAGGTTCAACGCGTTCGGTAGCTCCGGGTCGAGTCCGTCGCTGATAACGATCGCGAGCCCCGGCCTTGCCGAAGAGTGCACCAGCCGGCGAATCGCCTCGCTCGGCGAGGACCCACCCACCGAACCTCCTTCTATGACACGGTCAAGGGCGTGACTCAGCCTAACGGTTGCGGCTCGACCTCGCATCGCGGGCAAGGGAGCCATCTTGGGCCCGATGGGGAGAAGATGAACCGCGTCGCCGCCTGCCAGACCGATGAGACCCATCGCCAAGCCCATCGAGCCGGCGACTCTCAGCTTTGTCGGCTCGCCGAAGTCCATGCTCGGGGAAAGGTCGACCAAGAGGTAGACGTGAAGGTCCTCTTCGTCCTGATAAGTGCGAATGACGGGCGTATCCAGGCGTGCAAAAACGTTCCAGTCCAGGTGGCGCAGGTCGTCTCCGTCCGAGTAATTCCGGTAGTCGGCGAACTCAATAGAGATGCCCTTTTTCTTGCTCAGTCGCTCGCCACGCTGCGCTCCGCGATACATCCGAGAGGTGCGAAAACGAAACCCCTCGATCAGTCGCAAAGACCGCGAATCCAGCAGCGAAGTGAGCATAAACAGACCCCTTGTATCGCTTGCGAGACGTTAAACACGAACCGGGTCTCGATCGCCCGCTTTCACGTGTTGAATCAGATCGTCCAAGATTCGATCCGCCGTAATCGCATCCGCTTCCGCTTCGAAGTTGAGCAGAATTCGGTGCCGAAGCACGGGTTTGGCGACCTCGATGAGGTCTTCGCGGGAAACATTGAATCGCTCGGAGAGGAGGGCGCGAACCTTCGCCGCCATCACCATCGACTGCGCGCCTCGAGGCGAAGCTCCGTACCGAATGTAGCGCTTCACTAGCGGAGAGGCTTCCGGAGAGTCGGGGTGAGTTCCAACCACCATCGAAAGCCCAAACTCCAACACGTTCGGAGCCAGCACAACCTCCTTGGCGATATCCCGCATCCGAATCACGTCGGCTTGAGAGGCAACCGCTTTCACCGATTCGGTCTGGCTGCCCGTGGTTCGTGCAATGACCTCCGCAAGGTCTTCCTTGGTCGGATAGGGAACCAATACTTTCACGAAGAATCGGTCCAACTGAGCTTCGGGCAGGGGATAAGTGCCTTCCTGCTCCACCGGGTTCTGCGTCGCCATCACGAGGAAGGGCTCGACCAAGGTGTGCTTCTTTCCTCCAACGGTGACGGATCGCTCTTGCATGGCCTCAAGCAGTGCCGACTGCGTTTTTGGCGTCGCCCGGTTGATCTCGTCGGCCAGAACGATATTCGCAAAGATCGGACCCCTTCGAAACTCAAAAGTTCGATGCTCGGTCAGAACGTTGGTGCCTGTCACGTCGGCAGGCATCATGTCGGGCGTGAACTGAATCCGACTGAAATCAAGCGAGAGCGCCTCCGCAAGTGAGCGGACGAGCAGGGTCTTCCCGAGTCCGGGCATACCTTCTAGCAAGACGTGCCCGTTGCAGGCGAGTCCCATCAGGGTGAGGTCCACAACCTCTTCCTGACCAACAATCACCTTCCGAACTTCGGAGCGAATGGACTCAAACGTTTGACGAAACCAGGTGGCGTGTTCGGCGGACATAGCGATAGTTGGTCGGAAGGCGGTTGGTAGAGGAGAAAGGCGATTACTTGCCCAGAGAGTCGAAATACTTCTTCACGCGGGCTTGGTGCTCTTTAGGAATCTGAGACTTGCGAACGGCGGATTCGGCCTTTTCCTTGTACTTGGGCAGAACCTTTCGGTAGGGAACCGAACTCATGGTGCCCAGGGTGGTCGGCGCCTTGATCTCGATGTAAGTCTCTTGTCCCATCCGGGCGTCGTCTCGCTCGGTGGCGACAAACTCGGCCTGACCCTTGCCCTTGGTTTCCACGGGTTTATCTAGCTTGTTCACCCGTCCAGTGTCGAGCAACATCGTATCGTTATCCGGCCCGGGCCCAGGACCTCCCGGAAGCAATCCTAGCCCAGGAAGCATGCAAACTCCGTTGCAGTTTCCAAGCTTTTTGGCTTTCTTAATCGCCTCTAAGAGCTGCTTCAGATACTCCTTGCGGGCATCTTCATCCTTCATCTTTTCAAGAAACTCTTCGAGCTTCTTTTTGATCTCATCCAACTGTTCTTTGGTGAGTTCCGGTCGATTCCCTTTCTTGGCCTGGCTGGCCTCCCGTTGAAGTTTCGAGGCAAGTTCTCGGATCTCCTTCATCATGGGATCGTTGCGAAGCTTGTCCAAGATTTCTCGCTGCTCGGCGGTTAGTTCAAGCCCTTTGAGCCCCTGCTTAGCGATCTCGGCCTTTTTGAGCTGCTCGGCTAGCTCCTTGCTCAGAGCTTCCTTCTCCTTTTCGAGTGCCTTGCGCTGTTCGTCGGTGAGATTGCGATTCTGGAGTTTCTTGTTGAGCTCAGAGAGGGCGCTGTTCAGCGCGGTTGCCTTTTGCTCCGCCGAGCGCAGTTCTGATTCCAACTGATCTTTCATGGCCTGGCGCTCAGCCGCAGAAAGAGAGGCATTTTGCAACTGCTCTTGAGAAAGGGATTCTTTCCCAAGCTGCTTATCTAGCTCCTGCTTCTGCCACTGCTCCAGAGCCGACTCCGCCTTGGCGAGTTCTTTCTCCAGGTTCTCTGTCTGCAGGCTCTTGAGCTCGTTTGCCTTCTTGAGAATCTCGTTCGCCTTTTGCAGCATCTCTTCTTTGCTCAGTCGAGACTTTTCAAGATCCTTTTGAAGCTTCTGAAGCTCTTTGCTCAGCGCCTTCAATTCTGGATCGTCTTGATTCTCTTCCGGCTCGTCCAGATTCTCCTTTCGGAGTCGCTCCAGAGTCTTCGCCTTCTCCGCAATCGTCTCCCGAGCCGCTCGCTCGGACGGAGAGAGCAAGAGACCCGCGTTGCCCGCGAGGAACAGGGCAGATGCCGCAACGGCTGTGACAAGGCCAGAAGAGTGGGCTCTTCCGAACTTCGCCGGATACAACCGCCTGGGGTCGAGTGCCTTAGCGCGAGTCCCCGCATCGGTTCGAACCGCTTCCTCAAACTCCCCGGCAGCTGAGCCCTCCGTAGAGAACTGCGCCGTGACCAATCGATCCTCAAGACCTGCCCGACGATCGATACTGCGCGCGAGTCCTTCCGAAGAAATGCGTCGAGCAGCACCGATCACGGCGCCAAGAATGGCACCCGATCCGAGCGTGAGAGCCAACGTTACCGGCTCCATTTCGATCACGCGAAGACGATCGAGAACAACACCGAGCGAAGCAACCACGCCGCCTGCGCACAATCCCCAACCCAAACCTTGCCAGGCATAAACGGTTCTAATCCGTTTTGAAAACGGCTTAAGGTCAAGGTCCAAATTATTCTGTTCTTCGGTCATGCGCGCTCATCCTCAACATACAAACGAAATCGGGGTTGTTGTAAGTTCGCTTTTAATCGTTTTTCGCCGAAGAATGCCAGCCAGGCACCCCCGACCGCAAACACCCCGCCCCAAAAGAATCCGATCGGGAGTTGCTCGTCCGGACCAAAAATACTTCGGAAGGGGTAGAGCATCCACGAAACCGCTGCGGGTTCAGAGAAGCTCTGACCATCCACTGTGGAAAGAAGAAGCGCGGGGAGAGCAACCAGCCCAATCGCCACGATGGTCGAGAGCAGCTTCGCCGATCGAATGGTCGTCAATCCTGCCGAGACCGCCCGACCGTAACCCCACAAAAAGATAGCGAAGCCAAAGGTCAAGACCAGATTCGGCAGAGTCGATTCCACATCGGAGACGCTGAGAGAGAAAAGCTTCGGGAAGAGAAGAACGCTCACCATCGCCGCGCCAAGAAGGGCAATCAAGAAGGGAAGTGCCCCTGCGGGTGTTCCCGACAGCAACTCCTTAGGTCGAAACCATCCGTTCGGGCGTCTCTTTCGAACCTCATCGAAGCCGAACGCGGTGATGGTCGGGACGGCCATTGCCACGATCAGGCATCCCAAGAACCCAAAGAAGTGGCTGAGAACTTTTCCGCTTGGAGAAGGGGTGAGCCACAACAATCCGGGGAGCAGGAAGGAATAGAACAGAGCCGCAATTCTCAGGGCGCGCACCGTTTTTGTCGCAAGACCCGAAAGCAGCGATTCGGCCCCCAGAAGCAGCATGTGAACGATCATCAACGCCACGACCGTAAACGGAATCCAGTTCTGGACCTGCACTCCCCAAAGAGATGAAGAGGAAGTCGCGACCTGAAAAATGGTGAAAGGCGAAAAGAGGGTTCCGAAGGCAACGTCACGAGTACCCCTCAATCCGAAGAAAATTGAAGTGCCACCGAAAGCCGATGCAAAGATCGTCAGCAGTATCGCGACCAGTAACGAAAGTGACAAAGCTCCCGTCGGCTTGGTGGCGAGGGTCGAACATACGACGCCCACTGCCGCGAAAATGAGGCCGTGCATCGAGAGAATCCAAAGTCCGGTGAACGCTTCGCCCCAGGTTGCACCACCCAACATGATGCACGTGGCTAAGACCGGAGCCGCGAGCACCAGGACCAGCAGAATGAATCGATAGATTCCGATGAGCTTTCCAACCAGGAAGTACCGAGGATGCACCGGGGCGGAAAAAACCAGCTCGAGCGATCGACGTTGCTTCTCCATCACCACGGCAAAGCTGCCGAGCGAGGTTGCGATAGTGATGACCGCAAAAACGAGTGTGCCGGTGATGGTGCCGTAAAAACTCTGAAGTCTGCTTTGAGCTTCGACCAGGTTTACGGTCGAACGGGCAAGACCGCTATCGTAGCTGATCACGGCAAAGAGCGAGAGGATGCCGAGATACACCGTGAACAGGACCACGGCTCGATTCCCGCGTAGCTGAATCCGGAAGTCCCGCCGCGCGGTGGCGTTGTTGAACAGTTGATCGAACAGCGTGCGCATCGATCCCCAAACGTCCAGTCCAGCCCGCGACTTCGTTGCCACCTCAGTTCACCGCACCCGTCGTGAGTTTCAAGAACACGTCTTCAAGGTCGGCGTCTTCCTCCCGGAAGGTGAGCACGGGTACGCCTGCCGCGACCATCGCCGCCAGCAACTGTTGCTGATCCCCATCGTCCCCGTGAAGGTGGAAGGAAACCGTTTCCGAATCGCGGGCCTCGATAGAGTCGATCCCGGTTTTTGAGCCGAGCCACTCAACCACCGAACCGGACTCTCCAAGCACTTTGACCTCCAACTTCTTGGCAGGCTGCATTTGCCGAACGATGTCTTTGACCGCGCCAAATGCGAGCAGCTCTCCCCGTTCGATGATGCCCACGCAGTTACAGAAGTCGGCAAGCTCTGGCAAGATGTGCGAGGAGACGATAACGATCTTTCCCATCCGACCCAACTCCGCTATGAGCTCCTTGAGGTCGGCCCGGGCGCGAGGGTCGAGACCCGAAGCGGGTTCGTCTAGAAGCAGCAGTTTAGGGTCGTGAACCAAGCAGCGGGCAAGGCAGAGGCGCTGTTGCATGCCTCGCGAGAGAGACTGAACAAAAGCATCCTTCTTCACTGTAAGGTCGGTGAGTTCTAAGACCTCGTCAATCACCTGCGGGCGACGTTCGACTCCGTAAATCGCTGCAAAAAAGTCGAGATACTCCCAGACCTTGACGTCGTCGTACAGACCAAAGAAGTCCGGCATGTAGCCGATCATCCTTCGAATCTCCATCGGCTGCTCGATCACATCGATTCCGTGAAGAGTCGCCGATCCCGACGTTGGCTCCAGGAGGGTGGCGAGCATCCGGATCGTTGTGGTCTTACCCGCGCCGTTACTGCCGATAAACCCGAAAACATCTCCCGGCTTAAGCTGGAACGAGATGCCTTTCACGGCGAGAAACCCACCGTAGTCCTTGCGAAGATTCTTGACCTCTAACATATGGAATCACTGAGGGTCGGAGACCGCTCCCTTGGGACCTCGCCCGATAAACCGGACCTCGTTGTCCGCAAAGACTAGGGTCTTGATCGACCAAACGGCCAAGACCAACGCTAAGAAAAGATGAAACGCGATGGCTGTCACTGCTGACAACAGCAGGGTTCCGATCCACATTGCTTCAGGTTGGTCCACCCCGAACCGCTGAAAACCAATAGATTCGATTCGCGAGTACTGGTCGAACAATGTGAATGGGTGCCAAACAAACAAGAACTGGCTGGTATCGCCGTACATCCCCCCTATGCTCGCAGTCAGTGAGGGAACCAGGAGGTACACGATCAGAACCATCCCGAGTGACGTTCCAAGCGACACCAGGGGTCTCTTTGCACGGGCGGAAAGAAGAACCGTCCCCGCCGCGCAAGAGAGCATTGCCGAAAGGCAAGCCAGCGTCATCACAATCAAGCCGGCCCAGTGCGTTCTCTCGTAAGTGATCGCCGCGATGAACATGGGTAAGGAGAGAAGCAGAAGCACGCCTACGTTCAGCATGAACCCGGCCAAGATTTTGCCAACCACGATTTGCCCGTGCGTCACGGGCGCGACGAGCAGCATGTCCCAAGATCGCCTCTCCCGTTCTCCCGCGATGGTGCTGTGGAAAAGGATCGGGTTCAGCAAGAACATGATCACCGTGTAGAGCCCCAGAACGATCATCGGGCTCACGTTGCCGCGAGCATTCACGATGGAGACCATCAAGATTCCGAAAATGAGCAGAAGCAACCCGAATACGGCTGCGTTCCCCTGGTTGCCACCGCCGAAGGTGAAGAACCTGCGAATGATCCTCTGAATCTCGATTTTCATCGGATTCTCGCTCACATAGAATGTCCACCATTGCTTGAGCGGCGCTTCCTTGGTAGTCAGCGGGCGATGCTTTGGCGACTTCGTTTTAGTGGACATCAGCGCCAGACCTCTCGCGGAGCCAACTCTTTGCCCAGATCGGCCGAGGCAATGATGCGAATGCTGCTCGGGAGTGCCTTACCCGCTTGGAGCGGTGCGGAGAACTGCATCAGGTTCCCGGCAAAGAACGCGGTTCGATCCTCTGAGCTCGTCGGCGCGAGGCCGGAATAGAGCGGATCAGCGGATCGGTACCAACTGTCGCGCTCCTTTTGACTCACGGGCCGTCGCTCAACCTTCAAAACTCTTGAGTCACCGGGATTGATTTTAGGAGTGGGGATCACCTGTCCGAACGCGAGCAGGAAGTTGTTCTCGAGCACCTGGTTGGTCCGATTGGTCACTCGATAAGACGCCGAGCTCGGGCTGAGCGATAAGGTCTCCAGGCTCACTCCTGTCTGCGAATCTAACGAGCACCTGTACTGGAACTGCTTGAATTCGAGCGGTTTTGTCTGCACCTGATTCGCAACGATCGTCCCCGTGTCCAAGAAGCGATCCCCCGACAAACTCCCCAGATCATAAGAATTCGGGGTGGTCATCCAGTCCACGTTGTTCAACTTCAGATCTTGCGACCCTGCCTCGCGAAAGAACGCCTGCGAATAGCCCGAAAAAACGAGATTCTGGCCCGAGGGGGCCCCAACAATCAGTCCTTGAGTCCAGTTCGAGGATTCCGCCTTGTAAAGACTGCTGCCTTGTTGAACAAAAGCAAGGGCGAACACTCCGCTAATGACCGGACTAGTAAACCACGCCCACTCCAGCTTCTTGAGCTTTCTTAGAACCAAGAAGTTCACCGGGAGGACCATGATCAGGTACACGAACAGGAGCGTCGCTACCTGAGAGGTCGGCGGAAGAGTCACTGAGAACGCAGACCCGGAGAACGGATCGCTCGACATCGGCGATGAGAAGCTCGACGAGTACGAGCTTGAAGTGGTCGAGTACGAGGCGTAACTGCCGTTACCGAAGCCTTGGCTCCGATTGAGCACGCCGTTCACCCGCTCAAATCGCGAAATGCGAAGCGCCTGAGAAAGCGACCTTCGCCCTGGCCAAGCCTGAAAGACCGGGTCCGCAACATTCGCGTTCACGTAAACCACCGACCCCAGTCCGTATGCTCTCGAAAAAGCGTTGATCCCATCCGTGTTGAACACTTCGCGTGCCCCAAGGTAAGGCTGACCGGGCCGAATCGTCACTTCCAAGTTGTTTGCTAGCCGGATGTTCGTGGGCTCACCCACCTTTGCCGGAAGTAATTCGGCAAGACCAGGGAGCGAGAGGACCGATTTCGAGGGTCCGCCCAGAATCACAAGGTTTCCGCCAAGCTGAATCCAGTTCTGAAGCGCTTTGACGCTTTCGCCGCTCATGCGCTCCGAACCGTCGCCAAGGACGATCGCAGTGAGGCCGACCAGCATGGAGAAGCGCGTTGGCATGTCCTCCGGCGACCCATAGCAAACGTCGGCAAGGCTCCCTTCTGAATTGGTGCCTCTTTCTCGAGACTTGCTTGTGGGGACCAAGAAGCCAAGGTCGCCCGGATTGTCGCCAACGGCCAAGATGGTCTGTGGCGCGCCGCTCTGATTCGAGGGGACCTCTTTCGACCGGACCAGAACGCCCGGCCCTTGGAAGGTGGCGCTCAACAGATACGATTGTTGCCCGGGAAAGGTGATCAACTCTTTGGTGACACCCGTCGGTAACTCTACAGGCACCAAAAATGGACTCTCGTTTACCTGGACGACGCCAGACACGGGTCGCCCGTCGTTGAAGATTCGAACTCGAACGGGTGCCGAGTAGTTCGTCCCGATTTTTCCGACGAACAGGGGAGCAACTTCGATCCGGATCGCCGCCTGAGCCCCCGAAACGGCCAAGGCAAAGCCGAGAAGTGACAATGACCGAATCGCCCGACGAGCGAGTTTCAATCCCGGCGTACTTTGGCGAGCCCGCTCCTTAACTGTCTTCAAAATTCCCAATCCTCTCCCCGAAACGTGTGATCCGCCAAGATTTTTGAATGAGACGCCTGTAAGACAACCGCCCTTGAACGAGTTGTCTGGAACGAACCCACTTCCCCAGCAATTCGGACGTCCCAAAGTGTTGCAAAAGTTTGGAGCTTTTACAACCATTACCTGCTCTGCCCTTGGACGCCCATGACAAAGCAAACTCTAGGCAGGCAGATTTAGTTCGTCCGATTTCTCGGAAGCCCTGGGAAACGGCTACCGATTGCTCTCCACGATCTTGGTCGCCAGAACCCACCCGATCGCAGCGAGCAACCCACCCAGAACGTACGTGAGTCCCAGGTAACTCCAAGCGACCCTGGGCGCGGATCGTAGCAGGGTCACGAATTCAAGTTGGATCGCCGAAAAAGTGGTGAATCCGCCCAGGAATCCAGTCAGAACCGCTATGCGCACCACTTCGGACTGTCGACCGGAAGCCATTGGGATCAGAGTCCCGATGAACGTGATCAAGAAAGCCCCCGCTAGATTCACCGTGAGGGTTCCCCACGGGAAGCCGCCCTCCGCACTGGACCGGTTGAGCGCCAACCCAATGACGTAGCGAGTGACGGAGCCGACCCCGCCCGTGACGAAAACCAACAACCCTAGGACCGCAGAATTCACGTGACTGAAACTCGTTTACCAGCGGTCGACATGGACGATCTCGGTTGCCGGGAGCCGATACCCGCGAGGGTAGAGCGCCACTTCGGGATTTCGCTTCCCGATCGCGATCAAAAGAATGGGCAGAACGGATTCGGGCAGACCGAAAGCTTCGGCAACTTTTTCCGGTTCAAAGCCGCCCATCGGCGCCGTATCCCAACCTGCTTCGGTTGCGGCGAGCATGAACGCCATCGACCAGAGTGATCCACCGCGAAAGACTTCGTCTCGTTGCTTTTGAAGGTCGGATTCGTAGGCCCCGATCGCCATCGCTATAGTTCGAGACCGCCGCTCTTCGGTCGAGACACCTTGGGCAACCGCGTCGGCAGTGATTTGCTCAACCTGTCGAAAGTGCTGAAGATCGCCGCAAACCACGATCACCGCCGATGCTTCGGTCACCTTTGCTTGGTTGTAAGACACCGCCTTGAGCGTCTCTTTGGCCTCGGCGGAGTGCGCCACAAGGATCTTCCAGGGTTGAAGGTTCATTGAACTTGGAGCAAGGTTTGCCTTGTCCACAATCCGGGAGACTTCCTCAACCGTAATCGAGACGGAAGGGTCAAAGGAAGGAACGGCTCGGCGAGCCTCTAATGCGGCGGTGACATCCACACTGCCAGTCTATCGCCAACAACCCCGTAAAGCGCCAAGAACGGCGAAAGGGAAGGAAGGCTCATTAGGAGTCCCAAAGACCGGATCGAACGGAAATTCCGACTCGGAATCGATGGGTGCTGTGGGGATTTGGGTGCTATTGGGAGGGCGACTCCTTCGCCGACCTCCGTTTCCACCGGTCCTTGGTGACTCCCATCTATCTCAACGTTTCCTAGCCAAAAGCGTTCCTTCAAATGGCGTTGCTCAGCAGAAATCCTTAACGAAATCTTCAAGTTGGAAACCTGCTGAATCTAAGTTGCACATGTAAAGGATGTTAAGCTCTCGCGATGGGTCCCATTTTCGTCCGATCGGCGGTACCCGAGGATAAACCCGAACGGGTCCGGGTGACCCAAGAGGCGTGGCGCGTAGCCTACGCGCAATTTATTCCCTCGGAGTTAATGGAAGCGCTTTTCCGAGGCGAGGTGGAGGAATCAAACAGCTATTCCGCAGCTAGAAGCGGGAACCCTGTTCGATGGCTCGCCGAAACCGACGGCCGGATCATTGCGCATATCGGTTTTGTCTATCGAAAGGAGGAGATCGGTGAGGTCGGGGAGATTTCGCCGCTTTACGTCTCACCCGACTATCAGGGTCGAGGTGTTGGCAAAACGCTCATTGATGTACTCGAGGTTTACGTTCGCGAGCTCAAGTTGCCTGAACTTTGGGTTTTTGGTCTCGTCCAGGGTCCCGCCATCGGTTTCTACAAGAGGCACGGGTTCGAACATATGCGGTCGGAGTCGCTCCGAGTGGGCGAAACCGAGTTTGAAGTGAGCGCAATGCGCAAGATTCTCCTTTACGAACCGACTCTTTAGAATCTTTCAAAACCTTCGAACGTTCGGTTAAAGAACCTCGTCTCAGGTTCATTCACTGCATTCGGTGACCCAATCCATAGACAATTCCCCATACAACTGCGGGGATTTCCATACGGAAAGAGCACTGAACAGCGTTAAGAGGGGATGCAATCTTTGCGCGACCGGTTTAAACTGCATCGCACGGGGAATAGCGAGTCGATCGTCGAGCTGTCGGCGGTCGGAAGGGTGCGTGTAAAACACGGCCTCGTAATCCATCCCGGATCGGACTGACGATATATGGCACTACCGCGCGTGAGCATGATTCAGTTCCTGTTGCAGAAAGGGCTGCTAACTCAGGACAAACTCGATGAGGCGACGAAGGTATCGCAACAAACGGGCACGCCTATTGATAGGGTTCTCGTTCAGTTGAACTTCGTGGCTGAGAAAGACGTGCTTAATGCGAAGGCCGCCGAGATGGGCATCGGCTTCGCGAATCTGGACGGCATTACCATTGAGTCCAGTGCCCTTAACGTCGTTCCCGAACGAATCGTCAAGAACCACTCCGTCATCCCGGTTCGAAAAGACGGTCAAACGCTTTATCTGGCGATGGGCAACCCCAATAACATTGGCGCCCTCGACGATGTTCGACTTGCCTCCGGTTGCCGAGTCATTCCGGTTCTAGCCGTGCCGGGCGCTATCGAAGACGCGATTCGCAAGTATTACGGTGGCGGCCAAGCCACTCCCGAACCTGCAAACGCCGCCGCTGCCGCAGCCGCCGCAACGACGAACCAGCGAACCTCCGCAGGCGACCTCGCTGCAATCATGGCCCAAGCCGCCGTTGGTCGGGGTCGAGACGATGAGGAGCAGGGCCTAGAAGATGCCGAGAAGATGGCGGAGCAAGCTCCGATCATCAAACTGGCAAACGCCGTTATCCAAACCGCTATTGCCGACCGAGCTTCGGACATTCACATTGAGCCGCAGGTGAAAGGCGTCCGCGTCCGGTACCGAATCGACGGTGTTTTGATGGAAGCAATGACCGTTCCACGGTCGCTGATGGCTCCGCTCATCAGCCGCTTCAAGATCATGGCCGACATGAACATTGCCGAACGGCGTGTTCCGCAAGACGGTCGTATCGAAGTTCGACACAACAATAAAGAGATCGACCTTCGGGTGAGCTCGATCCCGACGCCGTTTGGAGAGAAGATCGTTATGCGGATCCTCGACAAGACCAGCGTTATGATCGGTCTTGAGAAGATCGGTTTCACCGAGATGCACCAGCTGAAGATCGAGGAACTCGTCAGTCAGCCGAACGGAATGTTCCTCTGCACGGGTCCTACGGGTTCCGGAAAGACCACCACGCAGTACTCGGTTCTTAACAAGCTCAACACGGTTGGCGTCAACATCATCACTGCTGAAGACCCGATCGAGTACCAGCTCAACGGTATCGCCCAGGTTCAGATGAACCGAAAGGCGGGTCTGACGTTCGCTACCGCGCTTCGTGCCTACCTCCGACAAGACCCCGACATCATCATGGTCGGAGAAATGCGGGACCTTGAAACGGCTGAAATCGCGATTGAAGCGGCGCTTACGGGACACTTGGTCTTGTCCACGCTGCACACGAACGACGCGCCGTCCGCTACCCTTCGTATGATCGACATGGGCGTCGAGCCCTACTTGATCGCAGCGACGGTCATCGGTGTTCTTGCCCAACGTCTCGGACGACGAATCGACCCGGAAAACAAGGAGCCGTACGAGGTATCGCAGATGGACCTTCGGCGCTTTGGCTTCAAAGTCACTGATCCGGAAGCACTCGTGACGCTCTATCGAGGAATTCCGGCGGAGAATAACCGTATGACGGGCTACCGAGGCCGAACCGGTTTCCACGAGCTGATGACAATGAACGCAGAAATTGCGGAACTTGTTGTTCGCCGGGCTCCTCTAAACGATATTAAAGAAGCCTCCAAAGCGGGCGGCATGATGGAACTTCGGGAAGACGGTCTCGTGAAGGTTCTTCAAGGCATTACAACCCCAGAAGAAGTTATGCGCGTTGTCTTTACCGCAGGTTTCTAACACTCGTAAATCAGAAAACCAAACGTACACTGAACCATCCATGCAAAACGATCCGATGCAGCGTTATCAGCCTGGGCAGCAACCCGGAATGCCCGGCCAGCAGCCAGGCTACACCCCGCCCGCCAACGAGCCTCCGAAGGTGATCGTGATCAGTGGGAAGCCTGGGGATGAAGGTCCTCTCGGTCCTCCTGAAGAGGTCATGGACCTTCACATCGACGAGTTGCTGAACATCATGGTCGACCTCAACGCGTCTGACCTGCACATCTCGCAAAACAGCCCTCCCGTTGTGCGACACGACGGTAAGTTGAAGCGGCTCAACTACGAAGCGCTCTTCCCCGAAGTGATTCAGCGGATGATGTACGACATCATCTCGGACGACAACATTCAGAAGTTTGAGACCACTTACGAACTCGACTTCTCTTACGCTCTGCCGATTCCGTTCGAGCAGCGCGTTCCGGGTGGACCTACTTCCCGAGCACGATTCCGGGTCAACCTTTATCGAGAAATGGGATCGACCGCAGCGGCGTTCCGATTGATCGCCTCCAAGATTCCGACCATTGAAGAGCTCAGCCTTCCGCACATTCTTAAGCGAATCTGCGAAAAGCCTCGTGGACTGATCATCGTCACCGGACCAACGGGTTCGGGCAAGTCGACTTCGCTCGCGGCGATGATCAACCACATCAACATGAACCACGCGCACCACATCATTACGATCGAGGACCCGATCGAATATGTGCACCAACACAAACTGTCGGTGATCAACCAGCGTGAATTGGGTCAAGACACGAAGTCGTTCTTGAACGCGCTGCGTGCATCTCTTCGGGAAGACCCGGACATCTTGCTCGTTGGTGAAATGCGCGACATGGAAACCATCTCGCTCGCGGTTACCGCAGCGGAAACGGGCCACTTGGTCTTTGCCACTCTGCACACCAACAACGCTGCTGAGTCGGTCGACCGAATGATCGACGTTTTCCCTCCCGGACAGCAGGAGCAAATCCGTGTTCAGCTCTCCAACAACCTTGTCGCGATCATCTCGCAGCAATTGTTGCCTAGGGCTGGCGGAAAGGGTCGGGTGCCTGCCAACGAGATCATGCTCGCCTCGCCCGCTATTCGAAACCTGGTTCGCGAAGCGAAATCGCACCAGATCACTTCAATGATCCAAACGTCCGGTGCGATGGGAATGACCACCATGGACCAGTGCCTCCGCGACCTCTTCCTGAAGGGACTGGTTACGTTGGACGAAATCATGGCTCGCTGCCAAAACCCAGAAGAACTTAAGAAGATGCTCGCCACTGCCGCCGTTGGCGGTCAAGGTGGTCCCCCTGGCCCCGGAGGACAACCTCCTCGCCGATAAAGCTCCTCCCTGAAAAAGGGTGAACGACCGACAATCTTTCAGTAGTCTAGGAAAACAACATGCCTGTCTATAACTACACCTTCCGAGACGCCATGGGCGGTCTTCAAAAGGGAACTGCCGACGCAGAGAGCGAAGAATTTCTGCGTGGCAAATTCCGTGATCAAGGGCTCGAAATCATCGAGCTCACGATGATCAAGGCGAAGAGCCCGAAGACGAAACAGTACGGAAAAATCAAACTTGCGAACTTGTCGGTCTTCTGCCGACAGTTCTCGACGATGGTTGACGCGGGCGTATCGCTCGTTCGCTGCTTGGACGTTTTGAGCACGCAAACTCAAGACCCCAGGCTGAAAAAGGTTCTCATCGACCTTTCCACACGGGTTGAGGGAGGCGAATCGCTCTCCCGAGCCATGCAACGCCACCCGAAGTCGTTCTCCTCGCTCTTCATCGGTTTGATCAAGGCGGGTGAAGTTGGTGGTGTTCTCGAAGAATCCCTCCAGCGACTCAGCCAGTTCTTGGAAGCGGACGTTGCACTGCGACGGAAAGTTAAGTCGGCTCTGACCTATCCGGTTCTGGTTATGGTCATGTCGGCGGGTATCACCTTCTTCCTCGTCTACTGGTTCGTTCCGCAGTGGGCAGCCATTCTCACCGACTTGGGACTGAAGGCAGACGACCTGCCCGCACCGACTCAGTTCCTAATCGACATTTCGAACATCCTTCTCCACAAGGGTTGGATCATTCTTCTCTCCACCGCGATCATCATGATCGCGCACCGGCTTTTCGTCTCCACGCGATTTGGACGTCGGGTGATGGATCGTATCAAGTTGAAGGTTCCGGTTTTCGGAAAACTTCACCACAAGATCTGTCTGGCCCGATTCAGCCGAACGATGGGTACGTTGCTCACCTCCGGTGTTCCGATCCTTCAGGCGATGGAAACGGTTGCAGGCACGATCGGAAACACGATCATGTCCGACTCCATCCTTGAGGCACGAGCCCGGATCCGAGAAGGAGACCGAATTGGCGACCCGCTTGAAGCATCCAAGCTCTTCCCGCCGATGGTTGTTCACATGATCGGCGTCGGTGAAGAGTCCGGTTCGCTCGACTTCATGCTCCAAAAGATCGCTGACTTCTACGAGGCAGAAGTGGAAGCCGCCCTGGCTTCGCTCACTGCGGCGCTGGAACCGATCATGATCGTCAGCCTCGGCTTTATCGTCGGCTTCATCGTTATCTCGATGTTCTTGCCGCTCGTTAAAGTTATCAGCTCGCTGTCTTCTGGCGGCGGCGAAGAGTAAGCGGCTCAAATCGCTCATCAAAAGGGACTCTCGGCAGACAGGCGTCGAGGGTCCCTTCTGATTTCAGGTACCGTTTTTAACTTAGAAGGGGTAGTATGCCCCTGCAGATTTCGCGGCAAAGAGTGTCGCCATCGGAGCAAGGAGGACCGACGAACAGATGTTTCCAGAATGGACTTGGATCGTTGGCTTTTTCCTTGGGGCGACCATTGGAAGCTTCCTAAACGTCGTCATTTACCGTCTGCCTCGCAAGATTTCACTCGCGAATCCCAGCAAGAGTTTCTGCCCCAACTGCAAGCACCCTCTGGATATGCCAGACCTCGTGCCGCTGTTCAGTTGGCTGGCTTCGAAAGGGAAGTGCCGATACTGTCAAGTCAAAATTGCTCCCCGCTATTTCTTTGTCGAGGTTGTCACGGGAACCCTTTGGGCCGGAATTTGGTGGCGCTACTTTGTGGATGGCGGACCCAATAGCGATTGGATCAGAGGCTGTATCTATCTGGCAACGGCCGCCACGTTGGTTGCCATCATCTTCATCGACTGGGAGCTGTACATCATCCCAGACGAGATCAACGCTTTTCTTCTCTTCTTAGGAATCCTCTTCGCTTCCGTTACCGGACGTTGGACCGAGTTCGCCTGGGGCTATTTGGTCGGCTGGGGAGTTCTGTGGGGCATCGCGTTCCTTGGTCGAGTCGCTTTTGGAAAGGATGCGATGGGTCACGGCGATATCAAGATGATGCGCGGTATTGGAGCCGTCATCGGCGCCGGATTCGTTCTTGGATCGATCGCAATCGCGGTGGTTGCGGGCCTGGTGATTCCGCTTCTTCTTCTTGCCGCACGTAGTCTGAAGGGCAAAACGGCGACCGAGGATGGGGCAGCCGAAACTGAAGAGAGTCTAGAGGAATACAAGCCGGAACCGATCAAAGACCTCGTGGTGCTAGGAGCTTGTTACCTTGTCTCGCTCGATGTGGTCGGAATTTTCTGGCCGGAGCTCTGGAAAAAACTCGGCTACGATCCGGAGTCGGAGAGCATCGAGGAAGACGATTGGAAGCCATCGGTGACCACGATTCCGTTCGGTCCCTACTTGGCAATTGGCGCAATCACCTGTATGGTATTTCCTGGGTTGGTGTCGGGTCTCTGGGATTCGTATTGGAAGCGAATGACGGGTGAGTCTGAATCTGGAAAAGAAGCGTCTGTACACCAGGTGGAATGGCAACCTAAAAGCCCGGGATCGGAAAAGTTTGCAAATTTATGACGGCTATTCGCGGAACAGGTTTCTAGATCGGGTAGTCAGACCAATGAGGGGATTTCTATAAAGGAAGGTACAAGAATGATGGGTAGCACCGCGACAACGCAAAATGCATCCGCCGCTAGGGCAAATCGCCGGTGGCGCGCCTTTACGATGGTCGAGTTGTTGACCGTGATTGCGATCATCGCCATCCTGGCGGCGATCACCTTCCCGGTTTACGCTCGCGTGAAAGACAGCGCTTTTAAGAGCAGCGACATCAGCAACATGAATGCGATTCGCGTAGCTCTTCAGCAGTATCGCGCAGACCAAGGCGGATATCCTCCCGCGCTGCTGGGCTACATCACGCCCTACCAGTTCCAATCGGGAACGGCTGAAGTGATTCCCGCCAACCTTGTTGTCGGCGCCCTGTATCCAAAACGAATTGAGAGCCTAGACACTCTTCGCCCGAACTATGCGCGAGTGCCGAAGGACCTCTTAGTGGCAGGTGTCTGGCCCGCAGGCGATAACCGAGCCGTAGGATCGGCCCCCTTCATCGACTTGAACGGAGACGGTGTCATCAGCGCCCTCGACGACACGGCCCAGGCACGCCAAGCGTTTTCTTCCGACGTCTCGAACGTTGCAGGCCTTAGCTACTTCGCTTACGACCTCACCGGAGCCGGCGAGTATGCGCAATCTTCCAGCCCTGCGGCAAACGATGCCGGTCGGTTCTGGGCGATCAGCGGTTACGACGTCGCCCCGATTCGACTCGGCGACGGAGCGTCGGCTTACGAAGTTCACTACACCCGGTTCTGGTCGGGATTTGGTGTCGCGGCGGGAAGCGCGCAAGACGACCCACGGCAGCTTGGCTACACCGAGCCGCCAGAGTCGACGGTGATCACCTGGAACACCTACTTTAGAAGCTACTCGGGAACGAACACTCTCGCCAACGGTGCCAGCAAGGACATTGTCCTCTTCCTGGGCGGTTCAGCTAAGGCCGTTGATTCGCGCCTGATGTCCGAAAGAGCCTGGCGACTGGAGCCCTAACGGAGGCTCTTGCCTCCCCTGACCTTCCTTGCACTGAAATGCTAGGGCAGAGAATTCTCACCATGAATCAGAATCAAGCGCCGTATCGCAACCAACAGCGTGGCACCACCCTTGTTGAGGTGCTGGTTGTCATTGTTGTCTTCCTGGTTGGCATATTGGCCGTTGCGCAGATTTTCCCTGGTGGATTCCGAATTCTGGACCGCACCCGTGACGCCGCGATGGCATCGGCCCTGCTCGATTCTGAGTTGGAGAGACTCAAGGCGAAGGGCGGAAGCGTTCCTAACTACATCGCCGCGGTTCAGCCACTCGGAAACGGCCTTTATAGCATCGACATCACGCGCTCGCCCCAAGATTACGCACCGAACGCCACGGGCATTCGGAATGATGGAGTCGCGATGGTTGGAGCAAATCCGACTGAGCCCTGGACCCTTGTTTCCGGTGCAAACCATTTTCGCAGAATCGTTGGCGAGGGCCATCGACTCTCTGCTCCCAGATTCTTGAGCGGAGCGGCAAACTCCGGTGCGCCGTTCGGATCGGTCGTGAACGTCGATTTTGCGCCTCTGGAAGTTCCTCGGGACGCCTCGCAACCGCTGGATCTCGCCATCTACGGTCGAGAGTACATGGTGCGCCGTGGAGATCGTCCGACGGGAGACCTTGCCGAATACGAAGTCTCGCTGCAAGATGCAGAAGGACAGAACGCACGGATTCACTTCCCGAACCTCGCCGGTGGAGCACCTGCGCTTTATCGAGTATCGGCCACCGTCAACGCTCTCCTAGGGGGCAACCTTGTCCAGTACGCTTTGGTCGCCCAGGTGCCTACTGCTGGAGTCGATCCGGTCGTAGCGGCAAGCGCAGTCTTCGCACCGCTTCCAGCTGGAGCGACCTTCGTGAGCCTCGACCCCAGTTCGCTGCGGGTGAACCGGCTTTATGAGGAAGTTCCGTTCAACCTTCCCATCGCGTTTACGCCGGGCAATGCGTTCCAATACACGGTTTTGAACCGCCAACTTGGCATCTTGATGTTCAATCCGGCCGCATACAGTCAATTCGATCAGCGCCCGGGTAGCTCGCGCGAGCCGAATCGAGTATTCCTTGATTACACGGTTAAAGACTGGCGAGCATTGCGAGAGGATTTCCGACTATCGGCGACCAGCGTCAACGTTGACCAACCTAACGGAACGACGGACGTCTTCCCGGTCGCGAACAACGTCTACCGAGTGGCTATTCCGAGCATGCGAACCGTTGACGATCGCGCTCCTGACAACACCGTTGAGCAGCAACTTGAACTCAGCGCGCTGTTCGAGCTCGTTCCCCCGGCTTCACGACTCACGATTGACCTCTCGCCCACTCAAGGAGCCGGGACCGACAACCTGTACGTCGTCGATCTCGACACGGGCGGCGTTCTGTTCGAATCCTTCAACGGTGTGCAAACCCTGCGCGTGAACAAAGGTCTGGGTGAACTTCAGTTCTTTGATGCCGATGCCAACCCGGTGAACGGCGTGACTGGAGCGCTGCTCTTGCCCACGGGCGCCACCGACGTTGTTAGGCTGGACGATCGCTCCCTGCGGGTGGTCTACTCGGCCAAAAAGAACTGGGCCCTTCACATCTTCAAAGCGGCGAACCGCTACTCGGTCTCGCCGACCGCGACCGGGCTTCTCGCTCCGACCTTTGTCTACCCTGGCGGTGCCAACCCGACCTTGGCCGGACTCAACCGACGCATCTACTTCCCGCGAATGGACGCCGGACAGACGGTAAGCATCGGCCGGCTTCACTACATTGACTCGAACGGTGTTCCTCGAACTCTTGAGGGCGTCCAAGGTGTGGTTCGCTTCTACACCCGAAACGAGTCGATCGCGATTCCAATGCCCGCCATCGACCTTGAGGAGATCGTGCCCGACGCCAACCCCGTCAACTGCCGACTCAACCTGACTCGACCTGGTGGACCGCTCGAAGGCGTACGCGGAGCAAGCATCAAGGCTCGCGCCTTTTGGAACCCTAACTTCTTTGCCCTCACCAACGACCAAGTGCAGAACTTGAACTTCGGCTACTCGCGATGGGCCAGGCAATGGAACATTCGCACGAAGGAAACCTTTATCGACCGAAACGAGTCTGCGGAATGAGGGCGATCATGACTGAGAAACAATCCACCGTGGAAACGAAAGTGAAGACGCTAAAAAACGGTCGTAGGGCATTTACGCTCGTCGAACTCATTACCGTTATCGCCATCACGGGTGTCCTGCTGAGCATCATCATCGTGCCGCTCTTCCAGGGTTTTAACTTCACTCGAACGGCTCAGGCATACGGAGACGCTCAAGATAGAGCGCGCGTCCTGGTCGACAAACTGACCACCGAAATCGGCTCTGCAAGTTTGGTCCGAGACCCGAACGGCGTTGGCGGACTGGTCAACATTGAAGTGCCTGTCCCGGCTCAGGGCAAAGCTCCAGACGGAACGCGAGTGACCCCGACCAATGCAGGCGCGATCGTGCTTGTGGGTCTTCCTTTTGCGAAACTCGATATCGTGATGCCTTCCAAAGAAGGACGCGACCCTGCCGCCCCCGGAACCTACATCGATCCCGCAACCGGAAAGATCGACCCTACGTTGAGTGCTCCGAAAGGGCAAGTCACCCTCCCGATGGCCCCGGGTCAAACGATCCGCCGCTACTGGATCGGTCGCCGAGATCCGTTCCAAGAGTATGCCAACCCCTACGATGGACTCCTTGTTCGAACCGCAGGTGGACGAGACAACCTTTACGTCCTCTATTCGGCTGAAGTCGAACCTTACATTCCCGTAAACACCGGAGCCGGCACGGTGATGTCGACCAACCCACGGTTCTTCAATGTCGACCCTCGTACCGTGAACGGCGTAGTATCGCAGCCTCTGCTCGATGACCCCAACTTCTTCTTGCCAGACCGAGATGGGGCAGGGAATATCATTGCGAACAACGCGAAGGCGGTTCGGATTCGAAACTGGATCCGACGCGCGACGATTCTCACTGAAGTCTCCCGGTACGACATGGTTCTTCCCGCTTACGAGCGAAGCACCAGGCTCGTCAACCTCGATGCCATCGCCGGAGCACCCGGGCAATACACGCCGCGAATGGTTCCGCTGATGCAACTGAAGCCGTCGCGAGTCAGCAACGACCCCACCACCGGGCAAACTGCGTCGCGCTTGGGCGAAGAGTCGGACAACGGTCCCGAAATCGGACCGGAAGTCTTCCGCGGTCAGTACGGTCAGTGGAGCAACCTGCGGGTGCGGATCTATCCCTCCGGCTTCACGACGGGCAACTTCTACGTTGTCGGACGAAAGCGCTCGGCCCAGTTAGTTCCGGGCAACTATCCGAGCAGCAACCTCAACGATTTCTCGGTCTATCTGATGGACCCCGTCGACGTCGCGCCGGACACGGACGACTCTGTAGGACTTGAAGTTTTCAACGCCTCGGTCTTTGCTCGAAGCGTATCAACGGGTCGGCGATATCCTTTCTCCGACGCGATCAGTGCTGCAAACACGGTATCGGGATGGCTGAGTTCCACGAATACCGACTATCGCGACAACTTCATGCCGTTCGTTGTGAACAGCTCAACCGGAGCCGTTGTTACCGGATTCCCGATTGGGTCGGTAGGCAATCCGACGGCCGCATTCCCTCCGGTAGGCGTACAAAACCTTCCGGAGCGACCTGCGGGCGATTCCTTCACGCCAACGAACGACCCGGCGGTTGGAACGGGTACGTTCTCAGACGCTCAGTTCGCCTCGATCAATCGACAGTTCAATAAGATCTGGGCCGATGCTCGCAACAACCAAAACGGAGTTCCGGCTTGGCTGGGTGAAGTCGGTGGAGCCCATCGCTTTATCGACCTTCGAGTAACGCCGCAACTAGATGGCACTCTCGGACCGTTGCACCCGACCTCGCCGCTGGGTGGAGCCGCAGGAGCTCCGCTACGTCGATGCCGCGTGGTGCCGGGTAGCGAGGAAGTCTTCGGTCCGGATCAGAATCCGGGACCGAACTACGGAACCCTCATCCGATATCGCCGAGTCACGCGAGAGCCGGGTCCCAACGAGTATCGAATCAACTACGGAGATCTTCCGGAGCCGGATTACGCTGCGCTGGGCCTTGCCGTCCCGCCTGCTGGCTACACTCCCGGCAACTTCGTCAGCGCTGTTATTCAGCCCCGGTTCAGAGCGGGCTACATCCAGCTCTGCAGCCAACCGGAGGTTCCGATCCCGGCTCAGATGACCGAAGTCGACCCCATCACGGGCAACACGGTCTCTGGTCCCGGAGAGGTCCGTGTGGCGTACCGTTTCCAATTCACAGGGAACAACGACATCGTCGCTGTCGACTATGACACTAGGGATCTGATCTCCATCCTGCTGACCATCCGGAACTATCCGCAATCCACGGTTCCGAATCCGCAGACCGTTACGTTGAAGGCAACCGCTGCTGTACGCAATTTCACTCGATAAGGCTATGAACAACACGCAAATTCGAAAGTCCAGGCAGGAGAAGGGTCAAACCCTAATCATCGCGCTGATCATTCTGGGCGTGCTGCTTGTGCTCGGCGCGGTCTACGCCGGAATCCTCAGCCGAACGATTAAGTCGACCGAACGAAGTGCGGAAGCAGATCGAGCGAACGACTTTGCCGAAGCAGGAATCCGCTACGCCCACGAGCAACTCATGAATTCGGAGATGGGTGCGGACTGGCGAGGTCAGCCCTCGCTTCCGTTGACCGCTGAGTTCACGACCGATCCCGATGCCTACTACCTTCGACCCGCGCCGCGTGTCAGTGGCAACCCGGTTCGTTTCCCTGGCCTCAACTTCCAAGATCAGGGCGGTCCGGATGGTCTAGGACCGTTCCACCGAGTGGCTTTCAACAACGGTCGAGCCCTTGTACGGGTGCGATACGCCCCAGGCGATGCCGCCATCTTCACCGGACGCACGACGGTCGATGTCCGAGTGAGCCCTGTAGGTGGACTTCAAGAGCCCGGCAAAGCTCGAAACTACTTGGTCATCGAATCGGTAGGACGGCCTGGCGCCATTTCCAACCCGAACGACCCGACGCTCAGCTCGCGACGTGGCCGAGTCCGCATTCGAAACTTTACGGCCGACGCTCAAGTCGCAACTGAACTCAGCAAGATGAGGTCGTTCGATGAGAAACTCGTCACGGGTCGAAAGCTGTTCGCCTTTGCGCAGATTGGAATCACCGATTACTCGCGGTTCATCCATAACAAGTACCGAGTAACGCGACCTGCCGAAATCGGCGTTCCCACCGAGCTTGGAGCTCGAATGGTAGACGCCTCAGGTGCCGATGTTCCGGTGCAGCCCGTTCAAATTTTGGGCTCCAGAGAAGTTCCTCTGTTCAACTTAGCTGTGGGTGGAACGAATGGGACTGAAACTCTCGGACTCCCGGTTAACTCTGCCTTCGGTGGCATTCGCGTCAATGGCGACCTCCGCGTTCACGGGGGAGTCAATACAAACCTGAATCCTGCGTTCGGAGACGTTTTCGCGGTAAGCGGCAGAATCGGCGGGGCAGATCGGCTCTCTCGACTCTTTGTGCGATCCACCATCTGGAACGGTGTGAACTGGCAGACCAACGGCGCGATCCTGAACAACAACTCCGGTCTTGACTCCAATGCCGATAACTTCAGCACGCTCGGTGGAATCATTCGAGACGGTGAAGCGACGATGGACGCGTCGGGTGCTCCTCGCGGTGTTGGTTACCTTCGCGCTCCTACGGTTTTGCCGAATGACGATACTGACGGCGTGAGTCGCTACGTCACGCTCACTCGTGATAGCGGATTCCCGATCAATCGAACGGGTCCTGGCGGTGAAGAGGCCGCAAACACGGGTCGATACGGTCACGGACAAGGCGTCTACGTCGATAACGCCAGCGACTTCCAAGTGCCGAGTGACGAGCGAGGACGACAGCTTGCGGGTGGAAGCGTATCCCAAGTGCAAGACTGGCTCAACCCCTACGGACAAGGAACCGCATTCCGATCTGGATGGAAGGGACCGTTCTACATTCCCGTTGGGGCATCGCTTCGATTAACATTTGACGGCTTTTACGTCACCCGGAACGCCTTCCCAGACCAAGATGCGCAAGAACGCACTTGGAAGGGACCGAACGGCGCGGATTCGGGGCAAACCACTCTGCGATACCGCGTTGGCCGAGGCTCAGATGGTCGAGTTCGAATCATCAACGCCCTCACGCCAGGGCTGAGCGCAAGCATCGAAGCTCCGGGCCTCACGCCCGCCGACTACGATCAGGGCCCTGCGTTCAACGGCGTCCTTTACTTTGAAGGAAACGTCCGAGTTCGAGGAATCATCCCGACCGACGTCCAGATGACCGTCGTCTCCAACCGAACTGTCTACATTGAGGGCAGCCTCCTCAAGGGACAGGTTGGAAACGATGTGACCGAAGCCGGTCCAGTCGCGCCCATCGCCTATGGTGTCCCGTTCAACCGCGCCACCCGATTCAGCCGATCGACCCTGATGTTGATGGCAAAAGACTACGTGGCTTTGAACCCGACGATGTTTGTGGGTCCGGCTGCAGAGCGAAACACGCAAACTCTTGCGGGCGGGCAGGGCAACGGCGGATTCAACGCGCTTCGCCTTCAGGCTCCAGATGGTGGATTATCGCTCGACTTTGAATTGGGTTACGACGAGAGAACGGGTCAGCCGAGCTTTATCGACTATGTGACCACCAGTGATAATGGAGTTTCGCTTCTAGTCACCCAGGCGCTCGAATACTCGAACCCCGGTCCAACCAGCGCGTTCTACACGCTGAATGTCAATACGATCTTAGGCTCGACGCCGTACGGCTTCGAAACGAGCGGATCTGCAACCAACGGAGCGATTCCGCACTACCTGGCCCTTCAAGCAGCGGTTCCGGCGTATGGTCCGATCTACGGACTGGGTGCAAACGACTGGCAACGTTCGCCTAAGTTCGAAACCGTCGCTCATCAATTGGTCGGTCCAGCAGCAGTGCCAACGGCCACGGGCGATACGCTGGCGTTCAACTCGGTTCACGGAGTTCAGTCGTACCGGTTCCAAGGATCAAACCGAATCGAACTCGACACGTCCTCGTTTGGCAACGTCCCAACGGGCAATATGCTCTTGGCTCGCACCGCCATCGTGCCGGCCGACGTTCGAATCGAAGCTTCGATCTTCGCCGAAGAGGGCTCGTTCTTCGTCATTCCCGGTGACTGGTTCAACCCCAACTCAGCCGACACGCGACAGGGCTACATTGCCAGCCTCAACGCATTTCTCGCTCAACCTGCTGTTGGCGGAGATCGCAACGTAGCGTTCCGATTGGCGAACGAAGAGCGGCTGAAGAACTACGGTTCTACGCCCCAAACTCCGTTCTACGGAGAGCCGCTTGACATCAAGATCAAGGTCATCGGTTCGATCGCCGAGAACATGCCGCCTCCTATGGCTCAACAAGCCGAGTGGCTTCGCAAGTGGGGCTGGATTCCAGGAACGTCGGGTGCAACCGGCTTCTTGACCGGATCGAATGTCCCGACCATCCCGAATGCCCACCGCTTCAACGCCATCGACTTCGGCACGGGCAACCCCATCGCGGGCGACTCGCTGTACTACCCGAACCTCGAGATCAGATACGATCCGATTCTGGCGACCGGGCGAGCCCGTGGACAGTATTCGTCCTCTAGACTGCCGTTTGATGCCGACAATCCCGTCGTCCGATACGACGTGGGAGCCGATGGCGAGGTAGTGACTCTGCCGCCAATGCCTCGACTTCCCGTTAGCCCGACCCTTGCATACTTTGGAGAATTGAAATGATGTACCGCCTCGGTCTAGTCGCTTCGCTGGTCGCTCTAACAGGGGCGGCTTCGGCGCAACAGACGTTTAGTACGCGCAAGACGGACGTTCGAGCGGGAGTCATTCTTCCGCTGCGCCGAGGTGTGGGCGTTTCGGCAGTCAACCGCTACGTGCAGTCGGCTGCTCCTCACGCCTTCTACAACTTAGATTCGGTCAACTCCATCAAGCCTGCAGGCTGGAACTTCGTGAACCCGCTCGGCGCGGGATTCCTTAGCACGGACGACTATGCTCGTTGGGGAGCTTTCGATACTTCGATCAACAACCCGACCTTTGCGGGCCGAGTGAATGCTGGATTGCGGCTCCAAAAGAGCCATGCAGCGTACTGGGAAGTGAAGCTAGACGAGGCGACCGATTCCGACCTGTCTGAGTACGACATTCTCCTTCTCGCCCCCGCATCGGCTGCCCCCATTCAGTTCAATCCTGAGGATCGAGAGAAGCTCCGAAAGTTTGTCGATAAGGGCGGCACGCTTTGGATTGAGGCGATCACCGCTGACGCAGGTAGCGGCACGCTTCAAAACCCGGTCGACCCGACAAACGGATATCCGTACACCTTCGACACCTTCAATGCTGGATCCAACTGGGTTGCCGACTTGACGCACCCGCTGATGCAGCGACCGAACGAGATGACCCTCCGAGATATCGGATGGCTACAAAACGCAACCAACTTCGGGATCTCGCCCGCTGTTCCCGGTACGTGGGCGCCAGGAATGGACCTACTCCAAAACAGCATGGTTGCCGAGTTCGCCAAGCTCACCGGAGTGTCTTTTGCATCCAACCGACCAACCATCGCAACCGCAAAGATTGGCGATGGCTTCGTCGTGGTGACTTCGCGGATCATTGCGCAGAAGGTCAACCGAACGCAAAACGATCCGAACTACGTTTCCAACGTTCTCTTCAATGCACGCCCGGCCCAACTCTCGGCCGAAGGTGTTGCGGCTGCCAAGTTCGGAATGAACCTGGCTTACCTCTCCGCCGAGTCCGCTCAGACCGGTTCGGGAAGCCGAAAGAACTTTTCTAACGCAGCCGACCTCGGCGCGCCGCTCCTTCGAGCGTTCGCGGACCCGTTCCCAACGCCGAAGCCGAGCTTTAGCACCGTCGATTACAACCCGCCCGTGGTCTTCAAGGGCATGGTGTTCGTTAGCACGGCCAATCAGGTCATCGCTTACGACGCCGAACCCTCCTCGGATATCGACCAAGACGGCAATCCCGATGACGGTTTCCAAGACCTCAGCGACGGCGAGGATCGGGACATCATCTTCCGCACCGCCCCGATCGCGGGAGGTATTTCTGCCCCGGTCTGTGCAGAGATTCCTGACGCCCAAGGTGGCGCGCCGACAAACATCGTTGCGGTCACGGACTCCCAGGGTCGCCTACACGTTTACCAAATCTTCAGCACACCGAACGGACGTACGCTCAGAGTTGGACCGGCCGCGGATAACCTCGCTCCGGCCACCGCGCCCCTCACGCCTGGTGTAGGCGCCGCGAACGCGACGGGCACCCCAATCGCTCCGACCATCGTCGATGGTCTGGCGTTCGTATTCGACTCTGCACCGCCCGTAGCGGGTACCAACGGTGGACGAGTTTGGGTGGCGGACATGCGAACCCTCACCGTTCTTCAGTCCCCGCTGAACGCACCCGGACAAAGCTTTGAAGTTGGACTCACGGCGCAATACAACGTGCCGCGATGGTGTGGATTTGGCGCGGTAGGTGAAATTCCTGTCGCCGACTCCTCTGGTGGATACGACAAGGTCGTCTACGTTCCGTTCCAGTCTTCAACCACGCCAACCCAGCAAAACACGGGAATCGTCAGCTATTGGTTCAGTGCCAAGGGCGAGCGCCCCTTCCGCGTCGAGCGTGACGGAACTGATCTCGTCATCACAACCCGAGCGAACCAAGCAGGTCTGCCCATCTTCCTTAGCGATGCCCAGCACCCTCTGGGAATCAAAGTTTCGGCACTGGATGATAACGGTCGAGCCTTGAATGGTAACGATTTGGCCAACCTGTTCACAGGTGCTCGATCACAATCCTCTCCCGGGCAACTTCGACTCGGTCTCACCTCCACCGGTCAAGCGCTGACCACCGACGACTGGTCGGGACGAGTGCGAATCGACTACACCATCGACTGGGCGGCTGTGAACTCGGGCCAGAAAGGTGCGATTGAGCGCGGTCGAGTCAACTTCCCAGATGTTGCTGGAGCAAGGCAAGTTCTTGGCGGCGTCGCCCTTAGCCCGAACGGAAATCTGTTCTGCACGGTTGGCCGACCCATCGGATTCGGTCCGAACGGGGTACCGGTCACGCAGGTCAACACGAATGACGCGGGTGGATCGCTGTTCGGCATCAAAGAAGAAGGGCGCGGAAACTTCCGGCTCGTTCTCCGATGGGACCTTCACGCGAGCGGCCTGAACTGGCGATACAACGGAGGAAGTGCTCGGATCAACGACCTACTTCCCGACCATGACCCGCTGCAATACCTCGATCTGGGCGGCTTCTCGGTAGGTTCGCTCCTCGGCGGACCCCTTCGACGAGTTTGCTTCGTAAGTCCGCCAAGCATTCGAAACGGCACGGTTTACGTGACGGGTATCGCTCAAAAGGGTCCGATTCCGTTCTTGAACGTGGGCGTCTTGATGGCGTTCAACGAGAACCCGCCGACACCGGAGATCGCTCTCCCCGTCGATGTCGGCACGAACTTCACCATCGCCCAGCCCGACCCGGCAAGAAGCACCAACGCGCTCAGTCCGGAGGTTCCTTCTCGTCTCACGAGCAACTTCGTTTCGGTTGAGCGAGGCGCAAATGGAGCGGGTTCGTTGATCCGTCTCGATAACATGATGACCGCCACCCGCGGAGCCATCACCGATTCGATCAACCTCAGTCTCCCGGTCAACATCCAACGGCAAGGTCAGCCTGATCTGTTCATCGACCCCAGCGCTAACCGCGACCGATGGAGTCCGCTCCGCTGGTACACGATCATGCACGGCGTGATCCCTGCAGGTGCGCCCGTGGTGACCGGAAACACCGTGTTCGTGGCCGGCACCTCTTACGTCCCGGATGTCCTAGATGGAAACGCTTCGATCGCAGCCCCTCCTCGTCCGTTTGGATACGTGACCGCGATTCGAACCGATATCGACATCACGTCCGCGGTTCGGGTCACCGATAACGATGCCGCACGGTTCTATCCGAACCTTGCCGCTTACACGCCCACCGCTTTTGAAGCGAGGACCGTGGTTGCAGACGGGCTCCGGCCGTACCTCCGACAAGTCATCTCGATGGACTTCCCACGAGATGGATCGGCGGTTGCTGGTGTGCCTTGGCAAACCCGACAGTTGAGCCTTTCTGCCATCGTTCCTAACCCGAACTATGTATGGCCTCAGGCTCCGCAAAACAGCGCCGAGCGTGGACGGGTCTCGTTCGACGACTTCAAACTTCGAATTGCCCAAGCCATCGTGCCCGGTGCAACCACCGCTCTCGGAGCCGTGCCTGGTGCTGGAACGCTTGTCGCGTGGAACGCGGCAGGGCTGACCGGCTTCCGGAAGATCGATCTCTGGGTGGCCGACGAGGGTCGAATCACCAAGGTCGATAGCTCCGGCAATACCTTGTTCGATAGCACAGCAAGCATTCGCTTCGGCGAAGGCGTTCTGAGCTCAGCAGGGAACTCGGGCAAGCTTTCTCGACCAACTCGCGTGAAGCAAATCCCGGGATCGCAAGACATCGTCGTGGTCGAATCGGGAGCAAACCGTGTTCTGCGAATGCAGCCCACGGGCTTGGTACGACGAAGCATCTCCGAGTTGAGCATTGATCCCGCCTCGCTCCCGGTCAACTTCCGGAACGGTGAGTCGATCACGCTCAACAATCCGCGAGACGTGGTGGTCTACCAGACCTACGTTCCTGCGGCGCAAAACCGATTCTCGAATCCTCGGCCTCTTGAGCAGTGGACCCACTATCTGATTGCAGATGCGGGCAACCGCCGATTGGTCGATGTCGTCGACCGAGTTGAGATCGACTCGGGTGGAAACGTGATCGCTCAGGCGGGCCCCCTCGGCACCTTGGCATGGGTTTCCCCCGCGCCGATCTCCGGTGGCGACTACAGTTACGTCAGCGTCAATCGATTCCAACTCACCCCCACTCGAGGCGTGATCGTCGCGGGTGTCGGTTCGAATCTGCCCGGCCGAAACAAGGCTGGCGATTTGATCCCGAGTGCGCCTGCGCCCAACGATCCGAACAATCGACAGTCGAACGGTGGAATCGTCATCATCGATCCCGCCGCTCCGAACGGATATGTCGTGTACAACGGCATCGGAGTTCTTGGAGTTGACGCGATCAACCGTTGGAACGACCGGACCGCAAATTGGACGGACACCGGAGATCCCGAAGCCTCCCAGGTTTCGCTCCTGGCGCCCGGCACCAACATCCCGCCACAACCGAACAAGCCGTTCGTTGGAGTTCAGTCGGTCACGGCAAGCCTCCGAAGGATTCCGCTTTCCGGTGGTGGAACCGCCGCGAGAATCCTGATCATGGTCGCGGATGCAAGCGGTGTGTACGAAGTTGCGTGGGATCCCACGCAGGCTCCGGCAAACCTCGGCGGACAAGCCTTGACCACGCGATGGATGATCACGTCCGATGCGTATCGAAACGTCCGTCGCGCCCTTGGCCAAACGCCAAGCGGTGAGAACGCCGACGCTTTGTATGCCACCTATGCCCGCCGAATCGACGACGATAACGTCCTTATCGTCAACGGATACGTGGGCTGGACCAGAGGGGTATTCACCCTTGACGGCAGCGGTAACCGCATCTACACGGTTGCTCCGCAAAGGTTCAGTGGGGAAATCGTCCAACTTGACGGGCGAATATCCCCGCTCGACCAAACCACTACCGTGCCTCGATTGGTAGACCCGAACGGGTTCCACATCAAGGCAGACAACCTTGGATTTAACGCGCGAAGCATCCGGCTTCGCCTTGGCCCCATCGAAGGTGGAAGGGAACTTATTCTCCCCGTCTTCGCCGATAGAAGTTAGGAGTATCCGCTTTGAAGCAATACATGACGTTGAAAAAGCGTTTCGCAGTCGCCGCCCTCGCCCTTTTAACAGGTGCGCTTGCGGTTGGACAGTCCGTGAACGACCATGCGAACCTCAAGGCGAATAATGCCCGAACAGGTGTTAACGGAAATCCGGCGACATCTACCCCTGGGTATTTGTCCACCTCTGCGCGAGTCGCAGGAGTTGATCGGCCCTCGGCCCTTCGCTGGTGGTATCCGTTCATCAACTTCGCTCGGGAAACTCAACTTGAGCTCAACCAGGTGAGCCCGTACACCACGACCATCGACGACACCGATCTTGGCCTTGCGTCCAACGTTGATGCGACCGGGAACAACGTCGGACCGTACGAGCCTTTGCCGAACGGTTTTGCGACCCAAACCGGAGCTTGGTTCACTCCTAACGAGACCCAGGAAGCGTTCAACCCGTTCCGACTCCCGGTTCGTTGGAACAACAACCCCAACAACTCAAGTCCTTTCGACGCAGTTAACTTTTCCGATCGTCACCCGTCGCACCACTGGGCGTTTACCGTGCCTCAGTCGTCTTCGACAACCGATCCTCGCGTTCCAGACCCCTCTCTCCCAACGAACTTCCGGGCGTACACCTGGACGTTCTCCCCTCGGCAGTCGACCTTCGACACGCTGAGCGGTGAGTGGGTCGTGACCCCAGACGCGACGATCAAGAACTACGCCGTTAGCGTTTACATCCCCGAAGGCCCCATGGTGAGCCCGAGCGGGCAAACCGTGTTTCGTCAGCGCTATCACGTTTATGAAATCGTTTACGGTACGGGTCGACGATTCGTCGATGTGGTCGATACCTGGGCAACAGGTAGCGGCTGGGTTCGACTCGGAAATGGTGGCGCACCCACCAACCAAGTCTTCCCGTATGCCGGTCTTGACGGTGTGGGCAACCCCTACCCGCTCCAAGTTCGACTGCTGAACACCATGCCGCGAAACGCGGATGGCACTTTCCGTGAGCCCCTTCGAGATGGCGAAACCTCTACCGGTTTTGCCGTTGTCGCCGATGCTGTCCGCTTCGACGACAAGTCGACCATCGGAACGCAAGTTGCGACTCCGACCTCGGCAGGTTTTGGAACTCCGAATATTCGTGTCACCGCCTCAACGAACTTCACTCAAATTGATCCGACGGTCGCGACCAACGACTTCCGCGCCCCTGGAACGTTCGAGATCGGCGAAGTTGCGAGCCTAACGTACAACTTCGGCACCAGCAATTGGACTTATCGACCGAACGCTGCGGGCGGAGAATCGCGACAGTTCGACAACACCAGCACTGCGATCACGAGTGCGAACTTCACTGTCGAAACCACGATCCCAACTCGAGTTGGCGCTGACTACCTCCAATCCACCGTCACCGGCGCGACGTCGACCGGACAAGTAACGGTGAATCCGGATGACGCTCTTGCCAACGGTTCGTATGAGATTTTCACCTTCCTTTCGGGTGACGAATCCGGCGTGAATCACGCCACCGAAGTCACTTACGAAATTTACGAAGGCGCAACGCTTGCCGAGACGGTCCGAGTCAACCAAGCCACCGCACGCGGATGGGTTCGCCTTGGCACCCGACGGTTTGTCCACGAGAGAGAAGAGCCAAGCATTCCTGGGTCCGGCAATCGACTCCGGGTTGTTATGCTCAACTCGAGTTCCGTGGCGGGCGATGTTGGCCGAGTCGTGCGCGCAGACGCGTTCCGGTTCGACGAGAGTGCCGGAAACGCGGTGATCTCAACGCCGGTGCATGTCACCGCGCTCATCCGACCTTCTTCCGGCGCCGCTCCGGTGGATACGAACGTTGTTCTGATCCTGGACGAGCGTGGACGCATCCACTGCGTTGACGCCGAAGGTCGAACCGATGGCACCACGCGGGTCTACTGGACCTACCCAAGCATTCGAACCAGCACGTCCGACCCGAACCTCAACGTCGGGCTGGATCCCACCGACCCATCCGGTCAAGTGTTCGACGGTCAGGACGGAGCTTTGGGTGCAGAACTTCCGCTTGAATTCGACCTGAGCACCGCGATCGTCAAGAGGATTGACGAAGTGGACGCAGTCGGGACTCCGATTCAGCGCGACGTCCTTTACGTCGGTGCTCGAAACGGACGCATCTACGCAATCGACATGACGGGTCGAGGCGACTTTGACGATGTCAATCGAGTCCCCGGTACCACGTTCCGACGCTGGACCTATCCCGCAACCTACTACCGCCCAGATGTGACGTCGTCGACGCGAACGGACGAAGCGACGAACCTTGGGTCGATCGCGAGCGTTACGCAAGGCACCATCACCGTCTCGGGCAACCCAGTCGATGTCATTTACGCCGCAACCGAGCAAGGTCGCGTGTACTGCCTCGATGCGAAGGGCAACTTTGCCTACACGGGTACGCCGGAACTCATTACGAGTGTTCGGTGGGCATATCCCCCGGTGGATCGACCGAACCTGACGCCGATCATCGCTGCTCCTACCCTGGACCAGACGGGCAACCGCTTCTTCTTTGGAACTCTGGACGACGGAAGTCGTGCGGGTGAATTCCACTGTATCAACGCCACCACGGGCGAGTACATCTGGCGATTCCCGCCGGCACCAGGCGGTTGGACCCCAACGACAAACGAGCCCACGCCTCCGGCCGTGAACAAGTCCTCGTTCAATGTCTTCGCCTTCGCGGGCGGTCCGGCTTATGTTCCTGCCACGGAACTTAACTCGACGGACTTTGGCATTCAGCCAGGAACGATGCCCGATACCGTGTTCGCTCACAACTCGAATCACTTTGTTTATGCCTTCGACGCGGCTACCGGAGCGATTCAATGGCAAACCGATGAGCTTCAGTCTGGTTCGGTGGCTTCGCTCATCTACGGCCGAGTGACCGCTCAGAGTCAAACGGGCGGGCTGATCAATTACCCAATGGTGATGGCCCCAACGGCATCAGGCCGATTCGTCGGACTGTTCGCTCGATCATGGGACACGAACCGTTCCGGTGGAAAGCGCGGATGGGAAGACGGTACGGGCATTCCGGCGGCAAACACCGCTTCGATGACCATCTCGAACCGATGGCTCTACGGAGCATCCGAAAGCGGCTTCCTCTATGCTTGGTCCGATGTCGCCAACGGTGGTGGCTTTGCCCCTCCCGGCTTCTTCCCGCCAAATGATGAGACCGTCGTTGAGAACGACACTGCGGCGGACGTGTTCCGTGGCGCCGAGATGGCGCTCATCAGCCGAGTCGGCTTTGAAAACCTTCGAAGGCAGGCAACGGACGGCGTTCGTGGCGTGATCAACATCGGCGACGTCGTCGATCTCTCGGGAACCTACACTCGTCCAAACGGTCGCATCCTCGGTGCTTACCGATCGGGTCGACCCGACAACACCACACCCGCATTTGAGTGGGGTGAGACGATGTACATTCTCATCTACAACTTCCCGTACCTCAACCAAAATCCGAGTGGACGGCAAGTGGTTCCTCCTCGAGCGCGAGTTCAGCACGCGACACCGGGTAGGACAACCGTCGCGTCGTCTGGTCAGGCAAAGTGCTGGGCAGACCGAGCTCCGGGCGATCCCGACTCCGGCTACGTCGTTGTCGCGGTGCCGCTGACGTCAGCGGGTGCAACTTCCGTTCCTCCTGGAGACGGTTTCTTAACCGCCCAACTGGATTCGGCTGCGCTCACCAACACGCTTCGAAACCAAACAATCACGCTGGACCCGAACCTGGCGCGCATCCCCTACCGAGTGGCGAACCCGCTTGGTGTGAGAATGTATCGCTACAACCCGGCAACGGCTAAGTTCGAGCCAACCACGGCTGACCAATTTGGAGTCACCAGCGTTGCCACCGACCCAGAAACGCAAAACGGCAACTACACGGTTGGACCCAAAGTGGGTGAAAACCTCCGTACGGATACGCTGCGCTTGGGTCACGGACAAAGCGGCCGAACGGGTATCGATGTCTTCGACCGATCGCTCATGACGCTCTTGCGCGGTGAAAACCGAGGTCTAGAGAACGTCCGAATCGCTCGTCGCGATCTTCAATGGCTCGGCGGTACGTCCACCATCTTCCGACCGTTCAGCACGCTCGGCGCGCTGTTCAGCGGATTTGAAGATGCCCCGACGAACTTCCCGAACAACTCGCTCGACTATCCCGACATTCGTCGAGAGCAAGTTCGTGTCCGAAAGGATCCGAACGGCAACGCTCAAGATCCGATCTTGACTCGGGTAGACCTGACGCCTCCGCGGGGCCCGGGTAACACTCCGGTCACCCCGGCGAACGCTCCGGACCGAGTGTTGCGAGGAACTCCGTTCCAATTCCAAGTCGATGTTCCGCGCTACCAACCGTTCAATACGGGTATCGCAAGAACCGACTCGGGTGGCAACAACCCGCTCTTCAACCCGGGCTACGAAGGTCGATTCACGGTGCTCGTAGAGCAAGACGGTAACGTTCGGCAACGAGCGGGTGTGAACACTTCGGCATTCCGAGAATTCAACCTTGGCTCCTCGTTGGGACCCGATCAGCGGCTCGTTGTGACGACCCCGACGCTCGATCTCGGTTCCTTGCCGATGGGCTTTGGCTACGGACCGGGCGTTGTCAGCAACCCCGGACTCCAATATCAACGAACGCTCGGACCGACCTCTGCGTTCAATCCGTACGGAGGCTATGCCACAACCGGGTTCCGAACCTTCCAAGTTCTGAACGAGGGCAACATCAACCTGCTCAACGTCCGTCTAGCGAAGGGAACCGCTGATCCTACGGGAACCATCTTCCCCTGGCAGTTCTTCAGCCCGACGAACGAAGACACGGGATACGTCAGTGGTCTCACCGACCTCTGGAGTGACATCGATGACGTCTTCGCTCCGCGCCTCAACGGAAACCCCGTGCCGATCGTGCTGCAAAAGCCGCGTGTGGGAGACGTTCAAGGGAGACAACTTCGAGTGAAGCCGCGACCTCGCGTCAACCCGAATATTGCTCCGTCCGTTATCAGCCCGCTTTGGGCCGGGAACGGTTGGAACACTGCAACCGGGTTCTTGACGTCCGAGTTCGAACGAGATCCTCGAGTAGGCGTTTCGGTGCCGCTTGGTACTCCGGTTGGTAAGTACAGCCAAACCCTTCGGTTGATCGAAGACTCGATCAACCTTACGGGCAACCCGGCAGGAGACCAACTGCTCAGCCTTTCTACGAACGCAAACGGTTCGCTAGATGGACTGGAGGCTTATTCCGATCCCGGTTTCAGGCTCGACTTCACCGTCCGTGAAGCCAAGCTCACCGGCACGGCGCCACGAGCCAACAGTGCCAACCCTGGCTTGACGGCGGAAAACTTCGTCGACAACTTGCCGTTCCTCGCGGGTGCAGGAACCTTAACTGGCTACAACAACCTGCAGCCGACGGGCATGCACTTGCCAAACGGCGATCTCTGGATGGCTTGGTCGAGCGATCGACAAGCAGCGCGAGTCAGCACGGTTCGAACGCCTGGAGAAAAACTGGCGCACAACATCTGGCTGACAAGGCTTGCATCGGGTGCGCCAAGAAGTAGCGGAGACACGACCAGCGACCTCATTCGATTCCGCTGGAACGATGCGAACAACTGGTCGACTGAACCGCTTCAAGTCACCAATCTGCCCGTCGCCACGATGTTTGGTCCGACCCTTCGAGTCAATGGTCAAACCATTGGGCAGCGACTCGGAACCGTCGATCCGTTCACCGTTCGATACGGCTACCCATCGTTCCCGAACCGAGGTTCGGAAAATGGTCTGCTCAACGCCGGTGCAGTCGATACCAATCGAACGTACCTTGCCTTCGTCGGTTCGGCTTTCCGAAACGATGGCGGTGCAAGAACGGTTGATAGCCGTATCTTCCTTGCGGAGTTCAACGTGGCGGCAGGTGCCCTCACTTCGTTGCCAACGCGAATCGTGTCTCTGGACTACGATACGTTCTCCATCAAGTCGAAGCCGACCGTGACGCTGTTGCCAAACGGTGCGATGGTCACTTACACCGGACTGTCGAACAACCAGCAAACCACCTATCTGGCGCGGTTCGATGCGAGCACGGGTCAGTTTGCAGAGCCGATCCCGCTGACCTTTGGCAGTGGATTCGCTTCTGTGACCTCGCCAAGCATCGTTGCGCGATTCGCACCAAACGGTCCGTTCGCCCAGGGGCCCAACACGGTCGTCTACGACGTGATGTTCTCTGGTCAGCTTCGAGATCGCCGAGCAGGTGGCCTGTTCTTCGGACGAATCGAGGCTGCGCCGACGGGTGATCCGTTCGTTCCGGCAACGCGACCGAAAACCTGGCCCTGGACGCCGTTCGCCGATGTCTACGAGCGACCGGTCTTCAGTGCCCAGAACGGCAACTACACGTTGCGAGGCGCTGGTCTTGTCGGTGTCACGAACCCAGCTCTGTTCCGTGTCGAGCGCGTCGTGGGTGGTGTCGCAACCGCCATCGTCGATCCGACCACGGCCAGAGTCGAGCGAGACACTGGTCTGGTCACCATGCAGACGACCCTCGGTGGTCGACTGATCCTAGATCCATCGGCAGGAAGCTTCCGAATGGTTGGTGGCAACGTCCCCAGCGCGACGGATCTGCGCGTCCTGTATAGTGCGAACTTCATTCGGGTCACGGACAGCGAAGTCGCCGGATATACGTCGACCAACCTGATGTTCGATAACCGATTGGCTCGGGCGAACTTCTCGAACGGTTCAGCGACCTTCCCGGATGCGTTCTGGTTCAGCAACCAGAATACGATTCTCGCACCGGGCACGCAGGAAATCGCTTCGCGGTACATCGTTGGTGGAGTCCGATCTGGTCTGGGTGGTGGCACCACGACTCGACCGTTCTTCATGACCCTGCGATACGGCGTGCGCCTCGGCTTCCCGCTAGCGACGAACTCGGATGGAGCCCTTCTGGATTCCGTAACGGTGACGACCCAAACGGGTAACCCCATCAATGGAGCCTATCAAGTCGATCCTGCCGCCGGCCGAATCTACTTCACGCTCAATGATGAGAACACACCTGTTCGCATCTCCGTGAACCGGATCAGCGCGGGAACGAACGTGGTGATCAACGCTCGCCCAACCCTGGTTGGCGAACGATCGGAAGAGCCGGTGGTGCTTGAACGAGCCATCAACGAATCGGACGTGAGTATGTTCTTCGACCCGACGGTGCTGGATTTGGCCTACTCTGGTCGACGCTCGCTCATCTGGATGCTCTGGTCCTCAACCAGAAACGGATCGCCCGATGTGTACATGCAGACGATCTCGCCGAAGCTCCGACCGATCATTCCGAATCCGTAAGGGCAAAGCGCTCCATCAGAATCAGGGCTCAACTCTACAAAGAGTTGAGCCCTGATCGTTTTTGCTAGCGCAGTCGCCCCCTCCACTCGCCCCCTGCACTCGACCCGGCAACTCCCCCGGTCCGCCCAGAAAAGAAATACCGTTGGAACATCGTCAAGAAGGGCGATTCTTGGTTGACAGTCCATCCGAGTGGGTGATAAGATGAGTCGCCTCGTACGGGTAGGTTACTCACTCATGGCCAAGAAGTTGAGCAGTGTTCTGGGTGTCGATATCGGCAGCCATAGCATCAAAGTATGTGAAGTTAAAGCGCAAGGCAAGAAGGCGGTTGTAACCGCCCTTGGTACCGCGCCCACACCCGAAGGGGCTGTTGATCACACGGGCGTTTATAACCCCGAAGCGGTTGGTGCCGCGATCAAGCAGGCCATTCAGCAGTGCGGTGCAAAGTCCCCAAGCATTGTTCTTTCGGTCGCGGGTCTGCAATCCGTCCTCGTTCGCAAGTTAGATGTTCCTCGAATGGATCCTAACCAAGAGCTGAAGTCCCACATGGAGTGGGAGATCAACCGCAGCATTCCGTTTGCAGAAACGACCATCCAAAGCGACTACAAGGTGATTGCGGATACCGATCCCAGCAGCCCGAACATGGAAGTCGTGATGGCGATGGCTACTCAGACCGCTGTGGACACGTTGGTCGACTGCGTGAAGAAAGCCGGTCGCAAGCCCGCCGCTATCGATGTCCAGCCTCTCGGCATCGCTCGAACCCTGAGCGAGAACTACGAGGACATGTACGGTGGAGAATCGGTTTGCGTCGTCGACTTCGGTCACGTGAGCACGAACATCAATATCTACCGAGGATCGAGCCTCATGCTCCCCAGGCCCGTGCCGCTCGGTGGTGAAATGATCACCCGAGCTGTGTGCGATGCGCTTGGTCTCGCTTCGGATGAAGGTGAGCGAGTGAAGTCGGAAGAGCTAACGATCCCGGCGACGGCTCAAGCATCGATGGGTGGCTTTGGTATGGACTTCGGTGGCGGAACAACCACCTCCTTTGATGCGGGTGCGGCGAATCCGTTCATGGATGCGTCTCCCACTCAAGCATTCCAGCCTGCCGGATACGAGATCAACCCGATCACCGGCTTGCCGGAAGATTTACCTGCGGCGAACCCGTTCGCCGATCCGGCGGAAGTGCCGTTCGATGCTCCGGTAGCTCCAGTTGCTCCGGCGCCGGTGGAAGCACCTCTCCCGGTTGCCCAAGATCCTCGCACGACGCAAATCCTGAACGCCGTCTCGCCTATTCTCGAAGAGTTGGTTTCGGAGATTCGACGCTCGATCGACTACTACTCCAGTCAAGGTGGAACGGTGAACCGGATTCTTCTTTGCGGCGGAAGCTCGAAGCTGAAAGGATTGGCGGGTTACGTCTCTCGTTCGATTTCGATTCCGGCCGAGGTTCTGGATTCGACCAAAAATATTTCTGTGAGTGCAAAGAACGCTGCGGGCGATTCTCATCCAGAATTTGCTGTCGCGATCGGAAACGGTCTTCACATCCTGTTCGATTAATCGCTACCCATGAAGCTAAATCTCCTACCAAAAACAGTCGGGACGGAATTCCGGTCTCGTAACGCGGCGATTCTAGGGTTTCTCCTCTTTGCAGGAGTGACCGCTGCTTCGGTGGTGCTGGTCTCTACCTCGCGCGCACGGCTCGATCGCTCCTACAAACTCGTAGAAGAGGCCAAGCCTGCTTCGGACCGAGTGATTGCAGCCGGAAAGATCGGTGACGATGCCATGGCTCAGCCAGGTGTGCGAACAATGGCCGTGAACACCTCTCTTGCGGAAGCGATGCTGAAGCACAACGCGGTGTATCCGAACTTCTACAACAAGGTCATCCCGTTCATTCCAAAGTGGTTCCGAATCACGAACCTCACCGCGACCCCGATCGATGGTACGACCTGTACTCTCAGCATGACCGGTTACGTGAAAACCTACCAAGAATATGCTGACCTGATGCTCGCTTTGCTCAGAATGCCAGGCGCGCAACGAGTCAACCGGGCAGGTTGGAACCAAGAGGATGCCGTTGTTCCGGCGCTAACCACGGTCGACCAAAATGGTCGTCCACGGCGCCTGAGCGAGGGTCCGATTCCGGACGACGCTCTCGACCGACTCGCGTACTTCGAGCAGCGACAAGAGCCGTCTGGCTACCTGCAGATGAATGGGTTTGGAATCGAAGATCCCAACTCTGCAAAGGGAGCACCTCTGGGCTCGTCGGAAATCAATGTCACCGTTGTCATCACCGAGAACCTAACGACACCGAACCCGAGAGCTACTCTGGCTGCTATCGGCGCCGCCCCCGCACCGGGTGCTCCGGCCGCCGGTGGAGCAGTGGCAGGAACCGCCGCTGCGGCTGGAACGCCGACGGGAAGCCCGGATGTCGATGGTCAGGGTCAGGAGGACCGCTAAAAGGGAAGCGATATGAAGTTTCTAATTCCAAGAACAATCTGGCTGATCGCAATCTCGTTTAGCCTCGTGGTGATCTCTTACGCGCTCTTCTTCGAGTGGATGCCAAAGTCCAAAGAAGCGGAGCTTTGGGAAGAGAACGCCAAGCAACTTCGAGAACAAGCGGCGAAGCACCCTCAGGCAAAGCGGAAGATCGAAAAGGCCAACGCCCAAATTCGAGCCGTGGAAGCCAAGTGGAATGCCATCCTCGCAGAGAAAACTCCGGAAGCGGACGTTAGCCGAGGCGGTATCAATCTCAACGTCAATGCGTTCCAGTTGATCATCGATACCAAGCGATTCCGAAACAACGTCCAACGAGCACTCAACAAACAGTTGCTTGCCGGTGGAGTGAAGGTTGTCGGACCGTACGTCCCAGGTGTGGGCGACAACGACGATCCTAACTCGCTGCTCGCTTCGTACTACAACTACCCAGCGATCGCGTTCCCGGTGGTTATCTACGATCTCGGGCAAGTCACGGTTCAGGGCACGTACGAGCAGATCATGAACCACGTTCGAGCGTGGTCGAAAATGCCCCGATACTTGGCAGTTGCGGACGGACTTCGCTTGAGCGGAACCGCGCCAATCCTTACGGGAACCTACAACTTGAGCGTAGTCGGCTTTATCCGAGACACGGGTATCTATCCTCCGGTGCCGTTTGGTAGCGGCGGAGCGGCTGCTCCTGCCGGTGGCGTTGCGGCCGCAGGCGGAGGCGGAGCACCGTTCGGCGGACGAGGTCCCGGAGCGGGTGCGTTCGGCGGACCCGGTGGACCGGGCGGATCTCCTTTTGGCGCACCAGGTGGGCAAGACGGGAAGTAAAAGAGGCGACCGATGATGAACAAACGAAACTTTCACCAACTAACGTTCCTCGCGGGAATCGTCGCTCTCGCAGGTTGCGGTTTGCCGGATCCTGGCGATACTTCAGTGCCAAACGTGCCGAAAATGCCGGATGCGTATGCGCCGAAGGCAAAGGCTGGTATTCCGGTTGCACAAGCTCCCGACACCGGTCAGCTCAAGCCGCTGATCGCAGCAACTTCACGCTTTGGATCCAGGCCTAATCCGTTCTTGCTCCAAGCAAGCGACATCAAGTTTGATCAAGCTCAGGCGGCCGAACGGTTGTTCCTCCAAGAGGGAACCTTCAGCCTGAACTACACCGAGCCGGAGTTCCGCGAACCAGAGTTGCTTCCTGAAGAGCCACAGCCTTACCGAAGGCTAATGGGCGTCGTTATCGGCGACGCGATCGTGGCGATTCTGGAAACCGATGGACAAGCTCCGCTCTTGATCCGACCGGGCATGCGCATTCCCGATACGGACTGGGTAGTGGCCTCGATTGACGAAGAGAAGGCTGTTCTACGCCGGACCACCAATCAGCGCCCGAAGGAAGTTATTGTTCGACTTGAACAACCTCGACCCGGTTTTGGAGCCGGAGCGGGCGGTGGTCAAGGTGCCCCCGGTGGTGGCTCGTTCGGACCGAACGGTCCAGGCGCAGGTGCTTTCGGTCCTGGTGGGCCGGGTGGACCTGGTGGACGCATGGGCGGTCCAGGCGGAGAACCGAAGTAACTTAGAGCTTAATGCTCCCATACGGAACAATTCTAACAAGACAGGTATTGCGAAAGAAGGGCGTTGCCGGTAACGTTTCAGTAGCCGGCTCGTCAAGAAGACGAGGTTGAACAACATGAACCATCGAATGAGAAAGTTAGTCGCTGGACTCGCTATCGTTGCGGGTGCAATGAGCGTGCCGTCAATGGCGTTTGCTCAGGAGGACATCCTTACAAAGAAGATTCCTTCGCTTGAGTATCAACAAGCAGATGTGCGAGAGGCGTTGAAGGCGTTGTTCAAGCAGGTCGATGCCAGTTACTCGCTCGCGCCGGACATCGTGGGCTACGTCACGGTTACCCTAAAGGACGTTAGCTTCGAGATCGCGCTGACGAACCTTCTGAACCAAGTCGATGCTACCTATCGATATGAGGCAGGAGTTTTCGTGATCGTTCGACGAGAAGCTCCGCTTCCGGTGGGTGACAATACTCGAGACGGCAACGAAGCAGCACCGACGGCTAAGAAGATTTTCCGACGACACCGAATCCGATCCGCAGATCCAATGCTGATCGCAATGCTCATCGGTACTAACCAAGGCAGCCAACAGTGGTTCGGCAACCCCTACCCCTCCATCATTAACATGGGCGGCGGCATGATGGGTGGCATGGGCGGCATGGGCGGCGGCATGGGCGGCATGGGCGGCGGCATGATGGGCGGCATGGGCGGCATGGGCGGCGGCATGATGGGCGGCGGCATGGGCGGCATGGGCGGCGGCATGATGGGCGGCGGCATGATGGGCGGCGGCATGGGCGGCGGCATGATGGGCGGCGGCATGGGCGGCGGCATGATGGGCGGCGGCATGGGCATGGGCGGCTTCTAACAGCCCAGCGTTTTTGAATCTGGAGAACTAATGCGTTTCAACCTCAAGAAATCAATGACTTCGATGGTGCTTGCCGCAGGCTTGGCGACTGCGGCATTCGCCATCGATACCCCTCGGTACATCGACATCAAACTGGACGACGCCGACCTGGTGAAGGCCACTGAGACCCTTTACCGAATGACGGGCATCCAGTTCGTCGTTCAACCCAGTGCAAAGGGTTTTGATCGAGTCACCCTCGCTCTGAAGCAAGCAACTCCTGAAGATGCCATTAAGTACATGTGCGTCGCAGCGAAGGCTTACTTCAAGAGAGAGGAATCTGGCGTCTATGTCATCTCATCAGAGCCATTCCCTGAAGCAGCACCTAAGTCGGCTGAAGCAAAGAAGGCGAGGAAGCAATTCCGAAAGGTTTTGTTGATGCACCAAGACCCCAAAGCGATTTACGACCAAATGATGTTCGCTCGGATCGAAGATCCGACGGCAAAGATGGCCGATCTCCGACGTCTGCAGCAAGTCGTCTCGCCGAACCTTAGAGCCGGCAACAGCTTCTGGGACAACGCGACCTCGAACCCGCTGAGCGTTCCGCCTTCAACGCAGAACGTGAACAGCCAGTACTCTAACCAGGTACGCCTCCCCGGTGATACCGCAGGTCAAGGTATGGCCGGTGGTGGCATGATGGGCGGCGGTATGGCTGGTGGAGGTCTTGGCGGCGGTGGCGGTCTTGGCGGTGGCGGTCTCGGTGGCGGCGGTCAGCTCGGTGGAGCAGGCGGCGGTGGACAGCTCACCTCCGGCCAAGGACTTGTTCCTTCCTCGATCGAGTTCATCTCCTACGACCCAACCGACAACAGCCTCATCATCGTTGGAACCAACGAAGACGACATCAACGAGCTGATCAACTACATCAACTCGCTGGACGTCAAAGCTAAGCAAGTTTCGATCAAGGTTGAGTTCATCACCACCAGTGAGACCCTCGACAAGTCGATCGGCTTCGCATTCCAGTTCCAACGCGGATCGGTTCTGCTCGGCCAAAACCCGGCTGAGTTCCTCCGAGTTCCGGACCCGGTCTTCTTGACCTACGCCTCGGGCAACGCGGTCATGCGACTTCGAACGCGACTTTCGGAAGGAAACGGCAAGCTGGTCACGGCCCCGATCATCCGAACGTTGAACAACACTCCGGCATTCGTGTCGGCGTTCACCACAACGTACATCCTGTCGACGTTCCAAACTCTGCAACCTGGCGGCAACGTCATCTCGCAGATCCAACCGCAACCTATCCAAGCGGGTACGTCCCTTGCGGTTACTCCGCGAATCAACAACGATGGCGATGTCGTCATGGCGCTCGCACCAACCGTTGGTGGTATCACCGGACAGCAAACCATTCCCGGCCTGGGTCAGTTGCCGATCATTCAGCAACAGTTCCTCTCCGTAACGGCACGAGTGAAGGATGGCGAGACCATCGTTCTAGGCGGCCTTAACACCGAGAACCAGAGCTTCAACGTGGAAAAGGTGCCGATCCTGGCAGACCTGCCTATCATCGGGCAGTTCTTCCAACGACGACTTACGACGAAGAGCAACAGCGAACTCCTCGTATTCGTCACCCCGAAGATCATCGAGGACGACAGCCAAGGCGGACTCGGACCGATCTAACGATCCTCTCCAGGTTCAAACGAAGCGACCGGTGTCACAATGACACTGGTCGCTTTTTTATGTCGCAGTCGTGGATCTTGGTTGGAATGATGGGAGCCGGAAAAACGTCCGTAGGAAGACGTCTGGCTGAACTTTCCGATCGCGACTTCCTCGACACCGATCGGATGATTCAAGCTCGCCTGGGTCGACCCATTCCGCAAATCTTCTCTCTGTACGGAGAAGCAGCCTTCAGAGACCACGAGACCGCAGTCATAAGGTCGCTCACTTCCGGAGCAAACGTGGTGTCCACAGGCGGCGGAGTGATTCTTCGCGAGGAAAATCGAGCCCTGCTCAAGGCGCTCGGCACCACGGTTTATCTCAAGTCGTCCGCTGCAAACATCAAAGCAAGGCTTCAGGCCAGCAAGAAGAAACGACCTCTTCTCGACCGCGAAGACTGGGAAGAGACCTTTGATGAAATCCTTGCCTCTCGCGAGCCTATCTATGCGCAGTCGGACCACATTGTGGACGTCGATTCGATGGAAGTGGAGGACGCCGCCGACTTCCTACTCAAACTGCTCACTCAGGAGTCGGCATCGTGATCGTCCACCATCGCAACGGGTCTTACAACATCCACTTCCAGGCTTTTGAAGCGCCGCAAGGGCACCACGTGATCGTCTCCGATACCAACGTTGCCTCAGTCTTCCAAAACAGAGGCTACGACACTGCGGATTGGATCACCCTCCCCCCCGGGGAAGCGAGCAAGAACCTACAGGAGCTCGCCAAGGTTTGGTCGCAACTTGCGGCCAGACGGGTGAACCGAAAGACCAAGATCGTCGCCGTCGGCGGGGGAGTTGTCGGAGACCTTGTTGGCTATGCTGCCGCCTCTTTCTTAAGAGGAGTCCCCTTCATCCAGGTACCAACAACCCTCCTCGCTCAGGTGGATAGTAGCGTGGGAGGCAAGGTTGCTATCGACCTTCCCGAAGGCAAAAACCTTGTCGGAGCGTTCTATCCCCCTAGCGAGGTCTGGATCGATCCAACCATCCTCACCACCCTCCCAGATCGCGAATTCCGATCCGGCATGGCCGAGGTACTCAAATACGGCTGGATATTGGACGCAGTGCTACTGACTAAGCTGAATGAGACAGACCTCACGCCGGCTCACCCCGAGCTCGCCCAAGTCATCGAGCGATGCGTGGACCTTAAGCGTCAGGTAGTGGAGGCAGACGAGTTTGAAACGCTCGGCATTCGCGCAAAACTCAACTTCGGACACACCGTTGGGCACGCTATCGAGCAAGTCACTCAATACCAAGTCTTCACTCACGGAGAGGCTATCTCGATCGGAATGGTAGCCGAGGCGATCATTGCCGAAAAGCTCGGTCTCGCCCAATCCAGCCTGGCACAACAAGTGGAATCCAGCCTGGCAAAGGTGGGCCTTCCAACCCGACTCCCGAGTTCGCTCAAAGGCTCCCTATCGGCAGAATCGCTTGTCCATGCAATGCGGCTAGATAAAAAGGCGGATAATGCGGGTATCCACATGGCGCTCGTCTTTCAACCTGGCGAAAGTGGTCTGGTCCACTCCGTATCTGAATCGCTCATAAAAGAGGTATTAACGCAACTGTGGAACGAATTCGAACACTATTCGCCGTAATAGTCTCCGCCGTTCTCACGCTTGGCTTCGTGGGATGTGCCTACTTGACCCTTCAAGGAAAGGGTCCTGCTTACTATCAAGGCATTGTCACTCCCGCGACTACAATGCTCTTCTTATTCCTCACGCTGGGCATCATTGTTTTGGCCGCTCTACCGGATAAGAAGACCGAGATCGACCAAGACCCTCCCGCCGACCATGAATCGATTCCTGTTGGAGCCGCACCGGTGGGGTCAGGGCCGATGGGTTCCGGGCCTGCTCAGTTTCGAGCCGTTGTCGAACTTCCCGTAGAGGAGGAATAGCTTGGTCGGAAGAACCATCGCCGTCCGCTACGAACTCACTGCCTCCATCGCAGATGGACCGATCTTTGATTTTTATGCGGCGAAGGATCGCCTAACCGGACGGGTCTATGGCATACGCCTCATCAAGGAGCCGTTCAACAGTCAAGGTCCTTTCATCTCAGCTCTAGCCAAACAGATCGCACCTCTCGCCGAGAATAGCCCGTACATCGAGCGGATCGACGAGCTCATCGAGTCCGACGGCACCCACGCGCTCATCGGCGAGCTTCCGAAAGGGTCGCTTCTCCAAGAACGCATCAAAAGGTTTGCCCCGTTCTCGGTTGCGGTTGCCCTTTCTACGGCCGTTGCAGTTTGCGAAGGTCTCGTGCATCTTCACCGAAGCGGACTTGTCCACGGCGATGTCGGAGCGCACAACGTGGTCGCCACCCATGAAGGCGGAGCAAAGCTCCAACTCGCGGGAGTCTGGCGCACCTATGCCACCAGCGATCGCGCGGGACTGGCGGTACTGCCACAAATGGCTCCCTATCTGGCCCCAGAAGTGGGTGCCGGAGCCGCCCCTTCGGTGCAGTCCGATCTGTACAGCCTAGGTGTCATACTCTTCCAACTTCTCACCGGAAGGTTGCCGTACCAAGGCGAAACGCCCATTGCGACCATCCAAAAGCACACCCACTCCCCCGTTCCAAGCGCAAGAGGACTGAATCCTTCGGTCCCGGCCGGGGTAGATAAGCTGATCCAAACTCTCCTGGCGAAGAAACCCTCGGAGCGGCCCGTGACCTCCGAAGACTGTTTGGGAGAGCTCCGAAAAATGGAAGACGCTCTTCGTTTTGGGCGATCGATCCCCACCAAAAGCGACGCACCAAAAGGAACCCCGGCGCCACCCGCTCCCGAGCCCAAGCCCGTTTCTAAGCGACTCAAAGGTCAGGATCAGGCACCCAAGGATGTCGCACCGAAGATGTCTGCCATCCGAGACGCCAAGGAGGATCGCAAACGCCGCACAAAAGAGCGAGATGTCCCCGTTTGGTTCTTGGGTTTCGCGCTCTTTATGGTCGTTGCCGGTGTTGGAGCGGTGATGGCTTGGTGGCTGTACACCATCCAAAAGCCCCGCCTCGTAGAGGTGCCATCCTTCACCAACCAGTCGTATGAAGAGGCAAAGGCGACAGGGAAGAAACTCGGCTTCCAGGTACGCATTCTCAGCAAAGAACCAAACGACAAAGTCGAGATCGAAAAAATCGTTCGCTCCCTGCCTGCTGCAGGGGAGGAAGTAAGAGAAGGCGGCAACGTGGGCTTGGTGCTCAGTACGGGGCCAAGAATCGTCACTATGCCCAATCTCAAGGGCCTCACGATGGATCAAGCACGCATCGTCCTTAGCCGGCTGAACATCACCCTCTCGGATAGCCCCGTTCGAGCCATCGACAACGTCAATCCTCCGGGTTCCATTGTCAAGCAGTTACCAGAAGCGACCAAAAGAATCGATCGCGCGGTGCAAGTGCGGCTTTGGATCGCCGCTCCCCCGGGGGCAGGCAACGAGTTACTGCCCGGCGAGAGTTCCGAAGGTCCGAAGGCGTTTGCCTACGCGCCCGTCTTCCAAGTGGATGGCACCACCAAAAACGTTCGCGTCAAAATCATGGTCCTGGACGAAAAGGATCCACGCACCATCTTCGATGAGCGTCGAGGCCCCGGAGAGAAGATTCCGCTTCGCTTTGTTGGCTTCGGTGAAAAGGTAACCTGCCGAGTCTATTACGATGAGGAATTCGTGTTCGAGAAGGAGATCGAACCGAACTATCAACCCCAATGACCTACTCGTTAGCTCCTTCCATCCTCAGCTTTGATCTGACTTCGCTCTCGACGGTTGTTCCGCAAATGGTCGAAGCCGGAGCGGGGTGGATTCACCTCGACGTCATGGATGGACAATTTGTGCCTCCCATCACGTTCGGAGACGCGATCGCCAAATCTTTGCGACTCCATACCGATGCTCCCATGGAAGCGCACCTCATGACCCTCCATCCAGATGCCCAGTTCAAGGCGTTTGTCGAGGCAGGGGTGGGTCGAATCATCTTCCACGCCGAGGCAACCGCCCATTCGCATCGGCTCATTCAGCAGCTCAAAGGGATGGGAGTTCAAGCGGGTATCGCCATCAATCCGGCAACTCCGGTTTCTGCCATTAAACCTGTCCTTGCCGACTGTGATCTGGCCCTAGTCATGACCGTGAACCCCGGTTGGGGCGGCCAGAAGTTCATCGAATCAACGCTCGACAAAATCAAAGAGATTCGCGACTCGTCCCCAGAGATCGATATCGAGGTGGATGGCGGCATCGACCCTTCAACAATCGGAAGCGTCATCGAAGCGGGCGCAAACGTGTTCGTGGTCGGGAGCTACCTGCTCAAAGAGCCAACTCTGGAGAAGGGGGTTCAAAAGATTCTCTCCGCCTTTCCTACGGGTAAGTCCGTATAGGCATTCATGAAGCTGCGAATACTCACCATCAGTTTGGTAGTGTTCACGCTGCTCACCTTCGCCATTGGGGCGCAGTGGGTCGGCAAGGCTCCCCCTAAAACGGCTCCCAAGCAAGAGCTCAAGGCTTATGTTTCTCGGTCAAGCACGTTCATTGGGCTGATTGTCCTTGGGATCGTGGGGTCCGGAGTGGCGAGTCTGCTGGAGGTGCGTCGATCCCGCGAAGAATATCGAAGGGCCGCTACCGAAAACCTTGAGCAACTGGTTCTTGGCGTTTCTAAAGCGAAGCCCCAAGATCGCGTCGAGCCGTCTACAGGTTCGCAGGAGCCGACTTGAGCTTTTCTGAGAGCGACAAAGCTTTCATGCGCCGGGCCGTTGAACTGGCCGCCGGAGGATTTCCTGCACCGAATCCTCACGTAGGTTGCGTCATCGTCTCGAAAGACGGAGAGATCGTTGGGGAAGGTTTCCACGAATACGCGGGTGGACCTCACGCGGAGGTCAACGCTCTCACCTACGCCGGCGATCGCGCAGAGGGTGGAACGGCTTACGTCACGCTCGAACCGTGCAATTCTCACGGGCGCACGCCTCCCTGCGTCGATGCACTCCTCGCGGCAAAGGTCAGCCGAGTGGTGGTCTCCGTTCGAGATCCGAACCCCAAGATGGAGGGTGGCATCGAACGACTCGAAAGCAAAGGAGTGGTCGTCCAACAGGGTTTGCTTTCCGAGGAAGGAGAATCTGTCAACAAGGCCTGGCTTACCGCCACACGATCGGGAAAGACCTACATGGTCGGCAAAGCGGCAATGACCCTTGACGGCAAAGTTGCCCTCCCGAACGGAGCGAGCAAATGGATCACCGGAGAACTCGCCAGAACCCATGGACAAAGGCTTCGTGCCGAGTGTGGGTCGGTCTTGGTGGGTGTGGGGACGGCAATCGCCGACAACCCGTTCCTGAACGTTCGCGACTTCCCAGTGGTCAATCAGCCCGTCAAGATGGTGCTCGACCCGAACGGTCGACTTTCAAGCCGGGTCCGAGGCGAAAACTTGCCGTACTTTGCTCAAGAGGGAAGGTGGATTCATTGGACCGCCCAAACCGAAGAGGGTAGGCAATCCATCGACAACTCGGGCAATATCCTCCCTCCAATCCCCCTTCAAAAAGACAAAACCGTGGATTGGGAAACGTTTCGCGCAATTCTATTTCAACAAGGGATAAATTCTTGCCTTCTTGAGGGCGGAAGTGTAACCCTGACGTCTGCAATCCGTCAAAGTAGCATAAGCAGATTGGAACTGTTTATCGCACCGAAGCTTTTTGGCAACGGAGCGGACTGGTTCCGATTGGATGAGGATTTAGCCCCAACGATGATGAGCCAAGTGATGAGCCATCAAGTGGTAAGCGTATCCACCATTGGAGAAGATGTTTGGTTAACGATTCGACTCCAAAATTGAATCCCGACAATCCTCAAAGCTAAAGAATGTTGAGAGATTTTTGGAACCGGTAAAAGCCTCGTAAAGTCGAATAAATCGAAAGCACAACAAACGAGAGTTAGTTTTCTTTCCTCCTCCCTCCCCCAAGCCCCGCGCCTTTCCCCAAGGCCGGGGCCCTTAATTTTTGGCTAGCGATTTTTCGCTTTACAGGTCCAAAAACGCTTCGTGGAATCGAACGTCTTCGGTTAACTCGGGGTGGAACGACGTGCCTAGAAGTCGCCCTTGTCGGACCGCGACAACCTTCTCTTCGTAGTGAGAGATCGCCTCAACCCCTTCGCCCAGACGAGTCACGATCGGGGCGCGGATGAACACGCCCATCGAGGCGAAATCCTCGGAGCCATCCTTGAGCGACTTCACCGAGACTTCGTCCTCAAAAGAGTGAACTTGGGCTCCAAAAGCGTTGCGGCGAACGGTGACGTCCAGGATTCCCAGCGAGTATTGATCCGGGCGACCCTCGATCTCCTTCGCCATCAGAATCATGCCCATGCAGGTCCCCCAAACGGGCATCCCCTCCGAGGCGGCCTGGCGAAGAGCGTCGCCGAGCCCGAACCGTTGCATCAACAACCCAACCGTGGTCGATTCGCCCCCGGGAAGGATCACGCGCTCGACGCTTGCGAGCTCTTCCGGAGTTCGGACTTCGGTGAGATTCAGTCCCTCTCGTCCGGTGGCGCGAAGAGAATTTAGATGCTTCTCAAAGTCGCCTTGCACCGCCACTACGCCAACGTTCACACTCGATATGGTACCGGGTGCAGTGAGGAGCGCTCAGGCTTGGTCCGCCCCTAAACGGTATCCTTCCGAACATGATTGAGGTCATCGGCGCCCCCTTCGACTTGTGCGGCATGCGGCTTGGTAGTCGGCTAGGTCCGGCCGCGATTCGGCTCGCTGGGTTGCTTGAAGAACTCGAGAAGATCGACCACGAGGTGTGGGATGCGGGCGATATCCCCGTGGAACTTCGACCCTCGACGGGCGACGGGCTTCGAAACTTTGAACCCCTTCTGCAAGCCGTCAAGGACCTGCGTGAGGCGACTCTCACCGCCCTTCAAAGAGAACATTTGCCCCTTATCCTCGGTGGCGAACACACGCTTGCCGTGGCCTCGGTCAGTGCGGCGCTCGAGCACTACGGTGACGACTTAGGCGTTCTTTGGATCGATGCTCACGCGGATATCAACACCCCCGGTGTCTCGGAGACGGGAAACATCCACGGGATGCCCATCGCCGCCCTGTGCGGTGAGCCGAGCGGCATTGAGGGAGGGAAGGACCGGGACTGGCGCCATCTCCTAGAAGCGCTCGGACCTGTACGGCTTCGTCCCGATCATGTGGCTTGGTACGGGTTGCGAGACGTTGACCGGTCGGAGGTCCCCCGACTGAAAGGACTCCCGATCACCATGCACGATATCGACCGAAAGGGGATCGAGAACACCGTGAACATGGTGGTCGATCGCTACATCGAGCTTGGGATCAAGCATCTCTGGATTTCGTTTGATATCGACGCGCTCGATCCCGTTCTAGCCCCGGGAACAGGCACGGCGGTTCGCGGTGGACTCACCTTCCGAGAGAGCCAACTGGTCGCCGAAATCCTCCACGAGCGTCTGAGTGCCCCATCCTGCCCGTTCCGCTTGGTGGGCGTCGACTTTGTTGAGACCAACCCGATTCACGACCAAAACAATCAAACCGCAACGGTTGGAACGGAGTGGATCGCCTCGCTCTTCGGCAAGACCATTCTGGGCTGATTTCCGGTTACAGAAAACGGAGCATTTCGCGGGCGTTGGAAAGCGCGCCATCGGTGACCGCATCGCCCGCGAGCATGCGCGCAATCTCGTCGATGCGATCCTCTTTGGAGAGTCGCACCACGTCTGTGCTCACCCGACCCTCGCGCAGCCGTTTCTCTAGCCGCAGGTGTTCGGCAGCCTGCGATGCCACCTGGGGAAGGTGAGAAATGACGATCACCTGATAGTGGGCGGCAAGATCGGCGAGCTTTTTACCCATCGTCGCGGCGGCTCGACCACCGAGTCCAGTATCGACCTCGTCAAAGATCAGCGTTGGAGTTCCGGCTCGACCCGCAAGCGCAGATTTCAGAGCAAGCATCACGCGGGAGACTTCGCCGCCAGACGCAATCTTTGCGAGCGGTTTAAGCGCCTCGCCCGGGTTGGCAGAAAACTGAAACTCGATATCATCCGCTCCGGCAGAGGTGGGCTCGACACTCCGGAAGAGGACATCGAGTTCGGCCTTGTCCATTGCCATTTCTTTTAAATGACCACGAACATCCTCGACGAACTTTCCGGCCACCGATTTTCGAAGCGCGGTGAGATCCGCGCAGGCGGCTTGAAGCTTTTTGTGGGCTGCTTCTCGAGCCGTCGCCAGAGAATCCAGCGACTCCTCGGCATCTGAAAGCGCCGCATACTCTTCGCGAGCTTTCTCAAGATGCTCCAGCACCGCACGTTCCGAGTCGCCGTACTTGCGAAGCAAGCGTTTGATGGCATCGATCCGCTGGACCGTCTCGTCCAGCAATTCCGGGTCCGATTCAAGCGAGGCCCGGTAACGGCTTAGGGCTCGACCCGCTTCGTCCATAGCTGCTAGTGCGGTTTGCAGTTGCTCAGAGACATCGGCAAGGGAAGAATCGAGCCGCAGTGCATCGGTTAAGTGCCGATCCGCACCCGCCGAAAGATCGTAGGCATTGGTTTCGCCCTCGCTCAGGGCTTCGAGGGCGAGCGTGATATCGGAGGAGAGTCGCTCGACGTTTTTCAATCGAGCCAAGCGATTCTCAAGGTCGGCCACTTCGCCCGGGGTGGGACTGACGGATTCAATTTCGTTGATCTGAAACTTGAGTAGGTCCAGTCGCTGCTCTCGGTCTCGAATGCCCCTTTGAAGCGCTTTGAGCTTAGAGTCGAGAGACGAATAGGCTTCCCATCGTTCGACCACCGCCGTTTTCAGGCGATCGACATCCGGCCCGATCCATCGGTCAAGGTACTCCACATGAGTGAGCGGATCGAGAAGGCTTTGGTGTCGATGCTGCCCGTGAAGGTCCACCAGGACCGCGCCGAGCTTCTTAAGTGTGCCGACCGCAGTTGGAACCCCGTTGATCCGACACGTCGATTTGCCCTCGGCAAGCACTTCGCGGTGGATGGTGACGAGCCCTCCTTCCAGATCGATCCCCGCCTCTTCAAAAATGGGGTGCAAATCCGGTCGATGCGATAAGTCGATCGCCAGGCGAACCGTTGCTTTCTTCGTGCCCGTGCGAACCAACTCGGTATCGGCTCGCTCGCCGAGAGCCAGTTCGAGGGCATCGATCATCAGCGACTTGCCTGCGCCCGTTTCGCCGGTGAGAACGGTAAAACCGGGACCAAACGCCACTTGAGCGCCTTCAATAATCGCCAGATTTTCGACCTGCAGTTCAACGATCATGCCGGATTTGGACTCAGTTTATCGGAAACCGAGTCCGGATCGGCAGGAGTTGGGGTCTCTTTCCCAAAACGCTTTTTCAGTCTCTCAAAGAAGGCACGAGTTTCCTCGCCTTCATAGAAAGTGACGTACATCGAACAAATGGCGAACGCAAAAAGCGGCACGTTCATCGACCACTCGATGTAGCCGTGCATCATCAGCCCGGCCAGTAGAACCCACTTGCGGTACGCCTTGAACCAGACCAAAACCCCCAGCGCAAACTCAACAAAAAGGGTTCCGTAAGTGGTGATGGTCACCATCGGAAAATCGTTGAGGAAGGATGGCACCGGGAGCCGCTTGAACTCGTTGAGTCGCGCCGGATACCAAGTGGCGGTCCCGTTCTTCCACAAGTTTCCGTACCACTTCGCCCAAGTGGTGGTGAAGTAAATCAGCGCAAGATTGTATTGCAGCAGTCTTTGCGGCCACATGGAGATCACGGGTCGGTCCGTTTCTGGTGTCAATCCGTTCTTCTTGCGATAGAGGATGCGATCGATCGAAAGGGCCAGCCCGCAAGGCGCAAGCGCCAAGTAGATCGCGGAATTGCGCATCACCGTATCGCCGCCGTACAACACAAAACCACCGCGGTGGTGAATGGAAGTGAGCAGAATCGCGAGGGTGATTGCGGCGGCGCGCGTGCTCCAACCGACAATCGTCAAGATCGCCGCCAAGGTGGCAACGTTCAAAACGGTCCAACTCCACATTTCCGACGGGTAGCCGCCCAAAAGATTGAGTCGTGGAATGGTCGCGCCGCCCTGAAGTTCCACCAACGGCGACATGAATCGCTTGGCGAGATCGTGGTCGACAAATCCACGGTCGGTGTAGAAGTCGGTCCATTGGGAGCGCAAAACCAGGAGGTTCGCCAATATCACCGATGCGGCAAGGATGCGGAAAACCGCGAGGGTGGTGGGGTCGCCAAACCCGAACCAAAACTTGTTGAGGTCCTTGAGGATTCCTTTCACTTGGCAACCCCTTTTGGACCCTTCACGTCTAGCCACTTCCCTTGAAGCCTCATCTCGGCACGCAAAACCTTTTGGTCGACAACGTGCTCGAAGTAGCTGTACCGGTTGTAACCCTTGGGCTCGGGACCGCCCGGTCGTTGAAGCTGCTGAAAATGTCGGTGAAGCACAATTTCCGTCGGGGGATTCTTCGGATCCTCCGCCATGAGAGCGGCGATTCTCTGAGCAAACCTTGGCCAACCTGCGTTGTTCACCTCTAAGTGAACGCGCTCAAAATGTTTGCGCCGACGCTCGTTGAGATACTTCGTCCAAAAATCCATTTCAAGCATGCGCGCATACTTGTAATCCTTCTGGGTCCCGTCCAGATACTTCACCGTGGCCGTTCCGTAGTAGTCCGTTTGCGATGGGTCCGGGGCAAACATATCCCAATACTGCCAAGTACCTGTGCCAAGCACGTAACCCCGTAGAAGCGCATTCTGCTTCAGGACGTTGAAGTTCCAAACAAGAATGTGGTCGCTCCCACGCGCCGCAACCGTGCCGTCGCGAATACGATCCGGAGGGTTGGGAATCGCCCACACCGTGATGGCCAAAAGATGAAAGGCGACGAAGATCTTAACGATCGGATGGACTCTTGCCGCGCCCAATCGGCGATCGTCGGTTTCGGGGGAAGTCAAATCCGCGGAGCGGATCGCCTCAGAAAACTCGGCACTGTCCACATCGCTGTTCGCGACAACCACGTGGGGGTCTTGCACAAAAACAGGCGTGCCGAAGGACTTCGGGGGTCGATCCGAGGGCGCTTCCATGAACGCCCGGTCGCGACGTGAATTTTTCTTCGGCACGCTATTTATCTTAACGATCGATTTCGGCGAAGAGGTTGTTTACCTCTGCAAGCCAGTCCTGATTTTCCTTGACGGCCTCTCGAATGCTGGCCGCGAGAGCCTTTGCCTGCTCCGATTGACCCGCTCGGTGAGCCGCAATCGCAAGGTTGATGTGGATGCTAAGGCTTTGCGGATTGGCCATGGCGACGTTCTGCATCACCTGATACGCCTCTTCGTGTCGGCCCTGACCGTTGAGCGCCTCTCGGTACTCGCCGTAAGCGGGTTCGCAACCGGGGAACATCTCGATCAAACGTCGCGAAGACTCTTCGGCCTCGGCATGCATGCCTGCTCGGTTGTACGCGGAGCTGAGGAGCGCCCACATCTTCCAATAGTCGGCAAGCCAGTTTCGAAGCGGCTTCAGCTCTCGAAGCGCGCCATCGATGTCGCCCGAATCAAGCTTTTGCTGAGCGTTGGCAACGCTCTCGACCCGCTTCGGCTGCTCGATCTCGATCAACCAGGCGTTGGTGTTTGCTCGGGTGTTGGGGTCCGGATTTGCCTTCAGAACGTTCTGAAGAACGGCCGGAATCTCGAAGTCTCGCTCAGCCGCCTGAAGGGTTTGAGCGTATTCGAGCAGCAACGGGATATCGGCGGGAGCGACGTCGATGCAGTCCTCATAGAAGTCCATCGCTCGGTCGAGGTCGCCCTTTTGCACCAGGTAAGGCGCATAGAACCGCTTCACAAAAGTGTTGTCTTCAACCGTTTCGAGTCCGCGCTCGAAGACCTTCTCTCCCTCTTCGGCCTTCTCATTGTTGATGAGCGCGATGGCGTACTTGGTGAGGTGAGCCGCGTTGGTCGGATACTGGTCCACCAGTCCCTTCCAAAGGGCGGGAATCTCGTGGGCTCGTCCGGTGCTCGCAAGAACCTGTGCCAGGAAGTCCATGCTGGCTTTCTCTTCGCCTTCCATCTCAACCGCCTTGCGGAAGTTGCGCTCGGCGTTGACGGGCATGTTGTTGGCCATCTGGGCGTTGCCAAGTCGATTCAGAATGGCAGGGTCCTCGGTGTTCTTCTGAGCCGCCGCTTCGAAGTAATCGACCGCGCGGTTCATGTCGCCCACCTTTTGGTAGAGCTCGCCGAGAGCAAAGTAAGCCGCGAAGTCATCCGGGACGACCTCGGTGAGCTTCTTCAGCACTCGGTCGCAAAGCTCAAATCCGCCAATGTTGTAGGCCATGCAGGCTCGGTTCAAACCTACGAGGACCTGATACGGTCCTTCGAAATCCGGATCCTGTTCGACCGCCTGGAGAAGCACTTCCATCGGAGGCTCGGCGTTGAACTCCAGCGCGACCATTCCGTCCGCTTGCTGGATGTAGTTGAGGGCGTCGAACCCTTCGAGGAACTTCAGGAACACCTCCGCGTTGTCCGTTCCAAATTCCATCGAATCGCCTGCTAACTCGGCAGGAAGCGTGACTCCGGCGGCTGCGGCCGTCTTCTTCACCAGCGAGTGAAGAACGGTAAAGATTTCCGGTGTTTCAAAAGCAATGGTCTCAACTTCTGGTTCGCTTCCCGGCTTCAAAAATCGAATCGTGAGCTCATGCTTATCGTCGACGCTCTTGAACAAACCGTCGACGCTGAGGTCCGCACCCGATTGCTCGAAGAGGCCGCTGAGCTGCTCGACCTCAAGCATCGCATCGCCGATATTGACGAACGCGGTGCGAAGTTGACCTTGTTGCTCCACCTGGGTAAGGAGGCTCACCGTTTGGATATCCGCATCGGAAGCGTTGCGGATCTGCTCGCCAACGAATGCGGCAATCTGTCGACCCAATTGGGGCTTTGCGCCTTCGGCGGCGTTAAAAGGCAAAACGGCGATTCTCATTACAGGGTCAGTTTACCAACGCCGCCCTGGAATGAGACGCAGAACGGCATTTCCTCAAGTCCTTTCGTCACGCTCGGGTGCCACCGGGCGGGCAAGAAAGGCTAAATTGCCCGTCGCACCCTCACCGACTGGGCTTTCGCATCCACCAGCCGTGTACGGAGAGGGACCGGAAAAATGGGGTGATGTCGGTGAAACCTACCTTTTGAAGCAGATCAACTTCCATTCGAGCAGAGAGCCAGGGCATGTCCTCGCGGACGTGTCGCCCACTTTCGCTCGCCGCCGTTTCTGAGGCGCCTAGGAGCACCAACCGTTTGACCCAATCTCCGAGCATCCACTCCGGATAACTTCCACGCGCACCCTCCTCGGTCGAATCGGTATCGGGGGCGATATCGGCGACAATGACCAATCCGCCGGGTCGAACCAGTTGATGCACCTCTCGAAGGAGAACTTCTTTCGCGTCAAGCGGAAGAAAGTGGAGGGTCAGCATCACCGTTGCGACGTCAAAGTCTCCCAGGAGCACCCCGCGCCCAACCGCTTCCAAGGTGTCGGCAAGATATTCGGTGCGCCACGTCAGTCGAAGCTCCTTCTCGCTTCCGAGAACCGCCTTCATCGCTCGGCGCACCGCCGCCGTCCCAGTACGGCGCATCTCCACGCTCGGTTCGACCGCCACCACTTCCGAGCCAGAGGCAAGGAGTCCGGCGTGAACGCCATGGGCGATCGTCACGACCTCCGCCCCGCTACCCGCACCCACGACCAAAACCCGAATCGGTTTATCTCCGTAGACGTTGCTCATCCGAGCCACCGCCAACTCGTGCAGAGCTTCGTAGCCGGGAATGATTTTTCGCACCCTTTGGTCGTATCGAAAGGCCCGCTCTTTGTCGTACACAAACGCTCCGTAACGAGCGGGATCGTCGAGTTTCGGGGCGGACATCATCCATCATTCTGCACCTTATTTCTCCGTCCGAACGATCACTCGGTACACTCTCGCTTCCGTGAAAGCGATCGCGAAGGTGCGTCCCGAACCAGGCGTCGAGGTCATCGACGTCGCCGAACCCTCTGCGGGTCCTGGCCAAGTAAAGATCAAGCTGGAGGCAGCCTCGGTTTGTGGCACCGATCTCCACATTTACAACTGGGATGCCTGGGCATCGGGTCGGATGAAGCCGCCCGTGATCATCGGTCACGAGTTCTGCGGCACCATCGTGGAGCTTGGAGAGGGCGTCACGCAGCGAGCCGTCGGCCAGTTCGTAGCGAGCGAGTCGCACATTATTTGCGGCGAGTGTTTGCAGTGCCGAGCCGGGCAAGGGCACGTGTGCGTCAACACCAAGATTCTTGGAGTGGATGTGGATGGCGGATTTGCCGAGTACGCCGTGATCCCTTGGGAAAATGCTCGCCCCACCCCGCAAGGGGTCTCGCCGTTGATCGCCGCCTTTCAAGACGCGCTCGGGAACGCGGTGCACACCGCCACTTCCGGCCCGGTCAAAGACCAAACGATCCTCATCACGGGCATGGGTCCCATTGGCCTTTTCGCGGTGAGCGTTTGTAAAGCGATGGGCGCGGCAAAGATTTACGCGACCGAGGTCAGCCCGTTTCGTGCCGATCTCGCTCGCCAGGTCGGCGTGGACCGAGTGATCATGCCCGAGGACGGCGACGCTCTCACGGTGATCAAAGAACTCGCTCCGCTTGGAGTGGACGGCGTTTTGGAAATGTCGGGTCACCCCAGCCAGTTGGCTCTCGCGATCGAAGCGGTAAGGCCTGGGGGCCGCGTTTCTCTGTTGGGCGTCTACGCGAATCCCCACCAGACGCTCGACCTCAATCAGGTCATCTTCAAAGGGGTCGATCTTCAGGGGATTGTCGGCAGAAAGCTGTGGCGGACCTGGGACGAGATTTCGGAGCTTCTCTCGGGAGGCAAACTGCACCTCGATCCGGTGGTCACGCACGTCATGCATTTCACCGAGTTCCAAACTGCGATGGAGTTGATGAAGGCAGGGAAGGCGGGCAAGGTCGTCTTCACCTTCAACTAACTTGCCGGATAGGTACGGACTCGTTCAATCGACCCGTTTTTACGATTTTCTCGCTGCCCGCCGCCCGGTGCGCAGTTTGAACATGGTGAGCAGGGTGAGCAGGATGGGAAGATGGAGTGCACGCCCCCCTTCCAGCAATAGAACTTCCACCAATAGAACTTCCAGCCGTAGAAAAGTCTTGCTCGAACCGGAGAGGCACCGCGCCTAGCCGCATAAGCGCCCGAAAGGCGGAATCCGACCTTTCCGCTTTGGTCTCCAAACACCCTTCCGGACCGGACAACGAGACCGATCGGGCGGAAAAATCGGGCGGGACGGCAACCCGTACCACCCGACCCTCGCGCAGCGCCGCCACCGCTCCGCCCCAGGTCCCGCCGACCCCCAAGCGGCAACTAAACACGATCGTCTCGTCGGCAAAGGCGTAGATCAACCGGTTTCGAAGCATCGCCGCCGTCCCACTGAAGCCGGCGCGCCAACCAAACGCGCTGATCCACCGGATCCCACGCGAATCTCCCTGCGCAATATTGGAGCAACCCTCGATCCCACCCCTCTCGTTTCGATCGTGAATCCCGTTCGCCACAACGCTCAACCCCTGAGGCAAGATCACCCATCGGCGACAGTCCGAACTTGTGCTCCCGCCGAGATCACCCATGAAGGCGGAATCGATTCCTCGCGCCCCGCCGCTCACCATCCCGAAACTCCCCCCTGAATCGCCCTCTGAACGGCCTTCAGAACCTAACAGGGGCTCGACTTCGTCCGCGGGGGTAGAGCCCAAGCGCGATCCTAATCCCCATCCCAGCAGTTTCCCTCCGAGGGATCTCGCCCGCGCCGTTTCCTCGGGGGCAGGTTCGCGCGATCCAACTCCGCCAATGATTCCCGAACGCTCATTCCCCAGTCCTCCGACTTTGCGACCATCGTGCTCCAAACCACCGGGATCCACACCACCGGGCGAATTTTCCTTCGAACCCGAGTGTCCCCCGACCCCGGCCCGATTCCCAGTACCAACAACATCGATCGGTGGCCAAACCCAAACGCAAGCCGGCCCATTGAACAACCCCCAGCGATCACCAGAATGCCCGAGGCCGCCATGATCGCCCCCGTCACCAAAGTCAACTCCGCCAAGCAATGCCTTTGGCGAAACCAACGGATCGTCCTCTGAGCCAGACATTCCAAGGAGCGGACCCTCGCCTCCCCCCATCGAATCCGCCTCAAACAAACTCGGATGCAGCGACTTCTGACCACTTCTCCGCAACCGCTTCCGCCACCGATTTGGATAAGCCGGGCACTCGCAACTCACCACCACTCCGCTCAGCAGGGCAACCATCGCCGCCCGAAGGCGCTCCTCTTCTTGCAATCCAAGCAGCACGCGATCCACCGCCCCACTCATTCGCTCGAAGGGCGTCTCCCCGCGAACCCGCAGTCGCATGCCTCGCACTTCATTCACGAAAGCATCCGCAATGAAACGCGAAGTGCCTAGGTTCCAATCACCTTCACCCCAACTACCCTCCACGATGGGTTGAATCTGGGCTTCCAGATTCACCACCGACTCAACGGGCAGTGCCGCCTTCAGCCACGGGAGAAACTCGACCGCTTCCGGGGCGGTAAGGATCGCCCGAGCCAAGCGATGACCGGCCGCGGGTCGAATCGTTCTCGAAGATATTGGGCTGGGCTCGAAAGACCCCGATTCGTGACGGAGCATTCCGCCGCACGTGAACAGATCCAAATCGGGCGAACAAGCCACCACAACCAACCCTCTCGCCAACCACACATCTGAATAATAACACAAATACTATCTCTAAAATACTATTTCACTTTTCCACAACCGATTCCCGCCAACCCTCTCCTCGCAACACGGTCGGTAAACTCCCGCCTAGGAATCGACCTATGCTCAAGCATCACGATCTAACCCGTCGCCGAATCAATCTCTTCCTTGGTGAACTCAAACCACTGATCTACACCGATCACGTTCCCCTAGAAATTGAAATTTGCGAGGTTCCGCACAAAGATCAGCAGGCGGCGATGAACGGCCCCTGGAAAAAGGTCGAGAAGGGTTTCAAGTACGGTCCGGCGTACACCGTGTTTTGGTTCCGACTCCGGGGCACGATTCCACAAGCCTTCGCAGGAAAGCAGGTAGTGGTCTTTGCCGAAGTTGGGAGCGAGCGCACCCTCTGGAAGAACAATTCGCCTTGGCTGGGGGTCGACCACGAGCACAGTGATTTTGGAGCCATCGACGGCGGACATTTTCCGGTTGGAACCGCCGAAGGTGGCGAGCCCGTCGAGTACATCATTCAGGCTTACACGAAGAACCCGCAGACCCGGGTCCATGGTCGAGAACCGAAGCGGGACGAACTGGTCGAGACCGTCGATCACGCCGATCTCACTCTCATCGACATCGAACTCAAAGGACTCTACTTCGACGTTGATTTCGCCGCCAACCTCCTCGACGCGCTCCACAAAGACGAGCCTTCCTACGCCACGATCCTTCGCGCGGTCAACGAAGTGATCAACCTGTGGGCTCGCGACGGTCGAGACGCCATCCCGAGAGCACGTAAGCTCCTCCGCGACACGCTCGCGGGTCTCAACGGAGAGCTCAAGCACACGATCTATCCGGTCGGTCACGCCCACCTCGATACCGCATGGCTCTGGCCGCTCGACATCACCCATCTTAAGATGGCGCACACCACCGCCACTCAGCTCAACCTGATGGAGCGGTACCCCGAGTACACCTTCGTGCACTCTCAGGCAAGCCAATACGAATGGCTTGAAAAGGAGTACCCCCAACTTTTCGAGCGTGTGAAAGCCGCCATCGCTCGCGGACAGTGGGAACCCGTTGGCAGCATGTGGGTGGAGGCGGATTGCAACCTCACGGGTGCGGAGTCGTTGGTGCGCCAATTCCTCTACGGTCGCCGCTACTTCCGAGAAAAGCTCGGCTACCAAACCCACGACATGTGGCTCCCCGACGTGTTCGGCTACTCCGCCGCACTGCCGCAGATCCTTAACAAGTTCAATATCGAATACTTCCTCACCCAGAAGATCAGCTGGAACCAGTTCAACAAGTTCCCGCACCACACCTTCTGGTGGCAGGGAATTGACGGCTCGCGAATCTGGAGCCATTTCCCACCTGCCGACACCTACAACGCCAACGGCGAGCCCAAAGAGGTTCTGCAGTCGGTCCGGAACTACAAGGACCAGGCCCGCATGGATCAATCGCTGTACGTTTTCGGATTCGGCGATGGTGGCGGAGGACCTACCGAGCGGCACATCGAGTTCTTGCGACGAGGACAGCTCGCGCCGAACTATCCCGATGTCGCTCTCGGCAAGCGGGCGATCGACTTCTTCCGAGAGTCCAAGGCGAAATCGAAGGACCTCCTCACCTGGTCGGGCGAACTGTATCTCGAACTCCACCGAGGAACCTACACCAGCCAAGCCGCGAACAAGAAGAACAACCGGTACACGGAATTTCTCCTGCGCGATGCCGAACTTCTGTCGGTATTCAGCCCGCAGTTCCCCAAAGATTATCCGGCGCAAGAGCTGGAAGCGGCCTGGAAACTGGTGCTTCTCAACCAGTTCCACGACATCATCCCCGGCTCGTCGGTCAACGAAGTCTATCGCGACAGCGATCGGGATTACGCCGAGGTCAAGCGCGTCGGTGAGGCGATCATCGAAGAACGTCTCAAAAAGGTTGCCGCCAATTTGGACACCTCTTCCATGAGCCGACCGGTGGCGCTCTTTCAGAACGCGGAAATGATCACCCAGGGCTCAGTCGCTTGGGAGGAAGAAACCGCGCCCACCGTTCTGGTCTGTGGTGGCGAAACCCTTCCCGTCCAGCAGGTGGAAGAGTTTGGCGAGCGAAAGCTCATCTTCCCGGTTCCGGCAGCCGCTCTCGGATCGGTGGCGGTCGGCGACTTCCAAGAGGGCCCCACCGCGCCTCGAACGAGGCTGAAGGCAGGCGCCCGAAAACTCGAAAACGGCGAACTCGCGGTCCGCTTCGATGTCAACGGTAACATCAGCTCCATCCAAAGCCTCGACGACGGCACCGAGTTTTTGGAACCGGGCAAGCTCGGCAACGTCTTCCAACTGCTCGACGACAAGCCCTTGTTCTGGAGCGCCTGGGATGTCGACGTGTACGCGTATGAAACCGCCCAAGACCTGCTCAAGAGCGAGTCGTTCGAGATCGTGGAGCGCGGTCCGGTGAGAATCGCCGCCGAAGTGGTGAAGCGATTCGGAAACTCGACCATCCGTCAGCGCATCAGCCTTGGACCCACGCCCGGAATCCGGTTCGACACCGAAATCGACTGGCGCGAGGAAGACAAGATGCTCAAGGTGGCGTTCCCCATCAACGTCAATGCCAACCGAGCCACTTACGAAATCCAGTTCGGTAACGTGGAGCGACCCACGCACATGAACACCTCTTGGGACATGGCCCGGTTTGAAGTGTGCGCCCAAAAGTGGGTGGACCTCAGCGAAGCCGAGCAGGGCGTCGCGCTCATCAACGATGGCAAGTACGGTCACGACATTCAGCAGAACGTCATGCGCCTCTCCTTGCTTCGATCACCCAAGGCACCGGACCCCGAGTGCGACATGGGAGTCCACCGATTCTCGTATACGTTGGTTCCGCACTTTGGACCGTACAACCTGGCGGGGATTGTCCAAGCCGCCTACGCCCACAACGCTCCCTTGCGAACCGCCTGGGTCGACAAGCACGCAGGGATCGCCGCCGATCTCCCCGGCTTTGTGGTTCTCGACAATCGGAATCTCATCGTCGAATCGGTCAAGAAGGCGGAGGATTCCAACGCGATCATCGTCCGACTTTACGAATGCCACAACTCCCGAGGCATGGGCGAAATCTCGTGCGCAAGGGAATTGAAGGGCGCCTTCCTCTGCGATCTTGAGGAGAACGAGATCGGAGAATTGGAGGTCGAAGATGGTCTTCTTCGCTTCCAGTACAAGCCGTTCGAGATTCTCACGCTCAAGCTGGTGGTTTGAACAAATGACGCGGGCTCCTGAAAAGGAGCCCGCGTCATTTCAAGCGGAAGAACCGCTCTCTACGGGTTGTCGCTAGCCGACAAACTTGTATCCGATGCCACGGACCGTCACCAGACGCTCCGGTTGATTCGCATCCGTCTCAATGCGCATTCGAAGCCACCGAATGTGGACGTCGACCGTTCGCGAAGAAACGTATGCGTCTTTGCCCCAAACTCGGTCGAGAAGTGCCTCTCGGGTGAACACCTGGCCGGAATTACGCGCCAAGAAGTACAGCAGGGCGAACTCTTTCGGGGAGAGGTTCATCGGCTCTCCATCCAGTTGGGCAAGGTGGGTTCGCGGATCGATGCGAAGGTTCCCCCGCTCGATGATGTCCTGAACGGGTTCGCCCGTGGAGCGCCGCAGAATCGCCTTCACTCGTGCCACGAGCTCGGACATGTTGAAAGGCTTCGTAACGTAGTCGTCCGCCCCCATTTCGAGTCCCTTGATGCGATCCCCTTCATCAGCGCGAGCGCTCACAAAAATGATCGGGGTCGCGAATTCTTTTCGGACCGCTCGGCAGAGATCGAACCCGCTCCGATTCGGGAGCATGATGTCCAGAATGATGAGGTCAGGCTTCACGCGCTTGAAGAGGCGCATGCCTTCTTCGGCGGAGTCTGCAACAAAGGTGGAGAAGCCCTCTTTTCGAAACTTTGCTTCCAGCGTTTCAGTAATCGCTGGTTCATCGTCAATGATCAACAACTTCATTGGAGCCGCCTCCCGGATTGTCCTTTCTAGCGCGTCGGCAATTGCCATCGATGTCCCTTTGAACGGGATAGCTTGAAGGCAATATCCCGTTGCAAAGGTTTTACTTACCGTCGGTTAAGAAATCGTAAAGGAAGCGGGGTTTTCACCGGAATCCCCCACGAGTTGTTAACAATGCTAGCCCGCGACGATCTCGACGTTCGCCCGCGGAATCGTGACTTCCTCACCGTCTGCCAGCTTCGCTCGAAGAACCCGGACCGTTGTTCCCGACTCCAGAGTCACCAATTCGGCAGGCAGATCGCTCACCGAACCAAGCATTCCGAAGAAAGGTTCGCGAATCATTCGAACCTGCGCGCCCAGTTTCAGCTCCAGAGGCTCACCGTCTTGCCCGGCGTGACCCGTATGACCAGGATCGGGAACGATGATCTCCGGCCGGATAACGCCCGCACGAATCTGCGTCGCGCCGTTGATCGAAGCTTTTTTGCCCGCAAGTGTTTTCAGCAGCGCAAAAGTTCGGTCTGCCATTGGCAAGAATCCAAAACCTTCGGTGACCATCAATGTGAGCTTAATGTTCTCCTGACCCGTGATCGCAACGCCGATGTCGTAACCGAGGAACTCGATCAGGTCGCTATCCTTAACGCCACCCGCGATGAGACCGGTCACGCCCAGTTCGCTCGCCTTGCGGATTGCGGCGGCGGTAAAGCCGGAACCGCCCACGAGAATCTGACCTGCGTCAGACGCCTGAATGTGCTGAACATCCAGCACTTCGTTTGGACCGCTGACAGCAATGCGAATCACGCCTTGCCGCTCGCCACCCACGCCGAAGATGCCTTGGACCATGGCGCCACGGGTTTCGACCACTGCGCCCTCGTCCGGCATAACGTCCACAATCGTGCCCTGAATGTAGGAGTTGATATCGATCGGGATCGAGGGCTCGCGTACCAGAAGGTTGCCCGTGACGTCAGAAAACGACTCGTAGGTGCCCGCGTGATCGGATTCAACCGTCGGTGCCTTGAAGAAACCGAACAGCTTCTTACCCTCAGCGATCAGCTGACCTTTTTCGATCTTGTCGCCTTCTTTGATCTTCAGGAACTGCGGGGCGTCTTTGGCATCGACACCGAGCTTGTCGGCAAGCTTGATGGTCTGCAAAACACCCGGCAAAAGGGCGCGAGCCACCACCGTGTCCGGGCTAACCGTTTGCCCGACCTGAACAAGGACTTCGCCTTTGATCGGGAGTCGTCGAATGCGACGAACGACGATGTCGCCGCTAACGGTTAAACCTGGTGTGTATGCGCTACCCAATTGTCGATCCTCAGTCGGACGCAAGGCCCGAAATCTTGTCCCGTGAGTTTACAACACTAGCCTCGTCTTCGGGACAAGCAACCCCGGCGAGAGGCTCGCCGGGGAAGGAAAGACCGAATAATCGGTGTCTTACTGTTTGCGTCGTCGGCGAAGGGCCAGGCAGCCAATTCCGAGCGCCACAAGCGTCGCCGGTTCCGGGACGGGTGAGGTCGCTACAACTGCCAGCAAGGTCTCTGCACCATTGCCGATATTGATCGTCCGGGTGGTCGGATCGTAAGGCGCATATTGCCATCGCTTGTCAATGATCCCCTGCTGCTGGGCGGTGGTTGCGGCACCCTTCTGGAAGGGGTCGTCTCGGTAGGCGATGAACTTCTGATCGCCGATCGTCACCAAGCCCGCGCCGACAACCCAGTGGGTCTTCGTCATGAACATCAGGTCTTGGCCGCGGTCGTATTCGCCCTTGATCCAATCCCAGGTGATAGGACCGTCTCGCTTGGCTGTCCCGTATCCGTTAGGGCTCACATAATCGCCCATCGCTTTCTCGCCGCCCGCGTAGTGAACGTAAAACGGAAGTTTCTGCTCCTTGATGTAGCGGAGTTTGCCCTCCATTTGATCGTTGTCCCAATTGCCGTCGTTGTTGTTCCCCATGTAGGGGGCAAGGGTCGTCATGATCGTGCTGGCAGAATCTTTGAGCATGACTCCGTTCTCTGCCGCCAGCCAGACGAGGCTGTTTGCCGCCGCTCCGGGACCGCAGTAGTTCTTCTGTTGGGTCACGTTTGGCATGTTGTTGCGAACATTGGCGGTGAAGTTGACTCCAGCAAAATTCGTGTTTACGTTCAGGTTGTTCGGCTGATCCGTCGAAGGAACGCCGCCGTTCTTGAACTTAGATCGGGCGTTGACCGCCACACCACCCACAACCCCGGCTCCCGCATCGGTCACGATGGGCGCGGAGGTGATCGACGTTCGCGCAACGAGCGACGAAACGGGCGAGGAAAAGGCGCTTCCCAGGTTCCAATAAGACCCCACCGTCAAAGGTGAGGAGCTACCCCAGTAAGAACTTCCGAGCAGCGGCATGTTTCGGACCGCCCAGATTGGCCCTGAAGACGTCTCGATGGAGATGTTCAGGAACTCGGTCGAAGCCCCGGGAGAGTAGTTGACGTTGAACTCGAAAGTGCTCGACGGAGAGGTCGTCTCGAGAGGGTCAAAGTTGTCGTAGTAGTGGATCTGGTTAAAGTCCACCGTTTGTGCCTCGGCTAAGGCTGTCCCCAAAAACAGGAGTCCGGTTGCGACTCCAAAAGTAAAGTGAAGGTTTGGTTTCATAGCGTCACCACCCTCATCCTATTGCAGTTTTGTCACGTGATCATTAACCCTGAGTAAAGATAAAAAGATCAGTAAATTTACCGGTCGTCATTTTGTGAAATAAAAGCTCAAATCTATTGCGAAACGTTTCGCAGGAAGAAGTTATCCTGAATTCAGAACGAAAGATGGTTACTCCTGCGCTGCTCCTCACCGTTATGTTCGGAACCGGGTTAGATCACCCTCGGGAACCCGGAACGACCGTAAAGATCGTGGAGACTGCGGACGGTTTCGGCCTTCAGCGAAACGGGGTGCCGTTCTTCGTCAAAGGAGCGGGTGCCCAAAGAGATCTTTCAACGCTTGCGAAGTCCGGCGGGAATTCTGTTCGCACTTGGGGCACCGATCAAAAGACCGGGGCGTTCCTCGACCGTTGCCAAGCCGTTGGACTAACGGTGACCGTCGGCTTCTGGCTCAACAAGAGCCACGAATTCGACTACGCCTCGCCCGTGAAACTAGCCCAACAAAAGGAAGAGATTCTTGGCTGGGTCAAAAAGTACAAGAATCACCCCGCGGTGCTCATGTGGGCCATTGGCAACGAAATGGAACTCGGAGCCTCGCCCCAGAACTCGGCGAGAATTTGGAAACACATCGATGAGATCGCTCGGGCCGTTAAGGCGGAAGACAAGAACCGTCACCCGGTTATTTCCGTGGTGGCCGACATGTGGGATCAGAAAATGGACGACATCCTGACCTACGCTCCCAATCTCGATGCGTTGGGCGTGAACTCCTACGGTGGTTTGCCGACTCTTGCCGGACGAATGGAGCGCTGGAAAAAGCCGTACTTCGTCACCGAATTCCAACTCCCGAATCCTACCGATGGCAAGGGCGAGCCATACGGCCTCCCGAAGGAGCCCACTTCCACCGAAAAGGCCGCGACATGTGAGGAGCACTACCGAACCGGGATTCTTGCTCATCCCGGGCGGGTGCTCGGCAGCTATGTCTTCTATTGGGATAGAAGCGGCAACCAAACCGCAAGTTGGTACAACATGCACCTAAAAACCGGAGAGGCGCTGGAATCGGTGGAGCGGATGACCCAACTCTGGACGGGGAAACTTCCGCGCAATCGAGCCCCGCAGATCACAAGCGCCGAATGGACGAACTTCGCCGGCGCGGTCAAAGTCGTGGACCCGGATGGTGATCCGCTTTCTCTACAACTTGAGATCGTCAATGAAGACAAACCTCGATTCGAAGGAGACTTTGAGAAGGATCTTGGCGTGGAGGTTCGGCAGAAGGTGGCGTCGAGCTTCACGTTTCCGAAGAACCTAAAGCCGGGTCGATACCGCGCCTACATTTTGGTCCGCGACGGCAAAGGAGCCGCTGCCGTCGCGAACCACGTCTTCAAAGTGGAACCCTAGCCGGTCTTACTTGCTCAGTTCAAGATCGGAGCTGTGGCCCGGGAACAACTTCGCCGATGGGTCGAGCCGAGTCTTTGCGAAACAAACCGCGGTTGCGGCTTCGCCCACACCCGTGGCGATCAATTTGAGCTTGCTACCAAAGGTGCAAACGTCGCCGACGGCGAACACACCCTCTAGATTGGTCTCGTACTTCGAGTCGACCTTGATCTGGTTCTTCTCGATTTCAAGACCCCACTCCTTGATCGGTCCCAAACTGGATTTGAACCCGATGTTCACGACGACCGCATCGCAGTCGACGTATTCGGTCTCCTTGGTTTGAGTGTTTTCCAAGGTGACGCCTGTCAGCTTGTCGTCTCCGTGAAGCTCCTTGATCACGTACCAGAGCTTCATGGGGGTGCCCATTGCCTTCACCTTCTCGATGCTGTCCTCGTGGGCCTTAAACACGTCGCGTCGGTGTACGAGCGAGATCGACTCCGCCACGTCGCAAAGGTTCAAACACCAGTCGAAAGCCGAGTCGCCGCCGCCCACGATGAGCAGCTTCTTTCCGGCAAAAGTGGCCTTGTCCTTAACTCCGTAGTAAACGCCCTTGCCGACCAAATCGTCCTCTCGAGCGACTCCGATCTTCGTGGGCGAAAACGCACCCGCACCCGCAGAGATGATCACCGTCTTCGTCGGGAATTCATCGCCTTTGGCGGTACCGAGCACGTAGCCCTCGTCGGTTTTGGTGAGCGACGTCGCCGTTTGCTCAAGAGCGAGTTCGGGGTGGAACTGCGTCCCTTGTTCAATCAGAGCCTTCGCAAGGTCCTTGGCGTAAACCTGAGGGAACCCCGGCATGTCGTAAACAAACTTCTCGGGATAGAGGGCCATCAACTGACCCCCGAGTTCAGGGAGCGAATCGATAATGCGCACGCTCATGCCCCGGAGTCCGGCGTAAAAGGCGGCAAAGAGTCCGCAGGGACCACCACCAATGATGGTGACATCGACAAGGGCAGGAGAGCCGTTCGGCGCGACAGCGTTCATAGTGTTTCTAGCGACTCAGCGCGCGCCGTTGGACGCCGAGGACTGCTAGTTTAACAAATTTTCGTAGCCGCGCAACGTCAGCTTGCCGGTCGGGCGCGATTGCTCGCCCAGTCCCGCAGTGCGGCAACGCCTTCCGCCATCATCACCGAGAGCGGCACCACCGCTTCCGTCTCCGTCATCAAGTCTTTTTGAGTGATGTCCCGGTTCTCATCGAACGCGAGGTAGAGCGATGCCACCACGACCTGCTCGATCTCGGCGCCGTTGAACCCATCGGAGGCTTCGGCCAGCTTCTTCAAGTCGAACAGCTTCGGATCTCGACCCCGCTTCTGAAGGTGGATTCGGTAGATCTGCTCTCGCTCGTCAAACTCAGGGAGGTCGATGAAGAAAATCTCGTCGAATCGTCCTTTGCGCAACATTTCAGGAGGCAACTTAGACACATCGTTCGCCGTCGCGATCAAGAAAACGGGCTTCGTCTTTTCTTGCATCCATGTTAAAAACGTCGCGAAGACGCGCGCTGTCGTGCCGCTGTCGCCAACAGATCCGACGCCGGCAAACCCTTTCTCCAGCTCATCCGCCCACAAGATACAGGGTGCGATCGACTCCGCCGTCGCAATCGCCTTGCGGATGTTCTCTTCCGACTGGCCAACTAGCGACCCAAAAATGCGACCCACGTCCAGCTTCAGCATCGGAAGTCTCCACGTGGCGGCGATCGCCTTGGCAACCAGAGACTTTCCGCAACCCTGAACACCCAGAAGCAAAACGCCCTTCGGAGCCGGGATCCCAAACTCTCGTGCCCGGTCAGAGAAACTCGAGTTCCGTTTGTCGAGCCACTCCTTCAAAGTTTCCATGCCTCCCACGTCCGACATGTTGCTGCTCGGCGGGTAGTACTCCAGCAATCCCGACTTGCGAATGATCTGCTGTTTCTCGTCCAGAATCACCGCTTGGTCGAATCGCTTTTTCTCGACGAGAGACCTTGCGATCACCGACTCGATCTCTTCAAGCGTCAGCCCTTGAGCGGTTTTGATCAGCGTCTCCCGCTCCACGGGTTCTAGCTTCACGTCTACAGAATCGTGGCCCTCGAAATTCTTAATCGCCTTGTCGAACACCTCGGCGATCTCTTTGTGGCTTGGCAGAGGGAAGTCCACCACGTTCACGTCCTTCTCAAGGTCGGGCGGAAGCACGAGGGTTGGACCCATCAAGATGATTGCCTGAGACTTCCCGCGCATGCGAACCGAAAGATCGCGAATCAACCGAATGACGCGGTGGTCCCGCATGTAGTGGTGGAAGTCTTTAAGAAGAAAAATCGTCTTGTCCGGCGCGTCGATCACCTGGGCAAGTGCATCCAGCTCTCCCGGAAGCGGTTTTTCGCTTCGTTTCACGCCGGGAACATCCGGCTTCATCCCCTGGGTGAGGGTCCAGGTGTGCAGCGTTCGCCCCAGGTTTTTGCCGATGCTTCCGAGCAACTCCTCGACGCGTCGCTCTTCCCATGACACGACGTAGAGCACCGGATACTTCGCGCGAATCATCACCTCGATCTCGTGCCGAGCGGTGTCGGCCTCGTTTGTCTTCACGACCGAAGGAGTAGGAGCAGCCTGGGCCGGAGCGGCCTGAGGAGGAGCGGCCTCGGATGCAGCGGGCGACGTCACCTCGGCAGACTTCTTCTTCGGCGACTTCGCTTCCGCTTTCGGGGCGGTCGATCGCTTGATTGCGGGCTTCTTTTCGCTGCTCATGAAAATCCTCTCCTTGGTCCATGCCGAACGGAACGTTCCGGGCAAAGTGCAACTAGTTTACGGGACGACGCCCCTTGCGTTGCAGCTTCGATCAAGGACTCCTGAAGCAAAAAAAAGCGACCGCCTTGGCGGACGGTCGCTGGATTTGGGTTCTGACTTGGAGAATGAGCGTTTCGCTCTTGCGTCATCCATCGCAACCCCGTTCGTCACCAAAAGGTTCCCGGGTAAAGAAAATTCCCGGTTGGCATATCAGCCAAAATACACAACTGATGAGCAGCAATTTGGGAATTCCCACTCGGAGCGAAAATTTCTCCGAGTGGTACAACGAACTGGTCGTAAAGGCTGACCTTGCCGACCACTCCTCCGTCCGTGGATGCATGGTGATCAAACCGCATGGCTATGCCCTGTGGGAAAACATGCAACGCGCTCTGGACGATATGTTCAAGGCAACCGGACACGTCAACGCCTACTTCCCGCTGTTCATCCCAAAATCCTATCTTGAGAAGGAGGCCGATCACGTTGAGGGGTTCGCCAAAGAGTGCGCGGTCGTTACTCACTACCGGTTGAAGTCCAATCCCAATGGTTCCGGTCTCATTCCCGACCCGGATTCGCAACTTGAAGAGCCGCTCGTGGTCCGACCGACTAGCGAGACCATCATTTGGAACACATACTCCAAGTGGATTCAGAGCTATCGCGACCTCCCTCTGTTGATCAACCAATGGGCGAACGTCGTTCGCTGGGAGATGCGCACCCGCCTGTTCCTCCGCACCACCGAGTTCCTCTGGCAAGAAGGACACACCGCTCACGCAACCTTTGAAGAAGCGGAAGAGGAATGCCTCACCATCCTTCACGAGTGCTACGGCAAGTTCGCTACCGATTGGTTGGCAGTGCCTGTTGTGAAAGGTCTCAAGTCGGAAGGAGAGAAGTTCCCCGGCGCGGATCACACCTACTGCCTGGAGTCGATGACTCAGGACCTTCGGGCCATTCAGTTCGGAACCTCGCACCACCTGGGCCAAAACTTTGCCAAGGCGTTCGACACCAAATTCCAATCCAAGGAAGGGAAGCTCGAATACGTTTACGCCACCTCTTGGGGCGTCTCCACTCGAATGATCGGCGCGCTGATCATGACCCACTCCGACGATAAGGGTCTGGTTTGCCCGCCCAAAGTCGCCCCGATTCAGGTCGTGATCGTCCCGATGGGCCGAGACGAAGAGACTCGGGAGAAGACTCATGGAGTCAGCGACGACCTCGCCAAGCAACTTCGAGAAAAGGGTGTTCGGGTCAAGGTCGATAAGCGCGAGAAAGAATCGCCCGGGTTCAAATACAACTACTGGGAGATGCGCGGAGTCCCCGTTCGCATCGAAGTGGGTCCGCGCGACCTAGAAGCCGGTGCCCTAACCGTGGCTCGTCGAGACACGGGAGAAAAAGAGACGGTCGCGCTTGATAATGTCGTGGATCGCGCCTTTTCGCTCCAAACCGAGATTCAGGACGCTCTCTTTGCGAAGGCTCTTCAATTCCGAGAAGAGAACACGCATCGAATCGACACCTGGGAAGAGTTCCAATCCGTATTTGCCGGAGAAGGTGGAGGAGGATTCGTCCTTGCTCACTGGGATGGCACGACGGAGACCGAGGACAAAATTTCCGAAGCAACCAAGGCAACCATTCGCTGCATCCCGTTGGAACCGTTGCACCCGTCCGACGCCGAGCCCGGTGTCTGCGTGTTCTCCGGAAAGCCGAGCAAGCAGCGCGTTGTTTTTGCTAAGGCATACTAAGCAAACTCGGTAAGAACCCGGCATTATTGCTAGCTGAAAGAATCTTGCACCGCTGAAGCACTTGCGGCAACAACGGGGCGAAGAAGCTAGAGACTGCCGGTTCAAAAGGCCGATACTTAAAGCGAAGGGGAATCCCCGTCAATCCGACGAGGATTCTTCTTTATTCGTGCAAAGGTCAGCCTCTTGCATGAAACAAACCACCGAAGGATCCACCGATGACACTGATTCCAACTGCAATGCTCTTCCTCATGGGCCAAATTGGCGGTGTCGTGGTTCCAACCACCAAGCAAAACGCTTCCTCGCAAGGTCCGGCCGTGAGAAAAGACGAAACCCCTGAGCCACGACCGCTTGGATCCGGCATTCCAATGTCCGGATACGAGATCGACCCGGTGATGCTGAGCACGCGCCTTCCGGCCACGGGCCAAAGTAGATTTCAACCTGCCTATCCACTCGTGGATTTGCCCGCGATCAAGATCGACAGCTTCCTCGATGTCCTGGGAGCCACCAAAGATATCGCGCGTCGAAACAACCTGCAGGGGCGAATCATGTGGATCGACTGCACCGCCAACATCGATCGCTACAACGAGGAAGGGAAGATTGTCGACCTCGTGGCTCGAATCAAGAAAGCGGGATTCAACACGATTGTTCTCGACGTCAAGCCGATCAGCGGACAGGTCATCTATCCCAGCAAGCACGCTCCCAAGCTCAGAGAGTGGCGAGGCAAAATGCTGCCCGAGGAGTTCGACCCCGTTCGCATTTTCGAACGAGAGTGCAAGCGAGAAGGCATGCCGATCTATGCGGCAATGAACGCCTTTTCCGATGGTCACCGGCTATTCAACGCGGGCCCAGGCTTTGAAAGACTCGATGAAGTGAGTGTGGTTTACGAATCGGAGGCACAGGTCAAAAGCGGGCTGCTCACCATCAACATGGGCGCCAAGCCGAACTACGATACGGTGGGCGTCTCCGCTGTAGGCACCGCTACTAAGACTCCCGTTTCGTTCCCCGTCGCAGGCAACGTCGTGGTGATGAAGCCAACTGGCGAAGTCGTCCAATATCTGGAAGATGCCGGAGCGTCCAACCCAACCGAACTGGTCGTCCCGAAAAACGGTTTCATCCTGAGCGGCATTGGCAGAAGCGCCGAGTGGCTAAAGCGAAACGCCCAGATCGGCACGAAGCTTGAAACCGCCGCGACGGCTCGGTTCGTCAAGCTCAGCGAGTCCACCGACAAGCAGTATCCGCTGATGACCAGCCCGACGAATCCGTATGTTCGGCGGAGGCTCTTCCAGATCGGCGAGGAGTTCATCTCCAACTACGAATTCAACGGAATCATCTTTGATGACCGCCTGCGATACACCGGCCTCAACGGCGACTTCAGCGATATCACCCGCGATCTCTTCGAGCGCCATGTGGGCAAAAAGCTGAACTGGCCAGACGACATTTTCCGCTTCACCTACTCGTTCTCGCTGAACAAGGGAGTCCAGCCCGGTCCGTATTACGAGGACTGGCTGAGCTGGCGCGCCAACGTCATCACGACCTTCATCTCGCAGTTTCGCGCCCACATTCAAAAGTTCCGACCGAAAGCCCAACTCGGGGTCTACGCGGGCTCTTGGTTCGGCGAGTACCAATCGTACGGCAACAACTGGGGCTCAGACGACTTCGATGCCGGTTTCTGGTTCCTCACCCGCAACTACGCGGCGACCGGAATGGCCGATGAACTCGACTTCTTGGTAACGGGGTGCTACTACCCAACCGCTACGGTGTACGACGCAATGACCCAGGGCAAGCCGATCGGACCAACCGTCGAAGCCGCCGGATACCTTTCTTACCGAGCCGTGAACGACAAAACGTGGTCGTACGCGGGCATCGCTCTGGATCAGTTCAAAGACGACCCAGTCGGCCTTGGCAACGCACTGCAAGCAGCGGTGGCATCCACCAACGGCGTCATGGTGTTCGACCTCTCGCACGATATCGAACCCATGTGGGGCGTGTTTGAAAAGGCGTTCAGCCAGCCAAAAGTGGCCCCGCATACCCGCCCCGACTTGCTCACCGAAGCTCGGCGACGGAACAAGAACAAGTCGCTCTATCCCAAGCCGCCCGTGATCATCTCGGCGGGCTCAAGCGGCGTCGGCTTCTAAGGCCGATTCATCGGTTAGGCTAGCCTTCTCGTAGGTGACGTTGGAACACTTCGACGTCACCCACTGGGAGCGTGACCTCAAAAGTCGAGCCCGAGTTCAAGGTGCTACGGACTTTCACGTGTCCGCCATGCGCTTCAACGATATGCTTCACAATCGCCAGGCCCAGACCTGTGCCTCCCGACTGGCGGCTTCGACCCTTATCCACGCGGTAGAAGCGCTCGAAGATGCGACTGATGTGGTCGCTCGCGATTCCAATACCGGTGTCGGTGACCCTCAGCGTGACAATGCCGTCCGATCCGTCGTCAGCCGGGGCGATGAGTTCGACATGCACCGTCCCCGATGGGGTGTATTTGATCGCGTTCTCAATGAGGTTCAAACACACCTGCATCATTTGCGACCCATTCGCCTCGATCACGAAGTGCTTGGGACCGTCATAGCTCAGTTGCAAATCCTTCTCGTCGGCCTTTGTCGTGAGCTGGCTGACCGTCGCTCGGACCGTATCCGCAAAATCGCACGGAGCCTTTCGCACCGGACCGCTTTCTGCACTGGAGAGAACAAGAAGGTCTTGCGTGATCGAACTCAGCCGGTCGACCTCGGTGATGATCCGAGGCAGATAGCGTTGCCGCAATTCGGGATCGTCATCGTCCAACATCGTCTCTGCGTTGGCTCGGATGATCGTCATGGGGGTGCGAAGCTCGTGCGAGACGTTCGCAACGAAGTCCTTTCGAATCCGTTCGAGTCGTCGAAGATCGGAGATGTCGAAAAGAGAAAGGTAAATGCGACCCGGAGAAGCTGAATGCTTCCACGCTTTGCCGAGCGCGATCCGGTCGGAAGGGTAGCTAAAGGAGAGTTCTCCCTCTTGAGGATCTTCGCCCGAGGCGGCGGAAAGCACCAACTGCTCCAGGTCGACACTCAGCGTGATCGCAAGGAGGGTCTTTCCCTGAGGGCGATCAATGTTGAACATCTCTCGGGCTAAGCGGTTGGCGTATTCGATGGTCGCCCGGCGATCGCACACAAAGATCGCGACATCGAGACCATCCGCGAAGGCGTCCACCGCATTTTTCTGCTCGCGGGTCTGCAACAGAAGATCGTCGAGCTGTTCTTGCTTCCTACCCGCCTCGCGCTCGTAGCCGTCGAAAAGCTGCATCATGTGTGCCGCAAGCGCACCCGCAATGGCTCCGGTTGCCACCAGAATCCAGCCCGGGTTAAACCCTTTTCGCATCGACACCCACGCCAATCCCGCCGCAACGGCACACACCGCAACCGCAAGAAGTGCGCGAAAGGGCCAACGGAAGCCGGAACGAGGCATGACATATTGGACGGTTGAACCCGGGGTGACTGCACCACGGAAACCGCGACTCTTAACGCGAACCGCCTATTTCTATCGTCTAAACTCTCAGCCCAAGTCAAACTAAAGGGCAGTTAGAAGTTAAGCCGATTCCGCCATGAAGAAAATCGAAGCCTTTGTCCGGGTTAACAAACTCGAGGAAGTGAAGAATGCCCTGGAAGAAGTGGGTCTGTTCGGCATGAGCTGCGAACAGGTTCGCGGATACGGTCGGCAGTTGGGTCGAACCGACAAGTATCGCGGCAGCACGTACGCGCTCAACCTGCTCCCCAAGATGCGCATCGAGGTGGTTGTGAAGGATGAAGAACTGGAAAGCGCCATCGAAGCGATCGTTTCGGCAACTCACACGGGCGAAATCGGCGATGGCAAAATCATTGTCACGGAAGTTCTTGACGCGATTCGAATCCGGACGGGCGAGCGCGGCGAATCGGCTCTCTCCTAACCCAAAGCCAAGCCCGATATGTCCAACTCTCAGCCGACAAAGGGGTACGCATCGCTCAAAGCGATTCCTCGCGAATATCTCGATCGGCTAGAGCGCGGGGAAATCGAGACGCGAACCCTCTCTGAAGGGCTTGCGATCAACTACCAAACGCTTTTTTGCAACGTCCTTCCCGGGCACGAAGGCGCCGTCGATGAGGCTTTTCGAGACGCGGGGGCGATCGTGAGCAAAATGCAGGTTGGCGGCAAATTGCTGTACGAATTGTCTTTCGAGGGCAAGATCGACCTCTTCGATTTCGCGCATCACCGGTCAGATATCCTCCGATGCTGCGCGGCGTACGCCTATCAGGCGATGCCCCTAGAGAACATCCGCGACCGACTCTGGGCGAATCGACCCTTCGCCGCCGATCCTCACTTTGGCGTCCGGGAAGTGGCGTGGCTGTCAGTAAGGCCGCACCTGCTGGAAGACGATACGTTAAGGGCGGCGCTGATCGAACTTGAACTCTTCGTTCAAGACACCGACGAGGGCGTTCGCCGGTTTGCCACCGAACTCACTCGACCACGCGGAGTGTGGTGCGCCCACCTAAAGCTGCTCAAGCAGAGCCCCGAACTCGGTTTCCCGCTCTTAGATCCCCTTAAGGCGGACCCCTCGCTCTACGTTCGAAACTCGGTGGCGAACTGGCTGAACGATGCTTCTAAAACCCACCCCGATTGGGTTCAAACCGTGACCGATGAGTGGCTAAAAGTGAGCCCGACAAAGGAGACAAATGCGCTCGTCAATCGGGCAATGCGCACCTTGCGCAAGAAGGCGAAACAATAATGTCTCGCTGGGATAACTTCCACATATGGCGCGGGCGATTGCCTCACTGGCGCGCCGACGACGTGACCTACTACGTCACTTTCAAGCACCGGCGACCGCTCACCGAAGCGGAACGGGTGATCCTCTTCAAAGACCTTCTCCGGGCGGACGGTCGAAAGTGGAACGTCGATATCCTGTGCGTGCTTCCCGAGCAAACCGACCTCCTTTTCCGTGTCGAAAGCGACCGTGAGGGGCGCCCTTACGAACTCAGCGACATCGTCGAGAAAGCGAAAACCAAAGCGGGGAAGCGGATCATGAAGCTCACCGAAGAGCGGTATTCGCCCTTCTACACCGAAAGTTTCGACCGCATCGTTCGAGACGAATCGGAAGAAGGGATGCTGTTTGAAGTCATCTTGGCGGGTCCGGTCGACCATGAATTATGCGAAGACCCAGAGGAGTACCGCACCCTCTGGGTCGCCAACGCGCCGATCGGAATCGACGACTAACTATTGCAGGTTAGAATCCGCCGGGCTTGGTGTTCTTGGTCGTTCGACCCACCAACTCGACTTCAAAAGTGAGGTCCGAGTTCGCCGGGATGATCGATCCCTTCTTGATATCACCCTCGTCCTGAGCCGGAATCTCGCGCTTGCCGTAGCCAAGCTCGGCCGGGATCACGAACTTGCGTCGCTCGCCGACCTTGATGCCCGCCAAACCCTGCGTGAAGCCGGGAATCACGCGACCACCGAACGGGAAGCGTAGCGCGGGGCGAGAGCCGTCCATGTTTTGGTCGAACTCCTTACCGTCCTTCAGGGTGCCTCGGTAGCGCACTTCCAAAGTGTCGCCGACCTGAATCGGGTCTCCCGATCCTTCCTTCAAAATCTCGACCTTCACGCGCGTGGCGATGCGAATCACCTTCACATCGAAAACCAGCGTGGCGTTCGGCGGAATGTCATCCCCCGCGCCTTGCTCGCCGTAAGCGAGCTTGGAAGGAATGGTCAGGGTGCGCTCGCCCTTTTCGGCGATGCCCATCATTCCAATTTCCCAACCCGCAATGACCGAGCCAACGCCAATCTGGAAGGAGAACGTTTTGCCGCCCTCGGTTTTGTCAAAAACCTTGCCGTCCAGCAGTTTGCCGACGTATTCGACCTCGATCAGGTCGAAAGGTTGAACTTTAAGACCGGAACCTTCCTTTTTCTCGACGATCTTTACCGTCTCATCGGGCTTGGCATCCGGCTTGGTTGGGGGGGTGGTGTCTTGGGACATAAGCATTCCACCCGGATAGATCGGGGCCTCGCTTGGCGCCGAAAAGGCGCTGGTAAGTGCGAGGGCGCAAAAGAGCGTCGCGGGCATAGTCGCATTATGACGACCCGCGCGAAATTTGGTTACTCCCCTATTCCTTCAAAGCTTTGCCGAAGATGAGGTAGTCCAACGAATACTTCCCGCCACCCGCAATGAGGAAGAAGAGGGAAACCACTAGGTAAATGCTCGCCAGCTCAGAGGTCGGTCCCTTCCCGATCCAAGCGTGACCTTGCCCCGAGTGACCCATCACCGCGACGAACATCGTCGCAAAGATCCCCAGGCAGCAGAGCGGAGTGAGCAAGCCGAGCATGAGACCGACTCCACCGACAAATTCGGCCACTGCGGCAAGCGCTTGTAAGAACTGCGGAAACTGGTCGCCCGCCCAGCCCATGGGATCTTGAATCTTGGGATAGCCGTGGACCGCCATCGCCAAACCGGCGACCGCGCGCATGAGAACCAGCCCTAGTCCGATACGGCCCCCGACAAACGTTCCAAAAACTTTGTGCGTTCTATTCATTCGTTCCTCCAGTAGCCACGGCTCAAGCCGGCGCCGAGTGTATCCCACGTCATTTTGCGGAGTTGGCACCAATTCCGCAAGGGTTTCCACGTTGCCGCCTAAAGGAGAAATCGTGGTCTGTCACAATCTTAATCATGAATCCCCTTTCCGGTCCGGCGGTCCGCCCCAACATTCTGGAGATGACCCCGTACTCCCCGGGCAAGCCGATCGACGAAGTCAAGCGTGAACTCGGGCTAGACCGCGTGGTCAAACTTGCGAGCAATGAGAACCCGCTCGGCCCCTCTCCCAAAGCGATCGAGGCGATCGCGGAGGCGGCAAAGTCTTTGCACATCTATCCGGATGGGAGTTCTTACAACCTTCGACACAAGCTGTCGGAACGGTTTGACCTGCCGATGAATCAGGTCATCGTCGGCAACGGATCGGACGAGCTTCTGCATCTCATCGGACTCCTCTTCCTGGATGGTCCCAACGACAACATCATTGTTGGCTACCCCTCCTTCAGCCGATACGACGCCTCGGCTCACCTCGCGAACGCGGAACTGATTCGAGTCCCGCTCGACGGAGACTACGTGCACGATCTGCAAGCCATGGCCGACGCCGTGAACGAGCACACGCGATTGGTCTATGTCGCGAATCCGAACAACCCCACCGGAACCATCGTGACCAAGGCCGAATTCGATGCATTCCTGGATCGCATCCCCGAGCGGGTGATGGTGATTCTGGACGAGGCTTACTTCGAGTTCGCCGCCGACCAGTCCGAGTACCCAAACTCCATCGACTACGTGAAGGCGGGTCGAAACGTGATCGGCATGCGCACCTTCAGCAAGGCGTACGGTCTGGCCGGGATTCGACTGGGATACGCCTTCGTGCCCGACTACATCTGCGACGCCATCGACCGGGCCCGCGAGCCGTTCAACGTGAACCTCCTCGCGCAGGCTGCCGGAGTGGCCGCCATTGGGGATGACGAGTACGTGGCGAGAACCGTCGCCGTGAATCGCGAAGGTCTCGATCGACTCAACGCTGCCTTTGAGAAGGTGGGCGCCAAGCCCGTGAAGAGCTTTGCGAACTTCGTTTTTGCCGATCTCGGTCAACCCGCGAAGCCGATTTTCGAAGCCCTCCTAAAGGAAGGAGTGATCACGCGATCTGGGCACGTTTTGGGTGCCCCCAACTGCCTCCGAGTGAGCATTGGAACGCCCGACGAGATGGACTACTTCATCGAAAAGCTATTCAAGGTCATGAACGTTTCGCCTGTTGGTGAAGCGGTGGCCGCAGCATCCCGCTAACCTTTGCGAGTAGCCGTTGGCAAGAGGTCAACGGCTATACTCCAACCTGCGAACAAGGTCGTTCGCTGAGAACAAAGAATGAGACCCACCGACGACCTTAGGATTATCGACGCCCGTCCGATGCTGCCTCCTGCCATCCTGCAAGAGGAGTATCCGGTGACGGATACGGCGAGCGAGATCGTCGCAAAAACGCGCGAATCCATCGCGAACGCTCTCCACGGCAAAGATCCTCGGCTGGTGGTGGTGGTCGGACCTTGCAGCATTCACGACACCGGAGCCGCGACCGAATACGCAGAAAAACTGAAGCCCGTCGCCGACCGCCTGAGCGACGACCTCATCGTGGTGATGCGCGCCTACTTCGAAAAGCCTCGCACCAGCGTGGGCTGGAAAGGGCTCATCAACGACCCCGACCTCGACGAGAGCTTCCACATCAACAAGGGTCTCCGGCTGGCTCGAAAGCTACTCAGCGATGTGAACGCGATGGGTCTCCCAACCGGATCGGAGTTCCTAGACCTTCAACTTCCGCAGCACATCGCCGACCTCACGTCGTGGGTCGCCATTGGCGCTCGAACCACTGAGAGTCAAGTGCACCGAGAGCTGAGCAGCGGTCTTTCTATGCCTGTCGGATTCAAGAACACCACCGAAGGCAACGTTCAGCGAGCGGTCGAAGCGGTGATTTCCAGCCGACAATCGCACTGGTTCCCGTCCATCACCAAGCAAGGCGTCTCGTCTTTGTTCAAGACCTCCGGCAATGCCGACTGCCACATCATTCTGCGCGGCGGAACCCAAACCGGGCCGAATTACGAGCGCAGCTTTGTTGCGGACGCGATCGGTCTTCTTGAAAAGAATGGACTGCCTGCCAAGGTCATGATCGACTGCTCCCACGGCAACAGCAACAAAGACCATCGGAACCAAGCGAAGGTGATTCAAAGCATCTGCGAACAGCTTCAAAATACCGATCACGGCATTTTGGGCGTGATGGTCGAGAGCCACTTGGTAGAGGGTCGTCAGGAGATTTCGAGCAACCTCACCTACGGGCAAAGTGTCACCGATGCCTGCATCGATCTCACCCAAACCATCCAGCTTTTAGAAGATCTGGCACGCGCCAAGAAGTAAAAGTCGGGGTTTCGGCCCCTGGATTTGTGAAAAGTGAGCTTTGGGAACGAATTGTTCCCAAAAAACGCTCTATATTAATTGAGTAACGTATGGAACTCTACGATCAGATTTACTCCCGCTACACCGTAGCTGAGGAGTCGAACGAAGTCCGGACACAGTTTTACAAGCGAACCTACGCTTGGCTGGCAGGTGCGATTGCGGCGTTTGCGGTCTTGGAGGCCCTTGCGTTGCAAACGCCTCTTCCCACCGCCCTCATGGGCTTGCTGAGCGGCAAAGGCGGCGTGCTTGTCTTCATGCTCGGTTACATGGGCATCGCGTGGGTCGCCGAAAACATGGCGAACAGCGCCACTTCTCGACCCGTGGCCGTTGCAGGCATGAGCCTGTACGTTCTGCTTCAGGTGGTGCTCTTTGCTCCGCTCTTGATGATCCTCACCAAGACGGGCGGTGGAACCGTTATTCCCGCAGCCGCGGTTCTAACCGGCGCCATCTTCATGGGTCTCACCGTGACCGCGTTCACCACGAAGCAAGACTTCTCGTTCATGCGAGCAGGTCTCACGATTTTCGGATTCGTCGCCCTGGGCCTTATCATCTGCTCCATCGCCTTTAACTTGGCTCTTGGAATCTGGTTCAGCGCGATCATGATCATCTTCGCGTCGCTCTGCATCCTGTACCAAACCAGCCAGATCATCCACAAGTATCGGGCAGACCAAGAGATCGCCGCGGCGCTCTCGCTGTTCTCCAGCGTGATGCTCCTCTTCTGGTACATCCTTCGCTTCATGCGACGGTAAGCCGACTGGTCGCTTCGCAAGCCAAAGCCCTCGGGAAGTTCTCCCGAGGGCTTTTTGCATTTAGACCCAAATTTTCGAAAAATCGGGCCAATTTTGGAACGTGATAGTATAAGGCTCACGTTATATAGCTATGTAAGCCTCAATTAGAGAGCAACAACCATGAGAAACATGATCGCTATCCACCCAATCGTCGGCCGAAACATCGCTTCCGAGAACCCGCTTCGCGAGTTGGCACGCATGGAGCGAGCATTTGAGCGACTGTTCGAATCCTTCCAGCCCACCGGAAACGAACAAAGCCGAACCGAAACCGTTCACCCGATTTCCGCGAACGTCACCGAGATCGACGGTCGGTTTGAGATTCAAGCCGCTCTGCCCGGATTCGGACAAGAAGACGTGGAGGTCACGCTTGAAAAAGGCATCCTGAAGATTCAGGCGGGATTCCGAACCGAGCCCGTTTCGGAGACAACCGAAAGCCCGTCTGAGATGGAAGAGTCCCCCAAAGTCGAAACGGCCCACGCAAAGATCTGGCGACGAGAACTGCTCCAAGGCAAGTTCCAACGATCCTTCCAACTGCCGGAAGACCTGGACCCCGCGACCCTGCAAGCCAGCATGAAGAACGGAATGCTCACCGTCTCCTTCCGCCGCCTAGAGCCGCTGCAACCCGAGACCGTGCGAATCCCGATCGCATTCGACGGCTCCTCGAACTAAACCCTAGCTCAGCAAGCTCGCTTAATCGAAAGACCCTGGCAAGAACGCCGGGGTCTTTTCACGTATCATGAAAAGGATGACGTTAGCCGCAGTAATGATGCTGGGCGCCCTCAGTTTGGGACCCCTTTCGCCGGAACCATCCGGTGCTTCCAGCCTCTCTTTGCAGGATCTTCAAAAGACCCTCCCCGAGATCAAGCGAGAGTTTCGCGGCGTATGGGTTGCCACCGTCGACAACATCGACTTTCCGTCCAAGCGAACGCTTTCCACCAACGAACAGAAAGCCGAGCTGATCCGCATCTTCAACGTTTGCAAGGCGATGAACCTCAACGCGGTCATCTTCCAGATTCGCCCCAGTGCAGATGCGCTCTACAACTCCAAGCTCGAGCCGTGGTCGGCGTACCTCACGGGCACCCAGGGCGAGGCGCCGAACCCCTATTACGATCCTCTGGCCTTTGCCGTGGAAGAAGCGCACAAGCGCGGAATCGAGCTGCACTGCTGGTTCAACCCGTACCGAGCCACCCACCCAGCGCAGAAGTCGCCCAACGCCAAAAGCCACGTGAGCAACTCCAACCCCTCGGCGGTGCGCAAGTACGGCACCTACGAGTGGATGGACCCCGCGAACCCGTTTGTCCAAAAGCGATCGCTAGACGTGATGCTGGACGTGGTGAAGCGCTACGACATCGACGGCGTCCACATCGACGACTACTTCTATCCCTACCCCATCACCGACGAGAGCAAAAAGAAGGTTCCGTTCCCAGATTCCGACCTCTATTCGGCTTACAAGAGCAAAGGCGGAAGCCTGGGGCTCAACGACTGGCGCCGGAAGAATGTCGATGATTTCATCGAAAAGTTGTACAAAGGCATCAAGTCCACCAAGCGATGGGTGAAGTTCGGCATCTCGCCGTTCGGCATCTATCGACCCGGGTATCCGGAAGGGATCAAGGCCGGAATCGATCAGTACGATGAGCTGTACGCCGATGCGCTGAAGTGGTTCGAAAAGGGCTGGTGCGATTACTACACGCCTCAGCTTTACTGGCCCATCGCCCAAACCCCGCAGAGCTACCCTAAGCTTTACGACTGGTGGCTCAAGCAAAACAAATCCAATCGACACCTTTGGCCGGGCAACTACACGGGCAGAACCAACCCCAAAGACGGCAACTGGCAAGCCCAAGAGGTCATCGACCAAATCGCCATCACGCGAAAGGGAACCGACGATTCCGGCAACATCCACTTCAGCATGAAGGCGTTCCTGAACAACTACAACGGAATCTTCGACGCGCTGAAGACGGGTCCTTATAAGGAACCCGCGCTGGTGCCAGAGAGCCGATGGCTGGGCGATAAGAAGCCGGAACGACCCGTGTACGGCGTCTCGGTCGATCTGCCGGACGGCGGTCCCGACAAACTTCGCATCGTGGTGAAGAGCGATCGCTACGGCCAAAAGACAGAGGACATGTTTGCCTACTCGGTGGGCACCAGCCGTGTGAACGGCGTTAGTTGGACACCGTGGGATACATTCGGCACCAAGGAGCTGATCGTCTCTGGGAAGGGGCTCGGCAAGCCGACCCATGTCGCTGTGCGAGCGATCTCGAAGACGGGCGTAGCGTCCGATCCGTTCATCGTCGAACTCAAATAGTGAAATCCGGCGAGGATTTGCTCGCCTATTCCATAATCATTCAGGCCGACCCATTTCAATAGGAAACGGGTCGGCCTGAATCACGTCTGCCGATCCATCCAGGCAGCAGGGAAGAGAATGAAAGGCCTCGTCGAAGAAATCCAGCGTCGTAAGACCTTTGCCATCATCTCGCACCCCGACGCCGGAAAGACCACCCTTACCGAGAAGCTGCTCCTTTACGGAGGTCAGATTCAAATGGCAGGGTCGGTAAAGGCGCGCCGCAACCAGCAGAAGGCGACCTCCGACTGGATGGAACTAGAGAAGCAGCGCGGAATCTCGGTCACCTCCACCGTTCTCCAGTTTGAATACGAAGGGTACGTGCTGAACCTCCTGGACACCCCCGGCCACAACGACTTCAGCGCCGACACCTATCGCACCCTCACCGCTGCCGATAGCGCGGTGATGCTCATCGATAACGCAAAAGGAGTGGAGACGCAAACCAAAAAGCTCTTCGCAGTTTGTCGACAGCGAGGGATCCCCATCTTCACGTTCATCAACAAGATGGACCACCCTGGAATCGGTCCGCTACCGCTCCTAACCGAGGTTGAGGACGTGCTCGGTATTCGAAGCGTCCCCGTGAACTGGCCCATCGGCCAGGGCGATGAGTTCCGAGGCGTGTTAGACCGACACACCCGCCAAGTGCACTTGTTCGAAAAGACCGCTCACGGTGCCACCAAGGCGGCGACGACGGTCCTGGATCTAGACGATCCCGAATTGATCACGTTGCTCGGCGAAAAACTTTACGACCAGCTTCAAGAAGACATCGAACTCCTGGATATCGCGGGCGAAGAGCTCGACATGGATCGCGTGCTTCGCGGCGAACTCACCCCGGTGTTCTTCGGCTCGGCCATTACCAACTTCGGCGTCGAGCCGTTTTTGAAGCGATTTCTGCAGATGGCCCCTGGGCCCACCCCTCGTCCGACCGACAAAGGCGAGATGGCCACCGACGCGCCGTTTAGCGGGTTCGTCTTCAAAATTCAGGCGAACATGGACCCGAACCACCGAGACCGGATTGCGTTCATGCGAATTGTGAGCGGGAAGTTCGAGAAGGATATGGACGCCGTCCACACTCGAACAGGCAAGAAACTACGACTATCGCGACCGCAACGCCTCTTCGCTCAGAGCCGAGAGACGGTGGAAGAAGCCTACGCCGGAGACATTATCGGTCTCTCCAACGTCGGCGCGTTCTTGCTCGGCGACACGCTGGTAGCGGAAGGCAAGCAGGTCTTTAACGAAGTCCCGCACTTCATGGCGGAAACGTTTGTGCTGTTGCGATCGCTCGATATTGGTCGATTGAAGCACTTTGAAAAAGGCGTTTCTCAGCTTTGCGAAGAGGGTCTGGTCGACCTGTATTGGGACAAGCGATCCCAATCTCGCGACCCGATTCTTGGGGCCGTCGGTCGTTTGCAGTTCGACGTTGTGCAGTTCCGACTAGAGGTCGAATATGGGGTTCGCACCGTCGCCGAGCCGCTGAGCTTTGAAATTTTCCGCTGGATCGAAGGCGATTGGGATTCGGTGAAGGGCGTTTATTGGGCGCAGTACGGTCGCCCCGTGGAGGACGATCACGGCAATCTGGGTGTCTTGTTGCAGAACGAGCGGTCGATGAATTTCTTGCTCGCTAACAACAAGGGCCTGACCTTCCTTGAGAGAAGACCAGGCACCTAGGTTAGAACTTGTCGTGGTTTAGTTCTTGCGCCGTCGTCTGACGACTGCAAGGAGCCCAAGACCAAGGGCTGTCATCGTTGCCGGCTCCGGCACAGCTGCAGGACCATACTCCAGATTATCGAGTCCCCACTCACCGTCTCCGCCGGTGACGCTGATGAATTCGACCAAAGAAATGGCAGGTCCCGAGGCTCGGTGTATCCCCCAGAATTCTGCACTCTCGCCGCCAGAGGCGGTGATGTCGCTTGAGAAAGTGTGAACGGAGTTGTCCGTAAGGGTAACGCGAATCGTTCCGGCGGGCTTGTCAATATCGTATCCACCCACGTAATCCACCGGATTGGCGAAGGTGAGAACAGCTCCAACCGCTCCTTCACCCAAAGCCAGCGCCTTCTGCCCGATTGGATTCGACGATCCGAAGAAACTCGGTAAGGATTGCACGAGGGCGTTGCCCGAAGGATGGGTGATGGTCAATCCACCAACAAGGTTTACGCCGTTAAGGTTTGTGCCAACGGTGTCGCTCTCAAAGTCCACGAAAAATGTTCCGCCCGTGATGCCGCTTGCCAAGAGCCACGAGTCGCGCGTCGATGCCGAGTTTCCGTTCGACGTAGCGTTGAAGTAGGTGGGTGCGGCGGAGGCCATCACGCCCAAGCCAGCGAGTACTAACACTGATTCCAGTTTCATAACAAATCCAAAACTGTACGGTCGAGCACTCCTGGCCACTTGGACCTATCCTCTCCCGTACCTTTACAGGGTACTCCTTAAATCCAAGAGAGATTTACCAGGTTTAACCTTACTTAGCGCGCGCGTGCTTCCAGGATCAAAATCGATCCCGCCGGGACGGTTACCTGCAAATTTCCGTTCACGGTGCCGATCTCCTTGGAAACGATCTGCACCTTCATCGACTCTCGATTCGTCGCCCGTGGATCACCCGCCAACCGGTGTTCGGTGACTTGCAACGCGCCGGAAACCGGCAGCTTGATCCGAACCGGAACATCACCCGATAGCCGTCGGGAAAGCAGTACCACCGACCACTTGTTTCCATCGCGCAGGGCGTAGGCGCCGATCGCATCAAAGGTGTCCTTGCCGCGAGTCACCTTCGGCGAACCGGTAACGGTCAGCGACATCAGATCGCCCGAAGCGAACTTGTTTCGCATCTTCAAAGCCAACCAACCGGGAGTCGGTCGGAAGCCCCGCGCGAAATCGGTATGACTGTTCCAGTATGCCCCCTGACCGTAACCCAGAAACGCCTGATCGGTATAGCCGTACGCGTACGATCCCATCCAGCCGTCCAGCGCCGCAACCGCCATCGCCAGGCTCTTGCCGTACCGCTCGTTGACCTCTACCACGTCCGGTGGGGCCGAACCCGGAAGCGCGTAACCGCTCGGACCGCCTTCGTAAGCGAGCAGATCGTAAACCCGACCCGATTCGTTCAACTTGCGCCAAGGCTTGCTCCAACCCTTCACGCTCGGTTCCATCCCTTGCACCCAGCTCAGCAGAGTCGCCTGAATGCCCGCGTCGTCGTAGGTTTTCTGACTGGAATCGCCCGTTTCCCACTTAGGACCCACGTAGTTGGCATGGCCCAATCCGTCCACGTGAGGGTTTCTAACCAGCGCCTCTTCGCCATAGCCCGAGACCTTGCCGGAATCGTCGATGTCGCCGTTGTAGAACGCACCCAGCACGAACTTGATCTTGTTATCCAGCTTCAGGGCTGCCCACTCCGGGCGGCGCTTCATGCTCTCCACAATGTGGCGAGTGAACATTCCGTATTCCGGACCGCCCTGAGTCACCGCCTGCCGAGTAGCGAATCCCAACCAATCGTCCGTAACCGCGCCGTTGTGCCAAGTCTCGTTTCCGAACTCGATTCGGATGTGCCGGAAGGTGTCGGTCCACGGTTTTCCATGACCTCGCTGCGTGTACCTTCGATACGCCCACGGCTTGCCCTTCGGAACATCCTTCGCGGGGTCGTAGGGCATTGCCAAATACTCCACCAGGTTCGACCAGTCCTGCTCGGAATGCAAAATGTGCTGGAGCACCAGGTACGGAGTCATGCGCGTCTCCGGTGAATCCCCGGTTTGCTCGTCGAACATCAGCGCCATGGGGAGGGTCATCTCCATGGTCTCGCTCACTTGGGTGTACCAATCCACCTGCACGTTCGAGTTCGCGTGCCAACTCAGAATCGAGTCCATCGTGGCGTTGCGATTCAAGAACCAAATGCGGTGAGTACCTTTGCGACCCGTGCTCGGCTGGCTATCAATGAGCTCCTGCAGAACGGTCTTGTTCGGCGAATACGGCTTGGTGAGTTCCGATGGATCATCCACTCGAAACACCCGGGCGTTATCCATCCACAGGGTTCCAGGTGCCGAAAACTCAAGCCGTTGCCCGAAATGCCAAACGTTCTTGGGTCGCTCCGGGCCCGTGAAGTCGTAGGTGAATCGCTGCCACTTGCCCGTGACCTGCCAGTCCGACCGCAATCCCGGATACCCGTTCCCGAACGAGAAGCTGACCTTGCCCCCGTTGCCCAGCCCTTCCTGCCGAAGCCAGAACTCGGCGCGGTACCGCTTGCCCGGTTCCAACTGTCCGTACCAAAGCCCCTCGAACGGAATGGCGGGGGCGATCATGGTGAATTGGTGAATGTTCTGCACGCCAGAGAATCCAGGATCCGGCTGAATGCGCAGGCATGACTTACCAGGTTCGACCATATCGACCGGCAGTTCAACGTTGTGCGGCGCAAAAGACTGTTGAATGGTCGCGGGCTCTGCTCGCCAAGGCATGTTGGGACGGTCGATCGGGCTACCAATCCCTCGCACGCGAGCGTTCACGGTTGAGACCGGGAAGTTCTGCCAATCCTTCTCAACGACCACGTAGTCCCACCGACGCAGTTTGGGAGCACCCGCCGGGAGGTACGCGCGGTTCTCTTGAGCCGAAGCGGGCGCGGTCGAGCGCAGAATTCGGTAGCCCGCCGCGCCGGGCACCGCCGTCCAAGTCAACTTCACTCCTTTACCAAAGGCGGCCGCCTTCACCCCGGTTGCCCCCGGCAATGTTCCTTGTCGCAGTTGAGGAGGTTGCGCGCCGTAGGTTCTGGTGAAGCTCTTTCCGGTTGAGTCGGCAACTTTCAGGGTCACTTTCTCGTCTCCGGTAAACGCTTCGGGTCGACCGGATAACTGCCCGTTCTCCGGGTTGAGAGAGAGTCCTTTGGGGAGCACACTCACCGCACTGAATCGGTAAGGAAGCTTCCCGCCCGTGACCTCGGGAGTCCACCAAATGTCTTCACCTCTCCTGATCGGGATGCCGTTATCGTTGGGCATGATGCCCAGCACAGGACCCGCGTCCGCCGATCCCGCCGTGACCGAAACCTCGGCACTTAGGCCCGAATCTTCACCCTTAGTCGTGACCGTTTGAATGCGGTACCAATACGTTCGACCCGGCTCAAGGCCGGAAACATCCACAATCTCGGTCGAGCCTCTAACGATATTGCCGCGAACCGGGACGTATCGGTTGGCGATCCATCCACCGTCGGGGAACCCTTTTTCGCCCGCCTTGACGATGTTGGTGGAGCCAACCAGATTGGCCGAATCAGCCTTGGAAGAATCGGGACTGCCCCCGGTTTCGGGAATGGGGTTGGAGCTTGAATCCAGCAGGCGATAAATCCGCACCTGCGCGCCGCTCAGAAAACCCGACCCCCAAAGGTCGAACCAACTCACTCCGCCACCGTCGATCTCGAACCACTGAGTGCCGTTCGGTCCCGCGCCTGTCGCGGTGACTCGGTGCAAATTGCGCCAATGAATCTGTTCGTTGCCCGAGTTCTGAACAAAGTTGTTGGCGGCGTACTCGACGGCTCCAATCCGACCCCAGTTGTTCGCCCCAATCGGTGGAACCTTGGCTGCGGGCCTCAAGATGTTTGCCGACACGGAGACCTCGGTAGTCGGGGCTTGTTGGGGGAGGCACCCCAATACAAAGGACAGCGTTGTCAGAAACATCAGAATCTCCCGAGGCAAGCGTCGACGCATGTGGCCTCCTGATCAACTATAAGCGGTTGTGCGTGGAATCGAACAAAAATCTCACAAATATGGACAAGGGGCATTCAAAGTCTTCCGCCAGAGACGTTCCTCGCCGAAGCGCCCTAAGAGGGTGAACGCGAGCGAGGGCAATCAGGATCTTCCCTTCACTTGCTCTGAGGCATAAACCAGGACGAGCCCAATTGTTGCAAGTGTGAAGAACCAACGGGTGTTTGCGGTACGAAGCGAGTTCCACACTCTGGTGGTCGCATTCTCTCCCTGGCGCAAAGTCTCTTCGTACCTTTCGTTTATGCCCATCCGCAGCGCCGCCAGGGGCACCTCTTGTTCCTCTTCGGGCAGGAGTTTGATGCGATCAAGCTCGTCTTCGACTAGGCGAACTTCACCTTCACTTTTCTTTAGAAACTCATAGTCCTGCTTCGAAATAGTGCGGTCGCGATCCACTGTCCAGACCAAGGCTGCTAGTTTCCCACTTATAACGGTTGCAAATCCGAGCGCAAGCAAGCCTTTCGAAAAAGCCTCGGTAAAAGCCCACATGATAGGCACGAACCACAGGCCAACTCCAACCATTACAGCCGCCAATGGACTCGTCGTGCGATACGGGGTCCAAATCGACCCGATCACGATAATGATTCCAAAAATAACGTGGAGCGCTAACCGCCTTGCCGTAAGAACATCAAGAGGGATGATAAGCAGAAGGAGCCCTAAGAGTACAGAGCCGAGAGCCGCCCATAGCCACACCCGCTGCATGGTCTCAGGGCTGGGAATTCCACTCCGAATCGCCTGCTCGATGAGCTTGAGTTTCTTTTCGGATTTCTGCCTTGCCCTCGCGAAGTGGCGGACCAAAACTGGGTCCTTAAATCCCTGGAATCCTTCAGTGTCCGAGGAACGTTCGATCTCTCTTCGAGTGAGTTGAGCGTAATCCTCGAGGTCGACGCCATCAAGAGAGTGCAGTATAGGAATCTTCACGGCGTTGAATCATTATAGGTACTTTTCGTAGTCCAAATGGAACCAAAAACACCCCGGCGACAAGTCGTCGGGGTGCTCTTAGAAAAAGCCTTAGTGCTTCTTAGTAGATCGAATCCGGGAAGTAGAAGTCCTTCGCGTTCGCCGCTTCCACCAGATCGATCTTGATATCGATGTTCTTCGGCTTCCAGTTCTTCAGCTCATCCGGAGTTGCCTTCGTGAGCGTCTCAACCGCGACCTTAATGCCCTCGGCGATCATGCTCGGAGGGTAGGTGACGTTTGCCGGATACATAGGATCCTTCTCCATCACGCGCTTGATGATGTCCTTCATGCCCGCGCCGCCAAGAATCCAGACGTTGGTAACGCCTGCTTCCTTCATCGCCTTCTCAACGCCCAGAGCCATGTCGTCGTCTTGAGCCCAAACCGCATCGAATTCCTTGTGCTTCACCAACATCGTTTGCATCACGTCAAACGCTTTTTGCTGGTTCCACATGCCGCTTTGCGAGTCCAGAATCTTGATGTCCGGGAACTTGGCGAAAACCGCCTTGGCTGCCTCAACCCGGTCGGTATTGACCGTGCAGGGGATGCCTTCCAGAACCAAGATCTTGCCCTTGCCGCCAAGCTTCTTCGCCATAAACTCAGCCGAGATTTGGCCGAACTTCTTGTTGTCGCCCGCAAGGAAGATGTCGGCGATCGGCTCGGTAAAGCCGCGGTCGACGTTGACAATGAAGACGCCTTGCTCTTTCAGCTTCTTAGCCGCCGGGGTGACCGGGGAGCTCTCGGTGGCAAGAATGACAATTCCGTCCACTTGCTTGGCGCCCATGCTCTCCAAGCTAGCGATCTGCTTATCCGGACTCTCGGCCGTTTGATACACAAACTCCACGTCTGGATACTTCTTCATCTCTTGCTCGGCCCAATACTTCACGCCTGCCGTCCAACCGTGGTCGGCGGCAGGAATAGAAATGCCGATCTTGAGCTTCTTACCGCCCGCGCTTGCGCTGGGAGAAGCTCCTTCTTTAGCTGGTTCCGCCGGAGCGTTGGAGTCAGTTTGAGACCCGCTGCCGCATCCGATCATCGCCGAGAGCGCAAGGGCCAGAAGCCCCGTTTTGAGAAATTGGATTGGTTTCATCGTTGAACTTACGCGTTTTGTCGATTGGCCCTCTGGAGCAGCACGGCCAAAAGGATGATAACACCCTTCACGCACCCCTGCCAGTTAGGATCAACCGAAGCTGTGATTAGCATGTTGGAAATGATTCCTAAAAGAAAAACTCCTAAGATAGTGGTGCCGATTTGACCCTTGCCGCCGCTGAGACTCGTTCCGCCGATAACCACCGCCGCAATCGCGTCGAGCTCGTAGTTCATTCCCAGCGAAGAGGGCGAAACGCTGCTGAGTCGTGAAGCCTGGCACAAACCGGCGAGTCCGGCACAGAAGCCCAGAAACGCATAGGAGGCAACTTTCACCCGAGCGGTATTGATGCCGCTGTAAATGGCGGCTTGCTCGTTGGCGCCCGTTGCGATCAGGCGCCGACCGTAAACCGACTTGTTCAGCACCCACGCCGCGACCCCCGCCAGGATGAAGAAAAGGAAGATCGGCCATTGGACGACAAACGGAAGCCCCCGCGAACCAACCGTGAGACCGGGGATCGTGATTCCATCGCCCGCGATCTTGCCAAACGTCTCGAGTCCCGACTTGGCTGTCTGCTCGCTTGCTTGCGTGAGCGCCAAACCTACCGACCGGAAGGCGACCAACCCTGCGAGCGTCGCAACGAACGGAGGAACTCGACCCGCCGAGATGATCAGTCCGTTCACCAAACCGGCAACCGTTCCGAAACTAAGGGCGACAAATGCGGCGGCAAAAGTGGCATTGGGATCGGTGCCGACCTTATTCAAGGTGAGCATGGTGAACACACCCACCAGGCCCATCATAGAGCCCACCGAAAGGTCGATTCCGCCGCCGATGATCACCAGCGTCATGCCAACCGCGATCATGCCCACATAAGCGTTTTGGCTAAGGATGTTGCGAAGGTTGACCGGATCAAGAAACACCTGACCCTGCCAAACAATGTTCACCACGATCAAAACAATGAGCGCAATGAGCACGCCGTGCTTGGCAACAATCTTTTTGAACTTATCCATCCCCGAATCTTCTCCTTAAGGTCTCTCTATCAACAATTAAGCGGCACCGCTCTCCGACTTTCCGAGCCCGGCAGCAAGCGCCATGATGCTGGACTCCGAAAGCTCCTCTCGGTCCAATTCCCCAACCGGGGCAAAATCTTTGAACACCACCACTCGGTGACTCAGACCGATCAGTTCCGGCAACTCGCTGGAAATCAAAATCACCGCCGTTCCGTTGGCGGCTAGGTCGGCAATGATCTGGTAAATCTCCGCCTTGGCTCCCACGTCCACGCCCCGAGTCGGCTCGTCCAGAATCAGCAGTTCGGGCTGAATGGTGAGCCACTTGGCAATAGAGCACTTTTGCTGGTTGCCGCCCGAAAGGGAAGTCATCGGCAATTCCGGAGTCTTGGTTTTGATCCCGAGCTTTGCAATCCATTCGTCGGCGTTCGCCTTTCGCTTGGCATTGGTGTTGAGGGTGCCCAGGTTGGCAAGGCCGATGTTGTCGATGATCGACATGGAGGTCACCAGACCTTTGCCTTTGCGATCCTCGCTGACGTAACCGATCCAGCCTGCCTCGTTCACACTTCGAAATTGGTGCGTTTTTCCGCCGCGCTTCACCCACTTCTTAGGCGACCTCAGTCCGAGTAAGCCCTCGCAAAACTCGGTTCGACCCGAGCCGATCAACCCGCCCAGCCCCAGAATCTCGCCTTTGCGAACAAAGAAACCTTCGAACTCCGCAAACGGCTCGTCGGAGGTCGCTTGTCCTTTGGGCGGGTAGACATCCTCAATCGAACGACCCACCATCATGTCGGCCAGTTGCCGCTCGGTCATTTGCTTCGGGTCGGCCTCGCCGACCTTCACGCCGTCTCGCAAGCAAACCAGCCGATCGCAGAGCCGCAGAATCTCGGGCAGTCGGTGGCTCACATACAGAACCGATATCCCTTCTGCCTTCAGGTCGAAGATGAGTTGGAAGAGCTTCTCGGACTCCACATCGCTCAGCACGGCCGTGGGCTCGTCGAAGATCACTAACTTGGCGTTCTCGCTCACTGCTTTGGCGATCTCGACCAGTTGCTGCTCGGCAACACTCAGCTCTCTGCAGAGAGTTTGGGGGGCAAATTTTGCGCCTACTCGGGCAAGAAGCTTTTCGGCCTTGACCCGAGTCTCCGCCCGGTTCACGGTGACACCGCCGATCTCCCGCCCAAGGAACAGGTTGTCCTCCACGCTCAGGGTGGGGATCAGGTTCAGCTCTTGGTGAACCATCGCAATGCCCGCGTGCATGGCGTCCACGGGTTTTTTGAAGTGCATCGGCTTGCCGAAGAGCTCGATGGAGCCGGAAGTCGGCGAGACGATCCCGCTGAGCAGCTTCATCAGGGTGCTCTTGCCCGCGCCGTTTTCGCCGATGACGCCGATGACTTCGCCCGGTTGAACGTCGAAAGCAAAGTCGCGTAAAGCAACCGTCGCGTCGTACGCCTTCGTCAACCCACGGGTCGATAGCATCGTGGGCGTAATTTACCCGCGATCAACGATGTATCGGGCGGGTAGGGGGCTGCTAAAGTCAGCTACTCTCGCAGAAGATCGGGGTGATGCTGTCGCAAGTAGGTCAAGGCCTCGTCTATCGTCTTGTCCATTCCCTGGAAAGTGACAACAAGCGGCGAGACGCCGATTGACGGGTTTGCGCGAGCAAACGCCGCGCGATACTTTGGGAGCCGAGCAATATAGGGCTCGGGGTCGCTCACCTCTATCTTTAAAAACCTTTGCCCCTGGATTCGGGTCTCGGAGATCGCTCGAATCTCCTTCCAAGGAATTGTCCCATATTCGATCGCGTAGCTATGAATCCCAACATCGTCGAAAACTACGAGCGGTTGAGTGTTCAAGAATTGCTTTGTAAGGATAAATGAGCCAAGCCCAAAAAATGCGGTTCCAAACAGCCCCGTGGTGCGCATCCTCAGGTCAGGCGTTGCGACGCAGTACAGGCACACCCCGACGAAAAGAAGGGCGAGTAGAAGGAGCAATCCGGTTTGACGCTTGGAAGTTCGGAACTCCATGATGGCTTGAATGCAAGTTATCACGCGAGAAGATTCTTGATCAAGACGCCGCGTTGCTCAAGCCTCGACCGTCAACCACGGCATCGGTGACGGCTCTCCCGCCTTCACCCCATCCTTCCACCACTGAACGTTCGTCACCCCTTTTGCCGAGCCCAGAATCTCGGTGGTTTTGATGATGACCTTGTCCATCAGCGCCGCGCCCATGGGTCGGAGCTTCTTGTTGAATACCGCCTTCAGCGCAGAGATGCGATCATCAAAGCTAAGGCAAGTGAAAGCGGGTTCTCCGTCCTCGGCCTCGTAGAAAGCGACCGTGATCATCACCACATCCGATCCAAGGTCGATGGGAATGTCGAGCACCCATCCGAAATCTTCCTGATAGAAGTCGATGTTGGTATCGGGGAGCGCAAAGCACAACTCTCGATGAAACCACCGACCAAAATCCTCCGCCGCGCAGCAAGAGTTGATGTGCTCCTCTTGCAACTCGACCGAAAACCCGGGTGTATCAAACGTCGCAAAGCGAGCAAGGGTTGGCATTGGCGTTAGTATCTAATTAATGAATTTGTTCAATCAAGATAAATCAGAGATAGAGTGCTCCCATTTTTAGGTAACGCATGTTTCCAGCGGTTAGGAGTCCTTCCTGATCGCATTACTAACACTTTTAGGCACTAATGCGGGGTGGGGAAAGATTCCCCCACCCGGCTTGGCCCTTCGGTCTCCCCTTTGACCGCCTAGAACGAGCTTCCTCCGGTTGGGGGGCTACTGGAAGTAGAAGCACGAACCACAGAGATATCGTTCACCCCGACGCCCGGCAGCGTGATCTTTGCAACCTGCACAAAAGAAGAGCCTTGTTGCTTGAACGCGAGGATGTTGGCCGTTGTTGTTGGTGCATCCGGCGGTGTCTGCTGACCACAGGCGAACACAATCTCGTCGCCGGGCTCGAAGACGTTTTGCGCAACCTGCAATCCGGCAGAAGAAAACCCTGTCATTGCGCTCAATCCAATCAACCCGAACGAGGAGTTCAGGTGAACAAGTTGTCCCTTATCCCGCTCGACCATCAGGAAGGTGCCGTCGCGAAGTTCGACCGTACTCCCGGCTCGAAAACCGAGGATTCGGGAATCCATCACCGTTCTATCCAGCACCGGCGCGGTTGCACTCCACGTGTACCGATTCGTAATGGTTTGGTTGGCGCCGTTCCAAAGCGTCAACAGGAACGATCCGTCGCGAAGAGGGGTGATCCGAGCATCCGACCCGCCACCGCCCGATCGAGAGAATCGGTATCCGGTCGGTACAGGCAATGCGTTGATGCTCAACGTGGCGCCCGCCGAACTGTTTAGCATAATCGCGACGTTGTCTTTGCTTGCCACCCTCATATGAGAGGCAACGACCATCGAGCCATCCGGCAGAATCGCCGTTCCCGGCTGGTGACCGTCGCTGGCGTACGCAAGAGAGCCCATGCTCGATATTCCTGCATTGAATCGAATGTTCTCCTTAGCCCCATGATGGGTGACGTAGAACTCGGCCCACAAATCGCCGGAAACGCTCTTGGAGGAGCGCACGTTTCTGGTCACCGGAATGCCATGCCCAGAGATGTCCTGCACCTTGTATTCGAGCTTTCCATTCTTGGGGGTTACGCTAATGGCTTCGGTTGGCGAGACCCCAACAATCTGAACGTTGGAGACGAAAGTCGTGCCGCCCGTTGTCGAGCCCCCCGCCCCTAAGCCGCCCGCCCCTAAGCCGCCCGTACCGGTGCCGCCCGTACCGGTGCCGCCCGTAGTAGAGCCATCTGCTCCCATTGCGTCGCCAGAAGTCGATCCGGTAACCGGTGATCCCGCCCCTCCACCACAAGCAATGATCGTCATAAAGAGTGCGCCGACAGCAACACCAGAGATCCATTTTCTAGTCGTTTTCATTTCGTTCTAACCTGCTCGCCGCCCTTTTTTGAGTAGGCAACGGTTGTTAGATGAAATGGTGAGGCCAGAACAAAAAACGGCCTGTGAGCATCCTCACAGGCCGCATGTGATCTCACCCGAAGCGGTTACTTCGAGCCGTAACTCGGGGCCGGAAGCGGTCGCAGACCCGCTTCGATCGCCTCCCGACGATCTGCCATGAACGGCGGAATAGAAACCTTCTCGCCCAGCGATTCCAGAGGCTCGTCGATGTGCATCCCTGGACCGTCCGTCGCGATCTCGAACAGCACCCCGCCCGGCTCCCTGAAGTAGAGCGAATGGAAGTAGTAGCGATCGACATAGCCGCTGGTTCGAAAACCAACGCCCTCTAATCGCTCCTGAATCTCGCGCATGTGGTCGTCGTCCACGGCTCGGAAAGCCACGTGGTGAACGCCACCCGCACCCGAAAAACCGCGCTGCGCCGAGCCCGTGACTCGGACCTGAGCCACCGAATCCTCGGTGCGAACCTCAAAAACGTCATCGTCCACCTGAGCAAAGCCCAGCATCTGAACCAAAGTCGCCGCAGTTGCTTGTGGGTTCGCCGAATCCAGGTCGACCCCCAAAATGCCTTGCAGAGCGTGCTCCGCAGGGACCGATTTGTCCCAAGGAACGATCTCGCCGGGGAAGCCCTCATTAGAAACAAGTGCCAATCGTTGACCCTCGGGATCGGAAGCGAGAATGCGAATCTCTTCCCGATCCACAAAGGCGTCTACCGCCTTGAGTCGTTCTTCCCAGAAGTCAAAAGACTCCGGATTCACCCGAAGCGAGGTCAAACCGACCGTGCCCGCCCCTGGACGGGTTTCGCCCGAATTCGGCCAATCGAAAAACGTAAAGTCGGTCCCGGGCGAACCGACCGCATCGGCATAGAACAGGTGATACGCCTGCACATCGTCTTGGTTGATGCTCTTCTTCACCAACCGAAATCCCATGACTCCGGTGTAGAAGTCGAGGTTCTTCTCGATATTGGCACTGATGGCGGTGACGTGGTGGATGCCAAGAACGGGTCTCATGTTTGCTCTTGCTTCCATCCTACGCGCCGCAAGTCCGGTGGGTCTGTATCCCCAACTACAAACCTTTCACACTCGTCGATCGCCTACAAACGAAACCGTTTTTACGGTGAAACGTTTACGGTTGGTATGGAAGAGCAATCCCAATCCCGAATCCTAGATGTTGTTGGGTCTACGGTGGACTGCGTTTTTAGCATCGGCGAGGTTGTATGGTCGCTGATTGTTGTTGTCGGCGAGTGCTTGGGCAGTATGATCCCCTAGCCTGCCTGATCCCTTTGCCTGCCTGATCCCTTAGACTGTTTGAAGTCTCTATGACCACTCACGACGACCTGCGAACAATTTGCCTCGCCCTCCCTGGCTCTATCGAAGGCGAAGATCGATTCGGTTTCGGGGTGGAGGTGAAGGGCAAGGTAAAGGGCTATTGCTGGACCTGGTTGGAACGGCTAGAACCAAAGAAGGCTCGCGTTCCCAACGATCGCGTGCTGGCAATTAAAACGCCAAGCCTGCAAGCCAAAGAACTTCTGCTGGCCTCCGAACCCGTCCGATTCTTTACCGAGGATCACTACAACGGCTACCCGGCGATCATGGTGAGACTTGATCTGGTCGAGCCGGAGGAATTGGTCGACCTTCTCCAGCAAGCGCACGAATCGGTACTTCCCAAGCCAAAAGGGAAGAGAAACGGCCTGTGAAACACCCGGAACGGACCCCCTCAAAAGTTAAGGGTTAACCGCTAACTTCAGCGTGGATCGGAAGAACTCATTGAGACAGTCATTGTTCACGTGCCGCGCCGGTGTCTGCCGCTCTAGAGTGGCTATCGCTTCTTCTAGCCACTCCATCTGGCCCGCGATGAATGTGTCCAGCACCTGGTTGGGACTTCCCGCGCCCACCTCAGAAGTCACCTTTTTCACAGTGAGCAACGCTTCGATTTCCGCCATGACCTCAGTTTCGGATCTGATCAAATCAAGGAGCTTGCCAAACTCAATCGGTGGAATCGAACGATGATCAAGGATCCACCGGGCGGCCAAAAGAGCTCGGAGTACATAGAAGTACTTCTTCAGCTTCACCGACCCTTCTTCCATGCCACGCCGAAGAAGCGCTTCGTTGCTCTTTGCCATGCTGAAGTAGTGCTTCGAGCCTGCAAGAGGCGAGTAAGTCGATTCGAGCAACCGTAAGAGATCCGCTCGAAAGCCCTCTTGTTGCCGATACACGATGGGAGATTGGAGCCACTCCACCAAACTTGGATTACTCTTCGCCATCAGGTTGAGAGCTTTTCTAATATCCCAGCCACTGATGTCCATGTCGTCCACCAGGGGATACTCGATCACATCTCGCTTAGCAGCAACATCAATAGATAGGTAGTAGTCGGTGGGATGGATGTAAACAAATCGGACGTCATAGTCGCTGTCCGGAGACGCAAAACCCCATGCGCGACTACCCGACTCGATGGCGAACAACACCCGCACACCATGTTCTCGTTCGGCGATTTCAAGCCGCTTCAGCGCTTCATCATGAGCTCGTTTGTCGACCATAAGAGGGAGTATGACTTGGTCCACCCTGATCTCGTTTCTGACTAGGAGGAGATGAGCTCATGGGAAGAGTGCTTCTCCTTTCTAGTCTGGATTAACTTGCTGCGGCTTGTATCTAGGCATCTGAGAAACCGAAATTGCGGACATGTGGACCGGGCAGAGTACGGTGAGGATAAAGGCGACCAAGATAAAAAGGAACAGTTTGGCGAATTGGAATTTCCGCTGAAGTTGCCGATCTACGAGGAAGCCTGTGAAGTACCAGGCGGTTAGGAATCCTCCGGCGACCCAATACTCGTCTCTAACCGTGAATGCGGTTCGAGGAATCCCGAGGCTTTTCTGAACGGGAGTCCAGAGCAAAAAAACGGCAACCCACACACCGAAAATGATGAGGGGAAGAAAGCCAAGGACCGAGCCGGATTTTGACGACGGTGATCGCGATGTCTCCGCCCGCTCCGGGACAGAGTCCTGATCATGGCTTGCTTCCTTGTTCATTTACTCGACTTGAACGAAGCGTAAACCCGACTTTACGAAGCGGTCAATGTTCGTCTCACCGTTTCAACAAAAAGAGACAAACCTCCAACGGGGCAAAGTCTAGCGTCGCGGTTCGGTCGTTGATCTTCACTGCGGACCCGTTCATCAAGTTGCTTCCGGTCTTAAATGTATCGGGGAGTTGCACCCTCACGCCGGAAGAGGGTTGTCGGGAAGGATTGACGAGCACTAAAAGCATCCCCTCATCGGTCTTCCGCCACCCACATTCAATCGGTGAAGAAACCTTCGGTGCAATTGGATTAGGGTTGATCTCACCTTGTAACACCGCTCCTAGTTGTTTGAGCAACGCATTTTGTTTCTTCATCTCCGCAACCAATTCCGGCGGGGCACCATCAAACCGAAACCCACTTTTGCCTACTACGGCGGGGAAGTAGAACAGCCCTCTCACTCCATGAACAATGGCGTACCAAATCTGGGCGCGAACTTCTGGCGCTGTCGGGCATCTTGCCCCCGCAACGTTTCCCTTTTCGATCTCACTCAGTTCGATAAAGCAGAACTGGGGTTTGTTTGTCAGGCGCCGAATGGCTTTGATCGGGTCGGCAAGGAGGGCGATATCCCCTCGTCTGCTGGCATGAGCCTGATTCAAATATCCGCCGGACGGATAGAGGTCGTTGGCAACCCAATCTGTCACTGCCAAAAGTCGGGGATAGTAGCTCGCATACTCCTTTGAATATGAATCCGTGCGACTAAGAAACCACGAAACATCGGGTCCCGCTAGGTTGAGAAAAACCTTTCGAGTGGGATCCACCTGTCTCCATTCTTTAAAGGTCCGTTCAAACGCAGGTGTCCATTGCGGGGCTCGGCCCGCAGCATCCGGTTCGTCCCAATGCGACCAAGCCAGCAGGTCCTTGCGACCCTTATCAGCTTTCCCATCTCCAAGGGGTCGGCGGATAATTCGGAAACCGAATTGTTGAGCGGTACGGTCCCAAGCAACTGGATCATGATTCTGCGGAACCTCTAAGAGCGTATTGATTCCACGCTCTTTCCACTTTGGAAACGACTCTAGCGGTTGGGAGAAAACTCCAATCGGGAAAAAGCCGTTCAGGAATAAGTCGGAGTCCGCCTCCGATTGGCGGCCCGACAACCCAGACCGCGTAGTCACCCCTCCAGGGGCGCAACCAAAAAAGCCCGCTCCAACTGTCGAACTCACCAAACAAAGGGCAACCAGTCCTGATTGATTGGGCACAAAGAGCAGACGGAGGCGGGCTTAATGAAAGTTCTTTACTTCTTCTTTCGCCGCTTGATCAATGCCAGCGCGCCCATGCCGAGGGCGACCATCGTGCCAGGTTCCGGAACCGCCTCTAGCGAGTAGTTCCAACTGGACTCTTTGGTTTCATTCCCACTCGCCTTTGACGTCGCAAACGCCTCAAATCGATAAGTTCCTGCGGTGAGAGAAAGTATCTGATCCCAAGAGGTATTCGGAAGCTTCACCATAAAGACGCTCCAACCCGATCCGTTCCATCGGTAGGCGTAGATGGAACTGGTAACCAGGTTCGCCGGAAGCTCCGATTCTAAGGACCCTCGGAATCGAAAATCTTGGCCGGTGGCAAGCGTGATGTCGATTTTCGAAAGGTTGCCGGGCTGCAACGAAGACGTTTCTGCCGTGCATCCGGCGGAAGAGATGCCGTTGAACACCGAACCACTCGAAACCAGTTTGGTCGCGGAGGCTACCGTTCCCGTCAAAGCGTAAGACTGCGTCACGTTCCACGTGGACGTGCCCGTCCAGTTGTTGTCGGTCGGGGCGTAGTATCCGGACCCCGTGAAACTGTCGACCACCTCGGTCGTGTCAGCAACGTCGAGCGTTGCTTCGGTGAGCGAATCGGTGCTTTCGAAAAGATCACCCGCGTAGCCGATGAAGTACTTCGCTTGCGTCTCCGAATATCGACCGACGAGCGAAAAGTTTGCGAGGGCGCTTGCTCCAAGCGTGGCCATCCCCAACCCAAGAAAGAATAAGCGATTCATAAGAACATCCTTAATGCAAAAAAGACATTGCAAAAAGGATGTTAACACGACCGGCTTCTCTTGCCAAACCTTTTGGGCTCAGGCAGTCTGCGCAACGGTAGTATCTGGCAAATTTACCGTCCGACCATTCACCGTTTTCCGGTCGGAGAGTCGTTCAGCTTTTCTGTCGCCGACGAAGAACCGCAAGCGCGCCCATGCCGAGGGCAAGAACCGTAGCGGGCTCTGGGACGACCACGAACTCGACGATCAGCGGGTCGACAAATCCGGATGGGGTCGCGGCAAAACCGCCTCCGTTGGTTGCAAAAATGGCGTCGGCTCCTTGGCCAGACGTCCAATTTGTGTAAGCGCGCGTCGCTGCTGGGAAGTTCGATGAGTCCAAAGTCGAATCACCGCCGGGGTGCGTAAACCCAAAAAGAAGTCCCGCCGCCGTGCTCGTGTTGTAAGTGAACGGGGTGTCGAACAGGACGGTGGGCGTCCATTGACCGGTCTGCCAGAAGTTGCGACCCATTGTGAGCGCGCCCGATCGGACCGTTGTCAAACTGGTGGACCAGCTATCGAAGGTATTCAGCGTCGTAGAGAACTCGCCCGCAGAAATGAGCGCGTTCGAAGGGAGCCCAAGGACAATATTAAAGTCGCTGAAGTTGATCGTCGCGTCCGTTAGCGCCTGAGTGAGAGAGGTTGCATTGGCGGTCCCGCGGAATCGGACGCCAATGATCTGTGCGACTCCCGTTACGCCGGTGAGCGTCTCGTTTTCGTAAGCCGCCAGATAAGTTCGGCCAGCGGATCGAATGGGCGTATTCAGCGAACCCGTCTCTGTGCCGTTCACTTGTAACTGCGCGCTCGAGATGCCGGTAAGGGCCATTGTTAGAAACAAAACGGACGATTTTGAAGCCTTCATCAATTGTCACCAAATAGGGTTGAAAGAAAGTCCAACCCTGCAATGCCTACAGTATAAGCATTGTCGTCTCGTGGCGTAATGACGTTGTGGATGCCACTCAACCCTGCGAAAATCTCCCGTAAATATACGGGGAGTAATCGGCTTAGCACGAGATCACATCTGGATTCAGCTTCAAACGGTCAAAAGTGTCGTGGTTCCAAGAAGAAGACACCCCCTTCTACGGCCAATGCCAAGAAAGAAGGTCTCGAAAGATTGGCCAATAAACCCGCAAATATACTAGAGAAAAAAGTTTTCGATACGATTCGCGAAACGATTCTATATGATGAAGCCGGAGACTTGTTGAAAGTGCTCCGGTGTTTTCAACGAGGAAAACCAATGAAAAAAATTCTAGGGATTTTTGCAGCAGGAACAATGCTGTTCTGCAACGTAACGACGGCTCAGGCGGTCGAACTAACAACCAACGGCGGTTTTGAAACCGGTGACTATACAGGCTGGGCTCAGTTCCCAACCGGTGCAGGCCAACAAACCATCACGAACGTCAACCCATCTGGAGGGACATTCGCAGCATCGTTGAATAACGATGTTGTCACCAGTAATTCGCTCATTAAGCAGGCGAACATCGGAATCGGCACGGTCACTCCGGGCATGATGATTCTCATCTCGTTCGATGCTCGTGGATCCTACGCGTCTCCGGGCGGAGTTGCGTTCGCTGAATTCTTCTCCGAACTTTCCGGTGGTGGCACCTCTAAGTCGGAGATTCTGGGTGGAGCTCCGCTTGCCCTCGATGCGGACCCCAACAAGTGGAAGACCTTCTCGTTCATGACGACAGCCGGACCAAATGTTAGCGGTGGCGTGACCCTTCAGCTCGGAGCCGTTAACGGCCCTGCCGCAGGAACGCACATGTTCTTCGACAATGTCTCGGTACAAGCTGTGCCAGAGCCCGCGACCATGGCCGCTCTTGGCCTAGGCGCACTTGCCATTCTTCGAAAGAAGCGCAACAAGTAAATCGATGAAGCGAGCCGGATTCCTTCCAGAATCCGGCTTCGTACCCCGAAACCTCAGTTCAGCCAAGGTCAAAGTTCGGCACGATTGGGGTCGAGTCATCACGCTACAGAACGTGTCGCTGAATACAGCAGGCGAGGACCCCCGTTCGCGCCAAAGCCGAAACACGTTCACATTCCTTTCAAACCTCTCATGACGAGTCCTGTATCTTTGATAGCGGATGGCAGTCGGACCTGCACTCATATTGCTCGCGTTTTCAACCGCCCAGGTACAGGTGGCGCCAAGTGGAGTTAAGTTCGGAACCTGGGTGCAGGCAACTCCCATTGAGATCGAGATTGTTCGTTCCGATCGGTCTGCAACCTGGGTCCGAGCCGCTTATCAGAGCGTAAAAGATGGCCGAGCACAAGGAGTGATCAACACTCCGGGTGGATCAAGTTTGTTGGTCACCGATCAGTATCAAAACGTCGCATCCGGTTTTGTGATCGACCGCACCGTTCGGGTGCTCACCGTCGGGACGGATAAAGCCTTCGCTTCTCGATTCTCGCTGGTTCACTCCACGCCTTCAAGAATCCGCGAGAACGAGTTCTTCGTCCCCGGGGTTTGGTACAAACGCAACGAATCGGTGCCCAAAAACGCCCTTGCGGCCGACCCAGACGCCGAGGTTGTTCTTGTTCGAGAAGACCGCCTTCCGCTTCCGATCGCACTGGTAAGAAACCCGCAAAACGGTAACACGCTGGAACTATCCCATCTCAACCCAGACGGTTCTGCATTCGCGGGAGAAGATCACCGCCCGCGCATTGTGGACGGTCGCATGCAGTTTGGTTCGATCGGTTTTTTGAACAGCGGCAAACTCGCCATCGCGTTTCAATTCCCTGGTTCGGAAGGAGATCGCACCTACATCGGTGGACCCGGGAATGCTTGGGCACTGCGTAGCCACCCAATGGAACTCGGTTTCAAGCACCAATACAGGCTACGGGTCACTGCAGATTCCGCTACTAACTTTGCCACCGCCGTTCAAGCCGCTTGGCGTCGAGCTTTTGAGGAAGCCGCCCCAAAAGTTCCGAAGGCGAATCAGGCAGTTGCTTATCGCGAGAGTCTCAACTTACTCGCGCGGGTCGGGGTTCGATACAACGGAGTCCCCAGCATGCCATTTCAGGTTCGAGTCCCTACGGGTGAGGTGAGCGACACCAGCAGCCAGATGGGGTTTGTTGGTAAGGCGCTCCCAGCGGCGGCACTTCTTCTGAAAGATGGTTTGGAAGCCAAAAACACAGGGCGAGTGCAGCAAGCTGAAGACCTCATCAACTTCTGGGTGAAGAACTCCATGAACCCAAACGGGGTGCCCAAGACCTGGTACGACATTCAAAAAGAGGGAACCGTAACCTGGCGGACCGAACCCACTCACCTTCGCATCGCAAGCGATGGAATGATCGGCGTATTGGATGCCTGGCGTCTTACGAAGCGTTCCGATTGGCTGAACTTTGCTCGCAAGTTCGGCGATTTCCTCGTTGCGAATCAAGGGGAAGACGGCTCCGTCGCCGGGTTATGGAACTGGGACGGAACTCCTAACAAGGCGTTCAAAAATGTCTCCTACCATGTTGTTCCGTTCTTAGTAGCCTTGCATCATGCTACCGGTGACCCTCGCTATAGCAAAGCGGCGATTCGGGTCGGCGAGTATGCCCTATCAACCGTGCACTCCGCGTGTGCATACTCCGGTGGAGCGCCGGACAACCCCAACGTCACCGATAAAGAAGCGGGAATTCTTGCCATGCAGGCGTTTTTAGCGCTGAATGGTCTCACTGGGGAAGAGAGGTGGATTGAGCCCGCTGCCCAGGCCGGCACTTTCTGCGAAACCTGGACCTACGCCTGGAACGTGCCGCTCCCCAAAGATGACCCGCTTGTGATCTACCCGCGCAATCGAACCACCCTCGGACTCAGCATCATCGCCACGGGGCACTCTGGCGCAGATAACTGCATGGCCCTGACCGTTTACGATTACTACCGGCTTTGGCTACTAACAAAAGACCCACACTTTCTCCGTTTCGCTCGATTCCTGGCTGATTCCACGAAGCAAATGATGGATTGGGATGGATCTTTGGGATATGCCCATCGAGGACTACTAACAGAGGTTCTCACTCTCTCGCCGCCTCACGGTCAGGGGCTTCACGGATGGCTTCCGTGGCTTTCCGTGGCGATCCTTGAGCCGATGGTAAAGATGAAAGATGCGTTCGGTACGTTCGAGATCGATGAGATTGAGAAGATGCCTTTGTCGGAGAGGCTGAAACGGATTCGGCAGTAGCGACGTCAGGATTGTGACTTTTTGGATGCCCGATCATGAGGTCTTCGTGTCAAACAAGCGTTATCGACCGATCAACTCTCGAATCTTGACTGCGCTCTTCCAGCCCTTAACCTCCAACTCCCGCCTAGTGGCAGCAGCTTTGGAAGGAAATTCTCCCGCTTGAACGAGGTTCGACGGTTTCTGCATTTCGCCTCGGACCGGAAGAGCCTTGATTGACCATTGGCCCGATTGGGTACACGCCCATCGGTTGCCTAGGGACGGCTCGGTCGGAGCCGAAACGGAAGTGCTGACCTTCACCGGAGCCCGCTCCTTCAGGAGATATGCGGATGCGATGGAATAGGCAACAAATGTCTACTAAAATCTTGACGCTCAAGGGTTGCAGTCGGTAGCCTTACTTCATGGATGGATTGACCAACCTCCGAGCACTTCTCGACGACGCTCAGTATCAGCTCGAGCAGGTCGTAAGCGGCATGACCGAGTCTCAGCTCGACCATCGCCTTGTTTCGACCGCGATGACCCCCCGAGAGACGCTCGTCCACGTGACGGAGTGCTATGTCGCCGGCTGCGCGTCCGCGGAAGGCCGGGAGCACGAGTGGGGCTCTTATCAGGCAGCCAGTTCGGATCTTCCTTCGCTTCTTGAGGCCTACCGGACCGAAAGAGCCAAGGCCGTCGAGGAACTGGTTGTCGCCGATGAAGGCCGCATTCGTGTAGCCAACTGGTTGATTGGGCACGACTACTACCACGTGGGTCAGCTAGCCGCGACGCGCCTTGCGACCGATCCGGAGTGGGACACCTTCTCGATCTACCGCGGTTAGAGATCGAACGGGGAGCCCTGCTACGGCTTGGCTCCTTGCTTCGAGCTGATTCCACAAAGCAAATGATGGATTGGGATGGATCTTTGGGATATGCCCATCGCGGACTACTAACAGAGGTTCTCACTCTCTCGCCGCCGCACGGTCAGGGGCTTCACGGATGGCTTCCGTGGCTATCGGTCGCGATCGTTCAACCCAGGTCCAAGATGCAGGAAGCGTTCGGCACGTTCGAGATTGATGAGATTGAGAAGATCCGTCTCTCGGAAAGACTGAATCGCATCGCAAAAGTCTTTTGACTGTAGCGCCCCGAACGGTGCTCTCTGCAAAGAACGCCCGATCAAAAGCGACAAAAAGCCTCGAAAACCTTAACGCAACGATTCCGCCGCCTTCTTTGCTTCCGAAAGTTGATTCGAACGGTACATGTCCATCGCCTTCTTGAATCCCGCAGCGAGCGGGAATGAACGTTCAATGGGCATAAGATGCAACCGGGCGTAGGCGGAGGCCAGCCCCTTCTGAGCGACCGTTTGCTCCGCGACTCTTGCCGAAACTTTGGGATCGAGATTCCGAACCCTTATCTCGGTCACCGCATTCGGTCCAAGACCAAACCCCACCGCCGATCCTTTCTCCAGCGCAGAAGAATCGAACCTTCCCAAGGTCGACCACCTGCCATTCGAGAGGCGTTCAACAAGGTATGTCCCTTTGGGAAGGCCGTTCATCTGGAGGCGGCACTCTTCCATTTTCCCGGAAGAGTTGTGCAGAAGGAACCTTCGTTCCGCCCCAGAAAGGGCAGCTTCATAGCCATCCAGCGCAGCTAGATTCAGCACCATGATCGCCGGATTGGAGCATTTCGCAAGCGCTTCATAGAGCCAGTAATTCCACAGAGAAGTGGAAGAGTAGAGAATCGGCGCCCCGGTGTGACCTCCGGGCGCTTCAAAAGTGTAGAAGGGCTCGATAGGAAGAAACAGGTTCTTCATCGGTTCCGGTCCTGCGTGGTTCTGAACCGTTGGCGACCAGTTAGCGGGGAAGAACCCGAAGCTGTTCACGCGATTCAGGTTGCTGAGTTGAACCAGAAGCTGTCGGTACGGCGCGTTTGGAACATTGGCCAGCACCCAAGCGATGCACAGATTGGCTTCCGTGGTTTCCCAAGGGGTGGGGTTGTACGCCCCTCCGTGTGGGTAGAAAAGGCCCAGGCTGGAAAGGTCGGAGGCCACGGGGCCAATCTGGTCTTCGTACCATGGAGTGAGTCGCAAAAGGGTCGCCAAAAACCTCCGACCGTACTCCTTAAACCTCTGATCCTTGGTGATCGCATGAATCTTATAGCTTGCGACCGCTCCGTAAGCGTTGCCGAACAGCTCGGCGATCGGGAAGTCTGCCGGGTCGGAATACGATCGTTCGTATCGAGCGTTTTTGACTTGGAAACGGACCGTCTCGAACAACGCTGCAAGAGACCGCTTCGCCTCGGCGAGTTTGCTCGCGTCCTTATCGATCTCGTGAGCCCGGGCGAGAATGTAAGCGTACTGACCAACCTGCCAAGGTTCATAAACCACTCCGAGGTCGGGCACATCGTTCTGAATGGCGGGCAGTTTGGAATCGGGATACCACCATTGAGGAAAGGCGTACGCGCTCTTCTTCGCCAACTCTTCCAAGCCCTGGGCACCCATCAAAAATCGGCCCGCGACGCTCGGGTTGAACTCGCCCGGCTCCGAAACCTCCGAGGCGCGGAGGGTTTCGATGGCGAACCAAAGCGTTTGCCAACTCATCGCCAGCGATCCCGTTCCGTACGGGTTCCACCCAATAAACTTGCCCTGATCGTTGAAGTAAATCGGGAGCTGATTCACCTTTTGCCTAGCCAATTCAAGATCGGCGATGTTCGGGTTAACGCGTAGGTAAAGCAGCGACGGCGAAAGGTGATTGTTCGTTGTCGAGAAATCGGAACCGAGTTGCCCAACGTGCGATGGGTGCGTCACGACTTTCTGAATCGGTGGCACAAGCCCTAGTGCCCCATCGTTCCAAGGACGATCGATCACCGCCCCAGCATCGGACCTTCGAAGGGTGGCAATAAGATCTTTTGCGTACTCCTTCCACGATCCCAAGCTCTTTGGCGCTTTCTGGGAGGGGTGCAGCGGTGCTACCAGATCAACGGATCGGGCGAGCGCTTCTATCCGACTCGGCTGGGATTGGCTGATACGAGTTGCAACGTGCCAAACCAGTTTGATTTGCCCTGGACCGATCTGCGTGGAATGCCCCGCGAAAGAACGAAAACCTAACTCCGATCCGTTTTCTAGGGGTCGAGCCACCACTCGGGCGTCGAGGTGCCGTCGAGGGGTGGCGGGTCCAAACCAAGTTGCATGGGTTAGGTCGAAGAACACGGCGGTCTCAACTCCCGGCTGCCAGGCATAAGAGACCGGAAAACCCGCCCCATAGATATTGCCGCCGTAGATGCTCATCGGACCCTGGTCGCTGGTGACCTTGGCGTTGGGTACGAGCATTCCCAGAAGGGTGGTTTCGCCCGTGATCGGGACGGGTTTTTCTAGGTTGGCGGTTAGCACAAATCGAATCGAGGGCCCGCCAAGATTCGCCTCCGATCGAAGCGACCAACCCGATCCGCGCATTTCGAGCGTCTTCTTTCCGGCCGTCGTCTCTACGCCAACCACCCGACCCTCGCCGCCCGCAATCGGCGTTTGAATGCCGCTCATCACGCGCTGCCACTTTTCCCCCACCCACGCGTCGACCGAGACCTCCGTCAAGGCTCTGCCAAACTTGACTCGAACCACGCCGCTTTCAAGTCCTTGCGTGAGTTCCGCTTGGACCGCCGCTTTTGGCAATGAGATCGCTGCCGCGCCGCTCTGCGATGCTAGCGAACCAAATCCGAGGAGAATCGAAAGTAGGGCAGCCATCCACCCCATTCTATCGGGGTTTCGTACAGGTGTCAGTGCGGCGCCCTTGCCTTGATACGATTAGATTTGGGAGGTCCTGGTTCACTCTGTCGATTCGATGAGTTCTCGAATCTTGATTGCGCTCTTCCACTTCTTGATTTCCGCTTCTCGCTTCATGGCTTCTCCACGGGTATCAAATCTCTCGGAGTAGACCAGTTTCCAAGGGCCTCTTCGTGCCGTATAGTGAGATTGACCAGTGTTGTGAAAATCGAGCCTTTGCTCGATGTCATCGGTCTGGCCAACGTAGAAGCGAGCGCTTGTGTCGCTCTGAATGATGTACATGAAGAACATCAGGGAAGATGGTGGGCGGTACAGGACTTGAACCTGTGACCCCTACAGTGTCATTGTAGTGCTCTACCACTGAGCTAACCGCCCGAAACCTTATTTTCATCGAGAGGTTACCGTCTTGTGGTGACCCTCCCGATTCGTCGGGATGCTCTACCACTGAGCTAACCGCCCGAAACCTTATTTTCATTGAGAGGTTACCGTCTTGTGGTGACCCTCCCGATTCGTCGGGATGCTCTACCACTGAGCTAACCGCCCGAAACCTTTCTTTCATTGGGAGATTACCGTCTTGTGGTGACCCTCCCGATTCATCGGGATGCTCTACCACTGAGCTAACCGCCCGAAGCAAAGAGTATACCATTCGACTTCGCGGAAATCTCAACCTTCCCCAACCGCCCTTCGACCGGCAATCTCAACAACAAGTTCCGCAGGTGTGATATGGAACACACCCCAGCGGTGACTCCCAACCCAGGCCGAGATCGCCAGAAAGCAGACAATTTTGGTGTAGCCATGAAGACCCGCAATCAACACCAAAACCTAAGACCCGCATTCTCCAAAGGGCTGCTCTTGGCATCGGCAATGGGATTGGTTGCCCTCACCGGAGTCGCTCAAGCCGCAACCGCAAGCTCCAACAAGGCCCCAAACAAAACTAAGATCGCGCTTGGCGCGAACATCACCGTTCTTGGCAAGGCGGGACAAACCCTGCTCTGCGGCAAGACCGACGGCAGCATCGAAGCCCGCGACCTCGAATCCGGTACCGAGCTACAGGTCTGGCGATCCGAAGAAGCGGGCAAAGTGAAGGACGTCATCGAGCACGACGGATTCACCTGCTGGATCCAAGAAGGCACGCGCAAACTGATTCTGGGCAACCGAGCCGGACAAGTCGGCGAGATCACTCTCGCCCCTTACTCGGCCCACGCGCCCGTTCGACTCTCTGGCTGGAAAGATGGCGTGTTCGTTCACTTCCCGGGTCAAACCGTTTTGGTCAATCCTCGCACGCTGCGAGTCCAAACGCTGCGGCAAGCCCTTCCCGAGAGGATCGCTGCCATCGCCGAACAAGGTCCGGTTCTCAGCACTTGGGACGGCAAAACGGGCATGATCGTCGGAGTCCGAAGGTTCGGAAAGCGGCAGCAACCGCTGGTACCGGGCGGATTTGAAGAGATCAGCATGGTCACCGCGTGGTCGCCAACTGCAAAGGGCGACCTCCAAATGAAAGGCGCGTTCACCTGCTCGCTCACTCAGTTTCAAGACGCCCAAGGACCGAAGGTTTTCGAGAAGTTCGGCCAAACCGTTATCGATGAGCCGCACGGAACAGCCGCTCTCGCCAACCTAAAAGTGGGTCGAGAAGGTGTGATCGCACTGGACAAAGGCAGACTCCTGCTCATTCCGTTCACCCAAACCAACTGGAGCAACGAATACCGCAAACTCGCTATCGACCCCAATTACAGCGAGTCTCTCCAATACGATGGTTCAAACGCGTGGTGGTTCGACGAGAAGCGGTTGATCCAAACCAGCCTAGAAGATGGCGACATGGAAGTATTCGCTCTCCCAAAAAGAGCGAGTGAGATCGACCAGATCATGCCGGATAAAGAGGGCGTCTGGATTCTCTCGAAAGGCAGCATCAGCCGCATCGAGCCCGACGATCAGAAGTCGGTGACAAGCTTCGGCGCGGTGCACTACACCTTAGGAGCCAAAGGCGACGACATCAAAACCAACGAGCAGCGCTTGCTCAGCCAAATCGTCGGAAAAGCCGGGTCCACAAGGTTCCCGATCGACCCCTGGGCGGCAGTGCGCGAACTCCTTCAGCGCTCGAAAATCGCAAAGGACGCAACCGTCAGCGCAAAGCGAATCAACGAGAAGAAGCGAGTCGGCGCCCTCCAATTCGGCGACCTCGTGGTGAGCGGCAATCGACCAACGGTTTACGTCGGCAACGGGGAAGTTCTGGAGTTCACTTTTGGAAAAGCAGAGCGCAAGCCCCTGGAGTTAGAGGCAGATTCCCGCATCGAGCGAATCCTGCGCGCCGATGCAATCGCTTCGGGCGGTGTGACCATGGCAATCGGCTTACTCCCCAAAGTCTTCCCGGTGGGCATCAATCGACCCGTGCCTGAACTCGGTCACAGCATCTTTGTCCGAGTGAACAAAGACCGAGCAGACGACAAGCCCATTACCGAAAATCAGCAACGACTCATGCAACTCATCAAGGGCTGGGTGGGAACGCCCTACGTTTGGGCCGGAAACACCAAAGAGGGTTGTGATTGCTCTGGGTTCGTGAAAGGGGTCTTCGCCGAGTACGGAATAAGCCTGCCGCGACACTCGCAAGACATCGGTCGGGCTCGAATCGGCAAGGTCGTCATGGACGAATTGCGAGCAGGAGACGTTCTGGTCTTCCCGAACCCCAAGCACGTGGCGATCTACATCGGAGACGGTCGAACCGTGGAAGCGGTTCGAGGCGGAGTCGGCTACAGTTCCATCTCACGACGAAGGTTGGCGGTCGTTCGAAGATTCTTCGACAACTAGGATCAGCATATTCTCTAAACTAGAGGGCGATGGTCACCGTCGCCCTCGCCTCTCTCGCTCTCACCTCAACCCCAGCCACGCCGTTTGCCTTTTCCGGTTGGGTGGTGTCGTGGAACGCCTACTCGCTAGAACGACTTGAAAAATTCGGTGACAGGGTCGATATCGCGCTGGTGGAATGGATGGGCATTGGCAGCGACGGCGTCCCGTTCCGAAGATCCTTGTGGACGCCAGAGATGAAGAAGCGACTCTTCGATATCGGCAAGAAACACGGCATCAAGTTGTACGCAATGGCAAGCAACTATCAAGAACCGGAAGGCTTTGACGCCGCCCGAATGACCAAAATTTTCTCCGAGCCGGCAACGCAAGCCAAGCACATTGCCACGCTCACCGACTTCGCCATGAAAGACGGCTTTTCCGGGATCGACCTGGACTACGAAGCCATGAAAGCGGCCGATAAAGATGGCTTTTCCAAGTTCTGCGGCGACCTGAAAACGGCATGTTCAGCCAAGAATCTTAAACTCAGCGTCACCGTGCATCCAAAAGTGAACGACGAAGGCGGATGGGAAGGTCCGCGCGCTCAAGATTACGGCGCCATCGGCAAAGTAGCCGATGAAGTTCGCCTAATGTGTTACGACTTCACTTGGGCAGGCAGCGAAGCACCGGGTCCCATCGCCCCAGACGACTGGGTGGAGAACGTCGCCAGATACGCTCTCACCAAGATTCCGGCCTCCAAGTTACACATAGGAATCGCCAACTACGGTTACGACTGGAATGTGAAGCCGGGTAAGTCGATCATCTTTGAGGATCGACCCAAGTCGAAACCCACGCTCGATCCTCGCAGCGGGGAACAGGTTTACAACGGCAAGGTTCACTTCGGCGGGAAAGAGTCCGCGATTCGGAAGATCGCCCTTGCCCGAAAGCTGGGTCTTGCCGGCGTCGCCTCTTGGTACATCGGTTCAGAAGAACCTGAGATGTGGGAAGTTTTGCCGAAGCGGTAATCGCACTTGCAACACGCGTAGACTCAGCCTGTGCAACCGTTCGAACTCGTTCTAACGACCCTTTATGGTGGCATGGCAGCCATCGGAGCCGGGAACGCGTTCCTCATGCGGAAACCCCGTCGGATCTCGCAACCAACCTTCCAACACAATGTTGTGGTTCTTATCCCGGCTCGTAACGAAGCTGAAAATCTGGCCGAACTCATTCCGCAACTCACGCCCCAGTGCCGGGTGATCGTTTGCGATGACGAGTCGGAAGACGGGACCGCCGAAATCGCCCGGGCGAACGGTGCTCAAGTGATATCCCCCTCCGAGGCTCTTCCTTTTGGGTGGACGGGCAAAAATCGAGCCTGCCACCTATTGGCAAAAGTGGCACTGGAGTCCACCGACTGCAAGTGGTGGATCTTCCTAGATGCAGATGCCCGCGTGAGTCACGACTTCGTGGAATCATCGGTGGGGCTGGCTGAGCAAATGCCCAAAAACTGGGCAGTTCTTACCGGATTCCCCAACATTCTGCCCGGCAAGTTCCCCGAGCCTCTCTTCCTGGGCTGGGTGGGCTGGATCCTTCTCTCCACCAACCCCTTCTTCCTGGTTTCAAGAACTAGAAAGAGTCACAACCGCTTCACCAACGGACAAATCACTGTCTGGCGATCGAGCGTTTACGCCGAGCTTTGGCCGAACGAGCAGCTCAAGGGGCGAATCTTAGAGGACGTGATGATCGGCCGTCTGCTTGCGAAAAACGGCTACGGGGTGGATGTTGCGAACCTGGCATCAACGCTCAAGGTCCGCATGTACGACACCTGGAAGGCCGCCTTCGATGGCATGAGCAAGAACAGTTTTGAGATCATCGGGTCCGCAATCGGCACAGTGGTGCTCGCCGCATTCCTGATGTTTATCGCCTGGGGGTGGCTCTTTGCCTCGAGCGCATGGGTGGCAGGTGGGTTGTTCCTGATGCTCGGACTGGGGGCGTTTTTCATGACCCTCGGAGTCAAAGGCGACCCTTCTTGGGATTACCGCTTGGCAGGAAAAACCATTCGGGTGCCGAACGCCTACCTATCTGCTCCGCTGAACCTAATCGTCGCCCCGATCATGATCAGCATCGGCGCGGTGACCATGATTCGCAGCCTCATATGGAAAAAACGCGGCCTCACCACATGGAAAGGCCGCGTTTACACGCACTAGAGTCGTTGGAGTTTAGTGGGATTCGCCAAGGATGTCCGCATATTCATGTCGGATGTCCTTAAGGGCAATGTTGGAGTACACGAACACCACAATGGCGACGATGAGGAGTCCGATGGAGAATCCAATTCCGGCTCCGTTGATTCCGTCGGCCATATCTTGAGGCTGATAGTCCTTCACCCAAGGCTTGCCGACAACGGTTCCAAGGTAAAAGCCAGCGGCGGTCAGAACCGGCGTGACAACGCACGTAGACCAGATGAGCGCAATGCGCGTGTCTTCTTCAGCCAAGATTGCCTTCAGCGACGCCATGCTTTTATTTTGCCTCATTGCGGGCGAGTTTGCACCCTCTGTTCAATGAGCGGGCCAAACGAAGCAAATTCATAAGGAGTGTTTTCCTGGCAAGGTGACTCCCGATTTCATTAGCTGATAAAGATACTTGTTTTATCAGCAATCACCTTTGTTTTAACTTGTTCAATGGTATCTTTCACCTGTTGGTTTATCTGTGCTTTCACGCATGGATTTCCCTTGACAGTGGGCAAAAATGAATCTGAAATTATCTCTTTCGCTCGGTGCGGCTCTCCTCGTTGGCATCAGCTCCGCTCAAAGCCGATCGTCCTTCGTGGTCGTCGATGCGATCAACTACATCATTGGATCTAAGGCGGGCAACACCCTTGAGGTTGCTGTCGGGCTGAACCCCAGCGTCAAGATCGGTGCAACAACCTACCAAGTGACCGAAGTGTTTGGCGTCTGGTTGCTCGACGATAACGATGACTTGAACGGCACCGCATCTGATGACGGCGTGTGGGATTTTGACAAGAGCATCAATGGTGCTGGCGGAATCGTTGGATTCAAAACCAATCCCAACACGGGTCTGACTCCCGGTCAAAGCAAGACCTTCACGTTCTCCACCCTTACGGGATCGGAGGAGGCTCTTGGCTATCACGTCCGATTCAACCAAAACCTTCCTGGCGGCGGAAACACCTTGTACATCACCAGTCCGAACGTTGTCCCCGAGCCCGCATCCATCGCCGCTCTCAGCGTCGGTGCGCTCGCTCTCATTCGCCGACGAAAGAACAAGTAAGAACCCCTTTCGCGAGAAACAAAAATGAGGCGCAGGAATTTCCTGCGCCTCGTTTGTTTTAGACAAGACCTATTTCAGCGTCTGAGTAAGAATCAGGTTCGTGCTGCCCGGGGTCCCCGCCGGAAAGCCCGCGGTGTAGATGTACCGATCGCCGATACGAAGCTTCTTCAGCTTCATGAAAGCCTCCACCGAGCGATCGAGATTGTTCTCCATATCGCTCACACCCTCGATGTAAACCGTATCAACGCCCCAGACCACCGCCATGTAAGCAAGCGTCTGCTTCTGCCAGCTAGCGCAGAGAATGGGGGCCTTTGGTCGATACTTCGAGATCAGTCTTGGGGTCTGCCCACTGCTCGAAGCACAAACAATGGCCTTGGGCTTCATCTCCCGCTCGAGACTACCGACCGCGTTCACCACCGCGTCTACCGTGGGGTCGACCTTCGGTGGGACAACGTAATCGGGGTGGCTGGCGATCACTTCCTCCGCCGCCTCCGCGATCTTCGCCATGGTTTTCACGCACTCGATGGGATAGCTACCTGCTGCAGTCTCTCCGCTCAGCATCACCGCATCGGTGCCATCGAGAATCGCGTTAAAGACGTCGCTCGCTTCCGCCCGAGTGGGGCGCGGATTGTTCACCATGCTTTCGAGCATCTGAGTGGCGGTGATGACGGGTTTGCCCGACAGGCTGCACTTCTCAATAATCGCCTTCTGCGCGGCGGGCACAGATTCAATCTCCATCTGCAAGCCCATGTCGCCGCGAGCAACCATGATGATGTCCACCATTTTCAAGATGTCGTCGAGATCCTTGATGGCTTCGCGAGTCTCGATCTTCGCGCAGATGCGCATCTCGGCATCGATGTGATCGAGGAACCGCCGCAGTTCTCGAATATCCAGCGCCGACTTCACGTAGCTCAGCGCAATAAAGTCGCAACCCGCAAGCTTCGCCTGAACCGCGTCGTCGATGTCTTTTGAGGTCAACGCCGGGACATCGAAAACTTTCCCGACAAGGGTCACGCCTTTCTTGCTCTTGAGGGTTCCGCCCGTAACAACCTTCCCAACAAACTCACCCTTTTCGCCGGAGGTGATTTTGATTTCAATCTCGCCATCGCCCAGCAAGAGTCGACCACCGGGCTCCATCGCGGCCAAAATCTCGGACTGGTTGATGGGCACATCCTTGTTGAGCCCTACCGGAATCGATTGCCCCGTCACCAAGTCAATGGACCCACCGGGGATATCACCCACGCGAAACTTAGGACCTTGGAGGTCGGCTAGGATGGCCACCGGAGAGTGGATCGGAGACAGCTCGCGAATCCAGCCAATCCATCGTTGTTTCGCTTCCCAATCGCCGTGACTGCAGTTCAATCGAGCCACGTTCATTCCGGCATCGATGAGCTGTTTGATCTTTTCTTTCGAGTCAACTGCGGGGCCAAGTGTGCAAACAATCTTTGTGCGGCGTTTCAAAATGCATCCTGCCTTGCCGAATCTCGGCGACGGGCCCACCGTTTACCGGGCGCATTTACAGTATGCCAGTTCGTCTGCCGGTCTGCCGAGGGCAGCGTCGGTACGTTCACGAATCAAAAACATCGTAAACTTCGGCACGGATGGATTCGCCAAAGGTTCTGGTCCTCGATCGCGATGGGACGCTGATTGTCGAGAAGCATTACCTCGCCGATCCTGACCTAGTGGAACTCATTCCCGGTGCTACAAAAGCGCTGCACACGCTTACCGAACAAGGGTGGATTTTTGTGGTGGTGACCAACCAGTCCGGCGTTGCTAGGGGAATGTTCAGCCTAGTGGAGGTTGCGGCGGTGAACGCTAAGATCGACTCTCTTCTCGCTGAGTCTGGCTTGAAGGTTGCGGGCTGGTACGTCTCTCCCGACGGACCCGAAGGGGAGTCGCAAACAAGAAAACCCGCCCCCGGCTTAGTCCTACAAGCCGCCCAAGCCATCGGGTTCACCCCCAGCGAAGCCGTGTACGTGGGCGATAAAGCGTCCGACCTTCTTCTCGGGAGGAATCTTGGCGGACGGGATGTCCTTGTCCGAACGGGATACGGACCAAAAACGGAAGCGGAACTCACCTTTCAGCCCTGGGCGATCATCGATTCTTTGGCGAACCTGCCAAACTTACTGGAGACCGACTCAAGCCATTTCGGTTAGCTGAAACAATGAGCAGTTCCGTCCCTTCTCCGCAAAGCGAATTCCCATCCCTTATCGATGCTCACTTTCAAGAGTCGATTCGGGTGAAGGCGCTCACTCAAGAGGTCTGCAAGCAGGCGCTTTTAGACGCGGTGGCAATGGTCGCGGAATCCTACGCCAAGGGTGGCAAACTCCTCCTTTGCGGCAACGGTGGCAGTGCGGCCGATGCGCAGCACCTTGCCGCCGAATTCATAAGCACGCTGTCGGCCACCTTCCGCCGAAGAGCCCTTCCCGCGATCTCGCTTGCCGCTGACACCTCGACCATGACGGCGCGCGCCAACGACTTCCACTTCGACGAGGTCTTCTCTCGGCAGGTCGAGGCATTTGGGAATCCTGGGGACGTTCTGATCGGGTTCAGCACGTCGGGCAACTCCAAAAACGTGGTGAAAGCGGCGGAAGAGGCAAAAACTCGCGGCGTGAAGGTGATCTCTTTCACTGGAGACGGTGGCGGAAAACTTGCCGAACTCAGCGATGTTCTTCTGGCCGTTCCAAGCGGAAACACCCAGCACATTCAAGAGTCCCACATTGCGCTGTATCACTTGCTCTGCGGTCTGGTCGAAAAGACCCTCTTCCATGCGGATGGGACCGAACGATGAGCAAACCCAAGGTCGCCCTCGTTGTCGGCACGCGGCCCGACGCCATCAAAACCATGCCCGTGGTTCTGGCGCTCCAGAAGATCTCAGAGGTTGAAACCGTCCTCATTTCCACCGGACAGCATCGTGAGATGCTGGATCAAGTCTTTGCGACCTTCGAGGTGCAACCTCAAATCGAACTGAATCTGATGAAGCCAGGGCAATCTCTTTCCGAGATGACCGGGCGGATGTCTTTGGCCCTCGGCGAAGCCATCGAAACGGTGAAACCGCAATTTCTTTTGGCCCAAGGCGATACGACGACCACCTTCCTAGCGGGACTCATGGCGTTCTACGCCCAGGTTCCATTCGGGCACATCGAGGCCGGGTTGCGAACGCACAACGTGCACAATCCGTTTCCAGAAGAGTTCAACCGACAGGCGGTGGCTCTCTTCGCCGAGCATCACTACGCGCCAACCGAATGGTCGGCCGCCAACCTCAAAAGGGAACACGTCCCGGACTCCAAAATCTTCGTGACCGGAAACACGGGCATCGACGCAGTCAAGATGGTTGCCGCCAAGCGCGAACAAACTTGGCTTCCTGAGCACAAGGGGCGAGTCTTGCTCATGACGATGCACCGTCGCGAGAACTGGGGCGAGCCGATGAGCGATGTCGCGAGCAATGTTCGCAAGCTTGTCGATCGCTACGAAGACACTCACCTAGTCGTGGCGATGCACCGCAACCCGATCGTAAGAGAAGTCTTGCAAGCCGAGCTTGGCGGGCATGACCGAATCGAACTCATCGAGCCGCCCGAATACGAGAGCTTTGTAAAGCTGATGCAACGGGCAACGCTCATCCTCTCCGATTCCGGTGGCGTTCAAGAAGAAGCTCCCGCTTTTGGAATCCCGGTTTTGGTTCTGCGAACCACCACCGAGCGCCCTGAAGGTGTGGACGCCGGTTGCGCCAAACTGGTCGGGACCGATGGTAATGTCGTTTACCAAGAAGCGGTTCGACTGCTGGACGATCCCGAAGCCTACGCTTCTATGGCAAAGGCGGCGAGCCCCTACGGCGACGGATCAGCAGGTGCTCGCATCGTGAAGCACATTCGAGACTTTCTGCAGGTTTAGAGGATCCGTTAAAGAATCCCGCTTAAACCGGCACGAATCTGCGCCGCCACGTCACCGCTGGGGTCAATCCGGTGGGCATTCCAACCTTGGGCGAGGGCGGCATCAACGTTCTTCGGCGCGTCGTCGAAGTAGACAATCTCCGCGGGGGGCCAGCCTGTATCTTGGACCACGAACTGAAAGATGCCGGGATCGGGTTTGTTGATCCCGATCTCGTAGCTGGAAAACTTTCGTTGGAGAGCAATCACCGCCGGGAATGGACCGTTCTTCGTCAGCCAATCCCAATGAATCGGATTGTTGTTGCTCAGGCATGCTGTCTCGATCCCCTTTGCGTGGAGTTCCTGAACAATGTCGTGAACGCCCGGAAACTCGTCTTCGAGAATCGCTTCGTGCAGTTTTTGAGCCGTCTCAAGATCGGAAAGACCAAGGTAGTCCACTAGCGATTGAAGATAATCGGCTACCGAAACTTGCTTTGCTTCCATGGGAACGTACGTTGGAATCGTAAAGACGCTTTCCTCTAGATGTTCCGGGTGCCCAAGGGTAAGGCCCAGTTTCTCCACGGGTCGTTGCCAGGTGTGGACTGCCTTCACCAGAACATTGCCAATATCGAAGCAAACGGGCATGCCAGTATTTTTGCAGGTTTGACCCTGTTGGTTAATTGTCCGATTCTAGTTTCTCTGCGATTGGCACGTCTACCGGTGACGAAAACGACTCCTCGACGACGCTCGCGTAAATCTTCACCGCCGTAACGAGCGTTTTTTCCCCCTCTTCCGTAAGTTGAGCCCTTAAAGATCGCCGATCGGCTTCGGTGGTCTCGCGGCGAACAAGTCCCAGACCTTCCAGCCTCCGAAGCCGGCTCGTAATGGTGGTGGGTGGGAGCTTGAGCGAACTGGAAATGCTGGATGGTGAGATGGAGCTTCCCACCCGCTCGCGAAGGAAGCAAAAGAGAACCTCCGCTAGCGATAGGTCGATCGGCAGCTCTGCCTGCAGACGGTTGTCGATCTCGGCTTCGGTCGTCCGGATCGATAACTTCATCACTCCGTATTCGATCAGCTTGGGCGAGAAGAGAAGCCCTTCTCTCAAATTCTGGATCTGCTGGGCCTTTTGGCCGATGTTTCCCACGACTCTAGTTTATGCGATATCATTTATTACGATATCGCATAATGCGACAAGGAAATAAAATGAGTTTAGGTTTCAAGCAGGTCAAGATCGGTCTTTCGGTCGTCGTGTTCGGAGTCGCCGTTGGGTGGGTGCTCGCCAACCCCAAGAAGGCCACCCTTGTCGGATCGTGGGAGGGCTCGCAGCGAGGCATCCAAACGCGAACCGACTTTCTTCAAGATGGGACGTTCAAAACAATCGCCCAAACAAAGCCGACCCCTATCGAGATGACTGGCAAGTGGGAAGCAAAGCCAGACCAAGTTCGCATGTTCGAATGCAAAACCAAGGACGGAATGTCGCTTCCAGACCATGCCGTCGCACTCATTTGGAGTGGGGCAGATGAGGTCACCTTTGAACTCAATGGCGAAAAAGGCACCTATCGTCGAATAAGGGCGAACTAAGAGAGCGTTCCGCCCAAAGGTTGTAAGAACGCCCCACAACTTGGTGGGGCGTTCTAATGCGGTTACTTTTTGCGCTTACGAGCCATGGCAGCCAAGCCCAGCCCTAAAGCCGCCCAAGTGGCGGGCTCCGGCGTGGAAGCGGTCTCGCCCTTCAAGTTGTTGAAGAAGTGCTCGTACCGCGGGGCATTGACCGTATTAAACGCGGAGCTGGAAGTGGCAAAAAACTCTGAAAACTCCAGCGAAGTATTGCTTGTGAAGGAAAACGATTCGGTTGCGCTCGTAGCCAAATCGGTGAGTATCGTTTTGAGGGTGAAATCACTCTCCTTGACGAACTCGATGTGGAGGCCGGTATCGGTAAATGGGATGCTGAAGTTGTAAGCCAAGACGCCCGTGTCGGTTTGAACTCTCGCCCGATAACTCGATTGGTCGCCAACGTACCCAAGGCTGACCTGAAAGCCGTTCGAGCCCTTTAAGCCAACCTGGACTTGCGAGCCGCTTTTGGCATCGCCATTGTCGAAATCGAGTGAAAACTTTTGAATGTCTGTGGCGTAAATCGGACGCGAAACCTGGACCTGACCACCGTCCCAGGAGTTGATGCCGAACGATTTCCCGGCCGTATCTATGTTTGGACTGTTTGTTCCGAACCCGTTGTATCGAGAGGTGTAGATGAAGTTGTCCGCCCGAAGAGGATCGTCGTTGTCGATCACCCAATTGCCAAATCCAGACCCACCGTTATCCGCTCCATTCCAATTGATATGGTAGGTAGGGTGACTCGCGGAATCAAAAGCAACAACGTCGGCAAACGAGTGGACCGAAATGGCGGCGAAGGCTACAGCGAAGATGGCTCTATTTCTCATAAAAATCCCCAAAAAGCACCGTCCGAAGACCAGTCAATTATACGGCTCGTGCCACAAAGCTGCACGAAGGAAAAGGGAGTGATTCGCTCGTAAAAATGACAGTTTTTCGAACTTCACGAAGGTTAAACAAAACCCGTTGAGGTGGCACCGAGCAACGGAGAGCTGCGCGACCCCACAAGAGGCATTGAGGCGCATCGAGCCAATATTGCCTTCGATCATTAGGTGAGAATCCGAGAAAGAGCGAAGTGCGCCCTAGATTTGTGGCGTAATACGCACAGGTGAGCAGTGTCGTTGATCTAGTCGTTCTCTATGAACACCCCGAGTGGCAGAAACCGCTTTTCGCGGCCCTAGAGGCGGTCGGAATCAATTTTTCGGCGTTCGATTTGAAGTCGGGCGCGTTTGATCCCGCTGATCTTCCTCACACCAAGTTGGTATTCAACCAAGCCAGCCCAAGCGGTTACGTTCGCGGGAACGATCGTTCGATCCCTCTGGCGATCTCGATCATCCAGAGCTATGAGCACGCGGGGGTTCCGGTTCTCAATGGCTCTAAGGCGCTTCAATTAGAGCTCAGCAAGGCGGCTCAGGTGAGTCTTCTCAAGTCGCTCGGGTTGGACTATCCCCGTTCCGTCGCTTTCAATAATGTTGCTGCTGTAGAAGGTCTCTGGACTCAGTGGCCCGCTCTTCTCAAGCCCGAGCAAGGCGGAAGCGGAGCCCGCATCTACCAGGTCCAGAACTTCGATGAGGTGCAGACCATCCTGAGCGACCCCTTTATCTGGCAACCCGACCGTCTCTTCTTGCTCCAAGAGCTCCTGGATTACGATCGAGACTTCGGCATCGTTCGACTCGAATTCTTGGGAGGAGAACTGCTTTACGCAATGCGAGTGGTCTCGCACGGAGCGTTCAATCTTTGTCCGTCTGAGGTCTGCAACCCGGGTGACGGTAGCGATGGCGCTTGCGCGATCCCTACGACCAAACCGCCCGAGTTCTTCGCCTATCCCGAAGTCCCAAGCGCCATTGTGCAAGCAGGGAAGCGGATCGTCCAAGTTGGTGGACTCGATGTCGCGGGTCTGGAGTACGCGGTCACGAGGGACGGTCGAGTGGTGTTCTACGACATCAACGCTAACTCAAACTTGCGACCCGCGGTCGCGAAGGAGTTCGGCTTCGACCCCTTCGAGCGTGTGGTCGAGTTCCTGAAGAGCAATATCTAGAACTTGTACGAAACATAGATGCTCGCAAAGTCGGTCGGTAGCCCCGGCCCACTGTTTCGGACAAATGCGCCCGGTTGAAACCGAGAGTAGACGATATTCGCCTGCGTGTGCCGATCGATCATCCATTCCAGGGTGGTTGATAGCTCGTAACCGATGTAGCGATCTTGGCTGAGGTTCCCTGGCCGAATGAGCTGGAGGGCATTGCCGTACAAACTGTCTCGCACGCTCTCTCGCCAAAAAAAGTCGCAACCCAGACGGGCACTTAGTTTTGGTGCAACTTCCACTTCCACGCTTGGATATAAATTGACAAGATTTGCCGGTCCCACAAGCGCCGATTCGCCAAAGTAGTTGCCGCGCGGGAAGAGCGGGTTGAAGGTATTGTTGGTGCCATCGTTGGGGTTGCGATCCCCAGAAACAATCGCCGCGCGCATTCCCAGCCGTGGGTTCCCCTTTGCCGATTCAAAGGTATAGCCGCCATCGATGGTGGCCGTCCAAGCCTGGATCGATCCAGAACCGAATCGCCCGGTTTGCCACACCGATTCGAAGTTATAGTCCCATCCCTTTGCGCGACCAAAAATGCGGGTACCTAGCGAGAGCCGGTTCTCAAATCCTGAGATCCCGCCGAACCGGGCCGACTCTCGTTGGTATCCCAGGAGATACAGGTCGAACGATGGCTTCGTGGAGGAAGGTGCCCTTGCTGTAGTGTAGACACCCCAAAGAAGTCGATCTTGATCCGTCCGGTTGTCAAAGTGCCCGAGTCGATTCTGAACGGGACGGACAACAATCGCATCCACAGAGAGGTTGTTCGTTTTCTTTGTCAAGCGCAAACCATCGAAGCTTTGGCGCACGTTCGGCCCCTCGCGTACGGCAATTAGCCGTTGACTGCCGAGCAGCAATTCTTGTCGTCCACCACGAATCAGCAGTCCACTGCCTGCAAATCGGTGATCGAAAAACGCCTGATGAAGGTCGAATCGGTCTTCGTCCACGGGACTCGGGCCCCCAATCCTCCCCTCTTCAATGGCACTGGAGAGCTGGGCGAAAACACGTGTATCCGGATTTAGGTGCCAGTCTGCGTGCAAAAGGATGCGCTGCAAGAAGTATCCGGTTAGGTCTAGGGGCTCCTGCCCCCACTCCTGGTAGGTGTATCTTTCGTACTGCTGCCGCAGTTCTCCGCCGAATGAAAGGAAACTCGCTCTACGAGGGTTGAGTGGGATGTACTTGATCGGGTCCCACCAATCGCGGCCAGCCGCCCCCTCCCGCAGCGTTGACCAGTCTTCCTCGTACCGAAGCATCTTGAAGGTCGGACGCTCTTGTGCATGACAAGTCGTTGCAGTGGATGCCAGGATGAAGCACCCGGTCGCGACGGTTGATGTGTCCCATCGAAAGCGCCCTTGTTGCGCTCTTGCCCCCACCCAAACGAAGCCCATAGTCGGGTTCTACGTCTTCTTTAGAAGCGGCTTATTAGTTTGCCGTTGGACGACGCAATGAGCTGAAAACTCCTACTGGAATGAGGTGATAAAGACCCAAATGCCTATCACTCGTAAACGCGCATGCCTAGGAAGAAGAAATGCGAGAGGCTTCACTGGTCGGGGCGACACGATTCGAACGTGCGACCTCTTCCACCCCATGGAAGCGCGCTACCAAACTGCGCCACGCCCCGACCCGTGAGAAGCGACCTGAACGATCGCGGAAGAACAAAGAGAATACCCCGATTTCCGAGCGATCGGAAACCGGGGCACTCTTCGCGAAATTTGATTAGCCGCGAGAAGGCATGGTCACCACAGGTGCGCGACCGGATTTGTTGAAGTAGGTCCAGGCCACTTCTGCAGTCGGAACGCTCACGCCTGCGAGGTTCCGAGCGTCGTTCTCTTCGCTCTTTCGCAAGGCAATCCGCGGATCTTGGTTCTTTCGAGAAAGCGCGGCAGCGTACGTGTACCAACCTGCGGCGTAGCTCGGGCCCGCCTTAGTGGCCGCTTCGGCATATCGCAGCGCTTCGTCATACTTCGAATCGAACAAGTTGATCAGCGCAATCGAAGTCAGCGCGGTGGGCGACGACGGTCGAACCTTCAGCGCCAGATCGAACATCACCCGAGCGATCTGCAACTGAGCGGTTCGCTCAGAGCCAGAAAGTTTTGCCGATTGTGCCAGCGCAATGGCGGCGTTCCCGCGCTCGACGTACATGTCGTGATCGAACGGCTCAACCCGAATCGATGACTCAAAGGCTTTCCGACCCCCTTCGTAATCATTGGTCCGGTTCGCGAGTGCGCTGAGGAAGTAGAACGTTTCCGGTCGTCGAGCCGAATCCTTGTTCAGGGCTCGAGTGACCTCTCCAAACACCTTGGTGTTGTTTCGCTTCAGAGCGATGTACGCCTGAGCCGACTTGACGCCGAGGCTCTCCGGATCGGTGAGCAAAGCCTCTCGAATCGCATCATCCGCCAGCGTATCCAGGTTGGAATCGGCCATGGCGATGGCTTCGAGCGCATAAGTGTAGGCGTCGAATTTTCCAAGCTTCTTCGCCGTTTTCAAGGTGTTGACGGCCTCTTGGAGTCGGTTGTCTCGAAGCAGCGCGTAAACGAATCGGTTGAGCAATTCCGGCTTATCAAGCTGTGCGCTCACCGGCTTTCGAAGAGCATTGATGGCTCGGTTGTACTCCTGAGCAACAAAGCAGGTGTCAGCGAAAGCAACCAGATTGGCGTCGGTAGCCTCGCCCGTCTTTGCGACTTGGGCATCGATCACTTTGCGGCGAGAGTCGATCGCGCCTTCTAGGGCCGACTTCATCAGATTGATGGACTCGGTGCGATCCGTCCCCGGTCGATTGACAACGGTGAAAGCTTGCTGAACCTTGACGCTGCTGAGCACTGCCAGAGCTTCGAGGTTCTCTTTGTCGATTCCAAGGGCGTCCTCGGCGAACTTCTGCGCCTTGTCGAACTGGCGCTGATTGAAGAACGTGCGTGCAAGGAGGATCCGCGCACCCACCGAGTTGGGATCTGCCTTCAGGGCGATTCGGCCCGATTGAATGGCGTCTTCCAACTTGCCTTCGCCCAAGAATGCATTTCCGGCGTCGACGTGGAAGCCCGCGCCTTTGGAAAGGCCGTTATCGATCTTCAGAACAAACGATGCTTCGCCCGTGTCTCCGTTCGTCGTGAAGACCTTGAAGGTCATCTTCACGTCGCCCTCTTCTTCGTTCAAGGTGTCGATCTTGAACTCGTACGGAGTGCTCTCGTCCTTGTCTCGCAGATCGTCGCCAACGTAGAACTCAACACCCGTGACCGGGCTTTTGGGCTGACTGATCACGCGGAAAGTCTTTTCGCCGGAGAGAGTGGTCCCCGCCGCAACCTTCACACGGTCGGAGCCGTTGGTCAAATAAACATCGACCGCGAACTTCTCGGGTCGGGCATTGTGCATGGCCAAAAGAGCCGCCGCAATCGCAATCGTATTCATCGCCGCTTCGCAACCCCAAACGTACCTAAGAAAGCCTTAAGCAATGGAATCGCTCTCAGTATGACGGATTCGCCGAATGAGCGGTTCGCCTTATCGCAAGCCTGCTGAAAAAGTTCAAAGAGTGGCCGATTACACGCCTCGTTCGCCCGTGCGAACCCGAATCGTTTCGACGACCGGCTCGATGAAGATCTTCCCGTCGTCGGGTTCACCCGTTTGAGCGGTCTCAAGGATCGCCGCAACGATTTGCTCCTGAAGGTCGACGTCGCAAACCACTTCGATCTTGGAACGAATCGGGATCGTCATCAGCCCCGGAAGGGTCGCCGAACCGCCCACGCTCGGGTTGTTTCCGGTTCCGCGAACATCGGTTACGGTCATTCCCCCCGCTCCAAGCGGAGCAATAGCCGATTTCACCGCTTCAATTCGGTGGGGCTTCACGTAACAAACAACGCGGACAAGGCTCATAGTGGCCACCAAATGCTACCTGCCAACTTTGACCACACCGTTCTAAGGTCGGCGCTGACCTGCGGAATCGGAATCGGGAAGGCGCAAGCCCAGATCGTCGGCGAGGGTTTTCAGTTCGTCTAGGCGGATTTTGAGTTCAAAGGGGAGATCGTCGAGAATGCGGTGCTTCCTCCAGTGAACGATGACCCGTGGGACGTATCCGAAAACGTTGAACACATCGCGGTAGAGGTCGGCGACGGCTCCAGCCACTTCGTTCCGGCGTCGCCGAGGAAGCAGGCTTGCGAGGTCGAAAATGACGTAACCAAGGGTCACGGAATTCAACAGTAAGGCACCAACGATGCCCCATCCCGTCATTTCCAAAGACCTCCCCGCCAAATAGACGAGCAATGAAGAGATCGGCCAGCACAAAGCAAAGGAACCCGGAAAACTAAAATCTCTCCCGGCCGCCAAGGTGTAAATCGTTAGGCAAAGACAACCGATGACGCTCGCCCAAGCCGGGAAGCCCACTGCGATCCAGTGGTTCAGGAGCAACCCAAGGAAAGCCAAGATCGGGATCAAAAAGCCTGCCGAGACCCACCATTCTGCATCGCCTCCTCGTAGCGCTATCCGAGCAAAGTCTGCGGCAAGGATCGCGGCAACCAAACAAACGCCCCAGATGCCAGCCGACCCGGTTTTAGGTGCCAACACCGTCCAAAGGGTGAGAACGGCAATGGAAACCGAGTGCCAAAGCACCACTTTACGGATGAACTGCACCCGGTGCCGATATTTCTCCAACGTGATGTTCCCCGGAACCTCAAGAGGCTCGGGCACATAGTTGGGCACGTACATATCAGCCTCAGTTTGCCACTTTCTGTGAACCGCTTGAAAGAATCTCTAACGAATTTGGAGTTTTGTCTACATAATGTAACCTAGGTTACAGATATGCGCCGAGGCTTCACACTCATCGAACTTCTTGTCGTGATTGCGATCATTGCAATTCTTGCTGCCATCCTTTTCCCGGTCTTCGCCCAGGCGAAACTCGCGGCCAAAAAGACAACTACCATCAGCAACATGCGTAGCATCGGACTCGCCGTCACCATGTACGCAGGCGATAACGACGACGTCTTTCCGCGAACGATGGATACGACCACCGGATTTCCTGAAACCATCTCTTGGTGGGCGGTCCACAGCTATCAGGCCTCGTTGGAGCCTTATATCAAGAATGGTCGAGGTGGGATCAACGCCAACGGGCTCGCCCCATCTAAGAACAGCATCTGGTTCGATCCGTCCGACCCGGACCGCAATGTCGACATCATGTGGGGGTCTTTTGCCAACAACGGCTTCATGACCGGAATGAACCGCAACGCCACAACCATCGAAGAGCCTTCGAACACCATTTACAGCGGACTTCGGGCAGGCAATTGGGCAAGAGCGGTCGGCATTGTGATCCCGTCTCCGCTTCCTGTTAGCAACCCGGCAGACCCCTTCTGGAGCTCGGAGTTCTTTGATATCTGCTTCGACCCGTGGGCGGAAGATCGCACCAACCTCAACAATCCGTTCCATTTCAGTCGCGAGCGTGCCGCGCCGCCTTGCTCCCGATTCCCGATCGCCAACTGCGAGGACTGGTCCAGCCAGCTTGATGGCGAATGGAATCCGAATCTTCACGGAACGCCTCGGCGACCCGTTGGACTCACTCGATACGGCACAACTCAGATCTTCACGTTTGCCGATGGTCACGCTAAGGCAATGCCCTTCGCCGCCACCTACCGATCGGTGGAAGACAACATGTGGAGCATCCGAAAGGGTCCCCTGACTCTCTAATTGCGAACCTCAAGGGAGCGGCTAAATCTTCGTCCAGAAGACGCCGCTTCCTTTCGTGCCCACCCAAAGCTTGTCGCCGCGAAGGTTCAAGCAGGGCGAATTCCGGTCTGGAAGGTCTTTGCCGATCTCGATCCATAAACGCCCGCCCGTTTTGGAGATCGCCACCCCACCCGCTCGACTCATGGCGATGCTTTCCGAGTTGGTCGGATCGATCCGAACCTCCCGACAATCGCCGAAGTGAACCTTTCGGAATCCTCCGTTTGGCGCGCCGAGGTTCGTGCTGAGATAGACCCCCTCCGAAGACCCAATCGCGACCAGCGGAGCCTGGGGATTGCCAACCGAAACGCTGCGCGGCTTGCCATCGATCCCGGAAATCTCCGCCCACCGAAGGTCGCCTTTTGCATCGGGGGTTCCCAGAAACACTTTCCCTAACTTCGACGCAACGGCGACCATCTGACCGTTCGGAAGGAAGGCGATCTCGTTCGAGCCGGAAAAGATCTGGCTTTCAAAAAGCTCGGGCCCGGTTGGCAAGCCCTCGTTGATGGCGCGGAAGGTTTGACCTCCGTCGTTGCTGAGAAAGACCCCACCCTCGGCGGGTTTCGATTTCTCTTCTGGAATCCGGCCCGAGACGGCCACCGCAACGACGCTGGGGTCGGTAGGGTGAACCGCCACCGAGTTGTAGTTCCTCTCTGGGCCGACGGGCAAACCGGAAGGAACCCTTTTGTTCCAACTCTTTCCCGCATCCGAGCTCACCCAAAGGCTCTCTGCTCGCCAAGACCCGGTTCCACCATCGCCCGTTGCGTAAACCGTTTTTGGTTGGGAGAACGAAACTGCCAGGGACTTCATGTTCGAGTTCAGTTTCGGGCTTTGGAATCGAGCGCCCGCATTCTTAGAAAAGAGGTAGCCGTTGTCGGCCATTCCAACATGCACCCCTTCCTCGGTGGAGAGATCTGGCTGAATGGTGTGAACCACCGTCGCCTCTATGCCGTCCGACTTCAAAATCCAGTTCCCGCCCGCATTTGGGGTGAAGTAGAGCCCGTACCAATCTGTGAAGTACCGCTTGAAATCGTCGAAGGGGTCGATGACGATACTCGCCGTCGCCTTGCCTCGATGCTTCCAGCCTGATCCAAGGAAGGCGGCAAACCAGGTCTCCCCTTCGAGCAACTCTCGCCAGGAGGGTTCAACAACCGGAACCCAAACCGAGCTTCCGTATGGCCGCACAAAGTGATCGCCCTGCGTGTTGCTTAAAACGAGCCCAGACTTTGAAGCGGCAAGGGCTTGATAAGTGTGGGGTCCGATGTACTCACGTTTGCCCTGGGGTGCCTCCGGCAGACCGGTCATGTAGTCCGTCCAGGTGGTCCCGCCGTCTCGACTGGTTTTCACCCCCTCGTCGTTCCAGATTCCGTAAAGAACGTTTGGGCGGCGAGGGTCGAACACGATCTCGGTAAGCCCGGGGCCGAATTTGGGCGTCCAAGAAAGCCCGCGATCTTCCGAAACAAACAGCCCTCCAACCGGATTCCAAGGTTTGTCCGAGTACGCATGAAACTGGTCCTTCTCCGCGTATTGCCCCGCGACCGCGTACCACCTGCTTGGCTTATGCGGATCGACTTTGAGATCGGAAGGAAGTCGCCCCGTCAAAGAGCCCAGTTGGTTAAAAGAGGCTCCGTTGTTCTCGCTGAGCCAGATCCCCTCGAGGTGGCAAAACGCAACGATCCGATCCGGGTTTTCTGGATCGCGTTGAATCAAACGTCCCGCCCAACGCAGATGGTCGTTGGCGAACGTGGGAACCAGCCCAGTCTGGTTCCAGGTGCGACCACCGTCTTGGCTGCGATAGAGCCCGCCTCCTTTGATCCATCGATCTCCCACCAAGATCACGAGGTCATTTGGGTTGCGAGGATCCACGCTGACTCCGCGGACCCCACAAGTACCAATGGAAGGCAATCCTGCGTGCAACATCCGCCAGCGATCACCGCCGTCATCCGTCCGATAAACGCCCCCAACATCGACCGACGCGTACAAGATTCCCGGCGTCGAAGTGGGGAAGATATCTTGGATGAAACCCCCTCCGCCAAGGATGGAGCTCTTCCATCGACCGTACTCCGCCCTCGGAGCAGCCGTTTTTGAAGGGGAAATTTGGGCGCTGAACTGCGCTGAAGGGGCCGCTCCAAGCAAATTTAGGCTCAAAAGGATGCTCAGCAATTCAGAACTCACCATCAACTATGGCAACAAGACGCGGGAACGGCGTTGAAGCCACGCTCATTTTCTGATTTCGCAAATTCTGTTAACAAACCGTTAGCATCAAATCTTTAACTTCGGTTTGGAATTGACGATAACTCTTTTGAGACTTATGATTACCTCAGCCACGGAGCCGAACTTGTTCCTATGAATTCTAACTTTAATCCTTTTATGAGGTCCGGTAAGGACCACCTTCGACGCCAAGGTTCACGATTCGCACGCCGAATTGCTCTCCTGACCCTCGTTCTGTCTGTTGGCAGCGCGGTGGTTGGATTCAAGGGCGAAGAACCGAAGTCGGAATCCAAAGCCTCGTCCGCGCCTATCCAATCTCCGTCTTTCCGATCGGTGAAGGAATTGGATGCCTTCATTCAGCAAGTCAAAGCCGAACGACGAAAGTGGGGCAAAGACGATAGCAAAGGCACCGCCGGCTACCTAGAAGCTCTGCGAGAAAGGCTCTTCGTTCGATCATTCCCGAATGACCGACCCGATGAGGACGCGTACTTCGAGGCGCTTCAGCACATGTCTCAGATGCCCAAGGCCACCGCGTTCGAAAGGACGATTCTGGGTGGTCAGAACTCCTCTACCGGACTCAAGATCGACCCGATCACCGGAATTCCGGTGCGAGCCGGAAACGTAGGCAACACGCCTGGAACGTGGGACTTCTTCGGACCCCAAGGACTCGGCATCCCCTATCGGATTTACTACGGACCACCCGACGCCGCTCTGAACGGGCGAATTTCGGGTCTAGCCTACGACCCTTCCAACCCGCGAACCCTCTTCTTGGGTGCCCCTGCGGGCGGCGTGTGGAAGTCCACCGATGCAGGTGTGACTTGGAATCCGCTTGGCAACGGTTTCACGGCTCCGTATATCTCTCGCGTTGCGGTGAGCCCGGCTAACTCCAACCTTGTGATTGCAGGCATGGGTGACCCGGACGGTGGCCAAGGCAGCGGCAATGGCGTGCTCCGATCCACCGATGGCGGCCTCACTTGGTCGAACGTTGTTCTCAATGGTGGTAGCTCCATGCGCGTCTCCGAGGTCATGTTCGACCCCGACGACGCGAGCATTGTGATCGTGGTTGCCGATAGCGGCGGCGGACTTTACCGATCGGTTGACGGCGGCGCTTCGTTCACGCGACTCACGGTCGGTGGTTCCAACAACCGCCAATTCACCGAGATGTCGATCGGTATCGCAAGCGGCACCGGCGTGCGACGCTACTACGTTTCGGATCGATCCGGCGGGCTCTTCTTCTCTGAAGATAAGGGTCAGACTTGGGCGGCTTTGAACGGACCTCCAGGATGGGCGGGTCGAACCTTCATTGGCGCTTCGCGGGTCGATCCAAATAAGCTGTTCACCATCTCGAACAGTTCTCAGCGCGTTCATGTCGGAACCATTTCGGGTGGCACCGCTACCTGGACCGACATCACCTCGAACCTGCCAAGCGGATACAACTGGTCGCAATCTTGGTACGACATGCACCTGAACGTTGCCAAGCACAAGCGCAACGGCGTGGATACCGACTTTGTTTACGTGGGTCTCATCACGCTGGCTTGTTGGAACGGAAGCACCTGGACCGACGTGGGTCGAACGTACACCAACTCGGCACTCACCCACAACGACGCTCACGTGATGACCGTCAATCCGGCGAACGAGACCGAGATGCTCATCGGTAACGATGGAGGCGTTTGGCCGCTCAAGTTCAACGAAACGAACCAAACGTGGACCTTCCAAAACCGATCCAGCAACACGCTTGGAATTACCATGTTCTACTCGGCGGCGTTCCACCCTTGGTCGACGGTTCGACTGATGGGCGGTACTCAAGACAACGCCTCGCCCGTCGCGATTGGCGACCTGAAGAACTGGGCGAACCGAACCGGTGGAGACGGAATGGGATGTGCTTGGAGCCCAAGCAACCCCCAAATAGCCTTTGGATCGGCGCAGTTCAACGGTCTTTACGGCACCACCAACGGCTGGGTGAGCCAGTTTGGCTTTGGTCCCGATTGGGGAGCGGATCCGACCCCGTTCGTCACGAAAATGGCGATCGAGCCTCAGGCATCGGCCGCCCTTTACGTGGGAACAAACCACCTGTGGCGATACAACACCACGACGGGCGGAACCTGGGACGCTCGATTGGGCAACACCAACCTGTGTCCGAACGGCGGAGCGATCTATTCGATCGCGGTTGCCCCGACCGACAACAAGGTTCTCTATGTCGGAACGGAGCAGGGCCAACTCTGGACCTCGGTGGATCGAGGAGCCACCTGGCGACAGCTCGACACTCTGCTCACGCCGTCGTTCACTCGACGCACGATCACTCACATCCGCGTTCACCCGACGAACAAGAGGCAAATCTGGTTCACGGTTGGTGGAACGGGAACGCCTCACCTCTACCGTGTTGCGGATACCACGGCTCCGAACCCAACGCTTGAGAACGTAAGCGGATCGGGCGGCACCGGATTGCCAAACATCTTCACTGCTTGGATGGCGATCGACGATCAGCAGCCGAACGCGCGCTGGTGGGTCGCAACCGACATTGGTGTGTTTGCAACCACTAACGGCGGTGCCACCTGGGCCAACGCCACCAACGCGCTGGGGATGCCGGTGTGTGAGGTGAGTCGCTTGGAATGGGTCCCCGGCACGCAACTGCTCATGGCGTCGACCTACGGTCGAGGAATGTGGCGGCTTGCAGTGAAGGGTGGCGGTGTCACAACCGGAACTCCTAGCCTTCGATGGAACCACGCTCCAAGACTTGCCGCGGGAACGGTCACCGTGCGAAGCGCAGCCCAAAACAACGGAACCGCGCTTCTGGACGATCTTCGCATCAGCGATGTGACTCTGAGAATCGGGAACAACACCTACCGGGCAAACACTCTTTGGCCGATCGCCGCGGGCTCGATCCTTACGGGTCAGGCTACTAGCCGACTCTTCAACATCTCGGTCCCCGGCGGTTCGCCCCGCACCGGAACCTACCGAATCGAGGGCTCGTACCTGCACGCAGGCAAGCGAGTGGATATCGTCGAGTCGGCGACCATTAGCTGGTAATCCGCTCAACGACCATAGTTGACAAAAGGTGCCTAGCCCGTAAAGGGCTGGGCACCTTTCTTTTCAAGAGCTAATCTGTGACGATTCGTTGACGATGATGATTGACACTCTTCTTCGTGAAGAAGAAGATCGTCTGGACAACGCTTGCCGTAGCTGCTGCCGCCATCGTCGTCGCTCAAGGAACCAAGAGACTCTATTTCAACGGCGAAGTCGCCTCTGAAGACGTGAGAATCATCAATGGTGTCGCCTATGCGCCTCTGCGAGATATCGCCAAGGCTATGGGAACCACCGTCTCTCAACGACCAGACGGTTCGCTCGAGATCGTACGCCAAGGTGGCGCGAACCAGGTGGAAGCCAAGCTCAATGGCAAAGTAGGCGACTGGCTCTTCGATGGTGGTTGGAGATTCAAGGTTGTCGGCTTCAAACGTGTCGCCAATTACAAGAAGGTGAACCCTTGGTACAGCGAGACTGAGGTGGATGGCGACGAACAGCACGACCTCCTCGTGATCGACTACGTCTTCCGAAACGGGATGAAAGCTGCGTTCAGCATGGATCTCGGCGGAAACCTAACATCGGTGGCAAATGAAGACGGCTCGTCGAACCCGGTCGAGAACAACGACTTCAAGTACAACGGTGGCGTTTTCTACTCAAAGGCACTTCTGCCCGGCGCAGAGATGAAGGGCACGTTCATCGTTAAGATTCTCAAGACCGAAAAACCGAAGGACCTCATCGTCGAGTTCGGTGGCATGACCGGATACACCGATGAGGTGAAGCCGAAAGAGCCAACTGTCCTGCGCATTAGCCTGTCCAACTAACCCCAAAAATTGAATCGTCTCCCAGAACAGGCTTCATGAAGAAAATCAGTTCTAGATCCTTGCTGGCCATCGGTGCGGGCATGTTGCTGCTGCAGCATGCTTGTTTCGCGTTTTCTGCACCGTCTCGGCTCGTTACATGGGCCTCGCTTGTGCCAAGCAAAGCACAAGGGCAGAAAGAACTGACTCTTGGGGTCCCGGCCACCTTGCAACTTCCTGAAAGGGGAGAAGTCGCATACGTCGTGCGATTAAAGGAGGGCCAGTATCCGTTAAAAATGACGGTTAAGGGACCCCGAGGAAGCGATTCAACGCTCCTATTCGATCTTTCCCTGCGCACCGCCACGGGGCAAAGGTACAAGCAGATTGAATACGTTAATGAAGTCGGAGAATCCTATAAGTCGGAAAAGGTGATCACCCTTACCGAAGACTTCGAGGGCCTTCTTGTCTTCACCCAGGATAGGGGCGATCGGGCTCAAATCGAGTTCACCTTGGGATCGGTCACCGATGCACCTAACCCGCCCGACGATAGCAACAAACCGCCAAAAGAGGACCCGTTCGATCGAAGCAAAGCGCAGAACTCGCTTCTGGTTTACGTTCACGGAATCTCCCGCAACAACCAGCAGGCAGCATCCGATAACGAAGGAATCGGGACCGCCCAGCACCCTCGGTACTACTGGGGTTGGGATCTCTTGGCGGGCTCCATTGGTCAAGAAGGTTCGAGCACGCTCGACTTACTGACTACCTTCAAAGGTGGCTCACCAAAAGCGAGCAAGACAACCCGGGGCTCTTGGTCGAATTACGAGAATTACACGCCTAATCCTAACGAATCTTGCCCCATCTTATTGCCTCAAGGAACGCAGATCGGACAGGAACGCCCCTGGCTGGGCGCGATGGTTAGCTTCCGCGATGGATCGCTCGCGCTGATGCCGCAGGTCGGCGCGGCGATCGATCAAATCTACGACAGCTATTTCCAAACTTTCGGAAAGCTCCCTGCCGACAAGCAACCGAAGATCGTTTTCGTTGGGCATAGCTTCGGCGGAATCGTCATTCGGACAATTCTCACCAACCCAACTGAAGGAGACTTCAGGGGCAACAAACTCACCGAAGTTCAGCGAGAGAAGGCGACTTACATCGGTAAGCGGGTTCATTTCGCTGCCTCTCTCTCTACCCCCCACTTGGGATCGCCGCTTCCATTGTTCTCTCAGCACTTAGAAGAAGCGGCTCGCGCTGCATTCGTGATCCCCGGGGTTGCCAATGAGATTTCTTCCGCTGCAGGTTGGAATTCCGAAACACTGAACACGGTGGCAACTGAGTATCGGAGCACGGCTCTCAACTTGATTGCGGGACGCCGTGAAAGTCTAGAAGACATTATCCGAATGCCGAATTACAACTCCGGGCTCCTCGATCCATCAAAGATGAGGCGGCCTGACGGCTCCCAGGTTCTGTTCTACACAATGGCGGGGATGAGCCCAGGCTTCGTCTTGTACGATACGCCGAAACACATCACTACCGCCGGGATCGTATGGCAAGCCACTCCGCAAGTCTCGTTTGGATTACAGGATCTTTTCGGTGCGGGACGGTTTCCAAAGGCTGCTGCAGCGCTCACTGTTTTCAACGGCGCGCTAGCCGTTGGCGGGTACGGAGCATCGCCTGGTAAACCCTGGGGGGCTGCCACCGTACCGGCGGGAGATAAGACAACAAAACCAGATTTTGGTTCGAACAGATTCAAGGTTTCTGGTCCTGAGTGGGAGAAAGCATCGTTATCCGAACAAGCTCTAATCGGAGCTAAACAGGTCAGAGACTCCGTTGGGTTTGTACTCAGGAGCATGTCCTACAACTCCGTTTACAAGCAAACTCCCGATGGCGAATACGACAATGACGGACTAGTAGGATGGGACTCCTCCAACGCGATCGGCCTCAGCGGACCCTTCTGGAAGCGAGTGTACGGTCCCGATTGGGGACAGGTCTTCCCGTTCGACTGGGACCACCACGACTCCATTGACTTCAATCCGGGCACAGGAAGTTTCATCTACGAATACCTTGTAGAAGACAAGCTTCCGTCTTCGTATCCCAGCAGCCTTATCGCGGTCGAAGTGGATTCGGTCACCAGTTCTTGTCCGGATATTGACAGCGTCCCATCGACTAACACGGAACCTGATTATCGTCTTGAAGTTTCTCTCAGCGGAGATGTGAAAACCTTTGCAGGTCCCGACGACACAAGAACCCTGACGGGTCCAATCCGCTTCGAATCGGTTCAGAAAGGTGTTTTGGTTCCGATCACCATCAAGCTCTACGATCGAGACCCGATCAGTGAAGATGCGCTTTCAATCGGAAAGGAAATCGGAAGAGACGCGATCCACCTAGTCTATAACCGCCGCACCAAGCGAGTGCTGTTCGTTCCAAGCCAAATTGGAACCGATCCCGTGATCGGAATGGCCGACGATGTGATTACGTTCGCCGGACACCCAACCGCCAAACTTCCGGCGACCATATCCTTCAAAATCACCGAAAAGGCGGGCTCGGCAAACGTTGCTCAGGCTTCCAGTCTCAAAGACGCAACGATCCGATTATTCGAAAAGAACGGGATCATCATTGCCCTTTCGAACGTGAACTACTCCACGGGCGATCCCAAGGAGGGAGACGTTCTGGCCGGATCGGGCGCGCTCTCGCTCACTTATCCGAATCCACTAAAGGACTACAAGAACTCCCAAGCAGCAGGGCTCCCAGATAGCCTGACGGCGGAGATCGGGCGTGCAAATTTCACCGGACTAGTCGCGCGAAAGGACGGCGAAATCTGGCGGGCCTCTGGGTTTGGCGGAATCCTTTCCGACCCTAAAAAGGTCGAAGACTTCGCCGGTTCCGGAGCGGCTCTCGAACTCAACAAGGGCGCCCAAATGTCGCTCTTCAAGAACAGTTCTGGAGAACTGCAGGTGAACATGAAAGGGGGCGGTTCGGTCACCCTGCCTTATCGCTCGAACCTGGGCAATCCGATCAAGGTGTCGTTTGCCGAAATTGGGATCGCCGATGTTGTGAACGGTCCGTTCGAGTTTCGCCTCCGAGAAGGTGCACTGGCAGGACTCGCATCTAACGAGGGCATTGCCGTCCCGCTCTTCCGAATCTCCGCTCCGAAGCTCGATTTCGACTATCGTCGAGAGGCAAACAACCAAACTCGTTGGGAACTGCGAGTTCCCAACGCGAAGGTGATCGGCGGACTCCCGGGCTTGGCAACCAAAGATCCCGACCCTCTTGAGTTCGATGTCAATGCGTTGCGGATCGATGATGATGGTTTGACCTCTTTCAGCGCGACCCGAACCTTCTCGGCCCCGCGACGGGTCGCCCTGGTGGACCCATTCGATTTCGCATTCGCAGTAAAGAGTGCAACCGTTGAGGTGAGGAACAACAAACTCGTCTCCGGCACTCTGCTGGCCGATATCGAATTCCCCGACTCGGTGAAGTCACCAACCGGAGGCAGGGCGTCGCTCAATGACGTATCCATCACCCTTGGACAAGGGGGCGTCTTTGTCGAGGCTCAAAAGCCGCTCGACGTTCGATGGCGCGGATTTGCGCTTCAGGCGGAGCGCTTTACCCTCGACCTTTCGGCAGATCGAAGTCCGGGTTCCATGGCTCCCTCTTGGAAGGGCGTCAGCGTTCCGACCGGCAAACTGATTCTGCCGGAGTCGCTCGGAGACGATGCTCCCAGTCGAACCGTAACCGTTTCTAACTTTAGGCTGGAATCCGCGGGAATCAGTGGCTCAGTGACCTTCGGGGCAAACGGGACCGCGGGTCCCAAAGAGATCGCCGGGTTCAAGGCGAGCAACGTCACGGGCGAGATCGCCTTCCGACAGAATGCCATCACCAAAGGTGGACTCTCGGGAGAGCTGGAAATTCCAAGCGATACCGCCGGGCAAGCCCCGTGGAAGTTCGGCGCCGCTGCCAGTATCGACTCCAACGGTCTCGTCGAGGTTGGTGTCAAGAACACGACTTTCCCTCTGGAGGGTCTCGGTCTCAATCTTCAAGTCGAATCGGGCACGCTCAGCTTTGGAGTTGGGGTGCCAAAGGTGATTCTCTCGGGCAAACTGGCCTTTGCCAACCTTCCGCAAGCCGTCGCTTCGTTAAACGGGAAAGCGATCGGGGTGAAAGGGATCGGTTTTGATGCCAACGGAAAATTCTATGCCCCTACCGGGGGCGGACTCGACTTAGGCGAGGGAGCTCAGCTTGATCTTGGACCTGTGATGGTCGACGCCCGGTCGGTGGCTCTCCGAGGGAACGCCCAGGGCCGACTCGCCGCAGTTGCCATTTCCGGCGGCGTCTCCATTCAGGGAGATCTGCCCGTTTCGGGTGGCGTCACGTTCGATGGAATCACCATCGAGCGAGCCTCGGGCACCTCACCGGTTCCAAACGTCACAATCGGCGGCATTGGCCTGGAGGCTAGGATGGCCGGGGTCGGCACGATCCGAGGAAAGATCAGTCGCCAAAACGTCACCGGTTTCACAAATGCGTTTCAAGGCAATGTCGACCTCAACCTAGATGCTTTTCCGGGCAACATTGGAGTAACTCTGTTGCTTGCCGATGATGTTTGGTTTGTTGGAGGCCGAGTTTCCGGTCTTAACATTACAACCTCACCCGCGCTGACCGTCTATGGCTTTAGTGGCGGATTTGGATCCGGCATCAAGCCCAAACCTAGCCAGGGGCGCATTGAAGGGCTGGACCAGTTGGAAAGGTCCAAGGGTTCTTTCTTTGCTCAGGCGGGATTGCTTATTGGCGACCCCGCGCAAGGCACTCTCTGGTGGGGAGAAGTGAACCTGGGAGTAACGCTCCCGCAGTTCATTCTAGACATCGCGGGGCAAGCAACGTTTGTCAATCTCCCCGGAGATCAACCCAGCTTCAATTCTCGAAGCTGGTGGGAGAACCGATCCCGAGTCGCATGGGTATTCATGCGAATAGACGCTGAGAAGAAGCAATTCGACCTGGGCGGTCGTTTGAGGTTCTTCTTCCCCAGCAAGAGCGTCTCGATGTTTGAAGCAGGCGGCGAATTTGCAATGCGCCTGTCACCGAACGAAAAGTTTGTTCGCTTGGGTTGGGAACCTGCCGGACAAGAAAAGGTCTTCCTCAAGCTCAATACAGGACTCGGCGATAGCATTGGAACATTCGCCGCGCAAGTGGGCTTGAACATTGAGTTCCAAGAAACGTTCGTGTTTCAGCTCGATCTCAATGCCACGCTGAAGATGTTCAGCGGAGCGGTCGTCGTCTCGGCAGGTGGAACCTTAAACGTTTACGAATGGGGACCAGAAAAGGAACTAGGCGTTAACGGGTCGATCTTCATCGAAGGGATGATCGACTTCGGTCTGTTCGAGGCTGCTGCCGGAGGACGACTCTCTATGAGTTGGAACGAGCAAAGAGGAGTTCTTGTCCCGGCCGGGATGAGCATTCCTGTGACAACCGCTCCTGGCGGACTACGCGTTCGGGGAACGGTCTACGGGCGAATCGGTCGGCTATCTGGAAGCAAGAGCATTACGGTGTGGATTATCGATCCCAAGAGGGACAACTGATGAATATTGGATGGACGAATAGGAACATGAAGCTCCCCGTACTGCTTTTGGTCGCCCTTGCGGGCGTGAACGGCTTAGTGGGGAGCACATGGGGACAAGGGAAGCCTTCCAATGCTCCTGAGCTTCGCGTCCAAGGAGCGGTGGTGACAACGGGATCTACCCGTGAAGCCCGATTGATCTTGACTCCGGTAGGAAAGTGGATTCCAACCCAAGGCTATCGCGTCTATCGACAAGTTGGCTCCGCGCCTGCAGTCAAGATTTGGCCGACCGGAAACACCTACAACTATCGCACTCTTGTGACCACGCAGTTTGGAAACAGAGACGAGTATCGAAGCATCGTTAAGCGTCTAAACGATGCCGCTGAGCAGCCCAATTTGGTCACCGACTATTCGTTTGATCTCAAGCGTGGAGCCTCGAGCGCGGATGCCTTCAATGCCTTCCGTACAACTCTAAACGCGAATAAAAAGAAGGCAGCGTTTGTGAAGGGTGATCTGCGCGTGTTCGCATCAAATCCCGCCATTGCGTCTCGCCTTGCCCAACTCCGAGGGGTAGGCAAAGCCGATGCGCGATTCGGTAAGAACAGCACGCTGGAAGATATCCTCGACGCTCGCCGAGACATCATGAGCGCCTCTTTGGTCGACTCGGCATTTGGTCGTGCGATGGGATTGCGGGTCACCGACCCCAACTTGCCCACAACAGGCTCTGTGACCTATCGAGTGCACCGCGTGGAAGAGGGTGTCGAATCTGCCGCCATCGCGACCGTAACCCTCAACCCGGCCACGCCTAATGCCGCGCCGAGAATCAGCGGGCTTTCCGGAGTCCAAATCTCATCGGGAAGGGTCGGCCTGCGCTGGGATCGACCTTCCATCGTCGAGGAATCGGCTCAAGGAAACCTGATCACTTACCGGATACTCAAAAACGGCCAACCGCTTTCCAAACGACCCGTGATCATCGCCGATATCGAAGCCCCGGGAGATGAGCTGCTAGAGCCACTCTTCTTTTACATCGATGAAGGCGCATCTTTAGACCCTAAGCAGGAGAGGTATCAGATTGTTCCGATCAACGCCTTCGGTCAGGAGGGAACACCGGTTTCGCTCAATGTTGACGTGGACGATCTGCGAATTCCAGAGCCACCGTCGAACCTAAAAGCCTCGCCGATTAACCGTGCCTACCACTGGAACGCTTCGGCAAAACCCGACGCGAAAGTGAGTGTCGTTTTCGAGTTAAATGTCGACAACATCAACAGCATTGAGAAGTGGAACGTTCAGCGACAGGAGGTAACGGGAAATCCAAACACTCCGTGGGTGGATGTTCCACCTCAACAAGGGGAAGGCCCGTTCGGATCGCTTGCGCCGTTTATCAACCTCTCCACAGCAGACAGTGCCCGGTCGTACCTTGGATTCCTAATTGGCCCCGAACCTGCTCGCTTGATGTCCGATGCTGAGGTGAACAACGCCGCCGAGGGATTGTTCAAACGCGGCGGCGTTCTTTCTATCCACGATTCCACAGCGATTCCGGACAAAACTTATCGTTACCGAGTCTCGACGACGTCCCGGGCTGGACTGCAGGGAGATCATGCCGTCTCAAACGACGTCACCGTCCCTAATCTCACTCCGCCGGGCCTTCCCGCTATAACGGAAGCGACTTTTAGTCTGCCGCCAAAGACTCAGGCAGTTCAGGGTCAGGTGTTTAGAAAAGAAACCTTTGGAACGCTCAACTCAGACGTAAATCAGTTCAATCGACTCCTGGTTGTTAGCAACCTCACGCCGAGGGAGGTGGGGGGCATTGTGAAGCTCAAATGGACAAAGGAAGCTGTTCAAAGCAACATTTCTTATGCTATTTATCGCCGGAGCTCTTTTGGCGAGCGAGCTTGGACCCTTCTCGCTACCGTCATCGACAAGGACAGCTTTGAAGACAAAGTACCTCCGACGGTGAGAGGCACGTACGTGTATCGAGTTATTGCGACCAATCGCTGGGGAATCGCGGCCACCGGAGGTCAAAAGTTTCTTCTCGTCCCTGCTTCTTCTAAGCCGTCGGAGCCGGGTGATTTTGCAGTTCGATCTAACGAAAACGGAACCATAACGGTCGAAATCTCTAAACCCACCCTTTTAGAAGAGGTCACCCGAGTAAAGATTTATCGCAAGTCAACGCCTATCTTTGACTTTCATTCTACGGTGAAGCCCTTCGCCACTATTCTTCGAGCCAATTTAAATCTTAACCAAGGGAGTAACTCGGTTCAAGGCATCTCGACCGCCGGCACACTGCAAGGGTTAGACGGGGCAAATGCCGTTGGTCGCCAACTCAATCCGTATGCGGACGAAGGCTATGAACTGATTGGCGAAATCACCGGGGATGCGCTGAAGAATCCGACGGCCTCCTTCGTAGATCCCAAACCTCCCGTGAATCGGTACTGCTGGTATCGAGCGGTGGCCGTAAATGCCTCCGATCTGGAGAGCATTGCCACCACGCCACTTTCGGCTACGGCGGTCATTGTTTCAGCGTCGCCCGTTACGGGTCTCACCGCTACCGCCACCGCACAAGGGGTTGAGCTGAAGTGGGGTGCTCTTTCCGGGGCAACTGGGGGCCTCTTGATCGAGCGAGCGCCGGTGGGGTCACAGGAATGGGTAGAGGTCGCTAGCGGAGTCACTGGAGTGTCCTACGTGGATCGAACGGCTAGGGCTCGACGCGCGTACACGTATCGGGTCTTCGTTCTCGATACGGCAGGGAATAGGTCTACGCCGACATTAGTGTCGATGCCCGGGTAGTTCGAATTGATCTGCCGATGGTGATACTTGCGAATCCAGATATGCGTTGATCTGATTGGCAAGTGCTTTGAGTTCGGATTTTTTCATGCTAACCCCAAGGGTAACTCCATAGTAAGTATCAGTTGTGTCTATCTGTAGATAGACCGGGCCGATTGCCTCTAAGCGATATCTAGCGGGATCGTGATGTGGGCTATCTTGCGGATCGTAAGGAGAGTGTTCCACCCTCGCTCGGGTCCAACTGGGAATCTGATAAACCCTAGGGCGACCGCGCAGATAATGGATTCTGAGGGTTCTTCCTCGCAAGTCAAATCCACGTACGACAACTGGATAGAGATTGAAATGCTTCAACCAGAGTGCTATCCCCAAGGAGGATAAGCATAGAAGGATCGGACGAACCTTGGTCCATAAGAATTTTGATGTATCAACTTCAACAAGCTTGAGATTTGAGTTTGGCGAGTAAACGTAGTAGTAGCGATGTGTTTGATGCCAGGCAAGCGCTATCTGGCCTTCCGAGATGGTTAAGCCGTATGGTGTAAATGCCACCACTACGAACAGCACTAGCATCAGCACGGAGAGTCCGATTAGGATGGTGATAAGTGTATGCGGCTTCAGTCGCGGAGTGGGCGGGTTGGGAAAAGTGTATTCGAAAACGTCTGATTGCGATTCATTGGTGAGCTCGCTCGTCTCCGCTTTCAGCGGGTTTCCTCGAAGGGAAGCAGTCAGGTCGTCGCCGTTATCTTTCATCTCTGTTCTTGAAGAGTTTCTCTTTCCGACTTAGTCTGGTGCTCAAGGTAACGGTTGATTAATCTAAGATTATCGTCCAGTTCTACCTTCGAAGACCCATAACCAATCCTGACGTAACGATCACCATCAACTGGTAGCTCAATCGAATCTGGCTCGTAGTTGACGCGGAACCCTCGCTTATAGTTCGTGACCTCCAATCGCGCTTTGGCGTTCCGCCTCAGACGATACTTCCTGTGGAACTGAAGCCCATCAAAACGGGTGTGGATAGTCAGATTGCGCCCCTCGAGTTCAATGGATTCTTCTCCGGATTGCTTAACGGATATCCATAAGAAAATCGTACCAAGAATAATAAATCCAAACGGCATTACCAGAAAGGGGATCTTTTCTCGCCATAAATCGCTCTCAGAGACTTTCTGAGCGATCGTGTACGTAGTGTTCCCGATTTCTGGCAATCTGTCGGAAGCATAGTAGAGAATCGTCTGACCGGATCCTTTTGGCGTTATCGTGAAAAAAGGTTTGTTGAATATATCAAAGGCAACTGGAATAAGGACGAGCCCAACGACTACGAACAGAGCGCTGAATATTGCCACATATGCGCTGTCAGTGGCACCTGGAGAAGTGTTAAGGTGAAGAACATCTGGAATTGATCCATCGTCCTCAATTCCTCTATTGCCTATGTGGGAATCCGCAACTTTGGACGACACCGTCGATCTCGGAATACTCCCGATTAGGGCGGATCTCAGGTCCGATTCGATCTGATCAAGGCGCGAAAGTTTCTCCTGCAACTCGTTTGTGAGGGATTCTGGGACGGTTTTTTTGTTCGCCTTAGATCGGGCATTAAGGCTGTTTCCGGCGGTCCGTAAACTCTTCACCAGAGCCAGCTTCTGACGAATGGTGACCCTTCCAAGGCCTGGATCAAAAGGCTCCAGGCTCTCAAAATCTTGGAGCCAAGCCTGGTACTCCGCTTCAATATCGGACGGAGGTTGCTCTTTAGGATTAGATCCGCTCATTGCGTACCTTATTGTAGAGCGAAACCAACCCTGCCCGGCTCTCGTTCGTGAAGAACCGTGATCGATTCCGAACCAGCCTAGCCGTGAACGTCTAGGTAGTGATTGATCTTTGTAAGGAACTCTTGGAGTTCCTCGTCTGAAGCGCCGTACGCGATTTTTACGGTTGTGAATCCTCGCACGGGTATTTCGATCGAATCCAGTCTGGCTGTACTGTACTCTTCTACTGTTGGATTAGCAATTCCAAGTTTCGCTCTTGCACCTGCGGGGAGAAGATAGGCTTGTTCCGTCGTCTGTATGCCGAACGTGTGCTGAATGGACAGGTCTCTCCCACGAAGTTCAATCGCCTCCGCGCTAGCAAGGCGAGAATACAAGCGCAGAACTATCCCGCCGATAATAAGAAGAACAAGGGGAAGTAGACCGAACTCTAGCTTCTTTTGTGACAGCTCCTGTTCTGAAATTTTCGTCGCATCGGTGTATTGAGGGAGCCCTATCGCAGGGAGCGTGTCTGAGGAGTAGTAAAGAAGCGTTTGATTTGGCCCTAGTTGTTTGGTGGTGTAAGGGGTGTTGAAGCCCAGAATCATGAGCATGAGGGTGAGCAATCCACCGAGCAAGAGTAAAGACCCAAAGATCACACCTAAAAGACCATCGGTGGTTCCCTTAGATGTTATCAGCCTTAAAACATCTGGAATGGGTTCTTCGCTGGTTTTCTTTGGAGATATTGCGGTTGTTAACGTCCGTGGGTCTCGATGGTTACTGCCCACGAGCAAAGATCGCAGGTCTGATTCAATCCCATCGAGCTTTGGAAACTGCTCCAAAAACTGCAGAGACCAAGAGTCAGTTGGCGGCTCCTTCTGAGACTTCAAGCGGGGCATGAGACCGTTCCCAACCGATCTCAGATCCTTCACCAGCGCCAGCTTTTGGCGGACCCTCACTCGTTCGAGATCGGGGTCCAGGTGCTCAAGACTCTGAAACTCTTCCAGCCAAGCCTGCAACTCCGATTCCAAGCTGAGATTCGATTCCCCTGGAGAGTGAGGCCCGCCCATGACGTACTTTATTGTAGAAGCAATTGTCCAAGAGTGGACACATGGTTCCTACCTTAATGAACAAACGGGAACGGATCAGCCGTTGACGTCTAAGTAATGGTTGATCTCTTCCACCATTCGACCGCGAAACTCCAGAGAGGCGCCTGTTCCCATGGAGACCTCTTTGCCGGTCTCATCGGTGAGGATGATCGCCATGGTCGGCGTCTGCTTGTTGCCGTTGGTCCAGCCCATGTTGGGTGTGCCCACTCTGGCCTTGGTGCGCGGGCTCAGTTCGTAGACTTTCTCCCGTACCCAGCCGCCCAATACTCGCTTGATCTTCAGTGTCCGACCGTTGAGTTCAATCGACTCGGTTGCAAGGGCATTCACCGCCGTCGCGAGCATGCCGATGCCCACTGCATAGAAGATCGAATAGAAGAGCAACATTGCCAGAGCGCCCCAGCCGAATGCTTTAAACATTCCGCCGATCATGAGGACGCTGTGAAAAACGGTGAACGCCGTCCAACCAAGCCCGAAAATGCCCGCCCCCGCCGCCGCGGCGGGGTTGCTCGGGGAAGTGACCAGTTCTAGAACGGGTGGAGGTTCGGGGAGGGTCGAAACGCCCAGCTCCTGCCGAGCTTCTCGTTCGGCAAGCTTTTCCTGAATCTCGGTCAGATCCACCTGTCCACGCAGATCACCCGGCGCTAGCCTCCCCAGCCGGCGACGAAGGTCCGATTCAATCGAGTCGAGCTGACCGTACGCTTTCTGCATGGTCTCGGCGAGCCTCTGATCCTCGCTGGATTGAAGGAAACTGAGTCGAGAGGTGAGGTCTCGGCCCGAGGTGCGCAGCTTTTCGATCGCTACCAACTGAGCGTCGACTTCTTCGCGGCTTGGAGCTTCGTCTAGCAGCACCAAAGGCGCAAACTGCGCGAGCCACTCGTGCGCCTGGGCCCGTACGTAACCATCGGCCTCAAACTCCTGCGAAAATTGCATTGCTCCCATCCCAACCCCTCGGCGATCCACTCGCCAATTGGGTTATCGGTTGATTAGACGATTCACAACCCTGTAAAGTCCGCGAGGCATTTGCATGCCGAACTCATGAGATTAAACTTGGTTGGCATTGAGGATCGCGACCATTAAAGAGGACTGGATCAGATTTCAAGATCGTCAACCCACCCTTGCCATCATCCTGGGCTCGACTGGGCTCGCAATCGCGTACGGGATCACGCACGACCTCGTCACCGCGCACGTAGCGGTCGAACACTTTACTGTCCATCACGTTCGAGTTGTCGATTCAGAGAGTCCGGTGGTGATGGCATTGCTTTGGGGCGTTATCGCCACTTGGTGGTTCGGAGCCGGGGCAGGATTGTTGTTCGCTCTCGCTGCCCAGGTCGGCGATGGGATACCGAAACTCTCCTCAGAGCAGGTGCTTCGCGCGGAGCGGAAGGTCCTTGTTGGCGTTTGGATCAGTGCGATGGTTGTGCTGGTCGGACTTTATCTCTTTGGAAACGCGGTTCTGCCGGAAGATGAAAAAGGTCAGATCGCCGAGTGGAGAAGCAAGCTCAATCTGGTTGCGGTCGCCTCCACGCACGTCTACAGCTACTTCGCAAATGCCATTGCCGCCGCCGGCCTAACGGTTTGGATACTTGCCCGCCGCATTCGACTCGGTCGACCTAGCCTACAGACTCCTCAATAACCGGGTTCGAAAGCGTCCCGATCCCGTCGATCGTGATCTCGACCGTATCGCCCGCTTTTAACCACAACTGAGGCTCGCGAGCCATCCCAACTCCGCTCGGAGTACCTGTCAGAATCAGCGTCCCGGGGTGCAAGGTCGTGCTGCCGCTCAAGAAGGAGATCAACTCCGGCACGTCAAAAATCATGTCGCTCGTGTTTGTCTGCTGAACAATTTCGCCGTTCAACCGAGTCGTCAACTCCAGAGCGTTCGGGTTGGGAATCTCATCTGCGGTGACAATGTAAGGACCCACCGGGCAGAAAGTGTCGAACGTCTTTCCTCGGCACCACTGACTCCCACCCCACTCCTTTTGCCAGTCGCGAGCGCTCACGTCGTTGGCGATGGTGTAACCCAAAACGTAATTCAGGGCATCTTCTTTGGAAACGTTTTTGGCGGTTCGACCGATGACGATGGCCAATTCACCCTCAAAGTCCACCTTCTGGCTCTCAAGGTGGCGGGGCAGTTCAATCGCGCCATCCGGGTCTTGAAGCGCGCCGGGCTGCTTCATGAACACCACCGGAAACTGCGGAATCTTTGCCCGGGTCTCTTCGGCATGGGCCCGATAGTTCAATCCGATACAAAGAATCGCGGGCGGTTCAACGGGCGCAAGATAGCGTTCGACGTCTAGATAAGTGTCCGATTGACGCAGGGTTTCAAAGATCGACCCGTGCAGCAAATCGGCACGATCGCCCTTGGGGACACCCCATCGAACGATGCCGTCACCATCTAGAAACCGAGCGATCTTCACCGCCCATGTTTACCCCTAGAAGGGGATTATCCGACAGACTTCAGCGCTTCAGTGGCCCAACCAATGGACTCCACATACAGGTGCACCAGCGTTTCCGGCAACGCGCCAATTTCATCGACGTCGTTCCAATACCCTTCTTCATAAGCCATCACCGTCTTAAGAACCCGCGACATCGGAGTGTTCGAATTGTGGTCGGCAAGCGCAGTGGCCATATCCGCACTGATCGGAAGCTGTTCCAAAATTTGCACAATCGGCATGTCGAACAAAGCGGGCAGCACCGAGAGCAGACCCATCGTGAAGTACCGATCCTCTTGACCAAACTTCATCTCCGTCGCCAACAATTCGCACAGCTTGCCGCGAATCATGCCAATCATCGCCAGTTCTTGCGGCTTGTCTTTCACGCCGCTCATTGCAAGCATCGATACCAACGAGGCAACCCGCTTCACGCCAAGCAGCATCAGGGCCTGTCGAATGGAATCGACCGGATCATCTAGACCGAAGGATGCCGAGTTGACCAGCTTTAAGAGTCGGAAGCTTAGAACAACGTCGCTCGCCACCAAAGAATCAAGGGCGTCGATCTTCACGCTCTCGTCTTGAAGCTTGCTGAGCAAATTGAATAGCACCGCACGGTTTTGAGGCAGCGCCCTTCCGGGAACTACGACGGGCTCATCAATAAACTGACCTTGGAAGTATTCGAAACCAATGGTCCAGCATCGTTGCAGAACGGCGTGATTGGAGACGCCAATTGCAATCGCCCGTCTGCCGGGATGCTTCAAGCGAAAAACGGCATCTCGAGACACGGCACCAATGTCTTCTTTCACACCGATATTGATGTACTTAGCGTGCTCGAACCCAGGGGGGATTGGCTTCGAGAGCTCAAGTCCTGTAATGCCAAATTTGAAACCGAGAGTCTTGAGCCGTCCGACCGCGTGCAAACCGTCCATTTGCTCGTAAAGGTTGGGGTTCAGAATCGGAACAACCTGGTCGTGCGGAAGCTTTTCAAAGAATGTCGATTCTATCGCTTTCGGACCAACTTCAATGAGGATCTTTTTGTCCCCGGCGAACACATGCGGTTTCGCCTTCAACAGCGCCGTAACGGCGTCATACCCTTGCCGTTCCGGATCTGACTCCCGGTGGAGCACTTGGTAACCAAACACCCCCATGCGACGATCATATAACGGTCGTCTTACTAAGAACAGCGACGGATAATCAGACATTTACGAAGCCCCCACTTCCCGTATGCCGACCGACCATAAACGGTCGAACGACAAACTTCAAAAGGGTTGTTCCGCATCCCCTGTTAGAAATCACCGGCTATTTTCAAAAAAGTGACAACCAATCCAATCGTTCGCGCCAAATCAACCTACAAGCGAGTTCCTCATCAAGGAGTTGATCCAGCGAGATTGGGAGGAATTCCACCAAGTCAATTGGGCGTAACTGGGCCACTTTTGAAAACTCGACACTTGGAATGGTCCCAAAAGAAGGGTATCCACCGATCGTCGGGCCATCTGGGCCGATAAGAAGCGCCGCGCCACTGGGCGTCCACTGAAGGCTCCCCGGCACCGTAGGGGCGCTCGGGAGCTCTAACGAGTGCGGTCCCAATGTGCCGTTGAGTTGAATTCCTTTACGATCCATCCTAAGGTCCACTCGGAACGTTTGGGCTCCGAAGTTGCGACTCTCGTTCGGTAGGTAGCGGATCGCCGTTGGCACCTTCGGAAGCCATTCGGGATCGATCGTCCTATCGGGCAGCTCCACGCGCAAGGCACTCAGGGAGTCCCCCTTAGAGAGCAACCGGGTAACCACCAAGAGATCTTCGTCCTCTTGCCGAATGGCCAGCCAGCCACGTAAACCGGGTCCAATCGGCAACTGGAAAGTTTCTCCTAAGGCTAAGGTGGTTCGACCGCCTTTGGCACAGCTCCAGAAGGCAATCGATGCGGGCTGATCTATGTGAAAGGTAGCGTCCGCACCGCTGCACTCTAGGATCGTGAGGGTTCGTGGTCCGGGAAGCAAGCGATCGAACAGCTCAACAACGAAGGGATCAAACGGACCACCTACGGGAACGCCGAATCGCCTTAAGTTTTGTCGATGGGCGAGAAGATCAACCCGACCGCCACCGACGAACCGAATCATGAAAACACCCTTCTAGCGAGTACCCATCGGCTGAAACTTAGCGCCGGAAAGGGCAAGGCGCACGAGAGCGCCCCAAGCCGGAGTAGGCTCGTATTCCCAGTCCCTTATCATGCTGGGGCTTGCCGTGGGGTGGAAGCTCCAAGCCGCCCAAGAAAGCTTCTTAGATTGCATGTAAGCCATGATCGTGGGTCCCCACACGTATGGGTTCTCGTACTTGTCATCCACCTCGCAGCCAACTTCACCCACAAATACGGGGAACTTATCGGTTAGGAATCCGAACATCTTTTCCCAATCCTTCTTCCAGGGATACACGTGAGTGCCGTAAACCACTCCGTTCCCTTTGGGATCTTTTAGGCTGTTTCCGGCCCCAATTCCACGGAGATCGTATGCCCAATCCAGTCCTCCGGCGACAACCAAGTTCTTGGCACCGGTCGCTCGAATGCCATCTAGCAACCCCTGCATTCCGGGGGTGCGATAGTTCAACGTCGAGCCATCTTTTTGCTTTTCCGCCACCGGACCACCGTCTTTCCAAACAAACCAGTCCACGTCTCGTGGTTCGTTATAGAGATCGAACAACACGCAAGGATCGTTCTGATACCGTTTGGCGACATCCGTCCAAAAGGCCGAACTGTTGTCATCGGGCATGGCGTGCTGACCGATATTCTTGCCCCATTGCCCCGCGTTAGACCAGTGAAGGTCGATGAGCAGGTAGGTGTTCGTTTCCCGGCAGACATCCAGAACCTGGTCCACGATCTTGCGGTAGCCCGTCCCCGCATCGGCTTGGCCGGGAGCTTTTCCAAACCATCGATCTTGGCTGAGCGGGAGTCGAATGAGGTTGGCTTTCCATTCGCCTATCGCCGCCTTGGTCGACTTGACCACGTTTTCGCCCTCGTTGGACCATTCCAACGAGCAAATATTCACGCCCCGAAGTTGCACCGGATCACCCGTAGTGGTGACAATCTCGTTTCGTAAAACTCGCAGTGCGGGAGGCCCGGGCTGCTGCAACAACGGCGAAACGGTTAAAGCAACTGCGGCAAAAAGGGAAGTGGTTACGGCCATGGAACTACTGCGAAGACGAGTCAGAACCCAAAAGGGTCGCCTGAACGCGTCTTGCAACTTCTACGCAATCCGGCGCGTCTCCGTGGATACAAATCGAATCGACCTTTTTGGCAAGCTGCTCCACCTGCCGAGCGATCTGATCGAGATCTTCCAGAACCGCTCCGGGAACGCTCCTCGGGACCAGCAGTCCGTTGGAACCATACTTGCGATCTGCGAACCCTTCCCGAATGAATGGGATAGCCGCCTCTTCCGCCAGTCGTTCGTGTCCCGAACCAGGCAGCCCCATCAAGGGACGTCGGGCTGTTTTCAAGACGTCTACCATCTTGTCCCACAAACTGGTGTGAGCGGACTTGCCTTGGGCGAGAATGTTGTAAACCGCACCGTGAGGCTTGATGTAGTCGCAATCGAACTTGTTGACGAACCGCTCGACTTGGTAAGCCAGTGACGATATCCAAACCTCGATCTCAGCGGAAGAGGGCGATCGACGGCCCATGCCTACTCGATCCGGAAAACCAGGGTGGGCCCCAATGCGAATCTGCGCCAGTTTGCATTGGAAAACCGTGGCATCGGTAAGAGAATCGCTTCCCGCGTGCTCGCCGCAACAGACGTTGGCCGACCCGATGATCTTCAACAGATCGGCATCGTACGCATAACCTTCACCGATATCGGCATTGATGTCTACTTTCATCTATCTCTCCAACCTGGTTGCGGATTTGCTTTCGAATTGCTCGCCGACCGCCTCTTGGTGAGCGCCTACCCTCGTTCCGAGAAAGTTTCTGGGGTCAGCCCACAATCCAATGGGAATCACCCCGCGATCGAGAAGGAGATAGGTGCCAACCGGGCGAGCTCATTTGGTCTCTTTCACCTTACCGCCACTTCGAAATGCCATGCCACGGGTCTAACCCGTTCGAGCAGTCCTTGTCGATCGTGGGTAACTGTAACTACGAAGAACCAAGGGGTTCGCCATGCTTTTTTTCCCACATTTCAGCGAATGTAGAGGCATCAATGGGTTGAAAGGTCACCGCGTCGCCTGTTTGCAACCGAAACCACCCTTCTTTTAGGTCTGCCATTTTAAGAGGAGTTCTACCGATGAGGTTCCAACCTCCCGGGGTTGCCTGGGGATACACCGCCGCTTGTCTGCCCGTAATCGCGACCGAACCCGCAGGGACAGTCTTGCGAGGACTCGCCGAACGAGGCAAGGTCCAAAGCTGGGGGAGGGGACCCTCTTCCAGGGGTCGCAGGTAGCCAAACCCAGGCGAGAAACCCATTGCCATGCACCGGAACGTTAAAGACGAGTGCGCTTTTATTAGTTCGCTTGTCGAACAAGATAGCCGCTCGCACACCTCGTCGGTATCCAACCCAATCGAGTAGCAGACCGGAATCTCGTGCTGTCGAGCTTCGCTCTGAAAAGGAGTCAAGACAGCGCGCTCCAATGCGGCGCGGATTTCCGATTCACTGGCTGGAACCGAGAGGTAAATCCCAACCGAATCGTAGCAGGGAACCACTTCTTCAAGTTCAAATCTGGATAGAGATTGCCCAATCGAATCGACCAACCGCCAGGGCTCATCCCCAAGATCGCTGACCAAAAAGAACGTTGGGAGAACGGTTTGGACCTTCATATCCGAACGATTCCGCTAGTCGGACGTGTACTGAATGGGACCTGCAAACCGGGTGTAGAGGTCCCAGTCACCATTGTTCAAAATAGTTCGGTCACCTAACGTAAAATTGTGGAACTCCAACCCTTCCACGGTGTGACCCTCGTCCCACCCGCCAATGACCGCAATCGAGTAGCCGGGATTGTATTCCGACTCCACCACCGAAACATTCTCGAATCGAACGCCCTTGATGTGTCCGCGGTCAAGGTCGGTGTTGAATCGCGACTTCATGATTCGAACGCTGACCAACTTGTCGTAGTAGTGCTCAATACGAATGTCTCGAAAAGTCACATCGGAAATCGTGGCTCGATCCCCAAGATTCACGGAAAGCGGCGCGCCGTGGCCATGCACATGCAGAATGTCGATATCCTCAAAAACAACATCGCTCACCGATTCGGTGCGCAACTCGTGGCCGATCTCCAGTCCATTTCCGGCTCGATCATTCGCGGCAATCAGCCCATTGACTCGGATATTGCTAGGCGATCGATCCCACCTTCCCCACATCTCCATGGGCGGACACGTCTCACTCAGGTCGAACGACTTGATAGCGATGCAGTCATCGTTGTTGCGCAACAACCCGCCTTCCACTCGAACGTTCTTGGAACCCACAATGTCGATCCCGTCCGAAGAGATCACTTCTCCAATCTGGTGAAGATTGCGCACAAGCACGTCTTCGCAGCCACCGAGCGTCACCATCCAAGAAAGCGGCGCCACCATGGTGATGTCGCTAATGGTCACGTTGGTGCACCGATCGAAGACCACCATCTTTGAATCGTAACCCTCGTTTTGAACGTTGCCGACTAAGATGCCGCCCCCTCCGATATGAACGTTGTCGGCGCAGCTTGCGCGAACTTGGGCGCGAACGATCGCACCCGGTTCGATCCAAAGCGTCTGCCCCGATTTCAGATGGATCACTCCTGCCTCGTGAACGGGTCCCGGCGCGAACCGAATGACGTCGGCGGTCGGTGGCGTCAACCCTCCGGGTACGTGGAAGAGGTACAGACTATCGCCCTTAAAGTCGAGGCAAAGATTTTGGGGCTTCTTCAGAGTCACAAACACCATGTGACCGTGAAGCTCGCAGGTCAGCTTACGAGAAAGGGGGCGAACGACCGGCTTGATCGCCTCGTTCAAAAACGTTCCGACAACGGCCTCGGTCGGTGCGTCGCCCTCGATGATCACAAAAGAAGCGGGTCCGCATCGGTAGGCGGGCTGGATGAACTCGTCTGGCGCCTCGCTCAGTTTGATATTTGCGAGTGTCGATACCAAGTATCGGTGGTCACGAGTCAAAGCCGCGGGCAGAGCATCTGGCACCGGAACCACCAATGTTTCAGAAACAGCGGGCAACGGAGCGATATCCGTTGGGTCGGTGGCAGAGAGCGACTCAGGCACGGAACTCAGGTTAACCAACTATGTGTGGTTTGGTCTAGGTTCTTACAAATCCCTAATCTGATTTATCAAGTTTTTTCACCTGAAGGTTCACAAAAGGGTGCCGATATTTCTAACAGGATGCATCCGCAACATCAGTCTGCCCCGCCGCTCGCCTGGACCGGAGAGCGCATGATTCCGCTTCTGAGCGATCCTGCGACCGAGTTATTCCACTGGCAGCGCTACCTGTACTTCCGACCGTGGTACGTGGACTCCAGCGTGATGGATGTTGCCTCCGGTGAAGGGTATGGAACAGGCTATGCGGGCACCTTCGCCAAAACCGCAATTGGCTTCGATATCTCTGAAGAAGCGGTGCGTCATGCTCGGGCTCGCTACACTCACTGCACGTACGGTGCGGCCGATTGCTGCGAAGTCGACTATTCCATCGCGGACACCGTCGTGAGCTTCGAAACGATCGAGCACCTGCCCGATCCGGAGAAATTCCTAGACGCCCTCAAGACTTGTAAGGGCAGCATTGCCATCAGCACCCCGAATCGAAAAACTCACTCGCCGGGCAACAAGCTCACCGATAAGCCGCTCAACAAGTTTCACACCATCGAATGGACTCCGAACGAGTTCGCGACGCTGATTGCAGACAAGTTTCCCGACCGCCAGGTTCGATTCCTCTCGCAAGATGGCAACTGGCCAGGCACCATCACCGAAGGTTTAGACGACGAGGCCATGTACTGCATCGCCATTATTGGCGACGCGGCAATCCCGCAATGGCCTGCCATTGGGCTTTCCATGCCAACCGTGGACAACGTCGCCCAAGCGCAAGAGGCGATTCTCGCCTTCACCCGCTACTATCCCGGCAAGCTTCACTTCGCAGTGGTTGCCAACGGCACAAGCAAGGCGAACCTTGCGAAATGGCGAGAGTTCGCCAAGGGCTGGAAGGACATTGTCACCCTCGTCGAAAGTGACACCAACGTCGGTTATGGAGCCGGATCTAACATGGGTCTAGACGCCTTGCGACGCAAGGGCGGATTCGATCTGTACGGCGTCACAAACGACGACGTCTACCCGTCGGTTGCTTGCATGAGCGAGCTTGCCGATGCGGCGATGCAACTGCCAGCCATGGGGCACAAGCCGGGCATGATCGGACCCGTTTCCAACTATGTTGCGGGTCGGCAAAAGGTGGATATCGGAGCATTCGACTCTCTTCCCGGACTCATGAGCCGAGCCGAAACGTACTTGCTGAGCAACCATTCCAGCGCGACCCCTTGGCCACAAATCCGTGGATTGCTCTTCTTGATGACTCAAGAATGTCTGGATACGGTAGGAGGGTTCGATCCTATCTTTGGAATCGGCAACTTTGAAGACGACGACTTGAACCTGCGATGCAAACTCGCCGGATTCACCAACTGGATCATTGATGGGGCGTTCTTGTTCCACCAAGGTTCGCAAACCTTTGCCGGACTCAAGATCGACTACGAAGCCAACATCAAGCGCAATCAGGCCGCGTTTATGCGCAAGTGGGACCTCAACAACCTAGACGAGTGGTTGGGAATGTCCGAAGCACCCAAAGGCGCACCCTTGTTTGTGCCGCTCACTGCCGGGTGGCAATCTTCCGGCATGGAAGTTCCTATGCGCGTTGGCTCGGAGATGATCGACGCCATTCAGCAAGCTTCAGACGCGGAATTTGGGCAGTATGTTGCCGAGCAGATCGCGGGAATGGGTCCTGAGGCTAGGCGAAAGGTGCTCAGCACGGTGAAGGCGCTCAAGACCGAGGTCGCCGCCGTGCGCGCCGCTTGACAGATATTTGAGCCGCATCGGGCGTAGAATTGCCCGGTGCCAACACGTCAACAGCTTCAAGATTGGGATCGAACCGATGCGCTGGCATCGTTTCGGTCCCAATTCGGTTTTGGAACCGAGCCGAACCTTGTTTACTGCAAGGGGAATAGCCTTGGTCGAATGCCCTTGGTGGCTAAAACGGCGGTGGAACAAGAACTTGCTCGGTGGGAAGATCGGGTGGTCCGGGGCTGGAACGAGGGTTGGTACACCTTGCCTCAGAAAATCGGTCAGCAACTAGAACCTGTCTTGGGCGCACGGCCAGGGGAGGTCATCGGCTGCGATTCCACTTCGGTCAACTTATATAAAACCGCCTTCGCCGCATTAGAAGCCGCTGTTGCCCATAACCCCGGGCGAGTAAACATTGTTTCGGACGCGCACAATTTTCCAAGCGACCTTTACGTCCTTGCCGAGGTGGCTCTGCAGTTTGGGGGAAGGCTCACAATCGTGCCCGAATCCACCCCGCAAACCATCGACTCCGCGGATCTTCTTGCCGCCACCGACGAAACCACGGCGCTGGTTTCTTACAGCCACGTCTCCTATCGAAGTGGACAGGTTCACGATTCTCAAACCATCGTAGCCGAAGCACATAAGAAAGGCGCCCGAGTCCTTTTGGACCTCAGCCACGCTGCAGGCTCGGTCGAGCTGAATCTCCACGATTGGGATGTCGATTACGCAATCGGTTGCGGCTACAAATACCTCAATGGCGGACCAGGTGCTCCGGCGTTCTTATTTGTTCATACCGGTCTGCAAAACGAATCTAAAATCGCGATTCCAGGCTGGTTTGGTCACGCCCAACCCTTTCAGTTTGACGAGACGTATTCGCCCGCTGAGGGGATCGACCGATTCCTTGCCGGGACCCCTCCCATCCTCTCGATCGCCGCATTGAGCGCCTCACTTGAGTTAGTGAATCAGGCGGGGATAAGCGCCATTGCGGCAAAGGGAAGGGCCCTCACCTCGGCGTTCATCGAACTGCTAGAGCCTCTCATCGAGATGGGCCGAATCGAACTTCTCAGCCCAGCCCTAGCTGAACAAAGGGGGGCGCATGTCGCTATTCTTTGTCCGAACGCATATCAAGTGGCTCAAGCTCTTATCGAAGGGCACGGGGTAGTCGTGGACTTCCGCCGTCCAGACGCGTTGAGATTCGGATTTAGCCCGCTCTACACCCGATTCGAAGACGTGTATCTTGCCGCAGAAGCCCTGGCCAAGGTGTTACAGAACAACGAATGGGAGGAGTACGGTCAAGAAATGAAGCCCGTCACCTAGGAAGGCGTTACTCCTTGGTGGCCCACCACTTCTGAATAGCCTCTTCCCACGAACCGGAGTAGAACCGCTCGACGTAGCCACTCATAGCTGCTTCGCTATCCGCGTAATGAGCGCGCAGGGCGGCCTCATCGCAACCCATCCACGCCTCCCAAGCGGCAAGACCCTTCGCCAAGATCTCCGCGCCGACCTCCGCCGTCGCCTCGCGGGGGTCTTTCCCAAGCAGTGCGGTTTCCTTAGAAATCTTTGAAGGGTCGTAGCTCTCTAGGCGCGCCGAACCCGGAAAGAGGGCAAGATACTGCGCCGCTTCCCAGTAGCCCGCGTGATCCAGAAGGTCACCGTCGCCGATCGGTTCCAAGGGGGTGGCGACATGGACCACCAAGCCTTTGTCCAAGGCTCTCAGAGCCCCCCGATACCATTCGATGAGGTGTCCCTGAGCATAGTGCCCTGTGACGACCAGCATCTTTTTGAACCCAACCTTAAGGAGCCCCTCGAGCCAAGAATCGATCAACTGAACGTACAAGCCCGAAGGAATCTCCGAAGAAACCGGATGCGGTAGAGCGGTCATCGCGTTCCACTGGGTGGGATACAAAACCCCATCTACCCGTTCGGCCAGCCGGCAAGCAAACTCCTGAGCGATCGATCCATCCAGCCCGACCGGAAGGTGCGCGCCGTGCCACTCAATGATCCCAATTGAGAAAACGGCGGGTCGACCCTCTTGGGCTGCCCGAAGGATCTCTTCCGGAAAGGCGAACTCGGCGCGAAGCATGGGCAGTGTTTACCGCAATCACCCCACGAGACCAAGCCGAACCGTTATCCTAATCAACGATTCACGCGCGCGGCAATCGCCCGTGCCCTCAAGACATGCGACGAAGCATTCTTCTCTGTTCGATCATCGGCCTTCTCACCGGTTGCGCGGGACCATCTGCAAAGCCGACCCTCCGAATCTCCACCTGGGGGCAGGCAGGCGATGACAGCGATTACGACCGCCTGGTGGAATCCATCTATGAGGATTTCGAGAAGGTCGCGGCCCGAGAAGGGAAGCAGATCGATGTTCGGGTCGAAAAGATGCCCGCCGAATACGTTCCAAAAATGGTGCTGGCCCACATCGCCGGGGTCACTCCAGATGTGGTCACGCTAGACGCCTCTAGCAGCGCTCTCTTTGTGAACAACGGCATGCTCAAAGATCTTTCGCCTTACCTAAGGCAAGAGCCAGAGTTTCTAGAGCAGTTCTTCCCCAACACCCTCCAAACCGCCAAACGGGGCGACAAAGTGTTCGCGATCCCCACCGATTTCACCCCGATGGTGGTGATGCTCAATAAGCGACACTTCGAGGAAGCGGGTATCGCTCTACCCAAGCACGGCTGGACCTGGGACGACTTTCTCCGCATCAGCAAATCCCTCACCGTTCGAGACAAATCAAAACGCAGATACGGATTTCTCCTCACTACCTGGATGCCAGGTTGGGTGATGTGGCTCTGGAATGGAGGCGGGGAAGTGCTGGACGAGGCGAACCTAAAGGCCACGGGCACACTGGACAGCCCACAAAACATCGCTACCCTCGCCTTTTTGAAAAGTCTGGTGACCGAACACAAAGTGGCACCCGCTCTCAGTCAAATCCAGGCCTCAGGTGTAGATCTCTTTGCTGCGGGACAAGCTTCTATGCAGGTCACCGGACACTGGGCGTTGGTCGGCTTTCCCAAAGAACGGAAGGCAGATAACCCAAATGCCCCAACGCTGGACGACATCAGTGTGATGGAACTTCCCATCCGTCCCGGTCGAACCGGTCCCTCGAGAACCGTTTTCTATGCCGCGGGCACCGGAATCTCCTCCGCGTGCAAAGATCCCGACCTCGCATGGCAATACATTCGCTATTGGGCTTCTCAAGCTAACCAAACCCGATACAACTCGTCTGGAATCGCCATTAGCGCCCGCAAAGACGTTGCCGAAGCGAGGCTTCGAGGTCCGTTGGGAAGATTGGAGCGCGAGTTTCAGCGAATAGGCCCGCTCGCCGAGCCCCCAATCGGGAGCCGAGTTGAAGGGTACGAGTCGGTAGAAAACGCGGGTCGAGAGGCGATGGAATCGGTCCTCAGCGGATCTCGAACCCCGGAAGAAGCGCTCAAGATCGCGGCGGCACGGATCGATCGGGAATTTGCGAAGGAGCCAAGAAAGTGAGCTCCGCCGCCGCCCGAAAAGAAGCCCGAACCGCTTGGCTGTTCCTAGCCCCGGCTTTCGTGCATCTCATCTGTTTCGCGCTCTTGCCAATCGCGGTCGCGTTTGGAATCTCGTTCTTCCGGTGGAAACTGTATCGCCCCAATCCTGAGTTCGTCGGGTTCGGCAATTACTTTTCCGCGCTGTCTGATCCCACCTTCGGCAACGCCATGTGGAACTCGGCACGGTTTGCCCTGGTGAGCGTTCCGGCCGGAATGATCGTGGCGATAGGCGTGGCGATTCTGCTTGCCGGCAAGATTCGCGGAAGTGCGATCTACCGCACGCTCTACTATCTGCCCAGCATCTCCTCCGGAGTGGCGCTGGCGATGATCTGGATCTACGTTTTTCTTCCAGAAACCGGGCTCATCAACACTGCGTCCAAACTGTTCGGCATTCCCGATACGGACTTTCTTGGCAAGAAAGAGTGGGCGATGTGGGCGCTCTGCTTCATGAGCGTTTGGACCGGTCTAGGACCCAAAATGCTGCTCTACTTGGCAGGCATTCTTGGAGTCCCGCCCAGCCTTTACGAAGCCGCCATGCTAGATGGAGCAACCGGGTGGCAAGCGTTTCGGTCCATCACGCTGCCCATGTTGGTGCCGACCTCGTTATTCGTGCTGGTGACCTCCACTATTGGCTCCTTGCAGGTGTTCACGCCCGTTTACATGATGACGAAGGGCGGACCCGAGGGCTCCACCGAGGTGGTGGGCTATCACCTCTACAACGAGGCTTGGATTCAGTTCAACACCGGGCTAGCCTCGGCAAAATCGTTTCTGCTTCTTCTGGTGATCGTTGTGATCTCGGTGTTTCAGTTCCGGTTGATGAAATCAGGCATGGAGGGCGCACGTGAGGGATAAGCCGCTTGAAATCCTGAAGGGGACTCTCGCTCACATGGCTCTCATCGGGCTGGCGATCGCCCTCATGGCGCCGTTTGTGTGGATGGTTTTGGTCTCGCTCCACCCTTCCCGAAGCCCTATTCCCGATATCGGCAAACTCGTTCCCAGCCAACCCGAATGGGATAACTATCGCAAGGTTCTGTTCAACCCGGCGATGCCTGTCGCGAGGTTTTTCTGGAACAGCCTGATCGTTGCCATCGCGGTGGTTTTGGGCCAGCTTTTCACCGCTAGCATGGCGGCTTATGCTCTTGCTAGGTTGAACTTCAAGGGTCGAGAGACCGTCTTTTCGCTCTTTGTTGGCTCCATGATGTTCGCTGGCCTGGTGCTACAAATCCCCGTCTATCTCCTCATCCGATCGTTCGGCTGGCTAGATTCCTACGCCGCGCTGATCGTCCCCGGAATCGGCTCTGCCTTCTCGGTCTTTCTTCTCCGACAGTTCTTCCTCTCCATCCCTATGGAACTCAGCGAAGCCGCCCGGCTAGACGGTGCCACCGACTTTCAAATTTATTCTCGAATCATTCTGCCGCTCGGGAAGGCATCGCTGGCAACGGCGGGTGCGTTCACCTTCTTTGGCACTTGGACCGATTTTTTCGGACCGATGCTAGTCACCAACTCCACCGAAATGCGCACGCTCGAAGTGGGTCTGTCTGTTTACAAGAACTCGTACGGTGGCACCAACTGGCCCCTGCAAATGACCGCCGCCGTGGTGGTGATGATCCCGCTGGTCGCGGTGTTCCTCGCGCTGCAACGTTACTTTGTTCGAGGCGTGTTGTTAGGTGCAGGCAAGTAAGCCTCCCACGGCTTTGGAGCGCCCCGAGGATCTTCTTCGGGGGCCTCTTCGCGGAGTGGCAATTGACCCTTCGCAAAGAAGAGATCCTTCGTAGATGACGGATTTTCGACCAAGATTTCTTCGGTGATTTTCGTGCCGTGCGCGGTCTCAATCTGAAACCAGTAGAAGGTCCTTTTCACGTCGCTGTTGCTCGCCTGGAAAGTGAACGCCTTGATCTGTCCGTAAGGCTCTCCAAAGATGAACGTTTCGCCGAGAGCGATGCCCAGCCCACCTTTGCCGACGACGAGGTCGAGGGTAGGAACCTTCTTACTGCGCACGAGCCAGGTCGCAATTCCGAACGGAATCAGGAGAGTAAGGTAAGCGAGGGCGGGCACTCGGTTCAGCGTGAGAACGGGAAAAGCGATGCAAGTGAGAATGAAAAGCGCGGTCGAGAGCAGCGTCAGCTTTCGAGCGAAAATTGCCGACCAAAGTTCTTTGACCGGGAATCGTCCAACCTCCTCCCCGATGGCTGAACTCATTTTTCCCTGCCACTCAGCGGGCAGGGTGGCCTTAGAGCGATCACCTAGGCTGCAAACGAGGTCTTTCAGAAAGGTGTCTTTGCGCAGGGGAACGGGTAGGGACTCTTCCAAGACCGACAGAAACTTAGCCTTCTTTTCCGCTTCGTCTGAGCCCTTGGCAAACTCAAACCTTTCAATCTTTCCGGAGACAACCTCTAGTTCGAGAACCCCTTGGATGATCTCCGCTCGGCGCACTGATGCAAGTTCGACGCTACGTGTGGAGTGCGCAAAGCGATGGTAGAAGACGCCGTCACTAATGGCATACCGGCGTCGGAAGTCGAGCAAATAAACGAACAGGAAAATCGCTAAGTGAAAGGCGATGATGCAAGCAACGCCTGCTAAAAATGGCTTGCTCGCCGATATAAGATTCGTCAACCGCAATACGACCATCGAAGCGAGAATCGTCGCTATAGGTAGGAATTGCCATTCCCAAATTTCAAACTTCGCCTCGGGATCCTTAGGCAGCTGTGCTTTTCCGAGGGGCGCCAATCTCATTTTGACTCTCTGCCCAAATAGTACAGGGTTCTAGTCCTTCTGTGAGTTGATGGTAATCATCCTTACCAAAATATTAGGTGGAAGATTCTTTAATGCAAAAAATTCCCCCTCAACCGCAGAACGGCTGAGAGGGAACTTCTGATCTCGGACGAGCCAGAACTAGTCGAGAATGCGAATCTTGATCGCCTTCAACACGCCGTCAACAAACGATCCCTCGGCTTTCACCACTTGCGATCGCTCGCCGATGATGCCGAAGAAGTTCGACTTGGTGATCTCCTCGCCTCGCTTGTTCGTGATACGAGCATCCGAAAGAACCTCCACCGTCAGTTTTCCATCCGGTCGAGTGAATCCTTCCGACTCTCGAACCTCCATCTTAAAGGCGCTGAGTTCGGCATTCGGTTGGGTGGTATCGCCCTTGGCTTCCGCCACAGAATCATCCTCGCCTTCCAGTTCGAGCTTGCCCGCATAGAACACGCCGTCTCGGAAGCCGCCCTTGATCTCAACTTTCTTCGAGCCTGCCGCCAGTGCCTCAAAGAAGGCAGCGGCCGAGATCGACTGGTCGTTGACACCGAAGTATTGCGCCCCTTCAACCGCTTGAACCGTCACGGCCTCACTGCCAAAGTTGAAGCCACTTGCCTCAAAGACAAAGAGCTTGAACTTCTTGAGTGAAGCGTTCGGCTCGGCGGTTTCACCCTTCGCCTCGGCATCACCCATTCCGGCTTCGCTCTCGATGTGGCAGCTCTTGGCGGTGATAGTGTTCGTCTCAGGGTTGTAAACACCCTCTACTTGCACCACGGGCTCGCTGCCAACGTTGTCAAACGCGGCAAAGAACTGGTCCTTCGTCAGAATCGCGCCTCGGCGACCCTTGAACTTGGTCGTTTCCGTGGTGGCGACGTCGACAACGTCTCCCTTCGGTACGGCGCCTCGAATGATTCGCGGTCGAATCTTGAAGGTGCCTGCGGTGGCGTTGGTGTCAAAGCCCGGACCAACGATCTTCGCTTCTTCTCGCTCGTCCTCGTCTTCGTCCTCAACCTCGGCCTTCACAACTCGGGCGACCAGTCGGCGAGTGGCAGGATCAAATGCCCCGTACACCTCTGCCTTCAGTCCGTTCACCAAGTTGCCGCCGGTTGTGGCGCCACCTTCGATGAAGATGTCGGTCTCCGAATTCGTTTCTACAACAATGTTTCCACCCGTTCGAAGGCGAAGAATGAACGTTTGGGGAGGGGTGGGTCCGCTCAGGTCAGCGATCACGCCCTTGAACTCAAAGCGCTCGTGACGATTCGGATCGTCCAAGCCGCTGCCATCGTGGCGCTTCACAACCGGAGTAACCACTCCACCCGTGACGGTCCAGTTCTTGAGGTCAAAGTCGATAACAAGTCGGTTCGGACCCGGAACGGTCAGATTCGGATCAAGCGCAAGGCCAATCCGAGACTTACCGTCCGTCGTGTCGTACGTGGCAGGGAAGTTCGCCGTCGTCGTCGCGCCTGATCCGGTCGCAACAAGGGTGACGGTCTTGTCGAGAATGACCTCGACTTTGTCGTACGTGCCCTCCGGTACTCGGCCTGGGGCGAGCAACAGGAATCGAGCGGTTCCGTCGTTCAACTGTCGCAAGTTAACGGGTAGTCCCTCAGCACTTTCAAAGACAGTTGTGGAGCTTCCGTCAGACTTCCCAAGCGATCCCTTGTACACCTTCACCCACACGCCCGAGTAATCGGGGGTGAGGTCATCGGTGATGAAAAGATCTAGTGAAGCCGTCCCAGAGGATGAGGATCCACCGCCGCACCCAAGGACGCTTAGGAGGGTTGCCATGGTTGCAACCATCCAAAGCAGAATTGTTTTTAGATTTAACTTCTGCATGACGCACGGTCCCTTAGAGGCGATCAGATACAGCGACCCGTAGCACCCCTAAAGACATTGATCAGACGATCAAACTATATGTTCCTTACCGGTAAATGAAAAATACATGAAAAAAGGGACATCGCCAAAAAAGGGGGACAGAAAAACAAATGGAACCCCGCTCCCACATGTCGTGAGCGGGGTTCCACCGGTTCTTGAACCTACAACGGGCTACTTCACCTGATCCAAATAAGGCACGCCATCCTTCACCCACGGCTCGGCTTTGGTGCCCTTCAGGTGAACGTCTAAGAAGTGACGGAGTCGCTTGGCGTAGTCCAATTGGTTCGGTCGGCGAGCCAGACCGTGGTTCTCACCCGCGTACACCAGCATCACCATCTCTTTGCCCATCCGTCGAAGGGTGTTGAAGTAGAAGATGCCCTGCGACCAGTCGACCGCGCCGTCTTTATCGCCGAAGGCAACCAGAATCGGCGTCTGTCGCTTCGTGGATTGCCAAACCGGAGAGTTGTCGAAGTACGCCTTCGGATCCTCCCAGAACGGCACCCTCATTCGACCCTGACCAGACTCAAAGAGCACCCCGTTCGCAGTGCCCGAGTTCCAGTAGTACGAGTTGTACATGGAGGTCAGCTCCGTGAGCGGTGCTCCACAGGCACCCACTGCGAACTTCTTGCTCACGCTAGTGACGAACGCGGTTTGATACGCACCCCACGAGTGGCCGATCAATCCGACCTTCGCCGAGTCGATATCTTTCTCCAGCTTCAAAGCCGTATCTACCGCGGGCTCCAGACACTCCAACGCCGATTCGCCCGGTCGATTGTCTCGGTAAGCAATGTCCGGTTTGAACACGAAGTAGCCGTTCTGAATGAAGTGCTGCTCGTTGTAGGCGCTCCACTCGGATGGATACAAGAACGCGTTGCGCTCGTCGCTGAGCCGCTCGTAAATGTAGGTCACCATCGGATACTTGGTCCCCGGCTTGTAATCGGCCGGGTAGTAGAGCGTGCCTTGAAGCTTCACGCCCCACTTGCTCTTGAACGAAACGCCAACCCGCTTGCCCCACATGTACTCCCCCAGCTGAGGATTCGTTTTGGTGACCGGTTTTGCGGCGGTGAACTCGCCATTGGTGATGTACACGTTGGGCGATTTGTCAAAGGAAGACATGGTGAACATGTACCGATCACCATCTTTAGCTTTGATGAGGTTGCCAAGGATGGCATCGTCACCGAATAGCGGCTTCACGCCACCCTTGCCGTCGCTTAAGGCGTATCCCTCTTGCTTGGTCTCCTTATCAAAGGCGGCGAAGTAGAGGCGATCCGTCACCTTAGGCAGGTCCTGGTAACCCGCCTCCGGGAACATCAGTCGGTACTCCACCGAATCTTTCCGACCCGAAGTCAGGCGAGTCATCTCACCCGTCTCGGGGTTCGCCATCCAAGCATCGAACTGGTCGTAAACCACCAGAGCCTTGTCGCCATCGAACCATCGCGGGAAGGCTGCCGAAGACTTGTTGACCACGGTGTGATCGTCTTCCGCGTCCTCAAAGGTCACCTTCTCCTTGGGTGCAAGCTTGGTGAGTTTGCCCGTGGAAAGGTTGAGCGTCCACCAGTACTTCTCGTGGTAGAGGGCTACGTAGTTGCCCTCCGGACTCGGGACCATTCGACCCGATCCGAAGAATCCGAGTTCGTAGCCTTGGAACACCTTCTTGACCGCACCCGTCGCCAAGTCGACAACTTCGATATCGGCCTTTTCGACGCCGTTCGTGGTTGGTTTTCGATACGTCTCGTACCGAACGTTCACCGATTTGTCGAAGTTTTTGGTCAGAAGTGTGTTGTTTCCAAACCTCTTGGCAGCAGAAAGCTCGTAGGTCGTCGCCTTCATCAACTTGCCCGTTGCGGCTTCCCAAACGTAGGTGAGCGAAGTGCTGCGAGCCTGATTGGCGCGCATTTTCTGCAGCGGGATAGGGTCGATGTCGTTGGTGCTCCAAACTTCGACGCCCGGTTTGTCTTTATCCGGAGTGCGGTTGGTCTCTTTGTCTTCCCAAGGGACAAGGCCGATCGCGAACTTCTTGCCGTCCGGAGACAGGTCCACCCCGCCGGCTTCGTTGATCCGCATTCCTTCCGGAAAGCCCGCCGTCTTCGCGGGATCAAAATCGGTGGACTTGAGCGATAAGTCGCTTCCAACCTCCACTCGCGTTAGCTTGTGGTTGTTGCCCGCCTTCTTCTCGTTCTTAATGGGCATGGCATAGAACGCAACATCCACTTCCTCTGCCCAACCAAAGGCAACCGGAGCATCCTTGTCGGATTTGATCGTCTTCACCTGAGCCGTTTTCAAATCGATCAGTTGCAAAGTCGTGTAGCCCGATCCGGTTCGAACTTCGGCGAGGGCAAGGGTCTCTTCCTTGTTCAAGATGGAGCGAGTAACGCTTGGGAGTACGAGCAGCTCTTCCCCTTGTGGCGTCATCAGAACCAGATCTGAGGGACCCGCCGCCGGAGGGCCGCTTGGTCCTCGACCGCCAGGTCCGCCGCCAGGACCACCTGGCGCGCCACCGCCATCCACGCTCTGCCGATTCACCAGCAAGGTGTTTCGACCCTTCAAGAAGCGGAAAGAACGCACGTCGTCAAAAACTTTCTCGGTGCCCTCGGGGAGAATGCGAACGCTCAACTTGGTCGGCACCGGGCGACCCTGCTCCAACATTTGGTCCACCATTTTCTTAGGTGGGTTCATCAAGACGGCTACGTATTTAGAATCGTCTGAGAACCGGTACGAACCACCATTGGCGTAGTCCCATCGGGCAGGTCCGTCGTTGTTGCGGATGGTGACGCGACCCTCGCCATCGATGAGGGCTATCCCGTACGCCAGCCATCGACCGTCGTTCGAGATTTGCGGTCCCAACAGACGCTCAAAGGACTTGTAATCCTCAACCGTCATCTTTCTTGGACCTGCGGGCTTGGCGTCGGCAGGCTTCTGGTCTTGCCGCACAACGGGAAGGTCAGAAAGGAAGGCGACCTGCGCGGTGAGCGTGCCTGCGTAAGCCGAAGCACCAAATACAACGGCCAGCGCGAGAGCAAATGGCGAGCGTCTCATCTTGCGATTCTACAAGGTAGGGCGCTAAATCGAGACGCGAGCAGAGCATCGGATGCGATTTCCGTTTTCGTTTAGCATCACTTTATCGTGATAAGCATTCAAAAAGACGAATGTTCATTTATCGACAAATTAGATTTTGATTGGTAATCTGGAACCCGAGAGAAATCGAAGATGAAACTCAATTCCGCTCTAACTGTCCGAGGCATGCTCCTCGGAATCGTTGTGGCTTCGTTGTTTGGCCTCGCAGGCTGCAACTCGGGCGGCGGCGAGAATGCCGCACAGGGAACCGAAGCACCCGCTCCTAACCGATCGACAACGAAGCAAACCATCGCCTTCGTGACCAATAACGCTTCCGACTTCTGGACGATCGCGCGCAAAGGTACCGAAAAGGCTGCAGGCGAACTTCCCAACTTCCAAGTCGAGTTCAAAATGCCGCAAGACGGCAATGCGGCTACGCAGAAGCAGATTCTTGAGGATCTGGTCGCAAACGGCACCATGGGTATCGCGGTTAGCCCGGTCGACCCGGCAAACCAGGTGGAAGACCTGAACAAGATCGCCGATAAGACCTCTTTGATCTGCCAAGACAGCGATGCGCCGGACAGCAACCGACTCTGCTACCTCGGCACGGATAACGTCGCCGCGGGTCGCATGGCGGGTGAAGAGCTGAAGAAGGCTCTGCCCAAGGGCGGCAAGATCATGGTTTTTGTTGGTAAAGCCGACGCCCAAAACGCCAAAGAGCGATTTGAAGGTCTGAAGGAAGCCATCAAGGGCTCCAAGATCGAAATTCTTGATCTTCGAACGGACGACACCGATCCGGCTCGAGCCAAGCAGAACGTTGCCGACGCGCTTGTGAACACCCCCGACCTAGCGGGTTGCGTAGGTCTTTGGAGCTACAACGGTCCGGCGATTGTGAATGCTGTGAAGGAAGCGAAGAAGGAAGGAAAGGTCCAAATCGTAGCCTTCGATGAAGAGGAAGACACGCTCGCCGCGGTCAAAGACGGCATCGTCTTCTCCACCATCGTCCAGCAGCCTTTCGAGTTTGGCTACCAGGCTACAAAGCTTCTCGCCAAGATCATTGAGGGCGACAAGAGCGCTATTCCTGCCGACAAAAAGATCATCGTTCCGACCCAGGCGATCAACAAAGAGAACGTCGAAGAGTTCAGCAAGAAGCTGGCCGAGCTCAAGAAGTAACCGTGTCGAATCCCTCGTTGCTATCTATAAACGGGGTCACCAAACGCTTTCCAGGGGTACTTGCCCTGGAAGGCGTTTCGCTTCGTTTGGAAGCAGGTGAGGTGCTCAGCATCATCGGCGAAAACGGAGCGGGCAAGTCGACGCTGATGAAAATCCTCGGCGGCGTTTACATCGCCGATGCCGGGACCGTTGCAATTGAAGGCAAAGAAGTTTCGATCAAAACTCCGGCGGACGCCCTTACTCAGGGCGTGCGAGTCATCTACCAAGAACTCAGCGTTCTCGAGAATCTCACCGTCGCCGCAAACGTGTTTCTTGGCCGCGAGCCAAAGAAGGGTCCCTTCCTAAATGAAGGCAAGATGGTGGAAGATACGCGCGCCATTCTTGCAAGACTCGGCTCTAGCATTGACCCGACCACGCTCGTGGGTCGACTTTCACTGGCAGAGCGTCAACTCGTCGAGATCGCCCGGGCGCTCTCGATGAACGTCAAAATTCTCGTCCTGGACGAACCAACCAGTTCGCTCACCGTTGAAGAGACCGAACAACTGCTCAACCTCATTCGCGATCTGCGCAAAGACGGGGTTGGAATCTTATACATTTCTCACCGACTGGACGAGGTGAAAGAGATTTCAGACCGCGTCGTGGGTCTGCGCGACGGGCGCAATGCGGGCGGACTGAGCAAAGAGGAAATTTCGCACGAAGGAATGGTTCGACTCATGGTGGGTCGAGATATCAAACGTGAGCGGGTCGCCCACACCATTCCGGCCGATGCGCCAACCATGCTTTCTGTAGCCGGGGCTGCCACCCTACGATTCCCAGAGTCTGTTGTTGATCTGGAGATTAAGGCGGGTGAAATTGTTGGCGTCGCGGGATTGGTCGGCTCGGGTCGTTCGGAACTGGCGAGAGCCCTCTTCGGCATTGATCGCTTCGCTAAAGAACCGTCCTTGAAAGTCGATGGCAAAGAGGTTCGATTGCGATCGAGCCAGGATGCCATTCAGGCGGGCATTTACTTGGTGCCAGAAGATCGACGAGGTGCGGGCATTACGGTGGCGTTCTCCGTTAAGCAGAACGTCTCCATGCCCTCTTTAAAGGACCTGAAGAAAGGGTTCTCGGTCGACGGTGAGAAAGAAGCCGCCTACGCTCAGGAAGCCGTTGAGAAGCTTGGCGTAAAGACCGCCACCATCGAAACTAAGGTCGGCACGCTTTCTGGCGGGAACCAGCAAAAAGTGGTCATTGGACGCTGGTTGATGAAAGGTCCGAAGGTGTTGATCTTCGACGAGCCAACGCGCGGAATCGACGTTGGAGCGAAGGCAGAGATTTACTCGCAGATGCGCAAACTTACCGACGAGGGGATTGCGATCTTGATGATTTCTAGTGATATGGAAGAGGTTTTGGCGATGAGTGATCGGGTGGCGGTTATGCGAGAAGGACAGATTATGGGGATTCTAGAGGGCAACTCCGCAACGGAAGAACAGGTCATGACTTTGGCGGTCGGAGGTCAACTCTAAATGACTGCAAAGCTCAAATCGCTGGTCGGTAAAGAACTCGGAATCGCGATCCTCCTCATTCTTTTGGTGGCGATCAGCGCCACCATCAACCCCAACTTCATCAGCCCGAACAACCTGCAGAACACGGGCAACCTCATCGGCATTTACGGCATTTTCAGCATCGGTTTGGGTCTGGTCATCATCACGGGCGGAATCGATCTCTCCGTGGGCTCTCTCTTCGCGTTACTGGGCGTGATGTTCAGCATCTGGCTCACCAAATCCGGCTTGCCACCAGCTCTGGCGTTCTTTGGCGTCATGTTCCTCGCCGCCGGAATTGGACTCGCGCATGGCACCCTCATCACGAAGGTAAAGATGCAGCCATTTATTGTCACCCTCTGCGGCCTACTTCTTTACCGGGGCCTTGCTCGTTACATCGCGAACGATAACACCCTGGGATTCGGTAAGGCGGAAGGGTTTGAGTGGCTGAAGCAGCTTTCCACCGGAGCATTTCTCGGCGTACCGAACCCGCTTTGGGTTCTGTTTGTCGTCGCGACGATCATGTTCTTCGTGTTGCACCGCACGTCCTTTGGTCGCTACCTTTTTGCAGTGGGCGCCAACGAAGAGGCGGCGAGATATGCGGGTATTCCGAGCGCGCGAATCATCACGATCGCTTACGTGCTCTGTAGCCTTCTTGCCGGACTCGCTTCGGTTCTCTTGGGCTTCTACACCAATTCCATCTCGCCTTCCGCGCACGGCAACTTTTATGAGCTTTACGCCATTGCCGCCGCTGTTCTGGGCGGATGTTCGCTACGCGGCGGAGAGGGTTCCATCATCGGAATCCTGCTCGGTACCGCCCTGCTTCAAGCGCTTCGAAACATGGTAAACCTGCTCAAGATCCCGTCCTCTTTGGAGTTTGCGGTGATGGGCGTGGTCATCCTGCTCGGCGTGCTTGCCGATAGCCTGGTACGCAAGAAGAAAGCTTAAGCGGCGAACACTTTGATAAGGCCCGCATCTACGGGTCGAAGCAGATGTTGCAGTCTCTCGTCTGAGTTGACTCGCTCGTCGAGCCAAAGATCGTGATTCTCCGGGTCGAGCATCACAGGCATTCGGTGGTGATACTTCGCCGCGACGTAGTTTGGGTTGCACGTCAGAATCGCGACAGTGTCTAGCTCAGTTCCGTCGGCGGCGATCCACGTATCCCAAACGCCGGCGAACATGAACAGCTTGGTATCGGCCCGCTCGAACCGATACTTCTGCTTTACCTTCTTCAAAACCGTATGACCTTCTCCAAATAGATCGGGCTGGAACGAAGCGAGGACCTCTCGATTCTCAAGGCGCCATTCAAAGTAGGCGCTCGCCGGGAGTAAGCATCGCCGGCGTGCAAAGGAGTGCCGAAAGGTGTTTCGCTCCGACAAGGTTTCAGATCGGGCGTTGATGAGCTTGGCACCCAGGTCCACCTTCGACCAAGATGGCGTGTAGCCCCACCGCATGTGCGTGGCAACCACGTTCTTGTGCATTGAAGCGACCACCAGAACGGGGTCGGTAGGGAAGATCTCTTGTCGTGGGGCTATGCCCGGCTCGAATGGCAACCCGAAAGCGTCAATGAGCGCTTGAGAATCGGCTGCCAGTTGGAACCGGGCACACATGGCACCCGTTACTCGACCACTCGCGCCGCTCGAACCGCCTTGAGCGTGTGACCCGCGTTGCGAAGGTGATGATCGAGACTGAAGATATGGGCGACTTCTTCCTTACTGAGGTTCGCCTTCACGTCAGGGTCGTTCTCCACACAGGTCTTGAAGTCGTGACCTTCCCACGCCATTGCCGCGTTGCGCTGAGCCACCTTATACGCTGCGGCTCGGCTAAGTCCCTTGCCAACAAGCGTCACCATCAAGTGCTCGCTGAACACAAGGTCGCCCATCTTTCGGAGGTTCGCCTTCATGTTCTCTGGGAAGACCACGAGTCCGCGAAGAATGGTGGTGATTCGCTTCAGCATGAAGTCGGCGAGGTGGAACGAGTCGGGGAAGATCACGCGCTCAAGACTCGAGTTCGTCAGGTCGCGCTCGTGCCAGGTCGAAACCGATTCGAGCATCGCGTGGGCGTTGGCTCTGAGCAGGCGAGCGAGTCCGCAAACGGTTTCGCTATTCCAAGGATTGCGTTTGTGCGGCATCGCGCTCGATCCCGTTTGTCCGGCCGCGAAAGCCTCTTGAACCTCCAGAATCTCGGTTCGTTGTAGGTTTCGAAGCTCCGTGGCAATTCGTTCCAGCCCCGCACCCATGAGAGCCAGGCAGTTGAGCAAGTGGGCATGCTTGTCTCGGTTGACGATCTGCGTGCTGGCGGGCTCCGATTTCAGGCCGAGTTTGCTCAGCACCCGAGTTTCCATCTCCGGTTCCACAATGGCGTGAATTCCCACCGCGCCTGAAATCTTGCCGTAGGAGATATCTGTCTTGGCGGCTGCGATTCGCGAAATGTTTCGATCCAGTTCGGCAAGCCAGTTGGCGCACTTGAATCCGAAGGTGATCGGTTCGGCGTGAATGCCGTGGGTCCGTCCGATCTCGGCCAGATCCTCGTGCTTCTCTGCGAGGTCTTCAATCACCTCTCGCAGCGCCCGCGCCGAATCCAGGAGCACGTCGCAGGAATCGCGAAGCATCATGCCCAGGGCCGTATCGATGACGTCGTAACTGGTGACTCCGAAGTGAATCCACCGACCCGCAGGCCCAACATTCTCTTCCAGGTTCCGCACGAAAGCGACCAGATCGTGCCGGGTCTCTTTCTCAAGCTCATCGCAACGGTCCAGCGTGAAGGTCGACTTTTGCTGAATCTCAACGAGGTCTTCGATCGGGATAACTTTCTCTTCCGCCCACCCTTCGCAGATGGCGACTTCCACTTCTTTCCAGCGTTCGTACTTGGCCTGTCGGCTCCAAATCGCGTTCATCGCGGGGGTCGTATAGCGGTCGATCATCGACCAAGAGAATACCGGTTGGGGCTCATTCGCAGTGGCGGGAAGCCTTCGGGTTGAAAACTCGACGCAGGTTAGGATTCACGTAGCCCGCCCAAAGACGAGGGTAACCCATTTATGGAAGGGGCACCGGTCAATTTGGTGACTGAAGGTCACAACATTGCTTGGGATTTATTTCCATTTTGTTAAGGGTAAGTGATTTCTTTTGGATCTTTGTAAAAGCTGGATTACGGTGTTTACATGAACAGAAGAGTCGCGGTCTTGACGCTCCATGGGATGGGAAAAACAGACAGAGATTATGCGTCTCAGCTGTTCCAAGACCTGCGCGAAAAGCTTGGAAATGACCAAGGTGACGTGACGTTGAAATCGGTCTTCTACGATGGAGATATCCAAGAGAGGGAGGACGCCGTATTCGGCGAAATGTTGGCGACGGTGGACCTCAACTGGAAAGGATTAAGAGAGTTCGTAATGTACAGTCTTGCCGACGCGGTGGCGATAGAAGCGCGCCGGTCCTCTGAACGCAGCCCTTACTACAAAGCGCAGTTTGAGATCGCAAAGACCTTGCTTGACTCCCAGCAAAGTCTTGAATCGAGTTCGAGCCCTGTGATCATCCTCGCGCACTCTTTGGGGTGTCAAGTCATCTCTAACTACATCTGGGATGCCTCTCAGCCGACCGAAAAGGCCGCGGGGATCTGGAGCGATCCAGTGGCCCTTCAGCAGCGTCTTGGAGCCTCGGACGACCAGATGGAGTTCATTCGGCTGAAGTCACTCGAACGTCTGATGACGTTCGGATGCAATATTCCCGTCTTCGTGGCCGCCCTCGCTGAGAAAGACATCGTCCCCATTAACAAGCCCACCGTGAGTTTTCGTTGGTTGAATTTTTATGACAAGGACGACGTTCTAGGTTTTCCACTGAGAACTCTCTCCGCTGGCTACCAGGACCTGGTTGAGGACTTCCAAGTTAATGTTGGTCCTTTCCCTCAGAGCTTAACGCCGTTCGCACACATGCATTACTGGGAGGACCGAAAGGTTCAAGAGAGCATTTACAAACAGATTGTCGACATCGCCGGCTGAATCGGAAGACCGGTCCCGCAAACAAGGAAAAAATCATGAACATCGTAGCAATTGTCTTGCGTCTTGGAACGCAACTTAAAAAAGGTGAACGGTGGCAAGCAAGCCACAAAATCGACGGCAAGCAAACCCCGAAGCGACCAGTGGTCTCGGAGTTTGACTGCGGAATCAACGAGGGCCGAACTTGGTTCGAGTTCGTCTTCTCCGAAGACGATGGTGAACATACTCTTCACGGAATTTTCAGCGTGAACAATGACGGGGAGGAGATTCACTTCGATGGCGCGGACGTCGAGAGCGACGACGTGATAGTCAGCCATCGGTGGCGAAACGCTGATCTTCGCGGTGTAATCGAGTTCGAGTTTGTGGCCGCCGACAAACTTCATCGGTACCGGTTTGACGCTACCCTTGCAAAACTGATCGATCTTTGATAGGTCAAAGACCAAGTCCTAGGAGCCGACGCTTGATTTTGGCTCTAGGACTTTCATTTCGACCCATGCAGAGGAATCCTCAGAGACGGGGATCGAGTACCGCACATGTTGGACGTGGCCAAGTCTATTGCGGAGATCGGAGTGGACTCTGCGACTCGTTTCAATGCAGTGGGCTTCGCTAATTTATCAAGACTGGCTAAAGTTAGTTCGCCCATGTCGATACTAACCTCCACCTCTTTGCTCGCGCTTCTCGTGAGCGGCACCGCGCCACCCACGAGTCAGAACACCTTCACTCCGGGAGCGTTCCGAACGACGATCGAGGTAGAGCGAGGCACGAGCGTGGAAGTGTTTGGATATCGCCCAAGCACCTATCGAAAAGAGCGGATGTTCGTGGTCTTCCACGGCACCCTTCGCAACGCAGAAGAGTATCGCGACCACTCGATTGAAATGGCGGAGAAGTACGGGGCAATGGTCATCGCCCCGATGTTCGACGAGAAGCGATTCCCCAGTTGGCGATACCAGCGCGGAGGAGTTCTCAATCGGGATGGCTCCACGCGATTGCGTGTGGAGTGGACCTACGCAATGGTGCCCACCATCATCAATCAAGTTCGAAAGGGAGAAGGGGATCCCTTCATGCCGTATTGGCTCATGGGACACTCGGCGGGGGGCCAATTTGTGGACCGCATGGCCGCTTTGTCGCCCTTCTTCGATCGGGCACCCGGCTTACAGAGAATCATCGCCGCGAACCCCGGTTCGCTCATCTTCCCGACCTTCGACTGGGAGTTCAGCTATGGGTATGGCGCTCTCCCGAAAGAAGTCGCCGATCAAGAGACGCTGAAAAGATATCTTGCTCTGCCGCTAGTCCTCTACTCCGGCTCGGCCGACAACAAGCCCGACGAATACTTCGATGCAAGCCCGGAGGCGATGCGCCAGGGTCCGGGTCGATATCAGAGAGCATCGGCTTGTTTCGACCTCGGTAAGTCGGTAGCCGCGGAAAAGGGTTGGACCTTCGGTTGGAAGCGTGTTGTGGCAGAAGGGGTCGATCACGACCACGAGAAGATGTTCAATCACCCTTTGATGAAGGATGCTCTCGGGTTGTAGAACCTAACCTTCTTCGTTACGCGTCAGCGACTCTAATCCCTCGTCGCGAGTCATCCGCTCCATGAGCATGTTAACGGCCTTGCCGGCGGGGATTCGACCTCGCAACACGCCGTCGATCGCTTCGAACACGGGCATCGGAACGCCCCTGCGTCGAGCAAGGGCCATCACCGCTTCCGCCGTGCTCACTCCTTCGGCAACCTGACCGATCTCTCGAAGCGCCGCCCTTAAATCTTGACCTTGCCCGATCGCATAACCCAGTCGATAGTTTCGACTGAGCTGACTGCTTGCTGTCGCGAACAAGTCACCGACCCCCGCGATGCCCAGGAAGGTTTCAAGTCGACCTCCGACGGATAGGCCGTAAGCGATCATCTCCTTGAGTCCCCGAGCAACTAGCGCGCCCTTTGTGTTGTTTCCAAACCCAAGACCATCGCTGATGCCGCCTCCGATGGCAATGACGTTCTTCAATGCACCCGCCACTTCCACGCCGATCACATCCGAAGAGCAGTAAACGCGATACGAGCCGCACATGAAAGCCGATCGAACGCGGTCGGCATAAATCGGATCCGCGCAGGCCGCAATGGCCGCCGTGGGAATGCCGCGAACGATCTCGACTGCTAGGTTTGGACCCGAGATCACCGCGACTTCACTACCAGGATGCACCTCTTGAACCACCTCGGCCGGTAAGAGTCCGGTGGTGTTTTCCATTCCTTTGCTGGCAAGAACAAAAAGAGGATGATCGCCGTCTAAGTGCTGGATGACCTCGCGCACTGCGCCGGAGGGTACGGCGACGACCGTCATCGAAGCCGAAGTCGCCTGGTGCAGGGGCAAGAACTCGACTCCTTTCGGGATGGCGAAGCCGGGGAGATAGTGAACGTTTTCGCGATTAGAGCGCATGAAGGCAATCTCTTCCTCATTACGACCGAAAAGACCGACTTCTAATCCGTTCCTGGCAAGGAGGATGGCGATCGCCGTTCCCCAACTGCCTGCACCCAAAACCGCGACGTCCATGACGAATTCGTATTATGGGATGATTCAATGGCAGTGAATAGGGGGGGATCCACTTGCGGTGGGGTCCGGAGGCTAACCGCCGTGTTCCCTGGCGAACCGAAAACCAAGAGGCAACCGCAAGTAAAGCTGTATAATTTACGGGTAGCTAAGCACCCACTAGAGGTGCCGCAATTCTGCATTTAGCAGCCCGTTTGTGCTCTTTTTGAAGCCGTTTTTTTTGGAAGTGTGATTTTGAAGGAGATTGAATCTAGTCGCAAGCGAACGTCAGGCTTTCTGGCAGGAACGTTAAACATCCGAACGATGATGCTCGACGCGGGCGTCCTTATTGCCGCGTTTGTTTTCGCCTCTGTTTTACTGTATCTCTCAGGGCAAGTAGAGTATCGAATCGAGCGGGTAATCGGGCGGGGGCTTCTCCTTTCTGTTACCGGCGTGGCACTTTTAGCTTGGCGTGGTCGATATGTCGCCAAGCCCAAGTACTTCGGCCTCTACGATGTCGTCAACATCGGCGCGGCGATGATCGGCCAATGTGTTTTTGCGTTACTGGTGCTTCTAGCGACTCGGCGAGACACATTAAATCACGAACTGGTCGTCGTCATTCTCTACACGTTCTTTGCCGCAACCGGACTGGTGGCACTTCGTTTGTGGCAAAGACGCACCGCCCTGCTCGCGGCCAAACGCGTATCAAGTCCCACCCAAAAGTGGAGAACCCTGGTTGCGGGTGCCGGAGACTCGGGCGAGATGCTTCTGCGCGAAATTCAGCGGGCCCCTCACTCTTCCATCCATATCGTAGGGTTCGTTGACGATGATCCGTCGAAGCAGGCGATGCAGATGCACGGCGTACCCGTTTTGGGCACCACTCAGGATATTCCGACTTTGGTGAAGGAGCATCGTGTTGAACAACTGGTCATCGCGATGCCCTCTGTAAAGGGCGATTGCATTCGAAGGATTTTCGATCTCGCCACAGAGTGCCAAGTCCGAATTCGCACCCTCCCGGCTGTTTGGGACATTGTGACCAACCCCGTTAAATCCCTCATCCCGCAGATTCGTGGGATCGAAATTCAAGATTTGCTTCGTAGGGAAGCGGTCCAAACAAACCTCGAAGAGGTGGGACGCTACCTGGCGGGTGAGCACATTTTGGTGACAGGTGCAGGGGGCTCTATCGGTAGCGAACTCTGTCGACAGATCGCCATGATGTCCCCGGCGAGCCTTACGATCGTTGGCAAAGGCGAAAACAGCATTTACGAGATCGAGCAGGAGCTGATTCAAACCACGGGTCTTGTGCCAAGTTCCGTAATCGCCGACGTTCGCGATCTTGTGGCGATGGAGCAAGTGTTCCGGAAGCATCGGCCGACGGTCATCTTCCACGCGGCGGCTCACAAGCACGTCCCGCTCATGGAGCGAAATCCTCGCGAGGCGATCCTCAATAACATCCAGGGCACGTTCAACCTTGCCGAGCTTTCGGTTCAGTTCGAGGTCAAGAAGTTCATTCTGATCTCTACCGACAAGGCGGTCAAACCGAGCAGCATCATGGGCGCCACGAAGCGCGTGTGCGAAATGATCGTGAGCGCTTACGGCCAGTCCTCCGACGTCCAGTTCGCAGCGGTTCGATTTGGAAACGTACTAGGAAGCCGAGGGTCGCTCATTCCACTGCTCACCGCGCAGATCCGACGTGGTGGCCCGGTGACGGTCACCCACAAAGACATGACCCGGTTCTTCATGACCATCCCGGAGGCCGTTCAACTGGTTCTCCAGGCGGGCGCAATGGGAAGCCGAGGCGAGGTTTTCATTCTGGACATGGGCGAGCCGGTCAAGATTCTGGACCTAGCCACCGAGCTGATTCGAATGCATGAATTGGTGCCCGGACAAGATATCGAGATCAAGTTCACGGGAATTCGCCCGGGTGAAAAACTGAACGAAGAGTTGGTTTATGAAGGCGAGGATCTCAATGAGACTAGTCACAGGAAGATCCGGTCTGTGGCAAACATGCGTGCTCTCGAGGTGGAAAAACTGCGTGAAGACCTCGGAATCATGAAGGGCCTCTTTGATGATCCGGATCGGCTGGTGCAGTATCTCCAAGACCTAGCCTGGGAAAAGAACAGCACGATCGTTAAGAAGACGATGCCCGAAAAGCCTCCGGTGCGCCTCGACTAAAGTCGACGGTCGGAGAGACAAAAAACGGGGAGCCGGTCGGCTCCCCGTTATTGTTTCGATTCCTACTCCATCACAACGTTCAAGGCGTCGATGACTCGGTCGATATCGGGCAGTGCCGCGTATTCGTAAATCGGGTTGTAGCCGATGTGAACATCGTCTCGGCAAACGAGCTGGGGCGGCGCGAGCAAAAGGTTGAAGCGCTCCGGAGTCGAAGTGACCTCTGCGATCACCGATTGCCCGAATCCGCAGGTCTTCGTGTCCTCGTGCAGAACCACCAATCGACCCGTCTTCTCAAGCGATTGGGTGATCGTGTCGTAGTCGCAAGGAACGATGCTGCGAAGGTCGATGATCTCTACCGAGTAGCCCGACTTTGCGGCCGCTTCCTCAGCAAGTTCAATCGTGTTGCCGTAAGTCACCAGGGTGATGTCCGCACCTGGTTTGACGATTCGAGCCTTGCCAAACGGAACGGGCTCGACGTTGGCAACATCTACCTGCTTACGGAAGATGTGCTTCGGAATCAGAACAAACGCGGGATCGTCTCCGTGAATCGCCGACCACAGCAGACCCGCGGCGTCTTCGGGGGTGGACGGAATCGCCACCTTCAGACCGGGGACGTGCGCCAAAGATGCCTCGTTGCTCTGCGAGTGCCAGAGCGAGCCACCCGGAAGATATGCACCGTAAGGAGCGTAAACCACCAGCGGAGTCTTCCATTCGCCGTATGTTCGCCAGCGAGTGGTGCTCATGTTCGTGGTGATCTGGTTCCAGGCCGGAGCGATGAAGTCGATGAACTGGAGTTCAAAAACGGGCTTCCAGCCGTAAGCCGCCATGCCAACGGCGACACCCATAATGGTCGCCTCCGCAAGGGGAGAGTTGAAAACCTGCTTGGGAAACGCCTCGCTGAGCCCCTTGGTGATACCGAAAACGCCACCCTTGGGATCTTCAATGTCCTCGCCAAAGAAGACGACCTTGCCATCGTCCTCCAGAGCCTTCTTGAAGGTCTGGTTGATGGAGGCGACCATGGTCTGTCGGCCCGGCTGAATCGGGGGCTTCGTTGCGGCAACCTCATCGCCCCAGCAATCTTTCATCACCTCAGACGGGTCAGGATCAGCCGCTTTTTCGGCCTTCAGGTAGTCCTCGTCAACAATGCGAACCACCTCGTCTTGCATCTCTTGCCACTGCGCCTCGGTGAGCTCGCCTGCAGCAATGAGTTCCTCAGCAAGTAGGCGAATCGGGTCGCGATGCTGCATCTCTTCGATGTCCTTTAGGTCGCGATAAACCCGATGGTCGTCCGAACTGGTGTGGCTGGAAAGTCGGTCGATGTCCATCCAAATGAGCGTCGGACCCTCGCCCGCTCGGGCCTTTGCTACGGCTTGAGCAGTCGCTTCGAGCACAGTATCCACCCGCCGACCGTCGATCTTTACATAGGAACTCTCGTCCAGCATGCCCAAATGGAAGGGAAGGAACTTGCCCGTGGGAGTCGAGATGCCGTACTTGTTATCCTCGACTACGAAGATGACCGGAAGTTTCTCTTGCAAAGCGAACGCCCACGCTTCAAAGAACTCGCCTTGACGAGATGCCGCGTCGCCGATAGTTGCCAGCGCGACTCCATCCGAGCCGTCCAATTTCATTGCCCAGGCGGTTCCGCAAGCGGGTAACAATCCGCCGCCCGTGGGGGTGCAAACACTGAAAACGTTGTGCTCCCGGCTAGAGTAGTGGCCGGGCATTTGGCGTCCGCCGCTGCTGGAATCCTTCTTGGCAAAGTAGGCAAGCGCCAGATCGAAATTAGAAAGTCCTCGCGCCAGCATCAGTGCTCGATCGCGATAGTAGGGGAAGACGTAATCTTGAGGCTGCAAACAGTGCGCCATCGCACCGAGAGCTTCGTGGCCCATGCCGCTCACCTGGAACCAGCCTTTACTCTGGCGGAGGAGGATGCCCTCCCGTCGATCGCCTTCCCGGCTGAGAAGCATCAGCTTCAGGAAGTCGAGTTTTACGATGGAATTGTTCGCAAGGGTCGACATAGGATTCATGGTTCTTTCTACGTTGAAAGCCTTTTCTTGTCGGGAAAAGGAAAGTGAAGTCCCAAATCAGCATTGATTGGAGACACTTGAGAGAATACCGCCCCCAAAGGGCGCCAACGTTAAGGGTTCAACGATTACGGCAAGCGAACCAAGTCGCCCTTCAGATTCACAGCCCACCCGTTGGCAACACCATCTGCTTTAGGGTCACCCACCTGGTTCCAGGCGGTTTCTTTGCTTTCAAAGAAAAGGATGGTTGCGGGATCCTTCAGGTCTTTGTCGTACTTGCCCGCAATCGCCGCGTTCATGGCGAATCCAGAAACCTTGGGGGTCTTGTTTTTGAACTCTTCCGAGGTCTCTAAGTCCGGGCGAATCAGTTTCTTGACTTCATCGCCAGACTTCAAATCGGCGGTCTTCATGCGCAAGCGAAGATCGTCCATCCAGCCCGCGGCAGGCGGAAACATCTGCTCGGACCGATGATACTGAGAAGCGGCGGTAAAGATGGCTCGTAACCGATCTTCGGTGTCGCCCTCGTACCGAGTTTTCCCTTCCGTGTTGTCGAGCACTCCTGCGCTCAGGAGATCGCGCAGAGCGTTTCCTGCCGGACTCATCACCCCGACCACGAGAACGAACACCAGCGATGCAAGAACAATCCAAAGCAGCTTGGATTTTCGCTTCTTGCCTTGCTCTTGGGCTTTCAGAGTCTCGGGCACTGCTCATTTTGGCAGATCGGACGCAGTCTGCTTCAGGGGCAAACCCGGTCAGTCACTATCGGGCAAAATAAAAGTGCTTTGGTTGAACCTGCTCGCATTTCCCTGATCACCGCTCCCACCCCCCTGCATCGTCTGCCGCGAGTCTCGGAAGACCTTGGTATTGATCTGTGGATCAAGCGCGACGATCTCACCGGATTTGCCTTGGGCGGAAACAAGGGTCGCAAGCTCGAATTTCTGCTTGCGGATGCCCAACAGAAGGGCGCCGAGGTTGTGGTGACTTGCGGTTCTGCCCAGTCCAACTTCATTCGGCAGCTTGCTGTCGGCTGCGCGATGTTGGGGATCAAGTGTGCGGTTGTCGCGATGCAACTCCCTTACGAAGGCGAGCCTCCCACTCCGGAGATCATGGCAAAGGCGTTGAAATCGAAAGGCGGCAACTTGACCATTGATCGCATTGTGGGGGCAGAAATTGAAGTTGTCCCGAACGGCACCTGGGATGAACTCTTCGAGCGTCAACAAGAACTGGTTCAACGGTACAAAGACGACGGATTCAACGTTTACTCGATTCCGGTTGGTGGATCCACCACCCTAGGAGCCTACGCCTTCTATCGAGCCTCCCTGGAGCTGTGGCGACAAGCGGAACCGTTCGATTTCGTTGTTTCTGCCAGCAGCAGCGGAAGCACCCAAACCGGCCTGCAGTACGGTTATCACAAAACGCCCACCCGGTATATCGGTGTCGCGTGCGATCCCGAGCCGGAACTCATTCATGAGTTTGTTACGCTCGCCGGAAGCCTCGATGAACTGCTCGAAGAGCAAAAGGGCTTAACCGCGAAAGACTTTCGGTTCGATCTGCGTTTTGTGGGCGATGGTTACGGCATTCCGAGCGAGCAAGGCAACCGAGCCATTGAGTACCTGGCACGCCGGGAAGGAATCTTCCTAGACCCGATCTACTCTGGCAAAGCGTTTGCGGGCCTTCTACAGATGGCAAAGAATGGCGAGATCGATGGTCGAGTGTGTTTCTGGCATACGGGCGGCACGCCCACCCTCTTCGTCTGAGGGACGACAACAAAAAAGAGCGGCGATCCCTGTTTCGCAGGATCGCCGCTCTGGTTGTTTGCTGAATCGTTCGACTAGATTTGGGTTTCGACCGCCGGAGCCTCTTTAGCCGCCACCGGAGTTTTGTCGCCTTTGATGAATCCGAACAGTGCAAGCCAGCCCATCAGAGTCAGACCCACGAATGCGGCCGCCGCAAATTTCTGAATTCGAACCTGAGCCGAATCGCTGATGGTGATGCCCCAGCGGATGCAGAAGTTCCAGATGCCATAAGCAAGGTGGTAGCTCGCGGTGAGAACGCCCAGAGCGTACACGACGACAATCACCGGCTGCGAAGTCAACAACTCGTGCCACGCATCGAACTTGATCAGCTCGGCATCATTGTTGAAATACTTGCGACCCGTGGTGGTGGTGACGTGATAGCAGAGGAAGAAAAAGATGAAGATGCCCGACCATCGCTGGGACGAGTACATCAAGTTTTGCGACCACTTGTACTTCGTGCTGAAGTAGTTCTGCTGGCCTCGGTTGGCAATGAACAAGCCGTAGATCGCGTGGAACGCAAGCGGAATCCAGATCGCAAAAACTTCCAGGGTGAGCAGCATGTGCTTCGGAATCCCCTCGAAGAAGTTGATGACCCCGTCGAACTTCTCTCGTCCACCTAGCGAAAAAGTGTTCAGCGCTAGGTGCTGGACCATGTAGTAGCCGACCGGGATGATTCCGGTGAGCGAGTGAACCTTGTGCAGGATGTAGTTCTCTCGATTCAGCGCGAGTGCCATAAGCTTTCTCAGATTACCTCTCGCAAATTCTACGGAGGTCGGTCAACAATCGTCCACCTCGTTCGTTTCGGTTGTTGACTGGATGGATTCAGGTTCGCTACGATCTCGAAATCTTTGATAAGATAGAACGATGTACCTAGTTTCGATGACGATGCTAGCGCTTGCGACGGCCTCGCCATCCACCGCGACGCCCATGCAAGCACAAAAGGAAACCGTTCAAGGGAGTGGTCCTATTCCCGCCGTTAAGACCTGTCAGGTCGGATTTTTGCCATTCGAGACCAAAATTGCCGTTGCGACGGTTCCGTCCGGAAAGGGTGTCTCGAGCCTGGTTGCGAATGTTGTCAACGCCGTAACGGGCAGGCCCGTGCTTCGGGTCGAGGGATCCGCGCCCGTGAAGGATGCTGATTCCGGCGATATCGTCTCTCATTTCGACTTTTCTAGCCTGAAGACCCCCGGCGAATACAAGGTGGTCGTCGAAGGCGTGGGCGAGACCTTTGCCTTCTCCATTGGCGACAAAGTGTTTTCCAAGGCCTTTCGCCTGGCCGTTCGCAGTTTCACAGGCCTCAGAAGTGGAATCGATGTCGACCTTGGCCCCGATTTCCCTCAGTACAAGTTCAAAGCGGGCCACACCGCCATCGGCAAATATCACACGTCCAGCGGGAAAACCGGAACGAGGGACGTCTCTGGCGGGTGGTACGACGCGGGGGACTATGGCAAGTACACCGTCAACTCCGGCATCACCACCGGAACCATGCTCCTTGCGTTCGAGCGCAACTCTGCGAAGCTCAAAGGCATTAAGTTGGACATCCCGGAGACCGGCAAGTACAAACTCCCCGACTTCCTCAGCGAGGTCAAGTGGAACCTGGACTGGATGCTGAAGATGCAAGACGAGGACGGGGGAGCTTGGCACAAAGCCACGACCGCTCAGTTCACTGGATTCGTGATGCCCGATCAAGACAAGGCGGATGTTCTTGTGATCGGGACAGGGAAGGCGCCGTACAAAAACACCACCGCTACCGCCGATCTTGCCGCCGTTGCGGCCATTGGAGCCCGGGTGTTCAAGAGTTACGACCCGGCGTACGCGGCGAAGTGTCTTGACGCATCAAAGAAGGCGTTCGCTTGGTGCCAACTCCATCCGAACGAGCTTTACCAAAACAACCCGCAAGGAATTGGAACGGGCGGATATGGTGACGGTAACGCCAAAGACGAGTTCCTCTGGGCAGCGGTGGAACTGTATCGCACCACCGGAAACACCGCCTATCACGACCTGTTCTTGAAGACTGCGAAGGAGTGGAACGACACGTTTAGCGACACTCCTGCCCCGGGCTGGCCCGAACTGCGACCGCTTGCCCTGATGGCCTATGCCCAGATCAAGGACAAGCCTGTCGACAAGGCCTACCAAGAAACGGTGAAGAAGGGACTCGAAACCGCCGCAGATGCGGTCACCGCCCGGGTCAAGGCGAACGGCTATCTCATGCCGCTCAAGTCGGGCGAATACTACTGGGGCAGCAACGGCGTGATCGCCAACTACGCGCTTGTGCTGCAAATGGCGTATTCGGTCCACCAGAAGCCCGCTTATCGACAAGCCGCTCTCGACTGTTTGCACCACCTGTTGGGGCGAAATCTGTGGGGCACCAGTTATGTCACGCACGTCGGCACCAAGTGGGCTAAGCGACCCCACCACCGACCCTCCGGAGCGGACGGAATCGACGAGCCATGGCCAGGGCTACTCGTTGGCGGTCCCAATGCCGATGGGAAAACACCTCCGGCTCGTGAGTGGTACGACGAAGAGGCAAGCTACCGAACGAACGAGAACGCCATCAACTGGAATGCGCCGCTGGTATTTGCACTAGCCGAGTTTCTCTGACGGCAAATAGAGCCTGGGGCTGATAATCAATCGGCTTAAACAGGTTCAAGTTTTGATAAACAAAAGCATTATTGGCTACGGGAATTAGTGATTAGCAGATGTATTTCTGCTAATCACTTTTTTGTCAGTTCTTGACGAGCTTGCAATTACTCATTACCAAGCTGTTTCGGTAAAAAGATCGCACTTAAAGTCTGGTCTTTGATTCTCACCGGCTTGTCGGCTGGACATATCAGTCCAGAACGACCCGGCGAAAAAACATCATTGCGGGTACCGCCCACTTGGTAAGTGGGCCGTAGATGATCGAAGGGAGCCAACCCGGTGAAAACGGTCGTTTTGAACTTAACAAGGCATCGAGAAGTCTGTTCATTGACCATTTTTACGAAATGTGTGAACTTGTTCAATTTCCCCTGAAGATATATCAGCGTCCCTCCAAAGAGTTACCTGTTGGACCATTGCAAGTGGCAGTGGAAAGACGAGGAACCGTATGGAAACCATCATCAGCATGGAAGAGCAACTTGCGGAGCTCTACCGTGAGAAAGAGCATCTTTCTGTGGCATTTCCTGGTCTAGATGTGAAGGGATTTATCGACTTGACCCGCAGTGTGCAGGGACAACTCGATGATCTCATCTCCGAGCAAGTAGATCAGCTACTTGAGGAGAAGTCCAAAATGGAGGCCGCCCTCCCCGGACTCACCACAGACCAGATAATCGAACTGGCCCAGGCAGAACTCTATCGACGAACCGGCGCCACCGCAGACGCCGACCCCGTGACAACGTCGTTCTCCCAGCAGTTGGCATCGCTCTATTCCGAGCGAGAAGAGCTGGAATCGGCATTCCCGGGCCGATCGGTACCCGAGATCGTTGGAGAAATCCAAGAAAAGATTCGACTTCTCGAGCAGCTTTATGCGCGGAAGAACTAGACCCAAAAGCAGGAAACAAGAGAACCAATGAGCTTTGTAGACACTTCAATCATCAACCGACCGGGCAACGTGACCCGGGAAATGGCCGATTCGCAAGATTACGGCATCGTCAAAGTAGACGACAACGGCAACATCCTCCTCTACAACCGGTATGAGGCAGACATGGCCGGCGTGGAGCCCTCTCATGCAGAAGGACGATCGTTCTTTACGCAGGTTGCCCCTTGCACCAACAACCGCCTCTTCTTTGGCAAGTTCAAAGAGGGCGTCTCCAATGGGAACCTGAACGAGCAGTTCAAGTACACGTTCACGTACAAGATGAAGCCGACCCCGGTCGAGATTCACCTGTACCGAGATCAGGAGACCAAAACAAACTGGGTCTTCGTTAAGAAGGCAGCTTAAACATGGAGGCGGTCGGTTCCATCCAACACCTTCGACGCATCTTGATCGAGATCGAAGGGCTCGTGAGTTCTTACTCTCTGGAGGAAAGAACAAGTGTATGTCAGTTACTTGAAGAGTGCGTTCGAAAGGTTCAAGGGATCGGAACCGACTCGCCCATCCCAAAGACGCTTTCGGAAGCGGTCTTAGATCGCTTCTCGTTTGATCGCTGGCGCATCTTTACCGAGAGCCTGATCGGACATATGGAGATTCAAGAACTCTCCGTTCAAAGCCTCATTTGGTCTTATCTGCAGTCGCGTCTACAGAAGATTCAGGCACTCGCCTTTCTTCTTGCCGACCCAGAAGACGAGGCGGAACTCCGAGATCATCTCCTGTACTGGTATGTCGAATCGAAAGCGGAGTGGTTTCAATTCAACTGTCGTGTGAACTACACCACGGTTCGAGGCGAGAACCCGGATCCCGTGCTCGTAGTCCAGGCCTCCCTGAGTAGCCACACGCTTCAGGTTCTGGAAGCGCTGTTCGACGAGCAAGAAATCACTTTGCTCACCGACTTTATCTCTGCTCCCCTCCCCAATGCGCTGTTGCTGGACTCGTATCGACAAAGCAACAGTCGCGCCTGAAGACACACGTTCTTTAGCCATGGAAGCCCCCACCTTGTTTGTAGAAGTCAAAGCGGTCATCGAAGGTAAGGATTGGACCCGGCACGCAGCCGCGTTGGCGGGTGAATCCGGGGTGGAGGCTTCCGAGGATGTCCAGCGCATCGTGGCGTTCACCGAAACCCGATTGGGTCAGCTCCAAGGATTGCTCGATGACGTCGGAGACGATCCTGAATCAGAACCAGACTTGCGCGCCGCGGTGGTGTATTGGTACATCGAGGCAAAAGCCCAGTGGTGCCAATTCAACCAACGACTCAACTACCAAATGATGCTGACGGGCATGCCCGATATGGCCCTTATGGTGATTGGGGCTATTGGAACCGCCATTCTTCAAGACATCGAATCGCTCTTCCAACCCAGCGAAATCGAAGCCCTTACCGACATCTTGGCGGCCCCAATTGAAACGGCCACTGATTACAACAAGCTCAAGACTTTACAGATAAGCGATGGTCATTGCGAGATTCCGATTGCTTTGGCGGAAGGGATTCAGCAAACGCTCCTGGAAGTCCAGCAATTCCAATTTAAGCTCGACGCCGATCAGGGTCTTGGTGGCTCGCAAACCGTTTTAACCGAGTACGGCCCCCTTGTGAAAGCGGCTCAATCCCAGCTTGCGCAACTGAACGATTTCAACAAGTACGAGAAGCTCTTCCGCAGGTTCGTTCAACAGATCTCCGAGACCGTCGGGGTGCGAATCATGCCCTGCTTCGACCTTGCCCAAGACGCAAAACTCGATCTCCCCACCCAAAAGGCGATGATCGATCTTTGCTATCGATACCTGGGCGTTTTGGCAGAGCGTGGGCTAGAGAAATCAGCCGAAGAGCGCATTGCCAAAGGGAAGCCAGGCTACGTCGACGTCAAATTCCGGGTCTACACAGACGGGAGAAGAATCACTCTCGAGCTCAAGGACAACGGCGTTCCCTTAGCGGACCAGGATGTTGTCACCGAACAAATGAAGGATGCGGAGACGCTACGAGCCGTCCCCGGTGCCACTCTTGAAATGGACTCGACGGAGGAAGGCAACTGCATACGAGCCACTTTTCCCGTTCCCAAAGACCTCTCCGCAAAGGACTACTTGGAAGTCGCTGTCGGCGAGAACATCTATGCAGTTGAGTCCTCTATCGTCGATGCCGTAGTCAACTTCGACTCCGCCTGCGTGCAAGCTTCTCATACCACCCCTTCGCTGGTCGTCCACGGCGTGCGCCACGACGTGTTCGGGCTAGTCGAACTCATCGGAGAGCAGTCCGAGCTACCCGTTCGTGGTGTAGGACTCACTCTCAAACGCAACGATCTACCCACGGTTGTTGTGGTGGACGCCGTTGTCAACCGCAGGAACGGTGTGGCAAGGCCGCTCGGGAAAATGCCTTTCGAAACGGCAAGCTACATCACCGGTTACCTTCCCAACGAGAAAGCCTGCTCTCTCGTCGTCGATCTCAAACAGCTTCTTCAACCAGAAACAAGCGACCAGGACGCTTTGGATGAATACAATCATGCCTCTTAAGCCCTTAACTCCATCCCTCAATAACGGCATCTACCGCTCGTTAGAGAGTGTTCTTCTCCGGCAGCCAGAGCCTCTTATCATTGCCAACCGATCCTGTCCGGCCGCCTCCCTGTGGACAGGAGGGCTAGCGGTCACCAAGGCGCTTCAGGAGGCCGGGCTTCAACCCGGACAGCGCGTTGCCGCTCGGATTCCAAATGGAGTCGCTTACGTTCAGGCGATGCTTGGGGTCTGGGGAGCTGGGGGTGTTTTCTGCCCGCTCCCGGCTGGGCTCGAAGATGAAGAGGTCGAGCAGCGACTAGACGTCATGGACGCGGCCGCCTTCATCGACGGCGAGATCACGGTCGAGGCGATTGTGCAGGGGCTCAAGATTCCTGTTGAGCAGGGGACCACGGTTTCGGCTGCCGATGTGCGGCTGATGCTCTGGACTTCGGGCTCTCAGGGCCTGGCTAAAGTGATTGCCGTTCGCGACGTCAACCTCGTGCACCAAGTAGACACTCACCTCAACGTCCTAAACATCGGCAAGCACTCTACGGTGATCAGCTACCTCTCTTGGGCGCACTGCTTCGGGGGAATTCTCGAGCTGCTCTGCTCTTTGTTCGCAGGGGCGGTTATCGAAATCCCCTCTCCTGAGCATTTCCATCTGGAGAGCATTGCCAAAGCGATCGAGCGGGTCGAACACCCTGTTTTGTTCAGCGTTCCGAAGGTGATCGAACAGCTCGCCGAGCGTTCCAACGGTCGACTCCTTCTGGCAAAAATTGAGGAAGGAATCATTGGTGGAGCCCCAATGAACGGCGAACTCGCCGGGATCCTTACCCGCGCCGGATGCCGAATGAGAATCGGTTACGGACAAACCGAATGCACGCCCGGGATCATGCTCGGTCAGCCTGGATTCTTCGCCGCAAACTATCTCGGATTCCCGATCGGCTGCGAGGTGCGGCAAGACGCAAATGACGTCTTGGAAGTGAAGGGCAGTAATGTCAGCGATCCCGATATCGAGTGGTGGAACACGGGCGATGTGGTGATTCGACACGAAGACGGCAGCTACTCCCTGAAGGGTCGAGTCGGTCGGTCATGGAAGTGGTCGAACGGTCGGATGTTCCATCCCGAGCCCGAAGAGCAACTGCTTTCCGAACGCCTCCAAACCGAGGTCGTTGTCGCCAAGAAGAATGGCGATGCCGCTTTCGGAATCGCGCGTGGGGAAGGGGTTTGGCCCAGTCGTGACCTGGGAGCGTCTCCTTACATCTCGGATGGGATCTATCTTGCCGACGAGATTTGGGAAATGGCGGCGACGCCATCTGGAAAGATCGACTACTCGCTCCTGGCATTCTTGGGCGAAAAAGCGATGAGTGCCAAGGTAGAAGACGTGGTCGAGGTTGGTGCAGGAATACGGCTGGAACCTGTACATATCGCAAGTCGAACCGCGCTTGTGGTGAACGAAAATGCCCGAGCGGCGGTGGAGCGAAGCCACCGCTTTGCGCTGGAGAAGGCGGCTTCCAACACCCCCATCTACGGCTGGAAAACGGGCTTTGGACCGCTGGTGAAGTACGCCGCCGACGAGGACCCGAGAAAGCAAGGATTCGGCCTCCTCTGCCACCTGCAAGCAGGCCAAGGCGATCCCCTGGAACCCGACGTGGTGCGATCCATGATCCGGCTTCGACTCCATACCGCTTCGCAGGGTCTCAGTGGAATCTCGCCGAAGACGGTTGATTGGATCGAAAAAGCGGTGGAGCAAGACCTAGTCCCGGTGGTACCAAGCATGGGTTCGGTTGGGGCGAGCGGAGACCTGATCCCAATGGCGCATGCGGTCGCCGCGTTTTGTGGGGAGGGCGAGGTCTGGCTTAAAGGCGAGAGAATGTCGGCCTCTGAGGCTCTGAACCGACTTGGGTGGGAACCGATCCCGCTTGAAGGGCGAGACTCTTTGGCCCTTGTGAACGGCACTCCGCTGATGAGTGCGGCGGGCTGTGTCGCCCTAGAGCGGGCTCGAATTCGGCTTTCCGCCGCCTCTGCCTTGACGGCTCTCCTATACGACCTTCTGGGTTGCCACGACCAGCCGATCCGCACAAAACTACACGAGGCGTCGGGTCATTCAACCCACGTTCGCATCGCCGAAACCATCCACCATCTTGCCAACGGGATCAACAAAGATGGTCGAGATCGGCCGTTGCAAGAATCCTATTCTCTCCGGTGTGCGCCCCAAGTATTGGGTGCCGCGCTAACCGTTTGGGAGCAAGCCAACGAGGTGGTGACCCGCGAGATCAACGGTGTCACCGATAACCCAATCTTTGATGCCGACGGCGATCAAGTCATCCACGGGGGAAACTTCTTTGGTCAAGAAGTGGCGTTCGCAATGGACCATTTGTCGAACGCGATGATTCAGGTCGCAAATCTTGTCGAGCGTCAACTGGCTCTCTTAATGGAGCCCGCGCAAACCGATGGTCTGAATCTGATGCTGAGCCCTCGTCCGGGAGCGGCAAGTGGATTCGCGGGTGTTCAGCTTTGTGCGACGGCGATCGTTGCCGAGATGCGACGAACCGCGATGCCCGCCTCTATCCAGACCTTGCCGACCAACGGCATGAACCAAGACATCGTTCCGCTAGGCACCCATGCGGCACTCAACACTTTGGCAATGATCGAGAAATTGGACATTTTGATCGGCGCCTTGGGACTGGCAATCCGACAAGCCTTCCATCTTGCTCAGCGAGAACCTGCCAGTGCGATTGGAAAGTCGATTCCCGCGCTCTTCGCGATCGAACCGCTCCTTGAGGATCGCCCCCTCGCCGCCGATGTTCGAAAGGCGTCGGAGATCATCCTCACCAATCCGTGTGTTCATCAGGCGTGCGAATATCTGCAGCCAAAGACTCTTCACGACTCGAATCTTCTAGCCGCCTAATGCGCAAAAAGTAGCACCTCGGAGGTCGTAACCTGAGGTGCTTTTTTTGTTTCCGACTCGTTCGCCTGGAACCACTGAGTCGGATAGGGACCCGTAGGTCCCTATCGAGATGAGCGCGCGAGAAGATCGTCGATTCGACTGAGACCCGCCATCAGTCGAGACATGAACGATCCGCGTTCTTCAGTTTCTGCCTGTACGGTTGAGATTCGACTTCGAAGTTGGGACGCATGCCACTTAGAAGCGACCTGCTTCACCTCTCTCGCTGCCGAGGATTTAGGGTTGCTAACCATCAGCGGAGATCGCGAACAAAGGGCATTCCGGAACGAGAGGTCGCGATGGATGGCGCCCAGAAACTCAACGTTCACGTTGAGGGATTCCCTCGCTACGGAGTGGATGCGATAAAAGAACGACTTTCCTTGCTCGGAACTGTCGGCCATGTTCATCACCACCTTCACTCTAATGTTGGGTCGGCGCCGAGCAAGGACTTTCAGAGTTGCGAAAGAGTCCAGAACACTGAGTGGATCTGGAGTCACCACTAACACGATCTCATCGGAAGCCGCGAGCAATGCCAAGTTTGCGCTCGAGATTCCCGCCGCCGTATCCACGACCATCACGTCGAACGAAGATTCCAGTTTTCCGAACTGCTGAATCAGACGGGAGGTGGACACCATGTCGAGATCGGCCAGTTCGGTCACTCCGCTCGATCCTGCCAGGATACTAATGCCGTACGAGGTATTCATGACGACATCCTCTATTCGCGCCCCGTTCAGAAGGTCGACTAATGTCATTACAGGTCGAATCCCCAGAACCGTGTCTACATTAGCAAGTCCAAAATCGGCATCCAGCAAAATTGTTCGATATCCGATTTCCGAAAGAGCGATGGAAAAGTTGCAGGAAAGGGAAGTTTTTCCTACGCCACCTTTCCCTCCGGTAAATGCAATGGTCTTCATCAAGCTGCCCGTGTGAAGTAAGACCGAATCCGGTCGACCATGGAAACCGTTTTGGTTTCGATAAAGACGGCTTCCATCGCCTCGCGTGGATCTGCCGCCCCGTCCTCAATCGGAATTTTTGCCGATTGTTGAATCTCTAGATTAGGTTTGATCTGCTCGTCGACAATCTTTGCCGCCACTTGAGACGGGATCTGCGACCTTCGAAGAATCGTCCGGATGAGCTCTGATCCCGACCCTCGAAATGAGGATTCCGTCGTCTCTGATTCGCCCTGGTCTGAAGGGTCTATTTTTGGGGAGGTTTTGATCGATTCGATGAGATGACGAATCGTCTTTGTGTCCAGGCTTGGCATAGAACAATAATCGGCTTAATGAGCCTAATAATGAATATCAAAACTGCTTGTGAGTGAACTGAAAACTATTCGTTATTGCCCAAAAAAGCTCGTTTGCGCCTTAGAGTGAACCAAGCCCCCTTTCAGCCGAGTTCTTCGTCGGATGAGTCAAGTCTGAGATTGAAAATGAACCTGCTTTGTATCCCTCGCGGTAATCTCTGCGCGAAGGATGGGACGGTTCAATGATGATCGCGGTCCCACGTGAAGCCTGAAGCAGGAAAAAGACCATGCCGTATATCGCGCACATCAACGCACGTGAGATCATCGACAGCCGTGGCAATCCGACCGTAGAGGTCGACGTCCACCTCGAATCGGGAGCCGTTGGGCGAGCCGCCGTTCCAAGTGGAGCCTCTACCGGGCAGTTCGAGGCTGTCGAGCTTCGCGATGGCGACGCGGGTCGCTACCTTGGCAAGGGTGTCTTGAAGGCGGTCGAGAACGTCAACGAGATCATCGCTCCGGCTCTTCTGGACATGGATGCAACCGATCAAGAAGCGATCGATGCGAAGATGCGAGAGCTAGACGGCACCTCGAACAAGGGCAAACTCGGCGCGAACGCGATCCTGGGTGTTTCGCTCGCAACGGCAAAGGCTGCTGCCGCTTACACCAAACTGCCGCTTTATAAGTACGTCGGAGGCACCACTGCTCGAACCCTTCCGGTTCCGATGCTCAACATCTTGAACGGTGGAGCCCACGCCGACTCCAACGTCGACTTCCAAGAGTTCATGATCCTCCCGGTCGGCGCGCCGACCTTCTCTGAGGCGGTTCGCTGGGGTGCAGAAGTCTTCCACAACCTCAAGAAGGTTCTGAAGAGCAAAGGTCTTGGCACCGGCTATGGCGACGAGGGCGGATTCGCCCCGAACCTAGAGTCGCAAGAAATGGCATTCGACTACATTCTCGAAGCCATCCAAATTTCGGGATACAAGCCAGGTTCGGACATGTATCTTGGCATCGACGCCGCCGCCACCGAGTTCTTCCACGACGGCAAGTACGTCTACAAGAGCGGAGCCAAGAAGGAGCGAAGCATCGACGAGCAGGTCGAGTACCTCGTTGAGCTTTGCAACAAGTATCCGATCATCTCGATCGAAGACGGATGCAGCGAAGAGGACTGGCAAGGCTGGTCGGGAGTCACGAAGGCTCTTGGCGATCGCGTTCAACTCGTTGGAGACGACCTGTTTGTCACCAACGTCGAGCGACTCAGCCGAGGTATCGCCGATGGCGTGGCAAACTCCATCCTCATCAAGGTCAACCAAATCGGTTCGCTCAGCGAGACCCTGGCTGCCGTCGATATGGCAAACCGAGCGGGCTACACCTCGGTGATGAGCCACCGTTCCGGTGAGACCGAAGATGCGACCATTGCCGACCTCGCCGTTGCCACCAACTGCGGTCAAATCAAGACGGGTGCTCCGAACCGAACCGATCGAGTTGCTAAGTACAACCAACTGCTTCGAATCGAGGAAATGCTCGGTACGCAAGCTGTTTACGCGGGTAAGAACGGTTTCGGCCGACTTGCTTCGAAGCTCTAATAGAGCGACCGGACGCGCGATTTTCGACCCGCCAAACGGCGGGTCGATCTGTTTGTGCAGGTAATTTTGCGGGGTTCCCTTAACCCAGTTAAGAGTGACGTCTTTACTGTTAAATTTAACAGTCTCTTTACCGTCGGCAGTCAAAACCATGTTCGGATTTCGGTCCAAGGCTGTTCGGAACATGAAGAAGATTTGGGTGCTTTCACTTATCGCGGCAATGCCGCTCGCGGCGCAGGCTCAGTTCGTCACCTTCCAAGAGGGACTCAACGGGTATGCGGGAACGCAAATGGTCAACCTCCGGTCCCGTTTTGGGGCTCCGGCAGCAGAGAACTTCTGGATCGACAACCCCGCCGTTGGAAACGATCCCACGATCGATGACAACGACTCCGTTCTCCTCCGATTCGAGAACATCATCGGTGGCGGCGCCTCGCAAATCCCGGCGGGTGCAAGAATCAAGTCTGCACGATTGGTTCTCACGGCCGGAAGCAGCACCAACCGCCCCGGCAACGGTGGTCGACTCCACCAGATGCTCCAATCTTGGTCGAGCACAACTCTTTACAACGATTTCGCAGGCGGCAACGGAGTGAATCTCGACGACGTCGTTGCGAAGGCAAATGCAAGCACCGCCTTCGGTGCCCTTGCCATCGATGGCAGCAGCAACGCACTTTTCAACGGAAGCTCGCTTCTTCTGAACGTGGACGTCCGAAAGGAACTCCAAGCGTGGGCGAACGGTGGAGCAAACAACGGTTGGGCACTCATGCCGATCATCAACGGCAGCAACGGCACCGCGATCCGATCTCACCTGGCAGCCGACCCAACGATGCGACCAATTCTGGAGGTTGAATACGAAACGGCTCCGCTTCCGGCTGGAGCACAAACCACCGTCTTCCAGAACGGATTGAATGGTTACTCGGGAACGGTTTCCAAGTCCATTCGAGCCGATCTCAGCGCACCGAACGCAGATCGACTTGGCGTTGACTACTCCATCACCAACCCCGGAGACCAAGAGCAATCCCTGCTCAAGTTCCAAGATCTTTTCGGAAACGCAGCAGGACAGATTCCGGCCGACGCTCAGATTTTGGAAGCAAAATTGATCTTCCATACCGTCGGGTCTAACGCATCGGGAGACGGCGGCACGCTTCACCGAATGCTTTCTGACTGGGATGGATCTGCTACCTGGGCATCCGCTCTTGGTGGAGACGGTGTCACCCTCGGAGTGGACGCTCTTTCTGGAACGTCTGCAGTATTCGGAGACCCCTCCTCGCTGGAGCCAAACATTCGGTACGGTCTGACGACTGCCGACGTGACGGCTGACCTCAAGGCTTGGATCGCAGGTGGAACGAACGAAGGTTGGGCTTTCCTTCCTCACCTGAACGGTGGAGACGGCTGGTTCTTCCTGAACGAAGCGTTCAGCGATCCTCTTCTCCGACCTTCGCTTGAAGTGACCTGGGCACCCGTTCCAGAGCCCGCTTCCATGACGATCCTCGGCGCGGGTCTTCTCGCTCTCCTTCGAAAGCGCAAGCAGGGCTGATTTAGTCACCCCGCAACAAGTCGACCTCCGCTAGAAAGCGGGGGTCGGCATTGTCGTTTTTACTCGTCAACATTTCCCAACACTCGCTGAATAGCTACCCAAGGAACTTATGCGCAGAGCCTTTACTCTTATCGAACTCCTCGTTGTGATCGCCATTATCGCCATTCTTGCTGCCATCCTCTTCCCGGTTTTTGCCGCAGCAAAAGAATCTGCCAAAGGCACTCAATCGCTCTCCAACATGAAAAACATGTCGGTAGGCATGCTGCTTTACCTGGGTGACTATGAAGACACCTTCCACAAGAATCTCGGTGGTGTGGTCGTTCCTGCCGCATACGGATTCGGTGCCAACAACAATCTGCGAGCATGGACGAACTGGCCTTGGTTCTATGGACCCTACGTCAAAAACATCGACATTTACGACTGTCCGCTTAGCCCAGATGGAAAGGACCAACTGACGGTTACCAACTGGACCAACGACGGTAACTACACCTGGAACTACGACGGTCTGACAAAGGCCACTAACGTTCCCGCGCAAGTCGCCACTGCCGTAGACGAACCCGCTAACACCTACGCCTTCTTCACGGGTGGAGATCCTGATATCGTTCCGGGAACAAACACGTTTATCAACCTCTTGGAGTCTTTGGACATCAACCTGACCTGTGGTAGCAATCGTTGGTCTGGCTACACCAAAGAACAGGCTTTCCGGTATCGACAGAAGATGATCACGTGCTTTGTCGATGGTCACGTGAGCCAAGTTCACTGGTCGAAAGCCCTCGAACGGCGCGGAGACAACACGTGGCCTTATAACATGGATTGGGCAGATTGTAACGGAGATTGTCGCCCGCTTGCTGCAGAAGTAGATTGGGTAGGACCTGGCAAGTGCTTCGATCCGAACCGCCTTCCTCGCTAAACCATTAAAAGTCTACTTTTGGGATCCGAACAACTGTCGGATCCCATTTTCTTTTGGCGTTCGGTAGTCCGTTAACACGGCAAATCGGATTCCTCCGTAAAGGAAGAACAGCGCGACTAGCGCAATAATCCATCGGTTCAAAGACAAACTGTCCTGATTCCATCGGAACCCCTTAAAGAACCCAACCGCGCCAATCCAGGCGCATACGGTGAATACGAGATAGCCGATGGGTCCTAACCAGTGAACTTTGAAAGACTCGACGATATTCCCGTGAAGTAGGTGCGTCCAAGAGGTCGTGAGCCCGCAACCGGGGCAAGGTCTGCCCAAGAACAGTGCGCTCGGGCAAGGACTCAGTCCCAACGACTGGTGCGTTCCGTGCCCATGACCCGAGGGCGTAAGCGCTAGTCCGACAAGCGTCACGCCTAGCCAAATGAAGAACCAGACGAGATTAGGCACCGCCCGCGACTTCGTGGACGGAATGAACCAGCCTAACTTTCCAGGAAATGAAAGTTGGGGCGGTGGTTCTCCGGTTCCAGAAGAAGGGAGGTTGACGATCGGTTCGTTCATCGCTTTCTTAGAAGGACGCTAATCTCGCTCGCCAGGATGCGTGGGTGTAGGCGGCGCTTCGGTAGGAATCACGCACTCAGGATGCAAGAAGTCTCCTTCCAAGGAAGCAACGGAGATAACTTGCCCGGTTGGATCAGTGAGAGCGACGTAAGGGATCGCTTCTCCTTCCTCACCATTCCTAGACGGAGAGCGGAAACCGCGGTCGAGAGCCTCACTCGGCGAGACGCGAGCCGGAATTGGGTTCCCATTACGAACCCTCGCCAACTCCGATTCGTTCAGTTCGCGCATGAGCATCGGATACAAAGCCGTTGAGAGAGGAATGAGGTTCTCGGGATTGACCTCCTCCAGGTTCGCTGCATCTGACAATTGGAATCTGCCGACCTCCGTCCGCACCAAACCAATCAGGTGCGCACCGCAACCTACGGCCTGGCCCAAGTCTTGGGCGAGTGTTCGAATATAGGTGCCACCGGAGCACTCGATTTCCGCAACCACATTGCTGCCGTTGGTCTCAAGAATGTCAAACCGGGCGACGTGGATCCGCCTCGTTTTCCGCTCCATCTCGATCCCCTGTCGAGCGTATTTGTACAACGGCTGCCCTTTGACCTTCACGGCTGAGTACATGGGCGGGAGCTGGTCGATGAGCCCTCGAAAGCGGGGAACCGCTTCTTTGATTTGAGCTTCGAGGTCGTCCGGCACCGGCTTTTCGGCGACCACCGTGCCTTCCGCGTCGTAGCTGTCCGTTTCGACTCCAAACTGAATCCGGGCGCGATAAACCTTAGGCTCAAGGTCTAGGTATTGAAGGAAGCGCGTTGCGGGTCCGACGGCAACCACCAAAAGCCCGCTCGCCAAAGGATCCAGCGTTCCCGCATGACCAATGCGCCGCGTTTGGAACCGCCGTCGCATGATGCCCACCACATCGTGAGAGGTCATCCCGATCGGCTTGTCGATTAGACAGATTCCAAGCACAGTCTTAATTCTGAGACCAAACGACGCTCGGCTTCTTCTAAAGAGGTTTCAAACGTGCATCCAGCGGCGTTTTTATGACCGCCTCCGCCAAACTGCCGCAAGACCTCCGCTACGTCGATAGTCCCTCGACTTCGAACCGAAACACGAATCTTGCCGGGCACCGCTTCTCGGAAGAGCGCTGCCACTTGAACGGTCTCGATCGAAAGGAGTTCGTTCACAAACCCTTCCGTATCCTCATCTTTGGCGTTCGCCCAGGTGAAGTCTCGATGGCTCAGGGTGCCCCACGCCAAGCGGTCGTTCATGTCCAGTTGCATGGTCTCTAGGGTGTGGCCCAAAAGCCGAGCGGAAGAAAGTTGTCGACTCTGGAAGACCTCTTCGCTCACCTTCTCGAAGGCGGCTCCACGCTCAAGAAGCGTTGCGGCGGCTTGCAAGGCGGAAGAACTGGTGTTCCTGAATCGGAAAGATCCCGTGTCGGTGACGATGCCCGTATAGAGGCAGGTCGCCATATCGGGAGAGATGGGAGCCTCCAGTTGAAGATAAAGCTTGGTGAGCAACTCCGCAGTCGCAGCCGCAGAGGTGTTGACAATCCTTACGTCGCCGGGTGCCTGGTGGGGAACGTGGTGATCTACGACGATCAGCTTCGGAACCGCGTCGAACCGCTCCTTATGATTGCCTAACCGCTCGGTCGAATCAAGGTCGAGAATGATGCCCAGATCGGCCGTTTTGTCGGTTCCTTCGGTGCGAATCTTGTCTACACAAGGCAGGAATCGGAGGTTGCGAGGTGCGGGATGGTGGCAAAGGACTTCGAACGACTTCCCAAGCGATTCCAGGAACAGGCCCATGGAGATTGCGGAGCCAAGAGCGTCACCGTCTGGATTAAGATGCGTCCCGACGATGATGTGATTCGCCTGGTCTACGGAGCGCGCGAATTCGGCGACCAACTCTTTTTCAATCGTCAGCATGAGTTCCTTCCAAGGCGCAAGCTCATTCCTGAGACCCTAACCTTCCCTAAGGCCCTTGCCCTCTCAGAGCGCTCTGCTCCTGAGAGCTGAACCTGCATTGTACTTGATCGTATGCTCACGTCCCGGAAAAACGGGATTCGGCGAACTCGGCTACGCTCCATACCTTAAGATCGGAGAAGCGCGAGAACCTCTTCGGCGTACTCTTGCTTGAACCGATCGATGGAAAACCGTTGGGCTTGTGCTTTCAAGACCTCGGGGTCGAATTCCCGGCTTTCAAGAGTCTTGATCCCCTCGCAAAGAGCCTCTACCGTCTGCTCGTGAATATGGACTCCGCAGTCGGGGGTCACCGATTCGGCGGCGCCACCCGCGCTAAATGCGACAACCGGCAATCCCGCGCTTAGGCTTTCAACGGCAACAATTCCAAAGTCTTCGTAGGCAGGAAATAGGAATGCTCGCGAGGTGGCGAGGAGCTCTTGAAGCCCCTCATCGCTGAGCCGACCGTGAAACTTGATGTTCGCATGACCCTTTGCCAGCTCCTGAAGGGGTGCCTCCATCGGACCCTTGCCCACGATATGCAGGTCGAAGCCCATGATCTTCGCCGCCTCGATGGCGAGATCGACCCGTTTGTATTCGATCAATCGACCCCACATCACATACCCATTGCCTGGGCCAGAACGCTGGGTGTGGGCGAACTTGTTCACGTCCACGCCGGGATAAACCACTCGGTCGACCTCTCGGTTGTAAAAGCGTTTGATTCGGTCGGCGGTGGTTTGGCTGTTGGCACTGATCCGGTTCGGTCGACCGCAAATCTCAAGATCCAGTTTCTTGATTCGTTGAACGACGAGGCTTCTCAAAAATCCTTGTCCGGCCCGTTTATCGATCTCGGGTAGCCATGCGGCGCGTGCCGGAGAGTGATAGTAAACGTAAACCTTCGCATCCGATCGGGCTCGCTTCACATGGTGCCCAAAGGTATGGCTGGAGCACAAAACAACGTCGAACTCGCGGAGATCGATCCCTCGGTACACATCGGCGAGGATGGGAGCGTAAACGTAGTGCTTAGAAGTTCCAAGGGGAGCCTTGGATACCCATGTCGTTCGGTGCTCGTACTGGGCGAGCCAAGGAAACTTCTCTGGGTTCAACTGAGCGGCGATGACGGTTGCCGGGGTCACCTCCAACATTTGTCGAACAACCTCCTCGGCACCACCGGGAACGGTGAGCCAATCGCTTAGCAGGGCGACCTTTTTCCCGCTGAGGGCCTCGTGGAGATCGTTCATCAAGGGAGTTTTCATGGCAATGCAACCAGAGTATTGTCGGCTGTCTAGACACCTGGCTTCCGGTTCGGGGAAAAAATCGCGCCGATTCGTGATTTATACTGTGATACGTGTGTGGAATTGCTGGTTATGTTGGCCCTCGGAATGCCGTTGAAGTTGTCTACGATCAACTAAAAAGGCTCGAATACCGGGGTTATGACAGCGCCGGGATCGCCTTCCCGAAAGGGGATGAGATCGTTGTTACCAAGCGTGCGGGGAAGCTTTCCGAACTGGCTCAGGCCCTTTCCGACAAGTGGCCCGAAGCGCCTCTAGCCATCGCTCACTCTCGGTGGGCGACCCATGGTGCCCCGACCGACGTCAACGCGCACCCACACTTCGACCAAACCGAGCACGTAGCGATCATCCACAACGGGATCATTGAGAACTACCTCGATCTCCGCCAGGAGCTCATCTCGAGGGGGCATAAGTTTCACTCCCAGACCGATACCGAGGTTGCCGCTCACGTCATTGGCGAGGAATACGAAAAAGGTGGCCCGTTGGAAGAGGCGGTTCGCCGCGCCATCGCTAGACTTCGAGGCGCGTACGCCTTGGTCGTTGTTTCGCACCTGGAAAACGATAAGATCGTCTGCGCTCGAAACTCAAGCCCTCTGGTTCTAGGTCTTGGAAAGGGCGAGAACATGCTCGCCAGCGATATCCCCGCCCTTCTCCCCTATACGCGAGAGGTGATCGTGATGGACGATGACACCCTCGCCGTCCTCACCACCGAGGGTATTCGCCTAATGGATGCCAATGGTCGAGACCTGCCCGTGGAGCCGATGCACGTCGATTGGGATGTCGCGGCTGCGGAAAGAGGAGGCTACGAGCACTTCATGCTCAAAGAAATCCACGAGCAGCCTCAGGTCATCCGGCAAGTGCTGGCGGGTCGGGTCGATGAGAAGTTCAAAGTTCGGCTGGAAGGAATCTTTGGCGAACACGTCTGGACCGAAATCGATCGGGTCAACATCATCGCTTGCGGAACGGCCTACCACGCCGGTTTGATGGGCAAGCATCTCTTCGAGACTCTGTTACGACTTCCGACCGACGTCTATTACTCTTCCGAATTCCGATATGGCGATCCGGTTCTTTCGCCACGATCGCTTGCGATCTTCGTGAGTCAGTCCGGAGAAACGGCCGACACCTTAGCTGCGCTCAAGCTCTGTAAGCAACGACGAATTCGGACCCTTGGCATCGTCAACGTGATCGGCTCGTCGATCGCCCGAGAGTGTGATCGAACGATCTTTACCCAAGCGGGACCGGAAATCAGCGTCGCTTCCACCAAGGCGTACACGGCCCAAGTCATGGTTTTCGCCCTGCTAGCGCTTTACATCGCTCAGGTTCAAGAAATGCCCGGTGTGAGAGTCGGCGAATGGGTGGAAGAGCTGATGCGAATGGACTCCCTCGCAGAGGATGCGCTCAAGCTGGAGCCGGAGATCATCCGAATGGCGGAGGACATGAAGAATATGCCGCTCTGCTTTTTCCTAGGGCGAGGCGCGGATGCGTACGTCGCGGTAGAGGCGGCTCTCAAGTTGAAGGAAGTTGCCTACATCCCAACGCAGGAATCACCTGCCGGTGAGATGAAGCACGGTCCTTTGGCTTTGGTTCAGCCGGGTGTGGCAGCCATGTTCGGAGCCACCGACCCGCATACTCGCGACAAGGTGGTCAGCAACATGAAAGAAGTGCAGGCTCGGGGTGGAACCGTTGTGGCGATCACCACCGATGACGACACTATCATGGACCAAGCCGCGGATCAGGTGGTTCGCATTCCAAGAGCGAAGTTTGAGTTCCTAAGCGCCCTTCTCAGCATCATTCCGCTTCAGCTCTTCTCTTACCACGTGGCCCGGTTGAACGGGTGCGAGATCGATCAGCCCCGTAATCTTGCCAAAAGCGTTACGGTTGAATGAAATCTTTGTAAAGCCCTCGGGGGAAGTCTGGGTTTCTAACCTATACTTTTCTTGTAGGGCTTTGCCTTTTATGATTGATTCTAGGGTTCTTAGGGAAGAAAAGTTTGATCGGAGAGAAACATCAGAAGGAGCCTCGCAGTCTAAAGCCGAGGTGGCTTCTGTGAGTGCGATCCCGATTGCAAAGGAGATCATCAGCAAACCGGTCTATCGCGTGATCAAGCGCGGATTGGACCTGTTCTTTTCATCGCTGATGCTGCTCATCCTCGCGCCACTTTTCCTTGTGGTCTACATCCTTGTGGTCACCACGAGCAAGGGTCCCGCTCTTTATATGAGCCGACGGGTGGGAAGATGCGGCGAAACCTTCCTTTTCCCCAAGTTCCGCACGATGTACATTGATGCCGAACAACGCCGTGCCGAGCTTGAAAAGCTCAACGAGAAAGACGGCCCCATTTTTAAAATGAAGCATGACCCGCGAGTGACTCCGGTGGGTCGAGTGCTTCGAAAGTACAGCCTGGACGAACTGCCCCAACTGCTCTGCGTGGTGAAAGGCGAGATGTCTCTTGTTGGACCACGACCTCCGATTCCTAGCGAGGTTAGCCACTACGATGAGGCTGCTCAGCGACGACTCTCCGTGAAGCCAGGGATCACCTGCTACTGGCAGATCATGGGTCGCAGCGACCTGAGCTTCGAAGAGATGGTTGCCCTAGACAACCGCTACATCGACGAGATGAGCTTTACGACCGACGTCAAGATTCTGGTGAAGACCCCGAAGGCGGTCCTTTCCGGAAAGGGCGCTTACTAGAGATGATTCCCCTGGTCATGAACCTACGGGTCGTGAACCTACGGTGCATGATTCTTCGGGCTAATCAACGATCCCGGTAACATAGAGCTGTCCATGGATTCTCGTTCCGTCTTGGTCATCGGTGGTGCCGGCTACATAGGAAGCCACACCTGTAAGCGGATTTCGCAGCTCGGAGGGAAGCCGGTTGTCCTAGACAACCTCTCCATGGGGCACGACTGGGCCGCCATGTACGGACCGCTCTACGTCGGCGATGCCGGAGATTCTGCCTACGTTAAGCAAATCCTCGACGAGCACGACATCGACTCGGTGATCCATTTCGCCGCGTGTGCCTACGTCGGCGAATCCATGACGAATCCCGGGAAGTACTTCCGAAACAACGTCACGGCGATGCAAACGCTTCTCGATCGATGCATTGAATCGGGAGTCAAAAACTTCATCTTCTCCAGCTCGTGCGCAACTTACGGTGTGCCGAACGAAACGCCGATTCGTGAGGACATGCCCCAAAAGCCGATCAATCCTTACGGTGAAACCAAGCTCATCGGCGAGCAGATGCTCCACTGGTACAGCCAGTGTCACGACTTCAACTATGTGGCTCTTCGATACTTCAACGCCTGCGGTGACGACCCAGACGGAGAGATCGGTGAAGTGCACGATCCGGAAACGCACCTGATTCCGATTGTTTTGCAGGCGGCGTTGGGCAAGCGAGAGTACATCGAGGTGTTTGGCACCGACTATCCGACGGAAGATGGAACCGCCGTGCGCGATTACATCCACGTCTCTGATCTGGCCGATGCCCACGTGCGAGCATTGGACTACCTGGTAGCCGGTGGCGAATCGACCAAACTTAACCTTGGCACTGGGAACGGTATTTCCGTCCAACAGGTTGTTGATTCTGCACGTCGAGTAACCGGACGGGAGATTCCCGTCAAATACGGTCCTCGCCGGGCGGGTGATCCTCCCGCACTGTACGCCGACCCTTCCAAAGCGAAAGAGGCTTTGGGCTGGGAAGCGCAGTGGACCGACATCGATAAAATCATCGAATCGGCATGGAATTGGGAACAAGTACGAATAAAGCGGGATTTATAACCGACAATTAGGAATTGGCAACCGTGATTTAACAAGAAGATTCCCGCGATAACACCGGGAACCTCCACTTGGCACGTTGTTTGATAATAGAATTGAGACTGGTCTTAGCATCGTGTTCGAAGAACGCGGAGTTTGCGCTGGGGAATCGAAGGAAGATATTGAATGTTTAAAGTCCACCTGAGAAGGTCGTTGGCTATGCTGCTGATTGCGGCAGTGATTGGCTACTTCGTCGGCAACTCGATGCCGAAGGTATACGAGGCCTACACGGAGCTCCAAATTGGCAACCCTTCGATTGCCATGGATGCGAGCCTTCCGATTGAAGCCCGTCGATCATTGATGCCCTCGCTGAACTCCAGCATTGACGGTGACGTCGGACTTCTTCGATCGAACCGTGTCTTCCGAGAAGGACTCTCGCGAGCGGCTAACGAGCTTGGTAAGCAAGACCTTGCTTCCGTCGAAACGTTCGTGAGCCTCTTCCCGATGTACGACGTTGAGATTCCTCCCGCTATCAACAGCTACGCCCAAGACCAAACCCGGGTTGTTCGAGTTAAGGTTCGCGCCTACTCCGGTGAGGACGCTGCGGAAATCGCCAACAACGTGGCCTACGCTTTCTCCGACATTCGACGTGAGCGGGTACGAACCTCGGTTCGAGACACCCTCACGGCTTTGACGGCCACGATGGAAGCAACCAAGGCCAAGCTTTCTCAGGTTGACAAAGAGTACGAAGACCTCAAGCGGACCAAGAAGGTCGCCGATTTCGCCGATCGCAACAAACTCGCAACTCAACTTCTCGAAGAGTTCCGAAGCGCTCGCATGAAAGCCGAGGTGGAACTGGACGCAACCCGAGCCATGGTCGAGTCGTTGACCCTGCAGGTTGCCAAGGAGCCGCAGTTCACCAACTCTTCTCAATCCACGCAGTTGGACTCCAGCATCGAGACCGCTCGAGGCCTGGTTGCCAACGCTCAAGCCGAACTCGATGAGTTCCGAAAGATTTTCCTCGACACCAGCCCCGAAGTCGCCAAGGCTCGCGAGAAGGTAAAGCAAGCCGAGGCTCGTCTTCGCTTAGCTGAATCCTCTGCCAAGCAGCGAGGAATGAGTTCGGTCCAATCGCTGAACCCGATCCGTGAAGAGCTTAAGGCGAAGCTTGCCGGTGCTCGAGCGGATGTCGATCGACTGATCGCTCAGGTCGCAGGCTTTAATCAGAAAATCGCCGAGCGCGAAGCGGAAGTTTCGATGCTCCCTGGCGACGAAATGAAGGCTCAAAAGCTTCTTCGAGACCGCCAAGCTCTCGAACAGAACTACCTGAAGACGCAAGAAGCGCTCAGCAACTTCTCGGCGTCGGTTGAAGGTCGTGCCGTTCCGATCATCTCGCCTGCCGTTCCCGAGCAAGCTCGCGAACCCGTCGCTCCCGACGTCCGCCGATGGGTCATCTTGACCGCATTGGTGGGTGGCCTCATTGGTCTTGCTTACTCGTTCGCCATGGAGTCGTTCCGACTACCGGTTCACACCTCTTGGCAGCTCAGCGAGCTCACAAACCTTCCGGTCGCCGCTTCGGTGCCTGCTCTTCCGAGACCGCTGCAGCGCAAGCACGTAGGCGAAATTGGAAACGCCCAGTTCCGACCCATTGAAGCGTTCCGGTACATGGCCTTCTCGACCCTCGCGAAAGAGAATCGACCAAAGGCAATGATGTTCACTTCGGTGGGCATGGATGTGGAATCCGCACCGATGGCCGCCGAGTTCGCCGTCGCTGTGGCACGAACCGGTGCACGAACCATTCTTGTCGACTGCGATCTGCGCGGCATGGGTCTTTCGAAGCTGTTCAATCAGTCGAACCACACCGGCGTCAGCGATGTCCTAGGTCGAACCGTTCTTCCTGGAGAGTCCAGCGAGGTCTACGTCGCCACGAGCCACGAGAACCTTTCGCTCTTCCCCGCGGGATCGAACACGACGAGTGGATTGCTCGACTTCAACTCCGTTCACCTCAACGCTTTGCTGGAGCAGTTGAACGAACAATTCGACATGGTCATCATCACCGCCCCGGCAGTGGATGTCTTCTCCGACGCAGCCCGATTGGCAAGCATGGTAGACGAAATCGCTCTGGTGATCAGTGCGAAGACCACGTCCTATCGCTCTATTCCGATCGCGCAGGAAATCCTAAACCGATCCGGAGCAAAGACGGTGAGCATCGTTCTGGCAAATGCCAGCGCCGCTGAGGAGCCATTCGGTTCTCGCATCGGCGACGTCATCCAACGCGCTTAATCCCTAACCAACCAGCATGGCAAAGATAAACGCCCTTCCCGGAGCAGCACCTTCCGCTCCGGGAAGACGGATCAACGAAAGCGTGAACCTTCGTCGCCGCATGGCGACGATGAAGCGTTCGTACACGGCATGGTCCTGTTTCAACATCACCATGCTGATGGCGCAGTGCTTGGTCCCATTCCGGTACTTTGCCGACTTCGCTTGGTCGCTCGTTTATCTCACCTCGCTCTCAGGTTTCTTTCACGTCCTTTTCGGACTGTGGGCACTCCGCATTCCGGGGCGAATCTCCGCGAGCGCGTTCAGTCTGATCACGCTGGCGGGGTGGATTGTCATCTGCACCCTCTCCGTCAACGGCGAACTGGGAAGATCGTTCGGTAACGCCTGGGGATGGCACATCCTTTGGATATTCCACTACATCGTTCAGTTCTTCTCGATTGACCTTGGGACTAGGTCCTCCGAGTTTGTTCGCAAGTACGCCTACACCCTCATCTTGGGAGCGTATGCCTTTTCGGGCGTCATCGGATTCCTGCAGTTGTTTAAGGTTCCGTTCGCGATGGCCCTCTCGTTATCGGGCTTCTTTGGAACGCTTTTCCGTCCGACCGGATTGAGCAACTACTCGTTCGAGCTCGGGAACCAGGCCACGATCGGGATGATTCTGATTGGCTCAAGGCTCGTAAACCGTTCCTTGAAGACTTGGGAGTGGCTCGCAATTGCGTTCTTCGCCTCGGTCGTTCTCATTGCTCAGTATCGAACCTGCTACGTAAGTGGCATCTTGTTCGTGGGCGGAGCGATTGTCTTGATGCAAATCAAGCGCAACCCGAGCATCGGAATAGCGGCGGGACTGTCTGGAGCGCTTCTCATGACCGTGCCCTTCATTCTCTTCCCGGAGAGGATGGGTTACGCATTGAAAGGATTTAGCGCGGACGACATCACCATTGCCGCGCGACAACTTGCGTGGAACCAGATTGGTCCGATTTTGCAGATTCGACCTTGGACCGGAATCGGGCCGGACTCCAACCTGATGATCTCAACGGGTTACCAATACATCGATAACTACACTTGGCTCGTTATCGATAACCTCTATCTGATGGTCCTGGCGTGCTACGGCATCATCGGGTGCATCTTCTTCGGTTTCACCGTTGTCACCACCCTCATCGGACTTGCGCTTAAATCGTTCCACCCGGCACCCGGCGTTCGAGAGGCGTCGGCGATCGGTTTCTTGCTCGTTTCGAGTCTGCTTATCGTAAGCCTCACCGGAAACTCTTTCGTGTACCCGTCGGTTGGATTCCCGCTCATCATCTTGTTGGCGGTCGGAAATCCAACGGCAGAAGAAGGAGCCAGCAACCCGGTCTTCACCTCGATCCACAAGATGATCGCCAACATCGGGTCGACCTTCCGACGCGCGCGTTTCGATTCCCGTGGCTAATGCCTTCGAGTGGACGTTCGCGCGGGGACGAGACCGAGGCTGGATTCGAACAAAGTTTTCTCAAGCTCCTTCCGCCATTTCCATTGATGATTCGGCAGAATAGTCCGATTCTTAAAAGGGTCCCGCTTTCCGTATCGTCGACGCGCCATGCAGTTCAATAGCCTCCACTACTTTGGGTTTTTGCTCGTAACCGCCCTGGTTTACTGGCGATTGAACTTTCGGCACCAAAACCTCTTTCTCGTTGCCGTGAGCTACGCCTTCTATGCGGTGTGGGACTGGCGATTCCTTGGCCTCATGGTATTCGCCACCGCGATCGGCTTCTATCCGGCCCTGGCGATCAAAAAGGCGCAAGCAAACGGGAATGCGCTCCTTGCCAAGCGGTGGATGGTCACCAGTGTGGTAGCGAGCTTAGGCACCCTGGCCGTCTTCAAGTACGCCAACTTCTTTGTGGATGGGTTCATGGCCCTCCTGGCACGTTTTGGAGGTTCAGCCGACTCCTTCACTTTGGGCATCGTCTTGCCGGTTGGGATCTCGTTCTACATCTTCCACACCATCAGCTATGTGGTGGACGTGTATCAAGAGAAGCTGGAGCCAACGAACTTCTTCTCCGAGTTGGCCCTCTTCCTGGCGTTCTATCCTCAGCTCATCGCCGGACCCATCGCCAGAGCGGGGAGCCTGCTCCCGCAGTGTTCCAACCCGCGCACCTATCGCCAAGACGATATCGTCACGGGAATCTACCAAATCCTAGTCGGCCTCTTTAGAAAGGTGGTGGTGGCAGATAGCGCGGCGGCCTTGGCAGACCGGACCTTCAGCAATCCAACCCAGTACAACCAGGTTCAGCTCCTTTGTGGACTGCTGCTGTATTCCATTCAAATCTACAACGACTTTGCCGGGTACAGCGACCTGGCTCGTGGATCGGCGAAGATGTTCGGGTTCTCCCTCATCAAGAACTTCGATCTCCCCTACTTTGCGCAAAACATCTCCGACTTTTGGAAGAAGTGGCACATCTCGCTATCTAGCTGGTTGCGCGACTACCTCTACATCCCGCTCGGTGGCAGTAGAAAAGGGAAGTTCCGAACCTACTTCAACCTCATGGCAACCATGACCCTCGGCGGGCTTTGGCACGGCGCTAGTTGGAACTTCGTGTTCTGGGGCTTTTTGCACGGGTCGTATCTGTGTCTGTACCACCTGTACAAAGAGAGCTCGTTCAAACTTCCCACCAATCGATTTCTCCAAGAGTTCGCTTCGCCGCTCCTAGTCTTTGGCCTAGCCACGTTCACCTGGTTGTTCTTCCGATCCCCGAGTGAGCAAGTCACGGCCCAGTATCTAAAAGGGCTCGTGTCGGGAGGCCTGGCAGGCGGCGTTTACTGGTTGGTGCCCACTGCCATCATCATCGCTTTGCACCTCCTCCCCGATCTCGCGCAGAAGCTCCGGAACAAAGACCCGTTCTTCATTGGGCTCAAGCCCACTTGGGCAACCGCTTTCGCGTTCGTGATGCTTGTCTGCCTGGTCGCCAGCGGAGACCTGCCGAGTCAGCCGTTCATCTACTTCCAATTCTAAGGAGACCACCATGGAGCAACTTTCGCTAAAACCCTTGATCCTTGCCCTTGGGCTAACCGTGGTCACTTACGAAGTTGGGCTACGAGTGCCCGCTTTGGCAAAGCTCGCCCCGAAACCGAAGCCCTTTTACGACGCAGGAGTGAGCGATCGCCTGTCGAAACTGGAGTCCGTCGTGAAGTCTGGTGGACCGGTGGACGTCCTAGCGGTGGGCAGTTCGGTGGTGCGAACCAACATCCTCCCGAAAACCATGATGCAGGTCTGGAGCGGGCAAGGGACGAACTCCTCCGTCTTTAACGCGGGTCTTTCGGCCTTGCAACCCGACGAAGTGGTTTTCATGACCGAGAAGTTGCTTCTGACGAGCGCCAATCCGAAAGTGGTCGTTCAGTTTGTTCGAGGCGAGGAGGCCGTGAGCGAGGTCACCGCCGAGAAAAGCAGCACACTATCGAAAGGACGGATCGAGAGGTCCTGGCAGGCGGGTCAAGAACTTGGCGACAACGTCTGGAAGCTCACTCATTCTTCGAAGATGGCCGAGTACTACGGCGCGATGTCTAACGCCCTTGCGGTGCCTTTGAAGCCCCTCAACGGGCTGACTTTTCCGACCGACGCCGAGGGTTTTGGTCCGACGAGGGTTCTCCTATCCGAAACGCGGAAGATCGCACCCAGCCTTCTCGAGCAACCAGAATGCAACACCCGCGAGCGCATGAGCGGCGCGTTTCCGACCCTGGAGATTGCCCTCTCAAAGGCAAAGGCGCTTGCGACCAAGCGCGGCGTTCGGTGGGTGATCGTCCCCATGCCCGAGCACCCTTCCAAGTGGAAAGATCCCGAAGCTTTTGCCGATTTCGTAGGGCGACTCGAAGCCCTCGCAAAAGACAAAGGCCTCGAGTTCGCGAACCCGTTTGGAACCGATCTTTACGCCTTTGACAAGGAAGAATGGTGGAGCGATTATCACCATATGTCGCCCGCGGGTGCCGAAGAACTGAGCCGGCGCTTTGCCTCGGCTTGGTCTTCTAAATACTAGGCTAGAAGTCTCGACCCGTGCCCGTACCGAGCGGCTGGCCCTGCCGACCGAATCCAAAGTTCGTATCGAACGGGAACGCCTTGATGCGGATGAGGAAGGTGATCTCTCGCCCCGACCGGAACCCCGTACCGAAATCAGAAACCGTCAAAACGGCCTCGGCGCAGTGCAGGTCGTAGATGAGGTTGTACTGCTGAGAGTCGAACCGACCCGAAAAGCCGTTGAACGACAAAATCGCTCCGAGCCGAGTTCGGCCGTATTCCAAACCGTCTAGGAAGAGGTTCACGTTCGACCAAGTGTGTCGAACGCCATCGTAGCGGGCACCGATCGCCGCGCTGGCCGTATCCCAGTTCCAAGCCAGGTCCACCCGGGCGTTGCTCCAGATTTGGCGGAAGGTGTCGTAGGTGGTGAGGGTGCGCAAGCTAAACGCCTTCTGAAGTTGATACTCCGCCCGAACACCCACCTGCTGCCAAGGAATCTCGCTTCGATCCAGGCGAGCGATGTCGTAGCCCGTTTGCAGACCCACCTGAGCGTTGCCGAACTTGTTGAGCGCGTCGAGCGTGACAAGGTTGGTGTTGCCCACGCGATCGATGATGAGCGGGCTGTAGCCGTACGGCCTCAGGTAGGTGTATCGCAGGTTCACCGTCGTCGTTCGGTTGATATCGTAGGTGAGGGCGGTGCCCATGTTCAGCGTGTACTGAGCCGTGTCGTCGTTGGTGAAGCCCTGTCGGTATCGACCGTTGAAATCCCATCGCCAGTTGCCGCGATCTTTGGTGGATCGGTTGAAGTTGAAATCGAGTCCGTGCCGTGTGAATCTTCGCCTTTGTTGCGGGTCGAAGTACTCGCCCGAGGTCATCTCGGTTCGGAACGGCCAGTTCTTCGGAGCCGACTCGCCGAGCAGGCGTTTGCTATCGGAAGAGAACGTGAAGACGGGGGTGCGATCCGATCCGGGGAAGAAGTTCTCGATCTGACCAATCGGAACCGTTCGCTGATACTCCAGCCCCGCCGTGAATCGCTCGAAATCTTGCCGACCTTGGAGTCGCACGTCCACTGTCTCGCGACGGCTCTCGTTGGTTGTCGAGCCACTTTGGAATCGGTTCGAAGCCTTGGCGTACGTGATCGCGGTTGTGGTTTGAAACTTCCCAAACGTCCGAGAGTCGTTGAGACTGATCGACTCGTTGGTGTTCGCGGAAAAGTCGTTTGTCGAGGTGTTTTGAACGAACCCAAGCGAAGTGTTTGCGGTTCCCCCGGGCGCCAACTGAAACAGGGCTCGGGTGTTGGTGATGGTGGAGCCCGGTGCGGTGAGATAGTTGTTCTGCTGCCGATCGTGGTCCACGGTTAGGGTCCCGAGACCGAACCGTTGCTCGTGTTGAAGGTTCAGCGTAGTGGTGTCGTTCCCCTGCCGACCCTGAACCGTATAGAACTTCGCGATGCCGTTCAGGTTCGGGTTGCGATAGTAGTACTCGAGCCCCGCACCTTCGCCGATGCGCTCCATGTAGTCCAGCCGAACCACGCCGATGTCTTCGCCGCGCATGGGAAAGCCGTATCGGTTCTTCACGTAGAAGCCCTCGTCTGGGGTTTGACCAACGGCGGGCAGATAGTTGTAAGACCGGTCGCCAAGCGGAATCCAGAGGAAGGGAAGCCGCAGAATCTCTTTGTCCAGAACGGTTAGCCCGACGTCCTTCATCAGGATATGCCGATCGGGGATGACCTCGGTGCTGCGAGCGTCGAAGTGGAAGTGCGGTCGCTGAAGGTTGCAACCCGTCACCTGACAATCCTTGGCATCGATGCGGCGATCGGAGCCGTACGCCAGCCGACCCTTCACATACGTGTCGCCCTGAGTCTGGCCGTTGGTGAGATTTGGGCTGATAACAGCGGTGCCGTTGGTGGCGTTGAACGTGCCGTTCTTGAAGTCGATGACGATGACCTCACCCGTAACAACGGTGTCCTCGCCAATGATCTGCACGCCCCCTTTAACCGTGAAGACCTCGGTGTCGAGGTTTCCTTCCGCCGTGCTACCGATGATTCGGTAACCGCGGAGCAGGAACTCGCAGCCCTCATCCAGATAAACCACTCGCTTCCGAATGGAGGTCCTTCCGGCGCGGAGGATTTCAAACTCTTGCTGACCGTTGGCTCCTTCCGGCAACGGTTGACCGGCGGGGGAAGGGAAGGGACGCGGTCGAAGCGGGTTGTTAGGATTTCGGCGATTGATCGCTTCTTGCAGCGCTCGCGACTTAAAAGCGGGTGCAAGCGCGGTGAAGTTCTGCGCCAACGCTCCCGGAACTAGAACAACAAGAAACAACCACAGGACTGCCGCCCGAACGCCGCAACGACCAACGGCTGACAGGCAAGCAGTAAACGACATGGAAAGTTGGACCTGAAGGTTTGGGCCGGGCGAATCCCCGCAAGGACCCCGCATTTATTCTAGTCGGTCGCTATTCCAGTCGCCTTAGACCGATGACGCCAAGAGCAAAGAAAATGACGTTTGGAAGCCACGCCGCCATCACCGGAGACACCTGAGCTTGCTTCGTCAAAATCTGCGTGCTCACCACCCAAGCGTTGAAATACGCCAGTACGATCACGACCGAAATCAGGACGCCTATGAAGCCTCCCTGTTTCGCAAGCATGATCGAAAACACGGGTGAAACCAGCGCAAAGATCAGGCACATGGCCGGAACGCTGTATTTGATGTGATATTCGACTTCGAGCTGTCGTGTGTTTTGCCCAAGTCGCTTCTGCTCCGCAATTCGGGTTTCCAACTCTTTGATCGAAAGCTCGTTGGGGGCGGGCGGTGTGAAGAGGTCGGCAATGATCACTTTCTCGTTGATCACCATCTCTTTCGCAACCGTGTAATCAATGCCGGGGCTGTTGGTGGAAAATCGCCAAGTCTGGGCGTTGGGGAATCGCCACAGGCCCTCTCGATAACTCCCGTTCTTAGCGCTGGTGATCGTGATCTTGTCCGCTTCCGGCCGTTCGATAAGAAGAATGTCGGTGATGCTCAGCGACTCGTCTTTCTGCCGCGTGACCGATCCCAAACTGGCGGTGAAGTTCTTCAACTTCAAGGGCACGTTGCTGGTGAACTGAGTCACCGACCCAAGAATGCCCACCTGCGATTGCAGCTTTGCCGCCTCGCGAGTGGCTCGCGGCGTGGCTTGGTCGACCACGAAGAAGGCGATGATGCCCACCACGAGACCGAACACGGCGGTTGGGAAAACCACGCGAGTGATACGCGTCCCCGCCGCCCTAAGAGCGGTGAGTTCCGACTCGCGCGCCAAGCGGCTCATCGCCAGCGATGCAGCAAGGCTTACGCTCATCGGCAAAGTGAGGTTCACAAAGCCGGGGGTCTGCAAAAGAATGAGCTTCCAGACCGCCGCCTGAGGCACGTTGGCAAGGTCAAACGTTTTGCCTAGCGCCATGTAGTAGTTGATCTGAAACATCACGACCAGCACCAATGAGCCGATGAGAAATGGCGGAACCATTTCTCGAAGCACGTATCGGTCTAGGCGAGAGAACATTAGGATCAATAAACAAACGCGTAGGGCTGAATCAAGAGTTTGTCACAGTATCTCGAATGGCGGTGAACAGTGCCCAAAAACAGAGGGCGATCAGCAAAAGCGTCACCGGAATGGCGATCGCGGGGCTGATTCTTGCCAACTGGGGAATGGTGAACCCCGCCACCACAATCGCCACCCAAATCAGCAACACCTTCCGGCCTACAGAGGAGGTCTTGAACACGCCTCCGCGAATCCGGTCGTAAATAAAGGGCGCCCAGCACTTCGAGCAAAACGCTTCACCGGGATGACAATCGTTCCCGCAGCCTAGGCACTTCACGGGTGCCTGGTGCTGGGGCCCTACGGTCATGCGCCAAAGAGCGATCGTCTTATGCTCTTCTCGAAACAGGGCAGGGGATAGGCTCGTGATCGCGATTTCGGCAAGTGCGAGAGCATGCCCCGCCATCCCGTTATCGTAGGCGTACTTTGCCAGTCGAAACGTGGCGATGGCGTTCTGAGGATTGCGCCGAAGCTGGGTGTACTGAGTTTCGATCTGCTCCAGCATCAGCGCCTTGTCCGCCGAGGCCATGTTCAGCTTCTCCATGAGCGGTAATCCGACCACGATGGAGAAAAATGCGATCACCGCCCCAAAGCCCATCCACTCCTGCGGAGGTCGCCAGGCTAGGAATCCTAGGTAAACCGTGGCGCACAAGGTGAGGAACCCGATGAGAACGTCCAGTTCCGCCATGATCATGCGGTGGACCAGATAGATCGCCCAAGCGGGCATCGCGATCCAGATGAAGCAGGGCATCAAAACGTTTGCAGCCCCTGTTGCCTGTCCCCAAAGGACAAAACTTAAGTCTTGGAGTGCAAGCATGGTCTAAAGCGGCAAACGCTTAACTTTCAAGACGAATCGGGCGGGGAGTTCGTTTGCCGCTTCGGCTCGAACCGCGAATAATCCCCAGCAACTATTCCGGGTCGCCGACGGTGATCCGTCGCTTCGGAGTCGCCGACTCTTCCACCACGGCTTGAGAAACAACCTCTTCGGCCTTCGTTGTCTCGGCAGCCTGGGCCACAGTGCCGGACTTCTTAAAGCTGAACTTCGGCTCAGTCCCCTCCTTGAGCCGCTTCATGTTGGACTTGTGCTTGTAGGTAATGAAGCCCGCCAAGAACAGGAAGAACGGCAGAATCTGCAAGCTCTGACCAGGGATCAAGAACGGCATCGAAGCCGCGAAGGCCACCGCCGCCCACACCGCGACAACGCTTGCAAGCGAAACGTAGCGAGATACCGCGAGCACCACGATGAAAACGGCAAAGGCCGATAAACCCTGGAAGGGCGCAGCTCCCAGACTCGCACCGAGGCCGGTGGCGATTCCTTTGCCGCCCTTGAATCCGACAAACGGGCTGAGCATGTGCCCAAGAATGGAGAAAGAACCAACGATGAACCATTGCGCCTGAGGGTCCAGTCCGCCGAGTTTCTCGCGAAGCATCACGTTGGCGATGATCGTAGGGACCGATCCCTTCAAGACGTCGAGCACGAACGCGAACAAGCCGAGCTTCGTGCCAAGGGCGCGCATAACGTTTGTCGCACCAATGTTTCCGCTGCCAACCTTGCGGATATCAATACCCTTGGCCTTCGCAATGATCAGTCCGTACGGGATCGACCCGGAAAAGAACGCGACAGCGCTTAGGATGGCAAGAAGAACGGCGTTATTCATATCTCAATCAGGCCCACCTTTAAGACAGTTGGGACTCCCATTCAGCACGTTGAGAAAGCCAAAGTTGGCGCACCCAATTTCGGCGATCGCTATGATTTTGCACCAGATCGGCAAGCGGCTGCGCCCAACCAACCTGAGAGGCATCGGCGAGCCAACGTGCGAGTTCCTCGTTGGCGGGTAGGAGCGCCCCCTGTCCCAGCAACGCGGTTCGATTCCTGAGGTGCAACAAGTCGAGAAGGTCAGCGCGTAGTCGAACGCCTTCCTCCGCCGAATTGGACACGCCGAGCATCTTTCGTAGACGGATGAGCCATTCGATGTCGCCTAGCCCGCCCGGGCCGAGTTTAAGGTCCCTGGCGGCGAGTTCAGGCTTCACCCGCTCGTTCTCGATCCGAGATTTCATGGCGAGGAGTTCGCTCAGTTCTTCGGGAGAGATTTTGTCTTCCAGTGGCTGCAAGATCGTCTTGGCAAGCCCTTTGCCGTGCTCCGACCCAAACAGAACCGGACCTTGCAACGCGAACTTTTCCCAAGTGGCCATATCGTCTCTCAGATACGCCTCGAAGCCTTCCATCGTGGGAGCGAGCAACCCTTTTCCTCCCTCTGGCCTCAACCGGAAATCGAACAATGTGGGAAGCCCAACCCTTTTCCACCTTTCCAGAACTCGCACCACCCGTTGCAGATACTCCTCCGCAGGGTGCTGATCGGAAGAACGTTCGACCAGCGCAATGAGATCGAGGTCGCTCGTTGGTCCAAGCTCTCTTCGAGCAAAGGATCCCAAGCCAAGAACGACGATAGGAACGGGCGAATGGGCGATGAGGCTCTCGACCAAAACTTCGCTGATCGCTTGCGATGGTGTGGGAGGCTCATTAGGATTCCAGAGCAGACAGTCTCTCACCCAAGCGAACAGAAACGCCGACAACACGGTTCGTCCGATCCGGTCGACTTTGGCATCGTCCAGCCGATCCTCTGTACAGAGCGCCCATGCTTTTGAAAGGGAACTTGGATCCGGTTCCTCGTCCAAAATCTCGCCCGTCACAATCAACTCGGTGAGCCCAGGAAACTGAGCGAGGTGATCTACTAAGACTGGGGCCAACCTCGCTAAAGAATCGCATCGCAGTCCTGATTCCGAGTTCTCTCGAAGCACGGCGTCTGCGCCTTCCTCGCCGAGCGTCTTTTGCAGCCAGGGCAGAGTGTTCGGGTGAAGGTCCAACATCGGAGCCTCTCCTTCCCGCTCTGTCAATCGACGAAGAAACCTGCGGAAGATGGATCGCACTCGGGAGCGCCTCCTGGCAAGGTCGGTCTCCAGATCCTCAATCGATAGGAAACCCATCATCCGAGCCACGCCGAGTCGCTCTTCCGCAGAGTCCGGAAGTTCATGCGTTTGGCGATCGTGAAGAAGTTGGCATCTGTGCTCCAAAGTGCGGAAGAACTCGTACTCCAGCGCCAATTCGCCTGCAATCCGCTCCGGGAGCAATCCTTCCGCCTGAATGGCGCTCAGGGCCTGCAGGGTTGGTGCCACATGCAAAGAAGGCAAACGTCGCCCCTCGACAAGCTGAAGCAGTTGCGCCACAAACTCAATATCGCGGATACCCCCCGGGCCGCGTTTGAAATCGGATTCGGTGGCAAACGCGTCCAGGCGGTCGCGGACGCTGAGAATCTCAGTGATGGTCGCGTCGGAAACGTGAGATCGAAACGCGTGTTTCAGGCGAAGGGTCTTCCAGCGAGGAGCGATTCCAATCGGATCGTTCAGCACTCGGCTACGAATGAGCGCCATTCGCTCCCAGGGCTCGGCGTAAAGCTCGTAGTAGGCCTCGAAGGCCCGCATGGCGCTCAAGAGGGGCCCGGAGGAACCGTACGGGCGGAGTTTGACGTCGACTCGGTATAGCGCCCCTCTTCCCATCCGGTCCGAGACCGCTCGCAGAAAACTCTCTACAAAACGAGCGGCCTCCCGCTCTAACTTCTCGTCGGTTCCGTCTTCAAGAACAAACACAACGTCCACGTCGCTTGAATAGTTCAGCTCCCGTCCGCCGTGCTTTCCAAAGGTCACCAGGCTCACCGGACAGTCGGCTTCGAGTCCCTTCACTGTTCGGTGGTTCTCCCAAGCAAGATCGAACGATTTGTGTAATAAAACGTCCGCAATATTAGACAAAGCATCCCAAACGTGGTCGCTTGCTGGGACGACCGACGAAGAGTTTGGGCGACCAAGATCGGCGAGCGTTAACTGAAAAAACCACTTTTGACGCAGGTATCGCAAACGATCGAGCCCGTGCGTGTAAGAGATCGCCGACTTTAGAAGGGTGTCCGCTTCTGCACTTAGCGCGGAGTGGGCAAACGTTTTTGCGGTTGCCTTCAGAAAGGAAGCGTCTTCGTACAACAGGGTCGGAAGTTCAGGGTTCTGAACCACCCAATCCGTAACCGCACGACTGCTTCCGAAAAGGTCGATCAGTCGCTGAGCGGCGTCCGATCGCACGGCGAGTTCTTCCAGATGAAGGCGAGGTGAACCCGTAGCGGCGAGCCACTGTTCTAGGCCCGTTTCCGCCCATGCGGGAATGGGCGCCTTTGCCGTCCACTTTGCGACCTCCGCACCGGTTGCGCCAAACGATTCCTGAAACCGGGTTCTAAAGTCGCTCACCAAAATCAGTTTGTCACTTTCGAGACGCTTTGCTCTTTTTGGGTTTCCCGAACCCCGCAATCGCCTTGGTATCTCCGCCATGAACTTGATGCGCCTTGCACAGATCGGTCAATGGGCACTTCAAGCAATCAGGGGTCGGTGCCTTGCAAACCTTTCGACCGTGCTGAATCAGCAGGACGTGATACCGAAAAGCATCCCCGGTAGCGACCCACTTTTCCAAAAGAGGATGTGCGTCGTTCTCAGATACTCCAATCGGCAGAGCCCCAAGGCGGCGGGAAACGCGATACACATGGGTGTCCACCGGAATCGCATGACGCCCGAGCGCAAAGCTCAGGGTGATGGCGGCGGTTTTGGGACCCACTCCGGGCAAAGAGAGCAACCAACTCCGGGCTTCCTCATCGTCTAAATCGTCCAAGAGGTCAAGCGAGTACGCGCCTAGCCGGTTGTGAATCTCTATAAGGCAAGCCTGAATCAGCTTCGCTTTGTTGTTCGCCAATCCCGCCCCTCGAATGACGTCTGCAAGGTTGTTGACGGGCATGGTCGCGGTTTGCTCCCAACTGGGGATGGCGGCGCGCATTCGGGTGAAGGCGGGGAAGGAATTCGAGTCAGACGTGTGCTGACTCAGGATGCAGGAGATCAACTCCTCCATCGGGTCGAATCGCGGAATGGGGTGAGCCTCGCCATGAAGCGACTCTAGTCGCCGAAGGGCTTCTTTGAAGTCGAAGGACGGTCGCCGTGGCGACCGTTTTCCGCGCCTCACCTTTGTAGCAGGCTTACCGGATGATGGAAGAGATTCTCTTGGCACCGGAGTGCCAAGAAGTTACCTTGCGGCTCTACTTGCCAACTGCAACGCGCTTCTTCTTTCGGGAAGCATTGAACTTAGCAAACGGAGCATCCGCCTTGAACGGGCGGCAAAGGGGGTCGCCAATCACAATGTCTTTCCACTTCATCACGGGCGATGCCGCATAGAACGCTTCGGCGAGGCACGCGCCTTTGGTGTACCGATCAAAAAGAATCTGGGTTCGGCAAAGAGCGAACGTGTACGGCTCACTCACGTAGCCCTTCACACCCGTGATGCCCTGGCTGATGAGGTCGGCGATGAGGCTTTGACCACCCGACGTGCGCTCAAACGTGCGTCCAGAGGTGCTGACAAAGGTCTCCGAGATGGCCCCGGCCTTGAACCGCAGCTTGCGATAGGTGTTCAGGCTGAATCGGTTGTCGTTGCTGCCCCAAGAGGCGTAGCCCATGAGCGGTCCAGAGCCCTGTACGAACTCCGGCGAGACGTCGTACTCCACGTCCAAACCTGCTTCGGTGAGTTTATCGGCCGCCTGCGAAAGGGTTTTCTCCATCTCGCCGTAGCCGCCATCACGAGGCTTGAGCGGCTGAGAATCGAGAAGGAAGGGCCCCTTGTACTTTTTCGCGTTCAACGACTTGGTAATAAGCTTCACCGCATCGTCGGCGTCGTATCCGGTGAGTCGGGTCACCAGATACAAACCGAACTTCGCGTGGCTGAATGGCTCGTTGCTACGGAAATAGGGGTTTACGCACCGCTCAGGATTGGAATCGTCGATACCTAGAGAGCCGACCTTCTGCTTGATCGGGGCAACGTCGATCTCCATTGCCGCAAGGGTGGCGTCCACCGAGTACCCCCCGATGTCGTCCAACCGAATCGGGATTCCCCGGGTGAGCACGATGAAGTCGATGGGATTCTTGGATTTCTTGAGAGCGTTTTGAATGGGCTTTTGAATGGACTCGACGTACTCAGCGGTTTTGATCTCTTCGGTGGTCTTGGTTTTGATCCGAACAAGATTTGCGGCGGGTACCGATCGTGCTTTCATGTACGCCGCAGCGATCCGCACCGAATCGGGGCTGTCGTCGTTCATCACGACCAGCACTCGCTCCGCTTCGGACTTTGCGGCCTTGACCGATGCAAATCCACGGTTTTTCTCTTTCGCAGTGGGAGGTTTGGGTTCGTTGATTTTCACCGCGATCATTGCCGCTGCGATGGCAGGGACGCCAACCGAGAATCCAACGCGAGTCCAATCAATGAACCCGTAAGGCTTAAACCAGTCCCCTAACCTTTTAATCATTCTTCAGCTCTCAGTAACTCAAGCACCCGGCAGCGTTCCGGGGTTCCCACTGGAATATTCGGTTGAGATGAAGATTCTCTCCACCGAAAACCGCCCGTTTACTCGTACTATTGCTAGGGTGTTACACGAGTCGTTCGAAACGCGAAAACCGGCACATTGATTGCTGGGTTTTTGCATTGGGAACGAGCGAATCGCTCCGTTGTTTAGGGGAACAGGCCCTCAAAAGCCGAGAATCTTCAAGGAACGGCGGCCAGGCGCATCGTGCGGTGCCCAACGTTTTTTGAGGAAGGGGAGAAAGAATGAGATTTGCAGTTATCATGGCAGGCGGTTCCGGTGAGCGGTTCTGGCCGCTTTCACGGAAAATTCGTCCTAAGCAGTTGCTTCGATTAACCGATCCGAACAAGACCATGCTCTGCGAAGCAGTGGATCGAGTGGAGCCACTGGTGGGTTACGACCAGGTGATTATTGCGACCGCACCGCACCTTACCGATTCGATTTCGCAAGCGAATCTCGTGGACCCGCAGAACGTTTTTGCCGAGCCCAGCAAACGAAACACGCTCGGCTGTCTGGTTTGGGCGACCTCGACCTTGCTCGCCCGGTACGGCGAAGGGGTGCGCGAAAGTTCGATGGCGATTCTCACCGCCGATCACCTCATCCGCCCCGCCGACCTCTTCCGAAAAGACGTTGAGTTTGCGCTCGGTATCGCCGAGCGAAGCGGTGGACTGGTGACCATCGGCATTCCTCCCCGCCGACCAGAAACGGGCTATGGCTACATCGAGGTGGAATCGGTGGAGATCACGGGCTCAAAGGTCGTCTCTTTCCGAGAAAAGCCCAACTTCCAAACCGCCCGTGAGTTTGTGGATAGCGGCAGGTTCTATTGGAACAGCGGAATGTTCTTCTGGACCATCGACGGGTTCTTGAACGAGCTTGCGCATACCTCGCCGGCTTCGGTAACCGTTTGTCACGCCATTGCCGATGCCCTACAAGCGGGCAACATGGAACTTGCGGTCGCTGAGTTCGACAAACTGGAGAACAAGTCCATCGACTACGCCCTCATGGAGGGCGCGAAGCAGGTCTATATGGTCCCGGCTCGGTTCGCCTGGGACGATGTTGGATCGTTCGATGCCCTCATTCGAACCTTGCACCAAGACGAAAAAGGGAACGTGGTCGTTGGCAACGTGGTCGCCACGGACGTGAACAACTGCGTGCTGTACAACGAATCCGAGTCGAAGGTTTTGACCGCAGTGGGCATTCGAGACCACATCGTGGTCCAAACCGACGACGCAGTTCTCATGGCTCCTCTCAGCGATGCGCAACGGGTCAAAGAGATTGTTGGAATGCTTCAGGGAACCGCGTTTGTGTAATCGCGATCACCCCCGCGGCAATTAGACCTATCGAGCCGTAACCGACGGGCGTTCAAAGCGTTATGATGAGTGAACTACGGTTCACCCAAAATGGCTAACGAACGCCCAACCAACCTTATCGGCACCTCCATCATCGCAGTGGCGGTGATTGCCTCCACCTACCTGTTTGGCAACGCGATCATCCGCACCCGCACCGGTGGTCAAGAAATCCGGGTCACCGGATCGGCTCGAAAAGAGATCAAGAGCGACTTCATCATCTGGCGCGCCAACATTGGCGTTCGTGGCGACACTGTCGCCTCGGCCTACAATGCGGTGAAAGACGGCTCCGACAAACTCGTCGCCTATCTCAAGAAGAAAGGCCTCGACGACAGCGAAATCGTTCGGGGAGCGTTCCGAACCAGCGCTTTGTATGAGCAGCGCCAAAACAACGACTATTCCGAGAACACCTTCCGCAAAATTGTCGGCTACGACATCTCGCAAGATATCGAAGTCCAATCTCCGAAAGTCGACCTCGTCGACGACATTTCGCGCTCTTCAACGGAATTGATCGCCAGTGGTGTTCCGATGAGTTCGAACCCGCCGCAGTTTCTCTACACGAAGATTTCGGAAGAGAAGCGCGAGATTCTTGGTCTTGCCGCAGAAGATGCCCGAAAGCGAGCCGAGCAAATCGCCACCAAGAGTGGCGCAAGGGTCAGCGATGTTCGAGGAGCCCGGATGAGCCCGCTTCAGATCACGCCTAAGTTCGAGCAAGACATTCTGTCCGAGGGTCAGAACGACACCACCGCCAAGGACAAGGCGATCACCGCCATCGTTACGATGACGTTCGGCCTGCAATAAGAGCGTGCCCCGAACCGCCTAGCTACTGGCGCTACTGTAACTCTTCAGTGCGTAGCGCCAGAACATCCGCGACCCGAACAAGGCGGCGGTGGTCCAAAGGATTCCAACCCCCATCGTTACCGGATTGAACCCTCGAACCAGTTGTTCGGCGGGCACGTACGCCAAAAAGGCGAGAGGCAAGAAGTAGGTGAGCACTCGTTGCGCGCCTACCCCGTAAATCTCCAGCGGGTATCTCGCGATGCCGTTGATGGATTCGCCGAGGACCCAAAGGTTATCCACTCGAACCAGCCAGATTCCAAGGGTCATCAGCGTGAGGTTGAAGCTGTAAAACAACCCAACGCTGCAAGCGACACCCACAAAATAGGCGATCCACTGGATCGCGCCCGGCGTGGATTTCAGGGCAGGGACGGCCACGATCAAGAGACCCACGCTCGCCAGCATCGATCCGATCTCGTTGAAATTGAACTTGCGCGTGCTGATCCAAAATTGACTGTCGATCGGCTTGGTGACAATGAAGTCCAGAGTGCCCTGACGCACGTGTTGGGGAATCTCAACCAGGCTGAAGAAGAACGCCGAGCAGATGGAGTTCATCAGGAAGATCGTCGCCGAAAGAACGAAAGATTCGTCGCGGTTCCAACCCCCCACCGTTTTGGCGTTCCCAAAGATCACAAGCAGGATCAGGAGAAAGAAGACGACCCACGTTAGGTTTTGGAGAATTTTGGCGATGAAGTTGGCGCGATACTCCAGCTCTCTTGTGAACGAGGTGACAAAGAACGTGCGAAAGACTCGCCAGTATCGTCCCGCTCCCCTCGTTCCGCCGCCCACTGGAGGCACCGGATCGGCGTTCATCGCTTTCGCCACGGAGAGTAGGTTACACCCACCTACGCCCATGCGAGAAACCCGCGCATGCCATTAAGCGCAAGAAAGAAAGATATATTGAAAGCGTGATCTCCGGGATTCTTGGAATCTGCCTGTTCGGCATGGTGGCCGTGGGTGGTAGCCCCCTTTTCGGTAAGTGGCTGAAGGGCCTCGATACCGCCGCAAGGGTGGGAGTAGGCGGCTTGCTTGCCCTAGCAACCTACGGAATGGCCATTTTTGCGACGGGTCTTGTGGGTGGACTCAAGTTGTCTCCTGCGCTCGCCATCTTGATGACCGTGGCGGGGATCGTGGTGACGATCAAGACGAAGTATCGACCCCTGCCCGTCTTCCAAGGTCCGAAGGGGCTCGACGTGGTTCCGTTCGCTCTCGCGACCCTCGCGATGCTTCTGGCGCTTGCCGGAGTGTTCTCGCCGAGTACCCCGCTGGATTGGGATTCGCTTGCTTACCACTTAGCGGTTCCGAAGATCTGGCTCGAGACCGGGAAGATCACCTTCATCTCATACATCCACCACTCGAACTTTCCGGGCACGGTGGATATGTTGTTCATCCCCGGACTGGTGGTGGGCGGTCAGTTTGCCGCTAAGGCCGCCATCTGGCTGATCACGGTTTTCGGTGCCATCTCTATTTTTGGCCTCGCTCGAGAGCGATACGGGGTGAGCGCGGGGTGGTGGTCTGCCGCAACTTTCTGCACCATTCCCATGGTGATGTGGGAGTCGGGAACGGCCTATATCGATGTCGCTCACGGACTCTTAGCCGGACTCGGAACCTGGCTGCTCATCCAAGGACTCGACAAGGCGGAGCGCAACCGGGCGATCCTCGGTGGATTGCTCCTTGGTTTCGCGCTGGGCTCGAAGTACACGGGCATTCAAACGCTTGGAATTGCCGCAGTTGCGGGGTTCCTCGCCTGGCGAGGAAGCGAGCGAAAGAGCGGGCTGAAAGACCTCGCCATCCCGATTGGGCTGGCGGTTCTGGTCGCTCTCCCCTGGTACGTCAAAAACATCGTATTGACCGGGAACCCGGTGTATCCGTTCTTCTACTCGCTGCTCGGAGGCAAGAACTGGGACGCCTTCCATTCGATGATCTACACCGAAGAGCAAAAGACCTTCGGGATCGGAGCCTCGCCTTTGCAACCGATATCGCTTGGAATCGCTCTTTTCGGCTTGGCTCTTGCGCCTGGACGATTCACGAACCCGCAGCCGACTCTCGGAAACGGTTTCCTTTTTGTGTCGTTGGGAGCAGTCGTCATGGTCGGTTTGGTCTGGCTTGTCCTACAAACCGGGCGAGCTTCGAACCACGTCAAGAAGGGCTCCGGAAGTGTGGGCATGGAGCGCAAGTTGGCTCTTGCGGTAGGGCTCACGCTGTTGGCGTGGTTCGCCTTAAGCCAGCAATCGCGTTACATCTTGGCGATCGCGCCGATTGCTTGCATCGCCTTTGGCTCGGCGGTGTCCCACCACAAGCTCGGCGGCCTCTTTAAGGGCATTGGCGTAGTCAACGGCTTCCTAGCACTTTGCATCATTTGGACCATGTGGGTGACGCCAAAAATGCCGTACCTCTCCGGCGGATTGACGGAAGAGGAATACGTGGGTGGATTCGCCGATAACGCGGGCAATCGAGTGCCGGGTCAAGTGGGTTTCTACCAGCCCGCCAAGAAGCTCAACGAAGTTGCCAAGGGCGGAAAAGTGGCACTGTATGATGAAGTTTTTGGCTTTTTCTTAGACGTACCGTACATCTGGGCGTCTCCCGGTCACACCACCGAGTTCGGCTATGCGGAGATGAAAACCGGCGACGACTTGATCGCCTCTCTCAAGAAGTTAGGGGTGACCCACGTCTATCTGAATCTCTCCATTTACCCAGCGAGCCCGGAAGTGGTTCGCTGGTTCGAGGCAATGGGCTTCGGACCGATGGTCTCTCGAGACGCGGACTCAACGCCTAAACCATTCACGCCGGAAGAAAAGTCGGGTCCGGCGTTTGACGACATTCGCACCAAGTGGCGATTCCTGATGGCGGAAGCGATCAATCAAGGAAAGCTTCGGCCCATCGAATCGTTCGGCAAGCGCGTGATTCTTGAGATTGCCCCCTAGGGGCGAGTGAAGTTTCGGACGATCTCTGGGTCCAATCCGATCAAACCTAGAAGGTCCGGAGGACCGGCCAGACTAATCCCTTACGGCCATTCTCTCTTGACGATTGTGAAAGGCGTCTCAAGACCGTACACAAGCCAGAACAGCTCGACAGAAAAATCCCCGGGTGCGACACCGCACCCGGGGATTCTGTTTCGACCGCGCCCTTAGTAGCGGGATCAGTTGTGACCGCTTCTTCCGAAGTTCTGTCGCCAGATCAGGAAGTCGCCGTTACCGACGTTACCGTCACCGTTTAGGTCGGCATTGGCGTTGTATCCGGTGCCGCCCGTGAACGTTCCCCAGGCCTGCCGAATCAGCAGGAAGTCGGAGTTCGAAACGAGGTTGTCACCGTTCACGTCACCGTTGAACGGGTTGAAACTCAGATTCGTCGTCCCACTAAGAGTCCTGCTCGACAAACATTGTCGAAGGAAGTGCGCTCCGTGGATCGCCACGTCGAAGGTTCCGGTTCGCGAGGTGTTGATCGTGAAGGTGCCGTTGTTGGCAACGTTCACGGTGTGAGTCTCGAGTGCCGTTGTCGAACCAGGGTTTCGAATTGAGACCGTGAACGACTTTGCGGCTCCGTTGTATCCCGGAAGGCTGACCGAGCCATTAATGATGGTTTGGCCTGCAATCGTGAACGGGCGGTTGGACAGAGTCACCTGTCCAGAACCGTTGGTGATCCGGTACACGGCGGTGTAACTGCCCGGTGCCAAGTTCAGACCCGTGATGGTCGTAGTGGGATCATCTGCGTAGATCTCGTGCGAACTCACTAGAGCGTTCGAGGAGTTGCGGATGTCGATGAAGAACGAGTCGATGCCCGACTCCGTGTCGTAGCCCCAGTGGGTTGCGGTCAAGGAGTTCGCGTTTGTAGTTCCCAGGGTGAATCGACCCACGACAGGCGCCGATTCGTCGAAGAAGTTCGTCGAACCGTTCGGGACTCGGAAATCATGGCCCGTGTAGTCCGACCCAACGATGACCTTGGTGCGCTTCTGCTTGACATTGCCAAAGATCGAAACGCGGACATCGTAGGTGCCGGGCGTGAGCGCTTCAAACCGATAGGTGCCGTCTGCAGCGGTGGTGGTGCTTGTCCACGCTCCATTGCTACCCACCTTGCGGCATTGGACGGGCACGTTCGACATCGGGGTCTCCACGAGATATACCATTCCTTCAATGGCGCCCACCAGTTCTTCACGACCCGGTAGGTCGAGCATGAGGTTCTCAACGTTCAGAGATCCGTAGCCTTGATACAGTTCCCATCCTCCATAAGGAGCGCCCATCACGCCATCGGCCGATCGCTCGAGGGCGCGGTACACCTTAAGGTTGCTGAAGTCTCCAAGGCCGTAGTTCTTGTATCCAAAGTAGTGACCGGCGGCTCCCGCAACGATCGGCGCGGCCATCGAAGTTCCTGCCAGATACGTGTAGTCCGGCAGGTAGGGCGGATAGAGATTGCCGTTGAACGTCGTGGAAACGTCGTACGTTGCCGAAGGGCCATACACGAACTGGATGATGATGTACTCGGTTGACTGAATGAGGTCTCCACCGGGAGCGCCAAGATCGATGTATCGTCCGTAACCTGTGTAGGTTCCAACGGCAGGAATCTGATCGGGACCGTTCGCGGTGACGCACAGAACTCCCGAGCAAGCGGCTGGGTAGATCGGACCGAGGTCGCCACCACCGCCACCATCTTCATTTCCGGCGGCGATGATCAGGCAACCCTTTTGCCACGCATAAGTGCAAGCGTCTTGGAAGAGCTGAGAGTAGTTTCGAGTTCCGAGCGAAAGGTTGATCACCTTTGCGCCGTTGTCGGCAGCGTAGTAGATGGCTGCCGCCGCGTCAGAGTCGGTGCCGTTGCCGCTGTCGTCAAAGACGCGCAAGATCATGCCTCGGCAGCCATAGCCGCTTCCAACCACGCCTCGACCGTTGTACGACCCGTTGTTGCCCGCAGCGAGCGCCAGACCAGCGACGTGCGAACCGTGCCCGTGGGCGTCCATCGGACTCCCGAACTCGGCGACCTCGCCAAGGATGAACTGCTTACTCAGCGCGTAGTCGATCTGACCGCCATTTGCGGAGTCGGTAGAGGCGCTACCCGCATTTCGAAAATCGGGGTGGGTGATATCGGTGCCCGTGTCGATCACCGCGACCAAAGGAGCGTTTCGCGGCTTGTTGGCGGCGGTGTACCAAGTATTCGGCCAAACGTTCCAACCTTCGAAGGATCGCGTGTCACCGATATGCCAGTCTCGGCGGAACCAGATATCTTCTTCCCCGAAGTTGAGAATGTAGGTTTCGTCACGCTCTTCGGCGTTAAAGTCCGGATCGTTGGGCGTTACAAGAAGCGGATAAGTCTTGTTGACCGGTTGGGCGTTGAGGATTCCCGGTTGCCGTTTGAGCTCATTGGCAAGCCTTACCGTGTCCACGACGTTTGGAACCGTCCAAAGCGTCCAGCCGGATCCAGCGATTGTCGACGCGAAGGTCATTTGAACGCTTTCCGCCAACCGCAACGGCATCAAAACCTTCGCGCCTCGATCTCGGTCCGCCTTAAAGGTCGCCGCTTTTGAAGGAGCGACCTTCACAAGGATCTGACCCGGCATCACCTCGTTCATCCGTGTAGGAATCATGGAGGCGATAGGACCCAACCGTGAGGTTTGACCCTTGTTACGAGACTTCGCCAAGTTTCTCAGTTTCGTGGAGTCAAGAACAGACTCCCGACTTACTTGGGAAACCGCAAAAGCGGTTAGGGAGAGGGCAGCGCTGAGCGCCAATAAAAGTGACTGTGATCGATTTAACAAAGTAGCCTCCCGGTGGCACCCAACGGCCACTCGCACAATTGCTTGCACCTATTGTAAGGAACCCGCAAAAATTTGGGGACCGTACATTCACTAGGGTCACGAAATTGGACGTCAAATTAGCAATTCTTGATCCCTGCGTTCTTGGAACAAATTCAAGTTCACCAAACAAAATCAGGTTAGATATTGCAGTGGCGGCGCGATCGGACGAGTTCGAATTTTGTCTGCGCGTAGACCTCGACTACGTGCCGTGGGATACTCCCGACGCGCTGGAGTACGGTCACAGCGAGCCCGCCGTCTTCTTGAGGCTCATCGACCTCTCTCGACAAACCGGGAACGTGATGCACTTCTTTGCCTCAACGCGGGTTTTGAGGGCGTTCCCCGCCACTGCGGACACCGTTTTAAACGAGGGACATGCCCTCGACTGGCTGTGTAAGCATCCCGGCGATGCGGAGCGATGGGACGAAGCCGAATCGGCTTTCGAACAACTTGGACACAAACCCCTTGGTATTGCCGCCAAGAGCGCCTGGCCAAAAGACGCCATATGGCCGTCGGAAACTCTGAAGTTTCTGAGCGCTCCAAAGGGCTCTCACCCGAACGGGGTTTCTCTGTATCCAGTCTCGGCGACGACCCTCCGAGAGGCCGCCTATAGCGGCACATCGGTAAGAAAGTGGGCCGACGACATCCGCGCCCAGGTTCGAGACTCGGCGGCACGAAGGTTGGATACGACCGTCGTTGTGCGACCCCAAGTGCTCGGCAAGTTCGATCCGAAACTCCACGTGGTGAAGGAGATCTTGCTCCTAGCACGCGCGGTTGGCTTCAACATCGGCACTCTTCGCCAACGGCTTGAGAAATATTGAGGATGCGCGAATCTTTTCCGCCGAGACGTAACTCTTCTTGGATATGGAAAACAGTCACGGCAAGGTAACCGCACTTACCGCTGCTACCTTCGAAGAACTCGTCATCAACTCCGACAAGCCCGTCGTTATCGACTTTTGGGCGGAGTGGTGCGGCCCGTGTCGCCAGATGAAGCCCACCTTTGCTTCTGCCTCAGAGCAAATTGAGGACGCGGTCTTCTTGGCGGTCAACGTGGATGAAGAACCCAAAATCTCGGAAGCGTTCGGCATCCGCTCCATCCCCACCTTTGTGACCATGAAAGGGAATCGAGTGGTTGACGCGTTTGCGGGCGGCGCATCCCCCGCAGAGTTCGTGAAGAAGATTCAGGCTGCCGTCGAAAAGGCAAAGGCGCCGGTCGAAGCCTAATCGTATCTCAGAAAACGTGAACAAACCATGTGGGCTGCATTGATCGGTTTATCTCTTATGTCTCCTGTTTCAAACACCAACGAGGACGCCATTCGGCCTCCAATCCAACCTAGTGCCGCAACCGGCGGCACCCCTCCAATGGAGCAGCGGCCGGAGAGGCTGACCGAATCGCCCTACTCCTTTGCCGTCACGATAGAAAGAATCAAGGCGGCGGTCCCAGCAAACAAGATGTCGATCGTGTTCGAGATCGACCTTCAACAGCGGCTTGCGGATAAGCAACTTACGGTGGAACCGACCGTGATCTTGGGTCTGTGCTCAGCAGGGCATGCCTACAAGGCTCTGACGGACGACATTCGAATCGCCTCGATGCTTCCATGCCGCATTGCCGTGACCGAGCGGACCGATGCGAAAGGGAAGAAGGCAGTGGTGATCCACTCCATGAACGCCTCCTTGCTTGGCGCCATGTTTGAGGGTGAGAACATCAAAACGGTTGCTGTGGAAGTCGATTCAGCGATGAAGAAGATCGTGGAACAGACGATCGCCAAGAAATAAGTCGTCACGTCCAATTGGGTCCGTTGAAGAAACGCCTCTTGATCGCCAGACGTTAGGTTAGGAGAGGCGTGAAGTCTCCGGTTACGCCGTCTAGACCAGGCGGTGTAACCGGTAAGGTTTACATACATGATGTGGCTCGGATTGACAGGATGGATGGTTGCGACTTCTCTTGCCCCAACTTCGCTCACTCCAGGGGGAGGAATTCAAGACCAACCGAAGGTCATGGTGGGTCCTGCGCTCTCCATTGCCGAGCTATACCGAAGCGCACCTGCTTTTGAGGCAACCCCCATGTTCGGCGGAGCGTTCAACCGCGGGTACTGGGCGGTTCGAGAGGCCGTTATCGATAAGGCCAACCCGGCATTTCCTCAGCCCAACAAGTTCGTCAACACTCTCGGTCCGGGTCGGAAACTTCTCATCGACTTTCGCCTGTTGCACCGGCTCGTCTCGAATGTTCGGGTCACGAGCGCAACGCTCACCCTCACCAGCGCAGACGATGAAAATCTTGATCCCGGCGCCGTCAAGGTTTATCGAGTGAAGAAGCAGTGGCTACAGCCGCCCGTCGATGCGGTGAACGATCCAAACGCACCCGCTCCGTTGAAGAACGACGCCGGGAAACTCGTCCCGCCACCCAAATTTGGGGCGACCTGGAACACCCGCGACAACCAGGGTCGGAAATGGTCTACCGCTGGACTTGGAGCCGAAGACGCCGAGTTGCTGAATACACAAGTCGAAGTCAAGGGTCGCGAGATCATCATCTCGGGTCTCACTTCTGCCATTCAGGAAGCCTACGAGCGGCCCGAAACCGCCTACGGCCTTGCCATCGAAACCGAAAAGCCTACGTACCTCTGGGCTTCCACGGGGCGCATTGGTCAGCCAAAGCTTTTCGTGCAGATGGAGTCGACCAACGACAACAAGCGCCTCGCCGCCCCTCCAATGATCACGGGGGTCAAACGCACGACGGGCAACAACTTTGAAGTTCGGATCTGGTCGGTCATCGAACGACCGGGCCTGAAGGTTCAGTGGATCAAGTCGGTTGGCGATTCGGTGACCGCTCCCGCCGAGAAGAGAGACGGCAACACTTACGTCGCTACTTTCAACGGCCTACCTGCCGAAGGTCTCAGCAAGCTGGAAGAGCGACTAGCCGTATTCGCCGACGGTTCGGACAAGTCGATTGAGACCTTTAGCTGGGTTCAGTCGGAGAAGACCCGCTCGATTCCCGCGACCGCGGTAGTTGCCGAAGCTTGGAATCAGAACGCCCTCGCGCAGAGCCGATTCTCCATTGCCACTTCGGGCGTCGATTTCCAGGTGGTTCCAGACTTCTCGGGCGAGCCGCTCAACAAGAGTTTTGACGTCTTTGGCGCCCTTGGTTTGACCTCGCCAAAGATTCCGCCTCGAATCATGGACGATCTTTTCCCAGGGATCGCCGGCTACGGGGAGACCCGGTCCGACGTTCAGCTCATGTCTTCCATGATGGTCCCCACCGGACCCTGGCCCAACCCGTTGTTCGACATCATGAAGCTGTCCAATTTCGGGCCGCTCGCCTGGAGCGATGTCGATTTCCTGAACAAAGGCAAGCATCGGCTGATGCCGATCAACTTCCTCCGGTTCAACGACGCCCCCGGTCAGCGGTATGAAGGGGTGAAGGTTCGGATTTACGGATCGAAGACCCCGCTCTTCGACCTCCCGGCAGAGGGAGTCGCCCCGGACGCCGAGGGTGTCACCGACAAACTCGGCAACCTCTCTTTGGTCGATCTGCCCAAGGAAGTGGACCATGAGTTTGTCCATCGCCGAATCTATGTCGACGTTGAGTCGAACGGATTCGTCCAGCGCAACGAGCTGAAGGGATATCAACTCACCGATGCGGCAGCCCGCGGAACTGTTAGCGCGGCGTTCTTCGACTTCCGAGTGAATTTGCCCCGCGCCCCGATCTTGGAAGGAAACCTCGCCCGTGGGAAGTCGGTTTCGGACTCCAACAAGTCGTTCCCGGCCCAGTTGGTTTCTCTGGTAGACGATCAACCGGACACAAAATACACGTGGAAGAACACCAAAGACGGTTGGTTTGAAATCGACCTCGGTAGGGATCGAACGATTGCGTCCATCACGCTGAAGGCGGATCAACTCCCGAACAAGTACCTCGTCCTTGCTTACAACACGGGTGACAAGGTCGAGGAGGCTCTCACCTACGCCGTCGAGTTCGACGCGGGCTTTTCTCTGAAGCACCAAAGCGTCTCGCTGAAGCCGTATGTGCCGGGGACGATGACTTACTTTGGAAGCCTTAGCCGAGTGCGATACCTCCGTTTTGTGAACCTCTCCGGCGACCCCGGTTTGATTCGTGACATCGAAGTCCGCGCTGCCGACGTTCGAGACCGTTAACCTAGACCGCTTCCAGCCCCCGGCTACGGAACGCCTCTTGAACCCAAGAGATGCTTTCAGGAGTCGGGGGCTCGGTGTTTGCGAGCCTGTAATCCAGGCCTAGCTCCTTCCATTTGAAGGCACCCATCTGGTGAAAGGGAAGGATCTCTACCCGTTGAACATTGCCGAGGGTCGAGACGAAATCGGCGAGTCCTTCCACGTTCTGCGGCTGGTCGGTTAACCCGGGCACGAGGACGAAACGAACCCAGGCGGGGCGACCAAGGTCGGCGAGTCGCCGGGCGGTTTCCAGAACGGGGGCGACAGGTTGTTCGACCGCGTCCAGGTGGATTGCCGGATCGAAGGACTTGATGTCGAGCAAGGTGAGGTCGATCTTCGACAAGTCGTCATCGGAGAGCTTCGACCCGTAAAAGCCGTTCGTGTCGAGCGCCACGTGATACCCCTCGCCGTGAAAGGCGTCGACGAGACTTCTCACAAAGTCCGGTTGGATCAACGGCTCGCCACCGCTGATGGTTACCCCGCCATGAGCGCCGTTCAAAAACGGTTCGTACGGACGAAGCACCTGCAGCACGTCCTCAACCGACATCTCCTTTCCGTTGTGAAGATGCCACGTGTCTGGGTTATGGCAGTACTGACATCGGAACGCGCAGCCGCTGAGCCAGAGCACAAACCGAACTCCCGGACCGTCTACAGAACTGCCCGGGAAGTAAGAGTGAACGAAGCCTTTCGTCATTGTCGAGTGGCTCGAATTCGCGCCCTCGGCATGGGCGGGCTCAAGCCCGCTCATGGAAGGTTCGGTTGATCACGTCTAGTTGCTGCTCTCGAGTCAACTTCACAAAGTTCACGGCGTATCCCGAGACTCGAATCGTGAGCTGAGGATACTTTTCGGGGTGCTCCATGGCGTCCTGGAGCATCTCCCGATTCAGCACATTCACGTTCATGTGGAAACCTTTGGCGCTGAAGTAGCCATCCAGCGTTGCAGTGAGATTCTTGATCTGCTCTTCCTTCACCTTGCCGAGTGCAGAAGGGACGAGGCTGGTGGTGAGAGAGATTCCATCCCGAGCGCTTTCGTAAGGCAACTTCGCCACCGAAAGAGCGCTCGCGATGAACCCGAGTTTGTCTCGACCGTGCATCGGGTTGGCACCGGGAGCGAACGGTTCGCCTTTGCGCCTGCCGTCCGGTGTGTTGCCCGTTGCCTTTCCATAAACGACGTTGCTGGTGATGGTCAGCACGCTCTGAGTGTGGGTGGCGTTTCGATAAGTCGGAATCTGGCGAAGCTTGTGCATGAACTTCTCCACCAGGTCGACCGCGAACTTGTCCACGCGATCGTCGTTGTTGCCGAACTTCGGAAAGTCGCCTTCAACTTCGAAGTCCACAATCAGGCCCGTTTCGTCGCGAATCGGTTTCACGGTTGCGTATTTGATCGCGCTCAGACTGTCTGCCACCACCGAGAGCCCCGCGATTCCGAACGCCATTGATCGGAACGGGTTGTAGTCGTGCAGAGCCATTTCAATTCGCTCGTAGGCGTACTTGTCGTGCATGTAGTGAATGCAGTTCATCGCGTTGACGTAGGTCTTCGCGAGCCAGTTCATGGTGTGCTCGAACTTGATCATCACCTCGTCGATGTCCAATTTGTCGCCTAGGACAGGCATCGATCGAGGGGCGATCTGGTCTCCCGACACTTCGTCTCTTCCGCCGTTGAGGGCGTAGAGGAGGCACTTGGCAAGGTTCACCCGAGCGCCGAACAACTGCATGTGCTTGCCAACGGTCATTGCCGAGACGCAACAGGCAATCGCGGTGTCGTCGCCAAAAGCGGAGCGCATGAGATCGTCGCTCTCGTACTGAATGCTGCTGGTGTCGATGGAAACTTTGCTGCAGAAGTTCTTGAACCCTTCCGGCAACTGGGGAGACCAGAAGACGGTCATGTTCGGCTCCGGTGCCGGGCCCAGGTTGTACAGCGTTTGCAGATATCGGAACGAGGTCTTGGTGACCATCGGTCTGCCGTCTTGAGCGACGCCGCCGATGGACTCGGTGACCCAAGTCGGATCGCCGCTAAACAGCGCGTCGTAGTCGGGAGTTCTTAAGAACCGGACGAGTCGGAGTTTGATGACGAAGTCGTCAATGATCTCCTGCGCTTCGGTTTCGCTGAGAGTTCCTTCCGCAAGGTCGCGCTCGAAATAGACATCGAGGAACGTTCCGGTTCGACCCAGTGACATGGCCGCGCCGTTCTGTTCCTTCACCGCTGCCAGGTAGGCAAAGTACAGCCATTGAACCGCTTCTTTCGCGTTGATCGCGGGGCGAGAAATATCGAAGCCGTACTTGGCTGCCATCTGCTCGAGTTCTTTTAGGGCCCGAACTTGTTCGGACAACTCTTCTCGATCCCGAATGATCTCGTCTGAACTGTGCTTGTCGTCGAGCGAGTTCTTCTCTTGCTTCTTGAACTCGATGAGAGCGGCCGTGCCGTAAAGGGGCACTCGGCGGTAGTCGCCAATGATTCGGCCCCGACCGTAGGCGTCTGGCAGACCCGTGACGATTCCCGCCGACCTTGCCTTGCGAATATCTTCCGTGTAGGCATCGAACACACCGTCGTTGTGGGTTTTGCGATACTTGGTGTAGATCTCCTCTAGCTTCGGATCCACCTCGAATCCGTACGCTTCTAGCCCGGATTGAACCATCCGGAAGCCACCGTTGGGGAAGACGGCTCGCTTGAGCGGGGCTTCGGTTTGTAGTCCAACAATGAGTTCGTGTTCGCGGTCGATGTAGCCCGGATCGTGAGCGAGGATCGAACTGGGAACTTGGCTGACGTCCAGCACGCCCTTCGAACGCTCTTGTGCGAACAAGTCTCCAAGACCTTCCCAAAGTTTGGACGTCCGCTCGGTGGGACCCGCTAAGAACGATTCGTCCCCTAGGTACGGCGTGAAGTTGGCGAGAATGAAATCTCGAACGTTGACTTGCAGTTGCCAGAGACCGCCCTGAAAACCGCGCCATGCCACCGAAGATTCCTTGACGGGGTTCTGGAAGTGGGGAAGATGCTCGTGGGGTTGACCGGTAATCATGGTGCGATCCGTGAAGATTTGATTTGGGATCGCAAAGGGGAAACGATGGGCTCCTCAAAAACGAGGTGGAGCGCCTTTGCTTGCACCTAGAGGAACCCGTTCCGTTCGATCTCTTCGCGAGTCCTGACCTTATGATGGGCTTCCGCATCCAAGGTTGCCGTCCTGTCATCTCATGTCCACTTTTTGCCGGACAGTGTCAAAGAGTGGCTAAAGGCCGCGGTTCGGGTGTCAACGCTTCGCTTGGGCTGTTAAGATATCGACATGGTTGGATCGACGGCGATCAATTTGGTTTTAGCTATCGCGATGGGCGGAGTGCAGTCGGCGAACATCGACTCCCCCTACGCACTGGAGCAGGCACTTCGCAAGCCCATCGATGGGTCGTCTCGCGCGGCGATCCTCAAGTATCTCGATCCGAATCAGCTTGAAAAGGGCATTTGGCCCCGATACGCGGGCAAGAAGGTTGCCTTCGCGATTCGCTCGAAAGACGCCGACAAGGTGAGTCTGCGACTCTCGGCGATCGACCAGAAAGATCGAGAGATCGCAATGACCCCAGTGGGTGAGGGTGTGTTCGCGACCGTCGTTGACTTTGCCTTTGGAGATGCGTTTGTCGCGAGCTATGTGGCCGAGGGCAAAACGTTTGGGGATAGAAGGAACGTCGAGGTTTATGAGACGCCCGAGGAGATGAAGGCGGACACCTCGGTTCCCCGGGGCAGGCTCCTTCCGATGCCGAAGCAAGAGAGCAGCATCTATCCCGGCACCACTTCCGAGTGGTGGGTTTACGTGCCCGCTAAGCCCGCGCCACCCGAAGGATATGCGCTGATGGTGTTTCAAGATGGGCAATGGGCTAAGAACTACTCGGTCCCGTGCTTGGACAACATGATCGCCAAGGGAGACCTCCCGCCCACCGTTGCGGTCTTCATCAAGCCCAGTGAGCATTCCGACGGTCGTTCGATTCGTTGGCGCCAGTACGACGTGCTCAGCAACGAATACGTGCGCTTCGTTCTGGACGAGTACATGCCCGTTGTCGAAAAGAACGTGCCGGGCAAAATCACCGACGATCCCGCCAAGAGGTGCATTGCCGGTCTCAGTTCGGGAGGGATCTGTGCGTTCACCGCGGCTTGGGAGCGCCCCGACAAGTTCGGTCTCGTTCTTTCCTGGATCGGCTCTTACACCAACATCGCATCGGGCGATTCTAAGCGCGACGGTGGTCACAACTACCCCGCCCTGATCCGAAAGACGGATAAGAAACCCATGCGCGTCTTCCTTCAGGACGGCAAGCAAGATCTGGATAATGAGCACGGCAACTGGTGGATCGCCAACCTGAACATGGTTGCCTCGCTCAAGTACAAGGGTTACGACTACAAGTGGGTCCCCGGAAACGGTTTCCATAGCGATGCTCAGGGTCGAGCAACCATGCCCGATGCGCTGCGATGGCTGTTCAAAACGGGTCCCTACGCCCCCAAATGAGTTGAAGCGAATTTCTAGGACAAGGATGCGTAAGTGCGCATCCTTTCCTTTTGAAAGAGGCACTCTAAGGGTATGAGAGACATCATTCGACCCGCAGACCTCAAAGCGCTCCTGGAGAGTGAGGGTGGTCCCATTGATACCGGGCGACCGCTGCTCATCGATGTCCGCACCGCCGCCGAGTTCCGCCACGGGCATATCGAAGGCTCGATTCACATTCCGCTTTCCGACATCATGGTCGGGTACGAACACGGTCCCACCGGTCACCCGCTTACGGCTGAAGAACTCGAAGGAGCAGTCTTCATCTGCAAGATCGGTCACCGTGCGAACCTCGCCCGAGAGCGATTCGGAAACAAAGCGACGAACGCCTTCGTGCTGGAGCACGGAGTGATCGGGTGGAAGAACGCGGGCTATCCGCTAGTGAAGGGTGCCGACCATGCAGAAGCATCTAGAGGACTCTTTGCGCGGTTCTTTTCCAAGAATCGGTGAACGGACCCGGTCGGGCTAGGCCTAGCTCGCGTAGTACGAATCTATGCTGTTGATTCGACCCATCGCCGCCCTTGGGCTCCTTGTCGCCCTTCCGCTCATGTCTTTTGCAGACGAGGCGAAGAAGTGGAGCGTGGAGTTGGAACTCGGTCCGACCTGGAATCCTCGGAACGATGTCCGGATTCCCAATCCTGGCGGCACCCGATGGTCGTTCAATCAACTGGCGGGTGAGGGGGCATTCTTGTCTGTTCGAACCGCCGTCACCTGGGAAGGCGAGCAAGGCAATGGCTGGCGACTTCTTTACGCGCCTCTTCGAATCACGCGAACCGGGCAGTTCTCTTCACCCGTGAACTACGATGGCGGCACGTTTGACCCGGGTGTCGCTACGCGAGGCACCTACATGTTCAACTCGTATCGGCTCACCTACCGAAATCGGTGGATCAAAAACGATCGCCAAGACTTCCGAGTGGGTTTCACGCTGAAGGTCCGCGATGCCGAAGTGGCTCTTGAGCAAGCCGGAGCGAGCGAAAGCTTCTCAAACGTTGGGGTGGTGCCGCTGCTTCACTTTTACGGCGAGCAGAAGTTGTCCGATCGGCTCTCCCTCATTGCCGACCTTGACGCAGCGGGGGCGCCGCAGGGCTACGCTATCGATCTCGGCGTCCGTGCGGCGTATCGAATGTCGGAGCGACTAGACCTTCTTGCCGGATTTAGGATCCTTGATGGTGGGGCCGATAACGACAAGGTTTATAACTTTTCAACATTTACTTATGCGGTAGTTGGAGTTCGATATCGCTTTTAAGAGCTTTTTCCAATAAGCGATAAAACGTGGGCGGGCATCTAGGCTCTGTCATGTAAACTCATGACGCCAGATGAACCATCTGCAAAAGAAACCCGCTTGGCAAATCCAGTTGGCGCGATTCATCGCGTTGATGGCGTGTTTCTTCATCCTCCTTGGTTCGGTGGGGCGCTACGCACCCCGAACGAAGCAGGGAGTTCACTGTCCTACCGCTTCCACTCAAGCGGTCACAGAAGTGATCGAAGAGAAGACCTGCTGCGGCACGGTCGTGAAGAAAGTGGTCGTCCGGAAGCCAACGATCGGTGAATCCAGCTTCAAACAGTGCTTGTGCGCTGAAAAGAAGTCGGCTCAATCATCCTCGGAAGCTGTCCAGAAGGACACGTCCAGCGGCAAGATCGCCGTGGGTTTGCCCCTAGAACGGCTCGCTTGGGCCGAAGTTCCCGTTCTCCCGAATGTGGAACTTGTGATGCCGTGTGCATCGCTCTACCTTGATCCGATCAGCCCTCCGGGCACTCCTCCTCCAGATCAAGCCTAGTTTCCCTTCTTGTCAAAAGATATCCGTTAGGGTTTGAAAACTACTCAATGAGTAGAACGGATAGTCGTGACCGAAACTATCAACTAAATGGAAACTAGAAGAGCATTTACGCTTATCGAATTACTCGTCGTCATTGCGATCATCGCGATTCTCGCCGCCATCCTTTTCCCGGTCTTTGCTCAGGCAAAGCTCGCCGCAAAGAAGACCACCGACCTCAGCAACGTGAAGCAACTCGGCACGATGCTGATGCTGTACTCCAACGATAACGATGACCGTTATCCTTTGACCTCGTTCCCGGCGCGTGGCAACACCTGGCCGCTGCGTTGTCAGGCGTATATCAAGAACTGGGACATGTTCCGATCACCGGGTGATCTGAGCACTCTCTGGCCACCCGCCGGAACGCAGCCTCCGCAGCCCGATGCACCTCAGAGCGATCCCCGTTGGGGCTTCAGGTGGACGAGCTATCTGTTGAACGCCTACATGAGCGGCGCGTTCAACGGTTCGGGCCCGTACTCGACGGTGACCGCCCTTCCTGCCCCTGCGTCGGTGATCTATCTCACCTTAGCGGCCGACAATGTGGCCCCGCGAGACCACTATCACCCGTTCTACTGGGGAACTCCTCCTGAACTCGTCAGTTCGTTCATGCAAAACCTAACATTCGACCCCGCAACAAATCGAACCCGAGAAATCAAACTCGAAGCGTTCAGCGGTGGCACCAACTACGCCTATGCCGACGGACACGCCAAGTTCCAAAAGTGGCCGCAGTTGTGGTGGCGAGATCTGCCGCGAAACATCTTTGCGGGCAATTTCGATCCCAAGAACGAGGGGCAGCGTCCGTAAATGCAAGTGCGGAATCGAGTGCTCGGTTCCATCGCCCTTGCCACGCTCGTGGCAGGGGCGGGCGCCCATGACATTTGGGTGGAGACTCTCCAGTCTGTCGTCAAGAGCGGTCAGCCCGTGCGGGTGGCGCTCTTAGTTGGGAATCACGGGAACAAGCATCGAGACTTCAAGTTGGCCTCGAAGTTGTCGCCTTCCATGCGCAAACTGGAGCTCTTTGAAGGAACCGGTCCTGGAAAAGCGATCACCGATCTCCTTCAAGACCAAGGTCTCGACGCGAAGGAAGGGTACTGGTCTTTCCAGTGGAAGCCCGATAAAGAAGGCTCGTATCTCATTGCGACCTCCTTTGATCAAGTGATGTCCTTTGCCCCGGTGCGGGACATCAAGTCCGGCAAGAAGTTCTTGCGAGTCGTGGGCTCCGAAAAGGATGCTCCGCGACCGACGATCGGCTTCGACCGCATCCTTGGGCACGGTTTGGAACTTGTGCCTCTTACCGACCCGGTATTGGGCGCAGTAGAAGGACGGAGTTTTCGAGTGAAGGTGATCTACAAAGGCAAGCCGTTCGCCGGAAACAAAGTGGCGTTCATTCCGCGAGGGAAGGTGCTTCAAGGCGATCTTGATCCGCAATATGAGGCGCTCACCGACTCGAACGGAACGGTAACGATGCCGCTCCGGGAATCTGGCGAAGTGCTAGTGGTCACCCAAGTTCACGATCGGGAAGCGAAAGGCGAAGGCTACCAATCGATTGGATACAGCGCCACGATTCACCTTTGGGTGGCGGCTAAGAGGCCTTAACCACGAACGGCGACAAATCGCAATCGAACATAGTCGGCAATCCACTGACCCTCTTCGTCCCGCAGCGCCGGGGCGAGGAGGTCGGTGATCCGATCCAGAAGTTGATCCTGAGTCTCTTTCGGCTGATCTCCCAGATAAGGGACCGCGAAGGTTTCTAGCCAGCCTCTCATGCCCGTGGGGAGAGGAGTGGGTCGAGGGAAGTGAATCATCTGCTGCAGGGTGAAACCCGCGCGTTCGAGTCGCTTTTGGTAAACCCCGGGTGCAGGGAAGTACCACGGGCAACGTTCCAAAGAAGGCAGTCCGGCTCGATCCAGTTCTGCATGGATGGCGGTCATGATCGCCGCAACATTGCCGAGTCCGCCAAATTCCGCCACAAAGACTCCGCCGGGTTTGAGGGCTCTGGCGACCGAATCCAACACTTCATCGGGTCGCTTGAGCCAGTGAAGAGTGGCGTTGCTGAAAACAAAGTCAACCGGAGAATCCACGGTGAAGTGGTGGCCGTCGGCGACCTCTGCCCGAACGCCCAGCCCCCGAGTCTTCTCGACCATGCTCGGCGAGGCGTCCAGACCTAGAACATCCGCCCCGAGTTCTTGCAGTCGAAGCGTGAGCACCCCATCGCCGCACCCGAGGTCGATTCCGACTTTGCCCTGCAGAGAGCCACCGAACTGCTCGACCAACAAGTCCACAACGGCATTCCCGTAGGTGCTCACAAATCGGGCGTTCTTATCGTAATCGGCGGGGTTCCAATCGTACGGTTGCGACATTAGCAACGCACGTTTCTCCAACCGTCGATCGCGTCCCAGTTCAGGCTGGGACCGCTTGATCCAACCGAGGTCGCTTTGCCGGCCACTGTCGCCGATTCCGCCAATGCGATGAGTTCGGGAAGATGATTATGAATGGGAGGTTGCCACTCGCCAAACTTGCGTGCCAGAAATCCGGTGTCCATTGCTCCGGCTTGAAATTCGCTGTCGGCGATGACGTCCAAAACGAAAGCGGTATTGGTCTTCACGCCAAGGATGTGCAGGTCCTTCAGGGCTTCTCGAAGCCTTGCGATGGCTGTCGCCCGGTCTGGACCGGTGGCAATCACCTTTGCCAAAAGACTGTCGTAGTAGCGGCTGACTTCTGATCCCGCACGAAAGCCCGTGTCCACTCGAACGCCCGGGTGACGTGGTTCGACCCACGCTTTGATCGGACCGATGCTTGGTAAGAAGCCTTTCGCAGGGTCTTCGGCGATGATCCGTGCCTCCACCGACCAGCCCTTGATCGCCTTACGATCTCCCGACATTAGTTCTGCCGGAAGCTGAAGCGGTTTGCCCTCGGCGATTTCGATCTGGAGTCGGACCAAGTCGAGTCCAACGATCTCCTCGGTCACCGGGTGCTCCACCTGAAGTCGTGCGTTGACCTCTAGGAAGTAGAACTTGCCCTCCGCCTCATCGACCATGAACTCCATGGTTCCCGCGCCGGAATATCCCGCCCCCTTAGCGAGTCGGATGGCGCACTCGCGCATGTCTTCCCACATTTGCGGATTGGCCGATAGGTAGGGCGAGGGTGCTTCTTCGATGACCTTTTGGTGGCGACGTTGCAAGGAACATTCGCGTTCAAAGAGAACCGCCACGTTGCCGTGAGTGTCCGCGAGCATCTGGAGTTCGATGTGGCGCGGTCGCTCCACTAGCTTTTCGACCATCATCGCATCGTCGCCGAACCCCTTTAGTGCCTCATCGGCGGCCAAGGCGCACTCTTCCATGAAGAGCGCCGGATCGCGAACCACGCGCATGCCTCGACCTCCACCGCCTGCAGATGCCTTCAGCATCACCGGAAAACCGATCTCTTTAGCCGCCTCAAAAAGTTGATCTGCGTTGGCGCCAGGCTGGAAGAAGCCGGGAGTGATTGGAACGTTGTTCTCGACCGCTAAGTTCTTCGCATCGATCTTGGATCCGAGCTTGCGCATGGCAGAGGCGCTGGGACCAATGAAAATGATTCCGCTAGCGGCACATGCTTCGGCGAAGGAATCTCGCTCGCTCAGGAATCCGTAGCCGGGATGGATGGCATCGGCTCCGGTTTGCTTGGCGGCGGCCAAAATCTTTTCGGCGTCTAGATAACTCGCACTCGGTTCGGGTGCTCCTAGGTGAACCGCCTCATCGGCAAGAAGGGTGTGCATGGAGCCCGCATCAGCGTCTGAATAAACCGCGACCGTTCCAATGCCCATCGCTCGGCAGGTGCGAATTATGCGCACCGCGATCTCGCCTCGGTTGGCGATAAGGACTTTACGAATCTGCTTCATGCGGGTTCACCTGCGGGTCGGAACAGGGAGACTTGCGGAGCCTCTGCGACATATCCGGCGGGACGTTTGGAGAGGAAAGCGTCTATCCCTTCTTTTGCCTCGGCTCCAGCTCGAACCGTCGCGAGTCGGGTGGCGGCCTCTTCTCCGGTGGCGGGTGGGTTCAGTGCCAATTGCTTTGCCTGGCCGATCGCTTCCTGTCCCGATGCAAGGACCGACTTCACGATCCGTCCAAGTTTCTTTTCAAGATCCGGCTGTTCGCCATGTTCAGAAGCCAAGCCGATTCGGTAAGCGTCGGAGGCGTCGAAAATCTCTCCCGAACCAAAATAGCGACGCGCGTGTCCTTCCCCGATCCGTTTCATCACAAACGGACCGATGGTCGCCGGGATCAGCCCGAGTTTGACCTCGCTGAAACTGAAAATTGTGCCGTCTAGAGCGAGCGAGCAATCGACCGCCGCCGCCAGCCCGCAACCGCCGCCAAAGCAGTGACCTTGGATCACCGCGATCGTAAACGCCTCGGTTTCGGCGATGGTTTTGAAGAGGTTGGAAAGAGCCGTGGCATCGCGCACGTTCTCCTCGAAGGTGTATCCCGCGGCGCGGCGCATCCATTCCAAATCGCCGCCCGCACAGAACGAGGTGCCCTCGCCGCGAAGAATCACCACGCGATCCGAATCCTGCAGGCTCGCGAACGCCTCGGTGAGGAGCGTGATCAACTCGTCATTGAACGCGTTACGCACCTCGGGGCGGTTCAACGTGATGTGAACAATCGGGCCTTCTCGCTCGACTCTGAGCATAGGATTCAGGATACCGGACACTAGTTATTGGCCTTGTCGACGATTCGGCGATAGGGCAAAGCGTCGGTGAGCCAGATGCGCTTGATGATCGGGAGTTGCTTGGGTCGATCCCCCTCGCCAACTTCCACCGCAGCCAGTCGATTCAAGGTTTCGGCACCGGAAATGATCTGCCCAAAGGCAGGGTAGAGCCCATCTAATCGGGCAGTGGCTTCTCGGCTGAGAGCGACAAAAAACTGCGACCCGATGGTGTTGGGATCAGAAGAGCGAGCCATCGAGATCACGCCAAAATCGTGGCCCAAAGGTGATTTCTCAAGGGCGATCGCATAGCCCGGGCTACCCATTCCCGTACCCGTAGGGTCGCCCGCCTGAACCACAAACGGCTTGCCGTTTCGGTCTTTGGCAACAATTCGGTGAATGGGAATGTTGCGATAGAACCCACCCTCAATGAGCTGAATCAGGTTGTAACAGGTGTTGGGCGCGCAGTCGGGTCGAAGCCGGAAACTCATCTCACCGAGGGAAGTTTCGAAGTTGACCACCTGGTCCACCCAGCATCGAATCCCGGCAAACGCATCGTCCTCGTCGGCGACAAACTCAACCTTCTTCTCTGCATTCAGTCGAGAAATCGCCGGGTTGGTCATGGGCACCAAAACCAGGGGGGCTCCGAATGGCTTTTCATCCGCAAAGAGTTGAACGTAGTGAACGGTGCGAATCTTGTCCTTCCAAAGAGTGGGGAAGAGTCGCGCCAAATCCATCTTGCCGGGGCGTGCCACTTTCTCAGAAAGCATCTCTGCGCTCCCCGCCGCCAACAGTTGAATCGTTAGTTCCCGCGCACCTTGCGGCTTTGTCACCGTAATCTCAAAGGGCTGATCAACAGGATTGTATAAGAAATTCGGCGAAAGTTGTCCAAATCCTAAAGAGGAAAGAAGACAGGCAAGCCCAACAGCGAAGGTACGCACAACGAACATTCTATCTTCACTCCCCTCTCAAGGGTTCCAACCTCTCAGGAATCGAACTCAGTCGAGTTCAAAACGTGGAGAACTCTACGGGGCTAGGAATCGGTGTTCCCACGAGGAATCGCTGGCCGGGATGGAAAGCACCCGCCTGTGGCCCTCATAGTCCAGCGAAAACGACTCCAAAGAAGTGATGTGCAAGCGAACGGCGCAGAAGTTATCGAAGCCCTCCACCGATTCTTCCTCCACGGGTTCTCTCCCAACGAGGTGCTCGGGCATGTTTGGGTGGAAGTCATCGAGCACCGTTGACGGAACGAAGGGTGCCAAATAGCATCGCCGAGCGAGCAAGGCGGTCGCCTCCCAAGCCTCGCGCGCCACCTCGTCCCCGTGATGGATCACGGCTTGCACGCGGGCTCGGACTTGAAACTTCTGAGCCGCATCGTAGAACAGAGCGGTTGCGTTCGGCTGACTTTTTAGCTCGATCACCTTTGCCGATCGGACATCCGAATTGAAGCGAATGAAGCGAGATTTGGGATCTACTTCCCTCAGAACCACCGTTCGAGCCTCGGCACCTTCGGCACCGATGGTCGCGAGGGTAAAGGTGCGGAAGCCCGACTTCCGGTTCTTCAACGCTTCATCCAGAAGTTGCCACCCGCGCTCGAAAATTGATGCTGGGTTTAGATCGATGGTCGTCTCGTTCATGCCCGTTCGTACCCTTCTTCCAGTTCCATTTCCGCGGCGCGCATCTCATTCAGGTGGGCAAGAGTGTTTTCCAATCGAGACAACCCTTCGCCGTCGGGAGTCAGAGCGGAGCTCTTTCCGTGACTCAATCCCAGAGCCGAGGCAAGTTCTTCCATGCCCGTTCGGATCTGATGAATATGAGAGACCACATCCGCCGCGTCTGGGTCTTTCCCCACCTCTTTTGCCCACTCCTTTTTACGCTCGCCGAGTCGCCGGAATTTGCGTTCGCAGGCTAGAATCGCCTCGTCCATTGCTCCCTCCAGGGCATCGGTTGCCTGGGTGCTCAGTTGCTGCCACCGCTCAGAAGAATGTCGCGAACGCCAGTCGGTAGAAGAGAGAGCTTCTTTGATGTCGAAGTAGCGCTTGGCAAGATCTTCTAGCGCCACGCCCACCGCCGGGTGGATGCGCTCTTCCAGAGTTCGCTTCTCGGCGAAGTCGTTGAGCTGGTCGATCACTTGCTGGACGCGGTGCTTAAACGGAAACTTCTTTTGGAAACGCTTTTGGCGCACGTTCTCCAAAAATGAAATCACCGATTGAACGATGCTCGGGACAACCACAAAGAGCCCAATGAAGGTCCAAGCTCCCCAGTCCTTTTTGGTGGCAATGATCCACCAGGCGATCCCGGCAAGAATGTGTGCCGTCGCCACGATCCCATCTCGAGAGATGGGCTTTCGAGTTTGCAGATACTCGGTGAATCGGGCCAACGACATTCCGGTGTAAGTGTACGAACAAAAAAGAGGACAGGATTCCTCCTGCCCTCTGGATTCTTCTGATTTGAGAAATTAGCCGACGGTGGACAAAGTGGGACGGTTGGAAAGGAAGCCTTCTCCGCCTAGATTGTCGTGCGTTGCTCCGGCGTAAGCGGGAACCGTCGCTGCGATCTCTTTCGCAACGTCGACTGCGTGGAAGTAAGGCGCTCCCGGCTTGAGTCGAACCGCAATCTCGGTGACCGCCTTCCAGGCCGGCTTTGCGGAACCCACTGCCGGAAGAACCTGCTTCAGCATTTGTACACGACCCTCAAGGTTCGTGTACGAGCCGTCCTGCTCTCCGGGGGCGGTCATGGGAATCACGACGCTTGCGTAGTGGAAGGCTTCAGTTTGTTGAACGTCTTGCACCACCAGGAACTCCACGTTCTCTAGTGCTGCGACAACGGTCGCATGATCCGCGTGTGCGAAAGGATCGACTCCGGCGAGCCAGAGCGACTTCACCTTGCCCTCTGCAGCCAACTTAAGAATCTCAAGCGCCGACTGCGTGGAACCGGCGATGCCAAGTTGTCGCGAACCCTGCTCGTTGCCGCCTCGGGCGTAGCAGTTGAACGTGCCGCCCGTCGCCTTGGCGAAGGCGCTCAGCGTCTCGGCGATCAGCGCGCCGTCAACATGGTTGGCCAGACCGGAAGTGGTGACGATCGGTGCTCCTGCCACGAGTTCGTAAACCTCGGTTGCCTCTGCCTCGGAAATCTCTGCCGCTTCGGCAAAGGTTTTGAGAGAGGAATTGGCGATGAACACCTGAACTTGCTCGGGTAGCGAGACTCCTCCGCGTCGAACGGTTTCGGCAAGAAGACCCTTCGCGATCTCCGCCAGCTTCTCGGTCCGAAGGATCGAATGGGCAAAAGAGTCGATGTCGGTCTCAGTCGGGTGAGCAACCACGACCTTGGTGCCCTTGTTGAACCAGCCCTTTCGAACCCGAAGGAAGAGAATGGGCTCTTCATCGGCTAGGCTCGTGCCGAACACGAACACCGATTTGGCATGCTCGAAATCTGCGATCAGGTTTTCGACCTGAGTGAGAGCGGCAGGCTTTGCCGAGTGCGCTTCGAACCGGTAGTCGACCAGATCCGTGCCCACGACATCTGTCGCGAACTTCTTGAGCAGGTACTGACCCTCGTTCGAGATGCCCGTTCCGATCAGGAACGCCGCCTCGGATTTCTTGCCCGCAAAGGCTCCGCCGATCTCGGCATACGCTCCAGACCACTCGGTCTTGACCAGGGCGTTGCCTTGTCGAACAAGGACGTCTCCGAGTCGCTTCTCAGAGTTGTAGAAGTCGTGACCGAACTTGCCTTTGTCGCAGGTCCACTCTTCGTTGATCGCCTCATTAGTTCGACCGTTGACTCGCACAATCTTGCCCGCTCGGTAGTCGAACCAGACGTTGCAGTTGTTGGAACAAAGGGTGCAGAGCGAAGGGCGCGTTTCGAGGTCCCAAGGACGGGCGCGGAATCGATACTTGCGGTTGGTGAGCGCACCCACCGGACAAATCTCGATGACGTTGCCGCTGAACTTGCTGGTGAACTTGGTGAGCTGGAACGTGACCGGCTGAGTCTGCGCGCCTCGGAATCGGAAAGCGAGTTGGCTGTCGCCAGAAATCTCTTCCGTGAAGCGAACGCAACGAGCGCATTGAATGCATCGCTCGAGGTCTAGCGTGACGTAGTTGCTCAGCGGGAATGCCTTGGGGGCGTGTCGCTTAATCTCCACGTATCGGCTGGTGGATGGCCCGTAGAAAAGGGTGTTGTTCTGCAGGGGGCACTCACCGCCACGGTCGCAGATCGGGCAGTCGAGCGGGTGGTTGATGAGCAGAAACTCAAGAACGCCTTTGCGATCTCGGTGAACCATTTCGCTATCGGTATTGATCACCAGACCTTCGCTGCACGGAAGGGTGCATCCTGCGGCGGGCTTCGGCATCATTCGAATGGTGCCGTCGGGTTGCTTCATGCCCGTTTCAACCAAGCACATTCGGCACATGCCCACCGGCTTCATGCGAGGGTGGTAGCAGAAGATCGGAATCTCCAGCCCAAGACGTTTGACCGCCTCAACAACCAATTCCCCTTTGGGAACTTGCAATTCAATGCCGTTGATGACGACGTTAACCATCGGAACTTCGGTTACTGCGGCCATAGTCTTTCCAGAGCCCTGCGACTTTTGCGAATCGCCATTAGAACATAAGCGCTTCACCCGGCGAGAGTTAGCATCACCGGAACCTCGTCGCGAGGCAGTTGCCAGTTTACCGATGCGCCCGCACGGATGGTGCGGTTTGAACCGCTTCCTGATGAGCGATTACGCAGAACCGTCGTTTATCAATCCCTTCACGGGAATCTCGAAGGTTCGTTCCGTTGGATCGGCGAAAGGTGCGGCTCTTACTTGACTATTTCGTCAACTTTCTGGCGAAATCAGACGTAGAAACGCTCGGCTAGGCTCTTGGGCTTCGGTCGCGCAACCCCAAACACACCGGTCCACGCGGGACCAAACCCCGATACCATCATGCTTGAAATTACGAATCTCCACGCACGCGTCGAGGAAAAAGAGATCCTGAAGGGAATCAACCTCACGGTTCGCCCCGGCGAAGTTCACGCCATCATGGGCCCGAACGGTTCGGGCAAGAGCACCTTGGCAAGCATCTTGGCAGGCAAGAACGACTACGAAGTCACCGAGGGCTCCGTTGAGTTCAACGCGAAGGACCTCTTGGAGCTCGATCCCGAAGAGCGAGCGGGCGAAGGTCTTTTCCTCGCCTTCCAGTATCCGGTGGAGATTCCGGGAGTCACCAACACCTACTTCTTGCGATCTGCGCTGAATGCGATTCGCAAGTACCGCGGCGATAGCGAACTTAGCCCAACCGAGTTCATGAAGCACATCAAGTCGAAGGCGGCAATGATGGAACTCGATTCGACGATGCTTTCCCGATCGGTGAACGAGGGCTTCTCCGGTGGTGAGAAGAAGCGCAACGAGATTTTCCAAATGGCGGTTCTGGAACCGACTCTCTGCGTGCTTGATGAGACCGACTCCGGTCTGGACATCGACGCGCTCAAGATCGTTTCCAATGGCGTCAACACTCTTCGCGGCCCGGAGCGAGGCGTTCTGGTGATCACCCACTACCAGCGACTTCTTAACTACATCGTTCCCGATTTCGTGCACGTCCTGATGGGCGGTCGCATCGTGAAGAGTGGCGGTCGCGAACTCGCCCTCGAACTCGAAGAGAAGGGCTACGGATTCATCGAGGAAGAAATCGCCGCCAAGGCGTAAGGCTAAGGATCGAAAACCGATGCTAGACATCAAGATTGCAAACGACCCTTTGCTGCTGGACTATGAAGACCGCGTTCGTGTGAACGCGGTGAATGGACCGGAGTGGTTCTCGGAGATTCGAAGCAAAGGCTTTCGAGCGTATTCCGAATTCGGTGTTCCGACCATCCGCGATGAGGAGTTCAAATACTTCCCGCTGAACGGAATCTCCGATTGGAAGCTGGGTCACCCATACGGCGTGACGCTCACCAGAGAAGCATTGGAAGCGACGGGTGTCGGCAAGATCGACGCTGTTACCCTTGTCTTCATCAACGGCGAATTCTCCCCTGAGCTTTCCTCGTACGACGCACTCCCAGAAGGAGTATTCGTCGGTACCCTTGCCGAAGGAGCGGAGGGATTTGAGCAAGTTGTAAAGGATAATCTTGCACAGATCGCCACTTACCAAGGCAAGCTTGGCTCCACCAACGACCCGCGATTTGTGGAGTTGAACAACGCCCTTCTGAGCGAAGGTGCCTTTGTTTACATTCAAAAGAACCAGACTCTCGAGCGACCGATCCACGTGGTCTTCGTGAACCGAGCGGAAGAGAAGCGATTTACCGTCGCCCCGCGGCTGCTGGTTGTCCTAGAAGAGAACGCTGAGGCCAAGCTTCTGGAGTCGCATATTGGGCTCGGTGGCGATTACCTCTCCATTCCGGTGGCGGAAGTTCGGCTCGCCGCATCGGCTCGGTTCGAACATGATCGCTTCCAGCAAGAAACGCTGAGTGCCTATCACATCTCCAACACATTCGTTCACCAAGAAGGCAAGTCAGTTTACACGTCGAACAACGTGAACTTCGGCGGGAAATCAGCCCGGAACGACGTCAATGCTTATGTGAACGGCGAATATGCCGAGACCTTGCTGAACGGCGCCAACGTGGCAACGGGCGATCAGGTGCTGGACAACCACACCCGAATCGACCACGCGCTTCCGAACTGCCAATCTTTCGAGATCTACAAGTCGATCTTGAAAGACAACGGCGTAGGCGTCTTCAACGGCAAGATCTTCGTTTACGAGGATGCTCAGAAGACGGACGCGAAGCAGACAAACCAAGCGATTCTCCTCTCGCCAACGGCGACCATGAACACCAAGCCTCAGTTGGAGATCTTTGCGGACGACGTGAAGTGCACCCATGGTGCGACCATTGGTCAACTGCGAGACGACGCGATGTTCTATCTGCGCGCTCGAGGCGTGCCGAAGGCTCAAGCCGAGGCTATCCTGGTTTACGCCTTCGCTGCGGAAGTGCTGGATAAGGTCACCATTGAAGAAGCGAAGAGCGCGTTAGAAGCTGTTCTCTTCGAGAAACTCGCCTGAGTCGGTTCTGCAAAGATCATCACTAATCTCGGCCCCACTGATCCTAGTAAGGGTCGGTGGGGTTGTTTGTTTTGAACGATTCAGCTCACCGGGTACCCTTCTAAAAAGAAGACCGCTCAGCGTTGAGCCGGACGACTCGTTCCCTTGCCAACGCGAGACGCCATTAGCGAGAGAGCGAGTTTTCGGCGCAATCCGGCGGGGCTTTTCGTAGAACTCAACGGCAATGGCGACCCCCTCCCCGGCCCCCAACTCCCCTATCAACGGCGCATCGCAGATCATGGAAACCGCTTTCGAAAAGAAACGCGGCATTAGCGACGTTGAAGTTCGTCCCGGATTCACCCAGGTGCACGTCACACGGGTTCCCGGAGACTTGGTCGATGGCCGAATGGCCGTTCTGGACGCGGTGGAGAAGGTTCACGTGTCTATCGACTTCTTGAAGATGTCGAACACCGGGCTTTCGTTCTTGGTCAGCCAAGATTCAGCCGACCGTATCCGGGTGGCTTTCAGCGGGCTGGATTGCGATTTCGACTTGGTTCAGGACCGGGCCATTGTGCTGGTTCACGCGGTGAACATGCGCGACGAAGAGGGCATGATTGCAGGCATCGTTCGCCGGGCAATTCGCACGGGCGCGCCTGTGGAGCACGTCACCGATATGCACGACAGAATGCTCTTGGTGATGGCGCACAGCGACGCCCTTGCCTTCGAAACCAGCTTGGAGGCCGAGATTGAAACCGAGCTTCAGGCAACGGGATCCGAATTTGTTGGAGGTGTGGCACATGTCTGAACGAAATCGACGCGTTCGCGTGATGAAGTTTGGTGGCACGAGCGTTGCCACCCCCGAAGCTCGCTTGCAAGCCGCGATGCGGGTCGTTTCGGCTCGGGAGAAGGGAATCGAGCCCGTGGTTGTTGTCAGCGCGATCGGACGCAAGGGCATGCCATACGCCACCGATACCCTCATCAATCTGCTTTACGATATCGATGAGGACATCGATCCGGATCAACGCGAGCTAGACCTTCTGATCGCTTGCGGCGAGATCCTCTCCGCAGTTGTTTTTGCTCACACGCTCAAATCGCTGGGGCATTCCGCGATGGCGCTGCGCGGCGGTCAGGCGGGCATTCGCACCGATGGCGTTTACGGCAACGCGCGAATCGCCAGCATCAACCCGCTGGCCATGTTCCGAGCCCTGGATGAAGGCAAGATTCCGGTGGTTTGCGGCTTCCAAGGCGTTTTTGTGCCTTATCCCGAGCTTCCCGGTGGCGAACTCACCACGCTTGGTCGAGGTGGATCCGACACGACGGCTTCGGCGGTCGGCGCGGCGATGAAGGCGGAAGCGGTTGAGATTTACACCGACGTGGACGGCGTAAAAACAGCCGACCCCGATGCGGTGAAGCAGGCTCCCACTCTGCGGAAGGTTTCGTACGACGAGGTGGCGGAGATCGCTCACCTTGGCGCCAAGGTCGTTCACCCGCGAGCGGCGGAGATCGCCATGAAGTACGGCATTCCGCTATGGGTCAAGAACACCTTTAGCGACGACGAAGGGACCGAAATTGTGCCTCGCGAGCAGGTTCCTGGTAGACGTCTCACAGGTGTCACCCACACGGGCAAGCTGGTCTACATGATGTTCGACCTCGGCGCCTCTACCGGCACCCACCGAGCCGAGCTCGAAGGGCACCTTTATTCGACTCTGGAGAAGTACGGCGTTCAGCTTTACATGCTCAACCTTTCGCCCACGTCCACGGGCTTTGCGGTTCCTCGCGACCAGTTCCCGATCGTTCAAGACGTTTTGGATGGGTTGGTGCTCCCGCTTGGAGACGGCGCGGAGAAGACCATCTACGTCGTCCAAATCGGCAAGGCCTCGCCGGAAGTCGAGACCCAGGTCGAGTTGCTCAAGGGCTTTGGTGAGGTTCGCCGAATCCCGGCCGAGCTCACCGAGGGCTGTACGATGGTGTCGCTGGTGGGTCACGAGTACATGCAGCAGGCGGGTGTGTTCTTGAACGTGCTGAAGGCGCTCAAGGATGCTCAGATCACGGTGCTGCAAACGTCGGACTCGGACTTCTCGCTGAGCTGTCTGATTCCCGAGGCGGATACGAGTCGGGCGGTGCGGACGCTGCACGAACGTTTCGAGTTGTCGCAGACGCACTGAGGTCTGTTCCGGCACCCTCGCCCCTTTCCGGCAACTCAGGACTATTCGCGAAACCGCTGGAAAGTTCGTTTTTGAACCCTCGCCCCTCTGGCGCGAGGGTTCAAATTTGTGTCCCGATGTCGGCTTCATTCCCCTCTATGGAGGGGTGGCGCGGAGCGACGGGGTGGTTCTCTGGTCTTCCCAATTTCCTCCCCAGTCGCCCCACGCAGGGGTTTTTCTTCTCAAAGTAGGTCTCATGGGCGTATGTTCTGCCGACCACCCCGCCCCTATCGGGGCACCCCTCCTTAGAGGGGAATTTCGCGGGACGCTCCCTCCTTAAGGTCCGGAGGACCGACCAGATACTCTGGTCAACAACGAACTCGGACCCCTCACCCGGCCCTTTGGGCCACCCTCTCCCCCAGAGGGGCGAGGGTGCTAAATATCTTCTTTCCAGTACCTAGCCCGTCAGGGTGAAGACGAGCGCGATCTGTGGGTCGCCAGTTTCCGTTGCCCCTATCCGAGCGACGATCTGCGAAGTTGGATACTCGGCTTGAATCGTCGCAATCCACCCTTCGACAGACGCCAGAAGGTCCTCGGTAACGGGCTCATGCAGCCTAAGCGTCACCTCCTCCAACACATCTCCCCGCAAAACCAGGGAAGCGGTTGCTTGCCCAAACTGAGTCGCACAGACTCCTCCGGTGAAGACGATTGAATCGTCCGTCTCCGCCTTCGCAGCAAAGTACGGTTCGACCTTGTCCCGTTGAACGTTGGTATTGCTGATCCAGAGCCCTCTCTGGCTACCAACACCCATTTTCAGGGGCAGAAACAGAAAGTTGCCGCCGAAGATGAAGTGCAGTTCATCCGGCGGCACGTAGGCATCTATGGCCGAAAGGATCTCTCTTGCTTCAGAGACAAGTTGCCGCCAAGCCTCGTTGCTGGGTGGACTTTGCAAGATCGGCTCCAGCCGATAGTTGGCAGCGTCCTTGACGAGTTCGTAATAGCGTTCTCCCCAGTCGGCAAACTGCTCCGCGACTTGGGGTCCCCAAAAAATCTCCAATAGCCCGGCGATCTCGCTCGGAAAGAACTCTTCAAGAAAATGCTCTTCTAGAATGGCGTACCGATCCAAGTCATGCTCGCGACCCGCCTCAAGGTCTGAGATAAATCGGAGGAACTCGTAATCATGGTCGATCGCGGCAGGAACCATCTCAACCTCGCAGGCGACTCGCTACCCTGGTCATCGACTCCATTGCGTATCGAACCCCTTCCAGCCCGAGCCCGCTTTGCTTGACCCCGCCATACGGCAAAGCGTCGAACCGCACCGTCGGAACATTGTTCACCACAATCCCGACCGCCTCGACCTCATCCGCGAAACGATCCACAAAAGCCTCGTCGCGACTAAACACCCCGGCGTGGATGCCGTAAGCCGACCCGTTCACCAACGAGATCGCCTCAGAAAGGGAAGTGAACGACCCTAGCGTGCAAACCGGACCAAAAACCTCTTCCGTCCGCAGCAGAGAATCCGCCGGGGCGTTCTCCACCAAGATCGGATACAGCCGATTGCCCTCGGTGCGAACGGTCGTTGCCGAAGCCCCCGCCTTCACCGCCTGATCGACCCAGTCCAATACGCGATCGACCTGCCCCGGCATCATTGGGCCGACCACTGTCGAAGGCTCGGCCGGATCACCGACCACCACCGCGTCCATCGCCTTCAGGAAAAGCTCGCGGAACTGAGAGAGCCGGGATTCGTGCACCCAAATGTGTTGCACCGAGATGCAAATCTGCCCCGCGTAGACGTAAGCCCCCCAGGCGCATCGCTGAGCGGCTCGCTGAAGTTCCTCGTCGGAAAGCGAGTCGTCTATAACGACCGAAGCGTTCCCGCCCAGTTCCAAGGTCAAAACCTTGCGCGGATACTCCGCGAACAGTTCCCACCCGACCTTTGCCGAACCCGTGAAGCTGATTCCCGCCAGGCGCTCGTCTCCGAGATAACGCTTCAATATCGGCGTCGGTCCGTTCCAAGTGTTCAGAACCCCTGCCGGACAACCCGCGTCGTGAATCAGCATCGCCAAAGAGAGCGAGCAGAGCGCGCCCAGCGGGGAAGGCTTGAGGATAATCGTGTTGCCCGTCGCCAAGGCGGGAGCGATCTTGTGAGCGGCTAGGTTGTAGGGCCAGTTGTAGGGCGTGATCGCCAAAATTGCGCCCAAGGGTTTGCGCACCACACGAGCCGAGTAGGCGGAGCCGCGAGGATCGTAAGATAAATCGATAGGACTGCCGGTAGGACCCCACTCTTCCGGATGATCCTGCAACTCCTTTGCCGCCAACCGGAAGGTGATCTCCATGCGATCCACCTCTGCCAGAGCCGCCGTGATCGGCTTGCCGATCTCTTGAACGGCAAGGTCGGCAAGTTCCTCACGACGCTCGCGAACCAGGTCGGCGATGCGCAACAACAGCGAGATGCGATCGGAAAGAGAAGATTTTCGCCAAGTGTCGAACGCATCGTGAGCCGAGGCGATGGCGGTGGAAAGCTCCGAGCGTCCCCCTTCGGCAACGGTCGCAAAAATTCGACCCGTGTCGGGGTTCTTCACCGTCTCTTTACCCACCGAAGAGTCGCAGGGTCCGCCAATCTTGTGTCCGGCAATAAGCAGTTCTTGGTGCATGGCGAAGGGGACTCCGAAAGAGCAAAAGGCTAACTTTCTCTACGTCCTCATTTTGAAAGATCGAACCTTCAAAAGCATCTGTGAGCGCATACGGTTGGGTGCGGTAAATTTCACCCATGAACGCGGGATTCCAAAGTTGGCTCCAAACCGAAATTCAGCACCTGAAAGATCAAAACCTGTACAAGGTTCCGAAGATCTTGGAGAGCCCGGCGGGTGGCCGCGTAAAGATGAACGGAAAGGAGGTGATCAACCTTTCCAGCAACAACTATTTGGGTCTTGCCAACCACCCCAAAGTGCGAGAAGCGGCGCTGAAGGCGGTGGAAGAGTGGGGAGTTGGCGCGGGCGCGGTGCGGTGGATCGGCGGCACCATGGCGGTTCACGATGAACTTGAAAAGCGACTCGCCACCTTCAAGCACACCGAAGCGGTTCTGGTCTTCACGGGCGGATTCACCGCCAACAGCGGATGCATCCCGGCGGTGCTGACCAAAGAAGACGTCGTCATTAGCGACGAACTCAACCACGCCTCCATCATCGATGGCGTTCGGCTGAGCCCGGCGGAGTACCGAAAGAGCCAGGGCTGGGTTTACGCCCACAAAGACATGGATGCTCTTGAGGATTGCCTTCGACGAGCCGCTGACAAAGGCTTCAAGAAGAAACTGATCATCACCGATGGCGTGTTCAGCATGGATGGCGATATCGCCCCTCTGCCGGAGATCGTGAACCTCGCCGAGCAGTACGACGCGTTTGTGATGGTAGACGATGCGCACGCTTCGGGAGTCCTGGGCGATAAGGGCGCGGGGACGACCTCGCACTTTGGCCTCTACGGTCGGGTGGATATCCAACTGGGCACGCTCAGCAAGGCGCTGGGCGTCATGGGCGGATACATCGCTGGAAGCGCTCCGCTCAAGGAATGGCTGATCAACCGGGGTCGACCGTACCTCTTCAGCACGGGTCACCCGCCGATGGTGGCGGCGGCGCTGATCGCCGCTTTGGACGTGATGGAGAACGATCCGGAGCCCATGAAGCGGCTTTGGGACAATGCCAACAAGTGGAAGGCGGCTTTGACCGCCGAGGGCTTCGACACCATGGGCAGCGAGACCCCGATCACGCCCGTTTATGTGGGCGATGAAGGCAAGGCTCAGCAAATGGAGCGGCTCCTTTGGGATGAGGGTGTTTACGCGCTGGCGATCGTTTATCCAACGGTTGGGCTCGGCAAGGCTCGTATTCGAACCATGCCATCCGCGGCGCACACGGAAGAGGATCTGGCTGAGGCGCTGGAAGCCTTCAAGCGGGTTCGCGACAAACTGTCTTAAGAGAAGAAAAGCCTCCCGGTGTCTCTAATGCATAGGGAGGAAGGAACCCGTAGGCGCGAGTGCTCATCTGCGCTTCCGGGTTTCCGAATTGAAGTCACGATCCACAAAAGGAGGGTTACTCTCCTAGGTTCGATAGTCGTGGAATCGCGGCCCGGACAAGCCGGGCGAAAGACACCGGGTGGAAACTGAACTGGCGTTTACTTCAGCTTGGACCGAAGAATGGAACCAAGGGGGCCTGGATCCTCAACTCCCAGCGGTACGATCGCCGTGATCGCGTTCTGAGCAAGGTGGTTCTGCTTCAGATTGCAAGGATAAACCCAGATGATCGCGGGATCTTTGGACTCCACCAGCACCACTCCGGCCAGCATGGAGAGGTCGGTTTTCACCCAGGCGCTTTCTCGCTCTTCCCAGGTCCACTTCACATCGCGCTGCCAGGCGCTGCCTGTAATGATCGTCCGTAAGATCTTCTTTCCGGGATAAAGCTTGTTGAAGGCGGTCTTCATCCCTTGCATCAGCGACGCTTTGTCTCCGCCCGAATACCCGTCGGTGGGAATCGGATTGTTGGCAATGATCTCCTTGGCGAGGGCTTTCACTTTCGCTTCGCCGTTTGCTTTTGCAGCGTTTGCTTCTTTGATCAATGTTGGATCATAAGAAGGATCATCTTTCATCAAGATTTCGTAGCTTTGGCAACGAGGGTAAATGCCGTTGACCAGGTAATCCACCCGACCCGCGAGAGCAAGAAACATCTTGTCCTTAGCGCGCTCATTGATGACTGCGGTTAGCTCGGCAAGGAATTTCTTTTGCTTGGGTACTTCTTCTTTCTTGTACTTCTCGAAATCGCTTTTGATGCCGTCCATTTCAAGTTGAAGGGTGACGATTCTGGCCTTGAACTCTCGGTTGTCGGCTCGACCGCTTTGGGCACCGCCATACTTCTTGAGCAGTTCACTGGCCTGCGCAGAGATTTGAGCCCACTGCTTCGCCGTTTCCAGATCGGGAGTGGTGCCGCGAACATTGCCCCGGAATTTTCCGATCCGATCGATGAGTGCTTCGACCGTGGTCTGGTCCTTGGCTGCACCTTCGGCAAGAAGTTTGCCCTGCTCGCCGATGTTCTGCTGAGCCTTCTTCAGACGTTCCTCAGTCTCGGAAATCTTCTTTTCAGCGTCTTCAATCTCCTTTGCAACGGGAGCCTTCAACACCTCGGGATCTTTGGCGTTGGACAATTGCTCTTTCGCCTTTTCGATCATCTCCTTCGCGGTTTCGATCTGCTTAGTGATCGACTTCACCGAGGAGTCTAGGATTTGACCATCCGAGCTTTGGTCGCCATCCATAATGCTGTTTGCTTTTTCTGCGGCAGAGAGCGCGCGAGTGACATATTGCTTTGCCCTTGCGATGGTTCCCTTCTGAGCAGATGCGGCCGGTAATACGGCTAGGGTGGTTGAGATGAGCGCGATGGCTAAAAAAGAACTCCTTGCCTTCATAAGACGATTCACCAGGGCAGACCATCGTTCTTTTGACGATTGCGATCTTGCCTTTCTAATAGTGGATTCGGATAGGTGGGTAGTTCGTGATCCGGGTCACAAACAAGCGAGATTCTTCGCCGGTAAGGTGCATGTAAGGTTCTCGTGCTACGTCCATCAGGTGTGTAAACTGCACAGACCGACCGGTTTGGACCGGTCCACCGAGAATCTCGATGACTCAGTCTCCGCAGCGAAAAATCGAGATGCTACACGTTGTCTATGCCGATGCGGTGGGCTATTCCGCGCTTTCTCTTGCCGAGAAAAGCGCCTTTGACTCCGCGCTCGCCGAGACGGTGTCGCAGGTTCAAAGTCAGTACGAACCCGTTGCTAGAGTGGATAATGGCGACGGCTTTGCTCTCGTCTTTCGGGGCGATCCCGCCGAGACCTTTTACGCGGCCGAAGCACTGTTTCAAGGACTTCGGGCTCGCTCTTCGGTTGCAGTGCGGTTCGGAATCCATTCCGGAACGGGCTATCTGCGAGAAGACCTCAGCGGATCCAGTTCCATTTCGGGCCATGCCATCGAATTCGCCCAGCGAATCATGTCGTTGTCAGATGGTTCGGCGATTCTCTGCTCCAGCGCTTTTCGGCTTGCGCTCGATGCCTATCCGGAACTTCAGAGACGGTTGGGGTACCCACTCTTCGGGCGATCGAAGAACGGGAATTCGGTGGTCGCCTATCCCATCCTAACGGGCGCGCAGAAATCGGTCGCCGTGATCGGCTCCCCACACGATCCGGTGGTGCTTAGATTCGCGACCGAGCTTCGCACCTTTTCAATCCAGATCGTTCCGGACGTTCAATTCATCACGCTGGAACGGGAGTCGCTTTTTGCCGGATTGGCCGAAGTGGAGAGCAACCTCGATCTCCTTTTCGCCCTGGTCATTGTCGATAGCGGAGACGAGTTCTTCCGCCTCCTGGCAGAGAGCATCAGAGACCGCATTCGTTCCGAGGTGGTTGTTGTCCCCGTCACGCTCTCTAGCGAGGTCGAGGACGAAGTGGTTTTGGGGCAAGTTCGGAAATGCGCCCAAGCCATTTGGCCAGACTCCACACCAAAACCAACCGTTGGAGGAGTGGTCCCGCTCGGCTCCCCCTTTTACGTTTGGCGCGAATCCGACCGAGAATTGGAGGCGGCCATCGATCAGCGCGAGAGCATCGTGCTTCTCCGAGGGCCACGTCGGTTCGGAAAATCTTCCGCCGTGCTTCGCGCCACGCGGCGAGCGAAGGATCAAGGCATCAAGGTTCTGTCGATCGATCTCACCGCGGCCGATCGAAACGTGTTCGCCGATAGCACTCAGTTCTACCGATGGGTGGTCGGAAGGCTAATGGCGCAAATGGATCCCAAGCCCGCCCTGCCCGATTGGGAAGAGTGGTTAGGACCAAATTCCAATTTTGAAAATGCCATTCGCGAGATGTTTGGACACGGATCGGTGAGTCGGCTGCTGGTTTTTGATGGTGTTGACCGCTTGTTCGAGTGCGACTTCCGCGACGACTTCTTTGGCCTTCTGAGAAGCTGGCACAATCGCCGCGCCGTGCAAGAAGAGGGCCCTTGGCAGTTCCTCACCGTGTTGTTGGCTTACTCTCGTTTCGGCGAAAACTTAGTTCGGGATGCGAACCAGTCGCCGTTCAATGTCGGACGCCGCGTGGACCTTGAGCCGTTCTCCCCAACTGCACTGGCGACCCAAGCGAAACTTGCCGGAAAAGAGGACGAGGCCGACCGCTTAGAGGCACTCTCCGGGGGGCATCCGGCCTTGGCGATGGAACTGCTCGAGAGCTTAGGCTCGGTGCAGACGATCTCGACTGCAGAATTGAAGCACGTTCAATGGGTGCGCGAAAAGCTACAAGCGGCACCCGAAGTGAACAAAGACCTCCTCCGAATCCTGAACGGCTTACCACCTCATCACGCAACCAGTTGGGAACACTTGGTTTCGTTAGGCGTGCTGCAATACGGTGTTGAGCCCGCACGGCTCATTGGGTCTGCGATGAACTCTCTGCTATCGGTTGCTCCTTAGGAGTGGTGAACACCAAAACGCGCCCGAGTGAATCGACCGAGACCACCGATCGGCCGCCATCGCAAAAGCGAGTCGCAAAGAGAGGGTTTGGACCTCGGTCGAGCACCAAAAGCTCCCGTCCGGTCGCGACGCTCCAAAGTCGTGAAGCCCCATCTCCGCAGGCGGTGAGCAGACGCTTTCCATCTGGGCTAAATGCGGTGTCGCCAACCCAAGACTTATGCTTCAGATTGAAGAGCATCTTGCCCGTGGCAACATCCCAAATCTTTGCAGTGTTGTCAAAACTGCTCGTGGCCAGTTGGGTGCCATCTGGGTTGAAACAGACTCGCCAAACGCGCGAGGTGTGACCTTTAAGAACCCGCGATTGAAAGTTCTGATTCAGCGCGAAGAGATTGATATCCCCCATTCCGGAGGCGATCCCAACGAGATCATCGGAGGGTGTGAAGCCAACTGCAATAGCCGCCCCTCCTCCCAAATCAACCTGATGGACAACCTTGCCGGATTCCGTATCAATGATTCTTACAAGGCCGCTGAACAGGCAGTGCACCAGCCACTTTCCGTTGTGAGAAAGGGCCATTGCTCGATAGACCCCGGATGGCGTAAGGACGCTCGTGGTCTTCAGCGACTTAGTATCTAGCCGAATCACGCTGCCATCATCGAGGGCAAAGTAAACCCCACCTTTCGAATCAACGGAAGTCACCTGCCGGATGCGGCTAGAAACGGGGACTTTTACGTTTCTCACCGTTTGAAGAGTTCGGATTTGAATCTGTCCTTGTTCGGTTGCGAGAAGAACGGTGTCCGCGTCGATAAAATCTCCTTGAGCGTAAACCTGCCCGGCGAGATCAATCACCGAGGCATAGACGCCCGATCGGTACCAGACGGCCTTACCCGCTTCGAAGCCGACGAGGAACGATTCGTGATTGGAATCCACCCTAAGCTTGCCGATCTTGTACTCGGGCTTGGAGAGGACTGCCGGATTGGAGACCGGTTCCAACGCCCATTGGCGAATGGTCTCATCGAATGAGGAGCTCCAAATCGACTTGCCATCTAAGCTGAAGCGGACCTTTTGAATTCGGTCCCGGTGTCCAACGTAGGTGGCAACTAGTGCTCCGGTTTCCAGATTGAATCGGCGAACCACCGCATCGGCGCCGCCGGAGATCAACCACTTCTTGTCTGGACTGATCGCAATGGAATACACCGGGCCCTGGTTGCCCAGGTAGGAAATTTCCTTTTTTCCGGTGCGATAGTTCACACGGACAATCTCTGGGTCGTCGCTGGCAAGGTACGCCGTGCCCGGCGTGGGAGCGAGAATGAACTGGTTGATGTGCCCAGAGTGGAGATAACGAACGGTTGTTTTGCCCGATTGAAAATCGACTTCGTTGAACTCTTTACTGTGCCGATAAGCCGCCTTGAGTCCGGAACCCGTGAATTCAAATCGACTGGCACTACAGGGCACGGGCTTCCCAACGGCTTGCCCAGATTGGTTGACAAGATAAGCCATCGGCTCAGCGCCCTTAAAGAAAATTCTGTAGCCGTTGCCCTCGCCAAGCAATCGCCCGGGAATGATCTTCGTGGAGTCCGGACTCACGAGTCGGTAGGTGTCTATCGGTCCGGTTGCGAAAAGCGGTCCGTCTCCATCGTGGCTCCCATTGTATTCCTCGGGGAGACGAAACTCGAAAGCGGTCGAGCCTGACTCCGAGAAAGTAACAAACCCTTCCGTCCCAACCAGCGAACGGAGTTTGCCCGATGGATAGAAGTCGAAGTTGAAAGCGGTGCCAACGGTCGGAATCTGTTGGAGATGCTGCGAGATCTTCGCGTGGACATAATCCCATTCCCAACCCCGATATGGCGAGTCTTTCAGCGACTCCAGAATGGTTGCGGCTCGGCTGTAGTTGCCGTCACTGATCTCGGCGGAAACGGACTGCATGCCTCCAACATAGGCCTCGTTGAGTGCGCGACTCTCGTTGTTCTTCGCGAGGGTCAAGGTTTGCCGAAGGTCGTTGTTAAGGTGGGTGTTCTGGACGACGAGCAGACTCAGAGCCATCGTGATGGCCCCAAAGACGGCAACGGAGGTTCCAACCGCTTGCCGTACGGCCTTCTTTTGCCGTTGAGCTTCGGCGTCTGGAAGATGGTCGCGAATCCACTGGCTGTCGAATGCTTCGGAGTAAATGCGGTTTCGTATTTGAATCCGACCGTCTCGTTCGGTAATCACTCCCGAGATGGCGAGGTAGTCCTGAACCTCGGGGTCGATGGGGCGTCTGCCTTGCCAGGTGGCCTTGGCTTGGATGGACTGAAGTGCCTTTAGAACGCGGGTTCTTGCCTCTTCACCTTGATAGTGGGGAATCGTTGGATTGAGCAGCAGGTTCGAAATCGCAAGAAGGTGATCGCTTTGGTAGCGATTTCCAACCGTCGAGAGCTGTTCGGAGAAGAATTCGTCGATGGTGGATTTCTCGCCACGATCGGTGCGGCGCTTCCATTCGTTGCAGGCTAACTGGGTGAGGTAGGGATGCCCGTTGGTCCATGCGAAGACGGAGGCGATCAATGCCTTTCCGACACTTTCGTCTTCCGAAAGTTCACGCCCGTACACCGTTAGATCTTGAATCGTGAAATCGTCAAGCTGAATTCGGCGACCTAAGATGACCTGCCCTCGATCGGGATTGCGAACCAATCCGACGGGGGTGCAAGCGCCCGTAAAGCAGAAGACCAAGTTCCGAAGCGCGGGTTCATCGGTGCGTTTGAGATAGGAGCTTCTGATCGCGGCGAAGAAGTCGTCCGTATCGAATTTCAAGGATCGAACAAAGTCGATCTCGTCGATCCAGACGACAAGGGGATGCTCGCTCTTGCGGACCGCCGATTCCAGGTAGTCGATCCACTTTCGACTAGGGCTTGCGTTCGGGGTTCCTTTCCAGTGCGCTCTTGCTTGTTCTGAATCGGCGAGTTGCTCTGCGCACCCAAAGAGGAGGGTCGCGTACCACTGTTCCTCGGTGAGGTTGGACCCAAATCGCTGAAGATCGATCTTGATGCTTCGAAAAGACTCTGTTTCTAGCCGCTTAGAGATGCGGCTGATCAGGCTAGATTTTCCTTTCTGTCTGGAATCGAGAATGAGAGCGTAGTCTCTCTCTAGAAGTGTTTGCCAAAGATCTTCGTCCGCCCGTCTCTCAATGTAGCTAGGTGCGGAAGGAGGCAGGGTTCCTCCGAACGAGAAAAACGAAGAGTACGGCATGGAATTGAGATCACATATGAAGAAAAACTCTTGCAAACGCGTTGCTTGAATTCAGGAAATTCTATAATATTAAGGAAGTATAGCACCGGAGGAATTTTTTGATGAACTGGGCCGAGCACCTACAACGTATACCTATCTTTTCCAAGGTGCCGTTGCCAATTCTTCATCAACTCTCTGAGGTTTGCAGTGTCCGCACTCTTGAGCCCGAACAAGTTTTATTTCGGCAGGGAACTACCGGAAATGAAGTGTTCGTGGTGATGTCGGGTTCGGTGCGAGTTGAAGCGAGAAGCGATGCCGGATTAGACGTTACCATTGCGACACGCGGCCCCGGCGACGTGATCGGCGAGATGGCGATTCTGGAAAACCAGCCCCGTTCGGCAACCGTCACCGCATCACGATTTTCTCGACTGCTCGTGCTCTCTCAGCATGATTTCACGCGGATGATCGAGCGAAATCCTCAACTCGCAGTCGAAATGCTCTCGCACCTTTCCGGCCGAATTCGACAGCTTTCGCTTACGATTCTGGAGAGCAGGACCGAGTCGCTGCGAGAGAGAGTGCATCATTACTTCTTGAGTAAGCGAGATAAAAACGACCTTGTTCTACTCGATGTTCCACAGCGGGTTGTGGCTCAAGAAATTGGTTGCACGAGAGAAGCTCTCAGTCGAAACTTATCACAACTAATCTTGGAAGGGAAACTCATAAAGATCTCCCGTTCTCAATACGTAATTAAGCCCTAGCGGCTCTTCTCATAGCCGCTAGGGTTGATTGGGATTCTACGAGGGAAGGTTCTTTACTTTCGTCGTCGGCGACTCCTTGCAATTCCGAACAAGCCGACCGAAACGGCAAGAATGGAAGTTGGCTCGGGGACCGCTGCCACCGCATTAACATGCAGGTTGTCAAAGTTGGTGGTGATCGAATCCGCAAAGGTATTGGTTGTCGCGTAGCTGAAGACGCCGAACTTTAGGTTCGACCCCACCAGACTGAAGTCGGGGTGACTGGAAAGATTCACGATATCGCCAGAGACAACATCGATCTCCGCAAAGTCGTTTGCGGTTAGGCCCGACGCGGAGATGGTGGAGTAGGGCGCAAACGGCGACTCATTGATCATTGCCGCATATCGTTTGCTCCCTTGCTCTAGGGCAAAGCCGAAGTACGCCGTGCCGAACTGGTCTTCGGAGAGCGACCGGTAGTCAACCCCCATGTTGACGTGCGACAACCCGGTCGAAGGAATCGTGTAGGCACTGCCAAAGGCAAGAGCGGTGACGGCCGTGATCTCGCCGGGTGCGATGGTGTGGTAGACCCCCATTCCCGATCCCGGGTTGCCCCCGGAGCTGGTGGTGAACACCGAAGTGGATGATAAGGTGCCGAACTTTACGTACGACTTCGCGTAAAAGAACGCCCCCATCGTGGGATCGTTGAAGGTGAACGCGGGGGACAAAGACGCGGCGGCCAAGAGACCAAAGGGAAGGACCATCTTCAGACCGATTCGCGACCGGTCGGAGCTCAATACAGTTTTCATTTTCAATCCAAGAGCGACATCGCTCATGGAGAAAAGTGTGTGATCACTCTCGCAGGCTTTCAGTGATCGTGATCACAACCGCCCAAACCCCGGGATTACAACGGGGTGTTTCTTGGCTTCAGCAATTCACGGATCGGCTCAACCGCATATCGGAGCGCGAATACGATAAACACGGGCCACCAGATAAGGTCGTTCGTTAGGATGGTCACACCGAACTTCCAAGGGAGTTCACCCTTCAGAGCCGTGAACAAGAACCCCACCGGACCAAAGATCTTGCCGATCAATCCAACCCAAACAAGAGCGGCGTATCGAAGCGGATCTTTCGCGATCAGCCAATAACCGATGGCGTAAACCTGAACGATCATGCCGACCGACTGCCAGATTCCTGGGTAGTTGGGACGCTCCATCTGAAGGAGGTCGAAGAGGTGGTTGGGAAAGAGAATGACCCACGTGCCCCACAGAAAATTGTAGATGGCGGCCGCATAAAACCACCTCCGAAAACCCTTCAGGTCGCTTGTCTCCGTTACCACAGTTCTCTCTACGCTTTTCTTTCCAACTGCCTCTTCTTTGGAACTAGAAGGCGTTCTGATTCAATGGCTCTTCGGGCATGGGAGGGTTAGTTTCTTCTGGGTTTTGTTAAGAAGAGCGTGAATCTAGCATGAATACTGGTTTTTTAGGAGGGCGAACTGTTGGACACCAGGGCGAGTTGCTGTAACATTTACGTGGAGAGAAACTATTCAATGAAATTTGCATTTTCAGCAATGGCATGCTTTGCATTCGCGGCCAGTCAGGCGACGATCCTGACCTTCAAGTCCAATACTGGAAGTAGTCTTCCAACGACGGCAGTGCAAGGGTCCCCTTGGTATGGCGACCGGGTCAATGCCACAACCGTAGGCTTGTTTGGCTATGGAGTTGGATCGGAAGGGTTCACGCCCAATGTAGAGGTTCGCTACTCCGGCGACCGGTCCACGCCGACCACGTACAGCACGGGGTACGGAACGCTTGAAACCGTATTGTGGGGTAACTCGAACTCGGCTGCGAATGATGTAAACCGGACGACGATCACGTTCACGGCTGATGCTGGATACGATGTTAGCATCCTTGGATTTAAGGCTGCCGACTGGTCTAACTCCCTGCCTGGCGTCACTCGAAAACTTTGGATCACCGATGGCTCAACAACCATCTGGTCCTATGCCGGAAGCATCGATCACGTGACCTTCAATGATTTCAATCTGTCTGGTCTCGGCTTAAGCGGCTCCACCCTAACGCTCAACTTCGATCACAGCTGGCACACGGGCATCACCGATGTCATCTTCGCTCAGTCTGCGGTGCCAGAGCCCGCTTCCATGCTCGCTCTCGGTCTGGGTGCAGTTGCACTTATCCGAAAGCGACGCAAATAATTCGGCAATCGAACGAATTGGAACGCCCCTCGGACATCCGAGGGGCGTTTTTTCGTTTACGAGCGTTGGTAAACGCGTACCCAATCCACCTCGAACTTCGAAGGGAAGCGAGTCTTATCGGTTTTGCCGCCCGTGGCCCCGATCGCAAGATTAAAGATGATGTGGAATCGCTTTCGGAACGGGTTCGTCCCGTCCCAGTTGAGCGCCTTCGAAAGGTCGATTTCGTTCAGCAATCGCCCGTCGACGTATAGCCGAATGAAGTCTTTGTCCCAGTCCATTCGCCATAGGTGAAACTTTGAATCCCAATTCGGGTCAGTATCAATAAACTCCTTGATAGGGGTCGCAACCGCGTCCCAAGTGGCGGCAGAACCTTTCTCCGATCCCTTCCAACAGGCGTTGGCGTGCAGCTTCTGTTGGTAGTACTCCATGACGTCGATTTCACCCTTGTACGGCCAAGGACCCTCGTCGCCAACCAGCCAGAAGGCGGGCCACAACCCGTCTTCCGCCTTAATCCGGCATCGAGCCTCAAAGCGTCCGTAGCGCCAACCGCGCTTGCCCGCAGTTTTGATACTTCCAGATGAAAAAGGAGCGAACTCTCGGTTCAGCTTCCAGTCTTTGGAATCGGCCTGATACTTCGGGTTACGAATCTTATCGGGCTTGCCTGTGATCACCAGCAAACCGTCGACGATTTGCACGTTCTGTTCCTGATACCACTGCGGTTCTTGGTTCCGAATGAACCCAAGCTCGTAAATCCAATCCTGGGAATTTGGTTTGGTGCCCGAATTGAATTCGTCTGACCATACCAATCCGTAACCTTCCGATTTATAAACCTCATCTGGGCTGGCCGAATGCGGGAGCAGGGCAGAAATGGACCCAGCGAAGAGGAGAGCGACGGGCGTGATCAATTTTTCAACTCCTTAGGTAAATCCCAAACGCGAACATAGTCAATCAACGCTTCATCCTTTGCCGGACCATCCTTTTCCCACTCGCCGGAAGGGCCCGCCCAGGCAGATGCTTCACAGGTGAGTTTGAGATAGCCGGGCTCTTGGCAAGGACCCTTCGAAAGAGCCCGTTCCGGGCGGCCCAGACCCATCAGCTTCGTCCGAGTCACGCACTTACGGTCGACATAGAACGCATATTCCCGAGGCGTCCACAGCAGCCCGTAGGTGTGCCAGCCACCCCGGTCTAGGTCACCGACGGGGGTTTTGGGGAAAGCGGCAGAATTGAGTTTGTCGCCATAGCCTCCCCAGTGAACGGCTTGCGAGACGGCATTCTCCCACGAGAAAAACGACTCCATGATGTCGATTTCAGCCCCTTTGCGACTGTCGTCGTTTTTGCCAGAAAGGTCGCCCGCCATGATCCAAAAAGCGAACCAGACATCCGTGCGAACGGTCTTGGGAAGCCGGGCCCGAATCTCGAAGTAACCGTAGACCTTCTCAAATTTCGTTTGCTTCGGATCGTAGTTCGCCCTGGTGCGAACCGCTCCGGCAAGATATCGAGAACCGGGAGGTCCGTCTCGAACAACGCCTAGCTCTAGGTTGCCGCCTGCCACTTTCACCAGCGACGGCGTCCAAAGGGCGGCGTTGTTCTGTCGCTCCATGGTAGGCGTGTCCCACTTGCTCCCATCCAGGGCAGCCCCGTTGAATTCGTCCGCCCAGTAGGGTTGTTCTTTCACCAGCTTCCCGGGGTCGAACGGCGGGGTCTCAAACGTTTCTTGTCCCGCGCCGACGGTGGCGCAGAGCAGTAGAGAGAGGATCATTGAGGTGATTCTAGCGGGGTTGACTCGGCTCGCAAAGGTCCCAGTCTTTTCAATCAGGCTCAACCTCGCTATAGTTCTCTATTCCTTTTTGTCGACGGCGTGGTCGCTTAGGGCAGGAAAGCAGCATGGAATGGGCCACTCGACTCTCTGGATACGACGAAGCTTTTGATCGCGACGGATTCCCAAGGGAGCACTATCAAACGGTCGTCGAAAGCCTTGGCGCGCTCGATAACGGCCAAATCAAGCGGCGAGGGCAATTACAAAACATCTCTCTCCGCAACCAAGGAATCACCTTCAACGTGTACGGCGCAGATGGGGGTGAAGAAAGGATCTTCCCGTTTGACTTCGTGCCTCGAGTGGTGCCAGCCCATGAATGGCAGATCATCGAGCGCGGACTGATCCAACGGGTCACCGCACTCAACCTCTTCTTGCGAGACCTCTACACAGAGCAAAAGGTGCTCAAAGACGGGCTCATCCCCTGGGATCTAATTCTGAGTCGTCCTGAATACGTGCGCCAACTCATGGGCGTGTTGCCTCCTCACAAGGTGTTTACGCACGTGACCGGTACCGACCTGGTGCGAGACGCGGATGGAACGTACCGAGTCTTGGAAGACAACTGTCGCTGCCCAAGCGGAGTCTCGTACGTCATCGAAAACCGAAACATCCTGCAACGGACCTTCCCGGAACTGTTCGCCAACTATCCGGTTCGACCCGTGCGCGACTACCCGGACATGCTTCTGGAAGCGCTTGAATTTGTCTCCCCGAGGAAGCTTCGAGGCGGGCTCATCGTGGTTCTTTCACCGGGAAGGGCCAACTCTGCTTACTTCGAGCACTCCTTCCTTGCTCGGGAGATGGGCGTTTTGCTGGTGGAAGGGTCCGACCTGGTTGTGGATGGCAACCACGTGTTCGTGCGCACCACCGGCGGACGTCGGCAAGTGGACGTGATTTACCGGCGTATAGACGATGAGTTCTTAGACCCGCTCGTCTTCCGAAGAGACTCTGTGCTCGGCGTGCCTGGGCTCATGAACGCCTACCGAGAAGGGAATGTCGCGCTTGCGAACGCTCCGGGAGCAGGGGTGGCCGATGACAAGGCGGTTTACCCGTACATGCCAGACGTTATTCGGTACTACCTTGGCGAAGAGCCTATTCTCGCTCAAGTTTCCACGTATATCGGAGCTCGGCCGATCGATCTCAAATACATCCTTGACAACCTAGACAAGTTGGTCGTGAAGCAAACCGACGGTGCGGGTGGTTACGGCATGCTGATGGGTCCGTTCGCCACGAAAGCTGAGATCGAAGAGTATCGCAAAGGGGTGGAAGCGGAGCCCGGACGGTACATCGCTCAGCCGTTGGTAGAGATTTCGGCGCACCCCACTTACTTGGAAGGAAAGTTTGTCGCAAGGCGGGTGGACCTTCGCCCGTACGTGGTTTACGGCGACCGAATCAAGGTCTTGCCCGGCGGACTCACGCGGGTGGCGCTCAAAGACGGATCGTACGTGGTGAACTCTTCCCAGGGCGGCGGCAGTAAAGACACCTGGGTTCTAGAAGCCCCTCGGCCAGAGACCAATGGGGACGAAGAAGTCAACGGGGACCTAGACGTCAACGGGGGCCAAGACTAGTGCTCCTGGCAAGAGTTGCCCAGTCTCTTTATTGGTTGGGCAGGTACCTAGAGCGAGCCGAAAACGCGAACCGGCATCTCCTTGTTGCCCGGGCGTTCTCGCTGGAGTTTGAGGGACTGGATCAAACCATGGCGCGAGCCGAATGGCAGGCGCTTCTGGATACCATGCCCGCATCTGGCCTTGCGATTCCAGACACCTCGGCGCGGGGAACCGCGGTTATCAAGACGATGCGATCGTTCTTGATCGATGAAGAAAATCCCGTCTCCGTTGCGTCCTCGCTCAACCGAGCCCGAGATAACGCGCGGACCGTCAACGAGCGTCTCACTCGCGAAGTGGTCGACTACCTCAACGATGGCTACCGACGGCTCATTGCGCATCGGGAGGACGAATGGAACGACGCGGGTCGGATCAACGAGATCGCCGAGGAAACCCACGGAAGCATTCTCACGATTCTTGGGGCAATGGAAAACACGCTCTCTCGAGACGAGGGGTGGGGTTACCTGAAAAGCGGCGAGGCAATGGAGCGCACTCAGCACACCATTTTTGTGCTCAAGGCTCGATTGCCGATCATGGAGCACTGGGCAGGGGGGATGGATTCGCCGATCTCTCACGCCGCGTGGCGCAGCGTGCTTCGATCCGTCGCATCCCTAGAAAACTATCGACAGGTTCATGGACCGCGATTCGAAGAGGCCGATGTCGTGCGCTTCCTCGTCTTCGATAGCGCGACCCCAAGATCGGTGAACACGGGTGTCCGCCGGATCGTGGGCTACCTAAGGTCAATGGCAAGCGACGGACGGAACATCCCCACCGCTGCCAGATGCATGGGCAAGGCGGCGGCACAATTGGAGTTTGAGGAAGAGGAGGCGATGGCGCGAGAGAGTATTCTGCCCTTCTTGGAAGATATCCAGTGGCAACTGGTTCAAACCCACGAGATCCTTACCGGAGAGGCAAGGTCTTTCTAAAAGTCCATTCGACCTATGCTCCTAAACATTGAACACCGCATCCGGTTCCAGTACAGCGACTTCATCAGTGAGTCTTGGATGGAACTGCGCATGGAGCCACTTCCAACGGAGCGTCAAGACGTTCACTCGTTCATTCTGGTGGTCGGTCCAACCACCAAAGTGCATCGTTATGCCGACTGGTTGGGCAACGCGGTTCACCACTTCAACATCGCCGAATACCACCGGGAGATCGAGATCTACGCTCGAAGCATTGTGGAAACAATGCCTCGACAAATGAGTGTCCTCGAGGTCACCGAGCCGCTGCGACCGTACGACAACGGACCCCTGCTCGACTATCTCGGATTTACGGGTCCGGTGGTCCATTCGCCGGCTCTGGTAGAGATCGCAGAGCGGGTGAAGGAAAGTTCTCCAAGTTCGCTTGGCGAGTTTATGTTCACGCTCGCAAAGTTGATCCACAACGAGTTTGAGTACCAGTCCAATTCCACGGAGTATCACTCGTCTATCGAGCAAGCACTTCGTCAACGATCGGGTGTTTGCCAAGACTTTTCGCAGATCATGATCGGCGTGGGCCGAGTGATCGGCGTGCCTTGTCGGTATGTTTCCGGCTACCTCCACGTGGTTCGTGAAGGCCACGAAGTGAGCGAGAGTCACGCCTGGATGGAGTTTTACAGCCAAGAACATGGCTGGGTCGGATTCGACCCGACAAACGATTGTGAACCGAACGATCACTACGTGGTGGTTGGCTACGGTAGGCACTACGATGACGTGCCGCCGAACAAGGGCATCTTCCGGGGTAACGCAACGGAAATCATGGAAGTGGAAGTCCATACGCGCCTCACCGAACGGAAAACGATTGCCTCTATTCGAGAAGAGATCGGGGAGATCGATCTACCCGTGTACGCGGAGATTCCCAAACGGGCCGTGCAAGCGACTCTGCTCGAAACGGTTTACGATCAGCAGCAACAGCAGCAGCAATAGGCCCCTCCGATTCCCCTTCGGAATGCCTGCCCAACCGGTCCTTTGGCCCATCCCTTAACGCGATTGCCGATGGTGCGCGTTTCATGGTTGTGACCGGAAACGACGAAAGAGGGGCGAGCGCTTCTTAGAAGTATCCAAATGAACTCGGTTCATTCGACACCATTTGGGTTCAATCGTCGTAAACTGTAAGCAAGATCACTCTGTAGGTGTGATGGTTATCACACCGCATCTGGGGAGATGCACTCGGGCTTTGTTGAACAGGGGAGTTTGACTAAGCCGATCGAGCAGAGAGGTCCAGTTGCAGCGAGCGATTTGTCGTTGCGGGAATGGAGGATAAATGAATCAATTCGAGTTACGGGATCGGCCGAAAGTGGCTTGGATTCTGAGGAGGTGTTCATGATAGACGCCAACCTCGAATCATCCAAAACGGGAGGAACTCGCCGCATCATGGCGGTTCTCATGTCCGACGTTTACGGGTTCACAAGTGCGGTCGGCAAGCAAGAGGAGTTTGCCGCCTCTCGAGTAGAGGAAGACCTTGCCGAGTTCGCAAATATCATTGTCGCCAACAAGGGTCAAGTTGTGGCCGACCGAGGCGATGGTGTCAAAGCCGTCTTCGATTCCGGTGTGGACGCCCTGCGAGCCGCTCTTCAGATGCAAAGTTTGGTTCTCCAAAAGAACGCCAAGCTCGGACCAAACGCGTTGCGAGTTCGACACCGAGTCGGCATTCACGTGGGCGACGTCATCATCTCTGGCGATCACTATACGGGCCTCGCGGTTGCGATCGCGGCTCGTTTGGAAGCGCTTTGCCCGCCCGGAAAAGTGGCCTTCACCGATACCGTTCACGAGATGACTCGGCAAACCCTTCACTTCGATCGCTCTTTCATGGGGCAGTACGAGGTGAAGAATGTCGAGCATCCGGTGCGGGTTTGGGTTGGTCGGATTCCCGGAGACCTAGAGTCGATTGCGATGCCGACGAGCGCGGTTGTCGCGGGCAAACGGAAGGAGATCGTGATTCAGCAGAAGTCTCACGATGGCTTCTGGAAGGCGATCACGGTCGTGATCTTGCTGGTTGTGGTGACGGCGGTGGGCTTCTATCTGCAGAAGATGGTTCTTTCTGATTCGGCGGAGAAGGGGGGAATCGTGGTTCCGCAAGGTTCGACGGGTACGACCAAACGCTCGAATGCTCCGACGGTCGATTGGAACACGCCGACTCCGGGACTCACGACAGGCGGCGGGAGTGGCAATGTCCAGCCCAGTCCTCGCTACCGACCGAAAGCAAAGCCTAATCCGGCCCCGGAGCAGAGGTCCGGTGACGACGTGCCAGAAGCAGGTGCAACGCAAAAGCCGGAACCCAAGGTTGACCCTCATGCTGCCGCCACAGACGATGAGATTAAAAAGCTCTATCCCAACGTGACACAGGCAGAAAAGAAGACTGATCCGACCCCAGACGTCCCGGCCGCGGGATCGGGTGATTCTGGAGGAACCGGCTCCGACCAGCAGGCCACCGGGGGTGGAGCCGGTGATGGCGGGACGGGCGACTCGGATACCGGTGATCAGGCAGTTGGCGGCTAATTTGCGAGACCTCATAATGCAAGCACAACCATGAGGAACGATCGAGACGCAAACGGAGCCCCAGGCGGCATCACGCCGACACAACTGGCGATCCTCAAAAAGACCGTCCTCTTCCGAGAACTCTCGGAAGAGGCGCTTCTCGAGCTGCTCCGTGATGCTCGCATTCGCAAATACAAAGAGAATCAGAATCTCTTTTGGGAAGGGGATGACGGCACCAAGGTTTTCGTGATCCTCTCCGGTCAAATCGCCATCGAGCGCTTTGCGGGTGATGGCTCGACTCAGGTGGTAGCGGTTCGCGGCGCGGGACAAGTGATCGGCGAGATCGCCCTTTTCCACCCCGAAGGTCGGAGCGCCGACGCCAGGACGACGATGGAGTCGGAGATCCTTGCCATGGATGGAGACTGGCTCATGGGCAAGATTCGGCAAACTCCGGATCTTGGGTTGGGCATGCTGACGCTGCTCGCCTCTAAGCTCCGCGAATCCATCGATGCGCGGGTGAACCTAAAACTCAAGGTGAGCCAACGACTGGCGATTGCCATCGTGCACGAATTCCGCGTCAATGGTCGCAAGAACGATGCGGGTGATTGGGAGCTCAACCACCGAGTCACCCAGACCGAATGGGGCTCCAGAATTGGCGCAACTCGTGAACATGTGAACCGAGCGCTGAAAGAGCTTGCAGAAATGGGCCTTTTAGAGATAGAAAGTGGGAGCGTGGTCGTCACCGACCGCGACGGACTCAAAGAGTTCGCATTCCCACCAAGATGAACACCGTCGTTCTTACTCTAATCTCGGGAGTCCTCACTTCCGCTTCGTCTGCCCCGCTCGATGGCTTGCATGTGCAAGGCAAGAACCTGCTTGATAAAGGCAAGGCAGTCCATCTGCGAGGGGTTTGCGTGGGCGATGTCATCCTTGCCCGCAAGGATCGGCTCGGCGATTATCGGGTGCTCGCCAAGGATTGGAAGTGCAATACCGTCCGCATCGGAGTCGCTCCCAGCAGTTGGAAGCACGACGACAAGAAAAAGGTCTTTGCCGAACTGAAGAAAGAGGTCAAAGCTGCGCGAGCCCAAGGTCTGTACGTGCTGATCGACTGGCATGCGATTGGGTGGCCCGACGGCTACTTCCAAAAGTCGAGTGTGAAAGATCTTTACGACAGCTCATTTTCGCTCGCTACCGACTTCTGGAAATCCTGCGCCAAGGAGTTCAAGGGAGATAATCGAGTCGGCTTCCACCTCTGGTGCGAGCCGCTGTACACGGAGAAAGACTGGGAGACCCCCTACGGTTCCACTTGGCCGAAGTTGAAGCCCTTCTTCGATCGACTGATCGCCGATATCCGAAAGCAGGGGGCGAGAAACCTCGTGATCGCCAGCGGAAACCGGTGGGCGTACGACCTGAACGGCATCAAGCAGAACCCGATTAAAGACTCCAATGTCGCTTACGAGTGGCACGTCTACGGTGGTCACGACAAGAACGATCCCAAGCTTTGGGCAAAGGCGCTGGGCGAGGTGCACACCTTTGCTCCGGTGATTGTTTCCGAATGGGGATTCCAAGCCGATACCACCGGGCACTACAAGGGAACCCCGGAAGATTTTGGCAAGCCGTTTGTGAAGTTCATGCGCGAAAGAAAGCTCCACTGGACGGCGTGGTGCTATCACCCGGAGTGGGGTCCGGTGATGCTGGAGAAGGATTGGAAAACGCCAACGGCGTACGGAAAGTTCGTCAAGAACTTGCTCGCTGAGGGCAAATAGAGTTCTTTCCTGACACTTCGGTAGTCAAAGCCGCGTGCTTCAAATAGTCAGCCTCCGAAGATGAGAGATTGGAAGCAAGGGCGACGGATGAACATGAAATCGCCCTCATCGCCGAACAAATCGAAGATTTGGTCCGGAGGCATGATCTCAATTCCGGCGATGATCGCGCGCAAGAATTAGAATGATGCTGGAGCGCAGAAAACGGCTCGACCTGAGTTCACATCATTATCAGCGACCAAGTAAGCCACGTCTGCCCCTGCGGACATGTCCAGGAGTTCGGTCGAGCCCCCGTCTATCGTGGATTGAATTCTGACGATTGCGTCATTAGATTTTCCCATTGATCGTAAGTGTTATGTCATTCCAGGAGTCTCGATCCAGATAGTCCACGTCGGGTTTATGATGGAATCGCGATGACCTTGGATGGATACCAACATCAATCGTCTTTAGGCGTCGAGCCAGATTGGTTCGTCACTTGAGATCATTCGTTGGACCATTTACTTGCCGACCTTCAGTTAGGAGCCAGGTTCGGCGTCCCGATCGATCGTTCTCAGCCGTAGCGCCAAAAACCGAGCGAGAGCCGCCGTGAGCAATATCATCGCGATCGCAAGCGAAAGTAGCAGGGGACCGGATTCGAAGACGTTCAGTGCAAAGAGAAGCCCCGTGGCAGAGTTGAGAATCAACGCCCCGCCGGAAAAGAAGGCAATCGTCTTTATCCACAGTTTCAAGCCGAATGCGGTTTCTGATCTGCCACGCATATAAAGACGGGAGAGGAGGGCTAGGCCTCCTACAAAAAGGACTCCAAACACGATTGATTCAAGAAATCGCCATTCACGGTCAGAGATCAACGTGCGATCCTCCAGAAATAAAAATGGGGGGAGCGGTCAAGATTAATGGCGCCTCAACCCTTGGATCCCGCGCATGATCATCCAAACGGACAGCAAGACCAGCGGCGCACCTAAGTATAGAGTTGCGGTAATCCTGTTCTCCAGATAAACCGCAACGGTTAACCCAAGAAAAACCACTAAGCAAATAACCCCCCAAACAAGGGAAGCTATAGGGCTGTCGGCAACCTCGTAAGCATAGTTTTTCATCGCACAAGCAGATTCCTGTTTAGGGAACCGGGGTTCTCGATCCAAGCTGAAAGTCCTACTTTGCACGAGAGAACTCGACTCAGGGTGAATCAAAAAGCTGGTTTGCGGTCTTCCGCACGCGGTACTCATAGTACAGCAACTTTCAAAGCTTTGGCTGCGAAAGAGATCTTTGTTCGAGGAGGCTGATCGTACTCCGCCCGCTTGCTGCCTTCGGCCAACCAGTCGTCGCTAGCTCATCAACTCTGCGATTCAGCCGAAGGTTGATCTTGCCCTAAGCCCCTAAGAGTAGCTAGCAGGAATTGTTTCTCAAAAGGTTCGATAAAGGAACGATTCTGACTTTGTCCTCATTCCGTTAGGGATAGCCGGATCTTTGCGCCATTCCCCGCAAAATCAGCGTAGGCTATGTAATCTGTAGGTAGAAATGGCGGTGCATGAATTAGGGCAGCAGGCTTCGGCCATCGTCGATGAAGTTTCCAAGGTGATCGTTGGCAAGTGTTCTGCGATTGAAATGGCAGTGGTCAGCATTGTCTGCGAGGGCCATCTTCTCATCGAAGATATCCCCGGAGTGGGCAAAACGACTCTGGCACGATCTTTGGCAAAGACGATTTCCGGCGAGTTCCGGCGGGTTCAGTTCACGCCAGACCTTCTTCCGGCAGACGTAACCGGTTCGTCCGTTTACAACCAGAAGAGCGGCGAATTTGAATTCCGAGCGGGCCCCGTGTTCGCCAACGTTGTCTTGGCGGACGAAATCAACCGGGCGACCCCCAAAACTCAGGCGGCCCTGCTAGAGGCGATGGAAGAGGGTCAAGTCTCGACCGACGGTGAGACCCGATCGCTCCCGAGACCCTTCTTTGTCATCGCCACTCAAAACTCGGTGGAGATGACGGGTACCTACCCGCTGCCAGAAGCACAATTAGACCGTTTCTTTGCCCGAATCAGCCTGGGCTATCCCGACCGCGAGAGCGAGCGGGCGGTTCTGAGCGCGCAGCAGATTGCGCACCCGATTGAACTGCTCCAGCCCGTGATTACGGCGGAGGAACTCCGAACCCTTCAGGCCAACGTTCGCGACATCTTTGTTCACGACAGCGTGAAGGATTACATCGTCGACATTGTCCGCGCAACTCGAGCCAGCAACCAATTGGCGCTTGGCGCATCGCCTCGGGCCACCCTTCACCTCATGCGAGCAGGGCAGGCGATGGCGGTGATGGGTGGATTCGATTTCGTTCGACCGGACGACATTAAGAAGGTCGCCCCAACCATCATTGCTCACCGGGTTATGCCTCGGGCAGAGATGCGGGCGAGGGGTGTCACTACAAACGACCTCATCGCTCAAATCGTGGAAACCGTTCCCGCTCCGGTTCCGGTGGGCTAAGCGCTTCCAACCAAGGTCCACGAGCCTGACAAGCGAGCTATGAGAACGCCATGAGAAGGATTGCTTACACCGCGTTGGCAACAGCGGCGCTGTTCTTGTCTCTCATGGCAATCCTCATCGACGCGCCCGCATTGTTCTTTATGAGCTTTGCGCTGGTCGCGTTGCTCATTGCTTGTAACGTCCAGTCCTACCTATCCGCTCGGGCTCTCAAGATCGAACGGATCGTGCCGAAGAGCGTTCGAGTGAACGAACTCGTCACCATCGAGCTGGTCATCTGGAGCCTTCGGAAGCTGAAACGCCCGCTCGTGACGGTTCAAGACAACGTTCCGCTCAGGCTCACTCGGGGCGGAGTCGGTCTGAGTTTGCCCATTGCGCCTGCGTACGACCTCCCGGTTCGCACCATGTACAAGTTCCAGCCGAGAAAGCGGGGGCGGTTCTCGTGGAAGAACATCACCGTCACGGCCACCGACGCGCTTGGACTCACTACCCGAAGCGTGAAGTACGAAACGGAACCCACCGAGATCACGGTGCTCCCGGTGCCGATTCCCGTTGCCATCGAACTACCCAGTTCGGCAGGGTGGGGAATCAACGAAGCGGCGAGCGGTCAGGCGGCGGGTGCAGGAATCGAACCTCGTGGCGTTCGCGAATACGCCTCCGGCGATTCGTTAAGGCACGTGCACTGGCGATCGAGCGCCCGCATGGGTCGATTGATGGTGAAAGAGTTTCAGGCGGGTGCTCACGGCGCCTGCTCCTTCGTGTTGCAACGAACCGCGGGCACGGATCGCGGTGAAGGCGACGTTTCGACTCTAGACGTCATGTGCGGACACGTCCTGTTCCTGAGCGATCAACTCATTCGGATGGGCGTCACGGTCAGCTTCCCAACCCTTGAATCGAACGTGAAAAGCGGGGTGGACCATGATCGGGTGGAAGCGGTTGCCGCTCTGCTGGGCGAAATTCAAGCTTCCTCTCAAGAGCCGATCGGCGTGGAACTGGAACGGGTTCTCGATGAGGCAGAAAGCGGAAGCGTGATCTTTGTTTGTGCCGCTGTTGACGATGATTCGCTGACCGGAGTCATTTCCCGCCACCGAGGAAACCACACGATCGTTCCTCTGGTTTACGAGCCGAAACTATACGATCCCAAGTTCACGGGTAGGTCCATGGCGTCTCCAGAAGCCATGGAACGGCTCCGTTCGGTAGGCGCCAACCCGAGTCTTATGCCGGAGTTTCTGCAATGATCGCTCTGAGGAAGTACGCGTTTAGGGGTCAGGTCGATGGGATGGATTACATCCTCTCGGCGGTGATGTCTCTTACGGCCGCTTTTTCCGGTGGTCAGGCGGTAGCGAGCAATCTTGTCTCCGTCGTTGCGGTAACGGTCGTTGCTCTCGGCATTGGCGTTTCTTTCCTTATCCGAAACGCCCGCCAAGAGCAGGGAATCACTCGGTTCGACTGGCTTTTTTACACCGTTACCACGCTCGGCTCCTTCATGTTTGCCACGCGGTTCAACGTCATCTTCCCGCCGGATACCTTCCCAAGGGAGCTTCTCCCTTCTAGCTGGCTCCTTTGGATGATGATGTTGGGGAGCTTCTTTGTTTGGAGCGACCGAACCCTTCTTTTCCACGCGATCCCGTCGTTGGCGCTGTTCGGGTTCGTTGGGTGTTATGACACCTACCGACCCGTGGTCGTGTTCTTCTTCATCTTCCTGGTGGCTTTTGCGACGCTCTTCGCGAGGGCCCACGCCCGCGACATGCGGGTGAGAGCACAGGCAAGCGGATACTTTGCTGAGGATCCTCTGATGCAATCGGATCCGGATCGGCAGGTGGAACACCTTTCTTCGGGACCGTGGCGTTGGGCGGCAGGCGCAGAATGGGCACTCTGGTCGGCGATGGGAATCGTCGTGCTCAGCCTCATTGGCGCTCCGGTGGTTCAAACCACCGTGAAGCCGATTTCGGGCGGTTTGAAGCTGAACAACCCGGTGACCCAAAGACTTGCTCGGGCGGCAACCGGAAGCAGCGCCGCTAACCAAAACCAACAGAGGATCGGCCAAGGACCCATCACCCTGCGAGAGACCCCGGTCTTCCAGGTGACTTCGGATGACCTTGCCCCCTATCGCGTCGATACCTTCGACTACTACACGAACGCGAACACCTGGATCAAGAATTGGGACGACTCCGGTCCTTACTTCGACCAAAAGCAGAATGAACTTGAAGAGCGCACCGCACGATCGACCCTGTTCCGGATTGCTCAACCTACCGATCGCACCTACACCGTTCAAGCGTTGGTGGCGACCAACGAAATCCCGGGCCGTGGAACTTCGTTTAGCGTTTTGAACCCACCTTCGCTCGTCCGAAACGATCGAGGTGGCACCCCGTTCTTGCCGCAGCCGATGGCATACGGAAAGACCCGTATCACCTACCTAGAATCGCGGGCTCCGAAGCGAAACGCCATGCGACCCAAAGTGCGCGGCGGATACATTTCGAATGCCCTCAACACGGGTTCGATCAAGACTTCCGTCTACGAGATGGCGGCGAAGGTCGCAGGAAAAGAGGGAAGTGACTACGAAAAGGCGGAACGGATTCGTGAGTACATCGCGAGCACCATTCGTTACACGCTCAAGCCGAAGCCAATTCCAGAATCGGAAGAGGCCGTCTCTTACACCCTGTTCACCTCCAAAGAAGCGTATTGCGACATCTTCGCCACCGCGATGGTGCAGATGGCGCGATCGATCGGGATTCCCGCACGGTACTCGGTCGGCTACCTGCCGAATCCTCGCAACCTTGGCGAGAACGGCAGCCTGATCTTGCTTGAAGCCGACCGCCATGCCTGGGCTGAGCTGTTCTTTGAGGGGCACGGCTGGATGGTTTTTGATGCCACGGAAGGATCGGTTTCTATCGATGGGTCCACCCGTCCGAACGAGCGACCTCGGGCGACTCCGACGGTTCCCATAGCCCTTTACCTGGCGGCAGGGGCACTCGTTGTGGTTGCAATCGGTGCGATTGGCTACTTTATCCTGAGCAGAAAGCCCAATCCCGAGAAGAAACTCGAATCTGAGCTCGAGCGCGTGACTCTGGATTACACGATCGCCCTGGAGCGGCATACGGGCAGAAGGCGACAACTCGGCCAAACCGTGATGGAGTACACCGAGACCTCGATTGAGAAGCTCAACGGTTCGGGAGCAAAAGCCAAAGAACTCGCCTCGCGATTCACGTACGCCCTTTACTCACAGTCTGGACTCACGACCGAAAGCGTTGATTCGCTGAGGCAAGAAGTGCAAGACTTCAAGAACGTTTTGAAGGAAGAGGCCAAGAAAGCCAAATCCCGCAAAGGGTAGCCCTTCCTTACCCCGATCTCATGTCTGGATTCGATCCCGCCGTTGCGGCGAAAGCTCGCGTTGTGCTGCTCTACGGAGCAGAAAGCATCCTCATGCGTCGCGCAATGGACGAAGTGATCCAAGCAAGCGGCGTCGCTGCGGATGACATGGAACTCGAGACCTTCATGGGCGACTCGGTCTCTCCCAAGGAGTGGGTTGCGGCGGCGGGAACCGTCCCTTTCCTCGCCGAACGGCGCGTGGTGATCGTTCGGAACGTGGGTCGTGCGGAACCCAAAGATCTTAGCCTAGAGAGCCTGAAGGGGCTCCCGGAGACCGCCCTGCTTGTCTTGGTGGGTGACGAAGAAGCGGGTAGCGACGATAAGAGCAAGAAGTCGGAAACCAATATTCGAAACTTCGCAAAGCTAGTGAAAGATGCCAAAGGCGGGGTCTTCGAATTCAAGGCAGATTCCAAGGCGGCTGCAGGATTTGTTAAAGTTGAAGTTGAAAAACTTGGAAAGAACATCTCTACGTCTGCTGCGAACCTTCTTGTAGAGATGACGGGTGGAAGCGCGGGTCGGGCGCTTCAAGAGGTTGAGAAGTTGGTGCTCTACACGTCGGGCAGTCGAATCTCTGAGCAAGAGATCAGAGACGTTGTTGTGCCCTCGCGGGAGTGGAACGTCTTCAACCTTATCGATGCCGCGATTTCTGGCAACGTCGGCGTGGCGTTGCGCCAGTTACAGACCGTTTTGACCAATAAGTCGAAGGTGGAAGACATCGCCTTCGCCAACATTTTCCCGCTTTTCGCCCGGCAGTTTCGGTTCCTTTGGCAGGCTCGGGCTTTCATTGAAACCGGGGGCTCGCCGGATTCCCCTAGCCCAGAAATGGCTCAACTGTATTCCGGAAAGTCGGCTTTGTCCGGCCAATCCGACTACGTCAAAAACGGGGTGATGCGCCAGGCCAAGCAAGTGACCTTCGACGGTCTAGCTCGGGCAATGGCCTTGCTGGAAGAGACCGACGGTAAGTTGAAGGGGCAGGGAGCTTCGTTTAACGGAGTGGATACGCTCGAACAGTTCCTGATTCGTCTTTCCCGAGAACTGAAAGCCGCCTGATTGCAACGAGGTCCTACCAGGGCATAGGCCCTTTTGCGGAAACGGCGAACCTCGCCATCCCAGAATCGTTCCAGCGGTCATGACTACGCCGATCGTTCTTCTTGCCGCCCTAGCCGTTGGGCAACGACAGTACAACGTCGAGACCATCCAGATAGACGGTGTCAATCGTGAGTTCATCGCTGTCCGAAGAGGGAGTTCGGATAGGCCCGCTCCGCTTGTTTTCGGATTTCACGGACACGGAGGCAACATGCGAAATGCCGCTCGCGCCTTCCGATTTCAAGAGCTTTGGCCGGAGGCAACGGTTGTTTACATGCAGGGGCTTAACACCCCCGGAAGGACCGATCCCGAAGGAAAGAAGCCGGGTTGGCAGAAGGTCACAGACGATCAAGATGGCCGAGATTTGAAGTTCTTCGACGCCGTTTTGAATCGGCTAAGAAAAGAGGGTGGCGTAGATGATAAGAGGATCTTTTGCTCGGGCCACTCCAATGGAGGGGCTTTCACGTACCTGCTTTGGGCAACGCACCCCGGTTTGTTCGCCGCTATCGGACCCTCAGCCTCAGGTTTTGCAGGCACGCGGGGAATCGATCGCGATGCTTGGAAGCCCACGCCCATGATCCATGTCGTGGGGACCGAAGATCCCATCGTCAATCCGGAAGGACAAGAGCGCAGCATCGCCTTCATGAGGACGCTCAACGGTTGTGAAGAAACAAAGGAGCGGCCGCTCGGCGTGATTGAATCGAGCTCGAAAAAAGGGGCTCCGGTAGTGGTCTACCGCTATCAGGGCGGACACAACTATCCCAAGGATGCGCCAGAGAAGATCGTGACGTTCTTTAAGCGGATCGCCGCGCTAAAGTAGATTCAAACGTTCGTCCGGTCTGCGAGCGGGACCCCCGTTGTGGGTAGCAAGTAAACTGATGCCTTGCTACGAACTCACCTTGCTCAACTGTTGCGATCCGTTCTGGAGGCGCTTATTGCCTCGGGCGACCTCTCGGCCGACGTTCGAAACGTCGCGATCGAGATCGCAGACCCGAAGAACCCCGAGCACGGTGATTTCGCGACCAACTTTGCGATGGTTGCCTCCAAAGTGGCGGGGTTGAACCCACGCGCCCTTGCGGAAAAACTTCTTCCTGGGCTCCAAGCAGCCGAAGAGGTCGAGACGGTGGAGATTGCAGGACCGGGGTTCATCAACCTTCGGTTGAAGCGAGAATTCGTCGCCTCGTACGTGGGTCGAGTGCTCGAACTGGGTCCGGAAGGACTGCGAACGGAAGGGAAGGTTTCTCAGCCTAAGAAGATCAACGTCGAGTTCGTTTCGGTAAACCCGAACGGGCCGATCACCATCGGTTCGGGGCGAGGCGCGGCATTTGGTTCGACCCTCTGCAACGTTCTCGATGCGGTTGGGAACTCGGTCCACCGCGAGTACTACATCAACGACGGTGTGAACTCGGAGCAGATGCGGCTCTTCGCCGTTTCGGTTCAGGCGCTGGTCAACGGTCAGCCCGTGCCGGACAACGGGTACAAGGGCGACTACGTTCACGCGGTGGCAGATCGGGTGAAAACGGAATCTCCTGAAGCCGCCACCCAGGATGTGGCGTGGTTCCAGCAGAAGTCGCAGGACCTCATGATCGACGCTCAGCGAACCGCTCTCGCGGCATTCGGAGTCGTTTTCAACACGTGGTTCAGCGAGCAATCTCTTCACAACGCGGGGGTGGTGGAGACCTGCATGAAAGAGATGGTGAGCAAGGGCGTTGCCGATGATGAGCCTTACCGAACCAAACTGAAACTCGGAAAGGGCGGGAAGGTCGAAGAGACGTTAAAAGAAGAGCAACCCGTGGACGAGGACGATGCGGCGGGATCGGAACGAACAGTTTGGCTGCGATCGACCAAGTTCGGCGACGACCAAGACCGCGTGCTTCGACGAAAAGACGGTCGACTCACTTACATCGCCAGCGATGTCGCGTACCACGCGGATAAGTTCAATCGACCTGCCGATGCCGACAAGCTGATCACGATTCTGGGACCCGACCACCACGGCTACATCGGTCGGTTGCAGGCTGTCGTCGCGGCGAACCTCTTGAAGGGCGATGCCTCGAGCGAAGAGGCTTGCGCGGCGGCTCTGTCCGAATCGAAAGAGCGACTCGAGGTGCTGATCTACCAGTTGGTGCGATTCCTGAAAGATGGTCAACCCGCGCCGATGCGAAAGCGCGACGGCAACATCTACGCGATCCTGGACCTCATCGAGGAAATTGGTCGAAAGATGAGACCGGAGGGGACGCTTGCCGAGCAGCATGAAGCGGGTCGAGACGTGGCTCGATTCTTCTACTTGATGCGCCACCACGACACCACTTTTGACTTCGATCTCGACCTAGCCGAAAAGCAAAGCGATGAGAATCCGGTGTTTTACGTCCAGTACGCACACGCGCGGATTTGCTCGATTCTGGCCAAGGGCTCCGAGGCGGGCCTGAAGCCTTCCACGGATGCGCTAAGTTTGCTAAGTCACGATCGGGAGAAGAACCTGATTAAGAAGGTGGTCGATCTGCCCGACGAGATGCTTCGGTGCGCCGCCGACTACGGAGTTCACCGATTGGCTACCTTCGCCATTGAACTGGCGCGTGCGTTCCACGCCTTTTACGATGCTTGCAAGGTGGTTCAGCCCGGCGAACCAGAACTGAGTGCGGCCCGCTTGGCGCTTTGTGAATCGGCGAAGATTGGTCTTGCGGCGACTCTCGGAGTGCTCGGTGTGAGCACGCCCGAGCGGATGGAGTCTCGTTCTGCATCGTAGTGAAGAGTTGCGATGACAATTCTCAAGACACTTGTCGGACTGCTCATCGGAGCAAGTGCGGGTTACGGCTACCACATCCTGATGATCAACTGTAAATCCGAGTGCATCAACGCCAAGATTCCAGCGGTGCCGATTTTGGTTCTGGGTGTCCTTGGTGCTGTGATCGGCTATCAAGTAGCGGGTAAGTAGGTCGCGTTTGGATTCGATTGCGGTTTACGTTCACACCCCTTTCTGCCCGAGTAAGTGCGGATACTGTGACTTCAACAGTTACGCCATGTCGGGCGAGATTGTGGAACGAACCACCGCCGCGACGATCCGAGAGATTCTGCAATCGCCCTTGCGGGGGATACCCGCAAAAACGATTTTCCTCGGCGGAGGAACGCCCACCTTTCTTAGTGGCGAACAACTCCACCGCATCCTAGACGCGATTCGGGAGGTTCATCCTCCCGCCGAGGGATGCGAAATCACCAGCGAGGCCAACCCCGGCACAGTCGACATTCCAAAGTTCTCGGCGATGATTGCGGCGGGCTTCAACCGGATTTCGCTCGGCGCGCAAAGCTTTGTTGATGACGACCTGATTCGGCTCGACCGGGTTCATAAAGCAGCCGAGATCGACCGAGCGGTCACTGCGGCTCGCGAGGCGGGCTTTACGAACCTCAACCTCGACCTGATGTTCGCCCTTCCTGGTCAATCTATGCAAGGATGGCGTCGAAACTTAGACAAAGCGTTGAGTTTGGAGCCCGACCACCTGAGTCTTTACTGTCTCACCATCGAGCCGAACACCGCATTTTATCGGCAGGTTCAGCGGGGTCAACTCGACCTCCCGGAGGACGATGCGCAGGTGGACATGTACGATCGGTGCGTGGAGCAAACCGCAAAACTCGGCTTTCAGCAGTACGAGATTTCTAACTTCGCCAAGCCCGGGCACGAGTGCCAACACAACCTTTGCTACTGGGAGAGTGAGCCTTACGCGGGCTACGGTCCGGGAGCTGTGGGAGCAATCCCCGGCGCGGCGTTTGCGGCCCTGAATGGGAAACACGCGGAGGCAACGCGCGTTCGATACACCAACCTCAAGCATCCCGAAAGGTACTGTGCGGCGATCGAGGGCGGGCAGCTTCTGGCGTTTGAATCGGAAGCTCTCGAACCTGAAACGCTCCGGCTGGAGCGAATCATGCTCGGCATCCGGTTGAACCAAGGGGTCCGGATCGAAGCGTTGAAAACAGAAGGGATCGAACTCGGGGAGAAGTCACTCCGGAAGGTTTTTGAACTGGGTTGGATCGAACCGTATGAAGAAAGATTGAAGCTCACGGCTGCGGGGCGACACTTTTGTTCGGAAGTTGCTCTTGAACTGGCATAAAACTTTTTCCAGCTGCGAGTTTGTCGCAGTATAGTGACTGCAGGACCGCACTTTTGCGGGCTGCGTGATCTCGAATGCTTTTCAGGAATCTATCCCTTTTGGCCCTTGGCCTCGTTGCTGTTTCCGCTCAAGCCGGCACTCTCACAGGGAATGTCAACGTCGATGACGAGTTCGACGCGTACATCAGCACCAGCGACTCCGTCGTCGGCACCTTGATCGGTTCCGGTACCAGTTGGCCAACCACCTATACGTTTTCAACCACGTTGAACCCAGGGCAGGACTACTACCTGCACATTGCCGCAAAAGATAACGCATCGCCCGCTGGTTTTCTTGGTCAATTCTCGCTGACAACTACCGACCACACGTTCGTGAACGGTGGCCAGTACATGCTCACGCAACCAAGCACCTTTAAGGTCAGTTCCACTGCCTTTGGCGGACCTTATGTGACCCCGGTCGACCTTGGTGCGAACGGTGTTGGCCCTTGGGGAAATCGCACGGGCGTGGATAGCACTGCGCGCTGGATCTGGAACCCGGATACAACATCTGGTCGGCAGTTCTTCTCTACAAAGATCACCGCGGCCGTTCCGGAACCCGCCTCGGGAGCGATTCTTGCCGGCCTCCTCGGCGTTTGGATTCGACGAAAGAAGAAAGCTACTCGCTAAGGAGCGATCCATAAATCTCGGTTAGCTGACCGATGTAGTTTGAGACGGAATAGGGGGCTTGCCAAAAACGACGGTGAGCCTCCTTTCCATATTTTTGGGCCTCAGAAACGGTGGTTTCCCGGAGAACTTGGGCAAGGCTTTCGGGGTCTGCCATTCGGAACCAACGACCATTCACCCGATCTTCCACAAACTCGGTAGCGGCGCAGCCCTCGCTTACGATGCCAGGGAGTCCTTGGCTCAGCGCATCCAAGATCGCAAGTCCGGCGGTTTCATACCATCGAGACGGCATCACCACCGCTCGTGATGTGCGGACCTTCTCGATCACTTCCGATTGCGAAAGCCATCCGGTGATCTCCGCATTCGGGTTGGCTGCCTTCACCTTCTCAAGTTCTGGTCCATCGCCGATAAACCGAACCGGGACGCCCGCCATCTTGGCGGCTTCGGCAAGGGTCACCGGGTCCTTTTCCGGCTGCATCCGACCCACAAACGTAAACGGTGATCCTTCTTTGATCTCAGCCGGACCTCGGTCGGTTGCGGTGACAGGGTTATAAACCACGTCGACTTTCGCATTCGCGGGGAGATATTTGGTCAGGATCTTCTTCGAAAACTCGGAGACGGCAACGTAACGATCCACGCGGCCCGTCACGTTCTTGGATCGGACAACCATTCCTCGTCCCATCTGCATGGCTTTCATTGGCCAGCCATTCTTGGTGCATTGGGTTTTGAAACACGCGCCCGAAAAAGGATCGAGAGTGCAGATCGAACGGGATTCGAAGTTATAGAAGCTTGTGTTCGGGCATGCCAAGCCAAAGTCGTGGAGGGTTAAGACCGTCTTGAAACCGTGGGCGAAGGTCTCCTCCATCACCGAGGTGCTGAGGATGCGCCGGAAAGAGTGGACGTGGACGACGGTTTCAGCAGGGTCAAAGTCGTTGAGAAAGGTCGACCAATGCGAGCGGGCGTCTCGATTCCAGAAGAATCGTTTGAGCAGTTCTTTTTTGCTCGCGGTGTGATAGGCATCGGTGAGGTTGAGCGTTTGGGCGTTCATCCCCTGATCGACGATGAGCGGATCAAGCGCACCCTCTGCCCCAAAGAAGGAACTGTCGAACCCGCCTTTGGCGAGTTCGACAGCCGTCGTGATAGCGACCTTTTCGGCGCCTCCAGAAATAGAGGCACCGTCGCAGAGGGTGATAATCCGCACGATTATCGGCTACCGATGGTGTGGTACTCGAAGCCTGCTTCTTCAGCTTGCTTTCGAGTGTAGATGCGCCGACCGTCGAACAGAATCTTGCCCTTGCAGGAAGACGCCAGTCGGTCGAGGCTCAATTGCCGGAACTCGTTCCACTCGGTGACCACCACAATGGCATCGGCGTTTGCCGGGATCTCGTAAACGCTTTGAACGTAGGTGATGTCCGGGTAGATCTCGCGGACGTTCTCTTCAGCAACTGGATCGTAGGCGCGGATGAAGCCACCCGACTTCAGGACGCGATCGATGATGACCAGTGCCTTCGCGTCTCGAATGTCGTCCGTATTCGGCTTGAACGCAAGGCCCATCAGACCAATGGTCTTGCCCTCGAAGCCGCCGAGTCTCTTTTCGAGTCGATCGATGAAAGCGTGGGTTTGGTCTTCGTTGATCTGGATGACTTCGTTCATCAGACCGAAGTCGTATCCGAATCGCTCCGCCGTCTTGACCATTCCTTGAACGTCCTTGGGGAAGCAACTTCCACCCCATCCAAGACCCGCACTGAGGAACTGCTTGCCGATTCGAGCATCGGAACCCATTCCACGAGCCACGTCGGCGACGTTGGCATCGCAAAGCTCGCAGATTCGGCTGAGAGCGTTGATGAAGCTGATCTTCATCGCGAGGAAGCTGTTAGCGCCGTACTTGATCAGCTCTGCCGAGTTGAGGTCGGTAACGATCATCGGTGCTTCGAGGGTCGCGTAAAGCTCAACCAGTTTAATGGCCGCTTCCTTTCGCTTTGCTCCGATGACGATTCGGTCGGGGCGGAGGGTATCGGAGATGGCAGAACCTTCTCGAAGGAATTCTGGGTTGCTGACCACGTCGAACAGTTCAGGGTCGGCACCTTGTTCGCGGAGGATGTTCTCGACCATGTCCCCTGAGCCCACGGGAACGGTGGACTTGTTGACGACCACGGTCGGCTTATCGATCGCCTTTCCGATGGCGGTGGCAACGGCTCGAACGGCGGTGAGGTCGGGAGTCCCGTCCTCGGCAGGAGGCGTTCCAACCGCGATGTAAACGATTTCGGAGGCCTTCACAGCTGCCGCAATGTCATCGGTGACGGTGAAGTTGCCGCTCTTGAGCCCTCGCTTCAGCAGTTCTTCGACGCCCGGTTCGTAGATGGGTGGTTGCCCCTTTCGGAGCATCTCCAACTTACGCTGATCCTTATCGACACAAATGACCTGATTTCCAAGATCGGCCAAAACAACGCCGGTAACAAGCCCGACGTACCCTGTTCCCACTACGGCAACTTTCATTTTTTACACCAGAGGTTCGCACCAAGATCAACGAGAGCCTCCGCGCACGTCGTCGAAATCGGAAACGGTGCCGGTTTTGATCCACTTCGTTGAGTGAACCTTTCGTAGCACCAATTCTATTGTGGCAATTGTTGTGCCGGTTTCCACGTTTCCGTGCTCAATGCTTAACTTCCTTGGAGGCTATGGCACCTAAAGTCCAAAACTTATGCCGGTTCCAAGGCTGAAAGGGTTGCTTGGTTTTGTTAAGAGCCTCTGTTCGCTCTGAGGACTCAATTCGAATGTTGCCGAACATTTTAGGCATACTGGATCGGAAGTCGGATGTCTAAGGACTCCCGATTAGAAAGGAACATGCGAGTAGTTGTAACGGGGGGCGCGGGGTTTTTAGGTTCGCATTTATCGGACCTTCTTTTGAGTAAGGGGCACGAGGTTGTTATTGTTGACAACGTCATCACCGGGGCGTGGAAGAACGTAGCGCACCTTGACGGACGCAAAGATGTTGTCAAGATTGAGCAGGATGTCTCTTTGCCGTTCGATGTCGATGGTCCGGTGGACTTCGTCGCTCACTTTGCCAGCCCGGCTAGTCCCGTCGACTTCCAAAAGATTCCGTTTGATGTGTTGCGAGTTGGCTCGCACGGAACGGAAAACTCATTGAACCTTGCCGAGCGCAAGGGCGCCAAGTTCATTGTTGCCAGCACAAGCGAGGTGTACGGAGACCCGGAGGTCCACCCCCAGCCGGAATCGTACTGGGGCAACGTCAATCCGAACGGAATTCGAGCCGTTTACGACGAAGGAAAGCGCTTTGCCGAAGCCATGACCATGGCCTATCACCGGTTCAAGGGGATCGACACGAAGATCATTCGATTCTTCAACACCTACGGACCTCGCATGCGCCTCGACGATGGTCGCGTGGTGCCAAACTTCGTGAACCAAGCTCTCCGCGGCGAACCGCTCACGGTTTACGGTGATGGATCGCAGACACGGTCGTTCGGCTACTATGGTGACATTCTCGACTGCGTCTATCGCCTGATGATGTCGGACCTTAACGATCCGGTGAATATCGGCACGCAGGAAGAGCGGACGATCCTGGAATTTGCGCAGGCGGTTCTGGCGGCGACAGGTTCGAGCAGCGAAATCGTGTTCATGCCCGCAACAGCGGACGATCCCAAGCAGCGGCGACCAGATACCACTCGGGCGCGGACTCTGCTTGGTTGGGAACCCACAACTTCGTTGGATGAAGGTCTCAAGCACACGATCGAGTACTTCAAGAATCTTGCATAGGTGCAACTAGATTCTCCGAAATGGGGACTTTGGCAAGAAAAGTGCTGGCCTAACTGTCAACACTCAATTCTCCCGTGCGGAAGGCTCGACGTCCTTAACACGAGAAGCGTTCGACACGGGAGAAGATTAAAAGCCTGACAGTATCCGTGCGTACAGGGGTTATCATCCTAGTACAAACCGGGGAATTCTTTCGCGAAGGAAAGCGTTGGAATCGTTTGGCTGATGTTAAGGCGGCAACTGAAACCGTCGGGTGATGAGGAGAGAGATTGACAATGGATGCTACGGCAGCAACAGACAAGGACGGGCTGATCGAAAGTCCGGCGCAGAATCCGCCCCAAAAAGGGGGAAGCGTTCTGGACGATGTCTTGGGTTACGCCCAAGATGCGGTGAAATTTTTACGGTCGGTGAACTACAAGGCGATCGTATCGCACTGGGCCTTCCTACCGACGTTTTTGATGGTGATCGGATTAGCCGCCGGTTACCGAGAGATGCTTAAGCTTCTCCCGAAGATTTGGCTGAACGACGACTACTACTCGCACGGATTCTTGGTCCCGGTCATCATCGGCGTCATTCTCTATCGACGGCGAGAAGACTTGAAGGCTCTGCCCAAAAAGAGTGGTTTCGGATCGCCTCTTTCTAGCCTCGTCGCGGTTGTCGGCGGCGGTCTTATCCTCGCCCTGGTCGCGGGTTATCTCATCATCGCCTACCGCAAGTTCGATGCCCTCGGCATTTGGATTTGGATGGCGACGATGCTTGTGCTGGCGTATCCTCTCGGTCAAGGCTTGATGAAGCTGGTGGCCGCCGCGGAAAAGAAGGACGATTCGGCCCTTGCCAACTTTCTCGGAAAGCCGCTTGTAGCCGTTTTCCTCTTGGCGTTCTTAGCCGTCACCTTTGTCGGCGTGACAGGTCAGTTCTGGGTGATCGCCTCCGTCACCTTCATCCTGTCTCTCCTCGTTGGCGTCTGGTCGATTCTCGGAGTTCGCTGGTTGCTGGCGATGGCCCTTCCGGTGGGATACCTTGTCTTCGCCCTTCCGGTTTGGCAATCGGTGATCGATCAAAACACGAACCCGCTGCAGCTAATGTCCACCGACGTTGCCTATGCGTTGCTCAAGGCCGTTGGATTTGAGGCCCGCAAACCCGACTCCACGACGATCATCCTTAACAACTTCACTTTAGACGTGGGTGTTCCCTGTAGCGGCATGAAGCTCATGCTGGCCGTCACGGCGTTCACCGCTCTGTTCACCATGATCGGAGGGCTCAAGCTCTGGGCGAACCAACTCATGTTCGCCATTGCTCTTCCGTTCTGCTTGTTCATCAACGGTCTCCGAATCATGCTCATCGGCGTGGTCGGCGATCTCTACGGGTCCGAAGCTGGGCACCAGTTTCACGATTACAGTGGCTACTTGACGCTCATTCTGTGCTTCTATCTGCTGTTCAAATTCGCGAGGGTATTAGGTTGGAAAGATTGAGATTTCGCCTGTGGGTCACCGCAGGTCTGTTCATCGTCATCGGCGGAATGCTTGCTTTTGCGGGTCGACCGCAACAGATCAAGCGTGAAGAGACTTGGATTGCCAAGCAGCTTCCGGAGAAAGTGGGACCCTTCCAAATGGTCCCCAACGCGGAGCGAGAATTCGAGTACTGCACCTACCGGATGAACGAGTCGACCTACAAGACTCTTCAGCCGTGGGGAATCGTAGCGCGAGTTTTCACTAAGGGAGACGAGTCTTACGACGTCGTTGTCATTGGCAGCAACGCCAAGGAATCGTTCCACGATCCTAAGGTGTGCTTTGGCGCGCAGGGTTGGGTTCTTGGACCGGAGCGGGTGGAATACATCACGACCAAGACACGCGGCCAGGTACCGGTTTCGGTTGTAGAAATGACCAACCAAGGCAAGAAGACAGTTGCGGTCTACTTCTACAAAACGGTGAGTGCAGGCTTCACCGCCAGCAGCCAAACCCTTCGATGGGACATGCTGAAGCACAAATTGGTCAATATGGGCAAAGATGATGAAGGAGCGTTCCTTAGAATCATCCCGACCCACGACAACCCCGATCTGGACAAGCTGAAGCAGTTTATTGCGGACTGGCTTGACGAAGCCAACACGACCAGTAACGGTTACTACTAAGTAGAGTTCCCGCTTCTGAAGCGAACGGTCCCCTGCATCCTTTGTTGGATGCAGGGGATTCTTTATTCGTCGGCCCCTAAGGCTGTAATGATGATCTCGAGCGAGACGTCGCGACCGTTCGCCGTGCCTTTCACGTTTCGCGAAGCGGGGAAGTGTTCCACGCCAACCTGAGCGAACGTGTCCTCGTAGCTGAGCTCTGTTTGTCGTTTGCCCGACTTATCGATCTCGATGCGGCTGTATTTCTTGGGCAAATACTTTCCGTTTTTGAGCCACTGAACTTCCTCGACGCCCACCACAAGCGTTCGATCTCCCAAGGATCGTTCTACTCCGTACACGATCCCATCTTTAAGGGTGTAGCGCGCCTTGGTTGCATCCTCGACACTGATCCCTTCAGTCGGTGATCCAAATCCAGAAGGGATGATTTTGCTCCGACCATCGCCCTCCCAGAACGGTTGTTCCTTTCGGTGCTCGAACATCGACCTCACTTGAGATTCGACTTCCTTCACTAGGTCGTCCGATTTTTCGTCAACCGTGATCACAATTCCGCTCGGTTTCCATTCCACTTTCCCAACGATGACGCGGGTTTCAAGTTTCGCGCTGAAAGTGAATTCCGTCGCCGGTGCAGTAGGCGAGACGGACTCTCTTTTCTCCAAGGCAGCTTCCAGTGCGCGGTACGAGGATGGATTCGAACCCTTCGAGACGCTTGTTGTAGGAGCGAGTACCAGAGTGGTTCGGTGCGATTCGGCGGCGTACGACTCCTCACCGAAAGATCCGGCATTTGGAAGGGAATAGACGGAGTGGACGCTGTATCCGCTCGGCTTGGCGTGCAGCGGAATGAAGACCTCACCGTCTTTGGATGGGGCCGCTTTGCCATTCACAAAGATCGGTGCAGCGACCTTTTGACCTTGGTAAACGGTCCAAACGCGCCATCGATCGCCTTCCAAAGCGGCACAAATCTCGAATCCGTTCATGCCCGCATCTTTGAAATGGTCCTTCAATGCGCTTGCCTTGACGTGGTTCACCACAAGTGTCGGTTTTCCGTCGATATCCAAAACGCCTCCCGTTTGGCGTGCTCGAAATGCGGTTTTGAGCGTTTGGGCATCGAAGCGCATCCGACCGTTGGTGGCCTTGCGAAGGGATTTGGTGTAAGGCTGAATGCGGGAAAGCTGAAGGGCCGTCATTTCCGTGACGGGCTTGCCGGGAAGATCGGCAATCTCCATTCGATAGGTCCGGGTTTCCGGCTCGTAGCTTGCCCACAGGTAACTCGCATCTGCGCTCGGGGTGACGGCGGCAAGGATCGAGAAGGCGAAAATGGCAGGGAATGGGCGTGGCTTCATGGGAAAGAAAATGCGACTTTCTAGTTTTCCCGGCTTAGGGCAGGGAAGTTAAGGGAAATCAGTCAAGGACGCCCGCATCGCCGTCGAGATGAAGAGAATCTGCAACAAAAAACGGGAGAGGGGTGATCTCCTCTCCCGCTACGATCTTGCTGCGACCTTATCGGTCGATTTCGCCGAGAACGATGTCGATCGAACCGATGATTGCGATCACGTCGGCGATCATTCGCCCAACGGCGAGGATTTCCAGCGACTTCAGGTTCATGAAGCTGCTCGGACGCTCGTGCCAGCGATACGGTCGGTTCGTACCGTCCGACACGACATAGAAGCCGAGTTCTCCCTTCGAACCTTCGATGCCCGCGTAGGCCTCGCCGACCGGAGGTCGGAAACCTTCGGTGTAGAGCTTGAAGTGGTGGATCACCGACTCCATTGAGTTGTCCAACTCTTCGCGAGGGGGAGGAGCAATCTTGCGATCCGAGGTGCGGAATCCGCCTTCAGGGAGCCCGTCGATGGCTTGGCGGAGAATCTTTGCGCTCTCCTTCATCTCTGCCATTCGGACCAGGTAGCGATCGTAAACGTCGCCGCGCTTGCCGATGGCGATATCAAAGTTGAAGTCTTCGTAGCTCGAGTAAGGGTTCGACTTTCGCAGGTCAAACGGAACGCCGCTCGCACGAGCGATCGGACCGGAACAGCCGAGTTCGAGCGCTTGTGTCGCCGTGAGAACTCCGACGTCGTAGGTCCGCTCTTTGAAGATCGGGTTCTCGCTGAGAAGTCCTTCCAAGACATCGACTTCGCCGGGGAAGCCCTTCAAGAAGGCGTCTAGCTTCTCCGCAAAGCCGTCTGGCATGTCTCCGCGGAGTCCGCCAGGGACGATCCAAGAAGGCATCATTCGAACGCCGCTGAACATCTCGAACATGTCGAGAATGAGTTCGCGTTGCTGCATGCAGTAGAAGAACGGCGTCATTGCGCCGAGATCCAAAGCGTGTGTGCCCAGCCAAACAAGGTGAGAGGCGATGCGGCTCAGTTCGGCAAGGATGACCCGTAGGTACTGAGCTCGTCGGGGAATTTCACAACCGAGAAGCTTTTCGACTGCCAAGGCGTGGGCAAGGTTGTTCCCATTCGCATTGAGGTAGTCCATCCGGTCGGTCATGACCACACATTTGTGATACTGCTGGTACTCAGCCTCTTTCTCCATGCCCGTGTGGAGATAGCCGATCACGCACTTGCACTGGATGATCGTTTCGCCCTCGAGTTCGCAGATGACTCGGAGCACGCCGTGAGTGGACGGGTGCTGAGGGCCCATGTTGACGATCATCGTGTTCTCAGCGGTGCGCTGGAAGATCGTTTCCGTCGACGGCATGAACGTCGGCTGATTCATTGTCTTTAAGATACCGGGCGCGGAAGGAAGATGTTTCGCTGCACCCCGACCTCAGTTCATGAAGTTCGGATTTTCAACGATTCAGGCAAACGAACGGTCCCACATTCCCGCCTTGGGCATAAACCTGTTCATTCACTAAAAAAAGTGTTTTGCGTTTGGCGAAATCTGCTCTATAATCGTTTTTGTCCCGAACGGTTGGTTCTGGGACAGTTGATATTATGCGATCACGTGCATTCACTCTCATCGAGTTGCTAGTGGTTATCGCAATCATCGCGATCCTTGCGGCGATCCTGTTCCCAGTGTTCGCCCAAGCCAAGATGGCTGCTAAGAAAACCGCTGCACTCTCTAACGTCAAGCAACTTGGTACGGCAGTTGCAATCTACACGGCTGACGTGGACGATACAATGCCGCTTGCCATGTCCTTCAACAGCGTTGCCGGTACCTGGCGAAACGGCTTCTATTCCGCCGTTCCTGAGGGTTCCACCACGTCTGCTAACCGACACCTGGATCCTCGACGAACCGAAGAGGCTTCGTTCATCTTCAATGCTATTCGCCCGTACACCAAGAACATTCAAATGTACGAAGCAACGGGTGTGAACACGGTTAACCCCGGATTCACGGCGTTCAACGGAGCTCAACAAGCAAACGTTGGCTTCAGCATGAACGGCATTCTGCACGGGTACAACGCAACCGCAATTGCCCAGCCTTCCCGAATTCCTCTGTTCTGGCAGCCTTGGCGCCAAAACTACACGGGTGGTATGTTCACCTCCCCGAACCTGGACTGTGGCGCTGGCGTCAACTGCCGATTCAACCCGGGCGGATATCCTGGACAAAACACCGGATCTGGCTACGGCTACACCCCGTGGGTGCCTGCTCTCGATCCTCGTATCGTGAACCTTGCTGCTTACGGAACCACCTCGTTGGTCGTCCACACCGACTCGTCGGCTAAGCCGTACAACTTCGGCGGACTTCCTCGATGGCCGCAACATGCTGTCCTGAACGTCAACACCAACCCTGTTTCGTCTGCCGATCCTAATGGCGACCAATGGGCATGGTATTGGATGACGGACTGCGTTGCTCCTGGAACCCCTAAGGGTGGCGGAGTTCCGTACTACCCGGGCTTCTTCCGACCTGACTCCGAGTTCAACTACACTACTGCTCAGTGTGACCATGGCTCCGGCTAGTCGATTGATTCTTGCTGCGCTCGTCTTGGGCGCAGCCCTCGTAGGCTGTTCGGGTGGTGGCGGTGACGCTGCTGCTCAGCCTGTGGGAGAAACCATCAACGCTCCTTCCGCTAAGGAAAAGGACAAGATGGGAGAGCAAGGCCGACAAGGTCAAGTCCCGTCAGTTGATCGCTAAGATCATCTGAACGAACTTAAAAAGGATCGAACTTCCGCTTTTGTGGAAAGTTCGGTCCTTTTTTTGTTTTTTGCGAATTTGCGGAAAATCTTCTTGTCAATAGCGAGATTCTGTTGTAGGATGTTGCTCAAGTTGCAGGTTACTGCAACTCTCTGAATTCATTGCTGACCTAGTCGGCGGAGTAATCATCATGAAGAAAGCATTCACGCTCATCGAACTGCTGGTCGTAATCGCGATCATCGCAATTCTCGCAGCCATTCTCTTCCCAGTCTTTGCTCAGGCCAAGGCCGCCGCAAAGAAGACGGCAGCCCTTTCCAACGTTAAGCAGCTTGGCACGTCCTACGCCATCTACATGGCAGACGTGGACGATCGCATGACTCCTTACATGTGGCAAAACCGAGGTGGTGGAGTCTTCATCACTACGATGGAAGTCCTCTTCCCGTACGTCAAGAACCGAGACATCTTCTTGAACCAAGCATCTTCGCGATCGCAAGGCGACTTCGGCATCAACTGCGCAACCACGGCTAACCCCGTCGTTATGGCTCACTGGATCATCCCGCAGTGGATTCGCTGGGACTACTACAACTGGTTTGGAACGACCATGTTCGCAGGTTTCTCCAACCAAGCCAACCCGCTTACGGCTGGCGCAGGCGGTCCTTGCGACCCGGCAGCTCTTTCGTCGCGACCTTGGGCAACGTGTACGGAAATCCAGAACGCAGAGAACCCTTCGAGCACCGCTCTTTGGATCCCTGGCTTCTTCGTGACGTATAACCGACCGCTTCCGGCACCAGAGGGTAACACCCAGTTCGGTTCCGCTTGCACGATCGGCTTCGCACCGGACAGCTTTGTTCAATCTGCTGCTCGACGAAACGTTCACACGTTCACCGACGGTCAAAACTACGGCATGGGCGACTCCTCGGCGAAGTACTTCCCGACGATTCGCATGAACCGAGACAGCAGCCGCGGATTCCAGTACGGTGGAGCTGCGTATCCGTCCAGCCCGTTCATGCAGGTTCGCTAATCACATGAAAATGGCTAAGTGGTATTCGCTGTTAATCGTTGTGTTTTCGCTCGCCCTTGCCGGTTGCTCCGGTGGCGGTGGCGATGAAGCAAGTGCGGTAGTCCCGCCTTCCAAGCCTGTTCCGCAGGGTGAAGGCGCTCTGAAACCTGCAGACGCAGGTGGAGGAAGTGCTGCTGCCGGCGGTGCAAGTAGCCAAGGCGGAATGCTTCCTCCTCCCTAGGAGAAGAAGGCAATAGCCACGCGAGGGGCGAGTTCCGAAGGGGACTCGCCCCTTTTTTTGAGACTCACCGATGGATCGTCAGTCCTCTACTCGTGGCTGGTGAACCTGCAGACTCAGCCGGTCACAACGTTAAATTCTTATCCGACTCCGGGACACAGGAACGTTCTCATGTTTGCGGGTCGATGTGGTGGTGGAGATGGGTTCCTAACGCAGTACGCTTCATTGGGGGCGTTAGAACCAGGGCGAAACCCGTTAACTCGCTGCAAACGGCCCTGGGGAGCCATCTGTCGTGGCCTAATAGACATTCTTAGGGTCATGAACAGCCCGGCTTGTTTCTCGCCAACAAAGTTTCCCTGTTGAACCGCCGTCCGGGCATCGTCACCGAGTATCACCAGCGACAAGGACGCCGCTGTTCAGGGCAAAAGCCAAGTGAAAGAAGTTAGCGACCTGAAACTTCGCCCGTGCCGGTTTTGCCTTCGAAGCTCTCACCAGCGTGGGGGACCATTTTGTCCTCGACCGCCGGACCGCGAGTGCCGCCATCGAAGAGGACATCCTCTCCTCCGAGCGGATACTCCTTACGGAGCGGGAAGCCCACCCAATCATCGGGAAGGAGGAATCGAGCACCGGGGATCGGCTCGTTGCCCTCAAAGACAACGCCGTACAAATCTTGAATTTCGCGCTCGGGATACTCAGCGCCCGCAAAGACGTGCTTCGCAGTCGGAATGGTTTCGCCGTCGTTGACGGACGTCTTCACAAAAAGTCGCGCTGCGTACTGAAGGCTCATGAGGTTGTAGACAACTTCAAATCGGCCCGTCAGATCGCGCTCGTGGGTCCACGTACTGTAATCGACACCCACGCACTCGCAGAAGTAGTTGTATTGAAGGTCGGGATCGTTCTTCAGAGCGGTCAGTGCATCGACAACGGCGGTTCGATCCACGAACACGTAGGTCTCGCCCCGAAACGTCTTAGTCCCCAGAAACTTCTCGCCGAGCGACTCTCGCAAGCGAACGACTTCGGCCCGCTCTTCGCCGATCATCGGACCGGTTTCGCCAACTTCAACGATAGACATTTAAGCCACTCCTCCGAGAACAGGTTGACCAACCGCAGGTTCCTCGTCATCCACATCGCCGAGCTTTTCTTTCGCAAGGGCGGTGGTCTCGTCCCAATCAATGGCGCCGACCTTCACCGCATAGATGTAGCCGAGGATCCACGTGGACATGTAAGTCATGAACTCGATGAACGTGAACTGCATGAAATCAACGGGCGCAGCTTTGTACACGGTCATCCAAGCCCACAAGAAGACGACTTCGATATCGAACAGGATGAAGATGATCGCAACCAGATAGAACTTAATCGGGAAGCGCTCTTTGGCGTCTCCAACCGGAGCAACGCCACACTCATAGGGAGCTTGCTTGTAAGGGGTGATTCTTTTTGGGCCAAGCACATACGCCAAGGCGGCCAAAAGTCCGGAGATCAGACCTGCAACGGCCGTGATCGCAACGATTCCCAGATACTGTCCCATGAGACTTCCTTAGTCTACCGACTCTCTTCCTCGATCCTCACCCTTTCTGTTCCGATGCTTGCGAGGCGCTTGCTGCTAATCGTGAACGAACGGTTGCCATCCAACCCCTGAAAGCGCGTGCGAGTCTTAGTAAACTGATTCCAATGTCGTTCCCGAGCCTGATCGAACCCTTTCGATCGCCCGAAGGTCGTATCTCTCCCGACCAGGCGGAGGCCTTGTTGCGCTTTGTGATCGACGAGGGCACTCCTGCGCAGGTGGGCGCGATGCTCGGTGTGCTCGATCGGCGTTCGGTCGACGAACAAACTCTCCTTGGTTTTGCCAAGTTTCTCCGCACGCGTGCCACCCGCATCGAGGGCGCTCATGAGGGCGCAATCGATACTTGCGGGACGGGCGGCGGCGCAGCCACGTTCAATATCAGCACCGCGGTGGGCTTGGCTCTTGCGGCCATGGGGGTTCCGGTTGCCAAGCACGGGAATCGAGCCGTGACATCCAAGTGCGGCAGTGCCGACGTTCTGGAGTCGCTCGGAATTCCCCTGCATCAGTCGGTTGAGACCGCCCACTCGGCCCTAGACCGTCACAGATTCGCTTTTCTGATGGCACCTGCCTTCCACCCGGCCATGGCAAAGGTCGGCCCGGTGCGACGAGAACTCGGTTTCCGAACCGTTTTCAATCTTCTGGGTCCGCTCCTTAACCCGGCGGGCGTGAAGAGACAGTTGATCGGTCTCTACGATCCGCGCCATCTTTCCCCGGTTGCAATCGCATTGGCGGGGCTAGGAGTCGAGCGGGCGGTTGTTGCGAATGGTTCACTTGCCAATGGCGATGTTCTCGACGAGGTGTCGCCGTGCGGCGAGACTCTTTTACACATCGTTCATCGTGACGAGCGGATAGAAACTCAGAAGGTATCGCCCGAAGACTTCGGAATCTCCGCACTGGCCTTCGAATCCATCGCGGCAGGAGAGGAAGCGGCGGACAATGCGCAGATGATTCGGTTGGCCCTTACCGACGTAGAGTCGCCATACTCTCAGGCGATTCTTCCATCTGTTTCCGTGGCTTGGTTTGTTGCCGGAAAGTCCGACTCTTTGTTCGAGGGCGCCGCAATTGTTCGAGAGTCCATCCAGAGCGGGTTTGTTGGCACCTGGTTGGAAAAACTTATTGCCGAGTCCGCAGCCTAACGGGGATCCAGATTGGGAGCGTAGAGAAGGGAAGTTCAAGCGATGTCGATCTTAACGGAAATTTTTGCTCATAAGGCGAACGAGGTGGCATTCGCCAAGAGCCTTGTCGCGCCCGAAGAACTTCTTGCCAGAAGCGCGGATGCTCCTCCGAGAAGGGGGTTCCTTCGAGCGCTCAAAGCAGCCGAAAAGCCGGGATTGATCGCCGAAGTGAAGAAGGCGTCGCCGAGCGCGGGTGTCATTCGAGAGAACTTCGACCCGGTGGACTTGGCGGTGACCTACGAACAAGCGGGGGCAACCTGTTTGTCGGTATTGACCGACATCAAGTATTTCCAGGGCTCGCCGGACTATCTGATGCGCATTCGTGAGCAGGTAGAGCTACCGCTGCTGCGGAAGGACTTCATTGCCGATCCGTATCAAATCGCCGAGGCGGTGCTATGGGGAGCCGACGCGATTCTTTTGATCGTCGCCGGGCTGGAGAAGTCGCAACTGTTCGACCTTCACGCTCTAGCGCAAGTGAGCGGCTTAGATGTCCTGGTGGAAGTTCACGACGAGGCGGAGTGCGAAGTTGCCAATGAACTGAAGGCTCCGTTGGTCGGGATCAATAATCGTGACCTGCGCACGTTCAAAACCGATCTATCCACCACGGCTCGCCTGCTTCCATTGTTAACCGAGGCCGAGCTGAGAGTCAGTGAGAGCGCACTGTACTCCTATAAAGATGTGCAGCTTGTTCACACCTATGGCGCGGATGCGGTGCTAATCGGAACTGCCTTCACGCAATCAGAAGACGTGGGCTCGGCGGTGCGGACCATCATGGGTCGCCAAGAGGAGGGTTCACGATGACGAGAGTGAAACTGTGCGGACTGATGCGACAGCACGATGCCGAACTCGCCGCCGACCTAGGGGCAGACGCGCTTGGTTTTGTCCTGGAACGAACGAGCCCCCGATTCATCGGTGACGACATTGAGAAATGGATGAATCGCCTCCCTCCGTTCCCGGTGCGAATAGCAGTTTTTGGAACGGTTGATCGTCCCGTTCATAGGGGAGTCTTCGACATGGTTCAGGGAGTGATCTGGAACGAGTATCCCGAGCCACCCACGAAACGGATTCACGTGATTCGTTTGCGACAAGGTCAGAGCGCTCAGGATTTGGTTCAGCAAACGGTGAACGCCTCTGCGATCCTGCTAGACGCCTATCGAGAAGAAGGATTTGGCGGAACCGGGCACAAGGTGGATTGGGGATTGGCGGCCGAGATTGTCCAACGATCGGATCGCCCCGTGATCCTTGCCGGAGGCCTGACTCCGGATAACGTCGGTGAGGCCATTCAGCGGGTTCGACCCTATGGCGTGGATGTCAGTAGCGGAATCGAAGATTCGCCCGGCGTAAAGAACCCGTCTAAGATGCGGGACTTCGTTCAGGCGGCGCGTCAAGCCTGAGCGAGATTGCCTGGAAGATTCACCAGGAAAAAACGCGGCAACGTTGAAAGGAGAGCAAAGGACGCTGCCGCTAGGCTCCAGTCATGCCTTCACCCTTCTCTTTTAACAATTCGAGGGTGCTGGGCGGTTGACTCTTCATGATTATGCGTTCCATCGGTAGACAATGGAAGTCTTTTGAACATGTTTTATGTAGCGTTTTTGCGTTTCCCTGAATCCGTTGTATCGATTGTTTTATGCAATTGCCTCGATTTGAACCCAGAATTATTCTCGACGATCCTTTCGCCACTCTGGAACTTTTGGCACGTTGTTCGCGTTGGCATCGGTGATCTGCCCGCGAGATCGGGTCCGCGTAGATGTTCGTTCGTCTAGGCGGCTTTGGTCGAGTTCTTAACGATTCGTCGAACGACCGAGTAGGCAGGTATAACTTATCCCGAAGTCATTATCAGCAAGGAGGGCCAAATTGGCCGCCGCGATTGAAACCAAAGATCTAACAAAAACCTATCGAACGAAAGCCGCCGGCAACGTCAACGTGGTTGACAATCTCAGTCTTCACGTTGAGGAAGGCGAGATTTTCGGTTTTCTTGGTCCGAACGGAGCGGGCAAGACAACCACGATCAAGATGTTGCTTGGCATCATTTCACCGACCTCTGGCGAAGGAACCGTTCTTGGCGAAGAACTGGGGGACATGAATGTCCACCACAAGATTTCGTACGTCCCCGAGCGACCGTATTACTACGAGTACATGACGGGCTTCGAAATTTTGAAGTTCTACGGATCCCTGTTCGGCATTACGGACACGGATCGCATGAACGCTCTTCTCGAGCGCGTGAATCTTCACCGCGACAAATCAAAGACGATTTCGCAGTACTCGAAAGGTATGCAACAGCGAATCGGTTTGGCTCAGTCGTTGTTGAACGATCCTAAGTTGCTCTTCTTGGACGAGCCGACGGGTGGTTTGGACCCGATTGCTCACCGAGAGATTCGAGACCTCATTCTCGGCTTCCGAGATGAAGGACGAACCGTTTTCATTTCCTCGCACGAGTTGAGTGAAGTTGAGCTGATCTGCGACCGTGTTGCGATCATCAACTACGGAAAAATTGCTCGACAAGGCAAGCTCACGGAACTGCTCAAGGGCGGACGTGTTGAAATTACCGTTGAGGGCTACTCGGAGCAAGCGTTGAAGGACATGAATATCCCCGACGCGAAGATTCTGCCCGCAGGCGGAGATCTTCTGTTGGACGCACCGGAAGAGAGCGATATCAACGCTGTTATCGACGCCGTTCGTGGATCGGGTGCTCGCATCGTGAGCGTCGTCCCGCGAAAGAAGCGACTCGAAGACCTATTTGTGGAGACGGTGAGCGCTCCCAAGGCTGGATAAGAGGAAGATCATGTTTCGACCCATTTTTGCCATTGCGAATGCCACCGTAGGCGAAGCGATTCGTCGAAAGGTGCTCCTTATTATCTTGTTCATCGCGACGCTCTTCTTGATCATCGCGCCGAACCTCGGCATGCTTTCAGCACGATCTGAAACGGTCGTTTTGAAGTCGATGATGCTTGGCATCATCCAAATCGCAAGTGCGGTCATCGCGATCGTTCTTACGGTTTACATGCTTCCGAACGAAGTTGAGCGACGAACCATTTACACCATCCTGTCCAAGCCGGTCATGCGCTGGCAGTTCTTGGCGGGCAAGTATCTGGGAGCGGTTCTCGCGCTGGGTCTTATGATGAGCCTGATGGCGGTTGTTATGAGCGCCATGTTCTTGGTCATCAAGCAAAACCCGTCTGAGGCGATCAAACTCCTCCAAGCGGTTGCCATGTACTTTGTGCAAATGAGCCTGTTGGCTTCGGTCGCCATGTGCATCTCCACCTTCGTTGCCCCGCTGGTGAACTTCTTCCTTTCCGGAGGTTTGTTCCTGGTTGGTACGGTCTTGAACCCCGTGTTCGACACCATGCAAAAGAGCGGAAGCGGCGCATCTTGGGGCAAGGGCTTGGCTCAATTGCTCTCGGTGATTCTTCCGAACTTTGCGACCTACAACATTCAGAACCCGCTGATCAACCCGCAACAGCAGATCCAGTCGGAGGCGTCTTACTACATCAACGCTTTTGGCTACGGTGTCATGTACATCGCCATCATGCTGATCACCGGAATGTTGATCTTCGAGAAGAAGGAGGTTTAAGGAATCATGGCGAAGGCAAGCAGCAAGCAAGCTCTCCGCACCAAGTTCTTGGCCGGCCTAGCCGTCTTAGGGCTGGGCCAGGCAGTTCTTCAAACGTCTGTTCTTCAGCCTTTCTGGTCGAAGAACTACAGCCCGGCGAAGGCAGGAAAAACGGGATCGCTCGTCGATCGATCGCTGTCTCCGGACCAGATGCTCTTTGCACTGGCTGGATTCCGTGAGCTGATCGCAGGCATCCTTTGGGTCCGCGCAGACTCATTCTTCGACTCTGGAAACTACGACGCGATTCTGCCGATCATCCGGTTGGTCACGTTCCTCGACCCGAAGCAGGTAGATGTTTTCTCTACCGGAATCTGGCACATCGCCTATAACTTCACGGACGAGGAGCAACGGTCTGACCGACGGTACATCCCACCTGCCATCGCTTTGGCGAAGCAGGGATGCGAGGGTAACCCCGAGACCTACGAAGTCTTCTTTGAAACGGGTTGGCTTTGGTATCACAAGATCGACGACGAGTACGACCAAGCGGTGAAGTACATGGAGGAGGCGTACAAGCGCCCCGACATTCAGCCCGCGCGAAAGAACCTTCGATCCGTCGTTCTTCAGCGTGCAGGTCGCGTTGAAGATGGAATGGAGAACTACTACACCCTTCTTGAAGATGCTCAAAAGGTATTCGACAAGAACCCAGATGTTTTCCAATCTCGGCAAAACCGAGACGCCATTGTTGGCAACCTCGATACGATGATCGTTCGAATGGTGCAACGAGGATTCATGGCGGGCAAAGAGGGTCGACCTCTGAACGCCTACGATGTCTTCCCGCCGTTCGATACCGGTTTCAGCGTCAAGGTTTCGGTTCTGCAGCCTCGTGTTGTACGGTTTGAAGGAACCTGGAACGTTCTTCCGGTTGGTTCGCGCATTCGCTGCGTGATCAAAGATGCCGATTGGGACGTCTTCAGCAAGTATCCGGCCCAAATGAACTGGGAGTTCTCGGATGACGTTAACTTGGAGCCACCGCGCGACAAGACGTTCATGCAGGAGCAGCTCTTCGTTCGAAACCGTCGTTTCGACAAGACGGTGGATATGTCTCGCGACCCAACCATGTACCCCTTCCGGTCGAAGCGATACTTGGTCGAGTTCTACTACAACCCCCGTTCGGCACCTCCTCACATCCAAGACAAGTTCTCTTGGAATGGCGAAGGTCTGGCGGACAAGAACTTCACGAATACCGAGATTCGACCCGGAACCCGAGTGTTCTACACCTACCTAGAACTGGACAAGGATCAACTCCTTCGAAAGGGCGAGTGGCAAGAAAAGACTCCGGTCACGAAAACGAAGAACTACGTGGAAGTCGAGCGAACGTACATCAAGGGTGATCAAATCCTTCAGATTCCGTCGCTCCGATCCGGCGGCTAGGTTCTCCGAGAATCAGCCCAAAAGCGCCTTCGGTCTTACAGATCGAGGGCGCTTTCTCTTTCAATTTGAGTGCCCATAAGGTGCTACAATGAACAGCCGGGACTTGCGCGGCAGCAGGTCGGTGAACCCCGCCAGGGCCGGAAGGCAGCAACGGTAAGTCGATTCTCTGGGCGACGTGATCATCCCGGTTTTCCCGTTTCAACCCCTGTCCTTTGGACATTCTTCAAGGCGTATCCGTGGCTCAACTTGCTCTCTACCGCAAATATCGCAGCCAGACTTTTGAAGATCTGATCGGGCAAGACCACGTAGTCAAAACTCTCCAATCGGCCATTTCTTCCGGTCGAATGGCGCAGGCGTATCTGTTCACGGGTCCCCGAGGAACGGGAAAAACTTCCTCCGCACGTCTTCTCGCGAAGTGTCTGAACTGCGACCACGGTCCCACGCCGACACCTTGCAACGAATGCGAGCAGTGCATCGCGATCACCAACGGCAGCCACGTTGACGTCAACGAAATCGACGCCGCCAGCGAATCGGGTGTCGATAACGTCCGGGACACGATCATCGAACAGACTCAGTACCTACCCATGATGGGCAAGTACAAGGTGTTCATCATTGACGAAGTCCACGACCTGAGCGCCAAAGCCTTTGACGCTCTTCTCAAGACGATCGAGGAACCCCCGGCTCACCTGGTCTTCATCCTGGCAACGACGGAATACAACAAGGTTCCCCCGACCATCCGGTCGCGCTGCCAAAAGTTCGAGTTCCACCGAGCGACTCTTCAGAACCTGGTCGACCGTTTGACTTATGTTGTCGGTGAAGAAGGGGCGAATGCGGAACCTCAGGCGATTGCCGCGATCGCTCGCATGGCGGATGGCGGTTATCGAGACGCGCTGACCCTTCTGGAGCAGGCTCTGCTGGTTTCGGGTGGGAGCATCGACCTGCAAACGGTTTACGATCAACTTGGCTTGGTGACCGAGGAATCGGTAGACAAGTTGCTGGTTGCCATTCAGACGGGGAACGTCGGTGGTTTGGTCACCTTGCTCGACGAGATTGGTCGGCTTGGACGCGACCCAAGATCGATCTTGGAATCGCTCCTTCATCGCCTCGGAGATCTCACGCGCGCCGTTTACGAAGTCAGCGCCGATTCCAAGGATGCCGCTCGCGAGGCGAGCATGCACGACATTGCAGTGCGCCTGGGTCGAGAGTTTATTGTGGGCATTCGGGCGGAACTGAGCGAAGCGCACAAGGTTATTCGCGACATCAGCCTTCCGAAGTTGTGGCTGGAATCTGAACTGGTCCGCCTTGCGACAGTTGGGCTTCGAGCGAGTGCATCCGCACACGCGGCACCTGCTGCCGCATCGACCGGGAATCGAAGGTACGAAGAGCCGATTTCGGCGAAAGCGGCGGTTGCGGCACCTACTCAAACTGCCCCAGTCCAAACGCCCACTGCTCAAACGCCCGCTGCGCAAACTCCCGCCGCCCATGCCGAGCCTGCACAAGCAGCAGCCCCGGTCCAAGCCGCGGTCCATGCGGGTGATATCTGGCAAAAGGTGTTCGCCCAAATCCCAGACAAAACTCCTTCGGGCGGAAACACCCCCATCAAGCTCAAATTGGCAAGCGCGTATTTGCTGGAGGACACGGGTAGCGAGATCGTGGTGGGCATCCCTCAACAGATGGCATTCGAGTGGTTGATGGAAGACCCTCGCAAAGCGGGCTACCTCCAAAAAATTCTCGGCGAACTTGGTCGTGGCGATGCACAGCTTCGCTTCGAGCTAAAAAAAAAACTGAGTTCGTAGTCGCTGAATCAGAAGCGGTAGAATTGCCCGTAGACGGTGCTCGTCTTGAAAAGCTCATTCGAGAAGTGTTCGGGATCGATCCTGAACCCAGTGCGGATGGGATGAAGGCACCGATGAAAGAGGATAACGACGGATGAAACTTCCCAAGGGATTTGGTGGCGGCGGCGGACTCGGCGACATGATGTCTTCGATGCAAGGCGCAATGGCCCGAGCTCAGAACCTAGAACAAGAACTCGAAAAAGAAGAGTTCGTGATCGACAAGGGCCCGGTTAAGGCAACCTTCGACGGAGTCGGTCGCATCAAGAAAGTTTCCATCGACAAGTCGGTGGTCGATCCCGAAGATGTCGAAGCGCTTGAGGACCTGATCGCAGGCGCCATGCGCGACGGATTTGAAAAGGCGGTTGAAATCCGCAACGACAAGATGGCCGAGATTCTTCCGAACCTTCCGAAGATTCCCGGTCTGACCATGTAAACCAAGGGCGAACGTTGCTCTTTGCAAAGCCGCTGGCCGAACTGATTGCCGAACTGGAGAAACTCCCAGGTGTCGGTCCTAAGTCTGCCCAGCGGCTTGCTTATTATCTGCTCGGCGTTCCCGATCACGAAGCCAAAAGACTTGCCTCCGCCATTATCGAGGCGAAAGAGAAGCTTCGCTTCTGCACCGTTTGCGAGAACGTGACCGACAGGGAAGTGTGCGAGATCTGCGCCGACCCCCGGCGATCTGCCCAAACCATTTGCGTGGTCGCCGAACCGAGGGACGTGGTCGCGATGGAGCGCATCAACGAGTACAGGGGCTTCTACCACGTGCTCCACGGTCTGCTTTCTCCCATGGATGGCGTAGGACCGGAGCGACTACGGATTAAATCTTTGCTCGCACGAATTGGGCTCGATGAAACGAGCGAACTGATTCTCGCCACCAACGCCACCATCGAAGGCGACGCGACATCGCTGTACCTGGCGAAGCTGGTGAAGCCGCTTGGCGTAAAGGTCACCCGCCTCGCTCACGGTATGCCCATCGGTGGGGAACTAGACTACGCGGACTCGGCGACTTTGCTCTCGGCCCTCGAGTATCGCCGAGAACTCTAAGCAGCCGAAGGCGGCTTCAATGGGTTCGCGGAACGAGCGCTGTTTCTAGGCTCTCCAGAGCGGTCTGATCGGTCCAGTTCACCGAGATCGGAGTGACGCTCACGAAGCCGTCCATGACCGATCGGACGTCGGTGTTCTCATCATTGGTTTTCATCACCACCGCTCCGCCCTGCCAGTAGTAGGCCCGACCCCAGGGGTCTTCGCGACGCTCCACCCGATCTTTGTACACGCGCTTACCCATCGGCACCACGCGGGTACCTCGAAGCTCGTTGTAGTCGATGGACGGGACGTTGATGTTCAGGAAGCCGAGTTCGGGTTGTTGAAAGGCGAGGAGACAAGAGAAGTTCTCATCCAGCCACCGCTCGGCGGTCTCCCAGCGAGGCGGTGCTTCCAGAACGAAGGTGGCAAGACTCACGGAGATGGCGGGAATACCGTTGATCGCTCCTTCCATGGCTCCGGCGACTGTTCCCGAGTACGTGATATCGAACCCAAGATTGGGCCCCGCGTTCACGCCCGAAAGCACCAAGTCGCACCCGTCGGGATAGGCAATGGTGAGCCCCACGTTAACACAGTCCACCGGAACACCATTCACCGCATATGCCGGGCAGCCTTCCACTTCGGATTCATGCACTCGCAGAGGATCGCGAAGGGTCATCGCGTGACCACAAGCCGATCGCTCCCGATCCGGGGCGCAGATGACCGGATTGCCGTACTTCTTTGCCACGCGGGCAAGAACTCGAATGCCAGGAGCATTCACACCGTCATCGTTGGTGATTAAGATGCGCATTGTTCGGAATCCTTACAAAACATTGCTCTCAACACGGATGAGTGCGGCCACATCGGTGACCATTGGCATCTTGCTCACCGAATCGAGCGCGTCTCGCAAAGACCGCTCCTTGCACGAGTGCGTCAAGAAGACAATCTCGCCGCGTTGGGTGGTATCGCCTGCAACCTCGGGCAGCGTTCGCATCTGCATCTCAGCAAGAGAAATCTCGTGGGCGCCCATCACCGTGGCGATCTCACCCAGTGCCCGTGGTCGGTCAAGGACTCGTAGTCGCAGGTAGAACGCAGACTCCAGATCGTCCATATTGACCGTCTTCATGCCCTCGTCGTAGGGGATTGCCGAACCATTGCCGCCCATGAAAATGTTGCGACCAACGTCCACCAAGTCACCGACAACCGCAGAGGCAGTCGGGTGAGAACCCGCTCCTCGACCAGAGAACATGAGGTCGCCCACAAAGTCTCCCTGTAGCCAGAGCGCGTTGTAAACATCCATCACGCTCGCCAGCGGATGCGTCCTTGGAATCATGGTTGGATGCACTCGAACCCGAACGATATCGTGAGCGACGGCGTCGACAATTCCAAGCAGTTTGATTCGGTAACCGAACGAATCGGCGTACTCCATGTCGAGCTTGGAAACCTTGGTGATGCCCTCTCGATGGACGGTATCGATAGGGACCTGCTTGCCAAATGCGATGCTGGCGAGGATGGAAATCTTGTATGCCGTATCAAAGCCCTCGACGTCGTTAGTGGGGTCGGCTTCGGCGTATCCGTGGGCCTGGGCTTCGGCGAGAGCATCGGAGAAGTCAGATCCCTTCTGCTCCATTTGGGTGAGGATGTAGTTGGTGGTCCCGTTCAGGATTCCCATCATCTGAATGACATCGTTGCCTGCCAACTGGTGCTTCAGTGGCTGGACAATGGGAATGCCTCCTCCCACCGCGGCTTCGTAGTGAAGGTCCAAGCCCTTGGACTTGGCAAGGTGCACGAGGCGAGAGCCGTGCTTGGCGATCAGCTCCTTATTGGCGGTGACCACGTGTTTTCCGTTGAGCAACGCTTGCTCCACCAGAGACGCGGCCGGGTCGACTCCACCCATCAGTTCCAGAATCACGTCGATGTTTGGATCGTTGATGATGGACTGAAGGTCGGTGGTGAAAAGATCAGAGTCGGCGGAGCGGGGCTTCGACGTATCGCGAATACCAATGCGGACTATTTCCACCTGAAGGCCGATCTTTCTGGTGATCGCTTCTCGGTTGTCGTTGAGCATTCCGTAAACGCCCGTACCAACCGTTCCAAAGCCCAATAATCCAATTCGAACCGTCTTCGCCATCGCGTCTAGATTATGGTTGAAGCCTTATTGAACGAGTGAGGCGAGCAAAGATTCCGATCTTTTTTCTCGATTTTGTGAAATCGCTCGGAACGAGTCTGCAGCGGAACGTGTAAAGTTCGATGATCACATGAACTCTAGGCTCTTTTCTCTGGCACTGGCTTCGTTGCTGGTAGCAAACAGCGCTTTGGCGCAATTCTCTTCGTCGGCTCTGTACGCGACTCTCTCCGAATCGACGCAACAGCAAGGGACCCAACAACAAGGGCAGGATCAAAAGAAAGAGGAGCCCAAGAAAGAGGAGCCTAAGAAAGATGATCGGACTCCTGAGCAGAAGAAGTACGACGAGCTAGTCAAGAAGGCTAAGACCGAAGACGGCGTGTTCAAGGTTCACCGCGTGGAAGACAAGGTCTACTTCGAGATCCCTGAGGAGAAGCTAGGTCGAGAATTCCTGTGGCAAGGCGAAGTCAGCGAGGCTCCGAAGGCAATCGCCTACGTCGGAACGGCTGCAGGCACCCGCGTCATCCGATTCGCCAAGCGTGATAAGAAGATCGACATCCGCAACGTGGATCACTCTACGCGCATGGAAGGCGACGACAAGGGCCTCAAAACGGGCATCGTCGCAAACACTCCAGAGCCGATCCTTCTGAGCTACGACATCTACGCCGAGGGTCCGAATAAGAGCGCGGTCATCGATGTCACGAGTTTCTACACCAGCAACCCGCAAGACTTTTCCGTGTCGTCTGCAATCGGACCGGGTGCGGCTCCAGACCCCTCGAAGACTTTCCTTCAGAAAGTTAAGGCGTTCCCAAAGAACATCGAAGCACGCACGTACATGACCTTCCGCCGAGCAGGTGGTGGTCGAACCGGACTCGCCGCGCTGTTCGGTGGTGGCGGAGACTATAACGCGTCCACTATCGCGACCGTCGTCCACTACAGCCTTGTCGAGCTTCCGGAAAAGCCGATGATCGGCCGATTGAAGGACTCCCGAATCGGTTACTTCACCACTCCGTTCACCCTCTTCGGATCGCCCAAGCGATTCAGCGAGACGGTGGAATACATCAATCGCTTCCGCCTCGAGAAGAAGGATCCGAATGCGGCGATCTCTGAGCCGAAAGAGCCGATCGTGTTCTATCTGGCCCGAGAGGTTCCGGACAAGTGGCGCAAGTACCTGAAGGCAGGTATCGAAGATTGGCAACCCGCTTTTGAGAAGGCCGGATTCAAGAACGCGATCATCTGCAAAGATGCTCCGAGCGTGGAAGAGGACCCGAACTGGGATGCCGAAGATGCTCGATACAGCGTCATCCGATGGGCTCCTTCTGAAGTCCAAAACGCAATGGGCCCCTCCATCCAAGATCCTCGATCGGGAGAGACCATCTCGGCTCACGTGATCTTCTGGAACGACATTGTTCGAACCGTTGAAGAGTGGTACTTCGCTCAAGCCGCGGCTGCCGATAAGACGGTTCAAAAGCTCCCGATGTCCGATGAGATGATCGGCCGAATGGTGCAGTACGTCGCTTGCCACGAGGTTGGTCACACCCTTGGTTTGGAGCACAACTTCAAGGCTTCGGTCGCGTTCTCGATCAAGGACCTTCGAAGCAAGTCGTTCACCGACAAGTATGGTCCGACCTCTTCGATCATGAGCTACGGTCGAAACAACTACGTTGCGCAACCGGGCGACGGAGTCACCAACTTCATGCCTCGCCTTGGACCGTACGACTTCTTCGCGATTGAATACGGTTACAAGCCGCTTGGCCTTCCGACCCCCGAGGCAGAAAAGCCTGCGCTCGATGGTCTTCTCAGCCAGCAAGTCACGGATCGAACGGTTCGGTTCGGCAACTACAAGTTCAGCGGAATCGACCCGACGACTCAAAGCGAGAACATCGGTGACGACACTGTCGAGGCGACTCGGCTGGGTCTGATGAACCTGGAATACATCGCCAAGAACGTCCTCGTACCCGCGACCTCCAAGATGGGCGAGTCTTACGACGACTTGGCCAACTATCACAACACGCTGGTTGGTCAGTGGCTCACCGAGATCATGCACACGATGCAAGTCGTTGCGGGTGTTGAGGAACTCGACACGCACCACGGTCGAGGATCGGGGCAAATCTTTAAGCCGATGCCGAAGAGCATGCAGAAGCGTGCAGTAGCCCTTCTTCTCAGCAAGGGAGCACGACCTTCCAAGGAGATGGTGAACCCGAGGATCATCACGAAGATCACCCCGGGCAGCGGACTTTCGCTGCTCAACCAACTTCAGTCGCTGGTTCTGAACGGTCTGATGAACGAGTCGCGAATGCGCCGACTCGCCGACTCCGAGGCCAACGGTCAAGACAACTACCGCATCGGCGAGGTTGTGGATGATGTGATCAACGGCGTGTTTGCAGAGCTGAACGGCGGCAAGGTTGCGGTTGACGTCTACGGTCGACAACTGCATCGCAACTTTATCAAGACGGCGGACACTCGCTTGAACGGTGGATCCGCAACGCAAACCGACCTCAAGCCCCTTCTGAAGAGTTCGCTCCGAACGCTCGCCAAGCGAGTGGACGCGGCTGCAGGCAAAGCGGCTGATCGAATCACCGCCGTGCACCTTCAAGAGGTCCGCTCGGACATCCAAAAGGTCCTTGAAGACAAGTATTCGAAGCCGACCGCTTCGGCGCCTTCCTTCAGCCTTGCCGACCTTCTCGGCGGCATCTACGACCTCGACGCAGATCAAGGCGCATGCTGGGCTCGCGCCCTTCCGATCGCGCTTCGGGAGATTCTGAACGACATGGAAGGCAAGCCTTCTCCGGTCGGAAAGAAGCCTGTCCGCAAGTAATCGGAGAGTTTGCTTCGCAAAGCCCCAGAACCTTTTGGTTCTGGGGCTTTGTTGTTTGAGACTGGCAACGCGAGCGAGACTCTTAACCTGGAAAGCGAGTAAAAATGAGAGGATGGTTGCCTCTGCCGCGATTGCCTCGCTTCTTGTCGCCTCGAACGTTGGGTTCGGCGTCTCTTCGCCCACGGCGGGAGCGGGCGTCCACCGGGCGATGGTGCGGCAGGAGAGTGCGCCCGTTGCGAGTCGGATAAGGGCGGGAGTCGCCGCCGGACCGATGCTCGCCTACGCGACCATGACCGAGGTTTGCGTCTGGGTTCAAACCGTCAAGGGCGCGAAAGTGGTTGTCGAGTATCGACTCAAGCCTGATCAGTCGCTGGTGACCGTGGTCGACGAGGGAGGAACCAACAAGGTCGCCACCAAAAAGACCCCTTCGAATCCGACTTGGGTGGCATCTAAACCCGTCGTGACTTCCGCCGAAGGCGACCACATTGCCAAGTTTCTGCTCACCGGATTGGAGATGGGTGCGAGCTACGACTATCGAATCAAAGTCGATGGCAAGGTAGTGGACCTCAACTACAAAACAAGTTTCCAAACCCAACCCCACTGGCGCTGGAGAAGCGATCCGCCTGAGTTTAATGTTGCAATAGGATCTTGCCTCTACGTGAATCAACCGGAGACAGATCGCCCCGGAACCCCTTACGGTGGCGACTACGACACGATCTTTGGCGCAATTACCAAGCAACGCCCGGAGATCATGCTTTGGCTGGGAGACAACCTTTACTACCGGGAGATGGACTGGGTCGCAGAGTCGGCGATGCGCGCCCGGTGGCGACACAACCGATCCCTTCCTTCGATGCAAACCCTTCTGGGGAACGCCCTCAATATTGGCACCTGGGATGACCACGACTTCGGGCCCAACGATAGCGACCGCTCGTTCCAACTGAAGGACGAAGCGCTTCGGGTGTTTTCAGACTATTTTCCGATGCCGAACCGGGGTCATGATGGCACCAAGGGAGTTTTCACGAAGTTCGAGTACGGGCACGCCGAATTCTTCCTGCTCGATGATCGGTACCACCGCGCTCCCAATCGAACCCCTGCGGGCGAACCGAAAGTGATGTTCGGAAAGGAGCAGATCCAATGGCTGAAAGATTCGTTGGTGGCATCGAACGCGACGTTCAAGATTGTCGTTGGAGGCAACCAGTTGTTGCAGCCTCTGAACAGCAACGAACGCTTTGGAGCTTTTGCCGAGGAGCAGAAGGATCTGTTCGATTTCCTCGTCAAGGCGAAGGTCACGGGTCTGCTGTTCTTAAGCGGTGACCGGCACCACACCGAACTTCTAAAGGTGCGATGGCCAGGCGCCGAGTACGACTGGTACGAGTTCACGAGTAGTCCACTCGGGTCAGGTGGCAGCCGCAACGCAAGGGAAGAGAACAACCCGGCTCGTGTGGAAGGCACCTGGGTCACGGCCAAGAGAAACTTCGGGATGCTTCAGTTCCGAGGAAAAGGCGATTCCATGACCCTGACGATGAGCACTTTTCTGAAAGATGGTTCCAAGGCTTGGGAGGTCTCGGTGAAGGCTTCGGATCTGGGCGTGAGGGTTCGAAATTGAGCTTGTCTTAAACAAGTTTAATTTAACGATCCGCGAGCTAAAGGCAGCTAAAATCCGTTCACTGGATTCATAGCTCGCTTTTAGGGACTTCCTTGCAATTGACCCTGTTCAATATGCTTGTCTAATCCGACATGAACAATGTCTAGACGACATTTTTCGGCGGATGGGAGTCATGCGGCAGTGGTGGGCGAACCGGAGGGTATCGATAGGGACCCGATTATTGGGTGTCGTTCTGCTGCTTTCCTGCATCGTTGGCGCCTTTGCCATCAACGTCACCACCCAACAACGCTCCGCTCGACGCGCCGCTGTTTCTGAATTAAGAGCCATTGAAGCGGTTCGGTGCGTGAGAGCCATTCTGGAACTCACTCCGGGTGCGGCTGCCACCAACCGGACAACCGAAAAGGTCCAGAAGATATCCACTCGAACCCAAGCCCTTTTGACCGATCTTCAGACACTCACCGACTCTGGTGATGAGATAAAGGATCGGGCAACGGCTCGTGCCCTGCGAAACTTTATCTCCGCAACAACTCCCCTGCTGGATGGATCTTTTGCGTTGAACTCCGAAAGGTTGCAACTGAAGATCTTTTTGGCTGGACACGCCCTTGTGGAAACCATCTCGACCCGGTCCTTTTTTGGTCGGACGGAACTGTCGGGCGAGTCGATGATTCCGCAGTTGGTCGTCAACAATTTGCCGAAGGAGTTTGAGTCGCTCCTCGCGCTTCAAGCGGAGTTGATGAAGGCAAACCGCACGGACTTGACCCAGGAACAAGCCACGCGGACCGCGATAGAACTCGAGAACCGAGTTTATGCCTACAAGTTTGCGGTCGCGCAAACCAACGATCTCACCGCGAATCGAACTCTCCAATACTTTGTGAGCGACGGAACGATTCTCAACATCAAGACGTTCCGATCCAACGCAAGGGGCATTCAAAAGACGATCCATCAATTGGAAGCGTTTGCGAAGTCTTATCCTGAGTCGAGATGGCAGATTCCCATCCTTGAAAAAGAACTCCAACTGCGCACCGGGGAAACGATGCGTAGCTGGGACCTTGCCCTTGAGTCTCTGGTAGGTGAGTACACCATCCTCGTGGATCGCCACCTCGCGAAGGAGCGGTTCACTCTACTCTCGCTTCTCGTCTTCGTAATCCCTGCTGTCCTGTACTGCGGAAAGGTTGTCCGCTCTGCGGAAGATGCCCTGAAGCCTGTTCTGGAGCGGTTGCAGTTCCTTCAGAAGAAGGACTTGGGTGCTTTGGATGCCGCCATTGATCGGCTTGCATTGGGTCAATACGACAACATCATCCATTGCGAGACCGCCCACCTTCCCCCGCTTGACGAGTCGAGGAACGACGAATTTGGAACCCTAGCGGGCGCGATCAATCGCCTTGTTTACCAAACCGCCCGGACCATCGATTCTTTCTGTGACGCTCAGCTCAGCATTCTCAGCGCTGAACAAGAGATTGCCGCGTCTCAACAGCAATTCCAGACCGTTGTCGAATCGCTCGGCGAGGGGATTGTCATCACCGACTTGGAAGATCGCGTGATCTACGCAAATCGTCGAGCCAACGAAATCTTGGGATATCAAGAAGGGGGCATCACCGGACTCCTGGCTTGGGAATCTTTGATGGTGGAAACGGAGTGGGAAGCGGCTCGGCAAAGAAACACGCAAAGACTCGCGGGCGTTGCTCAGCGGTACGAAACCGAGATGAAGCAACAAGACGGGAGCTTGGTGTGGGTGGAAGTCCACGCGACGCCATTCCAAGACGCCCATGGAAACATCACCGGGATGCTCGGGGCCATCACCGATATTTCCGAACGGAAGCTGTTCGAAGAGCAACTCGCGTTTAAGACCTTTAACGATCCCCTCACCGGCCTTGCCAATCGCGCCCTCTTCATGGAGCGACTCACGCACGCGGTTCACCGTGCTTCTCGAACCAAGGAAACGCTTGGCGTGATGGTGGTCGACATCGACAACTTCAAAGTCGTGAACGATAGCCTCGGACACTTCGCTGGGGACGCGCTGATCCAAGAAGTAGCCAGTCGACTCGCCCGGTGCGTCCGAGAAACAGAAACTCTTGCACGAGTGGGTGGCGACGAGTTCACGATTCTGTTCGAATCGCTCGCGGGCGAAGCCGCCGCCCTAGCGGTTGCAGACCGGATTCACGACGCCCTTGCCGCGCCGATCGAAATTGATGGCAACAACGTGTTGGTCACAGCCAGCATGGGCCTTACGCTCAACGGAACCTCGGAGACAGCTTCGAGCGAATTGCTGAAGCAAGCCGACATCGCGCTGCACCAGGCGAAGCTCAACGGTAAGCGACGATGCGCCGTGTTTAAAGAGACCATGCAGGAGCAAGCCAAAGAACGGCTAACGCTCGAAAGCGAACTGCGCTTGGCCATTCCCGGCAACCAGTTCCGCGTGTTCTACCAGCCCATCGTCGAGCTATCCACTTATCGAGTGGTGGAGATGGAGGCCCTTATTCGGTGGCAGCATCCCACGCGCGGGCTTGTTTCGCCGCTCAAGTTCATCCCAGTTGCGGAAGAAACCGGCCTCATCAACGAGATTGGAGAATGGGTGCTGAACCAGGCTTGTCTCCACCTCACCGACTTGATCAGCCGCACGGGTGATTCCAATCTGCGTGTTGGCGTGAACGTATCCTTGCCCCAACTTCGAGACGAATCATTCGTTGACAAGGTTGGATCGGCTCTCATTCGAAGCGGCCTGCCTGCCCCGTGTCTCAAGCTTGAAATCACGGAAAGCATGATGATGTTGGAGCCGGAACACGTGATTCGGGTTCTGGAGCAGCTACGAGATCTCGGAGTGAAGCTCGCGATCGACGACTTCGGAACGGGATATTCGTCGATGTCTTACCTACGAAGCCTGCCCGTGCATACGCTGAAGATCGACCGCTCCTTCGTGAGTCGAGTCGGAAGTGGACCGGAGGACGAAGCCATTTTGAAAGCGATCGTCAACGTCGCCAAGACACTCAAGCTATCCGTGACTTGTGAGGGCATCGAGACCAACGAGCAGTGGTCGTTCTTGCACAACTTGGGCGCAGATATGGGTCAGGGCTACCTCATTGCCAAGCCGCTCGCCCAAAGCGAAGTGTACGACTGGGTTCACCAAAACCTCGAGTTCTGGAATTCCCATCAGGCCGCCGCTTAGAACGCTTTTTGCCCAATCGCGGGCTACTTTCCGAGAAGTGCCAACGCTTTCAGACAAACCGTTCCCATCGCGCTCAGTTGCGATTCGGGAAGCGAGGGCTGGTTTGGCGCAAACACGGAGAGCGTTGTGACCACCCCTTGAGGCGTTTTCACCGCGTAGTAAGACTCCTCGTAGGTTCTTGTATCGATTCGCGTGATGAGCGGAATGAATTCGCCGTAGCGCTGAACCAGTGCTTCGACCGTCATCACACGATCGGTGCTGACATCGAGCATGAACTCATCGGTATCGAGCGCCGGGAATCCGATGGTGGGAATCACGCACTCTCGCCAGAAAGGTCGGCGGGGAAGAGTTTCATCGGTCCACAGGATGATGTCTGCCTTAGGCTGCTCGCCACCACGGTCCATTTCCACCGAAACGCCTTCGGAGAGCTCCCATTGGGCCAGTGTTTGCGGTGCGCTCTCGCAAACCAGAATCGGCCACCGATTCAGCGTATCGGCGAATTCGACCACCAACGTGTACCTTCCAGGCTCAAGCTCCAAGAACAGCCGATCGACAACCGTCGCGACGTTGGGTTCGACTTCCACAATCGGTCCGCAACCCTGCTTGATCGTGATCCCCTCTTCGTTCTGAAGTTTCCAGATGAGGGCGGACTGCTCCGCGACGTCCGAGTGGAATCCTATTTCGTATAACTTTCCGCCTTGAAATTGAACATATCGCGAATCAAGGGCAGGGCGATTTCCGCCATGAGTCCACTTGGGTCGTCGCGAGGGGACCATGAATAGGCACCCTTTTCCGTTCCAAGAGGCGGTCTCAGAAGGGTCGAATCGGTAAGCCATCCAGTCGTCGAACATTCCCGCCGAACTGATGGGAGTGTCTCGTAGCCCGGTCACCACGTATCCGCCTATCCAGGGTTTGGAGCGGAACGTTTCGGTAACCGTTCGTCGAACGAACAGGGAGCGGCGCTTGGATCGCTCCATGAGAGCATCGTGACCTGCCGGACCGGGTTCGTGGGCGAATTCGGAACGAAGGAGCACCCCGGGAAGATCGTATTGCCAGCGCACCCCTTTGGCGTTCAACTCGCTAAGAGCCGACGCCCAGAACGGCATTTTCGACTGAAGCTCGGCAAGATCTCGGTGGGCGTCATGATCGTTGGTTTCACCCAAAAGAACGGGCAAGTTCTCTCGGGGACCCGGAGCGAGCGAGTCGAGGAGCGATTCAAATCGATCCGCGTCAGTGTACGGATGGTAATCGTAGAAGGTGCCGAACTCGCGAGGGTCGCCCCCGTACATCTCGGCCCCACCAGAATTGTCTTTGACCAGCGGGCACTTGGTGATCGCGCGAATCTTGGCGGTCCAATACTCACGGAATCCGAGCGGAGCGTTGCTCAGTTCGCAACCGAGCGTCCAGGCGACAATCGACGGGTGATGGGCGTACTGGCGAATGATGGCTTCCAGTTCTTGCGCCACGTTCGGGTCGTCGTAAACGGCCGGATCGGGATCCCAAAGGGGAAGCTCTAACCAGGCGAGCATGCCTTCTTCTTCCAGAGCTTGGAGATAATCGTGCGGGGGGAGCCAAAGGCAGAACTTAACCGTGTTGAAGCCGAGCGACTTGATCTTCCGCACTTCTTCGCGCACCAAGTTGGGTCCTGGATTGCAATGACCAAGCTCGGGGAACCAACCCCAGTGCAACACCCCTCGCATGTAAAAAGGGTTGCCATCGACAGAGATCTGGCTTCCTTCGACCTCAACTCGGTGCTTCTGGCTCGCAGGACCTTTGTTAAGCGCGCCCGTGAGTTCTAACTCGGAGAGCCGGATCAGCTCGACGTCGCGAAAGATGCCGCCAAAGGTGTGGAAGACGTAGGGAAGGAACCCGCTGAGCACTCGCCGAACCGGAAACTTCGCGCCACCGTTCTTGGTGACCTTCACTTCCAGGTCAATCACTCGCCCGGTGTACTTAGACAGATCGAGATCGAAGCTGTCCCAGATGCCGTTGTGGTCGGCAACGTGCTCGTCGTTGATGCTGATTGCGGCGTGATAGGAGATGCCGTGGAATCGGAGCAGGCTGGCGACTCGTGGCACTTCTATTTGAGTCCGATAGATCGCCGGACCTTCCCAATCTACAGGAACGTCCTGCTTCCAAGCGTGGGGAACGCGAATTTCACGTTCTCGCCCATCTTCGTACTCGACCGTCCACCGGGTAACCAACACGCTCATGCCCGTAAAAAGAATAGCATCCGCCGGGGTCGCCCCCGACTTTTGAACTTACGCTTCCACAACCAGAATCGAGAGAGACTCCGACTCCGCCATCTTTCGAAGGTGTCCTTCCAGATCCAGAGACGTTGAGGCGGTCTTGGAAGTGAACGCTTCTAGCCCTTGCAACTCTCGCCAAACCCATTCCGTGGGCACGTCTTGCCCGCCCGTTGCCGAGGCGACTTTGTTTGCGAGAATGATGAGTCGGAGAGGGAAGCCCCTTTGCTGGGCTTCAAGGATGCCGAGCCTCGCTCCGGTGAGGAAAGAAAAGTCTCCGCTGATGGCCCAGGTTCGCTTGCCCGATCCGAGTCCGGCTCCGATGGCGAGCGGAGTCGAGCCGCCGATAAAGGTCGCCGCGTCGATTTGCTCGTACGGCGGAAGAGCAAAGAGGCTCGAGAGACTGGTTTCTCCGGCAATAAAGTCGTCTGGTTGCCGAACCTTGGCGAAGGTATCGAAGAACGGTCGATAGCGATCGACGGTCTCTAGAGCGGCGGGAGGCAGGGGCAACTCTACATTGCCGCTCGCGATGGATTTCAGCGGTGCCGGATCTGGACCGGGTTCTCCTTTTAGGTGCGCCATCTGCACGTCGTACTGGAATCGCGTGAAGAACGGCGCGACCAAATGGTGCGGTGCTGATCTTTGATAGGGCGTGCCTCGGGGAGCGGGGTCGATGAACCCGCCAAGGTCCACTTCCTCGCCAATGCGCGCGCTGTTGTAAACCAAGAAAACGGGGAGCTGGCGTTGCTCAGAGAGTCGATAAGCGCCCTCGATGACCTCGCTGAGGTCCGAGCGGGGTTCGAGGTCGATACGCAAGAGGTTGAGGTCGTCGATGAGGGGTGCGATTTTGAGCACCGTATCGGAATGACTGCCTATGTAGTCCTCGGCAACGAGCACAAGAAAGCCGCCGTGGTTTCCGCAAGCGGTGCAAGAGTTGACCGCGTTGGCCGCTTTGAGAAAGCCGTGACTCTTGATGATGCAGCAGGTTCGCGAGCCAAGAAGGGCCGCGCCGTGAGCAATGGCGTACGCGGGTTCTTCGTGAAAGCTCATCGGCCCGATCCTTTCTGGCGCAAGTGCCCTTAGGGCTCGGAAGGTTTCTGTCCCGCCGTACCCAGGGACGTGGGTGAACAACGCTGTTCCGGCATGCAAAAGGCATTTGGCCAATGCTTCGGCGAATGTGACAACCATGTCTTTTCGTGAGTGTAATCCTTACCGAAACTTGGGTGTTGCTGCAGCAGGGGTAAAACGGTTGGCGTCTGGAGACGAAAGCGATGGACTACGGATTAACCGGAAAAGTGGCGCTGGTAGCAGCGGGAAGCAAAGGAATCGGTCTTGCGGCGGCAAAAGCGCTTGCGGCCGAAGGGTGCCGTGTCTCGATTTGTGGTCGCAACCCCGAGAATCTGAAGGCTGCGAAGGATGCCATCAGTGGGCGTGTTCACACCTTCTCGGCAGACGTTTCTAAGGCTTCGGATATTGAAGATTGGGTGGACGCGGCTCGGATGTCGCTGGGTCCGATCTCCATCTTAGTGACCAACACGGGCGGTCCCGCTCCTGGGTTTGCTTCTACCCTTACCGACGACCAGTGGCAGTCTGGCTTTGAATCGACTTTGATGAACGTGGTGCGGATGGTTCGCGCCGTGAGCGAAGACATGAAGTCGGCGGGTTGGGGGCGGATTGTTCACAACACCAGCCTGGTCGCCAGGCAGCCTTCCGATATCTTGGCTATCAGTTCTACTTTGCGCGGGGGCTTGATGAACCTCAAACGGCTCCAAGCCACTGAATTGGCCCCCTTTGGGATCACGGTGAACGGCGTTCTTCCGGGGCACACCATGACCGATCGTCAGGTGCATTTGGCGGAAGTGCGGTCGGCTCGAGAGGGGATTACCGTGGAAGAGGCTCTTCTGAAACAGGCTGCGGAAGTTCCGATGAAGCGGCTCGGCGAGCCGGAAGAGATTGCCGCGGCGATCGCGTTCTTGTGCAGTGTCGGCGCGGGGTATGTGTCGGGGGTGAATCTCACCGTCGACGGCGGGTTGACTCGCGGTCCGGCGTAGGGTCCGCGCGGCTACGAACTCGCCAGTTGCTGGAGGATCAGGTCCGCGTCGCGGGCGACTGAGGAATCCGGCGCGGCGTTGTTAAACGCATTGCGAGCGAACGACCTCGCCTCCGACCGCGAGCCGCCGCCTTCAAGCGCCGACTGGGCGGCGAGCAGATACGCCTCCCCGGCTTGCCAGTTGTACCGAGTGTCTCCGGTGAGCGATGCGGCCGAAACCAGCGCATCACCCGCCTCGCTCGCAAGGCGCATGCGAGTCCCCGGCACACTGGTTTGTTGCGCCCGACCGAGAAGGGATCGCCCTAGATTCGCCTGATAGTCGCCGTTTTTGCCGTCTTCTTGAACGGCTTTGCGCCAGAGTTCTTCGGCTCGCTGATACTCGCGAATGTCGTAGGCTCGACCCGCTGCCTCGGCGAATTCCACGCCTTTGGCGGGTTCCTCCGGCGGTGCAGCATCTCCACTATCCGCCGAGTTAGATTCCGGTACGGTGGGGTTCGTCGAGACGATCTCTCCCTTCTTGCCCGTCTCGATCGCATTTCGACCCGCGTCCACCGAAGAGGCGATGCTTCGGAAGCCCACGATGATCAGCGCAAAAAGCGTTCCTAGCAGTAGGAACACCATGAACAGTCGACCAAGGAACTGCACCGTTTCTGGCTTCAGCAGCGGTGGTCCAGGGGGAGGCGGATAGTACACCGGGTAGCCGCCGGGACCAATATAGGTTCCCGGAGGGAGTTGCCCCTGCGGAAGTTGGCCCTGCCCGTACTGACCTTGTGGATACTGGCCTTGTGGATACTGGCCTTGTGGGTATTGAGGATATTGCCCGTACCCAGGAGGTGGGGCGATGATCGGCGGTGCGTTCATGGGCTGTCCGCTGGACGTCAAGCCCGCGACCGGGAAGCCCGGCTGTTGCCCATAAGTTTGCTGACCGTAGCCCGCTTGCCCGTAACCGGCTTGACCATATCCGGGCTGACCGTAGCCGACTTGCGACTGCACGGGTGCGGAAAACGGATCGGGTGGGAGGAAAGCCGAAGGGATCGCGTTGGGGTCGTACCCCCCTTGAATACTTTGCCCGGAGCCCGCGCCGACCACCATTTCCAGCGCCGACTTCATTTCTGCCGCCGACATGTACCGATTGTTGGGTGCTTTTTCTAACGCGCGAGAAATCACGACCCACAGGGGCTGCGTGGCCTGAGCGGGCTTGTTGGCGGTCCCTTGAGTGATGGCGTAGGTGATCGCAACTACGTTGTCGCCCTTGAACGGCTTCTCCCCCGCGATCATCTCGTAAAGCATCACGCCGACGCTGAACAGGTCGCTACGGGCGTCGATCTCTTTGCCCACGACCTGCTCGGGCGACATGTAACTGGGCGTTCCAAACACCTGGCCATCCATCGTGAGGTTGGGTTGGAAGGTGAGGCGGGCAATGCCGAAGTCGGTGATTTTAACCTGACCCGAGGAGGTGATCTGGATGTTGTCCGGCTTGATGTCCCGGTGGACCACTCCAGTGGCGTGAGCATGCTCGAGCCCGTCCAAGACTTCCATAGCAATCTCGCAGGCACGTTTAAAATCGAGAAATCCCTTGGAGTCGATCTCCTTTCGGAGCGTTGTCCCGTCCAGATACTCCATCGCCATGAAGTACCGACCCGCGTCTTCCGCGAAGGAGTACACGGTCATGATGTTCGGGTGGTTGAGGCTGCCAACGGCCTGGGCTTCGCGGCGGAAGCGGCTCACCCGATCTTCTAGCTGCTGAGGGGTCGCCCCGGTCGGCTTGGCAAGCTCTTTGATCGCCACTCGGCGATTCATCAGCGGATCGTACGCCTCGTAGACGATGTCGTTCGACCGCGCGATCTCGCGGATGATTTGATACTGTCCGAGGGCGGAAGGAGGATTACTCAAGGGCGTTCAGAAATGGAACTTTGAAAGCGGCGATTCTTGGAGTTGATCTTATTCTAGTAAACGCACTCGCTTCACGAGCGGTTTCTTTCGGCATAACACCGGTTTCAATGCATCAGACGTCTTGATTCTCGGTTTTGTTGGCATTTTCGCGAGCTTGAGCGAGCTTCGACGAGAGCTTTTTTCAAAGGATTGTCGCAATGCGCCTACAATAGAGACCGAAGGAAGATTTTTCGTTGCATTGCAGCGCCGGAACGTTCGTTTCGGTACCGATAAGGGAAGAAGATGATCATTGCCGGGTGTTTGGCCGCGCTTCTAGGTCTTGCCCCAACAAGCACGTTGGCGCAGGATGGCTTGATGGCGGGTCAACCCGTGAAGGTTCGGCTTTTCTCCCGATCCTTCGGACCCCAAAACACCATCGAATACGCCCGTGCCGGATTGCGCTGGGAAGTGTGGCCGGACGGCTCGTTCGAGGTCACTAAAGTTGAGGCGACCATCGACGGCAACCCTATCGACGCGCTTTATGTTTCCTCTCAACGAGCGGTGGTGATCGAACCTGCCGAACCTTTTGAACCGGGGACCCACAACGTGGAGGTGAAGGTGACAGTGAACAACTCGTCTCGATTCACGAAGAAGTGGTCGTTCACCATTGCGCCGAACGCTAAGAAAGAGGCGCCTACCTACTCCACTCCGCAGAACGAGATCTTGACCATTCTCAATCGTTATCGAAAGACTATTGGGACCCCCGCGTTCACGTTCGATGGTCGGTTGACCTTTGCCGCCACCGGGCATACCGAATACATTCTCACCAACAAAGAGCAAGGCCACTTTCAGAAGCCGGGCAAGCCGCTTTTCATCGGGGAGCTGCCTACTGATCGGGCGGCTCGATTTGGGTGGGTGATGCCGGCGTGGGAATCGCTCGCATTCAAATTCCCATCGGCCGGAGAAGGTCTGCGCACCCTTTTTGATTCGCCCTACCACCGTGTTTCGCTGATGATGCCGGGGACGGGTTGGGTCGGTGTTGGTATTCGAGCCGAGACGCTTTGCCTCATCGGCTGGAACGAGGAAGTCGCCGGGACGGTTCTGTCGCCCGCCGCAGACGAAACCGATGTTCCCCTTTCCTGGTCAGACCAAGAACGTCCGGATCCGCTTCGACTCTGGGCGAAAGCATCTCGTCCGACCGGTTATCCGATCGTCGTCGCCCACCACGGCAACCAAAATGAGCGACTTCAGCAGGTCACCGCTACGCTGACGCTTAACGGCAAAGCGGTCCCCATTTTTGTGAACACTCCATCCAACGACGACCAGTTGACGAATGCGGTCGTGATCATCCCAGAGGGTCCGCTGGTGAAGAATTCGGTTTATCAGGTGAGCGTTGCGTTCGCAGATATCGCCGGGAATCGGGTCGAGAAAAAGTGGTCCTTCCGAACGGAAGTTACGGCGTCCAAGTAGGCGATGTCTTCAGGTTCAAAGCAGGTCCTATTGCTTAGCCGTAAACGGGACTGAATCCCTAATCGCAATCTACTAGCAAGAGTCTCGCAGTCGTACTCCTATATCGCTTCGGACACCCGAACTTGATTCGATTGACCTTGCGATTGGGAGAGAAATGAGAAAAGACCTTCAACAAGCTTCTAAGTGCACTCGCTGGGCAGCCCTCGGTGGCCTAGGGACAACAATGGCCATGCTTCTAGCGTGTGGCGGCGGGGGAGATGCATTGACCACAAGCCCGCTCGTTTGGGCAATGGATGTCACGACAGGTGATGGTTACGACGGTCCAGCTTTGACCAACTCCGATGCTGTTTCCCGGGCCCTGGTGAATGATGGGTGCGCGCCGAGCGTTACTCAATGTGTCACCTTCGACGTCTCTGCACCCGGGTTTAGACACAAGATATCTATCCCAGCCGAGTCGCTGGTTGCAGGCGATTCCTACTCGCTGGATTCACCGCAAGTCATCTCGGAAATCTATAGCGGATCGAGCTCCTCATCTGCCTTTTATAAGGCGGATTCCGGCACCATCACCATTGGATCAAAAGTCGGCGAAAACGTCGAGCTGACCTTCTCAGATGCAAATCACTCGAGAATTTCGCGCGGTGGAGGGCCATATGTGAAGTTCTTCGGAACGATCGCACCAAAGTGGGTTGGCACGGTTGCAACTTTTGAGACTCCATTTGAAACGAACGCTTCAGCAAATGCGAGTGGCAATGGTCCAATTCGTGGGCCGTTCAACGTAGAGGTCGGAGGTTGGGAGGGCGGTCCAGGGAAGCCAGATGCGTCAATGTATTTTCACCTTTACAGCCCAGGAAGTAGCGTTGTACGCGTCTCATACAAGCTGCATGGCGGCTTTGGTATCTGGCGATTTGTTCCAAGTGGTCTAGTGCCTCCGCCGGATGTTCTTTGGCAGCAACCTTGGCCCAATCCCACTCAAGTTTGGCGTGGACAAGCGGGGAGCAAGTACGTGCTGTACGCACCAACAGGAACCCAAACCGTAGGAAAGGTCAATATGGGTGGCTCTAACCCGGGCGTAACCCTTGCACCGGATTCGACTGTAGCGGGAAATCTTGCCTCGGGAACCTTTAAGATGTGGGGCGTCTTGGCGAAGTAACAAAAAGCTCCCCGGTGTTCTTAAGAACAACGGGGAGCTCTTTGGTAAAGCGTGACCCAGTTTAGTGTCGCTCGGTGACCGGAACGTAGGTGAGGTTTCGGTCACCTTCGTAGATAGCCGTCGGGCGAATGAGTCGGTTGTTGTCCAACTGCTCGATCGCGTGAGCGCAGTATCCTGCCACCCGAGCCACCACGAAGAGCGGGGTGTAAAGGTCGATCGGAATACCGAGCAGGTAGTAAGCGTAAGCGGCGGGGAAGTCGACGTTCGGGTAGAGATTCTTCTTCTCAAGCATCGTCTTCTCGAGAATGTCGGCGATATCGCCCCACTTGGTGTCGCCCTTCTTCTGACCCAGTTCCTTCGCCATCTTGGTCATGTAGAAGGCTCGGCTGTCGCCCTTCTTGTATTCACGGTGACCAAAGCCCATTACCTTCTTCTTGTTGGCAAGAGCATCATCGATCCAGGCTTGAGCGCGTGCCGGGGAGTCGATGTCGAGGAGCATTCGCATGGCTTCCTCATTCGCGCCGCCGTGCAGAGGACCGCGAAGCGTGCCGATTCCGGTAACGATTCCACTGTACAGGTCGCTCAGCGTGGCAACCGTCACTCGGTTGGCAAAGGTGGAAGCGTTGAATCCGTGCTCGGCATAAAGAACCAGCGAGGCGTCAAGGGTTTTGACCGTCTCGGCGTTTGGCTCGGCACCCGTGAAGAGATGAAGGAAGTTCTCGGCGGTGCTGTGCTTGGGGTTCGGCTTGATCGGGTCGAGACCCTCTCGAATGCGGTGACCGTTGGCAACGAGGGTGCTGCCCTTTGCAACGATTCGTACGGCCTTTCGGATGTTGGCCTCGCGGTCGGTGCTAGGTGCTGCGTAATCCGGGTCGAACGCGGCCAGAGCGGAGTAAGCCGTTCGAACCATGTCCATCGGATGCGTGTCCTTTGGAAGGGCGCGCATGATGTCGTAAATGGCTTCCGGAACGTCGCGCTCTTCGCCAAGAAGCATTTGGAACATGTTGAGTTCCTGCTTCGTGGGGAGCTTTTCGAAGAGAAGCAGATAGACGGCCTCTTCGTAAGATCCGTGTTCAGCCAGGTCGTGGACGTCGATACCGCGATATTGCAGGCTGCTGCGATCAGAGTCGATCTCGGAAATCTTGCTGATGCCGGCAACAACGCCCTCAAGGCCAGGGCTGTAATTCGGATATTTCTCAGAAATGGTCGCGCTCATGGTTCCTCGCTGAATTTACGTCAAGGGAGTCTACCCCTACGGCATTTTGCTTGCCGATTGAGCGAAAAGAGGGACAGAACCTTATTCACTCACTTCTGTTATCGGTAAGACCCCACTCTTCCTTTCGAAGTTGCATGGGGGATTTTCCGTAGCGCTCCTTCACGGCTCGGCTGAAGTGATAGACGTTCTTGAAACCGACTCGATGGGCCGCTTCCGCCACGCTGATTCCGGTTTGGCGGAGCATCTGGACGCCGCGTTCGGTGCGAATTCGCCAGACGTATCGCATCGGGGTTTCACCAATGTGGGCTCGAAACAGTCGAACCAAGTGCTGTGGAGTCACGTAGGCCGCGTCTGAAACCTGTTCAAGCGTGAGCGGCTCTGTGAACCGGTGCCCAATCACCTCTAGCGCCAGCCTCATCGGCTCCGGCATCACTTTGTGCTTGGCATGAGATTCCGCTTCCCAAAGGACGGCTTCAAGAATCGTTCGACCCAGTGCTTCCATGAAGTTTTCGGCCGATTCCAGGCGTTCGGGCGCAATGCGCAAGCCTTGATCGAGCAGCTCTTGAACCCGCGTGGAGCCAGAGAGGACGGTTGGGAGGGCGTTGAGGGCAGCGATGAATTCGCGGTCGAGAGAAGCGGGGTTCACCGAAAGCCAAGTGTGGATGGTCTCGTGCTTTTCATCGAACCGAAAGTGTTCGGTGTAACCCGGCTCTAACAGCGACATTTCACCGTTCTGAAGTCGAATGCTTGGAGTCTTCTTTCCGAGAGGGTCTTCGCGGTCGATGATCACCGATCCGTGCAAGATCACCACCAACTGATACTCCCTCTGAACTCGTGGTCCGAACCGACCCCCCGTTTTATAGCGAGCCTTGCCGAAGCAAACCGCCTTACGAGATGGGCCAATGTTACTCACAGATAAATCTAGGTTCAGAGAAATCATTGTTTTGACCGCGCTTCTACGTTAATCATATACATCGTGATTGCCCAAAGCCTTAACTCGCTCGCAGAATCACGTCAGTTAAATTCCTTCCATTCATGGATAAAAGGAAAGCCGGAGGGCTACTTTCATGTTTCCGATCTCAAGTCCGCTGAAGGACGCGCTGCCATTGGCTCGTTCTTCAAAGAGAAAGGGTTCGTTGTGATTGAAAAAGGATTCAATCCACAGGAAATTCAGGACATACAAAACGAGGCGATCAAGATCTGCCGAGGCGAATTGGGTCAGATCAGCGGGTTGGTGCCTACCCAGCCGGGCGATACCGACGACGAGGTGATGTCTCGGCACCTTTGCATTCACTTCCCGCACAAAGTAAGCGAACCTCTAAGAGGCGTTCTGGGCCACGAGACGTTCGCCGATACTCTCACCACCGTGATCGGTCCGAACGTGAAATGCATGCAGTCGATGCTCTTCATCAAGTCCAAAGGCAAGCCGGGTCAGGCTTGGCATCAGGACGAGATTTACATCCCCACGCGCGATCGATCGCTCACCGGAGGTTGGATCGCTTTGGATGATGCCACGGTGGAAAACGGTTGCCTCTGGGTGATCCCGGGATCCCATAAAGAAGGGATCCTTTACTTCCAGGAGTGGCATGCCGACCCCCGTTTCGACTGCTCCCATGAGGCGCGGCGATTCCCCTACACCAATGACGATGCGGTGCCCGTTGAGGTCAAGGCAGGATCGGTGGTGTTCTTCAACGGGTATCTGCTGCACCGATCGCTCCCCAACTACGCCAAGGCGGGATACCGACGAGCCCTGGTGAACCACTACATGAGCGCGGAATCACTGCTTCCTTGGGGTTTCGCCATGAAGGAGGGTCTGGATCACGTGGCGATTCTGGACAACCGAGACGTCATCATGATCGCCGGGGAAGACCCGTACGCTTTCAAGGGCACCATCGACTACCACGGCTGCCACGTTCGACCCGACGGCAAGGGCGGCTGCGGCAACTTTGAGTACAACCGAGACGCCAAAACGGGAAGTCCTGAAGGCGGCTAGAACTCGAACACGTTGGGCATTCCCGCCTTGAGCGCCTTCCGCTCGCCGGACGGCAGAATCAGCTCCAGTCGAGTTTCCAGGGGGGGCAGAACCTCCCACCGAGTCCGATCGGCGAGGGCGGTGTGCTTAAAGTGCACCGCTCCGGCTGGGATGTAAGAGGTGATCTCGAACTTTTTCAGGTCGGCCAAATCGGGGCGGAGATCGCCGTCCCGACCGTTGAACATCTTTAGTCCCAGCAGGCATCGGTGCATGGCGATATTGGGTCCAACTGCGCAATGGCTCATCTGAGCGGTGGTGCCGGGCTCGGCGTTCCACATCTCCTGCAGGGTGCCGTTGTTGACCACGCTAAACAGGTTTGCCCACCGGGTCTTCAGTTCCCGGAGGGTTAGATCGTTGCGACGCATCGCCCCGTAAGCCCAGAATCGCCAGACGGCATTTGCGGGGTACGAGAACCCAAGAAAGCCTTCTTTTCGATCCCGTTTGTTGGTTTGGTCGGGTGCTGTTTCTGCCAGCGAGATGAGCTGCTCGCGAGCCGCCTTCTTGAGCATTTGATCCTCCGCAGCGTCTGGGGAGAGCGCGTATCCCAATTCTTCCAGAAGCACGATGTGCGAAAGAGATCGATCGTCGATGGAGGGGACGCCGCCGTAGGGAAGGGCGTTGTCCCAACGTTTCGTTTCGGCATTCCAGAATCGCCGGCGAAGCGCCCCGGCGAGCGATCCTTGCAAGTCCACCAAAGACTCCTTGACCTCAGCGGCAGACGCCTGAGTCTCCCAGAGCCGCTGGTGCTTCTGCATCGTTGCAACCAGGTGCAAGATGTAAAAATTGAAGGCGAGTTGCTTGTGTCGTTGTTCTCGAAACGCGTCGTGGTCGATCCAAACCGCCTCCGATTCCACGTCTTCCACCTTCACCAACCCGAACGAGTCTCGCTGTCTACGAAGGTAGTTCAGGAAGCGGGCAAACTGAGGGAGGTGGGCCAGGATCGGCTCGACGTTGCCCCACTGCTCGTAATGATTGAAATGGTCGAAGAGGAAGCCCACGGAGTGGTCGACCAGTGATCCCCAACCGGAGAGTCCTAACTGTCGCTGAGAGAGACGGGCGTACCGATCATAAGCGGGCCAGCTATCGAACCAGACCCCATTGAGCATTTGTCCGTAGCCGAACTGGGTGAGGTATCGCTCCGAAAGGAGGTGATCGCCTCGACCCATGCGCACCAGATGCAGTTGGTGGCCCACGTCTCCACCGTACTGCTGCCTCTCGCGACCCACGCAATCCACCGCGATATCGAGGCAAGAATTGAGGATGGTGCGATGTCCGGCATCGAGCACGCGCTGAACCTCAGGATCGCTCACGCGACAATCGGGCTCATGGGGAAAGGCGTATTCGCGGACAAGGTTGGAGACCCGGTGAATAACGACCTCTCCACCCGATTTCGGAACCCGTACATGGACTTGGACGAACTTGAACGAGTCGTAGTCGAAGTTCACGAACGTCTCTTTCCCGCCTTTGCAGATGTATCTCGACCAACTGTAAAAGTGATTGTCGAGCCATGGTTGGGTGGGGTTCACCGACTCGTGCGTCATCAGCTCGACAATGGTTCCCGCCGGGGCTTCGATCTCCAGCTTCGGGAAGCCGACCCGCTGGTGGTCCCACTCGTACGTCACATACTTGCCCTGCTCGGGTTTGAAGTTGTTGAGCAGAACGGGCGTGGCTGGAGGACTGCCCAAAGCGGTGACACGGAAGGAGGCGGGCATCCGGTTTTCGAACCAGTCGTCGGGGTCTCGAAGCCAATCCACAAATCCGGAGTCGACCGCTCTTGCCGCGGGAACCTCGATCTCCTTCATCAGCGGAATCTGGCGTTCGAACACCTGCGTCTCTTCCGGCCGAGGCATGTAAATGTCCTGATCGTAGGCGCTGTGCCAGCCTGCAATCGCCGCTCGGTTGGCATTCTCGACAACCACCCTCGGGGTGGACCAATCCGCCGTGAGTCGAAAATCGGGCTCGTTCCAGCCGTGAGGAAACTTGCGAGAATCGAATTGCTCTTGGAGGGCTCGCAGGTAGGACCGCTTGAAAGACCCGGGTCGATGCGCTCGATCGATGGTGCAGAGCCAGCCCTCTTTTCCGGTGACAAGGGTTTGTTTGCCGATCTGGAATTTGCCTAGGAGACCCGGCTTGCCCGTGGGCCAAGTGCCATCGCCATGACCGAAATAGAGAACGTGAACACCGATCACGTTTTTCCCTGGCCTCAGTTGTTTGGCGAACTCGCAGGGGTCGGCTTCGGGGAAGCGGGGATCGAAGGGTGCAGGTCCCCACTGGACCGCAACTCCGTTCACCCAAAGCAGGTAGCGACTATCGGCGAGAATGTGACCCGTTGCCTGAAAATCTTTGCTTGCAAGCTCGGCTTCGGTGAGGGTGAATTCGGTGCGGAAAAGGGCGAAAGTGAGGTTGAGCGTGCGCTCGCCGGGAATCCAGATCCAATCGGCGGGCTCCAGATTGAGGACCTTTCCGAGCTTTGCACCGTCGCTTTCAAGCATGGAATCAGGATAACCCGATCACTCTTCGTTTGAGGGTTCGCCAGACTCAAGTGCGGGCGCGGAATCTGTCTTTTTCTTGGCGAGCAGCGCATCTACTTCCAGCGGAGGAAGCTCCTTCACATCGTTGAGGTTGAATCGATGGAGAAACTCCTGAGTGGTGCCGTACAGCACGGGCCTGCCCGGGGTTGGTTTTCGACCCATTTCTTGAATCAGGTTCCGTTCCAGTAGAACCCTCACGCCGTAATCGCTTTGCACGCCGCGAATCTCTTCGATGTCGGCAATGGTCATTGGCTGCTTGTAGGCTACGATCGCCAGGACCTCCATTGCGGAGCGAGAGAGTCGTTTGTTTTGGGGCTTCAGAAAAGCCGCGATCACCTCGGAATACTCGGATTTCGTGCTGAGTTGATATCCACCCGCGAGGCGCACCAACTGAATCGCTCCAGCAGAGTCCATCCGTCGTTCCAATATTTCAAGAGCCTGTTCGATCGCCCCTTCCGGAGCCCCAACCGCACCCGCCAGATCGGCAAGTGTTGCCGGGGCATTGGCGACGAAAAGCAGGGCTTCTAGCTTATCGACCACGGAGATGGGTTCGACGGCGGTCTCCCCATTGGCTGGGTCTAGAGTTGTCACGTCCTCGCTCATGGTGCCTCCCCGTCCTTCTGTTCAGCCGCTTTTTTGCGACGCCTCTTTTTGGCGAGCGCTTCGGCTTCCTCTTGGGCGGCGCGGTGAGCAGATTGCTCCGCCCTTGCCTCTCGCCGCTTGGCCGAGTCTTTGCCGAAGTAAACGTCGTCTTCCACCCGCTCAACAAACGCTTGGCCCAGGCGGATCAATTCTAGCAAAGCCAAGAACCAATAGACGGCATCGGATCGGGTGTAGGAGCCGACGATGAGTTTGTCGATCGGTTTGGCCTCATCGGAGAGAGCCAGCAGAACGATGCGCATCTGCTCTTGAAGAGACCTGCGCGGCTTTGAGAGAAGCTGGATAGGATCGGGTTCGGCGCGTCGCAGGAGCCTTTCGAAAGCCCTCGCAAGATCGGAGACCGTGACCTCGCCGATGGAGTAGGGGATTTCGTAAACGGTCGGTTCGGCCTCTGGGCTCCGGAAGAACAGCTTCGAGCGCTCTTCCTCGAACACCTTCAGCAAGTCGATCGCGCTGGCGAATTCGTAGGCAGTCGGCTCGATGAGTTCGGGCGGAAGTTCTTCTTCCTCTTCCTCAACTTCGTCCCTGGGCAAAAGCATGTGCGCCTTGCGTTCTAGGAGATAGGCGAGAACCGCCAAAGCCGCCGCCGCCTCATCTAGCTGAGGTTCTTCCGACTGCAGGATGTATTCAAAGTACGCCTCGCAAACGGCCGAAAGCGGGACCGTCATGAGGTCGACCTTTTGCTCCCGCACGCATCGGAAAAGCGTGGCGAGAGAGCCTTCAAAGTGCGGGGTTTGAACGTGAATCGGAGGTGGTGAGACCACGCCGATTCCTGCCGCAAGAGAAGCTCGCGCCGCATCGTCCTGCTTCAACTTCTTGGGCAAAGCTCGAGACTTGGGAGCGCCAATGTTAGGCGACTTGTGGACGGATTCGCGAGGTGAATCTGGCGAGGACATGGCGAATCCGGAAGATGGTCGCCAGAAAGATTTGGAGGTGCCGGGCGGATTCGAACCGCCGAATAACGGTTTTGCAGACCGTCCCCTTAGGCCACTTGGGCACGGCACCTAGCGACGTTTTCATTATGTCACGAAGAGCAATCGCGGTGCCGACCCTGAGATCGGCACCGCCAAAGATTGTTCGTTCGAAGTTGTGAATCGGTTACTTGTCGGTAAGACCCGGGGCGACGTAAGGCACGATCTTGAAGGGATACGTGCCGTACGGTCCGCGAATCCACAGACGATGCTTGCCTGTGATGTTGGCTCGGAAGAATCGCCGGTTCATCTTGTCGAACTGAATGTCTGTCGAGCGAAGGAAATTCCCCTCCCCGTCTAGTAAGTCGACCTGAATGCCCGGCTTGCCCGTTGTGTCGTGAAGGAACTCGTACCACTTACCGGCTTCAAGTTCAACTTCAAAAAGTCCGAACCGTTTTTCGTCGATCACCGCGTTTACCAGAGTGCTCAGCTTGTATTCAGGACCGGTGAGCGTGGACCGATTAAGGGTGTAAGAACCGGATCCACCCGAGCCTATGCACGAAACTCGCACAAGGAAGGTGTCGGCAGTGGGGTAGTAGAGGTCGTCCGCTATCCGCAGATTGCCTCGATTGTTCATCGAGTTCACGCGGTCACCATTGAGCGTGAAGATATCCATCTGTGGAGCAAAGCCTTTTGCCTGCAGAGCAAAACGCATGAGTTCCGACCGAGTCGACTTGATGGTGTAAATGTTCGACTCGCCAATGGCTAGATCGCTGCTAATGCTCTTGCCCTCTTCCCAAGCAGGCAGTTTTTGCGTGTTGGTGATCTTTGACTCGATGGGGGTCATCGCGTACGAGCGGAGGTACAACCGGACGGTGCCGGGTGCATGGAAGAGTTGGATAACCTCGCGCTCGTTACCGACCATCGGCCGGAAAACGGTTCTCACCGTCGAAATTGAGAAACCCTCTTCTGAAAACCGTTCTTGACCTGATTTTGGGTACTCCCATACAAACTGGAACGCAGGGTTGCCCGAAAACTTTGTTCGAACGATCTCTTTCTTCTCCACCGGAAATTCAAAGACTTGAAGCCGCTTGTCGGACATGGAAACCTTGACCTCGCCCTCTTTGGAAAGGGTTTGGGGTGCGATCTCGTGTACGGTCCACTGAATGCTATCGACGCCGGGATTAATGACTTGCAAGTAAATGGCACCGTCGATTTTTGAGAACAGGGTTCGGCCACCCACTGCTTCCCTCACCATTTCGGCGTCTACTCCCGCAAGACCCGAGGGACCGATCACGCCGTTCACGAAAATCATCGTTCGGTTTCTTGGGTTGATGTCGGTGCGAAATCCTTCTAACTGAGTGAAATCGTAGTACCGGTCCTTCTTGGTTTCGATCCTGAGGAGCAACGGACGGGAAGGGTCCAAGGTGGCTTTTCCAACGCCTGTTCCGGACGAGACATCTATCGTTGGGCAAGTAAGGCTGTTCAGTAAGAACTTGCCACCCGCGACTGATCGGAAACTGAGGACTTTCACCGTGATCGTTTCGGGCTTAGTTGCTGTGTAAGCAAGGAAGGGTGCTTGCTCACCTTCCGCACGATCATCGTTCTTGGCGATCTCCTTACCGCTTTCATCTAGTAACTGAAGAGCCGCATCAAAGGCTTCCGTCTCGACGCCGCAAAGGAGGGTTGTGCCTGCCCCCAACTTGAATTTGAACTCAACCCGGTCACCGGGCGTCAAGATCGCAGATTTTGTTTCCCAGAAACCACCGGGTTGATCGACCTTCTTTGAGCGAGTATCGGCTTCGTCGGCCGCTCGGTCGGCTTGTCCGAATCCGCCTCCACCGATTCCTCCCCCCATTCCGCCGCCCACGCCTCCCATCGACCCGCCTTGACCATAACCTTGAGCGCTGCCCTGCCCAAGTGCCAGAGGGAGCAACAGAACGATCAACCCAAAAACGGATGCGGCGCGAAGCGGTGCCTTTAAGGAATTCATGGTGTGTACCTATGGCCGGGTCTTGTGGATCTCCGCCCAAAGGTTGGGACGCGCAGGCCGGGATTCTGGTAACGCCGGTTCTTGGCTTTTCCCTGGGGCTATAGACCCAGGGCGAATAGCTGCCCGATAAATTCTAAGTTTCTTGTAACGCGTGCGAATCTGTGACCTGTACCGATATCTGAACGGAAAGAGAGGGTCATTCAGCCGCCCAATCGAACCCGTCACCCCAACAGGTTTGGACGAAATAGTTAAGAAAATGCGGGCAAGGTAATGGCTTATTCGCTTCTTAACATTTCAGAGCCACACTCTTTCTCGGTCAAGCAGTTCGATGAGCAAGTAATGCAAGACCGGAAAATCCGAAGCGGTGCGGATGGAAAGTTTTTCCATGAGAGACACCAAAAGGATGCACGTGATCGTAGACCCCGGGTTCTTGAAGAGAGAACGCCGGGGTCCTTTTTTTGTGGACCTCGGCGTTTGAACGGGCAGTTTTTATAGGGAGCGTTCGGGGCCGTTGATTGACCCCACTTTGCTTAGTTGGCCATCTTGGCTTTCATCGCTTTCATGGCGGCTTCGGTTCGACTGTTCACCTGAAGCGCCTTTAAGATGTTGCTCACGTGGTTCTTAACCGTTTTCTCGGCGATCCCAAGTTTGTTGGCGATGTCTCGGTTTCGCAAGCCCTCTGCAACCAGGTTCAGAATCTCCTGCTCGCGATCGCTGAGTACCAGAAGTTCGGAATCGTCCAGATCGTCGGTGGTGTCCAATCGACGGAAGTCTTCGATGACGCGAGAGGCGACTTTCGGCGTGATCTTGGCTTCGCCCTTCGAAGCAAGTCGGACCGCATCGATCACATCGGCCGGGGTGGACGTTTTGAGAATGTAACCCGTGGCGCCCGCTCGGAAGGCGTCGAAAATGGTGTCATCGTCCTCTTGAACGGTGAGGATGACGACGGTCACACCCTTTTCTCGCTTCAGCAATCGGCGAGTGAGCTCGATGCCGTTCATGCGGGGCATGGAAACGTCGGTGAGCAGCACGTCTGGCGACTCGGCAAGGGCGATATCCAGCGCCTCCTGACCGTCTTTACAGACCGCCACTACTTCAATATCTTTCACCGCTCGGAGCGTTTTCTCAATCGCCCTTCGGTACATTTCTTCGTCTTCGGCGACGACAACTCGGATGGTCTCCCCCATGTTCGGAAAGTGTACATCCTAAGGTGGAATCTCGTTGGGGCTTTCGGTTCGCCGGACGAATCTGCTTTCAAGCAATGGTGGAAGGTTGTTTGCAACAAAGCCGCTGCCTATTTGCTTGCTAGCAAGAAAACCGTCTTAAATGAAGTCTGAGTCGGAAATCCAATGAAAGCCCCCTGTCCGCTCCGAGTCAACTCGCCTTCTCGTGCATCCAAGATTCGTTTCACCTTAGCTTTCTGGTCCCGTTCGGTAATTCTCATCGGGATCTTATTGAGTCTTGGTGCATGCGGTTCGGTCCCCAAGGCGGACGGTGTCACGATCAACGTTCTCAACCGATGGAGTGATCCGGTGAAGGTCTCGGTTGTTCTAGAACTCGCAGCCGATGGGAAACGAGTAGGGCCGATCAGTCGCGAGATCAGCGCCAACTACAACGAGCAAATCTTTGTGCCTTTGGCGAAAGAAAAAGCGGTGAAAAAGATCATCGTGACTCCGGTTAGTGGCGATTCCGTGACGATCTTGCTCGATAACGCAAATCCACCCATTGAAAAAAGCGTGGTGTTCACCCGGGATCGCAATATGGTTGTTTCCGACGATTGATCAGGTTCGTTGCCGAACCCTATGATTGGGGTTCACCGACTTTCTAGAAATGGTTGAACTGTTTCAAATTTCCGTTCGACCCTAGGAACTTTCCCGGCAAGTTCCACTGTTTGAGTTCGAAGGGAAGTCAATGGGGAACCCAAACGATGCCTTGATCCTATTTGCGACCTACTTGGCGATCGCGCCCGCCGCCTATCTTGCGCCATGGAAAGGGTGGGGATTTTGGCTCCACTTGGCTCTTCACCTTCTGCATCGCGTTTGGCTGTGCTTTGAGACGCTGAAAACGAAAGCTCGGGGGATGGTTTCCGCGAGTCAACACCCCGTTTACGAGAGGGTAGAGGAGAACTTTCTGGAGATCGCTTTTGTCGGCCCGCTGGTGCTGCAAGCCCTCGTTGGATCTGGCCTGATTGTCGCGGCGATGGCAAAGAGGACCTTCCGTCCTGAGCCGAAAAGAGCTCTCATTTGGGTCGCTCCGGACGTTTTGGTGGCGGTTTCGGTGTTGTCCCTCTCCTTTGCTCACTCGTCCTGACGGGAACAGCACGAAGTCATCCGGGTCCAATCTTTGACGTTTGGTAGGCGAGTCAAGCGCTTCATCGCAGCGGCTCTCGTCTGCAGGCGCCGCACAAGATACAATGACCGGAATGGCTCTGCTTGAAGTTCGCGATCTGCACGTGGCGTTTGGAGACGTCGAGATCATTCGTGGCGTGGACTTTGACCTGGAAGCGGGGCAGACCCTGGGCGTGGTTGGTGAATCCGGATGCGGAAAGTCGATGACGGGTTTTGCGATCATGGGCATGCTGCAGCACCCGGGTCGAGTCTCCAAGGGCAGTATCAAGCTCAACGGTCAAGAGCTGGTGGGGCTTCCGGAGAAGAAGTATCGCGAGTTTCGAGGGTCGGAAATCGCCCTCGTCATGCAAGACCCGTTCACCAGTTTGAACCCGATGATGCGCGTTGGCGACCAGATTGCCGAGGCGTTTCGACTGCACACCGGGATGTCCAAAGCCGAAGCATGGACCGCCAGCGTGGACATGCTCGACAAGGTTGGCGTGCCGACCCCCGAAGTGAGCGCCAAGAAGTTTCCGCACCAAATGTCGGGTGGACAAAGGCAGCGCGTAGTGATTGCCATGGCGTTTGCCTGCAAGCCCAAAGTGCTCATTGCCGACGAGCCGACCACGGCGCTGGACGTCACCCTTCAGGCGCAGATTTTGCGGTTGCTCCGTGAACTTCAAGAGAAGGAAGGCACGGCAGTGGTGCTCATCTCTCACGATATCGGCGCGATTGCGGCGGTTTCGCACCGAATCGCGGTGTTCTATGCCGGACAAATCGTAGAGGTCGGACCATCCGAGCAGGTGCTTCGTAAAGCGGCTCACCCGTACACGCGCTCTTTGCTCAGTGCGCTGCCGAGGGCGGGGCAAGACAAGCTGGAGTCCATCGGTGGCGCGCCGCCCGACTTCGCGAAGTTGCCTTCTGGCTGCGCGTTTGCTCCTCGGTGCGCATTGAAGCAAGCCGCTTGCGATTCGCTTCCGCCCGTAGTGCCGCTGACCGCTGTCCACTCGGCTCGTTGCGTGCGAGCAGTCGAAGTGGAGGCGTTGGAGATTGGGCAGAGCATTTCGGCGTTGGCCGAGGCCTAAAGCCATTTCTCCAAACAAAAAAGAGGGCCCGTTTCCGGACCCTCTCCCAAAAGGCTTAACCCTTTTCTTCTTTAGGCCGACTTACGTCGTCGCTTCAGAAGCGCGAGCGCTCCCACTGCCAAGGTCGCCATGGAAGCAGGCTCTGGCACTACGGATCGCGCGTAAGACTCAGTGCTCGCCCAGATTTCAAACGTTGCTTCTTCGTTTGGATCGAGGGTGAAACTAGCCATGTAGTCATGAGTGAACGATCCGGTAACGAAGTAGCTCGGATCGGTTTCAAGTGAGTCGGTTCGAAAGTCGTAGTTATTCGTGGTGAGCTTTGCAGCCCCGCCAAAAAGGTTTACCCACGCCTTTTCGTAAGACAAGTTGTCTACTGAAGCTGTCCCGTCTCTCTCCAATTCGACTGAGAAATCGACTGAAAGAGCGTTACTCGTTTCGTTCTTGAGTGTGAACATGAAGGCGTGGCCGAAAAGGCCGCGCGCAATTCCGTTGGGAGACGCAGTCGCAAAGGTCTCTGAGAACATCTCGTAGACCCCTGCGTTGGAGTTGAAGAAACCCCCTGTGTTCGATGAGAATTGTCCGGTTCCGGAAATCTCATTGTTGTAGGTGTAGTCCTGGTTAGTCGTGGAAAGCAACGACGCTCCGTTCAAGCCAAGTGACACTTGGGTTCGCGTGAACCCCTGAGCGGTGGCGACCGCCGAGGATACCGATGCGGCGGCGAGAACGCCTACCACTGCCAAATTTCGAAATGCAAAGTTTGAAAGCACAGACTCACTGTATCCGTAAATTTACAGATGCAAGCCTGATTCTTTATTTATTTTTATCAGAAGCCACCTTTAGGTCTCTTAGAGCCAGAAACCCAGTAAATTTAGTGGGGTTTTCATCTGGTGAAGGAGATCCTGAATCTCAACGCTTTTTTCTTAAGCGGCAGATCTAGAAGCGATGCTCTTCCTAGACGCCTTCGTGACTAGCTGTCCAGTGAAATGGAAAAGGCGATCCACTTTGGCATTAGATCTGAAACTTGACCCATGAAAGTTGGGCCGATAGTGGTAAACAAAAAGAGGGTCTGTTTCCAGACCCTCCCCCAAGGTTTGTCAAGCGGCACCTAGGGCCGATACCGATTACGCCGACTTGCGTCGTCGCTTCACCAGCGCAAGTGCGCCGAGTCCCAAAGCAGCCATCGAAGCGGGCTCGGGAACAGAGGAAACGTTAAACTCGGTACTTGCCCAAACTTCGAAGACAGCTTCTTCATCCGGTTGAAGGGTGAAAGATGCCAGGTAGTTGTGGCTCATCGAAAAGGCGACAAGAGCATTTGTGTTGGTGTTGATGCTATCGGTGCGGAAGTCGTAAACGCCTCCGGTCAACTTGGCGGCACCACCGTACATCGCAAACGAGGCCGACTCGGTTGCTTGGTCGTCTACGGAAACCGATCCCTCTCGGTAGAGAAGAAGATCGAACGTGATGTCGATCGGGTCCAGCGTTTCGTTCTTGAACGTGAAGATGAAGTCGTTGCCGTAGAGTCCGGTCGCGCTCCCGCTCGGGGAAGCCGATCCATCACTCGACGACCGCATGAACTTGGAGCCATCGTTGTTCGTGTAACCGTAGGTGTCGTACTGGAACGCCCCGGTTCCGCTCACGGAATCGTTGTAGAAGTAGCTGTTGTTTACTTCGTCGATGAGAGTGGCGCCGTTCGCGTTGACGACAACCGTCGTCTCGCTGAAGCCGCCGGCGAGAGCCACGGCGTGAGATGCCGAAGCCCCCGCAAGAACTCCCCCAACCAAAACCATGCGTAATGCTGAATTTGAAAGCATGGAGGCACTGTATCAGTGATTTGTCCAAACGAAGCGTGAATCACCGTGAATTCTTGCGTTTGGGGGCCTATTTTGGTCAAGTTTGGCCCCTTTCCTGGCAACTTTATCGGGCTTTATTGGTGGGGAGATATCCCTCTTCCGAGGTTGATCGTTCCTGAAAGTCCGGGTGAAACCGGCACATTGCCGATCACACTTCTTGCGAACCCGGGGAATTCTCACCCAAGAACCGATACACGGGGGATCGGATGGGCGCTCCGCTTCGGAAGGTTCGCCTGCTGACGCAGCCAGGAATCTGCGCGTCTCTCCCTCGCTTACGCTCGGAGTCGCTCACGCTTCCTGCGCGCCCCCCTCGCTTCCGCTCCGGAGTCACTCACGCTTCCTGCGAACCCGGTGACTTCTCACCCAATCCAAACCAAAAAGGATTCCATGCCGTGGCATGGAATCCTTTTTGGTACCGGGGATGGGATTCGAACCCACACTGCCTTTTGAACAAGCGGTTTTTGAGACCGCCGCGTCTACCATTCCGCCACCCCGGCGAATAGAACAAAGAGAATACCTTGGCAGCGCCCGAAGGGGGAATTCCTCCTAACGAAGTTTTGATCTCCCCGGAATCCACGCTCCCAACAAGAGTCGCCTTAACATTCGGTCGGTAGACTCCAACCCTTCCATGGTTGTTCTGGTTGCAGATAAATTTGAAGATTCAGGGTTAGATGGGCTCAAGAAGCTTGGCGTTGAAGTCTTGTACGAGCCGCAACTGAGCGGCGACGCTTTGGGCGAGCGGATTGAAAGCTCTGCCTGCGATGTCTTGGTGGTTCGCTCCACGAAGGTGACCCGAGAGATGATGAACGGCCGCATGAGCGCCATTATTCGCGCCGGGGCGGGCTTTAACACCATCGATGTAGCCGCCGCCAGCGAGCGGGGCATCCAGGTCACCAACTGCCCAGGCAAAAACTCTCAGGCGGTTGCCGAGCTCGCTTTCGCCCTTATTCTCAGTCTCGACCGATTCATCCCAGACAACGTCATTCAAATGCGGGAAGGAAAGTGGAACAAGAAGCAGTTCAGCCAAGGACGAGGGCTGCACGGTCGAACGCTCGGGCTGATCGGGGTGGGCAACATTGGTCAAGAGATGATCACGCGTGCCAAAGCTTTCGGCATGCACGTCGTGGCTTACTCGCGATGGATGACCCCCGACGTCGCCGCCGCACTCGGCATCGGTCGAGCCACCTCCGTCATCGAGGTCGCCAAGCTCAGCGACGTGATCTCGGTACACGTTGCTCTCACGCCAGACACCAACCGATTCCTTAACAAAGCGTTCTTTGAGGCGATGCGACCCGGTGCGCTGTTCATCAACACCTCTCGCGGGGAGGTGGTCGACCAGACAGCCTTGCTCGCGGCGATCGACTCCAAGGGCATTCGCGCCGGACTGGACGTCTTTGATGACGAGCCAGAGTACGGCGAGGGCGAGTACAACGGCCCGCTCAAGGATGCGGTCGGAGTCTACGGCACGCACCACATCGGAGCCAGTACCCAGCAGGCGCAGGAGGCTATTGCCGCAGAGGTCGTGAGGATTGTGCGCGAGTACCGCAATGCGGGTGTCGTGCCCAACGTCGTGAACGTCAAACGCGCCGATGTTGCCACGCACTTGCTCGTCGTTCGACACCTAGACCGAGTCGGTGTTCTGGCTCACATCCTTGCCGTGCTTAAGAGTGAAGGGGTGAACGTGCAAGAGATGGAGAACATCATTCTCCACGGCGCAAAGTCGGCCATTGCTCAAATCTCGGTTGATCGCGCTCCTACGCAAGACGCGCTGCTTCAAATGAAGATGAACGAGAACGTGTTCGACGCGTCCGTTTTCGCCATAGAGCGACCCGCCGAGCCCGAACCCACCGAAGAATCGCTGCTCGAGTAGTCCAAGCAACGGGGTCCTGAGTACGGGAAGACGAGCACGGGGAAAGTAAACTCTCCCTGTGCTCGTTTCTGTTTCCAACGTTAAAAAATCCTTCGGGCCAGATGAGATTCTGACCGGAGTGACCTTCCGCCTGGAACGAGGCGAGAAGGTCGCGTTGGTCGGTCGGAACGGCACCGGAAAATCCACCCTTTTGAAGCTGCTCGTGGGTCAATACCAGCCCGACGAAGGAGCGATCGTATTCCAGCGAGGCGCCAAGATCGCCTATCTCAAGCAGGAAATGCCCGTCACCACGGGTCGCACGGTTTTGGAAGAAGCGGAGAAAGGCGCGGAAGAGCGACTTCTCCTTCTCGAACGTCTTGAAACGCTCAGCAAGAAGCTTGAATCGACCGACCAAGCAGACCTCGACGATCTTGAGGAGTACGCAATGCTCCACGAGCACTTCGACGAGGCGAGTGGATTCAGCGCCGAACGGGATGTTCGAACGGTTCTCAAACGACTCGGCTTCACCGAGGATGAGTTCGATAAGCCCACCGACGTTCTTTCTGGCGGCGAGAAGACTCGACTTGCGATTGCGCGAATCCTTCTTGAAGAGCCGGATCTACTGATCCTAGACGAGCCTACGAACCACCTGGACCTTCAAGCCACCGAATGGTTGGAAAGCTGGGTGACGCGCTATCACGGCGCGGTGCTTCTGGTCAGTCACGACCGCACCTTCCTAGAATCGACGGCTCAACGAGTGCTCGAAATGCGAGACGGGTCCGTGACGGCTTACCCCGGCCCGTTTGGGAAGTATCTGAAGCTCAAGGAGGAAGAAGAGGCGCGGCTCACGGAGGTCGCTCGGCGGCAAGAGATGGAGATCGCCAAGCTGGACGAATACGTTCGGCGATTCATGAACTCGCAGCGAACGGCGCAGGCAAGAGGTCGGTTGAAGCAAATGAACCGGCTGATTGAGGGCAAGGTCGAAGCTCCGAAGGGCGAGAAGGGAATCAAAGGCGGTTTTGGAGACGCAAAACGCAGCGGCGATCTGGTTCTGGAAGCGAAGAGACTGAACGTCGGTTTTGTGGACGGCGGGGAAGAAACCGTCCTCATTCGAGATTTGGATTGGACAGCGAGAATCGGCGAGCGATGGGGCATTATTGGTCAGAATGGCGCGGGTAAATCCACGCTGATCAAAGCTTGCATGGGCGTGATCGACCCTCTCGACGGGCAAGTTCGACTGGGATCGAACGTCGTCGCCGGCTACTTCACGCAAGACGCGTCCGATCTTGATCCGGAGCAGTCGCCGTTGGACACCCTGGTTTGGGATGACGACATGAAGCCCGCCGATGCGCGGAACCTTCTGGGCCGGTTCTTGCTTCAAGGGGACGATGTCTATCGGCCCATTCGAACCCTTTCGGGGGGTGAGAAGAACAAACTCTCGCTGGCAAGGCTCACGAATCTCAACCCGAACCTACTCGTTCTCGACGAGCCTACGAACCACTTGGATATGGCCTCGCGAGAAGCGCTTGCCGAGATTTTGCGGGAGTACAAGGGGACGCTGCTCCTCATCTCTCACGATCGGTGGCTGCTCTCTGAAGTGGCAGATCAGATTCTTGACGTGCGCAAGGAAGGGGTCATTCAGTATCCGGGTGGGTACCGAGATTATCGAGACCGGATGATGAAGGATGCGGGACAAGCCTCGGCGTCGTCTTCTCAAACGCAGAAGGTAGAAGACGCTAAGCCGGACGAGTTTGCCGAGTTCGCGGGCTTGAGTCCACGCGACGTTTCCAAGCAACTTGCGGTTCGCCAAAAGGAGCTTGCGGAGGCGGAAGTGGCGGTTGAAAAGGCCGAGACTCTTCTGATCGAGATCGAAAGAAAATTGGCTACTCCCGGTGGGGGTGACGATGTATTTGAGCTCTCCAAAAAACACCAAGAGACTCAAAAATTGATTCAACAGCGCCTCGCCGAGTGGGAAGATCGGACGCATCGCCTGGAACGTCTGGAAGCTTTTCAAGCAAGCTTCAGCAAGGCCTAAAACTAAAAAGCACCGTCAGCCCTCCCAGCCTGACGGTGCCTGATCTGTTCCCGGATCGTTATTGAAGCTCGGCTTCTTTCGCGTAAACCGCGTTCAGAGCGTTGATGGACTTGCTCAGCGTCTCAACCGTAGCGGCCGAATTCGCAAAGGTCTCAAGCGCCGACTTCAGGTCGGTGCTCACGCCCTCGGGCAGCGAGGAAATGGATTCGCGGATCGACTTCTGCATCCCTTGAATCAACTCTTCCACTTGAGTCTTCACGTTCGCGTCGTTCAAGAGCGGCATGAAGTTGATGGTTGTGGAAACAATGACGCCAACCGAGAAGTTGTAAGCCATTGCGTTATCGGTTTGCTGGTAGGCCGATGCCAGGATGTTGATGGTCTCCGTCATTTTGGTTCGGTTGCCCGCCCAATCGATGGTGCCCTTCTCAAGGTTGCTGATGATCTCCTTGAGACCGTCGGCGATAGGGGTGTCCTCGAAGGTTCGAACCAATCCTCCGACGTTCTTCATGGCCTGCTCCTTATCCTCGTTCACAAGCGAAAGAAGGGCGTTCTGGAACTGGTAGCCGAAGTAGAACGGGATCGCGCGGGTCTTCGCGTTCGGTTGCTCGACCAAAAGGGTTCGGCGACCGGCTTCTTTCTTCGGAGCCTTCGCGGCGGCGGAGTTCTTTCGAACTTGTTCGCGCAGTTTGGCTTTTTGTTGGGCCTTTTGCTTGATGGCGCTTGCCGTCTTTTGGGCGGCTTGTCCTACAGCGCGGGTTCGAGTGACGGAATCACCCGAGTTGGACAAAAGGGTTTGGGCAGATGCCAGCGCGGTGAGCGCAGCAACTGCAACTCCTACGATGGCCTTTATTCGATTCGCAAGATTGCGGTTCATAGACATTCTCCAGCATAACAGACGCACTTCTATTCCGGTCAGTACGGTGTTGTTAGGAAGACAAACAACAATGGGTCCTCTGGCGGAGACCAGAGGACCCAAAGAGTGCTCCAAACGGAGATTGAGCGGGTCTATGCGTGCGTAGCGCGCCCTTTCCCTTTTTGAACCCGAATGTTCAGCATTTCTACAATCACCGCAAACGCCATGGCGAAGTAGGTGTAGCCCTTCTCCACGTGAATAGCGCCTGCTTCTGCGACGAGGTTGGTTCCGATGAGCACCAAGAAGGCGAGAGCCAGCATCTTGATGGACGGGTGCTTGTCTACAAACTTGGAAATGTGCCCGGAGTAGACCAGCATGAATCCAACCGAGATGATCACCGCCGTGATCATGACTCCGACGTCTTTGACCATGCCGACAGCGGTAATCACCGAGTCAAGCGAGAAGATGATGTCTAGCACAAGGATTTGACCGATGACGGTGGCAAAGGTCGCCTTTGCCTTTGTCTCGTTAGTCTCTTCGTGCCCTTCCATTTTGTGGTGAATTTCCTTCACCGATTTGTAGATGAGGAAAAGACCACCGAGGCCGAGAATGAGGTCGCGACCACTGATTTCAAATTGCTCTTTGTAGTGCTTAAGCGCTTCGCCGGTGAGCGTTGCCGCCTGCTGTTCGCTAAAGAACGGCAGGGTGAAAATGGGAGCGGTCAAGCCGACCAGCCAGCCAATGGAGAGCAGAAGAAGGATGCGCATGACCAGCGCAAGCGAGAGACCTACAATTCTCGCCTTCTCTCTTTCGGCTTCGGGAAGTTTGCCCGCAACGATGGAGATGAAGATGATATTGTCGATGCCGAGAACGATCTCGAGCAACGTAAGGGTCAAAAGACCAACGAGAGCCGCCGGATCAGAAAGCCACGCCATTTTGCGGGCAGTGTACCGACGACTCTCGTTATTTTGTTGTTATTGACGGTTTGCCGTGAACTAGATTCTGTTATTCAGGATCAAGTCCGACCATTCGTCGGAGGTTATCGACTTCTTGCTTTCCAAGAAGGAGGCACTCGCCGGGTCTCATTCCCTTCACGTTGAACGGTCCGATCTTGATTCGAGTCAGCTTGTCCACGGGGTGACCGATGGCTTCGCACATCAGGCGCACTTGTCGCTTTTTGCCCTCGTGAATCGAGATTTCAAGCGTGGTTCGGTTGCTCTTTTCCTCTGCGTGGATCACGGTGACCTGCGCGGGAGAAGTCTTTCCGGTCTCGATGAAGACACCCTTTCGGAGTCGATCCAATCGCTTCTCGTCGGGAACGCCTTCCACTACGGCACGGTAGGTCTTTTCAACCCCGTATCGTGGGTGCATGAGTCGCAGGGAAAGATCGCCGTCGTTCGTGATGAGGATCAGTCCGTCCGTGTCCTTGTCCAGTCGGCCAACCGGTTTTAGTTGAACGCCGTAATCGGGCAGGAATGTTGAAATGGTGGGTCGTCCTTGAGGGTCGCTCAGGGTTGTCACCACTCCAATCGGCTTGTTGAGCAGCAGGGTGTACTTCTTCGCGATTCCAAGAATTTGTCCGTCGACTTTGATCTCGTCCTCGGCCGTGACCTTGGTTCCGAGTTGCTCAACGACTTCGCCGTTGACCTGAACGCGGCCCTCGGTGATGAGTTGCTCAGCGGCTCGGCGAGAGCAGAGCCCCGACTTTGCGATTCGAACATGAAGTCGGTCGCTGTCCTCGTAGGCTTCGGTTGCGGCTGCGTCGGCAATAGGTGCGCGCATCGGTTCCGGTGCACGATCTTCTCGTTCTCGGCTGAATCGCTCGTTTCGATTTCCGCCTTCTCGATTGCCGCCGTCTCGATTTCCGCCGTCTCGGTTGTAGCCGCCACGATTGTCACGATTGCCGTACGCGGGTCGCTCTCCTCGGTTGTCTCGGTTGTAAGGTCGATCGCCTCCGGAAGGTCGGTTGTAATTCGGTCGGTCGCCGTAAGGTCTATCGGACCGTTGAGGTCGATCACCCGCAGGTCGGTCGCCATAAGGTCGATCTCCACGGTTGTCGCGGTTGCCGTAGCCGGGTCGATCACCGTAACCGGGTCGGTTGCCGTAACCAGGTCGATCACCGTTCGGGCGCTCTCCACGGTTGTCACGATTGCCGTAACCGGGTCTGTCTCCATAACCAGGTCGGTCGCCGCGATTGTCTCGGTTGCCGTATCCCGGACGATCTCCGTAGCCGGGTCGATTTCCGTAGCCGGGTCGATCTCCGCCCGACCGACCATAGCCTGGTCGATCGTTGTTGGGTCGATCATTGTTGGATCGATCGTAGCCCGGTCGTCGATCTCCGCCTTGGTAGCCGCCGCGATTGTCGCCGCCTCGGTTGTCACCACCACGATAGCCGCCTCGATCTCCACCTTGGTAGCCGCCGCGATTGTCGCCGCCCCGGTTGTCGCCGCCACGATAGCCGCCGCGATCTCCGTCTCGATTGAATCCGCCGCGATTATCGCCGCCTCGGTTATCACGATTGCCATAGCCCGGTCGGTCGTTGGAGCCACGGTCGCCATAGGGTCGGTTTCCGCCGTAAGGTCGATCTCCGCGTCCTCGGTCATCCCGATTGCCGCCGTATCCACCGCCGCGATTGTCGCCACCTTGGTAGCCGCCTCGGTTATCACCACCGCGATTGTCTCCGCCGCGGTAGCCGCCTCGATCTCCACCTTGGTAGCCGCCACGGTTGTCGCCGCCACGGTTGTCTCCACCGCGATTATCTCCGCCGCGATCGTTGTTGTAAGGTCGGTCTGAGTTCGGGCGACCATAGTTGGGTCGATCTCCGCCTCGGTTGCCGTACTTACGCTCGCGTGCTTCGCGCTGTTCGATGGATTCTTGGAAGCCCGCTTCGCGAACTTTATCGGTGAAGGAGTTTCCACCGGGTCCTCGACCAGCTCCGCCGCCTGGTCCTCTTGAAGGGCCGCCTGGACCACCAGAGGGTCTTCGGCTCTTGCCAAAGTTGCCACCTTGGTTTCGGTTGTTGAAGTTGCCGCCGGCCCCTTCTCGGGACGGGCGTGCGCCGCGATTAAAATCGCGACCGCCGTTATTCGGTTTTCGATTCATGTTTCCTGACTTTCTCGTCGCAGTCGATTCGATCTTCGGACCGCGTCCTTCTCGGACGGAGTCGGGGCGCACACGGAACAATCTACCGTTGGGTGGATGCCGTGGTTGGGAATGCTCGCGAAGGGTTCTCTCGAACGCTCCTAATTAGTTCTTCAACTACTTGCCCTTTTCGTGGATGGCGCAGAGGAATCCTCCCGGATTCATGCACAGACCCTGATGAGAATTTGCATTATGACAGAATGAGCGCCGTTCTCGCTGAGGCTAGAACTTCCGCGCTCGGTTCCGCATGGCGTAGGAAAGCCCGCCGAGACCAAGGGCGGCAATTCCAAACCCTATTCCGGCACTATTAAAGCCGTTAGAGCCGGGAACCGGTTTGCCCGTATCCGGGTCGATCTTCGGACCAAAGAGGCCGGTTTTCCTTTGCGCAACTGGAATCCTCTGTTCAAACTTCTCAGAGTCAGCGATGACCCAATCGCCCACGTACGTTGTGCCTTCCGGCGGGGTGAAGCCCTCGGGAGTCGTCAAACTGGGCTCGAATCGGGTGGAAACTCTCGGACGCTTGATCGGTACCACCACGAAGACGTCTCGGTCGATGAGCAAGACACCGTCCAGTTGCTCGGCACCGGGTCCAAGGTCAGACTTGGCGACTACTCCCGCCGACTTGTATCGCTCTCGGCGATAGGTCTTAAAGGCCCAGTCGATCATGGCAAGGTGCGACTTCTGCCACGAGCGATCATCGAGAAGGGAGGTGATCACCCGCATCCCTCCGCGCGTGGCGCTGCCCACATAAGTGTGACCTGCCGGGATGGTCCAACCCGTTTTGATGCCGTCTGCGGTGGGATCCTTCCAAAGAATCTTGTTTCGGCTCACCATCCAGAGGTCTTTGACGTTGGTGCTACGAGCAATCTTCTTCTTTCGGGTCTTGACAATCTCCCGGAAGGTCTCGTTCTTCATTGCCTCACGACCCATGAGAGCAAGGTCGTACGCCGACGTCTTGTGGCGATCGTCGTTGAGTCCGTTCGTGTTGTAAAAGTCCGTGTTTTCGCACCCGATCTCTTTCGCCCGGGCGTTCATCAACTCGACAAACTTGGGCACCGATCCGGCAACGTGGTTTGCCGCCGCATAACAGCCATCGTTGGCGCTGCGGAGCATCATCGCGTACGCCAAATACTTGGCTCGAACCCGTTCGCCCGGCTTGAGGTGCATGCTCGATTCGCCGATGGTCTCAATCTCCGGCGGAGCAACGATGACTTCATCGGGCTTGGTCTTCTCAAGGAAGAGAAGGGTGGTGAGAATCTTGGTGGTGCTCGCCGGGTAGCGAGGTTTATCTTTGTCGCGAGACCACAACACCTTGCCCGTGGTCTCTTCCATCACCACTGCGCTGCGAGAGAGCACCACGTCGAGCGGGTGACCTGTTTTTGGGGGCATCCATTCGCCCTTCTTCGGAGCTTTTTGATTTACCGAAGGACGAGCCTTTTTCTGCTTGCGCTTTGGAGCGGCGTTAACAGACGAGGGTCCTAGCAGGAGCGATAAAACGATCGACAGTGTCGTGGTTGTGCGCATCCATGCGGCTAGCCCCGGCATGCTCCTAACTTTACACCGCATCTTTGCTGGGCGGTACGGGAAGCGAGTTGATTCCTTGCAATAGAAGAATGCACGGAGCCTGGGCTTCCCGCAGATGGTGTCAGAACGGATGTCCGTAAGCCGCCAAAACCCGCCGAGCAACCTCGAAGTAGATGATCAGCCCGGTGGCGTCGACAAAGGTCGAGATGAACGGTGCGCTCATCACGGCTGGATCTTGGCCCAGTTTCTTGGCCGTGATCGGCAAGACGGAGCCCACCGTTGCCGCCCAGATGATGATGCAGGGCATCGCGATCCCCACAACCAGGGCGAGATACATGGGCTGGTTCCAGCCAATGATCGGCAGCTTGGTTCGCAAGAAGCCCAAGAACCCTAAAGTGAGACCGATGATGAGAGCCACGCTGAGCTCCCGGCGAATGACCTTGAACCATTCGTTCGCCCGAACCTCTCCAAGGGCGAGCGCTCGCGTGATGGTGGTTGTCACCTGACTTCCCGCGTTTCCGCCTGCTCCAATCAGAAGGGGAACGAACAACATGAGCCGGGCGATGATGCCGAGGGAGTTGTTTGGATCGGAATCGGCTTGGGTCCCTACGTAGTGGCGCAAAACCGACCCGGTGAAGAACTCAGCAACGAACAGAATGACCAGCCAAGGCAAACGTCGTTTAACTAGCTCGAGAATGGAAAGCGAAAGATACGCCTCGGCGTCTCCCGTAACGCCACCAAACATGAGCACATCCTCGGTTTGGGCTTCTTCAAGAACCTCTTGAGCGTCATCCGCGGTGACAATCCCGAGCATTCGGCCGCGATCGTCTAGCACTGGGATCGCGCTGAATCCGTACTTCGCGAGCAGACGGGCGACATCTTCTTCCGGCATCGTGACGGGTGCCGTCACGGGCTCGGTGTTCATGACCTCGCGAGCGGTTCGATCAGGCTCGGACCGAATCACTCGGCGTAAGGTGAGGAGGCCCAGCAGGTGCCGATCTTCCGAGAGGACATAAATGTAATTGACCGTCTCGAAGTCGCTATCCGACGTATGCCGGATAACGTTGAGGACGTCCGCCATCGTGGCGTCTGGGCTGACTTCCACGAAGTCTTCGGTGAGAAGCTGCCCGGCTGAACCCTCGGGGTAGCTCAACAGTCGCCGAATTTCTTGCGCGTCTTCTTCGGGGATGACGTTCAGCAGCGACTCGAATCGCTCCGGATCCAGTTCCTCGCGGAGCTCGATGGCGTCGTCCATCGGGAGGATATCGAGATAGTGCGCGATGCTCGCGTCCGGAAGTTCGGTGATGATCGCCCGGGCGGTTTCGGTTGGCAACTCAATGAGAACGTACGCCGTGGTCTCGGCATCCAGCTTTTGGAGCACGTGAAGGGCGACGTCAGTGTCCACTCGGGTCATCGCGTCCGCGATTTCGCTTTCGTGATAGCCATCGAGCGCCTCACGAATAACGTCTCGCTCCTTTACGTCGGCGAGTTCGATGAGTCGATCTTCTAGGGCTTGATCATCCGTGCGCATGGGATTCGTCTCCTTTGGTTTGAGTTCCCGGACGCTCAAAGGCGTTGGGGATTGGCGGGGCGCTTTGGCACGCCGCGATTCAAACCGAGACGTGAGCGCTATCGACGATGACTGCTTGGTTCCATGGTGTTGGAGTAATGGAAGTGAATTCCGTAGAATTGGCAACAAGAGCCGATCTCGGGAAATCTCCTAAAATTTTGGCAGGAAAAACCAGAGGAAACACCCCTTTTCGTTCAATCCGAAGAGTTTTTGATCGTTTTCGGGGACTTGTCGCCCTTTTGGGCTGTGAGTTCGGAAACGAGGGCGCGAAGTCGTTCATGAAGTCGTGGGTTGACCGAAGGCGAAATGATCTGAAGCATCTCTTCCGTTTGGGTCAGATATCGCCGAAGCCTTTTCCCTTTGCGCGTGCGCGCTGCCTCATTCAAGTTCGAGAGTCGGTCCGCCAGTTTGATTGCCTGCGCTTTCTTGCCCATTCCCCGAATCTCGTTCAGCAGCATTTGGCTTCGCAGAGACCAGATTTCATCTTTCGAGAGTCCGACGATCTCTTCCAGGGATGGCTCTCGTCGGGTGACCTCGCGGACGAGTTTGAGTACCGTTTTGCCGAATTGTTTCTCAATTTCGTCGGTGGTGGCGGTGGTTTCCTCAAGCACGTCGTGAAGAACGGCCGCCGCCAGATGCTTGGGGTCGGTGACCTCACCGATCACTCGGAGGTTCGTGAGCACCTCGATGGGATGCACGATGTAAGGAAGAGCGTCCTCGCCGTCCCGAAATTGACCTGCATGCGCTTGCGTCGCAAAGAGGATGGCACGATCGACTTTCTTCATTCGTTACGCATTGTAGTCGGTCGTTTTTGCAAAGATCGAAACGGAGGAGGGCGGTGAAACCGTCCAAGCAGTAACGATGGGTGAATCGGAAACCTACACTCGCCTTGAACGCGACTCTTTTGGAGTTGAGCGAATGTTGACCTACAACGCTGCGGGAGAGTGCATTGGCATTGCTGACCCCGTCGTTGACGACGAAGGACGCATTCGATTTGTCCCTCGTCCTGACTTGCAAGAAAACGGGCAAGACCTAGCAGATGAGGCATCGACGGCGGAAGCGTTCCCAACCGAGCCATCTAGCGTTGCACCCTCGGCAGCGGCAACCGGTGGCGATTCTTCATCGAATGTCGCGGGCGCAGAGAAGGCACCAACGGATTCAAAGGGATCGGAGCAGGACCCGTGGTGGTCGAATCCAAAGAACACCCCCGCGCTGGTGATCGCCTCCGTTTTTGCAGGAGCGATCTTCTTCCTTGGACTCTCGCTCGTCTACCGGATGATTGTGAACCCCACAACACCCGACGGAGGGAACGCTCAAGCGGTGCGCCGCACAACCGACCCTCGACTCAATGAGGGGCTGGAACAGCGGACACCTCCTTTCGAGGCGCCCGCCGATTCCTATCGAGATGACAATCCTCCGATGCCGCAAGATCCAGTGCCGGACCCTTACTCAAGTCCGATTCCGAACGATTTAGGCCCGACCGATCCGGCGATGGATCCGACCGTCCCCGATCCAGCACTCGAACCGGGCGAAACTGGAGGCGAATCAAAGACGAAACCGAGAGAGCCGGAAAAGAAGCCGATCGACTTGCGTGGAGACGATGAAGATTCAGGATCGACTTCGGCCGCCCCTCCTACCGATCCAAAGACGGGGACTGAATCCAAAACGGGCTCGGGTCCAGACCTTCGTGGTGGCGGCGAATGAGATCGATTCACTTGAAAAAAGGCGGAAGCGGTAGGATGGACACGTTATGAAGGTGAGTCGAGTCGGAATGGGGCTGGTCGCGGCATCACTCGCGGTTGGATTAGCGTTTGCAGGATCTGTACAAGAAAATGCATCGAAACTTGTTCAGATTGGATTGCAGTCACTGAAGCCTGTCACGTTGGTCGGCTCTTTCGGATTTGTCGAAGAGTTCTCGATGGGTGGGGTGATCTTCTCCAACGGCGTGACGACCGATTCCGCCGCCAAGCGACTCGCGGTCTACAGCGTCCCCAGTGGAGCCCAGAACTTTAAGGTTTCAGTAGGCGTGCCAGATTCCTCGGAGACGGGTTCGAGCGCCATGGGAAGGGTTGTACTTAGTCTCGACGGTGATCTTGTCGAGGACCTCACTCCCAAACTGGGCGACAAGCCGAAAGACCTCACCATCGACGTTCGAGGCAAGAAAGCCCTGAAAATTGATTTTGAAGGTGTGGTTGGGCTCGGCGAACCGAAGTTTTTAGTGGATCCAAAGGGTCCGGCTCCAAAACCGACCACTCCCACCAAACAAGGTTCCTCAAAGGAGCCAGAAAAGAAGCCGACAACGGCTGCACCTTCGGGAACCATGCCCAGAGTGGAACTCATCCGCCCGAATACGGGTTCGAAGTTTCGGCAGCGGTTGATTGTTGAATGGGAAGGGATCGAAGGGGCGCAAGCCTACGGGGTCGAACTCATTCTCATCGAGGCGAAAGGGGAGACCCTTCCCACTCGATGCTTGCGAGCTTTCACTGTGAAGGGCACAACGTTCGAATGGAATCTATCCGAAGATGTCGCCGATGGCGACTACCAGATTTCGGTGATCGCGTTCGGTTCGAAGGGTGTGATCTCCAAGTTCAGCAATCCTCGCCTGATCACCGTTGCCAAGAGTAGAACCGAATAAGGTCTAACCGAAGAAGGTGATAACGCAAACAATGGACGCCTTTGAGCAATCTGAAGTCCCGGTCAATCAAAATAGCAATATGCGATCTTTGGCTCGCCGTTCCCGAACGCTTGTCTCCATATTGGGTGTTCTTTCTCTCACCGTTGCCGGTCTCTCGATGTCCGGGTGTGGAAAGGTCCAACTGGTAGGCGGAGTCCCAAGGCCGAAGTTCATCAAGAACGTTGTTAGCCTCAGCCCGAGCGTGACCGAGGTCTGCGTGACGGGCATGGTTCAGCCGGTTGGTCGAACCTCAGCGTGTGACTATCCGGAGATGAGCGTGAGCAAGATTCCGATCGTCGCCGATGTCAAGCCCAACTACGAAGCGATTCAGAAGTTGAACCCCGACCTAGTCGCCTACGACAAGGGTCTTTACTCCGATCAGGACATTCAAAAGATCAAGGAGATGGGTTTCCAGACGTTCGAGTTCAAGGCCCAAACACTCAAGGAGTACGAACGCGAGCTCGCGAGCTTCGCAGGCACGGTTGGGATTGAGACCAACATGAACGACTACATCGAGCGCGTCCACAAGACTTGGTCGCGAGTGAGAGGGGATAAGCCCGCGGTTTCGCCAAAGGCGATCTTCGTGCTGTCCGGACCGAACGGATCGTCCATGGTCGCGGGAACAAAGAGCTTTATTGCCGATGTTGCGAAGGAGTGCGGTGCGGAGGTTGTTGGACCGGATTCCGACAAATTCGAAGCGATCAATGCCGAAATGATCTTGTCGAAGAACCCCGACGTGGTGTTCGTTGGCGGCGATGCGAAGAACTTCTTGAAAGACGCTCGCTTCAGCGGGATCAAAGCCGTGAAAGTGGGTCGAGTCTTTGGCTTGGATCAAGACGTGCTTGTTCGCAAGGGCGCCCGAGTCGACAAGCTTATCGATGCCGTGTACCGCGGATTAACCATCGACTTGTCCACCGTCGGCAAGTAAGTTTGCTTTTTAGCGGGAGCGCCTTGCCGCTCCCGTTTCCATGCGTAGGCCTTCTGTGCATCTCTCTAAGGAAAATCTGATTTGAAACAAGTAGCTGAAATTGGTGTTTTTGGTGGCTCAGGCTTTTACAGCCTCCTTACCAACGTCGAAGAAGTTAAGGTCGACACGCCTTACGGTGCGCCGAGTGATTCGGTGTTCCTCGCCGAGGTTGCGGGTCGCAAAGTGGCCTTCTTGCCTCGACACGGTCGGCACCACACCCTTCCTCCGCACAAGATCAACTTTCGGGCAAATGTTTGGGCGATGCGTTCGCTCGGTTGCCAAGTGATCGTAAGTCCCTGCGCGGCGGGATCGCTTCAACGGCACGTCGAGCCGGGTCACTTTGTGGTTTGCGACCAGTTCGTGGATCGCACCAGTGGCCGAGCGGACACGTTCTACGATGGGCCTATCGTGACGCACGTTTCTCCGGCAGACATGTACGACAAGGAACTGCGACGCCTGGCGGTGGAGACCATTCGAGAGAACGGAATTGTCTGTCACGATGGCGGCACGGTTGTGGTCATTCAAGGACCCCGGTTCAGCACCAAGTCAGAGAGCACCTGGTTCCACAATCAGGGTTGGGAAGTTATCAACATGACCCAATATCCGGAGGCCTACCTCTGTCACGAACTTGGCATGGGCGTTGTCAACATTTCGTTAATCACCGACTACGACAGCGGAGTCCACGCCGGAGCCGAGGCAGTTGACGCCCACAGCGTTCTGGAAGTCTTCAAGTCGAACTCGGAGAAGATCAAGAAGGTCGTTTTGGAGTTGGTTGGAAAGCTGCCCGCCGACTTGTCAGGATTTGGACATAAGGCGTCTTTGGACTATAGTCGGGGAGATGGGCATGCAACATCTGCTCACGATGTCCGTCTGTATAAATTGCTGGACTGATTTATGACGCTTCTCCCGCTCGTTGCCGCATATTCCTTTCTTCTCGTAACCCCTCAAGCTGCAACGAGCGGAGGCACTCCCGTTCAGGGGAGTGGCGCTGCTGCTCTGAGATTCGATGCCCCCAAAACGGGCGTCGATGCGGCGGTCGGAGGGTTCGCCGGATTTCGATACGCCGAAGTTGACAAGCGGGAATGGCCCGCGCCGTACGCGCTTGGCTACGATCTCTCCAAGTTCGAATATCCCACCGTTGATGGGAAAGCTCTGAAACTGCCGCTGAACCTTGTGATCTTCGAGCGCACGGCGTTATATCGCGACACGCCCGGTCCCGGACGCGACGTCTTGAGGGGCAGCTTTGAGACCAATTCTCGGAACCGCCTGATTTTGGGTCTGGGCAGGCTCGCGGGCCTCGTTGCCGCGTGGAGCAAAGGCAAGATCATTCTTGACCCGGCGATTCGCTTCGAGCGGGATCCTGTCTCTCTGGACAACGCCGAACAAGACCTGCGCCGCTATTTCCAGTCGCATACCAACCAGGGAACTTTCGAGGCGGAGGATGGCATCTTCCGAGGTCCGTTCGCGGCGAACATCGCACTCGTTGCGGGTCCCGGAGTCTCTCTACCGATCTCACCCATCTTCGATAATCGCCCGTCGCTCGGGCGATTCAGTGCCATGACGGTTGGTCTTGCCGGAATTGAGCAGGGCGGGGCCGTTCTGGAATTGGAACTGTTCCGGCGCATCTACGAGCAACTCGCTCTGCGACTCGGCGACGTTGGCATCGAAGGGATCAAGAAAGATTTGGCATCCACCGGTCTTCCGCTTGCTGCTCTTGGTCAACTTGTTGGCGAGGGAGATGAGGCGATCGTCCTGGGACGGGCAGAACCGGACGGTGCAGCCTTGGAGCGTCTCAATTCCGAGAATCGGGGCGGTGGACCGACTCTGCGCGAGCCGGAAGGTTCCGTGTTTGGGACCGTGCTGCCACCCTTCGAATTGGCGGTAGAGAAGGACGCTGAGAAAGGCGACGTTCTCACCGTGATCGAGAAGAGCATGTTCCGCGATGGAGGATTCGCTCTTCCTAAGCCTGCCGGAGGTTTCCCTCTTCTCAAGGAGATGCCTTCGCACTTCTCGTTCGAAGTGAAGACGTTTGTCCGCGATGCGTTTGCGGTTCGCTTCCGAACGACAAGCGGTCGAAACGTGGACTTTGAAGTCGGCGCGATTTCTTCGCCGTTCAACTGGGAAACCCTGGCGGCGGATGGGAAATGGCGGAAGGTGTATCTGCCGTTGAGCGAGGTCGCAAAGGCGGGAGACAGACTGGAGCGGATTGAGATTGTTGCCGCGCCGTCTCAGCGCTTCGCCAGCAAGGCCGATCTTGGCGCGCTTTCTTGGGCCTATGCCGACTTCAAGTTCGAGGACACCAAAGTGGAACGAGCGGCTAACCCGGTTCTTTCCCGACTTGCTCAGCTTGCGGCCATTCCAGACAAGGATGCCAAACTTGCTGATTTCCTCAAGAATGACGAGCCTTTGACAGTGGTCTACCAGGCGCTCCGCAAACTAGAGGGAGCGAGTCTGAAAACCATCCCCGCCGACCTTGATCGACTCACCAAAGAGATCGTGCCTCCCACGGCGGAAGCGGCAATCCGGTGTGTGGGTTCCATCGATGGCGAAGCAGCCACCGCTCTGCTCCGGGGTCTCATTCGAACTGCCCCCATCGAACATGGTCGTCTGATTGCAGTCGAAGAATTGGTCAGACGCCAAAACATAGAGGTGAGAAAAGACGCCTCCCTCATCAACGATTTTGGTGGGCTCGTTGGTCGAGCAAACGTTCGGCTCCGAGCGACGGCTACCCGCTCGCTGGGAGTGTTTGGATCGGAGCGAGCCAACCGATTCCGGGTCACTTTCTCCATTCAAGACGACCCCGAGGTGCGGCTGGCTGCTATCGAGGCGGCGGATGCGGATGATGTCGAGTTTGCCCAGAAGAAGCTCCTTTTCCTTTCGATCAACGACCCAAGCGACCAGGTCCGATTCACTGGCTACAAACGGCTACTAGGCTCCAAAGAACCGAAGATTCGTGCCGAGGGTGCGAAGGGGATCAAAGACGATAGCGTCGGAGTCCGGGTTCGTCTCGTAGCTGAGATTCCAACCGCTCTCTCGGCAGAAGAGGCTCGCCCGGTCCTTCAATCGGCCGTGGTCGATCTCTCGCCCAGCGTCCGAGCGGAAGCCGCACTTGCACTTGGGAAACTTGGTCAAGTCGATCCGGGCGAAGTTCAGAACTTGTTCGGTGACAAACACCCGTTCGTGATCAAGGCGCTCATCTCGCTCGTTCGAGAAAAGAAGCTCACAGTCTCGCCACAGGTGATCGAAGCATGGGGCAAGAATCCCGCGCCGAGCGTAAAGACGGCCCTTCAAGGCTTACGGGAAGGTTCTCGATGAAACTGGTTCTGGGATCAGATCATGCCGCCTTAGACCTTCGGCACTTCCTTGCGGAGAGGTTGGAATCGGAAGGGCACACGGTTATTCAAGTCGGAGCCAGTTCACCAGATAGCTACGACTATCCCGACGCGGCAGACGCGGCAGTGAAGGTGTTGAACTTCGGCGAGGCCGATCTGGGCATCCTCATTTGCGGAACCGGTATCGGGATCTCGATTCGGGCCAACCGTCATCCCGGCGTTCGAGCCGCTTTGTGCACCACCGAGTTCATGGCGACCATGGCTCGCGAGCACAACCACGCAAATATCCTGTGCTTGGGGGCGCGAGTTTTGGGAACCGAACAAGCGGCGTTTGTCGTACGGGCATTTTTAACGGCCACTCCAAGTGACGGTCCTAGGCACCTAGCGCGGATTCAAAAGATAGACGGTCGCATCAACGGCGAATAACTTCGAACCGATTGGCACCAAACCGTTGTTAAATGTCCTAGAAGTAAATTGAGCATGAATGCGGGCACAAAGAGTTTGACCGCCGCCCTCCTATTGAGCGGCGGCTTCGTGGCGGTATTGACGGGGTTGAAAGTGCGAGAAGCGCAAGACCTTCGGCAAACGCTGAAGGATCAGCATTGGTCCACCTTGCTCGCATCACGCAGCGACAAGCGTGAGATAGCCGAGAGCGACTACTTCCGCTCGGTCACCGAGATTCTGAAGGCGTACTACGTCGAAGACATTGAATCCGACGCGAAACTGCTCTCCGGTGCGGTTCGAGGAATGATTGCCGGACTCCGCGACGTGGACTCTCGATTCTTCTCGAAGGAAGAGTTCGCCGCCTTCAAGAAGATGCGCCAAGGAATGTACGAAGGCATCGGCGTTTATCTCGATTTTGAGGGTGGATCGGTGTTGCCACCTCAGTCGGAAGAAGAAGAGGCCGAAGCAGAGGAAGAAGGCGACCTAGCCAAGGTTCAGCTTCCGCGACTCACGGTCGTTGCGTTAACGCCAAACGGTCCGGCGGCAAAAGCGGGCATTCAAGAAGGCGACGTCATCAACTCGTTGGATGATCACTGGGTTTACAACAGCCAAGAACTTTTGAAGTTCACCGAGATGCGGCGTCAGTGGCAGGCCAAGAAGCTGACCTTCGAAGAGTTGAACAAAGAGCGCCTGCGGGTGCGAACGCTGCTCGACAAGTCGGTGATGCCGGTTCGCGCTCGGGAGCGCTTGACCGTTGGCGCGAGCGGGAGCGTCAAGCTCAGGATCGAGCGCAAGGCAAGTAACGGCAAGCCTCAAATGTTGAATTTCACGGTAGAGAAGGGTCCTTCAGAAATGCCGGGCTTCTTGGTGAAGGGCAACGAAGTGCGACTTCCGCTTTATGGCAAGGTGGACGAAGCACTCAAAACCGCGATCCAAGGCAAGTCGGAGGTCACCATCGACCTGCGAAACAACGTGCTCGGGGACCACGACACCATGCGTCGATGCCTGGAGGTGCTGGTTCCTCCTGGAAAGTACGGTGAGATCGTTTCTGAAAGGGCTCGTGCCGCATTGCCCCTTGAAGTGAAGAAGGGGAACGCATCCCCTCCGAAGTTGAAGCTCATTGTCGATGCCTCCACGCGAGATGCGGCGGAGCAACTCGCTACCGCTCTGAGCGCTTTTACCAAGGCGAAGGTGACGGGTGGCATGATGGGTCGGCAAGCTCAGAGGGTCGCTTCTGGCGGAAAGATCGACCTCGCGGTCACGGAACTGGTCCAACTGCCGGACGGAAGCGGCTACTCGCTTGCCATCGGCGGATACCGAGCCTCTAACACGCCGAGTGGACAAAAGGCGGCGGAAAAGAAAGCGGGTAGCAAAGCACCCGTCGGGAAAACCACCCAGAAGGGGGGCGAGTAAACCATGAAATTCGGTGTTGCAAATGTGTTGAGAGGCGCTCTTTACGTGGTGGCTCTCGGAGCTTGTTTTGGTTTCGGATACGGGTGGAAGGACATGCAGTCCGGCTCTCGACCGGGCGGCATCAATCTTCTGCAGGGCATCCGGGCGACCTCGCCGAGCATGTCTGCTGAGGGGGCGTTCCAAGAGAACTTTGATCGCATCCTCACCAATCACCGCAGCAAGGTGGACCCCAAGAAGCTGAAGTATGCGGCGATGGAAGGGATGGTCGCGGCGCTGGGCGACCCCCATACCAACTACTTTGAGCCTCGAACAGCCGAGGCGTTCAACTCGGAGATCGAGGGCAACTTCTTTGGAATCGGCGCCAAATTGGGCGAGGATCCTCTGGGCGCAAAGGTCGCGACCGTATTCCAAGACGCGCCCGCGTTTAAAGCGGGTCTGAAGGAAGGCGACGTGATCACCGCAGTCGATGACGTGGTGATGTCGGGCAAAACCACCGACTACATCGTCTCGAAAATCAAAGGAAAAGAAGGCACGACGGTGAAGCTCACGGTCATGCGGATCGGCCAAGAAAAACCGATAACGATGGTCGTGCGGCGCGCCCAAATCACCACCCCAACGGTGGAGGGCAAGATGCTCCCCGACAACGTCGGATTTGTCCAGGTTTATTCCTTTAGCGTGCCGACTCCGATGCAGTTTGAGCAAGCCATCACCAAGCTCGAATCACAAGGCATGAAGGGGCTGATCATCGACATGCGGGGTAACCCCGGCGGTCGATTGGAAGCGGCTTCGAAGATGCTCAGCCGATGGTTCGACAGCAAAGTCGTGATCAAGATGGAAATGCGGGCGGAGCCGACGTTCACGAGCCCGACCGAGAAGAAGCCGGTTATCGAATACGAAAAGACGCGTCGAGGCGAGGTGCAAGACACCAAGTATCCGATCGTTGTTCTGGTGAACGAAGATTCGGCCAGTGCGGCAGAAATCTTCGCCGGCGTCATGCGAGACTACAAGCGCGCCACCATCATGGGTGAGAAAACTTACGGAAAGGCTTCGGTCCAAACCGTCATCGATCTCACCGACGGAGCGGGCGTGAAGCTGACGATCGCGAAGTACTACTTGCCGAATGGCGAGTACATCAACCGAAAGGTCGATGAAGACGGTGCCTACATCAGCGGTGGACTCATGCCGGACATCGAAGTGAAGCCAGACGAGACGAAGCAGTATCGCCCCGGTGAACTGGATTCCGACCTTCAGGCAAAGAAAGCCCACGAGCTTGTGAAGTCTCGGTTCTAAGGGCCAAAAGATAAAAAGCGCCTCTTTCCGGTCTCGGAAAGAGGCGCTTTTCTTTTTGCTTACTTGCGATTCCGCGGGGCGGCGCTTGGCTGAATCAGGTCTCGGGAAGCGGGATGCTTCAGGAACCATTGTTGCGAGTCAAACGGCTTCTCCTCGCCAGACTGAACCCGCTCGTAATCGCCCGAGGGCAACATTTTCCAAGCCTTGACCGTGTCCTTGAGACAGATGTCGAGAATCTTCTCGCGGAGATGTTTGATCAGGCGCGGACTCTCAACTGGGGCAAGCACCTCCACACGACGGTCCAGGTTGCGCCTCATGGCGTCCGCACTACCAATGTAGACCTCGGGTTTGCCCGCGTTCTCGAACCAGTAAATGCGGCTGTGCTCCAGGAATCGGCCCACCACGCTGAGTACCCGTATGTTCTCGGAGAGGCCCGGTACGCCCGGGCGGAGGCAGCAGATGCCCCGTACTAGCAGTTCGGCCTCAACACCCGCCTGAGAAGCCTCGTAGAGGGCATCAATGATCTCTGGGTCGACAAGGGAGTTGACCTTGAACGTGATGCGTGCGGGTTTGCCCTTCTTCGCGTTCAGGATTTCGCGATCTACTCGATCCAGGATGCCTTCTCGCAAGTTGGTCGGTGCGACCAGCAGTTTGCGGTATCCGGCTTGCTTGCTGAAACCGGTGAGGTAGTTGAAGAGCTCCAGAATGTCTTGGGTGATCTCTTTGTCGGTGGTGAGCAAGCTAAGGTCGGTGTATAGCCGAGCGGTTGCGGGGTTATAGTTGCCCGTGCCGATGTGGGCATACAGCTTGAGCCCTTTGCCTTCACGGCGAACGATCAGACACAACTTGGCGTGGGTCTTCATCTCGGCGAAGCCGTAAGTGACGTGGACGCCCGCCCGTTCCAGAGTCCGAGCCCAGACGAGGTTATTGCTCTCATCGAATCGAGCCTTGAGCTCGACCATCGCCGCTACCTGTTTGCCCGCTTCCGCTGCATCCAGCAAGCTCTCGACGATTGGAGACTCTTTGCCCACCCGGTAGAGGGTTTGCTTGATGCCGAACACGTTGGGATCGCGCGTTCCACTGGCAACGAGTTCTTCAATCGGTCGGAAGGAGTCGTACGGGTGGTGGAGGAGTAGCTCCTTTGAAGAAACGGTCTCAAAAATTCCTTGGCTGCTCGCAAGGGCATCGGAGAGATAGGGAATGTGCGGCGTGTAGCGCAACGAGGGCCGATCGATACGAGCCAACTCCCAGAACACGTCGAACCCGATGATCCCTTCGATCACGAACACATCATCATCGTCGAGTTGGAGAAGTCTTCTCAGTAGGTTGCGAATGGAGTCGGGCATCGAGTGCGGGACTTCTAGAAGCACGGGGTCTCCGAATCGCCTCAGCCGGATCGTCTCTTCGATCGTGGAAATTAGGTCGGCTGCCTCGACTTCGCGGATTTCTACGTCTGCATCGCGCACCACTCGAAACACGTGAGCGCCCTTTACCGAGACACCAGGGAAGAGGTGCTTGAGATTGGCGATGATGAGATCCTCGATGAGGACGAACTCATTCTTGCGCTCAGAAATCTTGATCGATCGGGGGATGACGGTCGGAACCTTCACCCTAGCCAGGCGCATCTCTCCACCAGAGTCTTCAAGCTCGATGGCAATATTGAGGCTTCGGTTGGAGATGAACGGCAGCGAGGGTGCCGGATGGAGCATCAGCGGGGTGCACAGCGGGAAAATCTCGTTCAGGAATCGCTTTTCTAGATCGTCCTTCTGCCGTTCCGTGAGCTCGTCGACTTTGCGAATCGCGATGCCGGACTTCGCGAGGAGCGGCACGAGGTCTTGCGCGTAAATCTGTCCGGCCCGTTGTCGGAGAGGTTCTGCGGTTTGAGAAATGAGCTCCAACTGGTCGTTCGGAGAGAGCCCATCGGGAGAGGTTTCCAGGAGTCCCGCCTCGAACTGTTCGATCAGACCGCTGACTCGGACCATGTAGAACTCGTCCAAGTTGCTCTCAAAGATCGCCAGGAATTTGAGTCGCTCCAAAACCGGATTCGCCGGGTTGGCGGCCTCTTCAAAGACGCGTCGATTGAACTGGAGCCATGAAAGCTCGCGGTTGACGTACCGAGGGTATTCGATCGGCTGCTCTTCCGCCGTGCTTCCGGGGACCAAGCTCTCGGAAGGAGCAGGTGCGACCACTTTCGTTGATTTTTTACTAGATTTTGGCTTCATCGCGAAAAAGAGGCTCTTCGTTACGGGACCTTGGCGGAGGCGAGTTCTAGCACCGCTCCCTCACGAACTCCGAATTCACTGACGACGGCTTGCTCCAGACCAAAGAAGCGCATGATTTCACCATAGACAATCGATCCCGGAAGCAAGGTGCTCGCTCGTTTGGGCTTGACGCCAAAGCGGCTCGTGATTCTGTCCGGCGAGAGGTCGGTGACGGATCGGCGCAGGTAGTCGATTTCGTACAGCGACAAACGCTTTTCGCCGTCGGGGTGCAAGGCTCGCCAAAGTCCACGGCCAACGCCTCCACTGATGACGGCGAGTTCCGCTTTCTGTGGGAAAGGAATCCTTTCGAGCTGGACTCGAATGTAGTTCTGAGCGGCTTTCAAGGCGTATTCGGGGCAAGGATTGGTCAGCCCGGATTCGGCGATGATGCGGCCTGTGCCGAGCGGCAACGAGACTCGGTTGCCCAACTTATTCCCCGATATCTCGGCGATTTGCGCGCTTCCGCCACCCACTTCGAATAAGAGGGAAGCGTCGAAGTTGCGCGTGTCCAACATCACGCCCCGGAATGAAAGTTCCGACTCTCGCTCGGGGGAGATGATTTCGACCTTGACCCCGGTTTCCTTTAGGACCTTCTTCAGAACGGCGTCGTGGTTTCTCGCAATGCGCATCCCCTCGGTGGCGAACACGTAAAGCACCTCGGCTTTCTTTTGCTCCGCCACTCGGCGAAACTCTCTCATGGCGAAGACGATCTGTTCGATAACGTCTTTCGGAATCTCTCCTTGCCGGGCAACCACTTCCCCTAGAGGAATCCATTCGTTGAGGTTGTCCACCCGCATGACCAGTTCGCCATTGCTGGCCGCAACCAATAAGTGAGCGGTGTTACTTCCAATATCGGCGGCGGCGAAAGTGCGAGTCATGATCGGATGCAAAAAACGCCTGACCTTAAAAAGGACAGGCGCTTTGAGTCTACCAACCCGAACTCATCGATGAATTGATGAGCCGGAAGGCAAAGTTGTTGGACTTAGCCGATGGACTTCTTGGAAGTGACCTTTTGGATGGAACCAACGGTCTTGCCTTCTGCAACGAAAGTCTCTCGACCCTTCTTTGCGGAGTCCTTGCAGCCGAAGAACTTGTAGCCTTCGTTGGAAACGAAAACCTTGAAGAATGCAGGCTTACCTGCGGTGTTGCAGCACTCGGACTTGGCGCCGGGGGTTGCACAAGCTTCCTTTGCTTGGACCTTGGTCGAAACCTTAACGGCCTTAGCAGCCTTCTCTTGGCAGCAGGATTCCTTGGCTTGCACCTTCGTGGAGACCTTCACGGCCTTGGACTGGCAGCACTCTTTCTTCTCAGCGGTGGCTTGGGCGAAAGCGCCACAAGCGATGGCAGCGACCGCAAGGGTCCAGAACATTTTCATCTCACTCACATGATATCTCAATGCGATGCGAACCGGGTTCGGTTCCTTAACATTGACCACTGTAGTTAAAAAGCTCTACAAACCAATTGGTTGAATAACCTTGAATACCGCTTAGGGGTATTTCGCTAGTGCCCTTGATCGTTAGGTTCAGTTGAGCCTTCGAAAGGTATCTTGAGGATTCGGTGAAAGAAATTTTAAAGGTGTCCATTGTTGGAGCTTCGGGTTACACCGGAGCCGAGTTGTTTCGACTGCTAGCCAACCATCCGCTTGCAGAGGTGATCGAAGTGACTGGACACCGTACCGCCGGGCGCCGTCTCAACGACGTTTGCCCTTGGCTGGACACCGAAATGATGATCACCGAGTTCGACCCGGAGATCACTCAGGCAAATGTGGTGTTTCTTTGCCTAGAGGCAGGTCTCGCCGGAAACTTGGCAAGAACCCTTGTTGAACGAGGAATTCGGGTGATCGACCTCAGCGCGGATTTCCGCCTGACTGATATCGGGTTGTACGAGCGAGTTTACGGTCGCCCCCACCCCATCCTTTCGGAAGAGAGCGCGATGGCGTTTGGCTGGCATCACGATTCGGTCACTCCGCTACGAGTCCTCTACTCCATTCCCGAACTGGTCGACCGGATGCGCTTACGTCATGCGAACATCGTGGCGAATCCTGGCTGTTATCCAACGGCGACCATGTTGGCTCTTGCCCCGTTGATGCAGGGCGAGTTGCTCGCGGAGAACGCGATTCCGGTGATCGACGCGAAGAGTGGAGTATCCGGCGCCGGACGAGGCAAGGCCGATACCGCCTACCTTTTCACGGAGATCACAGGCGACTTTAGAGCCTATGCCGCCACTGGGCATCGACACGTGCCCGAAATCGAGCAGTCTTTTGGTGGTCGAGTGCGGTTCACGCCGCACTTGATTCCGCAGCCAAGGGGGATCGAGGCGACGGTTCACGTGCCGCTGAAACCGGGTGTGGGTCTCAGCGCGGTGAAGCACGCTTTCCAGGCGGTCGCCAACGATTATCCGTTCGTGCGTGTGGTCACCGCTCCGCCTTCTACAAAGCAGGTTCTAGGCTCGAACAGGTGCGACATCTATCCAACTTACGACGAGAACACCGGATACGCCGTGATCTCTTCGGCCATTGATAACTTGGTGAAGGGTGCTTCCGGACAGGCGATTCAGAACATGAATCTGATGCTTGGATGGGAAGAAACGCTAGGGTTGCCTCGACACGGGGTGTGGCCATGATTCCCAAGGGTTTTCGAGTCGCGGGGTTTCAATGCGGGCTTAAGAATAAGCGAAAAGACGTCGGGCTTATTGTTGCCGACAAGCCTATCCCGGCGGCCGTTGTTGTCACCCAGAACCAGTTTCGGGCGGCTCCTATTGAAGTCACGCTGGAACAGCTTGGCGGAAAGAACTCCGGTCTTGCCCAGGCGGTTGTAGTGAACAGCGGAAACGCCAACTGCGCCACGGGTGAGCAGGGCTTCCGCGATGCTCGCCGAATGGTGGACCTCGCCGCCTTACACGGTCAAATTTCGGGTCCGATCCTCGTCTGCTCGACGGGCGTGATCGGCCAGAAACTCGACATGCAAAAGGTCGAGCGGGGCATCGTTGGCGCCTCTCAGGCGTTAGGCTCGGACGCAAAGGCTTTCATGGAGGCCATCCTCACCACCGACCTGGTTGAGAAGTGGGCAGTTGCTTGGCTGGAAGGCGATACCGTTCGCTTGGCATCGCCGAGAGAGGCGGGGCAAGCTCCGAAAGACGTTCCGACCGTGGTGGGCTTTGCGAAGGGCTCGGGGATGATCGCCCCCAACATGGCGACCATGCTTGCCTACGTGCTCACCGACTTCAAAGCTCCGGAAGAGGATCTCTATCCGGTCTTGAAAGCGGCGGCAGATCAATCGTTTAACCGTCTGACTGTTGATGGAGACACCTCGACCAACGACCTGTTGGCGTTGATGGCGAGCGGCGAGTCGGGCGTCAAGCCAACTCAGGATCAGTTCCAAAGACTGGTGAACGCGGTTGCGCTAGATTTAGCCAAACAGGTGGCCAGAGATGGCGAGGGTGCCACGAAGCTCGTGGAAGTTCGAGTTTCGGGCTCGTCCGATCCAAAGTTGGTCGCGAAGACCATTGCGGAGTCGCCCTTGGTCAAGACGGCGATGTTCGGCAACGATCCTAACTGGGGACGCATTGTCGCGGCGGCGGGACGATCGGGAGCGAACGTCGACGTTTCGACGGCTCGTCTCACGTTGAAAGGGAAGTCGGGCGTGGAGCATCTGATTTTCGCCAACGGCGAACCTGCGACGTTTGATCCGGCAAAGGTCTCGGCGGAACTGGAGTGCGAGCACGTTGTGATCGACCTCTCCTTTGGCGACAGTGGCGAAGCGGCGATTTACTACACCTGTGATTTCGGATACGGATACGTCCGTATCAACGCCGAATATCATACGTAGAGAGCGGCTTCAGCCGGTAAAACGGCCGGGGAGCGTATAGTGAAAATAATGTTCCGACTGATTCGAACTTCCGCAACGGTATGTGTCCTTGGCACGCTCGCCTTTGGTGCGTCCATGGCATCCGCGCAAAAGTCGGAACCTCCTATCGTTCTCAACGACGAGCAGGTCGTCGATCGAGTTTGGGAGCATGTCGACCTTCGGCTAGTGCGTCAAGTGGACGTTTGGTTCGAGAACGGCGAGTTTCCTCGGGTCATTTCTCTGTTGCGCGCTCGCTGGCACCTTTCGCCAAAGGATTACGAGATGGCCACCGACTTGGGGTGGATGCTTGAGAACGTGAAAGAGACGGAGGAGGCGATTGAGGTTTACGAAAAGTTCATCAAGGTAGACCCGAAGAACCCGAACGTCCGCTACCCGCTCGCCTTTCTCTACAATCAGAAGAAGCAGTACGAGAAGGTGATCTCTATCCTGGAACCGACGCTCACGATGAAGCCTGCGCCGGATGCAAACAGCTTCCGCACCTGCGCAAAAGCTTACGAACGGCTGGGCAAGATCAAAGATGCCATCCGGGTTTGGGAGATGCAGCTGAAGGTGTATCCAGACGATCTTCCCGCAAAAGCAAATATCGAGCGGGCGAAAAAGAAGCTAGACGGCAAGTAAGAGCCGTGGCAACGTTTGACCTCACAATTCGCGCCCATCCTAGGGCAAGTCGAAACACGGTGGTGTTGAAGGACGCCGTTGTCCACGTTTACACGACCGTGCCGCCCGTGGATGGGGAAGCGAACGAAGCCATCTGCGCGTTGCTCGCAAAGCATTTGGGCATCGCCAAAAGTTCGCTCAGGCTCGTTCGAGGTGATTCGGGTCGAGAGAAGATCTTCCGAATCGAAGGCAATGAAGCGGAGCTTCGACAGAAACTAGGCTTTATCGCCGATGAATAAGTGGGAACGGGTGAATTCTTTTAGGCGCGAATCCCGTCGTTAGGGTGAAGAAACATATGGACTCAAATCGCACACAGATGCTTTCCGCAGATCCCAACCGGACCGTGATGGGCGCCGCGCCTGTGGCTGATCCAAACAAAACGGTGATGGGCAACATGCCCTCGCTGAACCTTACGCAGACGATCAAGCCCGTTCAGTGTCCTATCTGTAAGACGTTCAACCCGGGCGGAGTCATCTTTTGCGTGGAGTGCGGGCTCATCTTTGATCGGGCTCTTCCGGATGACGCATTTGGTGCCCCAGCCGTTCAGTTGCCGTTCTTGCTCGATTCTTCCGGTCGGGAGCATCCTCTGCGTCCGGGCTTGACGGTTATTGGTCGAGAGGGAGACATTGCGTTCGTGGACGGCAAGGTCAGCCGTCGTCACGCTCAAATGACACTGGAGGATGGCGTCGCTTACCTAGAAGACCTAGGTTCCACAAACGGAACAAAGGTGGACGATCGGAAGCTGTTCCCCGGCGAGCGGGTTGCACTGGAACCTGGGGTGAAGCTGAGCTTTGGTGGGTTCGAGGCAGTCTATGAGGTCCCTGGCGGGGTCGGAGGAAACAAAACCCAGACCTTTGGTGGCAATCGCACGGCCGCCATCAGCACGGCACCTACGGTCGACGACGCTCCCGCGAAGCTGGTTGGGAACGATCAGTCTTGGCCGCTTCGACTGGGCGAGAACACGTTTGGTCGGAAGCCGGAGAACGACGTCTCGATCACCGATCCGTACGTTTCGGGTCGACATGGGCTGATTGAGATCACCGAGGACTCGGTTTATGTGACGGATACTGGTAGCACCAACGGCACAAAGATCAACGATATCAAGCTCGGGGTAAATATGCGCACGCTGCTGGGTCCGGGCGATGTGATTCGGCTGGGAAGTATCGAGTTACGCGTGGAACGTCGGGTTTAGCGGTCCTTGGTTTCCGCATGTTTATCGTTATCTAAGACGATACGGTTCGTAATTTCCTGTTAACGAAAATTAAAGTAACCGAAAGGCTCGTATCATGACTCAAAGGAATTGAGTCATGGCGTTGTCGGCGTTTTCTCTTTCAGTAGTACTCGCATCCCAGTTAACCGGCTTCGTTGGGGGTGTGAGCGATCCAGTCTCTTTGTTGCAATCGGCTTTGCCGATGCAAGCGGCTCAGGCGTCCGCCCCTGCGCCATCGATGGCTGAGGCAAAACGAAAAGCGGGCATCGAGTTCTACTACAAGGGCGAGGAAGCCAAAGCCCGGGCGGCGTTTGAAGAGGCTATCAAACTGGGCGATGCCCGGTCGATGACTTGGATGGGAATGATTGAGCGCAGTCCTCGCGATTATAAACCCAAGCGAGAAGCTGCTTTTCAATGGTTCAAGAAAGCGGCAGAGTCAGGCGATAGCGTTGGGACTCGATGGATGATGCTCATGTACTTCGTTGGCGAAGGCGTGACTAAGGATCTTGAGAAAGCAAGTGAGTTCCTCCAGCAATCTATTCCACTCTTGCAGAAAGACGCCGAGGCGGGAGATTCGCATGCCATGGCCTTTTGGTGCGACACTCTCAGCAACTCGAGGGAGCCGGGCAAGTACGCACAGCAAGTTTTTTCCTGGGCAGTGAAATCTGCGGAAGCGGGTGACATCGCCGGCATGGATCGGCTTGGAGCATGCTATTTACAAGGAGTCGGTACCCAAAAGGACGTGAGCAAAGCGATTGAATGGTATCGAAAAGCGGCTGATCTTGGTGAGAGACAATCGCAAGTTACGCTTGGTCGCTTGTATCTCGCCGGGAGCGCGGTTGCGGTTGATTACCGGGAGGCGTTGAAGTGGAATCAACGAGCTGCGGATGGGGGAGCGATTGACGGGGTCATTGCCTTAGCCGTTCAAAACTTGGAGGGATTGGGAAAACCTGTTGACTACGGTGAGGCCTATCGTCTGTATGCACTCGCGACCGAAGCCGGTGAAGCAGAAGGAGCCCTTGGAGCCGGAAACATGAATCGACGAGGCATCGGGCGACCTGTCGACAACGACGAAGCGCTCAGATTCTATCGAATAGGTGTTCGACTGGGAGATCCGGCCTGCATGTACTGGGTCGGAGAGTTTATGCGGGCGACAAAGACAGATAAAGAAAGTCTCGGTGAAGCATTCGGGCTCCTGGTTTGAGCTTCCGAACTTAAGTATGGGCCAGCCTTTTCTAGCTTGGGCCTCATGTATGAGCACGGCATGTTTGTGGATCAGAACTTTGAAAGGGCATTCTCCTGGTACAAAGCAGGCGCCGAGCTTAATGATCCAGATTCGATGAATCTCCTTGGAATTGCCTTCAAAGAAGGAAGAGGAGTTGGCGAGTCTGCAGAAGAAGCGGCGCGTTGCTTTGAGAAAGCTGCCAAGCTAGGCCATCTGCAGGGAATGTTCAACTATGCCAACTGCCTTTTTCACGGCTACGGCATCGGTGAAAACCGAGACCAAGCCATATCTTGGTTGAGAAAGGCAGCCGATCGTGGCCACGCCGAGTCAAGAGATATCTTGGAGAAGCTAGGTGGAGGAGATTTCTCTTCGGTCCATCGAGACCTGAGTTGAGAATGGCTCAGAGGTAAACGATAATGGGGTGGTTGCTCAAAGAGCAACCACCCCATTTAGCTTTGCAGAGCTTTCTTAGCGTCGAGTTCGGAAGCGTGCGCCGCCGTCTCGATCGCCACCGCGATCTCCGCCTCGACCACCGCGGTCGCCGCCACGATCGCCACCGCGACCGCCTCGGTCTCCGCCGCGTCCGCCACGATCTCGATCGCCGAAGCTAGACTCTACACGCGGCAGAGGCTCTCCGTCGAAATCGTCTTGGAGTCGCTCAAGCGTTTGGGGAAGTCCCAGTGCGCTCAAGTTGATTCGACCCATGGAGTCGACTTCGAACACCTTAACGGTGATCTCGTCGCCAACGCGAAGGACGTCGTCCGGTCGCTCAATCTTGCGATTGACGATCTGGTCGGTCGGGATCATTCCTTCCTTGTTCGGGGTGATCTCTACCAGCGCGCCGCGACCCATGAGCCGACTGACTCGACCCGTGAACTGGGTACCGACTTCAATGTCACCGGTGAGTTCTCGGATTCGGTCAATGGCATTGCGAACCGCAACTCCATTGTTGGCACCGATGAGAATGCGACCGTCTTGCTGAATGTCGATGGACGTTCCCGTCTCGGCAGTGAGCTTCTTGATGACCGAACCGCCTGGTCCAATGACCGCACCAATCTTTTCGGGATTGATGTTGATGGTCGTGACCTGAGGAGCCGTTTCGGCAACCGTCTCTCGAGGAGTATCGATCTCACCCTCGATGACATCGAGGATGGCGAATCGGGCGTCCTTTGCCTGGCTCAGGGCTCGGGCGAGAACATCGTCGGGAATACCGTCGAGCTTCGTGTCGAGCTGGAGAGCCGTGATACCGTCTCGGGTACCGGCAACCTTGAAGTCCATGTCACCGCAGAAGTCTTCCATTCCGATGATGTCGGTAAGGACCTTAAAGACCTTGCCGTCGGACATGAGACCCATCGCGATGCCTGCCACCGGAGCCTTGATCTTGATACCCGCGTCCATAAGGGCGAGGGTGGAACCGCAGACCGAAGCCATCGACGTGGAGCCGTTGGATTCAAGCACTTCGGAGATCAGAAGCAAGGTGTAGGGGAAGTCAGGATCGTTCGGGATAACCGGGAGCAATGCTCGCTCGGCAAGCGCACCGTGACCAACTTCTCGTCGGCCTGGGCCTCGGAGAGGTCGCACTTCACCCACCGAGTACGGAGGGAAGTTGTAGAAGTGCATGTATCGCTTTGCGGGCATGTCTTCCAAACCGTCGAGCTCTTGTGCGTCTCCGGGGAGACCAAGGGTGACGACGGTCATGACCTGAGTTTGACCTCGGGTGAAGAGACCAGAACCGTGCACTCGCGGTAGAAGACCTGCAACGGCCTCCAGCGATCGAAGGTCGGTGAGACCTCGACCGTCCGGTCGCTTGTCCTTCTCAAGAATCAGCTTTCGAACGGTGCCCTTTACAACAGCGTCGGCGGCTTCTCGGAGTTGACCGATGAGTTCAGGCTGATCGGCGTAGTCCTCGGCCATCTTGGAAGCGATCTCTTTGATAAGATCGTCCAGTGCGCTCTCGCGCATGGCTTTGTCCTTCGAACCGAGCAAGGTCTTTTCGATTTCTTTGCCGAACTTCTTCTCGATAGCCTTCTTAACGCCCTCATCGAGGGTTTTCAGCTTGACTTCGCGAACGGGCTTGCCTGCGATCTTCGCAAACTTTTCGAACTCGAGGGCGATCTCTCGAATGGCGTCGTGGCCAAACTTGAGCGCCTTCGCCATCACCTCTTCCGAAACCTCGTTGGCACCGGCTTCAACCATCGAAATGGCGTCTTTGTGTCCGGCGACAATGAGATCCAAGTCAGATGCTTTGATCTGATCGTTGGTGGGGAAGAGAATGAACTCTCCGTCGATACGACCAACTCGAACGCAGGCGATCGGGGTCTTAAACGGAAGGTCACTGACAGCCAAAGCGGCACCGGCGGCGCAAACCGCAAGTACGTCGGGCGGGCAGTCTTGCTCTACAGCAAAAGGAAGGGCGATGACTTGAACGTCGTTTCGCAGTCCTTTGGGGAAGAGGGGTCGGATCGGGCGATCCATCAATCGGCTGACGAGGGTTGCTTTCTCGCTCGGTCGGCCGCCTCGCTTAATGTAACCGCCGGGGATTTTCCCGACAGCATATTTGCGCTCTTCGTAATCGCAGACGAGGGGTAGGAAGTCGATGCCTTCTCGGGCATTTTCAGACATAGTCGCTGTGCCAAGCACGATGGTTTCTCCCATTCCGAGGAGAACGGCACCACCCGCTTGTTTCGCCACGCGACCCGACTCGAGGTAGAAGGACTTTCCTCCCACCTCAAATTCATGGGTGTGTATCAATTTTCTATTTTTCTCCGAGTCTTATCGAGGCTTGACTTCGCGAATGCCCAGTCTCGCGATGAGTTCGCGGTACTTGACGACATCCTTATTTCGCAGATATCCCTCAAGTCGTCGGCGCTTACCGACGAGCATAAGGAGACCTCGGCGACTGTGAAAGTCTTTCTTGTGAGTCTTCAGGTGATCGGTGATCTGCAGGATTCGAGCCTGAAGAATAGCGATCTGCACCTCAGGAGACCCCGTGTCGCCCTCTGCGGTGGCGTAATCCGAGATCGTCTTCTGCTTGATGTTAGGATCTAGTGGCATTGCGTTTCGTTAAAGCTCCGATACGTTAAGTCGTCAAGTGCACACCCATGCGCTCACCGCTCAGAGGAACCGTCCCAATTCGAAGTGAAAGGGCTCCTATCAACGGTCAACACGTTGAGGCACACTCAACCTAAAGAAAATACCCTAGATTTGAGATGCGGTGCAACCAGGGGGTTGTAAATGGCGAAGACGCTTCTGTTTCCACGCAATCCTTGCGGGCAGAAGGGTCTCCAGAAGAGCTTTGAGCAGCGGGGTCTGTTTAGGCTCGAACAGGCTCGCGTAGGTTCTGCTCACGAAGCCGAATGGTTTCGATTTCGCGTCGCAGTTGCTTATGCGTGCGGTGCAGGCGAGATCGGATGGTTCCGACGGGTCGTCCGAGCTTCTCCGCGATCTCGTTGTACGGGATCTGTTCCACGTCGGCCATTCGAATGAGTTCTCGTTGCTCTTCCGTAAGCGAACTGAGCGCCTTTACCATTTCGTCAGAGAACTCGCCGAACAGCAGTTCCTCTTCCGGATTCGGACGATCGTCTGCAACCTCAAATCGGATCGCGTCCGATCCGAGATCGGAAGGAAGCGTGTTGTCGTACGAGACGATCGATACGCGCCGTCGACGATTTCGAAGGAGGTCGAGATAAAGCCGAGTGACGATTCGGAAGATCCAATTTTCGAACGGTCGGTCGCCTTCATAGTCACCGAACGATCTATATGCGCGGTAGTACGCCTCTTGGGTCAGATCTTCCGCGTCTGGGCGGCTTCCGCTCAGGCGATAAGCCATGTTGTAAACCTTCTTGTAGGTCTCTTCCATGAGAGAATTGAATCTCCGCAGATCCTTTTCTTCCAGTTTGAAGGACGCTTGGTTGGTTATGGTTGCCGTGCTCATCTTCTCTTTCCCTTGTTTACGGATCGGTCTAGAAAGGGAATGTTCGAATCCTTTCTGGCCGTTGCCGACACTGTTATATAAGGCTGATACGGCTAATATTGTTCCCAATCGGGGTGAAATTTTAGACCGATTGTTCAAATTTTCTCGACAATCGGTCTAGTTTGGGTTCAAACCTCGGCGCCCGCCCCGGTTGGGTTGAACTTCTCGTAGCCTTTTGGCAGCGTGAAAGGCCCGCGTGGATCGAGCGTGGCCCAGATGATCCGGCACATTTTGCGAATGGTTTCCTCGCCTTCGTTGTTCCATTCCCACCGCTTGTCCTTCTGGTCGTCGGTATAGATGGAGAGAATGTACGGGTGCGTCCCATACACCACCGCCACTTCGGAGCGGCTCCGCGTGATGGCTCCAGACTTGGCGCACACCTTTACTTCTATAGGCGCGGCGGCAATCGCCATGTCGTCCCAATACTGCTTCGATAGGATCCGCAGGAGTTTCTCGCACCCTCCGGGCTCGGCGGCTTTGTACTTGGCGATCAGCTCGAACAGTCGAGCCATCTCTCGGGGCGTGGTCATACCGAGTCCCCATTTCTGCCTCAGTCGCACTTCTCTTACTCGGTCTGGCGGAAAGGTTCCGAGCACCTTGGTGTTCGGGAGACCCAACGACTCCATGCGAGCGTTCACCGCATCGCAAGTGAGGGTGTCTCGCAGCAGCCAGGTTGCGGTGTTATCGCTCACTCCCACCATTAAGTTCACCCACCCATCAAAGTCCAGCTTCGTTCCATCTTTGAAGAAGTAGGACCACATCGACTCTTCACGGCGACCTGTGGGTGGAACCTCTAACTTGTCGGTCCATTTCCGTTTGCCCTCTTCCACTTGGCGGATCACCTCTAGGGCGACCGATGTTTTGATGGTGCTCGCGGTGGGGAAGATTTCAGATCCGCGAAAGTCGATGCGTTTCCCAGATTGAAGGTCGACGACGCAATAGCCCATGCGACCTCCGAAGTTTTTACAAATGGGATCGAGTTTTGATTTAAGCGATTGAAGCCGGGCTTGGATCGACCCCTTCTGGAAGGTATCGGTAGGCTTCAACGTGGAACGATTAGGTTCAGAAACCGGGTGAAACAACGTGAGGGCTGCGATTGCGGTTGCGGATAACGTCATGGTGACTACCCGCTCAGTGTCGCTCAAACGCGCGACCAACTGCCAAGAAACCGGTGCGAACAACTCGCCGTCTACCACCCTAGTAAGGAGGGGATCATGAGCATGCTTCAAGAAGGAACCGCATTTCCTAGTTTTTCCCTTCCTAATCAGGACGGAGAAGTTAAGACGAACCAAGACTTCCTTGGTCAGAAGACCGTTGTTTACTTCTATCCAAAAGACGACACCTCCGGGTGCACCGCCGAAGCGTGCGGCTTTCAAGAGCGTTTGAGCGATATTCCGGGCGCTCAGGTGATTGGCGTGAGTCCAGATGGAGTGAAGTCGCACCGAAAGTTTGCGGACAAATACAATCTCTCCTTCACCCTTCTCGCCGATGAAGAAAAGGCGCTCATCGAGGCGTGCGGCATTTGGGTGGAGAAGTCCATGTACGGCAAGAAGTACATGGGAGTGGAGCGCACCACTTTTCTTCTAGACGAAAACGGAGTGGTTCGCAAGGTCTTCTCGAAAGTGAAGCCTCAGGGTCATGCCGCTGAAGTGATCGAGGCTCTGGCACAGTTCTAATTCGCGTCTAAACCTCTACCGAAGGTGATTTTTCCTCGCCTTCGGTAGACTTCGCTCCGATGCCAGCCAAGGTCACTGCCCCGTCTTTGCGTACGAAGCGGTTAGAGGGAATCCCGATCGTTTGCGTTACCGCGTATGACGTCTTGAGCGGCGCGCTGTGCGACCAGGCGGGTGTAGACGTGATCCTTGTTGGAGATTCCGTCGGCAATACCGTGCTAGGGTATTCCACCACTGTCCCCGTTACCCTAGATGAAATGCTTCATCATGTCCGGGCAGTTCGCCGAGGGGTGGATAAGGCTCTACTTGTTGCCGATTTGCCCTTTGGTACTTATGAAGTAAGCAAAGAACAGGCTCTCGAATCGAGTATTGCCTTAATGAAAGCCGGGGCAGAAGCGGTGAAACTAGAAGGGCCCTATTCGGAAGCCATCGAACACATCGTTCGAGCAGGTATCCCGGTTATGGGCCATGTTGGAATGACTCCACAATCGGTCCATTCGTTCGGGGGCTTCCGCGTCCAAGGAAGAGGAGATCAAGCGACTCGTGTCTTAGAGGACGCTAAAGTTGTTATGAATGCGGGTGCTTTCGCGGTGGTCTTGGAACTGATTCCTGGAGAGCTTGCAGCATCGATCACCCAGGAACTCGAAATCCCTACCATTGGAATTGGCGCGGGTAGCGGCTGTTCCGGCCAGATTCAGGTTTTCCATGACATCATGGGCCTTAGCGAGAAAGTGCATAAGCACGCCAAGCTCTACGTAAACGGACGTGAGCAAATGGTGAAGGGGCTAGCCTCTTACGCAGAAGAGGTTCGCTCCGGTGAATTTCCTAAGCCGGAGAACACTTTTTGAAGGTTTTCACGACGATCGCCGAGGTGCCGCTCCCAACCGTTCGGAGAGCCCTCGTTCCGACAATGGGAGCCCTCCACGAAGGTCATTTGTCGCTTGTGCGGCGGGCTAAAGAACTCGGCCAAGAGGTGGCGGTCTCGATTTTTGTCAACCCGACCCAGTTCGGACCCAACGAGGATTACCTCCGGTATCCGCGGCCATTGGAGCGTGATCTAGAGCTCTGCGAGAGGGAAGGTGTCGATTTTGTTTTTGCACCGAGTGTGGAAGAGATGTACTCTCCTTCTCCGGCTAAGGTGCAAGTACCGCTGGTGACGGACGAGTTCGAAGGGAAGCTTCGGCCCGGACACTTCGATGGCGTTGCAACCGTTGTCGCCAAACTCTTTGGCATCCTACGACCAGACGTCGCGGTTTTTGGCCTTAAAGATTTGCAGCAATGCGCGGTGATTCAGAAGTTGGTCAACGATCTCAACCTTAGGGTGGAATTGGCGTTCGAGCCCACTCTTCGCGAAGACTCGGGTTTGGCAAGAAGCAGTCGCAACGTTTATTTATCTGACGAAGAGCGAAAGGTTTCTGCGCAAATTTATCAATCGCTCCAAAAGTGTCGGCTCGCCGTTTTGGAAGATCGCAATGCGGAAGAGACAATCCAAGAGGAGATATCGTCTCTGGAAGCGGTTGGATTTAAAGTGCAATATCTTGAATGGATTGATCGAAGCACTTTTCATTCGACTAGAACCAACAAAGAAAACGGTGCAATTGTATTTGCCGGCTATCTTGGCAATACACGGTTAATCGATAACATTTTGATTACTGCTTGATTTTTGACTCTCATATTCGGAAAAATAGAATTAATGAGCAAAACCGTTCAGACCGTCAAGAACTCCCTGAAGTTCAAAGCCCAAGAGAAAGAAGGGCTTCTCACCGTTCGTTTCGGCGTTAAGAAGTTCGTCCTTCCGGTTGCCGCACGAATGCTTTGCGACGGCAAGTACATGTTTCTTTCCTTTGGCGCTTCTTCCGAGCTTTACGAAGTCAACGGCAAGGGTCTTACCGCAATGGATAAGGATGCAGATGCAGACGCAGCATTTGAAGCCTTGAACGTGACCAAGCGACGAGGTCGCCCTCGCAAGAACTCCGAGACTGCGATCAGCCCCGAGCTTCAAAAGCTTCTCAGCGAGATCCCGGCAGGTCACAAGCTTATCGTGGTAGACGGCAAGGCTCGCCTGGTCAAAACCCGAACGCGACGAAAGAAGAACGGCTAAGGCTCAGGCTTTGGTAAAATAAAGGCCCGGAGCATTTTGCTCTGGGCTTTTTTTGGCCTCGTGGCTCAACGGTAGAGCGGCGCTTTTGTAAAGCGATGGTTGCGGGTTCGATTCCTGTCGGGGCCTCCACTTTCTTTTAAACTTCCTCAAGCTTCCTGCTCCTCTCTTTCCTGAGGATGCGGACCGCGAGTTCCGACAATAGGAACGTGGGAAGCGGGGAATCCAGCGAATCTGGGCGGGAGTTTTGGTCCCTATTCGATATCTCTGTCGCTGATTCAGGTGGCATTGATGCCTATCTGCACGCCATCACCCAACGATCCGCCGCCATTTTTCGAGCTTCGGGAGCAAGCATTTTCCTCCGCGAAGGGGAAACGGAGGTCTACCGACTCTCTTCCGTGTTCGGAAGCAATGGGCCGCGCCAGAACACCATCATCTCCGCCGGAGAAGGGATCGCTGGAAAGGCGATTCAGTACGACACGCCGCTTCTGGTTGTGGATCCAAGTGACCACGCCCTGCTCGCCGCAGGGAACGTTCGCCGACGCGAGCATGTCGGAAGTGCGCTTGTTATTCCGCTCACGGTGGGATCGCATTCTCATGGCGTTCTGAACGTCACTCGGTCGGAATCGGAGACGACTTTCTCTTCGAAAGACCTCGACTACGCCAAGGCTTTAGGTGCGCAGGTCGCCCTTGCGATCTCAAACTTCAGGCTCCTGCACGAGCTACGAGAAGCTCATGATCAGTTGAAGGCCGTTTTTGAATGCGTCGGAATCCCAATCTTCCTCATCAACCGAGAGGGCATCCGGAATCGAAATTTTGAAGCAGAGAAACTTCTGGGCGATCTCGAATGGTCTTCGATGCAGGACGCCCTTGGCAATGGACTCTGGCAACCGCTCTCTGCCGCGGTTGAAAAGGCATTTGGCGGTCAGGCGTGTCGATTGAAAGCGGTCACCGAGGACGGGGAGACAACCTGGTCCATCGTTGCCGCGCCCATGCCCGACGGTGCCGTCACTCTCGCGATCGAGGATGTGTCCAGCACGGTGCAGTCCCTTGCGGAGATCAATCGACTGAAGCGTCTGGCCGAGATCGGTCAAATGACGGCAGCAATCGCCCACGAGATTCGAAATCCGCTGACCGGCATCCGATCTGCGGCGCAGATGATTCCCCTTGCACCGGAGCAGGGTCAAGAACTGGCGGGAATGATTGAGGATGAGGTCTCGAAGTTAAGCAATCTCTGCAATCAGTTCCTAGACTTTTCTAAGCCGATTCATCCCAATCGAGACGGCTCGCAACTGAACAAGCTGGTCGCCAAGATCGTGGAGTTCCACCGATCCGAGTTTGTCGAAGCGGGGATTGAGCTTCGCATGGATGAGTTGGGGTCTTGCAACAGCACCTACGACTCGGTTCTCCTCACCTCGGTTGTCCGGAACCTGCTTCTAAACGCACTCCAGGCCACTCCTCCCGGAGGGAGCGTGTTGGTGACGGTTGGACCGGAAGGCTTTTCCATTTCCGATACCGGGCACGGAATGGACCCGGCAACCGTGGACCGACTGTTCACCCCCTTCTTCACCACTAAAGCAAAGGGCACCGGGTTAGGGCTTTCAACGGTGAGAAAGATCGTGGATGCCCACGACGCGCTGATTACCGCTCAGTCGCAACCCGGACTCGGCACAACATTTTCAATCACTTTCGAGAGAGAGCATTTCAAAGCAGCATGAAGACCAAATCGAAAATTCTTATCGTCGATGACGAACCAAACATCCGGCGTATCCTTCAAATGGCTTTTGAGAAGTCTGGCTTTGAAGCGTCCATCGCCGAGGATGCTCGCGTTGCGCTTGGGCAACTGGAGACTTTTCGGCCCGATGTGATCGTCTCCGACGTCACCATGCCTGGTCTCACGGGTTACGAACTCCTTCGAGAAGTGAAAGAGCGGACGCCCGAAACGCCGTTTATCTTGATGACCGCTTTTGGGACGATCCCCCAGGCGGTGGAATCCATTCGAAACGGAGCGTTCGAATACGTCACGAAGCCCTTCGACTTGGATCATATGAAGCGGGTGGTGAACGCGGCTCTTGATCAGGACGCCGAACCTAAGCGAGCTGTTCGAAAAGGGAAGTCGGCAGGTGCGGCAATGGGTGGAGCACCCTTCCTTGCCGAATCTCCGGCGATGAAAGAGGTTCTTGAGTTGGTGACGCAGGTTGCCGATTCCAAGGCGACGGTCATGATCGGTGGTGAAAGCGGAGTCGGTAAGGAAGTGGTTGCGAAAGCCCTTCATACACTCTCCTCTCGATCCAAAAAGCCGTTCGTGGCGGTGAGTTGTGCGGCGCTTCCCGAGACTCTTCTGGAGAGCGAACTCTTTGGCTACGAAAAGGGAGCATTTACTGGGGCTAACGGTTCGAAGGTCGGTCGATTTGAAGCAGCCGATTCCGGCACCCTCTTCTTGGACGAGATCGGTGAGATTCCGCACACGGTCCAAGTGAAGCTGCTACGTGTCCTTCAGGAGCGAGAGATCGAGCGGCTGGGTTCGAACAAGCCCACTCGGGTGGACGTTCGAGTGGTCACTGCGACCCACCGAGACCTGATGGCGGCGGTAGATGCGGGCAACTTCCGTTTGGACCTTCTGTATCGCTTGCAGGTGGTAGAAATCCTGATCCCGCCGCTTCGGGAGCGTCACGAAGACATCGTTCCGTTGAGCAACATGTTCTTGGCAAAGTACGCCGAGGAAAACGGGCGTCAGCCGCTAGTGATCGGTCCTGATGCGCAGAAGGCGATGTTCGCATACCCTTGGCCCGGAAACGTTCGGGAACTGGAAAACACGATGGAACGCGCCACGGTTCTGGCGGCTGCTGGGCAAGAAGAGCTCACGCCTGGCTTGCTGCCTCAGATGATCCGAAAGGCGGCAGCGTAGCTAGTGCGGTGGGTCCAATGGACCCCGCCAGGCTTGCTAATGAAACGACTTTGCTCGTAGCGGAGTAAAATAGAGAAGAAGGTTCGAAGACGATCCAGAGTCGGACCATGAAGGTTCGTCCGATGGCACGGGACATGTGCCAGCGATCAGATAGGAGGTCGTCGTATGTTTACATCGGTATTGCGATGGACGTATGGAACCCTTCCCAAGCGTGCTCGCAAGGCGATTCGTTTTGCGATTCCGAGCTTCAAGTCGTTTACTCGACCCAAGCCGGAGCAGGCACCCAAGAAGGATTGGCTGGAAGAGGTAGATGCTCTTTCGGGTGTTATCTTCCAAAGTCTTTGGAAGTTGTAACGTCGCTTTTGTGACGTGAAAGGGGATGGGGTCGATCACGAAAGTGGTCGGCCCCTCTTGTTTTAGGCCCCTCTTGTTTTAGGCCCTGAGTCCAGGAATACCGAGCACGGCGTTCCATTCTTGCTCGGTCACGGGCATCACGCTCAGTCGCTGCCCTCTGCGCGTGACCAGCATTTCCTCGCAGCCCGGGAGTTCTTTCAGCTCAGCAAGGGGAATGGTGCGCGAGAACTTTTCTACAAACTCCACGTCCACGGCCAGCCAACGAGGGGTATCGACGGGGCTTTTGGGGTCGAAGTATTCGCTCGTTGGGTCGAACTGGGTGGGGTCTGGATAGCCCGTTCGGGTGATCTTCATCGTACCGACGATGCCCGAAGGCTCGGCATTGGAATGGTAGAAGAACGCGAGGTCGCCCACTTTCATGGTGTCTCGCATGAAGTTCCGAACGGTGTAGTTTCGGCAACCTTCCCAGAGGGCAGGACCCCCGGCGGCAATCAAATCATCAATCGAGTAAACGTCGGGTTCCGACTTCATCAACCAATACGCCACTTGTAAAAGGTACCGCCCCAGGGTTGCGGTGCACTAATCCGTTAGCCACAATCGCGAAGGGAATTCTCGATATGCCATAATAGGAATCTCGCGCGCAGAGCGATGTCCGAGTGGTCGAAGGAGCACGATTGGAAATCGTGTAGTCGGAAACGGCTCGAGGGTTCGAATCCCTCTCGCTCTGCCAACTATAAAGGGCACCCAACGGGTGCCCTTTATAGTTGGTCAAGCAATGATGGTGAGAAGCCATCTGGGTTCGTAACCGAGAACCCGCCCCGAGCGCTAGCGACAGAAGGGTTCGAACGGTTAAGCGTAGCGCCCATCCCTCTCGCATTTTTTAGATCGTTGTAGCTGTCTATGCTCGCAGAAAGACTGCGCGGCGTCAGCAAGCGCACCTTTCGAAGCGTAGCGCTTACGGTTAAGCGTAGCGCCCATCCCTCTCGCCTTTGTTTTAGATCGTTACGGCCGTCTATGCACGCAGAGAGCGTGCGCGGCGTCAGCAAGCGCACCTTTCGAGGCGTAGCGCTTAAGGTTAAGCGTAGCGCCCATCCCTCTCGATCTTCACCTTTCTGATTAAGAACCCACCTCGAGCGCAAGCAATCGCTCGACCGCGATCCAGGCTTGCGGACAAACCTACGTTCCGTAAGTCTCAGGTTCCCCGATCGGGGTGACCAGCACTTTATCGACTCGACTACCATCCATGTCGATCACCTCAAGACGAAGTCCGGGCAACTCCACTTTGTCGCCCAGCTTGGGCTGGCGACGTTGCGTTTGAAGGAACACCCCTCCCACCGTGCTGAGACCGAGTTCAAACCATGCCGGGTTGGTCACAACCAAGCGCTCGGCAAGTTCCTCGAACGAGATGAGACCATCCACAAGGAATGTTCCATCGCCACGATTGAGGAACCAGTCCCTGGGGTCGTTTACGCTGGCAACGTCGCCGACAAGGGCCTCTAAAACATCGTTGAGGGTGACTAGGCCCTCGACGGTGCCGTACTCGTCCAATACGAGCGCCATACCCACATGATCTTCTTTGAATCGCTCCAGAAGGCGCAAGGCGCTGAGCGATTCTGGAACGAAGGGAAGTGGTTTGCAGAGGGATTCTAGATCGGGATTCGCTGGACCGTAGCCGTACACCAGAAGCTCGCGAGCATGGACAAATCCCAAGACCTTATCGGGTCCACGCTTGCAAACCGGGTACATCGAGTGTTCTTTCTGTCGAAGAACCGCAAAGTTTTCTTCCGGACCCTTCTCCACGTCTAACCAGGCAATATCCGGGCGGTGCGTCATCAGCCGTCGAACGCTGACGGTGTCCAGGGCCGATCCTCGAGTAAGGATCGTGCTCTCGATGGGTTCCAAGATGCCGGACTCCGAGCCTTCTTGCAAGACCAGCTTGATGTCTTCCTCCGTCAGCTTGCCTTCGTCCACGCTCTTTATCCTCAAAAACCCGAGCAGCAGAGCGCTGCTCTGGCCGAGGAGCCAAACCACGGGCTTGGAGAATTTGCTGAGGGTTTCCATGGGTCTGGCAACCAACAGAGCCATCCTCTCCGGAGATCCCAAAGCAATTTGCTTAGGGACGAGTTCGCCGATGATGAGCGATAAGTAGGTGACGACGGCGACAACAAGTCCCACGGAGACTCCTGCGGCTTGCGCTTTCATCCCAGGGATCAGTTCTAAAGATTTTTGAAGTTGCTCCGCAATGGTCGCCCCGGCGAAGGCACCCGCAAGAACGCCGATGAGGGTGATTCCCACTTGAACCGTCGACAGGAACGCCTCGGGATCTTCTTTGAGTCTCAGTGCCGACTGAGCCGACCGATTCCCGCGATCGGCCAGGGACTTGATGCGATTCTTCTTCGCCGAAACCATCGCCATCTCCGCAAGCGCAAACACGCCGTTGAGACAAATGAGCGCAATGATGACGATGATTTCGGTAAGAACTTTGTTCATTGCGAAGGTTAAGCGTCTTGCAGGGCAGCAATTCCCGGCAGGACCTTGCCCTCTAAGAATTCCAGCGAGGCGCCGCCGCCGGTGGATACGTGCTTCATCTTGTCGGCGACGCCAAACTTCTCAACCGCGGCGGCAGAGTCGCCACCACCGACAATGGTGAGGCCGGTTGAAGCCGCAAGAGCCTCAGCAACCTTTTTGGTGCCGTTCATGAACGGGGTCATCTCGAAGACTCCAACGGGGCCGTTCCAAAGGACCGTACCAGCGGAGGCAATGATGGATTGGAAGAGTTCCACCGACTTCGGTCCGCAGTCTGCACCCAGCTTATCGGAGGGAATTGCGTTGACTTCCACAACCTCGGTGACGGAGTTCTCGGTCAAGTCAACCGAGACAACCGTATCGAGCGGCAGGACCAACTTATCCGGATTTTCGGCAAGCAGTTGGCGAGCGTAGTCGATCGAGCTCTCGTCTAGAAGCGACTTACCGATCTCGTAGCCTTGGGCCTTGAAGAAGGTGAACGCCATTCCACCGCCCACGATGAGTTTGTCGACCTTCGGAAGGAGGTTGTCGATGAGAGCGATCTTGTCCTTCACCTTTGCGCCGCCCATGATCGCCACGAACGGGCGTTGAGGATTCTCGACCGCTTTGCCTAGGTACTCGATCTCCTTCTCGATGAGGAATCCTGCGTAGCCCGGAAGAAGGTGGGCCACACCTTCGGTGCTGGCGTGTGCTCGGTGAGCCGTTCCAAAGGCGTCATTGACGTAAGCGTCGAAGCCGGTCGCGAGTGCTTTGGCAAACTCGGGATCGTTCTTCTCTTCTTCGGGGTGGAATCGAACGTTCTCCAACAAAAGAACGTCTCCCGGTTGGGCGTTTGCCAGCGCGGCTTGAACGGATTCTCCGACGCAATCGGCGAGGAGGGGAACCTCTTTGCCAAGCAGCTCAGAAAGGCGCTTTGCCACCGGGGCAAGCGAGAACTCTGGGGTGACTCCCTTCGGTCGTCCAAGGTGGCTGGTGAGTCCAACAATCGCTCCCTGGCTTATGAGTTGCTTGATGGTTGGGAGCGCCTCGGTGATTCGGCGATCATCGGTAATGGCGCCGTTTTCCAGCGGAACGTTGAAGTCGCACCGGACAAGAACCTTCTTGCCTGATGCGTCGAGGTCGCGGACGGTCTTTTTGCTAAGCGCCATAACGCTCGTAGTTTACCGACCGACGGAGTGGACCACGAATTGAGACTCCGTACACAAAAGCCCCCCAGCTTTTAGACTGGAGGGCTCCCTTACGTTTCGGCAGATTTACTGAATATCTGGCGACTTCGTGAGGTCTTCTTGGGCCTGCTTCTGAGTGGCCGCGCTCTCTTCCTTCGCACCACAACCCGCAAGGACGATCAGGCTTAGGCAAGCTAGAATAGCGCCGAAGATCAATCGTCTCATTGGACCCAAGCTCGCGACCAGAATCGGTTCGTGGTTAGGGTGCCTCGCCAAGCTCCGCCCTCTGCCGTGTAGGCAGCATGGTACAGCGTTTGCGTGTTGGCTGACTTTGCGTGGCCGTCCGCGTACGAGACGTTTGTCGTTCGACCGGAGAGCATTCGCTGGGTGTTCGCCGTTACCGTTGCGCCGATTCGGCTGAAAGGACCGCCTCGACCGGTTTGGTGAGATCCCCAGACCGCAATGTTCTCCATGCCAAGGGTTGGGAACGCAATGGCGTATTGCGGAGGTCGGCTCAACTGCGCTCCGTCGGTCATCGCAATCGTCTCGGCCGGAGACTGCAGCGAAGTGCCATTTGCAGGAGTGTTGTACTCCTGGCTGGCGAACTCAGCGTAATCGGCAACCGTTCGGTTGGTGCAAATGGCAGGAAGGGTGTTGTTGAGAACGCCCGCCGCTGTCGATCGTGCACAGGAAGAAAATCCGCCTAGTGTCCAGTGGTTGTAGGCATAGGTGTTCGAGAAACTGCTGAACAGCGGCTTGATGCTCGGGCATGCCCAAATATCCGTGAGGTCGCCACCGCTCGTGCTGGTTGTTCTCGTTCCGGACTTGATGTATGGCTGAACCAACGAGGGGAACATGTGCGTGAAGCCGAAGGTTCCGCCTGCGCCCGGGATGTTGTTCATGTTGTTGGTCCAAAGGGGCCAAATGTCGTCGTTATCGGCCAGATACATCTGGAAGCCGGTGTTGATCTGCTTGACGTTGCTGAGACATTGCGTCTTCTTGGCGGCTTCTTTCGCTTGGGCGAAAACCGGGAAGAGGATTGCCGCAAGGATCGCAATAATTGCGATCACGACTAGTAACTCGATGAGCGTAAATGCTCGCTTTACGGAAGAATTCATGTGAGTACCTGGGCTCCTCATTGACACCCACGACGTGCTCTAGAAAACACAGCGTTGGCTGGCGCAATAACGGTCCTCCCAGTCATTATACGGCTGACTTAAAAAATCTGATAGAAGATCGGGAAGTTTGCCCTAGCTTGAACCTAACAAGACCCTCTCATTTTGGGTGCTTCATTGGGAATCCGACAGTCGTCGGCGGGGGTTCGCGATGGCCCTGCCCGAGAAAACCCCTGGTCGGAACCCTTCTTGAAGACCGCGCCAGAACCCTACGGTCGTAAGCGCATGGGCGGGAGAAACCTAAGATTCTTAGAAGGCAGGGTATGCGCCCGGTGAACTTGAGAGAGAAGCGACCAGAATAGTTGTAATGAGTACGACCAACGCTACGAAGCCGCATTCGTTTGAAACCCTTGCCCTTCACGGTGGACAAAACGTTGATCCGACCACGAAGTCGCGAGCCGTCCCCATCTATCAAACGACCAGCTACGTCTTTGACGACACCTCGCACGCGGCGCGATTGTTTGCGCTCCAAGAGTTTGGCAACATCTACACCCGGATCATGAATCCGACCACGGATGTGTTCGAGCAGCGCGTCGCGGCTCTGGAAGGTGGCACGGCAGGTCTCGCCGCAGCTTCGGGCCAAGCAGCTATCACCCTCGCCCTCACCACGATCTGCGAAGCGGGCGACGAGATTGTCACCAGCAACAGCCTCTACGGCGGCACGTACAACCTGTTCCACTACACCCTTCCGAAGTGGGGCATCAACGTTAAGTTTGTGGATGCAAGCGACCCGGAGAACTTCCGACGCGCGATCACCGACAAGACGAAGGTGATCTACGGTGAATCGGTGGGCAACCCCCGACTCGATACCTTCCCGTTCGACGCGGTTTCCAAGATTGCCAAGGAATTCGGCATTCCGATCGTCATCGATAACACCACACCGTCTCCGTACTTGGTGAAGCCACTCGAACTGGGTGCGAACATCGTGATCCACTCCGCGACCAAGTTCTTGGGTGGACATGGCACGTCGATCGGTGGCGTGATCGTTGACGGCGGTAACTTCGACTGGTCTCAAGGTCGATTCCCCAACTTCACCGAGCCGGACGCGAGCTATCACGGTCTCAAGTTCTGGGAAGTCTTCGGTAACTTCCCGGGTCTTGGCAACGTGGCATTCGGAATCAAGGCGCGGGTTCAGGGTCTTCGAGACACCGGCGCGGCGATCTCTCCGTTCAACGCTTGGGCGATCCTTCAGGGAATCGAAACCCTGCACCTTCGCATGGAGCGACACTCGCAAAACGCGGCCAAGGTCGCGGAGTTCCTCTCCAATCACCCGAACGTGAGCTGGGTGAACTACCCTGGGCTTCCGACCCACAAGGACTACGCGGAAGCGAAGAAGTATCACTATCGCGGGCTGTTTGGCGCGCTGGTCGGCTTTGGAATCAAGGGCGGATACGACAACGCGCTCAAGTTCATCGACAAGCTCAACGTGTTCTCTCTCCTGGCGAATATCGGCGACGCGAAGTCGTTGGTGATCCACCCGGCGAGCACGACTCACCAGCAGCTCACGCCAGATGAGCAACTTTCCGCCGGAGTTAGCGCCGACTTTATTCGGCTGTCGGTTGGTCTTGAGAACATCGACGACCTGCTGAACGATCTGGACCACGCTCTCCGAAGCTAAAGGTTCTCGAAAACAAAAAAGACCCCATCCAGATTGGATGGGGTCTTTTTTGTTTCTTCTAGCGACTTAGAACAACTCTCGGAGTTTGCCGTTGGAGTCGCCTAGTTTCTCGATCGGTACACCCACTCGATCCAGCATCGAGACGAAGAGGTTGTTCATCGGGGTGTCCTTTTCGTAAACCAGGTGCCGACCCTGTCGGAATCCGCCGCCTTTGCCTGCCAACAGAACCGGAAGGTCGTTGTGGTTGTGGCGATCACCGTCGGAAATGCCCGCTCCGTAAACAAGAAGCGTGTTGTCGAGAAGGGAACCATTGCCTTCTTTGATGGTCGCCATTCGGTTGAGAATGTAAGCCAACTGTTGGAGGTGGTAGTTATCGATCTTCCGCTTCTTTTCCAGCTTATCGGCCATGCGACCGTGGTGGGAGACGTCGTGGTGACCGTCGGTCACGCCGATCATGCCGTACGGTCTGTTAGATCCGTCGTTGGCAAACATGAAGGTGGCAATTCGGGTGAGGTCCGTTTGGAACGCGAGGATCATCATGTCGCCCATTAGTCGGATATGCTCGCCGAACTCGTTTGGAATGCCCTGAGGTCGGCCCACTCCGGCAGCAATTTCCAACTTGGCCTGGTTTTCAAATTTCACGAGTCTCTGCTCGATCTCTCGCACCGAGGTGAGATATTCGTCGAGCTTGCGAGCGTCGCGAGTGCCAAGGCGGTTCTTAAGATTCGAAGCGTCTTCGAGGACGAAGTCGAGGATGCTCTTGTTGAAAAGTTCTCGACGAGCCAGGCTCTCGTCTTGCTCGTTTACTTTTCCGTTCCCGAACAGTCGCTCAAACACGAGTCGCGGGTTCGTTTCCTTGGCAACCGGAGTGTTTTCGGTTTTCCAAGAGATGTTTGAGGAGTAAGCGCAGGAGTAGCCGGAGTCGCAGTCTCCGGCCATGCCGGATCGTTCGCAACCGAGTTCCAGCGAAGCAAACCTGGTTTGCTTGCCGATGTACTGGGCTGCCACCTGGTCTGCAGAGATGCCGTTCCGGATATCCGAACCCGAAGTCTTCTTGGGGTGGACTCCCGTGAGCCAGCACGCCGTGGACCGAGCGTGGTCGCCGGGACCGTCGCCAAGTGCGGCGGCGTTGTTCTGCGCCAGTCCGGTGAGGATAGAGAATTGTCCTTGGACGGGCTTGAGCGGCTCCAAAAGGGGAGAGAGTTCAAATGCCCCCGTGGTTTTCGGAGTCCAGTTCGCCATGTCAATTCCGTTAGGAACGAACAGGAATGCCATTCGGACCGGGGCGTTGCCGGCAGCAGCTGCGGATGCAGAGGCGCTCGCCGGGAGCAGTGATTCCATAGCGGGCATGGCCATCAGTGCGCCCAGGCCCTTTAGGAATGATCTTCGATCGACTGCGTTGCTCATTTTTTCTCTCTGTTGGGTTTATCCGCCCTCGCCGCGTCGTTTGCGGAAAGGTTCTGACTGCACGATCGCATCTACAACCGCGCTGAACTTATAGTTGGACTTCGAAGCTTTGTTCTGAACGTCGTCTAAGGCGCACTTGTCGGCGCTTTGAAGGCCGCGACCCAGCGCGAAAGTGAGGAGTTTCTCGCCGAACGCTCTTGCGAAGGCGTCCTTTTCGGCTAGGAGAATCTTCTTCAATTGGGCTGCGCCACTGAAGTTCTTTCCACCGGGAATGGTGCCCGTCGCATCGACATTGAACTTGCCGTCTTTGGTTCGCCACCGACCCACGGGGTCGAAGTTTTCGAACCCAAAGCCCATTGCGTCCATCTTTAGGTGGCAGTTGGCGCAAGCGGGATTCTTCCGGTGCTCTTCAAGCCTTTGGCGAACGGTCATGTTCTCGGTGAAGTGCTTATCGTCTCCCAAATCTCCAACTCCAGGAGGAGGCGGGGGAGGCGGCGTGCCAAGAATCTGCTCCAGAATCCAGCGACCGCGCTTGGTCGGACTGGTTCGGTTCGGATTGCTGGTCACGGTGAGAACGCTCGCCTGCGTGAGCAGTCCGCCGCGGTTGGGATCCTTGAGCGTCACCTTTTGGAACTTGTCGCCCTCCACACCCGGGATGCCGTAGTGCTTAGCAAGGCGCTCGTTTAGGTAGGTGGTTCGAGAATCGATGAACTCCAGGATCGACTTGTCTTCAAGCATCACCGACTTAAAAGTGAGTCCGGTTTCTTGAAGCATGTCGTCGACCAATTTGGCATCGAAAGTCTTGAACAACTCGGGGTCTGGTTGCATGAAGGGCAACCGTCTGAGTTGAAGCCACTGCATGGCGAAGTTATCGACAAGTGCCTCTGCGCGAGGGTCGCGAATCATTCGCTTGATTTGGGCAGAGAGCACCGCAGGCTTCGTGATCTCTCCGGATTTCGCAAGAGCGAACAGTTCATCGTCTGGCATGGATGACCAGAGGAAGTAAGAGAGCCGGGAAGCAAGTTCGTATCCGTTCAGAGACCGAATGGACTTCGTATCTTTCGGATTCGCATCCAATTCCACTCGATACAAGAAGTGCGGCGAGCAGAGGATCGCCTGGACACCAAGTTGAATTCCCTTTTCGTAAGGCTCGCCCGTTCGCATGGCGAGATTGAAAAGCTGCATGAGGCGGTCGGCCTCTGAGGGTTCGACCGGTCTTCGATACGCCCGAGTCGCAAACTCGCTGAGCGCCTTTCTGGCTGCTTCCTCGCGATTCGCGGCGGTGGGAGTTTCAGGAATCAACTTTTTGTGGGCTGCCGGATAGCTGGACGTATCCTCGGTTGGACCTACCAATTCGATCGAAGCAACGATCATGTTTCGATCTTGAGCGGGTTGACCGTTCTGCGCGGCTTGGAAGTAATCGTTTAGGAACGAAGCCGAAACTTGGACCGTCCCCTTGTTCAGCTTGAGCGGGAACTCATAAGCTTCGGGTTTGGCTCTCGGTGCCTTCACATCCACAACGCCAAGTTCGTTCCGGTCGAAAGTGACTCGCATCTTAGAGAACTCGGGACCGGCGTGTTGCTCTCCCGCCCGAACTCTAATGCGATACCAGCCATCGGCATCGACCTTGAACGTCGCGGTTCCCGTTCCGTTGGAGAAAAACAACAAGCCGGAGGCATCGTTGGGATTCGTTCCCCCCTGCCCCCTTAGCTCGGTGCCCCGAACAACCAGCGTCTTTGTGCGAGGAATTCGGATAGCGGCTTTGGCGACCTTCTCGGCCGCGCTCATGTACCGCTCCATGTGGAGAGCGGAGATGCTGAGCACGTCGCCGATGTTATCGAAACCGTATCCGACGTCGTCCGAAGGGAAGTCGTCTGCCGGGCGGATGGAAACGCCGAGGAGGTCTCTGACAGTGTTGTTGTACTCCTCTTTGTTCAGGCGGCGCATCGTAACGCGACCCGGATCGGGTAGGCGACAGTCGCCCCCGAAAACGCCGTCGATGAACTTCACCAGCTTGTCCCGCTGACCTTGACTCGGCTGCGGCATTCCCTGGGGCGGCATGTGTTTGTTCGAAACGTTTTGAGCCACCTTTGCCCAGAGTGCTTGGTTTTTCTGCACGTCGGTGACGGTGAACTTCTTCGGAATCTTGACTCCGCCCGGTGAAACATCTGCCGAGTGGCAACCGATGCAGAACTCACCCATGAACTTGACAACATCTTTGTCAAAGTTCGGTGCCACGGTGGCCGGTTTCGCGGGGGCCTTCCCAGCGGGCGCTTTTTGAGCGGGCTTCTTGGTCGCCTTCTGTGCACCCGCAGGGGTCGGCAGCCAAAGCGCATACCCGGCTAAGCCGAGCGAGAGAAAGAGGGCGGAATTTCGAAAGGACATCATTATCCTGGCGCTTATCTGTATTCTACAAACTACTGACGCGATTCAGTAGCCAACGTTATCGCTTTTGGTCTTTTTGACGCAGTTTTGCAGGTTGGATTATCGTTTGCCCGTAATTGACCCGGCAAGTGCCTCGTTCGCTTCTAAAGAGTCTTTGGCTGCGGTCTCACCCGCCACAAATCCCGTCGCAAAAGCCGCCTGGAGGTTGTAGCCCCCGACGGGTCCGGCAACGTCTAAAATCTCTCCACAAAGGTACAGCCCGGGTTGCACCAGCGAGCGCATCGTTTGAGGATCGACCTCGTCCAGTTTCACGCCCCCGGCAACAACTTCGCCCTTCTCTAGCGACACGGTTCGAACCGTGCCGAGGGGCCAATTCTTTAAGGTTTCAACCAACCGGTTCCGCGCTTTCTTCTCTAGCTGTCCAAGGGCGGTTGCGGGGTCGACCCCGGCGTCGGCGCAGAGGGAGGGAACGATGCTTTCCGGAAGGCGCTCTTCTAAAGGCGTGGCAACTTGCCTTTTGGGCGATTGCTTGCCATCCGTCACAAAGCGCTCGATCAGCTTTTCTTGGTCGAGTTCCGGGAAGAGGTCAACGGAAAGCGTGACGGGCGAGGTCGGCATTGCCTCGGCCACAAGTCGACTGATGCCCAAGATGGTCGGTCCGGAAACGCCTTGGTGGGTGAACAACATATCGTTCCGCCACCGTGCGATTTCTTTCTTGTCCGCCTTTGCCTTCACGATGACGTCTCGGAGAGCGACCCCCGACCGAGCAGGATCGAACGGGTCGAGTTCTAGATAGATCGGGGCGAGGGCGGCGTGGATCCACTCGAGGGTGTGTCCGAGTTGCTTCGCCCAGGGCCAACCGTCACCCGTCGTTCCCGAGTTTGGGTAGCTCGAACCGCCCGTGGCGAGTACGACCCTTTCGGCCTGAATCACGCCCGGACCATGACCCCGATCATCGTCGACCTCGTTGCTTCGAACCTCGTTTAGAAGCGCTTTCGCCCCAAAAGCGACCTTGGGTTTACGATCTTGTGCGTAACCCTTGCTCGACTCGAACGGTTCGCCGAGAGTGATCTGAAAGCCGTTCTCAGCCCGAGCGATCTCCTCGACGGGTGTGTTCATCCACACTTCCACCCCGGTCGCAAAGAGATAGTTTTTCAGGATGGCGACCACGTCTTTGGCGGTTTGGTCGACGGGGAAAACCCGACCGTCGGGTCGGGTGTAAATGCGCAAGCCACGATCGGTGAACATGCGCATGATTTCCACGTTTGGAAATCGGTAAACGGCGGGTCGAATGAACCTTGCCTCATTCGGTCGAAACGCTTTGAGGATGTCTTCGATCGGACCCGCGTGCGCGATGTTGCACTTGCCGCCGCCCGAGATGAGAATTTTCGTGCCCAGACGGCAGGTCTTTTCGATGAGCAGGGTTTTGGCCCCAAGTTGAGCCGACCGCCAAGCGGCGATGATCCCCGCCGCTCCTCCTCCAATCACCACGACATCGTAATTCCGTGACCGCGGTTGTGAACTGGAAGAGGAGGGCTTTGGCATCGAGTTACTTCTTGTAGCGCGGGGTTGTGATCGGCTTGAGCGGGGAATTCGCCTTGATGAATGCCTGGAAAGCGTCGAGGTCGGACGCCTTGAGCACCACTCGGGCACCTTCTTTTAGGGCGAAAAGGCTGTCTCCACCGTCGGCCATGAAGCTGTTGACCGCCACTTTGTAGATCTTGTCGGCCACGACCGCTTCTCCACGCAGAGCTGCCGAAACCAGCTTTCCGCCTGCACCTTCGTAAGTGAAGTCGGCACTGGGGATGAGGCCGCCCTTATCGAGCCCTTGTTGGAGCAGTTCAAGGAGCTTTGCGCCCTTGACATCCACCACGACGATTCCGTTATTGAACGGCGCAACGGCGGCTGCCATTCCGTAAGTGATGTCTCCCGCTTCGAGGTTTGCACGAACTCCGCCCGGGTTCATGAGTCCAAAGTCGACCGCGACACCCTCTGCCTTTGCTTGGGCAACATAGGTATCGGCAAGGAAGTAACCCACGATGGTTCGATCCGTGATTGCTTGCTCGCAGACGCCGACCTTTGCGCTCGAGATCGCCTCGATGGGCTTTCTGAAGGCGTCGATCAAGGTCTCAATTTTGGGGTCGGGAGCAATCTTGCTATCGACCACCAGTGCGACCGCTTCGGGCACCTTCTTCACTTTGCCCTTGGCGTCGAACTCGATGGTGATCTTGCCCATGACCTTGCCCCATTCCCACGCCTGGACGATAGGAATCTCTTCGCCGGCTTCGTTCTTGACGTAGGTGGGATACGGTCCGCCCGAAGCGCGCCAACCTTCTAGGTTAGGGGTTCCGAGAGGGGTGTGAGAGTGACCCCCGATAATCAGATCGACTCCTTTCCACTTGGCGGCCATGCGCTTGTCGTCGTCGTAGCCGTGGTGGGTCATGACAACGATCTTGTTGACGCCCTGCTTCGTAAGCTCGTCAATCGTCATTTGGACGGAGTCGAACACGGGTTTGAACTTTACCGTCGGTCCCGGACTGGAGATGTTGGGCGTGTCCTCGAGGATGGTGCCAATCACGGCTACCTTTTGCTTATCGACTTCCAGGATGGTGTACGGCTTCACCCACTTCGCCAATTCGGGCTCTCCCGAAAGGTCGAGGTTGCAGGCGATGAGCGGAAAGTTTGCGCGCTTGGCGTACTCGATGAGCGGCTTCGGTCCCTTGTCGAATTCATGGTTGCCCAGGGTTTGCGCTTGGTAGCCGATCTCATTGAGACAAGCGAGGTCGGCAAGGCCTTCGTAAAAGTTGAAGTAGAGGGTGCCTTGGAACACGTCTCCGGCGTTGAGGACCAGAACGTTCTTCTCTTTCTTCTTGATCTCCTTGATCAGCGTGGCGTGGCGAGAATAGCCACCGAACGTCGCTCCGCGAATGGGAGTCGGCTCCATGTGAGCGTGAAGGTCGTTGGTATGAAGGATCGTAACCTTCAGGGGTCGCTGTGCAACCGAAACCGCAGAGAGCAAGGCGATTCCGAGACCTAGAATCGAGCGCATACTCATTAGTTTATTCCGTCGAGAGGGTTGAACGTTCGGGGTCTTAACAGAACAACGCCCCGAGCCGTTCAGCTTCGGGGCGTTGTAGGGAGCCTAAGGCTTGTTTTAGCTGAGAAGCCGGGTCGGGTTCTCTAGGTACGCCTTGATCGCATTGATGAACTTGGCACCGACGGCTCCGTCCATCACGCGGTGATCGCAAGAGCAGGTGATGTTCATGCGATTTCGAACTTCGATCTCGTCTTGATCGTTAACCACGACCTTCTTTCGAACCGACGCAATTGCGAGGATGGCAGAGTTGGGTTGGTTGACGATCGCAAGGAAGTTGTCGACATCGAGCATCCCCATGTTGGAGATGGCGAAGGTCGAACCCGTCAGCTTGTCGAGCCCAAGGTTTCCGTCACGAGCACCCTTTGCGAGGCTTCGAACCTCGTTGGAGATGTGTCGCAGCGACTTCTGATCGGCATTGTGGACGACCGGGACGGTCAGACCATCGGGAAGTGCCACCGCGATTCCGATGTGGACGCCGCCGTGGGCCAGAAGAGTCGTTCCTTGGAAGGACGCGTTCACTTCGGGCATGTCTCGAAGGGCGAGGGCAGACGCCTTCACGACGAAATCGTTGATCGAAACCTTGCCGCTCTCTTCGTCTTCGAACATTCGTCGAAGTTCGAGAATCTTCTCTACGTCGACCTCAACGGTGACGTAGAAGTGCGGGACCTGGCTCTTGGACTCTTGAGTTCGCTTCGCCGTGATTTGCCGAATGCGATTGAGTTGAATGACCTGATCTTCGCCAGGGGTGAAGTTAATCGTCGGAGCGGCGGGTGCCTTTGCGGCCGGAGCAGCGGTCGCTGCCGGAGCGGCTGCAGGCGCGGGAGCGGATCCACCTGCGAGACCTTCGAGGTCCTTCTGGACAATTCGACCGCCGGGGCCGGAGCCCGCGACCGTCCGAAGATCGATGCCCTTATCCGCAGCGATTTTCTTCGCAAGCGGGGAAGCCTTCACGCGCACATCCTCTGCAACAACGGGGGCTGCGGCTGCAGCGGGCGCGGCCTCAGGAGCGGTGGCGGTTGCCGGAGCAGAAGCGGCGGATGCGGAAGAAGCTCCACCCTTACCCCAGTCTGCCGGAAGCGCTTCGCCGTCCTTCAGAATCGCGCCGATCACCGAACCGACAGGTACGGTCTCACCGGGTTGAATCAGGAATCCGGTTAGGATGCCCGATGCGGTCGCCTCGAATTCCAGCGTCGCTTTGTCGGTTTGAATCGAGCCAATAACTTCGCCCGACTTCACCTTGTCGCCGTCTTTCTTAATCCACTCGAGGAGGGTTCCCTCCTCCATTCCGTCGCCCATCTTGGGCATGATCACTTCGGTCATCGAACGTGCAAACTCCCTTCCAGTTACTGTACCCGCGAGCGGGTAACTCTGAGATTGATTCCCCGATTCCTACGAATCGGGGAGGTGAGGCGTCGGCGGTTTACGCCTTCCCCCATTTCACGGCTTCTAAAGCGAGCGCCGCACCACCCAACATTCCTGCATCCTCCGTTTGTTCGGCAACGCACAGGGTGACGTCTGAATAGAGGGACGGGATTGCGACCTTTTGGGCCGACTTCCGCGCGGGTCCCATGATCAACTCGCCTGCCTTGGCAATCTGGCCACCGATCGCAAAAATGTCCGGGGCGAAAATGTTGATGTAGGTTCCGATGGCGACTCCCAAGAAAGTGCCGACTTCGGAAAGGACGTCGATGCACACCTCGTCGCCTTGGTTGGCGGCCTCCGAGATGAGCCTAGGTGTGACCTTGGAAAGATCGCCCTCGACGAGGTCGCGCAACTTGGAAACCCTTCCTCGACGAAGTTGGTGCACGGCTCGGGTGACGATGGCATCGCGCTGACAGTACGCTTCGACCGCACCGTAACTTCCGGCGTTGCAGTCGAGACCATTCATGGCGATGATGCCGTGTCCGAGTTCGGCGCCGCCCTTGTTTCCACCGACCAGCACGAGGGGACCCCGAGCGTCTCCCAAAACCGAGTTCGGCGACATGACGATTCCGCCTCCGACTCCCGTGCCAAGAGTGAGCATCACCAGACAGTTCGCGGAGTTCTTTCCAGAGCCGTATCGATACTCACCAAGAGCCGCCATGTTGGCGTCGTTGTCCATGAAAATGGGAATGTCGATGTACCGCGCAAGCGGCTCGCGAAGAGGTACGTCTCGCCAGGAGACAAAAACGCCGTCGACGGTTTTGCCGAAGTTGGGCGCCCATCGAACCATTCCGTGCGCGTTATCGATGTGACCCGGAACGCTGAGTCCAACGCCTTCGGGCTTGATGGCGGCGGAGGAAATTGCTTGCTTGATGGTGAACGCGAGCGCTTCGATAATCGCTTCCGTGCCCTCTTGGGCTCGACTGGGGTTCTCAAACTTTTCACCCGCTTGGGAGCCGTCTTCGTAGTAGGCACAGGCTCGAACGTTCGTTCCGCCAAGGTCGACACCGATCACACAACGTTGCACGGTCGCAGTTTATCGTTTCTATCCGCATCTGCGAAAGGGAATCTGGCGCAAGGATGGACTCCCAAATGACCGATAATGGTTCGGGAAGTCCATGTTTGTGTTTTGCAGTTGGTTGAAAGGGAAGGAGCTATCCATTTGAACGTCACCGTTTCGGCATTGCTCATGGCCACCTCCGGTGGGAAGAAAAAAGCCGGCGTTGGACGCCAAATGATCAACGTTGTCGATCGGCTAGCCAAAGTGGACCTTGGGAACACCTACGACGTTTATCTTCCAGTCGGAGCCGAAGAGTCGGAAGGTTGGCGCGAGAGCCCGTGGGTTCGTTGGCACGAACTTGCGGTCGATCGGGCTAGAGATCGCGTGGCCTGGGAGCATTGGAAACTCGCCGCTGAATCAAAGCGGAACAAGGCTGACGTTTTCTTTGGCACCTTCGTGGCGTTGCCGTTGCCGCCAACCGCACCTTGCGTTTCCGTGATGCACGATGCGTTCTCGACGACCCATGCACAGTGGTTCCCCCGCAAACAGCGCCTGATCTTGGACACCTTGCATCGACACGCAGCGCGAAAATCCGCGGTGGTAGTTACCGTAAGTGAATGGTCGAAAGGGCAGATTTGTGAGGCGTACGGAATCAAGCCAGAGAAGGTGGTGGTCGCTTACAACGGTCTCGGAAACGCGGTTCGGCGCCTTGCCGACGAAGAGCTCAACGCCATTGATTTAAGCGAATTTCTCGACTCTGAAGAGCCGTTTCTCATCACCGTTTCCACGCTCGAACCTCGAAAGAACCTTGTCGGTTTGCTACAGGGCTACGCCGAGTTTTTGAAGGGGTGTCCTGAAAAACCCAAGCTCTTGGTGGCAGGGGCTCGAGGGTGGATGGAGACGGACGTCTTCGCCGAGGTCCAAGCCCTTGGGATCGCCGAGCAAGTGAAGTTTCTCGGATATGTTCCTGATTTAGCCTTGAACGCTCTGATGCAAAAGGCGAAACTCTTCGTGGTCGCATCGATTGTCGAAGGGTTCGGAATTCCGGTGCTCGAAGCAATGACGGTAGGCACCCCGGTCGCCGCGAGTAAGACCTCGGCGATTCCCGAAGTTTCTGGCGAAGACGCTTTTTACTTTGATCCCCACTACCCCTCCGATATTGCTCGAGGGCTCCATGAAGGTTGGACGAACACGGCTGCCGCTCAGATGTTCTCCGCAAACGGCCTTGTTCGGGCAACGAGTTTCAGTTGGGATCGTACGATCGCCGAGATCGGAAAGGCGTTCGAGAAGGCAAGAGGGTGAAGCGCCTTAGGTAGATAGCCTCGGTGGCGTAGTCGATTTATGGGGCGTGCGGTTTTCAAGCCGAGGGAAACCGCATAATCTTAAGTGACATGACCGGAACTGAGCGCCTTGCCGAATTAGCAGAAGGGCAGAACCCTAAACTCGTTCTGCGCTTACCCTCCGGTTTTCTCGTCATGGCAGATAACCAGTTCCTCACGGGCTACTGCTTACTTCTGGCTTATCCGGAGGTGAACCACCTCACCGATCTTCGCGAGCGACAACGGGTGATGTTCCTGGATGACATGGCGCTTGTCGGCGAGGCGATCATGAAGGTCACCGAGTGCAAGCGGACCAACTACGCGATTTACGGCAACGTCGATCCGTTCCTTCATGCCCACATCTGGCCCCGCTACGAATGGGAAGTTCCCGAGTTTGCCACGCTACCGCCGCTCAGCATTCCCGAAGAAATTCGGACGCATGAAGATACGGTTTGGGACCCAGCGGTTCACGGGCACCTTCAAGATCAACTTCGGCGAACGCTCATGCAGATGCTCGAAGAGCGGCACAACGAGTTTCACCCGCACCGATTCGGGCACTAACGCTTTTTAGGAAGCAGCCTTCTTAGGTGAACCGAGCTTGTTGAGTCTCGTGCGCAGAGGCGTCTCGAACCACTTGTAGATGCCGATGCAAACCAGATTGGCGACCACGAAGTACGCCAAGAACGCGCCCCATCCCGAGTGAATGCTCGGCAACTCTGTCTTGAGCACCCGGGACAACACGAATCCGGGTACGAAGACAATGAACGCTTGCATCAAGTACAAGGCATAGCTTGCCTCGCCGAGGAGCACGAACGTTTCGCGAAGTTTCGATGGCTTCGAGAGGCTCTCCGGAGCGGGCAACACGAATGCCGAGCCGATGCTTGCCACGAGCAGCAGGTAGAGCACCCTCAGGACAAGGAAGACGGGTGCTTCGTCATCTGGAATGAAGTAGTGTCCTACCAAAATCGCAGCGACCAGAGGCCAGAGAAGTTTGTTCAGCCCGGCGGCGAGTTTGGGGATCTCTCTCACCAGCATCGCCATCATCATGCCGGAGATGAAGTCGAAAAGACGGTAGCCCGGCCGGAGTGAGAATACGCCTACGGGCGTGTCTTTATACATGGCCGTCAACCCGGTGAGTAGGAGAAGCGATACTGGGAGCGCCACCCAAAGCGCATTCGTCGGAATGCGCTTTGCCAGCGGAAGCAGAACCGGGAACAACGCGTAGAAAACGGCTTCGCAGGTGAGTGTCCAGCCCTGTCCGAGCCAGTCGGCAGAGGTTGTTGCGGACATGGTTGGGAAGTACCAAGCGTCCTGCATTAGAAACTTGGAACCGATGTAAACCGGAATGTTTAAACCGGGTCCCCAGCCATGAGAAGACACCCACCAGTAAAGGAACGGAAGGTGCAGAACTATGGCGAAAAGGTAGAGAGGATAGATTCGTGCGACTCGGGCGACGTAATACTTTCGCATCGCTCCGGGCTTGTTCATGTCCCGATCCGTGTAGATCATCGCGAGCAAGAATCCGGACAAGAGGAAGAAGATGGTGACTCCGCCCGCACCTCTTGCGAAGAGCCTGTTAATCGTTTCCGTAAAGGGATCTGCCGATTTCACCGCGTAGTGAACGACAAAGACCATCGACGCGGCGAAAAATCTCAGCGCGGTGAGCCCGGGAACGTTCTGATTAACAATCGGCGAAGCAGGCATAAAAACAATCTCGTTCCGAGTTTACGACGGGTAAGTGCGGAACCAAACGATCCCCTCGGAAATGGATCCGAGGCGACCGTTTTTATTGTCGGCTTTCCGAGCGCCGATTCAGGACGTTATTTGGAAAGCGCGAGCTTCAAAACTTGATGCCCGTGCTTCACAAAGTGAGTGGTGAGTTGCTTGCGAATCTCGTCGGGAACGTCTTCTAGGTAGTCCTTTTTGTTCCGCTCCGGCAGGATAAGCGTGGTGACCCCAGCTCGATGAGCGGCAAGAACCTTTTCCTTGATCCCTCCGACAGGAAGCACCTGACCTGTCAGCGTGATCTCTCCGGTCATCGCCAGGCGAGAGTGAATGGTTCTTCCGGTGAAGAGGGAAGTGAGAGCGGTCAGCATGGTCACGCCCGCACTGGGACCGTCTTTCGGAACCGCGCCTGCCGGGACGTGAACGTGAATCTCCGCCTTCTCAAAAGCGTCTTCCGCAATGCCCCAATCCGAGGCGTTCGACCGGAGATAAGTGAGAGCGGCGGTCACGGACTCTTTCATCACGTCGCCGAGTTGCCCGGTGACGATGAGTCCTTTGTTGCCGTGCATCTTTGCGGTTTCGATGAACAAAACGTCGCCACCGACAGGGGTCCAAGCCAATCCGACCGCCATGCCGGGGCGAAGGTCGCGCTCGGCGACCTCGTCGTGAAGGTATCGGGGTGCCCCTAACGCTTCTTCGACGAAGGCCTTATTCACGACTTTCTTGGTTTTCCGACCCTCTGCGAAGAGACGGGTCGCCTTTCTAACAACGCTGCCCACTTCACGCTCCAGGTTTCGCACCCCGGCTTCACGCGTGTAGTGGCGGACAAGATGCACCACCGCATCCTGCTTGAACTCGATCTGCGCCGGACGAAGTCCGTGCTCGCCGATCTGTTTGGGAATGAGGTGACGTTCGGCAATCTCCACCTTCTCCTCTTCCGTGTAACCGCCAAGTTCAATCACTTCCATCCGGTCTCGCAAGGCGGCCGGAATCGTGTCGAGTCGGTTCGCGGTGGTGATGAAGAACACCTTGCTGAGATCGAACGGAACGTCCAGGTAGTGGTCTCGGAACGTACTGTTTTGCTCGGGGTCCAAAACTTCAAGAAGTGCCGAACTGGGATCGCCGCGGAAGTCGTTACCGAGCTTATCGATCTCGTCCAGAACGATAAGCGGGTTGTGAGACCCCGCTCGGCGAAGGGCTTGAACAACCTGACCCGGCAGCGCGCCCACGTAGGTGCGACGGTGTCCGCGAATCTCGGCTTCGTCTCGCATGCCGCCTAGGGAAATGCGGCCATATTTTCGACCAAGGGCATCAGCGATGGATCGCCCCAGGCTGGTTTTTCCGACTCCGGGAGGTCCGGCGAAGCACAAAATCGGTTGCCGAACGGTTCCATCGGTCTTTACTTTGCGAACTGCAAGGAACTCTAGGATCCGGTCTTTAATCTTTTCGAGCCCAAAGTGATCGTCGTCCAGTTGCTGCTTGGCGTGAACGAGGTCCAAATTGTCTTCTGTCTTCGAGTTCCAAGGGAGCGCCAAGACGGTATCGACATAGGTGCGAGCAACGCTGAATTCGGGCGATCCCGGGTTCATTCGGCGAAGGCGGTCGTATTCGCGGTTGACCTCTTTAAGGGCTTCTTGCGGAAGATCGGCTTCGTGAATGCGAACGGAGAGGTCTTCGAGGTCTTCTCCTCGGTCATCCGATTCGCCCAACTCTCGCTGAATGGCCTTGAGCTGTTCGCGCAGGTAGTACTCGCGCTGATTTTTGGTGAGCTCGGTGTTGACCTCGTTCTGGACTTTGCTGGTGAGTTCCAGGACGCGAACCTCTTTGCTCAGCATTTCCAGCAGCAGGCGCATTCGCTTGTCTAAAGCGGGTGTTTCTAGGATGGTTTGCTTGTCTTGAACGCTCAGATTCATGTGAGCCGAAACAAGGTCGGTCATCACATGAGTTTCTTGAACAGCGGTCGTTAGACTGCGAAGCTCGTCGGGCAAACCGGGAGAGAGCCGAACCGCCTGGTCGAACATCGCGGCGATCGAACGGCGGAGGGCTTCAAGTTCCTCAGCATGATCGTCGCTCACGGGTTCGTCTTCGATCACTTCGATCTTGGCTCGCAGGTACGGCTTGGATTGAATCGGTTCGACAATTTTGAACCGGGCGATGCCTTGAACAATCAACCGAACGGAGTCGGGCATTTTGACCAATGTCCGAATGATCACCGCGCAGCCGTAACCGTACACTCCTTCAAAGCCTGGTTCATCTTCTTGAGGAGTTTTCTGTGCGACCACGCCAATGACCCGGCTTTCTCCAGCAACGCTTTCATCAATGAGTTGAACACCCGCCTCTCGCGACACGCTCAATGGAGCGATGAGCATGGGGTAGATCACGCTGTCTCGCAGTGGCAGGATGTTGATTTCACTCGGAATATCCGGGCGGCGCTCCTCGGACTCTTCACGCGGCTCGTCTGAGTCGGACGATTCCGAGGCAGGCTGAGTCACCTCGAGTTCTTCTTCAGAGAACGGAGTGATTTCTTCTTCGATCGGCAGTTTTACGTCAGACATTTATTCGCTTTCAATCTTTAGGGGCCCGCTCAGGGAAGACCTTTCTCGTTTCGGAATAAGAAGCACGAGGAAGCCATTTTTGTATTGGGCTCGGATTGCGGAGGGATCGATGGGAACGTCCGGGAGAGGAATCTCTCTCTCAAACTCCCCGTACAGGATTTCGAGTTGGTACACACCGACCCGGTTGCGAGACTCTCCTTGCTGCTCGGGACGGTCGCCTTTTAGAAGCACCGCGTTGCGCTCGGCAACGTAGGTGAGTTCAATCGCTTCGGCTCTGGCTCCGGCCAGTTCCGCTCGCAGCACGAAGCAGGTGGGTTCTTCGTAAAGATCGACCCTGGGTTCCCAACTCTTACGATGCGCCACGCGCGGGCGCCCCGGGCTGAGTTCGTCGCCCAATTTTTGGAGGTCGCCACCGACCTGCCAGAACCATTCCTCAGATTCTCGCTTGGGCATTCTTCCTAGTTTACTTACGCCCGTCTGTGGATGGTGCGTTTGTTTCCGCGACAGTAATTTTGCCGTGCGCGTGATACCCCTCTTCGAGTTCGCACAGGTCCGGATTGTCTTCGGGCGGAGGTGGCGCATCGGCGGGGGCCTCCAGGGAGACCTTGTTCATCCAACCAAAAACGACGACTCCGATCGCCAAGCCCACCGCACCGATCTGCATGGAAAGGGCGATCCCGTAATGCTCGGCGATCCAGCCAAAGAGGTACGTTCCGAACGGTCCGAGCCCAGACAGCGCCCACACGTGCATGGAGATCACCCTGCCGCGGAGCTTTTCGGGTGAGATCAGTTGGAACAACGTGTTTGTGAGATTGAACTGCACCACGGCCGCCATACCGATCACGAAGAAGAGCGGGATGGAGAGATAGAAACTCCTGGTGAAACTGAGCGCAAGCATCGCGATAGCCATGGAAGTCATGGCGATCTTGATCATCGGTCCCTTGAAGTTCAAGTCCGAAACCTGGGCGTTCAACGCGAGAGCGCACACAGCGCCGATTCCTATGACGGTGTAGATATCGCCAAGCCCGGCTTTGCCGAGATGCAGGATGTCTTTGGCGATGGCGGGCAATTGAGCGATGTAAAACAGCGCGAAAACGGAAACGATCAGCTCAAGAATGAAAAGCGTTCTTAGCCTTGCTTCCTTCAGCGTGTAGCGTAGCCCTTCGCCCACCAACTCCAAAATGGGCACTCCTTGATTCCCCTTGGGACGCAGGTCGGAGCGCATGATGAAAGCGGCATAAATGAGGGCGGAGAAGGTGCATCCGTTGAGGAGGTAGCAAAACTCGGGGCCAAAAAGATCGAGCAGTCTTCCGCCAATTGCGGGTCCAATCACGCGAGCGAGATTGAAGGTGAGCGCCTGAAAAGGAATCGCCGCGCCGAGGTCTTCTTTCGGCACCACCATGCCGACTACCGCTTGTCGAGCCGGCATTTCAAACGCGGCGATGGTTCCCGTGAAGAGGGCGGTGACAAGAATATGTTCGACGCGCAAGAACCCTTGCCAGCGAGAAAAGGCAAGGAAGAACGACGCGCAAGACAAACCAATCTGGCAAGCGATGAGTAGTTTGCGCTTGTCCCACTTGTCGACCATGGACCCGGCAACAAGCCCCAAGATGCTCACGGGCAGCATTCCGAAGAACGAAACGAGGGCCAGTTTTTCCTTACTGCCCGTCATTTCGTAGACCAGAAATCCTTGGGCAACGGTTTGCACCCAAGATCCGATGAAGCTGACGAGGGCACCGATCCAAAGGAGACGAAAGTCGCGGTGGCGGAACGCCCGGTAGCCCTTACCATCGCGCCACCGTTGAGAAACAGCGGCGGTGATAGCGGCGACTTTCACGATCTCAGTAAACCCCACTCAATACTTACGTGTGGAAAATCGCGATTTTTCCGGTATAGCATCCTTTGGCCCCACCTTGCTGCCTTGTCAAGCACTGCAAAAAGATCCGCTCGGGTAAACCTTGAATTCGCTCTTGGCGCCGTACCCAAGTGGCGAAGGGAACGGTCTGCAAAACCGTCATTCGGCGGTTCGAATCCGCCCGGCGCCTCCACTCTTTATCTTTTATCCGTGATCACGAAAGAGAAGTTTTTGTTTGGGGCACGATGTTTCTCCCCGCTTTAAGAGGTTTTTGGCATACTTGAGGGCGATGTCCGACCGAATTCCGATTCTTCTTGATACCGACCCCGGGACGGATATCGACGACGCGCTTGCCATTTCTTATCTGCTTGCCAAGCCTGAATGTGATTTGGTTGGGATCACCACCGTAACGGGCGACACGAAGAAGCGAAGTGCCATTGCCGAAGTTCTTTGCAACGCGGTTGGTCGAGCAGATATTCCAATCGTCGCCGGACACGCCGGGCCCATGGGTCACGGTCCGGGGCAAACTTGGCTGGCTCAGTACGACAAAATTGCCCACCTCCCTCACCGATTGGATCGAGAGCCTAACTCGGCGGTGAAGTTCTTGCAAGAGACCATTCGGAGTCGGCCGGGCGAGATCACCCTTCTCACCATCGGTCCAATGACCAACATCGGGCTGCTGTTTGCGATGGACCCCGAGATCCCATCGCTTCTCAAGAATTACGTGGCGATGGCGGGAGCGTTTTACGTGAACAACGGTTGGGAGACCAACTGCGTGGTTGATCCGATCAGCACGAAGATCGTTTCCCATTCCAAGCGGGAGAGTCTGAAGTGGGTTCCGCTAGACGTGACCACCAAGTGCGGCATGCAAAAGCCCGACGTGGAGATGCTCTTCCAAGGTCCTCTACTTTCGCTCGTGGCGCAGATGGCAGAGTCGTGGTTTGAGTCAGTGGACCATATTTTGTTTCACGATCCGCTCGCGGCAGTTTCTTTGTTCCTCCCCGAAGTTGTCGAATACACCTCGGGCACCGTTCACGTTGAGCCAGACAAGGGCCTGACCAGTTTCGAACCGGGCGAAGGTCCCGACAAAGTGGCGCTTAAGGTTCAACCCGAAGCGCTCTTCGACGAGTTCTTCGATACGTTAAGCCGGATCTAAGGCAGACTCGTTCGGCTTCGAAAGTCGAACCGAATTCCCGAGAAGTCCGAGGAGAACGATGATCAGGATTGTTGGGAGCAGTCCGACAAAAAGTGGCGGACCGAACGAGATCGTGATCGCCTCTCGGGGTTGATCCCATTTCAGCGCGATCCAACCATCTTGCTCGGTAGCGGTGACTCCGGGCTCAAGCTGCATTCCCGGAAGCATTCGGAACTTCACGACCGCCTCCCGGTCCGCCGAATCGGTGGAGACAACCACTTTGGAGCTCGAAACCTTGCTCACTTTGGATTTACCAGAGGGAGAATCGACCAATGTGCCACCGAGATTGATGGTCATGTAGGGTCCTTCTGGGAGCGACTTCATGCTCATGCTCGGTGGGATCTCTCGAGTGACCATCGTCCCGACTCCCCATTTCTTGAGCTCATCCCGGATCACCGGGAGCTTCACGAACATCATGTTGCCGTTGGTTGCGGGCGATGGGTTGGTGCCCGTGATTTCTTGAAGGCGAGCCACGTAGTTGCGGTCGATCAGAGAGTCGTAACCCGCGACATCCTCGATCCTGCTGAGCGAGGCAAGGTTGGGCGGCATCAGGTTAGAAGGAGTGCCGAACATGTTCCAGTCGTCGTTGACAAACACGGTTCGGCTATTGGGATCGGAAGGAAACTCTTTGACGGTCAGGTCTTGAAATGGGGCGGTTCGCAAGATGGTGCCTGTTCCAATCATTCCGATGCTGAGGCCACACACCAGGAGGACTCGGGGCCCGTGTTGCGGCTTCATCAAGGCAACAACTATGGCGAGGGCGCCGAGGAAGGCGATGACAAGCGAGGAGCTTTGACCCATCGCCGACCCTTCCGCGACCAGAGTCGGAAACCACTCTGGCGGCAAATTGGGGATGAACGTGGACTGCGCCTTCGCAAGCCCCACCAGATTCAGCCCGAGGCCGAGGACCGCGAACGGAATCGCCAGCACGGCGAACTGCAGTTGTTGAATCGGCTTTTCGTCCGACTTTCGGTCGAGGAGCGACTGTAAGCCGACCGCACCAATTGGAACAAGCGCCAACAGAATGAGGATAGATGCTCGCCCGATGGATCCGGTCGACGACCAGTTCGGGAGCGCGAAGTACATCAGTTTGTTCACTTCCGAACCGGAAGCGATGAGGAATCCAAGTAAGCCGACAACGGCAAGCGGCGCGATTTGCTTCACTCGCGATTTCAGGAAGAACAATCCAACGAGCAGGATAGGCGCAAAGAAAACCGCCCCTTCCGCATGATTCGCTCCGAGCTTGGTGTACTGAGGCCAGTACGAGCCAACCGGCGTTTCGCCTAACTTGGCATCCAGGTTCGTTTGAGCGTCGCCCAGCAGGTGTGGGTGGGCTAGTCCTGCCCATTCGTAAGGCTGAATCGCGCTCTTGATGAATGCGGAATATCCTTCCTCTGATGGGGTGTTTTTCCGGTGACTGAGTTTGCCGTAATCGAGCACCGGACCCACTTGCGGCATCGCGATTGCGCCTCCGATCAGTCCACCGAGTGCAAGAGTTAGCACCGCCGCCGGGGTGCGACTCACGATGGTTTGGCCGAGGGCGTAGAGAACAGCCGCCATCAGTCCGTAAGCGGCGAACTGAAGGTGACCCGCCAGAAGCATCATTCCCGTAGCTACGGCAAAGATGAGCACCGATCGGTTCCGACCTTGGGGTGCGTTCTCATCTCGAGGGGGCGTGAGCGCATAGAGAAGCCACGGAATGAAGGCGCAGGTCGAAATAACGCTCGGGAGACCGGACCAGGCGACAAAGAAGTGACTCAGAACGACCGCGCCACCCGCTAAGGTCGCCATGGACTCTCCCGCGCCCAGTCGCAACGTGAGATACCGAACTCCGATTGCGGCAATGGCTAGGTGAATCCAAACCAGCAAGATCATCGAGACGTGGGTTGGGAGGTTCAGGAACGAGACGAGAACATGAAGAGGGTAAAGCGCTCCCGATTGGCTGTTTGCCAGGAGCGGAGTCCCGGCCATTGCGTAGGGGTTGATGGCGGGAACTTCACCCGCTCTCCAAGACTGAAAGACGAGGTCTCGCCAAACGTAAAACTGAAGGATGCCATCGGCTTGAAGAATGTCCCAGGCGGAACTAGGAATTGGAGCCGTAGCGTTCGGAAGCTGTCGCGCTAGGTGATCCCATGGACCAATCGCCTCGCCACGGAAGATGCACTTCCAGAGCGGGAGGAGAGGCAGGAGGGCAAGGAGCAGAATGCCCCAACGCTTCGCCAACGACTTCATGGCGAGAGTTTACAACCGAGAGAGTTACGGGCAGTAAACGAGTTGCTGCTGAGCCTTGGAATGGCTCGGGTCGATCGAGATGATCTTCTTGAACTTCGCGCAGGCCTCGTCGTACATGCCGAGCATCATCTCGGTCATTGCCAGATCGTACAGCACTTCAAGATTGCCAGGGACTTCTCGCGATAGTGCGGCGAGGGAGTTGAGCGAACCGTCGAAATCGCCTTCAAAACCTTGAATGAGGGCCATCTGGTGACGAGCATTCACGTGGCGAGGGTCCATAGAAAGCACGCGCGTCAGTTCGACCTTCGCTTCTGCATAGCGACCGTCGCACCGAGCTTGGAAGCCTCTTTGGTAGATTGCCTCGATATCCATAGCGCGTTAATTTTCTATCGTTCGACCGCTCGCGTTCTTGCCGGTCCATCCATCCGACGTTATTGCGAAAAATTTGTTCCGCCATCCGGTTCGTTATTGAAACCTGATGAAACCTCGTTCAAGGATTCTCAAGTATAGCACCCGGCTTCTGAAAGAAAAAGGGAGTTGCCCTTAGACGACTCCCTTTTTCTTTTGTTCCGACATTCAGCGAATTTTCGCAGAAAGTTTTATGCTGGACCCGGCTCGAATCGCGGAGAACCGAGATTAGGCTTTCCGGGAATCTTCTCCGATTCTACCGGACTTCCTGGAGGGGTGTTTCCAGGCGCGGGGTCGTTCTTGCTCTCTTTCGGCGGCAGTTCTTCGCCGGCCATGATCTTCAAGAACTCTTCCCGGTCAAGCGTTTCTCGCTCGAGAAGGGCTTGAACCACACCGTCGAGTTGGGAGCGCTTTTCGTTGAGGATTTCGGTCGCTCGCATGTGGCAGCGGTCGACGATTGCTCGCACTTCCTCATCCACCATTCGAGCAACCTCTTCGCTGTAATCTCGCTCTTCGTAAAGATCTCGACCTAGGAACGGGTTGTCTCGGCGATGCCCGATGGCAAGTGTTCCAAGCCTTTCGGACATACCGTACTTGGTCACCATTGCTCTGGAAATGGCAGTGACTCGTTGCAGGTCGTTGCTCGCACCCGTCCAAACTCGGCCGTAAACAACCTCTTCGGCGACTCGTCCGCCGAGCAGGGCGGTGACATCGTCTTCGAGTTCCTCTCGGCTGACCAAGAACTTGTCTGCCTCAGGAAGTTGCCAGGTGGATCCTAGCGACATTCCGCGGGGAAGGATGGTGACCTTGTGAACGGGGTCGCTGTGCTCGAGAATCTCTCCGATGACGGCGTGGCCCGCTTCGTGATAGGCGATCACTTCACGCTCTTGAGCGTCCATGATTCGGCTATTCCGCTGCGGTCCGGCAATCACTCGGTCGAGCGCTTCTTCAATGTCCTTCGCCGCGATCTTGGTCGCGTTTCGACGGGCTGCAAGAAGAGCCGCTTCGTTCAAAGTGTTTGCGAGATCGGCACCTGTGAATCCGGGCGTTCGTCGAGCGACGATGTCGAGGTCCACGTTGCTGTCGATGGGCTTGCCCTTCGAGTGAATCCGAAGAATTTCGGCTCGACCCTTTTGATCCGGCGCATCGACGACGATTTGTCGGTCGAATCGACCCGGTCGAAGAAGGGCGGGGTCAAGGACGTCGGGTCGGTTGGTTGCCGCAATCAGAATGACTCCTGAGTTCGGGTCGAAACCGTCCATCTCAACGAGAAGTTGGTTGAGCGTTTGCTCTCGCTCGTCGTGACCGCCGCCTAATCCCGCACCGCGCTGACGGCCTACGGCATCGATTTCGTCAACGAAGATGAGCGATGGGCGATGCGCCTTCGCGGTCTCGAAGAGATCGCGAACACGGGCTGCACCAACACCAACGAACATTTCTACAAAGTCCGAACCGGAGATGTGGAAGAACGGCACTCCGGCCTCTCCCGCAATCGCTCGGGCGAGGTGAGTCTTACCAACGCCGGGAGGTCCGGAAAGAAGAATGCCCTTGGGGATCTTGGCTCCAAGCGCGGCGTACTTCTTCGTGTTCTTCAGGAAGTCGACGATTTCGGACAGTTCCTGTTTGGCTTCGTCGATGCCTGCCACGTCGTCAAACGTGATCTTGGTGCCCGTTTCACCCACTCGTCGGGCTTTGCTCTTGCCAAAGCTCATCGCTTGGTTTCCGCCCATTTGAGCGGGGCGGTAGACGAAGAACCAGAATACGGCGACGATGATGAGCGGAACCGCCAGGAAGGAAAGCACCTGGAGGATGCTCACCGAAAGCGGCGCGGGCTTGGTGTCGACGTAAACCTTCGCCTTCTGAGCCTTCTCGAGGACGTACGGAAGCAAAGAGCCCTCTTGCGATACGGCGTTTACCGTGTAGTCGCCACCATTCTTGAGCTTGCCCGAGATTTGATCAAGCTGCCAATTGGCGCTCTTCACATTGCCCTGCTCGATTTGGTCCAAGAACTGACCGAGGGAGTATTTCTCCGGGCCCTTGCCCATGATGGAGCCCATCTTCATTCCGCTACTGAAAACGTTCAGTAGCATGATGATCGCTACGATGACGATCACCACAAGCATTAGTGTTTGTCTTGGGTTCTTCAATGCGATTCCTGTTTCTTCCTTCGTACCCTACGACGTGAGGTCGTTGCCGGTTTCTGCGGTTTATTGAACCTTCAGGAGCGGTAACGAATTCGTCTTCCGATCAAAACGTCTGGAGGTCAAACCTCGTTCCCAGCCGCTTCTCTAATTCTTCTGACGACTGAACAACGGTTCTTTGTCGCCAATCCACCAGAATCTGCCCGGGAATTGAGATTATGGGTTATAGAGCCCAAAACCTCCCCGAAAGATTCGATCAACCGTCGGGAATTCCTGCCTAAAGCGGACCGAATGAGAGATAAAGCGCATCGTCCGCCAATTCGGAGGTCGAAGCAACTCTCTGGTCGAAACACACGCCAGGGATCCAAATCGGTCCGATGAGGTCGCAGACGATCGGGAGTCGAGCCCGAGCGGCAGCAGTGAGTTTGGCCTCCGAGAGCAAGTCCGAAACCTTTCGGTGACCTTCGAAGCCCACGGGCGACAGGCGATCTCCGGGCTGAGCACTTCGGAAATAGAGTTCACCCTTGATCCCGGCTCGAGAGATAACGATGTCGAGCGAGTCTCGTTGGGTGCGGCTGTAGGTGCCTTCTAAGGGCCTTGGAGTCGCGGTGAACTTCCAACCGAACTCTTCAGACTCGGTTTCACCGGGGACGGTGAGTTTGTATCGAAAAGGTTCGGTCGGCTGGGACTGCCGAACGTGGATGGCGTCTTGAGACCAAACCACCTCAACTTCGCCGCCTTCGGTGGTCACCGATCCAGTTTGGTGGCGTTCGTGGCTTTGTTGACTGAGTGCTTCCAAGACTAGGTTGGTCTGATGGAAGTCTAGGGAAGCCTGGAGTGCCGAAACAGCAAGGCGGATCGAGCGTTTGAAAAGCACCGCGGGCAACTGGGTGAGTGCGCTCCGGTCGAACCGAATCTCGCAATCTCGGGTGAGAAAGCCGAGTTGACCATTGGTCGGTAGCTCGCATCGCTCCAGCGCGGCGGCGGCGGCACCGTTTAAGAATCGATGCTCCTCGTCGATGATCTCGGCGGCGCGAATGATGGCATCTTCGTATCGAGGGTTGATCGCAGCCAACTCGGGACCCACTCTGTGACGAATCCGTGCGCGAGAAAGGTCTAGGTCAAAGTTCGATGGGTCGTCGTGATACCAGAGGCCGTTCTGGTCGCAGTAGGCTCGGGTCTCCTCCCGGGTGAACGATAACAACGGCCGAACGATATCATCGCCCGTCCTCCCCTCGATGCCAGAGAGCCCGGCGGATCCGGTCCCTCGGGCAAGATTGAAAAGAATCGTCTCCACCGAATCGCTCTTCGTGTGAGCGGTGGCAATGAACTTTGTTTCAGTAGACCTCCTTGCGGATCGGAAAAACTGATACCTGGCCATTCGTCCCGCTTCTTCAATGCCGATCTTCAGGTCTTTGACCATTCGCGGAACATCCGCCCGACCTGAGACAAACGGCACACCAAGCTCGTCGGCAAACGCGTTGCAGAGGGCCATTTCTTTGTCCGCCTCGGGTCGCTGACCGTGATGAAGGTGGGCTGCTACTACGTTTAACCCCGCCTGATGAGCAAGGTGCAAAAGGCAGGTGCTATCGGCTCCACCGCTGTAGCCGATGAGGATGGGTCCCGACTCGCGATCAATCCCTAACCTCGCCATCGATTCGACAAAGCGTTCAAGCACTCCAAAAGGGTACCGGAGCGTCCAAGACCGGTCGGTAGCCCTCGGGTGAGCATGGAGGTTCTCTGCACGTAGAACGCACTCGTGAAGCGCGCCCTCTGCTGGCTGAGAAGAGACCTGAGAACCACCGACCACACGGCGATGTGGTTTGCGACCGAGAACTTCGCGGAGGTCGCGCCGGTGTTCGTGTTCGACACAAACATTCTCAAGGAGCTTCAAGACAAAGATGATCGCCGCCTCTCGTTCATCTACAAGAGCCTTGAGGAGGTGGACGCCCGGCTGCGAGAAGCGGGTTCGCGCCTAACGGTCGTGTACGGCGATCCCATGGAATGGATCCCTCGATTAGCGGCGAAATTTGGCGCGGAAGAGGTGATTACGGCTCGCGATTACGAACCTTACGCCGTCAAGAGAGACGCCTCCGTGCACGCCCGACTCCAAAAAGAGGGTCGGTCGCTCACCACGGTCAAAGACTCGGTGGTGTTAGAGCAAGGCGAAGTGCTCAGCAAGACCGGAACCGCGTTTCGAGTGTATTCGCCGTATGCCCGGGCGTGGCGAAACGCTCTCGTAACAAAGCGGGACCTGATCGAATACGAGCCAGATTTTGCAAAGATGGCTTCGGTACAGACCTTGGATGCCGCGTTTGGCTCGAGTGCCACCTTGGCGGAGTGGACCCTCGAAAAGATGGGCTTTACGGAGACCGATCTCTGGATTGCGCCGGGAGAATTTGCCGGGAAGGCTCGTCTTGAGCAGTTTCGGCGAGCCATCGACGCCTACGAAGAGAGGCGCAACATTCCGGATGTCGATGGAACCAGCATTCTCAGCCCCCACTTTCGGTTCGGCACCATTTCCATCCGGTCGGCGGTTCGATTTGCCCTCGAGCGGGGAAGCGATGGGGCCGATAAATGGCTTGCTGAGCTGATCTGGCGAGATTTCTACCAAGACATTCTCGCGAACAATCCGCATGTGGTCGCGCAATCGTTCGACCCGGCTTATCGCGAGTTGGATTACCCGGGTCGAGAGGATCACTACCTGGCTTGGGAGCAGGGCCAAACGGGTTATCCGATCATCGACGCTGCTATGCGGATGTTCAACGCAACCGGATGGATGCACAACCGGCTAAGAATGGTCGTTGCCTCCTTCCTCACCAAAGACTTGCTCGTTGACTATCGAAAGGGAGAGGCTTACTTCGCTCGAAAACTGCTGGACTTCGACCTTGCCTCGAACAACGGCGGCTGGCAATGGGCGGCGAGTACGGGCTGTGATCCTCAGCCGTATTTCCGAATCTTCAACCCGATGAGCCAGAGCGAAAAGTTCGATGGGGAGGGCAACTTCATTCGGAAATGGTGTCCGGAATTGGCGGGTCTGACGGGTAAGTCGATCCATGCGCCTTGGACGGCGACTCCAATGGAGCTTCGTGCCGCCGGGATCGATCTGGGCGAAACTTATCCTCACCCAATCGTCCAGCACGACGTGATGAGACAGAAGGCAATCGATCTTTTAGCCATTGCGAGAAAAGAGGCGAAGGCTTCGAAGGAGACAGCACCCACGTAAGCCCTTGGGACGGGTCATACTAGACGTTAATATGTCCAAGGACATCCGCCGAATCGTCGCGACCGACTGTGGCTCGACGACCACCAAAGCGATCCTCATCGAGCGCAACGACCAAGGCGAATATCGACTTGTCGCCCGAGGCGAGGCTCCCACTACGGTTGAACGACCCTTCGAAGACGTCACCATCGGCGTTTTGAACGCCTTGACTGAACTCGAGGAGATTACGGAACAAACCGTTCCTGCCGGCTACGAAACCGGAAAGCGCACCTTGTTGAAGGACGGTAAGGTCCACCGCCATCTCAAAGACGGCAATGAGGTCTCCACCGGAACATCTTCCCTGGACGGCGCGGACATGTATGTCAGCACGTCTTCGGCGGGAGGCGGTCTTCAGATGATGGTCGCGGGTGTCGTTAAGTCGATGTCTGCAGAATCGGCCGAACGCGCCGCTCTTGGTGCGGGAGCGATTCTTATGGACACGCTTGCGGTGGACGATGGTCGAAAGGACTTCCAGAAAGTCGAGCGACTTCGCCAGCTTCGCCCCGACATCATCCTCATGTCGGGCGGTACCGACGGCGGCAACGTGGACCGATTGGTCGAAATGGCGGAAGTCATTCGCCGAGCTGACCCTAAGCCTCGATTCGGCGACATGCGACTGCCCGTGATCTACGCGGGGAACAACCAAGCGCAAGAGAAGGTGAAGGCGGTCTTAGGAGCCACGATCGAGACCAAGGTCGTCGAGAACCTTCGACCCACGCTGGACCGCGAGAATTTGGGTCCGGCTCGGGAAGAGATTCACGAGATGTTCTTGGAGCACGTGATGCAACAAGCACCGGGCTACTCGAAGCTACTCGATTGGGCTTCGGAAGAGGTCATGGCGACCCCGAACGCGGTCGGCAAACTTCTGAAGGAGTACGCGGTTCAGGAGGGCATAAACGTCCTTGGTGTGGACATCGGCGGTGCTACCACCGACGTTTTCTCGGTTTTCCAAGCTCCAGACGGAGAGCGAATTTACAACCGAACGGTCTCTGCCAATCTCGGCATGAGCTACTCGATCTGTAACGTGTTGAAGGAGGCGGGGGTTGAGAACATCGCTCGCTGGCTTCCGTTCACGATCGACCCGGCAGAAGTCCGCAACCGACTTCGCAACAAGATGATCCGCCCGACCACGATTCCTCAAACGTACGAGGATCTGTTGATCGAGCACGCGGTTTCTCGGGAAGCTCTTCGCCTTGCTTTTGAGCACCACAAGTCTCTCGCCCGAAACCTAACGGGTTCGGCGCAGCAACGAGACATCGGTCAAATCTTCAACCAGCAAGACTCGGGTCAGACCTTGGTCAACATGCTCAAACTGGACATGGTGATCGGATCGGGCGGCGTTCTCTCGCACGCCCCGAATCGAGCCCAAGCGGCGCTGATGATGATGGATGCGTATCAGCCGGAGGGCATCACGATGCTCACCGTTGACAGCATCTTCATGATGCCGCACCTCGGCGTGCTCTCCGAGCACCTTTACGAAGCGGCCAAGGAAGTCTTCGAGCGCGACTGTATCGTGCGAATCGGTACTTGTGTGGCCCCGGTTGGTCAGGGCAAGACAGGCGAGGCTTGTGTGCGGGTTGTGGCCAAAGGAATCGACGTCACCGTTCCTTACGGCGAGATTCGGGTCATTCCGTTCTCCTTTGCTGAGAACGGCGATACGCTCACTGTGGAGCCTGCAAAGACGTTTGACGTCGGAGAAGGAAAGGGCAAGCCCGTCACGGTCAAGCGATTCGATCAAAGCCGAGGCAACCGCGATCAAACCACCAACCTCATTGAGGGCACGGTTGGATTGATCATCGATGCGCGGGGTCGGCCGTATCAGATCGATCTCAATTCCCCGAACCGGATCGAGGGGCTACGCGCCAACCTCGCCGCGTTTGGCCTTCCGCTTCCTAAATAACGGAGAGGGTTCCAAAAGAGAAGGGTCGTCGACAGTTAGTCGACGACCCTTCTTTGTTTTCAGAGACTCTTACTGCTCGGAAGCAGTGCTCTCGCTGTTGCCCTTCGCAGAGACACCTGCCGACGTATCGGCTTTGTCATCGGCACCCTCAAACTGACCCGCTTTCGGCTGGGGCTCGTTTTTGGCAGTATCGTCCGCGTTTGAATTGCCGCATCCGATGAGGAGCAAACCAAGCAACGCGCTTAGAGACAGCAGAACCAATTGCTTTTTCATGTTATTGAGTCTCCCGGTCTGGTCGGAAGAAGCACCAGTAGAACGGACCCGTGGATCCGGTCGGTCGGCAACCCGTGTACGAAGAGGCTCGGCCCCGTGCGTCGTACGCCGAATACGGATCTTGGAGCATGTCGAAAGTGCCCTGCGCTCCGCCGCCTGGTCGACCAATGTTTCGGAACTTAGCAGACGTGTCGGTGCGGACAAATACGGTGCCTTGACCATACGCCCAGTGCGTTTGGATGCCACCCGGCGTGAACCAAGCCGTTCCGAATTGGCTGCCGCTACCGTTTGAAGAGTCCGGATAGCCCGTTGGATTGAACAAGCACGGAGTTGTCGCCGGAGCCGAGCATCGCAGCGTGGGAACGGCCATTGCTTGCCCCACCCAGTTTGTTCGTCCCTGACCAAACCAAAGGATCGGCGTGATCGAAGGGGCAGCGACCGCTGTTCCTGAATAGCCGTGCAGGATTCCGTTGTAGTTGATGCCCAACTTCAATGGAAGTCGACCAAGGGTTGTGGTGGCCACTCCGGTCATGTCTTCACCGGAAGGATGGGCCATCATTTGCACGCTCTTGATGTAAGGCTGAACTGAGTTCGCCCAGAAGGATGCGTGTCTTTGGTTGGTCACCGGATTGTTGATCCGCCAGTCTGTTGGCACTTCTGCGGTGAGGTTGAACTGCCAGTTTCCGCCTGCGTTCATGATCACGGCGAGCGGGAACAGATCGTCGTTATCTGCAGAATAGATGGAAATTGCGGTTCCGGTCTGCTTGATCTGAGACAGACCCTGCGTCTTTTTCGCCGCCTCTTTAGCCTGGGCGAAAACAGGGAAGAGTATTGCGGCGAGGATCGCGATGATCGCGATCACTACGAGTAACTCGATGAGGGTAAAAGCACGTTTCATGAGAATTCTCTCGGGACTTGAGGATGCCATCGGCACCTTCAAACTTCCATCAATTACTGCGTGGTGATCGCTAAGGTTCCGTGAAGAAATGGCATTAATGAATCAAATAAATGTCGATTGTTCGGATCGTAAACGTTTTTTGTTTGACGGCAAAACAATTTTGATCGAAAGCAGAAATGAACCTGATTGCTTGAATAAACACCTTGATTAGAGGGTGATTGAGTTCAATTGATATGCAAGATTGTTCGATCTGAAAACAATTTGATTCGTCGAAGGAACTCGCTGGATCGTTCCGTTTCTTGAAGAACGAGTGATCGAATATTGAGAAAGTGTTAAGTGCTGTTTATGAGTTTAATCACTAATCACTGCAATAGCAGGTAAGTCGAAGGTCCCGAAGAGCACCTTTCAGCCCGGGCCGATCAGAATCGCGATTCGTTCGACACGCGCTTGGCTCCTCGCAAAGAAACCTGGAGTGACGCAAGCGGTTGCGCCAATAATCCCTTTTAGGGTTTAATGCAATGTTCGTCAATTTGTCTGTCGGCACAATCATCGACAGGCCCTGACCGCGCAGCCAAGCTGTAGGAGGTTCCGAATGCGCAACTGCTCACAAAGGGTGAGTTTTGTGATTGCCGGGATGTGTGCGATTTCTGTCGCTCATGCCGGGAAAAAACAAGAAAATAAGAGCTTCGAGACGAAGGTTATCTCGAAGTCGTTGAAAGCGGAGACGCTCTATCGATTGAGCCGATCCGTGAGGGCTGGACAAATTGTCAAAGCCCAAAGTGGGGTTGACGGGAAACTCGTCCGCACCTATCGCCTGATCAAGAAGGGCGGCAAGGTTGTTGGTAAAGAGTTGATCAAAGAAGTCAAAACCGATCCCACTCCCACCGTCTTCCACATGGGCAAGAGTGGTTTCGAGACGAGTCGTTCCGGCTTTGTCCGATCCAAAACTCTCGTCATGAAGGCCTCTGCATACGACCCTGGAGTTCAGTCCAATGGTCGCTGGGCGGGTCGAACGAGCCTTGGTATTCGGGCTCGATTCGGAGTCGTAGCCGTTGATCCTCGAGTGATTCCTCTTGGCACTCTTCTGTTTGTTGAAGGGTATGGCATGGCTTACGCGGCCGACACCGGCAGCGCCATCAAAGGCAATCGAATCGATCTCTGCATGCCGACCGTGGCTCAGTGTTATCAATTCGGTCGTCGCAAAGTGACCGTTCACGTTCTGAAACCACGATGAACTTAGCCGACCGAGGCGAATTGGTCGGTTTTCTACGTCGACACGGGATCGACGCGAATAAGGGACTGGGTCAGCACTTTTTGTGCTCCCAGTCCGTTGTTTCCAAAATCATTGAGGCTACGGGCACCGCTGCCGCAGCGTTAGAGGTTGGCCCTGGTCCAGGTGTTCTCTCGCAAGCTCTCACTCGAAAGTTTCCTCAGGTCACTCTTGTCGAGCTCGACGACCGGATGGAAGCCCTTCTTCGGGAATCCGCCCCGACGGCTCAGTTCGTTCAAGCAGACGCCCTGCAAACGGATCTCGCCGTTCTGCTGGCCGAGTTGCCTGATCCGAGAGTGCTGGTTTCCAACCTGCCTTATTACATCACCGGTCCCCTTTTAGATCGCTTTTCTTCGGTGAGAGCCCACTTTTCGATGGGAGTGTTCATGATGCAGCGAGAGGTGGGGGTTCGAATCCTCGCTAAGCCCGGAAATCGGGAGCGAGGGGCGCTGAGCGTCATGCTCCAAACTCAGTTCGAAATCTCCAAGGTTGTTGATGTTCCCCCAGGAGCGTTTCTGCCACCCCCGAAGGTGCAGAGCATTGTCCTGGCGTTCAAACCCCGATTCGTCGATCTGCCGGAGAACTTCGAAAAGATCGTGCGCGCGGGGTTCTCTCAGCCAAGGAAGACCTTGGCCAACAACCTCATGGCCAATCTCCGGATGGAAAAGTCCGCCGTGGAGTCGGCGCTTAGCGGAGCGGGTATCGATTCCATGTTGCGCCCTCACGAACTCACCCACGACCAGTGGGTTTTAGTTGCGAACGCGGGTTGGTAGCCACGAGGCAAAACAGCTTCTCATGAAAGAACTTCGTGATGAGATCGAAGCCATCGCCCTCAAAGAGGGTTTCGATCGATTCGGAGTTTCCTCGGCGATTCCAAGCGAAGAATCGCTGACGTTCTACTCGCACTGGCTGCAAGAGGGTTTCCATGCAGACATGGAGTACATGGCAACGCACTTGCCGCTTAAAGGCGATTTGGACACCCTCCTTCCCGGAGTCCGGTCGGTGCTGGCTTTCTCGCTTCCTTACTTCCAAGAATCAGATCGGCCCGAAACGGAGGGGAAGATCGCTCGCTATGCCCTGGGGAAGGATTATCACAAGGTCATCCGGAAGAAACTCGGAAAAGTGGTTCAACACTTGGAAGGTCGGTTCCCCGGTGAGCGGCACCGCATCTGTGTGGACTCCGCCCCCACGCTCGACCGTGTCTTTGCGCATCAAGCGGGTTTGGGCTGGTTCGGCAAAAACACACTCCTGATCAACAGTCGCACAGGTTCTTACTTCTTCATTGGGCTGATCCTAACAACTCTCGATTTGGAGCCCTCAGAGCCATCGCTGGGAGGGTGCGGAACCTGCCAAAAGTGCATCGAGGCTTGTCCGACAGGCGCCATCGTTCTTCTGGGAGATCGCTGGGCGGTGGACTCCAGATTGTGTCTCAGCTACCTCACCATCGAACATCGTGGCGAGTTTGAAGACTCAGTAGACCTTTACGGGTGGCTGTACGGTTGCGATGTGTGCCAAGAAGTGTGCCCCTTCAATCAGCCTCGGGAATCTCAGCCAGAACGGCGACCCACAACGACCGTCGAGGAGTTCCTCGTACACAAGCAGTTCCCAACCCTTTTGGAGCTTGCTCAACTGCCAGAGGACCGGTGGGACGAACTCACGCAAGGCTCTCCGATCCGACGTGCGAAAGTGGAGGGGCTTAGGCGGAACGCTCGCCGAGTAGCTCGTGGTAGCGCTCCGGGTTCCTAGACTCAAGGGCTCTTCGATACGTTTCCAGATACTGCTCCGCGGGGCCGTTCCACCGAAAATCGGTGGCGAAACAGTTTGCACGAATGGTCGACCATTGATCGCCCTTATAGGCGTTCATCGCCCGTCGCACCGCTTCCACCAGGGATGCTGCGGATCGTTCGTGGAAAGCAAAACCGTTGAACTCATCTTGAACCGTGTCTCGCAGCCCGCCCGTGGACCGAACGATCGGAACGGTGCCGTAGCGCATCGCGATCATCTGACCCAAGCCGCACGGTTCAAATGCGGAGGGCATCAAGAACATATCCGAGCCGCCGTAGATCCTATTCGCGGTGTCGGGATCGAAGCGATTCACCAATCGGAAGTTGTTGGGGAAGCGGCGTTCGAGGTCTTGGAAGGCATCTACCATCGCTGGGTCGCCAAGACCCTGGATCACCAATTGGAGGCCCTGGTCAAAGAGACGCTCCGCGCCCTCTAGAATGAGGTCGAAGCCCTTCTGGTGAGACAATCGGCTAACCATGCCCGCAATGGGACCCTCTGACTCTGGCAGCCCCAGGCGTGCGCGAAGATCCATTTTGCACAGAGCTTTGCCTTCTATCGTTTCGGCGGTGAACCGAGAAGCGAGTACGGGATCCGTCGCCGGGTTCCAAACGTCGTAGTCGATTCCGTTGAGGATGCCCGTGAGTCGGCCGGTGAAAGCGAGATGCTGCATCAGGCCCTCTAGGCCATGACCAAACTCTCTTGTCTGAATCTCCTCTGCGTATCGCGGAGAAACGGTTGTGGTGTGATCGGCAAAGGCACAACCGGACTTGAGGAAATTGACCCGACCCCACGCCTCAACCTGGGTGTAGTTGAAAAGATAGTGGGGAAGTCCCACCCAGTCCAACGATTCCAGACCGAACTCTCCTTGATAGGCCTGGTTGTGGATGGTGAACACCGAAGCGGTCGATCCCCAAGCGGGTCCTGCCTTTTGCTTGAGCAAAACAGGAAGGAATCCAGTGTGCCAATCGTTCGCGTGCAGGATGTCGGGAATCCACCCGAGAAGCTCCATGGCTCGGAGGACTCCGGCGCAAAAGAAGGCGTGCATCTCGCCGCCGGGTCGATAAAGCGTTTCGGAGGAGACGGATTCGGTGAACCAGCGATTGGTGCCCAGGAGATAAATAGGACCACCTTCGTGATCGATTTTCTTAAGGTAGGCGGGCTGAACCTCGCCATTCCCCATGATCACGGGGAAGTCTTCGATAACGGTTTCAACGTCCAGCGATGAGTTGCTTTCAACCATCGCATACGCGGGCATGATGGTACGCGCATCTACGCCTAACGACCGAAGCGCATGAGGGAGCGAACCCGCCACATCGGCTAGTCCCCCCACTTTGGCAAAAGGTGCCACCTCTGCCGATACGTATAAAACTCGCATTCTTCGATCGCCCCGCATTGGACGGTTCCCCCAGTCTAGGCGTTCCATACCGGTAAGTCATCCGACCCGGTAATGCTACCGTCGCCCTTTTTATTGGGTTCAATGCAAGAGTCGGACTCCGGGGAGTATCCCCCGGAGTCCATGAGTCTACGCGATGTTCTCGATAAGAATCGCGGTAGCCTCGCCGCCGCCGATGCAAGGGGTGGCAATGGCGAATCGCCCTCCACGCCGCTTCAATTCGTAAAGGGCGGTCATGATCAAGCGCGTTCCGGTCATGCCGATCGGGTGACCGATCGCAACGGCGCCGCCGTTAACGTTGAGCTTGTCGTGAGGTATTCCTACTTCCTTCGCCGCGGCCATGGCGACGACGGCGAACGCCTCGTTGACCTCAAAGAGGTCGATATCTTCAACGGTGAGCCCCTGCTGATCGAGAAGCTTTTTCACCGCACTTGCCGGGGCAGTGGTGAACCATTGGGGTTCTTGAGCGTGCTGGGCATAGCCAACGATCCTTCCGAGCGGCTTGAGTCCGTGCTTGTTCACCGCCTCTTCGGAGGCGAGGATCATTGCCGCTGCACCGTCGTTGATCGAGCTTGCGTTTCCGGCAGTGGTTACACCGTCTTTCGCGAAAGCGGGTCTCAATGCGGCGAGTTTGGCAGGGTCGCCGCCTTTGTTGGGTTCCTCATCAGTGGAAACGACGATTGGATCGCCTTTTCGCTGAGGGACTTCCACATTGACAATCTCATCGGCGAACAGCCCGGTGTTCACCGCGTTCTGGGCTCGCTTGTAGCTCTCTGCGCTGAACGCGTCGAGTTCTTCTCGACTGAAGGTGAGCTCACGGGCGGTGGCGTCGCCGCAGTTGCCCATGTGGCAATTGTTGTACGGATCCCAGAGCCCGTCGTTGATCATCGAGTCGACCAACGTGCCGTTGCCCATGCGGTATCCGGTACGTGCCTTATCGAGCAAGTAGGGTGCGTTGGACATCGACTCCATGCCACCTGCCAGTACAAGGTTAGCGTCTCCGGCCTTGATGGCCTGAGCAGCGAGCATAGCGGTTTTCATTCCGCTGCCGCACACCTTATTGATCGTGGTGCAGGGAATCGAGTTCGGGAGTCCAGCACCCAGAGCGGCCTGGCGGGCGGGGGCTTGACCTTGTCCTCCGGTGAGCACGCATCCCATAAGCACTTCATCAAGACTTTCGCCGGAGATACCTGCTTGGGCAAGCGCTCCTTTGATGGCAATTGCCCCAAGTTGGGAAGCAGTTAGCGACGACAGCGATCCTGAAAACGCGCCGATGGGCGTTCGCTTGGCAGCGACAATGTAAGCGTTATTGGCCATGTAGGTTGCTCAAACTCCGTTGTTTCCTACGCCCCAAGAATGGAACCGTAGTGCGTTGTTCAGGGTACCTGCAGGCGGTTGAAAACTCGGTGCTAGGCGGGCATTCCTAACTTGCCCTTGACCTTGCCCATCGCGCGGTCGACCCACTCCGATTCCGGCATTTTCAAGGCTTTGGTGAGGAAGAAATAGCCCCAACTGGCAACCATCAACGCCAAGAAGGTCACACCGAGCGTTGGCAATTTCTTGCCCCAAATCGCGTCGGAAATCGGCGTGTACGCCACCACGGCTCCCGCTAGGGCCACCGCAGTCGAGCCAATAACGCACTTGCCAACAGTGACGGCGAGATTCTTAATGTCCATGCCACCGATCTTCGGAGCAAGGACGACCGCCATCATCAACACAAGCGCGATCGCAGAAATGGAGCTGGCCAATGGCAGGGCGAGATAACCGAGTGAGGTGTTCCTTAGGGTGAGGAGTAAGGTGAAAAACAGTCCCGTGCAGAGGGTTCCGAGAACGACCGGGGTAACGGTGTCCTGGATCGAGTAGAAGGCCCGCATCAGCACTGGGTGAAGACACCACGCCCAAATTCCAACGGAGAAGAATCGAAGGCAATCGGCGACTCGCATCGCCGCTTCGGGAGTGAACTTTCCGTGAAGATACATCGCCGCCGAGAGCTGAGGCGCCATGACGAACATGATCACCGAGACCGGAACGGTGAGGTACATCACGGTTCGAAGCGTGGAGTCGAGTTGTCGACGGAACTTATCCATCTCCTTCTGAGCGAAGAACTGGCTCAGGGCAGGGAATACGGCGATCGCGAGGCTTGATCCAAAGACTCCCAGAGGCGCCTGCATCAGCTTGTTGGCATAGTCCAAAACGGTGTTCGTACCCGCCGCATAGTAGCTTCCGAAGGCCTGCATGATGAGGCCAAAGACGCCCGGCAAAGATAGACCAAGCACCACGGGCAGCATCAACTTAAAGACTTTTCGAACGCCCGGGTGGGAGGTATCGAAGCTCGGTTTGAACTTGACACCCATCTTTCGGAGCACGAAGAAGGGAATCACCAGGTTGCCAATGACGGCTCCTACAAGCGCGCCCCAAGACATTCCAGAAACGCTCGGCGTGACTAACCCGCTGAGGACAACCGCGCCGACAATGATCCCGATGTTGTAAACGTTCGGTCCAAGCCCAGGGACGGAAAAGACTTGGCGCGCATAGAGGGTTCCGAACATGAGTCCGCCAATGAAGAAGGCGAACTGCGCGGGTAGAAGAATCCGCGACATGTACGCGATCATCTGGACCGATTCAGGACCGGCTCCGGGAGCGATCATCTGGCTCAGTGGGGCGGCAAAGATCCATGCCACAACAATAAATCCGAGCACGATCGCGGACATGATGGTGGTCACGCCGCTGAACACCTTCCAGGCGTCTTCCTCGCGCTGAGTGTGCCAATACTCGCTAAACACGGGAATAAACGCCGAACTAAGTGCTCCGCCCGAGATGAGGAAAAAGAGCAGGTCTGGAACGCTAAAGGCGAGTCGGTAGGCGTCCGTGTTGGGGTCCGCGCCGAACATTCCCGCGATAATGAAGTCTCTCACGAGGCCGAGAACTCGGCTCAAGAGAAGGCTTGCGACCATGATGCCGCCTGCTTTGGCGACATTCGGGACATTTGAAGACTTCTGCCCTTTGGGAGATTCGCGAGATTCGGGAGATTCGGGGGCGATGGATGGCTCTTGATCCATAGAGGGCTCAACTGAAGATGGTAGCCGATTGGGAGTCAGAAACTAAAAATGGCAACGCTCCGAAACTCGAGCGTTGCCATTTCTAATTCTCGTTTATCCCTTTAGAGGTGTCGGTCGATCAGCGCGGCGAGGTGTGCCTTTGGGGCATTGCCGACGTGTTGGTCAACCACCTGGCCACCCTTGAAGACGAGGATCGCCGGGATGCTCATGATGCCGTATTTCATGGCGAGCTCGCCCTCTTGGTCCACGTCTACCTTGAAAACTTTGGCTTTCCCTGCGTAGTCGTTCGCAAGCTCTTCAACCGCCGGAGCGATGAGTCGGCAAGGACCGCACCACGTCGCCCAGAAGTCGATGAGAACGGGCTGGTCGGACTGAAGCACTTGGGAATCGAATTCGGCGGTGGTGATAGCGAGGTTTGCCATGTTGTTTTCCTATTGTAGGAATACGTAAAGGTTACCCCCTGTGCTTCAGTTCCCCTAAAAGTCGTACGGACGCACTGAAGAGGTTGGATTGAGTTGTACGTGCAAAATTTCGTTTCTGAAATGTGACATCCAAATCGATAGATGCGTCTATACTGCCAAGTCGGACAGGAGAACGCGACCTTAAGGGTGCTTAAGGAAGTGCTTGCAATCTCCGACGGAGGCTAGACGATTGAATAGGAACATCGCGATTCTTGCCGGGACGCTGGCACTTGTAACTGTGGTAAGCCCGGTTGCAGTAGCTCAGAAGAAGTCCAGCGCCAAAAAGAAGGCAGCTCCAGCACGGACCATTTCTGGTCCTGAGACGGGTCTGCTCGGCGTCAAGTTGTTGGACAACGCTCTTAAGGTCATCACCCTTTACGGGAACCCCGACCAAATCCAAGCCCTTGGCGGAAGTACAACGGCAGCGGGTGGTGGCGGTGGCTTTGGTGGCCCCGGTGGTCCTGGTGGCCCTGGCGGAGGCGGTTTCGCTCCTCCTGGTGGCGGTCGGCCCGGCGCGGGTGGCGGAACGGGTTCGCCTGACGTCGACAGGTTCTTCAATCCCTTTGATTTGAATCCTTCTCTCAATCGCCAACTTTCGCCAGAAGGCGTTGGTGGTGGAATGTCTCCTGGTCAGCAGGGTGGCGCTCCGTTCGGCCCCGGTGGAGCAGGTGGACCTGGTGGACGAGGCGGATTCGGTGGTCCTGGTGGACCTGGTGGTCCCGGAGGACCTGGCGGTGGCGCAGGTCAGCAAGCTTCCAGCGCAGAGTACACGCGATGGGTCTACCTTCGAAACGGAACCAAGATCGGCTTCGTTGTCGACAAGTTCCAGCGAGTTGTCCAGATCGAAGCGATCGGTCTGCAAAATCAGCGAGTCAAGACTCGCCGAGGCATCGGTTTCGGTTCTTCCTTCGGATCGGTTCTGAAGGCCTACAGCCAAAACCCGCCGGACAACTACGACATCGCAGGCGACACGGTCACTGTCAAGTACTTGACCCGGGAGCGCGTCGCTTTCCGAATGTCTCGACTTGGTAGCAAGAAGGCGCACGTTGTCACGGGCATCGTCGTCGCGGCCGGTAAGTAAAGCAGGGAACGCTCGTTGAGCGATGAACGCGATGAAATCCGGCGGCGTATCGACCTTGTCGATCTCGTTGGGCAGCGCGTTCGCCTAAAAAAGTCTGGCAAAAACTATACGGGGCTCTGTCCTTTTCATGAGGACAAGAGCCCCTCATTCATGGTGAGCCCCACCACTGGGCGTTACAAGTGCTTCGCTTGCGGAGAATCCGGGGACGTGTTCACCTGGACCATGAAAACCCAGGGTCTCGAGTTCCGAGAGGCCTTGGAGACCCTCGCGAAAGAAGCGGGGATTACGCTCCAGAAAGGTGGGTCGTCACCTGCACAACGTTCCGATCACGTGCGGCGACTGGAGGCGATGGAATTCGCCCTCCGCTTCTTCCGCGATGCCTTCCTGAAGAGCGAGGCCGCGACACAGTACTGTCAGCGTCGAGGATTCGAGAAGACGGTCACCGATAAGTGGGAGATCGGGTACGCCCCAGATGTTGGCGACGCGCTCGCAACGGCTCTCAAGAAGGCGGGCTATGCGCTCGACGAATGCAAGTCGCTCTTCTTAGTTGAGAGAGATGGGGGCGGCGGATACTACGATAAGTTTCGCGGACGACTCATGTTTCCCATTCGGAATGAGCGCGGCGAACTGGTCGGGTTTGGTGGGCGACTTCTCGGTGATGGCACCCCGAAATACGTCAATAGCTCCGATACCCCGCTCTTCCATAAGAGCCACGTTCTTTATGGCTATTTTCAGGCTCGCGATCGGCTAATGAAGAACAGCCACGCGATCCTCACCGAGGGGTATTTCGATGTTATCGCCTGTCATCGAGCTGGCGTAACGGGGGCGGTCGCGAGTTTGGGTACAGCCTTTACGGAAGATCACGCGAAGCTCCTTAAACGCTTTGCAAGCAAGGTAACCATCTTGTACGACGGTGATGGAGCCGGACAAAAGGCGGCCCTGCGAGCGCTTGAAATCCTAGAGCAAACCGGACTCGATGTTCGGATCGCCCGTACGCCTCAGGGTTCGGACCCGGACACGGTTCTTCAGAAAGATGGCGCCGAAGCGGTGCAGAAGTTGGTGGACGATGCCGTCATCCCGCTCGACTTTGAGCTGAGCTTGCTGGAGAAGAATCATCCCGTTTCGACGGCGGACTTCTGGAAGCTCGTGTTGCCTGTTCTTGCGAAAGCACGGTCGAATGTCGACCTCGAACGGCATCTCATGCGTCTTGCGGCCGTTCACCCGGATATCTCCGACTTCAGGAGCGCGAAAAAGGGAATTGAACGTGACCTGAAAGACTACAAAGGACGTCAAGCTCTTGCTCCGACAGGCCCCCTGCCAGTCGCACGCCAACGGTGGACGAAAGCTGACGTTAAAGGCATTAAGCGAATAGAGGCAACACTGTTCAAAGCCATTCTTGACCCGGTGTTTGTTAAATCTGCCTGGGTTGGCGCTACAAATCCAGAGATCATGCAAACCGATATTGCTCGATCGATCTCGATTAATCTCCGTGAAGCGTTTGGTGAGCTACCTCCGACGGAGCTATCGAGAGTCTGGTTGACTCGGCTTGATGACCAAATTCGAGACGTGCTGGGTGAGATCGAGGTAGCAAGGGAATTTGAGTTACTGTTGATAAACGAACAACAGGTTCTCGCTGCCATTTCGCGTCTCGAGCACGATGCAGCGAAGATGAAACGAACCTCAAGTTGGATGCGCATGAAGTTTCAGGAGGAGTCCGGCGGAAATCAGCAGGAACCAGGTTCAATCATTCCCCAAGGTCAGTTAGGTGAAAGCGAAGAGACGAGAATCCGCGCTTACAGCGAAAGGTTGAAAAGAGAAAAGCGAACGTCCGAAAACGACTCCGACGCGACTTGATAAATATTCCCACGATTTGTTTTGGGAATCTTGAAAACCTTTGCTACTATGTTCTCTGATTTGGATTTCACCTTGGGGAACATGGCAGTAAACGAATCGATGGAGACCAACGAGGGTCTCGATCAACCTAAAACACAATCGGCATCGCAAATGTACGCGCACCTTCGCTGCCCCGCACGAAGAATTGCGACGACGAACGCGCATCGAGCGCGCCCGATCTTATTTGAAGACTACGAAGAAGCGGAGGAGCAACCGGTCCCTATGGAGCCGGGTTACGAGGACTCCATTCAGTCTTGGTTTAAGAAAATCGGCCGCATCGCCCTTCTCACGCCCGATCAAGAGGTGGAGCTAGCAACCCACGCTTCTTTCGGCTGCGACCAGTGCAAATCTCTCCTCATCGAAGCCAACCTACGGTTGGTGGTAAGCATCGCCAAACGGTACGTTGGCAGAGGCTTATCGCTCCAAGACCTCATCCAAGAAGGAAACATGGGTCTTATCCGAGCAGTTGAGAAGTTCGACCCGACTCGCGGATTCAGGTTCAGCACCTACGCCACCTGGTGGATCCGCCAAGCCATTTCCCGAGCCATCTGTGACCATGGCCGTACGATTCGAATTCCGGTTCACACTCTCGAAGCGGTCAATCGAATGCTGAAGACAGCGGGTCAGTTGCAGCAGCAACTGGGGCGCGAGGCCACTCTCGGCGAGCTGTCTGGAACGCTCAACGTTTCCGTTGATCGACTCCAAGAGTTCCACCGAGCCACCCACGACACCGTGTCGCTCGACTCCCCGGTCGGCGAGAGCGAAGATCTTTCGCTCATCGAGTTCATCGTCGACAAGAGCGGAGAGAATGCGGTGGAAAGCGCGCACAAGTCTTTGTTGCGCGAGCAGATCGAATCCATTCTTGGAACGCTAACGGATCGAGAAAGGGAGGTCCTGTCGCTTCGCTTCGGTCTTGCCGATGGTCAAGCACGAACCCTCGAAGAGGTGGCCCGCCACTTCAACGTGACTCGCGAGCGGATTCGGCAAATCGAGCAAAAGTCGCTTAAGAAGCTGAAGCACCCGGCGCGAATCAAGCCCCTGAAAGAGCTGCTGGACTAGTCCAAACGCCGCCAATAACGAGAAAGCCTCTCTGGAACTTTTTTCCGAGAGGTTTTCTTACGTATGCTTACAGCATGTATGCACCTAACGTGGTTGTAGCCTTGGATGGCAAGGAGCAGAAAGATCTGGCGTCGTTCTATAGAGAGCGACCGTTGGTTCTCATCTTCCTGCGACACTTCGGGTGCATTTTCTGCCGGGAGCAGGTGGCTCAGTTGCGATCGCATCCTGAATGGAACGTCTTGTTCGTCACCATGGGGACCCAAGAAGAAGCGACGGAGTTTCGCCAAAGCATGGAGTCGCCCCACCGATTCATCTCCGACCCGAACAAGCGACTCTACGAAGATTTCGGTCTTCGCCGGGGATCGTTTGGGCAGATGTTCTCTCCCCGGACCTTTAAGCGCGGCTTTCAAGCCACAAGAGCCGGGAATTCGGTTGGGAAGCCTGTGGGCGATCCATGGCAGTTGAGCGGGGCCTTCCTGATCGGCACCGATGGTCGCGTGCTTGGCGAGCACCGAAGCTCGGATGCTTCGGACAACCTCACCACCGAAGATATCTCCGGATGGTTGGCGACTGAATCAGTCGCTTAACCGAGGAAGGATGCGCCAGGGGCCCTGAATAGAGCTTGGGCGCTTGTAACGAGCCTCCTCAAACGGAGAACCATCCAGATAGCTCGCCTCCATGCCAACTTCTCGGCACAGGAGCAACGCCGCCGCGACGTCGTAAAGGCACTCATTCAGCCCGTAGAGCGCTCTGTAACGGCCCATGGCGGTAAAGGTGCCATCGATCACAAACGCGCCGGAACAGCGGGGCTTGCCCGTTAACGAGCCTCGGAGGCGGGTGACGATACCGTCGCAAGCTGAAATTGGCGCAAAGAAGTCGATGGGCCCAGGCTGCACCTTCGGCAGACGTTTGCCGTTCAGCCACGCCCCCTCTCCAGCTTCGGCTAGATACACCTCGTTCAGGTCGGGAAGAGCGATTCCCCCCGCGATTACTTTGTCGCCCCGCATATAGGCAATAGAGATGCCCCAGAGCGGATTGCCGTAAGCGAAGTTCGTGGTTCCGTCGATGGGATCGACCAGCCAGACACCTTCGCTGGATCGCTCGTGGTAGCGCACCTCTTCTCCGTAATAGTCCCCTTCGAACCCGGGGATGTGCTCGGTGGCGTGCAAGAGGACGTTATCGACCGCCTTGTCGACATTGGTCACCAGCGATCCATCCGTTTTGAGTTCGACCTGCAAGTTGGCCCGCTCCTCCATGGCCTTGTCGGTTGCCAACTTCAAAAGGTTTTCAATGACGGATCGGCCGCTCTCCATAGTTTATTATGGCTGTCCTCAGGTTCAAGGGAAGTTAAGGTGTCTCACCCTGGCAACACCCAATGTGAAAGGAAAATCTGGGATCGAAGGGCTCAGGGCTTGCCTTTCTGGAAATCCGCGGGTATAAATTTAGATCCGCGAGCGGGCATAGCTCAGTGGTAGAGCGACTCCTTGCCAAGGAGTAGGTCGCGGGTTCGAATCTCGTTGCCCGCTCCATTTTTGTTTGTCCCGATCTCCTCTGTGACAAACTTCGCGACTGGCTCGCACTAGAACCAAGCGTCGGCGGCGTACACGGTTCGGTACTCGGCGTTCACCCTAATGGAAAGCGATCCATCGTCGTGGATGGACTGAGCGACGCCAACAGACCCATCTTCTAGCCGGAAGGGTTTCCCGGCCGTTTCATCTCTTTCCATCCACCGCTTCCGCAGGTCTTCCCAGGTGTTGGGCTCGGGGATGTCTTCAATGGCGGCTACAACCCGCTCCAGCGCCTCGCCCGGGGTGGTCTCGATGCCTCGGCTGAGGAGGATAGAGGTGGCTCGGTGAGCAATGACGATCGGAAATTCTTTCTGATTCAGGTTGAGACCCAACCCAACGACCGGGATGTTCTGACCTTCGTGAGGGAACATTTCAACCAAAATTCCCCCGATCTTCTTGCCGTTCTCCACCAGATCGTTTGGCCACTGAAGGCATAGATCAAACGCCTCCGCGGTGGCAAGCGCAACTGCCATGCCGACGAGATAGGGTCGCGGATGGTTGGCGTAGGCCGTAAAAGCAAGCGAAACGGTGAGCGAATCGTCTTTCCCGCTCACCCAAGATCGATCTTTGCGACCTCTTCCGGCGGTCTGCAGGGACGCGTAGAGAATTTCGACATCCTCACCCGCAAGAATCGCCTGACGAAGGGCGTCTTGGGTGCTACTCACGGCTAAAAAGTGCCGTGTCTGGCCGGAAGGAACCTGCATTGGCTTAATTGAACGTGAAATTGTACGACTTCTGCCGCTAGTTCCGAAACTCCATGTGCAAAGAAAGACTTGGCGCGGAGTGGGTTAAGGCGCCAACACTAATGACGTCTACGCCTGTCTCAGCGACTCCCCGAACTGTGTCGAGTGAAATTCCCCCGCTTGCTTCAAAGATCACGTGACCTTTGAAGCGGGTGACCAGCGATCGCATGGTGAAAGGATCCATGTTGTCGAGCATCACAATATCTGCTCCAGACTGGATTGCCTCCTCCACTTGTTCGGGGTTTTCACATTCCACTTCAATACGGGTGGTGTGTGAGTTGAGGGCGCGCAAAACGCCCACCGCTCGGGAGATGGAGCCATGGGCGGCGATGTGGTTGTCTTTTATCATTACCGCGTCGTAAAGGCCCATTCGGTGGTTGTATCCACCCCCACAACGAACCGCGTACTTCTGGAGTTGCCTCATCATCGGAACCGTTTTGCGAGTGTCGACTATGCGCACGGGCAGGCCCTTCACGCGATCGACGTACTTGGCGGTAAGCGTGGAGACCCCGGAGAGTTGCATCAGGAAGTTAAGCGCGGTGCGCTCCAGTTGGAGAATTCTTGCCGCCGAGGCGCGTCCGGCAAGGATCACGTCGCCCCGATCCACGACGTCGCCGTCTCGGTGTTCAAGCGTCATCGTGCCCGATTCAGTCCCCATCGGACCGAGTAGGGAAGCAGCGATGCCGACACCGCAAACAATGCCTCTCTCCTGAGCCTCGATTTCCCACTGCACGATACGGCCCGGATCCATGCCGAGAGTGCTCAGGTCGCCGGGGCCAACGTCTTCGGCAAGCGCATCTTCAACAATGCCCCACCATCCATTCGGTTCGTATCCAAGCCAGCCCGTCATCGCCAACACCCTTTCAAAGCCAACACCCCGACATTAGGTTCGGGTTTACCTAACTACCGGCTCTGTACGCTCTCCTTTCGGAGAATCGAGTAACCCCGTGGCATTTCTGGGATGCATCACGGTATCCTATATGTTCGCCCCGCCATGCTTCCAAATCCCGATATTCTTAACGACTTTCCTCAGGGCAAGTTCGTCCTTTCCAATCTTGCAGCTAAGCGCGCGAAGCAACTTCGTGAGGGAGCCATCCCGCTGGTGCATATTGACTCGCACCACCCGCTAACGATTGCACTTGCCGAGATCGCAGCCGGAAAGATTAAGCCCATCATGTCTGCCGCTCCGCTTGAGTTGGATACGGATGACCTAGTAGGCGGCGTTTTGCTCTCCGACGAGGCGGTACCTGCCGAATTCGGAATGTTGCTCCCTGCTTTGGATGAAAGTGAGTCGACGCTCATTGCCGACGAGGTCATCGATGATGTACTCGACGGTGACTCCGAGCATGCCGACGATGAACTCAGCCTGAGCGACCTCGCGGGTGAGGACGACGTCGAAGAGGAAGTTGTTGAATCGGACGACGACACGCTTTCGTTGAACGACCTCGCGGACGAAGAAGCATCCCTCGAGGACGACGGCGAAGCCTCCGACCTCTAATTTCAAGTGAATCGCCCCGAGTAGCATCCCAGCGTGCTGCCGGGGCGTAGATTTGCGTGACGGAATCGAATCGGTATGTCTCAACGCGATCCCTACGAAGTCCTTGGAGTCTCACGTTCTGCCACCGCAGACGAAATTAAGTCTGCTTACCGACGTCTTGCTCGGCGATATCACCCAGACGTCAATCCCAACGATCCCGAAGCGGAAGAGAAGTTCAAAGAGATAGGCAACGCCTACTCGATCCTTTCCGACGCGGAGAAGAGAGCCCAGTTCGACCGGTTCGGAACCGTTGGCGATATTCCGCAAGACCCCTTCTTTGGCGGTGCGGGTGGTGGAATCTCCGACCTGTTCGACATGTTCTTCGGAGCCGCCTCGGGTGGTTCACGAGGCCCTCGATCTGCTGCACGTGAAGGCGAGGACGTTCGTGTCGATATCGAACTCAGCCTTGCTGAGGTCATCACCGGTTTTGAGCGCGGCATTGATGTCGCCAGGTCTGAAGAGTGCGATTCCTGCGCGGGAACGGGTGCAGAAGGTGGCGCCGCTCCGGACCGATGCTCCCAGTGCAACGGCGCGGGAGTGGTGACTCAGATCAAGAGCACGTTTATCGGCCAAGTTCGCACCAGTGCTCCTTGCCCATCTTGTCGAGGCGAAGGATTCCTCATCAAAAACCCTTGTTCAAAGTGCCGAGGTGTGGGCGTAAAGCCTGCAACGGGCAAGGTGAACATAAAGGTGCCCGCGGGTGTGGAGACGGGCATGACGATGCACATTCCCGGACAGGGAAGCGATGGCATTCGAGGCGGGCGACCGGGCGATCTTTACGTTGTCCTGCACGTTGCCGACGACGATCGGTTCGAGCGACAAGGTCAGCACCTTTTCACCTCCATCGATCTAAGTTTTGCTCAGGCGGTTTTGGGCGACGAGGTTGAGATTGACGGCGTTGACGCGGAGCACACCGTGGAGGTGCCTGCCGGAACGCAACCGGGTGATCGGGTCACGGTAAAAGGGGCGGGACTCCCGCCGTTGCACGGTGGTCGACGAGGCGATTTGATTTGTTCATTCAACCTCGCGGTGCCGAAATCTGTTTCAGAAACCGAGGCAAAACTCATTCGGGAGTTTGCCGAACTTCGCGGAGAACGCGTTCCGAAGCCCAAGGGCGGATTCCTTGGCGGGCTTTTTGGTAAGAAGAAATGAGTTGGATTGAAGTAAGGGCCATTTTTGAACCCGCTCCCCTGGATTGGAGCCCTATGGTCGAGGCCTTTCGCGATCACGGGATCGAGAACACGCTTGAGGAGTCCAACGCTCTCTCCGGGGCTATCGTGGACGTGGAAGCCACGGGCGCGGAAGTTGCCGCGCTCAAGAGCCTTTTGGAGCAACTCGGTGCCACCGAGGTGATCGTTCGTCCGCTTGAAGAAGTGAATTGGGAAGAGGCGTGGAAGCAGTTTTTCAAGCCTCAACGGATCGGAAACAGATTCGTTGTTCGACCCACGTGGGAAGAGTTCGCCGCTGAGCCGGATGATCTTGTGATCGTTCTTGATCCTGGTCAGGCCTTTGGTACAGGCGATCACGGCACGACCCGAATGTGTCTTGCCTTGTTGGAGGAGTACGTGAAACCGGGCCAAACGGTGATTGACCTTGGTTGCGGAAGCGGCATTCTCTCCATTGCCGCCAAGATGCTCGGCGCGAGTCGGGTTCTGGGACTCGACATCGAGCCCGTCTCAGTAGAGGTTTCGAAAGAGAACGCCGCTCGGAACAACGTTGAGTGCGAGTTTGAGACGGGAGACGTTTTGGACTTTCGCCCCGATCTCGGCTGGGACATCGTGGTTTCGAACATCATCTCCGCGACCCTCATCTATCTATCGCCAGATGCGTACGCGTCTGTGAAGGAAGGGGGCTATTGGATCGTCAGCGGCATCATCCAGCAGAACTGGGCCGACGTGCAGAGGGCGGCGGAGAAGCAAGGCTTTAAACTGGTAGAGCGGCGAGAAGAGATCGACTGGGTCTCGGGTGTTTTCCAGCGCTGATGAGCAAAGCCGAATCCTCTTCGACCCGAGGGTTGCCTCGCGCCTTTGTTGCAGGCGCACCCCATGACGAAGAGTTCGAACTCCCGAAGGACGAGGTCAAGAAGTTTCGTCAGGTCCTTCGACTGAACTCGGGAGCGACCATTGCGATCTTGCCCAATGACGGCACCCTCCTTGTCTGCAAGTTGGATGGGCATCGAGCCGTGCCCCTTTCGGTCGAGCGGCCGGAAACGGAAGCCGCCGTTGAGGTTGCGATTCTTCAAGCACTTCCCAAAGGCGACAAACTCGACGAAGTCGCTCGGTCTTGTTCCTCGATCGGTGTGACGAAGTTTGTCTTCTTTCCCTCCGAGCGGAGCGTTGTCCGGTGGGACTCCAAAAAGCTCGAGGATCGGCTGGAGCGGGTCCGCACCATTTGTCGCGAGTCTTGTGAACTCTCTTTCCGCACGAGGTTGCCAGAGGTGGAATACGTCGATTCCTTGAAAGTCGCTCTCACCCGGTATCCAGAGGCGATTGTTCTGAGTGAAGTGGAGTCGGAAACGTCTTCATTTTCCGAGCGGGTAAGTGGCAAAAGCTCCATTGCTCTGGCGATCGGACCAGAAGGCGGATGGGCTCCGCGCGAACTGGAACTCATTGGAGATCGAGGAGTGACGCTCGGTCCGCGAGTGTTGCGAACCGAGCATGCCGCCTTCGCCGCGGCTTCAAAAATCCTCATCCCCTAACGGGTTAGGAGCCGAGCCACGCGGCGAACGCCTTCACGTCCCGTGTGAATTCACGAACTTGGACCGTTCCATCGGGCTTTACGATGACGTACTGAGGCAGCGTGATCGACTTCGTGAGGTCTTGCATGAGCTTTTGGTTGGCCATGTCTTCTTCAGTCGGGCGATCTGTGAACAACTTCACCTTCACGTACTTGTCGAACTCCTTCTGCACCTCTGGCTTGGGAAACACGTTGCGCTCCATGTATCGACAATTGGTGCAGTAGATGCCCGTGAAGTCGATGAAGATCGGCTTGCCGGTTCGCTTCGACTCTTCTTGAGCGGCCGCATACGTTGAGAGGAATCCACCTTCAGCTTTCGCTACCGGACGACCCTTCTGGTTTGGATAAGGGGATGGGGGAAGGAAGGCGTCAATATCTTCCAGCGGTTGCCCATTGAGACCGCTCAGAACGAATCCGGAGAGGACGATCGTGGCAATGCCAAACACGAGTCGGAACGGACCTGGTCGACCCTCTTCGTGGACTGTCGGTAGTTTGATCGACCCAACTAGGTAGAGACCTGCAAGAAGCAGAAGTCCAAACCATACGGCAAGGAACGTCTCGCGGGTGAGGATTCCTAGTCCACCGCCCAGTCCAAGGTCTGTGGAGGAGAGGAACTTCACCGCGGCCATCAGCTCGATAAAGCCCATGTACGCTTTGATCGTCGCCAACCAAGCGCCCGACTTTGGCAACTTGGAAAGCGCCTGCGGCCAGAGAGCAAGCAGGAAGAATGGCAAACAGAACGCCGTGCTGAAACAAAGCATTCCAATAACCGGATAAAGGAAGTCGCCCTTGGACGCGCTCACCAAGATGGTCCCGACAAACGGGAGCGTACACGTGAAGCTGGTAAGGCTGAAGGTGAGACCCATCAAAATCGGCGCGATCAGACCCGTCTTGCCGGATGCGGAGAACTTGTTGAGCAACGCGGGAGGAAGGGCGAACTCGAACACTCCGAAAAGGCTGAACGCAAGCACGATGAACACGATGGCGAGCACCAGGTTCATCCATGGGTTGTTCGCAAGAGTGGTGACTCCGGCGGCTCCGAAAAGAAGCGAGGCGATGATTCCCAGGATCGTAAACGTGCCAACAATCCCACCGCAGTAAGCGAGCGCCTGTTTCAGCACCTCGCGCATGCCCCCTTCCTTGCTTTTCTTGCTGAAGAAGCTCACCGTGATCGGGATCATCGGGAAGACGCATGGGGTGAGCAGGGCGAGGAATCCGGCTCCGATGGCGAGCTTGATGTAAGAAAAGAGACCTTCTTTCTTTGCCTTTTCAACCTCGTTCAGGCTCTGTGTTGCAGGTGCTTTAGGGTCGGGAGTCGTTGTGCCCGCTCCAGCGGGTGTGTTCTCCTCATTGTCGTCGGGCGTCGTTGCCGCGCCAAACCTTGTCTTTGCAATCACGCCTTCGCCGTTGAGTGGGAGGTCGACGGTTTGAGGCGGAAGGCACCGACTGTCGTCGCACGCCTGGAAGCGAACCTTGATTCCACCGTTTTTGCCAAATCGTTTGACCCCGATTTTGAATTCAGCCGTCTTGGAGAAGTAGCCGACTTCAACACCAAAGTTTGGGTCGACTTCACGGATCGGTTCGCCTTCTTTGACTTCGCCAACTATCTCGGCATCGCCACTGCTAAACGTGGTCGGGAATGGACCATCCTTGACCTCTTTGATCGAATAGAGGTGCCACTTGTCATCAATGGTGGCGGTGACGGTCATCACGCCTTCTTTGTCATCGCCCACGAAAGTGGACGACCATTTGACGGGTTGCTGAGCCACCGCAAGTGCGGCGAAGAGGCTCATGACCATCAACAGGAGAAGGCGAAAAGCGTTGCGCATCGAAGTATTCCTAATTCCTCGGGCGGGCAAAAGGTTCCAGTTGGTGTTCACCAACATAAAGGACCCCAGAGCCGATGTGCCTCTGGGGTCCGATCTTTATTGTCGTCCCTCAAGAGAAATCCGTTGCCAGAAAGTCTACTTGAGGGGCAAGGGCGATCCCTGACTTATAGGGTGCCGCGGACAGCTTGTTCGCGCTCGATTGCTTCAAAGAGCGCCTTGAAGTTGCCCTTGCCAAACGAGGTCGCCCCTTTGCGGTGGATGATTTCGTAGAAGAGGGTCGGCCTGTCCGTGATCGGCTTGGTGAAGATCTGAAGCAAGTAGCCCTCGTCGTCACGGTCGACCAAGATGCCAAGCTCGGCTAGGACGTCGATGTCTTCGTCGATGGCGCCTACCCGCTGAGGCAGCATGTCGTAATAGCTGCGCGGCACGGAGAGGAACTCCATCCCGCGAGCCCGCAAGCGGCTTACCGTGTGAACGATGTCGTCGGTGCGAAGCGCGACGTGCTGCACTCCCGATCCTCCGAAGAACTCCAGATATTCGTCGATCTGGCTCTTCTTTTTGCCCTCGGCGGGCTCGTTGATCGGGAACTTCACCCGGCCGTTGCCCGATGCCATCACCTTAGACATCAACGCGGTGTACTCGGTGGAGATATCGTTGTCGTCAAACGAAATGAGGTTCTTGAACCCGAGAACTTGCTCGTACCAGTTCACCCAGTAGTTCATTTTTCCGATCTCGACGTTGCCCACGCAGTGGTCGATCTCTTGGATGCCAATGGGGTCCCCGGCGGTCATGGTCTTCTTGAAACCGGGCATGAAGTGGCCCCTAAAGTTGTCTCGATTGATGAAGGTGTGCAGGGTGTCGCCGTAGGTGTGGATGCTTGCGATACGAACGTACCCCTCGTCACTTTCCAGCGAGTAGGGCTCGCGAGCGCCAACTGCGCCGCGCTTCACCGCTTCGCTGTACGCCCAGTCAACATCGTCGACTTCGAAAGCAATGTCCTGAACGAAGTCGCCATGTTGGGCGATCATCTCGGACATGGCATGGCCGGGGCGGATGGGAGCGGTGAACAGCAACTTTACGTCGCCTTGCTCCAGAAGGTAATCCACCTCGTGGCGGAGCCCCGTTTCCAGGCCGTGATAGCCCGTGATGTGGAATCCGAAAACGTTGTTGTAGTAGAAGGCGGATTGTCGAGCGTTGCCGACATAGTGGCGAATATGGTCGACTTTACGGATGGGGAAGGTGTCTTGCGTCATTGCTGTAGAACCTCGAGGTTTAGTCTCTATTATGAGACCTCTTGGGTTGGCTAGCCGGACTTCTTAACAGGATTGCATTCGGTAATCCCTTTAAGTTCGAATAGTCCTTTGTTGCGGTTCGGTTATTCTTGTCGGTGAGATGGAGTTCTCCTTTGACGAGCATCCGCACCGGCGATACAACCCGCTGACCATGGAGTACGTGCTCGTGTCGCCGCACCGCACAAAGCGACCTTGGCAAGGAAAGGTCGAAGAACCTGATCGAACCGTTCGACCCGCGCACGATCCCGCTTGCTATCTCTGTCCGGGAAACACGCGGGCTTCTGGGGATGTGAACCCTAACTACGAAACCACGTTCGTTTTCACCAACGATTTTGCGGCGGTTCTGGAGGACACTCCAACTTACGGATCGCCCCCTGAAGACGACCTTTTCCAAGTTCAATCGGTCACCGGTACCAGCCGAGTCATTTGCTTTTCGCCCCGCCACGATCTAACCCTCGCGGAGATGTCGGTCGAAGAGATCCTTCCCGTCATCGCCGTTTGGAAATCGCAAACCGCTGAACTGGGCGAGCGGTACAAGTGGGTGCAGGTTTTCGAAAACAAAGGCGCCCTGATGGGATGCAGCAACCCTCACCCGCACGGCCAAATTTGGGCAACGGATTCCTTGCCAACACTCGTCGCGAAAGAAGGCGTGTCGCAGAGCATGTTTACTCATAAAACGGGCAAGAATCTGCTCGTTGAGTACGCCAAACAGGAGAGCGCAAAGGGTGAGCGGACGGTTGAAGAGAACGACGACTGGATCATGGTCGTTCCGTTTTGGGCAACGTGGCCGTACGAACTGCTCCTGCTTCCAAAGCAGCATCGGCGGCGGATTACGGACATCACCGAAAGTGAAGAACGGTCACTGGCAGAAATCCTGAGGCTCTCCCTCGTTCGTTACGACAACCTCTTTGAGACCTCATTCCCGTATTCCATGGGTTGGCATGGGGCGCCGTTCATCGGTGCCGGGACCGGTATGACTTCGTCCGATGCCGACTCGATTCTTGTGGGTCCATGGCAACTTCACGCCCATTTCTATCCGCCCCTGCTCCGATCCGCGTCGGTGAGGAAGTTCATGGTCGGATACGAAATGCTCGGCGAAGCACAGCGAGACATCACCCCAGAACAAGCCGCTCAACGACTGAGAGAAGTCTCCACCACGCACTACCGGACGAGATCGTGACGTAGGAGGATGTGATTATGAGTAAGAAAACCGTGCTGATCACCGGAGCGAATCGCGGGCTCGGACTTGAGACCGCCCGACAAATGGGGCAACTTGGATATCACGTTTACTTGGGCGTTCGCGACCTCGCTAAGGGCGAAGCGGTCGCCACCGAGCTTGCGAATCACGGCATTGAATCCGAAGCGATTCTGCTGGATATGGCGAATCCGGCGACCATTGCGCCTGCTATCGAGGCCATCTCCGCCAAGTCAGGTTCCCTGGATGCGCTGATCAACAACGCGGGAGTGAACCTGGACGAGGGTCGAAAGGCGAGCGAGGTCCCGGTAGATGCCATTCGCGAGACGTACGAAATCAACGTTTTCAACGTGATCGCGTTGATCCAGGCGGCTTTGCCCCTTCTGCACAAATCTCCCGCGGGTCGAATCGTGAACCTCTCCTCCATTTTGGGTTCGCTAACCTACAACTCCGATCCCAAGGCTCCCCTCGGCGACTGGCGACTGCTCGGTTACAACTCTTCGAAGACGGCGCTGAATGCGGTCACGGCTATCTTCAGCTACGAACTTCGAAACACGAAGATCAAGATCAACTCGGCGCACCCAGGTTGGGTGAAGACCGATCTCGGCGGCCCCAATGCTCCCATGGAGCTTGAGGATGGAGCCAAGACATCGGTGTGGCTTGCCACGCTGCCAGAAGATGGTCCGACGGGTGGTTACTTCCACTTGCAAGATCGCCTTCCTTGGTAAGTCCCTATTCGAAGAGGCAATAAATGGATCGTCGCGTTTGGGTGGTAACGGGTTGCTCGTCCGGCATCGGTCGAGCAACCATCGAGACGGTTCTCAGCGCGACCGATGACCTTGTTGTTGCCACCGTCCGGCAGGCGGGGACGCTTGTGGACCTTTCAGCCAAGTTTCCCGACCGGCTCCATGAGTTTGTCCTCGACGTCACTGATCCCGACGGTCGCGAATCTTTGGCGACTTATGTCGCAGAGCGATTCGGTCGAGTCGATGTTCTTGTCAACAATGCCGGGATCGCCACGATGGGCTCAGCCCTGGATCTCCCAGAAGACGAGCTTCGCCGCGTATTCGAAACCAATTTCTTCGCGGCGATTGCGCTTTCCCAGTGGGCGGGCAGGGGCATGGTCGCTCAGAAAAGCGGCGTGATCATTCAAATCAGCTCGACCGCAGGTCTATTGGGTTTTGCCGCCAACGGTGCCTACGGAGCCTCTAAGTTTGCGCTTGAAGGCTTCTCGGAGGTCTTGCAAGAGGAGCTTCAAAGCTTTGGGGTGCGGGTTCATTTGATCGAACCGGGCAACTGCAACACCAACTTTTTTGGTCACAACTACCGGGCGGTGGAATCTACTTCGGCGGTCGATTCGGTGAACCAAGCCCTTGAGTTTTTCGAATCGCGCTCTGCGGGCGAACCCTCGATCGGTCTCACCGCCGACCAAGTAGCCGAGGCCATTCTTGGAGCGGCGATCCGGTCAAACGCGCCGTTCCGATTGATGGTCGGAGGCGAGGCGCTGATGACGGGCATGGGCAAACTCGATCTTCTTCACGAGGATTACCGTCGATCTCTGGCTTTTCCGTCCGAGCCGAAAGCCTAACCTGGTTGGATGGTGAAAGCTCTACAATAGAGGCGTGAGCATGGCGGTGTTGGGGGTTTTGGTAGCAACCGGGGTCGCGAAACCTGCCCTCACGGTCACCCGCATTGAGTCGCCAACCTTCAACAAAGAACGCGCTGCTTCCGCTCAGCTTGAGAGCGATCCCTCTGGCACCACCAGTTTCCGGTTCTCCACGACAAAAACTCTGAAACCTGCACCCGAAGGGGTGAAATTTGAGGTGCCGAGTTACCTCACGCGAGACAGAGACTTGGGGCAAGTCTTCGTGGCCGAGGAGTCTGGAGTCGTTCAACGATTGATCTTGCGCGTGGGCCCCACGGAAACTGCAGTTGGTGCCCACGCGGAAGGGGCGGAGATTTTTGTCCAATGGTTTGAAGTCTCCGGCACCGCACGGATCAATCAGAATCGCACGACCGACGGGAAGGTCGTTGGGTGGACCGACGATCCCAGAGCGGATGATTTTCTGGAAGGCGAGAGGTACCGATCAGCGGGCCTTTTCCGTGGTGGCATTTTGCCCTCGCTTGGCCCGGGCGACTGGTTCGAGATTCAGTTCAACGGTCGTGCCCCTCGACTCGGGAAAGGGAAGCGATATGGATTCCTAATCGGTTTCGAGAAGGCGGGCCCCGACCGCTCTCTCGCCTTGGCAAATCTCTACTGGGGACGACTGGGACCAGACGATGCCACCGTCCGCCTGAACCACGGCATTCGCCGAGAAGGCTCTCCTATGCCCGATCCGTACTTCTATCCGGAAAGGGTTGTTCCTCCTCCGGGAATGGCTAAAGACACGTTCCCTCCGAACTACGACCGATGGTGGTGGCGACCTTCGCTACCGGCTGTCTTTTCCACTCGGATCAAGCAAACTCCTGGCACAGTGGGGCGGCCGGATGTGGACACCTGGCGAGAGCTCACCCACGTGATTGTTCTGCGCTAGGGAGCCGATTTTCCCTGGTTATATGAACAGTTCATGACAGCAGTGAATGCTTCCTGACAGATTCTGAAATAGCCGGGTGATCGCCTGTAGATTCTTCTCAGAGCGCAACGAATATCGGGGCGCTTGGTGAAGAAAAATGAATTTTCGTGTACTCGGCTCCGTTGCCCTTCTAACTGTCTCGTTATCCGCTCATGCGGTCGATGTTTTCGGGCTTTCGACTCGCAACCAACTGGTGCGGTTTGACTCTTCCACTCCAGGCATGATCGCGCAGTCCCAGTTCATTTGGGGACTCGCCGCGAATGAGGAGCTCATCGGCATCGACTTCCGACCTGCAAACGGAATGCTCTATGGCGTGGGTTCGTTTGGTCGCATTTACACGCTCAACGCCAATTCTGGAATGGCGTCCTTCGTCACCTCGCTCACCGATTCCATCACTGGAGCACCGCTCAGCCTGATGGGAACCGAGTTTGGCGTTGACTTTAACCCCGTGCCCGACCGACTTCGAGTGACCAGCAACCAAGGTCAAAACCTTCGGATCAACGTCGCCACGGGTGTGACGGTCGTTGATGGGATGCTCAACCAAGCTTCGGGAACCCCGTTCATCGTCGCTTCGGCTTACACCAACAACCGAGCGGGGGCAACGACGACCACTCTTTACAACATCGACTCGGTGAGCGACATGCTGACTCGTCAGGTTCCGCCCAACGATGGCACCCAACAAAACGTCGGGATGCTCGGAATGGATGTCTCCGCACTGGCTGGATTTGACATTCGAACCACCAGCGGCATCGATACCGCCTACGCGGCTCTTCAACCTGCTGGCACGGGCTTCTCGCGATTCGCCCAGATCAACCTCATGACGGGCATGGCCACCGATCTCGGTGTGATTGGTGCGAACCAGTCCACTGACCCGCTTGCCATTCGCGACATCGCGGTTGCACCGGTGCCCGAGCCCGGCACTCTTGCCGCTCTCGCAGCAGGACTTCTCGTCACTATTCGACGGCGTAAGGCTCGTCGCTCCTGATTTGTTGAGCCGCCGTCCTTCCCCAAGGCGAGCGGCTTTTCCTCGGGTGCGTTTTCCAATGGTTGCGTTTATTCATCGCATTCTTCTCGCCCATGGGCGCACCCCCTTTTCTTCCGAAACAGAACCTCTCAAGGAATCCAAATGATCAACCTCAACGAAAAATCACTCGACCGTCGCTCTCTTCTGAAGGCGGCAGCCATCACGGGCACCGGCGCCCTGCTCGGTGGTCTCCTCTCCGGGTGCGGTGGCAATGGCGTCACCGAGGTAACCACCAATCGAGACGCGACCATCCTAGGCGCGGCAAAGATTGCGGAAGCTTTGGCGACCACGATGTACACCGCCATCATTGACGATGCGCCGTTCTTTGCGACCCTGTCGGCCGAGAACCAGGCTTACATCACCGCCGCAAGGGACCAAGAAAAATTCCACTACGACCTCCTCAAGGGGGCAACGGGTGGTGCGGACGCTCAGGTGAACTATTACTTCCCGACGGGCATGTTCACGAACATCCAGACCACCATTAACGTGTTGGTCACGCTGGAAGATGCGTTCATTGCCGCCTATCTCATCGGCGTCAAGGACCTCAGCACCCCGGCGCTGCGTGTGCTCGCCGCTCAGATCATGGGTATCGAGAGCGACCATAGAACACTCGCCCGCCTCATCGGTGACGACCTTGGTCTTACCGAGGTCACAGGACTCAGCGGTTCGCCGGAAGAAGTGGATCCGCCCAACAACAACGTGTACGAACGCACGTACGGTCTCACCAACATCGACCAGGTGGTGACGGCCCTCACCCCGTTCCTCGCCTTAGGTGCCAATACGGTTGAAAAGACCTTTGTGCCCACCTACGTGCCAAGCAACGCGGACCTCTACCCGAATCCGGCTAACGGCTAAGTCCAGTACGGGCTAGACTCCCATTAGGTATGCCGCTTAGCAAATCCTCCGTCGCTCTCCGGTCTATGCAGACCGGGGAGCAACTTGGCGTCCTCCTTTCAATCCTTGGATCGGTTGAGGTGGGAGTGATGCTCACCGACCTCGAGCATCACACTTTGGTGAGCAACGAGCGATTAGGGGAGTTGTTTGGATTTGCCCATGACAAAGCGGTTCGAAACGACCCTCAAGCGGTTCGACAATGGGTGGCGGATCGGATTGTTCATTACGCCGCATGGGAACAGAACCTTGCGGATGTTTATGCCGACCCTTTGAAGGTTCAATTGGATCACCTAGAACTCACGAACCCTTATGCGGTGTTAGAAAGGCGAACGCGCCCGGTGCTGGACGAAAACGGAAAGCCGTTTGCCCGCCTTTGGACCTTTCTAGATCGCACCCAAGAGCACCGCAGAGACAAGATCCAGTCGTTCATTCAAGAGATCAGTCTTACGTTTGATCCAAAGCCGAGCGTGGTGTACCAAAAGATCGTTCGCTCACTCAGCGAGTTTTACGATACGACCAGCATCCTGAGCATTCTTGAAGGAGACACGATGCGGTTTCAGGCGATCGCAAGCCCTGTTCCGGGTGCGGAGCAAATGACGCAGAACGCGCTGAGCGAGTCTTATTGCCAATTCTGCATGGAGGTCGACTCGCCTTTTGTGGTCCAGAACGCCCTGGACGACCCTCGGCACGCGAAGGTCCTTCCCGCGACGATGGGCGTGACGCGCTATATCGGGGTTCCGCTACGAATGTCGAATGGGTCGGTAATCGGCACGCTTTGCATCATGGACCACCGGTCTGAGATCGGCGTCACCGAAGACGACGTTCGCCTGTTGAGCGTTCTTGGCATGCGGGTCAGCACCGAATTGGAGCGAGAATCGCACCTGAATGCGCTGGAAAAGAGCGTCGAATCCGCCGAGGCAAAGATGATCCAGAGCGAGAAACTCGCGGCGGTCGGCACACTCGCGGCTTCGATCGCCCACGATATTCGGAATATCGTGAGCGCGATCACCCTCGACATTCGGCAACCCGGCGAGGCGGAGTTGGATCGGCTGGAGCGGGTGGGAGCCCACGTGGACCGTTTCAACGTGCTTGCCGCTCGGTTGCTCTCTTACGTGCGACCGACCCAAATTGCGGTTCGACCCGTTTCGGTCCGAGGCGCGGTTCAGTACGTTGCCGACCTGCTTTCGAGACACCTGGATTTGGCAGAGGTCGAGCTCGTGATCGACCTTCCCGACTCCCTTTCGCCCGTACTTGCCGACCTTGCGAGGCTGGAACACTTGTTCATGAATCTGCTTTTGAACGCCCTGCAAGCTTCTGGGACTGGAGGGAGGTTGCGCGTCTCTTCTGAGGAGAGGGGTCCGCGCGTGGTGATTCGTGTAGAAGACAACGGGCCGGGCATGACCGCGGAGCAGATTCAGGTTGCCTTCGATGCCTTCCAGAGTTCTCGTAACGATGGCTTTGGGCTTGGACTCTACAGTTGTCGACAGATCATGCGCGAAATTGAAGGGAAGATCGAGATCGAGTCTGAGGTAGGCAAAGGGACCGTTGTTTCGCTCGAGTTTCAGAAGGGGATGCCGTGATTCTGGTTGTTGATGACGACATTTTCTTGGTGACAAGCATTCGTCGCCTGTTGGTGGCGAACAACTTCCAGGTGGAGTGCGCTCACCGAGTGGACACCGCTTGGCAAATGATCTTGGCGGCCCAGCCGGATTTGCTCATTCTCGACCTATCGCTTCCGGACGGCGACGGGAATGAGCTGTGCCAGCGCATTAGAACTCAGTTCGACTTTCCGATCCTCATGCTCACGTCTCGATCGGACTCTATTGACAAGGTCACCGGGTTGGGTTTGGGCGCGGACGACTACCTCACCAAGCCCTTCGACCCAAGCGAACTGATTGCCAGGATTCAGGCGATACTGCGGCGAACGAAGGGCATGTCTCACTCCACGATCAAGTCGGTGGAGATCGGCAATATCGAACTGAGCCTCTCCGAGCACGAGTTTCGGGTGAAGGGGGGTCTCCTCACTCTCACCCACACCGAGTTCAACCTCCTTGGCTATCTTGTGCAGAATGCCTCGCGAGCGGTGAGCCGGGAAGAACTCTTCCGGGCGGTCTGGGGATACGAAGCGGACTTCGCGAGTAATACGCTCGACGTGCTGGTGTACCGGGTCAGGAACAAACTGAAACTCGCCGAGGCCGACCATACGATCGGAACGATCCGATCGCATGGTTATCGGCTGAAACCGACCCCTTAGGCGGGATCGGAAATGACCGCAGGCTCGGGGTTATCGATCGGAGCCGTGAATCCGGAATGGAGTCGGCGGAACTCTTGGAAGACTTCAAAGAAGAACAGCCCGGCGGTGAGAATCATGGGGCCGATCATTAGCCCGATGGGACCCAAGAGGGCGATTCCACCAAGAACGAAGAAGAAGGTCGCCATGGGGTGCTGATTGGCTCGGCTTCCGATGAGCCACGGCTTCAGCACGTTGTCGATTTGACTCACGATGAGGAACCCGACCCCAAGGATGATCGCCGCTTCTTTCACCTTGCCTTGGGCGAGAAACACCAGTCCCACGGGGATGTAGATCACGGGAGCCCCGAGCAGAGGCACGATGCAGAGCACGATCGAGATCGCGCCGAGAAGGGCGGCGTTCGGCACCTTCAAAAACGCATAGGTGAATCCAATGATGCTGCCCTGAACGATTGCCACCAGCACGGTGCCGACAAACACCGCGTGAACGGTGTCGTGCAGTCTCTTGAGCAGCCGATCCCAGGCTGATTTGGGCAAACCTAGAACGGACCGGGCGGGCTCCGAAAGGGAAGCACCGTCCCGAAGGAAGAAGAAGAGAGACAGGAGGGCGATGACGATGGTGAAGACGGTGAATCCGGCCTGAGTCGCAATCTTCGTGGCCGGTCCACGCACCGAACGCGTGATCTCCTCTCGGTTCTGGTCGAGGGTCTCCCGCAGGTGGAAGTTCTCGACGCCTACTTTCTGAAGCAGCGGTCCGACCGACTTGTCCAATTGGTCGACAATCTGGCTCACCGACATCGACTCCAGTTGCTTCACCGCCGCCGTCAACTGGGTAGCTACCAACCCACCGACCAGAATGAAGGGCAAGCAGATGAGGAAGAACGTGAGCAGCGTGATGGAGATGGAAGCAAGGGTGGGCGCGGAACCTTTAGCCCAGCTAAAACCTTTGACCCATTTGGAGTAAAGCGGGCCCATTAAGATGGCCAGAACCGTCGCCCACATGATCGCGGGAAGAAACGGCGAGACGACCGCCGCAGAAAGGGCAACCAGCACCCCCGCACCCAGCAAAAACGCGACTCGACCGTATTTCGACTTTTCAAGAACGTCGGCTTCTTGCTGAAGCGCGAGTTTGTCTTCTGCATAGGTGTCTGGAGCCGGAGGAGGAGTGGGCATCTTCATTGGCGCTTTGCTCTTACTGTATCTTGGCAGGGCCGCGTGTTGCAGGATTCGGCTCCGAGGATCACGCAACGCCCTTCTGGAAGCTTCCAATCGTTCAGCGCATAATGGGCTTATGCGGTTCCGCACCGTACTTCCAAACTGGTTGCCCTTCTCGTTTGTTCTGACTTTGGGGTGTTTACTCCCTTCAGCCTCTTTGGGGTTGCAGGTGGAAAAAGCCGACTACATGGGGAAGACCCCCGAGCAAGTGGTCGCCATGGGAAGATCGGTCTGGTTTAAGGCCTACACAGGCAAGTTCGGCGACTCCACCATGGGGATGGCGAACGCCGAGTACGTCTTTGGAGACGCCCTGAAGCGGGTGAACGACCGCAAGATGGCTACGCTCCCGAAGAGCCGTAGGGAGGCCCTTCTGGCCTACCGAAAGGAGCTGCTCGGGTTCGCGGCGAACGCCCATCGCATTGGGGAACTGGTTTCCATGGGCGGAACCATGTGGCGCAACTTTGACTCCACCATTCCCGCCGACGTGGAGGAGATTCTTGCCGAAGCTCTGCGAGGCAAGTTCGATCCAAAGAAATCGGCTTCGCTTGCGGCTGTCGACCGAGAATTTGAACGATCCGGCGCAAAGTTAAAGAAGGGTGCCGCAGCGTTGGACCAAATGGCGATGGAAGAAGAGCGGTCTGGCAAACAGGTGCTGAAGCTGTTCGGCGAGTTGAAGCAACGGTATCGATCCACCCGGTTGATCCTGCTCCAAGAGAAAAATCTTGGGTTGAGAGCGCGCATATGCGCTTTTCTCATTCGAAAGCTCGATATAACGTCTGAGTTCACTCAAGACGATTAATCAACGGGGTGCAAATCGAACTTCTGTCAAGGTTGGTCGTTGAACCGCCAGAGGGCCTCATCGCGTGCGAAATTTGTCCCCGGGGGCCCAGATCGCTACAATGAGGTTCGATTGTTTATGATCATCCGTCCTTCCATCCTTCGAGTCGCTCGGCTATCGGTCGCGCTGGCGTTGTTGACCGCCTTCCCGATGATTGCTCGGGCCCAGGCGCTCACCCCTGAACAGAAAGACAAAGTTCTCACCTCGATGAAGACCGTTCTCTTCGAGAACGCATTTGTTCCGGGTGTGGACTTCAAGAAGTTCGAGGAGTTCCTCACGACTCGCAAGGAAAAGATTGACGCCGCCGAGCAAGTTGCTGACTTTTCGCGAGTGGTCAACGAGGCTCTCCGGGAGTTTGGCTTCAGCCACATTCGCTTACAAACTCCCAGACAAGCCGCAAACCGGAATAGGACCTCCGCCATCGGCGTTGGAGTCAACGCCACCGTGGTCACTGAGGGGCTTCGAGTGGGTCGTGTGCTGGAGGGAAGTCCTGCCGAAACCGCCGGGTTGAAGGTGGGCGACGTGATCCTGAAGATCGACGATGTTGTGCCCACCAAGCCAGAAGAGTTAGAGGGTGAAGAGGGCAAGAAGGTCAAACTGGAGGTCAAAAATCCTGCGGGTGAGACCAGGCAGGTTGAGGTGGAGTACAAGCGATTCTCCACCGTTCGTAAAGAGACCCTCACCTGGGCAAACGACGACACCGCTGTTCTGAAAATTTGGACGTTCAGCGCCGGGTACAGCCGGGAGAACATCGAGAACCTGCTCAAAGAGGCGGCTCCAAAGGCGAAGCACCTGATTCTTGACTTGCGCAGCAACGGTGGCGGGTTGGTGAACAACCTGAACCACTTGCTCTCTTTGCTGATGCCAGACAACACCGAATACGGCACGTTCATCTCCAAGAGAGTCGCCAGCCAGTTTGCCGAAGCAAACCCCGGGAAAGAGGTGACCACCGACGCAGTCGCGGCTTGGGCCCCGAACAAAGCCAAAACGCGCAAGCGGTCTGTCGAGCCCTTTGCAGGAAAGATCGCCGTGCTCATCAATCGCGGGTCGGCCTCAGCGAGTGAAATCTGCGCCGCTGCTCTTCGAGAATGTGTGCAAGCGAAGGTGGTAGGTCCACGAACCGCAGGCGCCGTGCTCGCTTCGGTTTTCCGACCCTTAGCCGAGGGATTCTCGCTGCAGTACCCAACGTCCGACTACGTGACGATCAAGGGCATTCGCCTAGAGAAGAACCCGGTCATCGGCGACGCCGATGTTCCTACTCCCGCCATTGTGGACGGAAAGGATCTGTTCATCGAGAAGGCCATCGAGCTTCTCAGCGCAGCGGGCTAGATCTTCATCTCTTCGGTGAAGATTCTGATGAAGTAATCCACCTCGGAGTTCTTTGGGAGCCCCGAGGGTGGGTTTTGCGCCGCCCCGGTGGCTAAGTCTCGAATCGTCGCCGCATCGTAGCTCCAGAGTTGGCGCGTGTCGGATTGTCCGTTCGCGAGCTCGATGTAAACCCCTTGAGAAGTGGTGTATGCCTGAGCCGCTTGTCTTCGCACCTGGCACTGCAACGGCTTTTGACCCGTTGCCGCCTGAACCTCGGCGGTGAGCCAAACCTTAAACTCGACCAGTGCGGTGTACCGATCGATCAGGTTCTTGGCGGCAGGTAGGTCACTACCGGGTTGCTTGATGATGAGGGCCAAGATCTCCTCGAAACTGTACGACTGCTTGAGCGAATCGATGTTCGCCCACACGTCTGGACTCAGCGAAAAGCCCGCTTGAACGGGCACTTGATTCGCGGCCGGAGGCTGATTCGTTTTCGGCTCCGGTTTCTTAGCACCGTTGTCGTTACGTTTCGAAAGCTTCTCGCCGATCTTCTTTAGCTCGTCGGGTGTGGATTTGCCCTTCGCCATCTCTTTCGCAGGCTTGGCCTGCAAGGAGGGAAGCAACATTGCCAAGCCGACCACACCGCCGATCATCACCGCCGTGATCGCCAGAAGGACAACCGCCCTTCGACCCGTTGCACCCGTATCCGCCTCGGACTGCATGTTCACCACCTCATCCACGTTGCCCGCGTTCAGGGTTTGTGCGATCGGGGGGATTTCGAACAGGGCGATGTTGGCCTGAATGTTCTTGAGTCGATTCGGTCCGAGCGCTCGTTCGTTCTTGAGGCTCACATGGTAGAGAACGAGGTCTCGCACTTGCTTGCTATAGGCAACCGCGCCAGGCCTGGCGGTGGCTTGGATGCGCGCCGCAATGTTCACACCGTCGCCGAAAACGTTCGTCCCTTCCACCAGAATGTCGCCCACGTGCATGCCGATTCGGTGCTCGAGAATGCCGTCTTTGGGGCTCAGCATGGCGGTGCGGTGCAAGTTCTCTTGCATCGCCAGGGCGGCTCGCATGGCGCCGACCGCGCTCGCGTAGATCACCAGCATGCCGTCGCCCATGGTGTTAATGACCTGCCCTCCGTGCTCCTCGATCACCTTCTTAAACATGGAGAAGTCTCGGTTGAGGGCGGCGTAAGTGCGCTCTTCGTTGACGGCGGCGAGCTTGGAAAACCCGACCACGTCGGTGAACATGATGGTTTGGAGCGAACGGTGCTCCATGTTCTCACGATTCACTTGGGTTGGTTCTTGGCTCATGGTGGGTTGGGCGTTGTGGTCGGTGATTTTGGCACGCCGGGGCGGTCTGCCCGGGGTGCGTTGGCAGAATGTCTAAAGCTTAGACGTGCGGAATTCCCAGATTGTGCCGAGATTAGGTATATTCCATGTTCGACGGACCCGCTCCGCTCGGACACCCGAGCCGATGTAGCTCAGCGGCAGAGCAGCTGTTTCGTAAACAGCAGGCCACCGGTTCAAATCCGGTCATCGGCTCCATTTTTTGAACCTAAAACGGTTCTCGGCACGCACTGGGAAGGCGCGTTTTTGGGGTTACTGTCCCTTTACTGTCCCTTTTGATTTTTGTTCTACATGTTTTGAAATTTGTCGTTTTCGAGAGACAAACCCGTAGACATCCAGAACAAGTTTTGAGTCTTTGTGACCAGCCCAGGACTTAGCCACATCGACCGGAATCTCTCGTTCGGCCCATTGGGTGATGGCCCAACGGCGAAGAGAGTAGGTCTGAGGGTTCGGGACGAGACCTGCTCGGACACAGGCTTCTCGCCATCGTTGAGAAACCCTCGACTCGCGCAGTTTGAGTCCTTCCTTGCTCTGAAAGAGAAGCCCATCCTTCTCCCGAAGCCGGTTTCCAAGGTCCTCCGAGATCGGCACGAACCGACCGGCTCCGGCCTCGGTCTTTGACTCCCGGACGTGAACGAAGAAAGTTCCGTTCTCGTAACCGAGATCATCGGATGTGAGATGAACTGCCTCTTTCCAAGGTCGAAGGCCAGACTCCGCAAGGAACTGGAAGAACAAGCGAATTTCAGGGTCTCGAACGTTCAGGAGAATTCGTTGCAACTCTTCCTCGTCGTTGATGCGAACGATCGTGCTCTTCGAATATTTCGAGAACATGAACTTCACGCCCGCGAGAGGGTTCGAAGCGACGGCTCCTCGTAGAACTCCGAACTGGAAGATCAGTGAGAATACGCTCTTCAAGATTCCTGCTGAGCGGGCGCTCTCCTTTGCTCTTCTCGTTAGCCACTCGTGAAGTTCTGGCAATCGGATGTCTCCGACCATGGTGTCCCCAAACATCGCATCGATCTCCTTTACGGCACCTCGGTAGCTACGGAGGGTTTTGGGCTTCAGGGTGGTTTGGACAGACGAAAGCCATATGCCCGAAAGCTCGCGCACACTGGCTGTAAGCGCTGGTGCGTTTCGACCTTGAGCAATCAGGTACGCCTCGCGCTTTGCAAGTGCTCCCTTTTTGGTCTTTGCTGTGAAGTTCTTCACTGTCCTTGTCCCATCTGGCCGGGTGAGGGTAAGCCTCACCCGATACAACCCATCCGAACGCTTGTGCCCTTCACCATTAGGCCGCCTTCTTGCCGCCATCCTCTACCTTGAAGGGTTGACTTCGGAGTCGTTCGATTGCCGCGTCGAGATCTTCCCGAACGTACATCCGGTCGCCTCGTTCGTTCCACCGAACACAGGGGAGGTTCAGCTTTTCGAACTGAGAGATCGAGACGTCGAGGTACTCGGCGGCAGTCGTTTTGCGCATAATAGCGGGCCAGCGTTCAGGCATTGGTGATCGCCTCCTTCGCTCTTCGAGAGTGTGACGGTTTCACACGATCCCGACCGAGGATCTCGCCGATGTCCTTCATCTCAAGGGCGGCAACAATCCGCTCGCGGAGGACCTTCCGAAGAGCCTCGTTGATCCTAATCGCCTCGAGCTCCACTGGAGCGTTCGGTTGCGGCTTCAGGAGGCACCAGTCATAGAAGACTTCCAGAAGCGCCTCGGCTCTGGTTAGCCGACCGTAGACGTCTGCCTCGGCCTTTTGTCGCTCGGCGGCTTGGATTGCTTCGACAAGGTCCACGACACCCATCAGCTTTTGTTGCGAAGAGTCGTCAAGGCTGCTGATCACGTTATCGAAGCGGTTCACTGATGCAAGAATTTCTCTCGTATCCATGACCAGAGCTAGGCCCTTAACGATGCAATACTGCAAGTAAGTAACCATTGCTTTACCGTTTCTTTTGGGGCTAGGTAGGTGATAAAAGATCATGCTGCCGCCTCGAAGTTGAACGATCCTTGGACCGTTTCGAACACGTATCGGACCTCATCGTCGGGGATGGCCGATGGTTGCGCGACAATCGCCTCTGTGGCCGATCCAGGAGCGATAGCGGACCACCAATGCATGTTGCGCCACGTTCTCCGCACTTCGAGCGACAGGGCGTTGCCTTGGATGATCTGCGCGGGAATCCCATAAAGGGTCGTGTTGATGATCGCCATCTCGTAGGCGAGCGGCGAGACATCGATGAGTGTCGCCTTCATGTTCCTCGGGCTGAGTCTGTGGTCGACCAAGTGCTGTGCGACGGCGAGCACCATCCCGCCCGAACCGGACGCGGGCTCCAATAGCGTGAACGGTCGATCCTGGGGGATCTGCGGCGGGGTGCCAAGAAGCATGGCGGCGGATGCACGGGAGAGGCTCCAGGGAGTGTAGAACTCGCCAAGATCGCGCTGGGCCGCCTTGGTGGACGATACCTCCATGTGCATCGGACCAAGGACGTCGGCGAAGTCCGCGACCTCCATCGCCTCCACGAGGAAAGCGAAGGCCTTCGGCAGATGGGCCGCCCCGTTCGGATGGAAGCGTTCGGCTTCCTTCAAGTACTCCGCCTCGCGCATCCCAAGGCTGAGACTGCAAGCAGCCATCGTTACGAAGGACCGGAATGTCTCGGGAAGACTGAGACCGGACGGTCGACCTGCATCCTCCAGGATGGAGATCATCTCCTTCGTGAAGGCGCTGTGGTCTCCCGTGGAGATCGAGCGGAGGCGGGAATCCCGCCTCTCAACTTTCTTGCGCTCAGTGGCGTTCATGCGACCTCCAGAAGCGGTGATTCCTCTTCGGATTGTTCATGGAAGAGCTCGTCGCGCACCTGCTCGTAGGGAGCGGTGACGATGAAGTACCAGCCCGTGCGCATGATAATTCGGGTGTTCTCTCCCTCGTCGCAGATCGCCTGAGGGGTTCCCGGCCTGATCATGCACTTGTTGCCGTTCCGCTGCGTGTACTCAAAGGCGGTGGGCATGGTTATGCGGCCTCCTTCTTGGTGTTGTCTGCGATGATCTGAGCGCCAAGAGCCTTTTCGAGGTTGCTCGTCTCTTCTTGGACGGTGCGGATAACTAGGCGGCGGCGAAGCTCGTTTCTTCGCTCGATCAGTGGCCGCATCTCGTCATCGATCACGATGTGAGAAAGACCCGAAGCGCCTCCGGCCACGACGACTTGGTTTGGGTCGGTTGGGTCGGGCGTCTTGGTTTCGAGCTTCGCCCGGTGCGTTGCGTTTGCAATTCGAATCGCAAGAACGAAGACCAGAGCGAGTGTAAGCGCGACCAGAAGGGCGGTCGACGCTAGGATGAGATAAGTTGTAGTTTGAATCGAAAAGTTAGACATTGTAGTGGTTTTGTCTTGTGGTTCTAAGGGTCAGAGATTTCGGGCGCGGAGCTCTTCGCGTTTTGCTCCGGCGACCGTCGACGTCCGAAGTGCTATCCCGGCGAGGGAAAGGCATCGCCTGCGGATTCGCTCAAGCTGGAGGCTCGAAAGGTCCTGGGTGCGGATGAGCGTGCTTGCCGCCTCGAGCTCGCTTCTCATGCGAGATTCGGCGTCGAAGAACGAAACGATCGGCGAGTCGTCGCCATCGTTCACCGCATCCGTCACGGCTTCGGAGGCCGCCGACATGAGGGCCTCCGTGCGCACTATCTTGTCAGCGGCCTCCCGAGGCACTAGATCTTCTCTCCGTCGATCTTGAGCTCGCACTTGTCCGGCTCGGTGACCCGAGCGATTCCAGGCACCTTCCCCTTGTCGATGAGTGCAACGATCTTCTCGGGGATGGCGCTCGTCTTGACCGAGTAGGTCACCGCATCGACCGCCTTCTTCCTGAGCAGGTATTTCGCTGCCAGGGTCGCGTCGTTCACGACCAGCTTTGAAGAGCCTTTTCGGAGTGAGATCGAACCGCCAAGGAGGTCGAGAGTCCGCTTCGTGGACGTCCCGAGCTTTCGCAGGGCGAATTCTTGCAACTGCTCTCGGTAGAAGCAGGCAAAAAAGGTGACGGCGTTTCCGGCGCGCTTTTCGATTTTCGCGGCCTGTTCGATTTCCATGCGGATCTCAAGACCATCAGCGGACTCAAGGGCGCGAGATACGGCGTTATCGACGAGACCTTTGAGCGCTTCTTCGGCCCGTGTCCGCTGGAGGACGGCTGCCTTCTTGCGCGCAAGATGGTGCCGCACCTTGCGGAGGATCCATTCGGCAAAGGCCTCGGTGATGCCCGGCGCCTTGCCCTTGGCTCCCTTCTCGTAGAGCGGCTCTCCAAGGTCGGGACCGTCGGCCACGCCAACGATCTCACCTGTGGTCGGGTCGACCCAAAGACCGTCCTGAAGGATGGGCTCAATTGGGGTGACGATTGGTTCGGAAGATTCGATCAGCTCCAGAGGGGCTTGATCGAGAACGGTAGTAGTGGTTTCGTCCATTGTTTTAACTCGGCTAATTGCCGAAGACTTGGCGATGCCATTCGGCAACGCGGGGGTGGATTCGGACGTCCTGCGGTCGCAGAGGACGTGAGATGGTCATGGTCTCAAAGTGGCGACATCGAGACAGGGCGACGTAGGTCTGCCCAGCGGCGAAAGCCCATCCAGGGATTTGGATATGCACCTTGTCGAGGGTCATCCCCTGGGACTTGTGCACGGAAATGGCGTAGGCGAGCTTGAGGGGAATCTGCGAATAGCAGACGATCCCTGCTTGTTCATCCACGAAGAGGTCACCGGTCGCGTCCTGCCTGATTGGCGATATCTCCCATGTGTGTGGGAAGAGCTCGTACTCTTGACCGCGATCAAAGCGGACGACCACTGACTCGGACTTCAGTGCGATCACCGTCCCCAAATCGCCGTTGTAGAACCTCGGTTCGTCGAACATGCTAGGAGGCGGATCGTTGATTACGGCCACAACCCTGCACCCGACTTTCAGCCGAAGTTCGCGCGGGGCGGGCACATCGTTCTCGTTGATTGAGCCGACCGTGACCCCGTTGTAGACCTTCGCCTCGCCCGAGAGAACCATCAGCTCATTCACGTTGATGTCGATGGCCACCTGGTTGTGGAAGCAGAGCTTGATCGCGCCCGTTTCGGGGACTTGTCCGGCTCTTTTGTTCAAGAACGCGAGAGCAGAGTTGTCGCCGAGCCGTAGCCGGTTGAGAGCATCGGTGAAGCAGTCGTTACCTTGTTGCCGGAAGACCTTCGTTAGCTGGACGTACTCGGGCCGTGAGCCTTGCCACACGAGCGAGTCGAACCAGTAAGGCGAGGTGTAGCCACGCTTATCGAAGTAGTCCCGCTCGATACCTTCTCTAGGAAGCACGGGCTCAAGCTGGAAGTGATCACCGATGCAGAAGATACCGATTCCGCCGAACGGCTTCGGGCTATCGAATGTAACCCGCAGGTCACGGTCCATGCGGTCCATGGCGTCCGCACGAAGCATGGATATCTCGTCGATCACGAGAGCGCCTGCTTGTTCGAGAAGTCGCCGATGGCTTCGTTTGAGTTGCTTCACGCCCGTCTCGCCCGGTCGCCATCCGAAGAACTTGGAGACGGTCATGCCGCCGACGTTGATCGCAGCGACGCCTGTAGGAGCCAAGATTGGAACCTTCGGCTTCTCTCGAAGGAACTGCCGTAGGTTGGTGGACTTGCCGGAACCCGCGTTGCCGGTCTGGTAGCCAAGGCCGCCTTCGGAGGCGACCTTGTGCATAAGCTCCAGCCCGACTTTCTGCTCGTCGGAAAGGGCGATCATTTCAGCTCTTCGGCAGCCTTCTTGACGCCCTCGATGTAGACCTGGACGCCCATGTTCGCGTAGGCCTTGATCTGGTCAAGATCGGTTTTTCCGATCCCATTGCAGAGTTCGAAGGCAGACTTCACGACGCCCGCTATTGCCGAGGCGTGGATCTCCTGCGGGGTTCGGACGTATCCACCGCCACCTCCGCGACCGTTTCCGCCCTTCTTGCCTTGGTAGGCCTCTTTGGCTTTGCCGTTCCAGGACTGGAGCGAGTAGAAGAACTTGCGGTCGTTCTCTTTGTCGACGACCTTCTCAACGGTGATCTCGCCAACCTGATCGTCAGGGAAGTCCTCTGCGGTCCAGGTGTTGACGTCGGCGTACACATCGATCTTGTCCACTGGGAGTTCAATGCCGTCGATTTCGCTGACCTTGAAGGTCACCTGGTGGGTTTTCTTGCCCTCTGCTGCGGCCTTGAAGACTCGGACGGTGGCTTTCGCCTTGAAGGTGATGTTCTTGCTTGTAGTGGTGTTTTCGCTCATGGTTAGAGTCCGTTTTCTTGTCGTTCGATTTGAGGCGAGAGGCCTCGGTCCCGCAGGTATTCCCGGCGGCTTGCCTGAGCGTTCGCCCAGAGGTTTCCGGCCATCAGTCCGGCAAGGAGCATCGCCAGGCCGAAGGCACCGATCTTCGAGAGATCGGGCTTGGCGACGATGTGATGGGTGTGGGTGATCTCCCGGATGGGTAGTGGTACGAAGTTGCCATCGTCCATCCGGTCGATCTGGTCGGCAAGCCTGAGAAGCCCCTCAGGCGCAGGAGGTAGTTCGAGGGTGGCTTGGCGAATGAACATTCGCTGTTCCTCGGTGGAGAGCTCGCGGAAATCCCTGCGAACCTTGTTAAAGTAAGTGCTCGCAGGTTGGCTCATAGCTCCTCCAGGGTTTCGGCGATGGCGCACTCGGCGCAGGTGAACAAAAGCGTTGCCCCATCGGTCGATGGTCGCTGGTTGGTGATTCGGAAGACGGCGCTCGCCACAATCACGTCATGCGAGACGCGGAAGACGCCGGGAATGCGCAGGAAGTAGGAGGTCTGGCTCGGGTACATCTTCGATGGTCCCCAGTTAAGCTTCGCGCTGTATGGGCCGATCTCGACGTCTTCCACGCCCTTCGCTCTGCCTGCCCGAACGGCCTCAACGGCTAACTTCCAGGCGGCCCGAATCCCTCGGGCCATTTCGAGCGCCTCGGGAGTGAGCCTCCCGAGTGCGGTGGAGGTTACGGTTGCTCTCATCGAGCCACCTCTGCGCCAAGTTTGGCGAGGATTTCTTCCGGAGATTCCTTGACCTCGTAGTTGCCGGTCACGAGGAAGATTCTCGTGAAGACTTCGCCCTCGACCTTTAGTTGCGGGCCGAGCGAGCAGACTTGCTCCGCGTTGATGAAGACCGGCTTTCCGTTCTCGGTCGTCAGCTGAATGTAGAAGGGCTTGGTTGTAGTGGTGCTTGGCATCTTCTTCTCCGCCTGTCGGCTTGAGAATGATTATGCAACAATATGCAAAACTATGCAAGCAAATACAAGAAGATTATTTTCGCGGACAAGGGCACGAGGTCGTCACGCAACTTCCTTTCTGTAACCCGATGGCACGGACGAGGCCTCGCAATGTAAGGTTTATCCGAGGAATCTGATGGAAGCAGACAAGTCGTTCTCGGAGTTCATGGTCGCCGCTGAAGCGATTCTCGGGCGTAGGCCAAATCCTGACAGAGCCTATGAAGCGTTCACGCAAGGGGTGAGCCCTGAAGTTTTCGCTAGGTCGCTACCCAACGAGCCCCTGATCGAGAGCAACAAATCCACATATCCTCCAGAGCCGGACACTGCGCCATCGGAAGTCCCTTCCGATGTAGAACTGCCTAGACCGTGGGCATCTGTGACTTCATCCGAGAAAGGGTTGCTTATAACTCTGGGCGTTATTCTCCTTGTGGTGCTTGTGTTCAGCATCTGGATTCCAAATGAAGCGGCTTCTATAGCTCAGCGAACTTCATCCCAGCTCGAGGTCGCCACAGTGTCATCTCCGCGAATTACGGAGGCTAAGGAAAAACTTCAGAACGCGATCAAATCCAAGGATGCCCAAAGACTCCAGAGTGCGTTAGCAAATGCCAAAGCAATCGATCCCGGAAGAAGTGATAAGGACCTTCAGAGTCTAACCTCTAAGGCCCAAGCCCTTTTTACGCCCCTCGAATCATCTTGGAAGCAGGCGAAACGGGAAGAATTGCGCAGGGAGGAAGCAGCTCTAGTTTCAGCGCTTGAGAAGGCTACAAGAGAAAAGAACAAAGATTCGATTACTGTCGCCCGTTCGAAATCGGACGCTTTCAAAGCTCGGGTAGGGCAAGTAACGCCTGCGCATGCAGCCGCTCGTTCGGGCGCTGAACGAATGCTGGCGCAAATATCCGAAGAGGAAGAGCGTGCGTCGATGAATACCTACGAAGGTTCTCCCGTTGGAATAGCCGTAGGCAACCTGGAGATCCGACGGTCCTTTGATGGCTACTCGTTTGACGGAAACGGTCGGTTCGTAAGTGTATTTGTATCTGCAGTCAACTCAGGCGCGGACTCCGAACACATTAATCCAACAAACTTCACTCTTGAAACCGAGGATGGGTACACAGTCCCATATTCAGCGCACACTTTCTCGAGCAGCCGACCCCTGGAGGCCGTCAACATCGGACCAGGCGCGACGACGTCCGGGTGGATCGTTTTCGAGTCCGTCCTATCGAGGCGGTACAGGCTCATCCACCAGCCGATTGGCGGGGAACGCGTGGTGAAGGTGCTGGTGCCCTAGAGTGGGTGTGGCGGTTGTTGGGATCGTGAGCTAGTACAGGCGAGGATCTTAAGAGTCCTTCCGCTTGGACGTGATCACTTCCAATTTGGGCCAGATTTCATTTGGAGAGAGGTGCCGAGCGATTGCCAGCATATCTTCCGACGCGCGGTCAAGGCATTGTTTCAGCCCTTCGTACGACTCTTGGATTTCGTAGTCTGCCCACTTGCGGCGGCCAAACGATCTAAAGCCCTTGACTGCAACGTCCTCAAGTCCGTGGTGTCGAGAGTAAGAGCTGTCGATAAACCAGTTCCAAACGTCGGTATGCCCCGTATCGTCGGCTAAGGAAAAGTCCCTTGCTTGCGCAAACGATCGGGCCATCAGAAAGCTCGCGTAATAGCATCGACGCGTCGTTTCCCTCAGGTAGAACTCGACGACCTCGTCCCTATCTTCTTGCGATAACGACGTGCTTCTTAACACAGTGTCTATTAGACCGAGTGTGGCAAAGTGAGATTTAAGGGCGATTTGGGAGTAAGAACTAACCGAGATCATTGCCAAAGACCGAAACTATCGTTCTTTGGAGTCTATCACGAAGGCCGCTTTCTCGTGTCTGCCGAGCCCACGCTACGTACCTTGCGTCAACCTCTGGTGTCGGCAGGTCCGAGCACACGGTGATCATCAGTACGGATCCAGAATAGTCAGAGATCAGTTGGAGCTTGATGTGTCCTGGTTGAAACATCGCAGCTAGGATCGGAAGAGCTTCTGCTACCGCAGTTGCCAACTCAGGATTCGCTACCAAATGGGCCGATGTGTATCGGTCTGGATCGCAAAGATGCATCGGCAGACCGCTAGGGTTTGTGATGTCATTTAGGTATTCCTGAGTGAAATTCATGCTGCGCAAGAAAGAATGCTTTTCTGTTCTTCTCCCTTAAAAGAGTTGGCTGTCTCCCTTTACTTTACAATAGTGTGAAGTAAAAGGTGCCCAGTTTTTCCATTAATGTCCTGAGATATCTAGTGGCGAAAAAGGCGCATATTCTTCGATTTTCTCGCTCAATCTCCGATATTCGACTCTTCCGTCTCGTTCCCATTGACCTGCAATCAGAGCCTTGTACGAGGCCCAATACCCTTCTTGCTCACCCGCAGATCGTCGAACGAATCGCCGAGACCCCACGAGACCGCGATGCAGTAGCCCTTCACCTGCCATTCGCTTAATGGGAGCGTCTTCCCGTCCGCGCCTTGGATCAGGCTGCCGAAGTTGGGATCGATCCAGCCGATCAGCTCGGTCTCAGGATCGGCCCTCGAGACGAACAACAGGTAGACGTCTTCGGACGGATAGTCCACTTCCGTGAAGGCGATCACGGATCCTCCCCTGATGTTTTGGAATGAGTTCTTAACGTGAACTATTCGGCTGGCCGCCCCCAGCAAGGCGCTTAAAGTTCTCTTCACCGTGCTCAAACCCTTTGCTGACCACGGAACGCCCACCTCGACGCTCGGTGCATCGACCGTAATGGTCTCGCCGGTTAGGAGCCTGTCGAGGAGGTCAGACCGCGCGCTGTCCTCTCGGTCCTTATTATAGTAGACATCTGTCTGTGTCTTGGCGGGTGTGGATAACTTTTCGTCCAGATCTCGAATCAGAGCAAGCGCTTCATCGACCCACGGCTTATTGGTACTCGGGCGCTTGGACTTGCCGGAGAGCCTTCGACTCAGGGTTGAAGGATCCATGTTCACCTTCTCGGCGAGCCACGAGGTTGTCCGGCCATGTTTGACCAGCCCATCTTGGATCACCTTCACTTTCTCGTTGAAGTCCACAACCTCAAGAGAATAATGAGAAAATGCAAACATGCCTGTGCATGATATTGCATATTCGTGTATAGTCTTGCGTGATGACCGAAACCCTAGGATATTTGCCTGGGCGTCCTGGCCCGAAAAGGAAGCTCGCGCTAAGGGAGATAGCGGAGTTATGTGCCCGTTGGAACGCTCCCGGTGCTAACCGTAGCGCCTTGGCGCGTGCCTTTGGAATGAGCCCTTCCGGTGCCTACAGAGCGGTTCTTCGCTATCTCAAAGAAAAGGAGGCGGAGGGTTCAGATCCCACTACGAACCTCGCCCTGCCGCCGATAGATCAGAGCCCTGCAGTGCTCCTCACTTTAGAGGATGGTACCTGCCCTGATGCCGTAGGGAACGGCTCCCTCGCAGCATGAATACCACCACTACACATCCCACTTACGACCCGCGCCATTTGCGCAATTTGCAATACCGTTCCGCCGAGGCTCTCCTTGAAATCAAAGGCGCTTCCACCGACGGCACGAAGATCGGCGACGCCTTCGAACGACAGTTCGAGATGGTCACCGAATACATCACCGCGCTTGAGAAGCGCGTGCACGAATGCCGAGAGGCGGCCAATGCCTGAGAACTGCTTCCTAACCCCTCGCACGATCTTCAAGGGCGAGACTTCTTTGCAGGTCACCGCTTTGCAGGCCCTGCGCTCGGAGTGCAAGTACCCCCACCTGTTCGACTCGGCGATTAACGAGATGTGCTCGACCCTTGTCGGGCAGCTGGAAGGCAAGCACAGCGAGTTCGTAAAGAACCTCATCGAGAGGCTTGGACTTGAAGGAGAGGCTTGTGAGACTTCCGTGCTGATGGAGGTTTCACAGCTGGTCGCCGATATCCAGAAGCTGGTAGTCGATGAGGAGCAAGCCCTCCAGAAGGCAGAGCAGGACCTGTGCGCCCGCTTCCTGGCGTTGATGGCACTTCGTGTCCACGAGCCTGAGGACTTCACCCCCGAACGAGTGGATGAGGATATCAGGGCGCTGAAGAAAGACCGCGAGGTGCTTTATGCGTTCCGGGCGGATACAGCGGATATTGCAGGTTACAACACGAGTGGCAGGCTGCCCGACTTCGATGAGTGGAAGAGAATGGTCACCGAGGCGCTGGTCGGATTTAAGGCGATCATCAGCCTAAAGAAAGACCCTGCCTCGCTCTACCCAGATCAAAGGGCTTACAGCGACGTCTTCGAGTTCTTCAAAGAGCTGATCAAAGAACGCGACGCGCTCCGAGAAGAGAACGAGAAGCTGATCGAGGCAGATCGGGAGTTCCGCAACGCGCTGTCCGAGTTGTTCCACAAAGAGTTCGACCCCGAACTCGCGTCCGCGAACATGCTTTGCCAAGCTGTCGAGGCTCGGATCGACGAGAACGAGTCCCTGAAGAAGGACCTCGAAGCTGCAAAAGCACAGATCGAAGCATTTGAGCGAGTAGGCCAGGGCGGCGAGAAGCCTCCCGCGCCGGTCGTGATCGTGGCGAAAGTCGAGCCGAAGAAGCCCGCACCCGCTCCTGGGCGACCAAAGAAAGCGGAGGCTCCCCCGAGGGTGTCCCTTCCAAGTTGGAACTACGTGACCTCGCCGGAAATCATGGTCGAGTACGTCCGCGTTCGAGCAAACGGCATGGACCACGCGCGTGCCTGTCGGGAAGCAAACGTGGAACCAGCCGAGCGAACCACCGTGAGCGCCAACATGGCAACCACGGTCCAGCGGGCAAAGGAGTACTCGGGCGTCGAGCGTGAGGAATACCTCGCCAACCTTCTTGAGCGGTGGCGCGTTCGGGCGTCCATCCGGAGGGCGGCTTGAACTCCGAAGTCGGGGCGGTCCTTGCGGGGATCGCCCTCCTTGCCATCTTGGTGATCCTAGTCTCGATCTTCCTCGACCATCTAGCCGAGATCGTCCGGCAGGAGACGAGGCGATGACGCTCGATCAGCTGCAGAGCCTAAAGCTCGGGCGACAATTCCGAGGGCTGTATTCAAGAAGGGTCTACACGGTGACCCGCGTGGAGAACTCGACCAAAAAGGGCACAAGAGTATTTGCTAAGACGGACGCCTTCGACAAGGAGTTTGAATTCACGGCGGACAGTCCACTTCGCTTTTACGAAGTGATCGAGGAGTCGGCGCGATGAAGGCGATCTCCATCTGGCAGCCGTGGGCCTCAGCCATTGCGGTTGGGACGAAGCACTACGAGACGCGTTCTTGGGAATTCCCCAAGTCAATGGAGGGCGAGATTATTGCCATCCACGCCTCGAAGCGTTGCCAAGGTGAAGAGCGTGAACTAGCAACGGAACTTCGGTTCTTCGGTATCAACATCGGTTTTGAGCCGTCCACTGAAAAGCCTCCCCTAGGGTCCATTGTCGCCGTCGGTCGGCTTGTCGAATGCGTTTATACCGAGGCCCTTTATGGGGACTGGTTTGCGCCTTCATACAACATGGACAACCCTCGCGAGGTCGAATATCTTCTTGGCAATTTTGCGCCGGGAAGATTTGCCTGGAAGCTAGAAGACGTTGTCCGACTCGCTCCGATCCCGTGTATTGGTCGCCAGGGGTTCTGGAACCTTGAGCCAGAAGTAATTCGAGCAATCAGGGAGCAGGCGATCATCGACACCTGTCCTTTCTCTGGGCGGCTATGTCACCCAGGGTGTGATCGCCTCATGTGCGGGAGGGCGTCGGGCTCATGACCATACTCCAGTGGGCGAACGGTGGGGACGGCCACAGTTACGGGTTTTCAAACGACGACACAACCCCTGTCGCTATGACCACACCTGATGCAAGGATATGGGTGACTGGCTTCGGGACCGTGTACCTGCCGCCGAAACTGGTCCTCATTCAGCGCCAGAAGCAAGCCATTGCCAGCCTCCTGTACTGCCACCTGATCGGCGAGATCGACCTAGAGGAGATCCAGCGGTGAGAGTCCTCCAAATCCGCATCCCTGTCCCAAAGGAACATGAGGTCCAAGCCGCCATCGTGGATGCTCTTCGCCTAGCGGGTTGCACCGTTCGGGAGACGACCGCCTACCGCCAAAAAGGATCGTCCGGTGTGGACAAGGGGATTCCCGACCTCCTCGTTTACGTGCCTGTCCAAGACGGCCCGAAGGTCTACATCGGGCTGGAGGTCAAGCGAAACCACGACGCCAGGGTCACCCCTGAGCAAAAGGCAGCGATTGCGAACGGCGAGTACTCCATCGTGACCACCCCCGAGGAAGCCTTGCGGGCAATCGAGAAAGAACTCTGGAACATGTGCATTCTCCCTTCCCAGCGCGGGGACAGGATCGCTAATGTCCTAGCCGGACTAGCCGAAGGGTCGACCCACTACCGCCCCTGAAGCCTGACTGAAACACCACTACAATGAACAATCTTTTCGCAGAAGAGCGGCCACCGCTCCCGCAGGTGATCCTGCGGCCCTATCAACAGCAGATGGTGAATGCTTGGCAGGCGTTCATCGACAAAGGCGGACAGCGAGGTCTGATCATCGCCGCGACCGGAGCAGGGAAGACCGTTCTCTTCTCCTCGATCGTTCGAGCGATGGCAGAAAGCGACCTCGGCTTCACTGCGCTCGCCCTGGCGCACCGGAAGGAGCTGCTCGAGCAAATCGCCGGGACGATGGACAAGATCGCTCCACACCTGAACTGCTCCATTCACTCAGGGGACCTCAAGGCGGACCGAATCAGTAGAGTCGTCGCTGCCTCGGTTCAGTCCTTGGCGATGCCAGGGTCCGAAGCCCTTCAATGGCTCGCACCGAACCTCGTGATCTGCGATGAAAGTCACCACGCCGCTGCGGACTCCTATCAACGGGTGTTCAGCCGGTTCGGTTGCTACGACGAACCCGGTACCTACCTGCTCGGTGTGACCGCCACTCCCCACCGCCTCGACAATAAGGCACTCGTTGGATCCGCAAGTAAGGCGATCTTCGAAGAGATCGTCTTCCGCTACGACATCGTGCAGGCGATCAAGGACGGGTTCCTCGTGGACCTTCGCGGATACCGAGCCCAAGCGGACGTCGATCTCTCCAAGGTTAAGACCAGAGCTGGCGAGTACGTCCAATCCGACTTAGAGGAAGCGATGAACGTGGACCCGGTCAACGAACTCGCGTTGCGAAGTTGGAAGGATGCCGCCGCCGGAAGGCAGACGATCATCTTCTGTTCGGGCGTCGACCACGCCAAGAAGGTAGCCGAAGTCTTCCGAGAGGGAGGTATCGCCGCAGAGGCGATCTACGGGGATATGCCGCGCGTCGAGCGGGAGGCTGCCATTGAGCGGTTCCGAGCCGGAAAGACCACCGTGCTCACGAACATGGACATCCTCACCGAAGGGTTCGACTCCCAGGCTTGCTCCTGCGTCGTGATGCTTCGGCCCACGAAGTCTTGGTCGCTTTTCGTCCAGATGTGCGGGCGGGCGCTCCGGGTTCTACCGGGCGTCATCGATGGACTCGACAACGCGCCATCCCGACGGGAGGCCATCTCTCGCTCACAAAAGATCGACTGCCTCGTTATCGACATCGTTGGTCTGACATCCTCGCACCAGCTCACGGCCAAGGCGAACGGTCAAGGTGATCCGTGCCTTAATGCCCTCGTCGGGCTGCCGAGCGAGATGGATCTCGAAGGGCGCTCCGTGGTCGAGGCTCTCGAAGAGTTCGAGGAACTCCCCGAGATCGTCAAGGCAGCGGCCTTCCGCCGCAAGACGTCGTTCTCGGGGCTATCCGCCGTTCTCACGCAAGTGGAGATGCTCGCCGAGATAGAACCGCCCGAGGAGGCGGTCGAGGCGGGAGCGGACCTCTACTGGATGAAGATCGGCGACAGCGACTACATCGTCGACTGTGGAACGTCTCCGCAGGGAATCGCCCGTTCTGCGGCGATCTCCGCCGATCTGCTCGGCAACTTAACCCTTCGCCTGTCGAGCGGGGACAAGTCCGAAGGGCGGGCGCTTCGGGATCAAGAGTTCGAACTCGACTCAGACCTGCAGGTCGCCTTCATTCAGGCGGAGGCGATCATCCAGAAGAACTTCTTCGGAGTCGCTCGTCTCGCCTCGCGCAAGGCGCAGTGGAGACTTGGTTCACCGACGCAAGCTCAGCTGAGCTATCTCAAGTCCTGCGGGATCCACGAAGACGTTCTCCACACCCTGACCAAGGGGACCGCTTCGGCGATGATCGGGATGCTCCGGCGGAAGGGAATCGGCCCGCAGAAGGAGGTGGCGTAATGCCCTCGCCTTTGCCATACCTGAACCTGTATCACAAAGAATGGCTCGCCTCGAGCACGGTGCGCATGATGCCGTTCGCGGCCCAGGGCATCTACCTGAACCTCGTCTTCACTCAGTGGGAGGACGAGAAGCTCGTGAGCAGTCCGTCCGACATCAAGCGGCTCCTGCGTGCGACCGATGAGGAGTGGGCGGCCTTCGAGCCGTTCCTCGACGCGTGCTTCCCAATCTGTGAGGACGGATTCCGCCGAAACGAGCGGGTCAATAACGATCGCATTCTCGCCCTTCAAAAGGTCGAAGCTCGCCGGGAGAGCGGTGGCATGGGAGGCAGGCCGTCGAAAGCAAGCAATAACCAACAGGGAAGCAAACCGAAACCAAAAGCAAACCAATCGGATAACCAAAGCGAAACCGAACCAAAAGCAAACGGAAAGCAAACGGAAACCAAAAGGTTAAGCAAATCAAAAGCAAACGGAAACCAAACCGAAAGCGAAACGAAACCTATACCAGAACCAGATACAGAACCATATATAACCCCCTCTAATCCCCCAGTGGGGGAAGTTGGGGTGGTGGAGAATTCTGGCGAATCCTGGAGAAAACCAACCTGGGCTGAGTTCTGGGCTGAGTTCAAAAAGCGCTACCCGAAACGGGGTCCGGGCGATTCGAACAACTTCCCGAACGCCGAGCAGAAGGTCAAAGCGGCGTGGAGCCGAGCGAAGTCGCCCGAAGCGCTGGACGAGATTCTCCAGGCGCTGGATTCGCTCTCGGCATGGGCTTCGTGGAAGGAAGCCAACTCTCCCGACTGGTCCCGGACGTACGTCCCGATGGCGGCGACTTGGGTGAACCAGAGGGCGAAGGCCGGTACGTGGCTCGACGACGAGCGGATCGCGCCCACAACGAGGCACAGCCGGCCAGGAACGGGTGGTCCTCGTGCGATTCCCAAGCCTGTCTTGGGAACGGACTACGAGCTCCGGTACGACGCCGAAACCGAGATGTCGAGGCGCTTCGTTCCTGGAACCGATGAACCCTTCGTCGAAGCTGAATGGCTCAAAGCGCAGATCGGTCGGGAGGCGGCATGAGCGGGCGTCTAGACCGAATCCCGCTCTACAGCATCGAAGCTGAGATGTCGGTCCTTGGCTCGATGATCCTCTCCACCTCGGCGGGACAGACTCTGGTCGGAAAGCTCGAGGAAGGTGACTTCTATCGCCCTGCGCATAGGCTCATCTACCGGGCTATGTGCGAGCTCATCAAGCAGGGGCGGGAGATCGACCTTGTGACCTTGCGGGCTGAGCTGGTCGAGAAAGGATGCCTGCCCGACGTCGGCGGAATCGACTTTCTGATCGAGATCGCCGAGTACGTCCCGAGTGCGGCCAACTTTGAGGATTATGCCGAGATAGTCCTCGACCGCCGCAGGCTCCGGGACCTTGAGAACCTCGGTGGCAAGATTGTCGCCCTGGTGCATGATCCCGAAGCGGGAACAGCAACGGACAAGTTCGACAAGGCGGGCGAGATGTTCATCGGTGCCCAAAAGGGTCTGCACGAGGAAGAGTTCAAGCCGATTTCAGGGCCTTTGCGCTCCATCATCAACCGAATCGACCGCGCAATGGAAACGGGTAAGGCGGAGTTCGGAGTCTCAACGGGCTTCCCGAGCCTCGACAAGCTGATCTGCGGGTACGTCCCTGGCAACTTCGTTCTAGTAGGCGCTCGGACATCCATGGGCAAGACTTCCTTCGGAATCGGATCAGCCATCCGGGTCGCAAGGCAGGGAATTCCTGTGTTGTATGTAACGATCGAGATGACGGCCGAGGAAGTGACTAGGCGGGCGATAGCAGCGGTTGGCGGGATTCCTCTTCGGTGGACCCAAGGGATTCCGCTGAATGAGGAGGACTATCAGAAAGTCACGGACGCGATGGAGCGCCTCACCTCGCTTCCCATCGACTTCGTGGAAGCCACCGGTTCTTTTGGGGTTGCCTCGCTCCGCTCGAACCTTCACCGGGCATCCCAAAAGCATGGTCGACCGCCCATCGTCTTCATCGACTATCTGCAGATCATGCACACCGAGAGCAAGGAGTATCGAGCGCTCGACCTAACGCGGCTTGCTCGTGACGTGAAGATAACCACCAAGTCCTTCAACACGACGGGCATCGGGTTCTCCCAGATCAATCAAGCCGTGGATAAGCGTGAGAACAAGAGGCCGATGATCGGCGACTTCTCCGACTCCTCGGGTCTGGCAAACGAAGCAGACGTGGCGGTCGCCCTCTACCGGGACGAGTACTACAAAGCCAGAGAAGAGAACCGGGCTGAGGATCCGTCCTCCGTCGCAGAGATCATCGTGCTAAAGAACCGGAACGGTCCCCTTGGAACCGTCGAGGTCGGATGGGAAGGCGCGTACACACGCTTTGCGGAGGTGGCGGCATGAACCGGCAGGAAGAGGAAGCCCTCGTGCTTCGAGCCCAGTCGGGCGACGAACACGCCAGAGAGGCGATTGTGGCCGCCTTTGCGCGTACCTGTCGGGCGGAAGCGGTGGATCACCCGATGCGAACCCTCGACGTGGACGACCGCGAGCAGGAGTGCCGGATCTCGCTGCTCAAATCCATCGACACGTACAACCCGGCGGCGGGTGTGAAGTTCTCGCACTACGCCAAGACGAACATGCGAAGACGCCTCATCGACCTGTTCCGAGCCGACGGCCGAATGTCCCGCAAGGAGACGATCAGCCTCTCGATGGAAGTTGGTGAAGGGGAACTGAAGCTCGAGGAGATCATCGCTTTGCCGGAAGGCGACGAGGGCGCTGAGTCCCGCCTTCAGGTCTCACTCCTGCTCACCGCGGTGGCCGAGGAACTGACCTCCCGCTACCGGGCGATGTTCGACGGAAGCGAACCAGCCGATGCAGACGTGATCGCCGCAATGGAGGCGTTCCTTTACGACCTTGAGGTTGCGAAGGCGGTCTCGCCGCTCGGCGTCTGTGCCGTTCGCGGAACGCTCTCTAGACTTTCGCCGCAGTCATCGCTCTTCGACGAATCCGAAGGGATCGAACCGAGGCTCGTGGCAATCAATCAGGACCGCTTCATCTTCCGGTTCGTCGAGGCCCAGGTGCGGATCGCCGTGGCGATCTCGGAAGGGGAAGGTTTGCCGGAGGTCGCCGAGCTGCTCGGGATCTCGGCAGAGACGGTCGGAAGGCTCCTTCGTGGACTCTCCTGCCTAGTTGGATTCGAAGAAGAGTGGTGGAGGGAGGCTGCTTGATTTCGTATCGGGCCGCGTGAGCACCCAACGAGACCTCGCGCTTCTCCACCCTCGTCTGAGGTCGAAGGTGGAGAAGATCCTCACCGAACTTGCCTCCTATTCGGCGGTCCATATGCCCGGCTGCAAGTGGACGGTCATCGAGACCTATCGCCCGCAGTCGCGCCAGGACGCACTCTTCGCCCAAGGACGAACCAAGCCCGGCCCCATCGTCACGAAGACTCGTTCCTCGCGTCACACGCTCTGCGTCGCCTTCGACATCGTGCCGTTCCTGAACGGTCAGCCCTTGTGGAACGCAGACAAGCGACACTGGGCCTACCTCGGGCACCTCGCGCGAAAGCACGGCCTTGTCTGGGGCGGTGACTGGGACAGCGACGGATCATCCGATGACGAGTCCTTTGTGGACTCTCCGCACGTCGAGTGGCCAAGGTCGGACGTTGCCATGACTCGGACAGCTATCGCCTGGAGGAATCGACAGCCATGGTTCGGGAGCATTCGATGATCCGCGAGTACCTCCACCCGCTTGCCCAGGCGTTCACACCCACGTGGCCGAAGGGAATCGTAGGTGGGTTGGTGGGACTTCTCGCCCTCCTGTATCCTGTGCAAGCCCTTCGGGACCTGATGGTCTTGACGGTCGTTCTCCTCGTGGTTGACACTTCGATGGGCGTCCTTGCAATCTTCGTCGAGGGAAAGGCGTTCGAGAGTTCTAAGTTCAGGCGGGTGCTGGGGAAGTCCTTCGGTTACTTCGTTGTGCCGGCCAGCATCTATTGGTCGGCGAAGATCCTAAGCGCCTCGTTTGGAAGCCAAGGGTTCGATGTATTCTCCGCGTCGCTCGTGTGCAGTTTTGTCGTCCTCACCGAGCTCTCGTCTATCCTCGAAAACGCGAAGCGGTGCGGCATGGCGATACCGCCGAAGGTGATCGAAGCATTGCGAGGAAGAGCGACGGTGCTAGGTGGGGATGAAGAGAATGTCGATGAGCCTCCCTGAGCAGGGAGGCGACACCCCTGGCGTAGTCACTCCTCTTCGTAGGCTTTAACTACCTCAGCGATTCGGTCGGCGAGTTCTCGCTCGGTCACGACGATCACCCACGAGGCGGGGTTTTCTGGTGTGTCGGCAAGGCCCTGCGTGATGGTCATGGAAACGACACCGTTAGCATGGGCGAACTCAGAGAGGGCGCAAGACGCATGGTCTAGCACGTCGAGGGTTTCAGGATTAGGCACCATCGCCCCATACGGGCACCCCTCATTTTTGCCCAGATTTACGGAAAACCACGGAAAAATTCCGTGAGAAAGCCCTAGCTCATGTAGTGGCTGAGCAGGCAAGCCATGTATTCGGCATAGTCCGAATCCTGATAGCGGACGAGAACTGTTTTCTTTCGGTTGGAGAACGAAAAAGCCACGCCATTAGCCATTGGGGACGCGCTCAGAACCTTTGTCCAATCGCTTGCGAAGTTCTGCCGGTTGCCGATGAAGGCCACGCGCTTCGAGGTGATGCTCAGCGTCCCCGAATCAACGACGACGATCTCGGTGATGGGGATTGACCTACCGCGAGTGCTGCCCGTACGGTAAGAGACCCCCTTCATGATCCTCACGGACACGCCGGAAGAACCGCCAACGTAGTGGCGATACGTTCTCTCGTCGAGCATGTCTGCGTAAAGCTCGGCATGAACGATCTCACCAGGCGTTGTCCTTATCATCGCTTCATGAGGCGCGACCTCCGGAAGGCGACCGTTTTTGATGTTGATCACCGATCCGGCTAGCTGGATCGCCTTGAGCTGATGGGGGGGCAGGTCTCTCCAGTCGAGTCCAAGTGGCTCGGTGATGCGAAGCATGTCCTCAAGCTCCTGTTCTGTCACAACGCCATCGGCAAAGATTCGGTCGACCACGATTGAGTAAAGCTCTCTGTGAACCTGGTGAACGCTATCGGGCGGCAGATTCAAGCTCTTCTGTTGGGCTTGGAGTCCCGCAATCTCGTAGTCGTCGAGCTTCATGTCCGAGAGCATCCGTAGGACCGAATCCTTGTATCCGGACAGGTTTGTCTTTGCGGTTGCCCGTTCTTTGTTCTCTCTGATCACACTCTCGATTGCGTCCTTTATCCGACCGAACATGGTTCAAATATACACACGCCACAAGCCCGAGAGGGAGCCCAAAGTATCAACTTCGCCCTTCAAAGTGGACGCTGCGAAAAATTCAAGAAAGCCTGTTTACAAATAGTAAGAAATGGTATACAATCCTCACAGTGAAGAAACAACAAGCGTTTCGGCTATCGGAGGGGTTGATCAGACGGCTGAAAGAGTCGGCTGATCGCAATTTCCGAAGCCTCACCAAAGAGGTGGAAATGCGGTTGTGGCAATCACTTGATCAAAACCCGGCAGGTGCTGTAACACCTCCGGGCGCGGATCAGCCTAGTAGAGAGGCCGACCAACATGAGTGTACTAACGATCCCGTCGGAAACGACCGTTCATCATCAACTGAAGAGTGATTTAGGCTTTTATGCCGGTTCGACCGCCGAGAAGGTGGAGATTTACCGCTTGTGTCGCAACAAGGGGATTCTCACCACGGGCGAGTTTTATCTGTTCACCTTTCTTGCGGTGTCTCATCTCACTTCGGAGGTGGTCGCCCCGATCAGTACGTTCGAGCGCACCCTGCGTTCTCTCAGCCCGGAAGTGGCGGACGTGTACGAGAACCACATGGGCGAGATGTTCGAACTCATGAACCATGCGTACAAGCAGCACTTCGGAGCACCTTGGCGTGTCTACGAGGAGTTTTTGGAAGACGGGCTTCTTGAGACCGAAACCGTAGCTGGGAGGGTCGCATGAACATTCTCGAATCGATCAAGCACGTTCGCCCCATCGATGGAAAAGCATTCTGGATTCTGCCCGAGGTCTTTGACGCTCTCGGCGTGAACCGTCAAATCACGCGTGACTCCATCATCGACCGTGCGAGGAAGTGGCTCGTTAGCAACGGGATTAACCCGGGTCAGATATTCGACCTTGGCATGGGTCCCACCGATCTTGGTTGCACCGAGCGCGGGTTGTACGCGGTGATCTCCGAAACCATCTACATCCACGGCAACAAGCAAGCGATCCTTGCCGCCAAGGAAGAGATCGGGATTGTCACCCACCCTCCCGCTCAGGCATTGCTCCCCGTGGACGATTTCGAGGACGTGACGGCAACTCTCGCTCCCAGGTTCATGCCCTCGTCTTCTGTTCCGGTGTACGTGGCTCCGACTCCCGCACCTTCCCCGATCGTTCCCGCTCCCCCAAAGAACGACCTGATGGTCTTTGACTATTCGGGCAAGGAGGTTCGGACGGTGATGAAGGACGGTCAGCCCTGGTGGGTGGCGAAAGACGTGTGTGAGGTGCTTGGGATTTCAAGCCATCGAGACGCACTTGCCCGGCTAGATGACGACGAAAGGGAGTCGGTATTAGTCGACACCCTTGGTGGTGCTCAAGAGTTTGGAGCCGTCAACGAGGCGGGTCTCTACTCGCTCATCCTCCGCTCTCGAAAGCCAGAGGCGAAAGCGTTCAAACGCTGGGTGACGCACGAGGTTCTGCCGTCGATCCGTAAGACGGGTTCCTACTCGGTCCAACCGGCTGCACCTGCTCCCGCCCTTCCGACCGATTACAAGTCGGCTCTTGTGGCGTTGCTTCAAGAGGTGGAGAAGACCGAGGCGCAATCAGCTGTCATTAGGGAGCTTGCTCCTAAGGCGGCATTTCACGACACCGTTCACGACGCCGCAGGGTGCCACACGTTCCAGGAGGCCGCGAAGATCCTAGGCACGGGCCGCGAGCGTCTCTTCAAGTTCTGCCGAGAGAACAAGATCATCATCCCGAATAGCACCCAGCCATATCAGCAGTTCATCGACCGTGGTTACTTCCGCGTTGTGGAAAACCCGTACCCTCACCCTAAGACCGGAGAGACCGTTCTCGCGTTTACGACGATGATCACGGGCAAAGGGCTTGCGTGGCTCGAAAGGAAGATCGCCGCTGCGAAAGAGAGCCTTGTTGAATCTGATTCGGAAGCCGCCTAGCCCTTGTGGGCGGCCTCCGATCACACATGGGCAGTCCGTAAAGGGCACCGATGTACAAACGACTCCAGATCGAGATTCAAGGCGACGTGACCGGCGACGGCCGACCGGAGTTCAAGCTGACTCCCGTCGACATCGAGATTGCCGACAACGTTGCCTTCCCCCTCGAGCAGGCCCTTAAGATGGCCGACCAATTCGACGCCGAACCCGGCGACGGAGAATACGACCAGCTCTTCAAAACCCGAATCCCGGTGAGGGTCAACCTATTCGTCGCGAAGCTGAACACCGAGGTTGATGTCCAAGGCAAGGTGACTATCAGGATCAAGGAAGTAGATTCGCCGGAGTAAGTGTTCCTTGCCCGCTCGGTGAGGAAACCAACCCATGAGTCTTCACCCCCTAGGGTTCGCCTTAGGGCCCCCGTTGACTAGATTGGCGGGGAAAACAACCGGCGCAGTTAGCGCACGACCAAGGGGCTGGCCCGATGACGCCAGCGGACACCCCGGAAAGACGGGGATTTTTGATTTATGCCGCATTGGAAAGACGCACCGGAGTTGCTGGAACTCGCGACGCCGATCATCGAGAAGCACCACGAACACCTCGTCGGATGCCCGATCCGGTTTGTCTGGCGAAGCCCTGCTCGAAAGATGGGGAAGAAGCACATAGCTCTCGGAACGGCCGAAGTGATCACCGGGCGGTTCGCTTGGTTTGTCATGACCGAGGAAGAGAAGGAGTTGGCCGCAAGTTTTGGAATCGAGTCGCCCAAGATGTTCTGGATCGAGATCAGTGCGGACGATTGGCCGGACCTAACCGAGCCTCAGCAGCTTGCCCTGATCGACCACGAGCTTTGCCACTGCGGTGTGGAGTGGACCGAAGACGACCCCGAGCCGGAGTTGCACCTGATCCGTCACGACGTGGAGGAATTCGAGGCCATCCTCAGGCGACACGGGGCGTGGGAAGCGGGGTTGGAGCGGTTTGCGGCGGCCCTCATGGGGTTCGAGGGTGCGTAGACTTGGGTTTTGATCCACAAAACTCGCGGCAATGTTGCTAGATATCAATTATTTTTCGCTTTTGGGGATACAGATTGGAGATTCCCTCGTTATAATTAATGCAGGGGAAGACCCTAATTAGGGGAATCCCCTAAAAGGACAGCTATTGAGCAATCAAAGGCTGGTAAGCATTATGGCTACCAAGACCACGGAGACCAAAGGACAAGAGCTGAGGAAGCCAGACGCACAGGGCAGGATCGCAATCGGGAAAGAACATGCCGATGAAACCTACGCTGTGGAGAAGCAGAGCAACGGAGACATATTGCTACGCCCGGTGATCGGGATCCATAAGCGGGAGGCATGGTTGTTCAACAACTCTCTCGCCCTGGAATCGGTCAAGCGCGGGTTGGCAGACTCTGCGGCAGGAAGGATCCACGATTTGGGTTCTTTCGAAGAGTTCGCAGAGGACGACGACGAGGACTAAACAAATGATATTCAGATTGGCGTTTACCGACGAATCAAAGGAACAGCTGGAGGCCCTTAAAAAGGACCCGGCGAAGTTAAAGAAGGTGAAGAAGTGCTTGGGGCTCCTCCAGAAGGACCCCAAGTATCCCGGTCTGAACTCGCATAAGTACAGGGTCATGAAAACCGAAGATGGTAAAGATATCTGGGAATCATACGTTGAAAACAACACGCCAGCAGCCTGGCGTGTTTTTTGGCATTACGGCCCCTCTGAAGATCAGTTAACGATTTTTTCGATTACACAACACCCATGAACGACCGACCAAATCGATTGACGGAGGAAGATCCTATGCTCGAAGTCAGCGTCGGCGGATTTATGGGATTTCCGGCATCTGTTTACATCATTGAGATCGAGAATGGTCTTCATGCAGCGAACAATGCGACCCTGCCGGATGGGGCAACGGTAAATGGGCTCGCCTGTTTCCCAGAGATTTCTGACGCAACTTGCTACATGGAGCTTCCTACAAAGCGGGGTCTTTCCGGGAGCATCGTGAAGGTCGCATTTGATCGTGCGCGTGAGTTGGCCAAGGACAAGCTGAAACTGAACAGCTTGCTTCTTTTTCGGTCTGGCAAAATCGTCGACTATCACTTTGTTGAATGACCTAGTGGCAACACGACCCCTCCCTGCCGCCGTCTCTCGACGTGGGCATCGGTCGCGCGCGATATGCGCAAAGCTCTACTTGATGGTCATTTGCTAGGGAGATACGGCAGGCGATCCTTGAGGAGCCGATCAGTCCACGGGATGTCGTCTCGCAGACACCGGACTTCCATGCCGAGGTGGACGCTGTTGATCGTTTCGACCTCGATCACCACAAACTGTCGACTCGTTCCGTCACCCTTCCCGCACGACTCGGTGAAGTTTCTAACGACCTTGCCCGTGAACGCAACCGTCTCGTCCTTGGTCCCTTCCTTGGCATAATCAATGCCGCCGATTAGATCGCCCATCAGACCACCCGTCGCCACGTTCGCCGCTTTGGAGGGCATGGTCGGAATCCGTCAGAAGCAAAGGCGAGCGGTGGAACTCGTCTGGCAACGAAGGCAACGAGCGCGAAGACAACGGCGATTGCGAAGATGATGTTCATCATAGCCCTTTACGGAACTGGGTAAGCCCAGTCGTTTTTGGAAGCATCCCACGGGATCATGGGCACGGTCTTCCCAGCAAACCCGTGTGGGCAGTCGCCGCAATACTCAATCTGACCGTCTCGAACGAACAGGTGACACATCACCTCTTTCGCAACTGTGTCGCGCTTCCAGATCAGCAAAGACGGGGAGAACGTAGGTCGCTCGTGGTTGCCATTAAAGGACCAAGTTGGACCACCTTCCACGCTCGGAATAACACGGAACGGGTGCTCACAATTGCAAGCTGGGCACCAAAACACCAAGATCGCAGGACGCTCTTGCGAGTCTGGGTAAGTGAATAGAACTCCCACTTCTCCCGCTACGAGTCACGTATACTTTCCACAACCCCGGTGAACGGTTTCGGACGTTATGGCAGGGCTTATGCATGCGCCGCGCTGGGTACCTCCTTTCCCTCGACCTAGTGGTCCATCATCGTCCTTTTAGAGCCTTGCCCATAGTCTCAGCTTAAGACTTTCGTACAGGGCTGAGGATGCCGCCTCCGAAGCTCACAGACGCCCAATGGGAAGCGATCCGCCAAGAGTGGGAGGCAGGGTCGCTTTCCGTCGCCCTTCTAGCCAAACAGTACGGTGTCTCGCGCCAGGCGATTATGAAGCGGGCGAGGACGGAAGCGTGGCCCACACGGCCCGAACAGGGCTTGGTTACAGCCCAGGTTACATCCTCTATTAAGGCGGTAACCCCTGTAACCAACGTGGAGAGCACTCGCGTGATGCTCACGTCGTTCCACCGGGTGATGCTGCTCCTCCTTCGGCATCGGAAGCTTATCGCCCAGCTCAGCGCGGAGTGGGAGGACCTCTTCGAGATGCTGTCGGTGGTCAAGGAGCGACTGCGTAACCAGAAGCGCGGCATCCACCAGGGCGCGACCCTCGACGATCTCGAATCGGTGGCGAACATCCTGACCAAGGCTTCGATCGCGCTCGCCAAGATCGTTCCGCTCGAGCGGCAGGCGTTCGGCCTCACCGATAAGGACGGCCCGTCTGAGTTCGATCAACTGACGGATGATCAGATCGAGGCACTTGACCGCCACGTCCGTAAGGTGCTCGGTGAATGAGCTGGACAGACTTCTCCCGGCGGTTTCGTAGGGACTCGGCGTCCACGGCCACAGAGAGCAACGACGAGCGCCTAGAGGCGTTCATTCGCCGGGTGAACCCTCGGTTCAAGTTTTACTACCACAACCGGTTGATGATCGAGGCTCTGGAGTCCGCCTATCGCGGCGAGATCGAGTGGCTGATGATCTGGGTTCCGCCCGGAACGGGTAAGTCTGAGGTTGTGAGTCGCCTTGGTGCGGCCTACCACGTCTACACCAACCCGAGGGAGCGGGTGTTCATCACGTCCTACGGTGCCGCCCTCGCCCAGGGTCTCAGCCGAGACGCCCGCGACTACTTCACCGAGGCAGGAGGGCAACTCTCGCCCGCACAACGGGCAAAGACGCAGTGGAAGTCGCTCCAGGGCGGCGGAATCAGTGGAGCGGGCTTTGGCGGTGCTGTGCGTGGTATGCGCTACCACATTGGCGTTACTGACGACCCGCACAAGGGTCTCGACGACATTGACTCGGACCTTAAACGGGAGCGCCTCTATCGCTGGTGGGACAACACGTGGCTGAACCGTGCCGAGCTCAACACCGACCGAAAAGTGGTGCGCATCATCGTGATGCAGAGGCTGGCAGACAACGACCTATGCGGTTGGCTTCTATCGCGTCCTGACGCGGACAAGTGGACGATCCTCGCGCTAGACGCAATCCACAGCGACGAGCCGTTCTTGCCGGAAACGTGTGGCGCGAGATTGATCCCAGACTATCGGCAAGTCGGCGAGCTGCTCGCCCCAGAGATCCTCGGACACGAGCGCCTAAAAGAGGTGATGGTCGACAGCGACACGGCCGACGCGCAGTACCAGCAACGACCTAGGGCGCGGAAAGGCAAGATCATCGACCCAGCGTGGTTCAAGAGGATCGACCCGATTTACGTGCCGCTCATGATGGCGAGAGTCGTCGGCGTCGACCTTGCGATCTCCATCAAGACTTCGGCGGACTTCACCGTTGCGATCTGCGTCGGCTATGGCGTTGACGGTCATTACTACATCTTCAGACCGTACCGAGAGAAGCGCGAGTCACCGGACCTTCGGCGAGATATCCCGCTCTACACACGTCAGCACTTTGCCTCACAAGTCGCGGTCGAATCGGTCGCCTACCAGCTCTCATTCGTTCAGGAGCTACGGGCGGACCCCATGATGATGGGTATCGCGGTGATCGAGGCGGACGCTGATCGCGACAAGGAGTCCCGTGCCCGCACGTGGTCTCCTATTCCCGAGATGGGTTTGGTGTACTTGGTCGACGACGGCTCGGGTTGGGTGGACACCTTCCTAGATGAGGCACGCGACTTCCCGCGAGGAAAGCACGACGACCAGATCGACGCAGTGGGGAACGCGTTCACCGCCCTGAGGGGGCTCAAGGGCGGTGGAGCGTTGCAAACGGCTGTAGGCTAGAACTACTTTTTTGGAGGCGGAGTCGGGGCCGGCGTTGTCGGACCCACCGTCCGCTCAATAATTGGCTGTGTACTCGGCGTAGGCCGTGGAGCGGGAGTAGGCTGCGGAGTCGTCGGTTTCGGGGGATTTGAAGCCATTGATTGTTTGTACCCTGAGTAATCTACTGCAGCAAGAAAGAACAAAACCAAAGCAACACAAAGAAGCGCGGGAAGAAGGATATTGCAAAGCCAAAGAGTGTGCTTCTGCTCTTCGATGTAGTCACTTTTCTGAGCGCACGCCTTTGCCATTTCCCGCAAATCCTTGTTGTTCCACCGAGATCTGCTGTTAAAACCAATGGGGACTAGGACGTTCGACTTCTTCTCCTCTTCATACAGAATATCTGCCTTGATGCCTAGTCGCCGTCGATCATCCAGCAGATTCAGCTGCAGGCCGTGCAACCAAACTGAATAGTAAAGTAAGGCAATATCAGCAACGAGTGCCACGCCGAAGAAGAAGGTCGCTACAATTGCAAGTCGTTCACCGAATCCGGAATATCCTTTGTCGCTAAGTGCAGTCTCGGCGAGCTTCCAAGAAGCTGCGGAGACTGCGAGACAAAAGGCAGATCTTGCCTTGGTGATCCATTCAGCTTCCGTGTGACGCTGCTTTCCGACTACTTCTCGCTCGGTCGTGTAAAGCGATAGTCGATCATCGTCGTAAGCGAGTTCAGCGGCTGTGTCACTTAGAAAGTCATGCGGTGCCTTCAACGAGGCTGATTTTATCCGGTCTAAGGATTAACTAAACGTCCCATCTCCCCAGCCTGCACGCGGTTCATCTCGACCTCCTCGCGGAGCACCTCGATGTCGACAGGCGGCAAGCCTAGCTCGTCGTACAGCGCGGGGAGCTGATCAAGCTTGATGAAGCCCTTCGCATAGCCGTCCGAGTAGGCGGTCATGGCGACGAATCGGTCCTGTTGCTCGAGCTTCGATAGGCTGAAGTTTGGCGCGTAAGGCACCTCGCTGTCACCGAAGTTCACCGACACAAGCAAGCGGGAGAGTGACTTCATCGCGTTTCCGAGGCGCCGTCGCGCGTTGGCCACCCGCAAACCGAGAACGTCCTGTCCGACCGCCTTCGAGGAGCGAGACTCGTGTTGCGCCTCCTTGGTCGCTTGCGAGGTTCCGAGGATCGCCTCGTGGATCTGACGTCCGAAGTACTCGAAGGCGTGAGCGAACGCCTGGCCGTCGCTATCGGGCGACATGAGGTCAATCTCCGTGCCGCCGGGCACCACGAGTGCGTAGGCGTTCTTCCACGCGATCAGCTGGTTGAGCAGCTTCTGAGCCTTGGGCGTGAAGACCGGCTTGTCGTCCTTGAGGACAGGCTGACCATCCTCGCCGAAGACCTGCTCTAGTGGCTGAGCGCCTGCGGGATCATCGACCGGCTTCGGTAGCTTGCCGACAACCGAGCCGCCCGCGAAGAGCTTGAGGAACCGGAAGAACTCCGGGAGCAGCTGAGTCTTGATGAACCACGGCGTGTACGCCGGACGGAGTATTGAGCGCCCGAGCACGTCGTTCTCCTTTGGTCTGAAGGTGTGGACGATGAACTTCCACTTCGGGATGACGTTGTTCCACGTCTCGACTTGCGTCTCGTCCGACTCGGCAAGTGCCTGCGCCTGGTCGTTTCCGAGCGGTTGGGTTGGGCGAATGCCTACGAGGGCACCGTCTCGCCCGATGACGTACTCCATGTGCTTTGCCGACTTGACCTTGAGTGACTTGGGGATCAGCTTGCCGGCAAACTCGCCCGAACCGGGCTGCAGAACGATCTCCGCCACACGCGAGCCAAATGCTGCCGCGTCCATGAGCTCAAGCGCGACATCGCTCAGGTCTATCTCGCCCGCGGTGATCGCGTTCTCCACCCACTGGGCATACACGTTCCGCTTGTCTGCCTCGTCCTTGGGATCGCCACCAGGCGCAGGGCTGATCCGAACTCCGTCGGCACACACGGCCAAGGCAAACGTGTCAAAAGCGCTCGACACTTCCGTGTCTTTGAGCATCCGCTCGTAGATGTCGGCCCCGAACTGCTGAGTGTTGTCGTCGAGGAAGAGCGGGGAAACCGACTGGACTGCGTAGATCGCCGCCCACGTTAGGTCGGTGCCACCTGCGAGGAATTCTTCGACTGCTAGGTTCTGATCGACTACGAGCACCTTGCCTCATACGAGTGCTTCGTACCGGGCTGTGTGCTGTTCTCGAAGCGGAAGAAGGAATCGATCGAGGAAGTCGTTCGTCGGCACCGGGAAGAAGTCCTTCGAGGCGAGCGCCAAGCCATCGGCTCAATGCACCACGCGTACAAATCCGCCGCCAAAGAGATCGAACGACGGTTGAGGGAGGTCGAGCGCCTCATGGCCACAGCAACGGCAGAGAACGCCGAGATCCGCGTGTCGTGGCTCGTCTCCCAGGAGAGGTACCGTGCGCTCCTTGAGCAGGTCTACGTCTCGATGGATGGCTTCTCTCTATCGGCGGAAGAGGTAGCGAAGAAGCAACAGGCGACGAACGGTAAGCGCGGGACCAATCATGCGCGGGACCTCGCAAAGGTCGAGTTCCAGGGCGCAGGCGTTAGGCTCCCGTCTTCGTTCAGCCTGCTCAATGAGGAGGCGCTCAAGTCCATGGTGGGCGTCCTTCGAGACGGCTCACCCTTGCGAACGCTGTTCCGCTCAATCGCCCCGAACGCTGTGAAGGTTGCCCAGGAGGTGATGAAGGCTGGAATCGCGGCTGGTGACAATCCGAGGCTCATCGGGCGGAACATGGCCAAGCAGGTCGAAAAGCTCTCGCTCGAGCGAGCGGTGACCATCGCCCGAAATGAGTCCCTCAGGGTCTACACCGACGCTCAACAGCAGACCTACATCGCCAATGCCGACGTCGTCTTCCGCTCCCGAATCGTCTCGGCACTCGACGCTCGGACGTGTCCGATCTGCTGGGCAAGACACGGCACGTTCGTTGAGCACGGAGACCCGTTCTATCGCCACGTTTGTTGTCGGTGCTCCCTTGCTCCCGTGACGCGTTACACTCCGCAGCGCCTTAGTGGGGAAGAGGTGCTCAGGACGAAGCCTGAGGCGTTCCAAAGGCAGATCCTTGGACCCGAGCGGTACGAGCTATGGAAGTCTGGGCGGATCCAACTCGGTGACATCGCCGCCAACTCGCTTCATCCGAAGTGGGGAGCGCAGGTTCGGCTTCGTCGACTCGACGCGCTCAAGGAAATGGCAAATAGGGACTGAGTGCTACTGCCCCAAAGCCTCGCTAACGCGCTCCTGCGCCACCTTCGTAGCGATCTCGCGCACCTTGTCGACGGCTGGTCCAAGGAAGGCAAGGCGCTTCTCTTGCGGTCCTGCATAGGAGGCGGAGATGCCGACCTTTGCCTCATATGGAGTCTCGGGCGTGTACTCGCTTGGGAACGTCTCAAACTCTCGACCGCCTTTTGTCTTGGCACCCGGTCCGGCGGCGAGCTTGGCGGCTTCAGCCTTAGCTTGCTCTCGCAGGCTGTCCGATTCCCCACCGACCTGGAAAAAGGCGGAGGCCTTCATCGCGCCAGTGTCAATCTGATTGTTCTTGACGATATTCTCTTGGACCTCATCGAGCGCCAAGGTCGCCAAGTCGCGGATCGCCTCGGACATTCCCTTCTGGACGGCGTTCAAGGCCCGATCCCAGGCGGAGAAGTCGACAATGACGTCGTCGAAGGTTATCTGTTTGGGATCTGCCACTCAGCCTCCTTACGAAAAGAGGTTGAATTAAAGCTCGTATGGAGACGACGACTCTAGGGCAAATGATGCGCACTTTTGATGCTGAAAATGCGCGAATGTTGTAATGCTCTCCCAGTCGGTTTACTGGGTCAGGTGCCTCATAATGTATCTGCGGCAAGAGCTCGAATCTTGCGCAGAAAACACGATGGCAAAAAAGCCCACATCCCAAATCGCCAGGTCTGCAAAGACCGGGCAGTTCATCCCTATGAAGGTCGCGAAGGCGAATCCTTCCACGACGGTGGTTGAAACCATCAAGCCTCGCCCTTCCGCCAAGAAGAAGTAAGGCTCTGCCGACCCGGTTGTTCACGCAATCGGGCGGCTCCTAGATAATAGGCTCCTTTTACGTCGTCAAACTAGCACATAAATGTCTACACTTACGTGATCGTTTCTCGTGGATAATCCGTACCGTTCGCAAGGTCCGTTTAAGGCGCGGCATGGGGCTGTACGACGGTGCCTCCCGTATCGGGCTTGGTCATGGCGACCACTTTCAAGCCCAAGGGCAAAAGCTTCTCCGATATCGAGAAGCTGGTCCGCGAAGCCATCAAGACGCAGTTCCCGAACAACTACGTCTGGGTTTCAGAGACCTACCCCGATCAGGTCATCTTCTCGGTTGAGAACCCGCAACCACCCAACAACACCGACCAGTACCTCGCGTCGTACTCCATCGCCGCAGACGGGAACGTGACCCTAGGCGAAGCCCAAAAGGTGATGCCGAGGCGCGTTTACGAGATCGTAACCTTCTCCCTTGATCCGGCGACCTTCGCAGGCAAAGAGATCGTCATCGACGCGAAGCTCTTCGAACTCGGCGACTATCCCGACAAGAACTTCTCGCTGAACGAAGAGGAAGCGGACTCCGTCACGGTCGCCAGTGCGGCCGGGAAGCGCATCGAGTTCGAGCACATGCCGACCGTGCTCAGTGGTAAGACGGGATCCATTGAGAAGGCCTGGCGCGACGGCACCTCTATCTACGGCACCCTGCGGTTCTCGAAGTGGGTCGGCGAGGCGCTCGCGGGCGAGGCACCCAAGCTCTCCCTATCGTTCAACCCGGTCACCAAGGAGGTTGAGGAGGTCTCGATCGTTCGGAATCCAAGGATCACCGACGCATCGCTACTCGCGGCATTCTCGGGCGAAACAGAGCCCAAGTCTGACGAGCGTAAGGGGGGCGTGATGAGCATCTTCGCAAAACTCGCGGAAAAGCTCGGGCTCCAACCGAAAGAGGTTGAGACAGAGCTCCGGTCCGAATTTGCTGCCGTTAGTGCGGCAGAGTCGGCGGAACTCAAGGCTCGACTGGCGATGGTGGAAGCCGAGAACAAGGCCCTGAAGGAGGGCCAAACCGCATCCTTCGCGGCCACCGTCGATACGTCGGCTGCCGCCATCGTCAATCGCTTCAAGTCTGAGGGCAAGATCACCCCTGCCGAGGAAGAGTCTGCAAAGGCGGCGTTCGCAAGTGCGATGATCGCCGACGGAGGAGTCAAGTTCTCTGCAGACGGCAAGCCCGAAGATGGCACGCAGGTAGCAGCGCTCAAGGCGTTGTTCGCCTCTCGACCGAACCTCCATCTCACCGAGTCGCAATTCGCTGGCGCAAGCACCATCCCGGGTGCCAAGACCGCTGAGGTGCCGACCATCGACACGGCCGCGATCTACGCAGCGCGAGGTGCTAAGTAATGGCAACCCTTACCGAAGGCCGATGGGCAGGTGAGTTCCTCGTCACCGAGGCGAACGGCTCGCTCTCGCGGGAGACCATCCTCGTCGCGGCAAACCAGAGCCTTGGTGCGGGTCGGGTGCTTGGCCAGATCACTCTGGGCAACATCACGGGCGCTCCAGGAACGAACACTGGCAACGGCACTATTGGAACCCTCTCGCGAACCTCGCGGGCTGTGGCCGGTGTGTATGTCGCTCGGTGCGTGGCCGCCGCAACGAACGGTGGTCGCTTTGAGGTCATCGACCCGAACGGCAAGAAGATGGCCGACGCGCTTGTGGGCGTCGCCTACTCGAACGGTGAGATCGGCTTCACCATCGCGGACGGTGCGACCGACTTCGTGGTCGGGGACACCTTCAACATCACCGTTGCCGCCGGATCGGGTCAGTACGTGCCGCTAGCGCCTGCCGCAACCGACGGTTCGTCCATCGCCTCGGCGATCCTCTTCGCTCCGACGGTCACTCCGGCGGGTGGACCAGGGGAGGCCGTGGTTATCATCCGCGACGCTGAGCTTAACCGCTCCGCGCTCGACTTCGGATCGCTGGACGCGAACCAACAAACGACCGCCATCGCACAACTTGCGACGCGCTCCATCATCGTCCGAGAGGCGGTGAGCTAAGACCATGTTGAACAACATTTTCGACCAACTCAGTGGGGCCTTCACCACGATTTCGCTTACCAGCGCAGTCAATGATGTGCCCCGTGTCCCCACCCGCATTGCTAGCCTCGGTTTGTTCCAAGAGGAGGGTGTTCCCACCACTTCGGTCAGCGTGGAGAGCCAAGGCGGCATCCTCACCTTGATCCCTGACACGCAGCGGAATGCTCCTCCGAATCAGTTCAGGAATTCGAAGCGACAAATGCGCGACTTCAAAACGAGTCACTTCCCGCTTGAAGACGTGATTTACGCCACCGAGGTTCAAAACGTCCGGGAGTTCGGACAAGCAAATGGCCTGCGTACCGTCCAGTCAGTCATCAACGGCAAGCTCGCGCCAATGAGCGCCTCGCACGATGCAACCCTCGAGTTCCAGCGCATTGGCGCACTTCGAGGGACCATTCTGGATTCCGACAACACCACGGTGATTTACAACCTCTTCACAGAGTTTGGAATCACGCAAGACACGGTCGACTTCGATCTCGGCACTTCGGGAACGAAGATGAAGGTCAAGGTCCATGCAGTTAAGCGCCTCATTGAAGACACGCTCGGTGCTCTGGCCTACCAGCGGATCCACGTGTTCTGTGGCAAGAACTGGTTCGACAAGTTCGTCACCCACCCCGATGTGGAGAAGGCTTACGACCGTTACCAAGATGGCTCGTTCCTGCGAGCTGATCAGCGTACGGGCTTTGAGTTCGCGGGCATGGTGTTCGAGGAGTATAACGGCAAGGTTGGCAGCATTCCGTTCATTCCAGCGAACGAGTGCATCGCCTTCCCGATTGGCGTTCCAGGGCTGTTCATTACTCGGTTTGCACCAGCGAACTTTATCGAAACCGTGAACACCATCGGTCTCCCGCGATATGCCAAGAGCGAGCGAGTGGACTACGACCGAGGAGTGAAGATTCTCACCGAGTCCAACCCGATCTCCCTCTGCACTCGCCCGAAGGTACTCGTCAAGCTCACCTCGAGCACGGGACTGTAAGACTATGGATTACAAGACCTACCTTGAGAATAAAGCCGCCCTGGAGGGCGGCTTTGGGCGAGTGCTCGTTGACTACAACGGGCGCACAGCAACCGATGTCGAGGGTCTCGACTTCATCGCGAAAGCGGAAGGTCTAGACATCGAAGCAGAGGAAGCTAAGGCCAAGGAGGCCGCCGAGAAGGCGGCGGAAGACGCCAAAAGAGCTGCCAAGGAGCTGGAAGCTAAGGAGGCGGAAGATCGAAAGCGAGCGGCAGACGAAGCCAAGAAGGCGGAAGCTGCCAAGAAGGAACAAGAGGCCGCTGCTAAGAAGGCGGCAGAGGAAGCTAAGGCCAAGGAGGCCGCCGAGAAGGCAAAGGGGTAGTCCCCACTAGACGCGATCCTTGACGGGGGAGTACTTGGAAACGAGTGCTCCCCCGTTCGTATTTGGGTTCCATGGCTACGACCTACAACCCTGTTCTCAGTCAATCGGATCCACTCCACCGGGCACGGCTCGCACTTGGAGACACGGGCTTCTTGAAAGACGCAGAAGGAACGCCCAAGTACTTGCTCCTTGATGAGGAGATCACCGCCAAAATCACCGCTCTCGGATATGCCGAAGGGGTAGCGCAATGCGCAGAGGCGTGTGTTGCACGTGTTGCTCAGGAGCCAGACGAATACGAGGACGAAGTAGGAATGAAGGTCAAATGGAACTCCCGCGTTGCCGAGTGGCGCGACCTTGCCCGAAGACTGCGAGCGGGCGTCGTCTCCACCGAGTCGAGCATAAACCGCGGCACGGCCGGGATTGGCGCGAACATGATCAACCCGGACGTCTCGAAGCTCGGGTTAGGTTGAAGTCACGACCAGACGATAAGTTCCGCCGGAGAAGAACCGCTCCTCTTTCGAGCTAAGGGTGTTCGAGCCGAACTGGGGTGCCGATCTCGTGCAAGACACCACGCGCTCGGCACCGTACGTGCCTGTGGTGTTCTCGAGGGATGCGTGGATCTCGTTCGCGATCGTGGAGACTTCGGCGAGGTTTTTCGAGAACGCCTGTACGAGCAAGAGAGGGTCGGCATGAGTGATCTCGCCGTCCGTTAAACCGGATTGGATACCAGCCGAGGCGACGAAAACAAGGATGCCCTTATCGGCTTCATCGGGCGCTCGCTGGGTGTAGATCGGCCATCCGTCGAGGTTGGTGTTTGGACCGAGGATCGTATTCACGTGCCGCACGGCCGTAATGGCCTCGATCACGCTGTCACCTCAGCAACGATGGCCGTTTTCACCAGTTCGTTTTCGGTCGGGGAGTCTCGAATTCCGATCACCTCGAAGACACGAGACCTCGCCGGAATCTCTAAGCGGTCGGAGCGGATCACGTCCTGGTGAGCAGGGAAGGCAACGTGGTACATAGCCCTCGTCTCGTTCTTGAAACGCTCTTCCACCTCGTCTGCGGTCAAAGGCTCGAAGCGGGCAAGAAGCCAACCGGGCTGGGGTACGTATTCGGCTTCGTCACCGAACTCACCTCTGACGAGCTGCTTGCGCAGGACTCGGCACCGACCGTTCACGAGGGTTCGTGAGATCGTCTCCCGGATAGCGGCACGGGTCGAATCGCTAAGAAGGCTCATCTCTTCCCGATACGGCTCTCGTAGTGGGCGGATGTGGTCCGCTATCTCGATCCAACCGTAGTAAACAACGCCGCGACGTGGACCAGCGAAGCAAACGTTCTTGCTTACGATTCGCTATATGCCTCGCACTCTCCAGGCGCGACTACATCGTGGTTGATCACGGGAGCGTTCACGGATCGGGTCCTTCCAGACGGGATCGAGATCGTCGGGATCACCGTCGAGCTCGACGGCAGGTTCGGGGAGATCCAGCCTCCGATTGAGATCGAGTCGCCCAACCCCAAGCGTTGGGAAGTGTCGCTCACCCTCAACGGATCAACGGCCGCAGCTACCAAGTTCGCGAGTTATGTCACCGGAGGACTGATAACCCTCGGTTCGGAGACCGATGCCTGGGACCGAGTGTGGACGCCTTCTGAGATCGCCTCAGCCACCTTCGGGGTGATGGTCAGGCGCGGTGACGTATTGGGCGGGGAGGACACTGCCAGCACGCGATACATCAACGCGATCCGGGTGGCAGTTCATTTCAACTATGACGGAGGATCGATCCTAATGGCAGACCGAATCGTAGGTTTGCAGAGAAGTGTTGTAGCACCCGAAACCACCCCTGGCGCAGGTGCTACCCCGACTACATTGCTTCGCGCGTCGAAGCTTGAACTTGCTCCAAGGCCGGAGTACACGGACATCGCCCACTACGGGCAATTGGTGCCCGGCGACCGGGTTCTGGTGTACGAGAGCGCAGAAGGCTCGCTCGCCGGAGCGCCTGACTACAACGAGATCGGTGTATGGCTTGCAGGTCGGTGCGGAAGGCCGGTTTCGACCACGCTCTCGACGGGCGTCTATCGGCACGAGTTCACCATCGACACTCGGAACAAGATCAACCCTCGGACGTACGAGATGCACTTCGGCTCGCCCGATGATGCGGTCTCCGAAGCGTTCCAGTACGTGTTCCTTAGGGCGTTCGGCATGAGCTTCACCAAGAAGGAAGTGTCGATGTCTGGAACGGGCATGGGGCGAAGGATGATCGACCGGGCGCAGAAGCTCGGCGGAGGCGGAAACGCTGTCCAGACGCTGACCCTTTCAGGCTCGCCGACGGGCGGAAACTTTACGCTTCGCTTCAAGGGTGCTCCAACCACGAGCCTGTCCCACAACGCCACAAACTCGGCGATTCAGGCGGCTCTCGAAGCACTTGCCACTATCGGTGCTGGAAACGTCGCGGTGACGGGCTCCGGTCCATTCACAATCACGTTCACAGGCGCACTGGCAGGGAAGGAGCAACCGCTCCTTGAGTTCACGAACGCGTTGACGGGTGGAACCTCACCGACGCCTTCGATCAGTGGCACCACGAAGGGTGGTTGGGTTGAATACCCGTCGGCTCCGATCGTTGCGGGCAAGGCGGCGGTCTATCTGGCGACGACTCTCGCAGGCCTTCCGGCGGGCAAGATGTCTCAGCTGCACAAGTTTGGGTTTGAGTTCACGGATTCGTTCGATCCGGTCGACCTCATGGATCCAGACCAGGTCTCGTTCTCGGACATCGCAGAGAAGCCGCACAACATCATCTCCTCGATGGGAGTGACCATGGACGCGGGTGGCCAGACACTTGCCTCGGTGGCCCGGTCTCAGGACGCTCGGTACATCCGAGTTGCTATGACTTCGGATCAGGTGATCACCTCGGGGAACCCGTACTCACTGACCGTCGACTTCTACGGCAAGCTCAAGGATGCGGGCACGGTCGAGGCGATGGGCCAGGTGCAGGGTCGAAACTTCACCGTGGAGACGCTCTACGACAACGCATGGGGGCAATCGGGTCGGATTGTACTGATCAACGCTGTCGCGAGCTACTAAGCGCTCAATAGGGCCGCAAACGAAGGAGGCTGAGGGATTCCCTCAGCCTCCTTGTTCTTTCTTTCGCTTCGTTTCGATCTCGGCGTCGGCCTGGGCTTGCATGACTCCGAGCAGACGGTAATAGTCCTCTGCTGGCATTGCCCGAATCTCAGCGGGCGTCTTGCTTAGCTTGAGGGCTAGGAGCGCTTCTTCCTGCCACGGGTAGATTTCGCCCCACTCACCTTCGGTTGAGAACCAGAGGGAGAGGTCGGCGAGTTCTGATCTTTTGGGGACAGTTCACCAAAGATCGAGTCGACGCAGGCGTGAAGTACTGCGAGCGGGACGGAGTGATAGCCCTCAATCGTGTTCGGCACGGGTTTGCCGTTGTTAAGGAGATCCCACTCGGCTTGGACGTCGACGAGGAACTTGGCGATCCGTTCGGACTGCTCAAGCTCGTCCTCCATCTTCAGCCCTTCGCGGAAGGAACGGAGGCCGCCGATGGACATGTTGCCGATTGCGAACGAGACGCTGATTTCAAGCTCTGCGACGTGAGCGGTAGTGGTGCGACGCTCGAATTGAGCCGTTGATAGGTCGGGCATGCTGCCCTTTTACGACCAAGTTGCTTCGCTGAAGGGGACGATCCTGGCTAGATCGATGATGTGAAACCAACGAGGATGGTGAAACGTGAGTTCTGGTGTTATCGTCCGCAGCACGTGCAGGGATCAGACGAAGACGGACCCGTTATCATCCGGATCACATCCTTTGCCGCCTTTCGTTCCTTTATGAAATCATCGCTCGGAAGTCGCTGAATGCGTTGGTACTCGGCAATAACTTCCTCAGCTTCCTGATTGCTGAGGTTGATGAGGCCGGCAAGAACTAACTGTTGTCTCTTCTCCATAATTAGAAGTGTAGCCGAAAGTAGCTACAAACGCGACATTCCCCATTCATTTGTTGCGGAGCACTAAGGGGTACCTTCTTGCATGATGGGCATGAGATCTGAAGGTGATGGAGTGCCGATCGATAACCGAAGACTTTTTCAGGGTGGGAAATCTCTTGAGAGTGCTCGTCTTGCGCTAGGCTGTTTTCAAGGTCCCAGCATTCGCTCATCTTTTTTCGTAGCTCTTCAGGGGATAAGGTATTTCGAAATGCATGCAATTTTTGGGACTCATTAAATATTCGAAGCTCCTGAATTTGCAGAGACATTGCTTTGGATAGCTTGTCGTCCCACTTTGCAAAGACTCCCCAAAGCGACAGTAAGAACTGAATAATTAGGATGATCGCGCTTAAGGTTATCACCGAACCAGTAGCCCACTGTTTGTCGGCAAGGACCAAGGAGCCCATCAGAGAGGGAACAACAAATCCCGTGAAACTGACCACTCTCAATCGCCGAGTATAGACATTCACTCGTCTCGCAAACAGAATGTGAGTCGAATATGTTCTGATCCGTAGGTCATTCAGAAGTTTTAGGTCTTCGGTTGATTGCTCAAAGTTCGCGTCGCCCACGGTACGTAGTATAGGGACAGAAAGAGCTATCGTACAGGGCGAGGTGGCAGACCTCGCCGAACTCTATCTCGTCCTCAAGGCCAAGGCCGACCCGCTCCTGAAGTCGATCAACGACATGAAGCGGGATGTCCCCAAGAAGATGGCCGAAGCTGGGAAATCGGGAGCGGTCGCGCTCGAAGCCGAGGCGGAGAAGGCTGGGACGGACGCTGGGAAGGCCGTTGGTGACGGTCTCAAGAAGGGAGCCAAGAAGGGCATGGACGATGCCCGGAAAGAAGTCGCTAAAGCGAAACCGACTTTACTCGCCGAGGTTTCCACTGTGGCGGGCTCTACAGGTCGATCCCTTTCGCTTGCCGTGAGTGCTCCTATCTCCGTCCTTGCCCGCGCGGCGATCAAAGAGGCGATGGGTGCCGAAACCGCCCTGTCGCAACTAAAGGGTGCTGCCGACGCCACCGAGGACCAGATCAAGCGGGCGACGATCAACACGCGCTTGCTAGTTGCCGACCTTCGCGACTTCGGACTGTCAGAAACGCAGGTCACCCAATCGACCACCGAACTCGCGAAAGCGGGTCTCACTCTCGACCAGGCGTTGAAGTCGACGAGGGCTTCTCTCATTCTTGCCTCTGCCGGTCAAATGGAAACGGCGGAGGCCGCACAAGTCACCGCAAATGCTCTCAACGCCTTCAGCCTCAAGGCAGAGGAAGCGGGGCGTGTCGTAGACATCATTGCAGGAACCGCCTCGGAGGCGTCCGGTGGGGTCAAGGAACTCACCGATGCGTTCAAGATGGGTTCCGCAGTTGCCGCCCAGGCGGGCGTAGATATCAGCGATTTCAGTGCCGCTCTTGGTCTCATGGCCAATGCGGGCATGATGGGTTCTGACGCCGGCACGTCGCTCAAGAGTTCACTGCTTGCCCTGATCGGTCCTAGCAAGGAGGCAACGAAATACATGAAGGCTCTCGGTATCGAGGTCTTTACGTCCGAGGGGCGCATGAAGGCGCTCCCGGAAATCGTCCGACAGTTTGAGAAGGGCCTGGAGGGGCTGACCCAGAGACAGCGTTTGAAGGCGCTTACCGAGATCTTCGGGACGGACGGAATTCGCGCGTTCAACATCCTGCTGAAGAACGGTTCTGATGGTCTATCTGACTTCGCAGACAAGGTTGATAAGTCTGGGAAGGCACAAAAGCTTGCGAACTCGATGATTGGCCCCACTCAGAAGCTTTTCAATCGCATGACGTCGGAGATCAAGGAAACCACCAAGGCACTTGGTGATGACCTTCTTCCGACAGTTGCGAAGCTCGTCACCGAAGCTGCTGGAGCGGTTCGTTCGTTCCGGTCAACTTGGAACGGGTTCTCGCCAGAGATGAAAGAGTTCGCGCTAAAGACTCTCGCCTTTGGTGCAACCCTTGGTCCATTGGCAATCGGCCTCGGTTCCGTTGCTGGAGGCGTGAAGTCGATCATTGACCTCCGTGCCAGCTTCGTAGCGGCACAGGTGGCAAAACAAGCTGCCCTGGCGGGAACTACGACGGCTGCCGTTGCAACCAACGGTGCGCTCACTGGTCTGCTCGGGTCCATCAATCTATTGCGTTCGTCCTCGCTCATTCCGATCGTTTTTACAGCGGTCATTGGGTGGGAAATTGGAAACCAAGTCAAAGGTTGGATGGATAAACAAGCGAAGGGAGCCGGATTTGATAATGCGGGCGAGATGTTCAACGACCCGTTCGGCGTTCTAGGTGAAGGTCGTTTTGGACGATTCTCTGAGCGGGAAAGGGTTCGCAAGGACGCTGAGCAAGCCGCACCCGGATTCATGGAGCGTTGGAATCGGGCACGAAGCCAAGGCCTGATTGGTAGCTTGATGAGGCAGGCTGGATTTAAAGGCTCTCAAGTGGTAATTCAGGGCAAGTCATCAGGGCAGCAAACTAACAAGATAGATCCCGAAGGCAACCTCCCGAAGACCGGCCGCGGTGGCGGTAGCACCAAGCGTGATCCAGTTTCGGACCTCATAGACACGGGTCTGTCCACACTCAATCGACAGGAGTCCGAGAAGCGCATCAAGGCGTTCATGGATGCGGGCAATTGGACCGCTGCCGCTTTCGAACAGGCGGGAGGGAAGTTCTCGTCCCAGTGGGGACGCGTAACGGCCGCCAAGCGCAAAATCTTCGAGAAGCTAGGCGAGGGACTCAAGGCAGACTTCGTTGCCGAGCAGAAGAGCAAAGCCGCCGCCGCGAAGCAGATGGAGGCCGACCTCATGCGCGAGCTCCGTGAGGTGAACAACCCGGCGTCCATGGTGGACAAACTCTCTCGCGAGAAGTTCGGGAAGGACTTCGAGAATCTCACCGATCCGAAGAACCGTTCGCTCATCTCTCAGCTTGCCGGTGAGTACGACAAGAAGGACACGGCCGAGAAGAACGCAGAACGCGCGGACAGACTAGCTCGCGAGGAAGAGGCCCGGCTCGCAAGGCGTAATCGGTGGATCCTCGGGCGCAACGACTCGGTGAAGAGTCTGGTTGATTCACTCGATGCCCAACTGCGGAAGGAACGGGAGCTCTCTACGTTTGAGCAGGTGGTAGCCGAAGCGAAAGAGAAGGGCATCCGGCTGAACTTCTTCGAGATCGCGGTTCTAAAGCAACGTGCTGCACAGGTCGACGCGCTCAAAAAATCGGAGAAGGAACGAGTAGACGCAGAGAAGGCTTCCGAGCTTCGAGCCGAGCAAATCCGTGATGCCAACGAGCAGTACGCCGATGCACTCGAAGAGATCGCCACGCAGGCCGCCCAGCTCGGCCGTTCTGGCGCACTAGCGGAGTTCCGCCTAAAAAGACTCGCCGTCACCTTTGGCTACGGTGCCACGGAGGCAGAGCGCCTTTCCACGGGCATGGACCGCGCCATGCGTGTGATGAAGGAGCAACTCCTTCTCCAAGACGTCAAGGTGTGGAGAGACGCCTTCGAGCGGGTAGCCGACGCCATCGTCGAGCCTATCCGAGATGCGCTCGGAGAACTCGTCACGGTGGACATGCCCGGCTTCTTCCGCTCACTCAACACGCTCGTCGGCAGGGCGCTCACGGAGTTCACAAACCAGATACTCGAGGCGCAGATTCGCCTTCAACTGAACCGCGCGATCGATTGGGGTGTTGGTCAGCTTTTCGGCGGTCAACTCGCTGGACTGACCGCTTCCGGCGGCGGTGGTGCGTTCATGCCCGCAGGGGTCTCGCTTAGCCCCGACGGCTCGCAGTCGATGCTAACGGGCTTTGCCAACGGAGGCGGCGTCGGAGCGGGCAGACCGATCGTTGTCGGCGAGCGTGGACCGGAAATCTTCGTGCCGTCACGGTCGGGCAACGTCGTGCCGAATCACCGGGCGGGTGTCGGCGGCGGGGGCGTTTACATCACGATCAACGTTCAGGGTTCTGCGACGCGGGAGACTGCTCAGCAGATTGCGATGGAGGTTGCACGGGCGGTGGAATCGGCTCGGCGGAGTTTGGGGTGAACGCGAGGACTTTTACGGAAAAATGTAAATCGTTCAGTCTGTGTGAATATTTTTCGACCAATTCTGCGTCAAAATATACATGGTGATCTCACTAGAATCTCTCGTTCAAAGCCGTTCACGTGAGTTGCAGGTGATTCTGCAATGCGCGGATGACGCCCATCGTGTAGCCTTGGCTCGCCACCCAAAACTCGCTAGTGCGTTCGTTGGACCGTCCGAGCGCACCGATTGGCTGGATTTCGCACTGAAGGAACTTGGGGATCGCGGTGATTTCGTTCGGATTACGAAAGAGAACGAGAGGAGAAACTGGATTGAGCTTCACGATGGCGAATCGTGGCACAAGTTCGCTCCCTACTTTGCCCAATTGGAGAGTAATGACGCTTACACGATTCACGCGAAAGGCCGAGAGAAGGATGTCGTGCAACCGCTGCAGTTCGTATTACCAACGCTGGTTGACCACTCTTCGTCCACCGATCAGGGCGAATTGTACGGCTATGCGCTCCGAGTTTTTCGGCAAGAGGATAACGAGGAACTACCGGAGATTCATTTTGTGTTCGGAACAAAGCCGTCGAGAATGGATTTGCACAATGACGTGATTCGATGGGCGCAGCGAGCAATTGTTTCGAAGAAGGAGAAGCCGCAGAGTCTTGTTGAAGCCTACGAAGTGGAATTTAAACCAGAGCTGGCGTAAGTGAACAAAATACCGATTCATCCCGTTCGGCTTGCAAGATATTATTCGGGGCTAACCCAATCCGAATTGGCGGCAAGAATTCGTCGCCCACAGTCCCAAATCGCGAGGATCGAAAAGTGGGAGTTGGACTGGACCATGCACTCAAGTGACTTGAGCAGAGCTACAGGTCTTCCCCTTGCGTTCTTTTCTCCTGAAAGGGAATGGTTGGAGCCCGATACTGCGCTGTCGTTTCGGAAACCCAGCAGGTGCCCTGCGGCGGTGCGAGATAAAGCGATGTACTACGCCGTTGTCGGACACTCAAGCCTGGAGCCGATGGTTGCGAGTTTGATAAGGTATCCGAAGATTGCCGTACCATCAAGTCCAAGTCCAGAAGCCAACGGCTTAGCAGAGGCCCGAGAAATTGGGGCGGTGATTGCGAAAAACCTTCGCATATCTTGGGGTTTGGGATGGGGGCCAATAAGCGACGTCATTAAACTTGTCGAGTCGAAAGGCGTTCGAGTCTTTTTCGTCAATGAATACAGTGAGTTTCTGGATGGATTTGCTTGTTGGACGGCTGGGATTCCTTATATTTTTCTAAATCAAAATGTCACTGATCCCGCAAGGCTACGGCTAGATGTTGCCCATGAACTTGGGCACCTTGTCATGCATCGAGATATCGCATTTGATGCTCGGACTGACATTATCGAGGCGATGGCTTTCGGTTTCGCAATCGAGTTTCTAGCACCTTGGCAAACACTAGAAGCAGAGGTTCCAAGTATTCCCGACCTACCGTTGCTTGGAAAGCTACGTAAACGTTGGAAGGTCTCAATGCAATCGATTGTTCGCCATATGCATGCAAATAACGCAATCACCGATGCGGCATACGCGAACGCTTTCAGAAAGTTCTCATTTCTCGGTTATCGACGGGGGCCAGAACCTGTGTGGGTAGACCCTGATGAAAGCGTCATTCACAAGTATTTTGTAGCTGCCGCATCAGACAAACAGATTGATATTCCAAAACTGGCGGAGTCGTATGGGATTTCCGACAGTGTTTTGGGGGCAATGATCCCAGCGACCCTAGGGAAACTCCAGCTTCTATGAGGCTGAAAAGGTCGTCGTATCGGGGTTCGTGTCCTTCCACGACGTCCGGTTTCCTGACGACATCGCTCGCGGTCTAACAGTCCGTCGGTCGTTCAACACGCTTGTCCTTGCGAGTGAGTCGGGCTTCGAACAGCGGATCGGGCAATGGGCGCGTTCTCGCGTCGAGTTCGAACTGTCCCTGCAGGTTTACAACGAAACGACGATTGAGCGCATCCGCGCCTTCTTCGAAGCGAGGCAAGGGAGGCTATACGGCTTCAGGTGCCGAGACTGGAGCGACTTCTATGTCGGCTACACGAAGCAACTAGGGTCGTCCGCATGGCCGCTCGGAACCCCTCACGTCTTCGCCACGGGCAACGGAACGCAGACCGCATTCCAGCTTCAGCGGCGGTACGAGTCCGGTTCGACCATCGTCAACCGCAAGGTCTCAAGGCCGCTGCCGACGTTCGTTCCGGCTCCGTTTCGCCTTTGGGTCGGCGGGGTCGAACAAACTAGCGGATGGACCGTGGACTCTTCGACTGGCATAGTCACCTTCACTAGTGCGCCTGCTGATGGTGCTGAGATCGCATGGGCGGGGCTGTTCGACCTTCCGGTCCGGTTCGACACAGACTCACTCTCGCTAAACCTAGAAGCGCTAAATATCGGAGCGACGTCGGGTCTTCGGATCCTGGAGATTAGGGACTAGGCTGTTCTCCTTTGTTCTCCTTCGACTTGGAGGAATGGAAACTGTATATTCGGGCTACTCCGGACCCAACGAAGATGGATGAAAAGATTGCAGTAACAAGCTCAACTTTCACAAGTTTTGGGTGATTTGTATTCAACCAATGAATTACAACACAAGCAGCCACCAAGATCAGAACCCAAAAGAAGAGTCCAATCAAGGCAGCAACGGCTTGCACTGAGAGGCTGCTCCAAGAGGTCTTTCTTCCCTCCTCGATTATGCGAATTTCGTGCTCGTTCGGGGAATCTTCACTCAAGACGAAGTCAATTTGGAGCAAATCGATCAGAGTAACCTGGTGAAGAGGATCATTGCGGAGCAACTCGATCTTGGCTCGTACGTGCTCAAGCGCCTTGGCCCGCTCTTCCTGCCTTTTGCGTCGTTTTTCGCGGTTGGGATCAGTCGCCAGAGTTTGCCTGGACCTCCTGAGAGCGGTGTGATCGACTCAGGATGAACGGCAATTCTCTCGCAAGCATGTAGACTTCACGAGGCTCGGCTAAGCCTTGGCGGAGAATTCCTAAAAGGCTCTTGAGGATGTTGTTAACTTCCTCTCGCGTCTTGTCTGTCCCAATCGAATTCGTCGCTATGAAGGTTTGGAACTCTACGAGTTGCTTCTCAACATCTGATGATGTAAGTCCCTTTTCTTTTTCCTTCACTAGCATCGCCTCGGAGTGTATCTGTCTTACTATTGAAAGTCAATATGATTATTGGGAACGTCCCTCCATTCAAGAGAGGCAACTTCCACTTTATCCTAGTTTCTTGTCAACGTCGCGTTCGTGAGCTTCGTTCCAGTAAGCGCCGAGAATGGGTCTCTCTTCTCATCGTACCGGGAGGCGATGCCTCGAAACATCTCGACTCCGCTCCTAACAGCCATCTCCTCGGGCGCATTCCTTCCGGCGATCCTTGCCCGCATCACTCTCTTCGACGGGTCGGTTTACGGGTACACGTCGGCGGACGAAGTGCTTACCGTCGGCGGAGTCGACCACTTCCCAACAGAGGCGGTGGAGATGTCGGCCCTCGCGTCTTCCGTTGGCGCGTCGGTTGATAACTCTTCCATCAAGGGCATTGCTCGTGAGAACCGAGTCGACGAGGATCTGATCGACGCTGGGTCGTTTGACGGTGCCGAGTACGTGCTCACGCTGGTGGATCGCCTAAACCTCGGTGCGGGCGAACTCATACTCCAGAAGGGAAGCCTCGGCGAGCTTTCGATTGAAGACGGCAAGTTTGAGTTCGAGCAACGAGGATTGTCCTCGCGAATCCGTGTGGCGTCGAGCGATGAGACGACCAAGCTTTGCAGGTGCCGAAGACTCGGCGATGCTCAGTGTAAGGTCAACCTGGCCGGAACGGTCCAAGGGCGCTCGATCAGGGCGACTCGCACGGTTTCGACCGCACCAACGACAAAAGAAGTCCGCTTCTCAAGCGAGGGCGCTCCGACGGCCTTCTACACCTACGGGTACGTGCGGTTCATCTCCGGTGCCAACGATGGGATCGAGAGGGAGATCAAAGATCACACCCTGCTCACAGGAAGCGTCGCAAAGGTTGAGCTTCGTCTCCCTTTCCCGTTCCCCATCGCACCGGGCGACCAGGCGGTGCTAACGGCCGGATGCAACCGGAAGCTCAAGTACGACGACAAAGGCGGGGTGACCGAGCCTCGTATCGGTTCGACGTGCGAACAGTTCGGCAACGGCGTGAACTTCCACGGCGAGCACTTTCTCCCAGGAAACGAGCAGATCACGCAGGTGGGGCGGCAATGATGGAACCCACTCTAGACACCTTTGCTCGAAAGCACATCGGGACGCCATTCAAGTGGCACGGCCGAGTTCCCGGTGTTGGTCTTGATTGCTCTGGGCTTCTCGTTGTCTCCCTTCAAGAGATGGGCGTAGAGGTTGAGGACGTTCGCGAGTATAGACGGGTCGACCAGGTCGCTAACATCGAACGCGAGCTCTCGAAGTTCTGCGGCGAAGTCTTTCTCGACGGGAACGAAATCACCTCGGGCGACATCGTGGTTTCTGAAGTCAAGGGCGGAGTGGGACACATCTCGATCCTGAGCCACAACGAACAAGGGCAAGAGACTTTCATCCATGCGTCCAGCGCACCGACGGTCATGCAGGTGATTGAGCAACCGACGACCGACGAGTTCTATGAGAATCTCCGGTCGGTCTGGCGAGTGCTCCCGAGGAGCGTGAAGTGAGCACCTCCGCTATCGGTCGCATTGGCATCGGTTTGATCGGTGCAGGCATCGCCGCTTCGACGGGAGGAGATCCACGGACCGGATTCCAAGCGGGCATCGTCGTTGGCGGCTTCCTTTTCCCGGAGCGCCCGAACCTCGATAACGGCAAACTCTCCGACCTTCGGCTCTCTGGGAGCTCCTTCGGGTCGCCGTGGCCGCGCATTTGGGGATCCGGTCGTGTCGGCGGGCAAGTCATCTGGGCTAGGCGAGTGAACGCAGCTGGAGACCACCTCAGGGGCGAGAAGCGTTCTGCTGGAAAGAAGGGAGGAGGAAGCGAGTGGGTCTACTTCACGACCTTTGCCGTCGGCTTCTGCCAAGGCGCGATCTTCTTTCCCGATCCTTCGATTGACCCCGGTCGAGGGACGTTCGGCTATCGAAACCACTGGATCAAACGGATCTGGTTCAACGACGAGGTGGTGTATCAGGCCTCTGGCCCCTCGACGGTCACCCTCAACAAGCACGGGGCAACAATTCGCCGCGGTGCCGAGGACCAGGCGGTGGTCTCGATCATCGCGGGATCCGAAGGCCTCAGCGGTAACACACCCGCGTTTCGGGGCACTGTCTACGCAGTGTTCGAGGACCTCAACCTCCGGACCTATGGGAACACCATCCCGCAAATCTCAGCCGAGATTGTCACCGACGCCGTGAGCGCGGCGGACGTCCTGAGCGACCTTTGCCGCTCGGTTGGTCTCAAGGCCAGTGAGATCGACGTTACGGCCGTCGCTTCGCTCTCTGTCACGGGCTTCGTTTGGTCGACCAGAGAACCCGTCCGCAACGCGATTGAGCAGCTCTGCCGGGTGTACGACATCGACATCGTGGAGGTCGACGGGGTTCTACGGTTCATCCCTCGAGGTAGCGGATCAATCTTCCCGATTCCCGACGACTGGTTAGGGACCGCCGAGGACGGAGCGAAGGGTATCCGGATCAGCCGAAAGCGCCTCCGGAAGGACGATCTGCCGGCACGGGTGACGGTGCAGTACTTCGACGCTTCGTCGCTGTATCAGGTCGGCTCGATGAGCGATTGGCGACAGACCGAAGGGAACGTTTCAGACCAATCGATCCCAACAGGATTGGTCCTAACCGGTGATGAGGCTCTCAAAATCGCAAAGCGAGAGATCGATCGTGCCTGGTCGGAGAACGAAGAGCTGAATCTGACCCTTCCGATGGCGGCTCTGCAGCTCGCGCCTGGTGATCGGATCAGCGTGAACGTGCGGCCGTCGAGGTCGGTGACGGCCCGGATCACTTCTATGAAGCTTGCTCCAATCGGAGCGGTGAGCGTCACCGCGGTGATCGAGGACTCCGACGTCTCAATCCAAGTTGTCTCAGGCAGCACGGGCAACGCCGCACCAAAGGAATATCCCGTGGTCCCGTCTGCATTCGACTGTTGGTCCGAGAGGGAAGTAATCGACGCGCACTCGTCAACGGCAGGTTTCTATGTCGCAGCGACGGGCGAGACGGGGTGGTCAGGTGCTCAAGTCTGGTACCTCCCCCCAGGGGCAACGGAGTACATCGAGGGACCGTTCATCTCCGGGCGAGGAGTGTTCGGCGAGACGACTTCCGCACTCTCCAATTCGGGCGCGAGCATCGGAGTGAGGGACCTGACGAACACTGTCGGCGTTGATCTTAGTGATTCGGAAGGCGAACTAGAAACGCTCGAAGACGTTGCCGTCGATGGTGGGCAAAACTGGGCGTGGATCGGGGACGAGATCGTTGGGTTCTCAACTGCAACTCTAACCGGAGCCAACCAATACACCCTCTCTCGCTTGCTTCGCGGCATCCGCCTCTCAGCGCTGCCAACTCATTCGTCAGGCGAACGGTTCGCGCTCGCCAATTCTTCGGTCGCCCGCATTCAGGTGCCGGACGCGCACGTGGGCGAAACCTACCAAGTGAAGTGCGTCTCGCCTGGTCAGACGCTAGCCGATGTAACGGCGAAGTCCGTGGTCATCATCGCTCGGACCCCAACCACCACCGAGGCAACGGTATCGGGTCTTCTACGCCCGCACTTCGTCACTCCGGCGGACGTAAGTCTGACGCTCGACGACACTTGGCGAAGCGCATCTGCTCCGGGTTCTGTGCCCGCGAACGCCCAACTGCTCATCGTTATGGTGGAGTGGGAAAACACCTCAGGATCCGCGACACGGAAAACACTTGAGGTGCGAAGCGGTCCGAGCGGAACAGCCTACGCGGTGGTCTCTTCCACTTCGGCGGCAACGGCCGATCTCTCGTCCGGATCGGCTCAAGTACTGCTTCCGGTGGGCGACTCCTTCGAGTACAAGGCACCGTCGGGCTGGACCCTGCGCTTCACTGTTCAAGGCTACTGGGCACCCGAGTCGTAACGGGCACCGTGCAAGTTTGGACGACAGCAAAGCGCCTTTGTCAGTTCGAAGCCAACACGGTAAGTGCGGGGTCGGCAAGGCGTCTCTTTGAATCTGGTGGGGTGAGTGCCAACACGAGTGGCCGGATCGTGGTGTGGGTCCACAACGCGGGTTCCTCCGGCGATATCTGGTACCGAAAGGTCGCGGCGGGAGCGGTGATCCCAACCATCAATGCGACGTCGAAGATGGGACGAATTCAGCCCGGTGAAACCATCCCGATCGGGATCGAGGAGACCATTGATCTTGCGATCATCGCAAGTACAGGTTCCATCGCCTACGTGGCTTGGGAGGAGGCATGATCGCGGGGTTCGTTCGGCACGGAATCCCGTTTAACTACTCCGACGTAGGAGAGTTCAGCCTTAACGGCGAACGCCCAATCTTCGCGACTCAGAGCCATTTGGGGAATGCCGTCTGCAACGGCGAAAACGTCCAGCTGTCGCCCAGGTATGTCACCCGGATCAAGCAGCACGTCGCAGCGGGAAAGTGGAAGGCGCTCGCGGTCGTCTACGTTAACTGGAGACGCAACACGACCATTGGAGCATCCGAATCAGATGCCGGCCTGAGTAATGTCGACATCATCGGATCAGGCTTCGAAATGGTTGCAACGCCGATCACGGGAACTCGAAACCAGTCGCACCCGAACAATGGTGGTCCATGCGTCCCGGTCACGTTCAACGGGGCTCGTGACGTCCGACTACTCGTCGGAGAAGCGGTTGTTTCGGACTGGATCCTTCCGTCGCAGTTCGGTCTTCAACACTTTGAGTTCGCGACCCGCGAGCTTTGTCCATGGGTTCGGACTGCCTTCGCGTCGCTGAACCGCACTGATGGCATCTTCTTGCCGTCAATGATGGGGCCGACAACCACCACGTACTATGAGCAGGACTTCTATGCGAGACCGGCAGACGATGCGGCTGCATTGGCCCTCACGGCCCCTATTGGCGGTGGATCAAGAGTAGCCGGACTCACCTTCGTGAACGGTCAAAACGTTCCTGCGCCTGCCTTCTTGATCGGGATTCCAGCCGACGGGCAAAAGGCCGTGTTCATTCTTGGTACGAGTCGTCTCGACAGCGGAGCTGCCTTCTCTGATCGAGGACAGACTTACTTCGGAGCGGTCGGGGCTGGGAATGGGGCAACCTTCACCGACGGTCCCGCAGATTCGTCCTATCTTGACCTTCCAGGCCCAGCGGCGAAGTGGCTCCAAGATCCCGAGGTCTCGGCACCCTTCTTCATGGTCGCGACAGGCGGTGGGACAATGGCGATCAACTTCTCTTCGTACACCGGCAATCGACCAACGACACTCTCTTACGAGAACCCGTCGGCGAACCGAAACGATGGGCATGAATTCGTCATGCAGTTTGCTGATGTGCTCCTCAATGAGCATGGAGTGAACGATAGCTTTGTCGGAGTGGGTGGGTACACCCTCGCAGACTACAAAGGTCAGCATGACGCCATCGCGAGCCTCTTCAAGAGGATCAATCCAGCGGGAATCTACATCGCCTGTCACGGTCCGGTTAGCTCATTCACGACGCCCGCCACGGCGCTCGATCCTGCTTCTCAGTCGAATGCGAACGGCACGTATGTAACGAACTATCTCGCAGCGCTCAACGAACTCGTCGCCGAAAAGAAGGTCGATTACATCTGGGACTGGAAGTTGGTTGACGCCGTCGGATCGGGCGTGAGTCCACACTCGTGGGGAACCTCTAATCCACAAGTCGTCTGGTCGGGTGTGACGGCGGCTGGGTCAACTACCACTGCGATCAACCTTGATGGTCCCGTGAACATGCTAAAGCGGCGCTTCTACTACCGGTGCATCTGCCGAATCAACGGAGAGGATCGGTTCATCAACTCCAACACGGGCAATACGATCACGGTGGTTGGCGCGAGTCCCTTCTCTTCTGCTCCCGCCGCTGGTGTCACCGTTCAGATCATCGGGGTTTACAGTCACGATGGTCTTCACCCTTCGGCGTGGGGCGAGGTTCAGCTAGCTCTGAATGCGAAGGCAAACTTGAACCGCTTCATCAAACCGATCTTCAGACCGAACACGGGATAACGAAAAAGTCCGAAAAGTTAACCATGCCCCTGCTTCAATCGGCGGGGGCACCTTCGTTCCAGCGGTCCAACAGGTACTCAGTCGCACGTTGCGCAAATCTCTGAAGTTCCTCGGGCCTGTATGGCGCTATGTCTCCGATCCACTTAACGACCCCAAAACGACGACCGTCGTTCAATTCGTAAATCGTCTTCGGGGATGGAAGGTCTGGGATCTCCTCATCCCAAACGATGCGAAGCTCAAACGATGGCTCAGTCACCCGGATAACCGCACGACGGTCCAAACTTAGGACGAAATCCGGCAGCCTCATGCCGAAAAGAATATTCGAAAATTAGGCTATGACTGCATTGGTTAGTTTGTATCACTTAACCAAAAAGGCTTGCTTAACGTCACGTGCTTCGCCAAGCTCAGAACATGAACTTCGAACAAGCCAAGACGAATCTGATCGCCGCCCGCAAAGCCTGGTACGCGGGCGATGGTTCGGAAGCCGCCATGAATCTCGCCGCTGAGGCCGCCGCCAAGGCGTACAACGATCGAGCGCGCGAGATCGCCCGAAAGATGGGCATGAAGCCTCGCCTCACCAACGCGCGAACCATCATGCGGCAGATCGACCAAGCTGATCGCTTCCGCCGTTGATCCACTCCACGGCTTTCCTCGGATCGCCCTTCACGAAGACCAAGACGTTCTGATGCACCCGCACTAGCTTGCGGGTGTTCATGTTCAGGTTCGCCCGAATGGCCGCCGTGCCGACGTTGTTGAGCAAGACGACGTCGTTGTAGAGCCCAAGCCCAGCAGCCTCGAATGCCCTGATGGTGTCGGCCACAAACCCACGATAGATCCCGGTCTTCTTGTTCCGGACCTCCGAAACCACAAATGCGGCAAACCGGTTGTCAGAGAGTTTCGCGCAAGCATCGCCGATAATCCTCGAGTAGGTGGCGAGGAACCGCTCGTACTCCATGGTGCTGATGTCGCGAGGATCATCGCTGTAAACCTCAAGGTCGGCGTAGGGCGGGCAAGAGAACACGAAGTCGAAGGAGCCCGGCAGGGAAGAAACGAGTTCGCTCGAGTCGCCAACTATCCAGGAGGGCTGGACTTCGACGGGAATGCGATCGATTTGGGCGCGGTTCGCGAGGACCTGTTCTTCCCTGAGCTCGATGCCCGTGTAGTGCATCCCGAGCGAACCAGCGACTATGCCTCGAACGCTTCCGCCCGCGAAAGGATCAAGGACCGAAGCGCCTGGCCGAGAGAACCAACGGAGAAGTACTTCGCAAAGGACAGGATCAAAGGTCGAGGTCGACTTCTTGTTGGTGTGCTTCGCGGTTTTGAATCGGGTCTCATCGAGCTTGCGGTACGTAAGCTCTTCACCACGGCCAACTTCGGATTCGATACCGAGAGCGAGCCACTTTGCTTTGCGGGTCGACCAGTATCCTTGCTTCGTGTCAAAGACCGAGAAGGGTGGGATTATCCACTTCTCCGCAAGGGTCGGTGCGGGTTTGGGGAATGAGAACTGGAGGTCCAGCGGTAGAGTTTCGGTGTTCTTCATAGAGCTTCAGAAGCGGCCTCAATAGGCGATACTCTATGAATGTAGACAAGCGTCTAGGTCCGCTTGCAAGGGATTTTTCCGCGATGGGACTGGTTCACTGTCCCTTTTACTGTCCCTTTGGAAAAGATTTCTACTATGGTCTGGGAGGGGTGTTTTGAACCTAAGAGCCAGGTAAATATACTTGCTTTTCCTGTTTCGTAAACAGCAGGCCACCGGTTCAAATCCGGTCATCGGCTCCATTTCAACTCGCTAATCTGCGCAATCCCAGGTGGATTTGTCGATCTGATCGACCAAGGTGACAAGCCTGTATCTGGATCGAGCCCCGAAAATGGAGCTTGCACCTAAGGTCCGGCGCTATCCTGGAACTGTTTCCATTTCTTGGAAGGCTTACGGCAGTCCGAACTTCTGAGTCTTTGCCTCAGGTGAGATTGAGCTAGCGGTACCGACGCAAAATTCAAAAAAGCCAGGAGAAATTATGTTAAATTTCTTGCGCTGGTCTTCTTGGTGCTGAAAGTTTTGTACCAACGTGATAGCATGTCGACAGCCCCACGGTCACAAGAGGGATGAGACGAAATGGCAAAAAGACTCTGCATCGATCCAGGACATGGTCTAGGAAACGTATCTCCGAACGTTTACGACCCGGGTGCAATCTCGGCGGGCGTCTCTGAGGCAGACGTGGCATTGGCCTACGCGTTGGCCATAAAGTTTGTCGGTTTCGAACGTGGAATTGATGTTTTTCTTACTCGTGACGAGAGAAGTGATATCACCCCAGTGCGTGCACGCGATGAAATGGCAACTGCCGCGGGATGCGATCTCTTCATTAGCCTCCACCTTAATGCCGGTGTTGCAAGCGCCAATGGAACTGAGACTTTCTATCGAGATGCAGCCGACAAAAAGCTTGCCGATGGTGTGCAGGCTGCCGTTGTATCAGCACTCCAGTTCAGAGATCGCAAAGTAAAACTTGAGAGCCAGTCCCAGCATCGTAGACTTTCGGTGCTCGATTTTCAGGGACCCGCCTGCCTAGTTGAATTAGGGTTCGTAACGAACGTCGGAAACCGCGAAAAACTCCTTCTTCGCTCTTCTCGATTGGCAGTAGCGCACGCAATACTTGATGCAGTCATACGTCTCTATGGACCACTTTCATAGCAATAGAGGTTCGTAAAGCTTTCTGCGCTCGATAGGTTCGTTACTCCACTATTTAGGAGGGAGTTCACTTCAACAGCACCTCATGTGATCGCTCAATTAATGGTGCTGATCAATAGGGTGCGTTCCTAAACTAGTACTTGAAGGGCCACTTTCTGGCGCTTTACGCGACACAAGGAGACGAGACAATCCTTTGGGTAGTAAACAGGTCATAAAGAGTTGATCTTGGACGGCGATTTTCTCATAGATGGGTTAACCTCAGCTTTCGTGAATAAACTGCCGATATTGGCGATCGGAGAGGTGGCGAAAAGAATGCCCTCGTGGGAATTGCTTTGCAGGCCTGGAATTTTGAGAAAGGTTCTTATGCTTGATAGAAGAAGTTCTAAAGAAAAGTGCTCGAGTTGGAATCACAACTGGATTTAAAGAGCTCTCGCAGAAGGTTTTGTAGACATTTCGACCGGATTTCGCCACCTTTCTTAAGTGAGCATCAAATTCGGCTTAGGGTTCTGGATTCCACGACCAGCGTTCTCCCAACGAAGGCAGTCACGCAAGTAGAAAACCCTCTGTTGCTCAAACGGCTCTGTTGTGTAAAGCATTGTATTATTTTGCTAGTTCAGTTAATATGCTCCCGTATGCGAACTCGCCCTTTACTAACTAGTCTCGTATTTCTTTTCGCTTATGGCGTCTCGTCTGCCAACCCTCCTCGATCCGCGCCACTGTTTCAGGGCCAAAATGTTGAAACCCCAAGCGATCTTGTTAGCGAACTTCGCGAACGATTGCGTGTCCTTGAACAGGCTTATCAATCCCGGTCAGTTATCGCTTCTCGAAATCTCGCGGCAGCGCAAATGAAATTGGACGATCTCCGAGCAAGGCTAGAAAGCGAGAAAGTTGATTCTACTAAAACTAAAGAAACGCTAGAGAAAATCACCGCTGATTTGAAACTGCTTACGACCTTTGTTCAAACCAGGGACGAAGCACAAACCACTTTGGATCGGTTGAAACGGAGGCGTGAGATCGACGTTATGAAAGCCCGGTTGGAAACTCTTACGAGATGTGTCGGCTTTATCGGCTCTATGGCTGATGGCCTAGTTAAGCAAGCGCAGACTGCAGAGAGCCAACTTCGATTCGGAAGTTTATCTAATGTCGCAGAAATTTCACCGAACTTCGTCAAGAAGGTGCAAAAGCTTGGAAAACGAGTACCGAAGGGTCAAACGCTGCTTGAGGGACTGCTTGGCGGTTCGTCTTCGCCATTTGTAGCGATCGGAATTAGTCTTGTCAATCTTGTCGTGCCTCCGAAGAAGCAAGAACCCGAGTTTTTAAAAGATATTGAAGACGTGATTGCGGTTGCCGACGCGCTGGTAATTCAACGGGAAGTTGCCCTTGGCGCAAGGGAGAAGTTTGAAATTCTTAAATCTTCGGCCTTAGGTGTCAGCGAGCAGGCAAATGATTACTTTGCGAAATTTCGTGAGCTATTTAGAGATGGTGAGCAAGGTCTACCTCTAGAAAAAGGATGGATAGCCCAAACGAACAGTGGTCACATTCGAATAGCTGCAACGGTGGCGTCGATCCTCAAAGACATTGACCGCTTTGAAAATCCTACGAAAGAAGAAGATGGTTCTGGGAACCTAAAGGTTCGCACAGGTTCGGATCCCGACGTCGTTATTCAATCACTTCAAGTTCGTGTGCAGACTCTTCAAGGAAAAGCTAGCGCACTTCTCGGTGCCTTTAAACCACTCGTTTCAGATTTAGCGCGAGCCTGGGATTACCAAAGCCAGGGAACTCGTAAAGTCATCGAGTCGCTCGGTGGGCAAAAAGAGATTGAAAAACTTGATAACTTGAATGGGTCGGCCAGAATCCAACTATTTGAAAAACTAAGTCAATGGGAGAAGGAGTCGAACGGATTTGCCGCTGAGATTCGGTCAGGGTACGGAACCGAGCTCAGCGCCTTAGAAGGGCTGATCCAACCTTAAGCCGGGCTTTGAACTACTACGGGGTCGGATTAGGTCACCGCGGGGTATCACCGCGGTCCTCACCCTAACTCAGGTCTATGGCTCCATTTTTTTTACTTACACGGCCTCAGGGCTAGATTCATGAGTGCCTTGAAGATGTCCGCAGTTTCGGTCAAAGCATTGCGTTGACCACAGCCGTAAAGTGATCGGCAGGAAATGAAATCCATCGCTCGCATCGATCACGAAAGCCGACTCTCGCAGCTTGTCCAGGACATCCAAGCCGACCTTGACCGGCCGTGGACGAGCGGCGAGCTTGCGGAGAGAGCGGGATTCAGCCCGTTTCACTTCAGCCGAGTCTGCGCGGGTCTCATCGGAGAGACGCCGATCGACCTCGTTCGTCGACTCCGATTGGAGCGCGCCGCGCTAGAGTTGCTCTCGAGCAATCGAACTGTCAGTGAGATCGCCATCGATGCGGGCTACTCGCTAGAGGCGTTCTCTCGACTTTTTCGCGAGAAGTTCCACCGCAGTCCGGTCGAGTTTCGAGCGAAAGGCGGGAACCCGTTCCTCCCTTGTCCGAGTGATGTTCACGTCGGTCGAAAGGTGGAGATCATTTTCCGAGGCGATGCCGCTATGCAACTAGAAACTCAGACTATCGAACCCAAAACGCTTGTCGTCCGACACCATGTCGGGCCGTACGACACGATCGGAGGCGCTTTCCAAGCGCTCATGCCGCATGCGTTCAGCCTCCCAACCCTTCCCGGTCCGATCGCGATCTACTTCGACGACCCCTCCCAGGTGCCATCCGACCAACTTCGATCCGCGGCTGGGGTGGAGCTATCCGCCGTTCCAGAGAACCTTACGGATGGGCTGGACTTGTTGGAGGTCCCAGGGGGCAAGTATGTGGTTGGCAAGTACGTTGGACCGTACTCTGGCCTGGGTGACGCTTGGAACCGGTTCATGGGTCAAGACATGCCAGATAACAACTTTATCGCCGCCGAGGGTCTGTGCTTCGAGCGGTATCTAAACATGCCCGGCGAGGTTCCAGAATCGGAACTTGTCACTGAAATCTGGGTGCCGTTGAAAGACTAGAAGACCCCGAACCCGCACAATTGCGGGTACTTCCTTCTTACAACATCCCTGCGGAACGGAAAGTCGCCGTCCGAACATTCAGGTAAGGCCAAGTGTGCCCAATTGTCACTGAACGTACGACGGTGACCGTTGATCCACGCCCACCCTTTCGTCGCAAGATGTTCGGTGCCGATATCGAAATGCTGAATCAACTTCAGGGGATGTCTCCCTGGGGTTGGTTGAGCGTTTCTGAAGGTCTGGCTCATCCGTTCCTGTTTGCGATTCTCGCCGCCCTTCTGGTCTGCGTCTCCGGTTACGGCTATGGAGACGTTCCTTTCGGCGACGTTCCTGGACCTGAGGAACAACCCCCCGAAAACAATCCGGAAGAGATCGAGCACCGTTTGCAGGAAGCCCTAGAAAGCCTGGAGATCACCAACGAGGCGTACCGGGTTGCTTCCAAACGATTTGAAGAACTATTTAGAGGCATCCCGATTGCGGCATTCACCGTGGATTCAGAAGGGCTGGTTTTTGAATGGAACGCGGCCTGCGAAGAGCTAACCGGTGTTCAATCGTTCATCACTTTCACGCAAGATATTCGCGACGTTCTGCACGGTGAAGGGGTGAATGAAGGGGTCGATAGGATTTTGGGAGAGGTGTTCAACGGAAGCCCGTTCAACAACATCCCCATGACCCTTCACCTGGATGATGGAACCGAGCGAGACGTTCTGCTTTCGGCTTTTCCGCTTCGATCCGCGGATGGAAAGATCACGGGCGCGGTGGGCGCGATGGCGGACGTCACCAGCGAGCAACGCTCTAACGTTGTCAAACAACAACAGCACGATTCGCTTCGAACCATGATCGACCGCCTTCCGGTCGGTGCGGTTTTTGTTGAAGGCGACAAGGTCTGGATCAATCGACGCGGTCACGAAATGATCGGCGCGGAGCGAGACTCGGTTGCCACTTTCGATGCTTGGTTAGAGCGAGTGGCGGGCAGCGACTATGCGACCGCCCAAGAACTCCTAAAGTCGATTCGAAAGAGTCGGTACTCGGTGCGACCAACTGTTCCGTTCCGGCAGGGCAAGGGTGGGGCCAGATACTTCCACCTTTCCGGGTTCGCCTTAGAAACGGGCGAAGCGTGGCTGTTTTACGATGTCACCGAGCAGTATCTGAGCCAAGGAAAATTCCGCGTCCTCTTCGATCAGGCGGTGGATGGCTTCTTGCTGATGAACGATCGGGGAACCGATCTTGAGATCAACGGAGCCGCCCTTCGGCACCTGAGTCTTTCCGAAGAGTGTCGCCCGCGACGGTCGACCGACCTGCTTCAGTCTCTGGACGAAGCGTCTCGAACCACGCTGGGCAAGTTCTTCCGTGCCGCACGTCGAAAAGATTCGCTGCGCCAAGAAGTGGAGATCTGCAATCTAGAAGGGGAGCGGCGAATCCTGGAATGTTGTTCGACAAGAGCGGAAATCTTGGGCGAGCAAATGGTGTTCATCCAACTGGTGGAGGAGACCCAAAGAATCAGGGCCGAACGCGACATTATGCGCATGCGTGCCGACCTTTTGGATGCGCAAGAACTGGCCGGTGTTGGCAGTTTTGAAGGGAACGTTCACACGGGCGAATTCACATGGTCCCCTCAGCTCAAGCGCTTGTACGGATACTCGGCAACGTCTGAGATTCAGACCACGGCAACCTTCCGAGCGATCTTCAACCACTTCCACGTCGAGGATCGAAAACGGTTTGCTGAGGCGTTTCTGGGCGTGGTGAGAGACGGCGTTCCGCGAACTTTGGAAGGTCGGGTGATTGCGGCGGATGGAACGGAGAAGTACGTTCGAGCAAGTGCGCGAAGGTTGATGGTCGATGGCCGAATTATTGGAACGGTCCAAGACCTCACCGAGATCCACCGTCAGCATGAAGAGATCGTGCAGTCGGAAGCGTTGATGCGGGCGATCGTTAACTCGATGCAAGCCGGATTGACCCTGCTTTCTCCGGAAGCTGAGATCGTGTTCTACAACGACGCCGCTCTTCGGATGATCGGCATCGAAAAGCTGCCATCGGGCGATTACAAGAGCCCGGGCGTGGTGGAAGTGGTCAACGCGCTGAATGAACCGATCGACCACAGCGAGCGCCCCGGTATCCGTGCTCTGGACCAAGGTTTGGTAAGCGAGAATGTCGAACTGGGTTACATCATGCGAGACGGATCTACTCGATGGCTCAATGTGAACGCGGCCCCGGTGGTCTCGCCAGAGGACAATGCCGTTCTCGGCGCAGTGAGCACGTTCGTGGACGTCTCCGAGCAGCGCGAGCAAAAGCGACTGTTGGAAGAGCAAGTGAGCGTGGCGAATCGCCTTGCTTCGATGCTCGAAAAGAAGAACAAGCAGTTGAGTCGCGCCAATCAGCGGTTGCACCAAATGGCAACCACCGATGGACTCACCGGACTTACCAACCACCGAGCGTTCCAAGAATTCTTGGAGAAGTACTACCATCAGGCGGTTCGGACCGGGGCTCCGCTCTCGGTCATGCTGATCGACGTGGATCACTTCAAAGCGTTCAACGATACGTTTGGACACCAAGAAGGCGACTACGTTCTGCGGCAGCTTGGTCGAATCTTCCAGCGAGCGGCTCGTAAGGGCGACATTGTTGCGCGCTACGGTGGCGAGGAGTTTTGCATCATCTTGGTCAATGCCGATCCCAAAGCCTCGCAACAGGTGGCGGAGCGACTTCGTGAAAAGGTGGCTTCGACCTCTTGGCGCTTACGGAAAGTGACGGTTAGCATCGGGCTCTCCACGCTAGAGCCGAGCATGGCGAACCAGTCGGAACTGGTGGAAAGAGCGGATGCCGCTCTTTACGCCTCCAAGCGGTCGGGAAGAGACCGGGTCACCCACTCACAAACGCTCTCTCGAGCCGCGTGATCACTGATTGACGCCGGAGGCAAGAAACCCTCCATCCACCACTAAGCTTGTTCCAGTGATGAACGAGGCACCGTCTGAACACAAGAAAACGGCTGCCGGAACCAGTTCCGAGACCTCTCCAAATCGTTTCAACGGGGTTCGCGTCAGCAGCTCTTGGCCCCTTGCGGTTCCGTTCAGGAGCTCTCGGTTCAGGTCGGTTACGAATACTCCCGGAACAAGGGCATTGGTTCGTATTCCGAACTTCGCCCACTCGCTTCCAAGAGATTTTGTGAGGGCTAACACGGCCGATTTCGAAGCGCCGTATGCCGCTACTTCGTGAAAGGCGACAAAGCTAGATAGGGAAGCGATGTTCAGAATTCGCCCGCTCCCGGAGGCTTTCAGCGGCTCGTAAAACTCTCGGCATGCCCGGAGCATTCCGTTCACGTTCGTATCGAAGAGGGTCGCCCAATCGTCGTCGCTCACTTCTGCGGTGGGCTTCCGAAAGGTGACTCCCGCCGCATTGACGAGGATATCAATTCGTCCATATTCGGCCAGAACCGCATCTCTAAGAGCTTGAATCGACTCGGTGGAGGAGACATCGGTGCTCACGCCGATTGTTCCTAGCGACTCGGTGACCTCTGGAATCACTCGCCTTCCAGTTGCGACAACGGTCGCGCCGGAAGCATGGAGCCCGAGGGCAATCGCTTTGCCGATTCCGGAAGTGCCACCGATGACTACGGCTACTTTTGAAGAGAGATCGATTGTCATGAAATCCATCCTTGAGCGATTCCGCCCATTAGTGCGTTTGCGGTTTGTTGAATCTTATCTGGGGAGGGAGCAACAGGCATATCGCTGAACCGCTTGGCAAGAGCGTTGGAGATGGACCCTCGCGAGTGCGTCCATTTGTAGATGAGCTGCTCCAGCACCCGAGCATCGGAATGCTGAGGAACAAAGGTCGGTCCAAGCATTTCCAGCCTCATCAGGGTTTGCTCCTCCACGAGCGAAGGGTTGTTCATGAACCACCAGCAGCCAAAGGGAAGCAGGTTCGGGAACTTCCTGGCGGCTACGCAGAGTCCATGAGCGTTTTCGCGGGCAAGGGTTGTCACCAAAAACCGGATATCTGGGTTCTTGCGGACAAGGTCTTCCAATCGGGATAGGTCGGCGGTGATGACGCCATCGCCTGCAGGTCCGAGCCTTGGGTTGATCGCTCGCCGGACCCCGAGCATGATCGCAAAGGGAAGATTGTTCTTTCGACAAATCGCAAAGAATGGTTCGGGAAGAGAACCAATTTCAGTCAGCGAGATCGCGACGTATCGCGGCTTCATGCGATCCACCCATTTCTGAAGCGTTGCCTCGTCGGCGTCGACCATTCTGTCCACTCGGAGTGCGGTGAGGAATCGAGGGTCCGGTTCGATTCCGGCGTCCCAGAGCGCCCTTTCGGCCGGATCGGTGGGATCGTTGGTCATCACCAGTGCCTGCACACCTGCCAGTTCGAGCACTCGGTCTAGGTGGGATCGCGGGTCTTGGTCGGCGAAGAACTCTCTCGCCTGCTTGAGATTAGTTGATTCGGTTTCCAAACCAAATGCTTGCAGGACGGTGAGGACCCCGGCAGTGGCTTCACTCAGCGGCGCCCGGTCGACAAACAGCGTTTTCCAAACAAAATCGGCTTGCTCGGACTTGGTGGAGGCGAAAAACTGTTCGGGAGAGAGGGTGGGATCGGCGCGTAGTGATTCGGCGATGAGATAGTGGTAAGTGAGGAGCTCATCAATCCCCCACAGGTTCATCTTGCCGAACTCAGGTGCGAACAAATGGGTGTGGAGGTCGGTGATCGGCGCTTCACCAATGGCCCGGTCGACTTCCGCTCTCATGTCGAACTGATCAGGCGAGATCATGTGTTCAATATGCCAGAGATCGGTGGAACAAACGATGTATCAACAGAGCCTGTGAGCAATTTTGTTGGCGTTTCCATGAAGATTGGACGCTAAATCGGGGTTTCCGAGGCGCGAGAAGTGAAGGAAAAGGTGTAACGTTCAACCATGAAAGGCGTGGTCGCCATCATTCGTTCGGCAGAACCAATTGATATTCTTCAAACGGGTTTGGCGTTGGTAGAGGGTGGCATTCGTTATGTCGAAGTGACCCTGAACACGCCGAACGCTCTCGATGGCATTGAGGCGCTGCGAGAATCGCTGGGCGAGAGAGCGCAGGTCGGCGCGGGAACGATTCTTCGACCCGCCGACGTGCTTCGCGCGATCAGCGCGGGTTCGCAGTTCATTGTCACCCCCACGCTTCAGCCCGATTCGGTAGAGGTGTGTCGCAAAGAAGGTGTTCCGGTCCTGTGCGGAGCCATGACCCCCACCGAGATTCAGCACGCCCACAACACCGGCGCCGACTATGTGAAACTCTTCCCGGCGGGCACTCTGGGGCTGGACTACATCAAAAACGTGCTTGGTCCGCTGCCGATGGTGAAGATCGTCCCCACGGGCGGAGTCACGCTTGAGAACATGACTCAGTTCCTCAAGCTATGCCCGGCGGTTGGAGTGGGTAGCAACTTGGTGGACCTCAAACTGGTGCATCATGCCGATTGGAACGGGCTCTCCAGTCTTGCCAAACAGTACGTGACAAGGGCAGCAGAAGGTTAGGACACCGAATGATTGTTCTTCTTGGTGAGGCGCTGGTCAACTTGAGCGAGAGTCGGGGCAGGCCGCTCGCAAAGGGTGGGCAACTCGACCTTTCCTTTGCTGGGGCGGAAGTGAACGTCGCCATCGGCCTTTCTCGCTTAGAGCACCCAGCCCGATGGGTGAGCGCCTTAGGCGATGATTCGTTGGGCGAGATGGTTCGGAAGGGGCTCAAGGCGGAAGGGATCGACACCCAGTTTGTTCGGCAATCGAAAGGGTCTACCGCACTGATGGTCAAGGCTCCACGGCCGGGTCTCGAACCAGAAGTGATCTACTATCGGAGCCAATCGGTGATGGCTCATTCCGATCTATCGGAGTTGGCCGAAGAAGCTTTGCAGGGCGCAAGCGTTTTGTATCTCACCGGGATCACTCCCGCCCTTAGCTCCTCCTGCCGTAAGGGCTTTTTGCATTGGATGGACCTTGCCGAAAAGCAGGGAATACCTATCTGGTTCGATCCGAACCATCGCCGAAAGTTGTGGTCCGATTCGGAGGCGCGGGAGCTGCTTGTGCCCCTCTTGCCGCGATTTACGGGGGTTCTGGCAGGGAAAGACGAGGCGGAGATGCTGTTGAACACGTCTGGGTCGGCTACGGAACTCGCCGCGCTCCTTCATCAAACGGGCGTTCAACACGCGATAGTGAAGGACGGCGAGAATGGAAGCTGCTATCACGGCAGTCTAGGAACAGCCTCCGAGCCGGCTTTTGACGTGCGGCAGATTGTTGACCCGGTAGGAGCAGGGGACGCCTTCGGCGCTGGGGTGATCTCGGGTGTTCTGGAAACCCTTCCTTGGGAGGAATGCCTAAGGCGAGGCAACGCTTTAGGTGCGATCGCTTGTCAGTGTGCGGGTGACTGGGAAGGCGCGCCGGATCGAAAGACCTTGGAATTGTTTATGAACCGAACGACTGGAGCGGGAAGATAGCCATGCCATTTCTTGAACAAACCATGCGATGGTTCGGACCTCGAGACGTGGTTACCCTGCGTGCCATTCGTCAGGCGGGGGCGACTGGAATCGTATCTGCGCTTCACCATCTCTCTCCTGGCGATGTGTGGTCGATCGAGGAGATCCGCACCCACAAGGCATTGATCGAGGAAGCCGGAATGCGGTGGTCGGTCGTGGAAAGCGTGCCCGTTCATGAGTCGATCAAGCAGCGAACAGGCGACTTCCAGAAGCACATCGAGGCATACAAGCAAAGCCTTCGGAACCTCGGCGCGAGCGGAGTGCCCGTTGTTTGCTACAACTTCATGGCGGTCACGGATTGGACTCGAACCAATCTTCGCATGCAAATGCCGACGGGTGCTTTGGCTTTGAGGTTCGATGCCGTCGATGCCGCCGCGTTTGATCTGTTCGTTTTGAAGCGGTCCGGCGCAGTCGAGCAGTATGCACCCGAGGTTGTGACCAGAGCCGAAGAGCGGTGGTCTCAGCTTTCAGATTCGGCGCGAGAGGAACTCACAAAGACCATTCTTCTTGGGCTGCCGGGCACGGTGAAAGACCTTACTCCGGAAGAATTTGTCGAGCGTTTGGCTGAATACGATTCGATTGATTCGGAAAGATTGCGCCAGAACGTGATCGCATTCTTACAAGAAGTGGTGCCTGTGGCTGAGGAAGCAGGTGTTGTGATGGCTCTGCACCCCGATGATCCGCCTTTCCCGGTGTTCGGTCTGCCAAGAATTGCGGGAACGGAAGCCGATCTCGATCGGCTCTTTGAAGCGGTTCCTTCAGTGGCGAACGGGTTGACGCTTTGCACCGGATCGCTCGGGGCACACCCCGGAAACAGCCTTCCGAAACTCGTGGGCAAGTATGCCGATAGGATTCACTTCTTCCACTTGCGCAGCGTGACTCGAGAACCGGACGGGAGCTTCTTCGAAGACGACCACCTTGCGGGTAGTTCCAGCATGGTCGAGGTGATGCGTCAGGCGATCAACGTGTGCGAATCACGGAATGTTGCCATCCCCATGCGGCCCGATCATGGGCATGCGATGGACGGTGATTCAAACGCAAACCAGGCTTATCCAGGCTATTCGTACGTGGGTAGGTTGCGCGGCCTTGCCGAGCTTCGCGGGTTGGAACTTGGGCTTCGAGCTTCGCTCTCCTCAGCCGATCTCTAAGTCCACGCCACACCGCGCGGCGAGCTCTTCCAGCAACAGGTAGTACGGCACTTCCATGCCGTTTCGAGTCCAGCCGACGGGGACCTTCAACGGTCCGGCGCTGAGATAAGCGTAAGGCTTGATGGAGATGGTGTGCCCCGAGAAGTGGACCGTGGCCTTGTCTTTGACCACAACGATCTTCTTTACGTCTGCATACTTGACGGACTTGATGCTGGAGCCTGAGACCACGTCCATCTGCTCTTCAAGGAGCACATACTCGCCCGCTTTGGCGCGAAGGTGAGCAATTTCGGCGTAGGCGCTCTTTCCAAAATCGAAGATCGCGGAGGCGACGTTTGCTACCGACTGTTTGATTCCGCCCTCGTGGTCTCCGCCCTGAACGGCAGATTTTCCCTTTTGGGTGGCCTCTCGCCTCATACGGTCGGCCTCGGTCTCTAACCAGCGAATGGCTTCACCCGGTTGGTAGCGCACTACTTCCATCAATGGAAGGATACGCAACTCGGTTAAATCGGCTTCATTAGTGGGGCATTTGGCTAGGAAAAACTAAGAAACGGGTTCGTTCTCTCCGAAAATCAAGCTGTCCGCCGAAAAATTCGGCACTTCTGGGGAGAGGAGCCAGGCTGGGGAAGTCGCCCATCGACAACTCCGCGGCGGACAACTAAGGGAAGGGTTCGATAAGAAGCATGGTACAAGCGGTGATTTTTGATGCCGACGGCGTTCTGGTGAATGCGTCGGAACTGCACTTTCACGCGCTGAATCGCGCACTGGCGACCAAAGGCTGGTGTATCAGTCGGAGAGACCACGAGAACGAATACAACGGTCTTCCCACGCGCCAAAAGCTGTTGCGGCTGACCGCCGAGAAGGGATTCCCTCTGGAGTGGCACGACCACGTTCTCGACGTCAAGCAGGCAATCACCAAGGAAGTGATTCGAGATTTTCTCCGACCGGATGAAACCAAGCTAGCCCTCCTGGATCTTCTCAAACAGGACGGATTGTTCCTTGGCGTAGCTTCGAACATGGCCGCCGAGCCCTTGCACTCTTTGCTCAAAGTGGTAGGCGTGCATGAGTATCTGGACGCAGTGATTGGCCAGGAGCAAGTGACTCATGCCAAGCCCCACTGCGAGCCCTATCTATCGTGTGCAACCGCCATGGGCGTCAACATTGCCAGTTGCGTGATCGTTGTTGATAATCCGATCTCGTTACAGGCCGCTCGCGATGCCGATCCTCTGGATATCGTGACGATCGAGAGTCACGAAGACGTCGACGTCACCCTCTATCCAATGATCACTCGATTCCTTCCGATGAACCGGGTTGCCTAGAGCAGGCGTTCGACATAAATGAAAAGACCCTTGGCAAATGCCAAGGGTCTTTTCTGCTTCTTAGAGCAGGGAAGGTCTTATTCCTCGCCGCCCTCTTCGTCTTCAATGTCACCATCGTCGGTGCCCTTCACAATACGGGCGATCGAAGCGACTTGGTCTCCGTTGGCAAGGTTCACGAGTTTGACGCCCTGAGCGACTCGACCCGTTTCTCGAATCTCCTTGACCCGAATGCGAATGCCCTTGCCCTTCACAGTCATGAGCAGGAGTTTGTCATCGTTCTCGACGGCTTCGGCGCCAACAATCTTGCCCGTCTTTTCGGTGCAATTCATGGTGAGCGTTCCGCTACCGCCTCGGCCCTGAATTCGGTATTCGGAAACCAAGGTGCGCTTGCCGAATCCGTTCTCACTGACGACAAGAACGGACTGCGCGTCGTCAGCAACGAATGCCGATACGACGACGTCGTCCTCCTTACCTTCCTTGAACGCGATGGCTCGAACACCACCCGCGGCTCGGCTTCGGGAAGTCGCATCGCCTTCGGAGAATCGAATGCTCTGACCTTCTCGGGTAACGAGGATGATCTCGTCGTTGCCCCGTGTTCGAAGAGCCCATGCCAGTTCGTCGCCTTCTTCGATGTCGAAAGCGATGAGGCCGTTGTTTCGAATGTTGGCGAATGCCGAAAGCGGCGTTCGCTTGATTTCAGAAACTCGCTTAGGACCGGTTCCACGCGTGATCATCGCAAGGAAGCCATCGGAGTTCAGATCCTTCACGCTCACCGTTGCCGTTACGCGCTCGCCACCAAGGATGTTGATGTAGTTGATGACGGGCATGCCCCGAGCGTATCGACCCGATTCCGGAATCTCGTAGCCCTTGAGCTTGTACACCCGACCACGATCCGTGAAGAACAGGATGGTGTGGTGGGTGCTGACCTGGAACAGGTGCGCCGGTTCGTCGTCTGCCTTCAGCGTGTTGTTGACGCCCTTTCCGCCGCGCTTTTGCTGGCGATAAGCATCGATGGAAACTCGCTTGATGTAGCCATCTCGAGAGATGCTAATGATGGCTTCTTCATCCGGGATCAGATCTTCCTCGGTGAACTCGCCCGCTTCTCTTGGCTGGATTCGGGTGCGTCGCTCGTCGCCGTGCTTGTCTCTAAGCGTCGTGATTTCTTCCTTAAGAACGGCGGTGAGTCGGGCCTCGTTGTTAAGAATGTCCATCAGGTCGTGGACTCGTCGCAAAGCGGCCTTGTAATCGTCCTCAAGCTTTTGCTGCTCAAGTTGCGTCAAGCGGCGAAGCTGCATGTTGAGAATAGCGTTCGCTTGGAACGGCGACATCTCGAACTCTCGAACCAATTCCACCCGAGCCGTTCCGGGATCAGGGCTGTTTCGGATGATCCGAATAACCTCGTCCAAGAATCGACGGGCGATTTGATAGCCCTCGTTGAGGTGGACTTCTTCAAGGGTTTTGTAAAGCTCGTACTTGGTTCGTCGCTCGATAACGCTGCGTCGGTGCCGAATGTATTGGTCCAGCAGAACGAGAAGCGGAGCGGTTCGCGGAGCGTTGTCGATCAGCGAAAGCATGATCGCGCCGAACGTGGTGCGAAGGTTGGTGTGCTTCAGAAGATAGTTGAGCGCCTTGTTCGGGTTGACGTCGCGGCGAATCTCGATCTCGACCCGCATGCCGCGCTTGTCCGAATAGTCCTGAACGCTGACGATGCCGTCGAACTTCTTCTCTTTGGCAATCCGAGCAATGTTCTCGACCAGGGTCTTCTTGTTGACCTGGTAGGGAATTTCGGTGACGACGATCACCGATTTGCCCGCTTCACCCGGCTCGATCATCGTCTTCGCTTGCAAAACGATCGATCCACGACCCGTTTCGTAAGCGGAGCGAATGCCCTTGGTGCCCATGATGATCCCGTAAGTGGGGAAGTCTGGGCCCGGAATGATTTCCATGATCTCATCGAGCGAGCTGTCGGGCTTGTCGATTCGATACAGGAGCGCATCGCACACCTCGGTGAGGTTGTGCGGGGGCAGGTTGGTGGCCATTCCAACCGCAATGCCCTGAGAGCCGTTGCAAAGAAGATTCGGAAACTTGCCGGGAAGAACGATGGGCTCGTTATCGCTCTGCAAATAGTTGAGCATGAAGTCGACCGTTTCGCGGTCAAGGTCTTCCAGCATCTCCATCGCAAGCGGCGTGAGTCGGCATTCCGTGTATCGCATGGCGGCCGCGCCGTCGCCGTCGACAGAGCCAAAGTTGCCCTGACCATCGACGAGCGGATATCGCAGCGACCAAGACTGAGCCATCCGGACCATGGTCGGATAGATAACTTCTTGTCCGTGCGGGTGGTAGTTCGCCTGAGTTTCACCCGCGACCTTCGCGCACTTGGTGTGAGCGTTGTCTGGGGTGAGGTTCAAACGGCGCATTGCGTAGAGAATGCGTCGCTGAACGGGCTTCATTCCATCTCGGGCATCTGGGAGAGCTCGCGAGATAATAACGGACATTGCGTAGTTGACATAGGAACGGCCAAGTTCCTCATCAACATTCACGCTAGTTAGGTTCAAGTCGTCTTGATCGGCCACGGTGAGTTTCCAAGGGTGTCAGACGCACAAAGGCACCTGTTTGAACCTTCATTCTACCTGTTAAGGCGAACAGGGCGGGGGATTTCCGCGTAGGGCACCGGGTAGCAGAGAAGGAGGTGCAGGGTCGAAAGTCACACTTTCCTCAACCCATTCAGCCATTTGATCGTAAGATGGGGTGCTAAGTGAGCGGGACACCGAACCGGGTGAGAACCTCTCCGGCAAGTGGGCAAAAATGAGCATGACAAGAAAGGACTTTGACAAGACGGGAATGGGCCTCGTCGCTATCATCCTCGGCGTTGTGGGCCTTGGTTGGCTCGGAGTTCACAAGTTCGTGATGGGCAGGAAGAAGCAGGCGATTATCTCGATAGTCGTCTCCGTCGTCACCTGTGGCATCGGTGCGGGAATCATGACGATTATCTCGCTGGTGGAGGGAATCATCTATCTCACGAAAACCGACGCGGAATTCCAGAACGACTACGTTTACGGCAGCAAAGAGTGGTTCTGACCTTTCCGAACTAAGAGCGGCGAATGTTCTTCCCCTGGACTCAGTAGAATGGGCTGAGTTCAGGGAATGAGCACCGGAAAAATTGTTGTAGGGATTACGGGCGCAAGCGGCGCTATTTACGCTCAGCGATTTTTGCGAGCCGCAAGCGAGCACTACTCCGAAATCTACGTCACGCTCTCTGAGCAGGCGATTCAGGTTGCCGCGACGGAGTTGGGCATCAGCCTAAATCGCGCCTCGCTCACCATGGAAAAGTGGCTCGGCGGACCCTATCCTCAAGTCAAGATTCTTGACGAGAAGGACTACTTCACCCCGCCTGCCTCCGGTTCTTTTCGGCACGATGGCATGGTGATTGTTCCGTGCTCGATGGGCACGTTGGGAAGAATCGCTAACGGAATCTCGAACGATCTTGTGACCCGCTCCGCCGATGTTTGTCTGAAAGAAGGTCGAAAGCTGATTCTGGTTCCTCGCGAGATGCCTTGGAATCTGATCATGCTGAGAAATGCGACCTCGGTTGCGGAGGCGGGAGCCACCATCCTGCCCGCTTGTCCGGCTTGGTATCACAACCCCACTTCTCTGGAAGAGTTGGCCGATTCCGTGGTTGCTCGCATTCTCCAAAACCTCGGCGTCGAGCAGAAGATTCAGAAGCAATGGATGGTTGAAGATTGAGCACGAAGCGGGTTGTCATTGCAGGCGGTTCGGGCCTTGTGGGCACGGTGCTCACAGGCTTACTCGTAGATAGTGGGTACGACCCGGTTCTGCTGAGCCGGAAAGAAGGACTCCGAAACGTCGTTTGGGATGGGGTGAGTTTGGGCGAATGGTCTCAGGCTCTAGAGGGTGCCGAGGCGGTGGTGAACCTTTCTGGCTCACCGATCAGCGTGAAGTTCAACGATGCCAATCGTCGCCTCATCATTGAATCGCGAAGCCGAACAACGAGGCTGATCGGCGATGCCATTCTCAAGTGCGAAAAGCCTCCAAAGCTCTGGCTGAACGCGTCGGCGGTTGGCTATTACGGACACCGCAAGAACGAACCGCTCGATGAGAGTAGTTCGGTGGGTACCGGATTCCTTGCCGATACTTGCGCTGCGTGGGAAAGAGTTTTCTTTGACCACCCGGCTCAGGTGCGGAAAGCGGCAGTCAGAATCGGAATCGTTCTTTCCCGAAACGGTGGTGCCCTGAAGCCTCTGGAAACGGTTGTCAAACTGTTCCTCGGTGGAGCGGTTGGAAACGGTCGTCAAGGGGTTTCTTGGATTCACGAACGTGACCTAGCCCGCCTAATGCTGTTCGTGATTGAGAACCCGGAATTGTCCGGACCGTTTAACGGAACGGCTCCTAACCCTATCTCCAACGACGCTCTGATGGAGGGTCTCCGATGGGTATTTGGTCGCCCGCAGCCGCCCAACACGCCGGGATTTATGATGAGACTGATGGGCAAGATCTTTGGGCCAGATGCTTCTCTTGTTCTGGACGGTGCTTACGTCTATCCTCGAAAGGCGCAAGACGCTGGATTCACGTTTGACTTCCCGTTCTATTTGAACAACGAAGAGGAATCGCGTTCGGCTTTGATCGATTTGTACAAGAAGGCTTGAACCGGCAAATCCAACGCGTTCACCGTACCCCTGCGGTGGATTCCAGACTCCCGAGACGGGTACCCTTTACCGTTCACTCAAAGGTTGAATCCTGTCATGACCGTCACTCGAGAAGATTTGAACCCCTGCACGGTGCGCCTGAACGTTTCCCTAGACGCGCCCCAAGTTAAAGAAGCCTTCGATAAGGCTCTGAAGGAGATTTCCAAGAAAGTCCGCCTCCCTGGCTTCCGACCCGGCCACGCGCCGAAGTCGATGGTTGAGAAGGTCATCGATCCGCGCGAGCTTTACGAAGTCGCTGCCGACCAGATCGTTCGATCGACCTTCGAAAAGGCAGTCAAGGAACTAGGACTGGAGCCCGATGGTGGCGTTCGCCCTTCCGTTGAACTCAAGGAGCTCGACAAGGACAAGGGAGTCGCCGAGTACACCGCCAAGGTGCCGCTTCCTGCAAAGATCGAACTCGCCGAGTACAAGGGCGTTGAGGTGGAGCGACCGTCCATCGAAGTCACCGACGAAGAGGTTGCTTACCAAATCGACGAACTTCGAAAGCGACGCGGAACGCGAGAAGCCGTTACCGATCGAGGCGCGGTTGAGGGAGACATCGCCGTTGTGAACCTTAAGGTAGAGGGCGACACGGGCGAGGGCAAGAACTTCATGACCGTCGTCGGCCAAACCTTTGAATCGCTCGACAAGGCTCTTCTGGGCATGTCTGGCGAAGAGATGAAGTCGGTCGAACTCGATTTTCCTGCCAACTTCCAAGACCCAGCTCTCGCAGGCAAGTCGGTGAAGGCGCAAATCACGCTGAACTCGGTGAGCGCGGTCCAAATGGCCGATCTCGATGAGGAGTTTGCAAAGTCCCTTCAAACCTCTTCGGTCGACGATCTTCAAGCGAAGATGAAGCAAAGCATCCTCGATGCGAAGACCAACATGGCCAACGATCTGGTGCAAGACCAGATTCTTGAGAAGCTTCGAGCGGCAAGCACCATTCACGTTTCCGACAACATGTGGGAGGCCCTTGCCAACCAACGACTTCGCGAGATCGCCCAAGAGCAGAACGAGAAGGGTCGAACCATGGAGCAGTATGCCGAAGAGAACGGCATGTCGCTGGACCAATTGGTCGACGCATGGCACGAGCAAGCCAAGATCCACGTCGAGCGAGCAATGATCGTTCGAGAGATTTTTGCTGCTGAGAAGCTTCAAATCTCCAACGAAGAGCTGAACCGAGAACTATTCGCGATGGCGGGTGAGTTCAACCTTGAGCCCGCTCAACTGCTAGAGATTCTGCGACAGAACGATACGCTCGTCGAACTCCAGTTCCGAGCCATCAGCCGAAAGGTCACCGACTTCTTGGTCGAGAACGCCAAGGTCACCGAAGTTTCCGGTGATGCGGCCGCCGCTCCGGCAAAGCCCGCTGCAAAGAAGAAGGCGGCTAAGGCCGCCGATGCAGAAGAGGCTCCCGCAGAAGAAGCTGCTGCCGAGGCCAAGCCTAAGAAGGCTCCGGCTAAGAAGAAGAAAGAAGACTGATCTGAACGTAAAGTTCAAGCAGATATCCCTCGTACGGCAAGCCTTACGGGGGATTTTTTCTTGCGAAACAATCTCGTAGTGGCGAGGCACGGTGCGCCTTTTTTGACTCTTTGAATAATTGCTGGAACATATCGACGATTCTTTGGCATGAGAGATCGTTCCACCCGGAACGAGGTTTCCAATGAAACGAATTGCTTTCTCCGTATTAGCCCTAGGCGTCGTCACTTCTGCTTTTGCCCAAACCACCTTCCGACTCAAAGTCGAGAATCTTGGTCCCCAGCCGCTGAGCCCGGTGTTCTGGTCGGCAGGGAACTCGTCGTTCGATATCTTCTCTCTCGGCGGAACCGCTTCGCAGGGAATCAAAGACATTGCCGAAGGCGGCAACACCACCGCCATGCTAGCAATCGCATCGGCTGCGGGTTCGAACATTTCTTCTTACGGTGTGCTAGCGGGTGGCCCCGTCATGCCCGGACAGTACCGAATGGGGACGTTCACCACGACGTCTTCGCACGGTTACTTCAGCTTCGCTTCGATGCTTGGCATGACGAACGACGGCTTTGTCGGTGAGGGCGTTTCCAGCATGGGTTTAAGCCTGTTCTCAGGAAGCACTCCTCAAGGGTTCTCTGTGGTCATCAGAGGATCTAGAGCATGGGATGCAGGAACCGAACTGAACACGCAAAGCTCGGCAGATGTTCCTGCATTTGGTGGTTCAGGGAATCCTGCAGACTCCACCTCGGCAATTCGCGTCCATGAGACGATCATTCCGAATGTGGGCGATCGTTGGGAGCAAATGCCAGACTGGGAGCAATCGACCGAACTCGCGCGCATCTCTGTCGAGCCGGTTCCAGAGCCTGCTACCATGAGCGCTCTTCTCATCGGTCTTCTCGCCCTCAAGAAGCGTAAGAAGCAGAACAACGCCTAGTTATGACCAAGTCCGAGTTAGAGACCGTTGTCCTTGCCAACCTGGAGAAGCTGTACCGGGTGGCTCGGCGAATGGTCTCTAACCCGGCGGATGCCGAGGACCTAGTGGGGGCAACGCTCATCACTGGGTTTCAGTTGTGTGACAAGTGTGATGGTCGTTTTCCGCTCGCGTGGCTTGTAAAGATCATGCTCAACCACTCGAAGCGCACCTACCGGATCGACAAGAGGAACGCAGAGCGCCCTCTCTTGGATTCGGTTTCTGACCCATCTGTACACGAAAAGTTTATGAGTTGTATTCATCAAGCCGACATCTCTCGCGCGTTAGAGAGCCTGCCTTGGGAGTATCGAGAGGCCGTCGTTCTTTGTGACATTGAAGAGATCGCGTATAAAGAAGTGGCACTGGTTCTTGAAGTCCCCATAGGGACGGTGAAGTCGCGGTTGTCTCGCGGAAGAAAGCTTCTCATCGCCGCCCTAGCTTATGAGTAGAGAATGAAGAGAACAGTCAATCAAAACGTCACCCCCTGTCGCCACATGGAGGGGCTGGTTCAAGGGGCGGCGAAAGGTGAACTTAAGGGTATTGCCCGGTGGTATGCCTGGGCGCACATTCACCGCTGTTCTGGATGCCGTGCCTTCCTACAAAGACTTGAGGCGGCAACGCTTGCGTTGAGGGTGGCTAAAGAGGCGAGTGTCGATGAGGACGCCCTGGTTCGACTACGACGGCAGGTCTCTCAACTTGCCGAAACCGAGAACGACACAAACAAAAATGCCTAGAGCCTTTGTCGCTCTAGGCATTCGCTTTGTTCGCGCAGCCGTTCCTTAGGGTCGAAGGGCCATCGCTCGTTCGCTGGTAACCATGCTCTTTCCGTGCTCGATGTAGTACTCGAATTCGTGTCGGAACTGGCGAATCATGCCTTGCACGGGCCACGCCGCGGCATCGCCGAGAGCACAGAAGGATCGTCCTTCGATTTGCCCGGCAACATCCTTGAGCAGGTCGATATCGCCCGGCTTGCCCTTGCCCTCGATGATCCGCTCGAGGATTTGGAGCATCCACTTAGTGCCTTCGCGACAAGGGGTGCACTTTCCGCACGATTCATTCGCGTAGAAGAGCGCCGTCCGCCACGCGAGCATCACGATATCCGTGTGCTCGTTGAAGAACATGCAACCGCCCGATCCAACCATGGACTTGACCTCTTGCATCTCTTCGTAGCCGATGATCGCTCGATCCACCTCTTCAGCGGTGATGATCGGCATCGACGAGCCGCCAGGGATACACGCCTTCAGTGCGCCGCCCTTTACGCCACCTGCCATCGCGAGAAGCTCCTTTAACGGAGTGCCAAACTCGATCTCGAAGTTTCCGGGGTTGTTGACGTGACCCGACACGGAGAAGATCTTGGTGCCTCGGCTGTTCTTGGTCGAAGCACCCAGCGAGGCGTACCACTCGCCGCCTCGAGCAACGATGTGAGGCGCACACGAGTAGGTTTCGACGTTGTTGATCAGCGTCGGCTTCTCCCAGACGCCGCTCACCGTAGGCAGCGGAGCGTGGGGGAACTTCAGTCGAGGCATGCCGCGCTCGCCCATGAGGCTGGACATCAGCGCCGATTCCTCTCCGCACTCGTATGATCCTGCTCCTAGGTGCAAGTAAAGGTCGAAATCAAAGCCCTTACCCAGAACGTTTTTGCCAAGGTATCCATTGGCGTACGCCTCGTCGATCGCTCGGCGAAGCGACTTTGCCGCGTCGATGAACTCACCGCGAATGTAGATGAAGCCTTTCTCTGCTTGGACGGCGTAGCCCGCAATGGTCATGCCTTCGATCAGTTGGAACGGGCACGTCTCCATGAGCATTTTGTCTTTGAACGTGCCTGGTTCGCCCTCGTCGGCGTTACAAAGGACGTAGTGAGGAGCCTTCTTTTCTTTGGGAAGACCGTTCCACTTGATCCAGGAAGGGAAGCCTGCGCCGCCTCGTCCTCGTAGACCCGAAGCCTTTACTTCGTCGATGACGCCCTGGCGCTCCATTTCGACGGCCTTTTTCAGCCCTTCGTATCCGCCATTGGCGACGTATCCGCTAAACGTCCTGAACTCTGGTTTGTCCGAATGCTTTAGGAGAAGTTTGTATTCCGCCATGTTAGTTTGGGGTCCCTGTCGGGCTGGGGTTAGTCAAGAACCTTTCCGACACGCTCGGAGGTCTCAAGGTGACACTGAACGATCTGGTCCGCCATTTGAACCACGGTCGACTCTTCTCGGTTGCGTAAGTCTTCAAGAAGGTTGTCGATATAAGCCTCATCGACGGGTCCGTGATATTTGTCGCCGACTTGCAGCAGCGGGGCGCGGTCGCATGCGTTGAGGCACTCCACCTCTTCCAGCATGAACATTCCGTCCTCGGTGGTTTCGCCATGACGGATGCCGAGTTTCGCGGTCACATAGTCGCGAATGCGGAACGCGCCGTTGAAGTGGCAGGAGAGACAGGTGCACACCTCGATTTTGTGCTTGCCCGGTTTGTGGACCGAGTTGTACATGGTGTAAAACGTGGCGACACCCTCGACCTCGGCGTAAGACCGTTTCAGTCGGTGAGCAACTTCCGCAATGGCCTCGCCACTCAAGAATCCGCCGTACTCGCGCTGGGCGATCCAAAGCGCAGGAAGGATGCAAGCTTTAAGGGTGGGATAGTGCGTTTTCAGACCCTCAAGCTCTTTAACCGCCTGATCGCTGAACTTTAGGTTCAATTCGTCTGCCTTAGGCGGCCGCGGTCGCTCGTTGGGACTCCCAATTTGAAGCAGTTCGCTCACTCGTGTAGGTTACCTCTCACGGTGATTCTACGAACCTGCCGAGGGGGAATGTCGGCAGGTTCTGAAAGGTTCTATCGAATTCGGAACGGCCAATTCACCGTAGCCGCTGAACCTTTGCCATCGGTGACTCTCAGATAAATCCGGTAGGCACCGGGTCGAGTTGGAAGTTTGAGGTTCGTCTTCGGACCAAGCATCTTCCAGTCATAGCCCGGAACGACATCTGGCTTCTGCTCATTTTCTCCGGCGTAAGTTTTGTAGCCCGTTTCCCATCGCAGTTCATACCAGTACTGCAACGAGTCCCCTTCGGGGTCGCTCGCCTGAACCTCGATCTCGGCGGTGCCTCCGGCAACGGCATCCTTTCGGCTCACCGAGCACTTCTCAGAAAGTATGCGAGGGGCGAGGTTCGGACTGGGTTTTCCGGTCCACCGTTGACGAATAACGTCGACCGCCTCCGTCTTTTCGCCCGTCGGCAAGAACATGCCGAACCAAGTCGGTGTTTCTTCTTGCTTATCGCCCCAAAGGAATGCAAACGAGCCGAGGCACCAGCCCTTCTGCCCGGCGATCGATTTGTCGTAATCGGCAGCGTATTTGGCGGCCTTGACGGAAGAGTTGGGCTCTAGAGCGGCGTTCCACTCCGATTTCGCATTCTCCCAAGGTCCGGTGGGACCAAACTCGGTGATCACATAGGGGCGCGTCCAACCCGCCTTCTTCAACCGATCGGGGAGGCTGATCAACCCTCCGTAAGAGTTCACACCGAGAATGTCCAAGCTGGGACAGTACTTGTTGATGTTGGCGATCTTCTGATCGGAAATATCGGCAACAACGGTGACGGTCGGGTGGTTGGGGTCGATGGACTTGACGATCTTGCAGAGCTCTTCAATGTGCTGCCAAAGCTCTGGCGTGTCGTTGTTGATCTCCATCTCATTCCCGAGCCCCCACATGAGAAGACCGGGATGGTCTTTGTACTTCAGTACCTCACCTCGAACCATCGCCGCTTGTTTTGCGGTCTGCTCTTTGTTGGCGTAGTCGAAGTAGCTCTTGTGCCCCAGCCATATGCCGAGCATGAGGGCGCCGCCGCGAGCGTGAACGGCATCTAGTTCAAAGCCGGCCCGTTCCGTACCCCAGGTGCGCATTGCGTTCCCGCCGTTCTCGAACAGGAGATCCATGCGACCCGTACCGCCGACTCCTTTGATTTCAAACGGTTTGCCATTTCGCAAAAGTTGCCACTGAGAACCGGAGCGAACCACTCTGACTGGAATCGGGAAGTATGCCTGTGCTGCCGGTCCCGTAGAGACAGCCGACGCTATCAACACGGATAGGGATGTAATCATTGCTTGTTAGAATCCGGGATGGGCCGGCAAAGGTCAAGGCTTCGCCGGCATGGAAAAGGGTCTTATCGGGCTCCGGCCATAGGAGGTGCGCCGGGTGGCAATGCACCGTTCGCGCCTCGCGGAATTTCACCCGGCTGAGGGCCACCCGCAGGCTTGTTCCCTGGCTGTCCGGCATTCTTCACGTAATCCGGGATGCCCTCTTGATAGTTAGGGGCTCGCTTCGGGGCAGGGATCGGAGGCGGTCCTGAGGTGCCTTTCACAAAAATACCGACTACGATGGCGATGGCCACCGCGGCAACGCCAACGATGACAGGGGTAGGAAGTTGTTTTTTCATAGGTTCAAAAATGACGAACTCCGCCTAGGAAAATCCTAGGCGGATGTGTTCGACGAGTGCCTAGCCCTCAGGGAAGGCGCATCGGACGTTTCCGGCCGCGTTCCACTCGTCAGCATCGGTGCACGAAGCTCCGGGAGCCGAGTTAAGCGCCGCACCCGCATTGAGTCTTCGCTCGTGACCCGGGAAGAGGAATCCGCGCGGTCGCGATACTACGTGACCATCGGCGAAGGTGAAGGCAGCCTTGTTCGCGTTCGAGTAGTCGATACCCGCGTAGTAGTCCGTCGGGGTGTTAGACTCGGTGTTGCCCGTACCCGTTCCCCAGTTCCAGCACTCCCAGTAGGAGCTGAACTCCCACCAAGGGGCGCAAGTTTGAGCAAAGTTTCGCTTTTCGGTGAGCATGATGGTGCTCGCCGGAGCAGGAACTGCCGTTCCGTTCACCGGAGGAATAGCGAAGGAGCCGTTTGGCATCCAGCCCATGCCGCCGTGTGTCGGGAAGAGATACTTCGTTACGTCATAGCTGCGCTTGATCTGGCCGCGCATGTTGCCGTTCAAGAAAGGAACGTACGGCGATCGGTCGATATCGGACGCGAAGATATCGACGTTCTTCATGTACGGAAGAATGAGCTTGTCCCAGCTTTCGCAACCGAAGGACCCGTTGCACTCGCCCGTTGCCCAACCGTTCCAGTTGACCGTGGTGCGGCGCGGGTAAACGTCGTCGGAATCCGCCATGTAAAGGGCAAAGGTCGTTCCAAGTTGCTTGACGTTCGAAACCGTCTTGGCGTGCTTGGCTGCTGCCTTCGCTTGAGCGAAAACAGGGAAGAGAATCGCTGCAAGAATCGCGATGATCGCGATAACTACGAGAAGTTCGATTAGTGTGAACGCAGAATTTCTTTTCATGGAAGGTTGCCCCCCATTGGGCTAGGCGATCTCAACTCACCCATCATCGCAAGCATCGTTGCCGCTTCCGATTCCCGAGTTGTCGATTTTTGAGCGAAATTGCATAAAAATCGCATTTTAAGCTGGTCGCCTTCGATCAGAATCGGTTCGCGAAACGTTTCGCAAGCCGATATAGTTATATTACGCGCAACTGTTTGTTTTGGTGACCGCTTTTTTTCCAGTTCATAATTTTTTGTAATGTCCAACGATCTGCCGACAAGTCCTGCGGTCTCAGACAATCGCCCATCGTGGGACGCCTATTTCATGCAGATCGCTCACTTGGTTGCCACTCGAGCGACATGCCCGAGGCGATCGGTTGGGGCGGTACTCGTCAGAGATCGACGCATTCTTGCAACCGGCTACAACGGCGCCCCGAGAGGCATCTCTCACTGCCCCGATCACGGACATGAAAGAGAGTGGCCGGAAGGGTGTTTAAAGGCGGGACATTGCATTCGCGCCCTACACGCAGAGCAGAATGCTTTGCTCCAGGCAGCCATGATTGGAACGCCTTGCGAGGGGGCTACGATCTACGTCACCTGCCAGCCTTGCAACACCTGCGCAAAAATGATCATCAATGCGGGCATCGTGCGCGTCATTTATGAAGGGGATTATCCGGACCGATTTTCGCTAGAATTGTTTAGAGAGGCGCACATGGATGTGATGCGTTACGTCGGCGGCGAGTTGATTCCGGTAGATCTCGGTCTGTAAGGACCACTCGGCGGCAGGAAAGCAAAGGCATGGACTTAGCGGTATTTTTCAAATGGATGGATTGGACTTCGTTTCCATCCCGGGTTTACGCCCTGTTGGATTCCGCCCTTGCTGCGAGCGACGGTCTGCTACGCGGCTTCCGCTTCCCACTCCTCGCAGGTCTGATTGCCCTTGTGGTGAGCTACACGCTGACGCCTTTGGTGAGAAAGATTGCCATCGAAAAGGGCGTTGTCGACGACCCTAAGCGCGACGATCGACGCGTGCACTCCGAACCGATTCCCCGATGGGGTGGATTAGCCATCTTTGGCGGCATTGTGGTTGCGGTCTTAGCGGTGCTACCGTTCGCGCAACAAGGTTTTCCGCCGTACGTTTGGGGGCTGTTGGTGGTGGGAGGTCTGCTGGTTGTTGCGGGCGCTCTCGATGACTTGTACCAATACGCGGCGAAGGTGCAGCTTCTGATCCTTCTCGGAGCGGGCGTGCTGATTCAGTTCTTCTACACCGACCCTAAAGCTCGGGTGCAGATAGCGGGCTTCTTGATGCCGTTCACGCACGGTCAGCAGTACGTGATCTTCCCGCCGATTGCCGCGGTGATCATTACCGCAATCTACATTTTTGTCGTGACCAAAACGATGGACACCATCGACGGGATCGACGGCCTTTGTGCGGGAGTCGCCACCATCGCCGCGATCACGCTCACGATGATCGCCGTCTACGAAGGTCAGCCCCGAGTAGCCCTGATAACGGCCGCCACGGGCGGTGCCGCTCTCGGGTTCCTGAGACACAATTACAACCCGGCGAAGATCTTCATGGGGACGGGTGGTGCCTACATCCTTGGCTTCTTCCTCGCGTCGCTCTCCGTGGTTGGAAAGGTGAAGACGGCGGCAGCGGTCTCCATCTTCATGCCGATGCTCGTCTTTGCGCTTCCGATCCTCGACGCCTTCTGGGTGATTTGTCGACGAATACTGAGCGGATCGCCGATCACCGCGCCGGACAAGCGACACCTGCACCACACACTCCTCGGGAAAGGGTTCACCCAAAGACAAACCGTCTGGATTCTTTACATCGCCGCCGCCGCACTGAGCGCGGTTGGTTTGGCCATCATTAAGCTGTTTGGCCAGTAACGGCTTTTTTTCAAATGACGATTCTTCAAGCCATCGTATACGGCGTTGTTCAGGGCATCACCGAGTTTCTGCCGATCAGCAGCACGGCTCACTTGCGCGTGGTTCCCGCTCTGTTAGGATGGGAAGATCCCGGTGCCGCGTTCACGGCAATCATTCAGATTGGGACCGTGCTGGCGATGCTGGTCGTCTTCGGCGCCGATCTCTGGCGAGCGTTCTTGGCATGGGGCAAATCACTCGCCACTCGAGACGTGAGTAGCTACGACGCCAAGATTGGTTGGGGCGTTTTTATTGCCACGATTCCGATTGTGGTCATGGGTCTCCTGCTCCACAAGCAAATTGAAACCGTCTTCCGATCGCTTTATGTCATCTCCGGGTCGTTGATCTTCATGGGCTTGCTCATGGGAGTGGCGGAGAAGCTCGGGAAGAAATCTCGAGAGATCGAGGCAGTGACGATCAAGGATGGCCTTGTTGTTGGTCTCTGGCAGTGCATCGCCCTTATTCCCGGCATGAGCCGGAGTGGATCGACGATCACTGGCGCGTACTTCGCAGGTTTCGATCGAAAAGCGGCGGCTCGTTTCTCGTTTCTCATGTCGGTGCCATCGATCACGGCCGCAGGGTTGTACCAAGCGTATAAGGAGCGCGAGTTTTTGACGGGACCGCTCCAAACGCCCATCTTGGTCGCGACGATAGTCAGTTTCTTTGTCGGATGGGCGGCGATCAAATGGCTTCTCGGATTCATTCAGCAGCGAGGAGTCGGTGTCTTCATTGGGTACCGAGTGGTGCTGGGAGTGGTTTTGATTGCCCTTTGCGCCTCTGGCAAGCTAGATCCAAATGCGGGCATCGTCCGGGAAGGGGATAATGTTTCGCAAACAAAGTAAGCCTGTCGTTCAGGTGGAATGGGTGGTGGTTGGGTTGGGGAATCCCGGACCCGAATACACTCGCACGCGGCACAACGTTGGGTTCGACCTGATCGACGAGTTGGCCGATCGCCACGGGATCAAACTCGGAACGGCTCAGCACAAGGCGAGGTTTGGGGTCGGCACCATCGGCGGTGTGGGCGTGGTCCTTGCCAAGCCGATGACTTACATGAACCTCAGCGGGCAATCGGTTGCCCCATTAGCGAAGGCGTACGGCATCAAGCCTGAAAAAATCGTGGTGATCGCGGACGATCTCGATCTTGAAGTCGGCCGGACTCGGCTGAAGCCCAAAGGGGGTGCAGGGGGACACAATGGGCATAAAAGCTTGATCCACTCGCTCGGCACGCAAGAGTATCCGCGACTGAAGATCGGTATCGGCAAGGGTGACGACGAAACCATCGATCACGTCTTGGGCAAGTTCACGGCTGAAGAGCGAGTTGAAATCCAAAAGGCGATTCGCAAAGGTGCCGATGGCATCGAAGTGTTGGTTCAAGACGGATTAGAAGCCGCCTTGAACAAAGTGAATGTCTAAGTAAGGGCTTTACAGCACTTTTGCAACTGAAGAGGTGCCGACAGTTGTTGGCGCTGATTCTTGGGTGCGGGGGCAGTATCGATGCTGCGGAGCAAGGATCGACAGGGCACCCTCGGAATCATTCCAAGCCGAGACGGCGCGGTTCATGTAGCAGTAGAAGACGAGCGATCCGTCTTTGGATCGTCCCCACTGAGAAACGCCCGATCCGGTGATCAGCATGACGTAAGTCGAGGCATGGATCGACTCTTCCTCTTGGAAGACGTGGAACGCGGCCGGGGAATGACCGTCAATCGCCGATTCTGCAATCAGGCCGTGTCCGCGAAGATTGACGCGAAGGTGACCGTGGTTCTGAAGCAGAACAAACTCTCGGTTTGGTTGAGAAGATTTTTGAACTCCGACTATCCTTAGCACACCCTTCACCTTTCCTTGGCGACCGTACCGTTAGTCTAACGGGTTAGGTGTCATCGTAAGGACGCAGAATTTGCTTTATAAGACGCAGATTTTTATCGGTTAATTTTTAGCCGCGCCTGCAAATCGTTCGATCTCCGAGGTGAGCTTACGAAGACTGTCCACCGTTGTGGTGGCCTCTTTGCCTCGAAGCTTCGCCACAACCGCGTCTTCCAATTCAGAAAGGCCCGTCATGACGTCTTGAATGATCCGGTGACCGGCGGCAGAAAGTCGAACCGTGTTAGCCCGGCGATCGGTGGAGGATGCCACGCGTTCGACGAAGCCTGACTTTTCCGCAACCGTGATCGCTTCCGAAATGGTGGCGCGACTGAGACCCAGTCGTTGCCCGATCTGGGCCTGCGTCTCACGACCGTCGGCAGCGTGGATGGCGCTGAGAAGATCGAAGGTCGCGGAACTTATGCCTATCAGGTCCAGCCTCAGTCGCACATGGGTTGAGATCACATCGTTCACTTGAGCGATCGCACCAAATAGGGATTCCTTTCCACGACTCATCGTGAAAGTATTACTTCACTCTCGGTGGAGTGGTTTCCAGAAAACTACTTTCAAAATAAAAGTAGGTCCTTCGGGCATCCCTTCACCCGTAGGACCTAACGCTCTCTTAACCGTGCAGAGCTTCTTGAACGAACTTGACGTCTTCTTCGTTCAAGTAGCGGCCCGCTGCCTTGACGTTGCACTGGGCTTGGCGAGGGTTTCGGAATCCCGGAATAGCGCACGCAACGTTCGGCATCGCCAGCACATAATTGAGCGCGACAGCGGCGAGGTCTTCCGTGGTCGCTCCGAATCGAGACTTCAGCTTTTCGAGCTTTGGCTTCAACTTAGAGATCGACTCGGCCGAGAAGCCTGCTTTGCCCTGGCGGTTGTCGCCAGATTCAAAGGAAGGCGGATTCTCGGGATTGTATTTGTCGAGAAGAAGGCCTTGCGCCAATGGGCTGAACGCCACGAAGCTCATGCCCCGTGCTTCCATGAGATTGGCGACCCGAGAGCCGGGTCGCATGAACTGATCGTCCATGGCGTGACCCCAGCTTTGGAGAACAGCCGGGTCGACCTTCGGAACCACGCGCTCGAAGTCATCCGCGCTGTACGCACTTTGACCCTTCACTCGCACCTTGCCTTCCTCAACCAGGCGATTCATCACTTCGACCGCATCGTCTAGATAGAAGTCGTTGGGTCCGAAGTTTCCGTGGTGGAAGTAGTACACGTCGATGTAGTCGCGCTTCAAATTGATCAGCGACTGCTCGCATTGATGGCGAATGTGAGCGGGCTCGTAAGCGTGAGCCGCGGTGCCGGGGAAGTGACCAATTTTCGTCGCCACTACGTAGTCGGTGGATTTCACGCCAAGGCGATCAAACACGCGGGCAAGCATTTGCTCGGCTTTGCCGTTTCCGTAGACGTCGGCGTTGTCAAAGTGGTTCACGCCCGCATCAATGGCGATCTTGATCGCCTCTGTGACCTCGTCTTCGTCCACGTTGGCCCAGCCGTTCTGAACGCCGTTCACCCAGTTGAGGCCGCCCATGGTCCAGCAGCCAAAGCTGATCTCCGATACTTGTAGGTCCGATTTTCCAAGCTTGCGAGTGTTCATCGTAATTTCACTTTACCGAGGATTGGAGCGGTGAGATACAACGAAAAACCCCGAGCATAGCCCTCGGGGTTTTGGAATCGACCCAACCCACCGTTGGGTTAGTTGGGGCGGGCGTTCGGGCCGAAATTCGCCCGATAGTATTCGACATGGTGCGAGCCGGGCTCAAAGATTTCGTCGATCTTGTTGAGGATGCGTGGCTCGAGTTTGACCATGGTCGCCTTGACCGACTCTTCCAACTGCTCCACCGACCGAGCGCCGATGATCGGTGAAGTGATTCCGGGCTGGTTCGCCACCCATGCGAGCGAAAGGGTTGCCATGCTCATCCCGCTCTTCTCGGCAAGCAATTTCAACTTTCGGAGCTTGGGTACCGGGGCATTCTTCAGCCGACCCATGGGGTCGCTTGAAGAGTATCGCGAGCCCTTTGCCTCGCTGTCCAGGTACTTGCCGCTGAGGATGCCTCCGGCAAGAGGGGACCACGGAATGACGCCGTAGTTGTAGGTCTTGAGGAAGGGAAGAAGCTCTCGCTCGATTCGGCGATCTAGAAGGTTGTAAGGCGGTTGCTCAGTCACAAACCCTCGTGCGCCGAGCTCCTTCGCCACGTAGTGAGCTTCGCAGACTTGCCATGCGGCAAAGGTTGAACAGCCCGCATAAAGGATTTTCCCAGCCCGAGTAAGGTCTTCCAATGCCCGAAGGGTTTCATCGATCCCAACTTCCGGTTGCGGGCGATGGATCTGGTACAGGTCGATGTAGTCGACACCCAGCCTAGCCAACGATGCGTCGCAAGCCTCCATGATGTGCTTGCGGGTGTTTCCCCAAGCGTTTGCATCGGTGTCGTGCATTTTGCCGTGCGCCTTTGTTGCGAGCACGTACGAAGAGCGTTGAATTCCCTTCAGGGCCTTGCCAAGAATCGTCTCACTCATCCCGCGTGCGTACACGTCCGCGGTGTCAAAGAAGTTGATTCCCAGATCGAGCGCACGATGGGTGATCTTGATGGCGGCATCTTCTTCGGAACCCCAATCTTGAGGCTCCCAACCGTAAGTCATGGTGCCCATACAGCTAACAGACACCTGAATGCCCGTTCGTCCGAGCGTGCGGAATTCCATGAAATCAGTCTACGCCCGCTCATTGCAGGCTGCACCCGATTCGGGGGCTTTAGTCGATTTCCAGCGAGCCGAATCGCCGCTCGGTGGCATCTACCGATTCGGAGATGATGTGGTACGCCCACTCGACTCTTCGCCGGAGTGTGGCGGCTTGGGCGGCTTCGATCGATCCGTCTGGAAAGCGAGTCGGATCGGCGCGCTTGAGAATGCGCTCGTAGATCTTCTTTGTCTCCGAAAAGCCCGTTTCTGCGGTCACACCAAGGATTTTTCGAGCTTGATCGATGGGAGGAAGTTGCACGTCCGGCTGAGAAGCGGCGGGTTTAGCGGGGGGCGAACTCGGGGTTTTGGTCGCGACCGGCCCTTCCAATGCTTCGTTCAGTTCGCGCTCGGCGTCAATCGCGTCGACAGCCGAGATGCGGTCCCATTCCTGCTTGAAATGGCCCACCATTGCTCGTCCGTAGTTGATTGCTCGCTTTACTTCACTCATTGGGTTCTTTCAGTATCCCTCAAGAAGATGATTGGAATCCTTACAAGAGATTCTTGACCTCGTCCACGGTGACCGAGAACGATTGAAGCTGCCCGAGGGTTTCGCGTAGATCGTTATCCGCGGCACCCGTGGCGGGCTCCAGCTTGGCGGCGGTGAGCTTCGCCTTCAACTCTGACAGAGCAGCCTGCGCTTGCCGCACCGAATCTTCGATGGAGCTCATCGCTTGGCGGGCTTTGTCGTAATGATGCAACTCGGTTTTTCGAGCCGCCAGCGAACTCTCGTAGGAAGACCGCTCCGAAGGGGACAACTCTCCTGCGAGGAGTTTCTCGAGACGCTCAAGGTCCGATTCCGCCGTGGACTGATCACGGACGCTTGAACGAAGGTGATCTCGGTTGTTGAGCGCTTTGAGAACTTGCTCTTCAATGCGTCGAACTTCCGATTGGGCCATCGAACGAATCGCGGCGAGCGACCCATCCGAATTCACGACTTCTTCAATCTCGCGGCCCAGCCTCTGAATCGGCTTGAAAAGGGCGATCGAATCCACGCTCAATCCGTCTGCGGAAAGTGGGACCTGTCCTTTGTTGTTCGCCCGACTCAGCACGCCGGAGGTCGCGAAGAAGGCGATTCCAAGGGCGATAAGAATCACCACGATAAGGATGAGAGAGAAAGCGATCATCTTTGAAGGGTTCCGGGCTTCTTGAATTGTACGATTTTAACGAGGAGGGCGTTTAGAACTTCACCCGAATCCCGAAAGAGAGGTCCACAAAGCGACCGTTGTTCTCCCGAACCATTCCTTCCAAAGTGAAACCACGGGAGAGCCGGTAAAGAAACGAGACCCTGGTAATGAAGTCGGTGGATTCGAACACCCTTGTGAATCCAATGCTCACCGTCGCCTTGCGGTCGAGATCGAAATCGGATTGAAGGTCGATAATGCTCAGTTCCTCGTCAAGCGAGGATTCGGGTTCCCTAAGAACCAGCCCCTCGAACCTGCCGCCAAAGTTTCCGGCTCGCCATCTGCCATCCACTGCGTAGGCCTCGCGCCAGCCTCGACCCCGGCCCGGTGAATCTGAGACCCTTCGAATGGGTGTCAGGGCGGTGCCGTTGATTCCAAAGTGCCGACCGATTGCCACGCTGAATCCAAACTCGGGCCTTCCGAGCCGACCCACCACTCCACTCTGCCGACCCGTGCCGTTGCCCACAAACGCCACCGCAATGGGAATGCCTTCTAGGAGCAGGTCGTTGTCGCCACGAATGGCCACGGCGGTTTCGCGGAAAAGGGTCTTTGCTCCAAAGGGCAGGTACTGCTTGCCGATTCGCCAGATGCCCTCATCTTCCAGATAAGCCTCGTCAAAGCTGTCTGGGTCGGCATCGTTTTCGAAATGCTGAACTCTCTGTGTGAGCGTCGCGGTAAAGCCTGGTTCGGTAAGGATCTTGAGTCCGAACAGCGAGTAGCGCCCGAGCGGGTGATACGAGACAACGTTTGGGGAGGTCTTGGATTGGGAGAGGAACGATAGAGTGAGATCGCCCTTGAATTGGACATCGGCACTCTGGGCGGCGCTCAACGCTCCCAACCCAAGGCTCATGACCAACCCAACGGCGACCTTAAACATTATTTGTTTGCCGATTCCCAGGTGCGCAGCACTTCGCTCAGCTCATGCTGAGGAATCTCTCGTTGCTCCCCCTTATTGAGGTGCCGAACCTTGAGGGTCTCGGTCTCGATCTCTTCCGTGCCGACCAGCACCGCGAACGGAGCCGTGCTCTTATCGGCTTGACGAAGCTGCGACTTGAAACTTCGGTTGTCTACGTCCCATTCGACCCTAAACCCTTGGGCGCGAAGGTCTCGAACCAGCTTTCGACAGTAACCACCTGCATCGGCGGTAGCGGCAACAACAAACACATCCGGACCTTTCGCCACCGGGAGCTTCTTCATCGCTTCTAGGGCAAGAATCACCCGCTCGACGCCGATTCCGAAACCGACGCACGGGGTCGCTGGGCCGCCAATTTCCTTCACGAGGTTATCGTATCGACCTCCGCCAAAGAGGCTTAGCCCCTCTAGGTGCTTCGATTCAAACTCGAACACGGTCTCGGTGTAGTAGTCCAGTCCGCGCACCACGTAAGGAGCGACTTTGTACGGCACCTCAGCCTCGGTGAGTAGCTCTTGCAAACTCTCAAAACGCGCTTTGGAGTCGTCTTCCAAGAAGTCAGTGATGGGCGCCAGCCCGACCAGGGCGTCCTTTGCTTTGGGGTCTTTGCTGTCGAGCAGTCCAAGTGGGTTTTTCTCGGCGAGGGCTCTGGCTTCGGCTTCTTGATCGGCAAGGTAGGCCGCCATGTGCTGCAAAACCACCTCGCGGTACTTCGCCCGGCACTCATCGCGACCGATGGAGTTGATCATCACGGGCTCATCGCCCAAACCGATCTGCGCCATGAACGTCATCGCGATCTCCAGAACTTCGGCATCCGCCTGAGCGCTGCTCGAACCCAGGAGTTCGCAGCCAAGCTGGTGAGCCTGTCGCCAGCGACCCCTTGCCGGACGGCCGTATCGGAAGAACGGGGTGAGATACCAAAGCCTGAGGTGATTTCCAGGAGGGCAAAGCGCGTACTGAATCACGGCGCGCATTGCGGGGGCGGTTCCTTCTGGCTTGAGGGTGACGTTTCGATCGCCCTTGTCCTTGAAGTCGTACATCTCCTTGGTGACGATGTCGCTGGCCTCACCCGCGGTTCGGCGGAAGAGGTCGGAGTCTTCAAAGGCGGGGGTGCGAATCTCGGCGTATCCGAATTTTTCGACCAGGGTCTGAAAATGATGCTCCAGAGTCTGCCAAATGGCGGACTGAGAGGGCAGGATGTCCTCGGTGCCTCGTGGAGCTTGAAATTTCATGACCTCTTATTTTGGCTGATGCGCCGAAGAGGTCGGCCAGCAGCGTCATCTGCTGACCGTGTGAAGGCGAGTTAGAGGACGATCCCTCGGCCTTTCATGCCGCTTGAGTTTTTGAACCAAGCATCGATCCTCAACGTGATTCGAGGTTTCCCGATCTTGAAGCGGTCGAAATCTTCGGTGGTTAAACCGGGGTAGCGACTCTTCAGTTCTTTGAGCAGCGGAATCCTGAGGCTATCGTCAAGGGCTCCAACTGTCGTTGCCGAGGTGTTTAACTGTTGAATGTTTTGTAGGTCCTTGTTTAACTGCGAGCACCCCTCATAGATCCATTTGCGCACCCGCTCTAGGACGATGCCTGCCCTTGAAGCTAAGGTCGGTTCATCAGCAGTGTAGTAAAGGGGATTGATTCGAAGTTCATTTCCCAACCTTGGTTCCGCAATCGGAAGGGTCCTTGGTGGAGGCCCCATGTTCGGACCCAGGCGAATCTCTTTCGTGATGGCAAACGCAATCTTCTCGTCGTCTTCGGGTCTCCGGCGATCTAAGTTGACATCGACGGTCATTTGCTCTGCACCACGAATTGGCGGTTGAACGGTGATGACCATGCACTTTCTCTGGCTAAAGTGCCCCGATTGTGCCTTCATGGCATCCAATTCAAATTTGTCGGCTCCTGCCCACTCTAATAGTCGACGACACAATTCTGGTGCCAACGGATCTGGTTGATTGAGAGTTCCTTGCTTGCCCGCGTTGAGCAGTTGTTGCAGGCATTCAAGCCTCACTATCCCAAGAGACTCCAGAAGTCGCTTGGTTAATACGAAGGTGAGTTCTTTATCTTCGACGACCAGATTCCCAGGGTTGACGAACGTTTGCGGCTGCGCCGATTCAAGCGGAGTTTTGGGCTGCTTGAGGATCTCCAATGGTTCCGAATCGAAAGGCTTGGGCTCATTTCGACCGCTCGATAGGAGCACCACGGGCTTCGCAGACTTTAGGTTCTGTTGGACAAACCCGCTTTGTTGTCCTGGCAATGATGAAGTTTGAACCAGAGCGGTTGCAACAAGAAAAGGCGCTAGAAGAGAGTTCATTCCTTATCCCCAAATCACCAGGTGTTGGTGTAGCGATTGGACGAATGGTAACAAAAATAGTAACTATCGAGAATCTCTTTTTGCGAGAGTAATTATTTTTGACTGTGGTGCAGGAAGTGCAAACTTATCGATCTCATCCATCGACACCCATCGGAAAGCCGTTTCTGACAGTTGAGGGGCCTTTTCAGGGAGATCGACGAGAGAAGCGCTCACCGTTATTCGGTGATAAGTCACCGCGTGGGTGAACGATCCAAGCGAAACGGGCCAGAGATCGTCTTTGTAATCGACAAGTCCCGGTGGCGCGCCTTCCGGACCGACCCGCAAGAACTGCCACATCCCCTCCCACCAGCGACCCTTTTCCTCCGGCGACCCACTTCGATAGGTCTCCGAACCGATCTGCTCGATCGCGTAAAGCGGGATCCCGTTCTCCCAGCGACGAACCACCCAATACTCGTGCTGGAGCTTCACCGTCTGCGTTTTCGGTTTAGGAGTGGGGAACCGAGTTTGCTCCCCGCGAGCATGGGCGACGCATTTGGAAACCAGCGGGCAACGATCGCAGTCGGCGCGATCCGGCTTGCAGACCGTCGCCCCTAGCTCCATTAGCGCCTGATTCCAATCGCCCGGACGTTGGGCAGGAACCAACTTTTCGGCCCACTTCCAAGCGGCGGCGGTAAGTTCCTTGGCGGGTGAGGAGTCTGCGGTGAGGCGCGAGTAGACCCGCTCCACGTTTCCGTCGACGAGCGGTTCGCTGAGGTTCAGCGCAATGGAAGAGATCGCGCCCGCCGTGTAGCGACCCACTCCCGGCACGTCTCTCCACCCTGCGGCATCGCTCGGGATTCCATTTTCGGCAACCTGTTTGGCTCCGGCGTGGAGGAGTTTTGCCCGGCGATAGTAGCCAAGGCCCTGCCAAAGCGCGAGCACCTGCTGTTCATCGGCAGTTGCCAAAGCTTGAGCGGTGGGGAACGCCGCGAGCCATCGCTCGAAGTAGGGAATGACAGTCGCCACCTGCGTCTGTTGGAGCATGATCTCGCTCACCCAAATGGCGTACGGGTCCTTGGTTTTGCGCCAAGGAAGGTCGCGCTTGTGCGAGTCGAACCAAGCGAGCAGAAGCCGATGGTAATCGGCCCGGACCTCGCTTCTTTCTAGCGCGGGATTGCTCACGGTGATGATGTCGGGGTCAGACGAGGGTCGGCCGACGAGCGTCGTCTTCTTGCTCAAAGGTGCCGTAGTAATACGGCGTTCGAGATTCAAACTCTCCGGCGCAGGTATCGACCATCTTGAAGACGGGCATCACCTTTTGAGCTTCAATCTCCTCCGCCACTCGGGTTCGATAGCTCTCGGATAGGCCCGCCTCGTCGCCGAGCAAGAGGGAAGTGATGGTCGGGGAGGGGAACCCGATGAGGAACGCTTCCTTCACCAATTCAGCCAGTCCCGAAACGTCTTGCGCCTTACGGGCGTCGGCCAGTTTGGTCTCCACCGTCAAGAGCTTTACCATCTTGCGCAGGAACCAGCGGTCGACGCGGCAGAGTCGATTGACTTCGTCCACCGAATATCCCCGTCGAAGTCCTTCGGCGATCGCCCACATCCGCTCATCGGTAGGCTGCTTGATCGCGGCTTTGAGTTCGGTGTCGTCCATTGGTGCGAACTTCGGATGTCGAAGGTCGCGAGCCTTTACTTCCAGTCCGCGGATCGCCTTCATCAGAGCCGCTTCGAACGATCGGTCGATGGCCATGACCTCGCCCGTTGCTTTCATCTGGGTGAAGAGGGTTCGATCTCCAGACCCAAACTTGTCGAACGGCCAGCGAGGAATCTTGACCACGCAGTAGTCCAGTGCGGGCTCGAAACACGCTTTAGTGGTTCCGGTGACCTGGTTGTCGATCTCGTCCAAAGTCTTGCCGATAGCGATCTTCGCCGCAACTCGCGCGATCGGATAACCCGTCGCCTTAGAGGCAAGCGCCGAGGATCGGGAAACGCGGGGGTTGACTTCGATGATGTAGTAGTCGAACGATTCCGGGTTGACGGCAAGCTGAACGTTGCAGCCGCCTTCGATTCCCAACGCGTCAATGATCTTCAGCGAGGCGGTGCGGAGCATGTGGTACTCCAAGTCGCTAAGGGTTTGAGAGGGAGCGATGACAATGCTGTCTCCGGTGTGCACGCCCATGGGGTCGAAGTTCTCCATGTTGCACACGGTGATAACGGTGCCCTTGCTATCCCGCATCACTTCGTACTCCACTTCCTTCCAACCAAGGAGCGATCGCTCGACCATGATCTGGCTTCGCATGGAGAGCTTAAGGCCTTTTCGACCCGTCTCCCACAGTTCTTCGCGAGTGTTGGCAATACCGCCACCGGTGCCTCCGAGCGTGTAGGCCGGGCGAATGATGCACGGGTAGGGAACAACGTCTAAAACCGCTTCCAGTTCCGATTCGGTGGTGATGATCCAGCTCTCTGGAACGGGTTCCTTGATCTCCCGCATAAGGGTGCGGAAGCTCTCGCGGTCCTCGGCTTTCTTGATTGCGGAGAGAGGGGTTCCAAGGACTTTGACGTTGTACTTTTCTAGAATGCCACGGTCGGCAAGCTCGGTGGCAAGGTTCAGACCCGTTTGTCCGCCAAGGGTGGGAAGGAGAGCGTCCGGTTTCTCTCGGGCGATGACACGTTCGCAGAATTCGGGAGTGAGGGGCTCGATGTAAAGAGCGTCGGCAACGCCGGGATCGGTCATGATCGTAGCCGGGTTGGAGTTGATCAGAACGACTTCGTGACCTTCTTCTTTAAGGCTCTTGCAGGCCTGGGTGCCTGCGTAGTCGAACTCGGCGGCTTGCCCGATGACGATGGGGCCGGAGCCGATGACCAAGACTTTCATTCTGAAAATGGAGTCTACCGGGTGAGCAAAGGCGATTCAGATCGCGGAGTGAAAAAGCCCCCTGGACTTTGTATTCAGGGGGCTTGGGAGTCGGCGAATTACTCGCTTCCGTTTCGCTTAGGCTTTGCCACGTTAGCGCTTCATCGGCACTCCTGGGCCAAACCGCTTCAATAAGCAAGGTGTAGCTTCGAGCTCATGATTGCAAAACGACTCCCTTAATAATTGCTGGCCTGTCTTCCTGTTCAAGACACCTGAATCGGGATTTTATCGCTCGTTTTTGGCCCGAATCCCTTAACAATCACCCTTGGTTGACTCTTTCTGCTAAAAACACGGTTTTTTTTCACCCAAAACCCGTCTTCTTTTCGTATCTTTGATGCAATTCCGGGATTGCCGGATGTTTTGGACGATCATGTTACGACGCGCGTTTACCCTCATTGAACTACTTGTTGTGATCGCGATCATCGCGATTCTGGCGGCGATCCTCTTCCCCGTGTTTGCTCAGGCGAAGGATGCAGCCAAGAAGACCCAATCGATCTCCAACCTGAAAAATCTTGGAACGGCGACTCAGATCTACCTGGCGGATACCGATGACGTGTACCCGCTGGCTCACGTGCTGGGCGATCCCGTGGGTGGTTACCACTGGAACCGATTCATCCCGGTTCCTGCTCAACAAGTTCCGGTCACCGACCCAGCGTGGCGCGTGGCGGGCGTCCAATCGTTTTGGTACAACTCGATCCAGCCTTACGTCAAGAACCTCCAAATCATGACTTGCCCGTCTGGATCAGAGCTCCGCACGACGGGCGCCTACTTCGGTTCTGCAGGTCAGCCTGCCGGTCTAGCTCCGATCACCTACACGATCAACGGCCTGCTTAACGAGTACAGCGGCACCGCTATGGAGAGCCCGTCGACGGTTCCGGTTTACTGGCACGGTCACGGTCGACGATCGATCTACGGTGCAGGCTACGCCAGCCCCTGGTTGGTCTGTAACAACAACGCGGGCGGTTGCCGATACCAGGGAACCCGAGCAGGCTGTTCTGCGGCGACGAACGGTGCAACCGCGGGTTACACCACCAACACCAGCCGCCGAGGAATCGGTGTGTTCGCCAACGGAACGGTAATGTCCTTTGCCGATACCTCCACCAAGTTCCGACGCATCGGCGTGGGCCCTCGAAACGTGGCTCAGCGAACCGACGCTCGAACGGACCCATTCGCTCGCTACGTCGACAACTTCGCGGCGGGTCGATACTGGGATAGCCAAAGCTGCTACCCGTACTTGTTCCGACCGGACATCAACGTGCAGAACATCATCGAGGTCCCGACCTACTTTGACGGAGGCGTAGATGCACCTGGCTTGTAAGGAACTCGTTTCCAAAGGTCGATTCGTCGTATTGGCGCTTGCCGTTCTGGCAGGTGGAATCGTGGCGGGCTGCTCGGGTGGCGGTGACGACGGGAAGGTTCAAATGAACACTCCGGCACCGACTCCTCAAGATGCTCCGGCGGGTGCAAAGGCTCCCGGCGACTCTCGCGACACGAACTAACCGCGCACAAACAAGAACGCCCCGACTCGGCAAGGGTCGGGGCGTTTTTCTTTGTAAGGGTCCCGTCTACCGAACGAAGTGGACTTCTACAATCCGTCCGCCCTGAAACAGGAACAAGGCATCCAGAACGGGCTTGGATTGCGCAATTTCTCGGGCTTTCTCGAAGGTGCTCTTCTGAATCTCTCCCCCAAGGCCGGCCAGCATTCCCATATAGGTCGTGGCGTCGTCTGGAGAAGGGAAGCATGCCAAGCCGTTCACCGATTGACCGTCTGGCAGAGTTGCGTTATTGGCGGCGTATTTGCCTTCGCCAACGGAGATGAGATAGATCGTCTCCGGGAACATCCCAAAGGACCCGAGAAGGTCTTCCTCGAGGGAGGTTATCAGCGGGTTATCGATTAACTCTGGGCCTGCCATTCCGACTCCTTTGTGCGGGAAGCGCGCTTACTTGCTAATGGATTCTACAAACCGAGTGAAGTAGGGCCGGCTATCCCAAGGGCCGGGGGCTGCTTCGGGGTGGTACTGAATACTATAGGCGTCGGCATCGGGAATAGCAATTCCTTCCACGGTGCCATCGTTCACGTTTATTTGAGTGACCTTGGCGGCGGTGCCGTTCAAAGATTCTGGATCGACCGCATAGCCGTGGTTTTGCGAAGTGATGGTGACCTTCCCGGTCTCGAGGTCCTTCACCGCGTGGTTGCTTCCGCGGTGCCCATATTTAAGCTTGAACGTCTCTCCGCCAACCGCATGACAGAGAAGCTGATTGCCGAGACAGATGCCAAAGATGGGTCGACGACCAATGAGACCCTTCACCGTCTCGATCACCGGACCAAGACGTCGCGGATCGCCCGGGCCCGGGCTGAGCAAAATGCCGTCCGGCTTCCAACTCATGATCTCGTCTACGGTTGCCGTTGCGGGCACAACGATAGGGCGACATCCCGCTTTCCAGAACCTTCGCAGAATGTTGAACTTCAGACCACAGTCCAGAACCACCAAACGAGGTCGGCCGGTCGGGTCTGGTTCGGAAACTGACTCTTTACCGCTTGGACCCCACTTGTAAGCCGTCGATGTGGTGACAGAGAAAACAAAATCGGATTCGCCGTAGCCGGGGTGAGAATCCAGCGCGAGTTGACCTTGCTCCACGCTGTCGCAGATCGCTCCCATGGTGACTCCCGCCGAACGAATTCGCTTGGTGAGCATTCGGGTATCAAGGCCCTGGATGCCGACGATGTTGCGTTCGTTGAGGAGTTTGTCGACCGACTTGGTGCTTCGCCAGTTGCTCGGCTCATCGCAGGCTTCTTTGACGATCAGGCCGGATGCTTGAATGCGGTCCGACTCGAAGTCGTCCTCATTAATCCCGTAATTGCCAATGAGCGGGTAGGTGAGGGTCACAATTTGACCCGAATAGGAAGGGTCTGTGAGGATCTCTTGGTAGCCCGTCATCCCCGTGTTGAAGACGACTTCTCCTACCGAAACGCCGGATGCTCCCAGCGCGGTGCCTTCGATTACTTGTCCATCGCCGAGAACCAGATAGCGTTTCAATTCAAATGAAAAGGATACCGCTAGAAGAGGTTGGCCTGGCTAATCTTTTCCGTTCCATGTGAGCGACTTTGCCACTGATGAGACCACGGGGTCTTGATCACGGGCAAGTTCTAGGACCCGCGATCGATAAGCTTCTGGAACACGACCCCTGATGGCGTGCATTGCGGTGATTTTTGCGGCGGGGTCGGTGAGGTTTAGCCCAGTGGCGGCGAACCGTAGCGCCTCCGGATTCCCAATGGCGCTCAGCAGTTCAATTCCGGTGGTGGCCTCTTGCAGGGAGTTGCTTGAGATCATCCGTTTCCCAATCTCGATTCCTTTTGCTGGAGCGACCGAGAAGTATCGGCAAGCGATTCGGCGGGTGAGTAGATCGGGCGATTTCAGGAGCGCCTCAAAAGTCGCCAACGTACCTGTGTCGGTTTGTCTTTGAAGACCTGAGAGAAGGGCTCTTGCCGCCCAGCGGCTCACTGAAACATTCGGCTGGATGGCGAGCGGAGCGATGCTTTCGCTGGTCGCGGGCTTTGCAAGGGCGGCCACGGATCGCAAGACGAGCGGGATGTCCAAGTCGTTTGCCTGAAGCTCCGCGAGCGCCTTTGAGAGCGGTTCCGATTCCTGCTGAGTGACGCTCATGGCGAGCACCCATGCACGCTTGGCTTCTGCGTTGGTAGATTCCGGCAAAGGAGGAAGAGACCCCTGCGTTTGTCGAACGACGAGCGCAATCACGAGGGCGTCGTCGAGGGTCAGCCGAGTAAGTCGATCAGCATTCCAATACGCGAGGGTGCCTTTGCCGACCGCGATGAGTCCCCGAGTCGCCCGGGCCGACTGAGCCGAGAAGGGGTCGAGAGCCGTTTCCCAAAGTTCCTCGGTGGAACCTGCCAACGGTGCGGCTTCGGCTGCACCCGTTTCTGAGGAGCCATCGCCCGTGACCGCCGTGACCGACCCATCCGATGTGCGGACTTCCAAGGCTTCCGAGACTCCCGATCCAAACAGATTCGGCCCGCCGGGAAGGTGCCAAAGAGTTAAGCCGGGCAGGAATCCGAACGAACTCTCGGGAAAGGGGAAGGTGAGGAGGTTCGAACCCTTGGGATCGAAGAGGATTTCGGTTGCCGTAGCCGATACCGTCTTGACCACGCTCGGCGAACCAATGTATCGGTCGTCTCCGGCGCGATCAAAGAGGACGGCGTTGCTGGATTCGCCCGCACTTACAATCGAGTTACCATCCGGTGCCAGGTACAAATCCGACCCCGCGAGGTCGTGCAGGTAGGCAGATGCTTCCTCGTTCGCGGTGACCAGCGAGTTATCCCCGGCCTGATAGGTGTCGTCGCCGCTCTCGTCAAAGATCGAGGCCGCGCCCCCAAACTCGGCGAAAGAGAGAGAGCGGTCGCCCGACTCGTACTTGTCATCCCCGGCGAGATCCGTAACTAGGCCAATCCCTCCGGCGAAGGGTGCGCCCACCTGACTGACTCCGGAAGAGAATCCGATGGAATCGCTCCGCGTTCTGCCGCTGGATCCTTTCAAGGACTGCGAAGAACTCCCGAAGTAAGAGTCGTCGCCGCCAGAATTCACAACCCATCCGATGCCCTGGGCAAGTCCCACGCCCAGACCCCGGAAGGCGCAGCGCATACGATCACTCTCTTTTCCGGCGGAGACAAGACCGATTCCGGCGAGCCCGGTTCCCAAGGTAAGGGCTCGACCCTCGATGGAGGTTGCTCGTTCAAATTTTAGAATTCCAACCCCAGCAAGACCGCAGCCGAACGAAACCGACCCGGCTCGAAGGACGTTCTGCGTGCCGTCGAATCGAGCGATTCCAACGCCCAAAATTCCGGCTCCGATCGTGGCGTCTCCCGCCTCGGCGCGAGTGCCGTTGCCAAAATCGATGAGCACGCCTGCATAACCGATTCCGGCCCCGTATCGACCCGTGTACCGGTTCGAACCTCCGAAATCGACGCAGAGATGAACGTCCCTTTCGGCGTGAACATCTTCACCCGTGCCGCCTATTCCCACCTTGATTCCGCCCGAGAGCAGAGTCGTGGGCTTGATCTTTGCCCCGCTTCGCGCCACTTTGCGCAAGATCGGCACTTCGACCTCCACCTTGCCCGCGAGCGCCACGGCGGCAGACCGAATCTTAGCTAGATCAACTCGGGAGAGCAGGGAAAAGACGCGAGACGCGGAGGAAGGGGCTCGGGTGACAAACTCCACCTTGAAAGAGGCTTTCCCTAGGCCCAGCATCGGCAACGATTCAATGAGCTCGCGACGCTCTTCTGGGCTTAGTTTGGTGAGCGCCTGCTTGATCTGAGAATTGGTCGTGGCGATAGCCTGCACCAGCCGCGAAATCGACCGCGAGGCGTCGGCAGGGATGTCTTTTGGGAAGACCAAATCGGGCGACACGATCCTCTCGGGCTCGGCGTAGGTTTCGCCAAAGCCTGAGTCGAGCGCCGCCTTAAGGGTTTCGACCAGTCCTAATTCGGCGGTTCGATGAAGTCCAATGAGATTTTCCAGCGAGTCGAGCGGGCGATCCAGAAGCTTATCGGCAAGGGGGAGCGGGTTGGCAAAGAATCCGGTTCGTTTTGCCACGTTCGCCGTGACATCGGTGAGCCCGGCGACGCGCAGAGTTCGTTCCCAGCCGGCCCTTTCATCTGGCCGGAGTTGGGCTGGGGATAGGCCGGAAAGCATTAGCAGGCTGACGGACAGCCACGCCGAACTCATCGAAAATTTTTGCCTCTTCATCCCATCCATCCTTGGCCATCACCCCATCCCGGGCCATTACCGCCGCGCCGCGCGCAGCAAGATGAATTTATGATATCCCTCTAAACGTGGAGAGGACGGTTTGAGATACATCAGAGCGCCTCAGTCTTGGCTCGCCGAGAACTCGCTCATCGAACGGAACGTTCTGCTGAGGGGTGCCGCCCACCTCTGCCACGAGCGCATAGAGGGAGTCTGACTTTTCGGGTTGCTCCAGACCGGTGGCGACGAAAAGGAAGCTCGGCAACCCGCCCTTCGACCGCTCGGTCCGCCAAGCTTCCTCGATAGGTTCGAGGAGGTTTTTCTCGACTTCGCGAGCAAAATAGTCGAGTGCGTCAAAGTCTCCGATTCGGCGAAGTTCTTTAGCACCCGACAGAACCGTAATCGAATCGCTTTCGGATTGGATTCGAGATCGGAGCGTCTCCCACTTAGTCTGAAGACCGGTGCCGATAGTCGGCTTGCCATCGACGCGTAAACCCGTGAGGCGAGCGAGGCCTTCTAGCCTTAACGAGTCGGTGAAAATTCGCACCGGGGACCCGTATCGCAAGGCCATTTTCGGAACTCGCTCGCGAATGCCTGCTCCCCAGGGCCAGAGTAAGTTGATCGGCTGAAGACCCTCATCCAGGCGTCTCCGATTCTCTTCGCACTCGGTGAGCATGTTGATGGAGTCGTCGATGAATCGACGCAGATCCTTTTCCGCGTCACCCTCGGGGAGCACGGATATGAGCGGTTTTCCGATAGCGTGGTTCGGACCGTGCAGCAGGTGATCGCCCCACTTTTCCCAGACTAGACCGTGATCCCAGTCTCTGCCGGGGACCACGGTGAGCAGTTTGGATTTCAGAGAATCGAACGTCGTTAAAAGCTGCTTTTGCAACGCGGCAGACGGCCGTTCGGTGTCTGGTTCACGTATTTGCCCGTCCACCAGCGACATGACCGAAACGTGGAAATGAGTGGACCGATCGGGCGGTTCGGCACCGAACGCGGCCACGGTGAGGGGGCCTTGAGCAAGTCGCACCTCTCGGGGGCTTAATCCCAGCAGGGCCGCCTCGGGTGTTTCGACATCGGTGGGGAGGACGCCCCGGAAGATATCGGCGACCTCTGGCAGGCGACGCACGAATCCGGTTCGCTCACGTAAAACGGAGGGCTCAGACTCTGAGCCAAGGAGACCTTCGAGAATGAGAACGACGTTCCGCATTATCTAGACATGATTTTGACCGGGAGGTTATTCCGCGTCCAAGAGTGACAGTTGGCCCGACGAGACCGTTGCCATTTCTCCAATCTTGGGAGGAGCTTCGAAGGCGTTCTTTCGCAATCCTTCTGGGACGGCGATCGGGTACTTGCCCGTGAAACAGGCGTTGCAGAATCCGGCATCCAAGCCGCGAACGGCTCGCTGGGCGCCTTCCACACTCAGGAATCCGAGGGTGGTTGCGCCGACGTGCTTGCAAAGGGCCTCTACATCCATCTTCGCCGATGCGAGTTCTCCCTTGCTGGCCATATCGATGCCATAGAAGCATGGGAACTTGATGGGAGGGGCCGTGATGCGAACGTGGACCTCGGCGGCACCGGAGTCGAACAACAACTTAACGATCTGCTTGGTGGTGGTGCCCCGAACAATGGAGTCGTCGACAAGAACGACTCGCTTGCCCTTCAGGTGGTCGACGAGCGGCGTGAGCTTCATGCGAACACCGAGTTCTCGCATTCTTTGATCGGGCTGGATGAACGTGCGGTGAATGTAGCGACTCTTCATCATTCCTTCCCGGAAGGGGATGCCCGTTGCCTCGGCGTAACCTAGGGCGGCGGGGATTCCGCTATCTGGCACCGGAACAACGATGTCGGCCTCACACGGGTGTTCGGCGGCCAGTTGAGCTCCCATCCTTTCGCGGGCTCCGTAAAGCGAGGTGCCCTGCATCATGGAATCGGGTCTTGCGAAGTAGATGAACTCGAACAGACACATCGCTTCGCCTTCGTTTTTATGGCCCTGGGCGTAGCGAATCCCGGAATCGTCGATGATCACCATCTCGCCGGGGTGCAGTTCTCGTTCGATACTTGCGCCAAGGGGACCGAATGCGCAGGATTCGCTGGCGACGATGAACCCGTCTCCCAGTCGACCCGTGATGAGAGGTCGAATGCCGTTGGGATCTCGGAAGCCGATGATCATTTTCGGCGTGAGAACGGTGACCGAAAACGCACCTTTGCACCGGCGCATCACTTCGGCGACGGCGGCCTCTGGACCTTTATCGAAGTTTCGCACCAAGATTCGGGCGAGAATTTCACTGTCGGATGTGGAATCGAAGTGCTCCCCTTCGGCCTCCATCTCGGAGCGCAGTTCGGCGGTGTTGATGAGGTTCCCGTTGTGGGCAACCGCAATCTCGCCGACCAGGCTTTGGCAGTAAATCGGTTGGGCGTTGCGGAGCAGGGAAGCGCCCGTGGTGGAGTAGCGAGTGTGGCCAACCGCCATTCGGCCAGGGAGCGTGGCAAGAACTTCGGGGGTGAAGACTTGATTCACCAGGCCCATGTCTTTGTGCATCCGAACCTTTTCGCCGTCGCTTACCGCAATTCCGGCCGATTCTTGTCCACGATGCTGGAGGGCGAAGAGTCCGAAGAACGCCGAGACGGCAACGTCTTCTTCTGGCGAGTACACGCCGACGACGCCGCACTCTTCTTTGAGTCGATCCTCAACCTCACCAAGATCGTGAATGATGGTCGTTGGGTCTTCTTCGACTGGGCTTTGACCGATCAAGGGCAAGGGCTGATCCACGGTTTCAGAATACCGCTCAACGAGCACTCGCTCACGAGGCGTCGGGATCCTGCGACCAGAAATGAAGAAATAAAAAGTGGCCTCGACTCTAGTAGTCGAAACCACTCTTAGAAACCTCTAAAGACGTGTTTAAACGTTGTAGGACGGCTTCTTCAACCAAGCCTTCGGAATCGGCTTGAGACCGCAAGCGACTGCGGCGAACTCTGGGCTCTTGAGAACCGAAGTGGCGATCACGAGCGTGACCTTTCCGTTCGGAGTGTTCACGCGAACAGACTGCAGGTTAGCATGCTGGGTTCGGTTCTTGTGAGGAGCCTTGTACTTCCAACCTTGCGAGTGTCGGTTGCGAATGAACTTCGCTTTCGTGTTACCCGTCTTACCACTTACCTGACAGACCTTTGCCATCGCTAAACCTTTTGCCGACGATAATCCGGCGAAATTTAATGATACCCAAAAGGAATCGCCCCGTGCAACTTGCGATTGGCAAGCCACACGGGGCGATTCAGATTGTTGACGCTAGAGCTTAGTAGCGACCGCTACGTCCGCCGCCGCCCGAACGGCCACCGCCGCCCGATCGACCGCCACCGCCGCCGCCGTAGCCACCGCCGCCACCAGAGCGACCGCCGCCACCGCCGCCGCTGAATCCGCCTTCACGGGGAGCCTTCGGTCGTGCTTCGTTTACAGTGAGAGTTCGGCCGCCAAGCGTTGCGCCGTTCTTAGCTTCGATTGCTGCGTCGAGGTGCTCTTCATCGATATCGATGAAAGCAAAGCCTCGGCCTTCGATGATTCGAGCGTTCGTGCCGTTATAATCGGCAAACGCATCTACGAGATCGCCCTCTGAGAGCGAGTAGGGGATGTTCCCCACGTATAGAGTTTTTCGGGACATTGTTGCAAGTACCTGATGCAACCGTTCGAGGCAGGTTGCACACGCCTGTTGTCATCGATTCAAAGGCGCGCTGCGTACTTTGCAAGGAGACTCCTTTATTATACGTCCGATTCGAACAAAAAAAGAGAGCCGACCTTGGTCGACTCTCTTTTGAACGTAGATTCAAAGGGAAAGGGGGTTCAGTTCGTTTCCTTAAAGGTAAAAGGCTTGCCACCCATCGCTGCCAACTTCGACTTCTGATCGCCGGTTAGCATCTTCTGGATCTCGGTGCCAAGCACCTTGTTGTTGCCCTCAACTCGCGCCATGATTTCTTGAGGAGTCGTGTTTCCGTCTCTCATGCTGCCCCAAAGCGCTCGGTTCGCTTGCTCAAGCTTCTTATTGAGCTCGTCGATCTTCGATATCTGATCGGCGGTCAGTCCGACCTCTTTCTGGTACTCAGCAATGGTGAGCGCCCGCTCCTTCATGTACTGAACGTGAAGCTCTTTCAGCCGAACCTTTTGCTCGGGAGTCAGAACGTCCATCGTGAGCTTCTCGCCCTCGGCCATCATCTTTTGACCTTGAGCCATCATCTCCTCTCGGGACATGCCAGAACCCTGGGCGTTTTGCATTTGCGCCCGGAACTTCTCCATCATCGCCTGCTGGTTCGCCTGGAATTTCGCTTCTTGGTCAGAGCTGATCTTCAGCTCTTCCTTCACGTCCTCGCGGAACAGCAGACCGGCTTTGGAGTTGCCCATCATGCGCATACCCATGCCTTGGCGACCACCACCGCCTCCACCGAAGCCCTGAGCCATCGAAAGAGCGGATAGAGCTGCAAGCCCCACGGCGATAATTGTTCGAGTTAGTTTCATCTTTGATTCCCAATCGCGGTTAGTGTAAGGCTAAAGGGTTAGCGACCGCCACCTTTCTTGTCGGGTGGAGGAACGGTTCCTTTCTTGTCATCGCCTTTCTTATCGTCGACCTTTTTGTTCTCGGGCGGAACAATGCTTCCAATCGAGTCTTGGCTTTCTTTACTCAGCTTTTTGACCTGATCGTCCCGAAGTTTTCGAGCCTCGTCCGGGTTGCGGACAATTCTCGGCGTGAGCAATACGATTAGCTCGGTCTGATTACCCGTCTTGCTTCGGCTCTTGAACAGGTTGCCCAAGATCGGAATATCTCCTAGCAGCGGCACCTTATTGGTGGTTGTTTGAACCGTATTTCGGATGATTCCACCCAAGATAATCGTCTCTCCATCCTTCACGGAAACGATGGTGTCCGCTTCTCGTTGGTTGATGATCGGTGCTTGGAAGTCCGTAAAGCCCTGAAGTTCGTTGGCGGTTTGGTTCACGTCGAGCGCGACCATTCCGTTGCTGGTAATTCGGGGCGTCACCGTCAAAACAATTCCCACGTCTTCGAACGCGTAGGTGAAGAGCTGTCCACCGTTGATGTCCTGTCGGGTGTTGGTGATGTACGGAACCCGCTGGCTGATGTTGATCTGCGCCTGAACGTTGTTGGAGGTGAAGATTCGCGGAGTCGACAAAACCTTGAACTTGCTATTCGTTTGAATCGCATTGATCAAGCTCGTGAAGTTACCGCCGCTAAGGGTGTAGCGGAATCCGGGAAGAGCACCCGCCGTCGTGCTGGCCGCATTCAAGCCGAATCCGGTGCTACCGTTTCCAACCGAGTTTTGCTCGCCAAGCGCGTTACCGACTCGCCAACCAAATTCGACACCGAGTCGAGAGGACTCATCAAGCGATGCCTCGACAATGACCGTCTCAATCATGACCTGGTCAGGAATCTTGTCAAGCTGGTTCAAAACGTTCTTGAGCAGCTCAACGTTGTCCGGGGTCGTGACGACGATGATCGAGTTCGTGTTGTTGTCCGGAATTGCCGTGATCTGACCCGTGAGGTCCCGAACCGGAACAAGTCGGCCGTCCTGCGTTCGCGCCGTTTGCTGTTGGGTCTGTCCTTGGCGGTTTTGTTGACCACCGAAGAGCCCTCCAAAACCTCCACCTTGAGCGACCAACACGTTGGTCGCAAGTTCGCCGAGTCCGTTCTCAGGGTTCTCAAGATCGAGAAGTAGGGAGTTCGGATCGTCGTCCACCTGGGCTCGGTTCTGAGTATTTTGTCGAGGTTGAGCCTGGGTGTTTCGGTTTTGGGCGGGAGTGTTGAGTCGTCCCGTGCCCGTGTTTCGGAGTCCTTGCCGTTGACCAAAGGCCTGGTTCATCAGGTTAGAAACATCCTCGGCGCGAGCATTTTCCAGCGGGAACACGAAGGTGGTGTTCTCGATCGGGATGTTCTGGTCGAGTTCCTTAATCACTTCCTCAGTGATCTTCAAACTCTCTTCCGTGGCAGTGACAACCAAAGAGTTGGATCGTGCTTCGACCGCAACCGTTCCGAAGGAAGCCTGAGCCGAACCGAATCGCAGCGCCTGTTGGAACCGGTCGCCAACGTTGGTGTTCGAGTTGGTGATGCCGCCTCGACCTCGGGGTGCGTTGTTCGTCAGAACGTTTTGGACCACCGGGGCGATGTCTTGAGCCGACGCGTAGTTGATCTTGAAGACCTTCGTCTTCTGTGGCTGATCGGTTTCCTTGTCGATCTGCTTCAAAATGTCGGCAACTTGTCGATGCTCGCTATCCGATGCATTGATGATCACCGAGTTTGAGAAGTCGTCGGAACTTGCCCGTACGGTCGACGAAGATTGTCCCCCACCGAATCCGGTGAAACCGCCTCCGCCACCGAATCGGTTGTTCTGGCCGCCACCGAATCGACCACCTTGGCCACCACGGTTGTTTTGACCAAAGCCACCGCCTTGTTGGAAGAACTGCGCGAACGGGTTGCTTGGCTGCCCGGAAGTTGCGAATACCTCGTTGATCGTTCGAGCGACCTGGGTTGCGTTGGCAAACTTGATTTGGTAGATCTTGAGCACCGGCTTCGGTTGCTCAAACATTCCCGCCATCATGCTCGGGTCGAAACCGCCACGGCTTCGATCGTCTCGTTGCTGCTTTTGGCGAATGACCAGAAGACCGCCTTCCTTCACCATCTCGTACTTCTTTAGATCGAGTGTGGTCTTTAGAATTTGGAACGCCTCGGAAAGAGTGATCGCTCCCGCGCTGGTCAGGGTGATCGGACCGGTTAGGCTGGGGTCTTTGACAATGGTGATTCCGCTCGTCTTTTGGAACAGCGAAAGAACGGCGTCAATGTTCGCATTGCGGAAATCGAGCTTGATCTTCGTGGTCTTGTTGAACTTGAAGTCATCCCAAGGCTTATCCGAGGTTTGTCCTCCGCCAAAGTCGAACTGCGCGTAGGCCGAAACGGGGGCGACTAAGACGCCACCGACGACCGCCGCCAGTGCGAGCGATTTGAGTGAGAGTGATTGGTTCAATTTCATGGCTTAACCTCGTCGTCCTCGTCGTCCCCGATTAGCGTTCTGCGCATTCGGGTCCATCATAAATTGTCCGTCAGTTGTCTGATTTTCAGCAAAGACGTTCGTGTTTTGTGTTCGGTTCGCTGCGGGTGCAGGAGCGCCTGCGTCCATACCCGTGCCAGAAGCGATCGGCCCTCTAAGTGCTCGACCACCGTTCGGTACGACTACGGGAAGCGGCGCTAGGGAACCGCCACCTGCATAGGAGGCAGTTGTCGGTAGAGAAATGACCTTGGTTGTGCCGCGGCTTTCGATGGTGATCGATTCTTCTCCGATGTCGAAAACGGTTAGGCTGCGCCATTTCTGGTTGAGCCGCAAGAACTCCGTCGCACCCGTTGCGGTGTTTTCGAGCAGAGCCACTCGTCGCCCGTCAATTTCAGCGTGTCCGGTGTAAATCCAGGTTGCCTCTCCGCCTGCAAATGCGGCAGGAATTCCGTTCGGCACGTCCGACGTGAACGCGTTTCGCAGGGCAGATTTAGCCACTTCGGGAACAAAGCTGTTCTTTATCGGCGCGGAAATCACTTCAAACTTCGCTTTGTAGTCTTCTTCAATAAAGCCGTCTTTGGACTTCTTCGCGACGCTCGATTTGGGGGTCAGCGACCTCTTTTTAGGAGGAGCCGGTTCCGTTTCGGTTAACTTAAGCCCCACGGCGCCAACAACCACTGCTCCAATTAGAATCGGGACGAGTGATGATTTCTTTTGTGTTGCGTTCTTCTCTGCCATTTTTCTGCCGCTAGGTTCAAATTAAAACTATTGTTTTTCGAGTGTCTTTTTCGCCGACTCGACGGACTTCTTGGACCCCAATTCCCCTACGTTGGCCGATGCCTTGTTAGTTTCTTCGGGAGCCTTCTTCACGCTTTCTACGGGGGTCGATTGGTTCGCTTTGGCTTGTCCTTCCGATTTCGGATCCGCCTTTGCGCTTTCTTGCCCCTTCACCGAATCTCCGGTTGTTGACTTGGAATCTGCTCCTGGCGTGTAAGGATCGCGGTAAGCCACCAAGCCGATACTCGCCGTCACGAAGTCGCTTGTTCCTTCCGCCGAAGCTAGCTGGAACGAGCTAACCGCCAGTTTTGCATCACTCTCTTCGATGGATTGAACGAACTTCACAACGTTCGGAAAAGACCCGTCAACTGCAATAACGTAAGGGAGCTGTAAAAGGTCGGTTGTTTCAACCGATCTTTGGGGTCGGAAACTAATCAGTTTCACCGAAGCTTTCCCGGTTGCGGCGCGAACAATGGAGAGAACCTCGCCTGTTATCAAGTCGGGCTTTACGTCCCACTTGGTTTTCGCAAAGACCTGTTCAATGACGGCAATCCGCTCGTTTGCGGTGTCGATGGCGTTCGATGCTTGGCGAAGCTTCGCCAGTTTCTTGCCTTGAATGCCTTTCGCCGAAGGTGGCTTGACGAAGGCGAGCATCACAAGTGCGCCCACAAGCAGGGCGATTCCGCCAACAAAGAGTCCTGATCCAAGCTGGTCTCGGGGGTCCTTAAAGCTGATCATTTCTTTTTGCTCGCATCGATGACGGGTAGGTTTCCAACGGCGATGGCGGTGACGCTGAACTGAACCACGGGTTCAGACTCGATTTCCGCCGAGTTGGCAAACAGCAGTTTTACGTCTCGGAATCTCTTTTGTTCGGCTAGGGCCTTAACAAACCTGGCGACCGCTTCGGAATCCGTGGCAGTGCCGCGAACGCTGATCATCTTGCCTCGCTCAAGGACAATTCCATTGAGCCAAGCCCCTTCCGGCGTGATTTGGGAAACGATCTTTGCAATGTCGCTGAGCCGCTGTGCGGGTTGGAACGCCCGATTCAGTTTTTCGGCTTGAGGGTTGAGCTTGTTCACTTCGGCTTCAACCAGCGTCTGAAGTTTCGTCATTCGACTCACTTCGGCGTTTGCCTTCTTCTGGGCTTGCTCAACCTTTGCGGTCTGGTCGTAAAACTCGTTTACAGCCAAAGCAAGGGTAACGGCGCCCGCTGCAAAAACCAAGAGTCCCATTCTCTGCCGTCGTTGACGTCCGCGCTCTTCCCGACCTTCACGAACCGCTGCGGGTTCTAGGTCGATCTTAGGGTCGGTAGAAACAGTGGTCGCGAGCGGAGCAATGGTTGTTGTCCCACTGCCCTCGATAACGCCAGTCGACGCAAAAACGGATGCCGGAGACTCTCCAAACAGCGCCTGGAGTCGGGCGACTTCGGATCCAACGCTGTGGTTCTCCCCCACGGCTCTCGACATGGTGAGCACGCCGTTCTGGATAACGTCCAGGCCATATCCGCCCGGAAGACGCTCCACCACGATCGCATTGAGCTGATTCCCGGTTGCCTCTTTAGCGAGAGACGCGGTTGGGGTCATGCAGGCGATCTCAAAGCCAAGCTCCTTCGATGACGCCAGTACGCTGTTCACCACCTCGTTTCGGGTGGCAAAAACGGTGACCATTCGACCTTCCGCACTGAGCTGATTGGTCCGCTCAAGGTCGTGCGAGAGTTCGGTCGGTGGAACAGGGAACAGGTCGCCGAGCTTTCCGCGAACGAGCACTGCAGTATCCCCTGCGCTTGCTTCCGGAAGGGCGATCGACCTCACAAAGGTTAACGATCGGCCCAACACCACGTGAATGGTTTTGCCGCGAAGCAAAGCAGGATCGAGTTCTTCGATGCTCCTTGCGGTGGTTCCCGTTGTTACTCCGGGTGCGAAGAACCTCACCGCGCCGCGATCGATTTCAAGAATGCCTTCTATAGTTCGGTTGTTTTTCTTCAATCTCCCTCCTGGAGGATGATCTCGTTGCCGCCTTCGGTCCATCCCCAGCGAGCGGGCATGTCGGAAAAGGGTGGCTCTTGGACGGAAAGAATGCGCACTTGCCCTCCCTCGATTGAGGCGATGGCGACAAGCCGTACTCTGGCGGAACCCGCGTTCCCCTCGACGCGGATTTGAAAGGTGTTGCTTAGGGTTGTAAAGCTGTCTAGGGTCGCCCGAATAAGGGCTTGGTCTGAGGAAACACTCAGAATGTCGCTTAGGAGCGCAAAGCCGCCTTGGGCTTGTCGGTCAACGATCTGCTGGGCAATTTCCGGAGTGACGTTTGGAATAGCGGAGATTGCATCGAGCGAGGCGGTGTTGATGTTCACCCGACCCTCTTGGCGCTCGGTAGCGGAAATCGTTGCCCCGTCGATGATTGCGCGCAAGTTGGTCTGGTTTCCAAGAAGGCCCGGCACTTGCAATACGTCACTGAGATTGGTGAACGCTTGGTTCGGACGATTGTTTCGTAGATCGAGAATCTGTTGGGCGATGTTTTGCGGGATAAGCAATCTATTTGCAATTGCCTGGGCAGTCACCGCGCCTCCGTTGAGATTGATTCTTGCGTCCCCGCCCGGACCGTTGACGGAACTGAACGCATCGACCGTCAGGATAGAAGCTAACGGAAGATTGAGCTGAAGGGCAGCGCTGGAAACGGCCTGACCCGCTTGCCCCGAGTTCGCGGAAGGCGGGGGTCCGTAAAGCGTTGCCGGAGTGAAGCCGCGAACCAACAAAAGCTCATCCAAGCTTTGGAGTCGCCCGAGCCGGGCATTGTAGGGGTTCGTGAGACCGTTGTAGTAGGCGTCTTTTGCGCCCTGCGGTCGTTCGGTTACGGTTGCCTCTCTCCAATCCAATAGGGAGTCGATCTGCTCGAAACTGAGCCCGAGCGTTTGTAACTGTTCTTCCGTGAGGGCGTTGACGTCGAGGAACCCGCAGTTATCGACCACTTGGAGTCGGAAGGAAGACTTTGGAAGGCGGAAAATGTCTGAGCCGTTGTTGCCGAGCAGCGCCCATTCATCCTGGTTGGTCATCGTCTCGGGCGGGGTGTCGATGAGGAGTTGCAACTCGGCCATCGCTCGCTGAATCCCAGCCTCAGCGGCGAGTTTTGCTCGACGCTGTTCGAGTCCGCCAAGATCTTGTCGGACCGCTCCGCGCTGGTTGGCGGCAGCAATCGCAAGGAGGCTCACGACTGCAACCAGAATCGCGAGCGTAACGACGAAGACAACACCCCTATCCCTTCTCATTCGCCCGTTTCTCCTCCGGTGGTGAAAACAGGGTTCAGCGAGGAAACATCGGACGATCTCACCTTCACGGTGAGCACTCGGTCCTGGTCGTCCTGCTCTCGTCTGTAGGTCACTCGCACGGCTGCTGGGAGCCTGGGTTCTTGCTGAGACTGGGTGTTCCACTCGGTCTGCCAAGTCGAACCATCCCAAAACTCAAACGAGATCGAAGTGATGTCCGGATCGACCAAAGATTCCGTGCCACCTTGCGTGGGATCGCCATCCGGTGGGGTTTGTAGTCTTACAAACAGGCCCGTGTCGGTGGGTGCATCCGGGAAGGGAGTGAGCGAGAAGGAGACCTCGGTCATGCCGGTCTCGGGACCGTAGGTCGCGTTCATGGACTCGAAATCGAGGTCTTGGGCGAGAAGTTCGTACGGAAGCCGGGGTCGCATGGCGGTGAACACCAGGCTCGAACCGTCCGAGTTTAGCGACGCGGTGGTCTCGGTGGAAACCGCTCCGCCGATGAAATAGCTGTTTGCGTCGGTGTTGACCGTCGAAAGGTAGGCGTTCTCGATCCAAGATCGAAGCCTATTTTCGAACTCAATCCCTCGGCGCCGAGTATCGCGCGCCGCAGACTGTCTTTGCGGGTAGGAAAGGGCCGCCAAAAACGCGTTGGATGAGCTGACGATGAGCACCGCGAACAAAACCGCAACGATGATCATCTCGATAAGCGTGATGCCTCGTGATCGTCGTCTCGTGGATCTTCTCTGACTTGTCACGGGGTGGCTGCTCCCGCGGTTCCGTCCCCTGGAGGAACGAACTGCAACGTATTCAGTTCGTATTCGGGATCGTTGGTTCTTCCGCCTACTTTTCGAACGATGAGCCGGATCGCGTTTACGTTCTCCACGCCGCTAGGATCAACAATCGTCTCCCATTCGTGCTCGGTATCGCCCTCTTCCGTAAAGTCGCCAGAATCGGAAACGTTGGCGGCTTCGGTCGCCATCAGTTCAGAGAGTTTGGATTCGGCCAGGCGAGCCATGACCTGCAGCTCTTGCATGCGCGATTCGGTTCGCCCAAGCGAGCCTTGAGCAGTGACAACCGCCGCAATTCCGACGCCGAGCAGAACCAGCGCGGCAAGCGCCTCTACCAAGGTAAAGCCCTTTCTCAACCGAGGTTTGATGTTCCTCACGGAGTCTGCGCCCCTTGTCGCTGTTCTAAATCGCCTGCGGCCCATCGATCTTGGGCCAGATCAGATTGACCTCTTACGAGTTGGATTCCACCTTGACGATCGATCACGAGAGTCCGATCGACGTCGCTTTCGCTGAGCTGGATGATCGCTCGTTGAGCCGAACCGTCCGAATAAAACTTGACAACGGTCTCACCCGTAATCGATTCCTCGTCTACCGTCGCCGATTGAATCTTGATGCTTGCGGCAAGGGTTTTGGTCACCGTTGCCTGCTCGTCGTCTTCGGGTGTGTTTGCGGCCTCTTGAATGCCCGTTGACGAAAGTCCACTTGTGGTTGTGGGCGGTAAGGCAGGGAAGCGCTCTTCGTCCACGACTTCCGGTCGAACAATGACGGTCGAGTTGTTTTCGTCGATGACGAGCTCAAAGGTTCTGCCTGTTTGTCTCGCCTGACCCGAGCCTAATCTCGCCATGGCGATGAGATCCGAAAGACTGCGACGCGACTCCTGCGATTGCTGCATGGAGAGGAGCGAAGGAACGATGACAGCGGCGAGCATTGCCAGCACGGTCGTCACGACCATCATTTCGATCAACGTGAAGCCCCGGGCGCGCAGATTCCTGCCGCTCGGTTGAGCAGCAGAAATCGAGGCGCGGGGATTCACGAATTGGTCCATGTGGATCTATGCAGACGCGGGCTTACATATCGCCTTCGCCGATGTCGGCAGCGTCGCCTTCGCCACCCGGAGCACCGTCGGAGCCGTAGGACAAAAGCGAGAACGAGTCTCCTCCGCTTGCACCGGGGAACTCATAGGCGTACTCGTTGTTCCAAGGATCGGCGGGCAACTCCTTTTGAAGGTACGGTCCCTTCCATCCCTGAACGTCTGCGGGTGCGACTCGGAGAGCAGAGAGCCCTTCCTCGGTCGTCGGATAGCGGTCGCAGTCGATTCGGAACTGCTGAAGAAGGTTGCTCAGCGTGGCGATGTCAGAGGCAGCCTTGGCTTTCTTCGCTTCGCCCGTTCGGCCCACAACTCGGGGAACGATAAGCGCGGCGAGAACGGCAAGGATGAGGATCACCACGAGCAATTCGATAAGGGTGAAGCCTAGTTTTCTTTGTTTGCGTTGCATAGTGCTTTTTCCTATTTGACCAATTCTTGTGCTTGGAAAATCGGCAGAACGATGGAGAGAACGACGAATCCGACAAAGCCGCCCATGACGACCAGAATCGTTGGTTCGGCAATGGAGATGGCTCTTCGAAGAGCGGTATCGACTTCGAAGTCGAGCGAATTCGAGACTCGACCGAGCATTCGGGGGATATCGCCCGTTTCCTCGCCGATCGCGACCATGTGGGTCAGAACCGGAGGGAACGCCCCGGTGTCGCGCATGGAATCGGCAATGCCCCGCCCTTCTCGAACCTCTTCTTGAACCTTGAGCGCGTTCTTCTTGAAGACCAAGTTTCCGGCGGCCGTACCAGCCAGTTGGAGTGCGTCTAGGATGGGAACACCGCCGTAAACGAGCGTTCCTAAAACCCGGGCGAATCGCGAGATGGTCGATTTCTGGACGATCGGTCCGGCAATGGGAAGGCGCATCAGCATCGCGTCCCGCATCTCGGCTCCGGCAGGTGTCGCCACCCAAAGGCGGTAGAGCACGAAAGCTCCAACGATGCCCCCGACGACGATCATCCACTGCTGAGTGAGGAAGTCGGTGGTGGTGAGAAGAATCTGAGTCGTGACCGGAAGGTCCTTACCAAGGTCCTTGAAGACTCCGGACATGCGCGGCACAACGAAGGTGAGAAGAAAAATGACCACGCCGACCGAAGTCAGCGAGAGGATTCCGGGATAGATCAGGGCGGAGATCACTTGGCTTTTTCGAGCCACTTCCTTTTCAAGAACCTCGGCAAGCTTTTCAGCGACGTCTCCGAACTGACCGGACTGTTCACCCGCTTTCAGCGTGGAGGTAAAGATCTCCGGGAAGAGTTTTGGATATTTCCCGAGAGCGTCGCTAACCTGCGCGCCGCCTTTCACATCTTCCAGAGCAGCCTCGGCGACCATCGTCAACGACTCGTTCTCCGATTGCTCGGCAACGACTTGTAAGGCGCGGTCGAGCGGAAGACCCGCGAGGGCGAGGTCGGCAAGACGCCTTGTGAAAAGGGCTACGTCCGACTTGCTCGGTTTGCCTTTTCGCTTCTTTTCCACTCCGCCCTTTTGGGCGAAAGCGGCATTCCCTTTCTGGGCATGAATGTCCAGAACGAATCGCCCGTCCGATTCGAGCAGAACCTTCGCGGCTTCAATGGTTGCCGCCTCGGTGACGCCCGAAGTCTTACGACCGCTAGGATCGAGCAGGGTGTAGGCAAAGGTTGCCAATTAGAATTCCTCCCGCTGAATCACACGCAACACTTCTTGTGCGGTGGTTCGGCCCTCCATCACCGCTCGCTTACCATCGCCGAGCAGGGTTCGCATTCCGAATTCGCGAACGGCGTAGCCTTTGAGTTCGTTACTGGAGGCGCGATCGACGACCATCTTCTTGATGTGATCGTCCACGACGAACAGTTCGTACACGCCCACCCGGCCCTTGAATCCGGAGCCTTGGCACTTCTCGCAACCCTTGCCCCGAAGGAACTTGGTGGTCTTTGCCTCTTCCTCGCTAAAGCCGATCGCCTGGATGTGCTCCCAGGCGGGTTCGTACTCCACGCGGCAGTTCGAACAGTTTCGTCGAATAAGTCGTTGGGCAACAACACCAATCAGGGATGAAGCAACCAAGAACGGTTCAACGCCCATGTCGAGCAATCGAGTGATCGCACCGGGAGCGTCGTTCGTGTGTAGCGTCGAGAACACCAAGTGACCCGTAAGCGCCGCATGAATGGCGATTTCGGCCGTTTCATGGTCTCGGATTTCACCGACCATCACAACGTCGGGGTCTTGTCGAACGATACTTCTGAGTCCCGCCGCGAAGGTGAGTCCGATATTGGGTCGGACTTGAATCTGGCCGATGCCGGAGACCTGGTACTCCACCGGATCTTCAACGGTGAGAATGTTGGTGTGCGGCGACCAGATTTCTTGAAGGGATGCGTAAAGCGTGGTGGATTTACCCGCACCCGTAGGACCGGTTACCAGAACGATTCCGTATGGCTGCGAGATGACGCGCCGGTATCGCTCTAAGAGGTCTGGTGCAAGACCTAACTCTTCAAGACCGAGCATCGCGGTGCCTTTGTCGAGGATCCGCATAACCGCCCGTTCGCCAAAGACGGTCGGGAGAATGGAAACCCGAACGTCGATCTGCCGACCTGCAATGGTGATCTTGATCCGGCCGTCTTGAGGAAGTCGCCGTTCGGCGATATTCATTTCGCCCAGAATTTTCAAGCGCGAGATCAAAGCCGCGTGCATGCGCTTCGGTGGCCGAAGCATTTCGCCCAACATACCGTCGATTCGGTAGCGGACCTTGACTTCTTTCTCATACGGCTCGATGTGAATGTCCGAGGCACCGTCTCGAACGGCTTGGGCGAACATGAGGTTGACCATCTGGACAACCGCCGTTTCCGAAGCCATTTTGGTGAGGTCGGCAAGGTCGGTGTTCTCGTTTACATCGGTGGTTTGCTCGGCATCTTGCGAACCGGGCAACTGACTCAGGATCCGCTCTAGGAAGACTTCTTCAATCTTCTCCCGCAGCATGGCGGGGTCCGCCATCATGGGGACGATGTCCATTTGAAGGAGGACTCCGAGGTCGTCGATAGCGGGCAGGGAAGAGACCGAACCGATGGCAACAACGAGCGAGTCGCCTTCTCGGCGCAGAGGGAGTACCTGATTCTTCAGGGCGTACTCACCAGGAACCAAGTTCGCCAACTCCGGATCGGGTTTTGACACCTCCAAATTCACGCTTTCATACAGCGGACTGTTCATTGAGGTGTCGCTATTCGCCGGAATCGAACTCATGGTTTCCTTTCAGTCTCTGATCTAACTTGAAAACGATTATCGAGTTGGATCGTCAGGACTAGACGGACAGAGTCGCTTAATGTTCGCTGCGCAATCGCAACTTACGTGCAGTTGAACGTCTCCGTGCTGGGAGTGCCTGTTCAAACGGCTTGAATGCTTCTTTGCCCCTCAATGAATGTTTACCGCTGAAGTCATTCTCTTCATGCGGATTTCATTCAATATCCCCGCGAAAGGTTACGCAAAGGGCTCGCAGGTTGTTCCGTGAAACGTCGGGAGGCGAACCTGTTTTCACGGGGCACGGCGCCTCGTTGGTTCTTTATCGTTCAATCATGCAGGTCGGCGACGTTTAAGGCTCTGGAACCGGGTTCTGTCGGTCATAATTCGGGTGACCATGGGAGCGGTCATTCTCGATTCAGGAGACATGCGCAGAACTCTAGGCCGAATGGCGCATGAGATTCTGGAAGATAACCAAGGAGCCAACGATCTTGTCGTTGTTGGCATCATGCGAAGGGGCTGGCCCATTGCCAAACGCCTTGCGTTTTTGATGACTCAAATTGAGGGGACGACGATTCCCTGCGGCAAACTCGACCCGCGCGCTTTTCGCGACGATAAGCCCGCCATCACCGGCGACGATTCGGAGATTCCCTTCGAGCTCAGCGGGAAGCAGGTGATTTTGGTGGACGAGGTGATCTTCACGGGCCGCACTACTAGAGCCGCTCTCGACGCTTTGATGCGCCACGGACGACCGTCGCAGGTGAAGCTCGCCGTGCTCGTGGATCGCGGACACCGGGAACTGCCGATTCAACCCAACTACTGCGGTCGAACCATTCCCACTGAAAAAAGCGATCGCATAATTGTTCGGGTGAACGAATACGATGGAGAGGATGCGGTGGTCCTCACCGCCGGAGAGGAAGCTTAAGCCAAAATGTCGAGAAACCTTATCGCCATAAGAACCCTTGAGAATGACGAGATCAATCATCTCATCTCGTTGGGGGCGGATTTTAAGAGTCGAATTCGAGCGGGCGAAGCGGTTCCTCGCCTCGATCGCAAAGTGATCGGGATGCTCTTTTTTGAGAACTCCACTCGGACCCGGGTGAGTTTTGAGCAGGCGGCGTTCTACCTTGGAATGCGCTCGTCGAATTTTTCGACCTCCTCGTCGAGCATGACGAAGGGTGAAACTCTCAAGGACACGATTTTGACGCTTCGGTACGAGCGCCTAGACGGATTGGTCATGCGACACCGAGCATCCGGCGCACCTGTTCTTGCCGCCCGGCACTTCGGAGGTCCGGTTCTCAACGCGGGCGATGGTCAACACGAACATCCCACTCAGGCGCTTGCGGATGCCCTCACGATCATTGAATCGAAGGGCAAGATTGAAGGGCTCACCGTTGCGATTGTTGGCGACGTGGAGCACAGTCGAGTTGCTCGGTCCAACGCTTGGTTGCTGGATAAACTCGGCGCCGATGTGCGGTTGGTGGGTCCCAAAACCCTTATCCCGACTCGAACAGCCCGTCTCCCAGGCACCTTTTACTACGACCTTGAAGAGGGGATCGACCAAGCCGACGTGATCATCACCCTTCGACTCCAGAAGGAGCGAATGAAAGAAGGGATGGTTAGCTCGGCAGGGGAATACGCCTCGATGTATCAGGTCAACTCCGAATCACTCCGGTTCGCCAAGCGAGATTGCATCGTCATGCACCCGGGACCGATCAACCGAGGCATTGAACTCGACGACTACACCGCAGATGGTTCTCACTCCGTGATCCATCACCAAATTGAGAACGGAGTCTTTGTGCGAATGGCTGCCATCTACCACTGTTTCGGCGGAGGGGAAGCGTGAGATCGCTCCTCCGCAACGGTCGAATCCTCGACCCGTCCCAGAATCTCGACATCATTGGATCGGTGCTGATTGAAGACGATCAGGTGATCGAAGTCGGCGAAAACGTCGATCAATCGCACCTGGACGAGGTTTACGATTGCACAGGACTTTGGATTTGTCCCGGACTGGTAGACCCGCACGTCCACCTGCGTGAGCCCGGCGACGAGCACAAAGAGACGATCATCACCGGAACTCAGGCCGCGGCGGCGGGTGGCTACACAACCATCTGTTGTATGCCCAACACCAACCCACCGCTCGACAACCCCGCGCTGGTCGATTTCATCCTCGACCGAGCGGCGAGTCCGGAAGCGGGCGGCGTGTTCGTGGCCCCGGTTGGCGCGCTCACCAAGGGCCTGGAAGGCACTGAACTGACCAACCTTTCCGCCATGAAGCGAGCGGGGATCGTTGCCGCGAGTGACGAAGGATTTCCCATCCAGAACTCCCTCATGATGTCTCGCGCGATGGAGATGTGCAAGCAGCTCGACATCCCGATCATGGCCCACTGCGACGACCTTGGTCTGAGCAAGGGTGGCACCATGAACGATGGCGCGATGAGTGCCATGCTCGGACTGAAAGGGATCCCGCGCACCGCTGAGGAAATCGCGACGATGCGAAACTGCATCCTGTCGCTGGATATCGGCTGTCCGACCCACATCATGCGGGTGAGCAGTTGGGGTGCGGTCGAGATGATTCGCTTGGTGAAGTCGCTCGGGGCGCCCGTTACGTGCGAAGTCACCCCGATGCACTTCGTCTTCACCGAAGACAACATCGGTGAGTTCGACACTCGGTTTAAGATCACGCCTCCTCTGCGAACGAAGATCGACATCGAGCTACTCGTCCAGGGACTTCAAGACGGCACGATCGACTGCATCGCGAGCGATCACTCTCCGCACGCATCTCACGAAGTGGACGTCCCGTTCGAGGATGCACCGTTCGGAGCCGCAACGCTGGAGTGCACCCTTGGGGCTGCCCTCACCTATCTCACTCATCGAGGGGTTCTTTCACCTCTTGAGACAATTCGAAAAATGAGCACCAATCCGGCCATGATTCTTGGGCTGGATGCTGGGACTTTGCGCCCTGGGGAAACACCTGTGGCTCAAATAACCGTAGTAGACCCGGAGATCGAATGGACTTTCGACAGGCACAAAACGTTCAGCAAGAGCAAAAACACTCCGTTCCATCGAATGGAGTTCAAGGGCAAATGCATGCTTACTTTCTGCGGCAGCGAGGTTTATCGAGACGCCCTCTTCAACGAAGAGCGCTACAGCATTCTGGTGTAGTCCTTCTTGCAGGATTGATGTTCGGGTGCGGCATTTACGCCGACCCGAACGATATCAAGACTGCGATAGCCCCGGATCGAGTAGAGATCGCTAGGAATCTCCTGCAATCGACAAGCGAGATTCTTGATTACCAAGTCCAAAAGAAGAAGCTTTCGGACGAGCAGCGCCTCTCGCTCATTGCGGAAGAGGCAGAGCGGCTCCTTACGTTCGTGGATCAGGATCAAGTGATCCCGGCTGATAAATGGAAGTACGCAGAACTGTTGCGTGCAACGGGTCGATTCGAGGCCGCGATTCCTGTCTACGAAGAAGCGGTGAAGAAGGCCCCCAATTGGGATCGTAGAGTCAACGACTCGTTACGATTGGCTCAATGCTACGCCAAGGCGGGCAAGGTCAAAGAGGCGATCACACTCGCCCGGACCACGCTAAAAGCCCCTGATACAGACACCGCTCCCATCCTTCCGGCGACGTTGTACGAACTGGTCCCCTCTGCCGAAGGAAAGGGCATGGATAAAGAGCTTGGGAAACTTCTCGTCGACGCGATTGCCGCTCACCGACGGACCAAGGTCGATATGAACACCGACGCCGGAAAGGGTTTTGTGGCGGCAGGTCGATTTCACATCAACCGAGCGCAGCAAAAGGCGATGGTTCTCCTCGGACAATCGATCCAACTGTAAAGAACGAGCCGACGGTGAAGCGAGGCTTAGCCTCGCTTCACCGAGAACGTCTTTTCGATCGGCGCGATCTTGACGGATTCCAAAACCCGATTCTCGCCGTCCACCTTTAGCGACTTCACATCCCCGTACAAAACAAACGTGAGGTCGAACTTGCCGAGCGTCTCATTGAGCCACTCCGAGGCAATCGCTACGTGCCCAGACACGGCTGCCACCGTAAGCTTCACCTTCGACTCTTGACCCTGTTTGTATCCAAAGCCAAGCCCGTCGTCAACGGTGTACACGTACTCTGACTGCACCGACTTTTCGTCCAAAAAGACGTGAAACTCGACCTGTTTCAGGTCGATATTGCCGTCTGTCGGAACCTCTGTCGCCATCGGGAGAACCGCTCCGGAACGGATGAAGATAGGCGTGCCTTGGCGCGATCGGAAGGCGGAGAGCTTCTGCTCGCTCACCCAGGTGCCTTGAGAGAGGTCAAACCACGGTCGTCGTCCAGGGAGGCGCACAGCTCGTTTCATCTCGGCGGAGACAAACGGAGCTTGGAGGACGGACGGACCGATCAGGAACTGATCGTCGAGCGTCTCATTCGGCTTGCCGGGAAACTCGTACATCACGGGTCGTAGAATAGGATCTCCCGTCTCCTCGTGCTTGATGAATTCGTTGTACAGATACGGCAGCAGGGCGTATCGCAGGCGGATGTACTTCCGCAGGATCAGCATTACCGACTTGGGGAAGTAGAACGGCTCTTGGCGTCGACAATCCTTTTTGCTGTGGTTTCTACAGAACGGGAAGAGGAAGGCCAGCTTCATCCAGTCCAGCATCAGAGCGTCGGAAACATCGTTGCCGAACCCTCCGACATCCATGCCATTGAACGGCTGTCCACTGATGGAAAGCCCGAGAGCGCATGGAATCGAATTGGCGAGATAGAAGTAGTTGGATAGGTTGTCGCCCGCCCAAATGGCGGCGTACCGAGAAGAACCAAAGAAGCCCGACCGGGAAAGGATGAACGGTCGTTCCTCGGGATTCGCCGCAAGGAATCCGTCGAAAGTCGCCATCTGCATCCCCAGCGCGTACTGGTTTCGATGAGCGAAATGAGGTTCGGTGCCTTCCTTGAAAAGCATGTGTTTGGGTTCGACCGGGCCCGTAGAAGGGTCGTTCATGTCCACCCAACATGCGCCGAATCCGCTGAGTCGGAAATCCTTTGCGTATTCCTTCCACCACTCGCGCACTCTGCCGAGCGTGAAGTCTGGGAATATGGTTTCGCCGGGCCAAACCAGACCCACAAACGGGCGACCTTCGGGCGTGAGACAGAACGCATTCTTAGCGATGCCGTCGTCAAAAACCGCGTAGCCTGGATCTCGCTTCACGCCGGGGTCGATGATCGGCACGATACGCCGACCCGATTGCGCCAGCTTCTGAGCGCAGGAGTGAACGCCGTTCGGGAACGCCCCAGGTTTGAGCGTGAAGATCCGGAAGTCGTCCATGTAGTCCAGGTCCATCCAAAGACCCGAACAGGGAATATCGTTCTCGGTGAAGAGTCTGTCGATCTCCAAAAGATCTGCCTCCCCACGGTAGCCCCATCGCGACTGCTGATAACCCAGCGACCAAAGCGGCGGCCTTGGAGTTTTGCCCACCAGTGACTGCATCTTTCGAGTCACGTCGGCAAGGGTGGGACCTTCAATGATCCAAAGATTCGGCTGACCGCCCTCGTTACCCATCAGAAGGAACGGATCGGTTCGTTGCCACTCCACAAACACTCGCGACTCATCAATGCCAGGGGTCTCAATGAAGGCGGGGTAGGGGTTGTGGAGAAGGAGTCCGAAGAACGATTCGCCCACCTTCACCGCAAGATAGGGCGCCGTGTAATAAGGAGGGTCGGTGGGGTGCTCTTCCCACTGGCCGAAGTGGAAGTCGCTCCAAACGTCGGTGTTATAAAACTTACTTCGTAGACCGCTGCGCTCCTGACTCTCGAAGTACTTCTCGCCCATGCCGAAGAACCGAGCGTCTTCCGGGACCTCGAAGGCGAACATCGAAGTCTGCTCGCAAACACCAAACCGACCGATCAGCGCGGAATCCACGCCGGATAACGCGAGAGAAAAGTGACCTTCTTCGTGGAAGGAAAGAGGTCCATCGGCGGCGTTCGCTGGGGGAATCAGGTCAAGAAGGCATCCGTTCTCCAACCTGTCTTCATCAAAAATCTGAAGGTGGCTGATGCCGCCTTCGAAGTGTCGAAGACGCATCTGGAAGGCACGTTTTCCGCACTGAAGGGTTAGCTGGTCGGCTCTTTCAGCGAACGTCATGTTCGCTCGGTGCGGAAACTTGGTGAAGAACATTCCGTTCCATTGTGGCTTATTCGCAAATCGAACCTCTTGAGTGAACTTCAGTGGAGAAAAGAAAAAGGACGTTCGGTCCAACCAAGGAAAACGGCGATTCGGTCCCGCGTTCTTGGGTAACGCCCCCACTTCTTGGGTAAGAATGAGAGCAGTTCAGAGAGAAGGGAAATGATTAGCCGCCTTTGCATCGCTCTTCTTCTTCTTTTTGGATGGTCAGCGCGTGGTTTTGCACAAAACAGCGCCGACTCTCAGGCTGGGCTGGGTGATGCGAGCCGGCTAAGCGTCGCACCGATTCCTTTTGACCCTTGGCGAATGACCGAGCGGACTGAAGACTCGGAAGAGTTCCTCGCAAAGTTTCCATCGGCTTACCGATCCGGCGTGGCGATCAACGATACGGTCATCCTCCGGGTCATCCTTCCTCGGACGGTCGCCAGACCCGTGCCCGTCGTTCTGATCCTTCACTACTGGGGAGCGAAAGACCTGCTTGTCGAGCGTTCTCTTGCAGCCCAGTTAGTGGCAAAGGGGGTTGGCGCCGCGATTCTTACGTTGCCCTATCACCTCGAGCGCACGCCAGCTGGACTTTCAAGCGGAGAACTCGCCATTCAGCCCGAACCCGCCAAGTTGATCGCCACGTCCGAGCAATCGGTCATGGATGTGCGCCGAGCGGTCGACTTTTTACAGGCTCGAAAAGAGATCGATCCGAACCGCATCGGTATCAGCGGCGTGAGCCTCGGTGCGATCGTGAGTTCGTTATCGTTTGCGGTGGAGAATCGAATCAAGAAGGGGGCCTTCTTGCTGGGTGGAACCGACCTGGCGGGCATATTGTGGAGATCCAGCCGAACCGTGCCTCAACGCGATGTCATGCGCCGAAGAGGGATCACCGAGGAAGCTTTGCGAGAGGCTCTGAAGCCAATCGAGCCGGAGACTTATCTCAACCCGATCAGTGACTCAAGACGGGCATTTGTTGTTTACGGGTTGTACGATCCGGTGGTGCCGCCGGGTAACTCGAAGCGGCTCATCGACCGTCTCAACGATCCGGCGGTTCTTGCGCTGGACACCGGCCACTACGGAGGCTTCTTGGTGCAAAGAAGACTCTTTCGGGAGGTTGCGAACTTCTTTGATTTAGAGTTGCGGGATCGCCGTTACGAGCCCCCGAAGAAGCTGTTGGCTCCCACTACCCGCGTAGGACTTTCCGCCACCGGTCTAGATGGTGTGGAGGTGGTGCTCGGCATCGATATCATCAAGTTCGATAAAGAGGGAAGACACACGATTTCCTTCCTGCTTTCGCCCCGGTCGCCGAGCATTTTCTGGGGGGTGGAAGTGAGTAAAGGATTGTCTGTGGGATTGCAGGCCACCCCGAGCCGGACCGCTCCGGGGTTGTTTTGGAGCACCGTTCTGTGAGTCTGGATCGGCTAGAAGCAGGCGTAACGAACATGATCGAGGCGTATCTCGAACTCGGTCTGCAAGCACGAGGTGCCAAGCGAACGGTCGGTGACGGATTGGTCATGTGCTGCTCGGAAGATAGGCACCCATCGAGCAATTTCTTCTTTGCTTGTAGAACCAACGGCAACGGGGTGCTTCGAGCCGAGGAGGCTGGCCGGCGGTCTGGGGTGGCTTCTGGATTTATTCTCCCCTCCGATGATTTTGCGGCCGATCTCGAAGTTTTTCAGCGGGCGGGTTTTGCCTCGACCAACGACCTCATGATCATGGCGGCCAATCGTCAGGATGTCCTGAACAAGTTGCCGTCGCCTGAAAGCGACACTTCACTCGAGACAGTGGAGGGACTCCGGTTTCGGCAAGAGTGGGTTCTTCACCTTGCCGGGCAGTTTTTCTCGGGAGCGGACCGAGGGTTTTTGGAAGGGCTCGCCCGAGTCACTGCGGCCGCGCCGAACGCAAAGCTCTACCGATTCGAGAAAGCCGGGCGAATCCTAGGAGGCGGAATGACCTTCCCGACCCCCGGCAACCTGGGGCTATACAACATCGCGATCAACCTAAGAGATCGCGGCATGGGTCATGGCCAGCACCTTGTGCGAGCCTTGATCGGGACCAACGGGAGCCCAAGCCTCACGCTTCAATGCAACCCCGGTTTGGTGGGGTGGTACGAGCAGATGGGTTTTGAGGTCCTTGGCGCGGTGCGAGTGCTTCGCTACGTGGGCTAGCTCCTCGACCGCATAAAAGCTTAGTGCTGTCGAGAGAGCACGTAATCGCCAACCGCTTCCAGCATGTCTCGCGCAAGCGTCACCGGTAACGATCGCAACGAATCCTTTGCCGCTTCCGCGTGGTGAATCGCTCGGTTCATGCTTTGATCGAACGCGCCGCGAGTCTCCATCCAGTCGCAGATCATGCGAATCTCGTCATCGTTCACCGTGCCTCCAAACCGCCTTCGGGCAATTTGGGATTCGGCCGGGGAAAGCTTCTCTCGCAAGAAGATGAGTGGGAGGGTGGCTTGGCCCTCGCGGAAGTCTGTCGCGATGGGTTTGCCCGTCTTGGCTTTGTCGCCTCGGTAGTCCAGCAAGTCGTCGACGATTTGGAAAGCAAGGCCAATGTGGTTGCCGTACTCGGAAAGCGCTTCCACCTGCTCCTTGGTTCCACCCGCCGCCATGGCGCCGATCTGGCAGCAGCACCGAATAAATCCGGCGGTCTTCTTTTGCAGAATGCCGAAGTGCGCGTCGGTGTCTAGATCGAAGTCGCCCCGAACCTCGAGTTCTTCGACTTCACCCTCCGCCATTTCCGCAACCGCGTTCGCTACGACTCTGATGACAGGAATGTCCTCGTCGTCGGCAAGGATAGACATCGCTCGGGCCAGAAGGACGTCACCAGAAAGGATGCTCGCCGTGTTGCCAAACTCTACCGATGCTGTGGGTCGACCCCGGCGCGTTGCCGCGTTGTCGATGACGTCGTCATGGATGAGTGTCGCCATGTGGATCATCTCCATGCACGCGCCCAACTTTCGCAAGCGATCGACATCCACGTCGTCGCGGATGGTCTTCGCCGAAAGCGAGACAAATGCCGGGCGAAGCCGCTTGCCACCCGCGGTGAGGGTGTGCTGAATCACGCGATCCACGGTTTCAGAGCGGCTCGAAGAGGCGTCTCGAATGACCGATTCGATTTCGTTGACCTCATCAGAGACTCGCGACAGCAGTTCGGCTCGGGCGCGGGGATCGGCTAGTAGATTCAGTGTTTCCGGTGTCATGGCTTTGTGCCCCAGTGGATGCAGATGTTTCCGAACATCAAGTCCCTGAAGGTGCAGTCGGTAAATCCTGCCTTTTTCATCGAAGCGATGAGGTCCTCGCGAGAGGCAAATCGCTCGGTGCTTTCTGGCAAGTAGGTGTACGCCGTCGGACACCCGAATAACTTTCCGAGAAGGGGTGAAAAAGTATTAAAGAAGAATTTGGAGATCGCCCGTGTCATTGGATTTCGGGGCTTGGCCATATCGATCGAGGCAAATCTGCCCCCGGGCCTAAGCACACGGAAGATTTCTGCGTGGGCCACGTCGATGTCGGGAACGTTTCGCAGACCCCAACCCACCGTCGCCGCATCGAACTTGCTCGATTGTAGGGGCAGAGAAAGCGCATCTCCAAGGTTGATGCCGGGAATTCGTTTGGCATCGGCTTGTTCCAACATTGGAAGGCAGAAATCGACGCCTACTACCGTCCCGCTGGATCCGACCGTCCTTCGAATCTCGGTCATAAAGTCGCCCGACCCGCAGCAGATGTCTGCCACCGTCCCTCCGCTGGAAAGGCGCAAACCGGTGACGGCAATGCCGCGCCACCTTCGGTGAAGATTCAGGCTGAGTAGACCGTTGAGGCGATCGTAGGTAGGAGCAATTTCGGCGAACATAGACTGTACCGAAGCTCTTTTTTGAGCGCCGGAAGTCTCCCATATAGCGACCGTCGAACCATCCTGCGCAACTGCGGCGGCAGGTAGAGTTTCTTTATGATCGGTGCTTGCGGGTGCCATCTCCCTGTCTCGGTTATACCGTGCTACGTTCTCGAAATGACAGAAATTTCAAAATTCATTGAAATCTCGCAAGGCGCGGTTTGATCCTGCACGATCGTTGCGCAAACACCGATATTCGGTATGGGGAGAGCATCATGAGGGATTACTGGGCAAATGAAGGGCCAATATCACGCATACATTTTCGATCTGGACGGAACTCTCTACCGTGGAGAGGATCCGATTCCGGGCGCGTCGGATTACGTTCGAAAGATCGTGAATCGCGGAGCGCGAGTCTTTTACGCCACCAATAACTCCAGTAAGACCCGTGAGCAGGTTGCGCAGAAGCTGAAAGGAATGGGTTTCCCCGCCGAAACCAACGATGTTCTCAGTTCTGGTTACACCACGGCTCGGCACCTTTCTAAGAAGGGGCAGGCAAGCGTGTTTGTGGTGGGCGAACCGGGGCTGGTTCAAACCCTGCGCGAACACGGACTGAAAGTGGTGAATGCGGACGACGCGGGTCGAGTTTCGCCCACCGCCCTCTCTGCGGAATACCTCGTGGTCGGACTTTGCAAAACCGCCCTGTCTTACGATCTGTTGGACGCGGCGATGCAAGTTGGCCTGAAAGGAGCCGAGTTCCTTGCCACCAATGCCGATATGACCTTTCCTCTGGAAGCCGGGAAGCTATCGCCCGGTGCGGGGTCGATTGTGGAACTCTTGAAGGCGTGCATCGGTCGAGAGCCCATTGTGGTGGGCAAGCCGAACCCGCGTATGATTTTGGACGCGCTCTGGGAGCACAAGATCAGCGCGCAGAACACGCTCGTGGTCGGTGATCGAATGGATACGGACGTTGTCGCGGGCAAAAAAGCGGGTTGCGACACTGCGTTGGTGCTGAGCGGCGTCACCCCAAAGCCCCCCGCCGACGTAATTAGTTTTGGTTCGGTGGTGGAACTGCCATAATCAGCGCCATGCCCGAATCCAACAATCCGTTTGCCGAGGTCAAGGCCGTCTTCTTCGATCTAGACGATACGCTTTGCGGCTATTGGAACGCTTCTAAAAAGGGACTTCGGGAGACCTTTGACGCAAACTCTGTTCCGGGCAAAACCACCGATGAGATGGTGAAGCACTGGGCGGTTGCCTTCCGCAAGTTCAGCCCCACGCTCAAAAAGACGGGCTACTACGCTCAGTACCTGGTTTCGGGCGAGGTCACTCGCACGCAGCAAATGCGCCTCACTCTGGCCGAGGCCGGGATTGAAGACGAGTCGCTGGCGGTGGCGCTCAGCGAGGCGTACATGCGGCGTCGAGACGCCAATCTGGCTTTGTTTGAAGAGTCGCTTCCCGTTTTGGAGGCGCTAAAGGGAACCTACCCAATGGGGCTCATCACCAACGGTCCGGCCGATATCCAGCGGCAAGAGGTGGGGACTTTGAAGCTGGCGTCTTACTTCAATCCGGTCCTAATCGAAGGTGAACTCGGTTTCGGCAAGCCCGTGCCGGAAGTTTTTCGACGCGCCGAAGCGGCGGTGGGTTTTGAGCCGCACCAGATTTTGATGGTGGGGAATAGCCTTCATCACGACATCTTTGGGGCGATGGACGCGGGCTGGCGAACCGCTTGGGTTCGACGAGATAGCGATGTTCCGCCGAGCGCGGAGGGCGATGCCGTTCCGGAACCCATCCCGACCGAGGGTCCGCTGCCGGACATGATCATCGAGTCGCTGGACGAGTTGCTGCCGTTGCTGTTGCCTGGCTAGGTGCTGAGTCAAGACCCCAGAGAGGTGGAAGGGTTTTGTAAGATGCATTCCCCCTTTACCGAATTTAAATACTCACAGACATCTATTAATCTTCCGGCAGCTTCGAAACTTTTGCTTGAGGCCGTAGGTCGACACGATGATCCGCTGAGCAAGTGCGTCTCGAAAACGATTGCGAAGACGACGTCTCCGACAATTCTTGTTCGTCCTCTCGGTCTCCTAAAAGCCCAGCCTAACCTCGATTGGTCCTGGAGTTCCAACGCCGTTGATCCGGTCGACTTAGCGCGCCTGAACGACAACGTTGATCGGATGGCGCAGGAGTTTTGGGCCATGGCAGATGCCGCTTGCGCCAAAGCGGGCGCACGTTGGATATGGCTGGAAGAACGAGCTAACAGCCTAACGGACTTCGCATCCATCTACACTTCCGTGCCTGGTGGATTCATGTTGGAAAATCGATGCTATGCCTGGTCCGAGCAGTTCACGACAGCTCCCGGCCCTCACTGGCTGGACGCTCACTCCACCAAAAGAGCGTGGTTCGCGGCGGTTCGGGGGCTACGTGAACCGTTCGATTGGCTCGTACTTGAAGACCTTGAAGTTTGCATCGTTGTAGCTACCGCAATGGACGATGAAGGCTATGTCGTCCAGTTTCTTGTCGAGTGATTTCCCTAAAGGAGTAACAGCGATGACGGCGCCAGGCAACCTGGCAACGTTGTTCTAAGTAGGTACGAAGAGCATGTTCGGTGACTCTGACATCCAAATTGCTGCTCTTGTCGTGTTCGTTGGAACCATTACGTCCATTCCAAGCATTATTGAAGCCGGGCATCGGATCAACACGAGAATGTGGGAGAACACGTTTTCTTCTTCCGATTTCAATATCGAGCCGGAAGAGAAGATTGACTATGTTGCCCGCGGCAACACAACCCGAGCAATCATGTTCGGCGTTGCTGCCGCGATCCCCACATGGCACCGCATCATTGAGCCGTACAATGCACTCGCCGCGATGTTCGTCGCACCGACCGTCGGCTACCTGAGTTGGCGAGTCTTCCGCGCGATCCGGTGGTGAGCACTTGAAACTACACGAAGTTGGGACTCTAACGGGTGCTGGAGTCTGGATTGCAAAAGTCTTGTCGGACAATGAATCCTTGATTAGGTTGAAATCTGCATGACGACGGTTCAGGGTTTACAGATTGTAGGAGCTCTTGCGGTTTGTGATTTCGCGTGGGGTTTCCTCACCTTTATCTTGCTGGTTCGAAGAAACCGTAAGGGAAGCGGATTCTCCCCGCTTCCTCCAATGCTCTTCCCGGCTTATTGGATTCCGTGCTTCAAGCCGAAGTCGAGTTTAGTCTTTCATCAAGAGGGCTATGGCGTTCTCCGTATTCTCGAATCGTCAGTCACTTTCCTATGTCTTGCGGCATTGTCGATCGCTGTCGCGGGTGTCGTACCTGGATGGTTATCAATGCGAGTAACCGCTGGGGATGCCGATGAAAACGGACAGAACGAAGCTGAATCATGATCTATGTATTTTTTGCCGAAGACGCTGAGCGGAATCAATGATCGAACCAATGACTAACGATGCCGAAGCAAAGATTCTTGATATAGGTCGAAGCATTAGTCGCGAGCTAGGCTTGGTCCAGGGCTCTCATTCTGTTTCGGCAACGGCCGTATCTATGTTCTATCGTAATGACCAAGTAGGGTTGCACATTGGATGGGAAGATCGTGAGCAGTCGCTAAACATTGCAATCATAAAAGGTGCTTCAACGTCCGCCTGGCACTTGGAGCAGGTAGATGTGGTGCCGCTGAGCTCGCTCAAAGATCACTTTCCTGTGTCAAGTTTGCAAAAGGAGATCTTAGCTGAGCTCAATCGGCGATTAACCTTAGCTGAAGGTGCAGCGTGGCTTGCAGCAAATAGGGATGGAGTCCCTGCGGTATTGCGTATCGGTCTCAGTTCATCTTCCGAAAATGTGGCGAAACGAGATGAAACTCTTAGCTAGTTCTTCATTCGATAGCTTCAAAACCGTTGCTTAACCACCCAGAGTTTTTGGGAAATTTGTAAAGCATTTGCCGCAACAGACGGCATTGCTCTCGAATCTGGCTAAACTCTGGATAATGACGCTACTGCGTGGTGATGAAGACATGTTCATCGCAGGCATGGTGGTCGTTCTTGGAATCGTTACTACGATTCCAACCGTTATGGAAACCGGGCATCGGATCAACACGAAAATGTGGCAGACCAACGGGACGTCGTAAGCGAGACGAACATGAAAGAGGACTATGGCCGTATTTGCGCGCAATAACCGCATCGGATCAGCGATTGCTCGCAAGAACGTAATTGGAGCGGTAATTATCGTTCTTCTGGCGTGGTGGTTGATCGAGCTCATCTATCCAACCGGGGGACAGCTTAGATGGTTAGAGGTGGAAAATACAACCAGCCGGACTTTGACTATAGAAGTTGATGGAGTCCGATATAGGCAACCACTGTTGCCACGATCCAAAGTGACTCTCAGCGAGAAGGTATTTCGTGGGCATTCTTTCTTTTGCCGCTTCTTTGATGAGGATGGCAAGTTGTTCCGGGAGGTGTATCTGGTTGGTGATGAATTGAGGAAGATTGATGATCACAACAAGCTAAACGTCAAACTTTAATGCCATCAGATCGACTATGTCACGCGAGGGAACTTTTCGAGAGCGATCGCGTTCGGCGTGGCTGCCGCGATCCCCACATGGCACCACATCATTGAGCCGTAAAACGTGCTCGCCTCGATGGCGATCGCACCGACCGTTGGCTACCTGAGTTACCGAGGTTTCAGCGCGTTTCGGTGGTGAGAATATAACATTAAGGATGATTGGCACTGCTGGTATTTCGGGATTTAGATCGGCATACTCCCCTGAACGGGTTGTCATAAGAGTCCTGTTCAACTAAATGTAAATCGTGAAGACTTTTGCTATTTTCCCAATGCATGAAGGGATCGTCCTTTCGTGTCCACACACGTCGTTGCCGACTTGGGATTCATACGAGCAGCAAAGTGTGATTGCAGATCCAAAATGTTTCATCCAGCTCAATCGTCAGTCTTCTAGACAATCACTCGTCGATTCTCATTCAGAGTGGTTTGAAGAGGGCGAGAGTAGTCAGCGGCGACTAGTTCTTCGAGAGACACTCCAATTCGGAGATGTAGAGTTAGCGTATGGGACCCTCTGGTTCAAAGATGATAAAGTTACATTGTTTGAGGCATACGCTCAAAACGGGCGTAGCGCTGAAAAGCAACTTGGCGAGCAGATTCGCAAGCATAAAGAATTGGTCGAGTCCGCTCCAAGCATGTTAGAAACAGTTCTTGGCAAACTCGGCTTAAAGGCGTTGCCCATAAGAAAGTGGAAGATTGAAAATTTCGAATTGAAGGTTTGTGCCGGTCCCGATCCCGTCGACCTTGTTCTTATCGTGACCTGGCGGCACCAAGAGCGCTAGGGTTGTTCCACCACAGTCGCTAGGTTAGAGGGCTGGCTCCCCGCAGGTTGTTTTTGTTTACTCAAAGGCCTGTTGTTTCCAGATTCTGGAATTAGCCAGCAGCTTGCAGTTCCATAAGAGCCGGGGGGGCGTTGTGGGCAAGGGTCAGTTTTCAAGAGCTCATTTGGCGTTCAGGGCCCGATACCCCATTCGACAAGCCCGATACCTGCAGAAATACAGGTTTGAACCGAATCTAAAGTGTGCCGTCAGGGTTTGATTCGTCGTCGTCAACGTCTCCGCTAAAGACCGGAGAGGGACCCGTTTTGCTCCAGATAGTGGAAGGGGGGAGTTCTACCGCTCCAAAACCGACCCCGCATCTGGACCGATGGGCCCCTTGGGCGATTTTCGCCGCATCGTTCGCCCTACTCGCAATGAACACCGCGCCGGGAGTCTCGTTCCACGACAGCGGCGAGTTCTCGCTTGCGATCCAATCGGCAGGAATTCCGCACCCTCCCGGAGCACCCACCTGGGTAGTGGCGGGATTGATCCTGAAAAGCCTGCTCCCCGCCCTCACGGGCGCGAAGGTGGCAAACCTGCTGAGCGCGCTCATGGGCGCGGTGGCGATGGCGCTCTCTTACAAACTTGTCCTCCGACTCGCGTCTAACGACTCAGAACAAGTGGACCAGAAAGGGAAGTACGCGGTTGCGGCGCTCGCTCCGCTGACCCTGCTCGGAGTCGGCGCGTTCTTAGAGCAATCTTTCGCCGCCGAGCAGTACACACTCTTGCTCGCGATCCTGTTTGGAATCGTTCACCTTTCGCTAGACGCGGTCGATCCTGATTCCTCCAGCAAAGCAAAGTGGAAGCCGTACTTGGGCATTGGGCTGCTGTGGGGACTCGCGGTGGGCAACCACCCAAGCCAGGTGACCCTTGGACTCCTAGCTCTGTACGTAGTCTTCGCGGGTGGAAAGCACTTTGCCTGGTGGAAGGGGATGCTTTGCGGATTGGCCGGACTCATCGGCGGACTCTCGGTGTTCGCGTACCTGCCGCTACGATCGGCTCAGAATCCGGTTCTAGACTGGGGCAACCCAGAAACCGTGGACCGCATGATGTGGTCTTTGCAGCGAAAGCAGTGGAAAGGGCGATCGATCTCCGAGGCTCCGGTGGGCATGGTGAAGGCGTGGTTTGAAAGCTACGATCTTCTGGGTCAGGTGGGATTGGTCGGCCTTGCGGTCGGCGCAGTGGGCCTGTTCTTGGTCGCCAAGAACAAAAAGCCGTTGGCTTGGATTATTGGTCTGGCGGTGATTCCGTACAGTGCGGTTTTGCTGGTCGGACACCTTTCTCAAGAACTCATGGACCTGCCGTACATAAAGTATTACGGCGTGATCGACTGGCACCTGCCTCTGTACGCAGCCTTCGCCATCGGCGTGGGAATGGTGGGCGTTGCGCTCCTGAAGAATAAGGAAAAGCCTCTTTGGCCGCTTATCGGCATGTTGGCGGTTCTTGGGTTGGTGCGCGCGGGTCAGCAGATGGGCGAGCAGTCTTTGAAGGAATTCTCGTTCCCGGCGACCTTCGCCAAGATGCACTTTGACGCCGCTCCCAAGGACGCGATCATGGTGAACGCGAGCGACAACGGATCGCAGATTCCCGCCTACCTTCGATACGGCGAAAACGTGCGACCAGATGTTTACTTCGCGTTCGGAATGCCCCAACAGGCGTTCACGCAGCCGGGTCAGCAGTGGTCTGCGCAAACGAAGTTGGCGTACGTGAAGGGCGCTCTGCGCGACCCGAATCAGCAGCCGTTGAACCTTGCGACTCTCTCCGACGAGGACATTCTAAGAAGGCCGTTCATTGGCGAATACAACAGCGGAGCGCCGCAAACGTCGGCGAACCTGCTGCCGAGCGGCATTCTGTTTGAATACAAAGATCGACCCACGACGGCGGAAGAGATTCGAGCCGCCGAGGCCGCGAACCGCGTGGCTCATCCCGAGGTTTTGGAAGCCCCCAAAGGAAAGCAGCATCGACTGGTGAAAGAAGCGATGGCGGCGGTTCATTTGCGCCGAGCGATGTTCTTCTATCACCGAAAGGTCTTGGATCTGGCGGTGGATTCGGCAAAGCTCGCTTTGGAATGGCACCCGGATCACGCTCCGGCTTGGTTTACCCTCGGCAGCATCTTGGACGAGATGAAGAAGTACGATCTTGCCGAACAAGCGTATTTGGACGCCATTCAGCGCATGCCCGATCTGCCCGGACCTCGGCAAAACTTGGCCTACCTTTACGGTCTGGCAAAGAACTTCGACCGTGCGGAAGAGCTGGCGCAAGAGGAGATGCGGCTCACTCGGGGTTCTAAAAACACCAAGGCGCTCATCGATGTTTTGGCTCAAATGAAGGCGAAAGGGTAGGGTAGACCCACAGTTTGAGTCGTCAACTTTCAGGAATGAGTGAAAGTTAGACCACTTACGGCGTAGAATAGGGGAGTTATGAGCGTGACCGCTGATCCCCTGACCCCTACTCGATTTGCGCCGACGCGCACCTTCGAGGAGATTGCAGACGCGGTCTACGCCGGAGAGCGAATTTCGACCGCCGATGCGCGGGTGCTTTTCGATCACCCAAACCTGCTGGAATTGGGCGCGCTTGCCGATTTTCGACGTCAACAGCGCAGCGACCCCGACACGGTGACCTACATCATCGGTCGAATTCTGAACTACACCAACGTGTGCTGGGTGCGGTGCAAGTTCTGCGCGTTCTACCGAACGCCGGGGCACGACGAGGGCTATCTGCACTCGGACGAGGCGATTCTAGACAAGGTTCGAGATACCGTAGAGAAGGGCGGCGTCGAGATTCTGTTCCAAGGCGGGCTCAACCCCAAGCTCAAGATCGAGTACTACGAGTCGATCTTCTCCAAGATCAAAGAGCAGTTTCCGGACGTGATTCTGCACGCGCTGAGTCCGGCGGAGATCATCTACATCGCGCACATTTCCAAGATCACTTTGGAAGAGGCGTTGAAGCGGCTGAAGGCGGCGGGCTTGCACTCCATTCCGGGCGCAGGCGGAGAAATCTTGGTCGACCGGGTTCGCAAGATCATCGCGCCGTACAAAGACACCACCGATGAGTGGCTGGCTTGCATGCGAGCGGCCTCCGCTCTGGGCATCCGGTCCACCGCATCCATGATGTTCGGTCACGTGGAAACCATCGACGACCGGATCGAGCACCTCGGTCGCATTCGCGATCTGCAAGACGAGAGCGCGCCGTTCCGAGCGTTCATCACCTGGAACTTCCAGCCGGAAGAGACGCAGTTGGAGATTCCGGTAAAGGCTTCCGGTGCCGACTATCTGCGAACCGTCGCCGTCTCCAGAATCTTCCTGGATAACTTCGACAACCTGCAGGTTTCGATTCTCACGCAGGGTCCCAAGATCGCTCAGATGGCGCTCAAGTATGGCGCCAACGACTTCGGATCGGTGATGATCGAGGAGAACGTTGTTTCTGCGGCGGGGAACAAGTTCATCCTCAGCGCGGAAGAGTTCGAGCGGATCATCAAGGCGGCGGGCTTTACGCCTAAGCGCCGCAACACTCGGTACGAGCTTCTGGAAGGCTAAGGGGGTTTCTCCCCTTAGCCTTTTCAAGACAAGGTTATTCGCCTACCGAGTCGAGTCGATCGAGAACCGCTTCCAGATCGCTTGCGGCGGTGAGGGCTCGGCCAATGACCAGATAGTCCGCGCCATCTTCCAGAGCCTGCTTCGGCTCACCAACTCGGCGCTGATCGTGAGTGGCGCCGCCAGGAAGTCGAATGCCGGGAGTGGCGATGATGCCGTTCGTTCCAAGGACGTCTCGAATGTCTTTGATCTCCTCTGCCGAACAGATCACGCCGTCTAGACCGTGATCGATTCCCATTCGCGACAGGTAGAGCATGTGATCCTTCAGGCTGCGATCGACGCCGAGATCTCCTTGAAGCGTGTGCTCGTCTAGCGAGGTGAGAACCGAAACGCCCATCAGAAGCGGTCGTTTTTCTTCAGAAACGTTTTTGGCTTCCTCAATCGCGGCGGTGAGCATCGCGGGTCCGCCCGAAATATGGAGCGTCATCATCCACACATCGTGCTTGGCGGCTTCCCGAACGGCGAGGGCAACGCTGTTGGGAATATCGTGAAACTTGAGGTCTAGGAAAATGCGCTGAGCGCCTGCTTCGCGGAGCTTATCGAGCACGCCCAGGCCGTGGGGAAGGGTTAGTCCGTGACCAACCTTGAACGCGGCAACACGCGGGCTCAAGCGCTGAACGGTGGTAATCGCTTCATTGAGATCGCCGGTGTCTAAGGCGCAGATCACGTTTCGCAACATGATCTCAGTTTAGTCGGTTACTCGCGCCCATAACAGGGTTCGAGAGGTTATCGCGGGACAAGAACGAGCTGAGAACAGGCCTAGCCTTCTTTCTCCAAAACCACGCTTGCTTCCGACTGAATCATTCGGCTAAGGGCGGCGGCGCGTTTCGGATCCAAAACGGCCAAAAGCTGGGTGACCTTCTCGCTGTCCATGACGGTGAGCACCTTCGCCAGTTCGGGATCTTTCCAGGTTTCCACCACCGCTTTCAGCTTTTCGGCAGGCATCTCTGCCCAAATCTCGGCGAGCTTCTCTCGACCCAAGTCGGGGTCGATCTTCGGCTCTTTCTTGGTGGGCGTGATCGGCACCACGGCAGGCGGCTTGGGTTTTGCCTTCTTCACCACCTTTTTGGCGTCTTTCGGGTCTTCCTTCTTCGCAACGGTCGGGGCTTTCGGCTTTTTACCCAGGAGCTTGGCAAGCGCCGGAATATTCAACTTGTCGGTGTAAACCAGGCCTACGACCGCACCCGCCGATCCTAACAAGAGAAACAGCACCAAGAACACCACTATCAAAATGGTTTTCTTTTTGTTCTTGGGTTTCTTTGCCATTGGTTGAACCTAAAACTTATCTTTTAACGCAGATCCTGGGCACCAAGTGCGCCAGAAAGCGGACCCTGCGCGGCCAGTCTCGCCTTGATCTTTTGCACGTACTCTTTAGTTTCGGCAAGATCTGGAATTCCTCCAGCCCTATCCACCCTTCCGGGTCCTGCGTTGTATGCCGCCAGAGCCAGATCGACGTTGCCGTACTTGGTGAGCATCTTCTTCAGATAGCCCGCTCCGCCCTTTAGATTCTGCATGGGGTCGAACGGGTTGGTGACGCCAAGCTCCATCGCGGTTTCGGGCATCAACTGCATGAGGCCCATCGCGCCCGCTTTGGAGATCGCCATCGGATCGAAGCCCGATTCTTGCTCTACCACGGCTTCCAATAGTTTGGGGTCGAGCCCGTTTTCTTGGGCGATCTGCGGAATGAGGCTTCGAATCTTGAGCGCGGCTGCCGGACTGTGGACGTTCTCCGAGAACGGATCCATCGGCACGAATCCTTGCCCCGCCGCTCCACCAATTTCGCCTTTCAGCGGCGAAGGTTGGGAGCCTGTCGCACCCGTAGCACCATTTGCTTTGTCTAAACTCGCCTGAAACGCGCCCGCCTCTGGCAAGCCTGCGCGGGCTCGAATCTCTGCAATACGCGCCGAGATTCCGGCCGGACCGCGGAGTTGGAAACTGAAATCGTCAATGGATGCCATGGTGTTAGGTTAGGGAAGCGGTCGTTGATTAGGAGGCGTAGCGCAGGGTGGCCCATTCGTCTAGCTCGGCCTGTTCTCGTTTCTCCATGAGTTGTCGATGCTCAAGCTCGGCTTTCTCGCGCAGCTTGCGCAGAATCTCGGCGTCTTTCTTCCGCTCCACCCACTCTTCCAAAGCCTTCGCTTCTTCTTGTTGGACAATCGAAAGGGCAGCGGTGTAGCCTCGCTTTTCGTCGGTGTACCTAGAGGCAAGGTCTTCGGCGGATTGTCTCTCGATGAGGGTTGCCCAGGGCTGTTCTAGAACTTCCAGACGCTTGCGGTCCAGATTGGAAATCTCGGTTTCAATCTCGATGCGCTCGATCTGCTTGGCGCGGTAGGCGTCCTTTGCCCACGCCTCTTCCATCTCTCGGTAGTCGAGAACGGTTTGGAGTCGGAATTTAAACTTAGCCATGAGTGATCGTTTCTCCTTGCCCGCCGCTCAAACGATTGTCTGGCGGGCTGAGAAGAATCTGGGGGCGCATTCCCTAAAGAACATTGTCAGGTTTTTCTCAGATTTCTTTAGGGGTGCTTTTTGCCCTTCACGATCGTGGGCGGTCGGGTTGGAAGGCTCTGCCCAAAAAACACGCGCTACTTTTGGATTCAGTGGAGGGGTGCAGATCACCGCCGACGTTCGCGCACCCAGACGATGATCTGATGGCAGAGTTCTCTGCGGAAGATACGTGATTTGCAGGCAGGGAGAGCCGGAACCGTAGACATCAGCAAGATCCCTACCTTAGAATCAGCGGTTGTGAAAGTGGTTCATTCCCAGACATTGTCCCGTGTCTTGCTTGCCGCGGCAGTCATCCTCGTTCCTCTAGGTGCCGAAGCACAGGTGATTCTTGGGGCAACTTCGGTCAACTTCATTACGGAGTACGCGAGCATGACCAATTACACGTTTGTGGGTCCGAGGCAGAAGTCTGCTCCGATTCCCGGCGAGGCAAATACATCAGGACAGTTTGGTCCTGATTCATCTGGTTATGTAGCTGGGTCCTGGGCAGCAAGGTCTTTTGTAAGGGCGATTAATTCTGGGAATGCTTTGAGACTTCTTGAGCTTGCGGCAAGCTCGAGGACCCTTAAGGATGGTGGCAATCAGAACCTTCATCAAATATCAGCCGCTGGAAGAGTAAGCATAGACATTGATGTAGCTGCTCCAACCCTGGTAACCCAGGATTCAGGGATCAGCAATTACTATGAGATCACGGGAACCTCGGGCACGCAGATCGTGAGGTCTTGGGCACACACCAGAGTTACCGACCTTCAAACGAACACAGTTCTTAACGAGCTAGTCAGGGAAGAAACTGTTCAAACAGCGGGGAAGTTAGATGTTTATCAGAATCACGATCTGACCTACGTGCTCTATCCGGGTCAATATCGAATATCGCTTCAGGCCATGTCCTATTCGTTTGGTGCATCCGGATTTATCGGCCGGGATGCAAGTACTGGAGCTTACAGCAGGCTATATTTCTCGCCCGTACCCGAGCCGACGTCGGTTTCAGCTATGGTCCTGGGTCTCGGCATCTTTTTGAAGCGGCGGAAGAAGAACTCTTAACGCTGGCTAAGGAAGCAACTAAGTGCCCGGTCCCGCTCCAGGAAATCTCTCTCTCGCAGAATAGGGAGAGAGAATTCCTGGTCGTGGAGTTTCCGAAATCTGTATTGGGGTCGAAGATTCGTTTGCGGACTCCGTGCCTGGAAGGCCCTATCCGAGGTCGCAAACAGTCCTCCTCAGCCAAGTCCCTATTCTGGTGCGGGGGGCGAGAACGGTTTGAAGTCGGAATTTAGACTCAGCCGCGAGTGATCGTTTCTCCTTGCCCGCTTGCTAGTCGGTTGTCTGGCGGGACGAGACGATCCTGGGGGCGCATTCCCTCAAGAATGTTGTCCGGCTTTTGTCAGAGTTCTTTAGGGGCAGATTTCTCGCGTGACTCCCCAGCCAAGCTGTTTTTTGCTAAGTTCCCCTCACACCCTAAGAATGGTTGCTTTCAGCGGTTTCAGAGACTCGAGTATGACGGTGAGTCAAAAATGCGGACATAGGAGGAGAACTGCGTTTTCGCAAAATGATTACGTGAATGTCACTCTTGCAAAGGAAAAACAATAAAAATTAGTAAGTAAGTATAGTATTGAATGTTAAGGACTTGTGAGGATCATGGGCGAGACTGCCATCAAGTACAGGCTGACAAGACTGAGTGAAGTCCGTCCGGAGTGGGGCAGCAACTCTGGCTACATGCCCGAGGCACCTGCGGAACCCAGGCCGAGCGCGCCGCTCTGGATCACCAAGAAACCCACTGGGTTGGAGATCCTCTTTGGCGAAGTCGGGTACGAGGACGCACCGGGAGGGAAGGGAACGGTCTGGAAAACCTATTACGAAATGGTTGCCATCAAGAACGATGTCATTGCCCATGCGTTCCTCAAAGATGTTCGTGACGCAAATTTCAAGGATGCGACACTGCAAGGCTTTGGGCTGTTTCAGGGTGAGGGCGACATCGCTGCAGCGAACCGCCTGCGTGTGCCGACTATTGATGGAACCATGGGGCGGCCGCTCGTCAAGGCGGCATTAGTCGATTCGACCTTTGTTCCGCCAAATGGTTTCCGACTTGTCCACTCCAAACCTAATCTTGTCTACAGAAATTTTGCAAAAGATCTAGTAGTGTCGAAAGATTCCCTTGAAAATTATCCTGTTGAGATTGAGGTGTCTTTGAACGCTAAAGGTGAACCCAAGGTTATCTCCTGGAGCACCAAGTGGAAGACATACGTCGATCAGGATCTAATCCGGATTGAAGTAGCGGGGTACGCCCAGACTGCAATCGGGAAAGCTCCCACCAAGATGACTTTTTCAGAGACCTTTGGAAAATTGAAGCGAGTCGAGGAGTTTAATCTCGTTTCCACCAAAACAGAAATGCCCCTATCGTTCTGGAACCTTGTGGCAGGTAAGCAGGTAAGGGATTACAGACTAAGCGGACTGGCTCGCGGCGAAGATGCGTTCTTTAAGAAGTCGGTCCCTCCGGTTGCCTACACTTGGGAAGGCAAGCCGCTTTCTCTCGCCGAGCTGAAGAAAAGCGAGACCGTTAAGGTGGTGAGACCAGCCTTAGAGATAGGAATGGTTCCGAGAGGATCGGTGCAGCCGTTTAACCTTGCGGTCATCGTGGTTTCTGCTGTTGCCCTAGTGGGTCTTGTCGTTTGGATTGCCGTGGGCAGTAGGAACCGCAAAGCCGTTTGAGGTTGGGAAGAACACCCCTGAGAGCCAAAGCCATGAGACCAAGCAGTGAAAAAGATTATCGAAAAGGGAACTGCCAACTAGAGCTAAATAGTGAGGACCTGTAATTAATGAGTGAACAAAACCCTAATGCAGTCAAGTTTTCCGTGAAGCACATTTCTGAAATTCTTCCGGATGCGAACGGCTCCTCCCTGCATATTCCAAAACCTCCCATGGAAGCAATGCCCAACACTTCGATTTGGATATCCAAATCGTCCGATGGGCTAGAGTTCCTTTACGGGATTCTGGGCTTTGAGGATGCACCTGGAGGAAAGGGAACCGTCTGGAAAACGTACCATGAAATGGTCGCAATAAAGGAGGACATCATTGCCCACACCTATCTTGAGAAGGTGAACGGCGACAGCTTCAAGTCTGCCTCTTTCCCGGCATTTGCGATCTACAAAGGAGAGGGCTCTACCCAGGAATCGAATAGGCTCGATCTGCCGACTACATCGGGTTCGCTTGTCCGACCTTTCGTTAAGTCTGTTTTGACAGAAGCGACCTTTGTTCCGCCAAAGGGTTTTGAAAAAGTCCAATCGAATCCAATCTTGATCTATCGGAACTTCAACAAAAAACGGGTGGTTTCCAAGGAGAGTCTCGAACCATATCCAATTGAGATATCGGTGAAACTGAATGAAGACGGTGAGCCCTCAGTAATCGAATGGAGCACAAAAATGAAGGTCTATAAGGACGAAAATGTCGTCCGCCTCGAGATTGATGGGTACACCGAAACAGTGATCGGAAGGGTTCCGGCCAAGGTACTCTTCTCAGACACATTTGGGAAGTCTAAGCGTATAGAGGCGATAGAATTAGCGTCTAGTGATACCGAAATGCCTGTGTCTTTCTGGAAGTTGGCAGAGGGCAAGCAGGTTAGGGATTACCGGCTAAGTGGGCTGGCCCGTGGAGAAAATGCGTTTTTCAAGAAGTCGGTCCCTCCGGTTGCCTATGCTTGGGAAGGCAAGCCCCTTTCTCTCGGCGAGCTGAAGAAGAGGGAACCCGTGAAGGTGGTGAGTTCACCCTTTGTAAAGGGAGTTGTCCCTGGAGGATCGGCTCAGCTGACTAATCTGGCCGTAATCGTAGTGTCTGCCGTGGCCGTCGTGGGTCTTTTCGTTTGGATTGCCATGGGAATCATGAAGCGCAAAGCTGCCTAAGGCGAGGGAACAATCCGCCGGTGCGATTGGGGCTTGATGAGAAAGCTCTGTTAGTTGTCTATGCCTGCATGAAGAACACTTCAATTTTGGGCTCACATGAAGTGCTTTGCCTGTTACAGAGTGGTAGGGCATCAGATGATCCAGGCTGAAGATTCACCGGCAGTGATTCAGGCGCTCGTCGGTTTTCTGCTTTTTGCGCCCGGTGTGTACCTCGCTCCTTGGAAAGGGCGCGGAAAGATTCTCGCCCTAATCTTTCATTGGGCGCACCGAAGTTGGATAGTTTGGCGGACTTTAGAAGAATCGGAGCGTTGGAGACGAGGCAATCCCACTCACTTGCTTCGTGATTGGCTGACCGATGCGAACGGCGTTCTCATCGAGTTCTGGGTTCCGTTTCTGTTGCAGGCCGTTGTAGGCGCGGCGTTGATCGCGATCGCTCGAAAAGAAGGAACGTTGAGAATTGAGAGGCGGAATGTTTGGCCGTGGCTGATTCCCGACGCCGTCCTGCTCGCAAGCCTGGCGTATCTGTCGTTCGTGATAGCGCGAGTGCATCCCTAAACCGACGCGATTTCCCGAAGCGCCATCTGCGTCACGTCGATCGGTGTTCCTTCATCTTTCGCCTGACGCAAGAACATGTTCATCGGATCGCGCAGCTTAATCGCCAAGTCGCTCGTCTCGTTCGACCCCTGCTTGTAAGCGCCGATAGACACCAGGTCTTCGACATCCGCATACGCTGCCATGAGCTCGCGGAAGCGGTTGGCAGAGGCCATTTGCTCTCCATCGACAACAAACGGCATGGTTCGACTCAGGCTCTGCTGAATGTCGATCGGAGGGTAGTGCCCCTTCGAGGTCAGTCGGCGGTTGAGCACGACGTGGCCATCCAGAATCGATCGCGCGGCGTCGGCGATGGGCTCGTTGGTGTCGTCACCGTCTACAAGAACGGTGTACAGCGCGGTGATCGCGCCTCGTGGACCCATGCCCGCGCGCTCCATCAGGCGGGGAAGCAATGCAAAAACGCTTGGGGTGTAACCCTTCGTGCTGGGCGGCTCTCCGATAGCCAGGCCGACTTCTCGTTGGGCCATGGCGAATCGAGTGACCGAGTCCATCATCAGTAGCACCGATTTGCCTTGATCCCGAAAACCCTCCGCAATCGCGGTCGCAGTAAGAGCGGCTTTGATCCGCACGAGGGCAGGTTGCTCGCCCGTGGCGCAAACAATCACGCTGCGAGCCAAGCCTTCCGGACCGAGGTCGTTCTCAATGAACTCGCGAACCTCACGACCCCGTTCTCCCACCAGGCAAATCACGTTCACTTCCGCAGTGCAGTTCCGGGCGATCATGCCGAGCAGGGTGCTTTTGCCCACGCCCGATCCGGCGAAAATGCCCATCCGTTGCCCCTCACCTAAAGTGAGCAGACCGTCGATCGCACGTACACCCGTCTCTAGCGGGCGAGAGATCATTTGTCTTTCGAGCGCGCCGGGAGGACTGGCTTGAATCGGAGCGTAAAAATCGGCTTCGATGGCGCCCTTGCCGTCCATCGGATTGCCCAATCCGTCCAAAACTCGGCCGAGCATTTTGTTCGAGACAGGAACTTTCATGCAGCCTCCGCTGGACTTGACAAGGTCTCCGGCTCGAACACCTTCCAGATCGCCAAGGGGCATCAGCAGGGTCTTTTCACCCTTGAATCCCACCACCTCGGCGGCGACTCGGCTGGTGACGTCGGAAGAGTTGACGGATTCGATGAAGCAGAGGTCGCCAATGCGGCAGTTCGGACCATCCGACTCGATCACGAGTCCAACAACCTTGGAGACCCGACCGTACACGTTGATCAGGTCGGTCATGTCCAGCGCCTGGGTCAGACGCTTAAACTTGGGTTCGGGGATGGCGATCATGCGGTCTCCCGAAAGTTGGCTTCCAGCGAATTCTCAAACACCTGCAGCCGAGCGTCCACAATGCCCGCCTCGGTTTCGATGATGCACCCGGAGGCGACGGTGGGGTCGGGAACGATCTCGCAGTCTCGAAGGTTGCTGCCCGCTTCAAACAAAATGTCGCGATGCTCCAAGAAGTACGCCGAGTCGGAGGGGTTCACTCGAATGCGTGCGTGGTTGGCGTGGGTGATCTCGCGCAAGGCGTCCTTCACGATCGCCTTCACTGATTCTCGCGATTGCGAGAGTTCGGCGCGGAGGACTCGCTTCACGGCGTCGATGCTCAGGTCGGTAAGAGCTTCCTCAGATCGGACAAACCATTGTTTGATCGCAACATCCAGCTCGTCTCGAATCTGCTGGACCTCGTTCGCGAACACCATGGATTCGCCGCGAACTTGATCTTGCATCTCCTCTTGAGCCTGCGAGAGTCCATCCATGTATCCAGCGCGGCGACCTTCGGCTTTACCCAGGGTCACGCCCGCTTCGTAGCCTTCCTTAAAGCCTGCGTGGTACGCCTCCTCGCGGATGCGCTCCAGCATGTCTTCTAGACGCTCGCTCGATAGGTCCCGAGAGACCAAAGCGCCTTCGGGAATGGTGCTCAGTACTGATTCAAACGAGGTGACAGCGGCGGAGTTCCAGACGACCTGCTTATACAAGGACGTCCTCCTCTCCGGCTCGACCAACCACGATCTCGCCCGTTTCTTCTAGCCTTCGAATAGCGGCAACCACCTTCTGCTGGGCTTCTTCCACCACGCGCAGTCGAACCGGTCCCATGAATTCCATGTCTTCTTTGAGCATGGCAACCGCCCGCTCGGACATGTTCTTGAAGATCTTGACTTGAACCTCCGGTCCAACTCCCTTGAGAGCCGTGCCGAGTTCCTTGACGTCCACTTCTCGAAGGATGGCCTGAATGGCTCGGTCGTCTAGCTGGACGATGTCTTCGAACACGAACATCATGTTCTTGATGGTATCGGCCAATTCCGGTTCGTTCTCGCCAAGAGATTCCATGATGAGACGCTCGGTGGAGCGGTCGACCCGGTTCAGAAGGTCCACAAGGGCTTTGGGACCACCCGCGCTGGTGAGCTCTTGCGAGAGAACGCTGGAAACCTTCTTCTCAAGCGTCTGCTCGACTCGGCGAATAACTTCGGGCGGAGTTTGCTCCATCATGGCGATCCGCGCCGCAACGTCGGCTCGAAGTTCGCTCGGCAGCTTGCTCAAAATGAGCGCCGCGCTGTTGACGGGCATGTAAGACAAGATAAGCGCGATGGTCTGCGGGTGCTCGTCTTGAATGAAGCTCAGCACCTGAGAAGGATCTGCCTTCTTGAGGAATTCGAAGGGAACCACCTGCATGGCCGCAACGATCTTCTTAACGATCTCATCGGCCTTGCCAAGTCCAAACGCAGATTCAAGAACCTTCTTCGCGTGGTCGATACCGCCTTCCGCAATGAAGTCTTGCGCCACGGCGAGTTCATAGAACTCCATGATCGTGGCTTCGCGTTGCTCGGGCGATACCCGATCCAGGCGAGCGACTTCGAGAGTCAGGAGTTCGATCTGGTCGTCTTGGAGGTGGCGAATGACGTTACCGGCAGTTTCGGGACCAACAACCATCATGATGACGGCGGCTTTCTGACGGTTGGTTAGCTGTTCTTCTCGAGTCTTTTTCATCGTCGTTCCTCCGCCAACCAGCTCTTCACCAGCATGGCAACGGCCTCAGGTCGTTCTTTGCCCATTTGCTTGATCTGCTCAAGAGGAATGGAGGTGCGTTCTTTAATCTTTGCAATGCGTACGCGCTCTTCGTTGTCCTCAAACTCAACGCCTTCTTTCTTGAGGACTTCCTCTACACCAATCTGTTCCAGAGAGGCGGTGAGGTCGTCGCTAGCAGTCCCGCTAGAGTTCGACCGATTGAGGGCTTGTGCGAGGCCTGGGTTCTGGGTTTCTTGCGTTGCGGCAAGCACCTGAGAAAGCTGTTCTTCAGGCATCGGCGCTAGTTGGCCACTTGGAAGTCGAACCATGATGCCTTCCGGAGTTACTACAGCGGGCAAACCAACGGCGTGGCTCTTGGCGTACTTGCTCACCTGTTTGGCGACCATGAATCCAATGGCTACCAGGGCTAGCACGGGCAGTAGGGAAATGATCTGCTGGTTTCGAGCGGCAGACTCGGCGTCCTTTTGCGCTTTCTCCGCCACCAGCTTGCTGGAGTTGTCGAAGATGATTGGAGTGACCCGAGCGCTGAAGAGATTCGCATCCTCGCCGACCTTCGTCGCGAACTCGTTTCGAACGAAGTCGGTGACCGACCGAACGTGTTCGGTCTCCTCGTCGGTAACGGGGTCGCTCAGCGTCTTTCGGAACCTAGAGACGTCGGCGGCGACGTTGATCACCATGCTCTTGATGGCGCCGGTCGCTTTCTTGGTGTCTTTGGTGGTCTCTTTGATTCCTGGCTCAATGCGGCTGACTTCATTGACGTATTCGCCCTTTGCGCCATTCCCAGTGGGGGCTGCGGCGGCGGCAGGAGCTTGAAGGTTCGCGTCGGCTCCGGCAGCGGCGGTTCCCTGAGCGGCGCCGTTCTCGAGTGGCATCTTCTCGACCGCTTTCTGAATCTCAATCGATCCTTTCTTCACGGGAAGGTAGCTGCGCTCACTCACTCGGGAGGTTTCCTCGTCGAGGTCGACTTCGGCTCGAACCGTGACCAGGGTGGCACCTGCGCCAAACATCGTGTCCAAAACGCTTTGCAGTCGTCGCTCTTCGCCCTTGGCGATTTGGCGCTCGAGATCAAGCTTGTGCTCGGCGATGTTCTCCGAACCTTCCATTTCTCGACCGTTGAAGATGGCCTCCATCTTCTCGTTGAGGACCACCACGTTTGCGATGCTCAGACCGTCAACCGCGTTCGCAACCAAAAGCGCGATTCCCTTCGATTGATCTTTGGAGAGAGGAGTGTCGTTCTCGGTGGCGATGTTGATGCTCGCAGTGGCTTGTCGGCGCTGCTCACCAAACGGAGAGGGGTCGCCGAGGGTGATGTGGACCCTTGCGGAACGGATGCCCGCCATCGTCTCAATAGAGGTGGCGAGTTCGCCTTGCAAAATCGTTTTCAGTCGCTCTCGCTCAACGGCGGGGGTGGTGTAAAGCGACATTTGTCCGAGTTCTGCGTTGCCCGGGTGGCTGGATTTTGGCAACTTGCCCGCCAGAGCGAGCTTCATGCGAACTTCGGGGAGTTTGTCAGCGGGGACGAGCACCTGACCGGGTTGGTCGTACTTCACGGGCACGCCCATCGTTTGGACTTCGCTCACGATATTGGCTTGGTCCGATTGCGACAGCCCACCGTAGAGCATTTGATACTTCGGTTGCGACGCAACCGAAACAATGCCGAACAGCAGCACGATCGCAAAGAGGGCCCCTCCAATGGTGCCGAATCTCTGCGCATTGGTGGCGTTTTCCCACCAAGTCCTCAATTTAAGTACAAGTCCACCCATGGCGTCATCCGCTTAGGTGGGAGTCCCGATTCGCTAGACCTGCATTCGATTGATTTCTTGATAAGCCTCAAGAATCTTGTTTCGAACGGCCATGGTGAGTTGCATCGATGTGCTTGCCTTTTCCATGGCGATCATTACGTCGTGGACTTCCACCGGTCGTCGACCCGTCATCAGATCGGTTTGCAAGTCTCGAGCTTTGCCCTGAGACTCGTTCACCTCACTGAGGACGTCCATCAACATTTGAGCGAAATCGTTTCCGCCCTTGTCCCCCGCCGAGCGAGTCGCGCTCGAAAGCTTGCCATCATTGAGGGCCTGCTGGATTCCGGGGTTGGTGGTAATCCTCATCTACTTTGTTAGGTTTCGGCTACTTCTGAAGGAACTTTAGATGCGCCCGATGTTTAGCGCAGATTTCATCATCGACTTCGCCGTGTTAAACGCGGCGATGTTCGCTTCGTAGGCTCGACCCGCACCGATCATGTCCACCATTTCCATAATGGGATCCACGTTGCTGAATCGAACGACACCCGTGATGGGGTCGTGGTTCGGGTGCGACCAGTCCACTTTCTGCTGAAATTCGCGCTGACGATCCTCAAGAATGCCCGCGATTTTCACACCGCCTTCAGTGGCGTTCAGAACAACTCCGCGGCGGCGATAGGGGTCTTTCCCGATCTCGGCGACCGTGTTGGCGTTCGAAATGTTTCCGGAGATGACGTCCATGCGGAAGCGCTCGGCAACAAGGCCCGAAGTCGCGGTGCGCATCGCGTTAGAAAGAGAGTTGATTCTCATCTAGTGGTTTATCGACCCTCCCGAATCGCGTTCTTGAGTCCTTGGAAGTACTTCCCGGTCATATCCGTCAGCAGGTCGTATCTCTGCTCGGTCTCCGTAATGGAGAGAACCTCGAATTCCAAGTCCACGTTGTTTCTGTCTGATCGGAGGCTGGAAGCGTTGCCTACCGATCCACCGCCTCTAGCAAGCTGCGAGCGATCGACCCCGTTTTGACGGGCGATCTCGTCCTGCAGGGCGATGTTGAAGTCCATATCCTTCCGCTTGTAGTTCGGCGTGTTCACGTTCGCCAGGTTCTCCATCAGCATGGATTGGCGTTGCGTGGCGCGGTCCATCGATCGATCCAGTCGATTGATGTGCGATCCAAATAGGTTGTCCAGATAGGGCACTGTTCCGATCTCCTGCCGAAAGGTGGGATTTTTAAGTCCACTTCGGCTCACTTGGGTTGTCGGAAGGAGTTCTACAGAAATTCAGGGGGAAGCCGGAGATTTTGCTGGGAAGCTGCTTTGGCGGGTCGTGGTCACCTGCCGCCGAGTCCGCTGAGCGAGATTCCCTTTAGGAAGTACCGCTGGGCAAAGAAGAACAGCAACACCGTGGGCAGAATGTGCACCAGCGAGGCCGCCATCACCTGTTCAAAGTTGGTTCCAAACGTGTCTTGGAACATGCGCAGACCGATGCTGACGGTGTACTTCTCGGGCGAGTTCAAGTAGATCAGCGGACCCTCGAAGGAGTCCCAGTGACCCAAGAAAGAGAAGAGAGCCACGGACGCGATAGCGGGTCCAGAAAGGGGAAGAAGCACTCGCCACCAGATGGAGAGGTAACTGGCTCCGTCCAACATCGCCGCCTCGTCTAGCTCGCGGGGGATGGTGAGGAAGAACTGTCGAAGTAAGAAGATGTTGAAAGCCCCACCGCCAAAAAAGGCGGGGATGATCAACGGCGAGAACGTGTCGATAGCGCGCAACTCTCGCCAGATGAGGAACACCGGAATTTGTGTGACCTGGCCGGGCAGCATCATGGTGCTGAGCATCGCCATGAAGACCCAGTCTCGACCCTTGAACCGGAACCTGGAGAACCCGTAAGCGACCAGTGAGCCCGTGATCACTTGAGCAACGGTGCACACAATGGTGATGAGGATGGTGTTCCAAACAAAGGTCGGGAAGGGAAGGGCAGTCCAAGCCTTCGCGAAGTTTGAGAAGTCCGGGTTGAGCGGAATGAGGCGACCCGGGTCTTGCGCGTACTCTTTCGCCGATTTCAGCGCGGTGGAAATGGTCCACAGGAATGGGATCGAGAACAGAGTCGCCCCGAACCCAAGGATCACGTACACGAACACTCGTCCGAGGGTGTTCTTCATGCGCCAGAGCCTCCCCGGTCGGTGGACCCTTCGTAGTGCACCCACTTCTTAGAGAGGCGAAACTGGATCAGGGTGAAGACCAGCAGGATCGCGAAGAGAATCCAGGCAAGGGCGCTCGCTTTGCCGAGCTTGAAGTACTCAAAGGCGTTTCGGAACAAATAGAGCGAATAGAACAGCGAGGCGTTGTTGGGTCCGCCCGCGGTCATGATGTAGGCGCTCGTGAATATCTGGAAGGCTCCGATGAGACCCAGTACCACGTTGAACAGAATCACGGGTGAGAGGGAAGGGATGGTGATGTGCCGAAACTTGGCAAGCGATCCCGCTCCGTCTAGAGTGGCGGCCTCATAGTAGGACTCTGGAATCCCCTGCAGTCCGGCCAGGAAGATCACCATTCTCTGACCGCCAATGCCCCATAGCGACATCAGAACGAACGCACTCAGCGTGTACCGTTCGTCCTGGAGCCATTCGATATTGGGGAGGCCGAACCAAGCTAACGCCTGGTTGAGAATGCCGTTGTCGGCATTGAAAACCCACTGCCATAGGAGCGCGCTTGCCACCGCCGGAACCAGCGAGGGGAGATAGAAAAGGGTTCGGAAAAGTCTTTGCCCTCGGACGGGTTGATTGAGCAACAACGCAATGAGAAGAGACCCCGCGACTCCCAGAGGAACCGTGATGAGCACGTAAAGGGCGGTGTTCGTAAGCGATTTCCAGAACAGAGGGTCTTCCGTGAGGATGCGCCGATAGTTCTCGGCGCCGACAAATTTGATCGTCGCGAGGTCGTACTTCGTGAAGGAAAGCAGGAACGATGCGATCATCGGTCCGAGGGTGAAGACCACAAATCCAATGATCCAAGGGGACACCAAAACCCAGCCCCAGACCGCCTCGTGCTTCGCAAGCGATTTGATCTTTTTGGGCTCTTGCCCTTGCCTTACCATCCCGGCTCCTCGCTCAGAACTTTGTCGACCGCCGCTTTGGCCCGCTTGGCGACCACTTCCGCGTTGCGTTCCCTACCCGCCCACAAATTGTCGAGTTCGGTGTTCATCGCCTGACTCCACTCGCCCCATCTTTCGTTAATGGGAAGGGGCTTCGCGGTTCGAACGGCGTCTACGAAGATGCGAATCTGAGAAGGCGGCTTGGAACCATCTAAGAAGGCCGGGTCTTTGGTAAGCGCCACCCGCGTGGGATAACAACGGCGATTATCGATGTAAAGGAGTCGCTCAATCTCTGGTCCGGTAATGAACTTGATGAACTTCCAGGCTTCTTCGGGATGCTCCGTATCCTTCGGTGAGACCAACTGATTGCCCTTAGCAGCGGAGAAGTCTCCTTTGGGACCCCGAGGATACGGCACGACGTCCCATTCAAAAGAGTCGATCACCGTTCGGTAGCGGGGAGTCATACCCATCCACATGAACTCCATTCCCAGCTTCCCACCCTCGAACGTGAACGCCGAGTTTGCCGACTGAGACGGAGTGGGGGCGCACTTGTGGACGTATCGCAAGTCGGCGACAAACTGCAGCCCCTGGATCGCTTCCGGGGAGTCAATCACACATTTCGTGATCGCAGGATCAACAAGATCGCCACCGAATCCCCACACAAACGGAAACCAGAGCGGGTGGGCCGGAACAATGGTGCCGAATTGGGTGAACTTGCCCGCCTTGTCCTTTTTGGTGAGTGCCTTAGCGCTCTCGACAAAGGCATCGTAGGTCCATTCACCGCGCTTCCAAAGAATGAAGGGGTCGGTGAGCCCCGCCTTTTGGAACATCGTCTTGTTGTAGTAAATGACGGGTGCTCCAAAGAGCACATTCGCGCCATAGAACTTGCCGTCGATGATCCCCTCTTCGTACGCGAGTTGGTTAAAGTCTTCGCGTTTGAACTCCGGGTCGGTTGCAGCTTTTTCGGTGTAGTCGTAGAAGTACTTCTTCTTGGCAAGGTGCGCGAACTGGTAATGATCGACCCGCAGAACGTCGGGAGCCGTTCGGCTGGCGAGCATCACGACCATTTTGTTGCCGTACGCCGAGCCTGGGACGCGAAGAAACTTCACGCGGATATTGGGATTCTTTTTCTCGAAGAGTCGGCAAAGTTCCTCTTCTAGGGCGAGCTGCTCTGGGTTGCCCCACGCCATGTACCGAATCTCGATGATCTTGCCGGACGAGACGCTCGAGGTTTGCGAGCAGCCGGAATTCAAGAGAATCGTCGTCGTCGCGACCGTCAACCCAAGAGCCCGCCAAGAACGGTGGTTTTTCGAGGATCTTGTCATAGCGAACAATGCGCAGCGCTGCGCCGGGCGGTTGGAAATCGAGGTTGCTTGGGACAGTCTATAGACCTTGAGCGCACTGGGCAACAAATCAATGCCACTCCCTTTCAGAAAGAACAAAATGGGCTACACTTGTCTACATGAACCGGGTAGCCCTGCTCGGAAATGCAGGGGTGACATGGCGCGAACGGGTGAAAAGCCTGGCGAAATCCGGTTTGTTCCTAAACCTCGATCCGGGTAACGCGGATTTCACTCACCCCGGCAAAGTTGGTCTCTACCGAGGCGGACGAGTTGTCTTTGAGAGGTTCACCGGGTCCACCGACCCGACGCGGACTCCCCATCTTCTCATGTGGGCGCTCGGCGAGGCACTGGTGCGATTCCCCGACGAGCCAATCGTCGCTCTCTTCCCGGTTTATCGCCCTAGCCCGATCTCTTGGCAGACCACTCTGGCGGCGATGCAAATGTTTCGGCCAGAGCTGATCGAGGTATCGCATGGAACGGGGGTGAACCTGAACGCCTTCCCGATTGGACCAACCGTTGTGGAAGCCGAAAAAGCATTCCCGCCGATGGTGCGCGCCGCTCAGAGAAAGGCGCACTGGATGGCCCTTCTGGAGCGTTGCCAAAAGCATCGTCTGAACGTTTTCGAGACGCCCATCGAAGGGGCCCGGCTGGGCTCTGGGCAAAGAATCGACCCCGACGAGTGTAAGCGAGTGGGACTCGACGATGCCTACGTAGAGGCGATCGGCTCGTCACTTTTCATTGTTTCGGAGCACGAGTATGAGGAGGCTCAGATTTCCCGAGCCCTCGACCTAACCCATACGGCCAAGCCGTTTTTTGCTCATCCTGACGACTACGTGGGCCTGGTCTGTTCCTTCGTTCGGCAAAGCGGGGAAGAGTTTGGCTATGGTCGAATCGCCAAGATCGACTTCGAAACGGGGGATGCTGAGATTCTCAACACCGCCGAAGTGGATGCGCCCGTTCGAATCCTTCGGCTCGGGTCGATCCGTATCGATACTAAAGGAAACGAGTATGAGGAAGCTCGGCCCTGGTCGGTTTAACACCCCGTTGATCCATCGGCGCCCATAATGAATCTCATGCGTATCTGGCTCGTTCGGCATGGACAAACCGCCTGGAACAAAGCCCACCGAGCCCAGGGGCACACCGATATCCCTCTCGACGAGGTTGGCAAGCAGCAGGCACTCTTGGTCGGTCGGGCAATGGCGGAACTTCCAATCGAACGGGTGGTTTCTTCTGATCTCTCCCGGGCACTCGACACCGGGAAGCAGATTGCCGACGCGGCAAACATCTCCCTCTCCGTCGATGACCGACTCCGAGAACGAAGCTTCGGCGAATGGGAAGGGGAAGATTTTCCAACCATCGCCGAGCGATTCCCGAAAATGGCCGACGAGCAAGGCGTGAGTCGAAATCATGTGAGACCTCCCGGCGGTGAATCTTTCGCCGATGTCTATGCTCGGCTTCAGGAGTTCACGGAGGAGTTGATCTCGCGCAATGAGAACACTGTGATCGCCACTCACGGGGGCACCTGCTCGGTGCTGCTCTCGATTCTCTTAGGCGGCGGGCTCGAACTTTCCAACTCCTTCCGATTCTCGAATGCGGCAATCACCGAGGTCGAGACGCACTGGAACGGAAAGTTTCGCTTGTTGACCTATAACGATGTGGCTCATCTGAAAGCCTCTGGACCGGACTTGCCCGTTCTCACCGGAACCGCCGATGGAAGCGCTCGTTAAGCAACTGGAAAAGGTTTCCTCGGTCCTTGCCGATAGGCGAGTGGTGATCGCGGCGATCCTTCTGATGCTCGCCTCTTTCACGCGAATCGAGTTCGCTTTGTACACCGCTTGGGTAGTCCCGTTCGCCTACGTGATCCTTTTCCGCCCGCTTTTGGAATCTGAGGAAAAGCGGAAGCGTTTCCCAAGGGTCGCTTTCTGGTGGTTGTTTGGGACGACGTTTTGCCACACCACCTGGCTCGGTCAGTTTGTGGGCAAATGGGTGGGGATGGAGCTGCTGGGCATGCTCGCCGTCGCCTTTATTGCATTCGTCTACGGTGGGTGGGCTTGGGTGGCGGCTAAGTTCAGCGTCAAGGCGGTGGAGAAGGGTTGGGACTGGCTGGTGCCGATACTCTTCACGCTGCAAGAGGTTGGTCGGACCTACTTTCCGACCATCAATTTCCCTTGGACCTTCGCCTCGGATCCCCTCATTGTTTATCCACTTGTGGTTCAACACGCGGCTTGGGTGGGAGCTTTTGGCGTCTCGCTTGGCATCTATGCGTTCGGGATGGGTCTTGCCAATCCTCGTCGACCCCAAGCGTTGGGATTGCTCGGTGTCCCAGTTGTGTTTTTGGTGATCTCGATCGCAACTTATCTGCTGCCCCTTCCGCCAAAGGTCGGGATGAAAGTCGCGGCTGGGCAGCTTGGTCTGGACTCGGCATTCACCGAACCGGGAGTGTTTGATCTGACCCTTCCGGTGAAGGTGCGCGAACTCCAAGCCAAAGCAGAAGATGCGCAAGCCGATGTGCTGCTGATGCCGGAGGGGATGATCGACATTGGCGAGATGCCCCCGAACCCGAACTTTCCGATCAAAACGGATTACGCCACGATCTTTGGAGGTCGCCGAGGTTTCAAGCCTCGATACCAGTCGGCATTCATTTTCGATGGGTCCCGATGGCAGGTGTACGACAAAGTGCGTCTGGTCGCCTTTGGAGAATTTGTCCCGTTCCGAGACGTACTCCCTTATCCGAAAGGGTTCTCTCTGCCATCTGGCGACCTGTCTCCAAATCCGGTGCAGGCCCAGGTTCGACTCAATGGCTCCGTCTTTGGACCGATGATCTGCTTTGAGACGCTTTTCCCCGACATCGCTCTTCGACACCGATTGGCGGGGGCGAAGTGGTTTGCGGTGATGTCCGTAGACGACTGGTACGCCGGAACGGCAGGGGTCGATTGGCTCGCCGCTTCTTGCCGGTGGCGAGCGATCGAGAATCGGTTGCCTGTTGTGCGAGCAACGCCCCTCGGAAAGACTTGCCATATCAACGCTCGGGGCGAGATTTTCGCCGAGCTGCCCGTACGAGGAACCGACGTTCTCGTCGTGGACCTCTAGGTAGGCATGGGGTTAGAACTGACCGAATTGGTGAGGAGTCTGAGAAGGGTATTTCTCCTCAAAGGGCCCTTAGAACCTACATCCTAGGTTCAAACCGCACGTACTCTCATCGAGACGAGTCGTTATTGTCATAATTGAAACAGTAGGTCATATGGTGAGATCCGTTGTACGTTCCGCTTTACCTGTGCTTTGGATACTTGCCTTTAATGCCATCGGGAGCATGATCGGTCTCCTCTGGGGATCCACAGGATTAATCCTAGGAATGACCGCCGGAATGATGCTCGGCGCGGCTACTCTTCCTTTTGCCGTCCTTTTCGCGAGAATTCCCCAAACCGGACGGCAATCACAGACCGACTGACGAAAAGATCTCTGTATAATCGGCTATTGATAATTTTCCGAACATGAATCGCCCGTATCCGGAACAAATCGAACTGCTCGAGTTGAACCTAGACCAGATAAGAGTTCTATCGTCGTCGGCTTGCTCAGAAGTGTTCTCGGCGTTCTCAGCGATCGAGCCGCTTTCTGCCCGTGAAGTGGGGAAAGAGGTCGGTCGTAGCGCGGCGGCGGTTCATGAACACGTCGACAAACTCTTGGACGTGGGTCTGATTGTTCCGGTGGAGACCAGAAAGCGCCGATCCCGGGTTGAAACCCTCTATGTGCACAAAGGCTTGATCACCCGCTTCGTGATTGCGAGGCAGAATCGGGAAGCTCTCGAGGCGTACGCCGATCGATTCAAGGCCCAAATGAGACTCGCCGAACGACAATTCGCGTCTGCGATGGAAGCCGCGTCGGTCGACAAGTCCATTGTGGACTTCCTCGCCTACAAGTGGGTCACAGGTTATCTGGATAAGGCGAGCGCGCTACGCCTCAAAGAAGCCATCAATCAGATTCAGGCTCTCATGGAAGAGTCTCGTACAACCGAGCCCTCTGTTCGAGAAGAGGGTGAGTACGTTCGCGTGATCTTCAGTTCGCTTCTTTTGCCCGTGGTTCATGAAAGCCGAAAGCGGTCCAATTCCTCGGCAGACACCGAACAAGATTTGGGCGAGTAGAACCTATCCGCCCGGATTCGCAAGGAGACGCCTAGCCTCCGAAACCTTGCCCGCAAAGAGTGCTTTGGAGGCTTTCTCCAATAGTTCTTCGTCAACTTCTCTCGATTTGCGCAGTCGGTAGAGACGGAGCGGAACGTCTAGGTCGGCGGCTTTGTACGGGAACCTGGGATCGATCCGCTTTCGAGCCCTTTGCGTTTCGATGAGGTCGCGCATTCCGAATTCAACGGAGGGCTCGATTTGGGTCCCTTCCTGCCAGTCGTTCCAAGTGGCGACTTGTATCGCCGGACCGCCGGTTTTGATCGCCCAATCGAGAGTTTTTCGGTAGGTGGCACCGCTGTCATCGGCAAGGTCTGGATATCCCGTTTGCCCGCCTTCTTCGTACCAATCGACGAATCGGGGGAACGCGACCGGAATGCGAACCGGCCATCCCTTTGATCGCTCCGCAAATCCCTCGTTGAACTTCAAGCCTTGGCTCGGGATCGGCCAATCGTAGCCGCCAGAGGCAAAGTCGTGAGTCTTATGGAGGGTGATGAGATGGTAATCCCCGGCACCTTTGCGAAAGGCGGCCCACTCGGCGGGACCAAATTGCTGGGGTCCGAAAACCATGATTGCGGGCTTGCCATCTAACTTCCAGAAGTTGCTCTTCGGAAACCACTCCTTTCGAAGAAACGCCCCAACTTCCTCCGCCACCGTTTTGACTTCACCGCTCTGAAGCAGGTTTTGCCCGAGAGCGTGCTTCACGGTTTGGTCCTCATAAACCACCGAGATCTTCAGTCCCGCCCGGGTGGCGACATCAAAAAGGAGCTTCGTTCTTGCGTGAATAATGCCGTAGTCGAACCAAGGACGCGTTCCGTACCAGTCGGCAAGCACGCCATCGAACCCCGCGTATTTCATCCAAAGGATCTGCAGTTCGACCACCTCGGGGTCGATGGAATCGTACGCGCCGATGAGGGGTCGATAGTGGCTCGCAACACGCTCGTTCTTGCGGAGGTCTTCTGCCTTCTGGTTCATTTTCCAGTGCCAGCCAAGATCTGTTGGGCTTGCCTCGAACCAAGGCATCACGTGGATCAGCAGGTCGGGCCGACCCTGAGGAAGGATCGTCGCGAAGGCAACCTCTGTAAGAATCATGCTGGTAGTGTACGACTCATGCCGCGCGAAGATCGTGATCACGGTCTCGCGCTTGAGCAGGGAAACCTCATGCGATCACCCGACCCCGAATTGCTCCCCGAGAGTTGGGACTACGTTTCCATTCAAGACGTGAGCGGTGTGTCTGGCTTAGCCAGTCACGCTTTGGCTGTGGTTTATGAACCAGAGGGCGTGACCGTGGTGCTCCCATCGTCGGTCCAGACCCCGCCGGGGAGTCTGCGCGAGGGGCCCTTCGCCGCGATTCGCTTGAACCTTCAGACATCGCTTCAAGAGGCCGGGATCACTGCCAAGATTGCCCAGTCCTGGGCGGAAAAAGGAATCCCTTGCAACGTGTTGGCTGGGTTTCATCATGACGTTTTCTTATGCCCTTGGGATCGAAGGGAAGAGGCGTTTGAACTCATTCGGCAGATGACCTTTCCAACTCACCCTGCTTGAAACGGAGTGATTAGGCCAAAATTGAGGTTCGTTTCGATCGAAACGTTCATCGCGGGTAGGTGGCAGAGTGGTCGATTGCGGCGGTCTTGAAGACCGTTGAGGCGAAAGTTTTCGGGGGTTCGCAGGTGGCCTGCGCGGCGTCAGCAAGCGCACCCACCGAAGCGTAGCGCCGTACCTCCCTTTCATTCCCTCAGGATGGTGCGGACTCTCCCGGGTTCGCAGGTTGCGTTCGCGGACTGGTATCTCTGCAACACACATACCTAATTGCACGTCGTCGTTTTTCTCTATCCCTGGTATCGAAGGGCGTAGGCTCTCATACTTGTTCGAGAGGTGTCCTTCACTCCAGCCCCTGCGTGAACCGCACCATTTAGGCCAAAATAAAGAGTCGCGGGTAGGTGGCAGAGTGGTCGATTGCGGCGGTCTTGAAAACCGTTGAGGCGAAAGTTTCCGGGGGTTCGAATCCCTCCCTGCCCGCCAAATAAAATGGGGTGCCGCTGGCACCCCATTTTATTTGGCAGGTCGCGGATGGTGAGAAGTCTCCTGGGTTCGCAGGAAGCGTTCGCGGCGTCAGCAAGCGAACCTTCAGAAGCGTAGCGCCATCCCTGCCTTCTTTCCCGTCGTGGTGTTAGTTGTCTTCCGAGCAAACTCCCCGACCCGTCGAAATCGACAAATCCTGCAATAACTTCCAGCGACCGCTAAGGATTTGTTAAGGCCATGGACGAAGGGCTTCGTTCACGCTAATCTGTGATCGTGCGTAGAGCCTTCACCCTTATTGAATTGCTTGTGGTCATCGCAATCATCGCGATCCTAGCGGCGGTGCTTTTCCCGGTTTTTGCCCAAGCGAAGGCTGCGGCAAAAAAGACGGCTTGTCTGACCAACCAGCGACAACTCGGCATCGGACTCCAGATGTACATCTCGGAGAACGACGATCAGGTGTTCTTTTTTGCCCATGACGTCGACCCTTCTCGGGCGAGACCGCTCACTCCATACGGAGCGACCCGGGAGAACCGGTGGTGGAATCAGATTCAGCCCTACGTGAAGAATCGAGACATCCTCCGTTCTCCCTCAGATTCGGAGGCGAAGCCCCACCCGCTGGAGAACGGTTTGAACGGCAATCCGCTGGTTCCGCGATCTTACGTTGCCAACCGTGCCGCCGAGGGTTTGAACTACTCCGCGGTGGACGAGGTTTCCACCATCGTCATCGTTACGATCAAGAACGGTATGTACGACGATAGCTGGTACGAGCCGCCCAAGAACCTGTATCCGAAGACGGCAACCACTCCGCCCGTGCTCAACATGGACATTCAAAACGGTGGCGTCAACAACACATTTTTCGACGGTCATGCCAAGTGGTTCGCCAAAGGAAAGCTCATGTCTGACCCTTGCGGGTTGCCCTATTCCGGCGTGCAGTTGATGCGTCAGTATCCGATTCCGCAAACCCCGGGTCGACCCGATCGGACTCCTTGGCACGCCAACTGTCCCAACTGAGCCGAGCCCAATTCCCCCGCTTGCATAAATGCGGGGGAAAACGCACAATAACCGTTCAAGGTCACGGCAAGTGACTGTCACAAGGGAGTGAACGGAATGATCATGTGTGGACCCGTTGAACAACAGTTGGAGAAGTATCTTCACGATCACATTCCGATCAGCCAGGCCCTTGGTCTCAAGGTGCTGGTTGCAGGGCCCGAGCGCGTCCTACTCTCGGCTCCGCTTGCGCCAAACATCAACCACCGCAACACGGCATTCGGAGGGAGCATCGCCGCAGTGGCCACGCTGGCAGGCTGGACCTGGCTCCACGTGATGCTGCGCGAACGAAGCAGCTTGCCGAGAGTCGTTATCCGTTCGAGCAAGATCGACTACCTTCTGCCGATCGACGAAGATTTCACCGCCGAACTACGGCCGCCCAACGACGAGGCGTACGAGAGGTTCATTGAATCCCTTGATCGACGTGGCTCTGGGCGCCTTTCGTTGACCGTCGAGGTCATCTGTCGTGGTGAAGTAGCCGCCACTTTGGAAGGCGAGTTCGTTGCGATTGCGACATAATGACACCGTGTCGGATACGCACGAGCAGTTGGATCAGTTAGGTGACCTGATGGCCGAGTACGGCCTGAAGGAGGCTACGTGGAAGAAAGATGGGCTGTCCATCACCTTGCGTAAGACCATTCCCGCCCCCATGGTCGCCTCTTCCGTGGCAGTCGCGCCGGGAGATGTTGCTCTGGCCGCCGATGTTGAGGAATACGAAGCCCCGGCAGAACCGGCCGCACCGAAGGGGACGCCGATCACCAGCCCAATGACGGGGATTTTCTACTCCGCAGCTAGCCCGTCCACCCCTCCTTTTGTCAAAGTGGGCGATTCCGTGACGGCAGGTCAGGTCGTGGGGCTTATCGAGGCCATGAAGGTCTACAGCGATATCGTCTCTCCGCTGAGTGGGACGGTTCTAGCCGTTGCCGCATCGAACGGTCAGATCGTTCAACCCGGCGAGCCGCTCGTGTTTATTGGCTAACCAGTTTCGTCGCCTAGATCACCGTGGCCAAGAAGTCTGTTAGTTTTCAGTCGCAAGAGTTCTCCGTACGATGGGCGTTTCTTGCCCGTTGGACGGCTCGCGAATACTTTTTCCGACTTTGGTGGTGGTTTGCGGCGATCCCCGTTTCGGGGGTGATCCTGCTCGTCGTCAGTCGTGGTCAAAACCAACTCATGACTGGGCTCGGCATGTTTGGGGTGCTTTGGCCGTTTACCATTCCCGCTCGTGCCGGGTTCATCACCCGCAAGCCATCCCGATTCACCTCGAAGCCCCAGATTCTTTCTATCGAGGGCGATCACGGCTACCTGATCCCGTCGGATGGTTCTCAGGGAATGCGATTCCAGTTATCCAACCTTCGGTCCGTTACCGAGCGCTTCGATGTTGTGGCGCTGGAGATTCAGCATTTTCGATTTGTGTTTGTGCCTACTTTCGCTCTTGCCCCCGATCAGGTCAAAAAGCTCCGAGCGATTTCGACTCACAGCGAGTAGTTGGACTCCTGGAGAGCCTCGTAAAATTTCCGACTCGTCGGAGATGAACCCAGGTTTATTCGACCCGCGACCACGGACAGTCGGTGGACTGCAAAGCACCATCTCTCAACAAAAAGTCGCCTTCAATTAGTTTAGGAAAGAGCGAAAGGTGAAGAGTCTGAATATCCCGATCTGGCAAGGAATGCCCAATAAGGCCCAAAACCCAAAGATTCAGGGAGCAACGGAGGGTCGGCAATCGTCGTAGGTTGCAGACAGTGGGTTTCATTCCAGGCTCTCTCCCGTTCTTGAACCCTCAACAAGAGGATATTCGCCAGGCGATTAAGCGATCGCCTGGCGTTTTGTTCGTGAACGCGAAAAGCCGCCGAGGGGAAGAGTGGTTCGATCACGCCCACGAAACCCTGCGTTCGATGGGCGTTCCCGTTGAACTAGCCCACGCTTTTCGAGAACCGAAAGCGCTCATGACAGCCGTTCAGAAGGCAGTCATCGACGGCTATGAAGAGATTTACGTGGGCGGGGGAGACGGCACTTTCGGATCCATCGCAAATCTCGTGGCACGCAAAAACGTGACCCTAGGCGTGTTGCCGCTTGGAACGGGCAATGCCTTTGCGCGAGACCTTAAGATTCCAACCGAGGTGGAGGCGGCGTGCAAGATCATTGCCGAAGGGAAATCCTATAACGTGGATCTTGGTTGGATGGGTGATCGCGCCTTTGTCAACATCGCAACCGTTGGGCTCACGACTCACATTGCCGAGGGGCTGGACGATCGCCTGAAGAAGAAGGTTGGCAGGGCGGTGTATCTTGCCAGCGTAGTTCGCGCATTGGCCTTGTTAAGGCCCTTCCGGGCGGAGCTAGAGGTCGACGGGCAACAGGACGCCTTCGAGGCGATGCAGATCGTGATCGGCAACGGGCGATACCATGCGGGACCGTTTGCGATTGCCCCCGACGCTTGTATTCGAGAAGGGAAGCTATCGATTTACGCCGTCACGGGTAGAGACAAGGGTGCCTTCCTGAAGTTTGCCTCCCACTTGGCGGTCGGGAAGCATATTGAACTAGACGAAGTTTACGGTTATCACGGCGTGAAGGGTCGGTTGGCGACCTATCCCCAACAAAGGATGGTGGTCGACGGCGAGATCGTTGGGAAGACTCCCATTGAATTCCGCGCCGACCCTCACGCTATTCGTGTGTTTGCACCCGCGCCCTAGGGGCTTACTTCCACCGATTGTCCCAGAAACCGGCGGTTGCAACGCCTTCAATCCCCTTTGTGAGCGATGTCGCTCCAATGACCATAAAGTCAGGAAAAGCGGCACCCGGAGTGAAGATCGCCACACGATCGGAGAACATGGCTCCCCGAGTGCCAGTGGGGGCAATCACCGCAACCGAACCGATATCCGAGTCCTTGCGCTTCGTGATCGCAAATACGGCGAGGTCGGTTCCCTCGTACTTCGCACCGCGAACCATCGCCGAGCCTGCCTGCACCGAAAGAGGCATGCCATCGATGAGTTTTGACCAAGCCGAGTTTGTATCTGGACGCCCGTAAAGAAGAACGTTTCGATCCTTGAACTTCGCCGGATCAAAAGCCGTGTCTGGGATCACCAAGAACTGTCCGTTGCCTCGGTAGAGGAACTGTTCGTGATCAAAGCGCGCCTTCGATCTTGACCAATCCTTCATTTCGGAATCTCCTCCTGTGCCGTACACCAAGATCAGTTGATTTTTGAAAATGTCCTTGAATCCGCCCGAGCGGAGTGAGTTCTTCTCCGCGGCAGGCACGGCGCTATCGGATGCCATCCACTTGTCGCCTTTTCTCACCAGATGGATGGCAGCTTCGGGCGAGGACGGTCGGAGGACCACAACTGCTTGACCATCGATGTTCACCGTGACCTTTTCTCTCTCTTCCTTGGGGGCCGCCAGTGCCACGAGCGAGAGATCGAGCGCCTCGACGTTTGTAGTAGTGAGTTCGAAAGTGCGATCGAGTGGGCGAACCTTGCCCTTCACCCGAGAAAAGCTAAACGGCTCGACCTGCTGCTGAACCGTAGCCCATGCATGCTTTCCGCTAACGCCTGGGCTCGCCGTTGTGAAGTCGATCTCCTTTGTTTCCTCGGGGAGCGGGCGCTGAGTTCTTGCGAACAGGTTGAAGATGCCGGAGTAGTCCACGCAGTCAGAACCCGGTTCCGGATCGGTGTCGTACCAGTGACCCCCGCCGGGCTGCTCGAACCAGTAAAGCGCCGGATGACCCTTGAGCTCTTCTCGCATGCGGCGCGGCTCTGAAACGGGAACGGTCTCATCGGCGTCGCCATGCAGGGCAAAAATAGCTAGGCGGTTGTAGTTGCCCTTGAGTCTAAGCGTGTCGCTGGGGGACTTTGCTCGGTTGAAGACTTTCCCAAGTTCGGTATCGGTGGGGAAGCGACCCCCGCCTCCGTAAGTGTCGAAAGAAATCCAACCTGCGCAGGGTGCGATCGCGGCAAAGCGGTCGGAGAATTGGGCTCCGATTTGCCACGTTCCGTGACCACCCATCGAGTGCCCCGTCAGGTAAGTCCGGCGTGGATCGGTTTGGAAGAGATTCGAAGCATGGTCCAAAACCTCCATCGCGTCTAATCGGCCGACTTCCTCCCAATCGAAGCCGTAGGGCCGTCGATTGGTGGGGGCGATGATATGTCCCCACGTTTTAGGACCGTATGCTCCCGCTTGACCAATCCCCTCTACGGAAGCTCCGTGGAGGCTGAGAAAGAGGGCCTGCCCGGTTGCCGGGGATGTGGATGGCTGAACGCCGTAATACTGAACGGACCCGTCGATCTTGCTGAGGAAAGTGCGCTTGTGGGTGTCTCGTGGAGACTTGATCGCGATCTCGAAAATTTCGGTCTTCTTTGCCTGGCCTTTGAATTCGTAGGTGAGCGTCAACTTGGTCGACTTAGTGCCCGGCTTCATCATGAAGGGCACCTTCACGATTGCGCCAGACTCCACGGGGCCGCCCTTGGTGGTCAGCTTCCCACCGTCGGTGGACGTGATGATCGTCACACTCTCCGCATCCTTTGCGCCAAGGTTCGCGATAGGGATTGCCGCCCACACGGGTTTGGTTTCTCCCTTGATCCAGTCGGGGAAAGTGACATCTGCTCCGCGTGCGATCTCGTGGTTTGGATCGTTTGAATCGGGAAGCGTGATCACGGGCTTGAGCGATCCGCGAGCGGTATAGAAGAAGAATCGGTTGAGGCCCTTTCGAAGCTTGACCGGGTAGAAGAAAGCTCCGGTGGAGTAAACGTCGCCCGCGTGAGGCTCTCCGTTGACGTAGAACATGTTCGCGCCCGTCGCAGAGACCTTTACTAGCTGCTCGGTTGCAGATTCATACTCAGCGTAGTAGATGGAGCCCTGAAAGCCCCTGCCGCTGAATCCCTTGAACTCCTTGGCATCCACCTTCGCGGCTTCGATGCGATCGATTCCGGCACTCTTTAAAAATTCCTCGCCCCGCAAAGAACTCTTGCGACCGTACTCGGCTTCGATCAACTTTGCCTCAACCGCATTTGTCCGAATCGGCGAGCGACCGCCACCGGTTGCAGAGGTGAGGATCCACCCTTCCGCTAAGGGAACGTCTTTTTCTTGGGCAAGCGCCAGAGAAGGGAGCAAACCTACGAAACCAATGATCGTAAATGCAGAAAACCGGAGTGGCTTACGCAAGAAGGGCATGGGAAACATCTTAATCAGTTCCCATGCCCTTATGGTTGCTAAACGCGTCTCTACTGACCTACTTTTGGAAAAGGAGGGTGAGTGACGGGTTTCACCGGGTTCTTCTTGGCCTCGGCTAACGCCAGTTCGATAGCCTTGTCCAGTTGGGAGTCGATCCCTTGGAGCGCCTTTGCCGGATCCTGGTCGACCTCGACGGTCGGCGTGGCACCGTACCCTTCGATGATCCACTTTTGCTTCTCGAAGTCGAACGCCGCGTAGTTGGGGACGTACACCACACCCCCGTCTTTGAGGCGGTATCCACCGCCCGAGCCGACTTCGCCTCCGCCCGTTCGCTTACCAACAACCGGACCAAGACCAAGCTTCTTCCAGGCTTCAATCACCAACTCTCCGTCGGAGAAGTTGTATTCGTTGCACAGGGCGACCTTGGCACCTCGAAGCGCCCAGTTTTCTCTGCGCCACGATTCGCCTCGTCGGGGTTGGAAGTGGAACAGCGGCTTGATGTTGAGTTGATCGAGGAGGATGGAGGAGATATAACCACCGCCATTTCCACGGAAGTCAAAGACCACCGCTTCCTTGTCGAGTTCGCTCATGATCTGTCCGGTCCATTGCTTCTGACCGGTTTCCACCATGTCTCCAACATAGACATAGCCAACTTTTCCGCCTGTTTTTGCCTTCACATATTCGCCTCGTTGACGAACGTGGTCGGCGAGTCGAAGGGCCCTCTCGTTGGCGATCGGCTCAACGGCAACGGTGCGTGCACCCTCTAGAGAAGGCTTAGAGTTGACGGTGAGGAGAATGGTTTGACCCACCGTTCCCACTAGTAAGGATCGGTAGTCTTGCTTTGGATCGATCGCCCTGCCGTTGATGGCAAGGATGAAATCTCCTTCTTTCACGCCGATGGTGGGATCGCCCAATGGCGATGCCTCGGCAAAGGTCATGGATGGCCCACGGAGAATGCGGTCGATCTTGATTCCGCGTTCAGCAGGCGAGGCATCGATACCAAGGAGACCAATCGGCCTTGGAGTTGGACCAGGGGTGAACGATCCGCCGCCCCCAACGTAGGCATGTCCGCAGCGAAGTTCACTCACGAGGTCCTTCTGGAGTCGAGTCAGGTCTGACCGATCTCCGATGTGGGCGAGTTGCGGTTCGTACTTCTTCCAAATGGCGTTCCAGTCCGTGCCGTGCATGCCCGGGTCGTAGAAGAAATCGCGTGAGACTCGCCAAGTTTCGCGGAAAATCTGTTGCCACTCTTTCTTGGGATCGACCGAAAGGGAGTAGCCCGTTAGCCGAACCGGCTTTGCCGGAATTGGACCAGGAACAAGAGGACCCACTGCCAACCCCGCTGGGGACTGGAGCAGGATGGACGATCCGTCGGCAGACAGCTCGAAATTACCGATTCCGCTGGCGATTTCAATGACATCCTTCTTTTTCAAGCCGATGCTAAGGACTCGCAAACTAGGGATGCCGAACTCTTCCTGCTCAGAAACAATGAGGCGATCACCCACCCACTTCATCGCACCGCTGTACCGGCCTGTTGGGACGGGAACGTCTACCCACCGCTCTTCGAGCGATTCTAAGTCGTAAACAAACGGCTCATCCTTCTTCGGGTCGGAAGGCTTTTCTTCCTTTTTCTCCTCTTTGACGGGCTCTTCCACGTTTTCAGGAAGGAAAGGCGACTTAGCGGCTCTATCGAGCGCGAACAGGGTTAGCCGAGCGGTTTTGTCGAAGGAGAATTTTTGCGTGGTCGCCGGGTTACCGTAAACGGTGAAATCCCGGTCGGCGGCGATGAGCAGCCACTTGCCATCTGGGCTGAACGCCCCGCCCGCCCCGAAGTAGCCGGGCCGAGTGAGGTACTTGACCTTCTTCTGGTCAAGGTCGATCAGACCGACGGTGGTGGTGAAAGCGCCGGTGAGACCATTGAAGACAAGGAGCTTTCCGTTCGGGCTAAAGGCGAGCCCGGTGGGGAACACGTCGTAAGATCCGGCGAACGGGTGCGTGTGCACCAGATCCATGGCACCGGTAGCGGCATCGATGAGGTGAATCCTTTGCTCTCGGTCCGAGACCGCGATTCGCTTGGAATCGGCGCTAAACACGATTTCGCCGGGGTTGCCGCCGAAACCTTTCGTGATTTGCTTTGCCGCACCTGACCCATCGGCAGGGATGGACCACAGTTCGTACTCGCCCGATCGATCCGAGAAGAAGACAACGTTCCGACCATCAGGTGACCACTTCGGAAGGATGGCTCGAGAGCCGCTTTCCCCTTCGAGAACCCGCATCGCGCCTTTGTCGAGCGGCAGACTCACGATTTGCCCCCGACTCTCGATCACGATTCTCTTCGCGGTCGGACCAAGATTCCCACCACCGAGACCGGCCGCGAGGGGAACCATCTGCTCGCGCGAATGAATGCGATCGCTGAGTAAGTTCAACCGAACCGGAAGTGTGGCGTTCGTGGACGGATCAAAAATGCTGATGAACGGACCCGCTTCAAAGATCACCCGCTTACCGTCCGAATCAGGGTAGCGAACGGGGTGAGTGGTGTTCTTGGTGATTTGCGTTGCTTTGCCGTTTGCCGTGTCGTATTTGAAGAGATTCAGCTGACCGGCCCGCTCGCTCACTGCGAAAAGGTCTGATCCGCACCAGACGGGCATGGTGTCGATCGCGGGACCGTTGGTGAGTTTTCGGAACCCGCCCTTCAGGTCGGCGAGCCAGATTTGGTCGGCTCCACCCGCTTCGTAACGGAACCAGTTGGCCCATTCCATGCTCACCGGAACGTACGCCACCTGCCCTTTTGCGCTGATCGACGCGAACTCGGCTCGCGGAAGGGCGAGACGTTGGACCTGTCCCCCGGTTGCGGGGACTTGGTAAAGCTGGGCGAAGTTCTGAGGATCGGCAGTTGGCTTTCTAAAGAGGATGTTCTTGCCGTCTGGAGTCCATCCCTGAATGTTCTCGACTCCAAGCTCCCAAGTGAGTCGCTTGGGCTCTCCGCCCTCGACATCCATCACGTAGACCTGGGCCGTGCCGTCGTACTGACCAACGAATGCAACCTGCTTGCCGTCCGGCGAAAATCGGGCGGAGGTTTCAAGTCCCGCGTCGCGTGTGAGCCGGGAGGCGGTGGCAGACTTTAGGTTTCCAAGCCACAAATCTCCTTCGCATGTGAACACCACGGATTCACCGTGAATGGTCGGTCGAGTGAAGATGCCTTTTTGGTCGAGACCCGTTTGCGCAGCCAGCAAAACAACTAGGGGCAGAATTGCCATGTCGCTAATGTTACTATCCTGCGAACGCTCTGGGGTGGCTCCTACCAACAAGCTGAACAGGGAGTTCTCATTCGATTTTTCAACCTCAAAATCTTTGCGATGCCTGCCAACTGATATATATGTATGGATTTATCAGTGCCGTCTCCCCAGAACCGCCGGCGAATCCAGCGGTTCACTGTTGCAGAAGCGGAAGCCAAGGTCGGGAAAACCTTTACGATCATTCTTGGGCTCCATGCCGCCGCCTCTTTTCTGCTGGCCTTTTGGTACGGAACCTTCGCGGAAGCGATCCTGATCGGCTTGCCCGCCTGGCTGGTTCCCGCGTTTTTGATTAAGAAATCACCGAACGCAACCGTCACCAAAGCTTCGGTTGGCGCCGCACTGATGATCTATTCGGGCCTTTATGTTCACCAGGCCCGAGGCATGACCGAGCTCCACTTTCACGTCTTTGCCTCTATGGCGTTCTTGCTCGCCTATCGCGATTGGAGAGCGGTATTGGCAGCAGCGGTGACGATTGCCGTACACCACGTTTCCTTTGCTTGGCTGAGTTATGCCGGAGCGCCCGTCTTCATTTACAGCACCAAGGCTTCCTATCTACTTCTGACCGTGGTGCACGCGCTCTTCGTTGTTTTCGAAGCGGCGGTGCTGATCATGATGAGTATCAGTGGCCGGAAGGAGTGGGTCTATGCAGAAGACATGGGTCGCATTGGTGCCGCTCTTCGCGGCATGTCTTCCGAGACGCTCGACAAGCACATGCCTCAGTCGGACAACAAGGTTCTTGACTACGTCCTGAATCACCTAATCGACCGGCTCAATAACAACTTGAGCCTCGGCGATCAGGTTCGGGCAGGGGGCGTTGCCATTGAAGAATCAGCAACGGTTCTCCTTGAGAATGTTTCCACTCTGGAAGACAAGACTGGAAAGCTTGCGGATTCCGCCCGCCTCAACCGATCGCTTGCCGATGAGCAGGCCGAGAACGTTCGCCAGCTTCACTCCACGTTTTCCGATCTCGTGGGCAGGCTCGGCGCGGTAAGCGCAAGCAGTTCTGAGCAGCAAGCTCAAGTCGGCGAGGCACAAGACTCCTTGGAGCACGTGAGGAGCGCGAGCGGAACCACCTTCGAGCTGATCAGCACCGCCGACAAGCAGACCGCAGAGGCGCAAGCCAAAACGCAGACAACCTTGGTGGAACTTGCCGAACGGCTTTCGACCACGTCCGAAACGGTCGGATCGCTCACCTCCCTCGCCAGCGAGATTCACGGCTTTGTCACGGTGATCGAAGAGATCGCCGAACAAACCAACCTACTCGCGTTGAACGCGGCCATCGAAGCGGCAAGGGCTGGAGAATCTGGCCGAGGCTTTGCCGTTGTCGCAGACGAAGTTCGCAAGCTTGCCGAACGCTCTGCTGAATCCAGCCGAGAGGTTTCTCAGATCGTTCAGCGAATGATCGCCCAAATCAACGCTTCTACCGCCACCATCGAAGGTGGAAAGAACGACGTTGGACTCAAGTCTCGAACCGAGACGGCGATGAAAGAGTTCGTCTCGATCCTTACCGACCTCCGCGGTCGATTCACCGAAGTGAAGTCCGGATCAGGCGAAGTTCAGGCCGCCGTAGAGCAACTAACGGCGGTGATTCAAGGCATCCATCAGGCGGCGTCCTCCAACTTGGAACTCACCCTTGGTCTGGATGGGCTTTCGGCTCAGGCCCAACAAAGCCTTGCCGAAACCACTGAGTTGGCGGCTAAGTTTGAGCGAAGTGCCGACGAAACGGTTCATTTGACTCACGAAGCGCTGGAAAGCCTTAAGGAACTCGCCGAAGTAGGTGTCAAAACCGAGCGGACGGTCGAAGAAGTGCGAGAGTCGATCGACACTCAACAGGCCGATCTTAAGGGTCTTAAGCAAGGCTTTGAATACGCACTGCACCAAGACCAGGAAGAGCGAAATGCATCGCTTTCTGTGGTCGCTGGGAACGGTTCTGGTAGCTACAAGTCCGCCGCATGAAGATCGCCGCGCTTGTCGGAGTTTGGATTCTGGGGACGGGTTTCGCGTTCTGGAACTTCTCTGGGAAGTACCTCACCCCGGTTCGTGTCGATCGGCCCCTTAAGCCGATCGGCATCCAGCCGTCTCCCGTGCTGGAGAATCTTCTTCTTGGCGCGGATGGCGTGCCCGTGGTGGTGAACTTCTGGAATCCGGACTGCGCCTGCTCCAAGTTTAACGAGCCTCACGTGGCCGATTTGGTCAAGCGGTTCCGGCCGAAGGGCGTTCGGTTTGTCACCGTGGTGACGGGTAGCGAGGGCGAGGCTGAAAAGGTCGCTTCAGATGCTCTTTCGCGCGGGGTTCCGGGTCGGATTGTGGTGGACGGCGGAGAGATTGTCCGCGAACTCGATATCCTCGCCGCCCCGGCGGCGGTGGTCTTCGATGCCTCCGGTAAAGCCGTTTATCGCGGAGGCTACAACGCGGCTCGGTTTTGCGACGACGAGGAAACCGCGTATGTGGCAAAGACGCTCGATGCGTTGACGAGTGGTCAGGCCGCGAATCTACCGAATCTGCCGTTCTACGGCTGCAGTCACGCTATTCGGTAGGGTCGACTAACTCGATTCCCGCCTGCCGATAAAACTCTCTCCAAACCGTGGCGTCGTTAAATCCAAGATTTCTCTCCAGCCGATTTAGAGCTCTATGCTCCTCTCGCGTAATCACAACGCCTAGGCAGAATCGGTCCAAGAATGTCCGAATGGCCTCTTTTGCATTTTGCCCAACAAATTCTGGGTTAGAAACGAGTTTGCTTTTCATGCGGGCTCGCTCGAAAGGATGTTCGAGACAAATTTCATCTATCTGCGACTCTTCATATGCCTTCAGGGCAGATTGAGACCAAATCTGCTTCTTGGAATACTTCCCACGGACCTCCGAAAATGCCCATAGGGTTCTGTCAATAAGATCTTTTATCAAAACTTTTGCATTGTCGAAATCGCTTTCGACGTTAGGACTAACCTTCGAAGTGTTGCTTAACTCGTGATATCTCGAAACGAGGAAAACTATCGCGTTGACACATTCGGCTTTCTCATTATCAACCGAACTTGGATTGTTGCGATTTCGTCTGGTTTCTGTACTCATTTCTCGATCGTACCACTATCAACGATCATCTGCGAAGTCGGGCAAGCATCTTCAAACCTTGGAAAGATATCGAAAGTGTCAATAGCAATCTGTATCGGCTTAACTCTTCCACAACGAGCCGCGCCCCCACCAAAGGACTGTCATAGCCGAAGTCATCCAACTGAAACCTCTTCTGAGGAGAATACGACCGACTTCTAAAGACCATGGAAACCGCAGCGCATTTTAGGAAAGATCGGGCAGTCACGCTCACCGAGGTCTTGATCGTAGTAGCCATTTTGGTGATCCTCGCCGCCATCGCCCAACCCCTCATTGGGGCCGCTAAGGAAGCGGCGTTGATCAGCAAGACGGAAAGCAATCTACGCCAGGTCGCGATGGAGACGAATCTCTACGCGGCAGATCATGACGGAACAGGGAAGTATTGCGACAGTTACTGTATGGGTCTCCCTCCAATGCCATCCTTTGAACGGATCAAGAGTCAGGACCTGCTTCGTCCACCGCGAGCGCCCCATCCAATGTCTCCCATGGCAGGGCAGGTGTACTTCGCCCTGTTTACCGACCCGTATCTTGACGGTCAGGAGTTGAAGTGGCGTGACTATGCGATCAAGTTCGAAGATCGTGCTGTGCTGTATTGCGATCCTTTTAACAATCCTCCCAACCTTCCGCTTACTGCAGGTGACTTTATCGTCCGCAGAGTCATCGGCATCAACGTAGGCTTATCCCTGGTTCGCATTCGCGATAAGGGCGGATGGGCAGAACGCTTATGGTGGGCGGAGCATCAAAAGTAGAGATGAGTTAGATGCCCACTGAGTCGCCATTTAAACCGGTTCTTGGTTCGGTTGAAAGGTAGAGAAGCTATGGAACAGCGTCGAAAAATCCTCTTGGCAACCTTTCTTACCGTTGGAGCGGTTGTATCGGTGGTCTTCCTGTTGTTGCCACCAAAATCGCTCGTTCAGTCCTCGCGCGATTTCATGCAAGCGGGCACTTCCGGCGATGTGCGCGCCATCGTAGCTTCGGTCTCCGAAGATGACTTAGAGGCTTGCCGACTCACGCGCGAGCAATGGACCAAGATTGCAGGTCAGGTGATCGTTCCCGTTACCACACAGTGGCGCGCGGAAAAACTGGTTCTGGAATCCTTGTACAACCAAAAAACAATGGGACTCGCCTACTATCAGATGGAGAACGGTGCGGGCAAGCAAGTGCAACTAGGTATGCCCGCTTTCGCGACGGGAGAGCGTCCCATCACCACCGTTTCCTATTGGTTAGCGGCAGCTTTCATCCTGGAGGGTGCGGCCCGATCGAAGCCGGACACTTCGCCTCGACCGGATTTGGTCTATCGAAAGGCGGGCTACCAGGCACTGCGAACGAAGCTCAAAGAGCTCGGGTTCACGGGCTACATGGAACTCGATGGGAAGTTTGTTGAGGCTCCCTGAACCTATTGAACTCGGCAGGTATGCCGTGGAGATAGTCACTCCTGGCTCCATTTCCGAAGCTTCAGTAGGTCATCCGCATTGAACAAATCCACTCCGGCCGACTTCTGCACCGACCAGATGGCGGGAAGATCGGGTGTGCCCCAGAATCGCAACAGCCGACCCTGATCGTGCACCCTCTTCGCCAATGCATTTAGCTTCGCGGTGTTCTCCACGCTAAATTCGCCGCTTCCTAGCCACTTAAAGTTGCTGAGCCAGGCATCACTCACCCACGGCATCGTCACAGGATCGATGGACGGTTCGCGGTCGAGATCGGCAGGACGACCGTCGAGCCCGGCGTAGCTTCCTCGATCCGCCAGGATCGCATCAACGGGCCTGTCGCCACTGATGACGAACCGGACCTTCGTCTTCGGGCTATTGAGAACGTAAAACTCGGACAGTTCTTTTTTGAACTGCTCGTAGCAAGCGGCCCCGTTTGTTTTGATGTCTATGAGCACCCAGAACGTGCCGGAGTAGCCGGGATAGGCTCCACCGCCAGAGTTTGCCACTCGATCGGCGAGTGGTTTGAGATACATGTCCCGTAGGTTGCGCTCTGGCTTCACATCCTTCAGATCGTGCGCCACCAGCAATCGACCACCGACCAGAAAAACGTCGGCTTCCACGCTCACCATGCCCGCATCCAGGGCGTCCAACAATGGGCGCGATCGGTTGTAATCGTTGTGCGAATGCCCGCCCCTCACCACCATCGAGGGCGTCTGCGTGGGGGTAAGAATTGCCAAACCAAGTGCGACAAGCGACATCAACCGCAGTGTAAACCGTGAAAGTTAAGAGACTTGACCAAGAGTCAAGATTCAGGAGAGTCCAGCTCTTGCCCCTTTGTCTCCGGGGCGATTCGGGTGGTGAGGAAGCCGAGGATCGCCAGAATTCCGGCGAACCACAGGATCTGCCCGACCCCGTAGGCTTGAATCCTCGCGCCCAGGAAGGAGGGCACGGGAATGGAAAATACTCGACCGACGTTGTACGCCATTCCCGCTCCCGTTGCTCGAACCGCTTGCGGAAATAGCTCGGGGAAGTAGAGCCCAAATCCGGCGCTCATTCCGATGGTAAAGAAGGAGACGAGCGGCAAAACCAGATACAGCGAGGCGAGAGAAGTGGCGGTGAACTTCACTACTACCAGCACCAAGGGAACCGCCGCAAAGAAAAGCCCAAAGGCGTTTCTTCGACCGATGCGTTCGCACAACTGAGGGAAGAGAAGCACCCCTGCCAGGGTGCCAATGTGCAAGATCATGGTCGCGTTGCTTACTTGAGCCCGCACCGCAGTGGCCTCGGCTCCCGGCATGAGGTCTTTGACGATGTTGGGGAGCCAGAAGGGGAAGAGTCCGGCGATGGTGATGCCTAACAAGCCAAGCGCCATCGCCACGATGGTGTTGCGCCTTAGTTTGGGATCGGTGAAAAGCGATTGGATCGGGGTGGCCTGAGCGGGCACGGTTGAAACCTGACCCTCGCCCGCCTTCATGCGAATGAGGAAGCAGATGAGCGCGGGCGCTACGCCCACCACAAACATCCACCGCCAACTGGTCCCGGCAAGGGCGAGATTGGCAAGGCTGCCAAGAATTGGACCGAATGCGGCCGCGGTTTGAAGGATCGCGGCGGCTTTGGCTCGGAACCCGTTGGGGACCGTCTCGGCAACCAACGCCGCCCCTGCCGCCCACTCTCCGCCGATCCCGAGCGCGGTGAGGAACCTGGCGATCAGCACCTGATCTGGGGTTTGGCAGAGCGCGGTGAGACCCGTGAATCCGCAGTACAGCAGGATGGTGAGAATCAGCGTTTGGGTTCGACCCCATCTGTCGGCAAGGATGCCGAAGACGAATCCTCCAAGCGCCCACCCCGCCAGGAACCAGCTTTGGATGCGACCCTCAATCGGGGCGAAGTCTTTGACGTCCACTCCGGGGAGCATCTCCGTGAGCATCGCGGTTTTTGTGAACGCGAAGAGGCTCGCGTCCATGACGTCGAACACCCACCCCAGCCATGCGACCAGCAGCACGAGCTTTTGATGCTTGGTGAGATCGCGCAATCGCATGACGCGCTTATTCTGTCACGAGTGTTTGGGATGGGCAAATGCCCGTGTTAGGAGGAACCCCTGGTCTATGATTTTTGTTACCCTCAAATGAGGAAAGCGAACGATTCCGACCCTTTTGTTAAAAAGAACCCAATTCTCCTGAACGGCAGGGGTTTTCTTTCGTCCCTATTGACGGCGTGTCGCGTGCTGTTGCGGCTATCGAGCCGCTTGGAGCCGGATGCAGAAACTCTTAGCTCAATATCGCGCAAGGTTGCCGTTCCACTCACAATGTCCTAGGTGTCAGGAGACTTACGCCCAGGGACACGATCGATGCACGCGCTGCGGGTTTCGGTTGCTCATAGAACCACGTTTATTCAGATCGGCTCGGGTAATAGTCGCTTGGGCATATGTGGTTCCGCCAGCACTGTTTATCTTTTCCTTAAACTGGGCATTGCTAGCCTTTGCGCTCTACGAATTCAAGAGTCATTACGGAATCAGGTTGTGGGTTAACATGCCTGCAATGGTCGATCTGGCCCTCCCACCGCTCATCTCGTTGGGCGCCCTTAGTCTCCTTTTGCCAACCTGGTACGCGGTAATCCTTAAGGCCGTAAACACCAAAGTTAGAACGAGAAAGCAAGTGCAGAATCCGGCTTGCGAATGCTCGATCTGCCGATGTGCGTTCAAAAAGCGAGATAAGTTTTGCACCGTGTGCGGCAACCGATTAAAGGCCCAGCCAAAGCGTGCTCGGCGAACTCGAAACTTAGCTCTCCTGGTGGCTTTCTTTTGTAGTCTGCCACTATCGGCGATGTTCTTCCCCTGGGTAATTGCCTTCTGTATACACCCTGAAGGTTTCTTAAATCCTGGGGCTCCGCATCGTGAAGTCACAAACCCGTTCTTTGAGGAGTGCCTGTGGTGGCTCTCCGGGGTACTCACGGTCATGCTGTTCCAATCGTTCTATTTCTACGCGATCTTTCTTCGAGAGACCGACGAACCTGTCTTGACTCGACCCCTCAAATCCGCCTAACCGAAATGCAACCGGAACCGACCACCCTTTCGTTCGGTTCCTTTAGAATGTTCCCAACGGCGTCCAAATGTCCTTATCTCCCCGACCCTACACCATAGAAGAGTACACGCGGACGGTTTGCCCCCTCTGCGCCGCCGAAGCGCCGCTCACCAGTGCTGACGAGACGTTCATCGACGGAATGCTTGTTTCGCACGGAGGCTCCATTTGGATGCGCCGATGGTGCCCCAAGCACGGGGCGACCGAATCGATCTACGAAGAGGACGCCGACCTTTGGCGAAGTCGAAACGGATGGCAAACGCCGACTTTGGAGATCATTCCAGATCGACCGAACGGTGCCAGAAGCTTCCCGGCGGGATACCGCGAGGGACTGCCCGCCTCGCACGGACAGCACACCTGCATCCTGCTCCTCAACGTCACTGAGAACTGCAACTACAGTTGCCCCACCTGCTACGCCACCGCGTTGCCGCCGGGCGCAGAGCAGGTGACCTACCCAACTCGGGAGGAGGTGCTGCATACGCTGGACACCATGATTGCACGAGAGAAGGGAAGAGTGAACGTGGTGATGATCTCCGGCGGGGAACCGACCGTCCGCAAGGATATCGAGAGTCTGCTGGAAGATATCTTCACCCGCTCGATTACCCGGGTGATGTTGAACACCAACGGTCGACGCCTTGCAAAAGACGACCGTTTCTTAGACTTCCTCAAGAAACATCGAGACAAGGTAGAGGTGTATCTCCAGTTCGATGGCGTGACTGCCGAGCCGTACAAGACCCTTCGGGGGGAAGACGTTCTGGAGGAAAAACTCACCGTCCTGAATCGACTATCTGGGGCGGGCATTTTCACAACCCTGGTGGTGACCGTTGCAGAAGGGGTGAACGAGGATCAACTCGGGGAGATCGCCAAACTCGGAATGGACACCCCTTACTGCGCGGGTCTCGCCCTTCAGCCGGTTTTCGGATCGGGGCGCAACAGTGGCGTGAACGGACAAACGCGAATTACTCCCACGGGCGTCGTTCGCCGACTGGAACAGCAACTTTCAGATCGATTCGCCGCGGCGGATTTCATCCCGCTTCCGTGTTCTCATAAAGACTGCTGCGACATCGGCTACTTCATTCGCACCGACTCCGGATGGCGGTCTTTGGTGCAACTCATTGGTCGAGACGAACTGAAGAATTGGATCCATTTGGTTTCGAACACGATCTCGTTCGAAAATGCGGGTGACGCCGTGAAGTCGTTGGTGAAACAGGGCACGCTCCAAAGAGTGTTCTCTGAACAGCAACGCTCCAGCGCGATCGCTCTTGCCAAAGACCTGCTCACCATGTGCGAGTGCGTGCCTGGAGTCACCGAATTTCTGCTGCCGAAGCAACGCGCGGCAAGAATCGAGGAACTCGCTAAACGCACTTTTCGGGTGACGGTGAAGATGTTCATGGACGCCCACACCTTTCACGAGGCGCGGATTCGGCAATGTTGTGTGCACGTGGGGACCTTCGAGGAAGACCCTAGAAGGCACTCCTTCTGCTGGCGATGGATGTTCAGCGACGCCACCGATTTTCCGGGCTCAGCGAATGCGGCAAGATTCGCTGCGAAGGGAACGCCGCTTAAGGTGGTGCCATAGACCATGTCCGGCGGAGCCCTTTTAACGGCTGGGGAAGCGTTCACGGCACTGGGCTATTTGGTGGGGGCGCTGGTTTTCTACATCGCTGCCAAAGAGCGCAAACTCGCCACCGACGGGATGCAGACGCTTGCTTTGGTCGGCTTTGCGGCGGGGATTCTTGGGGCGAAGGTCACCCAATATGTCTTTTCGGGCGGGGAAGGCGGAAGTCTCCTTGCTAGTGGTCGGGCTCTGCTTGGAGGCGTGGTTTTCGGGTGGCTCGGCGTTGAGATCGCCAAACGCCGGATGGGAATTCGTCGATCCACCGGAGACCTTTTCGCTTTGGCGCTTCCGGCCGGAGAGGCGGTGGGTCGAATTGGATGCTTCCTCAATCCGTGCTGCATCGGCACCAAATGCGATCTCCCCTGGGCGGTGAATCAGGTTGGTGAGCTTCGGCATCCGGTGCAGCTCTATTCGGCGGCAGTGTCGGCCGTGTTGTTCGCTTTTCTGTGGATCAGGCGGAAGTCGTTTCCGCAAGAAGGCGACCTTTTTCGGCTATACCTGGTGCTTTTCGGCCTCTCGCGGTTTGGGTTGGAATTCTTGCGAGACGGCAAGCCCGTCTGGCTTGGGCTCTCAATGATGCAGTTGTTCTGTCTGGAACTGGTCGTCAGCGCGGTGATCTGGCAGATGGTGCGGAATCGGCGACTGCGACAGGAGGCGGTGTGACGCGGTGTCCAAAATGTGGATGCGAGGAAGATTACAAGAGATCGACGTGCCCGAAATGTGGCTACATCCCACGACTCGGCAACATTTCCTCTCTCTGGAACTCGTGGATCCTCCTATGGATTTCATTTCCCGTAAGTGCTCTGATTGCATTCATTTATTGTTACATCGCGAATATTGATCTTCTTTGGGTGTTGGTTGTGCCATCTCTAATTGGTTTTTGCATACTACGACTCCGGTCGGTGGTTGGACATCGCGAGGTTGAGTGATGAATAGTAGGGTGAAGGCTATAGGACGTCGTGGTCTGGAAAGAATGCGACTACTCCGTGGAGGGAAGAAAAGTGAGCCGAGGTAGGTGCCCTAACTGTGGATTCTCTGAGTATAACGCCCGCTCAGTTTGTCCTAACTGCGGCTATACCGACACCCAAGAGAATACTCGCACCCCCCTTTGGCTTCGACTGGGAGTTGGTCTCATCACTTTCCTCATGGGTGCGTTTGGTTCGTGCGTGATTTCTCTAGCATTTGCAAATATGATTGGGAAATTCTTCATGCCCGTCATGGTTCTGGGCGGTGTGGCGATCGCCATAGTTGTAGATTTCGTTCTAGTTAATCTCCGAACGTACAAACCGGTTTTGCCGGATAACGACATCCGATTGGCTCCGCCGGAAGATCGAAATCAACGCGCTCCTAAACGGGAAGGAGCGGACGAGTGAGCCGGGAGAAGTGTCCAAACTGCGGCTACAACGGTCCCTACAAGCGCGCAGTGTGTCCTAACTGCGGCTTTGGTTCCAGCCAAGACCTCTACAAACTCCCTCTTTGGCTCAGGTTGATCTTAGGAACCTTTATGTTCGGAATCGGTGCCTTTGGAACTTGCCTGGCGTGCATCCCGTTCGTCTCTAATTTGGGACCATTTTTCTTGCCCGGTATCGTTATAGGCGGAGGTTTGATTGCATATGGGGCCGACCGTACATTGTTTCTTTTTCGTCCGCCAAAGCGTGTCCTTCCGGATAACGATATCCGATTGGCTCCGCCGGAGGACCGACGAGACAGTGACTCTAATGCAAAGGGAGACAAATGAGCCATTGTTATCACTGCAAAACTCCCGTTGGGTTGGATACTCTCCGATGCCCAAACTGTGGGATAAAACTTCGGAGTTCTCGATCTGAGATCTATAAGATTATTCTGGGAGTGATCTTCCTTGAATTGTTTTCGTGTGGAGTGGTTGGCTGTGGCTGTGATGTCATGAATTCACTATCAATGGATCCAGAAGACCTGCATTTCCGAGCCCTGTTTCCAGGTTTAACCATCCTGCTCACACTTGTTGTGGTTGCCTGGCACGCACTTGGAGAGTATCGAATTCGTAGGTGCCAATACATTACTGAGAACATGTCCAAACAAGAGGTAGAGGAATGACTTGTCCTAACTGCGGTGCTCAAGTTTCATACATCCGATCTCAATGCCAGAATTGCAGCAGATTGGAGTTGGCAAAGGGGAACCCGCCGTCTGGATGCGCACGGGCCGTTGTCGCAGTTTTCCTGTTCGGAACAGGTTTTATTACCACTGCGGTGCTCCTATACGCGGGACTTGATACGTTCAACAATCTCCTCTTGGGTCTTTCAATCGCAGTGGGGGTGACTCTGATGGTTTTTGTCGATACGATTTGGATGCGGTCCTGGAACTCTCGTTCCACATTTGGAAAGAGGTTGTCTCGCAAGTTGGTTAGCAACGATAAACTCGCATCCGAGACCGAGACCGAGACCGAGGCCGCTGAAGCGAACCCAGCTAAAGAAGAGGTTGTTGTATGACTTGCCCAAATTGCGGATTTGTTCACGACTACGTTCGCGGCCGATGCCCTAAATGCGGGCTACAAAACATCCCCGATGGGAAGCCTCCTTCGGGCTGCGCTCGCATTGGAATGGGTTGCTTTTTCTTTCCCATTGGTGCAATTGGCTCGTGCATCGCACTCTCTTCGACCCCGGGGCCTTGGTCCGGATTTGTCCTCATTGGCTCGCTTGTCGGCGGGATACTTGCCGTTTGGGCGGCCGATAACTATGTTTTTTTCAAGGCAGAAAAAAATGCCAAGGCCAAAGAATTACAACTCGAAGCTATCCGCAAAGAGAGAGAGCGGATGGACGGATTAGGGTCTCAGGCACCTGCTGGCGACAAGAATGATCAATCTCCACCTGAGGGGGCTGACAATCCTTAAACAACTTGAGGGAGTAATGGTGAGCCGGGATAAGGAAGTGAGGCAAACATGACCTGCCCGAAATGTGGATTTACCCACCAATACGTTCGCGAAACTTGCCCACGCTGCGGAGCCAGTGATGCGTACGAGGAGTATCCGCCTTCAAGGAGAACCAGGATCGCCGTCGGTTGCTTCGTATTCGCTCTGGGCTTTAGTGGCGCACGTTCCATCCTTTTCGGCGAGCCGGGAGAAACTGCCTTATCGGTACTTACTGGAATCATCGTTGGCTCCCTGTGCGCTTTTGGATTCGATAAATTCCTTTGCGGACCCTCGGCGCGCAAAAGGAAACGACCCTGAAACGAAATGCGTTCAGATGAGCACGGATGGTCAAGCGTCCCCTAGGGAGACCAAGTCGAAGCAGAACGAATTGTAGTGAAAAGGAGAAGAGGATAAACATGACCTGCCCGAACTGCGGATTTGTGCACGAATACGTCCGGGATCGGTGTCCACAGTGCGGGCTGTCTGGCTCAATGGAAACGACAAAACCCTCCGATGGCGCCCGGTTCGCGGTTGGATGCACGGTCTTTCCGCTTGGGTTCTTCGGATCCTGCCTGCTCTTGTCGAACTTCGCGGTTCCTTACCGTATCGGGGTTTCCGTGGGATGGATCGTTGGGACCCTTATTGTTTGGAAGGTGGATCAAGTCTTTGTGAGGAAGTTCTTAGAAAAGCGGCGGGCTCGCCTTGAATCGAAACTCCGAAAACCCACGCCCGGTCCCGAGCAGAACTCTCGTCCTAACGAGCAAAATCCGGGAGACGCATGAGCAAAAAAGGACGAGAAGTTCCCTTCTTGGAAGAACAGATGGAAGTTGAAACTCCTAAAGATGCCGGTCAGAAGGATGCTTGGGAGAGTCTCGCCTTTCAGTTCTGCAAAATAGCGACCTTCGCGCTGGTCTTCCAGAAGTACACATTCTTCGCCGCGACGGTTCTTGCCGCGCTCACCTATTGGTATGTCTTTTTGCGCGGAGTCAAAACCACTCGCTGCGTGCTCAAAAAGCCGCTCATAGTTGCCATTTTTTGGACGCTCATCGCCCCGATCGCGGCCTACTTCACTTTTCGTTAGAGGCCAGAACGTCACCGCACGTAGCAAACATTGACAACCCCGCTGGAGAATGGACGAGATCAAAGACCTCGAAAACAACGGCTCGGACGAGCCGGTTAGTAATTACCAACGTGAAGCACCTGCACCCGAAGCTTCGGGCGAGCATCGGTGGCGAAAACCTGTCCGGGACTCCCTCATTCTGTTCCCGGCGGTGTTTATCGCGTTTATTCTTAGCACGGCAATCACCGTTCCCTTATATGGCTTGGTAGAGCAGGTTCTCGGTGACTTGGGAATTCTCCTTGTGACTCTGCTGTGGCCAGCGGCGTTCCTGCTCACGATATCGATGGTTTACCGCCTGTTCCGATCCGATTCCTTCCAGATTCGAAAGCAGAAGAACCCTCGATGAAGCGCAAGGTGGGTCTTTCGCAGAAACTACTTCGCTCGCTTGTAGAACCGCTTGCTCACCACGGTCGCCGACTCTCGCTTGCCGCGCATGTCCACCTCGACCTCCGTGCCAAGAGCAACATCCGCCGCGATGTAGGCAAAGCCGATTCCACACTCCAGCACCGGAGAAACCACGCCGCTGGTGACGTACCCAATCTCCCGATCACCCAAAAAGACCTTCGCATCGGGAAGAAGCAATCGCTTCATGGGCAACTTGATTCCCTGCAGTTTGTGAGAGGTTCCGTTGGCGCGGTGCTTGTTGATGATCTCCGACCCGTTGAACGGCTTCGTTTTGCCGATCACCCAGCCCAGTCCGGCAGCGATTGGAGAAAGCTCGTCGTTGAGTTCGTGACCGTAAAGCGGCAGACCCGCCTCCACGCGCAGAGTGTCGCGCGACCCGAGTCCACAGGGGACAACTCCCGCTCCCGCGAGTGCATTCCATAGAGCCGAGGCGTGCTCGTTGGCGCAGATCACTTCAAATCCGTCTTCTCCGGTGTATCCAGATCGAGCCGCGAGAACGGGAATGCCGAAAATCTTGGTTTCAACCAAGCCAAAAGCTGGTGCGTTTCGAATCCCCTCGGCATCGTCGGCATGATTCGCCAGGAGTTCGGAAGCGGTAGGACCCTGGACCGCGATCATGGCGGTGTCGCCCGTCTCGTCGGAGATGGTGACGCCCTCCGCATTGTTCTCGTTGAGCCAGGCAACATCCTTTGCGTGGTTGGAAGCGTTCACAACCAAGAAAAAGTGATCTTCGGTCACTCGGTAGACAATGATGTCGTCCACCAGCCCACCCGTCTTGTTCGGAAGCAGCGAGTATTGCCCCTTGCCGTTCACAAGGACCGAAACATCGTTGGTGGTGACGCGCTCCAGAAAAGCGAGAACCTGGTCCCCCTTTAACCGGAGTCGAGCCATGTGCGACACATCGAACATGCCTGCTCCGTTTCGAACCGCCTGCGCTTCTTGAATGACGCCCGTGTACTGGACTGGCATCTCGAATCCCGCAAAGGGAACAATTCGGGCCCCGAACTTCACGTGGTCGTCAAACAGAATCGTTCGTGCGTTCGTCGTTGCGGGCTCGGTTGCCATATTGAAAGAAAGATTACCGGGTTGTCCTTCCGAGTCGCGTGAGATTGCGACGGGGAACGGCGCAAAGGATTATGCTTATAACACTTGCGTGTTTTTGGGGCAACTCCAAGGGGGCTGAAGCGTCAGAATCTCGCGAGCACCCAAAATGCGTTCGGAACTTCGAAGTCGGTCGGAAAAATCGGGTCGGTAAACTCTCCGCACGCGAGAGATCAGACATCCGTCCTTTCCGCATTGCGCACGCTCTTTCAAATACCATGATCGCCTGTCCTAACTGCTCAACGCAAAACACGCTCGACAGCCTCTTCTGCCGACGTTGCGGTGCCGGTTTCAGCGAGGATTTGCTGAAAGAGGAGCAAGCCAAGCTTGAGGCCTCCGTTGCCAAAGGCATGGATCTCCTGCATGACGGGGAAGTCTCGGAGGCATTCGTTATTGCCGAGGCGTCCATCCTTACCAACCCGGCTTATCCGCTTGGATACGCGCTCAAGGGAATGGTGCATGAGAAGCGTGGCGAACTTGCCCAGGCTCTGGATTGCTACGAGACGGTTGTTTCGCTCAACCCAGATTCGGCCATCGACCGCATCAAATTGAACCAACTTCGGACGGTTATTCAGAACCGAGCCAACCAGACTCCCGAACCCGATCGCAAGACGGCGGGAGTGATCGCCGTTGCCTCGGTGATTCTCTTCGCGGGAATCGGATGGGGGATTATCGAGCTTTCTAAAGCCGGAAAGTCGGAGCAGGTGTCCACGACCGCGGGTGATCGATTTGCCCAAAACGGGGGCATGGATTCTTCCGGATTAGGTGCTAATCCGGGCGTCAACCAACCGCCTCAAAACGGCGTCGACCCAGCGGGCAAGGTCCCGAATCCTGCCGCCGCTCAGGGCAACAATCAGCCCAACCCGGGAGACGTGCCTGCGGTTAGAAACGGCGAACCAAATCGAGGCTCGAACGAGCGAACGGGTTTTCCGGGCTCTGTTCCTAGGCCAACCATCGAGGGCGAACTGCCGCCCGCAGAAGTGAAGATCACGGGCGATATTGGGCCGGGGTCTAATTCGAATCAAGGCGGTGGTTCTCGCGGCTCTAACCAAGGGTTTGGCAATCAAGGATCTGGCAACCAAGGCGGAGGCCAAACCAAGCCCCCGGTTGAAAATCCTGGGAAAGGTGGTCGAGACGCCGACCCCGAACCGGACATCAACCAGAAGTCGCGCAAAGATCCAGGCCGAATCGAGATTGTCCCCAGCGCGGGACAGAACACGGGTCCGGCACTCCCTGGTGGTGGCGCGGTAGTGCCCGATCGCGATCCTGATCCAAACACCGGCGATGGTCGAGGTCAAGAGAACTATCGCCGAATCGGGGATCAACAATATCAGTCGGGCAATTTAGAAAACGCGGCAAAGAGCTACGAGCAAGCCCTAGCAGGCGGCGGTGATCGCGCCTCAATCTCCATGAGGCTCGGCGATGTCTACAAGCGACTGCGACGAAACGCCGATGCCGCAAACGCCTACCGAGGCGCAATTGAAGCTTACGAAGATCGACTGAAGAGAGGCGTGGGCGATGCCGACCAAACCAAGCAGACCCTTTCCCGGCTTCGTAGCTCGCTCAAGAGCGTGGGTGGCTAGCTTTTGAAAACCCGCGTTGGCAAATGGGTATCGGTCTTAGGACTCTGCGCGCTCGCGGCTATTTCGAGCGCGGCCAGACCTCGTCTGCTCATTGTCCAAGGCAAGGGTCTAGAAGCTGATCCGCCCCTAAACGTCACCATGGACGTTGCGCAGTTTCTAGACGAACAGGCGCGAGTGATGGCGGTGATCTACGGTCCCATCGATCCCGTTTTTCGAGCCGCCCAGAACGAGGGTCTGCTCAAAGACATTCCTGTTAAGCCAGACCTTGAGGCGGCTAAGAAAGTCGCCAAGGTGCTCCAGGCCGATTACGTTCTTTGGGTGGATGTCGAGGAAAAGTCGGAGCGGTTCCTTTCGGTTCACAAGCTCTACAAAGGTGGCAAGGAAGTTTGGGCGAGCCAGTCGGAGCTCTCGGTGAAGGTCAAGAACCAATCCGACCGGATCAACGCCATTCAGTCTCTGGGGCGCACCATTGCTACTGCACTAGAGTACGAACCTTTGAAGGAGTTGCCCTCTCTTGGCAAGGCATCCCCCAACGAAGCGCTGCCCGGCCAGCAGCCGATTAAACCCGTTGAAGGACCAGCCACGAATCCGACGGTGCCGGTCAACGAGTTGGTGGCTCAGGCGGAGCGATTTATCGAGGAAGGCAACTACCGAGCGGCGCTCCTTACTTTGCGCGAAGCGGTGGACGTCGATCCGACCAGCGCCAAGGCGCGAGTCGCCCTCATTCGGCTTTACTCAAAAATGGGTCGACCCGCTTTGGCGATGCAAACCGCCATGTCGGCTGCGGGAATTGTGAAGGACCCGGGCATGATGGTCGAAGTCGCCCGAGCCTTTGCCCTTGGCGGAAAGTACAACGAAGCAAGATCGCTTTTGAACGATGCCCTCATGCTCGCCCCGGATTCGGAGGAGATTCGAATTGCAATGGCGGAGCTTCTCATGGCAGAAGCCAATCCTGTCCAGGCTCTCGATCATTTAAACGCGGCGGCGAAATCGGGCAAGAACGCGAGCGCTTTCGCGATGCGTGCTCTTTGTCGCGGATTGCTCGGAGGGGCGGACGGGGCCAAGCTCGACTACGCAAAATCGGTAGAACTCAGCGCCGAAGCTCCCAAACTCACGTACGAACGAGCCATGGCCATTCTCGACCGCGCGCTGGGCGGGGAAGGCGACCTCCTGCGAGGGCTTTTCCAGCGAGGAATTGTGCGCCGAGATTCTGTGGAAGTGAAAGACACCCTTGCCGCGCAGGAGCGATTTGCTCAGGCAACCCTTGCCATTGTTGAGGGGTGGGACAGAGCGGGTCGATACAACACTTCGCACGATCAACGAGTTCTGGCACTAAACTTGCTCCTTCAGTGTCTTACAGAATTCCGCACTTACCTCGGAAGTGGTGACGAGCAAGATTTGGTCAATGCTCGATTAACCCTCGGAGAGGCACTTCGAGAATTGTCCGAAGCGAAGGCGGGGTTCGAGAAGGAACTCAGTGGCACTCAAGGAAGTAATTCAGCTCGCGTTTAGTTTTCTGCTTGCGGCTGCAGGCTCCTATCTAGCAACGCTTCTCATCGTCCGATTATTGAAGGGTCGCATGTCGGTGCCGATTCCTGTCTATAACGCGCGAGTTCGCTTCTCTTCGGGACAGTCCATGTACCGAAGTCGATTCTTGGAGGCCGGTTCGGATCGGTGGTCTTTCGCGGCGCCGATGTCGAGAGACGCTTACGTGCCGATCACCCTTGGCACCAAGCTGATTGTTGAAACCTACTCCGAGCGGGGGAAGATCTTGTTTGAGACCACCGTGATCGGAAGGTCTCGCGAGCAAGGGTCGATCGAGGTTTCCGTGCCGACCAAGTTTCAAGTCGTCGATCGCCGAACGGGTGCTAAAAGGTGGTCAGGCGGGGAAGGCGAAGTGTGCATCGATGACTTTACGGCTGATGTTATCGATCGCTCTCAAACCGGAATTGCGGTTCGACTGCGCAACCCAGATCTTCAACCGAAGGACGTGAATCAAGAGATCACGGTTCGATTCCCGGGCAATGAAGTGCGGCTCGGGAGGGTGATCGAAGCGTTCCGCGCTCAGGGTTCAACAACGGTCCGAATCGCCTTCCAGGGTAACTAATATCCGTCATCGAACTCTTTCGAACCCCGAAAAGAGTGTTACAGTTAGGCATGGTAGTGTCACGCGTCACTTGCTTGGCATCTTTGCTGCTTGTAAGCGGAATGGGAATGGTTTCGGCCCAGTCGCCGTTGCCTCCCGGTGGCAAGGTCATCCCTGGGTTTGAACTTGATAAGTGGTCCGCTTCTGGCGAGCCGCTCGTTCAGTGTTCTAGACAACCCGGACGCATCGAGTTCCGCGTCGTGAGTCGAGGAAAGAACGCCTACGATGCGACTCTGCAATCGCCTCCTATTCCTTTTGCGCTTCGAAAAGGGGACCGTGTTGTCCTTGCCGTAGAAACCTCCAAATCGGCCCCGCTCGACGCTCTTGCGGGCGTGAACGTTTATCTTGAGAAGGCTCAAGGGGAGTGGGAGGGATTCGGTTCTTCGGAGTGGGTGATCGGCGCGAAACCTACCGACCGGTTTGTAACCATCGAAGCTCCGAGAGATATCCCCGCGGGCTTCGTCAAGTACTCCGTTCATTTAGCCGGGGCGATTCAGACCTCTGCGCTAGCCAATGCCCGCGTGGTGGTCTATCCACGTGAACTTACCGACTTCAAACCGCCGTTCAACGTCATCTCCTATCCCGGAGAAGAAGCAAACGCCGCTTGGCGGAAGGAGGCGGAGGCTCGTATTGATAAGATTCGCAAAGGACGTCTCACGATTAAAGTGGTCGACAGCGCGGGTCAACCCGTCCCCTCTGCAAAGCTGGAGGTGAAACAGAAGCGACTTGGCTTTGAAATCGGCTCCTTTATCGAAGAACCGCTCTTGGAAAAAAGCGCCGATGGCGATCGTTACCGTGCGGTGTTCTCTGAGCTCTTCAACAAGGTCACGGTGCCGATGTACTGGGCCGATTGGGGCTGGGCATCGCCCGAAAAACGCAAGCAGTACCTGGACTATTGCGACTACTTCCAGAAAGCCGGAGTGCCGATGAAGGGGCACCTGATCATTTACCCCGGATGGCAGTTTCTCCCTGAATCTGCGAGACAGCTAAAGGACAAACCCGCCGAACTGAGGAGGCTCTTCGATGCACACGTGGTCGAAAAACTAAACGAGGTCCGCAAATACAACTTCGTGAGTTGGGACGTCACCAATGAGCTGCGGGACCTGCCGGATCTGTTCCCGATCCTTGGGTTCGATTACTTTGCCGACCTCTTTAAACAGGCGAAACAGCTGACAAAAGGCGATGCAAAGCCACCTCGCCTCTACATCAATGAGAACTCGATTGTCGAGAGCGGGGGAGCTACCGAGGCGAACCAGACTCTGTACGAATCTCAGATTCGTGAACTCATGTCGAAGGGTGCTCCCATCGAAGGCATCGGTATTCAAGGGCACTTCGGAGAGCGGGTGACCGGACCGGAAACTCTCTGGAAGATTATCGATCGATTCGCGAAGTTCGGAGTTCCGATCCAGATCACCGAATTCGATGTGAACACACTTGATGAGGAAGGGCACGGTCGTTACTTTGAGGACTTCTACACGGCAATGTTTGCTCACCCTTCCGTCACCGGAGTGACCATGTGGGGTTTCTGGGAGCAGTCAATGTGGGTACCGAACGGCGCGTTGTTCAAGAAGGACTGGCGAGAAAAGCCTGCCGCGGCGGCGTTAAGGAAACTCATCAAGAGATGGCAGACCAACTTTAGTGGAAAGACCAATCCTACGGGTGAAGCCTCGTTCCGAGCGTTTAAGGGAACCCTAACCGTCGCTGTAACGGTGGCAACAAAGAAGGAGACCTTTGAGGTGGAACTTAGTGGAACAACGCAAGAAGTGACTCTCCGGCTGAAGTAGTTGCCGGAGACGGGTTGCCTCGAGAACTTGGGCGAACGAGGCAACACCGTCAAACCGATCTATCTTTTATGATTTCTGCGGTTTTGTTTCCGGAGGATGCGTTCCATCTAATTCGACGTATCTTGTACAAGATCGGTTACCAAAACCTACAAAAATTTGCAATCGTTTAGGAAAAGCCCTATTCCAGCGGTCCGCTTGCGATCCGGACGTCGGTGGCGGCACCTTTCTTGATCGACCCAAAGAGGTCCTCATCACCGGTGATTCGTGCCCCCTCGTACGTGTAAGCCGCGAATGCTTCTTCCAGCGATATGTTTTCAGCGGGGGAGAATGCTTCCGGACGGCTGACGGCGGTTCGAATACCGTCGCGAGGGTCGCCGGGCACAATCGGTCGATCCGAGTTGAACGATAGGGGGATACCCGCATCGATCACGGAACGAGATCGTTTCAGCACCGCCGTTCGTTCTGGACCGAGTTGCCGTAGGTAGGCGTGGCCGAATCGCAGGAGGAACTCGGGCTGGAAGTTGAGGAAGAATCCGCATTTCGCGATCCTTGCAATCTGCTCATCGCTGAGCAGCATCGCGTGCTCGAGTCGGTGGTCGGAGGGTGCATCGGTGGATTCAAAGGCGTCTAGAACCAGATCGACCGCGTAGTCGCCGATCGCGTGGATCGCCACCGGGTATCCCGCTTTGGCGGCGGTTAAGGTCATCTCTTTCAGGCGTTCTGGCTTGTAGATGAGTTGCCCGGAAACCTCGGCGGTGAGGGCGACCCCTCCGCGCGAGAGGATCGGCCCATTTGCGGGAGCCCCCGTGTACGACCCATAAATCGCGGCGGTGGCAGAGGCTATCGCACCATCGGCAAAAATTTTGATCCCCGAAATGCGGTTGCGATCGGGGTTGGCGGTCTTTGCCTCCCATTCGCGAAGACGGTCAACTCCGATTCCTTTGGGACCGAAAACTTCCTTCCACTGAACGTAAAGTCTTGTCCGAATCGGGTTGCCCTTGGCGGCGGCGATCTCGTACGCCTCTAGCTCACGCTCCAGGTGGAATCGACCCGTCATCATGTCGCAGGCGGCACCGATCCCAAGGTCTGCCATCGCGTGACCCGCTCGCAGAATTGCCTCCACCATTTCGTCCAGCGTGGGCAGGGGAACGGCAGCCGAAACCACTTCCAAAGCGATCTCGAGCAGTACCCCGTTTGGGGCACCTGAGGCATCGCGAACAAACACCCCACCTGAAGGATCAGGAGACGACGCAGATATGCCCGCTTCCTCCAGCGCGGCGCTGTTACACGCCCCGGCATGACCGTTGGAGTGTCTCAACAGAATCGGGCGCGTCGCAGAGACTTTATCGAGGTCAAACCGGGTGAGATGCTCGCCGTTCGGCAGCCGATTCTGGTCGTACTGAACCGCCAAAAGCCACCCATCGGGTTGCTCCTTGTGGCGGGTGGCGAGGGCATCCAGAACATCATTGACGGAAGAGAGGCCGGTGAGATCGAGTTTGAGCAGATCGAGACCGGTTGGAAGGATGTGGCAGTGAGCGTCTACAAACTTTGGCAACAGATACTTGCCCGCTAAGTCGTGGTCGCACGCATCTCCGGCTGCGAAGGGGAGAGGGTCGGAGGTGAAGATGCCCGCCTCAACCGATATTCGGAATCGGCCCTCTTTGCCGACCAGTTGAAAGTTTCCGTAACTGCCGTCATTCAGCGCAAAAGGGGAGTTCATGAGTTCTTGGAATCCTTGCCAGAAGGTTGGGAAGATGAATTCTTTGCTTTCTTCGCGTCGGCGAAGCTCAGTGAGAGCCCGGTCCAGAAGAGGCAGATGAAGATGGCGAAAAGTGCCATCCAGCCTCGACCAAACAGCCATAGCGCCGCCGCGATTGCGATGAGCGTGGTGAAGCCGATCGCCTTTAGGTTGCGAGGCTTCTGCACCGCCAATAGCGAGATCACGCCGAAGGCGAGCAGCAGGACAACCATTTGGATGGGCTTGCCCGGCATGACTACACGGTAAGCGGCGTTTGCCTAACTTGCGGGGCAGCCGCCAGGTTGGCTTCGGCGAAACGTGCAATCGCCGCTGGGTCTGATAACGCGGCCGCATAGGCCGCTTCGACTTCTGCGTATTCAGACGGCACGGTTAGGCTCCCGGCGGCAATCGCCAAGTCGATTTCAGTTGTAGAAGAAACGCCGACAAGAGTCGGGTGAACTTGGCTCGCCTTCGCCAGAGCCAACTGAGCAACCGGAACCCCGTCAATCGCCTCATTAAGCGGAGTCGATGCAAACGGAGCAATCTCCGTAAACACGTTTTTCTTATCCCATCGAAGGGGGCGAGTAGTGACGATGCCTACCCGTCTTTCTTGGGCGAGAGGGGCCAAGTTGTCGTAGGCTCGGTTCTCCAGAGGGTTTTTGGGAAGGAGGATCGTTTCGAAGGCGTCATGAAACTGCCAAACGCCTAGGATTGCCATAGGAGGACCTTCTGGATACAACCCGATGAACCGCACATTGCCTTCTTGCTTCGCAGACTCTAAGGCCGAAAGCGCCCCGTTGATCTGATACTCCTCTAACCCTCGTCGAATCTTGAGGAAGTAGAAGTCGATGTATTCGCGCCCAATCGAAGAAAGGGTTTCGATGAGGTGGGCCTGAACCAGGTCCATGGCATGGTCCTCCTCCGTGGCGTTCTCGATTCGTGGACCGCCGATGGTCATGAGCGTTGCCGAGGTGCCACGCATGCAACCGCCCCAAAGCGCAGGTTGACTGGTGATATCCAGCGGAACGTTTTGTGCAACCGCATGATCCACCAGGTCCTTCGCCGATTCGGCGAATCCACCGTTCGGAACAGAAAGGCTCAGCCAGATGGGTGGGAAGACCGCGTTGGTTCGACCAAGAACAGGTTGCGTCACACCTTCAATCTACCTACCAAAGGCGACAGTCGTTTTAGAAAGGGAAGTGGTGATTCAGGGAGTCCGCTTGACGTTGAGGTTTGCCTCGCGCCCCGCTTTGTCCATGACATAGACCTCTACTTCCTGGTCGCCGATCTTATCGAACCAGTCCGCGGCTCGAAACTTGAGCACTGTGGGCAGCTCTTTTTCTTGAACGTGCGTGAAAAAGTTTGGTTTGCCGTCTTTCCAGCCTCCGTACACCCGAATTCCTGCCGGAGCGGTGATGACAATCTCACCTGCGGTGCGTTGAATGGTGGGACCGGGAAGGGAAGGCGCAAGCGGACCATCTGCCTGGAAAAACGGGTGATAGCTGAGCCGAGTAGCGAAGAATGGATCCCAGGTGGTGCGCGGTGCAGGAGGATCGCTGAACGGCGAAATCTCTGTGTCCCCGGCAGGTTCCACGGCCAGGAAGCATCGATTGATGTGGTCGAACCCGCGCGACATCACGCAGTTGGGATCGTTGGTATGGGGAAGTCCGAAGGTGTGGCCGAGTTCGTGGATCATCGCCCCGTAGGTGGTGGCCGCGTTCGCCCACGCCGATTTACGATACGCGCTGTCATCGAATCGGTCGACCCCGTTCACCTCCATCTTGTCTGTAAATGCCTTGCTGACCTCGGCAATGGACCTTGGCCAGTACCGCATGCCCAGCGTTCCGAACATCGCCAGCGATCCTCCGCCCAGCGCGGTATGCCCCCCCGCTCGCTTGGTTGCCGGGTCGTACTTGGCGAATCCGTTGAGGCAGAGCAGTTTGGTGTTTTCGAAGACGAAGTCTTTGTTCAGCAGACCGTAAGCCTCTCCCCAAAAGGCGTTCATGTCCTTCTTTCGAAGTTCGGCGCCGTCTTGATCAAGCGTGATGAATCGAACTAAAGGTTCTCCGTTTGGATCCTCTTCCACGTTGAAGGTTTTATAGCCAAAGCCGGATCGCTGCATGGCATCGGCGGTGAACGCCTGCAGGAGTCGTACTGCGGTGCGCGTTCGAGTCTCGATGGCTTCTTTCGAGTCTTCGCCTTGGAAACCTTCAAAGGTTGGCTGCTCGTCTCTTGCCACCAGGTACACGCAGGTCACCTTGTAGGCGGTTTTCATCGGAACGTAGTCGATGCGGGATTTCACGGTGCGGCTGCCGATCTTGGCAACGATCATTTGCTTGCCCGGTTGCAGCGCCACCACACCCAGGAACTTGCCGTTCACGACGGGGAATCGATTGCCGGGAAGGGCGGGACCTTTCGGACTTCGGTCGGTGCCGAGGACAACCGTATCGCCCGGAGCATGCCCTTCGACGATCACCCACGGGTTTCGTACCACGCTGCCGGCTTCGGGTCGGACGATGTCGAACGAGGGGGTTTGGGATGGGATCGGGTCCGCTTGTGCTTGTCCCTGGAGTCCTAGGAGCCCCGTAAGGACGGTGGCACCCAGCCCTAAAACGCGAAGATCGCTCGCTCGCATACTCCTCACTCTACCAAAACCACGAAATCTTGAGTTGTTGATAAAAATCTGTTTACAATCAGGAGCAGAGGTTGAAAGATTCATGGCTTTACGAACAGAGAATTGAATCGGTTCTGATTCGGACTCAATGAGGAAGGTAATTGTACGAAAAAATGAGCACGACTGATGGGATCAAGCTTGTAAAAAAGGTGTTTGCTCAGCGCCTTATGGCACTTGAGTTTAGCAAGGAAGGCAAAGTCTTTGTCTGCAAGCGTGACGGATGGGAGGTCGTGGCATGGATTGAGCTTCTGGGGCAAAAGTCGCCCGGGCTAATCGATTGCTATGTGGGTATTCACTCTGAACCGATGATGAAGCGGATGGGGGTCTATTTTCCGCACGTGAAAAAATATAACTGCCTAATTGAAACTAGCGCCAAACTTTATGACTACTGGCGAGTTCAAGATGGAAAACCAACAATCGGTCTCGGAGATTATCCATGTGTTCTTACCTTAGAGGATGGGCAGGCATACCTCGAGAAAATTAACCATATCTTTTTTGATGAAGCCGTCCCTGCGATGCTTTCTTTCAATAGTGAGGCTGAAATTATAGACCGAGTAAGCGCAGGCCCGCGTCCATTCTCGTCTTTTTATCCAGAGCAGAAATGGAAAGCAATGGTCGAGTTGTATCATAGCAAACTGCGGGAGACTTGATCTTTTCTGAATCTTTACCGATTCCGTACGAACGAGCGCCTCCGGCCATGCTCGCTCCACCCTCGATTCCCTGAAGAACCTTCACGATCTGCTCCTCGCTGTATCTCTTGCTGCTCATATTTGCTTCCAATATCCTACAGAACAACACTGGTCAATTTAAGGGGAACTGGTCAGGTCGGCTTGTGCTTGTCCCTGGAGTCCTAGGAGCCCGGTGAGGACGGATGCGCCCAGTCCTAAAACGCGAAGATCGCTCGCTCGCATACCCCTCACTCTACCAAGAGAGACGTCGGGATGGTTTCAAGGTTTGGTACGGTTAGATTTGGAAGGACGTGCTAAGTGAAGTACTACACGGAGAAACAAGCCCAGAGGAATGGGATTCTTCCCAAAGGAGAGTTGCCTGCGGAGATCGACCGGAACAGGAAAGTTCTCCAGGACTACCGGCTGGAAGACACTCTTGGAGCGCGGCATCACGCCACGCGATTTGTCACTTCGACGATGAAGAATGGGGCGATCCTCTTCATCGCAAACTCGTTCATCTGGCCTTCGTACACCAATCAGGGCTTGGCAAAGTTGCTTTGGGGTTTAGACAAAGTCTCGGGCAAAGACAAGAAAGCTCGAACCAAGCGCGTATGCAACGTCGTAACGTTCGATAAGGGCGAGCGGGACCTGCTGCAAGCGTTCCTCGGAATGGCCTTGATAAGTTGCTGGGAGACCTATCTGTTATCGCCGGATGGTGAGCTCGTATGGTTTTTCTCACACGACGACTTTTTCAACGTGAGCTATAAGGGGTCGCGTCCGGAGATCGAGAAGTTCTTCGCCGAATATGATGTGTTCTAAGTGCTAACCACCTTTGTCCTGCCACTCACGCTCTTTGTGAGCCCCATTTCTTGGTGATCGTGACAATTTTATAGAGCCTCCGGGATAAATTCCCCTCCTCGGAGGGGTGGCCTGTAAGGCCGGGGTGGTCTCCGGAAAACGCACGTGACACAAGAGTTTTGTTCGAGCAAGTCGCCGACACTTATACACGTTGAGGAAATCAGTTTTTTTGACCACCCCGCCCCGTTGGGGCACCCCTCCATAGAGGGGAATGAAACGGGACTCGCCATCCTGCCAACCGCCTCAGCGAACCAACTGATCGACCAGGGCAAACACAAATAGACCCAGCGAGATGAACCCGTTGAGCGTGAAGAAAGCCAGGTTGACTTTCGACAAATCATCCGCCTTCACCAGACTCTGTTCGTACGCCAACATCGCCGCCGCATAAACCACGCCGACCACCATCCAGATACCGCCGCCGACCGAGGCGACCGCCGCTCCAAAAAGAACAATCGCCAGCACGTGCGATGTCCGGCTTACCATCAGCGCGCGTGCTTTCCCGAGCGTTTGAGGAAGAGAGCGCAGCCCTTTCTCACTATCGAACTCCTCGTCTTGGAGGGCGTAAATGATGTCAAACCCGGCGGTCCAAAACATCACCGCAAAGGTTGCCCAACCGATCACCGGATGGAGGGCTCCGGTGACCGCGATCCAAGCCGCAGCCGGGGCGATTCCGAGTCCGAGCCCCAATACGAAGTGACAAAGTGGCGTGAACCGTTTGGTGAGCGAATAACCGAGCGTAACAAGCAGCGCCACCGGAGAGAGGGCAAACGCGAGAGGGTTCAACATCGCGGCGGCAAAGATGAATAGTCCGCAAGAGGCGAAGAAGAACAGGTTCACCTGCTTCAAAGAGAGCAACCCCGCCGGGATCGCTCGCATCTTAGTGCGAGGATTCAGCGCGTCGATGTCGCGATCAGCGATCCGGTTGTAAGCCATGGCCGCGCTACGACAAGTGACCATAGCAAGGAGGATCCAGCCGAAGGTCGCCCAGCCCGGCCAGGCAATGCCTAGCTTCGCCTTGGACGCCCACATCATGCCGATGAGCGCAAACGGAAGGGCAAAAATCGAGTGCTCGAACTTGATCATCTCCAGATAGGTGGAGACCGCTTTCCACCCTCTCACCGGGGCGGGGCTCGATTCGATTGTTGCCATCACCTTAAGTTTACGGAAAAACAAGTTCCCGAAGTTCAGCGACTACTTTCGGGCTGCTTGTTGGAGGTGGGCTTCCAGCCGATCGATGGCGTTCGGAAGTTGCCAACGCGCCAAAGCGTCTTTGCGTGCCGAATGTGCCAAGTCGGTACGAAGGGAGTCGTTCTCCGCGATTTTTGCAAGTGACGCACCAAGCGCCTTTGCGTCGCGTTCGGAAAGGAACCCAGTGGCACCGTCCAGCACCGTCTCCCGAAGCCCCCCTTCGCAAACGCCCACCACTGGAACGCCACACGCCGCCGCTTCGATAGAAACGTAGCCGAACGGCTCTAACTTAGGAACGTAAATCACCGCCGTCGCGCCTTGATAAGCCTGCACCAGACCCTCGTCATCCACCAATTCATGAACGTGCAACATGACGTCCAACCGGTCCGCAAGGGCGACCATGCTCTGCTTGAAATCAGGGTTCACGTAAGGGGCGATCCAGTGGAGCGGAAGTGGGTTCGGACCCGATTCCGCAACGGCTTGAACGGCTAGCAAAGGGTCTTTGGATGGCACCAAGGCTCCTACCGATAGGTAGTACCGCTCATCTGGCTTGCCAGAGGGTCGGAATTTCTCTGTATCCACCCCCAGGTAGCAGGTCGTAGAGTTGATCCCATAGGCCCGCCGGACGCTCTCCTGGCTGTAGCGCGAGTTCACAAGAATGGTGTCGAATGCGGCAGCGTTGTCGTGCTCCTCGCGGGCGAGTTTGCGGGTGGCGGCGATATCCCACGCGGCTCGGAGTTTGGCTTGGGGAGATCGTGCCCTGCGTGAGGCGAGTCCCGTCCACGGAAGTTCGGGGTCGGCTTCGTAGAGGGCACGATTCGGCTCTTGCAGGTACAGCACCTTGGGTAGTTCTGCAGAAACGGTCCTGCCAATGAACGGCGCGTGATAGTGCCTGCACGTATTGGCAAAGAGCAGGTCTACGCCGGCTAAGGCGATCTGCTCGCCGCAAACGGTGCTGTGAGCGAGCATTGCCTTCATTTGCGCCGAGGAGCGCAAGAGGTGTCGCAGCACTCGGCCCACATACCCTTGCCCCCCGACCTCCATCGCCAGTTCGACAATCTGGGTATCGCCAAAACCGTCCGGGTTCATCCAGTCCGGCGAAGGGACGGGCGGGTGCCAAAACTTCAGTCGATGCCCACGAGCCACCAAGCCCTCGGCGTGGTCGAACAACGCTCGGCGAGCCCCGCCCGTTGGGAGGTTCCACCAAACCGCGATGTCCAGCCGTTTTGCCATTGAATAACCGATAGGCAGTTTATCGCGGTTATAATGCCGACGGTTCCATGAGCACCCGCGATCTCTCATCTGCGCGCGATCTTCGCCCGGCTGTCGATGTCCGGGTCCTTCAAACGCTCACAGGGAGTCAAGAAAGAGGCATCGGGCGATACACCCTTAACCTCATCAAAGATCTCGTCGAGTACGGAGACTTGGAGCCACTTCCGATCACCCGAACCGGAAAAAAGCTCCCGACGGAGATCGCCGAACTGGACCTTGACGAGGTCTCCGTCGATGGTCGCATGTGGATGGATCGTCCGCCCGTTTGGTGGCGCAACATTCCGAAGATTCGCTCCAACGCGAGCCTTTTGCGCAAGCACTTTGGCGCACTTCGAGATCAGCAGGAGGCACTGTTAACCGCCGCGTTAGAAGACCGGCAGGTGGATCTCGTTCATTTTCCTTCGGGAGTCGATCTGGGCAGCTACCCTTGGTACGCCGGAGACCTTCCGGTGGTCACCACCTTTCTAGACGCGATTGTGCTCCGCTACCGGGAGTTCTTTTTCGACCGCATGGATGTGTGGCATCAAGACCACTACCTAGAACAGCTCGAGAACCTGAAAAGTGCGGATGCCATCATCGCCATTAGCCATTCGGCGCGAGAAGATTGCATTCAATACGCCGGGGTGAACCCGAACAAGGTGTATGTGGCCTACCCGTCGGTGTCGCCTTGGTACGCGCATCCACGGCCGATCGCGGCGATCAAGAAATGGTCTAAAGCGTTGCCGTACTTCCTCTTCAACTCGGTTGCCGACCCTCACAAGAACGCCTCACGCGTGGTCGAGGCTTTCGCAAAGGCCGACCTGGAGGAGTGTTTATTGGTGATGGTCACGCCGACAAAGGGTCCGGAAGCTGAGATTCTGCGTGGCGTTATCGAACGATGCAACCTGGGTAAACGGGCGATCATGACGGGCTGGGTGGACGAAGACGACCTGATCGCGCTCTACCAAAACGCGATTGCGCTGGTCAGCCCTTCGCTTATCGAGGGGTTTGGTCTTCCGGTAGCTCAGGCGATGACGGCGGGGACTCCGGTTATCACGAGCAATCGCTACGCCCAAGCGGAGATTTCAAAGGGAGCGGCGGTCCAAATCGATCCGGAATCGGTCGACGAAATCGCCTGGGCTTTCACCACGCTTTACGACGATCTTGATCTGCGGGTGAAACTCGCGGAGGCAGGAAGAGCCCGGTCGACTTCATTCACCCCACAAGCTCAGGCCGAAAAAGTGCTCGGTGTCTATCGAACCGTGGTCGGATGAACCAAGTCGTTGAGATGAGACTGGAACCGCTCATCCGCTTCCTTTAGTGACCATTTGGAAAGGGCGATCTCGCGACCCTTCGCGACCATCCGGTAACGGAGTTCGGAATCGGTGAGCAGCAGGTGAAGTCTTTCGGCGAGGGATTCAGGAGAGTTCTCGGCGAGCAGCCCAGTGACCCCGTCGATAACGGTCTCCCTGCATCCACCTTCGGCAACGGCCACAACCGGAATCTCTCGAAGATTGGCCTCGATGGGAACAAAGCCAAACGGCTCCAGTTGGGGTGCGTAGAGCACCGCCTCGCAGTCGCTGAGAATTTCGGTAAGGGCCCCGTCCGAGGGCAAGTGATCGACTTGGAATTCCACGCCAAGCTCTTTCGCTAAGGCGGTCATCTCGCGTCCGTAGTCGTCGTAGACAAAGTTCGCAACCCACCGGAGTCCTAGCCGCATTCTGTGCCGACTCTCCAAATGGGCGAGGGCTTCTATGACCAGGCGGGTGTTCTTGGCGGGCGCAAGAGAGCCTATCGAGACCACATAAGGGTCGCTTTGGGGTTGTGATCCCGCCTTGCGCGGCTGAAATCGGTTGGAATCGACTCCAAGATAGCAAACCTTGGCGTCCACTCCGTACGCCTTCAATACCGACTCGCGTGAGAAGAAAGAGTTCACCAGAACACGGTCGTACGCCCGGATGGATTCGGTCTCCAGCGCGCCCCAGTTTCTTTGCGACCCAAAGTCGATTGCAGATCGCATTCGAGCGGGAAAAGACCTTGGACCCTTCCTGAGCCGGGGAGAGATCCACCTTTGACCATCCGGACCTGCCTCGAAAACAAGCCGAGTCGGTTCTTGCAGGTAGAGCAGAGCAGGGATGTTTGCTCCCAGCTTCTTCAACTCAAACGCCACCGAGGGCGGGGCAAGAAAGAGGGAAGAAGAGGCGATCACAACGTCAAATCCGCCGTTGGAAATCTTCTCAGCCGCAACCGCTCCGGCCTTCCAAGCTTTGTCGACCAAATCGCGCTCGCGCCTTATCTGACCAAGCACCCGGCTGAGATAAGACGATCCTTCTTGAACCACTTCGATCTTGGGCGAGGTGATTTCATGAGGGACCCCCAAGTCGGCCAATTCGTCTCGCTCAAATCGAGGTGGACCGAACGAAACCACCTCATGGCCCGCTCGAATCAGTCCGGCAACTTGGTTGGAAAGGGCTCGAAGAGCGCCTCCAAAGTACAAGTTGTAATAAACGGCAACTCGCACGTTATGTCTGTTCCCATCGCCTGTCGTCCAACAAGTTTCCGTCCGCGTCAATGTAATCCCGGAAAGGACGTTGCACCTTCAGCAGGAGGTCATCCACCCGAGCGTCTGCAATCGCTTTTCGTTGATCTTCTCGGCGGCGTAGATAGGTGAGTTCAAAGTCCTTGCCGCGACTCTCTTTATGCTGAACATCCGTGAAAGCCTGAGCCGGGCTACCAGTGGGGAGGTCGCCCGCGACATCTTCCCGAACAAAGAAGGCATCGTGATGGAACCTGCTTCCGCAAACAAGTCGATAACCTTTGGCCTTTCCGAGCCGGACCATGGCCGACAACGAAGCGCCGTACGCCAGATTCGATCCGTGAAACTTGGTGCGATCAAAATCGGGGGAGTAGGGAATAGACAGGTCCAAGTAGGGTCCAAAAAGGCTCTGATACTCAATGCAGACCACCCAAGGCTTCACCACTGTTAGGGCTTCCCAAAGGTAGTAGTCCACTCCGTCGACATCGATCACCATTAAGCCTGGGTCGCAGGGCAAGTTGGCAAAAAGCGAGTTTATGTTTTCGGCGGTGACGAACGACTGGCGGAACTCAATGTCGTGGGTGTCTTGGAGTCGGCTCTCTTGCAGGAAGTCTTGGGCATCCGGTGCGGGGTCCACGATCACGCCGCGCCAGAAGTCTTTTTCTAGGAGATACCGGGTGGATGATTCGCGATAGTCTTGAACGCCAAACTCGACGAAGAATTTGGGAGCGCTCGGGAGTCGCTTGAAAATCGCTTGAAGGATTCCGTCCTGATCGAACTGGGAATAGACGCGGTATCCCGCCTCTTGAGGATCTACGACCGGGTTGGTGCGGCGAGCCTCCTCGATCTGAACACCCATCGCAAACCGAGACTCTTCCTGCGCGATCCGCTCCAAGCGGTCGAACCGAGCATTGAAATACGGCTGACCAACAGCTATCACTCGACCCGCGAGTTTGTCGACCAACCGTTTGACGATGCTCATGACTTTAAGAGTAGACCAAACGGTTTGTTTGGCCTATTGATTGGCCCTGATCTCCAGGTCCACGGTGTTCTTTCCAACCCGCAAGCCCCTCAGCCGAATGCTCTTCCATTCCGGTGGAAGATGGGCTCGGTAACTAAGAACGCCGCGCTTCACCGGGAGAGCAACTTTCGTGTGTCCAGGTTGAAGAGTTTCATCGAATCGTAGCCCTGCAAATCCGTAGAGCACCGTGCTCAGGGCTCCCGCCGCCCCGGTGTAAAAGTAGGTGCGAGGTCGAACGCGCTTTTCGGAGAAGACCATTTGCGCGCCTTTGGTGAACGGCTCCCAAGACTCTCGCCAGGTGGAATACGCCTTTTCGGTTTCGCCAAGGCGAGCGTAAATGGTCGCGTGGACGGAATCGCTCATGGCGGGGCCGTTCTTGATCACCTTCGGGGCAAAGCGATCGATCATCACCTTGGCTTGTTCCTCCGCAGGAGGGAATTGAAGCGGGAACACGGTGAGCACCGCCGCTGCTTGCTTGTAGCCACGTTCCTTGTCGTCGTCGTAGGTGAGGAAAGATCGATTGTCTTTGGGGAGGTAGTAGGCGGGATTCTGTTTGGAGAAAGTCCTTCCGTTCGCCAGCCATTGCAGCAGCACGTTGGTGTAGAGATCGTTGTCGCCCGTGTGGTTTTCATCGGGCGACATCGTGTTCAGAAACTCCCAGCCGCGAGCGGTTTTCTTGCTTCGCGCGGCGTACATACGAGCCGCTTCTTTCGCCACGTCGGCAACCTTCTTGGGATCTGCTTGCCCCACCGTCTCGCAAAGGGTGAGCCCCCACAGCACGCTCGCGGTGATGTGAAGTTGGTCTCGGCTGGGTCCGGGCACGGTCTCTTGACCGGAAATGCTCGATTCCCAAGGGAATCTGAGACCGGGCAGAGGTCCTCCCATAGTGGTTCCGAGTTGGGCGTTTCTCTTTGCGGCTTCTAGTCGTCCAAGGCGATACTCGGCAACTTCCCGGGCTGCTTCCGGCTCAAAAAGGGCGAGTGCGGGAAGAATCCAAACGTCCATGTCCCAAAACTTATGGCCAAAGTAGAGCGAGTTTGTGAGCCCAAAGGGAGCGATAGCCCCTCCACCCGCGCCGGCATCCCTTGGCCCGCCAAAGGCAGATCGTAAGTAGAAAAGAGAAGCATTGACAAAAAGGGCGTCTTCCACGGGGCCGTCTATTTCAATGCCGGAACTATTGAGGCTCGAATCAAACGCTGCGCAAGCCTTTTCAACCGCCTGAGGAGCTATCGGGATGTTGTTGACGGAGAGCGTTCGAAAAAGGGTTTCCCCTTGCGGAAGAGTCACCGACCCGGAGGCTTCAATTCCGCGAAGGGTATCGGCTCTCGACCCGGCGATCAACTCGTAAATCCCCTGATTCGATCGGATCAAGAATCCGTTCTGGCCCTTCCATCCTCCACCAAGTTCGAATGTGACCGCCTTCTTCGCTTTGATGACTTGAAGAACGGCCTCGACGAGTGCCGCGGCTTTCGTTTCTACTCGCACAGCTTCCGATTCGAGTGTTAAGGACGTTTGTCGGAAGTCTTGCCGGGCGATTGTCGGAATTCCTTGTCGAGGATCTTGAAACTTGATCGAGTCTATAAAGATTGGGTCGGCAAGTTTCTCTTCGCCTTCTTGCTGGTACCGGCGCCTAAAAAGGTTGCCGATCAGCATGGACTTCTTGTGGTCGATCACCCAACCCAGGTCTCTCGTGGCGACAAACGTTTGCCCACCCGTCGGCTCCACTTTTGCGACGGTGAGGTCGGTTTCAATGGTGTAGGGACCGATCGCTCGCCAACTTCGTACCGCCTCGCCAGACGGTTTTGGCGGAGGGGATCCCTCTGACGCCTCATTTCCGCAACCTGATATGAGGACCGAAAGGAGGCAGGTCCAGGCAAACATGCCTGTTTGGACCCCGACCCCCCACCGGTTGGCACGAATCTTCCTAATGAATGAATTGTCCCCGCGAGGGATGTTTACGGTCAAAAACAAAAATGCATTCATCTGGATTTCCCGATTTTGGGGGTCCGATGGGCTTGGAGAGAGGCTCTCGAAAGGGGGCCTCACTTTCTACAGACCGACCATTGTTTCGATGATGGCACGCCTTGAGGGATCTGGCGCATTGGGCTTGGACCAGATCCATACTTCGGCTAAACTTTCATTCCCGACTCTTGGTTTGTATCGGAGCCGAGATGAGTGCCATGGACGACACCGCTGTTTCCCCTGCCGCCGGCTTTGATGACCAGAAGCCAAAGGGTGTCAACCCTTGGGTCTTCATTCCTGTCCTCTACTTCCTCCAATCGGTCCCGGTGACGGTGATCCAGGAAGTCCTGGCCCTCATCTACAAAGATCTCGGTGTCAGCATTGCCGACATCACGCTTTGGACGAGTCTTATAGGTCTCCCTTGGGGTTTGCAAATGCTCCTTGGTCCAATTGTGGACCTCAGCGACACGAAGCGAAACTGGATTCGCCGTGGTCAGTGGATTCTCACTTTCGCTCTAGCTCTGGCGCCATTTACTCTCGCCCTTCCGAATGCCTTCCAGATTTCTTTGGTGATCCTGACCGGGGCGGCGTTCGTGAGCGCGATGACCAACGTTGCCATCGACGGGTTCTTTCTGCTCGCGGTGCCGAACAAAGAAACCCAAGCTGCCTTTAGTGGGGTTCTTTCGACCTTTTACCGCGTTGGTCGCTTGTTCGCCTCAGGTCTCGTTGTCGCGTTAGCGGGCTTCCTGATGTCTATTCCGTCTCTTTCCGTCACGACGGAAGGGAACGCTTACCTTGGCTTCCTGGACAAGGGGACCAAGGAGATGCGCTACGTGCGCTCTGCGGTTCTTCGAGTGGAGCAGGGACTCTTCGTAGACGCGAAGGGCAATCCAATGGAGCCGAAGGTCGAAATGCCTCAATCGGCCGACCGAATCGCGATCAACGGAGGACTCCTAAAGGCTTACCGAGGACAAGAAGAAATCGCCTCGACCCCTCTGCCTATCTACCAATTCAGACCGGACATTCTGCCTAGCGAAGAACCAGAAGCGTCTCAAATGGAAAGAGCGGGCGACGTCCTGTACGGCAACGTCCTCGGTGGGGAAGTCAAGCGGAAGATGCCCGCCGCGATTGCGTGGCTGGTTGCGCTCATCGGCTGTGCCCTTGTTTATGCCTCTGGTGCGGCGTATCTGCGCATCAAGCTTCCAAAGCCGGAAGCAGACACCCTCCCACCGACCGCTGAACGTGGAGAGGTTCGCAAGAACGTTCAACGAACCCTCTACGTTCTCGGGTTGTACGTTTTTGGCTACTTCGCCCTCAGTGCGGTCTGGAAGCTGTTGCTCAACACGATCGCGGGCAACAACGAGGGGCTCAAGGGTTGGGTGCTCAAGAATCCGGGCGCGTTCTTCAACTTCTCGCCCGATCTTGGAAGCGGACCCGTCTCGGGTGTTCAAGCCGAGTTCCTTCAGTTGGCGGTTTGTTTGCCAATCGCCATCGTCCTGGTTCGTACAATTCGAAAGTCGATTGCCGGCACACCGATGGGGGAGGCCTTCATCAGCTATGTGCGACAGCCTGGGATCTGGTCGATCCTTGCCTTCATGCTCTTCTATCGATTCGGCGAGGCGATGGTCGCCAAGATGAGCGTCCTGTTCCTCAAAGACGATCTTGCAAACGGGGGACTCGCATTCAACAACGAGCAGATCGGTCTCATCAAGAACACGATCGGCCTTTTGGGAATCATCTTTGGGGGAATCGCTGGGGGCGTCGTGATCTCAAAGATGGGCCTCAAGCGCGCGTTCATTCCGATCGCGATTGCGATGCACCTTCCTATCGCGTTGTACTGGTACACGGCAACCCTCACTGGACCGTCGGTTCCGTGGGTGGCGGTTGTGGATTTCATCGACCAATTTGGATATGGGTTTGGCTACGCGGGCTACAGCGTGTACATCATGCGTATTGCTCAACGGGGCAATTTCCGCACGAGTCACTACGCCATCGGCACCGGACTCGGTCAAACCTTCATCACCATTGCGGGCATCATCAGCGGCCCGATTCAACAAAAAGTTGGTTGGGCTGGATTCTTTGGCTTTGCCATGTTGTTTGCCATTCCGGGATTGATCACGCTGTTCTTCATCAAGCACGACGAGGATCTAAAACCGGCGACTGCCTAGGACGGGTGAGTTAAGCGGGCCCGTCGAAAGACGCCGTCATTAATGCTAGGATCAGGAACTTGTACATTTGCTGAAACAAGGTCGAGCGATGACTCGTCCAACGCAACGGTCTGGAGCAGATGTGCTCCGGAAATTGATGTTTTAAGATGCTTACAGAATTACGTGCGGTTGTCCGACAAGGCATCGACGAAGGGGTCTACCCCGGAGCCACCTGGGCTTATGGGACTCGATCTGATTTCGTGATTGGTGCCGTCGGGAACAAAACATATTGTCCGGAATCTCTGGAGGTGAAGATTGATTCGATCTTCGATCTCGCCAGCGTTTCCAAGGTGGTTGCGACCACTTCGGCAACGATCCTTCTGGTTCAACAGGAGAAGATTTCTCTGGACAGTCTGGTTGCAGAATTCATCCCGGAATTCGCTGCCAACGGGAAAGAAAAGATCACCGTCGGACACCTATTGCGGCACGATGCGGGTTTGATCGCCTTCCGACCTTACCACTTGAAGGTGTCTGAGCCGAGCCAAGTTCGCGCTCAGATCTACGCTGAGTCCCTGACATATACGCCCGAATCGAAGTCGGTTTACAGCGATCTGTCGATGATTACTCTGGCAGACGTGATCGCAAAAGTGACTGGGCAACAGTTTGAAGTGTTCGTGCAAGAGCACGTCTTTCGCCCGCTACGAATGACTCGTACGGGTTACTTCCCACTTAGTTCGAGCAGTTCGACCTTTGTTCAGCCGCGAGACCAAGACCGCCAAGAGTGCGTGCCAACCGAGTCGATTGAGGATTGGCGCAGGAAGCTTTGGGCCGAAAAGAAAATCGAAGCCGTTTCTCCGTTCCGGAGTCGGGAAAGTGAATTCATTCAAGGCGAGGTTCACGACCCTACCGCGACCGTTCTCGGAGGAGTCGCAGGACATGCCGGGTTGTTTTCCGACGTCACCGATTTGGCGATCTTCGCTCAGTCGCTGCTCGACAAAAACAAGTCGCTCTTCGATCCAGAGGTTCTGAAGAACTTCCGCAGCAAGCAAAGGCCGTACTCTTCGCGAGCGCTCGGTTGGGATACCAAATCCCCTGAAGGATCGTCTGCCGGAAAACTTTTCGGCCCGCTGAGCTTTGGTCACACCGGCTACACCGGAACGTCGATGTGGGTTGATCCCGAGGCAGAAATCTTCGGCATTCACCTCTCGAACCGCGTGAACCCCACGGCCACGAACACGAAGATCATCGCCTACCGACCCCGGTTTTACGACGCCGTTTTCGAGCTGTTGAAGGGCTGACCCTCAGACTTCTCGCCGCCAAACGCTGGGTAGCTTCAGGTCCCGGTAGGTGGAAATCGCGAAACGGTCGGTCATCCCGGCCACGTAATCGACTGAACCCTGAACCCCGGAGTACCCATCGGGCAATGCGCCGCCGAACATGAAGTGGTGGAGGAGTTCCTTCACCATGTTCTCGGCCTTTGCGATGTCGGGGTAGATCGTGGGATATCGGAGGTACACGTTCTCGAACATCCAATCTTTCAGGCCGTTCATCGCCTCCCGAAGGTGGGTGGAGATGCGAATCTCGGGTCGCCCCGCCGATTGCTGGATCACATCCTGGACGGTGATACCAACCCTTTCGCTGTAGCGAACACCGAGAACCTCGAACGGTTTTGGAACGCCTTCAATGATCCCCGCCCGAATCGCATCGTCTAGGTCGTGATTGAGATACGCGATGCGGTCCGAGACTCGAACCACGGCTGCTTCAAGGGTGGAGGTTGGAACCCCATCCGCATCGGTGAGATCCTTCGGACCTTTCGAGTGCCCGGAGATTCCCGCAAGCACTTCTTGAGAGAGATTGAGCGGCTCCAGAATGCGAACGATACGTAGACTCTGCTCCCAGTGTCGAAAGCCTTGGACTTCTGGGGCTTCCTCTCCGCCAGATTTGCGGTACTCGGCGATCGCCTCATCGATGGCGCGTTCTCCGGCGTGGCCAAATGGCGAATGCCCAACATCGTGACCCAGGGCGATCGCTTCGATCAGGTCCTCGTTCAGTTGAAGTGCTCGGCCGATGGTTCGCGCAATCTGGGCGACCTCCAAAGTGTGGGTCAGGCGGGTTCGGTAATGATCGCCTTCTGGATCAATAAAGACCTGCGTCTTGTGTTTCAAGCGGCGGAACGCACGCGAATGCAAAATCCTGTCTCGATCGCGTTGGAAGACCGTTCGAACAGGATCTTGCGATTCATGGGTTTCTCGCCCTGCCGACTCCGCTGCTCTTGCTGCGAACGGAGAGAGTCGTTCGGCTTCCCATGCCTCAATCTGCTGTCGAACATCCATATCCTCAAGGGAAGACGGATGAACCGGCTTCAACGTCGCCTACGGATGCTTGTCCGTGGATGTCGGAGACCATTTTCGATACTTGAAGAGGGTGACGAAGGCCTCCGGCGCGTCCGTCCAGCGAATTTTCTTTCCGGCAGCCTTGGTTCTAGGGGTGTATTCGATAGGGCGCTCAACGATGCGGTAACCCATTCGAAGCGCCTTTGCGGTGACCTCCGGGCAGAACTCAAACCTCTTGCACTCCAATTCCATCTTTTGCAGAATCTCGGTGCGGAAGGCCTTGTAGCAGGTCGCTTCATCCGTCATTGGGGCTCGGAAGAGTGTTCGTACCGAAAGTGCTAGAAGAACGTTGACGATCTTGTTAGGCAGCGCCATGTCCTTTGGGAGTCCGCGATGGAATCGGCTCCCGTAAACGACCGATTCGTTCCCATCAAGGATCGGCTGAATGAGGTTGGGAATCTGCTCGGGCGCATACTCGAGGTCTGCGTCCTGAATGATCGTCACGGTGCCGGTGGCGTAAGGAACCGCTTTTCTGATGGCGCTGCCTTTGCCGGTCGGTCGGTCGTTGTGGAGGACCGTGATTCTATCGCCATATTGCGCCAGGATATCGGGCGTGGCATCGGTGCTCCCGTCGTTAACCACGATAATCTGCGCGTTGATGGGCAGAGCAAGAAGTCGGTCGACAACCTCCCCGATCGTGTTCGCCTCGTTGAGGGCAGGGACGATAACCGTGACCGCTGCGGTGGTGCCAGGGACAGGGGACTCGGTCATCGTTGTTGCGAGGATACCGCCGTCATGAGTTGGCGCGTTCTTGACGACTGGGATTGGGCGGGCAGGGGTAACTTGCGTTGTATGCGTGCTCAAGAACACCTCGTCCTTCTCACAACCGACGCCATCGACGATTTGTTCCGAAATGCAGCGGCCCTGCCCGAGGCTCAGTTGACTTGGTCGCCGATGGATCAGGGGCGAAGTGCTCTTGACCAACTTCAGGAGGTGGCTCAGGCACCGCTCTGGGTGATAAAGGGTCTTGACGACGGGAATCTTGATTTCATGAGTCGGTCCTATTTCGTGGAGTCGCTTAAGCTTCGACGTGAGTGGACCACTCTAGGCGAGTGCGAGCGTATCTGCCGATTTAATACCGCGCTGCTGTGCGAGAAGATTTTGGCTTTACCGGACGAGAGGCTCGATGACCTCATCAAGGTCCCGTTCCGCGGTGGACTCGAGGAGAAGATAGGGAAGTTCGCGGCTCGGCACTACTTGAACGCGGTGTATCACCTTGGGCAAATCGCTTACATCCAGACCCTTCTGGGCGACAAAGCGATGCACTAGATCGGTCAATGACCTCGGGGTGGCAAAGTGCTACCGGGGTCTCAGCGGCTCTGGTTCTTCGAGATTCCGAAGGTCGGATGGCACGATGCTCAGGTAGTCGCGCAAAGACTTTCTGAGCGCTTGCGGCTGACCAAAGCCGCACTCTTCGGCGATGTCGTCGACGGGTCTTCGAGTGGTTCGCAGGAGTTCCAAGGCGTTCTCGGTTCGGCACCGATCAACAAACTCCTGGAAGCCTGATCCGACCGTACTCTTAAAGACTCGGCTGAAGTGATACGGCGAATATCCGGCAATTTTCGCCGCTTCCGGAACGGGCCAGTAGGCGGAAGGATCGGTGCGGACCTTCTCGGCAATCGATCTTAAAGCGTCGGGAATTCCCTCCGGGATCGGTGCGAGCACGACTCGATCGCGATGGGTGAGCAAAGACTCCACTGCTTCATACACCACGCTGACCAGTGCCAACTCGACCGATTCTCGTGGTTTTTCCATCGCCGTTTTCATTCGCTCGGCCGCGTCTTCTAAACCGAGCGACAAAGAACGGCAAGCGGCGGTGCGCGTTTGTTGGAGTTGAGCCGAATATGCGGTCACCCAAACCTCGAGCAGCGGAGTGACCGCATTTGGCCAAAGGAGCATCGTGGCCGAATGGTCGCCCTTTGCCAAGCGGATCGCGGTTCGCCCGGAACGAAGAAAGTATGCGCTTCTAGGAGCAACAACCTGGGGGTAGGGATTCCCGATTGTTCGGGCTAGGATCGTTCCTCGCCAGTTGAACGAGATCATGCTTACTCCTGGGGGAAGGCTTACAAACCCGGTTGTTTCGTTTTCAACACGGGTCGCCATTCGATAGACCACGAAGTGTTGAAGGAAGTTTGACTCCGCACGACGAAACATCTGGGCAATTGGCCCCCTTTGGAAATCAAGATCCAATGAGATATTGCTGTTTCCGAACCTCACCGTTGAGAACTCCTACCGCTACCAATACTCTACGATAACAGGTGCGAATTTTGTGAACGAGATCGCAAACTTTAACCTAACTGTCCGAGGGCTACGGGTACAACCACCTCGGAATGTCTGAACGATCCGTTGCGATTGTCGGTGCCACCGGTGCGGTGGGCCAAGAGTTTCTGAGGCTATTTGAAGAGCGGAATTTCCCTGTGGGTGACTTAAAACTCCTCGCCAGCGAGCGGTCTGTCGGAAAGAAAATGACCTTTCGAGGGAAGGAGTACGCGGTTGCTCTCGCCGAGCCTGCCGCGTTCCAGGGTGTGGATGTCGCTTTCTTTTCGGCGGGCGCCTCACGAAGCAAAGAACTGATCCCTCACGCTCTGGAAGCAGGCGCGATCGTGCTGGACAACTCTTCTGCGTTTCGAATGGATCCCACCGTTCCGCTTGTCGTGCCCGAAGTGAATCCGGAGCAGGTCGGTAACGCAAAGCTTCTGGCGGTTGCAAACTGCACGGCGATCATTTTGTGCGTCGCGGTGAAGCCAATCGCCGATCTCGCCCAGATCGATCGCCTCATCGTTTCGACCTACCAAAGTGCCTCCGGTGGAGGGGCTCAGATGATGGACCTCCTCGAAAAGGAAACCTTGGCGGTTCTGACGGGCGAAGAGATGCCGAGCAGCCCGCTTCAGTATCGATACGCGTTCAATCTCTTCAGTCACAACACCGCCATTGCCGAAGACGGTTACAACGACGAGGAGCGGAAGGTGATCGCCGAGAGTCGCAAGATCCTTGGCATGCCCGAGCTGAAAATCAACGTCACGTGCGTTCGTGTTCCTGTTCTGAGAGCCCACACCGAAACGGTCACGGTCGAGTTTGCCGGAAAGGCCCCTTCGATCGAAGAAGTTCGTGCCGCTCTGGAAATGGCCCCCGGAGTGCGAGTGATCGACGACCGGGAGAACAACCGATTTCCGACTCCTCACGATGCAAGCGGACAAGGCGATATCCTCGTTGGTCGGTTGCGCCAAGACGTGAGCAATCCGAATGCGATCAGTATGTTGATCGCAGGCGACCAACTGCTTAAGGGCGCCGCGCTCAATGCGGTGCAACTCGCCGAACTGGCTCTTGCTCGATAAAGGGAAAAAACCGGGGTGGTCCACGAACCGCCCCGGTTTTTTAGTGCGTGGTTAAGCCAGCTTCGCCGCGATCGCCGAGCCCATCTCGACGGTGGAGATCAGCTTCGTCCCCTTCTCGAAGATATCGGCGGTTCGTAGACCTTCGCCGAGCACCTGCTCCACTGCAGCCTCAACTCGGTCTGCGTTTACCGAGTCGTTAAAGGTGTAGCGAAGCATCATCGCGCCGGAAAGAATGGCCGCGATCGGGTTGGCTCGACCCTGTCCCGCGATATCCGGGGCACTTCCGTGGACGGGTTCGTACAAACCGAAAGGTTTGCCATTCCGAGGGTTGCCCAGCGACGCACTGGGAAGAAGCCCGAGGCTGCCCGTGATCATCGATGCTTCGTCCGAAAGAACGTCTCCGAACATGTTCTCGGTAAGGATCACGTCGAACTGCTTCGGGTCTCGAACCAACTGCATGGCGCAGTTGTCGATGAGCATATGCGTCACCTTAACGTCTTTATTCGCGCCTGCCATCTCGGTGACAACTTCGCGCCAGAGTCGGCTGGTTTCAAGGACGTTTGCCTTGTCCACGCTCACGATCTCTCTCTTGCGGGCTCGTGCGATGGAGAAGGCCCGCTCGGTGATTCGCTCAATCTCGCTGCGCGAGTAGATGCAAGTGTCCACGGCAACGGTTCCATTTTCACGGCGCTCTCGAGGCTCTCCAAAGTAGATTCCCCCCGTCAGTTCGCGAACAACCACCAGATCTATCAGACCGTGATCGCCTTTGAGCGGGCTCGCGTTGAGGAGCGGGGGCAGGGTTTTGGCGGGTCGGACGTTGGCAAAGAGCTCTAGTTCTCGTCGCAGGGCCAAAAGAGCGCCGATCTCCGGTCGAAGAGATGGCGGTTGGATGTTGTCGTACTTGGGCCCACCCACGGCTCCCATGAGAATGGCGTCCGCGGTGCGACAAAGGTCGAGCGTTTCGTTAGGAAGCGGCGTTCCGGTTTTCTCCCAGGCGATCCCGCCTACCAGGGCTTCCTGGAAGTCGTAGTCTCCACCACACGCTTTCAGAACTCGTACCGCTTCTGCGGTGACTTCAGGGCCAATGCCGTCTCCGGGCAACACTGCAACTTTGAACGCCATGTTGATTCGGATTATGAAAGAAAAGACGCGTGCTCGCGCGCGAATCGTCATAAGTCATGAGCTCTCCGCGAAACGGTGACGATAATGATGGCAATGACTTTATGGACGCTCGGAACGGTTACCGGTGCATTTCTAGGCATCGGGGCAACCACTCCAGCCCCTGCCGAGCGACCGCCTTTTCCCACCGAATTCGGAGTGAACATCCATTTCACACAGCCCGCTCCGGGCGAGATGGACCTTCTGAAGAAGATGGGCTGTCAGGTTGTTCGAATGGACTTCGCATGGTCAACCATCGAAACCGAAAAAGGGAAGTACAACTTTCGAGCATACGACGGACTGGTTGCCGAGCTGGAGCGGGCGAAGATTCGGCCCTACTTCATTCTCGATTACGGCAACGCTTACTATCAAAAGGGCGGGTTGACAGATCCCCTCGCTCAAGACGCCTTCGCTCGATTTGCGGGTGAAGCCGTCAAGCACTTTCGAGGCAAGGGCATCATCTGGGAAATCTGGAACGAACCCAACATCCTCCCCTTTTGGACTCCCAAGCCAGATGTTCAGGCTTATATCCAACTCGCGAAGAAAACGGTGAGGCAGATTCGAAAAAGCGATCCTTCCGCTTGGGTTGTGGGTCCGGCGACGAGCGGTTTTGATTGGGAGTTCCTGGAGGCCGTCTTTGCATCGGGGCTTCTGGAAGACTTCGATGCGGTTTCGGTGCATCCGTACCGGCCCGGTTCTCCGGAGAGTGTGTGGGAGGACTACGCCAAGTTGGATTCGATGATGGAATTCTTTGGGCGTCGGCGCCCGATTCTATCGGGTGAGTGGGGATATTCGACCTTTCGACGCGGGGTTTCTGAGAAGCGGCAGGCGAGTTATCTCATGCGGATGTGGGCGCTCAACGCAGCCGCGAAAGTTCCGATTTCGATCTTCTACGACTGGCGAGACGACGGTCCTAGTGATGACGAAAATGAGCATCGTTTTGGGGTCATCCGGCAGAATTCTGAACCCAAGCCGAGTTTTTCCGCCGCTCAAAGATGGCTGGAGATGATGGGGAAGTGGAGAGTCGCGAGGCGCCTAGAAGACGATAAGGGTCGCGTCACCCTTCTTTTGGAATCGAAAACCTCAGACGCACTTTCGACTCTTAGCTGGGATCCGAATTCTGATGAGCTTCCTGTGCTCAAAGACCAATCTGGAACGGCTGATATTCGGAAGAAGTTTGCCAATTACCTCTCGAACGGAGACGTTCGCGTTTCCAATCAAGCCGCCGCCATCGCAGGACTCAAAGCCTTTGCGGGCGATTACGCTCCTCGCGTTCAAGCCTCTTATGGCCCCGTGCCTCTTTCTCTTTGGAAGAAGGGGACTCCGGCTTGGACCATCTTGAACCGTTCTAGCTTGGATGTGAATCTCGTCCAAAAGGATGGAACGCGGGTGGCTATCCCTAAACAATCGATGGAGATTGCGGGAGGTGAAGCCCCGCCACAACTTGAGGTTCCGGGGAGCAATCTCAGGATCGACTTTGGAAGTGCGGGGGCGTGGGCAACGGTGTATCCGGAAAGGCGACCCTGGAATGTTGTTCCGTATGTGGAAAATGCCCCACGCGCGGCACAGTCTCTAGAGTTCCAAAAAGGCTCCGACTTCGAATGGGAGATGGTTTGGTCCTACACTTTCGGACAAGGTTGGCAGTATGCCGGGATCGATCCGGCGGACCTCAATATTCCCGAAAGGGCTAAAGCGGCCCTGATTTGGGTGCGCACAGACGGGTCTGGCAACTACTTACGCTCTAGGTTCATGGACTCGACTCGGCGGGTGTTTCAAGTGAACTTGGGAACGCTCGGTGAGCCGGGCGCCGTTCCTCGGTGGTTGCCGATCCTGATCCCTCTCGACGGTAAGGAAGTCGCCGCAAGTTGGGGAGGAAACGAGTCCAATCTCGGACCTCGGGGCCCGCTCAAGTGGGCGCACATGCTGCTCATTGACTCTTTAAACAGGCAAGTTCCCAGGTCGGGAACGGTGAAGATTGGTTCGATTTCCTACCTTTTTTAGGTTCAAACTAGGACCTGAGACCCGCTTCATCGGAGTGTATGAAATGTCACTCGCTCTCACCCGTTAAAGATGTATCCTGCAATAAGGACCCGGGGATTAAAGGGTTCTAAAACGGAGTGGAGAGAAATGAAGAAATCAAAACTGATTCTTAGTGCTGCAATGATGGCGGTTGGTGCGGTCTCGATGGCGGACCGCGCAGTTGTGGTGGGCATTAACGACTTTGCGTTTATTCCAAACGCTCGGCTCGCGGGTTGTGAAAACGACGCGAACACGATGAAGAGCTTGTTGCTCAAGAAGGGCTTCAAGGAAAGCGAGATCGCAACCCTTCTTTCGCGAGCAGCTACCAAAGAGGCAATTCTAGCCGCCCTCGACCGAGCTACCGAACAGGTCAAGTCGGGCGAGCGATTGGTCATCACCTATTCCTCTCACGGCAGCCAAGCCGGAAACGGTGTCTCGACGCTTCTGACGACGAGCTCGACGGGCCGAGGATTCTCGGGCGACATCACCCCGCAAGAGATTCGATCCTACATCAACAAAGCCATCGCGAAGAACGTTGCGGTGACCTTGTTGATCGACGCTTGCCACTCGGAAGGCGTTCTAACGAAGAGCGTCAACCCGGTCAACACCGATGCGAAGAAGCGATTTTATCCGCGAGAGAGCGTTTCCGGTGAAGCAAGCCGATCGGCTAGCTTTGTTGGAGACAAGCTCGGAGAGGTCGTGACCTTTAACAGTGCGCAAAACCAATCCGCACCCATCGCCTCCAACTCGCAGAACGTTGGAAACGGCGGCCCGCTCTGCGCTCAGTACGCTGCGGCCAAGTACACCCAGTACGCTTTTGAAACCAACCTTGCCGGCAAGCGACAAGGCGTTTTCACCTACTACCTGAATGACATTCTTGGTAAAGAGAAGCGAATCACCTGGGCTGAAGTTACCGCCCGAGTGAACGGCTCCGTCTCGGCATGGAGTAAGGACGAGCAGAATCCTGTCTTCATCGGCGCCCCTGGTTACGCACTCGAGGGATATGCCTCTCCGCAACAGGCGCAGCAACAAGCTTCTCAGCCTGTCAACGTTTCGGTGCCTACCCTGAACGACCTCTTCAACTTCGACAACGTGAACAGCTCTGTCATCGCTGTTCGCTGGAAGGATGAGAACGGCAAGTACCGAGAGAACGGCTCGACCATCAAGATGAAGGGTCAGGGCCAGGACTACTCGAAGTTCGAGATTCAAGTGAGTAAGCCGGGCTGGCTCGTCGTTCTCGACCGAGACAGTAAGGACCAGGTTCAGATCATGAACTTTAGCGCTCAATCGACCGAGGACGTGACGGCCCTCGCTAGAGTTGCCGCTGGAGCCGTGGTGGTTCTACCGGGTCAACCGCAAGACTACTACGCCTTTAACCAGGAAGGTCCGGAGCGAATCAAGGCGATCCTCTTCACCAGTGAAGATGCAGCAAGGAGTGCCATCACCAAGATTCGACAGGTACTGAAGGGCAGTAACAACCGAAGTGGGTTGATCGGTGCTCGCTACGGTGAAGTTGTCCAAGTTGGAACTGCCACTGCCTCGTTCTACACCGCCGACCTGCGATTCCAGGTCGTCAAGTAATCGCAGACCGAAGGAGAGGAGAACAACATGTCTGCAACATTCACTACACTCGTCTGCTCCCTCGCCCTCTTGGGCGGGGGGCAAGACCGAAATCTTGTCAACATCCCTGATGCCTCGACGAACACCGGAACACCGGAAGCTGATCTCTACACGTTCAGCACCACCTTCCGGCAAACGACCAATGAACTCCTTGGAGAGTGGTCGAAGGATCGGAAGATCTTCGGCAATGCGTCCAAGTACCGATTCAAGATCACGGTGGAAAAGGCCAGCCGATCAAGCTGGGACTACTATCAGGCGCAATCTCTCGGTTATTTCGTGAACATCGAAGTCGACCGAGTGGGTAAGTGGAACGCCTACTCTGAGTCCAACAAGCGACTTGGAGTGACGGGTCGCATGCTCGGCGAAAGAGTTGCTTCCTACCTGCTGTCGAAAGAACTGGAGCGAGAAGCGGACGCCGTGAGCGACCGAATCGAATCGATTCTGACTTCGAACCGAAAGCCGAATCTCAAAGTCGCCCAAACGATCGACGGTAAGTTCAAGGAGATCGAGACCGACGTGCTGGCGGGTCCAAAGCCGGTTCAGCTCTTCGTGAAGCCGAACGGGAATGAAATATTTGGCCTCACCGTCGTCGAAGTCACGAAGCGAGGCAAGCGATACTTCGCGAACCGAGTGTTCACCCCATTCGATCCGTGGAGATTCCCGAACAACGAGTCAAAGGATGGCTGGACCCAGATTCCGGTGACCATTGACTACTCGAACCGGAAGAACATGCAGCCCAACGATCAACTGTTCCTATTGGTTCTGGTTGAAAAAACGGGCACTCGCAGCAATGCGCTGGACCAGCTCCTGCTCGATATCCCGTTCAGTGAGATCAACGAGACGAACATGTCTTTGGATCTCCCTAACCCGGATAGCTACTGGCTCGCGACCGTGTTTGGCAAGCGTCGGTGGGAAGTGTTCCCGCTCAACGTAGCCATCGCCCGCTAAGCGATTGCATCACTCTCTCCCCTGGTTTAAGCCGGGGGAGATCTTTATTTTTTTGATCGGGAGAGGGAAGCGTAAAAGAATCCGCACAGGAAGCCTGGAGCCATCAAAGCTCCGGTCATGGAAGCGACGATGTTGTACGGGTACGGGAAGAGCAACAAGCCCGCCGCCCCGCCAACAAGGACAGCCACTTGGACCCCAATGGTGAGAAGGCATCCGTCGTTCTCGGCTCGAAAGCGCGTCCCGAGCGATTTAGCGATGAGGGTGAAGGTGATGGAACTTGCTAGCCAAGCAACGAAAACGAATGCGTAGATCGCTGCCGACGGAATTGGCTGAGTCACCGGATATCGCATATCAATAGTTTGAATCAACAAAACGGCGATCCGTCGCCATTCGGTCGTTCCTCAGAAAGTTGGATTCAGAGGGGAGAAAGGCCCTTCAGCCAACTTTGAGGCGAAACGTAGACTGAACGTAAACGTGAGTTCATCAGAGGGATATATGAAGCGAGGAATTTTTACAGCAGTAGGCTTGATCACGTTGGTGACTTGTTCAGTTGCCAGCGGAACAAAACGTCTGAAACAGGCCGAGACAGGCAGAAAGATCGCGTTCTTGGTGGGCGTTTCGAACTATGGGGGTACGGAAGGTTGCATCAAAGACCTAGCGATGGCTCACTCAGACGCAACAAAGTTGGCCGAGGCTTTGCGGAGCCTAGGCTGGAAGATCTATCTTGCCGTAAGTAGCCCTGGCGACAGCAACCAAGTTTCCTTTGCCGCTAAGGAAAGAATTCTCACCCAGCTGAAGGAAATCGCCGACGATTCGAAGGTATCCGACACGTTTCTCTTTTACTTCAGCGGTCACGGCATGAACGTTGGGACCGAGGGTTATCTTTGGCCATCCGACGGACGCTTTGAACGCGTTGGGCTGGATTGGAAACCCCGCCTAAAAACACTCGTCTCCTTCTCAGAGCTAGAGTCGGTTTTCAAAACCATGAAGTCGACCAAGCGTGTGCTGGTCTCGGATGCTTGTCGAGAAGAGCGCACCGAAGTGGTTCGCGACGAGCCGGAGCAAAGGACCCTTCGAACATTTGTCGAAGACAAAACCGACATCTCAAAGCTGAACTCTAAACTTGGTGAGGTTGTAAGCGCTGATTTTCATATCAGTACGGCGGCGTTGTACTCCTGCATCGTCGGAGAATATAGCTGGGAAACCGAGAACGGTGGCGTCTACACGGGGGCTCTTGTGGAGGCGTTGGCGCGCGATGAAGAGTGTGCCGACGCCCGCGGACGCATTACCCCTGCCCTCGTAAAGACCGTCACCGCAAAGAAAGTTGCGGCGTGGACTCAACAATCTGGCAAGCGCCAAACACCGGAGGCAGTGATCCGAGAGCGAGACCCGATCATTCTTGGAATTCGTAAGTTTCCGAACGGGTCTCAGCAGTCTGGAGGGTCTGGGGGATCCTCAGTCCTTGATGGGTACATGACCGCCGGAGCGGTTCTTACTGAAACCGCGCCCAGCTCGACGCCTGAAGGGACGGAGAACCTGGACGACTCCATAAGCCTGATCAATGGAAGCATCATTGCTCGTACCAATCTGGATCGATGGCACAAGTTGGTTTATCGCCACAATCTCCTAGATCGAGATGCGGAGACGGACGAGGAACTAGCGACGTTCGAAGGCGAAACCACTTTGTCTCAGAAGAGCGGCTCCGGTGCTGAAGCTACTTACGAAGTCTCCTTTAAGCTCTTGGATTGGACCATTCGACCCTTCAAGGGCAGCGGAGAAAAGAGCATCAAGTTCCCGTTCAAAGCTACGGAGTTCAAGGTCACTCGGCAGGCAGGCTACGGAAAACCCGCCGTTCCCGGGCTGGGCAGCCTCGCCAAAGCCGAGGATGATTCTAGGAAGAACTACTGGAAAACGTACAACTTTTCCAACGATGGAGAACCGCCGGAGGGTTACCACTGGGGCAAGTATTACGGAGAGGTCTCGAGCGTGGTCTCCGCCGCCTTCCGATTCGGTGTCAATCGTGAGGAGCGTGAGCGCCGCGATTATAAGAGCGCGTACATCAACGACGGCATTCTGTACGTCGCCAGCGGCAACGCCAAAGGAGAGGGAAGGAAGCTTCAATACGACGTGAAGACGGGCTTCTTGCTACAGATCGAAGATACAGAGATCGTGGTGAACCCCTCGACGAAGCGTAAGGTTAAGAAAACTCACTTGGTCGTCTTGGACCCGGCCAAATCAATGATTCGCAAATAGAGCGGTCACCGTCTGGATCGTAGGAAAAAGAAATCTCATGAAGTTAGCAATTGCATTTAGTATCGGTGTTGTTGGGCTCGTTCAAAGTGCCTGCGCCGATACGGCCATCTTGGTTGGAATCAACAAGTATCCGTACCTTCCAAACGCCACTCTAGAAGGCTGCGAAAACGACATCGACAATATGAAAGCCGCCCTCGGCAAGCGCGGCTTTACTGAAGGCGAGTTCGTCATGTTCAAAAGCGAACAGGCCACCAAAGAGGCGATCCTCAATGCGTGGCGACGAGCGGTGGCGAACGGTAAACCGGGGTCGCGAATTCACTACCACCACAGCTCTCACGGAGCCAAAGCGGGCAACGGAATCTCGACCCTCCTCACTGCGAGTTCGCGGGGTCAGAGCGTTTCGACCGACCTAACCTCTTTCGATTTCAAGCCGATCATTGATACGGCACGAGCGAAAGGAATCCACGTAACGTTCATCGTCGATGCCTGCCATTCGGAGGGTGTCCTCTCCAAGAGCGTCAACCCGTTCAAAGGGAAGCCTCGCTACTTTGAGCGCACTGCGGTGAAGGGTGGACCAGACGCTTCTCAGTTCGGGACCACCTTGAATCGCTCGACCCCAAGCTTCCGGTCTGATGAGTTCACGTCGGCACCAAACCAAGGCTTGTTTGCTCAATACGTTGCGGCGCGTTACGCGCAGTACGCCTTTGAAACCAAGATCAACAACCTCAAGCAAGGCGTGTTCACGTTCTATCTCGCTCAAGTGATCGCCTCGGGCGCAAAGGTCTCTTGGCCCCAGGTGACGGCGACCGTCAACGGAAAGGTGTCTTCGTACAGCAAGGACGAACAAATTCCGGTTTACACGGGTCCTGCGTTCGAATTCTTGAGTGCGCCTCAACCCGCAGCCCCAACCCCGCCGAAACCTCCGACCAATCCCCCTTCGAACACGGGTGGGCAAGGAACGAACCAGTCCGGCGGTGGCACAGCGGTTCCGCCCAACCCGACGCCGGTTGCGCCTTCTGCTCCCGCACCCGGAAGCCTCGACTGGCCGGTCAACTTTGCAACGTTCTCGTCGCTGTACGCCTTTGACAACACCAATTCGAATGCGGTGACAGTCTCGATGACCGACGAAAAAGGCAAACCCTATCCGGCAGGAACGACTATTCGATTAAAGGGTGACCAGGAGCAGTACGTCGTTTTCACGATCAACGCTCGGCGACCCGGTTTCTATCTCATCCTCGACCGAGATTCGAATGATCGGGTACAGGTCATGAACGCCGACCTTTCGGCAACCGTTCCGGAGATTCTCCAAGCCCTCCAAGTCGATCAGCCACGCGCTCTTCGATTCCCAGAAGGGAAGGACCAGGCCATCCGGTTCAATCAGACGGGACCGGAAAAGATCAAGGTGGTCTATTTCCAGGATGAGGCTGACGCCGAAAAGGCGGTGACGGCTCTCAAGAAGGCGATGAAGAACAAGAGCCTAGGCGATCGAGAGAACCTTGAGTCTCCGTTCTCCGGGCTGACTTTCAAGCTGAAGAACCTAGCCACCGCAGACCTGCGATTCCAAATCGCTCGCTAAAAAACGCGAAATCTGAGAAAAACCGTTCAATCGAGAAAATCGATTGAACGGTTTTTGCTTTTCAAGTCACGAACTCATAAGATCGTGGAAATCGCAAGGCTAATTCCCATGAACGCTTCCATAGACGTGGCAAAACTGGCAAAGGCGCACTACGACGCAGTATTTCGATTCTGCGCCGTACGTGTTGGAGCGGATCGAGCCTCTGATGCTACACAAGAAGCGTTTCTCACCGCTCATCGCAATGCACATACCTTCCGGGGCGGCAGCGCGCCGCTTACGTGGGTGCTGGGCATTGCCCTTAACGAATGTCGCCGCCTGCTGCGCAAAGAGGGACGGGAGGGTTATCTTCCCGACTTCGCTGAGCCGGCCGGTGACTCACCAGAATCGCGACTGGTGAACTCGGAGGTTCTCAAGTCGGCTCTTGCCAGACTCTCGGAAGAGCACCGCGCCGTCGTTCTTTTGCATGAAATCGACGGACTCACTCAAGTCGAGATCTCCGAGGTTCTGGGAATACCCATCGGGACCGTAAAGAGTCGACTCCATCACGCTTTCGCTGCCTTAAGAAAGGCCATTTACGACGACACCGCTCGCAAGGAGGGGGTGCACTAATGAAATCCAATTTAGTTCTAGACGGATTCACTCCTGAGGAAGCGAGTGAAATCAATGAGATTCGAGACGCTTTGCGCCGGGTCGAGAGGCCCGAACCAAAAGGGCTCGATGATCTTTTGGCAAAGCTCGAGGCAGAGCCCGTGAAAGAGGTCAACCCGGTTGTCTCGAAGGTGAGCTCTTTGTCGAACCGTTTCCTGCCCTCCTCGCCGCTCATGCGCTGGACGGCGGTTGCTGCTGTGGCAGTTGTTTTCGGGATTCTGATCACACCAACGGGTCAAGTAGGCAGCATCGGAGAAAAGATCGCGTCTGCCCAGGAATCGTCTTCTGTCGAGGGTGTCGCGACGACTTCAACATCGTCAAAAGTGGCAGCAACTGCTGGGTCCGCCCCAGCGGATATGGCCGAGCCATCTCGAAAGCGCTCCTTCGCAGGTGAGGCAGATAGCATTCCTCGCACAAGCAAAGCTCAGGCGGACAACTTGAGTTCTCAATCGCAAGCCAACTTCGGCCTAGCGATCGACCGCTCGGCAGATATGGAAGTTCGCGTGGCCGACGTTCCCAAAACCGTCCAAGCGATTGAGGCCGAGGCAAAGGTGTTCAAAGGCTTTGTCGCCTCCAGCGACCAGTTTCGCGACTTCGATCCCTCTTCCGGGGAGATCGCCGGATGCAACATGGAACTCAGAATCCCGACCGTCCATTTCGATCGGATGCTCGCGAAGATCGGCAATCTCGGCGAAGTGTTCCGAAAGCAAACCAGCGCGGTCGACATCACCTCGGAGACGGTCGATACAGAAGCTCGGCTGAAGGCTCTCCGAGCCGAAGAGCAGCAACTGATGAGGGTTATGGACCAAACCCGAACTGTCAAAGAGATCCTGCTCGTCCGCGAACAACTCTCCGATGTTCGGCAGAATATTGAGGCGATGGACGCGATGCTCAAGTCTCTCAAGACTCGCGCTTCGCTCAGCACCATTCGAGTCACTGTTCGTGAACGGCCGAAGTCGCCTAAGCCGGTTAATTCCGAGAGTTGGTCGAACGATGCTTTCAATTCCGCCAAAGAATCGCTGATCCTCAAAGCTCAGAACTTTGGAAAGTGGCTGATCTTCGCCGGTGTTTACTCGCCGATCTGGTTGCCGCCCGTGCTCATCGGCGTCTATCTCTACCGCCGCAGTCGAAAGCAATCACAATCTTGAGAATGTCTCGATAGGTTCAAATCCCGGCCCGTCCGGGCTTTTCAGGACGGATACCCCCTTGTTCCTTGGGAACCTGGGGGGTATCTTCAAAGACCTTGAATACGAAGGCACCCGCGAATTCGGAAGCTTTTCTTCAGTGCATCAATTGCAAGAAGATTTTGTTTTCCATCGACTTCGAGCAGAACCTGCGGGTTTGCAACTATTGCGGACACCACCACCGCCTCTCCGCAGCTACGCGCATCGCGTGGACCTTCGATGAGGACACTTTTGAAGAGCTCGATACCGAACTGCGGTCGGGCAATCCTCTGGAGTTTCCCGATTACGTGGATAAGCTCCATGCTGCCGAAGCCAAAACGAAGCGCTTCGACTCCGTGGTTTCCGGCCGAGCCAAGCTTGAAGAGATGCCCGTTAGCGTTGCCGTTGCCGATTTCAACTTCATGGGCGGCTCTATGGGGTCCGTTGCGGGAGAGAAGATCACGCGCACCCTTGAACGAGCAGCTGACGAACAGACTCCCGCCATCATTTTCTGCGCTTCTGGCGGTGCTCGCATGCAGGAAGGACTTCTTAGCCTGATGCAGATGGCAAAGACCACCGCTGCCGCTCAGCGCTGCGCCGAGGCGGGGGTTCCTTACATCGCCGTCTTCACGGACCCGACCATGGCGGGCGTTCTCGCCAGCTACGCTTCGATCGCCGATGTGATTGTCGCCGAGCCGCGAGCCTTGGTGGGATTTGCCGGGACACGCGTGAGTAAGCAAGCGGGCGTGAGTAAAGTTCCCGACGATTTCCAAACCGCTGAGTTCTGCTTGAAGCACGGCATGATCGATCGAATCGTCCCGAGAAAGGAGATGAGAGATACGCTGGCGTCCTTGGTTAGAACGCTGGGTGGGCATGCGCTTTCTGCGTACGCGGCAAACGGGGGCAAAAAGTGAGTTCGCCAAAGACACACAAAGAGTGGGAAAGAGAGCTTCTAGAGCTTGAGGACTTCATTGCCAAGGCCCGTGAAGCGGCGCGCAAAGAGGCCGAGCCGAAGTCTCGCGAGGCACTCGAGGCGAAGATTGAAGACCTAGAAAAGGGTCGAGACAAGTTCATCGACGTGATGTACAGCAATCTCGGACCTTGGGAAAAGGTTTTGATTGCCCGGGCCGAAAAGAGGCCCTACACGCTCGATTACGTGCAAGCACTCTTTTCTGAGTATGTGGAACTCCAAGGCGACCGCAGAGGCTTCGCCGATAACGCGATCATTGGTGGACCTGCGCTGTTCAACGGTCAGCCCGTGATGGTGGTGGGCCACCAGAAAGGTCGCAACATTCAAGAGCGTCAGTTCCGCAACTTCGGCATGGCGAAGCCGGAAGGGTATCGAAAGGCGATTCGTTTGTTCGATATGGCCGAGCGGTTCCGAATGCCCGTGATCAGCTTTGTGGACACCCCCGCCGCAGATCCCGGCGTCGAAAGTGAGTCGAGAGGGATCAGCGAAGCCATCGCGGCCGCGATCATGAAAATGTTCGAACTCACCGTTCCCACCGTTGCCGTAGTTATCGGCGAGGGCGGATCGGGAGGAGCCATCGGTATCGCGGCTTCTAATCGTGTTCTGATGCTTGAGAACTCGGTTTACTCCGTCATCCCTCCGGAAGGGTGTGCCGCCATTCTCTGGCGAATGCCGGAACGGGGTCCTGACGCGTCGAAGGCGTTGAAGCTCACCGCCGCGTCGGCACTCGAATACGGCTTGATCGACGAGATTCTTCCCGAGCCAAAGGGTGGCGCGCACCGAAGTCCGGTGGAAACCTTCGCGACCGTAAAAGAAGCGATCGAGAAGCATTTAGGCGCCCTCCAAAAGCTATCTCCAGAGGTTGTCAAAACCGATCGGTACGACAAGTATCGCGGAATGGGTCGGTTCGAGATCGCCGAGGGCTAAGCCTTTCGGCGGTCGATTTTTTGGAGGATCAGTTCCAGGACGATTGCTCCCGCAATTCCCGCACATGCGCCCGCCAGTACGTCGGTCGGCCAGTGTACGCCTCGATAGACTCGGCTAAGGCCCACTCCGCCCGCTATGAGGTAGCCGAAAAGAAACTTCCAAGAGTGCTCTGGGTATAGCCGCCGAGCCAGAAGGTAAGTGGTGGTGGCACAGGCAAACGCGGTGGTGGTGTGACCGCTAGGAAAAGAACTGAGCTTGTGGGGTTCTTGTGCAACCACCCACTCCAGATTGCTCGGCCTTTGCCTTGGGAGAAGGGTCTTAAGGAGCTGAGCGAGAAGGGTGCCCGTTAGCACGGTGGTCGCCACGATCGGCCAGCCGAAGGGCTTAGTTTTCTTTGAGGCAAGAAGGAGAAGCCCAATTCCGGCTTGCACCTGTCCGAGACCCAAGTAGGTGAGGATCAGGAAGAAGGTGTCGGCGATCGGCGAATGCCAACCCAGGTGAATCGACCTCACCCCAGCGAGGTCGAAGTTGGCCGGATCCATGCAGAAAGATTACCGCTCTTAGGCGAGCATCGCCGAGCCTGTCGCGATCTCTCCGATCGTGGGTTCGACCAGCTTGAGATCGTTCTTCGGTTCGTCTGCCTTTGCCTTCTTCTTGCGGTCTTGCTTGGGCCAAAGATAGGGAAGCGCCTGTGCGATCTCGCTCTCCTCGCCAAACATGCCCAGAACGACCTGGCGATACTGCACCGCTCGGTCGATCATTTGTCCGTGATGGCGCCGCCTAGAGGCTCGCAGGAACCTCTCTTGCTCGAAAGATTTGTCCCGAGCGGCGAAAGCTTGTCGAAGGACTTCCACACCGAGAGCAAACGCTTCGAGCGTGGTTCCGTCTGGCAGAACGAGTTGCTGAATCGAATTGACTTGCTTCCAAATCAAGAGCGTTCGATCGACCGGATCCATGAACTTGTCCTCATTGGACCGGACGTCCGGAAGCGCCGGAATACGCTTGGTGAAGTCTTGATCAGGATAGAGACCCCGGACAAGAAATGAGAAGCGCTGCATGGCTCGGCGCATGTTCTCTTTGTAGAGTGCGAGTTGAGCGGAAGCCTTGTCGCGAGTCTCGAGGGTTTGCTCGATCTGCTCGCTCATGTGGTCAAACTCGACCGCGCAGTTCAGGAAAGAATTGCGTCCGAAGTTCCCACGAAGGATGATCTCTCGCCCGCCTAAAGCTTCGTTCGATTGGGACCAGTGAGCAAGAATTTTATCGAAGATGTTCTTGGCATCACTGATATCGAGAATCGTCTCCCTCATGCGCAAATAAACTTACCAGGTACTTCCCCGGGAATGACTGTTGTTGTCAGGACCATTCCTCTGGTTTCGACCGCGATTCGGGGTTATTGAATGGCTGTCGAAACCGATAAACAAAGTGGATCCGACTCTATTGTCGGAACATTGCTTTTGCGATAAACAGCGCGTTTGCAGGGCGTTCCGCTAAGCGGCGCGTGAAATAGGGGTACCAGCTATCGCCGAATGGAACGTAAACCCGCACGTTAAACCCGTCCTTTGTGAGACCCTGTTGGAGGTCCCGGCGGATCCCGTAAAGCATCTGAAACTCGAAGGACTGTTTATCAATCCCTTCGTCTTTGACGTACTTGACGAGCTCGTTGATGATGCCTTCGTCTTGTGTCGCAAGGGCAGGGTAGAAGCCTTTGGAAAGGAGTCTTTTCGCCTGGGCGACGTACTGTTCGTCCACCTTGGCCTTGTCGGTAAACGCCACCGTATCTGGCTCCAGATACGCGCCTTTGACAAGCCGGGTCCGGATCTGCTTTTCGATCATCAAATCCACGTCGTCATCGTTTCGCTTCAGGTAGCTCTGCAGAACGGTTCCCGTGTTTTTGAATTCCTGGTGGACGCGGGTCACGATGTCGATGGTTCGCTCGGTGTACTCCGAACTTTCCATATCGATTCGAACGAAGTTTTGAAGAGTCTGTGCTTCCCGTAGGACGTGCCGATAGTTGTTCTCGGCGAACTCTTGCCCTTGATCCAGTCCGCATTGAGTGAGCTTGATGGAGATGTTGAGCGGCTCGATGCCCTGGGCACCGGCTTCGCGAAACGCCCGCACGTGCTTCTCCTTATCGATCTCTTTGAGCATCCGCTCGTAGGTTGCGATCGCGTGGAGAGCCTCTTGCTCCGATTTCGTGTTTTCGCCAAGGTAATCGAGCGAGATTCGAATGCCCTCATCAAGAAGATGAGAAGACGCCTCTACCGCGTGTTCAAGGTCATCCCCAGCGATAAATCGGCTGACAAGCGGCCGAAAAAGGAACGACTTCCGAACGATCGCCTCCACGGGGGGGAGAGCGGCGGTTTTTATGACTAGGGCGCGGGCAAGGGACATCGTTGTCTAGATTTTGGTGGATGTGGACAGAGAAAAGACAGGCTATCTTTTCTCGATCTACGACGAGAAAGGGCGTTACGGTTCGAGAGTCGCATTTGCGATCTCTCGAACCTTCTGCAAGGTTGCCGAAATCTCAGCATAACTCGACGATTGGTAGAGTTCCGAACGAACCTGAGCCGCGCCTTCAAAGCCTTTCACGTACATAGGGACAATGCCGCGCAGGGCCCGAACGGCTCGCCCTTCAGAATCCAAGCGTTCGCTTTCCGAAAGGGGGCGTTTCATTCGCTTCTCGAACTCTTCCTCCTCGAACTGGATGGCCGAAGAAACGTGTTCTAACGCAACGTCGATGCGTTCGGAAAGCGTGGGAGGCTGCGGGATGGGTTGCCCGCTCACCGCAGCGGTGATGGCCGCAAGCGCCCAAGGGTTGGCAATAGCGGCCCGACCGACCATAACGCCGTCGCATCCGGTTTCGCTGAGCATCCGAACTGCATCCTCCGGAGTCTTCACGTCTCCGTTACCGACCAGCGGGATAGAGAGCGCCTTTCGAAGTTCTCCGATGAGGCGCCAATCTGCCTCTCCCTCAAAACCCTGCTTCGCAAAGCGGGCATGAAGGGTGAGCATCTTGATCCCGACCTGTTCGAATCTTTTCGCAAGATCAGGGGCGGCGAAGAGGGAATAGTCCCACCCCGCCCGAACCTTCACCGTCACCGGAATCTGAACGGCGTTGACCACCGCTCGGACAATTTCTTCGGCGCGATCTGGATCTTTGAGAAGGGCGGCGCCGCTGCCCGTTTTGCACACCTTAGGCACCCAGCAGCCCATGTTGATGTCGACAATATCGGCCCCCATTTCTTCCGCGAGTCGTGCGGTTTCGGCCATGATTGCCGGCTCGGCACCAAAGATTTGAATCGATAGCGGACGCTCGCCCGGGTCGATTCTCATCTTCTTGAGTGTCTTTTCGGCACCGTAATGCACCGCCATCGCGCTGATGAACTCGGTGACCAGCAGCCCAGGGTTGGCGATTCGCTTCGCGATCACGCGCATGGGGAGCGACGTGACATCTTCCATCGGTGCCAAAACCACGGGCGGATCGATGGTGATCTCCCCAATTTTGAACCCCGGGAATGGAGCCGTATTTCCTGAGGAGGCGATATTGGGCTGGGTCGCGATAGCCAAGACGTACAGTTTACTTTCGAAAGCTTCCATGGCCCTCGGCATCGAAACATGCCCATATAAGTACGACCGGCAATTTTACGGGGTTGATCCCACCCGATCCTCGTTAGAATACAAAGAGGTTGGGAAGTCTGAAAATGAAAAATGTTGCGCTTGTAAGTTTTGCTTTGATGAGTGCGATCGGTTCGGCCGTACTGCCTGGAACGGCTTCGGACACCAATAACGCGCTGTTCTCAACGGTTGGAAAGGTCGTGAATCTTTCCGACGATACTCTCTTTGCTTCAGGAGTCGCGATCGGCCCCGACCTGATCCTAACGGCGAAGCACGTCGGTGTTGGCAACTTCGAGCTACCAGGCGTGGGCGTGTTCTCCCCGATCACCGGCAGTCAACGATTCACCGCCAACGGTGATCTGCTTCTCTTTCGGATCAACGGAACGCTCCCAAACTGGAGCCCCGTGCTCGTGGATAACATCGTCGGCGAGACTGTAACCGTGGTTGGTTTTGGGTCGACGGGTGTGCTCCGAACAGATGGATCGGGCTACAACAATATAGGGAATGCCGGGGTTCGCCGCGCCGCGCCGACCACGGTGGACTTCACCGAAAATGTCGACCTTGGCGGGCTTGGATTCTCCCAGTCGTACCTCTCGCTCCTGAGGCGAGCGGGCGACGCCGCACTAGGGAGCGGCGATTCTGGCGGAGGCTGGTTTGTCGAAAGAAACGGTGTCCAGTATCTGGCAGGCATTAACTCATTCCGAGGGACCACCGGATCTGGCACGAACTTTACGTTCAGCTCCGATCTCGACAACGGCTTCTATAGCGGAGCGGTGAACCTGAATGCCTACCAAAACTTTCTCACCACCAACGGTGTTGCCGTTGTCCCTGAACCGGGAACCATGCTGGCGCTGACGGTTGGATTGCTCGCACTCCGGCGCCGACGCACGAACCGATAGAACTTCATTCCGCAAAACCTGCGGAACTGCAACGATGTATCGCTGGAACGGTGGAATCCACCGTTCCGGTCGCCTAAAATGAGTCCAACCGTTCCCATCCTGGGCACTAAAGGTTCGGAATCATGGCAAAGAAGCAATACAACGTCGGACTCATCGGCTATCAGTTCATGGGCAAGGCCCATTCGAACGCCTACCGCCAAGTGAATCGGTTCTTCGATTTGCCCGCTGAAATCCACATGCACACGATTTGTGGTCGCAATGAGGCGAACGTCTCTAAGGCGGCGGCAAACTTCGGGTGGACCAACTACGCCACCGATTGGCGAGCGGTGGTTGAGAATCCAGAAATCGACATCATCGACGTTGCCACTCCCGGCAACACTCACGCGGAAATTGCTATCGCCGCCGCCAAGGCAGGGAAGGCGGTTTGGTGCGAGAAGCCGATCGGGAACACCCTTCAGGAGGCAAAGGACATGCTGGATGCTGTTCAGGCCAACGGTGTGCACCACGCGGTTTTCCACAACTACCGAAAAGCCCCCGCGGTTTCCCTTGCCAAGAAGATGATCGAAGAAGGGCTTCTGGGCGAGATTCACCACTTCCGAGGCGTCTATCTCCAAGATTGGATCGCCGATCCCAACTTTCCGCTGGTGTGGCGGCTTCAAAAAGAGGTGGCCGGAAGCGGAACGCACGGCGATATCGCGGCGCACATCATCGACTCGGCTCGGTTCCTCTGCGGCGAGCTTTCTGAGGTGTGCGGATTGCTACACACGTTCGTGAAGCAAAGACCGATCGCAGGTGAGATCGACGACAAAATGGGTGCGACCGCTTCGGACAAGATGGGCGATGTTACCGTCGACGACGCTTCCATGTTCTTGGCTCGCTTCAAGAGCGGGGCACTGGGCGTGTTCGAGGCTTCCCGCTTTGCGGTGGGTCGGAAGAACAAGAACTCGTTCGAGATCAACGGTTCGCGTGGCTCGATCGTTTACAACCAAGAGCGGATGAACGAGCTGGAGTACTACTCCAATGATGATCCCAAGGACCTCAGCGGTTTCCGGGTTATCCAAGCTACCGAGGCATCGCACCCCTATGCGGGTAACTACTGGCCCGTGGCGCACATTATTGGTTATGAGCACACCTTTATCAACCTAGTGGCCGATGCTCTGGTGAGCTTGCATGAAGGAAAGGCGGCATCTCCTAATTTCGTAGATGGCTACGAGAATCAGCGGATTCTAGACGCGGTAGAGCGTTCTAGCGAGACGAGAAGCTGGATTAGACTCTAGCCACTAAGAATCAAGTAGGGCGGTGTAGACGGGTTCTATACCGCCATTCTCAACTCGCACTCGTCGGCCTCAGCCAGTGCGCGAGCAAGTTTGCTCAGAACCCTCTCCGAGAGTTGACTGTCTTCGTCCGGGCTCTTCAGGCACCGGAAGAACAACTCGGTGGCTTCCTCGTGAGACAACACGAGCGTGATTTTTTGTTGCGTTTCGGCCATACAGTCGATTGCAGGAACCACCGTTCCCCTCCCTCCAATCGCTTTTTTCCATGAAATTGCGAGGAAATCGCCCTGGTAATTGTTCAAGGTTGCATTAAGGTCCAGAAATTCAGGGGAATTGACTCCATTGAGCGTAACTTCGACCGTACAATAAACGTGTAAGAACTCAAGGAGGAAATGGAATGACGGGCTTTAGACGAATCGCGCTCTCCGCTGCAATCGTTTTGCCGTGTCCTCTCCTCACCTCAGTAGCAGTCGGGCAGCAAACTCCTGCACCCGTTGCCGAGGAAAAGCCGCTGATCGTGCCGCTCAAGGACGATGCTTCCACTTCCAAAGAAGCGCAAGGCGAAAGCACAAAGATCAGTCTTGGCGGAACACCCGCTTTCGACATTATTCAAATTGGAACGTCTGGACCTGGGCAACCACTTAGGCGCGGAAACGTTATTCCAAAAAGCGAAAAGGTTTTCTTGAACGGATCGTTGCTGGAAGCAGGCAAAGATTACGCTATCGATTACGCGTCAGGCGTTGTCTATTTGCAAAGATCGGTTCGAACTTCTGACTCTCTTTCTGTCCAATACCGCTACGACAACAAGCCGGTTGTCAGCACCGGTGCCGCGATCGGTGGAAACCGAGCGCTTCAATTCGGAGCCAAGCCCGGACAAGCCGGTCTCATCATGGGGCTTGGTGCTACGGAGCGAACGGCCGACGGAAAGGTCATGCGCTCAAACGTTGTTGGTGCGCAAAACAACTTCAGCGCAGGTGCATTCTCGCTTAAGGGTGCTTACTTCTCGGGATCGAGAGAACAAGCAAACGTCCAGTCTGGCTACACGCTCAACAAGCATGAGCAAATCGGAACCGCCGAATCTCAGGACGGTAGCTCTCAATTCTTGGTTCAGCAATTCCGAGCCAAGCTCGGTTCGGGAACGTTCACTGCGGATGTTCAAGACGTTAGCAAGAACTACGTCGGCTTCGATTCGGTGAAGGCTGCGGGCTTTTCCGATGCCGAAGCAGCAACGCTCCAACGCGAGCGTGGGCTGAAACGACAAGGTTTCGCATACGACGGGTTCAAGGTCGGGAAGGATGCTGCTCTAGGTTTCGATCAGCGCACCGTTTCGGATGACAACGCCTCGCTGGTTTGGAACAAGTACACGCTGAAAGGAAAGACTTTCGCGTTCGAGGCAGGCTCTCAATCGGTAGGTCAAGGCTTCACGCGCTTCAACGATATTCGCGAGGGCGACCGGGCTCAACTGCAAAAAGAGCAGGGAATGTCCCGCAACACCTTCAATGGCTCGCTTGCTATGGCAGGTGGAACCATGAAGATCGGCTCCTTCGGGATCGATGAGATGGCCTCCGGAATGGGGATCGAGAAGCGGGAGATTTCCTTCGAGACGAAGAAATTTGGTTTCTCCTTCGGCGAGCAGACTGTCGACAAAGGCTTTACGCGGTTTGGCTCTCTTCCCAACAACGAGCGGGCGATCTACGGGCTGGAAGCTGGATTGAATCGTCAATGGATGGCGTTCAATGTCAACGGTATCGGTAAAGACGGCACGGCGAACTTCACTAGGAGCAATGTTTCGAACAATGAGAAGAACCTCAATGCCGAGACAGTCACTATTTCTAATAAGAGCTGGAGCCTGAACCACATTAGCCATCGAGTGGACCAAGGCTTCGGACGGCTCGGTTCACTGCAGGCTCAAGAGCGAACGAACAGCATCAACCAGATCGCTCGGATGTACGGAGGACAGGCACGGCCGGAAGATCAGGGTCGTTACTTCCAAAGCGACGGAATCGACCGGAATTACACCGGCTTGGAATTGAAGGGTAAGGCCGGAGCCAAGTACACCTTCGAGAGTCTCAACGTCACGGGCGCGAAGGATCGAACGCTTTCCGAGCGAGTCGCATTTGAAACGAAGAACCTGCGCGCTTCGATGCGGCGCCTTGATGTCGGTAAGAATTTCGGCGAGATCACTCGCCTGATGACCTTTGAGCAAGCCGCGTTAGGAGCGGTTCCAGGTCTTCGACGACTTGATACTCAGTTTGCAGGCTCGCTTCGAAAAGGCGGCAACTTTGCGTTCAGTCAAGTGAAGTCGGAAATCGGGAAGACCTCCTTCGATCGCACAAACGTCAGCGTCAATCAGCAGAACCTGCAGATGGCGTACAGCGAGCGAAAGATTGAGAAGGGCTTCAACCTGATGGCGATGCTCGGCGACGCCGAGATGGGCCTTCTCAACACCCTCAATGGTTTCTCCCAAAAGGATGGCAAGCTGTTGTGGACTTCCAAGACGGCGAAGCTGGACTGGAACATGTTCGAAAGCGCGAACGGATTCACGTTGGAAGATCGCCGACGGGAAACATTGTTCGTCGAGTGGCAAGTAGACCCAACGTTCAACTTTGCGGTCGCTCGATTAGACGCGCATGATCTTAAGGGATCCGACAAGCTGCTCCAAGAAAGCGCCGATCGAATTTCCTTCAGTAAGAAGCTTGGAAAGACGACCGTTGCCTACGCCTCGGAAGGCAGGCAGATGTCTGGTCTGAACGCAACCGCGACGGATTCTCGAACCACGACGGTCGCAGTTGAGACGCAAGTAAGCAAGGCAACCTCGGTACGAACCGAGCAAACCAGCACGCAATTTGCAGACGGCACCTCGGAAAGACTGAGCGCGAACACCGTCAACTCCACGGTCACCAAGAACTTTGGTGTGTCGATAACCGATGTCAATATCGACCGCCACGGCGACGATCGCGACGAGGTGAAGCGCGACTACGGCTTCTGGTACGACTTCGGAAAGGGCGTTCGGCTGTCTTACGGCTTCGCTCGACAGATGTCGGGTCTGAATTCTGGACAAGCGACAACCGTTTGGACCTTCGGTCAGAACGCCCAGCGAGTCAATCCCAACCAAGTCAACTCCGTTCAGGGCGCGAACGTAAACGGCACCAATATCGGATTTGGCTCAGGAACGACGACTTGGGACAGCCAGCCAAATCGGACCCAGGCTTTCACAAGTCTTCAGCTTTCGAACGCAAAGCCGTTTGGTATCGCTCCTTTGGGGCTGAAGAACACCATGGTCAATTTGGCCCTGGATCAAGCGTCGGATAACTTCATGTGGCTCCGCGAGAATCAATTGATTCAAGTGAGCTCAATGGCAGGGAAGTACGCCCTTGGCTACGAGTATCGAGGCCAAGTGGACAACCAAGGACAAAGAGCCGCGGACCGCACCTTCCACCTCAAGACCGATCCTTCCGAGAAGCTTCCTTGGTCGGCAACTGCCAAATACAAAGCGAGAACGTTGCCCGATGGTCGACAGTTCGCGATTCGAGACATCACCTGGACTTACCGAATGTCCAAGATGTTCGAACTCAGCAACTCCATTCAGACCAATCCCGAGCAGCCCAATCCGAATGTCATCTTGGGATCCTTGCCGTTGGGTGATCGACGCAACGAGTGGAAACTGACCTATAAGAAGTCGGACGATACTGACCTCGCTTGGTCTTGGCAAGAGCTCTTGAACGACTCGACCCATTCCATGGCTCGAACCGCCGGACTTTCCACTACGCTCTTCAAGAAGAGCGGTAGTCCCTTGACGCTTTATTACGGCATCGAGCAATCGGACGCTCAGGGCGTCTCGCGAGCAATCGAGCGATGGCACCTGCAGTTCGATCAGCGACCCGGACCCAACCAAGTCTTCAGCTTGTTCCTGGGCAACCTGAGCTACCAGGGCCAATTGGCGCCGGGAATCGCGCAAGCGAACAACTGGACCGTCAGCCTCAACTATCAGCTCCGATTCAAGTAAGGCGGGTTCCCGTCACTGGGTAAAACCACCCTATGGAAGTTGTTCCTTTTGGTGGATTTGAACGAACCTGCAGACTTGTCGGGAGCAACTTCGAGGCCCATCTTCCGTTAGAAGTCGGTCCACGTGTTCTTGGCTTCGGACCGATTGGCGGTCCTAACCTTCTAAACGTGTATCAGAAGGACTACGGGATCAAGGATGACGGCAAGTACCACTCGTACGGTGGACACCGTCTCTGGGTCGCTCCCGAGGAAGCAGGGAAGACTATGATCGCCGATTCTTGCGAGCCCGAAGTGGAAGAAGTGGATCGCGGGGTGCGAATCGCCTCAGCGATCGATCAGTTCCACACGCAGCGAGAGATCACCGTCCAAGTATCTCCAGATGGCGCCTGCCTTGTTCTTGAGCACCGTGTCTACAATCGAGGGGCCTATCCGGTAGAACTGGCTCTCTGGGCGATCACGGTCATGGTGACGGATGGAGTTTGCGTCTGGCCGTTCGAAGATCATGTCCCGCACGCGCAAAAGGTGCTCCCTTCGCAGCCGCTGGTGCGCTGGGGCTACACGGATCTTTCTGATCCTCGCTGGGATCTGGGACACGAATACGGCGCGGTGCAGCAAGCTCAGGGAGAGAGCCAGAAGGTTGGGGTTCTCGTTCCTCAAGGGATTGCGACCTATTCCACCAAGGGTCACACTTTTGTCAAACGATTCCCGTACGTCGAAGGAAGGTCCTATCCCGATTTTGGAGTCAATTTCGAGGTCTATACACGAGGCGACATGCTAGAAGTGGAATCGCTCGGACCGAACGAGCGCATTCTTCCCGGAAATTTCGCTTCGCACACTGAGCATTGGTTCCTTCTTGAAAACGAGGTTGCGCCCGCCCCCGGAAAAGATCGTGCGACGTGGATTCGACAAGTCGCAGAGCGATCAATCGCAAAAATCTCATAATTCACCCTAAGAATTCATGAAGAAGGAGGCCGCGTCTTCCGAAAAAACAAGTAGCGATGCGTGCAGACCTGCTCCAATCCGTTTCCATAGCGTGTTACGGAAACGCCTATTTGGCGTCGGGGGAAGATCGTGCGCCAGAGGTCTCTCCAGGAAACCCGGCTTTCCGCAACATCGCCACCATCGGCTTCGAGCGTGGTCAGGATGGATTGTTCAAGGGCAAGATCGCCGAGAACGTTGCCCCTTGGCTGAAGCGCATGCAACGAGAGTCCGCCGACGAATTGCGGCTCTACGTAGAGTCGGTGCCCATCGATCCCAAGCAACCTGCCAACTTTGGAATCACGACGGACGGGGATGCGGGGCTAGAGCTTTGGACTCCCTACTGGTCGCCGAAAGTGATGATGGCTTCCAATTGCCATGCCGCACGGATTTCTTACATCTCCTCGCGTCATTCCAGGCTGCTTCAAACTTATCGAACGCCCATCGATCAAGAGGCTGAGAAGGTTGTCAAAGAGTCTTGGCAAGCGGCCATGAGCCTAGAAGGTTTGGATACTCACACGGAGACGGTGAAAGCGATCTTGACCGAGTATCTGGGCGGCGTTTACAAGTTTGAAGGCTATGAAAAGGCCTTTCCGGAAAGGATGAACAAGAAGGCCTACGGGCTGGCTTCGTTATCCACTCGGCTCTGCATCCTTATGTCCACCGGCGAATGGACGGGGCCAACTGCTCAAAGAATCGGTGGCGAAGAACTTGCCCAAGCGACGGCAAAGATCTGGAGCGCGGCATTGCTCGGCTTTAGAACGGCTGTCACCTGGTCGTCTGTGGAAGCGGAATCGGTCGCTGCTTAGTAGGCGGACTTCCGCACAAGCGGATTCGACCACGTGCCCGTCAGCGTGTACCGTCCCCAAGACGTTCGAGCGGCCTTACCCCGTAGGTTGATCTTTGCGCCCGAAGCGGTGATCGCGTGGATTCCCGCACTGTGCCTTGGCTCGGCGGCATCTGTAAACGATCCGGCAGCGGTTCCTCGCAGCGCAAGTCGCGTGATGCTTTGAGTTTTCTCGTTTGGCGCCTCGTTGGAGTTATCCCACCCGATCAAGAAACCATCGTTTTCAACTTCCGCGCCTTCTAACGTCTTGAACGGCATTGGGTTGTAGGTTTCGAACGAGCCGTGGTTGGATGTTTCGGCCAAGATCACAACCTGATCTGGGTCGTCTACATCGTTCTGAGAGATGCCGCTGTAAGCCCCGTAAAACCCAACGGAGGCATCGATCGACTTTTTGGGATCGTTAGGGTCGACGCTGTGTGAGTGTTGTAAATCATCTGCGGCCGGACAGGTGAACGGCTTCGCTTTGTAGCGCTTCACAAGAGTCACCCACGAGATCGGAACCTTGCCATTCGGGCTCGATGGCTCTCCGTTGGGGCCACTTTCATAGGCGATCGGGTACCGATTGTCGTTATCCGTCGCGTAGAGCGAAATCGCGCTCTGAGTGTCTTTCATGTGAGCCACGCAGACGGTTTTGTTTCGGGCGTCTAAGGCAATCCGGTACACCGGGATCATCAGAACACCAAGCACGGCCGTGACCCCAATGATCCAACGCGCATCCTTCTTGGTCATGTACTGGCTACTCAGGCCGGTATCACCCTCGGGGGCTTGCGGGTCGTATCGCGTTTCTTCGCTCATGCTCGTGTGCTCCGGCGTCCAGACTTCATGGTCGCCTCTTCATCTCCAAAAGTGGCGCCTTTAATGAGTGAACTCTCTTTGAGCACCTTGGCGGCTTTCGCCCGATCAATCTCCAAGAAAGATCCTCGACCGGGCTTGGTGGGAAGCTGGTTAAGCTTGATCTCGGTCGGAGGAACCGACCGTCCAAACTTAGCCAGAGCCGCGACCTCAGCGCCAGACAGACCGCCCATCGCCTTGGCACCAAACTCGGCAACCGTCGGCAGGAGGGTCCAGTTTTGAACCACTTGGCTCTTTAAAGCGACCAGCAACTTCTTCTGCCGCTCTTGTCTCACGAAGTCGCTCCCAGCGTCCTTTCGGAAGCGAACGAAGCACATGGCGTCGTAACCATCAAGGTGTTGCATCCCGGCGGGGATGTCAATGAAGAGCCCGCCCGCTTTGTCGGTGTACTTGAGATGCTTGTCTACGTCGACGGTCACGCCGCCGATGAGGTCGACAAGATCGACGAACGACTCGTAGTTGATTTCCAGAACGCGATCGATCTTTACGCCAGGAAGGAGATGCTCCACCGCGGTTTGGGTGAGTTTTGCCTCTTCGCCGCGCTTGGCGATGGCATGGTAGGCATTCATCTTCCTTGCTCGATCACCGGGCAGTTGACACCGGGTATCGCGGGGAATGGACACGCCCGTGATCTTCTTATTCACGAAGTCAAGTCGCGCCACCAGCATCATGTCCGATCTCGCCGCGCCCTTCAACACTTGCGTTCCGCCGTAGTAAAGGTCCTCGTCGCAGCCCAGGATGAGTAGGGTCATGACATCTCGTTCGAAAACGCTCGCGGGTTCCTTGACGAGGAAGACGGGGATGGCCTCTTTGATGACCTCGCTGCGCGACAACCAGCCCGCAAGGGTGGACCCGATTAGCACCACGCTAATGAATAGCAGGTAAAAAACGGCTCCAAAGAAGCGGAGAATTGGGGAGCGCTTAGACTTACGCGACATTTTCTTCGGTCGGGAGGTTGTGGTACCTCCACCCCGTGCAACGCTGTCTCGCTTTGGCTGGTTCCGCTTTGCTGCCATCTAACTTATATCTCGCTCGATGAACGAATGGGGAATTGAACCCGGAACAGAGACCCTTTTCCTAGGTCCGATTCAATATCCATCGTCCCATCGAGACTTGTGGCGAGTTCTCGCACGATTTTCATGCCCCAACCCGATCCACCGGTTTTATTCCATTGACTCCGGGCGTTGCCTCCAAGAATTCGAGCCGCCGTCTCAGGCGTCATTCCCGGTCCGGTGTCCTTGACCTCGAGTAAGTGGTGCTCGTTGGTTCTCTTGTAAGAGATTCTGACTTCACCCAGGGGCGGGGCGGCTTGATCCTGATCTTCGGGGTCCAAAACCAGCTCATCCGGGATGGTTTCTGCCACCGCTTTCACCGCATTGCCGACAAGGTTCTGTACGATCCGAAGGATGAAAAGTTCATCACAGAGGCATGGACCCACCGCCTCCATTTCGTAGACCATCCGAATGCGCTTCGAACGAGCATCCGTCTCGAAGAAAGCGGCGCTCTTCTGAATGATGCCGCTGAGGTCGATCGGCTGAAAATTGGGACGAAGCGACTTACCGGCGCTCATGTCCGAGATCAGCCGCGAGTAACCGACGATGCGATCGACCGACGTCTTCATGTCCTCAACCAGCGTTGGGAGCATCTCAGAGGCTTCCACAACGGGTTCAGGGGTGGGCACAGAGTTGATCGCGGATTGAAGTTGATCGAGAGAGAACTCGGCAAAACTTACCGTCGCGTACAGGCTCGCCGCAAGATTGCCGATATCGTGGCTCACCTTTCCCATACCCAGCAGGGTGGAGGCTCGGTTGGATTCTTCGGTGAGTTTGGAGTTCAAGAACGCCATGGTGGCAACGTTGGCAATGATGTCCAAAACTGCAGCGTCCGAATCGGTAAAGTCGCCCTCACTCTTATTGAGCAACTGCACCACGCCGATGGGGTCGGTCCCTTCAATCATCAAGGGCGTGGCGACCATGTTCCGAACCACGATGCCCGTCGCCTTTTCAAACGGGTTCCGCTCGGACTCGGGCTTCTCGGGGAAGACGCGAATTTGCGTTTGTCGAGTTTGGAATGCGCGACCGGCGGTTCCGAAATCGTCGGCCATATCCTTGGATGGAAGTCGGTGTTCGACGTCTTCTGGAAGGACGTGCTGAAAAACGAGTCGAGAGTGTTGGGGTTCGTGGAGGTAGATGGTTCCCCCGGATGCACCCACCGCGTCGGTGCAGATTTTGAGAACTTCCTTCAGGAGAAGGTTGAAATCTCCTGTTTCAGAAAGTTTATGTGTCGCGATTTGAACCGCTTTTAGGAGGCGTGTATCAGTGGTCATACGCAAATTCTTCTCAAGTTTGAACCTGTTTAAGTGATCTATCAGTCGCAGGTGTTGCGATGCCGTTTTTATATGCCCGTGCAGGAATTAATGATTGGAAATTTGGGTCCCGATATCTTTCCCAGGAGCAAATCGTGAAACCCCACACGACACAGTTTACTCATCAAGACATACAGTCTCGGCTTGCCATGTATCGGATCACCGGGGCCGACCGAATCGCCCTTCGGTCGCTCAAACCATTGTTGGAACGCAACATGGGTTCCATCGTCGACGACTTTTACGAGCACTTAGCAAAGTTCCCGGAATCCGTCTCAATCATTCAGGGGGCAGGTTCCTCGATAGAGCGACTTAAGAAGACGAATCCGGCCTACTTTGCAGAGATTCTCAAAGGCGAGTTTGGCGCGTCTTACTTCGATAGCCGCCTTACGGTTGGGGCAGTCCACGCACGAATCGGAATCACACCACTTTGGTTCTTCGCGGGCATGACGAGCTATGTCGAGTCGGTCTTCCCGGTGATCCTGAAGCACTACCGATTCAGTCCATCGAAAGCTTCGGCGGCTCTCCGAGCGTTCCAAAAGGCGCTCACCCTCGACCAGGAACTAATCATCGAGGCTTATCTCGAACACGGCTTCATCGCGAAAATTCGGGACGTCGTTGCCGAGGCAGCCGATATCGCGAATCACCTCACCGTTCAGAGCGACGAGTTGGCCGAGACCGCAGACGCCACCGGACGAGCGACGATGGAAGTTGGTGCCGCCACCGAGCAGGTCGCTCAGGCAGGGACCTCTCAGGCCGATAGCGCAACCTCTGCCGCCGAGGCCATGAACAAGATTCAGGTGCGAAGCGACCAAATGCTCGAGCGAAGCACCGAGCAAACCCAAGCTTTGGCCATGGCAAGCGACGCTGTTCGCGAGATCCAGACTGAGGTTTCGCACATTGACGAGGAAGCAAAGATTTGGGAGACCATTCGAGAGCGCATCAACGCAATCGACGAACTGAGAACCGCCGTCACAAACACGGCAAGCCATGTTCGGGATATGCAGAACCGCTCGAACGCGATTGGCGAGATCGTTGCAACCATTGATGAAATCGCTGGACAAACCAACTTGCTTGCGCTCAACGCTGCCATTGAGGCGGCCCGGGCGGGAGAGCAGGGAAGAGGTTTTGCCGTTGTTGCAGACGAAGTTCGCAAGTTGGCTGAAAAATCCTCCTCAGCAACCAAAGAGATTGGCGATTTGATCTTGGCGATCCAGAAGCAAAGTCAAAGCGCTTCGGAAGCGATGGACCGGACGATCAACGACATGGACGCGGTTTTCGAGGTCTCAACGCAATCTGCTGGATGCCTTGAGGTCATTGCCTCCGCTGCCAAGAAAGCGAACAACCTGAACGATCGGGTGACCAATGCAATGGGCAACGCGGTGACGGTTGCGGACCTGAACTCGCAACTCCTGAACGAGGTCATCGGCGAAGTTCGCCAAGCGGCTGCCGCCATCGAGCAAATTGCGGCCGTCGCCGAGGAGAACGCGGCCGCTTCCGAAGAAATGTCGGCTGCCACTCAAGAAAGTTCGGCAATGGTTTCTAGGCTCGTCGCGGGCGTCGAGAAACTCCGCAACGAGATCACGCGATTGCGTGAAGTCGCGGCCGTTGCCGACCAAGCGGTTCGCAAGGGTGCCTCTAGCGGTGGGGAATCCCACCTGAAAATCGCCGCCTAAGCGCACCAAGCCTCAACCAAAGCGACCGGAGATGTAATCTTCGGTCTCTTTCTTTTTGGGATACAAGAAAATGTCTTGGGTAGCACCGAACTCTTTCAGTTCGCCCAGCATGAAGAACGCGGTGAAATCGCTTGCACGCTGAGCTTGTTGCATGTTGTGCGTGACGATGACGATCGTGTACTTGTCCTTCAGCTCGAAAATGAGATCTTCGATGCGAGAGGTTGCGATGGGGTCCAATGCCGAGCAGGGCTCGTCCATGAGGATGATCTTGGGATCTACCGCCAGGGTTCGAGCGATACAAAGCCGTTGCTGCTGACCACCGGAAAGCGCGAGTGCAGACTTCTTCAGGTCGTCCTTCACTTCGTTCCAAAGAGCCGATTGCTGAAGGCTGCGCTCGACGATTTCGTCCAGGGTCGCACGATCTCGAACCCCGTGAAGCCGCGGACCGTACGCGATGTTGTCGTAGATCGACATCGGGAACGGATTCGGCTTTTGGAACACCATGCCGATCTCCTTCCGAAGTGCCACTGGGTCCACGTTCTTGTCGTAAATGTCGTATCCGTCCGTGGTGATCGAACCTTCCAGGCGTGTGCCTTCAATAAGGTCGTTCATGCGGTTTAAGCACCGCAAGAAAGTGGACTTACCGCAACCAGAAGGGCCGATAAAGGCGGTGACGCGATTCTCAGGAATCGTGATGCTCACGTTAAAGAGCGCCTGTTTCTCGCTATAGAAGAAGTTGATGTTCTTCGCGACGATCTTTTCGCGGGTGGCGGTCTCGCTAGGATTCATGAGCAGGGCCATCATGCAGAAACAGGATGGTGGCTATATGTTATCCGATTGTTAGGACCCAGAAGAGTTTGTTAAGAATCGCTGATTGTTAAGAATCTCTTATCCGTTTTGCCCGCGCTGCCGCAGAGCGTGGTCGACAAGGACCAGTGCCGTCATCGCTTCGACCATAGGAACCGCCCGGGGAAGCACGCATGGGTCGTGGCGACCTCTGCCCGTCAGCGTGGTTGGTTCGTGGTCGGTATCCACCGTGTCTTGTTCTCGCAAGACGGTAGCGGTGGGCTTAAATGCGACTCTGAAAGTGATCGGCATTCCGTTCGAAATGCCTCCTTGAATGCCGCCGCTGTGGTTGGTTCGGGTGAATACCTCTTTCTTGTCGCCACCGTTGTCGCGAGAATCGTACAGGTCGTTGATCTCAAGGCCGGTGTAGTCGGTCATGCCAAAGCCACCGCCGAGTTCAAACCCTTTACAGGCGGGAAGTGAGAGAGCCGCTTTTGCGAGGTCCGCTTCCAATTTGTCGAAAATCGGTTCGCCCCACCCGGCGGGCACTCCCCGAGCGACGCAGCCAATGACGCCTCCTACTGAATTTCCACCCTTGCGAATCCCCTCGATGTGGGCAATCATCCGCTCGGCCGTTTCGGGGTCTGGACACCGGACGATGTTGCTCTCAACTTGTTCGTGAGTGACGGTTAGTGGATCAACCTCAACGGAGAGGTGATGAACTTTCTCCACGTAAGCTACGACCTCCACGCCGTACGACTTCAGAATCTCTTTGGCGATCGCGCCCGCTGCGACCCGACCGATGGTTTCCCGTGCCGAGGAACGACCGCCCCCTTCCACGGCTCGAATGCCGTACTTCTGATCGTAAGCGTAGTCGGCGTGACTCGGTCGATACTTCCGGCGCATCTCGTCGTAATCGTTTGATCGCTGGTCTTCGTTCATGACCACCAGCGAGATCGGGGTTCCCAGAGCAAGACCTTCTGCGCTCACTCCGGAGAGGATTCGAACTGTGTCGGATTCTTTGCGCTGGGTGACGATCTTCGATTGTCCGGGTCGCCGACGGTCGAGTTCGTACTGGATGGCCTCGATGGAAATGGGCGTTTTGGCTGGGCATCCGTCCACCACCACTCCGACACCACCACCATGAGACTCTCCCCACGTTGTGATTCGGAATAAGTGCCCAAACGAACTCGCCATGACCTCAGTCTACCGATCTAAGGACCTCATTTGAACCTGAACGAATCCTAGGTTGCAGACGAGAACCCACCCGTTTCGGTAGAACCGAGAACGCTTGAGCACGCTCCCCAACTTCTTCTATTCAGACGCGATCCTTGCTTACTCGTTTGGGCCGCACCACCCGCTTAAACCGGAGCGATTGCGCCGAGCCATTCAACTATTGCGCCGATTCGGTGTCGAAACCATTGATCCCGGTCCCGGATCGGATGCGGATATCGTTCGTGTTCATTCTGAGGCGTACCTCCAAGCCGTGATCGAAATCGGAAGGGAAGAGGCTGTCGCCGAAGCGTGGGGCCTCCGTGTCGAAGACGCTCGCTTCGGGCCCAAAACAACTGGACTCACCGACGAACAAAAGGCGTTTCGAAAGCAGTTCGGCTTTGGAAACTTCGACAATCCACCCTTTCCAGACATGCACGACATCTCGCTGGACTATGTCTGCAGTGTCGTGAAGGCAGCCGAGGCGGTCCGAGACGGGGCGAAAAGAGGCTTCGGAATTGGAGGGGGGCTTCACCATGCGCAGAGGGCTAGGGCGTCTGGATTTTGTGTGTACAACGACCCGGCGATCGCCCTGCACATTCTCCGAGAGCGGTTCGATCGCGTCGCCTATGTCGATATCGACGTGCACCACGGCGATGGGGTGGAAAACATTTTTGCTTCCGATCCTCACGTTCTAACCGTGTCCATCCACGAGGATGGTCGGACCCTTTTCCCCGGAACAGGAGACTTCGAAGAACAGGGGATTGGAGATGCGGCGGGTTCGATTCTCAACCTTCCCCTGCCGCGAGGGACCACCGGAGACGTGTGGCTCGATCTATTTCGTCGCGTGATTCCCGGAGCCGTGGAATCTTTTGGAGCCCAAGCGATCGTTTTGCAAATGGGAACCGACCCTCATCCCGAGGATCGTCTCGGACATTTTGAAGTGGGCTTCCGCGAATGGCTTGGGGCGGTGCAAACCGTGCACGAACTCGATCTTCCAGTTGTAGCGGTCGGAGGGGGCGGCTACAACTTGGCAACGGTTCCACGAATGTGGACCGCAGCCTGCCTGACTCTGGGTGACATTGAGTTCGAAGACAAACTTCCTTCCGACCTCGCCCACGACTGGGGAGTGCAAACTTTCTCCGATCCAAACCCAGTGGCGAACTCAGTAAACGCGGAGGCTGCCGCCCAACTATTGACCAGGATTCGTAACGAGCACCCGCTTGGCAGGTCCGTTAGGTGACAAACTTATGAATGTGAGCGGTTCCATACCCGTCATTTCCGTCGATCCCACTCCGGATCACGATCAGGCTCTGGCGATCAACACCAAACTCGTCCGGGAGTGGTTGGTGGCGTTTCTGCGAGACGAAGTGAATCGACGCCGGAAAATGGAGAAGGTCGTCATCGGTCTTTCTGGCGGTGTGGACTCGGCGGTTGTCACCTACCTCTGTGCCGAGGCGTTCGGTCCGGAGAACGTCCACGTTTTCCGAATGCCGTACAAGCGATCGAGCCAAGAGAGCTTGGACCACGCTCAAATGATCATCGAAGACTTGGGTCTACCCGTGCGAACGATCGATATCACGCCGATGGTGGACGGTTACATCAACTCGAGCGAGCCGGAGATAGACCCCACTCGACTGGGCAACGTCTGCGCCCGAACCCGCATGATCGTGCTGTTCGACCAGAGCGCGAAGCTGCGCGGCCTACCTATTGGAACGGGCAATAAATCGGAGCGGCTGTTCGGCTACTACACCTGGCATGCCGATGATTCCCCTCCCATCAACCCGCTGGGCGATTTGTTCAAAACCCAGGTGTGGCAGCTTGCCGAAGAGATCGGCGTGCCGAAGGAGATCATCCACAAGCCCGCTACGGCCGATCTGGTCAAAGGTCAAACCGACGAGGGGGATTTTGGAATCACCTACGCCCAAGCGGATCGGATCCTTCACTACATGATTCAGGGTTATCGAGATAGCAAGCTTGTTGAAATGGGCTTCTCGCCGGAAGAGGTAACCATTGTGCGCAAGCGCGTCTCTGGAACTCACTGGAAGCGAAAGTTGCCGACGGTGGCGATGCTCACCTCTACCGCGATCAACGAATACTATCTGCGTCCGGTGGACTACTAAGGGGCGGCTGGGAATGTTCGTCGTAACCGCTTTCTACAAGTTCGTCACCATCGAATCGACCTCCGAGGTCCGACAGCAGTGGCTCGAGAAGTGCGAGGCCCTGGGTCTTTGCGGAACCATCCTGCTTGCGCCGGAGGGGATCAACGGAACGGTGGGCGGGAGTCGGGAAGGCATCGATGGACTCTACGAACTGTTTGGCAACGATCCGCGATTTTCCGATATCGAATACAAGGAGTCGTACAGCGAAAAGTGGCCGTTTGGTCGATTCAAGATTCGGCTCAAGAGGGAAATCATCACCATGCGGAAGCCGGAGGCAAATCCGAACCTGGTGGTCGGCACTTATGTCGATCCCAAGGATTGGAATCAGGTGATCTCCTCTCCCGACGTGGTGCTGGTGGACACTCGAAACGATTACGAAGTGGAAGTTGGAACCTTCAAAGGGGCCATCGATCCCCAAACGGAGACCTTCGGCGAGTTTCCGGCATGGGTCGATGCCAATCTATCGCCCGATCAGCATCCCAAAGTGGCGATGTTCTGCACCGGAGGGATACGGTGCGAGAAGGCAACCGCCTACCTGCTTAAGAAAGGGTTCAAAGAGGTCTTTCACCTCAAAGGCGGCATCCTCAAGTATCTCGAAGAGGTGCCTAAAGACGAGAGTCTCTACGAAGGCGAATGCTTTGTGTTCGACGAACGCGAAGCGGTTGGCCACGGTCTGGAACCACGCCAACCCGGGAGAGAGGAGCGCGTGGTTCCGAACTCGATCAAGCGTTTGCAAAAACGCGGCGATCGTAAATAAGGTCTTCTGCGATCTTCCAAGTCTCCCCGTCGATCCGGTTTTGCGGGAGAATCTTGCTCGCGTGAACAATCGCCGCTGTGAGGCCCGCAACTCTCGCCTCGTGTAAGAACGCGGAGTTCAGCACCTGGCGTGCGGCGGGTTTGAGTCCAAAACTCACGTTCGAGACTCCGAGAACGGTGTTCACACGCGGATACTTGCGCCGAATTTCGGCGATTGCATCGATGGTCGCCTTCGCGCTGAGTCGGAACTCTTCGTCGCCGGATCCCAGGGTGAATGTGAGGGCGTCGATGAAAACATCGTGGTCGGGCAATCCCGCTTGACGGGTGCGGGCGAGGATTCGGTCGGTGACCTCCACCTTCTTTTCAACCGTCTTCGCCATGCCGTCCTCATCGATGGTCAGGCCAACCACAGCCGCTCCGTACTTGGCGCACAACCCGAGAACCTTCTCGGTGCGAGACTCACCGTCTTCAAAATTGATCGAGTTGACAATCGGCTTGCCCGCAAGCATCTGGAGCGCGATTTCGACAACCTGCCACTCCGTCGAGTCGATCATGATCGGAACCGTAATGTGGCGGTTGTATCGCTTCAACAGCGTCTGCATGTCGGAGGCTTCATTTCGACCGACGTAAGCCGTGCAAACGTCGAGAACGTGCGAACCCTCGCCTTCCAACTCCCGGGCGAGTTCGGTGAGCCCGTCCCAGTTTTCGTTCGCCAGCATCTCGCGGAAGGCTTTTGAGCCGTTCGCGTTGGTCTTTTCACCGATGATGAGATAGCTGTTGTCTTGCTCGTAAGGTTGAAACTGATAGAGCGAAGAGCATCCGATCAGCGCCATTGCAGCCGACTTCTCATCGGAATCAACCTTGAAATTGAAGTTGGCAAACGCTGAATGCGCTTGGCGCCATCGGCAGTCTGCCGTATGCGCCTTGTTCTCAAGCGCTTTGGCAACTGCCGCGATGTGGGCGGGAGTGGTCCCGCAGCATCCGCCGACCATTGCCGCGCCGAACTCTTCCACGAAGTGCAGGTGATGCTGGGCTAGCTCGTCGGGGGAGAGCTTGTAAACCGCCTTTCCGCCTTCCATCACGGGCAGACCCGCGTTGGGCAAAACCGAAATGGGTCGGGTTGAGTTCTGCGAAAGGAACCGGATGTGCGGGGCCATTTCGACCGGACCGGTTGCGCAGTTGATCCCAATCGCTTTCACGGTGGGGAAGCATTCGAGCATATTCACCGCCGCACCGAGGTCGCTACCAACAAGCATGGTGCCCGTTTGCTCCATGGTGACTTGGACGAAGAGGGGGACCTCCACTCCGCGTTCGACCATTGCTTCATTAGCCGCAACTACCGCCGCCTTCACCATGAGAAGGTCTTGGAGGGTCTCAAGAAGAATCGCGTCTGCTCCGCCATCGATCAGGCCGAGGCAACAGCGGCGATAGGTCGGCACCAGTTCGTCCCAGGTCGTTTGATTGAGCGAGATGAGCTTTGTCCCAGGTCCGAGAGCACCAATCACAAACCGAGGCTTGTCCTCGGTCGAGAGAGCATCGGCTGCCTTACGGGCAATCTTCGTGGCTTGCAGACACACGTCGTAGTCCAGCTCTGCAATGTCGTACTCGGCAAGCACGATCGAGGAGGCACCGAACGTGTTTGTTTCAATAAGATCCGCGCCCGCGCTTAGGTAGTTCCGGTGAATCTGCTCCACCACATCCGGCCGAGTGAAGCAAAGAATCTCGTTACAGCCTTCAAGAAACTCACCGTTCAGCCTTTCCGCGGCCGCTTTGTAGGTTGTTCCGTAAAGATCGGTCGGCTTGGCGATGAAGTCGTCGTCCTGAAGATTTGCCGCTTGAAGTTGGGTGCCCATCGCGCCGTCGTAGATCAAAACGCGCTGTTGAAGGACCTTCAGGAGTCGAGATTCCATCCCTTCATTATGATTCGTTGAACCCGCTAGACCCCTCTTCTGTTGCCTTTGCCGGCGGCACAACTACGGGGTTTGAACTTGGAAGGGTTGATCCCAGTATCAGCACGGGCGTTCTGCCCACTTGCAGGAGGGAAAAGAACGGGTGAGCAGGGCACGGTGTCAGTGCGCTGACGGCAGTCCGAAGGAATTGCCTAGAGGTCCTATCTTGTCCTGCTCGCGAAGCACTCATTGAGTGCGGATGAGGTTTTCGATGTTTGCAGGAATCAACTGGCTCGCAATGGTAACCGTGTACGCCGCAGGCGTTTGCGCGGTGCTAACTATGGTTTGGAAAGCCCTGGGAGAAACCCGCTACCGGGTTCGTACCGGGCTGGCAACGAGCAAAGTGGGACGAAATGGGCGAGCCCAAATTCGAGCCGTCATTGAACCTGAATAAGCGTGTCTACATGTATGTCTACAGATAGATAGGTAGACATAATAGCGCACAAAAAGGCCCCGAAATTCCGGGGTCTTTTTTGTCGTTGCAATTTGTGGCATTTCGAACCATTTTTTTCCATTTTTGTGTTGCTAGCGGCATTTCTCCCTTGTATAGTTATCAGTGCTGAGGGCGCTAAGGATTGGCGAGGAACCGGAGGCTGGTGGGTTGCTGGGGCGCTCATCGAATTCAGAGGGCGGGTGCAAAGGATTGCTCCGCCCTCACTAACACAAAAGGCGATCCAAGGATGGGAGAGCCTGGCAACGGAAGGGGACCATGGCAAACGAGCCTAAAGAAGCGACGGAGGAGATGGATGGCCTTGTCGCGGGTTCCCAAGAAGGCGAAGTCGATGACAAGGGTCGCCTTCTTATCAAATCTCAGTTGAGATCCAAGCTTGGGACGAAGGTTGTCCTTAATCTTGGCGAACTGGAACAGATTGAGGTTTATTCCCCCGAAAAGTGGGCAAAAGAGCGAGAGATGCTCGACGAGATGGACGATCTCAACCCTTGGGTGCGTCGCTATGAGAGCATTCGATTCGGGATGTCGTCAGTGGTCAACATCGATCCGCAGGGTCGATTGGTCATTCCAAACAATCTTCGACAAGCCGCAAAGATCAAGTCCGATGTGATCATTGTCTCCGCCAACCGAGGCCTGGAGATTTGGGCAAAAGAAGAGCGTGAAGAGTTCTACGGTTCGTTTGACTATAAGGCGGATCGGACCGATCAGATTTACACAATCCTGCAGCGCGCCCGAGGTGTCGCTTAGATGGTTTTGATGGAGTCGCGAATGGGAGCAACCGACAAAACCTTTCGACACGATCCGGTGATGGTTCAAGAGATCCTCGCCGTGCTTGCGCTTAAGGCAGGTGACGTCGTGGTCGATGGGACACTCGGGTTGGGTGGTCACACGTTGCGATTTATCGACGCGGTTCGACCGGGTGGAACGGTGGTCGGCTTCGACTGGGATTCGTCGATGCTGGAAATCGCACGGGCGAGAATTGGCACCCAGTCGGACGTGAAGGTCCACTTGGTCCACAAAGATTTCCGAGAGATGTCCGACGTTCTGGCGGAGCTGAGTCTCCGGCCGAACGGGATTTTATTAGACCTTGGTCTTAATAGCGCCCAAATCGATGACCCGGTTCGAGGCATCTCTTTCCGAGAGGAGGGTCCTTTAGATATGAGAATGGACCGAACTCGAGGAGAACCCGCTTCGGCGGTCCTTAACCGAATTGCTCCAGGCGATTTGGAATGGGCTCTGAAAGAATACGCAGACGAGCGATGGGCCAGAGCCATTGCAAAGCAGGTCGTGGCTCGTCGCAAAGAGCAACCTCTGCGAACGACGCAGGATTTGGTGGATTGTGTCCATGCCGCCATCCCGGTCGGAGCAAGAGAAAAGAGAATTCATCCGGCGACCCGGACGTTTCAGGCTGTTCGCATTATGGTGAACGGCGAGCTGAACGGACTGGCCGAAGCGGTGGAAGCTGCGGCAAGGGCGTTGGCTGCTGGAGGCAGTCTCGCCATTTTGAGCTACCACTCCGGGGAAGACAGGATTGTCAAAGACGTTTTCAAATCTCTTCAGGATGAAGAGTTTGAGATCGTGACAAAGAAGCCGCAAACGCCTACCGAAGTCGAGATTCGCGAGAACTCCCGAAGTCGGAGCGCAAAGTTAAGAGTGATCCGAAAGAAGTAATCAGCAAAGCACCGAAGGCATGGATGCCGCAGGAGATTCAAAGGAATGAGCGCAACAACCGCACCCGTATTAGTCCGCGAACGAGCCGTCGTTACTCGACAGCTACCGACCCAAGCTCCCACTGTCCGAGTGGAAGAGAAGGCTCGTGTCTCTACAAAGAACCGAGAGGCAGTTAAGGCGCAGCCCTTAGCGCTGGCGCTCACCTTTGGTGCCATCTTCTTCACTACGTACTTCGCATCGGCACTTGCGGGTCATGTTGCTTCGGAGTCGGTTCGTCAGTCGAATCTGGACCTCAAGTCCCGACTCTCTACCGCCAAGAAGGCCGAGCTGGAGCTCAAGAACCGGGTTGGGTCGCTCTACGGTGGTCGAGATTTGGATGATTGGGCGGTGTCCAACGGCTTCCAATCTTTCGGCACTCCGGCGGAAAACGCACCGGAATCGCTTTCTGATTCGTCTGTGAAGAACCTTGTCGCGCGTCGCTAGACCTACCAAGATCACCTCGCCCGCCGCTCCGAATGCCAACAAGGCCGGGGCGGCGGGTGCTGTGCTTCTTGGAGGCATGTTCTTGATCGCGGCGGGTTCGCAGATCAAGCTCCATGTCTTCGAGGCAGATTCGACGGTTCAACTCGGCGAGCAGACGAACCGTTTCACGGTCACTCGCATCGACAAAGCCAAGCGAGGAGGCATTTTCACCAGCGATGGCAAGCCCCTGGCGGAAGATGCGGACGCGTACGAACTCACCATCAACTTCGCCAAGATTCCTCGGACATCCGCGTTTGCGCTCGCGTTGTCCGAAGCGACGGGTATTCCCGCCACCGAGTTTCTTGCCTTGGAAAAGGGAAGTCGAACTTGGCCTGCCGCCGTCTCTCCCAAGCAGGCAAAGCTCATTCAAGAAGTCAAATCGGTTTGGCGAGCGGACGGAGTTTCTCTTTCGCGGGTTGGAACTCGCGTTTATCCTTTCGGGGAACTGGCTGCATCGCTTGTAGGATCGCAGCAGTTTCAGTCGCTCAAGGACGCCAAAACCGGGAAGCCTGTCTCCGTCGTCGTGCGGACGGGTCTCGAGTCGAGCAAAAACCGAGAGCTCACTGGGACAGACGGCAAGCAATCTGGACTTGCGGACAAAGATGGCTCGCTGTTGCCGCTACGTTCTTCGCCTCCGGAAACTCGCCGGCAAGACGGGCATCGCATTGTCACTTCACTCGATAGCCAGATTCAAATCGCCGCGTCTCAAGCGGTTCGCGACGCGGTGGTGGCAAACAAGGCGACCAGCGGAGTCGCTGTGGTTGTCGAACCCTCCACCGGGCGAGTTTTGGCGATGGCGAATTGGCCCTCCTTCGATCCGGAGAACCCGACAGGCGCAAGCGTAGGCTACAACCACGCGACCATGAGCCTTCTGGAGCCGGGGTCTACATTTAAGATTCTCACCCTCGCCAAGGCGATTGACCAAGGGCAAGTTCGCTCCGATTGGCGACTCAACTGCGGTGGAGAGTTCCACCTCAACAAGTTTTGGCGAGTTCGGTGCGACGCTCACCACGGTTCGAGAGCCCACGGATTGATCGATGCGGAGAAGGCGATTGCCAAGTCTTGTAACGTCGCGGCTGCTAAATGGGCGCTCGGGGTGGGTCGAGACGAGTTTGTCGGATTTCTGAACGCGCTCCACCTTTTTGAAAAGACCGACCTTGGACTCCCCGGAGAACTGGGTGGCGACTACAACGAGAAAGAGTATGCCAAGCCACTTCAGTTAGCGCAGTTTGGGTTTGGACAGTCGATGACGGTGACTCCAACCAGGCTCGCCGCCGCATTTGGCATGGTTGCCAATAAGGGTGTTTATCGCGCTCCTCGACTCGTCGACTCGATTGGCGATGTTGAAGTAAAGCCTTCTGAAGGGGATCAGGTTCTTTCCGCCGCAACTTGCGAGCGGGTGATGCACCACATGGAGGCGGTTATTGAATCGGACTTCGGAACGGGCAAGGAACTACGCATTCCCGGGTACCGACTAGCCGGAAAAACGGGCACCGCTCAGAAGGTCGGTTTCAAGGGTGGAGGATACGTTTCCAACTTCGTGGGGATGGTTCCGGCAAAGGACCCGAAAGCGGTCGTCCTGGTCATGATCGACAACCCGAAGGGCGGCAAGTACTACGGTGGATCAGTTGCCGGACCCGCCTTTGTTCGAATCGCTCGTTCGGTGATCGACCGATACCATATCCCGCCCGTCGGAGCTTCGACTCGTGAGATCGAGGTCGACCCGGCATTCGCGGGAACAATGGATGACGACTTTTCGGCAGATCAGCCTGCTGTCGCTGAAACAAGTCGGGCAGGTTCGAGTCGTCGAGAATCGGCAACACTGAAAGAAGCACCTGTAGAAAATCTTCCCGATGGGACCCTCCCGGCGCGAGACACGGTCGAGTCACTTCCGTTGCCATCGAGCCGCCGTGCACAGGTCATTTCAATCACGCCCGAACCCAGAAAGGTTCGAACGAATCTCAACCGAGAGGTCCGACCTGTTCGTTCCGAGCCAACTCGGTCTCGAGACACCGAATCGGAAAAGCCCAAACCGAAGCGTAAGGGAAGGCCGAATTCTGTCGCAGAGACGGCAAAGGTTGAGCGCAAAACGGCTCAAAAACGAACCTCCCGCCGACCTTCGGCGCCAGTCGCAAAAAGAGAGGATCGGAAAGAGAAGTCGGCGCGAGTTGCAAAGTCTTCCAGCAAGCGCACTGCTACTCGGCAGCCAGCGACGCGAAGCACCAAGCCCGCGACAAAGAAGAACAGTTTGGCGCGAACGAAAAAGTCCGCAAGGGATTCTCGTACGCTCATTAAATCCGAGTCGTCTCTCTCCGCAACTTCGGCGAGCCGATTCGTCTCCAATGCCCCTACCAAACAAGCCGTTCGAAAAAAGCCAACGCCGACAAGCAAGCGAAGGGAATTGAATCTTCGCGACGGTGACGATTCTGCTAAGACTACGGTCCGAGCCCGATCTCTTCGAGACGACGATGCTCCGAAAACGAAACCAAGCCCTCGGAGGCGACCCGACAAGAAATCTCCGATCGAGGATCCTGATCGGTGAGAATCGCCGACCTCGTCGCAGGGATTGAAGGGGTCGAGGCAAGCCCGGTTAGTCTTCTGCAAGCCCCTTTCACCCGGCTTATTGCCGACACTCGCCAGGTAACCCCTGGCGATCTGTTCGTCAGCATGCCCATACAAACAGATCGAAGGGCGGCTTACTGCTCCGAAGCCCTCTCGAGAGGGGCAATTGCGGTGATCATCGACCGGACCTCCGATTCGCCAGATCAAGCCGTAATTCGACTGGAAGCCTTTTCAGATGCCCTATGGAAAATTGCCAAGCAAGGTTTTGGTGATCCATCCCACCAACTTCGCTGTCTTGGCGTGACCGGAACGAACGGGAAGACGACATCCGCTTGGATGCTCCGTCACGCGCTTGAGCGGTTGGAAGGTTCGGCGGCCTACTTGGGAACGCTCGGGTGGTATCAAGATTCGCAGTGGACCGAGGTTGGAAACACGACTCCATGGGTGGTGGACTTTTACCGACTGCTCCAAACTGCCGTTTTGAGCAGCCAGAAATCGGTGAGCTTAGAGGTGTCTTCTCATGCTCTGGTGGAGAAGCGGGTTCACGGGGTCGCGTTCCAAGGGGCCATCTATACGCACCTGACCCAGGACCATCTGGACTTTCATGGAACCATGGAGGCCTACGCTTTGGCCAAGAAGACCCTCTTTTTTGACAGGGACCTCCATGCAGAGAGGTTCATTCCTTCCTTCAACCTCCATGATCGGTACGGGAGCGAGTGGCACGATGAGTTTGAAGGCGAGAAGTGTTCCTTCATCGTCGATCGTTCGGACAGCCGGGCGAGAGTTCAGACGCGTTATCGTTCGCTCGGGCCCGATTCTCTGGAACTGGCGATGACCATCGACGGGCGGGAGTTCACGTCCGAGTTTCCGGTCGCGGGAGCATTCAATGCCGAGAACTTGAGCGGAGTGATCGCCTGCCTGGTTGGACAGGGGTTCGCGCCCGATGCGGTGATCGGTGCCCTTCAGAATCTCACCGCCGTTCCGGGCCGCTTTGAGCGGATCCCCAACTCGGGACCGATCTCAGTTTTCATCGACTATGCGCACACGCCCGATTCGCTCGTGAAAGTTTTGGAGACCGCTCGACCCCTGACCACCGGATCGCTCTGGGTCGTTTTTGGTTGCGGGGGCGATCGGGATCGAACGAAGCGGCCGATCATGGGTCGAATCGCCTCTGAACTCGCGGATCAGGTTGTGATCACCTCGGATAATCCACGATCCGAGGACCCGGACGCCATCCTTGCCGAAGTTGCCCTAGGGGCAGATGGCGGGGCTGAGGTTAACCGAGTTGTCGACCGTCGGGAAGCAATTCGATGGGCGATCGAGGGCGCGGCGCCCGGTGACACAGTGGTTATCGCCGGGAAGGGACACGAGGAGAGTCAAATTGTGCAGGGGGTTCGTCTCCCTTTTAGTGATCGCACGGAGGCGAAATTGGCTCTGATGGATAGGTTCGGGGAATGAGATTCACGGTATCAGAACTAGCATCGCGCCTAGGTGGGCGATTCGAGGGGTGCACGGGTGAAGAAATCGTCAGCGGGTTCGCGACCGATAACCGCCAGGTTCAACCGGGAGACCTCTTCCTTGCGATCAGGGGTGCCAACGTTGATGGGCATACCTTCGTTAACCAAGCTCTAGCCTCGGGCGCGGTCGCGGCAGTGGTCGAGAAGGCGCACTTTCAGCCGAGCGGTCAGCCCTGCATCGTCGTTGAAAGCTTGGTGGATGCCTTGGCATTCATGGGGCGATCCTTCCGAAACGAGTTTTCTGGTCCGGTGATTGGCATCACGGGCTCGGCGGGGAAGACAACTACCAAAGAGTTCACCGTCTCTGCGCTTTCCACAATCGGGCGCGTCATCCGAACGGAAGGGAATCGGAATACCGAGTTCACGTCGCCGCTTGCCTGGCCCGAGCAATGGGAAGTTGACGGGTCGAGCGCTCACTCGGCGGTGATCGAGATGGGCATGAGGGGGTTTGGGCAGATCGCTCACCTTGCCGCTATTAGCAAACCGACCGTTGCAATCATTACCAACATCGGATGGTCTCACTTGGAACTGGTGGGCAGTCGCGAGGGGATCGCCCGGGCAAAGTCCGAGATTCTTGAAGGACTTGCCGAAGATGGAACAGCCGTTCTTTGGAGCGAGGACGAGTATTTGGGCAACCTGATCAATGCGGCGGGTGATCGAAAAATCGTCACCTTTGGACGTTCAGGAAATGCCGATTGCCAAGTGACCGATTACAAACCGATCGACTGGTTCGAGGCGGAGATCAGCGGAGTCTTGAAGGGCAAGAAGTGGAAGGCGGTCATGCCCACTGTTGGACGCCACCTCGCGTTGAACGTCGCTGCCGCCCTACTCGCTGCCACCGAAGCGGGCGCGCCATTGGATGCGGCGGCGGAGGCGATTGGTCGCACCCAACTGCCCCCTATGCGAATGGAAATCCGCTCTTGGAAGGGGGCGACTCTGGTGATGGACAACTACAATTCGAATCCACCCGCAGTGGAGTTCGCTCTGGAAACCTTGGCGGACGTTCCGGTAGAAGGGCAGCGAATTGTGGTGCTGGGAACGATGCGCGAACTCGGTGAGGAATCTGCCGCTGGGCATCGCAATGTCGGTCGAGCGGTTGCCCGGTTCAAGCCAGATCGAGTGGTTCTCATCGGGCCCGACACCGACAAAATCGAGGGAGGCGCGGTGGCAAAAGGCTATCCCGCCGAGAAGATCACCCACGCGGCAACGGTCGAAGATTTGGAATCGGCGATAGGCCCGGTCCACCCCGGCGATGCTGTTTTGGTCAAAGGGAGTCGAGCCCTGGAGCTTGAGAGAGGTTTCTCCGCATGAATGGATCCGTTTTTAACCCTGCCATCATCAGTCTCCTGGTCGGGGCAGTAGCCGCTAAACCTGTGCTCTCCGCGCTGATTGCGCTCAAGAGTCGACAAACGATCAACAAGCACGCGCCGGAAGGACACCAGAAGAAGCAAGGAACGCCCACCATGGGCGGGATCATTTCGCTGATCGGAATGGCGGTTGGCTTGTCTGTCGCGGCGGTTCAAGGCTGGGGAGGGGAATCGAGCGCTCGGGTCTGGGCGATGCTGGGTCTCCTAGTGCTGTTCGGCATCATCGGGTTTGTCGACGACTACGTCATCCCGAAGATGATGCCCGGTAAGCGCGGACTCGGGTGGATTCCAAAGCTCGCCATGCAGGTGCCCGTAGCGGCGATCCCGTGGTTCTTTACCAACGATTTCGGGGTCAAGGATCCCATCGCGGCCGGGTTGGTGGTCCTCACGGTGCTGTTCTTTACGAACGCTTACAACTTTTCCGACGGGTTAGACGGGCTCGCTGGAACGCTCCTTCTTGGCATCGCTGCGTTCTTTACCGGGGTTGGCTTGCTGAGAGCAGATCCATTTTTGGTGATGTCGGGAACGGTACTCGCCGGAGGAATTATCCCCTTCCTGTATCTGAACGCCCCTCCCGCGAAAGTGTTCATGGGAGACGTGGGGGCCCTTGCAATTGGAGCTGTGATCGGACACTTGTTTGCCTATGTGTTCTCGCGCGGGGCAGTGTCTGGAACGCTTTTCTCCGGCCTAGAGATCGTTGGACTTGCATTCGCGATGTTCATGATGATCGCCGAACTCATTCCAGTGCCGCTACAGATTGCGTCGGTCAAGATTCTCAAACGACGCCTTTTCCCCTATACGCCTATCCATCACGCATTTGAGAAAGCGGGATGGCCGGAGACGCGTGTCGTCTTTGCATTTGCATTGACGCAACTGGTTTGCACACTCATTGCATTGGCCTTGTACGCAGGTAACGGGGGCACCATTTGGAAGACACGATAGCGGCAAAACCAACCGCGATCTTTGGTCTTGGACGATCGGGCTTAAGTGTTGCCCGGGCCATCACGAAAAGAGGCGGTAAGACGGTCCTTCTGGAAAGTGCTCCGGAAATGCTTGTTGGGAAGCAAGAGCTTATCGAGGAGTATCGGGCGCTAGGCCAGGAGGCGATTTTCGGTTGGGACGGCGATTGGTCGAAGTTGGACATCGCCGAGGTGATTGTCAATCCGGCCGTCGATAGCCGATCGCCGATTCTGCGAAGCGCGGTCGAAGCGGGCATTTCGGTCATTGGCGAAATCGAGTACGCCTATCGAATAGCGAAGGCACCGATCATCGCCATCACCGGAACCAACGGAAAGAGCACCACGACGGCCATGATCTGGGCTTGTCTCAAGGGAGCAGGCGAAAAGCCGATTCTTTGCGGAAACATTTTTGGCTCAGGCTTTACCGAGAAGCCGTTGACAGAAGCTGCGGACGAGGCTGATTCGGACTCCGTCTTAGTCGCGGAGATTTCTTCATTCCAATTGGAATGGGTTCGTGAGTTCTGCCCGGTGGTTTCCGTTCTCACCAATATCTCACAGGACCATTTGAATCGTTACAACTCGTTTGAAGATTATGTCTCGACGAAGAAGCGAATCTGGGCACGGCAGACGTCGGCTCATTACACCATTGTTCGCGCCAACGATCCGGTCGTAGGTGAGCCGGGTAAAGAGGTCACCGGCGTTGCCAGACGGTTAAGAGCGTTTGCGGGTGAGGTGGCTCCGAAAGATCTCCCCACGGTCTGGATGGCTGGAGCAACGGGAGAGCACGCGCTTGTAGAAGAGCAGCGAACAAGCATCTTCGAGCGCATCATCGATCACAGCATTTACGGATTTCTAGGTCACCACAACCGGACGAACGCGGCGATGGCTATTTTGGCTTCGTACGCCTTTCTCAAGTGGAAAGGGACGGTTCAGCCTGAATCGAATGCGAATCTTGTTGTTTCGACAGCGATTCAGGAAAGGCAGGAAGCGATGGAAGCGAAGCGAACGAGATTCTCGGCCTACCGCGCACCTGTCGCCGATTGGATTCCCCAATCGCTGGTGGACCCCCTCCGGACCTTCCCCGGGTTGGAACATCGCATGGAAGTGGTGGGGAAGAAGGGCGATACCACTCTGGTCAACAACTCAATGTGTACTAACCCCGCGGCGGTGCTTTCCTCGATCAATGCACTCAACGGAACGGTTTCCGTGCTGGTAGGCGGAGTGAACAAAGATCTCGACTTTCGACCGCTCAAGTCCCTCTTTGCCTCTCGTCGGTACCGCGTTTACCTTTATGGAAGGGACGGAGATTCGATCCGTCAGACATTAGGAGTGGAAGGTGAGAGCTACCGGACTCTACGCGCTGCATTTCTTGCTGCGGTAAACGATCTAGACACCGGTATAGTTAGCAGTGAGTACTTGATGTTGGCACCTGGGTGCGCGAGCATGGATGAGTTTCGCGACTTCCGACACCGAGGAGACGTCTTCAAAGAGTTAGCCAAGGAGTGGCTGTCATGAACCGCAATCGAGAAATCGTCGCCGACCCTATCCTTCTGGTCCTCACCATTTTGATGACCTTCTTGGGTTTGGTTATTATCTTTGACGCGGGCTACGCGCGTTCAATGGCGACCGGGAAAGGCCCCATCCCCGCCGAATTTGTGAAGCAAGGCATGTTTGTCTTCATTTCACTTATCGTCTTCGTAATCTCGATCGTGGTGCCGATGGAGAGTTGGCAACGGTGGGCAAAGCCTGCGATGTTCCTGATGATGAGCAGCCTGGTCTTTGTGCATTTCTTCGGCAAAGTCCAGAACGGAGCTCGGCGATGGATCAGCCTTGGTCCCGTCGATATCCAGCCTGCAGAGTTCGCGAAGGTTGTGGTGATTCTTTACCTTGCTGCCGTCTTTGCGAATCGGAAGCCGTGGCCAGCGAAGACCCCTCGAACTCGGAATTTTGGCGACTGGTTTGCAAAGGTCGGCGCACCAAAGATCGATCGCATGTGGTGCGGATTCATTGTTCTCGCCGCCTTTGTCCTTATCGAACTTGAGAAAGACCTTGGCACCGCGATGGTGGTTTTAGTGACAGCGGCGGCTCTTATGCTGCTGGGCGGAATCAGTAGGTCTTCACTTGTTGCAGGGCTAGCCATTATCGCCGTGGGAGTAACCGGGTTGGTCTTCAAAGAGGGCTACCGAATGGATCGGGTGAACGCTCACCTCCATCGATGGGACGTCCGATTCGTCGATACTGCCGGGTTCCAAACTTGCCAGTCCGAACTCGCCATGGCGAGCGGTGGCATTGCCGGGGTCGGAATTGGAAACGGAAGAGCGAAGCACATTTTGCCCGCCACTACGACCGACTTCGTGATGGCAACCGTCGGAGAAGAATTGGGCCTGATCGGACCGCTGATCCTTCTCGGGTTGCTCGGTGGAATCTGCTGGCGACTCTGGCTGCTCGCCCAAAAATCGAAGAGTAAGTTTGCGGCGTTGTATCTCAGCGGCGTGGCAGTCTGGTTTGGAGTTCAGGCTTGTACCAATCTGATGATGGCGAACGGAACGTTGCCCGCGATCGGTATCCCGTTCCCGTTCATCTCTTCGGGCGGATCAAGTTTGGTCGCCTTGTGGCTTGCGGTTGGAATCGCCCAGGTAATGCACGTCAAAGGGGCACAAATGGAGGGAGAAGTTGCGCGTTGTCGTCACCGGTGGGGGAACGGGCGGGCACGTCTATCCCGCGCTTGAAGTTGCGCTAGAAGCGCGACGGCAAGGCGACGAGATTCTCTATCTTGGTTCCCTGAGGGGCCAGGAAAGCTCGATAGCGGCTGCCAACGATATCCTTTTTCATGGATTTCCTTCTTTGCCGCTTGTCGGACTAAAAAGCTTGGCGGGCGCAAAGGCCGCCCTCTTGCTGGTGAGATGCACCGCAATGGCGCGCAGTCGGTTGGCGGTGGTGAAGCCCGATGTCGTTTTTTCGACGGGTGGCTACTCTGCGGCGCCGGTGATGCTGGCTGCGAAAACGTTGGGGATCCCTCTCGCGCTTCACGCTTGCGACGCGGTTCCGGGTCGAGCCCTGCGCATGGTTGCGGAGTCTGCACTGACCATGACGTGCACCTTCAAATCGACTCCGAACAACGTTTCGCAATCGGTGAAGCAGAAGCTTCTGCGAACTGGGCATCCGGTCCGCGGTGAGTTAAGGTCGCGACTAGAAGGTGCTCGTGTTGGTGATAGAACGGGACCCATCTTTTCGTTCGGCGGATCGCAAGGAAGCGCCTTCCTCAACGACCTCCTACCGAAACTCGCCGTCGCCATGCCGGAAGCAAGTTTTCTTCTCTCAGCCGGAAAGGGTCAGTACGAGAAGGTCGCCTCGGGTGCTATCCCCAACAACTTGCGGGTCGTTCCGTTCCTTGAAGCGGAGGCGATGGCTAAGGCTTTAGGCGAAGCTCCTTTGGTGGTCGCTCGGAGCGGTAGCTCGATCTCTGAAATTGCGGTCTCACGAGTTCCATCGATATTGGTGCCGCTTCCATCCTCTGCTGACGATCATCAAGCCCATAATGCAAGAGAGTTCGAAGATATGGGCGTGGCAACGGTTTTGAAACAACCTTCTTCCGGCGTTGCCGAGCAGAGCACGGTGGTCGCCGCCAGAGACGCCATTGGTCGGTGGATCAACGGCCCGGCAGAGCTTTCGAACATTTTTGCGGAGTGGGATAACCCAAATGCCACCGCCGATATCTATCGCAACATGGTCGCGGTGCTAAGCGCTCGAGGGAGTCGCTAACGTGCGCAAAAAGGCCGAGATTGAAACCGCCTTCTCGCCAACCCATTCCTTGGCGCTGGTGGGGGCCTTTTACCTGGTGGGAGTTGGTGGAGCAGGCATGTCTGGACTCGCCCGGATGCTTCGCCACCGGGGGTATCACGTTGGCGGCTCAGACCTAGGTGGGTCGGTGGAATACGAGCGCTTGGTCGAGGAAGGGTTCGATGAACTCTCGATTGGACACAGCCGTGAGGCGGTTGAAAGGTTTCTTGAGAACCATTCCGATCCGGTCGCGATCGTTTTGAGCGACGCCATCGACCTGGCGACCTCTCCCGAATACAAAGCCGCTCAGGAGAGAGGGATTCCGGTCGTGCGCCGCTCGCAAGCGCTCGGTTGGATTCTTCGCGAGTACCGAGTCATCGCCGTGACAGGCACTCACGGTAAAACCACTACCACCGGAATGGTCGGGGCCGGGCTCATCGCTTCCGGCTTGGACCCCGTTGTTGTAGTCGGTGCGACCGTCCCTGAATGGGGAGGACCCATTAGAGAGGGGAATGGTGAATACGCCGTTGTGGAGGCGTGCGAAGCGTACGATTCTTACCAAGACATCGAGCCTTTTCTCGTGGTTCTCACCAACCTAGAAGGCGACCACCTTGACTATCACGGTAGTTATGAGTCGCTCCGGGACAGCATGGTTAGGTTTGTCTCTAAGGTCGGAAAAGAAGGCGGCCTTGTGTATTGCGCGGACGACCGAGGCGCCTCCGAAGTTGCCGAACTCACCGACGTCAGGTGCTTGCCATACGGCCTCTCGCGGGCGTGGCTCCAGCAGGTTTCCAACAAGTTTGAACTTGGAATCGACGTAGATGCCCTCCCTTCGGGGAAGGATCTAGACCTCTATCTTCCGGGCGATCATAACCGAATGAATGCCACGGCTGCCCTCGCCGCCGCATCGTTCATCAATGAAGGCGGTCCTTGCGTAGACCTCGCCGCTTTCGAGCACGGACTGAAGAGGTTCACGGGGGCGGAGCGGCGCATGCAAGTGCTCGCGACAAGTCCGGTGACCGTGATCGACGATTACGCCCATCACCCGTCCGAGATTGCAGTGACGCTCCAAGCGGTGCGCGAGCGATATCCAAATCGTCGCGTGATCGCGGTCTTCCAGCCGCACCTTTACTCGCGCACGAAGGATGCCTACGAAGAGTTCGCCGCATCGCTCGATATCGCGGATTTGGTTTTTGTCACCGACATCTACCCGGCTCGGGAGCAACCGATCCCCGGCGTGAGTTCGGCTCGGATCGGCGAAAAGTGCTACCGCCCCGTTCGCTATGTCCCCTCTCGTCACCTACTCCCTCGAGAAGTAGCGGCAATCGTCCAAGACGGCGATGTTGTGATCGCGATGGGTGCGGGGAACATCTCCGAGTTCGGTCCGGACCTTATCGCCGAGTTGGAGCGAGTTCAGACGCCTCGCCCCCGGCGCGTGTTGGTCGCTTTGGGCGGTGACAGTAGCGAACGGGAGGTTTCTTTGCACTCTGGTCGCGCCGTTGCCGCTGCTCTTCGCAAAATCGGAGTCGAAGTGGAGGTCCAAGACCTCAGCGACCTGCTCCTTCGCCGAGGCACCGTTCAGTCGCTCATCGGCTCTAACAGACCAGACGTCGTGTTCCTCGCCGTTCACGGCACCAACCAAGAAGATGGAGCCGTCCAGGGACTGCTAGAACTTCTTCACATTCCGTACACGGGATCGGGCATCCAAGCAAGCGCGCTTGCAATGGATAAGGAAATGACCAAGAAGGTGCTCGCCCGAGAGGGGATTCCCGTGCCCAGAGGGGTCCTTGTCCGTTCGGTTGAAGACGAAATCCCAGTCTCGTTACCCGTCGTGGTAAAGCCGAACGCGCAGGGAAGCACGGTCGGTCTCACGTTCGCTCGAACCCCGGAGGAGCTTCGACTTGGGATCGAGAAAGCATTGGCTTTCGATAAGTCGGTTCTGGTTGAGGAACTGATCGAGGGGATGGAGATTTCAACCCCTGTGCTCGTGGATCGAGCTTTACCTCCGGTTGAAATCGCACCTGTCAGCGGCGTTTACGATTTCGGAAACAAATACACTCCCGGCGCCACGGAGGAGATTGTCCCGGCTCGACTGCCTGCGGAGGTTCTCGCGAAAGCCCAGGAAACCGCCCTTGCGGCTCATCGAGCGCTCGGCTGCTCCGGGGCGACAAGAACCGATGCCATCGTTCGAAACGGTGAGGTGATCGTTCTCGAAGTCAACACCCTGCCGGGGATGACTGGAACGTCACTCCTCCCGAACTCAGCCGCTGCGGCGGGGATTTCATTCGAAGAGCTTTGCCGAATCATCATGGAGGACGCGCTCTCCCGCCATGCCTCCAAAACCTAAGCGCAGACCGACGGGAAAGACAGCCCCAAGGCAAATAGCCACAAAGCCAAGGGCCGCAAAGACGACCGGAGCAAAAAAGCGCGTTCGACGACGCGTGCGCTGGACCCCCATTCTTTGGATTCTGCTCCTTGTCAACCTATCCCTTGCTTACCGATACAGCCCGATGACCACTCTCCAAACGGTGAAAATCGAAGGGGCTAGAGATGGCGATCGAGAGTTCTTCCAGACTTCTCTGAAAGAGTTAAACGGTATCCCGGCTTTCCAGATCAATATCCCTTCGGTCGAATCTAAAGCCGACCAAATCGATGCCATTGAATCGTTCGCCTTTCAGAAGTCGGTGCTGGGATCGGGTCGACTGGTGGTGAAGTACCGCACCCCGGTGGCTCGAATCGAGGGGATGCCCAATGTGTTTCTCGGCAGAGACGGGGCAATTTTTCGCGATGAGCGACCCGGTCTTGTGCCGGAGATGTCGGTGATTTTCCACACCGGAGTGAAACTCACCGTCGTAACCGTCGCCGCGCCCTTCAATACCGAAAGGATCGCATGGCTTGCCGATAACGCTTCGGTTTTAGGATTGCCCGAGACTCGGATCGATGTTGCGGATACGGGATCTTTGTCGCTTCTTTCGGAAGGGGCAAAGATTGTTTTGGGCGTTAGCGATGATCTTCCGCAAAAATTGACCCGATTGAAGCAGTTAATCGAGCAGAACCCGAGCTTAATTGCCGATGCAAAAGAAATAAACTTGATGGACCCAGAACGTCCGGTCTGGGTAAGGCGTTCGCAAGAAGAGAGATGAATCCATTCGCACGAAGAATGCAAGCCGCTGATGGTTGGGTTTGGCCCACCACGCTCGTCAGTCTGGTGCTGGGGTTTATGATTTCGTCTGTTTGGGTGACCGCCCAAAATCGGCGTGAGAGAATTGCGTCGTTGGACTCCACTCAGCGGAGCAGAGTTTCTCTCAACTCGATCGACCTCGAGGAGTTTGAAAAGCTCAAAGAGGAAGTTCAAAAGCTTCGAGAAGACAAGACGAAGCTCGAAAACGCCGTTGCCGACAAGAGCAGCAGCACAAAGATCTTGAACGATCAGCTCCAGGAGAGTAAGAACTTCGGAGGGTTGGTAGAAGTCGAAGGTCCGGGGGTGGTCGTTACCCTTCGGGACTCTTCCAAAGCCGGACCTCAGGGGTCCATGGCGACCATCGTCGATCCGGAATCCGTGATTCACGATCTTGACGTGCTGAAGGTGGTAAACGAACTCAACGCCTCTGGAGCCGAGGCCGTGAGCGTGAACAACTTGCGCGTGGTGAGTACGACGAGTATTCGATGTGTGGGGCCCACCATCCTTGTGGACGGCACTCGGATTTCGACTCCGGTAGTCATTCGTGCGATCGGCGATCGTGAAACGCTCTACTCGGGAATGAACATGCCCGGTGGCGCCTTGGCTGCCGTTCGTGGTACGGACCCGGCGATGGTCACGGTCGAGAAAGTAGACTCAATCACCCTTCCTGCATATACAGGGTCCACCGCTCGAAAACTAGCGAAGACGATTGAGAAAAAACAATGAGCCTAATGCCACTCTTGGCGGTACTTATCGGCGCAATCATCGCCGTGTACGCCCGTGTTCAAGTCGACCCCAAAGTCGCTCCATACATGGCGCTTGCTTGTCTGGCTGGGTTGGACACGCTGCTGGGTGGCATTCGATCTGCAGCGGAAGGTCAGTTTAAAAAAGACGTCTTCGTCACCGGTTTCATCTCGAACGTCCTCTTCGCTTCGTTCCTCGCTTGGCTTGGCGACCAGATTTACATCAACCTGCTTTTTGCAGTAGCCCTAGTGCTTGGAGCCAGAATCTTTAATAATCTAAGCCTCATCCGAAGGCATCTCTTAACGAGATACCAGGACTACGTCGCAAGGAAAAGGGAATTGGCCGCACAGCAAACACAAGCCGTTAGCACCACGGGAACCGGATCGGAGGTGCAATCGTGAGCGGCGACTGGACATGCGTTCTGGACCTTGGGTCCTCAAAGATAGTCGCCCTTGTCGCCGAACCTGCCGAAGACGGCGGGGTTTCGATTATCGCGTTAGAATCGGCTCCGTGCAAGGGTCTGAAGCGTGGTGCGATCGTCGATCTTGAAGAGACCGCGCGAACGATCGATGCTCTTGCTAGAAAGCTCAGCGCAAAGTTTGGTCGAGAATTCACCGACTTCGTGGTGAGCGCCGCAGGACCGCACGTTGAAGGCACGAATGCGCAGGGCTTCAAGGAGATCATCCCGAGAAACCGATCCATTACGCACCAAGACGTGATGGAGGTGATCCAGCACAGCCGATCGATCCTGTTAGCTCCAGATCGTGAGCAGATCCAAGCCATTCCGCGTGAGTTTCGAGTTGATAACCAACGAAACATTCTTCGCCCGGTCGGCATGACAGGTGGAAAGTTAGAGGTCGTCACGTACTTGGTGAGCAACCAGACCGCCCAGGTCCAGAATGTTCAGAGAGCGCTGAATCTCACTGGGAAGAATCTGGAACAGCTCGTTCTGGGTCCGCTTGCTTCTGGCATCGCGGTTCTCACTCCCGAGGAACTCGAGATCGGTACCGCGGTGCTGGACTTCGGTGCCGGCAAGACCGACATGGCGATCTTCAGCCAAGGTTCTCTGGCGTACAGTTGCAGCATTCCCATCGGGTCCGCCCTGATCACTTCCGACATTTCCAAGCTGCTCAAAACCGCGCCCGAAGAGGCCGAACGGCTCAAGCTGGAATCTGGGTGTGCGCTTGCCGGGTCGGTTTCTGAGCAGGAGATCGTTGAGGTTCGTCAGCTAGGGCAACCGATGGCTCGCCCGATGCAAAAGCGCGTGCTCGCTGAGATTATCGAGAGTCGCGTGAGGGAAATGACGGGCATGGTGAAGGGCCAACTGGAGAAGAGCGGATTCCAAGGACTCCTTCCGGGTGGGTTCGTCCTTACCGGAGGGGGCGCGAAATTGGACAAGTGCGATGTTCTGCTCAGGAGCGTCGTTGGTGCCTATCCGGTGCGGAAAGGGGCGCCCGATATTGGCGGAGATCTTGATCCGTTCGGATACGGGGTTGCCGTTGGAATGGCTCAGTTTGTGATCCAAATTAGCGAAGAGCTCGAACCCATAGATGGGGCTCAAAGTTGGCAAGATCGAGTGAAATCTCTCTGGTCACTTCTGAAAGGAAAAGCCGAGTAAGTCTCACGAATTTTCGGCGAGACGGATAAACTGGCGCTAAAGATTCTCGATTTTTGAAAAAATCGAGTTATCCACACTTTTCCACACGATATCCCAAGCCCAGCAGTTTAGAATGGGTTTTTATCGTGAGAAGGTCTAAGTCGGAGATTCAAAACGTGCTTCCAACGAATAACGCAATCATCAAAGTAGTCGGTGTCGGCGGCGGTGGCGGAAACGCTGTCCAGCGAATGATCGAAAGCGGCATCAAGGGTGTCGAGTTCATCGCCATGAACACCGATGTACAGGTGCTTGATCGAAGTTCGGCAACGAAGAAGGTTCAAATTGGTGCCAATTCCACGCGTGGTCTTGGTGCGGGCGGAAATCCTGAGGTTGGTAAGGTAGCCGCCGAAGAGTCGAAGAACGAAATTCGACGCGTCCTTGAGAATGCCGACATGGTCTTCATCACCGCCGGAATGGGCGGTGGAACGGGTACGGGTGCGGCACCTGTGGTGGCCGATATCGCCCGGGAGATGGGTGCACTGACGGTTGCGGTTGTGACCAAGCCGTTCACCTTTGAAGGTCCCCGACGGTCGAAGCTCGCCGAGCAGGGAATCACCTCGCTCATGGGTCGAGTCGACACCATCATCACGATTCCGAACGACCGGCTTTTGAACGTTGTTGAGCGAAAGACGACCTTGATGGAAGCCTTCCGAGTCGCCGACGATGTACTTCGACAAGGTGTCCAAGGAATTTCCGACATCATCACCATCCCCGGCCAGATCAACGTGGACTTCGCCGACGTTCGAGCGGTGATGGAGAACGCGGGTCCGGCGCTCATGGGTATCGGTTACGGTGTGGGCGAGCAACGCGCCATTCAAGCGGCTCAAGCAGCGACCAACTCCTCCTTGCTGGAACAGACCATCCACGGAGCCAAGGGCTTGCTAGTCAACATTTCTGCGGGCGAGGATCTTACTCTTGCCGAGGCGAGCGAGGCGATGCGCTACATCCACAGCCTGTGCGATGCCGAAGAGTCGAACATCTTCTTCGGAACCGTTGTCGACCCAACCCTCGAAGGAACGGTTCGAGTGACCGTCTTGGCAACGGGCTTCAACCCGTACAGCCGAGAAGGGAAGCAAGTGGTTCGGGAGGCGTACGGAGTTCCCGACGTGGCTCAGTCTGCCGGAGTGACCAACGCGCCCGTCCAAGAGGCTCCCGTTGCCCGAAATCCGGTTCTTGGACCGGTTCCCAATGCAACGCCCTCGGTGACCCCGCAAGCATCGTCTCAGGACGTGGTCGCGGCGGCACGAGAACGACTGTTCAACAGACAGATTGTCGATCCTGTAGAGGTGATCGACGAGTCCGACTTAGATATTCCTGCCTTCATCCGCGAGCATCGCTCTCGTGGATGATCACGGATGCGCCCGTCGGTCCATCAGCGGCGTCCTCTCTTGAGGGCGCCTTTTTTCTGTCCGTTTGTTTCTCAAGAACCCTCAACCACGGAGACTGTGGTTTGGATTCGAGGATTGTTTTAGGGGTTGTCGCCTCATCTTGGCGGTATCATCCTCCGTTGGGAGGCGTTCTTGGTAGAACACCCGAGCCATTCGATTCTTCTTCAGACGAGTCAGCGGCTTTCTGCGTAGACCTTCCCTAGAGGACCACACGTGGCACAACAAGCCGAGTATAAGATCACGGAATCCGCGGCAGAGCTTGAACAGCATTTGCGCGACATGCTCTTCATTCGGCACTTCGAAGAGAAGTGCAACGTCGTTTACCGACAGGGCAAGGCAGGAGGCTACATGCACGTTTACATCGGCATGGAAGCACTCGCTGTTGGCTGGATGCGAGCAATCCGCCCCGGTTACGACTACGTCATCACCGCATATCGCGACCACGCTCACGCGTTGCTGTTGGGAACTCCTGCAGTGGCGGTCATGGCGGAGATCATGGGTCGAAAAGCGGGAACCGCAGGCGGTAAGGGCGGTTCGATGCACATCTACGACCCCAAGAACGGTTTCTATGGCGGTTGGGGCATCGTTGGCGGACACATCCCGCTCGGTGCAGGATTGGCTTTTGCTGCCAAGTACCGCGGCGAAGATCGCGTAACGCTCAACTTCATGGGTGACGGCGCGGCCAACCAAGGCGTCGTTTTCGAGACCCTCAACATGTCCGGTCTTTGGGACCTGCCGTGTATCTACATCGTCGAGAACAACGAGTTCGCGATGGGAACCCGGCTTGAGTATCACGCCGCCGACCCCGAGCTTTGGAAGCGTGGCCTCCCGTTCGGCATCCGAAGCGAGCGAGTAGACGGCATGGACGTTCTTGCCATGAAGCGCAAGGCCGAAGAACTCGTCGAGTACGTCCGAACCGAGAAGAAACCGGTTTGGGTGGAAGTGATGAGCTACCGATACTCGGGTCACGGCGCAGCCGACAACGATCGACAGCTTTACCGAACCAAGGAAGAAGAAGAGAACGCGTGGCAACGAGACCCCATCGCTCGACTCAAGCGACAGATGATGGAACTCGGTTACCTGAACGAAGAAAAGTTCGAAGCGATCGAAGAAGAAATCCTTGCCGATGTGGAGAAGGTCTATGAGGAAGCCGACGCAAGTCCGTTCCCAGATCCGACCGAGGTTTACGACAACATTTACAGCGACATGAAGCCAGAGGCAGGCCACTAATGACAGAAATGACCTATCGAGAGGCGTTGCAGAAGTGCATCGTCGACTCCCTGGAACGAAATCCGGATGTCTTCATCATGGGCGAGGACATTGGACGATACGAGGGTACGTTCAAAGTCACGAGGGGCCTTTTCCCCAAGTTCGGTTCTGGTCGAATCATCGACACGCCGATCACTGAGGCAGGCTTCGCGGGTATCGGAATCGGTGCTGCAATGGCGGGTCTCCGACCGATCATCGAGTTCATGACCATGTCGTTCTCGATCTTGGCGCTCGACCAGATCATCAACCACGCCGCAAAGGTCCACTACATGACCAACGGCGAAGTGAAGTGCCCGATCGTTTTCCGAGGTCCGGGTGGCGCAGCGAAGCAGCTTTCCGCTCAACACTCGCACTCGATGGACGGGTGGTACGCCCACGTTCCTGGTCTGAAGGTCGTTTGCCCGGCAACTCCTGCCGACGTTTACGGTCTCATGAAGGCATCCATCGCCGATGACAACCCGGTTATCTTCTATGAAAACCCGGGTCTGTACACGGTCAAGGGTCACGTTCCGGACGATCCCGATTACACGGTGCCTATCGGAAAGGCTCAGATTCTGAAGGAAGGAAAAGACATCAGTCTTGTCGGCTACAGCCGAATGACCCAGGTCAACCTCCTTGCTGCTGAGCTTCTTGCAAAGGACGGTATTGATGCCGAAGTTGTGGACGTACGATCCCTTCTTCCGCTCGACACCGAGACCATCTACAACTCGGTTCGCAAGACTCACCGGGCGGTTGTGGTTTACGAAGACTGGCGATCCGGCGGCTTCGGTGCGGAAATCGCGGCTCGAATCCAAGAGGATTGCTTCGACCATCTCGACGCACCGGTTGGGCGAGTGGGCGGTCTGAACGTTCCGATGCCTTACGCACGAGTTCTCGAACTCGAGTGCATCCCGGACGAGAACGACGTTATCAAGGTCGTTCACAAGCTGGGTTAAACAAGAGGCTGGGCCTGAATACAGGGAGCGTGGAAGAATCCACGCTCCCTTTTTTGTGATCTTCTGGGAGGGCGAACAGTAGAATCGGAACGTGAATCCGCACATCGGCGAGTTGAAGGTGTATCCGTTCGAGCGTTTACGACGCCTCTTCAAGGGGATCGAGCCGGAAAGGTCTGACGCCATCAACATGGGAATTGGCGAGCCGAAGCACGCCACGCCACAATTGATCAAAGACGGGCTGGTCGAAGGATTCGGAGGTCTCGCGAAGTACCCGCTCGCCAAAGGAACGGCTGAGTTACGGGAGTCGGTGTCGCGATGGATTCATCGGCGGTACGGAGTAGCGGTCGACCCGGAGACGTCGATTCTTCCTGTACAGGGCTCTAGGGAGGCGCTCTTCTGCTTCGCTCACGCCTATCTGGATCACTCTGAACAAGGGACGAGGGTGGCCATGCCGAACCCGTTCTATCAGATCTACGAAGGGGCGGCTCTCATGGCGGGGGCTCAACCGCTCTACTTGCCCTGCCGCAAAGAAACCAACTTTCAACCCGACTTTCATTCGGTTTCCGCAGCCGACTGGGAGAAAACTCGGCTGGTCTACACTTGCACCCCCGGGAACCCGACAGGCGCGGTGATGACCCTCCAGGATTGGGCGCAGCTCTTCGAACTTCAAGACAAGTTCGGCTTCTGCATCGCCTCCGATGAGTGCTACTCCGAGATTTACTTCGGAAGCGAGCCCCCGGTGGGCGCTCTGGAGGCGGCCGCAAAACTGGGACGGTCTTCAGAGAAGATCGTGATGTTCTCGTCGCTCTCCAAACGATCGAACGCTCCTGGCCTGCGCAGTGGGTTTGTCGCTGGGGACCCCGCGATCATGGAAAAGTTCGCCTTCTACCGAACCTATCATGGCAACGCAATGAGCGAAATGACCCAACATGCCAGTGCGCTTGCGTGGGACGATGAGGCACACGTAGTTGCCAACCGAGCGGCGTATCAAGAGAAGTTCCATTCGCTCACACCGAAGCTCGCGGATGTCCTGGACGTGGACCTTCCGGATGCGGCGTTCTTCGTTTGGGCACGCGTTCGAAACGAGGCTCAGGACGGACTCTCTGCCGATGAATGGTTCGCGCGGGAACTGTATCGCAAGACCAACGTTACGGTCCTTCCCGGAACCTATATCGGAAGAGACGTTCCCGGTGGGAATCCGGGTGAAGGTTACGTGCGTTTGGCATTGGTCGCCGAGATCAAGGAGTGCTCGGAAGCCGTGAATCGAATTCTCGATTTTTGCGCCTCCGTGTAACGGGATTTCGCGAGTTTTCCGGTCTGTATCCCAAACGATTCGGTACAACCTTAGGGTCCTATGAGCCTAAACCGAACCCTGATTGAAGAAGCGTGGGAAAATCGCACGCAGTTCTCTCCGACCAACCACCCGGCCGAAGTCATGGCTGAGGTTTTGAGTGTTCTGGATGCCCTCGACGCAGGCACTGTTCGTGTGGCGGAGAAGATCGACGGGAACTGGGTGACCCACGAGTGGGTGAAGAAGGCGGTTTTGCTCTCGTTCCGACTCCGTGACAACGATGTGTCTCAAGCTGGGCCGATGACCTTTTTCGATAAGGTCCCGTTGAAGTTTGATCATTACACGGACGAAGACTTCCGAGCAGCCGGGATTCGAGTCGTGCCCCATGCGGTTGTCCGGCAAGGTGCGTACATCGCTCGCAACGTCGTCCTAATGCCGAGTTACACCAACGTTGGCGCCTACGTAGACGAGGGAACGATGGTCGACACCTGGGCGACCGTTGGCTCGTGCGCTCAAATTGGAAAGAACGTTCACCTCAGCGGCGGCGCGGGTATCGGGGGTGTTCTGGAGCCTCTCCAAGCTAATCCGACCATCATCGAAGATAACTGCTTCATCGGCGCCCGATCTGAGATCGTGGAGGGTGTAATCGTCGAAGAAAACTCCGTGATCTCGATGGGAGTGTTCATTGGCCAGAGCACCAAGATTTTCGATCGAGAAACCGGGGAAGTCCATTACGGCCGAGTGCCCGCCGGCTCGGTGGTGGTTCCGGGAACGCTTCCGGCCAAAGAAGGAAATTGCGGTCTTTACGCCGCAATCATCGTGAAGAAGGTCGATGCTCAAACCCGAGCCAAAACCGGACTGAACGAACTCCTCCGACTCGCTGACTAAGGGACTCATGGACGTCGCTGAACTCACTGCCAAGCTGATCGCTTATCCCAGCGTCACTCCCAACGGCGACGTCCTCACCCAGTTCATCACTCCTCTCTTGAATGAGTGGGAATTCCGCTGCACGCGCATCGAACGTGGCGGAGTTGAAAATCTTTGGGCAGAAGTGGGCGACCCAACGAAGCCCGTGCTGGTCTTCAATGGCCACTGCGACGTGGTGCCACCGGGTGACCTATCTCAGTGGACAACGCCTCCTTTTGAACCGACCCGCGTCGGGGATCTCCTCTACGGAAGGGGAGCTTCCGACATGAAGGGTCCCCTTGCAGCGCTGATCCTAGCGGTGCGAGCGATACAACTTTCCGGCGACGAGCTCCCGTTTAGTTTGGCTCTGGCGATCACCGCCGACGAAGAGGGGCCCGCGAAGGACGGAACGGGTGCGATCTTGGACTGGTCGGAGCGAGAAGGGAAGCAAATTCTTGGGGCGCTCGTTGGCGAACCCACTTCGGTGAGCCATTGCGGGGACACGGTCAAAGTGGGTCGAAGGGGTTCCATCACGGCTCGGATCACCGTTCATGGCAAGCAGGGTCACGTCGCTTATCCGCACCTAGGCATCAATGCCGTTCATGAATCCATTGCTGCGCTTTCTCAGATTTCGGAGTTGAAGTGGGACGACGGCGATGATCTCTTTCCGGCGACCTCTCTGCAGATCGCCAATCTCAACGCCGGGACGGGGGCGACCAACGTTATCCCCGGAACGTTGAGCTGCGATATCAACGTGCGGCACACGCCTGCCACCTCGCCAGAAGTGATCAAAGCGCAAATTGAAAGCTGCTTGAGGTCGGTGAAAGTGCCCTTCGACGTGGAGTGGATCGATGGTGCGAACGCGTTCCGGACCGACGAATCGAGTCTGTCACGATGCCTGCTGGAGGTCGTCGAAAAGGTCACGGGTGTCGCGCCGAAGTCGGATGGCGGGGGAGGAACCTCTGATGCGAGATTCTTCGCGGCCCGAGGGATCCCCGTTGCAGAGTTTGGACCCCTCAACGCAACGATTCATCAGATTGACGAATGTGTTTCAATCGCCGATCTGATGACGTGTCAGAAGGTTTACGAAGAGTTCGTGCGGGCAATGGCCCGATCGCTTACTTGACGATGAGCTTCAAGACCTGCGACTTCTTCTGCGTGAGGTTGGTAACTTTGATCGTTCGGGTCCCGGGAGACTTCAACGGAAGAGGGGCATCCCACTTTCCATCTGAAGTTGCGGTCGACTTCATGCGAAGTTTTCCGTTCACGAATGTGTGAAGCTTGTCGCCAGCCTTTGCCGTTCCTTCAAGAACCACCCGTCCGGTCTTTACAACCTGACCGGCCTTGTGCGACGAAACTTTGAATTCGCCTTCATCGAAGACACCCGTCATGTCAGGTTCGGGCTCGAACTTGGGTTCGGAGGCTTCCTCGAGTTTCTCCGCTACGTAGTCCGACATCCCCTCCACGGATTTCACGGTGGCTTTACCGACGATATCTAGGTGAAGGACGGCGGGCTCACCGGAGGCTTTGCCCCCCGCAAGGGTTGTTGCAGAAACATCTCTCACGCCGGGCGTGTCGAACTGAAGCTTCGCCTTCCAGACGCCTTTCGAATCGGCAAGGACGGCTCCCACGCGGACTCCGTTGGATTTAAGAAGCACCTTCGCTTTGGGTTCAGTGACTCCCTGGAGCATGTAGGTACCAAGTGGTCCCGCTCCATTTTTCAGGGTCGGAGATAGAAGCGTGATCGAAGGTGGCTTGCTTTCGCCTGCCTCAGAAACGGGTTTCTCGCCCGTCGATGGACCGTTCGATACCTTGGCACGCTCGACAAGGAGTGACTCGGGTTGAGCGGTCGATCCAACTTGAGCGGAAACGGTATAAGCGACCAACCCCAGAAAGACGGTTACCTTAAGCCACAACCAAACCAGGCGTTCCCGTCGATCAACGGCCGCACGCGATTGCACGATCGAGTTCAAGCGGTGAGAGGAGGAATGTGCGGTCATTGCTTATCCCTCGGCGGCAATTCGCTTCGCCTCTTCGATCCAGACGTCAGCGTCGATATGTTGCCACTCTTTCGGCTGGATGATTTCTACAACCTGCTGCGCCGTGAGTCCGGCAAGATCGGAAAATCGGTGCACACCTGCTTCCCACAACTTCGCCTGATAGACGGGACCAATCCCTTCAATCGACTGCAAAGGATCGCGACCAGCCCGCGTGAAGCCTGGAGGAGCCGTTGCCGTTGAAGCAGACGCCGCAGGTTTTGAGCCACCTGCAAGTTGCTGTGCAAGGGTCATGGCTTGCTGAGCGACGGCGGTTGCACCGCTCGGGGTGGAAGTGAGCACGGGCTCGGGTGCGCTGACAACCACCGATGGAACCGCTTCTGGAGAGTCAGACGCCGCGGCTAGTCCGATTGCCACCGTGTCTTCGTTTTCATAGAAGCGCTGCAAGTCTTGCAAGTCTCGCTTGAGCTTAGAAATCTCGTTTTCGCGAGTATTTAGTTGTGAGCGTAAAGTCACAAGCTCAGAGTCCAACTCGGCGAGCTTGCGAGATCCGCCTGCGTTCGATGCCTCATGGGCATCGGCAAGCTTTTGCTTCAGACCGGAGAGCTCCCGATTCTTCGCTTCCAGCTCATCCTCAAGGTCGGCAATCTTGGAATTCAGGACCGGACTCGCGGCGCTGGGTTCGGCACTCTCCGCTTCGCGCGTTTCGAGCTCGGCGATCCGCACTTCTCGTTTTTGCAGTTCTTCTTGAAGTGCTCCAAGCTGCATTTTGAGAATCATCATCTCCTCTGCAGAGGGACCCGATTCGACGGCAACATTGGCTCCCGGGACTGACTCACTGGGGAGTGATTCGATGGGGGTCTGCGCTTGTTGCAGCAACTCGGCCACTCGATCTTCGAGAGCTCGAATATGAGCCTCACGTTCTTCGATCTTGGCCGCAAAGTCCATGGCCGGGTGTTGAGCCGCGGATAGCTCTTCGACCTTCTTTTTCAGAGTATTGATTGCGGCGTCTTTTGCCGCAATCACCTCTTCGTGGTCAAAAGATGGGGCGATGTTTGAGGGTTGTCCTCCGGTAACGACCCTGACCAACTCTGCTCGAGCTCGTTGAAGCTCTTCCTTTGCCGTGGCTAACTCGGCTCGGGAGTCCTGAGCTTCCGAAGTTGCGGCCGCGACTTCCTGCCGAAGCTTTTCGAGCGCCTGCTCATGCTCGGCTTCGCGCTCATCGTTGGAGGATTCCGGTTCGACCGGATTGGATTCAAGTTCTTGAAGACGCGCTTCTAACTGGGCAACAATAAGCCGCTGATCGGGCCAACTTGGCTCGTCCACAGAGTCACTGGACACTTCTGAAGGCAACGCCTTTAGGGATTCGAGTTCGGTTCTGAGCGTCTCGATCTCCTGCTTGGCGGATAAAAGTTGATTCTCAAGCTCGGGATTCGAGTGAACGATCGCTGAAGGCGGGGCAACATCGGAAGCAGCATTCTTTCCCCATTTATAGAAAAAGAAGTCCGCGGCGATGACAGCGGCCATCCCCCCGATCAGACCGTACAGAAAACTCAGCGTATCCATTCTATTAACCCATGCGGTCCCCCACCGCATTGCGCAGCACCCTCCCCGGTTCATTTGCCGGTTAGAGTGACTCTGTAAATCGATTATCGGCAAGTCTCAATCAGAAACCCACCTTCTTCGTTTTTAGCGGAAAATCGGAGCGAATCCGGCTTTACCTTAGGTAAAAGCCCTATGTAGTTATGCGTTTATCGTCTCTCTTCCTTGCCGCGCTCGTTGCCGGTGCTTCGGTCACCGCCTACGGTCAGGGTAATCCTTTCAACTCCGGAGGAGGAAGAGCTTCGGCTCCCACTCGACCAGGAAGCGAAGGTCCCCTTGCATCCTTCCTCGACGCGCTTCAGCCGCGTCAACTGGGTCCTACCAATATGGGTGGTCGGATCATGGACTTTGCCGTATACGAAAAGCGACCGGAGCTCTTCTACGTCGCGACAGCTTCCGGTGGAATCTGGAAAACCGAGAACGCGGGAACGACCATGACGTGCGTTTTCGACACAGGGAGCTCAGTGAGTTCCGGAGCCGTAGCCATCTCGCCCGAGAACCCGGACATCGTTTACGTTGGCACAGGCGAGCAGAGCAGTCGAAACTCGGTTGCATGGGGAGACGGTGTCTACAAGTCCACCGATGGCGGAAAAACCTGGAAGCACATCGGTCTTACCGAGACGCGCCACATTAGCAAGATCGTGGTTCACCCGACCAATCCGAACATCGTATGGGTTGCGGCGCTTGGCCGACTTTGGGGTCCGAACGAAGAAAGAGGACTTTTCAAATCCACCGACGGCGGAAAGACCTGGTCCAAGGTGCTCTATCTGGACGACCGAACTGGAATCATCGACCTCGACCTCGATCCAGAGGATCCGAACACCCTTTATGCCAGTGCTTGGGAACGACTCCGAAAGCCTTGGGTCTTCTACAGCGGCGGATACAACGCAGGCATCTATAAGTCCAAAGATGGCGGAAAGTCTTGGAAGCGGCTCGGTGGAGGATTGCCCCAAGCCCCGCTTGGTCGAATTGGCTTGAGCCTGTACCGAAAGGATCCGAAGATCATGATCGCAACGGTGGAGTATCGACTCCCGGGAGCGGATGGAGCGGCGGTCCGATTCCAGTCCCCACCTCCCGGTCAGGGCGGTCCGGCAGCCTCGGGTACGGCAGTTTCGGGTGTGCAAGGATCGGGGGCGGCTCGTCCCACGGGCGCAACGGGCCAAGCAACGGGATCGGCTCAGAGCGCAGGTGGCAACCGAAACAACATGGGCGGCGTTAACAGCGGGCAAGCTGCTAACCGACCTCAACCCCCGCGAGACCCGCGATTCCAAGTTCCGAGCGGAAGTCAGTTCAACGGCGGCGGCATCTTTATGTCGAAAGACGGTGGCGACTCCTGGCAGCTCATGAAGCAGCTGAACCCGCGGCCCTTCTACTTCAGCCTCCCCCTTATCGATCCCAACGATTACAAGACTTGGTACATCGGTGGTCTTTACCTGATGCGCTCCAAGAACCTGGGCAAGGACTGGGAACTGGTCGCACAAAACAGCATCCACGCCGACATGCACGCCCTGTGGGTGAATCCCAAGAACTCCAATCACGTGTTGGTTGGTCACGATGGAGGCGTTTCGCAATCGCGAGACAAGGGCGGTGCTTTCGAGCACCTGAACCGGATGCCGATCGGTCAGTTCTATGCCGTCGCCCATGACTTCCAGCGCCCGTACTGGGTGTACGGCGGTCTTCAGGACAACGGTAGTTGGGGTCTTCCCACACAAACGCTCCGCGGTGGTCCGACCTTCGCCGACGCGTTCAGCCTTTACGGTGGCGACGGGTTCTATGTCCAAGTCGATCCTAAGGAGCCGGAGTGGGTGTACGCCGAATCTCAGGGTGGCGCGGTTGGACGGATCAACGTCCGCACGGGCGAGCGACGAAGCATTCGCCCCGTCGATAACGAAGCTCTTGCGGCTCACCGAAAGCTGATTGACCAGATCGAAAAGGAGCAAGGAAAGGATGCGCCGAAGCCCGCCGCCCCACGGCTGCGATTCAACTGGAACACGCCAATCCTTTTGAGCCCCCACGATCCTAAGACGGTGTTCGTTGGATCCAACAAGCTGATGATGTCGACCGACCGGGGCAACACCTGGAAGGCGATTTCTCCCGACCTAACCACGGAGAGCGTCATCAAAACCAGCACCAGTGCCATCTCTCGCCGATTAAGCGTAAACGAGGAGGCAACGGGTGCAGAGAACCACTGCACGATCGTCACCATCGGCCAATCGCCAATCGATGCGAATCGGATTGTCGTAGGCACCGATGACGGCATGGTGCATGTCACTGCTGACGGAGGAAAGACCTGGACCGATGTTGGTGCCAAGTTGCCCGGTCGACCGACCGACGTTTGGGTGAGCCGCGTTCTCCTCTCCAAGTGGAGCAAAGATCGAATCTACGTAACGCTCGACGGTCACCGAACCGACGACTTCAAGCCGTACGTTTACGTCAGCGAAGACCTCGGAAAGACTTGGACTTCGCTTGCGGGTGGGCTTCCCGAGTACGATTCGGTCTACGTGGTGCGAGAAGGCGAGCACAACCCTGACCTCTTGTTCTTGGGTTCAGAAATGAGCCTTCGATTCTCCCTGGATCGAGGCAAGACCTGGTCGAAGCTCCGAGGCCAATTCCCGACCGTTGCGGTTCACGACCTGAGCGTTCATCCCGAGATGAAGGACCTTATTGTCGGCACCCACGGACGATCGATCTGGACGATCGACGTTAGTCTTCTCGAAGGTTTGACCCCCGAGAAGGCGAAGGCTCAGGTTGCCGCCTTCTCGCCGCAACCGATCATCCGAATGGGCTTCGTCGCCGGCTCGAGCTGGGATGGCGATCAGGTGTACCAGTCCCGAAACACCCAACCCGGCACGTTCATTTACTACCACCTTGCCAAAGAAGGAAAGGTCGGGGCGGTGAAGATCATCAACGCGAAGGGTGAGGAGAACATCGTCCTCTCCGGCGATGGCGTCCCCGTGAAGGCGGGCGTTAACCGTGTGCGATGGAACGGTCGACTGAGTGGTGGTATTGCCCCAGCAGGCAAGTATAAGCTCATCATCGACGTGGATGGAGTCACTTCGGAAACGACGATCGAAGTGCTAGAACCAACCGCGCCGATCGGCTACTAACCGAACCATAAGATCCCTCTGATCTGGAGAATGTTGAATTCTCTGGATTAGGGGGATTTTTTGATTTTTCCCGCCTTATCGAGCGTAGACTCGGGACGAGGGAACCATGCATTACACCCACCTTGGCCGAACCGGATTATTAGTCAGTCGCCTCTGTTTGGGCACCATGAATTTTGGTGTCGATACTTCGAAAGAGGACGCGTTCCGAATCATGGACCGTGCCCTCGAACTGGGCATCAACTTCTTTGACACCGCCGACATCTACGGCTGGAAACTGGGCGAGGGCATCACCGAGAACATTATCGGTGAGTGGTTCGCTCTAGGCGGGGAGCGGCGTGAGCTGGTGGTGCTGGCGACCAAGCTTTACAACCCCATGGGCAGCGGACTGCAAGAGAAGTGGCCCAACACGGAGAAGGTAAGCGCTCTCCACATTCGAAGAGCATGCGATGCGAGTCTCAAGCGCATGCAGACGGATTACATCGATCTATATCAGATGCACCATATCTACCGGGACGCTCCTTGGGATGAGGTTTGGGAAGCGTTTGAAGTGTTGCGCCACCAGGGGAAAATTCTTTACGCGGGTAGCTCCAACTTCGCGGCTTGGAACATCGTTCAGGCGAACGAAACCGCCAAGCGACGCAACTATCTTGGCCTTGTTTCTGAGCAGAGCAAGTATTCGCTCATTCAACGCGAAATCGAACTCGAAGTGGCTCCGGCTTGCGAAGCATACGGCGTTGGAATCATTCCTTGGTCCCCGCTCGGAAGTGGCGTCCTGGGCGGCGTCATGAAGACCGAAGGCGGCGTTCGAAGGCGCGGCGACTGGACGAAGAGCATTCTCGAAAAGCAGGGCGACCAGCTTCTGGCATGGGAGAATCTTTGCGAAGAGATTGGCGAACAACCCGCCGATGTTGCTCTGGCTTGGACTCTAAGCAAGTCGTACGTGACGGGCCCGATCATTGGTCCAAGAACCATCGAACAACTGGAAGGTTCGATGCGTGCTCTGGAGATCAACATCGATGCCGAGCTAAACGAGAAGATTGACGCCATCTTCCCGCCGTTCAAGACGGCTCCCGAGCACTACGCCTGGTAAATCAAAAAAGCCCCCGCGTATAGAACGCGGGGGCTTTCAAGTGAGGACAGATTTTTTACGCCTTGACGCGAGTGAACTTCGTGTCGCCTTTGGCGCCCTTCTGGACCATCGTATCTGCGCCCTCAAAAGAGATTCCTTGAACGCCGGACATTTTGCCTGCGAGGTCTTCTTTCTTCAGCTGAGCTTCGACCAGCGGACGAGCCATTGCCGGAAGCTTGGAAGTGTCGACATCGACCTTTGCAAACTTGTGCTCAAGCTTCGTACCGTCGAAGGTGTACGTTCCGGTCGCCGTCATCTTCAGAGCAATCGGCTTCTGCATGTCGAGGATCGCCGTCACATTCGAACCTGCGTACTCGACAACGAACTTAGCTTCGGATCCCGCAGGGAGACCTTCTACGTTCGCCGCGCTGGATTCCCATTTTCCTTCAACCGACGGCTTAGAGCAGCCGACTAAACCGACCGCAGAAACAACAAAGAAGACAACCGCGAGCTTTCGCATACGGTCACTATACAAGGTCACTGTAGAGGTCGGTTCGTGATTGCCGTCACAAATCGTGCTGGAATCTGATCCTAGATCGCCGATGGCTATAGCCTTAGCCCTTTACGCGGGTGAATTTTTGCGTGACCGATTTATCCTTCTGGATCATCGTATCGCCCTCAAAGGTCACCTCGTTCGAGGTCGACATTTGCTTTGCCATGACATCGGACTTTAACTGGCCTTCCAGCATTGGCCGAACCGCAGCCGGAACCTTTGACATGTCGGTCTCGACCTTGGTGAACTTGTGGGTCACCACTTTGCCATCGAAAGTGTAAGTCCCCGTGGCGGTCACCTTTATGGCAATCGGCTGCTTCATGTCCATCACGACCGTCACGTTCGAACCAGCGTAATCGGCCGTTAGATTCATCTGGGCCGAAGGAGGCAAGCCTTGCATGGTTGCACCCACCGATTCCCATTTGCCTTCTACAGATGGTTTGGAGCAGCCGATAAGGCCGATCGCAGAGACGACAAACAGTGCAACGCCGAGCTTACGCATACGATCAATATACAAGACGGTCCTGTGCGGGGTTTCGAAAATGCTTCCCGAAATCGGACCGTATACGCCTTCAGGCCGCTAAAGACCATCACGTCTGGCTACCGCTTGATTCGAGCCAGGTACCCAGCTTCGCGCCCACCGAAGTGGCCGAAACCGGTGAGAAACCATTCGCTAGAGGTGGCAGCGACGGAAGTGACTGATTCCAGAGACCATCCGCTAACGGAGACCCCTTTGGCTTTCAGCCATTCAGACAAAAGCCGGCCCTCGAACCCCTTCGGCGTCTTCACCCAGGCCATCGCGCGCTCTCCGACCGATCCCCCGATCAGGGAACCGTCGCGAGAAATACTCTTCGCCAGAACGGCCTCGCTAACCAAGGTTTTCTGTGGATTCGGGAGCAGAGTTGGATTGCTACCAAGCCAGACAACCGCTCGGGTTTGCTTACTGTTGTGGGCGAGACCCACCGTGATTGTGCCAGTAGCGTCAATGCCGTGCGCCGCACCCTCTTTCATTCCTTTCGGGAGCTTGAGAAGTGTGGTCTTCTTGAGTGTGCCTACAAACGGCATGGTTTCCACGCCATCGGAGGCGATCCCGCACACGGTTTGCCCTTTGCCGTCGATACCCGTGGGCATGAGGCGCTCGTAAAGATCCACGGGCGGTAGGAAACTTGGTTTTTGGCCGGGAGTCCAAAGAAAGGCTTGAGTCTCTTCCGCACCTTCTGCGTAGCCCGTCACAACTAAGCCGTTGTCCGACACCCCATAGGCAAAGGAATCTTCAACGCCTTCCAGTTTGGGGAAGAGGGTTAGTTTTCCAGCCGAGAAAGCATAGGCGCGACCTGCTCGACCGACAATGACCTTTCCGCCCTGCGACACCGCTTGAGTGTAAACATCGTCGACGGTGGTGGAAGGTCGAAAGCGCGTGATGTTACCGGAGCGGAACACGAACGGATTTCCGGGGGCAAACTGTCCAACAATGGTGCCGCCGTCGGGGGAGATCGCGTACGGGTGCGGCGCGGGGAGTCCGCCAGATCGAGGGATCACGGTTATGCTTCCTCCCTTGCCGTTGTCGATCATCGTGGATGCCGCAACAAGTAGGGAAGTGAGGACCGCACTCATGAGCTTCAATTATCGGTCTGAGGAAGAGCAGGACGCACAAAAAAATCCCCGAAGCGGCACCGCTTCGGGGATTCATGAGGAGAATTTACTGCCGTGCGAGATTCAGGCTGCTCAGCACGAATGTGTACATTTCGGCGACTTCCTTATATCGCTCGTAGCGACCAGAAGCTCCGCCATGACCTGCATCCATGTTGCATCGCAGGAGCAACGCATTGGAGTCGGTCTTGTTAGCGCGCATCTTGGCCACGTACTTCGCAGGCTCCCAGTACATCACCTGCGAGTCGTTGATCGACGTGTTAACCAAGATGTCGGGATAGACCTTGGGCACGATGTTGTCGTAGGGCGAATATTTGATCATCCAGTCGTACTGCGATTTGACCTTTGGATTGCCCCATTCGACGAACTCGCCCACGGTGAGCGGAAGAGTCTCGTCGAGCATCGTATTGATGACGTCAACGAACGGTACGTCCAAAATGGCCGCCTTGCAGAGGGTTGGTCGTAAGTTGACCACCGCTCCGATGAGCAAACCTCCGGCGCTGCCACCGTTGATAGCCATTCGGCTCGGCGAGGTGTAGCCCTTCTTTACCAAGTAGTCGGCACAGTCGATGAAGTCCGTGAAGGTGTTCATCTTCTTGCCCATCTTTCCGTCTTCGTACCACGGCAGTCCGAACTCACCGCCGCCACGAATGTGAGCAATCGCAAAGATAAAGCCTCGGTCAAGAAGGCTCAATCGCGAAACGGAGAAGTACGGATCGCTCGGAGCCCCGTAACTGCCGTAGGCGTAAAGCATGAGGGGCGTTTTGTTCGAAGGGACGGTCGACTTCTTCCTGACCAACGAGATTGGGACCCGCGTCTTGCCGTCTCGTGCCGTTGCCCAAACAACGGACGAAACGTAATCCGATGGCTTGTAACCGCCAAGGACAGGTGCCCTCTTGAGCAGCTTCGACTTTCCAGATTTCACCTCGTACTCGTAAGTGGATTCGGGCAGTCGAAGAGAAGTGAACTCGTACCGAATCGTTTTGGTGTCGTACTCGGGGTTTGCGCCAAGGCTGATCGTGCCTGGTGAGTCCTCCGTCTTGAGAGGTGTGAGCTTGCCCGTTTTGTAGTCTCGAAGAGCAAGTTGGGTGAAACCACCTTCGCGCTGAGAAACCACCATGAAGTCTTTGAAGCAAGCAACGCCCGAAAGAACCGACATCGGACGGTGAGGGATCACCTCCTTCCAATTGGAAGCGCCGGGTCGAGAGATCGGTGCCCGAACAAGCCGGAAGTTCGCTCCCTTGTCGTTGGTGCTGATGAAGAACTCGTTCTTATAAGCGTCGACTTGCAGCTTCGACTTGGTTCCGCGTTTCGCAATGAGCGTCGGGGATCCTGTCGGCCGATCGAGCGGGAGGTAGTGAACCTCGTTCGTGTCTTTCGAACCGATATCGATGAAGAGGAAGCGGTCGTCGTTAGACTTCCCGATGGAAGTCCAAAACAGCTCGTCTTTCTCTTCCACCACCAGCTTAGGCTTGGATTTGGAACCGACGGTGTAGCGCCAAACTTTGTCCCAACGCTTCGCCTTATCTTCGGTGACAAAGAAAATGGTTTTGGAGTCGCTCGCCCAGACCAACTGGTTCGCCTTTCCAATCTCGTCGGAAAGGATTTTTCCAGTTTGAAGATCCTTGATCTTGACGTAGTACTCCCGGAATCCGGTGTAGTCGGTGGAGTAAGCCAGGTACCGCGAGTTCGGAGAAACTTCCGTTGCTCCCAGGCTGAAGAACTTCTTGCCCTTTGCAAGAGCGTTCCCGTCCACGATCACTTCTTCTTTCCCTTGCAGAGACCCCTTCTTTCGACAAATGAGCGGATACTCCTTGCCCTTTTCAAACCGCGAATAGTAATAGTAGCCCTTGCTGAGATACGGGACGTCTGAATCGTCTTCCTTGATCCGACCGATGATCTCTTTGTAAAGAGACTCCTTTAGATCAGAGAACGGGCTCAGAATCGCGTCCGTGTAGGCGTTTTCGGCGTTAAGGTGGGCGATGGTCTCTTTAGAAGACTTGGTTCGAATCCAATGATAGGGATCGTTTCGCTTTTGCCCATGCAGAGTGGTGATGTGATCCACCTTCTTGGCAATGGGAGCGTCCGCGATCGTTCCATCGAGCTGACCCGAAGCGAAGGTCGCTAGCGAGCAGATCGCGAGGATCGTCGCCGGAAAGTTGAATTTAGACATACTGGAATCCACAGTTTAGACGGTGTTCGACGGTTCTATAAGAGCCCGCCGACCGGTATCTTCAAATCCTATTGAACACTCTTCCGTCAGCGCTGATTACCACTTTGGCCCAATGGGAGGTTCCCTGCGAACCCGATGTTTTGGAGCGCTGGTTTGAGTACGAGCGAGAACTGTATAGGGTTAACGAAACCACCAACCTAACCCGAGTGCCGCAAAGCGAAGCGTGGGCAAGGCACTTGCTGGACTCGCTGACTCTGCTGCCGCTGATTCCTGAAGGCGCGGAGGTACTGGATCTTGGCACCGGCCCCGGATTGCCGGGCTTTGCGATCGCCCTGTTTCGACCCGATCTGAAAGTGACCTGTGTTGACTCAGCAGGGAAGATGATCGGGTTTCTCAAAGAACAGGTCTTGCCCAACCTGACTGCGCACCAAATCCGGATCGAAGAGTGGGACAGTAGGGAGGAGTTCGACTTCGTCACGGGTCGCGCCCTTGCGCCTCTTCCGGTTCAATTGGAGCTTAGCGCGCACCTTTGCCGAAAAGGCGGGCTGGTCGTGCCCCTTCGAACCCCTAACGATGATCTCTGGAACGATGCCTTCGCTCAACTTGGAATCACGCTGCGAGAAACTCGAACCGTGCCCGTTCCCAGTGGAGACGGAGAAGAGATTTTGCGCGTGCTTCCCGTCTACGCAAAGATAAAATCGACACCCGCGAAGTTTCCGCGAACTTGGGTGCAAATGAAGTCTAAGCCCCTTGGCGGGTAGCCAAATGCGGTTCAAAAACGTCTAAACGGCGTAGATAGGAACATTCATGCAAAAGCCCCACGAGCGGATCTTTGGAGTCGAGACGGAATTCGGCTGCCTAGTAGCTGATGAGACGCTTGGAAATCCGGCCGGGGCGGTTGAGGCGATCAAAGACTACGCGTTTTACGACATGAAGGTCGGAGCGCTGGATCTGCACTCTCGCGATGAAGTCTTTGAGCCTGCAGAATCGGGTGGGTTCCTCATCAATGGCGCCCGGCTTTACATCGATGCGGTCGGGTCTCACTTGGAGTACGCCACCGCCGAGTGTCGGTCGATCAAGGACCTGATCGCAAACGATCGAGCGGGACACAAACTCATCGTACGTGCGCTACGCGAACTGGGCCTCGACGATTCGATCAGCGTCTACAACAACTCGGTGGACCACTTCGGTGGACACACCTTTGGCTGTCACGAGAACTATCTGGTGAAGGCAGATGAAGAGTTGCTTGGGGGGCGAATCGACCTCCTTTATCCGTTCCTTGTGACCCGGCAAATCTTCGCCGGAGTTGGGCGAGTCGGGGGCCATGTCCTCGTCTCCGGATTCCGACCTTCCTATCAGGAGATGGTTGAGAACCCCATCGACTACATCTGGGTGAGCAACGTTTACAGCGTGATCCCCGATCCCGACGTCAAGTTTCAGCTTTCCCAAAGGGCCGACCACATTCTGAAAACTGTCGCCTCAAGGGTGCGATTCAATCGGGCGCTCATCAATCCCAAGTGGGAGACTTTCTATTCCTACAATGGAATGACCCGCTTCCACGTGCTGTTCGGAGAGAGCAATCAAAACGAATACGCCTACGCGTTGAAGGTGGGCACCACCCGGCTTGCAATTAGAACTTGTGAAGACGGGATCGCGCCATACGACGTTCAGCTCTCTTCGCCGCTCATCGCAATGCGACAGATTTCGCGCGACGAGAGCTATCGCTGGCTCTCCGAGCGTTTGATGGGCGGCACGATCTCTGCCATTGATGTTCAACGCGCTTACTTAGAGGTGGCTCAGGTTTACCGAGGCGAATCGGAGGAAACCGATTGGGTCCTTAACGAGTGGGAGGCCACCTTGAACGGTCTGGAGAAAGACCCGATGGAGATGGGCGATCGTTTGGACTGGGTCGCCAAGAAGAAGATTGTCGAGAGCTACATGGAGTCGGAAAAGTTGGATTGGTCGGATGACGCTCTCCACTCCGTCGATCTCGAGTATCACAACATCAACCCGGAGCTCTCCCTCTATGGTGCCTGGTGCGAGATGCACCCGGTTCGCAAGATGGTTTCGGAGCTCGATGTGACCATGGCGGTCACCGACCCCCCAGAGGACACTCGTGCAAAGGGCCGAGCCAAGCTGATCGAGAAAATTCTCGCAAGGAAGCGCCCCGGACAGTACGCCATCGACTGGAACGGTGTGCAGTACGACAAGGCACGCTATGTCGAAATGAACGACCCGTTCGAAACCTACGAGAAGGTTCAGGATCAGTGGGGCAACGAAATCTGATCGCTCAACAAGCGATCAGGATTTCGCCATTGCTAACTGAATCAAGTCGCGAGAGGGCTTGAACGTTACGTCCTCTCGGATCGTCTCCAATACCTCGACGCTCACATCGGTGCGTCCCTTAATGAGCTCGCCAATGATCGCCTCGACCAAAACTTCAGGCGTGGATGCGCCCGACGAGATTCCGACCGTCTTGTAATCGGTCTTCCATTCCGCCTTTACTTCCTCCGGCGACATGAGCAGGTGAGCCTCGGTGCCGAGTTGCTCGGCCACTTCGCGCAGGCGGTTGCTGTTCGAAGAGGTTGTGGAGCCAACGACGAGAATCAGATCGGACTGCTGGGCGAGATCTCGGATCGCCATTTGGCGGTTGGTGGTCGCGTAGCAGATGTCGCCTTTGGGTGGCTTTTCGATGTGCGGGAATCGGCGCTCCAAAACGGAGAGAGTTGCGTTAACCTCGTCTACGCTCAGCGTCGTCTGGGTGAGAACGGCCAATTTTTCGTAGTGAGGGAGGTCAAGTTTCTCCGCGTCCTCGGGCGTTTCGACAAGAACCATTCGGTCCGGTGCCTCACCCATCGTCCCCTCTGCTTCCACGTGACCCTCGTGTCCGATGTAGACCATGAAGTAGCCCTTGGCGGCGTAGTGCTTGGCCTCGTTGTGGACCTTGGTGACGAGCGGGCAGGTGGCGTCGATGATTGTGAGGTTGCGCTCTTTGCTTTGTCTGCGCACTTCTGGAGAAACGCCGTGGGCGGAATAGACCACCACCGAGCCAGAAGGGATGTCGTCGATATCCTCGACAAAAATCACTCCGCGAGACTCGAAACTCTTGACGACCCATTCGTTGTGGACGATCGCGTGGCGTACGTAAAGCGGCGCGCCATGAATCTTGAGGGCAAGGTCTACAACCTCGATTGCGTAGGCGACGCCTGCGCAGAAGCCTCTGGGAGCGGCAAGAAGGATTCGATCCACGATTAAAGTGTATCTAACCTTCGAGAACGAAAAACGTTGCGAACACCTTCTGTTGGGGCAGATCGATCTAGATGAGCGATTGTCCGCCGTCGACAAACAACTCGGTCCCGGTGATGTGGTCGGCCGCATCGGAAGCAAGGAAAAGAATCGCCTTCGCCACCTGATCCGCATCGGCGGGTTCCCAGCCCGTTAATGGAATGTTGCCTTCCGGATATTTGCGCGGCACTCCAACGGGGCGATCGCTCAACCAAGTGGTGCTGTCGCCGATGTTGGTTTTCACCCCGCCCGGACAAACCGTGTTGACTCGAATACGGAACGGTCCTAGTTCGTGGGCGAGCATCTTCGAGAGAGCGGCTTGACCCGCTTTGCTCACGGCGTACACCGAAAGACCCCCGCCTCCGAAGTAACGGGTTCCATTGATGGAGGAGGTGATCACAATGGACCCACCACGCTCCTTCATGTGCGGCACCGCAGCTTGCACGCTGATGAACGTGCCTCGAAGGTTGATGTTCATCGTGCGATCGAACTCTTCGATAGGGATTTGTTCGAGGGCTCCCCAAAGCCCGTTGATCCCCGCGTTCGCGACCAGGATGTCGAGTCGTCCGAGTTCGGTGACCACATTGTCGATAGCCGATTTATGTGCCTCAGCGTCGGCGACATCGACTTCCCATGCTCTTGCCGAGCCACCGTGACGATGAATCTCCGCAACAACGTCGTTCGCGCCAACGTCGTTCCGGTCGAGAATTGCCACTACCGCGCCCTGGGCCGCAAGGTGGCAAGCGGTCGCCCGCCCAATGCCCGATGCGCCTCCGGTAACGATGGCGACGCGGCCTTCCAGACTCAAAAAATTTGGGGTGATCATGGGACAGACGGTTTCCCGTCAGCCCTATAGTTTGACCGCAATCTCCCCAGCGAAAGGGCGAATGTGCTAAACTAACGTTACAGTAAGGGCGCCGATTGAAGGGTGGCTTAAGGCCACCTTTTTTATTCACAACCCCTGACAAGTTAAGGAGGAGTCGATGGACATTTTGCAAGAGCTCAATCAGATTGCGCAAGAGCGTGACCTGCCGTTAGCCGAGCTGCAGCGCGAATTGGAAGAAGCGCTGGCGGCCGCGTATCGCCGATACGTGGGTGCTCGTGGGGAAGTGAGCGTGAAACTCGACCCTAAAAAGGGTTGGACAGTTTCGGTAGAGAAGGAAGTAGTGGGTGTAGTTACCGACCCCTCTCTGCAGATCAGCCTCGCCGAAGCGCTCAAGCGCAAGTCGGATGCCGAGGTTGGCGACTTCATTGAAGTCGACGTCGATCCGAACCGCTTTGGCCGAATCGCGGCCCAAACCGCGAAGCAAGTCCTCTCGCAAAAGCTGCGAGACGCAGAAACGCGCCGCATTCATGACGTTTTCGCCGAGAAGCTAGACGATGTCGTAACCGGACAAGTCAGCCGAAAGGACGGTCAAAACGTTTACGTCAACGTCAACAAAGTGGAAGCCGAGCTTCCAAAGCGAGAACAGGTTCCCACCGAGCCGTACCGCCTGAACGATCGCCTGAAGGTGTTCGTTTACAAGGTGGACGATTCTCAGCGACGCCTGCGAGTGATTGTCAGCCGAACGCACCCCAAGCTTCTCAAGCGACTTTTCGAAATCGAAGTCCCCGAGATCGCTTCCGGCGTAGTTGTGATCAAGAACGTTGCTCGCGAGGCGGGTCAACGGGCGAAGATCGCGGTTTACAGCACAGACGAGCGCGTCGATCCGATCGGCGCATGCATCGGCCCGCGAGGCGTTCGCGTACAAGCGATCACCGAAGAGCTTTACGATGAGAAGATCGACGTGGTCCTCTACAAAGAGGATCCGAAAGAATTCATCATCGAAGCCCTCTCTCCGGCAAAGGTCAACTCCATCAGGTTGAACGAAAACGAGAAGAGCGCTTACGTCATTGTTCCCGATGGGCAACTCTCACTAGCCATTGGCAAGGGCGGACAAAACGTTCGACTGGCAGCCAAGCTTACGGAGTGGAAAATCGACATTCGAAGCGAAAGCCAAGCCGCTTCTGAAAAGGGTGGAGCAAGGTGATGTCCACCCAATGCCGATTCGAACTTGTATAGCATGTAAGCACAAAGCGGATCCATCTAGCTTTTTGCGCGTCTCTCGAGGGATCTCGGGAGGCGTTGCTTTGTTTGCGGGTCATGGTCGCAGTGCGTACCTATGCCGCGCCGAGACCTGCATCCAAGAGGGCCTTAAGAAAGGCCGTCTCGACCGCGCCTTGAAAGGCGCAATCACAGATTTTGAACGCCTGGCGCTCAAGAACCAACTGTTATGTCAACTGAGGTAAAGAAGAAAGCAATGACCGCGAATATCGCCGAACTGGCTAGCGAGTTTGAGATCAGGCCTGGACAGGTGTATCTCGTGCTCAACGACTTAGGAATTGAGCACGATGGAGTCTCCTTTGAGGTCGATAACGATACGCTCGATCTCGTTCGAGCAGGCTCACTGGAGCAACTTGAGTCCAAACTGATCGCACTTAAGCCCGGCTGCACGCCGCGAGATATCGCGCTCGCCCTGGGAATCGGACAACCCGAGATTCAGAAGGCGATGATTTCCAAGTTCCGCATCATGAAAGCGGTTGGAAACGCCCTGACCGATGAAGAAGCTACGAAGATTGTTGAAAGCTACGGATTTGAGGTCACCTTTAAAGAGGCCGCCAAGCCAAAGCCCAAAGCATCCGACGCCCCCAAGAAGGGCGGAGCGATCAAGCGATCGCCCGTCGTGACCATCATGGGTCACGTCGACCACGGTAAGACCAGCCTTCTCGACTACATTCGAAAGGCGAATGTCGCCGCGAAGGAAGCGGGCGGTATCACCCAGCACATCGGTGCGTACCAAGTCGAACTCCCGGAAGGTCTCATCACCTTCCTCGACACCCCGGGCCACGCAGCGTTTACGAACATGCGTGCTCGCGGAGCCAAAGTCACCGACATCGCCATTCTGGTGGTTGCCGCTGACGACGGCATCATGCCCCAAACGGCAGAAGCCATCCAGCACATTCTGGCTGCGGATTGTCCGATGATCGTTGCGGTCAACAAGATCGACAAACCTTCCGCAAACCCGGACCGAGTGCTCCAGCAGCTTCCCGAACACAACGTGATTCCAGAGGCGTACGGTGGACAGGTCATCACGCAGAACGTTTCCGCACACACCGGCGAAGGCGTTCCCGAGCTTCTGGAACTCATCCTTCTGCAAGCCGACGTGATGGAACTGAAGGCAGACCCTAAGGGCGAGCTGAAGGGCGTTGTCATCGAGGCCAAGCTTGAAAAGGGAAGAGGCCCCGTCGCAACACTTCTGATTCAAAACGGAACGCTCAAAACGGGTGATTCGATCGTCGTGGGCAACACCTACGGTCGAATCAAGGCCATGACCGACTATCGGGGCGAAAAGCTGACCGAGGCGGGACCTTCGGTACCGGTTGAGATTCTTGGTCTCAACGAAGTGCCGGGCGCGGGTGACACCCTCCAGTGGTTCGTCGATGAGAAGTCCGCTCGTGAGGTTGCAGACAACCGAGTCATGGGCGACCGGATCAAGTCGATGACAACGGCTAGCCGGGGTCTTACCCTTAGCAAGCTGCGTCAGCGCATGCAAGACGACGGTCTCCGAGTCTTGAACCTCATCGTTAAGGCAGACGTTCAAGGTTCGGTGGAAGCCGTCAAGGGCATGCTCGAGAAGGTTCGGAACTCGGAAGTCGAGTGCAAAATCATCCTCAGCGGTGTTGGCTCTATCAATAAGGCAGACGTCGATCTCGCCGCGGCTTCGGAATCCATCATCGTTGGCTTTAACTCGAAGCCAGAAGGTGAGGCGAAGAAGGAAGCCGAGAAGCGGAAGGTTGAAATCCGAACTTATTCGATCATCTACGAACTGATCGAAGACATCGAAGCGGCTGTTAAGGGAATGCTCGCTCCGAAGTTCGAGGAGCACGAACTTGGAACCATCGAGATTCGGGTCCGCCTCTCGTTCTCCAAGAAGGGGCTTATCGCGGGTTCGTACGTTCAAGAAGGCAAGGTCACTCGAAACGCGAAGGTACGGATCAAGCGTGGTCGAGAGGTTGTCTACGAAGGTTCGGTGGCAACGCTCAAGCACCTTAAGGACGACGTTCGCGAAGTCACCATGGGAATGGAGTGCGGTATCACATTCGATAACTGGGAAGACTTCCAAGAGGGCGATATCGTGGAAGCCTACGAACTCGTCCAAGTCAACGAGTAATACTCTAGGTACCACGTTAAGACTATTAAAAGAGTCCTGCATTAAAGATCAATGCAGGACTCTTTTGCGTATAATGCCCACTGTGTCTGGGCAATCCAACGGAGTCTCCAAAGGCGGACGTTCCTTCAAGGCTCATCAAATTCAGTTCCCTGAAAAAGGGATTTACGTTGGCTTCCTTAATCAGGCGTTCGACTTTGTGCGCGCGCGCCCTTCGCTGTGGATTCAAGCTTCCTTTTGGACGTTGCTGTTGTGGTTTGGTCCGACAACTGCCCACCTCATCTTCAAAAATCCGTGGCTCACGACCTGGCCGTGGAGCCCGCCCATTGAGAACTTGCCGCCATCTGTCAAGTTACTGAGTAACATCCAGGACTACTTCATCTCCTGCTTTTTTAGTTCCGTTGCAACCTGCTTTACAGTCGGTATGGGAAAGATGGCGATCTTGCAGTATCGAAAGCAGGAAGTGACAATAGGCGTCCTGTTTAGCCCTCTCGAACGATTCGGAGCTATCTATCTCGTTAACTTCTTTACCGGAATCGTTGCGGGGCTTGGTTTATGCTTCTTCGTGCTCCCCGGCTTGTACCTGTCGGGCAGGCTCTTTTTTGCACCTTTCTTCATAGGCATCGACAACTGCGGTTTCGGGGAGGCGATAAGCAAATCTTGGAAGGTTAGTGCGGACTACGTTTTCGGCATTCTGCTGATTGCGGCTATGTCGTGGTTTGCGTCGGTGCTCGGTGCCGTCTTGTTTGGCGTCGGGCTCCTCATGACGATGCCCGTTTTCGGGATCGTTATGGGACTCACTTACGCGACTTTCCGAGAGGATGGTCCACGACCAAAAAATAGTGGTTATCCCGACAGGTCCAAAAGGCGGCGTGCTTCCGAGATCCCGAACGAAGAACCAGAGCTTTAGGAGTCTACGTTGAAACATCCAGACCCTTCGGTGTATTGGAGCATAGACAAGTGGCTTAAGTCTGTCTAAAATATCAGCCGTGGAAAACAACTATCCTCCGACAAATCCTCAATCGAACTACCAGCGTGGTGGCGGGGGATGGGTCCGCCCAGCCGGCGTTTACTTTGAGCTGATCGGCGAGTCGTTCAATCTGCTGAAAGCGCAACTCGGCGTTTGGCTCGGTGCCAGCTTCATCACCGGGCTCATCTACTACGGACTCGCTATCGTCGTAGGCTTCGGCACTAACTTTCTGATTTATGGCTCGATCCTTGGAGACCCGTCTCCGAACCCCGACATACCCAAGCTGATACAGTCCTACGTCCTTTCAACGCTGGCAGGAACGGTTACGGCCTCGATCCTCATGTGCTTCTTCTGCGGATTCGGGCGCATGGCGATCCTTCAGTCGCAGGGTCAACAACTGACAATTAGCGAGCTTTTTGTTCCGTTCAAAAACTTTGGTGGAGTGTTCGTTGCGTCGCTCGTCTACTCGCTGGCAACCACTTTAGGCTCCGTCCTTTGTATCATTCCCGGTATTTACCTAACTGGTCGGCTTTGCCTTGCACCGTACTATGCGGGAATTCGTGGCGACTCGGCTGGTGCAGCATTAACTGAGGCGTGGAATGTCTCCAAGCCGCATGCGTGGGGACTTTTCGGGTTGTTCCTTGTGGCTGGCATAGTGAGCGGTCTTGGCATTCTGCTTTGCGGAGTTGGGATTCTATTCACCTTCCCGATTCTTGGAATGGTGATGGGGCTTACGTACGCAACGTTCGCTCAGCAACAGAATCCGGTGCCGCAAGCGTAAGATAAATTGCCGCATCGCGGTGGACCCAGACTATGTACGAACTGAAACTATCGGGCGAGAATCGTGAGGCTCTCGCCCGAGCCCTTCAAGGAACCCTCACCGACCTCGTTGCTCTAGGGCTCGCGGTGAAACAAGCGCATTGGAACGTCGTGGGGCCCTCTTTCAAGCCCGTCCACGAGCATCTTGACGAACTGCGCGACGAGTTGGACGAGTTCGTCGACGAGATTGCCGAGCGGATGGTCGCTCTGAGCATTTCTCCGAATGGACAAGTGAGCGACGTTGCCGCCATCACTCGGGACGACCTGCTGCCTCGCGGCTGGATTCAGGATTCCGACGTGGTGCGGCTGATTGCCTCCGCCTTGTACAACACCAACCTGCACGTTCGCGAACTCATGGCGACGATCGAGGAGATCGATACAGTCACCGCCGATCTGATGCATGAAGTTGTCGCGGGACTCGAAAAGCAGTTGTGGATGTTCCGAGCCCAAGTGCGCTAACCGCGCACTTGGAACTCAAATTAGGCGGGCTGGTTTGTCTGGTTGAGAACGGCCAGCACGGTGCGGATGTTCCAATCGTGCTGCTCCAACAGTTCGAGCGCTTCGTCTTTTGTCGCATTAGATAGCTCGGTTACGATCCGCGCGCAGCGATCTTTCAGCTTCACGTTCTTGGCCTTCACATCGACCATTAGGTTCTCAATGACCTTTCCGCTAAGAACCATGCTCGCGGTGGAGATTCGGTTGAGCGCCAACTTCTGAGCCGTACCCGCCTTCAAGCGAGTCGAGCCGGTTAAGACTTCCGGCCCGGTATCGAGCAAGATTCCTAAATCGGCTTCCAGCAGAATCGAAGTGTTCTTGTTGTTCGAGATTCCGCAGGTCCAAATGCCCTTTTCGCGGGCGTGGCGAATACCGGCAACCACGAAGGGGGTGCTACCACTCGCGGCCAGACCTATGACGACGTCACGCGATTCCAGGTTGTAAGCATTGAGCTCAAGCACGGCCGCCAGCGGATCATCTTCTGCATCCTCCACGGCGACATTCGTTGCCTTATTGCCGCCACTGACGATCGCGATAAATCGATCACTTTCGATGCCAAAGGTCGGAGGCATCTCTGCCGCATCGGCGGTGGCGATTCGACCCGAGGTGCCCGATCCTAAGTAGAAAATGCGTCCTCCGGCAAGAAAGGCCTCGGATACCTTGGTTGCGGCCAGGGCGAGCGCATCTTCGACCCCCTGGAGCGCTCGAAAAACGGCGTGCTCTTCTTCGTTCATCAGTCGAACGATATCCTTCGCGCTCATTTTGTCGAGCCCGTACGATCGGGGGTTTCTAGACTCAGTTCCCATGGTTCATTTCTCTCGCTAGTTCCACCGCGCCACGTAAAGGCGGCTTGGTGAGCTTTGCGATTTGCAGGTGTCGCTTCGGAAGGTATCCGGCTAGCTTTTCCTCAAGAGTGATCTTGAAGTGGTTGCCCGCTTTCCAGACTCCGCCACTCAAAGTGATTCGTACCTCTTCTTGGTCGGTGTGATGTTGAAGGATGTGCCCGACGATCACTTTGGCAAGTGCATCCATGTTGCGCTCAATGCTTTGGAGGGCGTAGTCGTGCCCCATCGCGGCATCGTTGCCAACCGCCCGGGCCAACTTCGCAAGCACTGTCGCTGGACTCGGACCCCGATAAACCGCCGCAACGATATCTGGTTCTTCTAAAGACCCAAAAACTTCCTGCACGGTGTTTACAAGATACGGAGAGGCTTCGGTTCTCCGGTTCAAGAATTGCACCAGGGCGTCGCGACCAAAGTAGAAGCCGCTTCCTTCATCGCCAAGAATGTAGCCCCGCCCGCCGCTCTTAACGATCTTTCCACCGGAGCGAGAACACACAAGCGATCCCGTGCCCGCGATGACGCAAAGGTCGGTTCCGGGTGCCGCGTAGAGAGCGGCGGTGTAGTCCGGTTCGGCGCGCAACTCTGCCGATGGAAAAAACTCTCTCAAAAGACCAATCGCCTTCTCTCGAATCTGCTCGTTGATCAGCCCGGCGAAACAGCCGCATACGAAATCGGGCTCGGGGCAGTCTTTGATCGCGTGAGCCAGATTGCGTCGAATCCGACTTTCTGGCGTACTTACAAGGTTCGCGGCACCGCTCTGACCTTGATAGAGAATATCATCAGGTTCGGAACCGACGGCAAGAACTCGACTCGAGGAACCCCCGCAATCTAGGCCAACAAACACCGCCATTCCAACTCGATATGATACCGTCCGAGAATCTGAGAGACCGAGCGTGTAGGACCTATCTCTGGGTCCGAATTCTTTCTATTCTCACCCTCATCCTCACCGCCACAATCGTCAACGGTGCCGAGAAAAAGCGTTTTGGACTCGTTCTTATCGCTCCAACGGCCGCCGGGACCCCCAACATCGCTCTCAACGCGCGTCACCCCTTGTGGGTGAAATGGCCCCCTGTAAACGACCGTTCCGGCACCGAGCACATGCTGATGATACGTCTGGGGAGGCTCCTCGATGTCTCCGAAGGGCTGTTCAACGTTCGCGAAGAGAACCCACCCACCAATCCGCTTTTTCCCTATCGCCCCCTTTTGCCCGAGCGTCTGGAGCAGGTTCTGAAGTTTGGGAGGAGCGAGCACCCCGCACGTCCTCGGACGCCTTTCCGGATCAAGACTTCAGTAGCAGAGGCGGGTAGTCGCACCACGCTCAACCGACTCCTCTTGCCGTTGACCCTTGGTGAGTCAGGCCCGGATGGTAGTGCTGGGGAAGTCTGGGTCACCGAAGCGAAGAGTTGGGATGCGGTGGCGCGCGACGCGGCTCCCCTCGATCGGGTCATGGTGCTGGAATACCCTCCCCTTCAAAGTCGAGACCACTCGCGAGCGTGGCTTTGGAAGGGTTTTTCATTCGGCAATTCCGCGAATCTGAAGGACGTCCCCATGCTGCAGGGCTCTCTGCCGGGTCTCCTCACGCCCGAGATTCTCCTGACACTTCTGGTCGAACCCGAACGGATGCCCACCGAACCCCTCCAGGCGGGTCCAGACGATGATCCTTCGATTTGGGTGCAGTTCTTGGCGGAGCGCGGCAAACAGCTCACGACGGGGATGCTCGTCTTCTGGGCCATTGCGACCCTGATCGGTTTTGTTCTTGTCGCAAAAGAGGTTGCAGGCGGCATCGCCGTCGGTCTACTTACCTGGGCAGCCGCTTTACCCGTCGTTACCTTCTTGGGGAGCCAAGCCCACCATTTGGTCGAGGTTCCCACGATCCCTCTCATCATTGGAGTGCTAACGGTTCTGCTTGTTGGCGGGGTCGCGATTCTACTCCACAAATCGAAGCTGCTCACCCGGCCCAGCGAGGATGGAATCTTGGCAGCAACGTTTTGGCTCGGATGGATCGGAACCGGCGGCATGCTGCTTTCCGATCCCGTGTTTTCCCTCTTCTCTCCAGCGGCAAGACCATGGTCGGTACCTTGGCCGAGCGAGTTCACCGCCGCCATGGTGGGCTACTCGTGCCTGATTCCGCTTTCGCGGCCCGTTTGGTCCCCAACAAGGTTGGGCGCCGCCATCGTGCTTGGTGGAGTTGTGCTAGCCAAGTTGGCGGGCATCTACTCGCAGTCCCCCGTCCATCTAGCGACCATTTGCGCCTTTACGATCCTTGCTTGGCTGTGTGCGACGGGCATTCGGATTCAGCCCACCCTTTTTGTGTTGGTAGCAAACCCATTTGTCCTTTTCCAGCTAACTCAAGGGCAGTGGACAATCTCAAAGTTCGGAGCGCAACTTGCTGCGACTCCAGAACGCGCAACCGATTTCTTTACGGTTGTTCCCGGATTAGGAGCTTGGAGCGTGCTCCTTGTTGTTTGCGTCCTGGCCGGACTGGCACTCTTCTCCAGTGCCTACTCGGGTTACCGATTGAGACGGACGGCCTTTGGTCGTGCAAATCTTAGATGGGTTCAAACAACCTTTCTCGCGCTCGTGGGGCTGACTCTTACCGAGCCAAGTTGGATCGGGCTCGGAGGAACGTTCCTGATGGTTACGGTTCCTCCGATTCTCGCCCTAGGCGCCCACGAACCTGAACTGTTCTAATTGGGGCGCTAGAACTTCAAGTACTGCTGAAGGTTCGCGCGTTGCTCCGGAGTGGCAAATGGACTCACCTGAATCCGGTAATCCCCTGCTACATATCGCCGACCCGCGATCGTGAGGGATAGCTCCTCCGAGCCTCGGCGGACCTGTAGCACCATATCGTCCCCTTTCGCCGTACCCGAAACGATCTGATCTCCCGGCTTGAGCCCAGAGTCCTTGATCGAGGGGCCAATCGAAAGCACCTTCGACTCTAAGTCCAGCGTGAACCAGGGGTCGAGATAAGACTTTCCAGGCTCGATCAAACGCAGTCCAAAGTGTTCCAGCACCGAGTAATCCAACTCTTCGGGAGTCTCGATCATGCTGTTCAGCTTCTTCGTGAGGTTCACCCCTGCGATCTCATTGATTGCGGTGACGAGCTGCTTTTCGCTGAACCCTGAATTCGGGAGTCGATGCTCTTTGTAGAGCTTTCGGAAAAGATCATCGAGGGAGCGAGTCCCCTTGGAAGCCCGGCGAATCTCTAGATCCAGCAGGAATCCCATGACGAGCCCTTTGTTGTAGTAGGACAGGTCATCGACGCCGAATCCGCCATTCTCCCAAGCTTTCCGACCCGCGTCGGCAACGGAGAGCTTCAGGCGAGTTTTGCTCATCTGAAGCGTTTCAATCTCGTTTGCCATCTCTTCGATGAGCCACGAAGCGGGGCGGAGTCCGGACTGGTAGGTGTGGACCTTCGCGTAGTAGTCGGTCACGCCTTCTGCGAACCACAGAGAGCCTGTTCGGACGGGTTGGGTGTAGTCAAAGGGTCCAAGCACATCGGGACGAATCTGTTTTACGTTCCAGGTGTGGAAGAACTCGTGGGCGATCAGGTCATCCATGCCGAGCACTTGCGCATTCGGTGTTGCCAGAACGGTGCTCGCCCGGTGTTCGAGCCCGCCTCCAAAGTCCCCGACTTCGAGGTGGACAATGTAGACGTATCGCTTGAACGGGTACTCCCCAAACATCTTTTTCGCGGGAATGGAGAGCTTGCGGAACCTTTCCGTTTCTTCATCGACCAGGCAACGAATACGCTCCCCAGCGACCCAAATCACTTCGAACGGAGTGCCGTCCACTTGGAACGTCTTGCGAATAAATCGTCCGAGTTGGATCGGGTGGTCGATGAACTCATCGTAGTCCGCCGCAGAGTAAACGCCTGCGTTGGAGTCCATTCCCGTGGCGATATCCCAGCCTCCGGGAAGGTTGAAGGTGACTCGATGACTCTCTTTCTCTCGACCCAGGACGTGGACAAATGCGGCCGGACCGTTCAAAAACGCCGAATACTCTCGCACATGCACGCCAAAGAAACCAAGGCCCGCATCGGTGCCACGAACGCGATACTGGAACGAGATCGGCGTCTTCTTAGGGTTCTGGACTTCCCACGCCCGCTTCTCGCGGAGGAACGACATCTTAAGCGCTCGCCCGGATGGGTCCAGCGCACGAACGTCGTACATCGAGTTTTGGTAGTTGAGGATGAAGTAGAAACCGGGGCACCAAGCGGGAATGCGGAAGGTCTCTTTCTCTTTTGCGTTGGGGAAGGTGACGCCCACTCGCACCGCTCGCGCTGTCGGTTCAACCGCTACTCGGTAATCAATCTGAGCCTGGCTGACGACGGCGAGAAAGGGAAGAAAGCCGACTAGGGCTCGTTTGACCACATTTGTAAAGAAATTCATAGGGCGACGCTATCGGGGATGGTTCAGAAATACATACGTTCCAACAGGGGGTGGGTTATCCCGGCATTAAAAGCCGGCTTGCGACAAAAGCGCGCCTAGCACGGGTCTGGCGCGAGCGAGTTGCTCATCGTCAAACTGACCTTCAAGGCTCATCTTTCCGTCGTAACCAAGCTCCTTGAGGCGCTTGAGGAAGCCGATCACCTGGGCGTCGTCTTCCTGTGGGAGGGTGCGCGCGATGCTGGATAGGTGTACGTGAACCGGAAGGTGGGGAAGTTGTGCTTCCCAGAACGCTTTGGAGGGTGTCTCGAGTCCACCTTCTCGCCCATCAAAGTCCCACTCTTTCAGGACGTGATAGGCATCGGCGGTGTAACCCAATCCTTCAGCATGAAGCGCAAGCGCGAGCTTGCCAAGATCGGTACCGACATTCGTTTCGGTTCGATTGAGCGACTCGGGTACGAGCGGAAGGTGCGGAAACGCCTCTTGCATGGCTTTGACGATGCTGACAAAGGACGCAAGGCCAACTTCGGGACCTTCGGGGTGCTTTCGCTGTCCACCGCTTCCGATAACCATCAACTCGGCATATACAGCCGCGGCGCAAACTCCGACGATCTCCACGTGCTCGACGGGGTCAAACGACCCGTCATAAATGTTGACGCCTCCCGGGAAGAAGAGATTGGTCGCCTCAACGTCGGCCGTGACGTACGGCGCAGGGGACCAGCCCTCCTCGCGCATCGGGGCGGCAGCGACTTCGATGTAATCGAAGCCTGCCGACTTCCACTTTTCCGACTGATCAATAGACGTACAGGCTCCGAATCGCATACGGCGTAAGCCTACTTGATTGCCGCGCTGTGAACGGCTCGTACCACTTCGTCCGGACTGGTCCAACCCGCCATTGCCTTGGCCCGACCATCGTCGAGCATGGTTCGGAATCCTTGCCGGTGCGCCGCCTTTGCCAGCGACTCATGATCGTGGCTGGAAGCGATCGCAGCGCGGAATTCAGGAGTGCCAAGCGCAAGTTCAAAGATGCCAACACGACCCTTGTATCCGGATCCTCGGCAATCTGGGCAGCCCTTTCCAACCATGAACTTGCCATTCGCAAGGTCGGCTCGGGTGAGCTTGAGCTGGTCGATCTCGTCCTGGGTGGGCTGGTAAGGCACACGGCACTTGTAGCAGGTGAGACGAACCAGTCGCTGAGCGAGGATTGCGACGGTAACACCGGAGATGAGGTAGCGCTCGGCGTTCATGTCCACCATCCGGCTGATGGTTTCCAGTGCGTTGTTCGTGTGCAAGGTCGAGAGGACCAAGTGTCCGGTGAGTCCCGCTTGGATACCGATCGAGAGCGACTCGGGGTCGCGCATCTCACCGACCAGCATGACGTCGGGGTCTTGTCGCAGGAACGATCGCATGACCCGGCTGAATCCGACACGCTCCGAAACCTGCACTTGGCAGATGTTCTTGTCGTATTCGTACTCGATCGGGTCTTCAACCGTGACGACGTTTCTAGTCAAAGCGTCGATCTGGTTGATGGAAGCGTAAAGAGTGGACGTCTTTCCGGAACCCGTAGGGCCGGTGACAAGAATCAGACCGTAAGGCGCCTTGATCGCCCGTCTCCACTTGGAAAGGACGTCTCGTGGCATTCCCAGCTTGGTGAGGTCGACTTTCATCGCTGCTGGGTCGAGAATCCGCATAACGATCTTCTCGCCGTTCAGAGAGGGAAGACAAGAAGCACGGCAACTGAGGCGACGCCCCATGTACTCCATCTCAATTCGCCCGTCTTGAGGCTCGCGCTGCTCGTCGATCCTCATGCCTGCCGACAACTTCAAACGAGCCAGAACGTTGGATGCTTGCTCCGAAGGCAGGGAACCAACGGTGTGGAGCACGCCATCTTGGCGGTACCGAATGCGTAATTGCTCGCGTTCGGGCTGCAGGTGGATGTCGCTGGTCCTTGTTTCCAGCGCATTCATCATGATGTTATCCACGATGCCCACCGCGATCGATTGATCGCTATTGCCGCCCATTTCGCGAATGTTTGCGCCCTCGCGCAGAATCAGACGGAATCGCTTGGCGGCGCCGAAATTCGTTTGTGCGTAGTCGTTAAGCATGTCGGCCTTCTGCATCATACTGTGATCCGATGCCGCGCCCCAACCTGTATTTGATCGTTACGATCTTGTTTTGGGGCTTCAACTTCATTTCCCTCAAGTTTTTGTTCGAGGACTTCACGCCTCCGGGACTACTTTTCGCCCGCTATTGGTTCACCTGGCTTTGCTTAATTGGACTGTGCGTGCTCCAAAAGAAGGCTTGGTGGCCGCCCAAAGAAGATCGTGGACGACTGTGGTTCTCTGGATTTCTTTCGATGGGGTTGTACATGGTGCTCTTCTTCGAAGGCACGAATCTCACCACCCCTGCCGAGGCGGCGATCATCCTCGCGACTTCGCCGATCTTTACGGGTCTGTTTAGCGTTCTGAAGGGTGATGAGAAACTTTCGAAACTAAGATTGGTAAGCGCCCTGGTTTCGTTTGTTGGTGTGGTCTTGGTGATCCTCGGCCGACCACTCTCGGTGGAAGGACACCTGACCGGGAACCTGATTGTGCTTCTCTCTTCGGTGACCTGGGCATGGTCGGTGGTCTCCCTTAAGCCGATGCTCTCGAAGTACACGCCAGTCCAGGCATTCACGATGGCCTTTGGTGGCGCCGCGCCCCTCGTGTTCCTGTATGGGCTGGGACCTTTCCTAAAGACTCCGTTCCAACAGATCGATATCTACAACTGGGGGCATTTCGTGCAGGTGGTCTTGGGAAGCGGATTGATCGCGTTCGTGTCGTACTACAAAGGGGTGGAGCAACTTGGAACGTCGCGTGCGGTGATGTACCAGTTCCTTGTACCGCCGCTAACGGTGGGTTATGCGTTCTGGCTGCGAGGAGAGCGCCTTGCTGTGATGCAGTTTTGGGGTTTGGCAATCATCCTCTCCGCCCTCATTCTGGGGCAACAACAGCAACTCGCCTCGAACCTAAAGCGATCTCTATTCGGTGGGCAAGGCGAAAAGGCCCCGTAGCCCTCATTGGTACAATAGAGGGGAAAATGAACGACCCTCTGAATGTCGATGTCAATCTTTCGGAGGAGACCTCGGCTCAAGTTTCTGCGGCCGAAAAGACGGAATCCTCCAACGTGAACGATCCTTCCCAAGCCAACGCTGAAGCTCCCAAAGAGTCGGGAGGCAGCAACCCCGAAGGGCAAGATCTTCGTCCCATCGTAGAAAAGCTCGCCGGCGAACTGGCTCAAAAGCAAGAAGAGCTTTTGCGAACCATGGCCGACTTCCAAAACTTTCGGAAGAGAACTCAGACCGAAGCGGCTCAACTCCGAAAGTTTGCGGCTCAATCGCTTGTCGAGTCCCTGCTGCCAATCCTTGACAACTTCGAGCGGACCCTCCGAGCAGCGGAGTCCGGCGCAACCATGGAATCCCTCGTCGGAGGAGTTGGCGCTGTCGAAAGGCAATTAAAGAGCATTCTCGAAGCCCAGGGCCTTGAGCGAATCGTGAGCGTGGGGCAGCCTTTCGACGCGGAGATTCATGAGGCGCTAGCCGTGGTTGCAACAGAAGATCACGAGCCGGACACCGTGATGGACGAAATCGAAGCGGGTTACCGAATGGGTGATCGAATCATCCGACCCGCCAAGGTGCGAGTCGCGGGGCAGCCATGAGCCGGAAATACTTCGGCACCGACGGCATTCGAGGTGTCGCGAACCAAAAGCTGACGCCCGAACTGGCTCTAGATCTTGGGCGAGCGGCGGGTCGTTATTTGAACGACGTTGGCTCGCACAAGCGAGTCGTCATCGGTCGCGATACTCGGCGCTCTGGTCCCATGTTGGGAGCGGCGCTCGCGGCAGGATTCAACGCGGCAGGAATCGACACCGTGTCCATTGGTATTGCACCAACCCCGGCGGTCTCCTACATCGCTCGGGAAGGCGATTTCGACATGGGGATTGTCATTTCCGCCAGCCACAACCCGGCTCCGGATAACGGGATCAAACTGCTTGGTCACGATGGCAAGAAGCTCGCCGACGAAACCGAGCTCCGCATCGAGAATCTGATGGCCGATTCGTTCGTTCGCCCCATCGGAGCCAACGTCGGCGCGCTGTTGCAGGATTCCAGCCTCTCCGAGTCCTACATGAAGTTCCTGGAGACGGTCGTTCCTGAACGACTCGACGGCATGAGAGTGGCTGTCGACGGAGCCAATGGCGCGGCCCATGCCATGGGTCCGGAGATCCTCCGACGCCTTGGTGCCGAAGTGGTTGCGATCTGTACGGAGCCGGACGGCATGAACATCAACGATCATTGCGGAGCCACCCACCCCGAGCGGGTACAGGAGTTGACCAAGGAATCGGGTTGCTCGGTTGGGGTTGCATTTGACGGCGATGCCGACCGAGCCGTGTTCAGCGACGTGCAGGGACGACTCATCAACGGCGACCGTTTGCTGGGTATTGTCGCCTCCTACTGGCAGTCGCAAGGCGAGCTCAATCCGCCGATCGTTGTTGGTACGGTGATGAGCAACGGCGGTTTTGAACAGTATCTCGCCGGAAAGGGCATTTCTCTTGAACGCACGCCCGTGGGAGATAAGTACGTCGCCCAGAAAATTGCAGAAGCTTCGGCGCTCCTTGGCGGCGAGCAAAGCGGTCACATCATCTTCCCGCAACGACAGCCAACCGGAGACGGTCTGGTTACCATGCTCGAGTTCCTCCGGGTGCTCAAGCGATCTGGAAGAACGGCGGAAGAGTTCTTCGCCGATTACGACGCTTGGCCACAACTGCTGATCAACGTGACCGTTGCCGACCGATCGACTTGGAACGATGGTGAGTTGGTACAGGCAACATTGGCCGACTCGGAGCGCAAGCTAGTGGGTCATGGTCGCATGAACGTTCGCGCAAGCGGCACTCAGCCGATGGTTCGCGTAATGGTCGAAGCGGACAACTTTGGGCTCCGTGATGACGTCGCCGAGTCGATTGTCGCGGCGATGGTTAAAGAAGCGGGCGGAGCCGTTTACAGCCGAGTTGATCTCACCTATTCCCTCGGCGAGTGATATATTCGGCGAAGGATTGATTGATGCCTAGTTTGCTCGCCATCGACGTCGGCAATAGCCACACCGTGTTTGGGGTGTATCAGGAGGGGCGATGGGTCGCCACTTGGCGTCATCGGACCGACATTGAATCGACCGAGGACGAATTAGCCGCTTGGCTTAAGTCCATGTTCGACCTAGCCGGGATGGAGTTCGGAGTGCGAAGAGCGGTCTGCGCCAGCGTCGTCCCGGGAATGGATGCGGTGCTGACCTCGCTCGTCAGTCGCTATTTTGGGCTCCAGCTGAAGTTCCTGCGCGGCGACTCCAATCACGGGGTTCCGGTCGATTACACGCCGCCGACGTCAGTTGGTGCGGACCGGATTGCGAACGCTATCGGTGGTCTAGCCATCGCGCCTGCCCCGTTGATCGTTGTTGACCTTGGAACGGCTACCACTTTTGACGTGATCGACGGAACGGGGAAGTACACGGGTGGGGCGATCCTTACCGGCATTGGGACCTCCCTTCAAAGTCTTGTTTCGCGGACGGCAAAGCTCCCTGCCATTGAACTCAAGGCCCCCGCAACGGCCATTGGAAAAACAACCATTCACTCGATTGAGAGCGGCATGATGTTTGGGTACGCGGGGGCGATCGACGCCCTTGTTCACCGCATCGAAAAGGAACTAGGTGCGAAGGCGACCGTCCTCACTACGGGCGGGCTAGGAGGCGTGTTCCTGGATCTTTGTGAACGCATCGATCGTTACGAGCCCATGCTCACGCTCGATGGATTGCGCCTCTTCGACGAAATGTCGTAAACAAAAATGCCCTGACCGTTTCCAGTCAGGGCATCCTTCCACTGTCCGATTACTTCTTAGAAACCGCGGTCGTTATCCACGTTGACGGTCATCGGAAGCGTGGGAGTTTGGCGAGTGTTGCCACCCGTGGAACCCTTTCGCGTCTTATAGAAGACCTGCCAGCAGAACTCCTTGAGATAGATGACTTGGGTTCGGGTCTCAGCCAGAACATCCGCGATGGAGTTTGCGTAAACGCCAATCTGCTTTCCTTGTCGGAAGATCGTCGAAAGACCTTCGCCGGGCATCGTGGAGTTGCACTGAGCAAGTCGACCCACTTGCGGAAGTTCGGCTCCGAAGTATCGATTGTTCAACTCGGGTCGAGGCACTTCAAAGAACGCGTAAGTGTGCGCACCTTTCGCTCGGAAGAACCCATAGAGTTCATCCTTCGGGAGCATCGAAGCGGTATCGGTCGCGATTTCGGTATCGACTCCGGCGAGGAAGTCCTTGCCGTCGATGTTTACGCCCTGACCAACAAAGTAGATGAACAGGGTGGCGTCTTCCGGCATTCGCGCCGCAAGGGCCTTAGCCGTTGCTCGCAACTGGTTTGCGGTTGCGTTCAGCACGACCTCCGTGTTCTCAGGAGCGTAGCCTGCATGGGCGTTGAGTGCCTCCCGAATGATTGCGGCATCATCCGCAGCATGGGGAATGCTGCCGCCCCGAATTCTAGATTCGGACTGACCGATGATCAGAGCAAACTTATTGGCGACGAACGGCACCGTTCCGGTCAGCGGAATCGCGGGCTGAGTTGGGTTGGAAGTGGTCGGGTTCGTCGTTGGCGATTGCGGGTTGAGTACAGCAAGCTCTTCGGGTGCGAACAGTTCCGTATCAACTTTCCAATTCAGATTGCCTTTCGAAGCCTCATACGAAGCATCGACAGCCTTTCGCTTCTCCACGTTTCCGCGTCGGGCGTAAACGTTGCTAAGAATGTAGAACGTCTCCCGGGAGAACTGCTTCTTGTCCAAAAGGGCCTGCAGTTCGGTTCCGACCTGATCCAGAAGTTCGTTGGCTTCCGGCGAAGAGTTCACCGCACCGAATCGATAGCCGCAGTAGGCCGCAAGGAAGTTCGGAGAGTACGGGGATCCGTTCCGCCATCGACGCTGTTCGGTAGGGGGTCCAGGAAGGAGCGTAGGAGCAGAAACATCTTCTGGTCGGTAGGCAATGGCCTGCTGGAACGACTTTCGCGCTTCCAGCCATTTGCCTTCTTTCCCGAGTTTGAGCCCGTCTTCGTAAGCCGAGGTCCATCCCTGACCAAATGCCGATCCGGCAAGCAGGCCGAGAACGCTTAGAACTAGTGATCGCTTCATTCCTTTCCTTATTTGTCGAATCGATAGGTCAGACCAAAGACCAAGTCATTGCCCCCGGTTCGCGGGAAAGCGTAGTTGATATCGAAGGAGTATGGTGCGTTGTTTGGTCGATAGCCAAAGCCTAGCGTGAACGCGCTTCGATCGCCAAATCCATTTCCGCCCGACGGGACGCCGATGTAGCCAAGCCGAATTGGGAACGTTCCCGAGCCCTTGACAAGGTTGTATTCGGCACCAAGTCCGAAGGTGGCCGTGGTGTCGCGATCGAGTAGCGAAGAAGCCTTTCCACCGAAGAAGTAGTTCATCTGAGCGGCATAAACGATGAAGTCGTTGCCTCCACCCACTCCATCTCGGCGGAAGGTGATTCCGCCGCTGATCATGCCCGGGATTCGATCGTAAATCGCCGCCGTCGCTTCGTTGCCGCCGATATCGATCGGGGTTCGAACGCTAAGACCGTAGCTGACGTTCGGTCGCTTCTTGTCGATGATTTGGACGCCTGCCACCAAACCCACACCAAAACCGGTTTCCGAGTTATTGGTGTTTGCGTACGGTGTGTTGTTGCTCAGGGTGCCTACCGCTCGGTTCGAAACCAGTTGGTTGGCAAACACGATGCCGTAACCCCAACTTGTGTTCTGATCCGAGGTAGTCCGTCCCAACGAAAGTGCGAAGAATTCGGTCTTTGCTTTGATTTGCTCGACGTAGTTGTTCACCGTGAAGGGCGGGCTTTGAAGACCCGTTCCAAACCGTGTGTCGTCGACGAATCCACCAACCGAGTACGAGAAGCCCAAGGTGCCGTCGGCGCCCTTCTTCACCGCGCTGAGCGGCATGGTGTAGCCAAGGTGGGTGATTGCGCTTCCGCCTCGGAATCCTTGCGTGTCCGTGATCGGGTCGGCGATGTTGCCTTGAAGTCGTGTATCCGATCGGGGCAAGTTTCGATAGGACAGACCAAGATTGCGCCCCCGAATGTAGCCCAGACCGGCCGGGTTGTTGATGGCAGAGAGCGTATCCGCTCCTGTCACTCCCATGGAACTACCGGCACCAAGCGACCGGCTACCTGCGTCGAACGCATTGAGTAGATCCGGGATTTGGGCGTGGCCGATTGTTGCGCCCGAAACCAGAAGAAGTAATCCAAGTAAACGCTTCATGCTTTTGCTCCGGGTGGCTTACCGACTTCGCCCCCGGGTCCCAATGTTAATAGTTTGCTCTTGTCGTGTGGCAACATTTCCGGCTTTATCGACGGCGGTTACCACAACTTTGAAAGACGAAGGAAGCTTGCCGCTTCGATGCCGAATTCGTCCGACGTATTGCCAAGTATTTGCGCCCTGTGCTCCAAACGATCGCCGCGCGGCTCGTCCAAGGAAGGTTCCGTCAGTTCGTTGAAGAACCACGTCGATGCCGGTGATATCCACCGAGTCGCTGAACTGGTCGCGAATCGTGACAACGACATTGATGTCGGTTCGAGGGCGAATGGGAGTGTCGCCCCGGGGGAAATCGATCGAGGAACTGGGTTGGAGCCTGTCGACCGTGCAGTTGATGGAAAAGTTGAAAGCGTTGTCGGCTTGATCTCGTGCGTTGAGCTGGATCGTTTGCGTTCCGTCTCGTTCCAGGGTCGTCGAGTTCCAATCCACGCTCAGCGAAGTCTCGGTGGTGCCGGAGTTGTTTGGGATGTCGGCGTTGTTGACCGTTACCCGCCAGGTCTTCATGAACTGCTCCAGAAGATCGAAGCGGACCCGTACTGTGCCCTTTACGAAGGAGCCTTGAGCAGGCGAGAAGTTCAACAGCTTCGGAGTCAAGGTATCAACCGTGACCTCCAGAGAAACCGGAGTGTAAGTGTTTCCCGGCTCCTCGACCGTCACGTTGATGGTGTAGGCGCCTTGCGGAGAGGTCTCACTGAAGTTGACAGGCAACGACCCAGAGGCCTTGCCGTCAGTATCGGGCGTGTAATCCGACCGCAAAATCGTTGAACCCGTCGGCCCGACGACAGTGGCTATGACCGTTCCTTTTACAACCGCTTGCCTAACGTTATAAGTCAGCGAGTTGTTCTTTCCCAGGAACTGACCCGAAGAAGGCGAGGTCACCGTAAGGGTGCCCGCAGCAGCGTAGGCCGACAGCCATCCAAGGGCAACGGCAGCGACAGCGCGAAACGCATTGTTCATAACTCCACTCCAAATTCGGACTTCACCGAAGAAACTCCTTTACGGTTGTAGCACAAACCGGTTCACGAACTCCGCAAAACCGCCTTCCTCATTGCTCGCAACCGTTACCTTTGCGATGTTTTTAACTTCAGGGTGGGCATTTGCCACCGCTCCAGATAATCCGCACCACTCCAGCATCGTTAAATCGTTGAGGTAGTCCCCAATTGCGGCGACTTCTTCACGATCAACGCCATACCTTTCGGCAAGGCATTGTAACCCGGTTCCTTTATCGGCGTTTGCAGGCAAAAACTCTAGGTATTCAGGTTCGGATTCGGTGGTGAAGATCGGGAGATGAGCCATCTGCGGCTCGAGGTCGGCCCGACGAGCCGGGATGTTCTCCGGGGCATCGGTCACCATCAACTTATAGTGGTGCAGTTGGACGAACTCTTCCCAGCTTGAAATCTCAATGACGGGAATGTTGACTCGCGAGGCGTAAACCTGACCCCATTTAGACGGAAACACGAACCTCGGACCTTCTGGCGTGTATGCCGTCAGTTGAAGTTGATTCTCGCGGCAGTAGTTGAACGCAATCTCAACGGCCTCTTGCGGAATCCTGGCCGCTCGAATGACCTCCCGTTCTGCGCTCAGGACGACAACACCGTTGCTCGCGATCAGCGGTCCAACGACTTCCAACTCCGCGGCGAACAGGTCAATGGATTGAGCGGCGCGACCACTCGCCAGAACAACGGTTAGCCCGGCGTTCAACGCGGCATGAATGGCGGCTTTTGCCTGGGGATGGGGACGCCGATCGTGCGTCAGGAGAGTGCCATCTAGATCGCTAACCAACCACTTAATTGCCATTTTGCCGGTAATTCTGCCAATCCGTAAAGAAGCCGGTATGCGATTCCGAAAACTACTCTACAGGGCGCATGCGCTCTTACGGACGGAGACGTAATAGTATGGCAACCAACACCCTCGGGACTGCCGAAGAACAGCTCGTTGTTTTTCGCCTTGATTCGGAAACCTATGGAATTGATATTTTTCGAGTCAACGAAATCATCCGACTTCGCGAAATCACCCCGATCCCCCAAGCCGATGCTCACATCCGCGGTCTCGTGAACCTGCGTGGCAAAACAATCCCGGTCGTCGATCTGCGATCGAGATTCGGTCTTTGCTCCGCCGAGGCTTCCGAACACGCCCGAATCATCGTGGTGGACACCGACGAAGGCAATGTGGGAGTGATTGTTGATGAAGTGCGTGAAGTCATCACGATCGAGAGTTCGAGCGTTGAGGAGACCCCTCCGCTTGTTTCTGGCATCAGCAATGACTTTGTTCGCGGGGTTGCCAACCAAGATGGCCACCTCGTGACCCTTCTTGATCTTGACAAGGCGCTCGGCGCCTAACCTTCCTTCGTCCTTTGGATCCCTACGAACCCCATGAGCACCGAACTTGACATGACTCAGTACCTCGACCTCTTTTTGCAAGAGGCCGAGGAACAGTTGGAGATTCTCGAAAAAGAAACGCTCCTTCTTGAGAAAGACCCAACCGATGATCGGATGAATGCCATTTTTCGGGCCGCGCATACCTTAAAGGGCAGTGGTCGGGCGATGGGATTCATCAATCTGGCCGATCTCACGCACGAGATGGAGAACGTTCTGGACCTCCTCAGGTCAAAGAAGCTCCACGTCAATACGCGAATTGCGGATGCGCTCCTGCGCTGCTTAGACACTCTGCGTGATGCAACGGCATCGATTGCCGATGGAAACGGTGACCAGGTTCAAGCAAAGGAACTCATTCAAGAACTGATCGCCTGTCAATCTCCTTCCGGCGAAAGCCAGGCTCCATCGAACTCCGTTTCCGCTACGGCATCTTCCGTCGCAGAGAGATTCGAGTTGTCATTGACCCCGGACGTGGTCGAGGCGCTGAACGCGGCAGGCAAGGAGCAATCCGTTTGGGTTGCCAAGGTGGTGCTGACCCAGGACTGCGTGATGAAATACGTGCGTGTGTTCATGGTCATTAACGCACTCCAAGGGGGCGGAGAGTTTCTTGCTAGCAGTCCCAATCGGGAAGATCTTGAAGAAGAGAAGTTTGACTACGAATTCGCCCTTGTCTTCAGCCACGAGGGGGCAGAAGAGGAAATCGTTAAGTCGATCAAGAGTGTCGGCGAAATCGAATCTGTGGTCGTTACGAAGTGGTCTCCCGAGTTGGCTGGAGGGGAGCATGGCGATCCTGCTGCTACATCCTCGTCGCTCACTCCTACCCCAGCGTCTATAACGCCCGCATCGAATGCAGAAGCGGTCGCTGATGCCGTCGTCGAAACCGTCCGACCCGAGACCGGTCCTGCCCCTGCAGCCGCTTCGAAAGCAGCAGGGAAGAAATCGGAATCTGGACAAACCATCCGCGTCGATGTTGCCCGGCTAGACGAACTGATGAATCTCGTCGGTGAACTCGTCATCGACAGAACCCGGCTTTCGCAGATTGGGGCAACCCTCGCCGCCAAATATGAACTCGACGAGAACGTTGAGGGACTGGCCGAAACGGTTGGGCACATCTCGAGAATTACGGCCGACCTTCAAGACCAGATCATGAAGGCGCGAATGCTCCCGATTGAAACCGTCTTGAACAGGTTCCCCCGAATGGTTCGGGACCTCGCTCAAAAGATCGGAAAAGAGATCGACCTGAAGCTTGAAGGTGGAGAGACAGAACTCGATCGGTCCGTCATCGAAGTCATCGGTGACCCGCTCCTTCACATTCTTCGAAACTCCATCGACCACGGTATCGAATTGCCCGGCGATCGAGAACTTGCCGGAAAGTCTCGTGCTGGAAACGTCACCGTGCGTGCACGCCACCAAGAGAACCACATTGTCATCGAAATCGAAGATGACGGTCGAGGTATCGATGTCGAGCGGGTCAAGGCCAAGGCGGTCTCGACTGGCATGATCTCGGCCGAAGCAGCGGAGAGGATGTCTGAAAAGGATGCTCTCCAGTTGATCTTTGCAAGCGGGTTATCGACAGCGGCTCAAGTAAGCGAGATTTCGGGTCGGGGCGTGGGCATGGACATCGTCCGGTCCAACCTCGTGAAGCTCGGTGGAATCATTGACCTCGAAACCAAAATGGGCGAGGGTACCAAGTTCAGCCTGCGCCTTCCGCTCACCCTCGCGATCATCCGAGGACTCCTCGTTCGAGTTGCTGAGGTCATCTATGTCGTTCCGCTCGGATCGGTGATTGAGACCCTCCTGATCGCGCAAGACGAGGTTCAAAGCGTGAACGGAAAAGAGGTGGTGGTCATTCGAGGCGTCACCACTCCGATTGTTCGGTTGCGCTCCGTTTTTGGGAACAACCTGAGCACGGCTGAAGAAGAGACCGAACATTACGTTGTTGTGGTCGGAGTTGCCGAGAATCGCGTCGGCCTGGTGGTCGACAAGCTCGTTGGAGAGCAGGAAGTCGTTATCAAATCCATCAGCCGATTCTGTGGCGAGCTCAAGGGCATCAGCGGCGCCACGATCTTGGGTAACGGAAATGTGGCCCTGATTGTGGATGTGAACGGCGTGCTTGCGAAAGTGGGGAGTTAGGGAGAAATGAGTAAGGCGGAGAACGAGTTTTACATCGTCCGGAAGAGCTTGGAGCAATCGCTTCGAGAGCTTCCGCCGTTGCCGACTGCGGTAACGAAGGTGTTGCAGGAAATGCAGCAAGCAGAACCGAGTGCGGCGAACGTCGAAAAGATCATCGCAGGTGATCAAGCGCTCGCTTCAAAAGTGCTCCGGGTCGTCAATTCTGCCTACTACGGTGTTTCCCGGCAAGTCACCAACGTTGGCCAGGCAATCATCATTCTTGGCCTCCAACAGGTTCGCAACATCGTTTTGAGCGTAGGCAGCATGGCTGCGTTCAATGCGAAAACTCCGCGTCAGTTGGAGACCATGCAACGTTTTTGGCAACACTCTTTTGGTTGCGGAGCGGTTTGCAATCTCCTTTCACCGCACGTGGGTTGGGACCGTAAGAAGACCGAAACCGCTTTCACGGGCGGCATCCTGCACGACATCGGACGCCTATTCCTGTTCTGCAACTTTGGCAACACGTACGACAAATTGATCGACGTTGCCAACGAGATGGAGATCACTTTTGAAGAAGCGGAAGTGAAGATGCTCGGCATGGGTCATGGCGCCATCGGCGGAATCATCGCCGAGAAGTGGGGCTTGCCGGTCGCACTGGTGAACTGCATCCGTAATCACGAGGGGCCGTTCGAAACATTGCCAGACGAACTGACCTCGGTGATCCACTTTGGGGACTGGCTGAACAAGAAGATTTACTTCGAAGGGAGAGACGTCAAATTGGGCGAACTCGATCCTCTGGTCAAAGAATGGTTGAACTTAACCGATGACCACTTCGAGCAGATCGCTGTTCAAACCTGGAACAAGGTTGAAGAGGCGAAAGAGATGTTCGGGATGTCTCAAGCGGCTTAAAGAGGGAAAGCAATGAGCGTTGGATCTAGTCTTACAGGAGTGACTTTCGGAGGTCTCAGCAGTGGGATCGATACCGATAGCATCATCTCTCGACTTATTCAGTTAGAACAAGTCCCGATCCAGCGGATCCAACGTCAAGCCGCGGTGCTCCAGCAGCGCTCGCAGGTGTACGGCACGTTCCTTTCGAAGATTCAAACTTTCGGTCAGGCTGCCAACTCATTGAACTCCTTTGGTGCGTTCAACCCGATGTCGACGGCCTCTTCAGCATCGACGGTAGCTGCGATCACGGCGACACCCTCTGCAACGGAAGGGCGATACGACCTTCGTGTTTCCAAGCTAGCATCGGCGCACAAAATCGGTACGACCGCGCAAGCATCGGTCGAGGCGGCCCTCTCGCAAACGGGCACGTTTACGATCAATGGAAAGGCCATCGCCGTTGAATCGACCGACAGTCTCAAGTCCATCGCGGTGAAAATCAACGATGCGCGAGTGGGAGTCACGGCGAGCCTTATCGATGGTGGAACGGGTTCCGCGTTCTTGACGCTAACCGCCAACAACTCCGGCGCTGAAAACAAATTGATCCTGGCAGATGTGTCCGGTAGCGTTCTGCAGAACATCGGGGTTCTCACAGGTTCCACTTCGGTCGCGAATGCGTCTGGAACCACCGCCCAGGGTTTCAAGTTCAGCAGCGCTTCGACCAACGTTCAATCGATGCTCGGCGCGACGGGGCTCACGAATCAGACCATCCAAATCAACGGATCAAACGTTGACATAAACTTGTCGGCAGATTCTCTCCAGGCAATCTCGGACCGAATCAACACGGCTGGGATCAGCGGGGTTTCCGCCTCGGTAGAGACCATTATTGACGGGTCGAACACGAGCTATCGGTTGAACGTGACCGGAGCGACGACTTTCACGGATTCGGGTTCCACGCTTCAAGCCTTGGGAATCGTTCAGCGTGCGGCTGGGAATCAGCTCACGGGAGCACAGGACGCCGAATTCTCCCTTGACGGCATCAACCTGAAGTCGAAGACAAACACGGTGACAACCGTTGTCCCCGGCGCGACGATAACGCTGATCAAGGCTAACGAGACCACACCCGAGCAAGCTTTGCTCACCATTTCTCGAGATCCCGGTCAGATCAAAACTCGGATCGGAGAGTTCCTTTCAGCATTCAACGATGCTCAGCAGTTCATTAGAGACGCGAGCCAGTTCGATGCCGAGACCTTTGAAGCGGGGCCTCTATTCGGCGACTCCACGGCGCAGCAGTTCGAGGCGACCGCCGTCCAGCAGATTTTCCAGAACGTCCCCGGACTAACGGGCACGTACACGAACCTCGCTAGCATCGGCTTCTCTCTCAGCAAAGAGGGCCAACTTGAGGTCGACGACGCGCAACTTGACAAGGCACTCGCCGAGAATCCGGACGCGGTGAAGAGATTGTTCCAGAACGTGGGAACGTCCTCCAACCAGCAACTCACCTACGTGAGCAGCACCGCAAAGAGCAAAGCCAGTCCTTCAACAGGCTATGCGGTGAACGTCACTCAACTGGCGACCAAGAGCTATCTCTCGGCCGGAACTCCGCAAACGGGTCCAAGCACCTCGCTAGAAACGTTGACCTTCGGCGGAGCGATGTTTGGTTCGCAGAACATTGAGGTGACGCTCGATATTGGCTCGACCCTCTCTTCAACGATTGCGAAAATCAACAGCGATCCTCGACTTCGTGACTTCCTTGTCGCGAGCGAAGATAGCGGAGCGTTGAAGGTCGAATCGAAACGGTGGGGAACCGGTGGCCGGTTTACGCTTTTCAGTAACCAAACGGGCACGGGCTTAAACTCGGGCGTCGGTCCTGGTGGAACGGGCACTCGCTACGATGGGCTTGATGTTGCGGGAACTATCGCAGGACAGGCAGCAACAGGTTTCGGACAGTTCTTGACTGGAGCGGCGACCAATACCGTCGCCGAGGGACTCCAAGTTCAGTACACGGGAACCACGACCGGAGCCGTTGGATCGATGATCTTTACGAAAGGTCAAGGTCCGTTGCTATCCGAACTTTCTCAAACGTTTACCGACGCCTCCAACGGTCTCGTCGCTTCTGCACAAAAATCGCTCGACGCTCAAGTTGAGCAGATGAACAAGCAGATCGAAGACCTCAACAAGGCGGTCCAACAGAAAACCATCGACCTTCGGACGAAGTTCGCGGCTATGGAACAAGCGATCACCGCCGCCCAGCAACAAGGGCAGCGGCTTTCGGCGATGACGCAATCAAATGCGCGTTAAGACTTCTTCCTTGTTGAACGTTCGGATGGCGTAAACCAAAGCCGCAGCTGACAAAACGATTCCAAGCACGATCGTGATCGCGATTCCGACTCCGTCGTACTTTCCGAGGAGTGCTTGTCGAAGGGCGTTCGCGCTGTTGAGAACAGGCACAAAGCTCACCCATCGGGCACTGCCGGCATCGGTGAGACCGATTACCTGACTGAATACGGCGGGTAGAACCACGACAAAGCTGGCCTGAGCCAAGTAAGTTTGGGCCTCGCGAGTGTTCTTCGCGAAGGCACTCACTGCCAGCAGCATGCTTGCGAAAAGGGCGATGGTTGGAAGCAAGACGAGCAGCATCACAAGTGCACCCGTCGCCGAAACCTGCAATCCGCCTTCAAGCAGTCTTTCCATTCCTGGCAAGGGAAGTTTGGTCCCCGCGATGAGGGCGATGAAGGCGGAGAGCGTAGCCACGCTGCAAGCTGCGGCCAGTGCCAGGAGCTTGCCAAGACAAATGTTCAAGCGCGACGTCGGTGAGATAAGGAGGGTCTCCAGCGTTTGCCGCTCTTTCTCCCCGCTCACAATGTCGGACGCAATGCTCATGCCCCCGTAGAACGCCCAAATGATGATCAAGTAAGGGATGAGTTGAACTAGAACTTCCGCAGTCGAGGTTTCACCCACCTTCACTTTCACGCGCTCGACGGAGATGGGTCTCACGAGGCTTTTGTCGAGGTTGTTCTTTGTGAGCAACTGCTCAAGAACCCCGTCGTTGACCTTCCCGATCACTGTTTCGATAACGGACAAAGCGATCTGCGCCTTTTGCTCGCCAGGGTCGAAGAGCGCCTTCAGGGTGCTTCCTTTCCCTGCGGCGAGATTCTGCTCCAGTCCAGTTCCGAAATCGAGAACGAGTCTCGCCTTTCCATCCTTAATCAGCTTTTCGCCCGCCTCGACGGTTGCGACCTCTTCCACCTTGATTTCGCCCTTCTTCATGGCGTTCACGATGGCCTCATCGATCTTCCCTTGGGGCTTGCCAACAACGTGGATAGTGGTGGTGGCGGCTTTCTTGACGCTTGCCCCGATGATGCCAAATAGGGCGAACATCAGGAAGACACTAAAGAACGGTCCGACCACCATGGCAGAACGCGATCGCTTGTCTCGCAAGATGTCGCGGACCTCTTTTTTGAAGACGGCTAAGATGGCGTTCATTTCAGGGAGACTCCTCGTTGGTATCCAACAATTTTCAGGAAGGCCTGTTCAAGGGAGTTGGATTGGTGACGCTCCTTGAGCGCACTCACCATCCCGAAATCGCAGACGATGCCGTCGTGGATAACCGCAACTTCGTCGCATAGTCGTTCGACCTCGCTCATGATGTGGGTGCAATAGACGACGGTTTTCCCTTGGGTCTTCACCTCTTCAACAAACTCCATGACGTCCTGTGACATCACGACGTCTAGGCCAGAGGTTGGCTCGTCAAAGAAGAGCACAGGCGGATCGTGCAAGATCGTCCGGGCGATGTTCACCCGTTGCTTCTGTCCGGTTGAGAGTTTGTCGCAGAGACCATCCGCGTAGCTCTCGATCCCAAATCGCTTCATCACGTACTCGACTCGGTTTTTGAGTTCGGGTTGAGGGATTCCGTAAAGTGCTCCGAAATACTCCAACACCTCTACCGGGGTCAAGCGACCATAGAGTGCGGTGGAAGTGGACATGAACCCGATCGAGGCTCGGACCTGCTCGGATTGGGTCACGATATCGAACCCGTTCACCTTCGCGGAGCCCGCGGTTGGCTTAATCACGGTAGAGAGCATCCGAAGGAACGTGGACTTACCCGCACCGTTCCTTCCGAGCAATCCTAGAATTCGTCCCGGCGTGGCGCTGAGCGTAACCGACTGAACGGCCGCTACTTTGCCACGCTTGCCATCCACGAACTCCTTGGATAGGCCGTGAGTTTCAATCATTGCAACCTATCTTACGGTGTGTGGAAGCCGAAGTAGGGATTTAGTCTCGTTTTTGAAAATGAAGGCTCGCCGAGTTGATGCAATATCGAAGGCCTGTCGGCACTTTCCACATAACTCCATCCGGGAAAACGTGGCCTAGGTGGCCCTTGCAGTTTCGGCAAACCACCTCAACTCGGCGCATGCCGAGCGTGTTGTCCTCGATCTCTTCGACTTTCTCTTTGTCGAGCGCATCGTAGAAGGAAGGCCAGCCGCATCCGGATTCAAATTTCTGATCGGACGAAAACAGCTCCGCTCCGCAGCCTCGACAGACGTAAACGCCTTCGTCGTGGTTGTCCCAGTACTCGCCCGTGAAAGCGCGCTCGGTTCCTTTCTCACGCAGGACGTGATACTGCTGTTTTGTCAGGAGACCCTTCCAGTCTTCTTCCGTAAAGTTCGAGACGTCTTTTGGTTCGTTGGACATGATGCTTTTCTCTTTACGGAAGAAACTGGGGGTTTGTCCGGGGTCTAGCCTTTTTGCTTCAGAAGATCCCGGATTTCAGCAAGGAGCACTTCTTGTGCGGGTGGCTCTGGGGCCGGTGCGGGTGCTGCTGCGGGTTCAGCCTTTTTAGCCTTGTTGGCGGCCTTTACGATCAAGAAGAGGACGAAGCCGACCGCGATAAAGTTGATCACTGCGGCGAGGAATGCCCCATAACCAAGAACGACGGCGCCTGCTTTCGTTGCTTCGTCGATGGTGGCGTACGGACCAGGGGTTTTCCCGTCTTTGATGGCCACAAACGTCTTATCGAGGTTGCCTTGCCCGGTGAAAGAGAGGATCAAACCGATGATCGGGTTGAGCAAGTTATTAACGACCGCGTCGACGATTTTTCCGAACGCTCCGCCAATGATCACACCAATGGCAAGATCTAGAACGTTGCCACGGTTAATAAAATCACGAAATTCTTTCAGCATAGAGTTCACCCGGTCGGGAAGATCCCGACCGTAAACCCCAATATCTTAACAGGAAGACCAGGTGGAAGTCTTCCTACATGCGGAAGAGGCTGAACCCAGGCGGCTGCTCGGGAGCGTTCAACGAAGCTTCGTAACCGAGAGCGACCACCCTGCGAGTATCGACTGGATCAATGATCCCGTCGTCCCACAACCTTCCGGTGGAGTAGTAGCAACTTGCTTCTTCCTCGTACTTCGCCAAGGTCGGGCCCTTGAATGCCGTCTCTTCTTCGGGAGTGAAAGCCTTGCCTTGGGCGGCAAGTTGATCTTTCTTAACCGTGAGCAGGACGTTCGCGGCTTGCTCTCCGCCCATGACCGAGATCTTGGCGTTTGGCCACATCCAAAGTTGCCGTGGGCTATATGCTCTGCCGCACATTCCGTAGTTTCCGGCGCCGTAAGACCCGCCGACGATCACGGTGAACTTCGGAACGGTTGCCGTGCTGACGGCGGTCACCAACTTGGCACCGTTCTTTGCGATCCCCTCGTTCTCGTACTTCCGACCCACCATGAACCCGGTGATGTTCTGCAAGAACAGGATGGGGATTTGGCGTTGGCAGCAGAGCTCAATGAAGTGGGCTCCCTTAAGGGCGCTCTCGCTGAACAAGATCCCATCGTTGGCGATCACGCCAAACAGGTGTCCTTGAATGCGCCCGAACCCACAGATCAGCGTTGTGCCGTAGCGAGCCTTAAACTCGTGCATCTTCGACCCATCGAGCAATCTCGCCAGGACTTCACGCATCTTCATCGGATGCTTCGTGTCCGAAGGGACGAGCGAGTAAAGGTCTTCTGCAGGGAAATTCGGCTCCACCGGAGATTCGAAATGGGGAGAAACGCGCCTTCGATTCGGGATGCTTTCGGCGATGCTCCGCACGATTTCCAGGGCATGCTCGTCGTCTTCTGCCAAGTGGTCGGCAACGCCCGATAGCCGTGTATGAACGTCTCCGCCGCCGAGATCTTCTGTGGAGACTTCCTCGCCCGTGGCCGCCTTCACCAGCGGGGGACCACCCAAGAAGATAGTGCCCTGATTCTTTACGATGATCGATTCATCCGACATCGCGGGCACGTACGCACCACCTGCGGTACAAGAACCGAGAACGGCCGCAATCTGCGGGATTCCCTTCGAGCTCAGTTGAGCTTGATTGTAAAAGATCCGCCCGAAGTGATCACGGTCGGGAAAAACCTCGGCCTGCAACGGAAGAAAGGCCCCGCCGGAATCCACTAGGTAGATGCACGGCAGATGATTTTCTAGCGCGATTTCTTGGGCTCGGAGGTGCTTTTTGACGGTGATCGGGAAGTAGGTCCCGCCTTTCACCGTGGCATCGTTCGCGACAACCACGCACTCTTTTCCTTGAATACGACCGATACCCGTGACGATGCCCGCGCTCGGGGCTTCATCGCCGTACATGCCCGAAGCGGCAAGGGAACTGAACTCCAGGAAAGGGCTGCCGGGGTCAAGAAGTCGCTCAACTCGCTCACGAGCAAGGAGCTTTCCTCTCGAGCGGTGCTTCTCCACCGCGGCGCTTCCGCCTCCTTCCAGAGCCTTTGCCGTGCGTACTCGGAACTCCTGCAACTGCGGCTCAAAGGCGGCGCGGTTGGCTCGGAATTCATCGTCGTTGATGTTGATCTGAGATTGGATCGGTTCCAAGGTGATCTAAAGAATACCGCTGGGGCGAATGGCTCCACGGGGAATCCCATCCTTGTGTTCGTGTGAGGCGGGTCATGAACTAAAGATGAAGATTCACAATGTCATCGAACGAAGCGTTCCCTCGTTCGTTTATCCGTTTAAAGTCCCATTCTTTGACACATGCCGGTAATTGGCGGAACAAACTCCTTCCACGGATTCGTTGGTTGGATGGAGATCCGATTCAGGAGTGCCGGTTCGTTCGCGGTGGATGCACGGTTGAACGTATGGAAAACTGAATGTGGGGAAGTCGGAAGGTAAATGGCAGGTAAGCGCGCGCTTGTAACGGTTTTGTTGACCGATGCGGTCTCGTTCTCGACAAAGATTCGGGAGGACGAGGCGGGGGCGTTGGCGGCTTTGGAAGCCGACTTCGAGATCATTCGAACCGTCGCGAAGTCAAAGGAGGGTTCGGTCCTCAAGTCCACGGGCGATGGGCTCCTCGTCATTTTTGAGAGCGCAGGTCTTGCGGTGGAAGCGGCGCTGGAAATGCAACGTTCGCTGACAGGGCGAGATGAGAAACACCTCGTTCACCGAATTGGCGTGCACTTGAGCGATATCGTGCTCGATGAGGCGGATGCGCACGGCGACGGCGTGAATATCGCCTCTCGTCTCCAAGAGCTTGCCGCTCCCGGAACCGTGGCCGTTTCCAAGGTCACTTACGACGTTATCCAAAGCCGAATTGGAACCGAAGTGAAGTTCCTCGGCAAGAAGAAGCTCAAAGGAATTCCCGAGCCGGTCGATGTCGTTGAGATTTCTCCTCAGGGTCTGAAGCGGGCTCACAAAGCTCCGGCGGGCCTCAGGAACCTTGCCCTGACCATGGTTTCCTTTGGCGTTCTTGCGTTTGTCGTTGGCGGACTCTTTTACGCCTACAAGACGCTGGAAGAGAAGATCGCCTCGAACAGAGCGACCTCGAAAGAGACCGTCGTCTATCGAGACCGCCCAATCTATATCAAGCAGAACGCACCGAGCCAAGTCGCTCAGACACCCGGCGCCGGAACATCCAATCCGCCCGTTCCTTCGGGTTCTTCGGGGGTAGCTCCGGCGTCAAGCACGAAGCCCAATACCGTTCCCGGTTCAAAAATCGATCCTGCCAAGACCTCTCCAAAGAACACCGAAGTCGCGACGAAAGTGACCCCTCCAGACCCAGAGGCACCGCCTCTCGTCGATACGGGCGAATCGTTCACACCGATGCCGAATGCGGGCGAAGATTTCGCGAAGGCGATGGAGTCTGTTCGTGAGGCGATGAACATGAAGGAGCGAATCGAACTGGAAGCGGCACTGAAAGCTTGTGACGCGATTCTGGTAAGAATCGGCGACACGGATCTTCCCGGCTACGATCGGCTGATGACCTCCGTCTCAGAAAAGAAACCGGGGCCGAACCAGGGTCGGTTACGACAAGTCGTGTTCGTGGCTGGGAAGGAGAAGGTTGAGGACCTCACTGAAAGTTTTGAATACGGGGACTATGCCGAACTTGCCCGAGTCGTTCGCGAGAAGGCTACCGATAGCGAGGGTACAGATGGACTCATTCAACGGTCACTCGCCCGGCACTACGAGCGGTGCCGGATTTATCCGCTCAACGTCGCGAGCAACTTGTCGAAATATTCGGCGAGCGCGCCCTTGAAACTCGGCACCAGTGGTGCTTCGGCTTGGCTTCAGAACGGCGACATCCACTTCAAAGACGCGGCGGAGAAGCTGCACGTGATCCGGGTGAAGACCGCCTCGCCGAACCTGTTGATCCTTATCGGCGGCGAAATGCTTCGTGGAAAGCTCGAAGATTCGGAAGAGTTCACGAAGAACTTCGTTGCGTTCGTCAATGAATTTCCGTTCCGAAGGGTCGGCCAAGGAGGCTTTCAGTTCCAAGGTATGCCGGGAACCCTGCCGATGCCTCCGAAACCCAGGAATCCTGCGAAAAAGGAAGGAGGCGGGGAGCGCATCAACAGGTTCCGAAAGGATGCGAATGGGAATTCCTTGTTCGATGGCGTAATAAAGCCCCCTGAATCCCAGTTTGATAACGAGCGCAGCCGGGACGAGGAACTTCTGGGCTCGACCACTTCCGGCGAGACCAGCGGTGCCTGACACCGTAGGCACGCGATCGGGACTTTTCTTGATCTTGTAGGTCACACCCATGGCTCTAACGGTTGCTGACCTTGCCCACGCTAACGAAACGTTAAAGGCCCTGGTTGGCCTTCCTTTGACGGACATGTGGCGATACGGTGAGTTTCAGAAGTTTGAGTTGGGTGAGCAAAAGCCGTTTGTCAATCGTAAAGGCCAAGCCGTGACCCGTGCCGATTGGGGACTAGTCGTGAACTGTAAATGGCGGATCGAGGGCCCAGCAAGTTTCATCCTGTGCTCAGATCACTTCGACTCGGAACAGGGGCGACAAGACAGTCATGCCAAGGAGTTCTATCACTCGCTAAGGAAAGTGCCACCTGTGGTTCGTGCTGTTGAGGTGCGAGCGAACGGTGAACTCATGCTCTCATTCACAAACGGCTATTCGCTATCTATGGAACCGATCGAAAACAGAGATATTGACGATGAAAACTGGCGCCTCATGCCACCCGAAGAGGATTCAAGAAGTGATCTAGTGCTCTGGGGCGGCTATCTTGACTGGAGCCTGAGCAAAGATTAGTCACCTGCAGAGCTGAGACAGAATTGTCTAGAGGAGGTGAGAAGTTGGTCGGGGCGGCCAGATTCGAACTGACGACCTCATGCTCCCAAAGCACGCGCGCTACCAACTGCGCCACGCCCCGATGCGTTGTGTGTACAACGAAGTCAAAAGGGTACCCGAAGATGTTGGACGGTAAGAGACGTCTGGGGTTCAATGGAGGGGTTTAATGGCTGCCCCGACTCCTTTTTCGTTCTCCTTTCAAGAGGCGGTTGATTTCCTATCCGGACTAGCTCCTAGGGGTTGGCGTCTGGGTCTTGATCGAATGGAGGAGTTCGTTCGACTTGCCGGACTGCAACCATTCACAAAGGGGCCAGAAAAGCCTTCTTACGTCCACGTAGCCGGAACCAACGGGAAAGGATCGACCACTGCGTTCTTGCAGGCAATGCTCATTGCCCAGGGTTATCGAACGGGCTCGTATTTCAGCCCGTTTGTCTACGACCCTCGGGAGAGAGTGCAGGTTGGCTACGAACTGATTCCACGGGAGGACTTTGCCAGAGGAATCAGTGAACTCGCCACGATCGCTAGGAAACTGGAGGGCACCGAGTTTGAAGGAATCACCGAATTCGAACTTAAAACGGCCCTTGGATTCTGGTTTTGGCAGCAGCAGCAGTGCGAGGCGGTAGCCCTCGAAGTCGGACTGGGAGGGCGACTGGATGCGACAAACGTGATCGAGCCCGCAGCGTCCGTTATCGTATCAATTGGCTGGGATCACATGCTGATCCTGGGAAACAGCTTAGAAGAGATCGCTTGGGAAAAAGCGGGTGTGATCAAGCCGGGTAAGCCCGTGGTAGTGGGTCGAATGGCTCCGGCAGCAGCAGGTGCGATCCAGCGGCGAATCGAGGAAGTAGGCGCCGAAGCGTGGTGGATCGATCGAGAGATTGCGATCGAATCACGCAAGGATGGCGTTCGAGTTTCGACCCCAGGTGGCACTGCGACTCTCCACCCTAGTCTGTTTGGAGAGATTCAGCATCATAATTCAGCGCTTGCCATTGCGGCGTTGGAAATGGGCGGACTACTTCGAGACAGGGAAGTGGCGGCCACGGGGGCGGCCTTGGCCCGTATTCCCGGGCGTTTCCAGCGGATTGAGGCGCTTGGGAAAACGTGGATTCTGGACGGAGCGCACAACGTAGATGCGGGTCAGATCCTCGCCAAGCAACTTGAAGAGGCAGAGCTGTCAAATGTCGCCCTACTCACCGGGATGCTTCAAGGACACGATCCGGAGCCGTTCTATGAGAATCTCTTTCCTTTTGTGGAAGAGGTTTACGTGAGCCGAATCGACTTCCACCGGACAATGGCCCCGAACGACCTGTTGCCCCTTTTTACCGACCGAAAACTCCCGGCGCACTCTTTTGAGGAGGCGGCGACCGCTATTGCAGCCGCCGCAGGGAGTGAGGCCAGGGTGATCTTGGTAACGGGAAGCTTCTATCTAGTGGGCGAAATTATGCGGCAGCTGCTTCAAGCTTGACTTGATCGTGAGTTACTTCCGAGACGATGTCTCGAATCTCCGGTCGTTGTCGAAGGATCTTGATGATGAGACCCATCTCAGCCGCCATGTCGGTGAAGGTTGCGTTGGGCATCGGTTTCACTGCCCCTCGCATGTAGAGGACTCCGTGCATGACGTACATGTCGGCGCGAGTCACATCGATACCTCGTCGAGCAAACTCGGCTCGGGCAATTCGTTGTCCGCGGAAATCGTTTTGATCAACCATGACACCGTTTTCGTTCCGTAGAGTTTGCGAATGATGCCTAGTAACGCATCCAGCCGGTAATCAAAACCGACGGAACTACCGGCTAATAAAAAAACGTGGTCGGATAATTCCGACCACGTTTCAGGTTCAGGGGGCCGACTTAGATGTCGTCGCCGGCGTGCTGCAGCGATTCGCTGAGCGAGCCTTGCTTGGCCTTATAGACCGCGAAGGCGAGCAGCGCCACCGAAAGCAAGGTGACTCCAACGCTTGCCGCGATCGGCATTGGCTGAATAACCACTCCTGCCAACAGCAGACCCACAAGGTTCATGACCTTGATGAGCGGGTTGAGCGCCGGACCGGCGGTGTCCTTGAACGGATCGCCAACCGTGTCGCAGACAACCGATGCCTTGTGAGCCTCGGTGCCCTTGCCGCCGAACATGCCATCTTCGATGACCTTCTTCGCGTTGTCCCACATGCCGCCCGAGTTGGACAGCAGAACCGCCATGAGTTGACCGCTAGCGATGGCTCCGGCAAGGAATCCACCGAGCGCTTGCGCTCCGGCTAGGTTGTAGTAACCGTTTCCAATGGCGACCGGGGCCTTACCGATCGAGAAGCCAAAGGCAACCGCGATAGGCAGACAGATCGCGAGGATTCCCGGGCCAAGGAGCTCTTTCTGGGCCGCCTTCGTAACAATAGCTACGCAAGCGCCGTAATCGGGCTCTTCCGTTCCCTCAAGAATTCCCGGCTTGGCTCGGAACTGGCGTCGAACCTCTTGGATGAGGTCGAATGCCGACCGACCTACCGCGTTGATCGCAAAGGCCGAGAAGAGGAACGGTGCCGCCGCGCCGATCAGGAGACCAAGGAAGATCTCCGGAACATCCAAGCGCAAGCCGAACGACTCTAGCTTTGCCGATTCAATGAACGAGTGGAACAGAGCGACCGAAGCAACAACCGCCGTGGCGATTGCAAAGCCCTTTGTGAGAGCCTTGGTGGTGTTTCCTGCCGCGTCCAGACGTTGCAGAGAAGTCGCGCCGTACTCGTTCTCCTTGCCTTCGCCGCTCATCTCGTAAACGCCCTGAGCGTTGTCGGAGATCGGTCCAAAGGTGTCCATCGCAAGGATGTAGCCCGTGGTGGTGAGAAGGCCAAGACCGACCAAAGCCACTCCGTAGAAGCCCAGAATCTGCGATCCAAAGACCGCAGCGGGGAACAGATAGAGCGGAAGGAGAAGGCCACCGACGATGGCGAGCGTCATGAACACGCTAGACTCGGCGCCGTACGCAAAGCCTTGAATGATCATTGGCGCCGGACCTGCGGTCGCAACACCGGCCACCTCTTGGACAGGCTTCTTGGTTGCTGACACGTAGTAGTTGGTCAGCATCTCAATAACGATGGCAAGCACGATGCCGAACGAGACCGCACAACCGAATGCCCACCAAGGCACCGTCTGTGTTCGGAAGGTCGCGATTCCCATGTTCAGCGGCTGAGGTCCGGCTGTTGCGGACGGGTCCCGCTGGCGATCCTCTGCATACTTCTTCATCTCCGATGGCTCGGCGCGGAAGAACTGCTTGGTCGCGATGAACTGGCTGACATCAGGCAACCGATGCGGTCGGCTGAGGACGTTAGCCTTGTCCACTCCGGGCTCGAGGCTTCGATCCTCGATGGCCATCATGAACATGTCTTCTTTGCGGTTGTAGAAGAACTCCACTCGAGCCTCGGCCAGTTTGGTGGCCTTGAACTCTCCGCCCACATTCTTGGCGTTTTCCGTGACGCGCTTCAGCTGATCATCGAGGACCTTGGCCGAAATTGGACCGACCCATACCGTTTGGCTCTCGGCTCGGGCAGGAGAAATCTCTTTGCCCTTCGGATCCTTCTGAGCAGGAATCTTGGTCTCGACCTTGAACCGAACGACAACATACTTGTCGGCGCCCGTGGTGAAGTACCGATCCTTCATTGAGACGAACTCGGTTGCACCGCCGCCCATCTCATCGCTCTTAGCGGTTGCGTAGGCGAGGGCAGGGATCGAATTGGCGTCAACGTCACTCGGAAGAACGACTTCGTAATCCTTGATGGCTTCCGGTGCCTTGAATCGGGAGAAGTCGAGTCCGATCATCTCTCGAATTTCGCTCTCCAGAGCATTCTCCGCACCCGGTTGACTCATGTCTTCGGGCTCCATGCGGAGGTCCTTAAACTTTTGATCCTCGCGAATCTCCTTCGGAGTGATCTGGAACGGCTTCTTGTTCAGGGCGTTCGCTTGGCGATCACGAATCTCGCGAATCGCTTGAGCCTCGTCGTAGCTGTACTTGGTAAGTGGGACGACCTCGTAGCTCTTGACGTTGTTCATCATCACGAACGCAAGAACAAACGAACCCGCCGCCGCGAGGGCCGCACCGACTCGGAATCCACCGAGGATCGGCTTGAGCGGATCGCTCTCCAGATCGTCGCTACCTTTCACGATGACCATGCCAACGATCGATGCCATGAGACCCGTGGCTGCGACCATCAGCGCGAAGAGAATGAGCTTCGGCCAGGTGTTCGAGTCGAAGACGGAAGCGGTTGCCGCTCCGAGAACGATGGATGCAACGAGGGTGACCTCGAACGACTCAAAGACGTCCGCTGCCATGCCTGCGCAGTCACCGACGTTGTCGCCAACGTTGTCTGCAATGACGGCCGGATTTCGGGGATCGTCTTCAGGAATACCTGCTTCGACCTTACCAACAAGGTCGGCTCCAACGTCCGCAGCCTTGGTGTAGATGCCACCGCCAACCCGCATAAAGAGTGCGGAGAGGGAAGCGCCAAATCCAAATCCAACTAGGAGAGTGGTTGCTTTGGCCGCGCCAAAAATGAGAATGCCCGTGGATCCAATGAGACCAATGCCGACCGTAATGAGACCGGAAACGGCACCTGCCTTGAATGCGCACTCCAGAGCGGCTCGGTTGCTGGTGAGAGCCGCCGTTGCCACACGCATGTTGCTGCGCACGGCAATGAGCATTCCCAAGCTTCCGGAGACATAGGAGGCGAGCACGCCAAGGACGAAGCAAACTGCAACGCCAATGGCAACTTCAGTTCCTTGCTGCTTGTACAGGGCAAACAGGCCGATGGCAAGCACTGCGATAAACAGCGCCATCATTCGGATCTGTTGCACCAGGTAAGCCCGGGCACCGTCTTCAATGAATCGGCCGATTCGGCGCATTTTGTCGCCGACTGGCATCTTTTGAATCTGCTTGACCAACACGCCGCTGAACGCAATGGCAATGAATCCAAAGATCAGGGCGATATAGAGCCAGAACTGGTCCGCTTTGGGGATTCGGAGGACAACATTGTCCCCTTCCGCAGCGTGCGCAAAGAGGGAAAGGGAGGCGGCTAAAGCAGTAGTTAGAGCTTTTAAACCGGCTCTCGACGTTGAGAGACTAAGCCCCTGGTTCCTAGAACCTTGCTGGGATAAGTCGGCAAATGCGGCGCCCGAGGCACGCCGCAGATCGTGCTGTTGTGACTTCATGAGAAAGAAACCCCTTGAAATCAAACGCTTCCATGCAACGGATGCACTTGGCCGCTTGGATCGGTAGCGCTAACTTTATACCAGAACGGCTGATTTTTCAGTCACACAGAAGGATCACCGGGTTCTCCGGCGAGGCCACTTTTAACAAGACACGTCTACTTCAGAGAACGTGCTTCGGCGGTTGCTCCGTGAGCGGAGAGTTGCGCGACCAGGAGGTCTACTTTCATGCGGGGGAGACCTTGCAATAAGGTAACAGGAGTGTTCTCCAAGATGTCCTTAACCTGGTTCCGGTTAAGGGCCAACATCTGTTGCAGGGTGGTGATCACCTCTTCGGAAGATCTCCCCACTTCCACAAGAACAAGCTCGTACTGTTGGTCGTCGTCAACCACCGCAAAGCCCTTTGCGATGCGCTTGCCAGAATCTTTCCCTTCCTCTTGGAAAAGCTGAATCTCGCGGTTGCAGTGCTCGCAAAGAAGGGCCTCGGTTTTGGATGAGTAGTAGTTGAGACCGTTGCAGAAGCCGCACCGCACTTGACTCACCGAAAGAACAACGCCGCCAAGGATTGGAATCATCCGGTTGCAGGCAACGCAGGGTACGTCATCGTCGACAGGCTGCTCGATGAGATCGTTGCGCTCGAAGCAGAACGGGCATTTGATGGAAACCGAGGTGACCTGTTTCGCCTTTACGATCCAAAAAACACCGAATCCAATAAGACCGACCGCAGCAAAAACAAGGATCCAAGCGAGGGGGACGAATCCACCGGAACCCTGGTACTTCAGCAGTAGAGCAGCGACCGCTGCGGAGGCGATTCCGCCGCCGATGAAGTAAAAGGCCTTCTCTGAATCCTGCTCAATAACATCGCTGGCGCGCTGAATCTTAGGCATGTTTTCCCTGATAATAGTCAACCGGCAGGGTTCCTGCAAGTGGAGGGAAATTACCTCATCGGCGCGGGAAGTGGCGTAATCCTTGTATTTCCTTTTCCAGGCTTAACCTTTTGCGGATTCTTACCCGCAGGTTTTTCTGGAACCGGGCGATCTGGCGACGAGGGTCCAATCGAGATCGAGGGATCACCCGCCGGGTCGCCATTATCCTCGCCTGGTCTCGTAACGTCTCCGTCGGTGGGCTTAGGCGCAGGTTTGGACCGCTCGGCGGGGTCCACCGCCGGGACAAACAGAACGTTTCGCTCGCCCTCTTCAAAGGTTGAAAAGGCGTAGTCTCTTCCGAGTTGCTGAATCATCTCAACCGGAGACATCTCTCGAAAGTCGACGACGACATCAGGATTCGGAAAGCCAGGTGCGAACTCGCAGCGAAGTCCACCGGAATCCGCGATCAGCTTCAGTGCTGCCATCAAGGGTGCCTTCGCCAGTTTCAACGACTTCTTTCGATGGAATTCGGGGACCCTTTCTCCAGAATCGGGTGCGTTGAGAAGACCATCGTCGATCGGTTTTCCGGCCGCATCTAGGTTCGGCCCCGCCGCTCCATTGGTCATCTCCTGAGAGCCTTGCGGATACGTAGGGGGGCTCACCTGTGCGGTGTTTCCTTGCGATGTATTTGATCCGCCGTTTGGCGTCGGGGTCTCTGCAAAAGGTTGGCGCGGTATCTCGACGCGGGCCTGAACTTCCGGCGACTTCGATAGGATGCTTTGCGTCACCCCGCCAATGGCAACAACGGCAAGGACCGCCGCAAACGCGATCAGCGCGGGATGGAGGCCCCGAGTTGGCGAAACGGCCGGTTTCGGAGTGAATTTCGCCGGAGCGTCAACCGTTTGACCCGGTTTTCCTTGCTTCAAGGCGGCAACCATCTTGATGCGCTTATGCAGTTCTAAGCGATAGGAAGGATAGCGACGCTCGAAGTCCAGAACGTCCTCGGGTCGATTGGACTCCGCTATCTCCCATATGATCTGGTCGATATCGTTGGGAATCCTCATGCTTCTTCCTGCTCCTCATAGTGAACCCTAAAGCGCTCTCGGGCTCGATAGAGCCGTGTTTTCACGGCGTTGACGTTGGAGCCCATCGCTTCGGCCATCTCTTGGAGGCTGAGCTCTTGCCAGTAGAAAAGAGTTAATAAGGCCCGATCGTTGGACGAGAGTTTGGCGAGGGCCGCTTCAACATTTGCATCGATCGTGGGGGTTGTCTCGTCCGGCGCGACCAGGTGATGGTCGACTTCATCAAGGTTGGTATGGCGGAAACGGAATCGCAGTTTCCTCGTTTCCTGAATCGACCGGTTCACGGCAATTCGATACAGCCACGTTCCAAATCGAGACCTGCGGTCGAACTTCGAAAGGTTTCTCAGCGCGAGGGTGAACACTTCTTGAGTAACGTCCTGGGCCTCTTCCGAATCCAACACGATGCCGCGAACGAGGGCTATCACCCGGGTGTGGTATTTGGCGTAGAGGCGTTGGAACTGGTCGCCTTCGCCCGCGAGAACGCGGTCGACGATGATTGAGTCATCGTCGAAAGGTTCTTGCATGCTCATTTTTTGGACCAGAATCCGGTTCACGCAAGTCTATTGACGCGCGAGAGGGCAATAGACGTCACATCCGGGTTTACCGGTTCGTTTCTCGTGATCGGAGTTCCGGTTCGTTTCGAGAACTCTTCCTTCAGCTTCGACCCCGCAAAAACCGTGGTGCCGCCCAAGACCAAAACAACCATGGCAAGAGCTGGAAGGAGGCGCTCGCGAGTGAGTCGCCAGAAACCAAGGCCGAGGAAGAGGGCGATCGGTGCGATGGCGGGGTAGAGGTATCGGGCTTGAGCTTGGAAATACTTCCCGTTGAATCGCAGGAAGGCCAGCAGAACGAGCACGGTCAGAACGATCGCGAACACCTTCACCACGGGTGAGAGAGATTCCTCTTGTTTAGAATCGTCTGCGTTTGCCGCTTTTTTGTTCAGGAGACCCGCCAGGTTGCCCAGGCCGCCAATGAGTAGGAACGCCAACACAAGTCGGTAGAGGGTGTTTTTGTCGGCGGCGGCGATGGCTCGACCGGAATCGTTGAGCCAAATGTCCATATAGCCGAACGCGCCAATGAACGACCTGGCGGTCCACCAGCCGATCCATTCACTCCAGTAAGCGAAATCTGAACCCGCCGCAGCCGCGATCGCGGATTTCTGAGCAGAACCCACAAACGCCTCATCGAAGGCTTTCAGCGCGAAGAAGTCTCCGTAAAGTTGCATGTTGCGCACAAGCCATGGCGCAGCGAGTAGTAGTCCAACAAAGGCGGCAATAACCAAGTGCTTTCTCGCCTCAGCGTTTCGTTGAACGATCGCGCCCACGAACAATGAGGGGATCACAAGAACGGCGGTGCTCTTCGTCAGAAGGGCGAGTCCAGTCAACCCGCCGATTTGAACTGCCGTTCGCATCGTCGGTTCGCCATTGGATTTTGCCAGCAGTAAAAGCACGCAGGAAATGAGGCAGAAGAGGAGAACGTCGTTATTGATCGCGCCGGAAAGCGCCACGTTCATTGGCAAGAACGCCGCGACTGAGGCGGCCATTGCCCCGACCTCCCATTTTCGAGAAGCGTAGAACGCGAACAGGCCGATGAGGAAAACGTTCGCCGCACCCAGAAGGGAATTGAGCCCCCGAATTTTGGTGCCGAAGCCGGCGTCTTCTGGTTTGGAATCGCCTGAAACCTTGTTGACCGCAGTTGCGAGCAGGTAGTAAAGCGGCGGCTGGTGGCTCTGGTAGCTCTCGTAGAGGTTCGGATCTTTCGGGTCGAAAATGGGGAACTTGCCCGTGCTTCCAAGAGAGCCGATGTAGTTTGCGTGCTGGCGCTCGTCTGGCGCCCCAATGTCCTTTGCCATGGCGGGACCACCTGTGTTGGGGTCTCGTTGATTCAGCAGAATGCCCTCGGTTCGATAAGGAGTGGAAGTAGCAAACCAAGTGGCAAGGAGAAAGTGAACCAAGGCGATGATCGCCAGCGCAATCTTGGCTTTTGCGGGAACCTGCAGCGTTGCGGGCGCTTCACTGTTCATCGCCACCAAGTTTGCCACGTTTGCCGAGTGCTCCGAGCGGCCCGAACCACATCAACTTCGATGATTTTGCAGAGGATTGGCTTCCAAAAAAGCAAAGAAACGTTACTATAGAAAGTGAATCCACGCCTTGGGTGGGGGAAAACCAGTTATGACTTCGATGATCGGTTCCGTATTGGTCGTGGCGACGATGTTCGCCGGTGGACAGTCTCGCGATGGTTCGAGTGCGTTCGCCGCATTCGCAGAAGCGCTCAACAAAAAGCCCGCCCTCTCGGCGTCCATTAAGGTTCAGCAGGTAGGCGGAAGCTCCGTCACTTACCAAGTGGCGATGAAGAAGCCCGGTTTCCTTCGCGTCGATAAGCCCTCCGAGCTATTTGTGGCGGATGGAACGCAGATCACCGTGTTCGACAAGAAGGACAAGGTCTTCTACAAAAAGGCGCAAACTGCCGATGATCTGAAGCTTGCTCTGAAGGAAGAGGGCCTCAACATTGTTGCCCCGTTCTTTGACGCCAAGGCAGTTGCTCCCACAACAGTGCGAGACCTTGGAACGAAGGCGGTAGCGGGCGAGAACGTTCGCATCTTGGAAGCAGTTTTCGGTACGAAGAACGCCAAGGTCGTCACGCTGTACGTCCCAACGAACAACCTTCTCAAGCGAGCGCAGGTGGTTGTTGGTAAGGCAGATTCCCAAACCACTTCCGTGATTTCCGCTCAAATGGGAGAATCGGTAACGGATAGCTTCGCGTTCCAAGCGCCAGATGGAGCAACCGAAATCAGCTACGAAGACCTCATTTCTAGCCGATGGATCATGGACTTCGACGAAGCCATGTTGGTCGCCAAGCGAACGGGCAAGAAAGTGTTCGTGGACTTCATGGCCGATTGGTGCGGACCGTGCAAGCAGATGGATCGAGAGGTCTTCACCACCTCCGAGTTCAAGTCGCTTGGCAAGAAGCTCGTTTTCTGTAAGGTCAATATCGATTACAACCCGGCTCTGGCGGACAAGTACAAGGTCGATGCGATCCCGAACATGCACGTGATGACATCCGAGGCTCAATCCATCGGCAGCATCCTTGGCTCGATGGACACTTCGTCGTTCATGTCCAAAATTAACGGAATTCTCGGGCAGTAATCGCTCTTTTATCATCCGTTAGCATCGGGGACGGCGCTTCAAAGAGGCGTCGTCCCCTATTTGCAATGAATCCACGTGGTTCAGCCGATAATCTCAAATGAACTTAAATTGGGTGAGGTAACCTCCCGCCCTAGCGTAGCTTCACAGTGGAGATTTCGTTGAGCAACAAATCAGCCACGGCGACCGCCGAAAAAGCGGAGCCAGACCAACAACCCGTAGTCAGCCGTCCGAGCGATCTTCTTACGAAAGAAGAGCGCTTCGAGATGTGGATGCAGCTTTATTTGGCACGGTATTTTGACGTTCGACTGATCAAGGAAAAGAAGAGAGGTCGTTTGCGAGGAACGCTGTATTCATCGCACAACCAAGAGGCCATTATCGTCGGGTCGCTTTTTGGTTTGAAGCCCACGGATTGGATTAGCCCGATTCACCGCGATATGCCTGCCTTCTTCATGAAGGACATTCGATCAGGATGGGAGAACAATGACCGGATCGGAATGAGCGTCGAAGAAGTTTGCGCTCAGGTCTGGGGCAAAGTAGATTCCCCGGGTCGAGCCCGAGACAACTGGTCTCACATTGGTTCCCGCTCCAAACGAATCATCCACTCCACCTCGATGCTTGCCGGAACCATTCCGGTAGCGGCGGGTGTGGCTTATGCCGACCGACTCAACGGTGGCGACTCCGTAGTTATCACGTACAACGGCGAAGGTTCGACCGCACAAGGAATTTTCCACGAGGCGATCAACTATGCGGCCGTTCACAAGCTTCCGGTGGTCACGATTGTAGAAAACAACCAGTGGGCATACGGTACGCCTGTCGAACTCGAATGTCCGACCCCAGACGTCGCGGATCGCGCCAAGGGCTTTGGAATTCCTGGCTTGGTCGCGGATGGTCAAGACGTGTTTGACGTCTACGACAAGGTCATGCAGGCCGTGAACCACGCCCGTTCTGGCAGTGGTCCAAGCATTGTCGAGTGCAAGACTTTCCGTGCCTATGGTCACGGTGACCACGATGACGATCGCGCCGCCAGATATCGACCGGAAGACGAGGTCGTGCAAGGCCGAGGACGTGACCCGATCGCAGTTTGTCGCCAGCGACTTCTGGAACTCGGAGACATCGGATCCGACTTTGCAGAAAAGTGGGTTGCAGAAGGCAAGAGTGCTTCCGAGGCAACCAACGAGGACTTCCCGGAAAAGGTTGTGGAGTACTTGAACAAAGGCATCGATTTCGCAGTGGCATCGGCGCTGCCTCCAGCAGAAGAGGGTGGCATGTGGGTGTTTTACGAAGGAGGTTCTAAGTGAGCGCTACCGTAGATGCCCCGGCAATCCTGAAGAAGAACTACCTGACCGCCCTTAAGGAGGCGATCGACGAGGAGATGCTCAGAAACCCAGACATGATCTGTCAGGGTGAGGACATCGGTCTTCTGGGCGGCGCATTCGGCGTGACCGACGGTCTCCAAGCCAAGTATGGCAACAAGCGAGTTGTCGACATGCCTATCTCGGAGGCTGCGATCATCGGTTCTGCGGTCGGAATGGCGCTCAACGGCAAGACCGTGATGGCCGAGATGCAGTTCATCGACTTCATCTCCTGCGGGTTCGACCAGATCGTCAACATGATGGCGACCTATCACTACCGAACCGCGGGCGAAGTCAACATGCCCGTCGTCGTTCGTGGTCCTGCAGGTGCTTATGGCGGTGGTGCTCTCTACCACAGCCAGATGAACGAAGCCTGGTTCTGCAACTCGCCCGGATTGAAGGTCGTTTGTCCTTCCACTCCGTACGACGCAAAGGGCCTGCTGAAAGCTTCTCTGCGAGACGGCAACCCCGTGATCTTCTTTGAGATCAAGGAACTCTATCGCCGACGCGAGTTGGAAGAAGAGTTGCCCAGCGAGGACTACATCGTTCCGCTCGGTAAAGCCGCGATTCGCCGAGAGGGAACGGACGTTACGTTCGTTTCTTACGGTCAGAACGTCTACCACTGCTTAGCGGCGGCTGACGAACTTGCGAAGCAAGGTGTTCATGCCGAAGTGATCGACATTCGCACCTTGGTTCCGTTGGACGAGGAGACGATCTACAATTCGATCGCGAAAACCAATCGAGTGATCGTGGTAAACGAGGCTCCGATGACCTGCGGATTTGCAGGTGAGATCGTTGCTCGCATCACGACCAACGCGTTTGATCTTCTCGACGCGCCTCCGGTGCGAATCACTCGTCTGGACACTCCAGTGCCGTGGGTCAAGCCATTGGAACTCTACGTTCTCCCGAGCGTCGAGAAACTGGTCAACGCCGCTCTCCAAACGGTTCGATACTAAGGCAAGAGCCTTCGAACATTTCAGCCCCCGGTTCCGTCTGGAACTGGGGGCTTTTCTCGTTGTACGGCAAGTTTTTTGGAAAGAATCGCAAGGAATCCAGGCGGCAGGGCTGGGTCGGCTTTCTTGTGCTCGTCGGCGGCAGCATGGCGCTGGGTGGTGGATTTCTCACCATCGTCTCCGCCTTTGGAACAGGAATCGGCGAGTGGGTGTTCACCCTTTTCAATGTCTTGAAGATTCTAACGATCACCGGAGCGTTGATGTGGGTGGTCGGCATGGTTCTGGCGTTCCAGACCGAGCGGACCCAGTTCAAAGGACCACAAACGGGGCTCGACGGTGCTCGAGTCGTGGCGAGATTCGCGCTCGACAAGGCAGACGTTCTCTACACGGAAATGGGGATGATCGAATTCTTAGATAAGCCTCGCTACTTTGTCCGCCTGTACACCCCTCGCGACGGTTCTGTGGAGTATCGCTGTTCACCCGAGGTGTTCTGGATGTGCGGAGAGGGGCTCATCGGTAGGGCAGAGGTGCAAGGCAACTGGCTGGGCTCGTTCACGCCAACGGTTGGGGCACATTACACCGGGGTCGGAGAGTCCTTCTAAACGACAAACGGTCCGAAGATGGCAATCTTCGAACCGTATCGCTCTGTTTGGTGAGTCTGCTTAGACCGCTTCGCCCAGATAAGCAGAGATGACTTTCGGGTTGTTCCGGATCTCTTCCGGAGGTCCTTGAGCAATCTCTTCGCCGTGGTCGAGAACCACGATTCGCTCGCACAGTCCCATCACGAACTTCATGTCGTGCTCGATGAGAAGGACGGTCACGCCGAGTTGCTCTCGAATGGTCTTGACCATCTGAAGCAGTTCCACCTTCTCTTGAGGGTTCATGCCCGCGGCGGGCTCGTCGAGAAGGAGCAGCTTTGGCTTGGTGGCCAGGGCTCTGGCGATCTCCAAGCGACGCTGCATTCCGTAAGCGAGGTCGGCACTTCGAACGTTGGCAACGTCTCGAAGATCGACCAACTCCAGGAGCTCAAGAGCCTGGCCCTTCAATCGCTCGGTCTCGCTGATCGCCTTCGGGAAGTAGGCAAGTGCCGATCCCAAGGAGGATCGGTTCCGAAGGAATCCACCAACGACAACGTTCTCAAGCGCAGAGAGCGATCCAAAGAGCCTGATGTTCTGGAAAGTTCGGCAGATGCCCTTGTAGGCAATCTTATTCGCTGGGGTGCCGCCGATCGGTTTGCCCTCGAAAAGGATCGATCCGGCAGTTGGCTTGTAAACGCCCGTGATCAAGTTGAAGCACGTCGTCTTGCCAGCACCGTTTGGACCGATCAGACCAAAGAGCTGTCCTCGCTCGATCTCGAAGGAGACCTTGTTGACGGCGATGAGTCCGCCAAACTGGATCGTCGCTTCGGTGAGTTTCAGCAACGGTTCGCTCATGCCGCCACCTCCACGTTCGGTACGTTCTTTTTGCCCAAGACCTTTTGCACCCAACTCCACGAGAATTCGTGGTGTCCAAAGATGCCTTGCGGCCTCAGGAGCATAAGCACAACCAGTGTCACGGCTAGAAGGACCGTCCGTAGCTTGCTACCCGCGACTTCAGCCGCCAGACCGGGGATGTTCGCCAAGCCCGCTCCCAAACCTGCAGCAAGCATAATTCCCGCAATCGTCAAGCCAATGACAACGACGGCTTTCGGCGGGGAAGACTTGTGATAGTGATCTTGAGCTCGCTTGATCAACGCAACGGTGATGATCAGCGCAATGCCGATCCCCACGATCATGCCCATCTTGACGTTGCTCAGGTCTCGAAGCTTCTCTGGAATGAGGAACAGGACAATGGCGGCGATAGAGGTTCCGGTAATTGATCCCGTACCTCCAAGAACAACCATCGTGACGATGAGGAAGCTCATGTCCATGGAGAAGGACTCGGGGGAAACGAACGCCAGGCCGTGACTGTACAGCGCCCCAGCAGCACCCGCGAAGGCGGATCCCAGAACGAATGCGCTCACCTTGACCTTCGTGAGATTAACGCCCATGGCGGCGCTCGCAATCTCGTCTTCTCGAACAGCCAAGAAACTCAATCCATGAGCTGTCTTCAGCAGGTTTCGACAAACCGCGATGCACAGAATGGCAAGAAGGACCACCAAGAAGATCGATTGATACTTCAAGGGGTTGTTCATTCCATACGCTTTTCCGAGCACTTCCTGGTTCTTAGCGATGATCTTGACGATCTCGCCGAACCCTAGGGTGACAACGGCTAAGTAGTCGCCCCTAAGACGTAGCGATGGGATTCCTACGAGGAGACCCGCAAGGGCGGCGGTAATGGCTCCCGCGACGATCATCAGCAGAACCCACGCCATTGGGTTCATTTGCGATTTCCACGCCAGTTTCGTGATCAGCGCGGCTGTGTAGGCGCCGATCATGTAAAACGCGGCGTGACCCATCGAGAACTGGCCCGTGATGCCGTTGATCAGGTTGAGCGAGACCGCAAGCGTTACGTAGAGGCCTGCTAGAACGAATAGAAGCGCAACGAAGGAATTCTTCATTCCATCGATGGCTCCCTGAGCCGCGAAGGCACCAACGATCGCCAGCACTACGCTGACGATGCGAGTAAGCCAGAACTTAGCGGGGGACTTCATACCTTGTCCACCTTGTTAGAGCCCAAGAGTCCGCCCGGCTTCACGAGCAAGACGAGGATAAGGATGATGAACGCAATCGCGTCGCGATACCCGTCGTAACCTGCCCAGTCGACCAGGTTCTCCGAGACACCCATGAGGAGTCCGCCGAGCACTGCACCGGGAATGTTTCCGATACCGCCGAGAACTGCCGCGACAAACGCCTTTACGCCCGGCGCCATTCCCATGAACGTGTCTATCTTGTTGCCACTGATGAACGTGGCCCACATCATTGCGCCTGCACCCGCCAAAACGGAGCCGATGAAGAACGTGAGCGACACGATTTTGTTGACGTTGATGCCCATCAGCGATGCGGCATTGAAGTCCAACGAAACCGCACGCATAGCTCTGCCCGGTTTGGTGAACATGACCAAATAGGTCAGCCCAACCATGAGAACCAGTGTCGTGCCGAACATCAGCAACTTCGCTTTCGAAATGCTGATCGAGACGGCCCCGTTGTTAGCCTCGTTCTCGAGGTCTTTGATCTGACGGTCGATCTTGTCTCGTGCGTCGCGAAGTTCGGTTCCTTTGGGTGAGAGCTGGAACCGGCTCGTTTCAGACTTGAGTTGTTCATCAAACGCTGCCGCCGCCTCTTTGAGCTCTGGCCTCAGCTTCTTGGCCTCATCCAGCAAAGCAAGATTCTTGCCTTTGATGTCGAACTTTAGATCTCCCTCAAGGCTTGCGGGCATCACTTTGCCATCGATCGCCTGAAACTTTCCTTCGAGCAGGAAGATCTGTCCGCCGTACTGGAAGAGTAGCGAAAGACCGATCGCGGTGATGAGTGAGGCAATTCGCGGATAGTTCCGAATCGGTCTGTAAGCGAATCGTTCAATGAGCAGCCCGAATCCGCCAGACGTTGCCATCGCGGTCAACAGCATGATCCCAAGGACCAACCACGACCCTTGTTGTGCCTGACCGTTCGGTCCGTGACCCATCCACCAAGACGCTAATAGGGCGCCGTAAGCACCCAGCATAAAGACTTCGCCATGCGCAAAGTTGATGAGCTTTAGGACGCCATAGACCATGGTGTAGCCCAAGGCGATCAGCGCATAGATTGCGCCGAGCATCAAACCATTAATAAGCTGCTGTGGCAGGGTCGCCAATTGGAACCCTGCCACAGGCAATAGAATAGGATCGATCAATTTTCTGAGATCACTCGCTTGTTAGAAGTGGACGGAGATTACTAGTTCAGCTTGTCGACGGTGTAGTCCGTCGCGAACTTTTGCCAACCGGTCGGGCCGTTTTTGACGACTTCGACGATGATGGCGCGCTTTGCGGGGTTGCCGTTTGCGCCCTTCAGCGTGATGTCGCCCGAAACTCCCTTGAAGTCCACGGTCTCTTCGAGAGCAGCGATCAGTTCCTTGGAGTTCTTGGCCTTCGCTCGCTTCAACGCGTCGAGGGTCAATGCCATGGCGTCGTAACCGAGTGCTGCCATCGTGGTCTCGGGGTCTTTCCCACCGGACTTGGCTCGCCAAGCCTTCAGGAAGGTCTTGACTTGCTCGCGATCGTCGCCGTTGTTGTAGTGGTTGCAGAAGAAACCACCCAAGATTGCTTCGCCGCCGCTGGTGAGGATTTGTGCGCTGTCCCAGCCGTCTCCACCAAGGAGCGGACCGCTGATGCCTGCCGCTCGGGCTTGCTTGGCAATCGGACCTACTTCGGTGAAGTAGCCGCTCAAGAACAGTCCCTCAGGATTCTTGGACTTGAGCTCCGTGAGCTTGCCCGAGTATTCAGAAGCTTGCTTACCGCCAGACTCGTAGAAGGCCTCGCCAACAATGGTTCCGCCGAGCTTTTCAAAGTGCTTCTTGAAGCTCTCCGAAAGACCTTGCGAGTAGGGAAGGTTGTTGTCGGTCATGACGCCGATCTTCTTGATGTTCAGGTCCTTGAATGCGAATGCAGCCATGACCGGACCTTGAAGATCGTCCGTGTAGCAGACTCGGAAAACGTGAGCACCTTCGTTGCTAAGGTCGGTCTTGGTTGCGCCGACGGCGACAACCGGAACGCCCTTGTCAAAAGCGGCTTTGGCAATCTGGATCGTGTTTCCGCTAGAAACCTCGCCGACGATCGCGATGACGTTCTCGCCAAGCACTTTCTCGGTTGCGGTTTTGGCTTGCTCTTGCTTGGAAGCGGAGTCGCCGATGACGATCTCAACTTTCTTGCCGTCGATGCCGCCAGCCGCGTTGATTTCCTCAACCGCGAGCTTCGCGCCCTCGATTTGATCTTCGCCCCAGGGCTTCTGATCGCCGGTTACGCTCGCAACGACGCCCACCTTGATGGTGTCGCCTGCTTCAAAGCCAGGAGCGGTCGGAAGGGTTCTTCCACCCGCCGCGGTGGTACCACCACCTGCTGCAGGAGCATTGTTTGCTCCGCCAGACTCAGAACCGCCGCCATTGCACCCTACTAGGGCGCCGCCAAGGACTGCTGCGGCAGCCAAAATTGCTAAAGCTTTCTTCTCTTGCATAGCAGTGCTATCTCCCAATCGATTCCTCAATCCATACGAAGTTTGGTTAAGGTTCGACACCCAATAATGGTGCGACTAGTATACAGGTTCAAACCGAGAATTCCACGGGGTTCGACTATCCTGGGAAAAGCCGCCTGATAGTAGACTCCGCATTAGGGTCGCGAAGGTCGCGATCAGATGGCAACATGACCGATCGGTACGCGAAAGCAGTAGAACAAGCGACAGAAGCCCTGAACTCAGGTCGATTCGAAGACGCCCTGAACGAGGCTCGCGGAGTCCTCGTCTTGGAGCCCGATCATGCCGACGCCACGCTCCTGCAAGCAATCGCGCTTTCTCAACTCGGGCGAACCGAAGAGGCATCGGCTGCCTTTGTGCGTTCGGTCACCCTTGCCCCGGCCTCGGCCAAGGCTCGTTACAATGCGGCGGTTCACGAATTCAACGCGGGTAATCGAGACGTTGCACTCAGACTCACCAACGACGCTCTGATCATCGAGCCCAACCATGCATCCGCCAAGGACCTTCAGAGCCGAATCACGAAGGATGGTTCCTACCCAAAACTGGAAACTCCAGGTGTACAGGTCGTCGCGCCGAGGGGTCCGGGCTTCATCGACAAGCTTGGACAGGGATGGATCGCGATCGGATTTACGCTATCGTTTGTGAACGCGGCAGCCTCGTTGGGGCAAACCGCGATGATGTCCGGATCTAAGGCCTACCAAGAACTTCAAGTAAGCCAGCCCAAGGAACTTTCGGAATTGATCGCGAAGGTTTCCGCCATCACGCAAGAAGTTCCGGCCCTCGTGCCGCTCGGCATGCTCGACTACTTCTTGCGGATCGTTCTTTTGGTGTTCCTGGTTTTGGATCTCAACCATCGCCGCGGGAACTACGTCTGGCTTGTTCCGCTCATCCTCGCCGGCTGCTGCGGATTCAGCTGGGTGATTCTGCCGCTGTACCTTGTATTTGCGGTTTTGATGAAACGAAGCTCATCTTAAGTACCGTTTTGAGAACGAAACGGCGGGCTTATCCGTTATAGTTGGCAAGTCCATGCACGCTATCGCCTTTGTAATCGCCTGCGCGTCGGCAAGTATGCCCTCCACTTTGCCGCTTGTCCTTGTTCAGCAGGCGAAGAAGCCCGCCACGAAGCCTGTCCAGAAGCCGGCTGCAAAGCCTACCGATGTGCCGACCAGCGCGCCGGAAAAGGCGATCGAAGTTCCTTTTCGGCTGGGTGATGACGCAATCATCGTGGATGCAAAGGTCAACGGTCGAAAGGTCTCACTGATGTTCGACACCGGGTTTAGCGGGTGGGTAGTTTGCGACGCAAACATCAATCTTGGAAAGACCACGGGCAAGATGACTCTTCGAGACTTTGTTGGAGAGTTTGAAGTCGACACGGTAAAGATCAACTCCCTCACGCTCGGAGACGAAAAGATTCCGGTGAAGGACGCTGAAGCGGTCATGCAACCTGGTGCCGACTTCTCGTTTTCTTACAACACCCACTGCGACGGAATCATGGGCTTTTCCGTGATCAAAGACGTGATCACCGAGATCAACTTCGAGCGAAAAATGTTCATCTTTCACCCGAAGTCGAAGGACATCACGAAGGAGCCCGTCGACAACAAAACCACTTTCCTTGCCTCGTTGCTCCCGATAGGCAATTCCTCGATGGAGATGCATGTCGATCTTGAGAACGGGAAGAGAATGGTTTTGGCTCTCGACACGGGTAACGCTTTCTTTGCGACAACGCACAAGGATGTTCTCGAGCGGGTGAATCTCTGGAAATCGGGCGACAAACCCGTTTTCATGAAGACCGCTTACGTCGCCTCTGGACCCGTCGATAGTTGGTACGCACAGGTTCCGAAGCTGAAAATTTACGGAGTCCCCGTCGAGTCCAGCATTTGGAGCATCATCGACCTTCCTTCAAGCTCGGCCGAACACGACGGCACGGTCGGGTACGGCTTCCTGAAGAACTTTAACATCGTCATCGACTACTCGCGGCGAAGAATCCAGCTCAAAAACTGGACGGGCAAAGTCGACGCGCCTCAGCCCGCCGACATCGGTCTTTCTGCGTACAACTCTCGCCGAGACAAAAAGATGATCGTCTACGCGCTCTCTCCTGAGGGGCCTGCGGAGAAGGCAGGTGTCAAGATTGGCGATGAAATCATCAGCGTCAACGATGTTTACGCTCTCAACCTTTCCAACCGGCGTCTGTTCGAAATGCTCCAGGGCGAAGTTGGAACAAAGGTCAACATCAGCTTGTCTCGCAAAGGCGTGGTGATGAACAAAGAGATCGAGCGAAAGCTCCTCGTCAACGCACTCTCGTACAAGTAAGCCAGCCGTTCAAATGCAAACGACCTCCGGATTCCGCTAAGGGAACGCCGGAGGTCGTTCACTTTGTGCTTGACCGTTAATCAGACTGAGCCAACGGCGCGGGGACGGTGTCGGGTTTGGTGCGACCGTCAACGATACAAGTGGAAGCAAGGTCGCCCATGACGTTGATGGTTGTTCGGCACCTGTCTAGGAACCAGTCGACGGGCAGGATGAGCAAGATGTATTCGGTTGGCAGCTTCACCGCTGTGAAAACGGCGAGCATCGTCACAAGGCCTGCTTCCGGAATACCCGCCGCACCCACAGACGCAACCACGGACATGATGACGACCGTGATCTGCTCCTGCACGCCCAAGTTTTGACCTAGCGCCTGCGAGATAAAGAGGGCGGCCATTGCCTCGTACAGGGCGGTTCCATCGTGGTTGAAGGTGCCTCCCACCATGATGCCCAGGCTCGCCGAGCTGTCTTCGACGCCAATTTTCTCTTTCGCGGATCGGAATGTGACGGGCAGGGTCGCTGCAGAGCTTGCGGTGGAAAATGCCATGGCAAAGGCATCAAACCCACCTTTGAGGAAGTTGCCCGGTCGAACCCAACTGCTCACTCGTAAGCGCGCCAGGTACCAGACAACCATCAAGCTGAGGGCAACCAAAACCGCCAGAATGAACCAGCCCATCTTGAGGAATTCGTCGAGACCCTTGGTGCCGACAATTCTCGCAACGACCGCAAACACCGCGAGAGGAACCAACTCGAACACCCATTTGAGAGCGGTCATGGAAAGCTGGAAGATCGCCTGAAAAACGTTGCTAAGAGTCTCCAGTCCAGATTCGGCGGCAGGGTTGGTTTTGCCTCGCAGAGCACGCATGGCGAACCCGACCAACACCGCAACGAAGATCACGCCTAGAATCTCGTTCTCTTTGAACGGAGTTAGGAAATCGCCGGGAATGCGGTTAAAGAGGTCTTCGCCGAGGTTATAAGGCTTCTTGTCGGCAAGGTTTTCTTTGGGCGGGTCGAGGTTGATGTGTTTGCCGGGCTGAAGAATGTTGGCAACCGTGAGACCCACCAGAATGGCGACCAGGGTGTTAGTCATCAACACCCACATCAGCTTCGCCGTCTTTTTGCCCGCCAACTGAGTTTCTGAAATGGCGTTGACCACCGCCATGAAGATGAGCGGGGTCGCGAGAAGCCGGAGGAATCGCAGCACCAGGTCGGCGATCGGCTTCAACGATTCCGCACCCGCGCCCATTGCTTTGCCAACACCGATACCGATGAGCAGGGCGATGAGGATCTTCGCGAAGAGAGGGAAGCGGATGTACTTCGCCCAAATCAATGCGGGCCCAGATAGGCCCGCAGAAATTGGTTCTTGGCTGTGCGCGTGGTGTCCCGACATAACAAACCGCCTGCGCGCACCAGAATTGGAGTTGAACGCCTTAGTCTTCGTCAGACTCGTGGCGCTGAACCCCGGCATCTGGGCGCATCATCGGAAACATTAGCACTTCTCGAATGGTGTCTGCTCCCGTAAGAAGCATCGCCATGCGATCCATGCCGATTCCGCACCCTCCTGTCGGAGGCATTCCGCACTCCAGTGCATACAGAAAGTCTTCATCCATCGGGTGAGCCTCATCGTCTCCCTTGGCCCGCTCGCCAAGTTGCTGCTCGAATCGCTCTCTCTGATCGATCGGGTCGTTGATCTCAGAGAAGGCGTTACATACTTCACGCCCGAGCACGTACCCTTCGAACCGACGGGTGAAGCCGGGCTTGCTGGGATCTTTCTTCGCAAGCGGGGAAGTTTCAATCGGATAGCCGACAACAAAGCTCGGCTGCTGTAAAGTCGGCTCGACGAAGACTTCTAGGAGCTTCTCGATCAGTCCGCCGAGGTTGTTCTCTTTGGCGACATCGATCCAAGCGCCAAGTTCTTTCGCCTTTTGGGGGACATTCTTAGCCACCAAAGCCGCTTTAGCGGTCTCCAGATCCTTTAGCTCATCAGCGGTGACTCCGGAGAGAACCTCGATTTCGGAAAGGAGGTCGACCCGTCGCCACGGCTTGCCGAAGTCCACCGGGCCTTTGGGCGTTTCCACGACGGTGGTTCCGTAAACCTTTTGCGCGACGTACTTGAAGCACTCTTCTACGCGCACCATCATGTCTTCGAGGTTCGCGTAAGCCTCATAGAATTCGAGAAGGGTGAACTCCGGATTGTGCCGGTTGCTGAGACCCTCGTTCCTAAAGACCCGTCCGATTTCGTAAACCTTAGGCACGTCCCCGCAGATGATTCTCTTGAGATAAAGCTCGAGCGAGATGCGGAGCTTCACGTCCATGTCGTAAGCGTTGTAATGCGTGTGGAACGGGCGTGCCGCCGCTCCTCCTGCTTCTAACTGGAGTTGCGGAGTTTCGACCTCTAGATAGCCAACGCCGTTGAAGTAGTTCCGAACCTCGGCAATGATGCGCGACCGATCGAGCAACTTCTTCCGAGCCTCGGCGTTAGTGATGAGGTCGAGATGGCGGTGACGCAACCGCGTTTCAACATCGCTCAGTCCGTAAAAGACCTGTCCGTCCTTTTCTTTGCCCAAGGGGAGCGCCTGAAGAGACTTGCTGAGCGGAACCAGCTTTTGGACGTGGATGGATTTTTCGCCCGTCTTCGTGAGAAAAAGGAATCCGTGCGCGCCGACGTGGTCGCCGAGATCGAGCAGTTTGTAGGCTTCCCACTCAGCTTCCGAGACGTCGTCTTTGCGAACGTAAACTTGAATCTTCGAATCCCCGTCGCTAAGGTGGGCGAATCCGGCCTTACCCATCAGTCGATAGGAAACGAGACGACCTGCAAAGGTCACCTGTTTATTCTCTTCGAATCCATCCAACAGCTCTTGCGCAGAATGGCTGATTTCAAATCGCTCTTGGGCGAAAGGATCCATTCCGAGTTCGCGAAGAGCAGCAAGCTTTTCGATTCGGATGTCACGCAGAGACTTTTCTTCACTCATGGCGATGTTCGTTAAGGTACCCGTCGGGCTAAATTTCAGACAAAGAAAAACCCCTTCGCGGCAGTGCCGTCGAAGGGGTTTGAGGGAAAGTTTCCTCTTACTTGACGCTGGGAGGAAGGATGACCGCGTCGATGACGTGGATCACGCCGTTCGTGCAAACGATGTCTGCCTTGGCGACCTTCGCTTGGTTGAACTTGGCGCCGCCCTTGAGGGTGACCTTGACGTTCTCACCGGAGACCGTCTTGACCGATCCGGCCTTGAGGTCGGTGGACATGACCTTGCCTGCGATGACGTGGTATGTGAGCACCTTGGTCAGGAGCTTCTTGTCGGCGAGAAGCTTCTCGAGAAGAGGCTTAGGAACCTTTGCAAATGCTGCATCGGTCGGTGCGAGGACGGTGAAAGGTCCTTCGCCCTTGAGGGTCTCAACCAGACCAGCCTCGGTGACGAGCTTGGCAAGGGTCTTGAAGGAACCTGCCTTCACTGCGGTATCGATGATGTCCATCTCTCCGGCCTTGGCGGGAGAAATAACTGCCACAGATGCGGCAAGAACGGCTAGAATGGATTTTCGGAAGTTGATCATGTCTGGTTGACTCCATGTGAGCGGGTCGCAACGCAACTGCGATCCTGCTCCTTCCATGAACTACGAGGGTCGTTGCCAAAGATTTCACAGTTGATACAAAAAATATCAGCGGGCAATGATTTATCACTCTGGGTTCTGATGACGTGAAGCGCTCACGAACCGCTTGACATTCCGTTTAGATTGCCGCCATACTTTACGGTTGTCGTTAGACCACCTTGCGTGTGTTTGACGGCGGGCACTTTTAGGAGGCTCGAACGGACAGGTTGGATCGAATCAACATATAACTCCGAACGAGACCCCTCCTAGTTGAAGACGAGGGGTTTTTTACTGCCAAGTTTTTGGGTGCCAAGCAGCGAAAGCACAGATATTCAAAGAGGATTGAATGCCGACAGTCAATCAGTTAGTTAGAAAAGGGCGACAAGCTCCAAAGGTGAAATCGAAATCGCCTGCGCTGAAAGGAAATCCTTTCCGGCGCGGCGTGTGTACGGTCGTACGTACCATGACCCCCAAGAAGCCGAACTCCGCGCTTCGAAAGACGGCTCGTGTTCGATTGACGAACGGCATTGAAGTCACCGCTTACATCCCGGGAGAAGGTCACAACCTGCAAGAGCACTCTGTGGTCCTCGTCCGTGGTGGACGTGTTAAGGACTTGCCTGGTGTGCGCTATCACATCGTTCGCGGTACCCAACAAACCTCCGGAACGAACAAGCGCATGCAAGGTCGATCCAAGTACGGCACCAAGAAGCCTAAGGCTGGCGCAGCACCTGCAGCAGGGAAGAAGAAGTAACCATGTCTCGAAAAGGTCAAACCCCTAAGCGAATAGTCCTTCCGGATCCGATCTATAACTCCGAAGACTGCTCTCGGTTCATCAACCGAATGATGCTCGACGGAAAGAAAGGCAAGGCGGAGCACATCTTCTACACGGCAATGAAAATTGCTGAAGAGAAGACTGGCACTCCCGCTCTGGAAGTTTTCCAAACCGCTCTTAAGAACGTGACGCCTGCAGTTGAAGTTCGACCCCGACGAGTTGGTGGTCAAACCTACCAGGTGCCCATGGACGTCCGACCTGATCGACGCCGCACTCTTGCCATTCGATGGATGGTGACCTACTCGCGACGACGATCCGGAAAGACCATGATCGATCGACTTTCGGCAGAGTTGATCGACGCGTTCAACGGAACCGGCCAAGCCATGAAGAAGCGCGAAGACACGCACCGAATGGCTGACTCCAACAAGGCTTTCGCCCACTACCGCTTCTAATAACTAAGTTATCTGGGCGGGTTCAAACCTGCCCAGGTTCGTTCTCGCCCTGCGACCCCCATCAAAAGAGAATCTCATGCCTCGAAGTCACAAACTCGAACACGTTCGAAACATCGGTATCGCCGCTCACATTGACGCGGGTAAGACCACCACGACCGAGCGCATCCTCTACTACACCGGCCGCAACCACAAGATTGGCGAAGTCCACGACGGCGCCGCTACGATGGACTGGATGGTGCAAGAGCAGGAGCGCGGAATCACCATTACGTCTGCTGCTACCTCCTGTTTCTGGTCTGGTAGCAAGAAGGATCGACCAGAGCACAAGATCAACATCATCGACACCCCAGGTCACGTTGACTTTACGGTTGAAGTCGAGCGATCTTTGCGTGTTCTGGACGGTTGTGTCGCGGTGTTCTGCGCGGTTGGCGGCGTTCAGCCCCAATCGGAAACCGTTTGGCGACAGGCGAACAAGTATAAGGTTCCGCGAATCATCTACGTCAACAAGATGGATCGACTTGGCGCGGACTTCTTCTCGGTTTATAACCGGGTGAAGGAGCGACTTGGCGCGAACGCGGCTCCGATTCAGATTCCGATCGGCGCAGAGTCTCAATACAAGGGTTATATCGACCTGGTCGAGATGACGGCAACGATTTACACGTCCGACGACGGTAAGCAGTACGACGAGGGTCCCATCCCCGACGAACTGTCCGAGCTTGCGAAGGAGTGGCACGACAAGATGATCGAGTCCATTTCGGAATTCGATGATGAAATCGCCATGAAGTATTTGGAAGGCGAGGAAATCACGAAGGAAGAGGTGAAGGCGGCTCTGCGATTCGGCACCATCAACCTGAAGGTCGTTCCGATGATCTCTGGCTCTTCGTTCAAGAACAAGGGAGTCCAGGCGATGATCGACTCGGTCGTTGACTACCTGCCGTCGCCGGTAGACGTCGACGCGGTTGCGGGTGTTCACCCTAAGACCGACGAGGAACTGGATCGAAAGCCTTCGGACACGGAACCGTTCAGCGCGCTTGCGTTCAAGATCATGTCGGACAAGTACGTTGGCCGATTGACCTACATGCGCGTTTACTCGGGCAGTCTCAAGAAGGGCTCGCCGGTATCTATCACTTACCGCGATCCTCTCACGAACGACTTCCGAGTGCGAAACGAGCGAGTTGGTCGAATTCTTGAAATGCACGCGAACGACCGAACGGACATCGATGAGGTGTTCGCCGGTGAAATCGTGGGCGTCATCGGTCTTGGCGACGTAAACACGGGTCACACGATCTGCGATCCGGATCAACTGATCGCTCTGGAATCCATCAAGTTCCCAGAGCCGGTTATCCAAATTGCTATCGAGCCGAAGTCGAAGGCAGACCAAGAGAAGCTTGGACAGTCGCTACAACGACTTGCGCAAGAGGACCCAACGTTCCGCGTCTACACGGATGCTGAGTCGGGACAAACGATCATCTCCGGAATGGGTGAACTTCACCTTGAGATCATCGTCGACCGACTGAACCGAGAGTTCGGCGTGCAGGCCAACCAGGGCAAGCCTCAGGTTGCTTACCGTGAGACAGTTGCAGCCAAGTCTGTTGCAGAAGGACGATTCATCCGACAAACGGGTGGTTCGGGTCAGTACGGTGTCTGTAAGATCGAAATGGAGCCGCTTGAGATTGGTCAAGGATTCATCTTCGAGAACAAGACTGTCGGCGGTTCGATTCCTCGGGAGTACATCCCGGCGGTTGAGAAGGGTGTGCGCGAAGGACTGCTTTCGGGCGTTATCGCGGGCTATCCGGTTGTGGACGTGAAAGTTACGCTCATCGATGGTAGCTACCACGATGTCGACTCGAACGAAAACGCGTTTAAGCAAGCTGGAATCTTGGCTTTCAAGGAAGCTATGAAGAAGGCGAATCCGATTCTCAAGGAGCCGATCATGCACGTTGAGGTAACGACGCCGGACGGAAACGTCGGTGACGTTGTCGGAGACTTGAACGGTCGACGGGGCCGCATTGAAGGAATGGAGCCTGCGCTCGGTGGAGTCACCGTGGTTAACGCACACGTTCCGCTCTCGGAAATGTTTGGTTACGTCACGACGCTTCGCTCGCTCACACAGGGCCGAGCTCAGCCGAACGTGACTCCGTCGCACTACGAAGCGGTGCCCATCAACATCGCGAACGAGATCATTTCGAAAGCACAGGGCGGCCGATAAGGCATCCCTGGGCCCAGATAAGAGATAATTAAAGAGCTAAGGAAACAAAGAAAAAATGGCAAGAGCTAAATTCGAGAGAACGAAGCCGCACGTCAACATCGGCACGATCGGTCACGTCGACCACGGCAAGACCACGTTGACGGCAGCGATCACTGGCGTCCTTCAACAGAAGGGCCTCGCACAAGCGAAGCGATACGACGAGATCGACTCCGCTCCCGAAGAAAAGGCCCGCGGTATCACGATCAACATCTCGCACCAAGAGTACGAGACGGAGACCCGACACTACGCGCACGTTGACTGTCCTGGACACGCCGACTTCATCAAGAACATGATCACCGGCGCCGCCCAAATGGACGGAGCAATCCTCGTTGTGGCAGGTACCGACGGTCCGATGCAGCAAACCCGAGAGCACATTCTGCTTGCTCGACAGGTGGGCGTGCCTCACATCGTTGTCTTCATCAACAAGGTTGATGCGGTCGACGACGAAGAGCTGCTCGAGCTGGTCGAAATGGAGATCCGCGATCTTCTGAGCAAGTATGGCTTTGATGGCGACAATACGCCGATCATCAAGGGTTCCGCACGACGAGCTCTGGACGTGGTTGAGTCTGGCACCGTTAACTTTGAAGACAAGTACGTTGCCGGCATCCTCGAACTGATGGCCGCTGTTGACAGCTACATCCCGACCCCTGAGCGCGACAAGGACAAGCCGTTCCTGATGGCTGTCGAAGACGTGTTCACCATTACGGGCCGCGGTACGGTTGCAACCGGTCGTGTTGAGCGAGGTCAGCTCAAGTCCATGGAAGAAGTCGAGATCGTTGGTCTTGCTGAAAAGCGAAAGACGACCTGTACGGGTATCGAAATGTTCCGAAAGCTCCTCGACTACTGTGAGGCAGGCGACAACGTCGGTTTGCTTCTCCGTGGCGTGGACCGAAAGGACATCGAGCGCGGCATGGTTATCTGCAAGCCGGGTTCCATCACCCCGCACACCAAGTTCGACGCCGAGGTTTTCGTTCTCTCCAAGGAAGAGGGCGGTCGACACACCCCGTTCATCGCGGGCTACCGACCCCAGTTCTTCTTCCGAACGACGGACGTTACCGGTTCGATCATCGAGATCCGAGGTCAAGGCGGCGCAGTTGCTGAAATGTGCATGCCCGGAGACAACGTCTCCATGACCATCGAGCTCATCTCGCCGATCGCTATCGAAATCGGTTCCAAGCTTTCTATCCGAGAAGGCGGCCGAACCGTTGGTGCTGGTTCCATCACCAAGATCCTCGAGTAATTTCGAGTGATCGCCAAGGCCCCTGGTCCAATCTGGATCAGGGGCTTTTTTGTTGCCTCAGGTATAATTGAGCTCGGATCGAGAGGTTGGGGCGTTCATCGCTTGGAATTCACGATCGGAGAAACTTATGGCAGGTATTCGAGTTCGAATCAGACTTCGTGCGTACGACCATCGCACTATTGACCAATCCGCAGAGAAGATTGTGGAAACCGCGAAGCGCACCGGCGCTCGCGTAAAGGGTCCAGTACCCCTTCCCACCCACATTCGACGCTGGTGCGTTATCCGAGGCCCGCACATCGACAAGGAGTCGATGGAGCACTTCGAGCTTCGAACCCACAACCGCCTGATCGATATCCACGAGCCGAGCAACAAGACCATCGATGCGCTGATGCGACTTGATCTCCCAAGCGGCGTAGATATCGAAATCAAGATGTAGCCTTTCGCTTCGGCGAAAACAAAGAGCCCCTCTGTATATCCGCAGAGGGGCTCTTTCATTTAAGGAGTTCTAGGCTTAAGCGCCTTTACGCTTGAGTAGTGATTCGATCACTTTTTCCGCTTCCGCTTCGCCCTTCCGCTCGCCAAAATTCAGTTCGCCTGCCGCATACCATCGCGCCTTGCCGTTCTGGTCGATGATGTACAGGGTCGGCCACCACTTCGTTCCAAAGGCGTTCCACATCTTGTATTCACCGTCTACGAGCACCGGATAGGTGATTTTGTGCTTCTCGATGGCTTTCTGAACATTCTCAACCTTCTTTTCGCTCTCAATCTCTGGAGTGTGGATGCCAATGGTGACTAGGCCCTGCTTGGCAAACTTTTCTGTGAGCCTTTGAATGGCGGGGAGATTGTTCTTGCAGTTGCCGCAGGCAAACGCCCAGAAGTGAACGAGGGTGACACGTCCCTGATACTTCGCGGCGGTCTCGGCTTCCTTGGTGTTCAGCCATTCGGTGCCCGCAAGTGCCGGAGCGGTTGGAAACTTACTGCTTGCAGCAGGTGCGGCGGAACCGCCTTGAAGGACGAGAGCAATGAGGAGGGCGTTCATGTGTATGTGCGTAAGGCGCCCGGGCTTCATTTTGTTCCTTAAATGAATGTTAAGATATAGTCATGCTTTGATAAAATTGATATGATGTACATGAGTACAAATCGTGAGCCTTACGTCAGACTTCATTACGTGTCCTAATTGCAAAAATTCTGTTCCACCTTCGTTTCAGGTTTGTCAGTTTTGCGGCACTTCTCTCACTAACGTCGTTCGGCCCAAGCAAGGTGGCGCAGCGGGTGGAAAGAAAAAGCTCTTCGACTACGACGAGCATAACGTCGACTACTTCGGCAAGCCGAAGTGGGTTTGGCCCGCGTACTACGGCATCGCCGGATACTTCATCCTATACGCTATTGTCAGTTCGCTACGAATGCTGGCCACCCGAAAGCCAGATGAGGACATCAACTACTTCCTCCTTATCATCAACGGACTCGGGTTGGTAAAGGGGCTGGGGTTGATTCTTCGGATCCAGTTCATCCGAAACGCGGTTGTGTTTCTGTGCAGCCTGTCGATAATTTTCGCCCTGATTGGCATTCCCGGAACGCTCGCAATAGCGGCTGCAATGGGAGCGGCAGGGTTGGTGTTCGTGATCCTTTCGGTGGTGGACTTCATGTTCAACTGCATGATGATCTACTTGATCGGTGAGACCGAGTAGCGAGGCAGGATAGGGAAGGGACGGTTGAACTGAAATGGCGGTAAAAGACCCTCGATCTATGGGTGACGGATTGTTGCCTGGCTATATGCGATGCCCGTCTTGCTCTCAGCAGATTGTGGCGGCGGCGGATTCGTGCCCGTTCTGCTCGGCATCGTTGGCGAACGCTGCTCGGCCAAAGGGAGTTGGAACGTACGTTCCCGGGGTGAACGCGTATCGAGAGGTGAAGACCCCGAGTTGGTACTGGCCGGGCTACTTCGCGGCGAGCATCGTCTACCTCATCAACGCGTGTTTCCGAATCATGATGGCCCTCGGATTCGGATCGGGGAAGGGAAGGCTTCAGCTAGATCCCGTTTCGCTTGGTACCGGGCTTCTAACGCTGGTCGTCGCGATTCTCTTTTTGATCAAGTTACCATTTATCCGCGAACACGCTCGATGGTTCGCATGGGGATGTGTCTGCTTCGACGCGATTTCGCTTCTGGTTGCGCCCGTCGCCATCGCGCTCTCCCCGGCGTTTGGGATCGGGCTGGTGATTTTGGCTCTCGCCGATCTGGGCGCTAGCTGGTTCATGATCGTGAACTCAGATATGTACGAATCGTGACCCGGAGGTCGTTCGTCTCCGGGAAGAGCCCTCGGGTTTTGGTCTGACGGTCTTCGGTCCTTCAGAGGCTGACCAGTTGCAAGCCTCGAAAACCTCTCGGTATAATGTTGGTTCGCAAGTGGATCGTTAGCTCAGTCGGTAGAGCAGCTGACTCTTAATCAGCGGGTCGTAGGTTCGAGCCCTACACGGTCCACCAAAGTTTTAGGTTCAAAATCCCGCCAGTGAGTGGGATTTTTTGTTTCTGAGGGTGAGAAACTGATTCGGATTTTTCTTAATAAGTCCACCCTACCAATTGGGCCCGTTTGAGATTCGCCTCATCGGCCCCCCATCTCCGCCCGCAAGACCTCCAGCCGACGAAAGGCCGCCTGGGCGACGCCTCTTCGGAATTCCGAAGCGATGTTGCCGTCACACCACTTTTCTCCGCGAAGACCGACCGCCATGTACTGACGGACCTCCTCCAGCGGCCGATTCTTAAAGAACTCCTCCGGATTTGGCCGACCCGGCGCTCCGAGTTGAATGAATCGAGGTGGCGCGACCCCGCTCTCCTCACCCTCCACTTCTCGATAAGGATCGATGTAGAAAGGAGTGCAGAATACGGCCGTGTTCCACTCCCAAATTGCTGGGTGATACGTTGGGTAGGGCACGTGCAGAGCTTCGCCACCCTCAGGCAGTCGGATGCGCTCCCAGTCATTCCAATAATAAAGCTGCTGGATGGTTAGCTCATCAAAGATCCGCTTGAATCGCAGGATTTCGTCCACGTGCTCGGGGGAACACGTGCAAAGGGTTTGGAGCCGATGCAGAGCACGCAGGACACCTCCGTGGCTGAATTCCTCCGCGAAGAATCCTTCTCCAAAACGTTCAAATCCGGTGACGCCACGAAGATAGAGAAGGACTTTACCGAGCGGCGCAGATTCCAAGACCCCAGGTTCCCGGCAGCGCATCACTAACTTGAACAGGTCGGGTTGCCGTTTTCCAAACAAGAGCGCACGGCGAGATCGAACTTCCTCGATTGGGTCGTCAATCTGTCTGATCAAAAACTGCACGTCTTGCCAGAACTCCTGAATCGCCTTGCTGTACTCCCCACTCTTTCTCCGCAACCGCAAGCCGGACGACTCAAGTTTGGGAAGGTGCTCAAGGACCCGGAGATACGAAGTGAAATCGACGGGCGCGATGAGAAAATCGTTCTGATATGATTTGGCTCTTTCCCGCATATTCAGTAAAAACCCAAGTACCGTACGCATCCTAGCAGAGGTGAGCAAACGAGCCAAGATTGAACCACCCCTGTTGGCACAGATTGGCGTTAGAAGCCAAGTCTCTCAAGGCATCTAGGCGTCTAGTGGGTCGATGTTCGGGCGTAAACCTCTATACTTCACAGGGATACAAAAGCTACAGGGAAACAAACCATGGATAGGGAACGCGACAACGAAGTCACCGAAAATCCGGCCGACGGCAGAAAGTCGCTGCGTTCGACGCTCTGGATTCTCGTCGCCATCGCGATCGGAATCGTCGTCGGACTCTTGGTCGGACCCAGAGCCGCGCCGCTGGGCGAACTCGGAAAGCTTTTTGTCTCCCTCATCAAGGCGTTTGCGATTCCGCTGCTGTTCTTCGCGATCTTAGAAGCGGTGGCGACCACTCAAATCGCGCTCAAGTCGGCAGGGAAGTTACTCGTTGTTGTTGGCATCAACGCGGTGCTGGCGGCGGTTATTGGCCTCGGGCTCGCAAACCTCTTCCAGCCCGGAAAACACATCAACTTCAACATTTCAGAAGCTGCGCCCGGGTCGATCCTCAAGCAGGCTGAGGGGAAGACCATCGACGCAATGGCGTTCGTCGATAACATCCTTCCCGATTCGCTCCTGGAGCCGTTCAACACCAACAACGTGCTCAGCTTGGTTTTCGTAGCGGTGCTTCTCGGAGCGGCGTGGCGATCTTTTCCAGACGAGGAGAACCCCTGGAAAGCCGCCCTTAATCCGTGGCTAACGGCCGGACTCCGAATCTCGGAGCGACTCATGATCTGGCTGGTCAAGCTCACGCCTCTCGCCGTGTTCGGAGTCATTGCCAAAGTGGTTGGCGAGAACGGATTTCGAACGTTCCAAGGTCTGCTGGCCTACCTTGGGGTCGGTGCACTTGGTCTCGCTCTCCAGGTTCTGGTGGTCTATCACTTTTGGATCGCGATTGTTTGCCGCAGGTCGATTGTGCAGTTCTGGAAAGAGTCGGGCAACGCCGTGCTGTTCAGCTTTGGAGTCAACAGCAGTCTGGCAACCCTGCCCCTCACCCTCAAAGCCCTAGATCGGTTGGGCGTAAGTAAAGAGAGCAGCCGACTCTCGGCTTGCATCGGTACCAACCTCAACAACGATGGAATCCTGCTTTACGAAGCCATGGCGGTTCTTTTTGTGGCGCAAACCATGGGGATGCAACTCAGTTTGGGTGCTCAGGTCACGGTGGCGGCGTTGTGCATGATCACGGCTGTGGGCATTGCGGGAGTCCCGGAAGCGGGAATCATCAGCCTTGCGATCATCCTCACCAACCTGGGAATTCCGGCTGAAATCTTGCCGATCCTCCTTACCGTCGATTGGATCTTGGCGCGGCTACGGTCGGTCACAAACGTCAGCGCGGATATCACCACGGCCATGATCCTAGATCGTTTCGCAGGCAAGAAAACCGTCGGAACTTGACCTTCAAGTCTCGTTCTACCGTTCGCCCCCACGTGGCCTGAACCCGTGGGGAAGTCTCTGTCGTGAATGTTTATTTGCGACTATTCCCGAATAAAAAAATTCTGACCGACCGGTCCACGTAGAGTCCCTTGGGTTTGTAATTTCAGAAATTTTTGAAAATTCTGAAATTTTTAAAAAATCCGCGAGTTCTCAAATGCTGGATATCAACGCTGGTCAATATGAGTTGATTTACAACTCCTTCTCCTTCGGCATTGCCGCCATGGGTGCGGCGACGCTGTTCCTCTTTCTCAACCGAACGACGGTTTCTGCGAACTATCGCGCAGCCGTCACCATCTCGGGCCTGGTAACGGCGATCGCGCTTTACCACTACGTTCGGATCATCGAGAGCTGGGCGGGTGCTTTCACCGTTCTCAACGGCACGATCACCGCGACGGGTGCGCGATTCAACGATGCGTATCGATACGTCGACTGGTTGCTGACGGTGCCGCTCCTCCTTATTGAGCTCATTTTGGTTATGCGCCTAAGCCGAGCCGAAACGACGAGCAAAAGCTTCCGACTAGGCGGCCTTGCGATTCTCATGATCCTCTTGGGATATCCCGGAGAGGTGAGCACCGATCCGACGACTCGCTGGATCTGGTGGGCAAGCAGCATGGTGCCGTTCCTGTTCATTGTTGTTGAACTGTTTGTCGGACTTAAGAAGTCGATTGACTCGCAGCCTGCGGAAGCGCGGGGGCTCATCAATAATGCACGCTGGCTCACTATTGTGTCTTGGTGCTTCTACCCGGTGGTCTTCATCCTCCCGATGATTGGCGTCACGGGCGGTGCAGCCACTACGGCCGTGCAGATTGGCTACACCATCGCCGACGTCGTTGCGAAAGCCGTGTTCGGAGTGTTGATCTACCAAATCGCAGTTCGCAAGTCGGAAGTGGAAGTAGCGGCACACGCTGCAACTCTAGGTGAAGTAGGTGCGGTAGCTCGCCCTGCCAATGCCTAACAGATAGGACGAACCTCATGAATCGCCCGCACAAAACTGACCTCGTTATACTAGGCGGCGGTTGTGCGGGCCTTAGTCTGGCCTCGAGGCTTGCCCAAGAGGGCACCCTCGAGGTTACAGTCGTCGAACCAAGGCCGACTTACCTCGACGACCGCACCTGGTGCTTTTGGTCCGATGGTCGCCCGTCTCAAGACACAAATCTTGTCAGCCATCAGTGGTCTCAGGTGAGCGTGTCGGATGGTGACAAGAGCGTGCGCGTCGATTGCTCTGCAAGACCGTACAGCCTCATTCGCTCGATAGATTTTTACGCTCACCACGCCTCGATCATCGATGCGTCTGCGAACGTCACCCTCCTATCGGGCGCTCGTGCAGAGACACCAAAACAGGTCGGTTCCCATTGGGAGACGCAAATGGCAGGTGGGGTCATTGAGTCTAAGTTCGTGGTAGATACGCGTCCGTTCTTGGATAAGAAGGGAATTGAACCGATGCTCTGGCAAAGCTTTTTGGGCGTTGAGATTGAGACGGTTGACGACCTTTTCGATGCCGACCGCGCGCAACTCATGAACTTCTTGCCTTCGGCAGGGAATGAGGTGAAGTTTCTTTACATCCTTCCGTTTTCGGCTCGAAGGGCGCTCGTCGAAATCACGTACTTCTGCCCTCATCGACCAACTCAAGCCGAAATGTGGGCTGCGTTGAAGGCGGCGCTTCCCGAAAAGCACACGGTTTTGCGACAAGAACAAGGAGCGATTCCGATGGGGCTTCCTCATGCCGTCACACCCTCCCGGACGAACTATGTCTTTGCAGGCGCCCATGCGGGTTGCACTCGGGCAAGCACTGGTTATGCATACAAGCGGATCCAGAAATGGGCCGAGACCTGCGCGGCTTCGATCCATGCCGGAAATCCGCCCCTTGCGGTATCGCAAGATCCCCTATGGATGCGTCACATGGATCGGATATTCCTGCAAGTGCTTCTGAACGAGCCTGCAAGAGCAGCCGACATTTTCGGTCGACTTTTTCGGGGCGTCTCGCCTCACGAACTCACTCGGTTTTTGTCGGACGAAGCAAAGGCAATGGACCTCCTTGCCGTCGTTGCCGCCTTGCCCAAAATGCCTTTCTTGCGTGCTCTCCGGAGATCAACCGGTCGAGTTGAAGATAGGAGTGTGTGTCCAACATGACGATTGCAATACAAAGGATGGCCTTTGTCGCCGTAGCTGGCATCGCTATCTTGGCAGGCTCGTTCTGGACGCTCCCACCGGTCTCGACCCAAATTGCGCTGAGTGCGGCGCTGATCCTTCTTCTAGGCGTTCCGCATGGTGCGCTCGATATGCTCTATGCCCGCCCAAAGTTAAAGCTTGTTTCGCTCGGTCGGGTTGCTCTGTTTGGAATCGGCTATCTCGGAGCGGCGGCTTTGGTGGTTTCTCTGTGGATTGCAAGTCCCCTCGCTTTCTTGGTCCTCTTTCTGATCGGATCTGCCTTTCACTTCAGTGGAGATGCGGAAGAAGGTGCCCCCCTCTCCGCGCTTATCGTCCACGGCTTTGGGGTGATCGCACTCCCCCAGTTACTCCACCGTCCAGAACTTACAGAGCTCTTTGGAATGCTCACAACTCCAGAAGCCTCTGGATGGGTTGTGCTGGGGCTTGGGGTTATCGCTATTGTTGTGATTCTTTCAGCGGTCCATGCAGTCTTCTTCTTCCTTTCTAATAAGAGAAGCGGTGAAGCACTAGAAATCTTGACGATCGTTGCATTGGCGGTTGTGTGCCCTCCATTGATCGCGTTTACGGTCTATTTTTGCTTAGGACATAGCGCGCGGCACATCCTGCGTTCGGCAAAGATCCACAACCAAACTCTGGCTCGCACGCTCCAGGAAATGCTTCTGCCAATGGTTGGTGTTGCTGTTTTGGTCGGTGCGAGTTGGGCTTTGCGAAACTCTGTTTCCGTAGATGCTCGAATCATTCAGATCATTTTTGTCGGGCTCGCTGCACTCACCGCGCCTCACATGCTGCTGGTCGAACCTGTTCGGCTCAGAGGTTGGGCAGTAGCGAAATCTGAAACCCCAAGAAGGGAGTCCAATGAGACGGAATCGAGGGCTGTTTAATCCCCGATGAATGTCTGAGAGTTTGCTGCAGTCGGATATAGAGACCCCTCTTGGCTCGAAGGGTTCGACTAAACCTTTAACTGTCCCTTACGTTGCGTGCTGGGCCAACTCCTGAAGGTTCCATTTTCAGAGTGTTAGTTCGCGTACTTGACGCTACAGCCGTACGGTCTGGTTTTTGGCTCCGAAACTTCCTTGCCTGCAGACGCTTCTTCGTATGCTTTCACCACGTAGTTCACTACCTCTTTCGCCGGCAAGTTGCCACGCGAGTTGTTGTCGATCGCTCCGTTGTAAAGGGTGGTGCCGTCGGGTGAGATCAAGAAAATGTGCGGGGTCGTCTTCGCACCGTACTTCTTGCCGACTTCGCCCGTGGGGTCCAACAAGACCGCGTGAGGAGATCCTTTCGATTCCTTCATCACTTTCGAACCCTCATCGCCCGTCACATGACCCTGGGCGCCAGGAGCAGAGGAACAGATGGAAAGCCATACAACGCCTTTCTCCTTCATTTGCTTCTGCAGCGTCTGAATGTTATTGGCTCGATAATGGCGCTGAACAACGGGGCAACCGTGATTCCACCACTCCAACACCACGTACTTGCCCTTGAAATCGGCAAGGTTGACCGTGCCGCCGCCAGAGGCCGGAAGGGAGAAACTCGGCGCAGGCTCAGGAGCAGACTTGGGCGAGGGTTTGGCTGCAACCAAAAATGCAGTAGCCGCTACAACGGCGAACGGAAGCAGAATCACTTTCTTCATGGGGTTCACCACATATCTCCGTGAGGGGTATGCCTACCCCGCTTTAACGCCTGCGGAAACAATGTAGTTCACCGATTTGTCTTTTGTCTTAACCTGAAGCAAGCCATCCAAGACTTTTAACGGCTTCGTGGCGAACTCAGATTTCGGCAAGAAGATGTACATCTTGCCTCCGCTCACCTCAACCTCTCTCTCGGGTTCGTTCTTGATCGCGGTTTCATTAAATGGGAAGAAGTAAGCCGATTGAACGCTTTCTGGAGCGTTACAGGTCAGGACGTAGGATTCGCCATCCATCTGAAAGTGGCCCGGAAGAGTCTCGAAGGCGGTTAGATTCTTGGCTTCGGCGGCGACCTTCGATCCCGCGCCCGCGATATTCGACTTTCCAACGGTGACCGGCAAGGTGAAGGCCACTTTGTCTACCCGACAAAGATCTCGACAAATCATCACGCTCAGGTTTCCGGCAATCTTCTGCGGACCCGGTTTTGCCGCTTTCGGGATTGAAACCGTGGTCCACAGCAGCGTCCGTTTATCGAAACCATAAGTGATGTCCTGCTTGTTTACGTTCACGTGCGGAGCGGGGAACTGAAGCTCCTTAGAACCGCTCCAGCCTGTCGGCAAAGACCAAGAGACAACCGGAGGCGTTCCGGAGTCACCAGGGTTTTTCCAATAGAAGTGCCAAGACTTTTCCGGAGTGATCGAAAAGACCACGGTAACGGTGGAGCCTGGCGCAACCGAACTCAGGTCGGAAAGAACGTTCAACTTGAAGGGTGGATTCGCAATGGCGGCTCCTCCAAGCAAGATCATTGCAATGGCGGTCATATCGGTTCTGACGTATCTATCGGGCTTTCGATAGTCCGAAATTAGCGGGAAGGGTCTAGAATCACGAACGATGCACGCACTCGCGATGATGGTCCTTGCTTCCGCCCTTGGTGCTGACCAGATGCGCCCCGTTTCAAATGAGCGGTCGCTCTTTGATGGCAAATCTTTGGCGGGCTGGAGCATGGATGTCCCAGCCTTTGACGGAAATCCAAACGGAACTAAGCCGTTCATCATCCGAAACGGTCTGCTGGTGAGCCTCGGCAATCCCGGAGGTCACTTGCTTACGGATCAGGAGTATTCGAACTATCGCGTCACCGTCGAATACCGATTCGTTCGGCCCGGCAACTGCGGCATTCTGGTTCACGCCTCCCGCCTTCGAAGGCTCTACGAGATGTTTCCCCAATCTATCGAGGTGCAGATGATGCACAAAAACGCGGGCGATTTTTGGCTCATTGGGGAAGACATCACCGTTTACGATATGGTCAAGCGACGAGGTCCTCGGGATCGATGGGGATACGACGGGGACAAACTACGCCGAATTCCAAACCTAACCGATAACTCCGAGAAGCCTCTTGGCGAATGGAACACCCTCGTCGCCGAGTGCTACAAAAGCCAAGTGAAGGTTTGGGTGAATGGCGATCTAGTCAATTACGGCTTTGGAGCGTCCGCATCAAAGGGGAAGATCGCGCTGCAATCGGAAGGAGCAGAAGTGGAAGTTCGCCGATTTGTGATCGCCGACGTTCAGTAGATGGACCAGGATGCAGTAGGTCCTCGGCCCCAATTCAGGGCGTCCACGATTAACCAATTGTTAAGAACTGTTTTCGAAGGGCGCCATGTCCGATACTTTAATTGAGGGCCAACAGCATTGACCCCTGAACAACAAGAAACCTGGAATCGGATAGAAGCCTTTGAGATCGATGAACCTGGCGTGCCTGCACCCTTCTCGGTCCGACTCGCGAAAGAGCAAGGCTGGTCGCAGGGTTTCACCCTTCGCGCGATTCAAGAGTACAAGCGCTTCGCTTTTCTCTCCGCGGTTTCTCCCACACCTGTCACCCCCTCAAAGGTGGTCGACGAAGTATGGCACTTGCATCTCATCTACACTCGCAACTACTGGGAAGATTTCTGCGGAAAGGCGTTAGGAAAGCGCCTTCATCATCAACCCGGTAATGGACTCGAGGAAGACGAATCTCGGTTTCAGCGGCAGTACGCCGAAACCCTAGAACTGTACCGATCCTTCTTTGGAAAAGAACCCGAAGACTGCTGGGGCACCTCCGACGAAAGATCCAAACCCGAAACGGTTCAAACAAACAAAACCACGAAGGCACAAGCTTTCACTCAATCGCTTTACAGCAAACTCATCAACGCAATCGGACCAAAAGTCGGAATCGGCCTACTGGCCGCCTTTCTTGCTACGACAGCCTCTGCTCAAGCGGGTGGTCAGGCATCAACAGCCAGCGCGTCGCTCGGGATTTTCGATCTCCCCGGACCGGACTTCCTCCGGTTCTTTACCGTTCTCAGCTTCATGTGCCTACTCGGTGCTTCGGCTGCTCGCTATCTTCTGAAGCGCACCACTCACCCAGCGGACGGAGGTGCAAGGCTAGGCTTGTACGAATCGGCATTCCTGTCAAAAGGAATTTACGGCGTAGCCACCGCTGCCTCCATCAAACTGGTCGAAGAAGGGAAGATCATTCTCTCTAAGGGCGGGAAGATCGAACAGGTGATGCCTGCGGGGCAGGAGCATCCCATCGAAGGCAGACTGCTTCGAAGTGCCCAGACTAGAATCGGGAAAAAACTCTATGAGTGTTTCCAAGACCTAGACGGATTCAAAGAGACGCTCCTAGCGGCCCTTGAACCCCGCGGATTGGTGCTCACCGCTCAAGAGCGGTTGAAAGCCCGAGTGATCCCGGCGATCATGATGGCGATTCCGCTGATGGTTGGTATCGCAAAGATCGCAATAGGAATGCAGCGGGAGCGGCCGGTTGGGTTCCTTGTTTTCGGGTGCGTGATCGTTGGGATCATCGCCCTCGCGTTCTTCGCAAGCGCTCCCACGAACAGTCGACAGGGGGACGAATGGGTCGAAAAAGCTCGCTGGAAGCAGCGAGCTGCCTCCGAAGTGGGTGCCACGCCCGAACAGATGGCCCTCCTGGCAGGCGTTGTCGGAGTAGCCGCCCTTAGCTCGCCGAACTACGCGTACTACAGACAGAGCGTCGCCTCTCCCAGTTCCGCGGGCGGCGATGGCGGCTCTAGCTGCGGAGGGGGCGGAGGCGGCTGCGGTGGCGGCGGATGCGGAGGCTGTGGCTCCTAAAGAAGAGGAGCCACAACTGGAATCCACTTTAGACCAGGGCGGTCGTCTTCCTTGCGGAGGCGATCGCCTGAATCAGGTCTTCGACCAGATCTTCGGGGTCTTCAATGCCAACGCTCAGCCGCAGCATTGTCGGCGGGATTCCTCGCTCAACGCGTTGCTCCTCGGTCATCGTCGCGTGAGACATGAGCGGCGGGTAGGCAACTAGGCTCTCAACGCCGCCCAGCGATTCAGCGAGCAAGAACACCTTGGTGCTTTCCGCAACCGCACGAGCAAGCTCGACCGTCTCCAGTTCGAATGAGACCATGCCTCCGAATCCCCTCATCTGCGATTTTGCGATTTCGTGGTCGGGGTGATCGGGAAGACCTGGATAGTGAACCTTGGTGACACCTTCGGCTTTCGTCAACGCCTCGGCAACAATCTGCGCGTTGGAGCAGTGCTTCTCCATGCGAAGGCCAAGGGTTCGAACTCCACGCAGGGAAAGCCAGTTGTCGAACGGTGAAGGTGCGCAGCCGTAAGCCTTGTTCCACTCGAACAGGTGATTCTGAATGTCCAAGTCGTTGGTAATTGTCGCGCCGCCGATCACGTCCGAGTGACCAGAGATGTACTTCGTGGTCGAATGAACGACGATGTCGCTTCCCAGATCGAGCGGATTCTGGAGCGCAGGCGATGCGAACGTGTTGTCGAACACCACGGTGAGGCCGTATTCGTGAGCAACTTCGGCGACCTTTCGAAGGTCCGGGCAGCGCAACGTCGGGTTGGTCGGACTTTCAAAAATGAGGAGCTTCGTTTGAGGCGTAACGACCTTTCGAATGGTCTCCGGGTTGTGAGCATCGAAGAAAGAGGTGGTGATGCCCTGCTTCGGCAGATACTTCTCGGCGAGTCGGAAAGTGCCGCCATAGATGTCTTCTGCCATCAGCATGTGGTCGCCGTTTTGGAGCAGTGAGAAAGTAGCGGCGATCGCGGCCATTCCGCTGGAATACAGAACCCCGAACCGACCATTCTCAAGGGAGGCGACCACCTGCTCGAGCATGTCTCGGTTCGGGTTGGTACACCGGGTGTAGTCGATCTTGGGGATGTCGTCTAGAGACTCCCAGGCGAAGGTAGACGACTGGTAAAGCGGAGGAACAACCGCTCGGAATTTCGGATCCGGTTCCTGAGCTACTCGAAGGGCACGCGTCGCAAATCGCATGGGGATCATTCTAGCGGACCATTGGCAACTCGGGAATGGATTCAAACAATCATTTCTGGAAGGCGGGTCGATGCCTAATAATCGTCAGGGATTCGCGAGGTTTACTTGGTCTGCTGAATCAGGTTAAGAATGGCCTCATTCTTATCATTCTCCTAACAATGACTCAGGACCCTGCAGGCGTCATGATTCGATCTCGGGCCAATCCGACGAGCCGCCCCGGTGGAGGCCAATCCGGACATTCCTGAGGGCCGGGAGCGTTAAGGAAAGACTAAGAGCGGGTGTAGCGGGACCCGGAAGGATCTCGCGAGAGGGATCCCCGGTCCACGAGGTCGCGACGCAAAAGGGCCGGATCGTTGAACGTGTGACGCCTTCGCAAGACTTCGTTGACCTCGCGTTCGGTGTAGTCGCATTGGAACTCAAATCCCTCTAACAGGTAATCGAGTGCCAATTGGTAGGTTTCGGCCGAGCCCTTGCCACTGGGCATCGCCGTCATCCGACCCTGCATATCGATAAAGGGCCATAGCGCCTCGGGTGCGTTGGGAACAATGCGCCTCGAGAAGTAGAGGACATCGGGTTCAGGATTTGGGTAGTAGGGATCGCACAACTTGAACCCGTTGCGCTCATAGAACTTTCGGGCAGGAACCAGTCTCTCAAGCGTGTCGAGCTTCGCCTCCTGATAGCCCGACTTTTTGGCCTGCAAGAGGATCTTTTCTAGAAGTTGGTCGGCGATGCCTTGTCCGCGATGCTCGGGGCGAATGAAGAACCTTTTAAGTTCACAAACTACTCCGTCGAGCGGCCGATATGCCGCACAAGCGACCGCTTCGCCGTTCGTCATTTTTGCCAGAAGGAGACCGCCCTTGGGCAACATGTACTTGCCGGGTAGAGACGCGAGTTCTTCCTCAAAGCCCTGAAAGCACAGATCGACTCCCAGTTCGGTTTGATACTCAGTGAAAAGGGTGCGGATGGCTTCTAAGTCTTCGGGCTTCTTCGTAACCCAACTGAGTTCGATTTCGGGGGTGCTCATGGTCTAGGTCACACAGATCGGCCCAACGAGGAATCGAAGAGCGTCGTTGAGAGTTAGGATACCGACGAACTCGTCGCTGGTTTTGATGAACAGAACCCGGGATTCAGCGGGGCGAAGGAGTTCTATGGCGCGCAGGAGGGAAGCGTCCGAATCAATCCAGTCTGGTTGACGCATGACCCCGGTCAAATCTCGGTGGATGTACCAATCTTGAACGCGGACCACTCCAATTGGTCGAAACTCTCCCGGAGTGCGAACCGGGTAGTTGGATCGAAGGTGAGCCCTGAAGAAGGCGTCCAGGCGTTCATCATCCCAATCCGACTCCACCCACAACAGGTCAGAAACGGGCACCATCACCTCGCTCACCGGAACATCCGATAGTTGCAAAGCTCGGCTCATGACCGTGCGCTCCTCTTGGTCGATGCTCCCGGCCCGAACGCCTTCGGCGAGGAGCGAGTGGATGTCGCCCTCGGTGACGCGGTGCTTTTCATCCGGGGCGATACGCAAGATACGGCTAAACCACTTCGAGGACAATCGAACGATTGACGTGATCGGCCAAGTCAACTTCATCCAGAGTTTCATCGCCCTGGCGGTAGCTACGGCAACTTCATTGGCGCGAATGAAACCGATCTGTTTGGGCAATACGTTGGTGAAAATCAAGGCGAACAGAGTGGAGCCACCAATGGCGAGGGTCCAACTGATCTTGGTTGGGTACGGGTAGTTCGGGGCCACCGATTTGAACCAGTCCAAGATGGGCTGTTCTATGTAGGCGCCGATCATCGCGCCGATGATGAAGTTTGCGGCGGTGACAATCAGTTGAATTGCTGCCAAGTAGTCGGCGGGGCTGCGCTGATACGCATTAACCAGCGTGCCGCGGCGATCACCTGCGTCCGCAAGCTGTGACATCCGCTCCTTTCGCGCCGAAAACGTCGCCATCTCCATTGCCGTCAATACGCCGGTGAGAACGAAGAGGGCAAGCAGGAGGAGGATCGGGATCAAAGCAGATTCAATTCTGTCAGAAGCCGGACCCTATAGTTTGCTCCATTCGACGCCTTTGTTTGAGCCCGATTTAAAGAGCTTCATCACAAATGCGGTCCCTTGCTGCTCAAATCGGTAGGCGAACTGCTCGAACCCGCCATCTTCGAACGTGAGATAGAGGGCGTTTCCGTCTGCAGACCAAGATCCTTTATGGGTTCCTGATTGTCGATTGTAGGTGCCGCCCGTCCAGAGAACATCTCCGTACTGGTTTGTCCCCTGCATGTTTGAAGAGGACTCGGAATCGGAAGTCAGAACAAAGGTGCCGTCCCCTTTGAGGGTGGCAAACGTTTTGGTTTCTCGCCCGGTTGCCTGCACGTACGTGTACTGAAGCCACCTGCCGACCAACCGGCTGTCGAGCTTTCCTTGCCCCCAGCCAAGCGTGGTGAAGATTTCACGGAGGGTCTTTTCGTGGGCGCTCACTGAGTTGGTGGCGCCTGCGGCCAACAGGATTGTCGCTCGACCCTTGATGATGGTCAGATAAACCCGAATCACACCCGTGCCCGCCTTCCATGCGTATGCGGCTCCGCTACCTGCCCCAGCCTGGATCTTCGTTGGTCCTTCAATTCGCTGGGCGTTCGGGTCGAGTTGGGCGATCTGCTGATCGAGAAGAGACTGGACTTCGGCGGATGCAGGGTTGGTTTCACCCTGGGCTGAATCCGACATCATCAGAATCTTCAAAGAGTCCCGCTTACTGTCGGGGATCAACTCGAGACCACCCGTCTGTTCGTTGTTTACGACTTTCCACGACTTGGGCAATCGAAAGCGGCCGCCGCTCGGGTGCACGTGTTCTTTGCCATTTGCCAGCAGCGAAATCGGTTTGCTACCGCCCGTCGATCCGGTTTGCTTCTTTGGTGGCTTTGATGGTCCGGTCGGCTTGGACGCACTGGGTTTGGAAGCATTGGGCTTTGAGGGCGCGGCGCCTGAAGAGGCCGGAGCCTTTCCAACTCGTGACAGAGTAGCTTTGTCCGCGTCCGACCAACCGCTTGCAGAGTCCTCATCCGTGTACTCAAAGGTGAGTTGGTCCCCCTTCACAGAAGCACGAAACACCAGGTTCTCGTCGGCGCTGATCATGGACCCTTTTGCCGAGGTCCCGCTCTTTGTGCCGGAAAGTTTGTAGTTGAATCCGAAGAAGTTCGCCGTGCCGGTTACCTTTCCTTGAGCTTCTTGCAGAACCACCTTCGCGGGTTCGTTGATGTACCGCCCTTCGAATGTTCCTGTAACGCTTGTCTGAGCCGACAAGGCGACAAGAATGGCAATGGCAGAGGCGGATCCCAACGGGGGCATCTGTACACTATATGCCTGCCACGGAGGCGGTACAACTTCCGACCCGGTGAGTTTTATTGTCTAAGGGTTATTCGACTCGTGCGCGCCTTTCCAGCCCTTGATGCGCTTTTCACCCGCTTCGACGGGGATTGGAAGCTTGTTTTCCGCGATTGGGAGTGGGCATGTGGCAAAGTCGGTGAACGCGCAGGGTGGGCTGTAAGCCTTGTTGAAGTCAAGGATCACCTTGTCCCCTTGAAGCGCTTCACTGACCAGAAATCGCCCCGATCCGTACGTTGAAATTCGGTTCGAACGGTCACCAAAAAGCAGCGAGACGCGGTCCCCACCGTCTTGAACAGTGAGCGAGTAGCTCTTGCCACCGACTGAAAAGATCACTTTTCCGATGTGGGTTGTTGGCTCGGTTATGCCCAGAACGTTTGTGACCGGGATGTCCTTTGGCTTGGCAAACCGAACCAACTTGCCTGTTACTCGCCAATTGGGTTGATAGGGAAATGTGGGGATGCCGGGGAACGTCTTTTTCCGCTCGTTACCAGGATCCCAAACTCGAACATACCGGTCTTTCCCCCGTTTGATGACGGTGAGCGTGACCTCCCCAACTTGGAGGAGCCGAAAGATTGGCGAAGCGTCGTCGCTGAGCAGCACTTGGTCGACTGCCTCACCGTCGAGAATAGTGGTCGTAGATGGATGAGCTTGGAAAGTGAACTTGCCCCCACTCCGAATGATGGTCCCTGCCTTAGCTCCCACACTCTCCGGCCGGAGTTGGAGGTCGCTCTCTTTGGATGCCCCGAGGGTGGTGTAGCCCTTCGATATCTTATGCAATGCGCTCACCGACAGCCATCCAGTTGGCGCTTTTAGGGACTCGATTCGTTGACTCTTCCACCGCTGCCAGTCTGTCAACTGGGCTTTCGAAGGTGCCGCTTGCGTCAGTTCGGCAGTAAGGGGGGCCGCTGTACCCTGGAATCCTAAGACCAACGTGGAAAGGGCAAAAGCGATCATCTCATCCATTTTGTACGCCGTTTAGCAGGCCATCGCTCGTTTGTTGCATCCACACCGAAAGCCATTTGCCTTAACCCGTTCTTATCAAAATGAGCGAACGCGTATAGGTAGGATTGCCTAAGATGAACCGTCGCGGATTCCTTGCCAACGCCGCCGCTCTTGTCGGAGGGCTCACCTTCTCCTCTCCCAGGACTGTCCTTAGATCTTTTGGTGCGCAGGCTCAATATGTCGAAGGAGTCGTTTTCCACGACCGTTCAGGATCGGGCAAACGACAACCGGGAGACCCGGGTGTCTCCGGCGTCTCCGTTTCTAACGGCAGGGAAGTAGTGAAGACCGACAAAAACGGTCGGTACAAGTTGCCGATCGAAGATGGAATGGTCGTCTTCGTCGTGAAGCCGAGTGGCTGGTCGGTCCCGGTCAACTCGGAAGGGTTGCCGCAATTCCACTACGTTCACCGACCAAACGGTTCTCCGAAACTACGCTATGCGGGAATTGCTGCCACGGGGAATCTTCCGTCCTCGGTTGATTTTGCGATGACGCCTGCAAAGGAATCTGACCGATTCAAGATGGTGCTCTTCGGAGACCCTCAGCCTCGAAACCAAACCGAGATCGACTACATCGCCCACGACGTTGTCGAGCAGGTCGCTCGTGAGGCGCGAGAGCAGGGATGCGTGTTCGGACTCAGCCTCGGCGATGAGATGTTCGACAACCTCTCGTTGTACGACAGCCTGAACCGCACCGTCGGAACCATTGGACTGCCTTGGTACAACACCGTCGGCAACCACGACCTCAACTACGACAGCACCGACAACGAGGGCGCGACCGAAACGTTCAAGCGCGTTTTTGGGCCGACTTATTACGCCTTCGACTACGGCAAGGTCCACTTTGTCGTCCTGAACGATGTGGTGTGGCACGGATCAGGGCAAGGTGGGTACCACGGCGAACTGACGAAGCGTCAACTGGAATGGCTCAAGAATGACCTCGTCCACGTTCCTAAAGATCGTCTCCTCTTTATCGCCATGCACATCCCGATTGGAGGCGTTCAGAACCGGGAGGAACTCTTCCGTTTGATCGAAGATCGTCCGCATACTTTCTCAGTCTCAGCGCACACGCACGTTCAAGCAAATATCTTTTACGGCAAAGAGGAAGGTTGGAACGGGAAAGCCGAGCACCATCACCTCAACCATGTGACCGTTTGCGGTTCTTGGTGGGAAGGCGCTCCGGATGAGCGAGGAATTCCTCACGCCACCATGAGCGATGGCGGTCCCAACGGCTACTCGATCATCGAGTTCAAGGGCAACGAATACGTGGTGCATTATCGGCCTGCCAGCCGACCCGCGTGGGAGCAGATGGGCATCTTCCTTCCGGAGGAAATCCTTGCCGGGGATGCTCGAAACACCGAAGTCATCGTTAACGTGTTTGCCGGCTCGGAGCGATCGACCGTGGAGATGAAGGTCGATACCGGGGAGTGGGTGAAAATGGAGAACTATCGGGGTCAGGACCCATTCTTCCTAAAGCTCAAAGAGCTGGAAGCGAGTCCCAAGCCGCCCCTCGGACTCAAGCTCCCGAACCCATCGGAGACCGCTCACCTTTGGAAGGCCAAACTGGGCGCGATGTCCAAGGGAACGCACGTGGTTGAGATTCGGACCCGAGACATGTACGGCCAGGTTTTCTATGATCGGCGAATCGTACGAATTGTGTAGAAGTTTCAATTGCGAAATATTCTGAGGCGGCCGGAAAAAAAACGGCCGCCTGAAAGCCGACCACTTTGATAAGATGAGCGGAGTGAATCGTGCGTTTACGTTGATTGAATTGCTCGTGGTGATTGCCATCATCGCCATCCTGGCGGCGATTCTTTTCCCGGTTTTTGCCCAGGCCAAGCTTGCGGCCAAGCAAACCGCGGCGCTCTCGCAAATGCGGCAACTGAGCATGGGCGTGATGCTGTATGCGGGCGATCACGACGACTACTTTGTCCCGGCAAGCATGCGCTCTGAGGTGACTACCGACACGCCGATCATTTGGACCCAGGGAGTGCTTCCGTATCTCAAGAACCGAGATCTCGTGATTCTCCCCGACTCCAATGGAGGGTTTGCCGAAGCGTGGGCTTCGCGGCACCACCAGTCGGTGGGATACAGTGACGCGACCGGCTACGATCCGCTCACCACCGCACTTCCGGGTTCAGCGGGTCCCGGAACCGAAGGGTTCCGATCGGCTGCGTCCTTCTCTGGGGTCGAGGAAGCCGCGCGCACGGGTCTCTTCGCTTCAACGGCAAATGCTCCGCGAAACACCTTCACCACCAAGCACCGCGGCTACGTCTTCAACCCTTACAACGGCTTGAACAGCCCCGACGGTGACTACCTTAAGGGCCTACCACTGATCTCGGATCGTGATCTGGTTGCGGAAACGGGCGACCCCAACTACCCGTCGACCCCCTCGCTGGCTGCCGGAAGATTGAAGCCGATCTTTGCCCGTTACGCGGCCGATAAGCAGAACAACGGTCGCACGCCCGTTATCTTTGCCGACGGTCACACGAAGGTTTACTCGGCGAAGGCGCTGAACACGTTTGGAACGATCATCTGGCGCTTCCGTTAAGGAACGGGTTCGTGTTCAACGTTTCCAGAATGGCCCGGCGAGCAACGTCTAATCGTTGTTCCACCGGGCCGCTCACTTTCACGTAAGGTTTGCCGCTCTGACCCAGGGCCGAAAGGAACCATTCGTGCATGGTCTTGCGAATGTGCTCGCCGTCGCGGGTGCCGTCCTGGACCCAAGGAATGTCGGGCAGTGTGAGTAGGTAAAGGTCGACCTTGTCCTGCGCGGCGATCACTTCCACCTTTGCGCTGTATCGCCCCATGTACCGACGGTGCCAAACGGCGGTCGCAAGGGCGTTGGTGTCGCAGATGAGAATCCGGTTGGCATCTTTTGCCATCGAGTCTTCAAGAGCTTGCTGACCATTCGCAATCACCTCGAACTCGCGGGACTTCCAGGGTCCAGACTTCGTTTCGCAGTATTCGCGACCAAACTCCGGGACCCAAACGGTGTTGAAATCTGCCGCTAACAGAGGTGCCATCGTGGTCTTTCCCGTCGACTCGGCTCCGACCAATACGATGCGCTTGGCCAGAACTGCTCGGATGGTTGGCGGGAGCTCGTCCCAGTGATCGTACGGCATCTCTCGGACAGCCGTCCCCGAAACAGGGAAGCGATTTCGGTCGAGATCAACCAAGCGATGGGCGCAGCCTAACGCCTTCGCGTAACTATGACCGTACTCTTCCGAAGTGAAAACAGCGTCGGGTGCTTTGCCAAGAATTTCCCTAGTTCGCTCTGCCCAAGGCTCCGATTCGTTTGGGAGATCGTCGGGAGTGACGATCACTTCTAAATCGGGAAACCAATCTCGCAGAGCCTGCTTGCGTTGCTCTCCGGAAAGGATTTGAGAAGGATGATCGCAAACGATCACGACGACTCGCTGCGACTCAGCGAGGGCGGTTTCGATAAGGAACCGGTGGCCCCGATGGGGCGGATAGAACTTGCCAATGACAACCGAGCAGCCAAACATATCGCTAGGCCGGGTGTAGCGCTCGTTCCTCCCGTTCCGTCTTGAGCCACTGACTCAAGCCCGCGATAGCCAGACCGAGGAACAGAAGATAAAGGACCGCCGTTGATTGAAGACCCCGCTGAACGTAAACGGGAATGTAAACGATGTCGACTAGAATCCAAAGGATCCAGCTTTCGACCTTTTTCCGGTTCAGCAAGAACTGGGCGGTGACACTCGTGATGGCAAGGGCAGAATCGACATAGGCGAACTCGCCGCCACGGGCTTTTATAATGGGCGCAACGATGAGGGTGGCAACCAGGATCACCACACCGAGGAGCCCATACTCCGTTTTCTTTAGCCGCGTGATGGAAAGCGCCGCACCGCTTTCTCCCCCTCGCACCCACTGGTACCAACCATGAAGGGAGAGCGCAAAGAAGACAAACTGCAGAACCATGTCTGCGTAAAGCTTTGCTCCCCAGAACACGTAGGCGTATAGTGAGACGTTCACAATGCCGATCGGCCAGTTGAGGATGTTCTCGACCGCCACCAAATACACGCCGAGCACCCCGGTCACAACCCCCGCAAACTCGAACCAGTCACTCCTGAAAAAGTGCTTCATCAGCCCGGCGGTGACGAGGGTGACGACCAAAACGGCGAGGAATCGAGGGATGTTGAGAGGCTTACCAGCCAGTGGTGCCACCGTCTCCCCAGCCCTTCGATACTCGCTCATCTCTGATTCCTCGTAAAGGTCTAGCCGCCCATCTTGAACGAAACGGAGATGGGTGATTTTGTCCTGGGCACGGTTCCTTCAAAGGTGAGTTCGTAAGGATTCTCGGCGTCCATGAACTTCAATTCGCCCTTGGCGTCCGTCCCGGCGTTACCCATGCCGCCCGTGATGGTGAGGGAAACGGTTTTGTCGTCTTTCTTCTCCCAAGTTCCAAGGAAGGTCGTTTCCGGGAGTTTGGATCCGGTCAGTTTGATCTCCGCCTTTCCCGCCTCAGAAAGTGTAATGGCGGCGATTTCTAACGATTCTTCAACCTCGCCCTCTTTGAGCGATCCAGACCCTTTTCGTGTGCCAGACCAAGTCTTGAAAGTGATCGGCGTGCCCTCGCCGGGAGTTGTCACCGACGACTCTCCGCCAGGAGGAGGGGCAACTTCTAACTGAGCCTGAGGGGTGCTTGCCACGGCAGACTTTGACTTATCGGCTTCGTCAACCGTTGGAGGGACGGCGCATCCGACCAAAAGGGTAAGCAACATAAAGGGCGCGAGCTTTCTCATAAAAAGGATTCTACTGTGATGGAGAGCGGATGAATCGCCCTAGAAACGTCACTTCAGTACGACTTGGCAACCGGGAAGGGCGGCGGTAAGATGCGCGCATGTTGTTCAGCGCGTGGGTTCTAGTTGGATCAGGGCTATTGCCAATGGCCAATCCGCCAGTTGCTAATCCAAAAGTTGCGTCGCTGAGACCTCCAAGCGTGCCGATCATCGTCCACGATCCCTACTTCAGCATTTGGCTGCCCAGCGAGAAACTTGCCGATGCGGATACTCAGCATTGGACCGGGGCGGCGCACACCATTCGAGTTCGGGCCGAGATCGACGGAAAAGTTTTCCGGATCATGGGGAAGGGAACTACGCCGGCGATGGGACAAGAATCGCTCCGAGTCACCCCCACCCGCACTATTTCGATGCACCAGGCGGAAGGTGTTGGGATCGAACTTCAGTGGATCACTCCGACTCTTCCGAATAACCTCACCAAGATGTCCGAGCCGGTGACGTATCTCGCCTGGAAAGCGAGCGCCATCGACGGCAAGAGTCACAAAGTGGCGTTGGAAGTCGAAAGCTCAGCTCAAATCTGCGCTGCCGACGGATCGGATCTTGTTCTCACCCAGTCGGCAAAGGTGGGGAATCACCACGTTTTGAGCGTTGGTACAAAAGCACAAAGGGTCCTTCAGCGAAAAGGCGACAGCACCACTATCGACTGGGGTCGTTTTTACGTTGCCATTCCCACCGACGCGATGGACCCTGTAAGGAGCGCTCCATCAGGGGAGTCGCGAGAATCTCAGGCCAAAGAATCCCAGCTCCTTTTGAAGTCGCGTGCGTTTACCTGTGACCAGAAGGGCGTCGAGAGCCACTTCGCGTTCCTGTACGACGACGAATATTCGATCCAATACTTTGGGCAAAACCTTCGGCCATACTGGCGCAAAGGGGGGCGAACCGCCGAGACTCTGCTCAAGAATCTCACGAAGAGTCTCGCGGCAGACCACATTGCCTGTTCAACCTTTGATGACGAGTTCGAGAGCGATCTCTACGAGGCCGGCGGAGCCAAGTTTTCGGCGATCGGGGCACTCGCTTTTCGTCAAGGAATCGGGGGCAGCAAGTTAGCCGCCGATCCGAAAGGGCAGCCGCTCTTCTTCCCGAAAGAAAACACGTCGAACGGCTGCATCGCCACTTCAGACGTGATCTACCCGATGGCGCCTCAAGCGTTGTTGTTCGGGTCGGCTCTTACTCGCGCCTTGCTCACCCCGATCATGGCGTACGCGGCATCGGGTCGATGGCCATTTCCTTTCGCTCCCCACGACCTCGGCACTTACCCACAAGCGAACGGTCAGGTTTACGGTGGGGGCGAGAAGACGGAAGAGAACCAGATGCCCGTCGAAGAATCGGCAAACATGCTCATCCTTGTCGCCGCATTGGCGGAGATGGAAGGAAACGGGTCGTACGCGGAAACCTATTGGAAAGAGTTAAAGACCTGGGCCGAGTACCTGCGTTCGAAAGGTCTAGACCCAGAGAATCAACTTTGCACTGACGACTTCTTGGGGCACCTCGCCCACAACGTGAATCTTTCCGCAAAGGCGATCTTAGGTTTGAAAAGCTTCGCAAAGCTGTGCCGATCCACCGGGCGAAAGAGCCTTGCCGACGAGTACGACCAAGTCTCCCGCGAATTCGCCAAGGAATGGGTGACCCGATCGAACGATGGCGGATACTCGCGACTGACCTTTGATCGCGAGGGCACCTGGAGTCAGAAGTACAACTTGGTGTGGGACCGAATCCTGGGATTTGATCTTTTCCCGAACATTGTTCGAGAACGCGAGATGGCGCATTATCGCCGCAAACTCAATCCGTTCGGTCTGCCGCTTGATAGCCGGGGAACCGGGGCAAAGGTCGACTGGACACTTTGGACGGCCAGCCTTACCCAGAACCGCGAAGACTTCGATGCCCTTGTGGATGGGGTGTTTCGTTACGTCAACGAGTCACCTCAGAGGGTGGCGATCGGCGATTGGTACAACACGGCGACCGGTGCCTTCAACTTCATGCACTCGCGCCCGGTTTTGGGCGGAGCCTATCTTCAGTTGCTGTACAACAAGCAGACCTGGGGCAAGTGGAGTTCTCGCAGCAAAGACAAGGCGGGTACCTACGCGGAGATTCCCGCTCGACCCGTGCTGAAGACGATTGTCCCTGCTGCCGACACAGCAGGTTCTGTTTGGCAGTATCGGTTCACCGCCCCGACCGAGAATTGGACGTCTGACGTTTCCACTCGAGACTGGCTGGTCGGGCAGGGCGGATTCGGAACGAGGGGCACGCCTGGCGCCAAGCTCGGTACCGTCTGGAACGGGTCCGACATCTGGTTGAAGCGAGAATTTGAGCTCACGGAGACCTCCGAGAACCTAAAACTCTGGTTGCACCATGATGACGATGTCGAGGTTTACATCAACGGGGTTCTAGCGATCAAACGATCGGGCTGGACAACCGATTATGAGGCGATGGACATATCCACCGAGGCTCGAAAGGCGCTTCGAAAAGGCAAGAACGTGCTTGCAATCCACTGTCACCAGAATGCGGGTGGACAGTACATCGACGCCGGACTTGTCCGGGAGGAGGGACCGAAAAGGAAATGAGCCTGGGTTCGGCAATCCTGTTCTCCCTTCTCTCTAACGCCATGAGTCAACCCGCCGCACTTCCTAGCAAGATCATTTTGGGGAACGATCGCGTTCAGAGAACGATCTCTTTGACCCCTTTCGTTGGAACAACCTCGGCCGTGTCCGTGCAGTCGGGACAGGAGTTCATTCGAGCCGTCGAGCCAGAGGCGAAGATTGTCGTGGACGGCAAAGAGTGGTGGTTAGGGGGCACTGAAGAGAAGGTGAATCGAGCCTACATCGATGCGAACCGCCTTCCGAGCTACCGACCTTCGCCGAACTCGCTTCCGCTTGTCTCGTGCGAGAAGACCGATTATTCAATCCCGATTCCGCACGATGGCAAGAGTGCATGGTCCCCTGCGTCTGAGGGCTACCGATTGCGCTTTGCAAATGAGACTATCGAGGCGGATCTCATCATCGGGTGCCACCAAACCCTTCCCGTGATCACGAAAGAGGTGATCGTCTGGAACCGGTCCAACAAGTCGATCCGAGTGAATAGCATCTGCGTGGAGCGACTGGCGATGGTGGAAGGCGAGAGCCAGGTCGAACGTCAGGGTTCTTGGAAACTGCCGGACGTGACGGTTCTTTCTGATCTCTCCTTTGGCGGTCGGTGGGATTCGGCCGTTTCTTGGAAGAAGGATCCTGCCTACGAAACGCAGGTGAGCTACTTGCTGGAAACGCCCTGCTTGCTAGAAGTCGCTCCGCCCACAGGTCCCGGCGCCGATCTTCGGCCAAACGAGACTCTCCGTTCCAACCGATCCTACTTGCTGGTCCATTCATCAAGCGACCCGAGCGAACAGCGCTCTGAGCGAAAAGCGATGTTTGCCGCCTATGCCCCTTGGGTTCTGGACAACCCCCTGATGCTCCACATCCGCAGCAACGATGATGCCGAAATCAAGCGGGCGATCGATCAAGCCGCTGAGTGTGGGTTTGAGATGGCGATCATGAGCTTCGGAAGCGGCCTGAATATGGAGGATGTCTCGGACAAGAACATCGCCCGATTCAAAGCGCTGCGGGAGTACGCCAACGCAAAGGGAGTTCGCTTTGGCGGTTACTCGTTGCTCGCCAGTCGTCGGATTGACGATGCGAACGATGTCATCAACCCTAAAACGGGGAAGACGGGTGGGGCGATTTTCGGGAATTCCCCCTGCCTTTGCTCTCAATGGGGGCAGCGATACTTTGCGAACGTCAAGAAGTTCATCGAAGAAACGGGCTTCCAAGTTTTGGAACACGACGGCAACTATCCTGGAGACGTCTGTGCCTCGACCTCGCACCCCGGTCACCGCGATTTGGAAGATTCCCAGTGGCGACAGTTCGAGGTCATGCGCGACTTCTATGCGTGGTGTCGATCCAAGAAGGTGTTCTTGAACGTCCCCGACAACTACTTTCTCGCCGGATCAAACAAGTCGGCCATGGGCTATCGGGAAACGAACTGGTCTCTGCCAAGAGAGGAACAGCATCTCCATGCGCGCCAAAACCTGTTTGATGGCACGAAGGAAAAGCTCCCGTCGATGGGCTGGATGTTCGTTCCCCTGGTCGAGTATCACGGCGGAGGAGCGGCGGCGACGATCGAGCCTCTGAAAGACCACTTGCCCGACTACGAAATGCACTTTGCGAACACTTTGGGCTGGGGGGCTCAGGCCTGCTGGCGAGGCACTCGGCTGTACGACGTACCCGAAACCAAGGCGATGGTGCTGAAAATGGTGGGGTGGTTCAAGGCCCACCGCGATCTCCTGGAGTCGGATATCGCTCATGCAAGAAGAGCCGATGGGCGACGCATCGACTTTGTCACGCATTCCAAAGGGAACAAGCACATCACCGTTCTGTACAACCCCACCAGGTCTGCTTTGCGAGATACGATTCTTGTCTTGGATGGTTCTTTTGGGAGAGTCCGGAAAACCGAGGGCGAGGGAGGCCTACAAGTGACTGAAAAAGGGGTCCAACTCAGTTGCTCCGTTCCCGCAAACGGGTGGACTTATCTCGTTTTCGAAACCCGTAAGGACTAAGGGCTAAGGACTAAGGGTGATGCTGGGCCGGTGGTAGAAACTCGACCAAGCCCCATCGGTCTGGCAGATGCATATCAACTTCGCCTTGCGGGGACCAAACCCAGTTGTCTTCTTTCTGCCCGGCCGGTTTGACGTACTTTCCATCTTCGACCGTCAGGTCCCACTGAACTCGGCTGAAATTGATCTTCCACTGATCCCCAGGATTCGGAGGGACATCCCCCTTTGAGATCTCCCACAGGGCGTGCCAGGGCAAGTGAATCTCTACCGACCACCCGTCGTCGACATCGGTTGGGTCGTTCAGGGTGCCGCGCAACTCCACCGCCGTCCGAAGTCCTTGAATCTCCCAGCCGTCCACCCCTCGACCTTGCTGCCGATACGGACGAATCAGGAGGAGGTCCCAGGTGGTGTTGAGGGCATTGACTTCCAGTTCGGCATAGGCAAGACCATCGTTATCTGGGTCGAGAAAGACTTCGAAATCGTTGTCGCTAAAGATCACCGAATCGTGCTCGGTGAGGGTCGCCCACAAGTGCGGTTCTTCCATTTCTGCTCCTATATAGAGGCCGTCTTCTGCCCAGAACATCTTCATTCGGGTTTTGAATCTGGGGGTGGGTCTGATATCACCCTCAATGTCCACAAAATCTTCCGACCATTCGCACTCCGTCCACGGAAATTTGTTTAGATTCCCATCCAGGGTTTGGATTCCAGTCAGAAACTTAGCCTGATACAAGCGGGGTTCTGGTGCGAGGCTGGAAGGAAGAGACATATTGGTTTGAAACTACCCCGGCGGAGCAGGAGACCCTTCTTTACGAACGCCTCTGAACGGTCTAATCTCATGAATCATGAGCCAGAAAGAAGAACTCATTAAGGGCTTGCAATCCGCACTCGGAACGCTTCGAAAAGATTTAGTTGCACTCCCAGAAGATGCCATCGCCAAAACCTTCGGCGGAGTGAGTCGCTCCGCTGCCGACATGGTTCACGAGATTAATTTGGTCAACGAGCACGTGGTGAAAACTCTCCTCGGTCAGCCGCTCTTCGATTGGCCAGAAGGGTGGATCAAAGCACCCGCAGAACTGCAAACCAAGCACGCGCTCCTTGCCGCTTTTGATAAGACAAACACGTTTGTGATCGAAGGCTTAGAGAGCCTTTCGGATGAGGATTGGACAAAAACTGTCACAACCGAGCGGGGCGATACCAATACGGCGGAACGGATCCGGTTCATCACCCTTCACGTTTGGTATCACTCGGGACAGGTGAACTACATCCAAACGTTGCTCGGCGATTCTGCCTGGCACTGGTAAACGACTAATCGGTTCCCTTAGCGCGAAGTCGCTCCATTCGAGCGGCTTCGTTCTTCATCAGCCAGTCATCCTTGCTCAGCAGGTCAAAAGCTGTCTTGAAGTGAATCTTTGCTTGGGCATGTAGTCCAAGGGCTTCCAGATTTTCGGCCAGCTCTTCAAAGACATATCCGTCTTCCGGTCCGGACTTAAGGCGATTAATAATGTCGAGGGCCGAGTCGTACTTACCAAGCGATCTGAGCGCTCGCGCGATGCACCACTCGGCGATCCGAGTTGCTTCCTGGTCAGTGCGAGCCTTTCGGAACTCAAATGCCTGTTGGAAGGTCGAGAGTGCCGCTTCGTATTGACCTAGGTCGTGATAGGTCCATCCGAGGTTGTTGAGCAAGGAACCCTGCCACTCCCGCGCGCGCTCTTCGTTGGCAGATTTAGCCAATCGAAGCCCTTCCTCATGCCAAATAATCGACTCCTCGGGAGGAACCACCAGGGCGATCATGTGCGCCGCGTCTACGGCATAAAAGTCTAGTCGTGACGCCTTCGCCTCTCGGAGAGCCACCTGAAAGTGCGGCTTCGCTTCCTTTGATTTTCCCGAAGAGCGATGGAGTCGACCCGTTTCCAGGGCCAACCTCACCCGCACAATCGGGGAGGCGCCTGATCGCACTTGGGCAAGCTCGGCAAAGGCATCCTCGAATTTGCGTTGCAACCCGAGTGCCCGAGCAATTTGCGTCCGAATCTCATCTTGCGAGTTTGGGTTCTCGGCGAATGCGGTCCGGAATCGACTTTCCGATTCTTTAGGGTCCGACCAGTTCCAGAGGTCGTCAAGAGTCTTGCCGGAAAGAGTGGACATCACGAGCAACACCTTTAGGACGACGATCGCCGACACATCAGTATCGTAAGACGAGCCTTGCGGTTCTGACAAGGACCAACAGGCAGGGAAGGCAAATTTGATTTGGCGGTGAGGGTTCGGTTTCTGTCGAACGGTGGCCCTTCGCTCGGGGGCTCCGTTCGGCGTAAACTACTGAAAATGCCTCCAGCTCAGCCCACAGTTTCTCTTAGGCGAGTCGGTACAACGATTCATCTTTGCAAGAACGAACAGCCGATTCTTTTGCGCGGTGGGGAGGTTGGAAACTCGAGTGCTAGTTCGAATGCTGACATCGAACGCGTAATGGGCGCTGCCTCGGAACTTGGGTTGAACGTGGTTCTTGCGCCGATCTGCTGGGATTTGCTCGAGCCAGAAGAAGGAACATTCGATTTCACTTTGTTGAAATCCCTTCTCGATTCAGCGCGAGACCGTGACCTTCATCTCATCCTCCTCTGGTTTGGGACCTGGAAAAACAGCATGTCGTGCTACGTTCCGGGATGGGTGAAGCGAGACAGCAAGCGCTTCAAACGAGTGGTGACCTCTGACGGGAAACCCCAGGAAATGCTCTCCCCGGCATGCCCGAACAGCTTACGGGCAGATGCAGAGGCCTATCGCAGGCTTCTGGAAGAAGTCGAACTTCTCGATCGGGAGTTTCGAACGATCCTGATGGTTCAAGTCGAGAACGAGGTTGGAATGATCCCAGAACCGATGGACCATTCGGAGACTTCGCGAAAAGCCTTCCAAGGCAATGTTCCAACCGCAATGCTTGAACTGATCCAAGAAAATGCCCTTCCAGACGGTGTCCAAAGCTTTTGGCAACAGAGTGGAAGCCCACTGGTTGGCAGTTGGGAAAAGATTCTCGGACCTTCGGATTCGGCCAAAGAGTGCTTCACTGCGTGGCAACTCGCGAACTATTGCGAAGCTGTTACTGCTGCAGGAAGAGAAGTCTCTTCGTTGCCAACCTTTGCGAATGCAGCGCTCATCCGGCCCGGGTTTGCGCCGGGACGGTACCCGAGTGGCGGTCCGCTTCCTCATCTCCGAACGATCTGGGAGCGATTCGCCCCAAGTATCGACTTCATTGCTCCTGACATCTACTTCCCGAACTTCACCGAGTGGGCAAAGGCTTACGTGAAGGAAGGGAAGGCTCTTTTCATACCGGAAGCGGCTCCTTCTGCCCGAATCGCGGCGAACACCGTCTTTGCCATCGGCGAACTTGGTTGCTTCGGCGTGTGTCCGTTCGCCTTCGAGGATATGTCTCCGGAAAAACAGGAGGCCGTTCAGTCTCTTAATCGATGTCTCGCCTCGGCTGATAAGCAAATCCTCGCCGCCCAGTCTAAGGGGCGAATTGCCGGACTTGTACCGAGCGTAGATTTCGATTGGAAACTTGAAACCACCGAAGTTGAGAGATCGGTCGGGGATGTCGGTTTTCGATTGAAAGTCACTGTCGGCCCCGAGATTGCCGATGTTGACGTCAGTTCTCTCCCAACCCATGGAAACGGGCGATGGGAAGCTCCGAATGGGCTGCCGCTCGGCGGGTGTTTGGTTTTGGAGTTGGCTGAAGGCGACTGGTTGATGATCGGTAACGATTGTCAAGTTCAGGTTTTTGATCCTCAAGGAATCGACCTAGTTGGGTTGGAGTCTTGCGAAGAAGGCTTGTTCGAAGATGGGGCGTGGGTCCGCCATCGAAGTCTCAACGGGGATCAAACCCACCAGGGCCGCCAGGTCCAGTTTCACCGTCGGGGTTGGACGATCCAGAGAGTGAAACTCTATCGGTACTAAGAGTGTTAGGATGAGGAAATGCACAGTTTTCTGGTGGGAGCGGCTCTTTTGAGCACACTAGCGGGTTCAGGGGCGAAGGCACCCGTACCGATTGACAATAAGGCGACTGCCGAGACAAAAGCTCTCTTCAGAAACCTAAAAGAACTTTCAAAGAAAGGAGTCTTGTTCGGACACCAGTCAGCAACTGAGTACGGACGGGGATGGTCGGGAGATGAGGATCGTTCCGATGTCAAGTCGGTTGTTGGCTCTCACCCGGCCGTCATCGGCCTCGACTTCATGGGACTGAGCAACCGGTCTGCGGAAGAGGTCGAAAAAGAGAAGGAGCGGCTCCGCAAACTGGTCGAGGCGACCTACAACCGCGGCGGGGTGGTCACCATCGCTTGGCACATGCCCAATCCGGTAACGGGTGGCGCCTTCTACGCCAGAAAAGACGGCCCTGAGACCACCGTCGAGCAACTCCTCCCGGGTGGAAGTCACCACGAAAAGTTCAAGGCGATCCTGAAGGACGTTGCCGATTTTGCAAAACGCTGCAAGGGCAAAGACGGCAAGACGGTGCCTATGATCTTCCGACCTTGGCACGAGTTTGACGGGGACTGGTTCTGGTGGGGAGCCAAGCATTGCTCCGTGGAGCAGTTCAAGACCCTGTTCCGGTTTACGGTAACGGAACTCAAAGACACTCACGGGGTTGCGAACTTTCTGTATGCCTTCTCTCCTGATTGCCGATTCGACACCGAAGAGGAATTCTTAGAGCGATATCCAGGCGATGAGTTCGTGGATATGGTTGGCTTTGACGATTACGCCCACTTTGGTCGTGATGGCTACAAACTCGACGAAGGGATCAAGCGCTTGCAGGTGGTTTCCGACCTTGCGAAGAAGCGAGGGAAGCTGGCGGCGTTCACCGAGACCGGCTTAGAGAGCATTCCGAATCTGACCTGGTGGACGGACGTGCTACTCAAAACACTGAAGTCGCCCGGGCTTGAGATCTCGTACGTTTTGGTCTGGCGGAATGACCAGAACAGTGCAACGCACTACTATGCTCCGGTTCCCGGTCATCCATCAGTGCCGGACTTTAAAAAGTTCTTCGACGACCCGTTTACGTTCTTCGAGAAAGATCTGAAGTCCATTTATCGGTGAAGCGTAACGGTGAAAAATCTGGACGGGAGGGATGTCAAAACATCTTTGGAGCCTGTGTCAGGATGCACGAAATTTAACAAAGTGTCATTAAGCTGACTCTGAAATGTTGGATCGACGGACATTCCTCAAGTCCTCTGCTGTCTTTGGTCTCTTCGGTGTGGAAGGGTTTTTGGCCCGACCTAGCTTGGCTTCCAATGCGTTGAAGCGCGATGCCGGTAACTCCGTGCGAGGCTACGGAGACCTTTCGGCAAAAGCCACCGAAAACACAGGTGAGAAGCTGTTGGCCCTTCCAGACGGATTCAAGTACACCGTGTTTGGCAAAGTGGGCGACAAGATGAGCGATGGCTTTGCCACTCCCGGTGCTCACGATGGAATGGCCGCCTGGATGCACAAAGACACCATCCGAATCGTTCGAAACCACGAGCTTCGGAACCTTGCGAAGCCACAGTCTCAAATTGGCAAGGCGGAAGTGAGCTACGACCTCACCGGTGGGGCAGGCACGACCACGCTCGTCATCGACCCCAAAACGAGATTGCTGAAGGAATCGTTCGTTTCTCTAAGCGGAACCATGGTCAACTGCGCGGGTGGCAGAACCCCGTGGGGAACTTGGATTTCTTGCGAAGAGACGACCTGCGGATCGGGCAAGGGTCAGGTCTATCACAAGGACAAAGAGCAAGGCGGTGGCTACGACAAGGAGCACGGCTATAACTTTGAGGTCTCGTTCCTTGCCAATGGGGCGGTCAAGGCAGAGCCCTTGAAAGCGATGGGACGGTTTGTTCACGAAGCCGTCGCCGTCGATCCCTCGACGGGCATCGTCTACCAAACCGAGGATCACGGAACGGCCGGGTTCTACCGCTACATTCCCGATGTTCCGACCCAACTCGCTGCGGGCGGTCGCCTTGAGATGGCAAAGATCGTGGGTAAGGATAAGTTCGATACTCGCCGAGGCCAGAAAGCGCAGCAGACCTACGAGATCGAGTGGGTTCAGATCGAGAATCCAGACCCTGCGGACGCCTTTGCTGACGAACTCGCGGTCGCCAAGCAAGGCTGGGCGAAGGGCGCGGCGATCTTCGGTCGATTGGAGGGTGCGTGGTACGCCGATGGGTGCATCTACTTAAACAGCACCGACGGTGGTGACGCGAAGAAGGGCCAAATCTGGCGGTATCGACCGAAGGGTCTCGCGGTTGGTGAACTCACCCTGCTCTTCGAATCGCCGGGGGCGGAAATCCTAGACATGCCCGACAACCTCTGCGTGTCGCCTCGCGGCGGACTGGTGGTCTGCGAAGACGGCGACGGTACGAACTACGTTCGGGGACTTGCTCCAGACGGACTACTCTTCGACTTTGCGCTCAACCTGCACAACAACAGCGAATTCACCGGAGCAACGTTCTCTCCTCAAGGAGACACGCTATTTGTGAACATTCAGAACCCCGGCATGACTTTCGCCATCTGGGGTCCTTGGGATCGAGGAGCCCTGTAAAAAACAACGATGGGCAGGGAAGTATCCCTGCCCATCCTTTAAGGCTCTGTCGGATTTAGGCTTTGATGAAGCCGCGCATTTTGAGCCAAGAGGCGAATGCTTCGAACCAGCCCGTGCTGGTCGTTTCCTTTGGATACATTCCAAAGCCGTGCCCGCCCTGTTCATAGAGGTGGAACTCGACGGGGCGCTTAACCGACTTCCAACTGTCGATCAGCCCGAACCCAGCGTTCGCAAAGAAAGGATCGTCTGCGGCGAGGGCGATGAACAGCGGAGGTGCATCTGCGGGAGCTTTCACCGAAGCCAGAGGTCCGTAAATGTTGCCAATGAAGGCGGGCTTAGTCTCTGGTGCGTAGAGCGTGGTGGATAAAGTGAGCATTGCTCCAGCGGAGAAGCCGATCATTCCCACTTTCTCAGGGTTGACGTTCCACTCCTTGGCTCGCTCTCGGATCAGGGCAAAAGCGGCTTTTGCATCGGCGATCATCGGCGCAAGAGTGACCGAAGGGTCCTGCGTACCCGTGGATGCTCGGCGCCCCACTCCGGCAAACATTTGGTTCATCGATTCCTCAAACTCGGGCATGGTCGCCGGGGTTTGGTTGAGTCGATACTTCAAAACGAATGCGGCAACACCTTTGTCGGCGAGTCCCTTGGCAACCTGCCAGCCCTCATTTTCCATAGAAAGAGTTCGGAAGCCACCGCCCGGCGCTATGATCACCGCCGCGCCCGTTGCCTTGCCTTTTGCCGGAAGAAACGGAGTGAGGGTGGCGATGGTGACGTTTCGGGCAAACATGCTGCCGTACTGAGAGTGCCAAGCCTCTTTGTTGTTGGCGTTGGGTAGCTCTCCCGTTCCGAGAACGATTGCGTTTGGCTGGTTTGGAATGGGAATGGGAGTCATCTTGTCGTTTTGTCCAAACACCGTTGTCGCGGCCAAAAGGAGGCATCCAAGGATGCAACTGTGCATCCATCCACGGGGCGTGATTGCTCCAGTGGATGATTTTTTCGATAGCAAGATTTTCATTGCAGTTCAAGGCGGTCAACCGCCCTGCACTTCTTTTGCAGGACCTTGAGCGATCGACCGATAAGCTGATGATACAACGTTAAAACTGGATCGAAACCTGCTTCTTTCAATTCAGAAGTGGTGCATTTGAACCGCTTTTGGCGATGTATCGAAAAATCGACCCGATTCGCCTTTACCCTTTCTTCTTGCCAGACAGCGCCGCTTGCAATAGGTCGTAAACGAGACCCTTGCCTTCCCATGAGCTACCAAGTTGTTGATCCGCTAAGTTTGAGAAGGCCGCTACGGCCACGTTTTGTTGAGGCAGGAAGGTGACTTGAAGCGTGTATCCGTTGATGGCACCCGGACGCTCGATAACTGGGTGAGTGACGGACGGGTTCGCCGCGTCTTTTAGGGACGAGGTATAGCAGCCAAAGCCCTGAAACCCGCCGAATTGGCTCCCAGATTCCAGCCAACGCCGCCCCGTGACCGAGTTCAAACTGAACTTCATCCACCTTGCAAGGTCTTGTTGGTTGCCGAGAAGCGCCCCGCCTGCACCGTAAACGGCATGGTTGAACGGCTTGAGAACGTTGTCTTTGCCAGATTCAGACGAATAGCAGTCCACAAACTTGCCGGGCGCCTCGCTCCAAGAAGGGAAACGTGTGCTTTTCAAACCCGCCGGGGCGAAAACTCGAGATCTCAATTCGGTCTCGAGAGGTTTTCCGGTCACAGCTTCGACGATCGCTTCGAGCAGCAGAAAATCGGTGTTGCTGTAGTCGTAGGTCGCACCTGGATCGGCAACCGGCTTTTCGCCTAGGACTTTCAGGATTCGAGCCTTGAGAGGCTGGAGAGAATCTTCCGTAGCCCGGTAAATCTTGCTGATTCCATCTGGGTCGCTCTCGATCGCGTTGTTCATGTTCGCCAGGCCGGAAGTGTGCGTGAGCAGTTGTCGAATAGTCGGCTTTCCGGCGAACGTCGGTATCCACGTTAAGTGCTTTGAAACCGGATCGTCGAGCGAGAGCTTTCCGCCGGCAACAAGATCCAGCACCACCTGAGCAGTCATCGCCTTTGTGATGCTGCAGATCGGAAAGAGTGAATCGGGCTTGAGCTGGACGGACTTGAGTTTTGAGACGTTGTTCAAATCCATCAACAGGGTTTTGTCCCCGTCGATAACGATTACCCCTCCTGAGAACCCTCCTCTTTTCGCCTCGGTCCAAATTTCAACAAGGGTTGGAGTCGCGGGAACATGAATTGCGATGGCGGCTAGGAAGGGAAGGATCATGATGAATTCAATCCGCTCTACTCTGGTTAGCGGTTATCGGGTTGCTCTCGGAAGCGACATTCTTCAGGAAGAGCCGATGTTCGTCCTGGGGATTTGATAATAAGCGCTTGGATGGCCTTAATAAAGGCGCTCTTCGATTTCACTCACGCCCCGAAACCTCTTCCCACGAGCTGCTGCGACGGCCAGATGGGTTCGGCAGGCACTAGAACACAAACCGATTGAAAAGGTGTTCGCTATCTTTTTTTCACGAATTGGAGCAAGTGGTGTTACACTTTACACAAGCGCTTGCGCACAAACGCTTGTGCAAGAAGTTTGGATTCCAGAATGGAAACTGCAGAGACCTATTCGCCTTCAAAAAGAGTCCGCCTTTCTGACGTTGCTCGTCAGGCGGGTGTGCATCCGGCGACAGTGAGTCACGTTCTCGCTAATCGAGCCGAGGCTCGCATCTCGGCGGAGACGCGAAGCCGAATTCTAGCGGCGGTTCACTCGCTGGGTTACGTTCCAAACTTCGCCGCTCGAACGCTTGCCACCGGTCGGTCGAACGTGGTTGCAGTCCTTACTTTTGACTTTCAAAACTCGTTCTCGGTAGAGATTACGCGCCAATTGCATGAACTTGCTGGAAAAGCGGGAAGCACGGTTCTCTCCTGCATGGTCGATCGTGATCTGGGCGCTGTGGGAGCTCAAGTAGATGGCGTGATCGCCCTTGATTACAGTCCGGAGATGGCTCCTCCACCCAAACAGGGAGTGTATGTGTCTTTGGGGGTTTATGGTCCTGAAGACCAGGATTGCTGTCTCATCGACTTTAAGCCCGCCGCTGAAGAGGCGATGAAGTTGCTTATTCAGCAAGGTCGCCGCAAGATTTTGTACGTCACGGGCGTAGACCCGATCCACCATACCGACCCTCGCGAATCGGCTTACCTTGAAGCCCTGGCTACAGCGGGCTTACCAACGCAGATTCTAGAGGTCCCGGTGGGGAATCGCACCTGCGCTTACGAGGGGCTTTCTCACTTCCTTAGCCATCAATCTGTTGATGCGATCATCTGCCGCAACGACGCTCTGGCGCTTGGTTGTCTGCGTGCGCTTCTCGAGCGTGGCGTTGATGTGCCGGGAACTACTGCGATCGTCGGATCTGACGGTACTGAAGATTCGCAATTCACATTTCCTGCCCTTTCAACCCTTGTCGTTCCATTTAGTGCCGCCTGCGAAGGTGCTTGGAACCTGTTTCAGACCCGTCTCGAGGATCCGGCGCAACCTCCGAGACGACTCTCGTATCCAGCCACGTTTGCGCCACGTGGCACGACTTAGACCCAACGAAGAACTATGATGCGCAAAGCCGCCTTCACTCTTATCGAACTTCTTGTCGTCATCGCAATCATTGCGATACTGGCTGCGATCCTTTTCCCAGTTTTCGCCCAGGCCAAGCTCGCCGCTAAGAAAACGGCCAGTCTAAGCAACGCAAAACAAATTGGAACCGCCCTGCACCTTTACGCGGGGGACTCCGACGACATTTTTCCGTATGCCAACGCTCGTTTTGAAGAGGGGAACTGGTGGGGAGCAGGTTGGACCTTCAAAACCCAGCCGTACATGAGAAACTTCAACATCTTTCGCTCCCCTGGAGAGTCGGAAACGACCGGAGGTGGGTGGAATCGACCAACCCTCTCCTATGCAATCAACGCTTACGTCGATGAGTTCTGGAATGGTCGCTTTGGAGCGGTTGCCACGGGCGGAGATTGGAACTTCACGAACCCAACCTTAAGCTCGATCGGTCTTCATGCCGACACGATCTTGCTGGGACAACGCGAAAACACGGAATACGGACAGAAGCTTCGTGCATTCAATGGAAGCGATGCTGGTCACGGTATTCAGGGGAACTCACCATTTACCGGAGTGGACTGGATGGACTCTTGGATTGGACCGGCAAACACTCCTGATGGCGCCTCGACCCGATCGTGGCCGAACGGGAGAACAGGCACAACATCGCCCGTGTATGCAAACAAGGCAATCTTCGTTTTCGTCGATTCCCACGCGCAGGTTCTCGACCCAATCGCAACCTGTCCCAACCGTTATGGCGATCCGGCACGCAACAAGTGGGACGGTTCTCGGCAATGAAGATACGATCGGCATGGAGTGTGGGGTTGATCTTCTTCTCCTGTCTATGCGCGATCGGCTGCGGGGCAGATTCAGCCCCGCAGGCTAAAACCGATCCTTACCGGCCAACAGAGCCTCCGAAAGATTGGGTCGCCGAGCGAGAAGCGGCTCGTGCGAAGGCTCCCAAGCCCGGACCTCCCGCTTCGAAGCCGTGAAGTCTCATCGGCAATATATCCCATTCTTGGGCCTCTGTAACCGGGCTGATTCCCGATCGCCGGTCTAGAGGCTCACCAAGCTCAACACTCAGAACAAACATGCTTAACATCTTGATAATTGCGGGTGTCCTATCCAAGTCATTTTCTGCCGAGGTGAAAGGATGGAGCCCCCTTCCCCTGATCACGTCTGAACAACGATCGAAGGGATACAAGGGAGGGGAGGGAGGACAATGGCCAAGATCTCTCGCCGTTGACTCCACCGGAGAGTTTCTGGTCATTGGAATTGATGTTGGGGGGATCTACAGGAGCCTTGATGGCGGGAACACTTGGGAGCCGGCGAACGTGGGCTACACACCAAGGGGAAGCGCGTGCGTAGCCATCGATCCAAGGAACTCGAACAGAGTACTTTCTATCGCCGCAAATTCTGCCCCGCTCGATCGACACGGCATTTACCTGTCCGAGAATCGTGCGGCATCTTGGCGATCGGTTCTTCCGCTGGAAATGGGTGCGGATGAATTTCGAGATCAGATCGTTTACGACCCGAATTCTTACGATCCGGTTAGCAAAGAAACCAAACGGATCTTCTGGTCGAGGATCAAGAAGGATCATGCGACCTGGGGCAGCCCAAAATCCGACCCAAATCTCTACGTCTCAAATGATGCGGGGAGAACGTGGGCGATCGTCCCTGGTCAGCAAGAGTTGGCGGGACAGATTCTAAGATTCCATCCTCGCGGGGATTATTTGTACGCTGCGGGGGAAAACGGTCTTTGGAGGGTCCATCCAAAGTCGTTTGCTAAGGAAAAAGTGGTCAGTTCTGCCGTCACCGGAGTCGATGTGTCTCCGGTGAATCCGGACTGGATATGGATTTCTCAGGCCGAGTCTGTTCGGGTTAGCCGGGATGCGGGGCAAAACTGGACCGCTCTAGACACCACGGGTTTGGTGAGACCCAAAGCCGCCCTTCGATGGGTCAAGGTGAGCCCGGCAGATCCTAGACATCTAAGCGTTTGGAGCGACGAGGCTCCGAATGGCTACTTTTGGCCACGATACGTGAGCCATGACGGCGGGCGAACGTGGTCCGAATCGAAGAAGGACTCGACCGGAGCCTTCCTCCCCGACAATTCTCGGCAAGGCTTCACCGTCTGGCATCCCAAAAAGCCTTCCGTTGCGTGGTCTTTTGGCGGAGACTGGCCGACAAAATCCGTGGACGGCGGCAAGACGTTCCGCTATTCGGCCCAGGGGATCAATGCGGTTTTGGTCGGCGGTCACTTCAATTTTTCGCAAGCCGATCCCAACGTGATCTTTTTTGGATCGCAAGATTATAACGGGGCCGTTTCTACCGATGGCGGCGAGACCTGGCGGTATCTAGAAATCTCCGGGAATGGGTGGGGTGGATTTTGCTATGGCGGATACGCGCTGAACAAGAACACCTTTTTTGTCGGAAACGCGGCGGGTTGGGGAGCGCCCCGAGTTCTTCGAGTGTCTAGAGACGGTGGAAGGACTTGGGAGGAAAAGCCCGTGACGAACAAGGGTCTTGACACCTCACGAGGATGGAATCGAGACCCGAACGTGGCCTTCTTTGGAAATTGGCGAACCAAGGACGGTGGGTCCGGTTGGAAAGAAATGTCGCTCTGTGACGGCGTTCTCGCAGAATCCCCTGAAGGAATTCTGTACGGGGTCAAGAAGGGAAGTCCTTGGCGACTTGTAACTTCAGAAGATGGCGGGCTGTCTTGGAAGGATCTTGGGGCTCTCCCAGGGGAAGTATTTGATCTCGCGTGGGACTCTAAACAAAAAAGGCTCCTTGGCGCGATTGAACTTGGGTTGTGGAGCTTTAAAGACAGTAAGTGGACCCTGATGGATATTCCAAAGGATCAATACCAGTCCACGCGGGTCCGCTCTGTTGCACTGGATCCAAAAAATCCTGACGTGATCTATGTTGGCTCTGCGGCGAACATCTATACATCGAACACTTCCATGCTCCGGAGTTTGGATGGTGGAAAATCCTGGCAAAATCTCACCCAACAAACGCCGCTCGATGGAACGCAGTTGGATGGCGGAAGGGAAGCATACGTTGTGCGAGTCCACCCTCGAACGCGTAAAGTTTATGTTTCCACAAGCTGCTTCGGAATCTGGACTTATCCTCCTGCTCCGGATGTGACGAAGAACAAATAGGTGTAGCTTCGGATCCTAATCGCGAACGAGAGGTCTAACATGAAACAAGGATTGAGTTCGAACACAGATCGAGCTCAATCCTATGGTTATAGACGTGGTCTACTTTTGATCAACAACAAGCTTGTTTTCAACCTTTTGGTTGGCTTTTGCGTCAGTGATCGCCTTTGCGGCTACTTCGGTTGCTCGCTCTTTGAGCTCTGACGTCGTGATGTGGCCCGTAAGGGTGACTACGTCGTCCGTCGAGTCAATATCGATGAGATTCTCCGGCTTATTCAGCAACTCATCAGACTCCATTGCGAGTTTGATTTTCGGTGTAAGCGTGGTTGCCGCCCCGAATGCCTTTCCGGCTTCCTTCGCGCCTGCTACCGCGTTTTTCGTGGAGTCGGCCGCCTTTTGGGCGTTGTCTGAAGAGTCCTCCTTCATGCCGGCGGCGGTGTTGCCACAGCCGAAGAGTGAGAGAGCCAAGAGAGAAGCTAAAGCAATTTTCATTGGGTTTTTGGTTTCCTTAGGTAAGAGAGAACGGCTAGAACTAGGAAGACGACAAGTAAAACTTGCGCGATCCAACTGGCGGTGCCTGCCATTCCGCCAAAGCCAAGTGCACCTGCAATAATGGCTAAGACGAAAAACACCACCGCGTAGTAAAGCACTAGATGCTGTCCTTCAGCTTTCCGGCCCATTCGTCGATCTGTTCACCGGCGGCTTGCTGGGTGATGCCGTACTTCAGCTGAAGTAGGCCCTCAAGTTTGTCACGCTTGCCACCAAGCTCCATCAGCTCGTCGTTGGTTAGGTCGCCCCATCGCTCCTTTGCAGATCCCGTAACTTCCTTCCATTTGCCTTCAATAATGTTCCAATTCATATTCGCTTCCAGTGTTTCGGACTTTGACGCCCGATACTGGAAGGAACCTGAATGATCAAGGCTTAGTTCCTGAGGAAATTACTTAAAAAAAGGGTAGCTAGGCCTAGATGCGCCTAGCTACCCCTACCGACCATATACGACCAAAAGATAAATAGAAATTCTGGAGTAGGGGTCGATGATGGAACGAATTATTTGATCATGTAAGGCACGATATCGAAGACGAATCGGTACGATCCATCCTCCGACCGAGCCACTAAGCCGAACCATCCTGCATCGTCCCAAGGCGTGTTTGACATTTTGTTGGCAAGGGTTGCCTGCCGAACGGTGCGGTAGTAATCCCGAACGGCCTGGGTGTTCCGCTCTTCAACTCGTTCTCGTCTGCCCACGCCGTACTCTCCGTAATTCACCGCAACGCCTAGTTTCGCGGCATGGGTTGCCGTGTTGTTGATGGTCTGAGTCACCGATTCCATGGTCGGTTTAGCCTCCATCTTCCCGTCCTGACCGCAGAAGTTCCAGGGATCGTAGGTGTGTACGGTCGCGATAAGATGCTTGTCTTTCCCACCGCCGGGGAGAGTGTCTGGGGTCGGATACACCTCATCTAACATGGAGTGGTTCCCCTGTCCGTTAGGGCTCACCATGATGACACGAGTCGCATTTGCTCCACCCGTGGATCGAATGGCTTTGTAACCGACCTCGTTGATTTGCCGCGTGAATTGAATCGCCTTCGGATCGAACGGCTTCACCGATCCAGACCAGTCTCCCATCGCCCCTTCCGGCTCGTTGAGGACTTCAAAGATCAGATTCGGAGATTTCGAGGCGTATCGACCTGCGATCTGCTTCCACAGTGTCTCGAACGGCTTGTTGAACTTTGCAGACCCGTCGTAGGTCGCCTTTAGCCAGTGTTCGTGGTGAGTATTGATCACAACGATGTAACCCATGCCGAGCGCCGTGTCGATGACGACATCGAGCTGCTTCAGCCTGGGGTGGCTCGACTTGATATTGCCTCCATTGTCCGCAAGGTGATCGCCGTCAAACCCATCCATCCAGGTGATCGGGATGCGAACATGCTTCATTCCGGCCTCTTTGTAGAGACGCAAGACCTTTTCTATCTCCTTGGGATCGGTCGAACGGATTTTGAGATCGAACGTGTTTCCAAGATTGAAACCAGTTCCCATGTCACGCGTGATCTGCTCACCGGTAACGGCTTTTGGGGGAACTCCTTGAGCAGTTGCGGGCTCGCCCGGAAGACGCGTAAACCCGATGGCAAGGCTGGCGACGATGCCAACGCCTAAGAGCACTCTTAGGACCGAAGAAGCGATACTCACTTCTAGAAAATACACCCCTCCGTGGATGATCGACAGCATTTCGGATATTTCGTGACTGCTTCTTTTGTCGAATCGAGAAAGCTGGAACCGGGGGTGTTGGACTCGCTCCCCAGGGGTTGTATTCAGTTGGTCAAGGTGGGACATACAAGAACTGCCGTCCCTTCGACGAATACATCGTCTTTGTAAATTCGGATCGTCTGCCGGGGTTTGCCGGAAAGTTGGCGAGTAAAAGTTGGTTCGCCATCGTCGATGGTCTCAACCCACTCTGGGCCTAGTTTTGATCGGTACCAAGCGGTCACCGTTGCGACGGAGTCCTTGCACTCAAGGGGGGTGTGAACATTTGCTCGGAGAGTTCCTTCAACTACGCACCCCGGAGGTAACGATCCCCCCGCATACTCCTTGGCTACCCGTTCGGTGTCGACCTTCCAGATCCATGCCTGAACAGGATCGAGCGCGAAAAACACAACGAGAGTCCCCGGACACCAAATGGCAACTGCTAGTGCCGTAATAGCCGTTGTCCGCCAAAACTTCTTTGTTGGGAGTTTCCAAAGAATAAGCCCCACAAGAATCGTAAAGAGCATCGTTCCCGCGAAAGCTATGGGACCGCCGATCACGCTCACCATGTTTAGGAACGCGTACATGAAAAAATTGGCCACGAGACCGCAGACCATCATGGCTGCCACTATCTTGCGGTATCCCTTCTGGTCTAGCTCGTCCTGAGGCTGTGGCTCGTCCACAGTTCATTATAGGGATCAGACGTCAAATAGGCCGTCGAGTGGATGGATACCATGGGCTTCCGAGGATCCAAACGCCCGCCCCTTTGCGCGTGTGCACTCATAGATGCGAGTAAGAGAATGAGCAATGTCGCGTACCGTGTTCATCAGCTCGACGGACGCAGGATCGCCGTTTGCTAGATTAGTCGCTTGGAAAAAGCCCAAACGTGTCTTTAGAGCTCAGTAATCCTGCGTCCAAGTTCTTGTGACAGTGTCAAATAAGAACCCAGTCTGATTGGCTCGATGGATGCCATCGTTAGGAGGGCTTTTCAATTGAATACTGATTTGGCTCCCGTTCACAAGAGTCGCCCGATGACTATAGAATCGGGAGGGAACCTCGCCAATCGTTTCTACTTTTTGGATCGAGTAGTCGCGTGTGTCTAGGCGATAAACCGGAACCTGACCTTCTCTTTGATGAACGTAGCCAAGGCCACCAATGATCCAGATGAAATCGCCAACCAGCGTTGCGGTGTGAAAGTCTGTTGGTTCAAAAACCGAATAGGGATAACCAAATACCTTTATCTGACCATCTGGGAAAAAGACGGTCACATCGTTGTAGATGCAGAAATCGGGGTCGTACCAGTCTTCGTGCTCTCCCGCGATCAGAATCGTTCGACCGTCTGGCAGTTGTGTGAAAGTTTGACCAAAGCGGTCGAAGCACCAAACCTGCGGAGGGCGATCTGTCCAAGACAAGCTGCAAGAAGAGGTGCTGTCGTCATTAAATCTGCTTCGAGCTACATAAGCGTTTACCCCAGCTTGGATCATCGCCAATCGAAATGGATCGGTCATGTCCTCGGGATTGGCACGACCTTCTCGCTCGTATCTTGCTCTCAGATACTGTTCTTTGGTTATGGAAACGAGCGGTACCTCTCTTGCTTCTGGGAGACCTAAAAGGACTCTGCGCCCTTCTGCCGACAGCTCCGCAGGGTCTGCTCCGGCGTCTAGGAGAAGTAGTATCGTCTCTTGATCGAGCGCATCACGAAGCGCAGAATCTAACCCTCCGCTGGCGTGCGGGTGTGCGCCGTTTTCAAGCAAGATTCGAACGATTTTTGGGTTACGCATTTCCGCAGCGTGAACCAACGCGGAGTCATCGAAGACAGCCTCGGGATCGACGATTGCCAGTTCTTCAAGATACCATCGGACGAGCTCAGGGTCGCCTGATTGAATGGCACTGTAGAGTGCAGAGTCGTAGTACTCGCTTCCACTATTCATGCTTGCTCCGGCAGCCAAAAGGGCTTTGGCGATCTCCCGATCTCCTCGCCTTAACGCAATCTGCAGAGCTGTTAGGCCCGTCGCAGATCGTTCTTCTAAGTTAGCACCATTAGAGAGTGCTCGTTCGACGTCGGACAAGGTACCAACCGCACAAGCCTTAATCAGCGGATTCCAAAAGCCTACCGGTTCCTCTGCACCTGAGGCTAAGAGAAGTTTGACGAGGCCGAATCTGCGAGAACCTAATGCAACGGTAAGGGGAGTTTCATTGTAGCTAGATTTCGCGTTAGGTGAATGACCCTGCTCGAGAAGGTGCTCTACAACTGCTGTCGGGTCTTTGTCTGTATAAAGTGCATCTAGAATTGCTGTGTAGCCTTCATGCAAATTTCCTTCCAGACGGGCACCATGCTTTTCAAATAGTTTAAGTAGTTCAATATCGCCGTGCCTGAGCATATGGACTACTGCCAATTCTCTGTCTGTCCAGCCAGACCTTTCAATAATTCTCACGCCGTTCGGATCAGCGCCCGCTTCAAGAAGCAAGCCAACGATATCTAGATTGACGGGTGAGGGTCTTAACGCCGTGAAGAGAGGTGTTTCTTTCCACCAAGCGTCATTGAGTTTCAACAAAGTCGAAGGATTCGGATGCGCGCGAAGCAGCTCCGCTAATCCCTCGGCATCACCAACCAAAATCAGATCGTGAATATTCACTTTCAGCAGTAGAATGGCATATTCCCTAACGAGGGAGGAATCTGGAGCTTCGGATGGCTAGAGCTCAAACGCGTTGGATAGTGGCTTGCGTGACTGCCTTGGCCTGCACCGTCACTTTTAAGTGGCTTAGTGACAGCCTTAGGGAAGTTAACGAACCAGGTCCGACCTCGGTAAGCAAGGCGGATTTAGAGTCTGAGCTTTCAAACGGGCGCGTGCAAGTGCGTATCGATGAGCTTTTCTACATCAATCGAGATTTCAATGCCTTTATCTTTACCGGGCGAGTCGAGCCTGCGGTCCCGTCCCAAGTCAATCTGAGTCTCCAAGAGATCCTACCGAGCGAGCAATATCGATCCATCTTTCCTTCGTCCTTTGGAGAGGTGCGGCGCTTCAAGCAAGGTCACAAGTCTCTGTGGGGAATCGTTGTCAGCACCACCGCAGGGGAGTGGGAGCAGGGCCGCGAGCGCTTCATGAACCAGTGGGCGTTGGCAAAGCAAAAGATGGAGAAAAGAGAGCCAGGTTAGAGGCAGTCGTGCAGTGTTTGGATTGGCTTGACGCCCAACGAGGCGGACCCTTCACAGCAACTCAAGCCAGGCGAGATGACCACGTAAATTTACGGTAGTTAATGCAATCTTGGTTCTCGTTCGGCAACCTTAACGGAGTCGTCGTACAATGCTTGATGGTACTTGGGAGAGAGTTGTGAACATTAACAAGAATCTATTCCTTTTGATTTCCGCTTTGGGGGCGACCTCCGTGGCGCAGGCGAACGTTGTCAACGGAGGCTTCGAGTCCTTCGGTGGCTCGGGCAATAGCAACATCGGACAGGGTCTTACAGGCTGGACCATTTCGGGTGGTGGAATCGATATCGTCAACACGTCTTATTGGCAATCCGGCGAGGGTGTGACGTCGATCTCACTTGGCTGGACGGCCCCGGCGACGATTTCGCAAACCGTTGCGACCACCGCCGGGCAGGCATACGACCTCAGCTTCTTAATGGCGGCGGAGATCTTCGGCGGCTCGGCGCTTCGAACCATGGACGTTCTTTGGAACGGCAACGTCGTCTCGACGCCTTCCTTCGCTTACACCGGTCAAGGTCCTACTAACATGGGCTGGACGTTAAAGAGCGTCGGCGTGGTCGGAACAGGGTCCGACCTGCTCGAATTCCGCAGCACCACCACAACTCAGTCCAACTATGGTCCGGCACTTGACGGCGTTCGGTTGACGGCCGTGCCGGAACCCGCTTCGCTCACTGCTCTCGCCCTCGGAGCAATCGCATTTCTGCGGAAGCGCCGCAAGTAAGTCGGTTCGGTACGCATTTTTGCCCTCGCTAGGTTTTGCGGGGGCAAGTGCGCCGATCTTTGGGCCGTTAATCATTGGTTCTCCGGACAGCTTTCACTCGCTCCTCGAAGGTCGCGAGCTTCGCTACGAACCCGAGCGAGTTCTCACCCAATCGCTATGCCAAAAACAAAAAAGCCCATGCCGAATAGCATGAGCTTCTTTGTTTGGTGCTCCGGAAGGTCCCGATTCGTCCCGATCACTCGGGACTCATTTCCCTTGGGCGGGATGTCGTTACGCTCCAAATTCTGAACCCGCGAGCGCAAGAGTTCTCAGCCTGCCCCGCGGACGGGATGGGCCCTCCGGGCAGCTTGCGCTCGCTCTTCGAAGGTCGCGAGCTTCGCTACGAACCCGAGCGAGTTCTCACCCAATCGCTATGCCAAAACAAAAAAGCCCATGCCGAATAGCATGAGCTTCTTTGTTTGGTACTCCGGACGGGATTCGAACCCGCGATCTTCGCCGTGAGAGGGCGATGTCCTGAACCGCTAGACGACCGGAGCGTTCTGACCCAAAGAGAATACCCGACCGGATTTCAGGTTTCAACGGGTCGAGTGGGGAAGTCGTAAATCGGAATCGGCATCAAGTTCGCCAGACAAGGAAGACGAATGAAAAAGCCCGTCCCAAACAAGGAGACGGGCGATATCTCGGCCTCCATTGGACGAGAGGGCAATCAAGTGCAATCGAGTCTTTAGGAAAAACCGTCCGACCCGGAAGGAACCCCTTCCTCCCGGGCAGACGCAGCGGAGATCAAATTAATGAAGGGCGACTTCAGGCTCGCCGACCTTAGCGGTCGGAGCCGGATCGGCCATGAACTCTTCGTCGATGATGCCGTAGCCTTCTTCGCCGTGGTAGTGAGTGTCAAGACCAAGGGACTCGACATTCTCGTGAGCTCGCAGACCCATCACCTTGTTCACGCCAAGAGCAAGCACGTAGGTGACAAGGTAGCCGAAGACGAGCACCACCGCAACCGCTACCAACTGCATGAGAACCAGGTGGCCTTGGCCCTTCTCCAGGTTGCCTGCAATGGCCGGGTTGATCTTAGCGCTAGCAAAGACGCCCGTGAGGATCGCACCCGTCAGACCGCCCACACCGTGAACGGCAACCACGTCGAGAGCATCGTCAAAGCCGAGCTTGTGCTTCAGGTCGATCGCGTACTGGCAGATGACGCCTGCGATGAGACCCATGATGAGAGAAGCGCCCGTTCCGACAAATCCTGCAGCGGGAGTGATGACGACCAGACCGGCGACCAATCCGCTCGCCGCACCGATTGCGGTCATGCGCTTGTGTCGAAGGTATTCGGCACCGAGCCAGGAGAGCATTGCGGCCGCAGCGGCAAGATGAGTGGTGAGAAAGGAGTTAACGGCGATATCGTTCATGGCAAGCGCAGAGCCTGCGTTGAATCCGAACCAACCGAACCAGAGAAGTCCTGCGCCAAGAAGCGTCAGAGTGATGTTGTTCGGCATCGGCTTGCTGTCCTTTCGAGGTCCAAGAACCTTAACTAGCGCAAGCGCGGAGATGCCAGAGGCAAGGTGAACAACGGTGCCACCTGCAAAGTCGAGAGCGCCCAGCTTCAGAAGCCAGCCGTCTGGGTTCCAGACCCAGCAAGCAACCGGAATGTAGACCAGGAACGACCAAAGGGTCATGAAGACTACGTAAGCGTTGAACCGGACCCGCTCGGCGATCGCACCCGAGATCAGCGCCGGGGTGATGATCGCAAACTTCATCTGGAACAGCATGAAGAGCATTGCGGGAATGGTTTGGGTTCCGAATGGTTCCGTTGCGGAAATGTTGTTTCCAAAGGCGTACTCAAGCGAACCAATGAATCCGTTAGTGGACTTACCAAACGTGAGCGAGTAGCCGATGAGCACCCAAATAACGCTCACCAGACCCATCATCACAAAGCTAAGCATCATGGTGTTCAGAACGTTCTTCTTCCGAACCATGCCGCCGTAAAACAGGGCAAGAGCAGGGGTCATCAACAAGACCAACGCGGTGGACACAATCATCCAAACGGAATCCGGTGCGCTGATAGCGGGCTTATCTTGCGCAAAAGCAAGGGTTCCCAAGCCGGCGAGCAATAACGATGCAACTGTACGTGGCAGACTCATCAAGATTTCTCCAAACAGAAACCCTTCACCGTGTCTCGCCACTATGCGCGGTTGGGGCAGCATTAACGCAACGCTGCGTGATGACCGCATATTAACAACTTTTAATCATTCAAGCAAACATTTATTTCAAAATCATTGCCTTGTAGGTCCAATCCCGGCTCAATTGCGACTGCGAGACCGCATGTGGACCTCTTTCGGCCACTCCGGGGGGGAGCACATTTCTGCCCCGAATAACGTCCCCAAGCTCGATCACTTGAATGTAAGTCCCTCGATCTCGATAGGGAATTCCTGGCTGACCGGGAACCGGAATCGTTCCTGAGGCGAACTTTCTTTCTTTCAATTCTGCCCGTCCCTGGCCCATCGCATTCTTGATCACGTCGGCACTCGACCGACCATCCAAGTAGTTGATCTTCGTCTTTCCGGCCAGCGCTTTGTAGAGCACCGAGTTTCCGGCGACGAGGCGGAAGTTGGACGGCGAAGCGAATCCACCCGTTGTGGGAGTGAACACCAGCGATCGAAGTTTTTCTTCGAAGAGGGCGTACAGCAAAGACCGCGAAGACCCGTCAAGAAGCGAGCCATCGTAACCCGCTAGCTCGGGGACATCTTTCAAAAACGCGGAGAAGTATGGATAGGTCTCCGCTTTGCGAGCGATCGCAAAAATGGCTCGCTCGGCGTCTTCGGCGCCAAGTTTCTCGGCGGTTAGCTCATCGAGCAATATTCGATTGCGGAAAATGCTCCCCCAAACCGGAGTGTCCAAATTGGGCCACCAAGAAACGGGTTTGTTGTTCCAATTGGCAATCAGTCCGCCCTTTGGGTTCCAAACATGGGGCATCTGCTCAAAAGCAATCATCCCCCTCCAGTCGTTTTCAACCGTGGCAGGAACAGGAAGTCGAGGGTCGACATTTTTTGAGCGGACGGGCACCGATCCCGTGTATCGCCAGCCGATCTCGCCCGACTTGAGCGCCACGAAGAAGTTGAAGTTCATCGTGACTCGCCGAAGACCGGTTTCGATCTGGCCCTTCGATTTCGCGTCGTAGAGCGCAAATAGCCCTTCCAAGCTTTGAACTTCCTTCCGTTCGTATGCCCGCCGCTTGACGAACAGCACCGATTTCCCGTCGCCTCTCGTCGGCTGAAAAGCGACCGTTCCGAGTGCAGTGGAAAGCCGAGTGGTTTCCGTCTCGGACCCATCCTTTACAAGAATTGGGATCGTGGAGCGTTCGGGTTTGAGCGCTTTGCCATTCCATTCGTAAGAACCGGAGTTGTCCAGTTTCACAGCGTAGACATCCTCCACGTCGGCGACCCCCGTGGTGACGCCCCATGCGAGATCAGGGGTTGCCCCAACAAGAATTCCAGGCACCCCAGGAACATCCATCCCGGCAACATCACCACCGGGCCAGTGGAGAGATGTTTCGTGGACGATGCTCGGGTTCGTGAATCCCATTTGCGGTCCGGATAGCAGAATGGGCTTGCCGGATTTGGATCGTTTCGGATGAACAACGATGCAATAACTGCCGCTTTGGAACGGCGCGGCTACGCTGGCAGCAATCGCCTTCTGAGCCGGACGTTCGTAGGCGGTGGCGGCAGGAAGCAGATCTAGAAGACTAAGTTTTGGAAGTTTGTCGTACTGATTCGAAAACGATTTTGCCGTCGCTTCGGGAAATTGGGGTTTCACCTTCACCGGGTCGTCCGAATCGGCGATGGTGCAAAGCGCGTCTTTCTCGTTCTGCCATAAGAAGTCTTCAAGCGCTTCGTAAGCTTTGTCCTTCAGCTTTGGCTGGGTCTTCATGTATTCATAAAGCGTCCAGTTTCGAAGTTCTCCGGCACCACCCCTTCCGAACTGCTGCATCAGTCGCACCGTTATCGCGAGGCTATCGGCAATCGTCCAGCGCTCCGGTTTTAGGCCGTTCTCGGCATAATCTGGGGGCAGGGTCCCGTCTACGGTCGCCCGATCAAGGTAGAGATTCACGCCCTCGGCGTAGGCCTCAAAGGCGAGTTTCAGCCGGTTTGAGAGTCCTTGAAACTGCTCGTTGAGCTCTTGATCCGTGTAGGCCTGTGAAAGGGTCGCCTTGTCAGAAGCAACGAACTTCGACCCAAACGCGGCCGCCATCTTTCCGCGAGCCATTCGCCGGCTGTTCTCGAGTTGCCACATTCGATCCTGGGCAACGGCGAACCCCATGGCGGACATTGCCTCGCGGAAGGTTTTTGCGCGAATGACCGGGACCCCGTACTCGGTACGAGAGATCACCTGAGACGCATCCCACTGCTCGCCGCTAGGGGAAAAACTGAGGGAAGCTAGCAGCCAGAGAGGGTGCGGCATAGTGCCATTCTATCGCCGCACCCTTCGGCAGGCTCAAAGTTTTTCGACAAAGTTCCGGGGTTAGGGAAGCGGGCGCCGATTAGACCCGCCGAGCGCTTTTCCCTTGCTGATTCTCATCACGCCGTAAATGATCGCACCAATCACAAGGGCAGGGATCACGACTTTGAAGAGAAGGGCAAAAGTGGCGGCAAGAACCATTTTGATGATCCACCAGCCCACCAATATTCCGATGCCCGTCCAGAGAATCTTTGAGAGAGTCCAGTTGTTGTTCATTGGCAATGCTCTGTGATAGATTCTTACGTTTTGCGTGCCGATAGGATGCGACTCGTTTGCGAATAGGTCGTAATCCCCGCCCGATCAGGTGTCAATGGGTGCCAAACTTACCTGTCTCATGACGGTAGGAATCGTAGGAACGGGCTTGATCGGAACCTCCATCGGCATGGGGCTGGTGGCGGAAGGCGTCACCGTTCTCGGCGTCGATCCAAACAAAGACGCATTGCAGGTTGCCCAGAGAAGATTCGGCATCTCTGTTCCAGCCGAAATCGGAGATCTTCGGCAGTGCGAGGTGGTGTTCGTCACCGCACCGCCTCGATATTGCGCCCAGGCGGTGATCGACGTTCTCAACGTCGTTTCGGGTGAGACGGTGGTTACCGATGCGACTTCCGTGAAGTCAGAGATCGTTGAAGCGGTCAAGCAAAAAATAGGGCTGATGCCGAACTTTGTCCCGGGGCATCCGATGGCCGGGCATGAGAAATCGGGTCCGGAATACGCCTCCCAGTGGATGTTTCGAGGTGCAAAGTGGCTCGTGACGCCCCACGAGGGCTGCTCGGGGAGTGCGATCAAAAAGCTAGAGAAAGTGATTGCGTTGCTCGGAGCGAATCCGGTTCGGTGCGGGTTAGAGGAGCACGATCGCGCGGTAGCCGTCGTGAGCCACCTTCCCCATGTTTTTGCGGCGCTTCTGGTGAAATACGGCGCGCAACTGGATTCAAAAGACATTGGCGGCGGAAGCTGGCGCGATCTCACCAGAGTTGCAGGGGTAGACCCCGACCTCTGGACGCAAATTCTAACCGGAAACAAAAAGCCCGTTGCCGACCTCCTGCGACTCGCCGCGGCCGACCTCGAGTCCTTGGCTCAATCCTTAGACGAGGCTTCGCTTTCCGAACCAGAGAAGAATCGTGGAGTTGAATCTTTCTTCCGAGACGCTCAAACCGCAAAGCAAGCGTTTGCAGAGACGCCGACATTCGAAAGCAAGCCTAATCGCCGAGCCAAGAAGTCAAACTAGATTCTAATGAGCCTCCGAATATCCCGTGCAAAGTCGGTGACAGGGCAGTTTCGTCCGCCGAGTGACAAGTCTCTCACGCATCGGGCATACATGTTCGCGGCGATTGCGAACGGAGTCAGCCGGGTGTACAGCCCACTTCGCGGGGAAGATTGTGAATCCACGCGCCGTTGCCTAGAAGCAATGGGTCTGCAGTCGAACGAATTGCCGACCGGTTTCGAACTGACCCCGGTAGGCGAATGGAAGGAACCGACGGGTGAATTGGACTGCGGGAACTCCGGGACCACCATGCGATTACTCTCGGGTCTCATCGCATCCAGACCCCTTTCGGCGACCCTAGTCGGCGATGAAAGTCTCAGCCGGCGACCCATGAAGCGCATTGCCACCCCTCTCAAGCTCATGGGCGCAAAAATCGAGGGTGATCAAGCCCCGCTAACGATTCATGGCGGAACGCTGAAGGCGATCGATTACATGAGCCCCGTGGCAAGCGCACAGGTGAAGAGCGCCATCCTGCTCGCCGGATTGCGTGCGGAAGGTGTGACCGTTGTTCGCGAGCCAAGCCTTAGTCGAGACCATACCGAGCGGATGCTCACTTTCCTCGGAGTCGATCTTCAAACCACCACGCTTTGCGAGGGAACCGTTCAGCACGTTCTGGAAGGTGGTCAAACGGTGAAGCCGTTTGAGTTCACGGTTCCGGGGGATATTTCATCGGCCGCCTTTTTCTTGGTGGCGGGTGCTCTATTCGGTGAGGAGGTTGTTGCGACCGAGCTCTCGCTGAATCCTTCTCGGACGGGCATCTTAGACGTCTTCGAGCAATGTGGCCTTTCTTACACGGTGGAATCGCCCAAGTCGGAGATGAATGAACCGTCCGGAAACTTGGTTCTCCATGCCCGCCCCGAGCCCTTGAAACCGTTCCAAATCAGTGGCGATCTCGTCCCTCGATTGGTTGATGAGATTCCCGTGCTTGCGGTCTTGGCGACCCAGGCAGAAGGCACGTCGGTGATCAAGGATGCCGCCGAGCTCCGGGTGAAGGAAACCGACCGAATCGAAACCGTCGCAAAGCACTTGAAGATGATGGGAGCGAACGTCGAGACGTTCGAGGACGGGATGGCGATCACCGGTCCAACTCCTCTGGTCGGGGCCAAGATTCAAGCCAAAGGCGACCACCGAATTGCGATGGCGTTTGCAATCGCCGGGCTCATTGCCGAGGGTGAAACCGTGATCCAAGGCGAAGAATCTATCGCGACGAGCTACCCGGACTTTCTCGAAGACCTAGCCAGACTCGCCACCTACTGAGGTCGCGAGTCTCCGCCGCAAGCGACTACACTCTTCAACTGTGGACAGCACTCACCTAGTGATCGCCATCGATGGACCTGCGGGAGCAGGGAAGAGCACGGTCAGCAAGATTCTTAGCCAAAAGCTCGGCATTCGATACCTCGACACGGGCGCGATGTATCGCGCGATTGGGCTAAGAGCGCTGCGTGAGGGCGTTTCCACATCAGACGAATCTGGCCTGGTTGCACTGGTCGAATCTTCTGATATTTCCTTCGGCGAAGGTGACCCGCAGCCGGTTTTCATCAATGGGGAAGACGTGACCAACCTCATTCGCACCCCGGAAGTGGCTCAGGCGGCCAGTGAACTCAGTACTCACGGTCAGGTGCGGGTGGCGATGGTGAAGCGTCAGCAGGCTATGGTCGCCAAGGGCGGAGTGGTGCTCGAAGGTCGTGATGCAACAACGACGATTGCTCCTAACGCGACCCTGAAGGTTTATCTCACCGCGAGTCTCGAGGAGCGGGCGAAGCGACGTCACCTAGAGAGCAAAACAAAAGGGATGGCGCTCGACTACATTAGCGTTCGACGCGATATTGAAGAGCGAGACCACCGGGACATCACCCGGGACGAGAGCCCCCTCACGGTTGCCGAGGATGCACACCTTCTCGAATCGGCCGGACTCGACCCAAATGGCGTCGCCGATGCAATCATTGCCTTGCTTGGGTGATTGAACCAGCCTTCGGCGTAGGAAGGGTCGGTAAAATGCCACCCGACGGGAACACGGTTCTCGCACCAAATCATCATGGGAAAATTCTTCGCACCTAAGGATTGGGGTCGACTTCTAACGGCCATGATCACGCCGTTCCACACCGATGGGACGGTCAACTACGCCGAAGCCAAACGAGTGGCAAGGTATCTGGTCGACGAGCAGAAGAACGATGGTTTGGTAGTGGCTGGAACAACGGGTGAATCCCCGACGCTTAGTCACACCGAAAAACTAACGCTTTTGGAAGCGGTGCTTTCGGAAGTCGGAGATCGTGCGGCGGTTGTTTTCGGTGCAGGGACCTACAACACCCTTGAATCGATGGAACTGGCGCAAGAGGGCGAGAAGGCGGGGGCCCACGGCGTCATGGTCGTGAACCCGTACTACAACAAGCCTGGACAGGCCGGATTGAAGGCCCACTTTCAGGCCGTGGCCGGGGCAACAACCCTTCCGGTCATGCTGTACAACATTCAGCCGAGGGCAGCGATCAACCTCGAAACCTCGACTCTTCTGGAGCTCGCCCAAATAGAAAATGTTGTCGCCGTAAAGGAAGCCAGTGGCAACCTTTCGCAAATCTCAGACGTGATTCGGCTCGCGCCAGAGGGATTCCGCGTGTACAGCGGCGATGACGGGTTGACGCTCGCGATCCTCGCCCTTGGCGGCCATGGTTTGGTTTCGGTTGCGGCTCACTTGTTCGGAGGATCGCTGAAGACGATGATCGAATCGTTTGAAACAGATCCGGCAAAGGCTCGCGCCATCCATCATGCGGTGACGCCAGGCATCACGGGATGTTTCCATGCTCCTAACCCTGTGCCCGTAAAGACGGTGCTCTCTGGTCGCGGGTTTGAGACGGCAACCCTTCGATTGCCACTCGTGCCGGCTTCGGAGAGCGAGAAAAGCAGAATCCTCGAACTGGTTGAGCAATCCGACGCAGCTTTGAAGGCTCGTTAGAATCAGGTTCAAACTAGGTCGAATTGACCTCCCAAGGAAACTCTTGTAACTCTCTCGCGTCTGTAATCGCGAGAACACAGTTATGGGAGTTTCTGCTTTTATTGCGGGCACGCTTTTGGCCACAGTCGGAATGTCTACTAAATCTACAGAGGTAACGGTTTACAACCAGGGAATCGGTTTTGTAAAAGAAAACCGGTTGGTCCAAGTTAAGAAAGGGCGCCAGTCGGTGACGGTTGATGGAGTGGCGCAACTCATCGACACCACGTCGGTTGGTTTTCGGTCGATCACTTCGCCCGGCGCGCTAAGCATTCTCGAACAGAACTACCGCTACGACCTCATCAGTCCTCAAGCCATTCTCGCGAAGTCTGTGGGCAAGCGCGTGAAGGTAACTCGAGCTTTCGGACAGTTCAAAGAGACCGTCGAGGGAGTCCTCATGAGTTCCCCGACTTCGATCGTGGATGGACCGAACGGCCTTTCTAACCAGTACAACGGCATGGTCATTCGAGTAGACGACGGGACGATCATTCTTTCTCCCGTTGGCGAAGTCTCGGTTATGGAGATGCCTGCCGGGCTGATCAGCACCCCATCGCTTCTTTGGGAACTCCAATCTGAGAAGGATGGCGAGGAAGAAATCGAACTCAGCTATATCACGCAAGGGATGAAGTGGGACGCCAACTACGTTCTTACGCTCGACCCGGCGGGGAAGAGCGATCTGCAGGGTTGGGTGACGATCGACAACAACTCGGGAGCCAATTTTGAAAATGCAAAGTTGAAGCTGCTCGCGGGCGAAGTGAACCTTGTGCGTCCTGCTCAGCCAGAGATGATGATGATGAAGAGTCGGACGGGCGCGCCCGGTGGAGCGATGGCGGACGGATTCCAAGAGGAGTCTCTGTTTGAATATCACCTTTACACCCTTGGTCGACCCGCGACCGTCTTGAACAAAGAACGGAAGCAACTGAGTCTTCTTTCGGGATCGGATGTGCCCTTCCGAAAGAGAATCATTGTCGATGCGATGATGGGCTTCAACGGCTACTACCCGGGAGAGGGCGAGGTTGGGACCGGCAACCAGTCGCCGCTCGTGAAGGTGGAGTTCGTCAACGACAAGAAGAGCGGACTCGGCATGCCACTGCCCCAAGGAAAAGTTCGCATTTACCAGCGAGACAAATCGGGCTCGGTGCAGATGCTCGGCGAAGATTCGATTCGGCACACGCCACGCGATGAGAAGATTTCACTCAATGTTGGACGTTCGTTCGACATCGTTTCACAACGAAAGCGAACCAGTTACAAGCGACTGACCGACCGAAGTTTCGAAGAAACCTTCCAAATCGAGGTTCGAAATCGCAAAGAAGAGGCGTCGACCGTGCACGTCTACGAGCGGCACTGGGGCGATTGGAAAATTACCAAGAAGAACCTCGACTTCACCAAAGAGGATTCGAACACCGCCGTTTTTGAGGTGAACCTCAAGGCAAACGAAGTGAAAACGGTCGAATACACCGTTGTCACCAAGTGGTGATCAAAAATTCATTGAAGCCCCGAAGTAGTTGACCAGGTGCTTTAGATAAAGGAAGCCATAGGCAAGAAAAGCGACCCACGTGCCGATCTCGGCAGTTGTGGGTCGCTTTGTTCTTGCGTACTCTAGAATTCCGACCGGGACAAAGACGAAAACAAGCTTGGCGATGGCAAAGCCGATGCCGCCGAACCTGGCCGCAATCGCCGCAAAGAGAGGGTTCCCCTCTCCAAAACCGATGTGCAGCCAGAAAAGGGTTGTCACAAGGTCGAAGGTCGCCAAGATCACCAGGCAGAGTGTGCTGAGGTGAACTCGACCTTGCGGACCTAAGGGCCTGCTCAGCGCTGGGCCAACCCGAGCCAAGGTTGGGCGTGTAGGGCTAGCTGCAGTGGTGCTGATTACAGGAGGCTGAGGCGAGGTAACAGGAGGGCTCCCCGAACCATCGGCGGGCAATATGATTTGCGGCTGCGACTGACGTCTCCTCGGCGGCGGATTAGAACCGGGCGACGGGTTGGAATTGGCCGGACCGTTCATCTGGTTCACGTGGAAGCTCGAGATGCCTTTGGAGACGTTGAAAAGTTGCGTTTCGTTCGCTAGAGAGTTCCGTAAAGACGATCGCCAAAGTCTCCCAAGCCCGGAACGATGTATTTCTTATCGTTTAGGCGTTCATCGTATCCGGCAACAAAGATGGGGACGTCCGGGTGGGCATTCGAGAGGAACTCGACCCCTTCTGGAGCGGCAATCACGCTCACCATTGCAATCTGCTGCGCTCCTGCCGCCTTTAGAAAGTGAATCGCCTGCGCCGCTGAGCCTCCCGTTGCGAGCATTGGATCGAGGCAAAGCGTGTATCGTCCATCGAGTTGAGGCAACTTAGCGTAATACCGCCGAGCTTGAGCGGTTTCTTCGTCTCGCTCTAACCCGATGTAACCAACCGCGACATCTGGAAAGAGGTCGAGAACGGGTTCTAGCATGGCGAGACCTGCCCGCAGAATTGGCACTGCGGCAAGGCTGTTTGCTAGGACGGGCCCAGACGTCGGCTGAATGGGCGTGTTGACGGTTTCTGCTCTTGTCTTAACTTGTCGAGTCGCTTCGACCACGAGCAAAGTCGTGAGATGCTTGGCAAAACGGCGAAAGCGGTCTGGCTGAGTGTTCTCGTCTCGGAGGTGCGTTAAGTAGTGCTGGGCGAGAGGGTGATCCACCAGAACAAGCGACATGTTTCGATTTTAATCGGTCGTGGACCGGGAGGAGAGTCCCTTGCGGGGGAAACCTATTGAAGAAAGGTTGTATGCGAGGGCAGATAAGTTTCAGAATGAATCTTCCTCTCGGTGAAATCACCGATGAGGCAAACCTGTTGCCATGTCTGAGAGACCCATCGCCGCCCTTGTCCTCGCTGCCGGTAAAGGCACTCGCATGAAGAGTGATCTACCGAAGGGGTTGCATAAGGTCGGAGGACTCTCCATGGTTCAATTGGTCACGGATGCTCTCTTGGCTGCCGGAGTGACCGACGTCGCGATCGTGGTAGGTCACGGCGGAGAACTCGTGCAAGCTGAGTTGGGGGATCGCTTCGGCTACGCCTGGCAACACGAGCAACTTGGCACGGGTCACGCGGTTCAGTGCGCCGAGCCGATTCTCAACCACTTTCAGGGCGATATCATCGTCACCGCAGGCGATACCCCGCTGGTGACCGAGCAGATGTTTGCCGACCTCATCGCGGCTCACCGTTCGACAGGTGCCGCCTGCACGGTCGCCACTTCGATTCAGGAAGATCCGACAGGCTACGGGCGAATCCTGCGAGAGACGAATGGCACCGTCGGAGCGATCGTGGAGCAGAAGGACGCCACGCCCGAGCAGTTGGCGATTCAAGAGGTCAACGCTGCCATTTATGTGTTCCGATCCGAGGGATTCTTTGATCGTGTCAACCGGATCGGTAACGACAATAAGCAGCAGGAATACTACTTCACCGACATCATTCACATCCTTCGTGAAGATGGGCTCCGTGTGGATGCCTATGTTTGCCCCGATGCCGACGTCTTGGTCGGGATCAACGATCGCTGGCAATTGCAAGATGCAGACCGCCGCCTTAGGGCACGCACGCTCGAAGGGCTGGCTCGATCCGGTGTTACGATTGTGGATCCGAACAACACCTACGTCTCGCCCGGCGTCAAGATAGGTCGAGACACCACGATTGAACCCAACACTTACCTGTACGGATCGACGGTTATCGGCGAGCGGTGCTCAATCGGACCGAACGTCCGTCTCGTGGACACAAAGGTGGGCTCAGATGTTCTCATTCTCTTCACGAACGCTCAAGAGTGCGAAATTGGAGATGAGTGTAAAGTTGGGCCCTTCGCCAATATTCGTCCGAAGAGCCGCTTAGAGGTTGATGTCAACATCGGCAATTTTGTCGAGGTCAATCGGTCGGTGCTTCACGATGGCGTGAAAGCTCGTCACTTGGCATACATCGGGGATGCCGAAGTCGGAGCTGAAACCAATATTGGCGCGGGCACCATCACCTGCAACTACGATGGGTTCTTCAAGCACAAAACCAGCATCGGTGCGAACGCGTTCATCGGTTCGAACTCAACCCTGATCGCCCCGGTGAACATCGGCGATCGTGCGATTGTCACCGCCGGAAGCGTCATCACCGACGCCGTTGCCGACGATGCAGGAGCCTTCGCTCGCGCCCGCCAGATCACGCGGGAAGGCTGGGCAAAGGCGTGGCGGTCTAGAAAGGCCGCCGAAAAGGAGAATTCCAAGAAGGGGAACCCTTAGTAGTGAACGTTCCCTCAGTGTCGAGACCAGTCGTTTTTCCCCAATCAATCCTAGGAGCCCTTTTTTAAGTGATCGAACACACATACACAGCCCCGCTAAAACTGTTTGCCGGCAACGCAAACCCAGAACTGGCGAAACAAATTGCTGATCACTTAGGGGTGCGCCTGGGAGCAATGACGGCTAAGAAGTTTGCCGACGGTGAGATCCAGATCATGATCGACGAGTCGGCACGGGGAAGCGATGTCTTCATCCTTCAGCCAACTTGCGCGCCGACCAACGACAACCTGATGGAGTTGTTCATTCTTCTTGATGCGTTTCGACGAGCCTCGGCGAAGCGGATCACGGTGGTGATGCCCTACTACGGCTACGCTCGGCAAGACAAAAAGGTGAAGCCGCGAGAGCCGATCACGGCTCGGCTCGTGGCGGACATGGTGGAGATGTGCGGAGCGTCACGAGTGCTGACCCTGGACCTTCACGCCGATCAGATTCAAGGCTTCTTCAATATTCCCGTCGATCATCTGTACGGTGGTCCGCTTCTTGGGCGCTACTTCCAACAAAAGGGCTTCCGAGACGCGGAAGATGTCGTTGTTGTGGCGCCGGACGTAGGCGGTGTTAGCCGAGCGAAGCGGTTGGCCGACATGCTCAAGTCGCCTTTCATCGTTATCGCCAAGCGTCGACCCGCGCCGAATCAAGTGGAGGTCGTCGAAATTGTCGGTGACTTCAGTGGAAAACGCTGCATCATGATTGACGACATGATCGATACGGGTGGGTCTATTGCCTCTGGTGCGCAGGCTCTCATGGATCGAGGGGCAAAGGAAGTGATCGCTTGCTGTAGCCACGCTATTCTGAGCGGCCCGGCGGTTGAGCGGCTTCAGAACAGTTGTCTCAGCGAAGTCGTGGCGCTGGATACGATCCCACTTCCGGTCGAAAAGCGCTTTGCGAAGCTCACCGTCATCCCCTCTGCGCCGCTGATAGCCGACGCGATCCGACGAATTCATTTGAACGAGTCGGTGAGCGAACTCTTCCACGAATGGAATTAACCAACCCCGAGCCTGAGGTGGATTCTACTGATGAACTCTCTTGGTCTATCCGACCCGGGGCAGAGAATCCATCGAAGGTGGTGGTGGTGTTCATCATTGCCCTGTCTGCTGGAGTTTTGGTGACAGCGGTCACGAAGTCTCCCTTGCTCGGGCTGATCGGAACGGCGGCGGTTTTAGGCTCAACGGCCGAGTTTTGGCTAGGAACGACCTTTCGACTAGGCAAACAAGAAGCGACACGAAGGTGTGGGCTAAGTTTGTTTGGCATTCGCTGGGAAGATGTAAAGTTGGTGCGACTCCAAGGCAGCGAGATTCGTCTTTCGCCTTTAACCGAGGAAGGGAAGTGGTCCGAGTTCCGGGGAGTCCGCATTCGGACCCTTCCGCAGAACCGGGAACAAGCGTTATCTTTAATCAAAGCAAAGGTGGGGGCTGATGTCGGATTTTTGGAGTGAGGATCTATCACCCGAGAAAGAGACGGAGCTGCTTCACCGAGCAGCTAGGGATATCAAACGGAGAAAGATGGAGACACCCGCGATCATGGCTCTGGAGATGCATAAGCCAATCGCGAACACGTTAGCCTCAGGGGCGGTTGTCTTTGCACCCTTTCTGGTGCCATTCTTTGGCTTCGATAAAGTTAACGAATATAGTCAGCTTTTTTCAAAGAGAGAGAACGTCGAGAAGCTTTTAGCGCTTCTCGAGTCTTCGGAGGGTTTTGAGGATTCGACAGAGGTGTCGGACGCAGAATCGCCGGAGAAGTCGGTAATGGAGAAATCATGATCGAATCTTGGAACGTGGGATTGCTTCCGACGCTCGGGGTGGGTCAGGTGTACATCGGTGGCCAGTATTTGGCAAATGGTTGGTTCGGGATATTTTTCACCGCACTAATGGCCGGTTTCATCTTGATCAACATCCGTCGAGCCAAAGGGAGCAAGGGCGTGTACATCAGGCGTATCGCGGGTATGAATGCGATTGACGAGGCTATTGGACGGGCTACCGAAATGGGCAAGCCGGTTTTAATGGTGCCAGGCCTCAGCGATACCGTGGATGCAATTGCCGTACAGGCACTGAACATCTTTACTTATGTGGCGCGTGTTGCTTCGCGTTTTTCGAACCCGATTCTGCTTTGCTGTTATAACGCCGCCGTTCTAACGCTGGGTCAAGAACTGATTCGAGACGTTTATCAGCAAGAAGGCGTGCCCGATCGATTTGATCCGGACTCGGTTCGCTTTATCTCAGACAGACAATTTGCCTTTGCTGCGGGCGTCTCGGGCTTGATTCACCGTGAGCAAACTGCAGCCACCTTCTTTATGGGTGCGTTCTACGCAGAGTCTCTGATCTTTGCGGAGACGGCAAACGCGATCGGTGCGATTCAGGTTGCCAGTTCTACCGAAGCGACCCAGACACCGTTCTTTATTGCCGCTTGCGACTACGTTTTGATCGGCGACGAGTTTTACGCTGCCTCGGCCTACCTCACCCGCCAGCCGATCTTGGTCGGAAGTCTTGCCGGTCAAGACTGGGTGAAGTTGTCGGTCATCGCCAGCATCGTGATCGGTGTTCTGTCCGCGTCCTTCGCGCCATTCATGGCAAAACGTGATGCTGCGGCAGAGCCGTCTGAACCCGGGTTCCTAAAGCTCTGGGAACAAGACAAAGAAGAATTGAAGAAGTACAAAGTCACTCGTGAGCAAAAGCCGGCCGAGCCGGCAGCCGCCGCTCCCGCTGGAGGTGGGCAATAATGTTTAACCTCCTTCCTATCGCCTTTTGGAGCGATCCTGCAGGGTCATCTGCCCTCACAGGCAAGATCGTGTTCGGGCTTCTGCTTGGAGTAGGCCTCCTCTTTGCGCTGACCAAAGTGCCCACCCAAATGCGCCGATCGATCGTATTTGGTGGAACGTTCCTATCCGGCCTGTTCTACGTCCTGTTCTATCTCTGGCCCCAGCCGATCACTCGGGGTCCGAACGATGTCCCACGAGACGCCGTCGAGGGTGTTGCGTTCTGGCTGAAGGACTCCTTCAGCGTCGTTGTCAACTTCACCCAGATCATTTCGGGCTTTATGCTCGGTTTGGGCGTTTATAGCTTGCTACGTATCCACCTGACCCGTATCGCAAAGGGTCACAAGGACGCCTTCTTTAGCTTTGTTCTGCTAGGAAGTATGGTTGCAATGGCGTTCTTTGCCTACGGCGATTACATTCTTCGACTCGACCCAGTTAAGGCGCAAGAACTTGAAAACCCAGACAAATGGGGCCCCCTGACACGAGGAAGAGACCTTCTCTTCGATGGATTGCTGCAACAGATGGACGCCGCGATGTTCAGTATCATCGCGTTCTTCATCTTGAGCGCAGCCTATCGAGCCTTCCGGGTGAGATCGGTGGAAGCCACGATTCTGTTGGCAACCGCTCTGCTAGTCATCCTCAGTCTTATGGGGCTCGTTGCTGATCGAGTCGATGGATTCTTTGGAGGCCTCGTTGCAAATGACCCGAATGACTTCTTTGAGAACTTCAAGTTGACTACCCTCCGGAATTTTATTGGAGACAATCTCCAAACCCCGTCTATCAATGGCATCACCCTGGGAACGGGAATCGGTGCGTTGGCGATGGGTCTGCGTATCTGGCTGGGACTTGAGAAGGGGAGCGGCAACTAATGTCTATTGCAAACAAACTCCAAACGCTGCCAAAGACCGCAATCTACGGCATTCTGATTCTTTGCACGTCGTTGCCGCTCTTCTTCCAAATACCGCTTCCGAACAACCCAGACCAAGCTTCTAAGGATTTCTTCCGAGAGATGATGACCTTGGACGCGAGTAAGCCCGTTCTGCTTTCGTCAGACTGGACAAACAGCACCCGGGGCGAATCGAAGGGCCAAATGAAGTCGGTCTTGCGGATGTTCATGCGACGAGGGCAAAAGTTCGTCTTGTACTCCACGGCTGATCCTCAGGCACCCCAGGTAGCTCTAGACGTGATCGCCGAGGTGAACCGAGAGAGAATCAAGAAGAATCAAGAGCCTTACAAGCGATTCGAGGACTACGTTGTTCTTGGCTTCTTCCCGAATGCGGAGGCCGCCATCAACGGACTTGCCAACGACTTTAAAGCTACGGTCAAAGGTCGGAAGGATTTTCCGGTTGGTAAAGAAGCGACGGATGTATTCCAATCGCCCGTCCTGAAAGACGTTGACTCAATCAAGGACTTTCAAATGGTCGTTGTTGTGACCGCGTCGAAGACCTCAAACTTCACCGTCGAGCGGGTTTACGGAAAGACGAAACTTGCGTTCGCAGTGACGGGTGTCATGGGTCCCGAGACAAAGGTCTACTACCAATCCAAGCAGTTGGTTGGATTCGTGAATGGTCTTAAAGGAGCTTTCGACATTGAGCAATTGATGGAGAAGGGACTCAATGTCGATTCGTCTGCGTCGTTCAGAGACGACACGCACCCGGCTCCAGTTGAAGGATTCAAAGGTGATGACAACGTTGGGCAGGGAACTCGCTACTTCCCAACGCTTCACTTTGCCATGGCTCTCATGATCATCATGGTCATCCTTGGAAACGTAGGCATGGTCCTAGCCAAGAAAGACTCGTCCAAGAAGGAATTGGGTGGTCGCTAATATGTCTTACCCATTTATCAAAGCACTAGTCGGCGTCCTAGCGACGGTCGGCCTCTACAGCGTTCTCTACAAAGAGAACAAGTTTTATCGGTTCTTTGAGCATGTCTTCCTTGGCCTTGCCACGGGCTGGACCATCTTTGTGCTCTGGGCGGAAGTTCTCAAGCCGTCTTGGTATGAAAAGATGATGGGAACTCCATCGGTAAACGGAGGCCCCGCAACCGATGGTCAGTGGGCGTACATTCTGTTGTTGCCGCTTGGTCTGATGGCGTATTTCGTCTTCAGCAAGAAGCACAACTGGATGAGCCGAATTCCGATCGGCATCATTTTGGGTCTCTGGTCTGGCCAGCAGGTCCAGGTCTGGTTCAACACCTACGGTCCTCAGATCAAGGGTGCGATGAAGCCAATTCTGCCCTCGGCGTTCAGCTCATTCACAGTCCCGGCAAATGCTTCGGCGGTGGATGTTTATCCGTCCCAGGCGCTTAGCAACCTGCTATACATCGTCACCCTCCTATCCGTCCTCAGCTACTTCTTGTTCAGTTTCGAGGTCAAGAACAAGGCGATCATCAAGTTCAACATGCTTGGTCGCTACCTGCTGATGATAGGATTCGGCGCGATCTTCGGATCGACGGTCATGACGCGCTTTACGCTGCTCATTGACCGCATGTATTTCATTTGGATCGAGTTCTTCCAACAGCAGGTACTCGGTCGCGGCTAGGTCGAGAATATGGAACAGTCGGTACGAGCAATCGTGCTGAGACGAAGAGATCAGGGTGAGGCGGATAGACGCCTCACCCTTCTTACTTCGGAGCTTGGCAAAATAGACGTGATCGCCAAAGGAGCCAAAAACTCCGGATCCCGTCTGCGCGGGGTGAGCGAGCCTCTGAGCGTGGCGACAATGAACATCGCGGTAGGCAAGGCGCGCCGATTTGTCACCCAGGCGCAACCCCACAGCTCCTTTCCAGGCTTAAGAGTGGACTTTGATCGCCTCTCTTACGCGCTGGCCTTTGCCGAGCTCGTTTCCGGTGTGGTCCCTTGGGAACAGCCTGACGAACAAATCTTCTCGCTCCTCATTGAAGTGATCTCCGAAATCGAGGTCCATTCAAAACCGCTGGTCGCACTCGTTTGGGGTCAGGTGATGCTCCTCGATGCCATCGGCTTCATGCCCAGTTTCGAAGAATGTGTGCTCACCGGGGTCAAGGTTGAGGAAGCGAACCCCTGGGTTTCTCCACGAGCGGGGGGATACCTTTGCTGGGACAAAGCCGATCTGTACCCAGATCGATTTCAAACGCGATTCGAAGTGCTGATTAACATCACCGCGCTGCTCGGCAAAGAATCGGCACCGCAAAACTTGCGCTTTTGTGAGGCGACGCTTACGACGCTCTTCCCCTTCTGGCGATCAATTGCCGAATCTGCGTTACCCGCCAACTCCGCTCTCCTAGATCGTTTAGGAGAGGGCTCACTTTCCGAATGATCTTTGGTGGTTCCCGCACGGACCCCACTCAAGATTTCACGCACGTGTAAACTGCGAGTTAACATGCGCTTCCGGTCGTTTGTTTCTCTTTCTCTTGGAGCAGTCGTTGCTTCGGTTTTGCTCGTTGGTTGTGGATCAGGCGGCGGGGGTGGCTTCTCCAAACGGGCCGGTTCCGATGCTGGGAACGTCTTCCGATATCCCATCGTTACGGTTCCGACCTCTCTTGATCCAGCGAAGGTGCAAGACGGCGACACCATCGACGTTGTTCAGCAGGTTTACGAAGGCCTCGTTCAGTGGTCTGAGACAAACGAAGTGGTGCCTAATCTTGCTGAAAAGTGGGAGATCAAGGACGGCGGCAAGACCTATGTGTTCAGCCTCAAAAAGGGAGTCAAGTTCTCGACCGGTCGAGAGGTCAAGGCGCAAGACTTCAAGTGGTGCGTCGAGCGAGCTTGTAATCCTAAGTTCACGTCCCCTACCGCTGCCACGTACTTGAGCGACGTTATCGGAGTGAAGGAGCGCCTCGCTGACAAGGCGAAGGAAGTCTCCGGCGTGAAGGTGATCGACGACTACACCCTGGAGGTTAAGATCGACAAGTCGCGACCGTACTTCCTTGGCAAGCTCACCTATCCCGTCTTCTTTGTCTATGACAAAGACGTCATCAAGGATCCTCTCGCCGATATCAACGATGTCTCGCAAATGGCAGGCACGGGTCCCTTTAAGTTTGAGAGCGTAAAGGTCGAACAGCAGATCAACCTCGTCGCCAACAAGGATTATCACGGCGGCGCGCCAAGTGTCGATCGGATCGAGCGACCGGTCGTTTTGGACTCACAGACGCGACTCAACATGTACAAGAACGGTCAAGTTGACCTGGTTCAACTTGAGCGACAGAACGTAAAGGCCGTCCAAGAAGACGCCGCGCTCAAGAACGATCTGAAGTTCTTCGATCGTCCTTCTATGTGGTACATCGGCTTCCATTGCAAGATGGTGCCTGCGTTCCAAAACAAGAAGGTTCGACAAGCACTCGCCATGGCAATCGATCGAGACAAGATCGTGAACGAAGTGCTCGGCGGTGTGAACAAACGAGCCGACGGCATTGTTCCTCCGGGCGTTTTTGGTCACCGAGAGAATGCCAAGGTCCTGGCCTTCAATATCGAGAAAGCAAAGGCATTGCTCGCAGAGGCCGGCTTCCCGGGTGGGAAGGGCTTCCCGACGGTCGAAATGTCTTTCCGAGACGGTCGGCCCGATGTGGAATTGGTCGCCCAATCCGTTCAACAGCAGTGGGGTCAAAACCTCGGGGTCAAGATTTCGCTTAAGAAGATGGAGTGGGGTCAGTACTTGAACCTTCACACCAAGAAAGAAATGCCTCTCTTCCACATGCGATGGGCAGCCGACTATCTGGACGCGGAGAACTTCCTGTCGACCCTGCTCGCCAGCTATGGTCCGGAGAACAAGATCGAGTACGTGAATGCGAAATACGATGCTCTCTGTGCGGAAGCCGACTCCATTCTGGACTCGGAAAAGCGACTCAAGCTGTATGCCGAAGCCGAGGATATCGTGCTGGATGATGCTCCTTTCGTTCCGATCTACTTCCAACGAGATGCAGAGCTGATCAGCCCGCGTGTGAAGGGCATGAAAGAGTCTCTCTTTGGGCACTTGCCTCACCGAACGGTTGAACTCGCAAAGTAGTCGTAGAAAGAGTCATGGACTATGGTGGTGCCCCGGTTTACTTGCAGGCAGACCTGCCGCAATCGGGGCGTGACTTTCGGTTTCTTGACAAGGGCGAACTGCCTTTCCGAGTCACCGACGGGCCTCTTTGGCTGAGTCATCCTCCGATCGGAGGAACGATTCGGCGCGATCAGGGAGAGTCGTTCACGGTTTGTGCTCCTGCCGGGTCTCTTCTTGAACGAATCCACCTGGTAGGGGCTTTTGGCCTTTATGCCGACGAGGAATCGAAAGGAACGATCGGGGCCTCTATCCACCTTTATCTTGGCGAGAAGAAGGTTCATCAGATCGATCTGGTGCAGGGAAGCCATTACGCCGTGACCTCCAATCGTGAGTTTCGCGCGGAGTCCCTCGGCGATGGAGTCGAGGTCCAGCCAGTGGGCCTGTTGGAATCAAACGGTGCCAAACATCGCTGCGATTGGATTGCAATCGATGTTCCTGCAACAACCAATGTTGACCGAGTGGTGTTTGCGGATTCAGGCAGTCCTGCCGTTTTTGCCCTCACACAAGCTTTTCTTCAGGCACGGGCAACGGTGCGATGTCCGTTCCACTCTATGGGGGGAGGAATCCCCCTTCACGAAGTCGCCGCCATTGTTCGCGTGCGAGATCATGTTCGGTTCGAAAAAGCACTCGAACAGTTCGAACGGTCCCTTTCCATCACAACCGACCTGGATGAGGCTCGCGGTGAGGCGCTCACGTTTTTGGCGGTTGTCACAGCAGGTTTGCTCGAGACAGGTGGTTCTCGGTCGATCCACCGCATTCAACTCGAGGCAGCACGCGAGTTTGATCGGTGCGGATCCATCGAAAGTGTATTGATCGCCTGCAAAGGCATTCTTTATGAGCTTGCGGGTGATCTGTTGAGCCACAGCACCGATGGTTCGGCGAGAATCATCGACAGGGCGCTGGCGCACATCGACCGAAACTTTGCCGCTGAACTTGCTGACGACACCCTGGCCGCGCAAGTAGGGCTCTCGACTTCGCACTTCCGATTCCTGTTCAAGCAATCGACCGGACAACCTTTCCACAAGTATCTAATGTCGGTGCGGCTGGAAAAGGCCCGAGCGCTGTTGGCGGGTGGAACCCTTTCCGTCAGTGAAGTGGCGCATTCAGTTGGGTTTCACGGCCTGTCTCACTTTAGCCGCGCCTTTGCCCATCGGTTCGGCGTCTCTCCTAACGATTACCGGAGGTCGACGCGGGCATGATCGAAGCCAAGAATATTTCCAAGCGGTTTGGGGAGAAAGCTGTCCTGAAGGGAGTTTCGCTTCATGTGGCAAAGGGAGAGATCGTTGCCGTCATGGGAAGCAGCGGCGGTGGAAAAACGACGCTTCTGCGGTGCATCGCCGGGCTGATCGTGCCGGAATCGGGACAGATCGAACTGGCGGGGGTAGACGTTCTCGCAAATCCCGAAGAGGCGCGGCGGCATATGGGGATGGTCTTCCAAAGCGCCGCATTGTTCGATTACCTAACGGTTGAAGAGAACATTCTGTTCGGTGTGAAACGCCACACCAAACTGGCACCAAAAGTTCAAAGGGACCTCGTACGGGACACCCTGAGTCGTTTGGGGCTTTCCGACGTGGAGAAACTCTATCCAAGCGAACTGTCCGGTGGCATGAGAAAGCGGGTGGGAATCGCCCGAGCATTGGCCCTAAATCCAGACGTCATGCTTTACGATGAGCCTACGACGGGCTTGGATCCAATCACGACGTATCAGATAGATGAGCTCATGTTTGAGTTGTGCGAGACGCTCGGTGTCACTTCCTTGCTAGTGAGCCACGACCTATCGAGCGTTCGAAGAGTCGCTGCGCGGGTGGCATTCCTTTATGCGGGTGAACTGGTTTTTGACGGGACTCCCGACGCATTCATGGAAGCCGAGCATCCGGCAATCGTGGAACTGGTCCATAAGACCCAAACGACTTCACTGCGTTAAAACCATTGAACTTCAAAGATTTCTTTCCGTTCCTGCTTAGGAAGATTCGCAGGAACGACCTCTGACCAAACAGTTCGAGGTCTCAACGGAGAAACAAAAATGAAGAAAACCATTTCCATCATCATCGCCGCTGTAATGGGCATGACCCTTGTGACCTCGGCATTCGCTCAAGGCGCGGGCCCCGCAGGTGGACAAAAGCAAGGCGGTCCTGGCGGACCTGGCGGTCGACAAGGCGGACCACAAGGCGGTCGAATGCGCATGAACCCCATGCAAATGGACGAGCCGATCCTGGCAAAGCTGAATCTCTCCGGTGATCAAAAGAAGCAGGTCAAGAACCTCAAAGAGCAAACCGGAAAGAAAATGAAGGAGCTGATGGAGAAGGGCCAAAAGGGTGGCGACCGATCCAAGATGCGCGAGGAGTTCCGAAGCATGATGAAGGGCTACAACGATGGCCTTGAGAAGATCCTCACCGCACCGCAACAAGCCCAGTACAAGAAGGAAATGGAAGCCGCTCGCAAGAAGATGCGAGAACAATGGGGCAACCGACAAGGCGGTCCTGGCGCGGGTGGTCCTGGTGCAGGCGGTCCTGGTAAGGGCGGCGCAGGAAAGGGCAAGCCCGGTAAGGGCGGCAAGAACGGCGGCTAATCGTTCAGCCGGAGTCGTTGGTTAACCAAGCGGCTCATTCTAGAAGCGAGCCCGGGGTGATTGCCTCGGGCTCGCTTTTTTGTGCGACTCAGCAAGGAGAGCAACCTAAACAGGCAGGCGGAAGCCCCACTCGGGAGACTGGTCTGGGTCGTGACACAAACGATCGCCAACGGCCTCGGCTCCCATTCCCTGATACAGAGCATGGGCGCCTAAGAACTTCTTGTCGCTCCAAACCTCCATGCCCGTACAACCCCATTCCTTCGCTTCAGCGAGAATCGCGTCCATAAGCGCGCGGGCAATTCCTTGTCTGCGGGCATTGGGGTGCACGTAAAGCCGTTCGACCGAGCAGTCCGTGCCCGCAACCCGGCGAACACCGTCCACCTCGGCGACGCCGTCTTCTGCTCCAGCTTCGATGGGAATCGAAGGGTGTCGAACAAGGGCAATGGTGCCGACCACCTGACCGTCCGGCGACTCCGCAACCCAGAAGGAGTGCCCGTCGCGAAAGTAGCTGGCCTCGAAAGTGTAAAGGTCGAGGTGGTAGCTCTCCGGGAACCATCCAAACCCGTATTCGTCGTACACGGCTTTGATGCACGTCTGGACCTGGACGTCGTCTGTTGGCTTCGCTCGGCGAATGAGGTTTGACATTGACGGGGGGATTGTATCTGTCGAACTTGCCGAAGTTCTTGCCGTTCTTGGCACAAAACCTACTTTCAAATCGTTTTGAAAGTTAAGGAAGGGTAGAACTCAGTTGTTGAATAACGCCGCCAGTGAAACCATCAGGGAAGGTTCCGAAACCGGGAGCAGAGTGCTCCTTTTCGATGGCGTATGCAACCTCTGCAACGGATTTATCCAGTGGATGATCAAGCGGGACAGCTTGGCGCTCTTTAAGTTCGGACCCCTTCAATCGCCCGTGAGTCAAGCTCTGCTGGAGCAAGCGGGCTGGTCCGGGAAGTTCCTTGACTCCTTTGTTTACATTCGACAGGGAGTTGCGTATGATCGGTCCGATGCGGCGCTTCGAGCCATCTCCGACCTCGGTGGCGTTTACGGAATCGCAAAAGCGCTCCTCATTTTCCCGAAGGGCCTCAGAGACGCCGTTTACGGCATGATTGCCAGAAATCGGTATCGCATGTTCGGCAAGGCCGAGTCTTGCATGATTCCCACCCCAGAACTCCGCGCACGATTTATCGACCAGTAAGTTTTATTGGGCGGTCTGCAGACTCGGCTAAACGGTAGGGCTGAACCTTTGGGCAGCCTCTAGCGAAGGGTGGATAACGTTGGGTATAACTAACGATTGCGTGTCGGCACGTTCGCGTGTCGCTGCAGCGGCTTCTTAGCAATTGAGCCGAATGTCCCGTTCCCGAGCGAGGGCGACATTCTTTTTGACGGTTCGAATTGCGATTTAGAAGCTGCAATTTAGGAGGAATCAATGCTTCCAGGCATTCTCGGACGAAAAATAGGTATGACGCACCTCTTCACTGAAGAGGGCAAGATGGTGCCTGTAACCGTCGTGGAAGCGGGGCCGGTATTTGTCACCCAGATCAAAACGGATGACAACGACGGTTACACCGCAATCCAAGTCGGTTACGGAGAAATCTCTGACAAAAATTTGACGTTTCCCAAGCACGGCCACCTGAAGAAGGCGGGCGTAGGGAAGAACTTGCGCACTCTCAAAGAGTTCCGCGTTGATGCTGCTTCGGGCTTCGAGCTTGGGCAGGAGATCAATGTTGAGATCTTCGCTGAGGGTGAAGTTGTCACCGTTACGGGCAAGTCGAAGGGTCGCGGTTTCCAGGGTGGCGTTAAGCGCTATCACTTCCGCGGTCAGCACATGACCCACGGTTACATGACCCACCGACGACCGCTCTCCAGTGGTGCGACGGGTCCGCAGCGTGTTTTCAAAGGTGTTCGAAAGCCGGGCCGAATGGGTAACGATCAAGTTACGCAGAAGGGTCTCAAGGTCGTTAAGGTCGATGTGGAGCGAAATCTTCTGCTCATCGACGGTAGCGTCCCCGGTCCTAACGGTGCACCCGTGATCATCAACAAGGTGAAAGGCTAAGGGCGATGGCATCTATCGAAATTAAAGGAAAAGACGGCAAGAAGGTCGGGACTCGCGATATTTCCGCGAAGCTCGCTGAGGCAGCCGCATCGCACACAACGATTCACCGAACGGTTGTTGCTGAAGAAGCAAACAAGCGACAGGGTACGCAAAGCGCGAAGACCCGAAGCGAAGTTCGTGGTGGTGGTCGAAAGCCGTACAAGCAGAAGAAGACCGGTAACGCCCGACAAGGTTCTATCCGATCTCCTCACTACGCTCACGGCGGTATGGCGCTGGCAGTTAAGCCGCGCGACTACGAAAAGAAGGTCAACAAGCGCGAGCGACGAGCTTCTATCCTTACGGCATTGGCCGCTCATCTTGAGGCAGGCAACGTGTCGGTGGTAGACAGCATCGCATTTGCAGCTCCGAAGACCAAGGATGCAACGGCTCTGCTGGCATCTCTGGGACTTGAGGGCGTGAAGCGCGTGCTGGTGATTCTTCCCGCACACGACGAAGTGACGATGAAATCGTTCCGCAACCTTCCTAACGTAGAGGTTCGAACGGCTCCCAGTCGAGACGCTGAGGCAAAGACTCAGGCCTTCTCAACTCGAGACGTGCTCGTAGCTCACAAGTTGGTGGTTGCCAAAGAAGCTCTCGACAAGATCGAGGAGGTTTGGGCGCAGTGAAAAACCCGCACGACATTATCATCGCTCCGCACATCACCGAGAAGTCGGTGAAGTTGTCTTACGGAGATCCACAGATCAAGGACGAGAACGCAATCGTGCGAAAGTACACGTTCATCGTTGCTAAGAGCTCCAACAAGATTGAGATCAAGCGAGCGATCGAAGAGATCTACAACGATGGCAAGAAGAAGGGAGAGGGCATCGAGGTCACCTCCGTTCGAACCATCAAGGTTCTTGGTAGAGAGCGACGACGCGGTCAGAAGAGCACCGGTTACGAACCGGATCGCAAGAAGGCCGTGGTGACGCTTGCTAAAGGACAGCTCCTGGAGGATTACGGAGTCTAACCATGGCAGTAAGAAAACTTAAGCCGACCTCTCCTGGCCGTCGCTTTATGGCGATTGCCTCCTACGAGGAAGTTACCAAAGGCAAACCAGAAAAGAGCCTAACTCGCAAGCTGACGAAGTCCGGTGGTCGAAACCACTTTGGTCGCATGACGATGGCGAACCGTGGCGGCGGTAACAAGCGACGCTACCGAGTCATCGACTTCAAGCGACAAAAGGACGGAGTTGAGGCAAAGGTCGCCGCGATCGAATACGATCCGAACCGAACTTGCCGAATCGCGTTGCTCCACTACATGGACGGCGAGAAGCGATACATCTTGGCTCCGAAGAATCTGGAAGTTGGTCGACGCGTGGAGAGCGGTCCTGCGGCAGACATTCTGCCCGGCAACGCCCTTCCGTTGAAGAACATCCCGCTCGGTACGCTGGTCCACAACGTGGAGCTGCAACCCGGAAAGGGTGGCCAAATGGTCCGATCCGCAGGCGCTTCCGCACAGGTGATGGCGAAGGAGGGTAACTACGTGACCCTTCGACTCCCGTCTGGTGAAATGCGCATGGTGCACAACACCTGCCGAGCAACCGTTGGCGAGGTCGGAAACTCCGATCACGAGAACGAGTCGCTAGGTAAGGCCGGTAAGGCCCGAAATCTTGGACGAAAGCCGCACGTGCGCGGTGTCGTTAAATCGCCTCGCGACCACCCACACGGTGGTGGTGAAGCCAAGTCACCAGTCGGACGTAAGAAAGGTCCGGTCGACCGATGGGGCAACAAGGCTCTCGGTGAAAAGACGCGAAGCAACAAGCGGACCGATCGATTCATCGTTCGCCGACGAAAAGGTAAGTAAATCTCATTGCCCGATCGTGTTCTGGTAAAGCCATTACGCGGTCGGGCAAGGCAGTGCACTGCCCACTCCAAAACGAGAGTTCGGGGTGAAGGTCAACACAGGAAACACGAATGGGAAGAAGTCTTAAAAAAGGGTTCTTCGTTGACGACCACCTTCTGAAGAAAGTGGACGCTCTCAACGACAAGAACGAAAAGAAACTCATCAAAACATGGAGCCGGCGATCGACGATCATTCCTGACATGATCGGCCACACCATCGCTGTCCACGACGGGCGCAAGCACGTTCCGGTCTTCGTTACCGAGAACATGGTTGGGCACAAGCTGGGAGAATTTGCCCCCACGCGAACCTACCGAGGTCACGCAGGCGGTCTTCCAGAGCGAGGAGCGCGACTCCGCTAAGAGGGAACTATGGAAGTAAAAGCAATTACCAAATACGTCCGAGTTCAGCCTCGAAAGGTGCGGATCGTTGCGGATGAAGTTCGCGGTATGACCGCAATCTCCGCGGCTCACAAGCTTCGATTTCACAAGAGCAAGGGAGCCCAAATGCTCCGCAAGACTCTGATTTCTGCGATGGCAAACGCTTCGGAGAATTTCAACCTTGCACCAGAGGCTCTTAAGATCGCTGCTATCACCATTGACGAGGGTCCTCGCTTGAAGCGGATGCAAGCCCGAGCAATGGGCCGAGGCAACCGAATCCTTAAGAAGACCAGCCACATCACCGTGGTTGTTGAGGATGTCGAGCCGACAGCAGTTGTCAAGCCGCACGGAACGAAGGCTAAGCCTCGACCGACTCTTGCGGTAAAGGGCAAGAAGCCAGCTAAGAAGGATGCTCCGGTTGAAGCCCCTGTGGAAGCCGCTGCGCCTGTAGTCGAAGAGACCGTTGAGGAAACCAACGTCGCGGAGACAACGACCGATGCAGAGGCAGGAACCTCTGAAGAAAAGGTGGAGAACTAATGGGTCAGAAGATTCACCCAGTCGGCCTGCGTATCGGCGTCATCCGAGGTCACGACAGCCACTGGTTTTACAAGAAGAAAGGCTACGCGAAGGCGATCGTCATCGACGATCGAATCCGCAAGCACATCAAGCGAAAGGTCGGCCTGGGTAGCGTTTCCCGTGTCGAGATCGAGCGCGCGGCAAACCGACTGAAGGTCAACATCTTCACGGCTCGCCCGGGTGCGATCATCGGACAGAAAGGTAAGGGTATCGACGCGCTTACGCAGCACCTGAACCGAATGGTTCGAGAAGAGGACCCGACGATGGGCGTTCAAGTGAACGTTACCGAAGTTCGGCAACCCGAACTCGACGCTCAGATTGTTGCCGAGAACGTTTGCGCGCAGCTTGAAAAGCGGATCAGCCACCGACGGGCCATGCGACAAGCAATGACTCGTGTTGTCCGACTGAACGGTCGCGGCATCAAGATCCAGGTCTCTGGTCGATTGAACGGTGCAGAAATTGCACGACGCGAGGGCGATATGATGGGCAAGGTTCCGTTGCACACCCTCCGAGCTGATATCGATTACGGCTTTGCTGAAGCCCGAACCATTTACGGATCGGTCGGATGTAAGGTTTGGATCTACAAGGGCGAAGTTCTTCCGGAGAAGCGACTGCGAGAGATGGATGCAGTGATGCAAGCTCAGCAGGAGCGACGACGTGAGGATCGACCCGAGCGACGTGACCGACGAGATCGAGGCGATCGTGGAGATCGCGGAGATCGAGCGTTTGCAAGCACTCGAACGGATGCTCCCGCCGAAAACCAGGGAGGTAACAGCTAATGTTGATGCCTAAGCGAGTTAAGGAAGGCCGCCGCAAAATGATGCGGGGTCGGATGAAGGGCAAGTCGACGCAAGGCAACAAGGTGTCCTTTGGCGAATACGCCATCGTGGCCCAAGAGCCGGCGTGGATCACTTCGCGACAAATCGAGTCCGCACGTATTGCGATGACTCGACACATCAAGCGTGGTGGAAAGGTCTGGATTCGAATCTTCCCGCACAAGTCGTACACGAAGAAGCCGCTTGAAACCCGTATGGGTAAGGGTAAGGCGGGCGTTGAAGGATGGGTAGCCGTCGTCAAGCCCGGTCGCGTTCTGTTCGAAATGGACGGAGTCAACGTGGACCTGGCAAAGGAAGCGATGCGCCTTGCCATCTTCAAACTGCCGATGCGCTGTAAGTTCTACACCAAGGCTGACTTGGCCAAGGAACTCGCAGATGCAGAGAATGCCGCCCTCGAAGCAGCCGCCGCAAAGAAGGCCGCCGCAGAGGCGAGTGCCGAGTAAGGAGCCTGACGAATGAAAGATATGAAAGCTACGGAACTACGCGAGAAGTCGGTGCCCGAACTCGAAGCGATGATTCGCGAAGAGAAGGCGGCGCTGTTCAAAGCGCGACGAGACCTAGTGTTCCGCCAATCTGCGGATACCACCGGGTTGAAGACGCGACGACACAATATCGCGCGAATTCTTACGGTCATCACCGAGAAGCAGCGAGGTAACAGCTAATGGCGGAAGCAAGAAACACACGAAAGGTTCGAGAAGGCGTTGTCGTCTCGAACAAGATGGAAAAGACCGTCGTGGTCCGAACCGTCCGACGAATCAAGCACCCGCTGTACGGCAAGGTTGTTATTCGCTCGGAGAAGTTCAAGGCACACGATGAGATCGGATGCGACATTGGAGACACCGTAGAGATCATGGAGACTCGACCCATCAGCCGCGATAAGCGCTGGCGCGTCACCCAGATCATCGAAAAGGTCAAGTAACAACCCGTCTCCTCGGAGTGACTCTGAGGAGACTATTCATGCCCACCCTGACCCTGGTCAGGACGGCCTCTGAAAGAGGAAACAGAAATGATTCAACAATTCAGCAGACTGAAGGTGGCGGATAACTCCGGCGCACGGACGGTGATGTGTATCCGAGTTCTCAAAGGATCGCAGCCCCGGTACGGTCGCGTGGGTGACGTTATCGTCGCTTCCGTGAAATCGGCTAGCCCGAACATGCCCGTTAAGAAGGGCGACGTTATCAAGGCGGTTATCGTCCGAACCACACGTCCGGTTCGACGACAAGATGGCAGCACGCTCAAGTTCGATGAGAACGCATGCGTCGTCATCAACCCCAACAACATGGAGCCGCGAGGAACCCGAATTTTCGGACCGGTAGCTCGTGAATTGCGAGATGCGAACTTCATGAAGATCGTATCCCTGGCTCCGGAGGTGCTTTAATCCATGCCTACCAAAGCAGAAATCAAACGACTGAGCAAGCCGATCAAGGTTAAGATCCGCAAGGGCGATAAGGTCCGGATCATTGCCGGAAAGGACAAAGGCCAAGAGGGCTTCGTCGCGGCTGTCAGTGCGAAGGAAGGCAAGGTCATTATTCTCAAGGACAACCCAGAGAATCCTGAGCAACCGCTTCCTTTGAACGTCGTCGTTAAGCACCGAAAGGCTCGAACGCAAGGTGAGCGATCCGCACGGATCATGATCCCGGCTCCGATCCACATCAGCAACGTGATGGTGCTCGATCCTAAGACGGGTGAGCCTACGCGAGTAGGTAAGAAGATCGTCGATGGCAAGAAAGTCCGCTTCGCAAAGAAGAGTGGACAAGTCATCGTCGAAGTTCCGATCACTTCCGACAACAAGTAATTCCGTTTCCCTCTAGCCCCAGCAAGAGGGAAGCAACGATAGCGCCTGGTCAGCAATCAGGCAACCGAGAAAATGGCTAAAAAAGACAAAACATCCGCACCGGCAGGACCGACGGTTAACATTCAACCGCGTCTCAAAGAGAAGTACAGCAAAGAAGTTGCGCCCAAGCTGAAAGAGCAGTTCGGCTACAAGTCGGTGATGCAAATCCCGAAGCTTGAGAAGATCGTGATCAACATGGGCACGGGTACGACCGACAAAGAGCCCAAGCACTTGGACAACTCTCTTCGAGACCTCACGCTCATCGCGGGTCAAAAGCCGATCACCACGGTAGCAAAAACCGCTATCTCTAACTTTAAGGTTCGAGAGGGCATGAAGATCGGATGTAAGGTCACCCTTCGCGGAGACCGAATGTACCACTTCTTCGACAAGCTCGCGACGGTAGTTCTCCCCCGTATTCGAGACTTCCAAGGTCTTAATCCGAACTCCTTTGACGGTCGAGGCAACTACGCCATCGGTCTCAAAGAGCAGCTGATTTTCCCGGAGATCCCTTACGATACGTTCGACCGAATTCGCGGTATGGACGTGGTGTTCGTCACCACTGCCAAAACCGACGATGAGGCACGTGTGTTCTTGAAGGCGATGGGTCTCCCCATCCGCGAGAAGCAAGGTTAAGGACTCCAAATTCAAAAGCGCCTCGATCCTATCGGTCGGGGCGCTTTTTCGTTCATGATTGTCCATATGGCTCTTTGGTGGAGAAAGGTATTAGCCGTTTTCGGCATCTACTTCAAAGAGTCGATGGCGTATCGCGCCAGCGGCGTCATCTGGATTCTCACCGACGTGACAACCGCCATCACCATGCCGATGGTGTGGATCAGCGCCGCAAAGAGCGGTCTCATTGCCGGATTCAACGCCGGCGAGACGGTTGTTTACTATCTGGCAATGCTCCTGGTCGGTTCCTTTGTCACCAGCCACATCATGTGGGAGATTGCCATGGAGATCAAGGAAGGGCAGTTCTCCACGCAGATCATTCGACCGATGAGCTGGTATCAGGTCACTTTCCTAAGGAATCTAACCTGGCGGATCGTTCGGCTTAGCCTGTTTGCCCCGTTCTTTCTGCTCTTCCTGTGGCTGTACCGAGCCCATCTGAGTGACGTCAAACTCGCCTTAGGTCCCGAGTTCTGGGTCTCCTTCCTTCTTGGTCACCTCGTCAGCTTTTCCTTTGTGACGATGATGGCCCTGTTAGCACTATTTGTGCAGGAGGCCATGGCCATCTTCGAGCTCTACTATCTGCCGATGCTGTTCCTGTCTGGGCAGCTCTTCCCGGTCGCCTTCTTGCCGCCCTGGGCGCAGAAGATCGCGATGTTCTTCCCGTTCTACTACACCACTGGTTTGCCAACTGAGATTTTGATCGGAAGGTCCACCGGTGCCACCGCTTGGGGGCTCATCGGTGCTCAGCTTGCCTGGGTCGTTGGGTGCTATCTGGGAGCCAGGATCCTTTGGAAACACGGTTTACGCCAATACACTGCAGTGGGAATGTAGGGCAGAGTTGCACAATTTAACGGTTCTCTGACTCGGGTGTTGGAAATCGTCCTGAGGATTATGTCCCGCAAATGATCGTCAAAATAGGCAAATAAACAGCAGCCGAAATTGACAATCATAATGGTCATGCGGCGACGAAACGGTTTCACGCTTATCGAACTTCTCGTAGTGATTGCGATCATCGCAATCCTTGCGGCGATCCTCTTCCCGGTCTTTGCACAGGCAAAGGTCGCCGCGAAGAAAACAGCGAGCCTGAGCAACATGAAGCAGGTCTCGACCTCGCACACGCTGTACATGGCCGATTACGAGGACGTCACGGTTCCGCTTCGATGGTTCAGCCCGGCAGCGGCAGTTCCGAACACTCCGTTCTTCTCGACCAACGGTTTCTTCTTCTATCCGGTTCTTCTTCAGCCGTATTCCAAGAACGCAGAGATGTTCCTTTGCCCCATGGATCGTGAAGAGGATCCGACCATGCGATGGGCTACTTGTCCGCAGTTTGGTCGCTTTGAGCAGGCAGGATGCGCCTACTGGTACCTCATGGGTGCCTACCCCAGCTACGGCATGAACGCACGCTATTTGAACACTCAGCGAGCGGGATCGAACGGAGTCCTTCAATTCAGCGGAGTAAGTGCCACCTCTCTCCAATCGTCGGCCGATACGGTCGCGTTCGCGGAGGCAACAGGTAAGGACATTGTTTCCCCGGGTCGACCCGTCGTTCGAAATGCGGTTGGTTATCACCGAATCGAGGCTCCTTCCTTCTGGCTGAACGCCGGCGCATCCGATCCGGCTGCTCGACCCTTCGACGCACGAACTCAAGGCCAACTTTGGGGGCGATTCGATCGACGATCAGTGCTCGTAAACTTCCTCGATGGTCACGTCAAGTTCACGCCGATCACTCAGCTCGTTGGACAAGGTCCTACCGCGCTGGAAGTAGATCGAATGTGGAACGGACTCGGCCGCTAAGATATTTGCCCAAAAGATTGCGGGGGTTGCTCATCAAGAGCAACCCCCGCAATTCGTTTCGCCCTAGATGGCTAGAGCGCTACCCTCGGGTGTAATTGAGGACCAACAGGGCCATTTCATCGGTGGTTTCCTCGCCCCAGGTCACCGCTTTGGGTGGGTTGCTGGGATTGTTCGGATTACCCTTAGAGTTGTCGTAGAACGCCTCGACGCAAAGCGTCGACCCAGCTTGAACCTTCAAAGGCTTCTGCAGACTGTAGACAAGCTGCCAATTGAAGTCCCATGCATCTACATGCACCAGCGGAACCTCGGTTCCGTCTTTCTTCTTGATCCATGCCTTCATGGATTTGCCCAGAAGGTGCATGTGCGGCATCACCCAATAGGCGGTGAGGTCGGCGGGGATGGGGATGTCCCAGCGAACGCGGTGGTTATCGGCGCCTGCGGGAATCCGGAAGATCGGATTCGCGGCCCAGAAGATGGAGCACTCTTTCTCAACGGGCTTATCTGCGAAGTAAAGCCCAACGCGGGTGAGGTCTGACTCTTCCTTTCCACTCTTGTGATAGTGGACCTGCATGATGATCTTCGTTCCCGGCGATAGCTTGTAACCGATACCGTCCGGCAAATTACGTGCTCGTACACCTGGAGCCCAACCACCCAAAGCACCTCGAGGGATGAATCCAACTCCACCACCAGAACTGGTGTAGCCTTCCTGTCCATCGTTTTGTTTAGCCGCCAACTTCTGGCCTTGATCAGACGGGTCAAGAAAAGCGATGACGTGGTGAACGATTTTTGCGTTACCCGGCTTCACGTCGATGGCGGTGACGTACTTGGTCTCCGTAAGGCCCGGATCGATCACGAAGTTGCGGTACACGTCTTCGCCCTCAGCGCCCAGTTTGAATGGCTGCGTCGCGCTGATGACCTTGTCGGGTTGACCAAGCGACCATTCGCCGCTGAACTCAGGTGCCTTGGGTTCCTTCTTCGCATCCCCTCTTGGCGCGCCGTTCTTTGCCCAAGTATCGAGCATGGCAATCTCTTCCTTACTCAGGCGGTTCTCATCGTGAAATTCGCCGTACCCTTCCACCGCTTTCCAAGGGGGCATCTGCCGAGATTCGGTAACGGCCGCAATCATGCTGCTGCGCTTTTTGGCGTTCTCATAGCCCACTAGGCTGAAAGGTCCCACTTCGCCCGGACGGTGGCACTCCACACAACGAGAGTTCAAGAGTGGAGCCACGTGCTCGGCGTACGTCGGATTCTTCACCGGAGCGCTTTGCGTCCGCGAGGATCCCGTCGCAATGGTAAGACCTGTTACAAGGGCAAGGAGAGACCCGGCGACTATCAAGCGCATAGGAACAGTCTATAGGCGATGGTTGATGCAATCCAAGTGAATCCGTTGAAAAATTCACCAACAAGGACCTTCGACCAAGCTAGGATCGTATCCCGGGCGGAGCGTAAACTGGATTTTCCATGGCGACACTTGTAACAGGAAGCTCACGGGGTATCGGAAAAGCGATTGCCAAGAAACTGGCGCTATCCGGACACAGCTTGGTGCTTCACGCATCAAAAGAATCCCCCGAACTTCATTCGACCGCAAACCTGTTGGGTGGAGCGGTGGTGGGAACGGTTATCGGTGACCTTTCTGACCCAAGAAACGTGTTCAAGGTTTACGATTCTGCAAGAGGCTTGGCGATGATCGACCGGCTCGTCAACAATGCGGGCGTCTACCTTCAAAGCGAGTTTGCAAGTGCCAGTGACGCCGAATTCGAAGCGGTGCTTCACAAAACCATGGCGGTCAACTTTGAATCGCCGCTGCGACTCATGAAGCTGTTCATCGCAGACGCTGTGCTTCGCGGAGAAGGGAAGATCGTGAATGTCGCCAGCCGGGTCGGTTTCCGAGGAGAGCCGGGTGCTGCCGTTTACGCCGCCTCAAAAGCGGCCCTCATCAACGTCACACGAAGCCTAGCCGTGGAACTCGCGCCCAAGAATATTCAGCTCTTCGGCATTGCCCCAGGCTGGGTGGATACTGCAATGGCGAGGGATGGAATGGACGATCGGATCAAGGAGATCCTGGCCGGAATTCCGCTGGGAAGGATGGCCTCGCCTGAAGATTGTGCGGCGACGGTTGATTTCCTCCTTAGCCCCGCCGCTTCTTACTTGAGCGGCGTTGTGATCGACATCAACGGCGGAAGTTACTTCCACTAAGCCGTCCGAAACGCTCGAAAGCAAAAAGGGGAGGCCGATTCCTCGGCACTCCCCTCTTCTCGTTGCTAGAGCGATCTTATTGAACCGAAAGCAACTCGACTTCGAAGTTGAGGATCATGTTCGGTGGGACGCCCGCTCGACCCGAGGGGCCAAAGCCTACCATCGGCGGAACTTTGATCTTGCGCTTTCCGCCAACCTTCATGCCTTCAATACCGGAATCCAAGCCCGGAATCAGCGAGCCCTGACCGAGTCGCTGCGAAATGGGTTTTCCTTCCTTCTTCGTTGAATCCCAGATTCGTCCACCTGGATAAGTGGCAACGAAGTGGAAGGTCACCATGGAGTTGGACTTGGCTTCTTTGCCGGTTCCGACCTTCGTATCTTTGACCACGACCACTTGTTGATCGGCCGCCTTCACAACATCGTGGATGATGACGTCGAAGTACAGATCTGTTCGCGGCGGAATCTTTTCGCCAGAACCTTGCTCGCCGTAACCCAACTTCCAGGGGATGGAGATTTTTCTCTTCGTGCCAGGCTTTACGCCGATCAGGCCCTTTTCCCAACCCTGGATAACCATTCCTTGTCCAAGGGTAAGCATGAACGGCTCCTTGTCGTCACCCATGTTAGAGTCAAAGACCGTGCCGTCGCCGAGATAACCTTTGTATTGCACGGCAACTAAGTCTCCGGGCTTTGCTCCCTCTTTGCCCGTGCCGGGCGCAGAGTCTTCAACCTTCAGTTCCTTGAGTTCTCCAAGGATGTTTTTCGGAGCGTCGCTTTTGCCTGCTTTCTCGCCGGGCGTATTCTCTTTACCGGGTGCGTTTGAAGCCGCATCAGAAGATCCGCCGTTGCATCCGGTGCCGACAAGCGCCAATACCAATGCGCTAGAAAGAATCCATCGGTTCATTGCTTTTCAAGTTACCCGTCCACAGGGTCTTTAGTGATAACCCATAGCAAGTGGCAGATGTTCCCGGACTCAATCGAAGCAATGACCGCCGCAAGCGAGTGAGTACACTAATATTTCCCACACAGCGTAACGCGCGTGTTTTTTATGGCTAAAGCAAAGGGCAAAGGTTCGGAAGAATCGAAGGGGCCAAAGACGATTCAAAATCGACGGGCCAGATTCGACTATCACATCTTAGAGGATGTGGAGGCCGGCCTTGTGCTTGCTGGGGCCGAAGTAAAGAGCATTTTTCTTGGGAACGCCAACTTGACGGATGCCTACTGCAAGTTTGTCAACGATGAACTTTGGGTGATCAACTTGGATGTGGAGCCCTACAAGCAATCGAGCCACTTCACTCCCGAGCGGCGAAGAGACCGAAAGCTGTTGCTCCATCGCCGAGAACTCAACGTATTAGAGCGGAAATCCATGGAGAAGGGACTATCCCTTCTTCCACTTGAGCTGTACTTTAAAAATGGTCGGGTCAAGCTGAGGATTGGTCTTGGTCGTGGAAAGAAAGACTACGATAAGCGCGACCAGATTGCGAAGAACGACACCCGTCGCGAGATGGACCGGATACGGAAAGGGCACTTCTAGACTGCGATCCTTGCCAGGTTTTTCGGCGGCGCTAAAGAGCGCGAGCTTCTTTGCCGATAGTACCAATGTGGCAACGGATACACCAGTTAGCAATCATCCGACGCTCAACAACACGGTCATCGCCGCTTTCTTCGTCAACGGAAAGCCAATGGCGGTCAACTGCATCGTGACGTCTGAAGCGCCGTTAGTGTTGTTTACCAAAGACGCGCGAGTAACGGGTCTCGCACTCCCACAGGCCGTGATCATGGTCTGGCACCGAGGCGAGGATGTTGTGAAGGGCGAAGCAGATGTTGTCGCCGTTCGCCCGTGGAAGAGCGGATACGCCCTCGAGATTCAGCACACGCAATGGAAGGAAGTCGATCGGCGCCAATACACCCGATACAAGATGACCCTTCCGGTGAGCCTGCGAGCAGTCATGGATTGCCGAGGCGCAACGGTATTCACAGTTTTCCAAGGGGAGACCGTCGACGTTTCCGCAGGTGGAGCGTGGGTCACCGTCGAGCCGCAAATCGCGATGGGCAGCCTGGTTGAGTTCAAGACGACCATGCCTGATGGCGAATCCTTCTCGGCTTTCGCGATGGTCGCTCACCAGAACAAGGATCGCGGCGGAGTCGGACTAGAGTTTCTGGACTTCCTTGGCGGAAGCAGGGAAGCTCTTGAAGAGCGTCTCAAGAAAGCAGCCTAAAGCGGAAAGGTCTTTCGAGATTAGATCTCGATTTCGCCGTCAAAAACCTTTGCCACGGGTCCGGTCAGAAATACATGACCGGACTCTTCGTATTTTGCAGTGAGTACTCCGCCAGGCACTTGAACCTGTACCAGGCGATCGGTTTTGCCGTTTAGGAAAGAAGCCACTGCCACAGCGCAAACTCCTGTCCCACAACTGAGCGTGGCACCCGCGCCCCGTTCCCAAATCCGGATTTTTACGGTCGAGCGGTCTAGAACTTGGACGAAATGGACATTGGTGCGGTTCGGAAAGAACGGGTGGTTCTCCAGCAACTTGCCGTCTCGCTCCAAATGGATGGCGTCGAGATTGCCCGTAAAAAGGACAAGATGGGGGTTCCCCATCGAAACGGCCGTTGCCTTGATACCGCCGCCGATTGGCTGGTCGATAAAGCTCTCTGCAACGGGCACGTTCATGCCGATCTCTTCCGTGCGCAGGTAAGCCGGACCCATATCGACTCGGTAGCCGACGGGATCGCGATAAACGACTAAGCGACCTGCGCCCGTCTCCGCATCGAATTCATCGATCGATTTCTCGCGTTCATCTTCGTCTAGAAGAGACTCAAAAAAGCGCGCGGCACACCTAAGACCGTTTCCGCACATCTCCGACTGAGACCCGTCCGGATTCCACATTTCCATTTGGAAGCAGGGAACACCTTTTCTAACCGCCTTCAATCGATCGACCGTAATGAGCCCGTCTCCACCGATCCCGCGCCGCCGATCGCAAAGTATCGTCGCGAGATTTCGATATCCGGAAGCAAGTTCGCCCTCAGGAATTGCTTCCATGAGGACGAAGTCATTGCCCGTACCGTGGAGTTTGGAGAACGGAAGTTTCAAGGAGTTATTCGGTGCCGTCGTCTTTTAGCTCAGATGGCGACTTATAAGTCCCTACGGCCTTCGTGGGAACAATCGACGCAACCGCGTGCTTGTATACAAGTTGAGTCGGCTTACCCGCCGTATCTAGAAGAATCGTAAAAGCGTCAAATCCGCGAACGTGACCGCGAAGTTGCACTGAGTTGGTGAGATAGATTGTTACGCCCACGCCCTCTTTTCGGACCTGGTTGAGAAACATATCTTGAAGATTGATTGCCTTACCCATGGAAAAATCTAGCCTTCTGCTTTTACGGTCCAGCGCAGCGTAACGCTTCCGTTAAAGTTGGTGTCTCGCTGAACTGAATCAGTCGAGGCTCCTTCTTCAACCAGGTTCGCTGTCTCTTCGCGTACTGAACGGTGTTGCGAACGATCTGGTCCTGGCACGCTTGAAAGGAGAGATCCCCTTTCAGGTGAGTCCAAATCTCTCGATAGCCGATTGCACGAAAACCTGGATCCGTGTCAAGGAATCCGAGCTTTTTGAGTTGCTCTACTTCCTCAACCCAACCATTTTGCATCATCTGCACAGTTCGTTGTTGAATTCGGGCATTTGAATCATCTTTTGTAGGGATGATTGCCAGCTTTCTAAGGTTGAATTCTGGCAAACGGACCTGAATTGGGTCCGAAGGGGCGATGAGCTTTTCCAACGCGCGCGTCACCCTTATCGGGTTTTTCAAGTCGATCGTCGCTGCGGTATCCGGAGAAAGCTCCCGAAGTTCTTCTACCAGAGCTTCTAGTCCGTGAAGAGTTAGTCGTTCCTGGACAGCTTGTCTCGTCTCGGCGCTAGGAGCGGGGGCTAAGTCGCTGTAACCTTCGGTGAGGGCACGGATATAGAACCCTGTTCCACCCACGATTACGGCCGAACGTTGTTGCTGAAAGAGTTCTAAGAGGGTCGATTCAGCCAGGCGAAGCCACTCGCCAACGCCAAAGTCTTCGTTTGGATCCTTCAGGTCCAGCAAGGAGTAGTCGGCCTTGCGAGTTGGCTTTGCGGTGCCAACATCCATGTGTCGGTAAACCTGAAAGGCATCCGCATTGATCAGTGCCGCATCGAGGTGGTCGGCCAGGAGCTCCGCGAAATACGACTTACCAGAAGCGGTCGGCCCCATTACTACGAACAGCAATGGGGCCGACTGCGACATGACTAGTAACTTACTTGAGGATTTTGAGGGCGTATTTTTCACCCTTCTTCGGGGTGATGTCGATCTCGTTCTTGAACTCGAGGTCACCAACCTTCTTGAGCTTCGAGAACTTACCGGTGAGCTCAACCTTATCTCCGTTCTTTGGAGCCGGGTCGAGTTCTCCCTGACCGTAAATGTGAACGGTTTCATCTTCCTCGATCACATCGAAGGTGAAGTACTTGTTCCCAGCCTTAGATTCCTTGGCTTTGAATTTTTTGACCGTTCCAGAGACTGAGACGGATTTACCGTCGAACTTCGTCGGGTTGTCCAGAAGGTCCGCGACCTTCGTTTTATCCGCCGCTAACACGATTGCTGATCCGAGGATCAGCAGCGAAAAGGCAAGTGCTCGTTTCATTTTGTTTAGAACTCCATGAGGGCGGTGATTGGGAAGCCCTTAAGGTTTTGACGTCCGGCAAGGAAGCCCAGTTCGATTAAGCAACCGAAACCGCAGACCTCGCCACCGAGTCGCTCGATCAAGCGTTGGGCTGCTGCGGCGGTGCCGCCTGTTGCCAGAAGGTCGTCGACAATGTAAGCCTTTTGTCCGGGGCGGATGGCATCGATGTGCATCTCAACCGTGTTCGTCCCGTATTCAAGTGCGTACTCCTCCGTGATCTTCTCGTACGGCAACTTCCCGAGTTTACGAGTCATTGCGAACGGGAGTTCAAGCTGAAGGGCCATCGGCGTTCCAAACAAGAATCCGCGACTCTCAATGCCAACGATCACCTCGGCACCCTTTGCTTTCGCGTCTTCTGCGAGGAGGTTGACCACCTCTTGGAATGCCGCGGGGTGCTCCAGAACGGGCGTGATGTCCTTGAAAAGGATCCCTGCCTTGGGGAAGTCAGGGACGTCACGAATAAGGCTTTTCGCAATGAGCTCTGCCATGTCGGGTGAATTCTACCGCTTGGCGTACTAGGGCTCGATGACCGGGCCCGGCTCCCATCCCTTATCTTGGGCTCGCATCAGGACATCCACTTCCATGTCACGGTCCACGCGAATCTGGCACGCGAGTCGAAACTCTCCTAGGACACCGTCTTCTTCCAGGCACTGATGCTCATCGGCGTTCATTGGGGGCTCCTCGGAGTGAAAAGCGACGCGGCACGTGGTGCAGCGGGCTTGACCACCGCATCGGTGGCTGATATCGACCCCATTCTGCTCGATGGCGATTGCCAGCTTTGTGCCCTCTTCAACCGCGAAGGTCCCCGCGTCTTTGACCGTAACTTGAAATGTTGCCATGGTGTGATTTCCTTTTTTGCTGATGGAATCGCGATCTACGGAGAGAACGCGTGATCCCTCGCCTTGTCCGTGAGAGTCTAAAGGGTCTCGCCGTCAAATGCATGATAAAGAAACTCGATGGTAGTTGTGGGCAAACAAATTGCCACCAAAGGTTCTCTCCAGACAATAATCTGCCGCCTATAGAGCCTTCTCGAAACGGGTTCATCAGGTAAAAGCCGGGAATGATCAATCGTGATCGGCTGAAAGACCTGTTCCTCTCCCTTTGCGCGATCGATTCGCCGGCCCTCCGCGAGAAAGATATCGTGGCTTGGACGAAGGATTATCTCCAGGCTCATGGTCTTGAAGTACACGAAGACAACGCCGGTGCAAAGATCGGTGGAAATGCGAACAACCTGATTGTTTGGTTGCGGGGAACCCTAACTGACGCTCCAAAGATTTTTCTTTCCGCTCATTTCGATACGGTGGAGCCAACCGCAGATCTTAAGATTATCGAGGACGGGGGAGTGATCCGTTCGTCCGGAAACACGATCCTCGGGGCGGATGACTATGCAGGAATGGCCCCCGCGATCGAAGCTGTGCTGAGCCTCAAAGAGTCGGGAGTGCCCCACGGGGACGTGTGCTTACTGCTCAGCGTCGCGGAGGAGATTGGCCTGAAAGGGGCCGATGCCATGGAGATCTACGATCTTGGGCTCGACTTCGGCTATGTGCTGGATACAGGCCCCCCAGTAGGCTCCTATGTGACCAAAACGGCCTATCACGACAAGATGGACGTGACCATCACGGGCAAGCCCGCCCACGCAGGGAAGGACCCCGAGAAGGGAATCAACGCGATTCAAGTGCTCGCGGAGGCGGTTCACGGAATGTCGCTGGGTCGCATCGATCCCGAAACCACCGCCAACATTGGCTTGGTGGAAGGTGGTACCGCCGTGAACGTGGTGTGCCCATTCGTTAGCGTTCGTGCAGAGGCTCGAAGCACCAATCTAGAGGTGCTCGAAAATCAGATCGCCCACATGAGGACTCGGTTCGAGGAAGCGGCTAAGAAATGGGGAGCCACCGTCGAGATCGAATATCGACGGCACTACTCCGCTTACCAGATCGACGAGAACTCGCCTGTGGTGGCCCTCGGTCTGAAAGCCGCCCAGAATTTGGGGCTGAACGCCTTTACGCGAACCACCCTTGGTGGATCGGATGCCAACGTCTTCAACGCAAAAGGGTTGCCCTCGATTGTGATGGCGACCGGAATGGAGAAGATTCACACCCACGAAGAGTTCGTCACCGAAGCCGATTTGATCAAGACCGCGGAGCTGGCGCTTGAGGTGTTCCGAGAAGCGGCGAACCACACGATCGACCGAACTGGGAGCGGGCGAATCACGCTTCGATAAGCTTGGTTCTGCACGATGGATGCTTGGAGTGCTATAGTTCGTTGGGTTTGGCCACCAGGCCATGATGGAAGTTTAAGAATGAAGAAAATTCTTGCTCTTGCGATTGCATCCTCGTCGATCGCATCGCTCGCTGTTGCCGACGATCAGCTGCTTGGCCTTTCCGCCAAGGTTGGTCTCCTTTTCCCGGTGGATTCTGAAACTCGCGACGCGCATATCAATATGCCGACCGTCGGTTTCGCATACACCCTTCGCGAACTGAATTCGGCTGCTAAGTACAGCGCGGGTCTGGACTTCAGCGTCGACTTTTACTCTCGTGGCGACTACCGACACGTTCCGCTGTTGCTCAACTATGTTGGTTATCTCAACAATGGCCTCTACTACACGGCGGGACTTGGCGTAGGCTTCGTTCAGCGACCTTCCGGAACCGGCACCGAGACCGTTACTCGATTCGCAGGTGCGATCGGAATCGGCTACTTCTGGGACAAGCCCAAGAGCGGTGGATTCTTCGAGCTCCGATTCCTTGCTAGCCAAGCAAGCGAAGTAAACGGCGTCGCTGCAACCGTCGGTTACCGCTTCTAAACGAGTGTCAACCAACGCCTCGGTGTGAGATAGGGATAAAGCCCTTTCTTGCCCCGAGGCTTTTTGTTAGGTGAACAAACAGAAACCTGGATCGTTTCCGCATTCAGGAAGATGGTTATCGGTCAAGGTGCCCTGGCATTGAATTTTGAGAAACCGAAGGAGAGCGTGGTTGACGAGTCGCTTCTAGAGAAGTGTCGTCGTCAGGACTACGAAGCCTTCGGAAAGCTGGTTGATGCCTACCAAAACCGAGTGTTTGGATTCGTTCGAAGAATGGTCCCAACCGGAGAAGATGCCGAAGATATCACCCAAGAGGTGTTCATTCGAGCTTTTCAAAACTTTCATCGGTTCGACATGCGGTCTTCGGTCAGAACTTGGCTGTTCAAGATTGCTCACAATCTCTGCGTAGATCGAGCGAGAAAGGTGGGTCGGTCTCCAGAGCAAGTGTCTTTGGCTCTTTCAGCAGATATTGAAGAAGAGTTTGAAGTGCCAGACGATCGATGGCAGCCGGATCAGATGCTGGCCCAAGCGAACCTAGAAGAGGCCGTAGAGTTGGCGGTTTCCCAACTTAGCGAGAAACTTCGCAGCGTTCTCATTCTCCACGACCGAGAAGATATGCCGTACGAAGAAATCGCAACAACGCTAAACCTGCCGCTTGGAACAGTAAAGAGCCGACTCTTCTTGGCTCGTACGCACGTCCAAAACGCATTGAAGCAATACATGGAGGATCGAAATGGCAATTTGGCCTAGCGACAAGAAAGAACAAGTGATCTCTGATTCAAAACTGGAATCGACCCAACAGCAAGCGATTGCTAGCTTGGTGAAAAAGCTTCCGGAAGAGAATTTGAGCATGGCTTGGCGGTCCTCTTTGAACGAGCGGATTCGAGCGGAAGCCGAAAAGAAGCGAAAGCAGCGCCGAACCCGAATCGTTTGGTCGTCATCCCTTGGATTCGGAATGGCGGGTGCGATTCTCTTGATGGTGATGGTTCCCAATGCGATGCGCCCAACCTCCGAGGCTATTCCGACTTCCAACAAGTCCGAAGTTTTGGAGTCGTCGCTTTACGCGCTTCACCAGGAGTCGGTGGTGCTTGGCGGAGTCTCCTCGACCGGAGTTGCCTATCGTCGAACCCAAGAGTTTGATAACTCCGATCTTGGTGAGGATGAGTGGAACTCGTCCCAAATCTATTAACGCGCACTCCCGAAAGAACAAAATGATTCAAATGCCTTCAACCAACGGAACTGCAGTGAAGTTTTTCGCCACCGGTGTGCTGGCGGTAACTCTCGTTTCACTCGGTTACGCAGGTGGAAAGGGACAGAATCAGAAACCCGACGATTGGCTCAAAGAGGCACCCGCGATACTGCGACTGGCGAACTCGAGCGCAACCTCGCTTCGGTTCACGGGCGTGCGCTTGATCAAATTCCGCCGAGCGGGTGTGGAAGAGGTGAACGAGGAGATCGTCACTCGTGATGGGCGGCGATCCCGTGTCGAATTTAGAAACGGGCCGCTGAACGGGCAGATCATTGTTGAAAATGGAAAGGAGCGCAAGCACTTTTTCCCCGATCGCAATGAGGTTAGGATCTCAGAATCGCGTCCAGAAGAGGGCGTGCTTCGAATTGGCCGGTTCTGGCGCGAGCGTAACAACCGAGCCCTAAAGTTTCGAACTTCGCCCGGTGGGGAAGTCGCGGGCATTGAGACCGAGAAGGTGGAAATGCTCGATAAGGATGGAAACCCCATTCTCTCCCTTAGCATCGATCCCAAGTCCGGACTGGTCATGAAGCGAGTCTTCTTCGACCGCGTCGGTACCGTGACGGGGCAGTTCGAATTCAAATCGGTTCGCTTCAATCCTAAGATCGCCCCCGATGCTTTCAAGATTGATCGAAAGGGCGTCAATATCGTTCGCCCCGTCGATGACGTTAGAAGGGTTGCGGCGGCTGAAAAGCTTCCTGCTTTGATGCTCAGCCCGAAAACAGGCTTCGTTTTGGAAGGGGCTCGTAGCTCGAACTTGCGCGGAACCGCGGTAATGGCTCAGTTCTACACCGCGCCTTCGGGAAGGTTGAGCCTATTTGTCACGAAGGACAAGTTAGAACCAGAGCGATTCCAGCGGATGGGGCGAGGCAGAACATCGGCTCACGTGTGGACTTCCGATGGAGTGTTCTTCGCCCTCGTCGGCGATCTTCTTCCCGCGCAGTTGAAGGCTTTGTCATCCAAAATGACCTCTCTGTAGTGGCGAAAGACCCTTCGTTCGCTCGAACAAAACGGGCGATTCCCTTAAACCGTCTATAATTTCGCTGTGGCGAAAGGAGTTGCCGCGGGTTCTCGAAAGACCTCTACCGAGTCCGCTCGGAAAAGCAAGAGCGCCCCTTGGGTGAAGTGGTTGAAAATCACTTTTCTTTTTGGGTTGTGTCTCGCTTCGGCGGGCGCGCTTTTTGTCGTCTCGATTCTCTTCAATGCTTCCGAGGATGCGAAGAAGGCGCTCAACGGCCTTGAGAGCAAAATCCAGGCATTCAACTCCCGACCAACGCGGATTTACTCAGCGGATGGCAAGCTTCTCTACGAAGTGCAGCCGGAGTATCGCGAGCGTATTTCACTGACGGAAGTGCCCGAGCACGTTCGTAACGCGATCCTTGCCGCCGAAGACCACCGCTTTTACCAGCACGAAGGGGTCGACTATGTTGGCCTTGGCAGAGCTGTCGTCACCAATTTCCGGGATCGTCGGAGCACTCAGGGAGGCTCTACGATTACGATGCAGCTTGCCAAAAGGCTTTACTCAGCATCCGAGAAGTCGATTCAGCGCAAGGTGCAAGACATCGCGATCGCCATAGAGATGGAGCGCCAAAAGTCGAAGGACGAGATCCTGGAGATGTATCTCAACCAGGTGTACTTCGGCGAGCGAGCTTACGGGATTGCGGCTGCGGCAGATATCTACTTTGGAAAGAAAGTTTCCGATCTGACGATCAGCGAGGCGGCGATGCTCGCCCGCTGCGTCCAGCGTCCGAGCCAGGTTAACCCGGTTCGAAACCCCCAACTTGCGGAGGATAACCGAAAGGTAGTGCTTGAGAAGATGCGCGTCGAGAATATGATCTCGGAGCGCGACTACCGAGAGGCCCTCGCATCGAAACCTAAAATCCGAAAGGCGGGGACTTACGGGAGTGCTCGAATCTACCGCGCGCCTTACTTCGTGACCTCGATCCTGGCGCAACTGGACGATCTCCCTTTGAAGGAGGGTGGATATGAGATTTTCACCACCCTTGATAGCCAGCTTCAAAAAATCGCCGAAGCCGAGGTTCGATCGATCGTCGAGAAGAATAGGTGGCGCTCGGTAAGGAACGCCGCATTCGTCTTGATGGACCGCGACGGCAGGATTTTGGCGTATGTCGGAGGAGCAGACTTTGATCGCAACAAGGTCGACGTCGTTTCTCGCGGACTTGGAAAACAGCCTGGTTCAAGCTTCAAACCCATCGTCTACGCAACGGCGCTGAACAAAGGCAAACTCTCTGAATACGATTCAGTCTCGAACGCAAAGGTTCGCATCAAGACCGGTCCGGGGACGTACTACGAACCCAAGAACTCTGGGGGCGGATCGGGCGGGTCGATGTCTCTTCAAAGGGCATTTTCCGCATCGGTGAACCTTCCGGCAGTCAACACGCTCCTCTCGTTGGGAGATACCGACCAGACTGGTCAGACATACAAGTCTGGAGCCCGAGTGGTCGTGGATACGGCGGTCAAAGAGTTCGGCTTTAGGAGTTCCCTGGCGCCTTACGCTTCGCTCGCCCTGGGCTCAAGTAACGTCAAGCTCATCGAAATGGCGGAGGCATATTCCGTCTTCATGCTTCGGGGTCAGAGAGCGGTGCCGTTTACGATGACTCGCGTGGTGGGTCCGGATGGCGAATTGGTTCCAAGAACGATGGGGCGCCAAATCCTATCGACCGGCATCAAGCCCGAGGTTTGCGACGTCATTGATCGTCTCATGAGACTGGTTGTCACGGGCGGTACGGGTAGAGCCGCATCGATCGTTCCAGACGCAAGAGGGAAGACCGGAACCACGAACAGCAACGTGGATGCCTGGTTCTGTGGCTACTCTCAGGGCCTGATCGGGATTGGTTGGATTGGCAACGAGGTGGAAATTCGACCTGGCGTTTGGGTGCCTCGTCCGATGAGCAGCGCGGTCTTCGGAGGCACGGTCACGGTTGAAATGTGGGCGGCGATCATGAAAGAGGCCGTCGGTCGATTTGGAGTTCAGCTTGGCGACATTGCCCGTCCCAAGCCACGCGTGGAAGAGAAGCCGGAAGAGAATGTTCCGAATCTGATGCCCGATGAGGAGATTCCGGACTTGGATGTTCCGGCGATTGTTCCGAACGATCCCGACAGCGGTGCAGGAACGAAGCCTCAGAATCCTCCTGTTGAGGATCCTTTGAAGGCTCCCACCGAGCCGACAACCGTTCCTGCGAACCCAACGAAACCAACGAAACCAACCTCGGAGGACGCCGACGTCGATATTGAGGTCTGCGCCGATTCGGGCGCGGTCGCAACGCCTTACTGCAACGAGACCATCACCAAGCGGTTCAAAGCGAACGCTCGGCCCCGCCAGAGATGTCCGATTCACAAGGGTAACGGAGACGGAGGAAAACGATGAGTGTGATCCATGCGCCGAAACAGAGGCGGATGGATTACCGCGTGCTGAGTTTTCCCTTTCTGATCGTTCCCATCTTAGGCACTCTATTCTTCCGACTCTGGCAACTCCAGGTCGTCGAGGCTCCGATTCTTGTCGAGCGTGCCGAAGCCACTCGCCAAACCAAAATTGAAAAGCTGGCGCCGAGAGGGCTGATTTTCGACCGAACAGGGAAGCTTGTGGCGGGTGTGAAGCCAGAGTTAGTGGTCACCGCCGTTCCTGCCGAGATCAAGAAGCATCCCGAATCGCTCCTTGCGGTTTCTCGCCTTGTGGGAATTCCACTTGAGAAACTCCAAGAAAAGGTCGACGCGGCCGCTTACCGACCGTATGTTCCGGCAGCGATCGCGGTTGGAATTTCGATCCAAGTCGCCACGCAGATCGCGGAAGAGTCCGCCTCCTTGCCGGGGATCTCGATCGAGAACAAACCCATGCGTTACTACACCGATCCAAAGGGGTTTGCGCATGTGATGGGATACGTTTGGCTTCCAAACGATCGTGACGAAAAGCGAATCAAGGATCTCGGTTTAAAACCTGCCGAATACGTCGGAAAAGAAGGAATCGAGCGAGCTTACGAATCTGATCTGATGGGGATTCCCGGTGGCGAGGTCGTTGAGGTAGATGCCCGGCGACGACCTGTTCGCGTGATTGGTAACGAGCCACCGATTCCTGGCACCCAGCTAGAATTGACCCTTGACGAGGACCTGCAACGGTACGCCAACGCGATTTTCTCGGAAAGAAAAATGCGCGGTGGAGTCGTTGCCATTGAACCTAGCACGGGCGAAGTGCTCGCTATGGTGAGCGCCCCAACGTACGATCAATCCCAGTTTTACGGTGGCATTTCCAAAGCCGACTGGAAAGCGCTGATGGACGACGAGGCCAAGCCTCTTCTGAACCGACCCGTTCAAGCCGCATTTGCTCCCGGATCAACTTTCAAAATCGTCAGTGCGCTGGCGGCCTATCGCGCGGGCAAGTTCAGCCCCTCAACTTCGGTTTTCTGCGGAGGCGGTTACTACCACAACGGTCGCAAGGTCCTTGGTTGCATGTCCCACCACGGCGGCATCTCGTTTGGAACGGCCATGGAGAAATCGTGCAACACCTACTTCACCACAATCGGTGTTGCGGCGGGCAGGGAAGAACTCGGCAGAGCGGCGCGTGATCTCGGTCTAGGCGCTAAGACGGGCATAGAGATCGGGGGCGAGTGGCGCGCCTGTGTTCCGGATTCCGAATACTTCAAAGACTGGAAGAACCCACCTAAATGGTATTTGGGCGATACGGTGAACATGGCGGTTGGGCAGGGCATGGTAACGGCCACGCCGATCCAAATGGCCAATCTAGCCGCCATTGTTGCGAACCGAGGCACGGGCTATACGCCCCACCTGGTGCGAAGTCGACGCCATCCCGTAACTGGTGAGCGGATTCCGCTTGCTCCAACCGTTGCTCACAAGATCGATGTCGATCAGGGATTTTGGGATGCGATGCACAATGCCCTTTTCCGCGTAATCAATCAGGGAACGGCGGCAGTTGCGCAGATTCCTGGCGTTGAATGGGCCGGGAAGACGGGCAGCGCGGAACATGGACGGCGAAAGGGCGGAAAGACGCACAGTTGGTTCATTGGCTTTGCCCCGGTCAACAATCCGAAAATAGCCATCTGCGTCATGGCAGAGGCGGCAGGACACGGCGGCGATATCGCCGCGCCGATTGCCCGTGATGTGGTTTCGCACTACTTGCGAAGGTTGGAAATGGCGGCCTCAAAATCGGCCTCTTCCACTCCGGCTGCACCCTGAAGAGCCTTCAGCTCTCTAAGGGCTTTCAGGCCCGCTTCGAGTTTGGCGGTCGCGGCCTCTTTGGTCTCGCCACCAATTCCGTTCGCCCCTGCTGTGACAAATCGCTGAACAACGGGAATGGTTGTCGAGAGGTATTGGGCGTAAATCTTCACCGCCGCTTCAAGCAACTCGACCTTCTTCTTCTTGTCCGACTCCAGAGCGGCTAGGAAGGTTCGAGCCTCGGCAGTCTCGGTAGGAATGAATTCCGGCTGGCTGCGCACCGTGTAGTAGGTAGTCCCTTCCACCGCGATCAGGCGTTCGGCAGTCTTTTTCGCCTTCTCAACATCGCCAATCTCTTGGGATGCCGAGATCAGCATCTTGAGTGCCGAGAGGTTGTTCGGATCCCAGCGAAGCGCTTCATCCAGAGCGTACGCGGCCTCCAGGGCTTTTCCTGCTCTTAGACAAGCTGAAGCGTATGCGCGCCAACTCTTGGGCGAAGGGTGGGTTTGAGCTGATTGTTCCGTTTGGGCAAGCAAGTCGGCTTCGTCGGTCGGAACGATCGCCCGAAGGGCACGCGCCTGGCCATCGTTTGGAGTGGCTCCTAGAATCCCATCCAGCAGCGCACGGGCTTCCGTGACTTGTCCGGCCTCGATCAACCCCTTTGCCTGGGCGCGGCGGATTTCGTTCGTTGCGCTTAGTCCTGCCAGCAAGAGGGTCGCTCCGGCGACACATCCGAGAGTTCCTCGAATTGTCGGAGTGAGAAACTCCGGACTAGAAGCGTCCGTGGCGGTTAGGACAAGGGTTGAAAAGAGAATGAGCGTGATCGCTAGGAGTCCAAACGTAGCGAGGTCGGAATCGATCAAGTTGTGCCCAAGAGTCCCCACAAGCGCGCCAATGATCGCGGCGTAAAACGCCTTCTGACCATCGGGTCTAGACCGCAAGCCTCTCGCCGTGAAACCTAGCGTCACAACAATGAAAGCCAAGAAGGAAACCACCGACAAAACGGAGGTTTCCAGAGCCATTTGAAGAAAGGAGTTGTGGGTAAGGGCGGTCTGAGTTGTGAGCCCGGCCTTGGTCGAATAGAAACGATAAGTTCCGATCCCTGTGCCTAATGGGTTTGCCTTGATGACCGCTAGGGACCCTTTCCAAAGAAGGGTGCGGAACCCAGCCGATTGTGTCACTGCCTCCTCAGAATTCGCGAGTCGAACCGAGGTTGCCTGATCATTGCCCGTTCCGGTAGGCGCTTTGCGGGCCTGAATCGATCCGAAACTCATTGCGCCGATCAAGAGGGCGACAACGAGCGTGACTCCGACCGCCTTGCCGACCAGCTTCGTTTTCGAGAGGAGAAGAACAATCGCGAAAGAAACCACCGCAATGGCAGCGAAAAGGATTCCGCCCTTCGACTGCGTCAGGAAGAGTGCGAAGCCTTGGAGCAAGGCGCCTAGGGCTGCAAGTAGCCCCCCAAGCCTCGCGGAACCGCAACTGAGACCCAGCGCGAGGGGAATGCCCATGGCGAAGGCAGCCGCTGCCGCGTTCGGGTTGTTGAATGTCGCAAAGATGCGGTGGTTCGGATCGTAAGCCCTCGCCGAACTGTATTCCAAGATCCCAAGGAGGGCGGAAACGCTTAACCCGGCAACAACGGCGCCGACGATCCATTTGCCATGGGTTCGGCCACAGATTGCCACGAACGTAAAGAACAGGATGACGGCCAGATTCCACTGGAGAAGTGAGACCAGCGATATGGATTTGTAGGAACTGAGAAAGACCGATAGGAAACTGACGAATAGGACCGTCACCAGCGGGATTGCAATCTTGAAGTTTGGAATCTGGGTCACTCGCGTTCGGGCGAGGTGAAGGATGATTCCAACAATGGCGGGTAGACACGCTAGAACGACCCCGATCTGAGGGACCGGAGACGCATTGAGGAGGCTTGAAAGGACGGATTCACCCGGTGCCAACGCCACGGTTTCAACGCTCAGAGAGCCCGCTAGGAGTGGGAGAAGGAACGCGGTGATCGTCGCCAGAGCGGCCGGAATCTTGGGCACAGACGAGTGGTTTTGATCAGAGCGCGCAACCATGAGCTTCTCAGCGAGCGAGTCGACGCATGATCACGTCGATCTTGTTCTTAAGTATGAAGAATCCCGCGCGAAGGGAGAGTCCCGCTCCGGCAACGAACAAGCTGAAAGGTCTCAGGAGCAACGGCTGTTCGGGCACCACATTCTTCGAGAAGAACCGAAACATCGACCGGTGGAATCGACCGATCATTCTGTTCGGTGCCTTATCGGTGCTTCTGCCGATGGCGTGCGTGATCACCGAGTCGGGAATGTAGACGACCTTCGCTCCCGCTTTCCAGGCTCGCCAGCACAGGTCCACGTCTTCGCAGAACATGAAATATTCGGGATCGAACCCTTGGAGTTTGTCGAGGAGTTCGCCCCGAATGAGAAATGCGGCCCCAGACACCCAGTCCACCTCGGCGACTGAATCGTGATCCCAACTTTGCATCAGGTAGTCGCGAGTGAAGGGATTGTTTGGAAAGAGCTTGCCGAGAGGGGTGTTCCGGAAGAGAGCCGCCATTGGGTGCGGAAATCTCCGACAGGAGTATTGAAGGGTCCCATCCGGGTTCAAGAGTTTTGGCCCAAGAATGCCTGCCTCGGGGTGCTCGGATAGGTACGCCATCAGTCGGCGCAAAGCACCTGCATGGACGATCGTGTCCGAGTTCAGGGGCAAGACGTGGGTGCCTTTTCGCAAAGGAAAGGCGTGGTTATGCCCACCCGTGAAACCCAGGTTCACCGACATTGCCTCGAGCCTCACCCATGAAAACTCTTGCTCTACCATCTGGGGCGAACCGTCTTCTGAGTTGTTATCGATGACGATGACCTCGAACGATGCTTCATCTCGAACCAGTTCGAGGCTGTGCAAACAGGCGCGAAGATCTTCGAGCGTGTTCCAACTGCAAATGGTGATACTAAGGTCTAAATCCGGCACTCCAACCCCGAGCGCGTACGAACGCGCCAACTGTTATAACAAGCCAAAGCAAGGGAAGTGCCATTCTTGCGGCCCCGCTCAGATGCTTTTTAAGATACTTGTACAGGCTCCGGTGAGATTCCCAAACCATGGGCTTCTTCACTTGCTTTGTCGACTCCCCACCATAGTGGGTGATCGAAAGATCGGAGAAATAACGGCAAGCCCAACCTTTCAAGTGAAGACGGTAAAGGAGATCCACCTCGTTGAAGAAGATTGGGAATTGCTCGTCAAACTCGGGGAGCGATAGAGACTCTAAGGCTTCGCGCTTGAACAACAGGAATGTCCCCATGGGTTGTGGAGCCCCTTGAGTGACTTCGTAGTCGAACCCACGGAGACGATACGAATCCCACACCGAACCCGGCTTTGACTTGCTCAGGCCTAGGATGTCCCCGGCTATGCCGACGATGGTTGGCCAGCCTCGGACAGAGTTTTGTGTTCGCCCCGTCGGTTCGACCAAGCGGACCGTTCCCGATCCGATTTTGGCGTCGTTTTGAATTCTTCTCGCGACCTCGTTAATGACTCCCGGCGGAACGAGAGTATCGGAATTGAGGGTGAGAATGAACTCGCCTTCTGCCGCTCGAAAGCCGAGGTTGTTGCCCTTCGCGTAGCCATGATTTGTGGTCTCAGCGAGAAGCTGTACCCAGGGGAACTGTTCGCGTACCAGGTCCGCGCTGCCATCCCGAGAGGCGTTGTCGACCACTATAACCTGGAGGTTGTCTCGATCTTCCGCCAACGAAATCAGGCACTTCTCTAGGAAGTCCCGAGTGTTCCAATTGACGATGACAACGCTGACCATTCGTTTGGCTCTCACCCATTTTGGCTGGACCCCTCGAAAAATTGCCGGAACCTTCCGATGCTTAAGAGGTGTATTTGACCTCGGAAGCGAGGCCGTCTGTTCTTGTGCTAGGTTCTCTCGCAACGAGGTTGCGGGTTGACGTCAGGAGCTTATGGCTGGTAGTCTTAGCAAGGTTGAGGTTAGCCTTAACCGAGGAGAGAAGCTTGATTGATGCAATGCTAGTATCCGCCCTTTCGATCGTCCTAACGGCGACCCAAGTCCCGGCGAGCACGACATACAAGGTTAAGAAGGGCGATACGATTGCGAAAATCGCCTCTCGCCACAAACTCACTTGGAATCAGATTCGCAAAGAGAATCACCTGACTTCAGACAAAATTAAGCCTGGTCAACTCCTTAAGATTCCGCTCCCTTCAGCTTCTCTTGCCCAGCTTTCCACCGCAAAGCGTGTTCCGGCAAGCACAAAAACCCCGGTTACGGCAGCGAAGGTTGTACTAACCGCAGCTCCTACCGAAAAGACCACTCAAGACTATTTCGTCAAGAAAGGCGACAGCGACTGGTCGATCGCCCGCAAGCACGACATGCGAGTTAAAGAACTCCGGGCGATGAACCCTGGAGTTGATTTGACGAAGCTCCGGCTTGGTTTCCGGCTCAATGTTCCCGCCGCGGGTTATCAGCCAGATTTCGTTGCGAATGCTTCGTTTGGTGCGCCTGCCGCACCTGTAAAGGCAAAAGCAAAGCCGATTCAGCGCTTTGAGCGGTACGTGATGCTCAACGCTAATGGCGTTCGCCTGCGGAAAGCTCCGAGTCTTTCGTCGGGCGTAAACAAAGTTATTCCAACCTCCTCTCCGTGCTACGTCATGGACCGGAAGGGCGAATGGTTCCGAGTGAAGTTCCCCCACGGCTCCGAGGGCTGGGTTCGACAGGACATGCTCGGTCCGCTCACGCCTTCCGGAAAGAAAGCACTCATTGCCGCTCAAACGGCAAAGAGAAAGGCCCGGCAGCAGGCAGCAAGGCTTGCAGAACTTCGACGGGAGGCCCGGGAAGAAGAGCGCGCGTCAAGATCGCGTCGATCCTACGTGGCAAGCAAGTCTTCGAAGACTTCCAAATCCTCCAAGCGATCAACGGGACGCGTTGCGGGTTACAGCCGACGAACCGGTCGATCAAGCGGGCTTGCCTGGACGCCGAACGAAGCGGCTGAGGCTTCCTCGATCCTCGCAACGGCGGCAACCTACCGAGGAACTCCTTACCGATATGGTCGGAGTGATCGAAGCGGTACGGACTGCAGCGGATACACCACCCAAGTTTTCCGCAAGCATGGCGTGAAGTTGCCTCGGACCAGCGCGGAGCAATCCAAGGTTGGCCAGAAGGTCGATAAGCACGGACTCAAAGAAGGAGACCTCGTCTTCTTCAAAACGACTCGTGGACGACGTGTGGGTCACGTCGGTATCTATGTTGGAAGTGGAAAGTTCATCCATGCAAGTTCCGGCGGTGGCAAGGTTCAAGTCAACTCGTTGAACGACGGCTACTACAATCGACGATTCGTCGGTGCAAGACGGGTGGTCAAGCCAACGGCAAAACCAACCGCAAAACCGGCAGCAAAAACTGCGAAAGCTGCGCCGAAGGTAGAGCCTAAGGTCGAGCCAAAGCAGGAGCCACAAAAGATCGTCGACCCGGTACCAACGCAAGATTCCGGTCAATCGTCCGGCAACTAACTAGAAATGAAAAAGCCCCGTTGCTAAACGGGGCTTTTTTTTGTCATAATCAACGGTCTCTGGCCCGGTCGTCTAGTGGTTAGGATGCCGCCCTTTCAAGGCGGAGGTCGCGGGTTCAAGTCCCGTCCGGGCTACCACTCAAACATCAAACAGAGACCTTCTTCCGCTACAGCCCGCTTTGGGCTGATACACCATTGCGGAGATCCCCGAGCACGCTTTTTCAAGCCGCTCCTTCAGTGCTTCCATTGAAGGGTGTTCGGTCTCGTAATGACCCGCTTCAACGATCACGAATCCTGATTCGGAAGCTTCAAGAGCGGTGTGCTGCTTCACTTCGCCCGTGACTAAAACATCGGCGCCGGAAGCTTGGGCGGAACGCCACTCGCCATCGGCGGCTCCACCCACAACCGCAACTCGCTCAACGGGTCGATCCGGCTCGCCCCAATAGCTGCAGCTTGTGCTGAGAGTCTCATCAATGAGGCGCTTCAATCGGTTGAGGCTCATCGCAGAGGGGAGTCTGCCAACCCGGCCGCACGGTTGCTCGACAATTGATTCCAGGCTGTACAGATCGACGGCGGGCGTCTCGTAAGGATGGACGGACTTGAGTGCGGCTACGACCTTTCCAATGAGCGCAGACGGTACGACGAGTTCTACTCGGACCTCTTCGACCGATTCTGGAAATCCGATCCTTCCCACTGCGGGGTTAGCGCCTTCCAGTGCCTCGAACGTGCCTGTACCTCGCACGTAGAAGGCGCAGCGCCGATAGTTGCCAATCACGCCCGCCCCTGCTGCGGTCACCTCGTCTAGCGTCGCATCTAGAAAGCGGCTTGGAACGGTGTACACCATCTTTGTTTGGGCGACCTTTGCGCCCGATCCGAAGTCTTCGACATCGACCAACCCAAGTTTTGAGGCAAGGACGTCATTGACGCCGCCCGGGGCCGCGTCCCAGTTTGTGTGGGCGGCGATTACCGAGATTTGGTGCTGAACAGCCTTGAGGGCAAACCTGCCTTCATAGGTGGAATCGTCTAGCTTGCCAATGGGGTGGAAGAAAAGCGGATGGTGGGTTAGCAAAACGCTGTGCCCATTTGCGATCGCAAAATCAAGCGCCGCCATCGAGCGGTCGAGCGACAGCAGGACCTTATCGGCGGGCCAAGAATCGGATCCCACCTGAAGCCCAACGGAATCAAAATCAAACGCCCATCGAGAGGGAGCAAACGATTCGATGGCACTCAGCAGGTCAGCGACGGTGGTTGGCACAAACTACATTCTGCCAATTTTTCGGGGGAATGCAATGTTGATCGCCCGGTGCGTACCTGGCTCAATAAAAAAGCGAGGGCATTATGCCCCCGCCTTGACGAGCTCACTAAGCTTTGTAGACGCTATTTCCGCGATATCTATTTTATGATTGCACTGGGCGCCTCGTTGCGCACAATAATCGGCTAGCTTTCTCAAAGCAACGTAGGAAGTGGAGTCGAGCGGTCCCGGACTAAGCATGCAAAGTCCAAGAAGCGCGAACGCCTCATCCTCGGTGAGCTTTAGTGACTCCGGATTGATTCCAGATTCCATATGCTCCTCCGCGTGCGGTTGCACTGTTAACTTAGACGACAATTGTCGTGCCATGATCCGGACAATTTTGAGCTTTTTTACTTTGTTAACAAAACGTGGCATTTAGCTCCGTGTTCTTAACAGGATGATCGGGACCTTAGACCCAATTCGAGTTAAGCGACAGGTTCCGTCGGCCCGGCGGGTCGCATCGGTATAATCCGCTCGGAATGGCGAACGAAGAGGTTTCGACGAACGGTCTGGCAGAAACGCCGGCTGTTGCAACCGCAGATTTAGAAGGGAAGAGCGAATATCTCGCCTACGGTGGTCAAGCGATCATTGAAGGCGTGATGATGCGATCTCCCCGGTTCTACGCCATTGCTTGCCGCGCACCAAATAAGGAGATTGTTATCAAGGCGGAGCCGATCGAGAAAACGTGGATTGGTCGCCAAAAGTGGCTCAAGGTTCCATTCTTGCGAGGTACCTGGGCTCTCCTTGACGCGATGACGCTCGGCACGCGCGCCTTGAAGTACGCAACCGACGTTCAACTCGCTCCCGAGTATCAGGTCCCCGAAGAGGGCAAGGAAGGCGAGGTGGTGAAGGTGCCGGAGCAGTCGATCAAAGACAAGAAGCTTCAGGAGTATGCGGTTGGAGGAGCTTTGGTGATCTCTCTCGCGGTGAGTCTTTTGATTTTCAAGCTCAGTCCCAACCTGGTGGCGACTTATCTCCAAAAGAATTACAAGCTCAGTGACCCCGCCACGAACGCCGCCACCGAGGGAATCAAGATCACCCTCTTCATTGGTTATCTGCTGCTCATCTCGCGGATGAAAGAGATCCAGGAAGTTTTCAAGTACCACGGAGCCGAGCACAAGGCCATCAACGTGCTGGAGGCGGGTCAAGAGCTAACGATGGACAACTGCCGAGCGCAGACGCGTATTCACCCGCGGTGCGGAACGTCTTTCGCCATCATCGTTCTTATCCTTGGGCTCTTTACCTACGTATTTCTGCCGCGACTAAAGGGTCCCAACGTTTTCGTAGAGGGCGTTTACAACTTCCTCTTCCACGTTGCCGTGCTGCCGCTCATTGCGGGTGTGGCTTACGAGCTTCTGCGATTCGCGGGCAAGTTCCGAGACTCGAAATGGGTGCACTACCTCTTTGCGCCAGGAATGGCGACTCAGCTCATCACCACGAGCGAGCCGAGGGACGATCAAATCGAGGTCGCGCTGAAGTCGCTCCAAGCGTGCATTGACAAAGAAAAGGCCGAGCCCGCTTAGAGCTCGGCCACTTCGCTTTGCCTTTTTTGAGGGGCTCAGGCGGCTCCGAAGAACCAGCTACACCACAGAAGCACGTAGGCAACGCTTCCAACGGTGCTCGCTTTGTTCACGAAGTTCTTATCCGTTCGTGCGTACCAGGCAAGCGCGCCCCATGCCGCACCAAGTGTTAACCCCTTAACGAATGCGAAGAGCCACTCGCTTTGCTCGATGAAGATGCGCATCAGCGGGTTGAGCTCTACGATGAGCCCTTGGCGGTGCAGTACGGCCGTCGAGATGAGGTCGACGAGGCCGATGCTCAGCAAGAAGGCAACACTTCTGGTGGGGAACAGCACGGTCATGCTTTCCCTGGTACGCAACGTCCATGCCTTAGAGGGGGAGTTTGGCAACATTGGCAATAAACCTGTCAATCAAATCTCGCACTTCTGTCGGCGTCGCAGAAAAGTGGTTGACCACCACAGAAACGACGACTTCGGAGCGGTTGCTTCGTTTTACGTAGCCGGACAAGGAAACAACCATGTTCAAAGTGCCGGTTTTCCCAATAAAGTCCACTCCCTTTAGACGACCGGCAAGTGTGCCAATTCCAGGCTTTGCCATGCATTCTCGCCAAATTGCTTGGTTTGGATGAGTTGCCATTTTTCTTAAGAGCGTTGCGATCGTTCGAGGGGTCGAGACATTGGTTCGAGTTAGCCCCGAGCCGTCGTCAAGAGAGAGCGCAGCGGGCGATACTCCGAGCCAGGATCGCAGCCTCTTGTTGTTGATGGTCGAAGCCCGCGTGAACGTCATTGGTCCGTTGGGTTCGATTTCTCTCGCGGAACGGAACCAAAGACCTTCGGCGACAAAGTTATCGCTTGGCGGCATCATCGCATTCAACCGTTGCCGCAGAGTGCTTCCGAGCAAAACCTTCGTCGTAGAATCCGTTCCATCGGCACTGGAGCCACCGTGTAGAAGGGAAGAGATGGTGGCGAGGGGTCGAGGAAGGGCGAAGTTCTCTTTGTAGGTTTTCTTGACGACTGCGCCGCGTACGTCGATGGATGACCCAAAGATGTCGAAGTCGGTTGCGATGCTCGACGCATCGGTGACCATCCGGTTGACCTTGATGCCGGCCTCTGGGAGAGGATCCGTCCCTCCGAGCGCGCAGATCGTCGCTGAGTCCTCTGTGTCTCCTTGAGGCGTCACGGTGAGGGTCCATGCGTTCCGGTCTATCGCGAAGGCCGTCACGGGAGCGCCGTACTTGTTCGGCAGATCGCCGTACTGCCATCGCGGGCCGAACCCGGGGGCAGTCGCGCCGCCATAGAGAGAGTCAAAGCGGATCGGCCTCCCTTTGAAAGAGGAGTCGGCTAAGGATCGCCAGTCGCTTGCGGTGGTGAGAGGGTCCCCTCCGCCAGAAACGACAACTTCATCTGCCTTTTGCTCGACGGTGATCTTATCGAGCGGAACTCCCGTTTTTGGGAAGGTGAGCATCGCAAGGGCGCCCGTGAACAACTTCGAATTTGAGGCAAGAATCACGCGGGTGTCGGGGTTCATGCTGAAGAGAACTTTCCCGCTGGAGTCGGTCACAATCGCCGAGATGGTCGCTCCTCGTAGCTTTGCGTCCTGAAGTGGTGCGCCAACTGCCGATGGGACGAGCGGGGCTGCTCGAAGCGCAATTGAATTGAGCGCAAGCGAGGCGAAGAGGACCGAACTCATGGGACTCGTTCTATCACATCTCGGGTGTGATTCGGAACCCCAAACTCGGCGCTTTCAGATCAATACTCTTCAGGGAAAACGGGCTCAGGCGTGTGCTCAATTCCACCGCGCTGAATATCTTCGATCATCGCCCGGGTGAATTCTTGAAGGAGCGGGTCCGACTCGCGAACTTCATGAACTCTCAGATTGTGAATAACGTCCTTCTTCGTCTCCGGAACCCACTCCACAACGTGGAAAAGTCCATGAATTGCGGATCGGCGACCGAATTTACTCGGTGCGTCTAAGCATTCGATCAATGCCCGACCCCCATGGCGGTGGGGAAGGTGTCCGCCCAGCACCACGCCCGCTTTGTAAACCGTTCGGGCATAGTCCTCGGTCGCATCCCAGAGAATCCCCTGCATGCTGGCAACCGCGGAGAGTTCGTCTTCTGGTGACGTACAAAAGCTGGGCAGATCCTCGAACAGGTCGAGGACGCACCACTGCGCCGATCGGCGGTGTGCATGCGTGCGGTCGTTCAGAATTGTGAGGAGCGCCGGAAGGTATTTGAACCGATCGTGGTCGGTCTCAATCACCAGATGCGCGTCGTTCGCAACGTCTCGGTCGGGGCAGTAGAGAAGCTTGAGCAGATCCAGCGCCGGGAGTTCCCGGATGTTTCCAGAGAAGCGACCTTTTCGCTCCATGGTGGCGGCGATCATTTGCTGGCGACGAAAGAGCGGTTCGGCTGCGGCTCGAAGCGCGCCGAGCATCTCTTCTTCTGTGCCGCCCCGTGCTTCATGCCACGTTTCCTCACATCGACCGAAAACGCCGAAGGGTGTACGAGCCACTTTGACCTCGAACTTCTCCCCCTGTGCCTCGATCGTGGTTCTTCCCGTCCAGTCGCTGGCGACAACGTGAAAGCTGTAGCTAATGGGCGTCGGAGGCCACTCGAACTTCACTCGGTGGCTTGGCTTTACAGAGGTCGTATCGCCGCCCTGAAGGGCCAGGCACCTTTGAAGGTAAAGCTCGAGTTCGCTTTTGAGATTCGCTGGTTCAACAGAGAGCAGTCGGGTGGTTGAAGGCATGGCTCTCGGCGTCTCCTTAGGAAATTGTCCGGTCAAGGAAGACCTTCCTTGACCGAAGTGCTTAATAGGTTACACGGTCTGAGAGTCTGAGGTGGCAAACTCCAGGCCGTCTGCTCCAACGCTCACTACAATTTTCTGGCCCGCTTTTATTTGCCCTTGGAGCATCTTGGTCGCAAGTGCGTTTGCTACTTCGCGTTCAACGATCCGGCGAATCGGTCGGGCGCCAAATTGGGGATCGAATCCCTTCTGAGCAAGATAATCCAAAGCCTCTTCGGAAAACTCAATCTCGATTCTCCGCTCTGCCAACCTATCTGCCAGAGAGAGCGTTTGGAGGCGCGCGATCTCTCGGAGATTGACCGCGTGGAGAGAATTGAAGACCACGATCTCGTCCAATCGGTTCAAGAACTCCGGCCGGAAGTAGAGGTTTAACTCCTCCCGAACCAACCGCTCCCGTTCTTCCGCACTCTCCGCGCTGACGGGTGAGAAGTGATGCGCTCCAATGTTTCCAGTGAGAATCAGAACGACATTTCGGAAGTCGATCGTTCGCCCCTGCCCGTCGGTGAGTCGACCGTCATCCATGACCTGGAGAAGGATGTTGAACACCTCCGGGTGGGCCTTTTCAATTTCATCTAGCAGTATCACGCTGAATGGCTTTCGCCGGATCGCTTCTGTGAGTTGACCGCCCTCGTCGTAACCGACATATCCTGGAGGCGCACCAACAAGACGAGCCACGGAGTGCTTCTCCGAAAACTCGCTCATATCAATGCGAACCATCGCCTTTTCATCGTTAAAGAGGAAACCTGCGAGGGCCTTGGCAAGCTCGGTTTTTCCAACACCCGTTGGTCCAAGGAACATGAAGTTTCCGATGGGACGATTGGGGTCGGAGAGTCCGGTTCTTGCCCTTCGCACCGCCTCGGAGACCGCGTGGATGGCGTTGGACTGGCCGATGACCCGGTTAGAAAGAACCTCTTCCATTGAAAGGAGTTTTTGCATCTCTCCCTCCAGAAGGCGAGAGACTGGGACTCCAGTCCACTTGCTCACGATCTCCGCGATGTCCTCGCTGCTGACTTCTTCCTTCAGCATTCGATTCTGCACTGTCGATGCCGCATCGGTTAGCTCCTGGAGGCGTCGCTCGGAGGCGAGAAGGGTGCCGTACTGAATCTCTGAGGCCTTCGCAAAGTCCGAATCGTTCCTGGCTTGCTCCAGTTCGTAGTTCAGGCGGTCGATCTCCTCTTTCACGTGGCGAATGGCATCAATGGCGTCTTTTTCCTTTTGCCATTCGGCTCTCAATCCGGAAGCCTGCTCTTGAAGATCGGAGAGTCGCCGCTCGGCGTCGGCCAGCCGCTCGCGACTCGCGTCGTCCGTTTCTTTCTCCAGCGCGGCTTTGTCGATCTGGATTTGGATGATCTGCCGCTCGACGTCGTCAATGGCGGACGGTACCGAGTCGATCTCGATCTTTAACCTAGAGGCGGCCTCATCGATCAAGTCGATCGCCTTATCTGGCAGGAACCGATCAGTGATGTACCTCTGCGAAAGGGTGGATGCCGCCACGATGGCGCCATCGGTGATCCGAACACCGTGGTGAATCTCGTAGCGCTGCTTCAGTCCGCGAAGAATAGAGATCGTTTCTTCGACAGTGGGCTCATCGACCAGGACAGTTTGGAATCGCCGCTCCAGAGCTTTGTCTTTCTCGATGTACTTTCGGTATTCGTCTAGAGTGGTCGCCCCGATGCAGCGAAGTTCGCCTCGGGCGAGCATCGGCTTCAACAGGTTCGCCGCGTCCATGCTTCCCTCGGCTCGACCCGCTCCTACAAGCGTGTGAATCTCATCGATAAAGAGGACGACTTGCCCCTCGGCCCGGGCGATATCGTCCAAGACAGCTTTGAGGCGCTCTTCAAATTCACCTCGATACTTAGAGCCCGCCACGAGCGCACCCATATCGAGCACGATGACCGACTTGCCTCGAAGCCCTTCCGGAACGTCTCCGGAGACGATTCTTTGCGCGAGTCCTTCGGCAACCGCCGTTTTTCCGACACCAGGCGCGCCGATGAGGACGGGGTTGTTCTTGGTTCGGCGACTGAGTACTTGAATGACCCGCCGGATCTCCTCATCGCGACCAATAACCGGGTCTAACGCACCCTGCCTGGCTCTTGCCGTGAGGTCGATTCCAAACTTTTCGAGCGCTTGATACTTCTCTTCGGGATTCTGATCCATCACTTTTCGCCCTCCGCGAACCGAGTCGATGGCCTTAAGCAAGGAGTCGCGGTTGATCGGCTGAGATCGAAGCAGCTTGCACGCCGGGGTATCTCCGCCAAGAAAGGCGAGCAGGAAGTGCTCGGTGGAGACGTACTCATCCCCAAGCTTTTCTGCCTCGCCAAATGCCCGTTGCGAAAGCTGCTGGAAGTTGGGTGCAAGGGCCGAGCCGTGGGAAGTGTTGGTCCCCGAAATTTTGGGCATCTGCCCGATGGCGCGCTCAATTTCAGTTTGGAGGGCATCTGTAGAAATGCCCACTTTCTGAAGAAGGCTCAATGAGAGGGACTCCTTCTGGTTGAGCAACCCGGAGAGCATGTGCATATCCTCGATGAGTTGATGCTGCTGCTGCTCGGCAGTTTCTTGCGCCAAATGGAAGGCGTCCTGGGCTTTCAGAGTGAGTTTTTCGAATCGCATTTGAGTCTCTTGTTATCAAGTGATTTGCTTGTAGAATTATTAACTCTGTAACACGGGGATAGGTTTCCGTTCTAGCGAAGAATTTTCACTTTCCGATGCAGAATTTCGAGAAAATCCGCTCCAGGACGTCGCCCGATGGTGAAAGCCCGATGATTGCACCAAGGGAAAACTCAGCCGAGCGAAGATGGGTGACGGCAAGGTCCATTGGCAAAGCATGGTGAATGCTCGCAATCGCGGATTCAATGGATTCGATTGCACATGCCAATTCCACTTTGTGTCGAGCGTTCGGAGTTCCGGGTTCGGTTTCTGGAACGAGACTGACGAGCTGTTTTCGAAGCTCTGGAAATCCCTCTTGAGTGAGCGTGGAAATGCTCAGGTCCGGATTGGTTGCGACTAGGTCCGCCTTTGTGGCGATGCGAAGTAGGGAAGCGTTGAGCTTGGAAAGTCGTGAGAATTCCGACTCGTCTTCCTCTGTCCAACCCTTTGAACCATCGTACAGATAGAGAATCAAGTCGGCCGATTCAGCTTGAATGCGAGTGCGACGAATACCCTCTTCCTCGACCGTATCCGTGGAACTTCTCAGCCCGGCGGTATCGACAAGAGTGAATAGAAGTCCCTCGATCTCAAATGAATCTTCTAAGTAGTCCCGAGTGGTGCCTTCAATTTCCGTGACAATCGCGCGGTTGCTGCCAAGTATTGCGTTGAACAAGCTCGATTTGCCCGCGTTTGGTCTGCCCAAAAGGGCGGTGCGGATTCCGTTGCGAACGAGACGCCCGTAGTGCTCGGCTGCGGTCAGCGCTTTCAACTCGTCAAGCGCAACTTCCAGTTTGGCGATCAACTCATCCGGATCTGGATCGCCGAGTTCCTCACTGAAGTCAACGTGCGCCTCGAGCGTTGCAATGACGGTTTGGAGGGGGTCGAGCGCCTTCTCTATCCTTATGCGAAGCGCTCCTTCTCGATTTTCATTCGCCATCTTGAGCTGACGATCGGTGAGCGCGCGGATGGTTTCGTCGATGGCTTCTGCCTGTGTGAGGTCGATTTTGCCGTTCAGAAATGCTCGCTCGGAAAACTCTCCGGGTCGAGCGGGGGCACACCCCCCTTGGTAGAGACGCTCTAGGATGTGGCGAACCGAAGCTGGCGACCCGTGGACAGCGCATTCGAAGCCCTCGTTGCCTGTGAAGGAGGAGCCCTGTTCGAAGAAGGTGATCAGACCATCGTCGCCGTTGAGAAACTTGGCATAGAGGGATCTTCGTGGAGTGGGCTCGATGGGTGAGGCAAGAATGGAGTTCCTCAACAACCAGCTTCCGGATCCATCCACCCGGATGACCGCCACCGCCCCCCCTAGAGCTGTGATCGGGGCGGCGATGGGGCCAAACATATCCACACCTGAATTATGAAGTCGCAGAACTTTGCCGGCTTCATTAATGACCTGGAAAGGTGGCAAAGGAGTTGGCGTAAACTAGGTTCCGATGAAGCTCTTTGTCGACACAGGCGATATCGAAGAAGTCAAGCGTGCAGCCGAATGGGGCGTCCTTGACGGCGTAACAACAAACCCGACCCTCATCGCTAAGTCCGGAAAGGGCTTTAAAGAAACGGTTCTGGCGATCTGCGAGGCCGTTCCCGGAGGCGACATTTCTGCGGAAGTGGTGGCAACCGATTACGACACCATGCTGAAGGAGGCTCTCGAGATTGCCTCGTGGCATCCTCAGATCGTTGTAAAGGTGCCTCTGATCGAGCCCGGGGTTCGGCTGGTGAAGACCCTTTCCGACAAGGGGATCAAAACGAACGTGACGCTAGTGTTCACCGTTGGCCAGGCTTTGATGGCGGCAAAGGCGGGCGCAACGTACATCTCGAACTTCGTGGGAAGGGTGGACGACTTGGCCACCGACGGGATGAACGCGGTCACCGAGACGGTAGAGATGGTCGCTACCTACGGATATCGTTCGGAGGTGCTCGTCGCATCCGTTCGGCACCCGCTCCACGTGCTGCAAGCGATTCAGAGCGGGGCGCATGTTGCCACGATGCCGCTTAAGGTCATTGAGGCTCTGTTCAAGCATCCTCTCACCGATTCCGGTCTGCAGCGATTCCTGGATGACTGGAACAAGGCCGGCTTGTCCATCTTCGAGAAGTAAGGGCTGACCGAGACGGCACGTCTCAGGGATGAATGAAGGGGGAGTCACCGTAAGGTGCTCCCCTTTTTCTGTTTACTCAGAGTTCTTTGATGGCGAATTGAAATCGCACGGAGCGCTGAAGAAGCCCAACAAGGCCTATTTGCTAGGTTCAATTGAACCTGCGACGCCCAAAGAGTTCAAGACGATTCAGGAGCCCGAAAAGAGTTTTTTTCAAAGATTTCTTTACGTGCTCTTGACATGGGGGATGGCTTCCGGTATCATTTTCTCTTGTCAGCGACACAAAGACGCAGACAAAAAGAAAGCCGAGAGGCAGAGAACTTTGAAAACCGCATAGAGATTCTAGCGCATCGAGCACTCAATAAGAGCTGCGTAAACAAGCTTAAGAGGGTACGCGACGAATGCCTAGGGACAAGTTGCCGAAGAAGGACGCGTAAGCGGCGAAACGCTCGGGGGAGTTGCACAAGAACTGTGATCCCGAGATTTCCGAATGGGGGAACCCGGCGGAGCAATACTCCGTCACCCATATCTGAACACATAGGATATGAGGAGGGCACCAGGTGAACTGAAACATCTAAGTAACCTGTGGAAAAGAAATCGAATGAGATTCCGTAAGTAGCGGCGAGCGAAATCGGAAGAGCCCAAACCAATCGGCTTGCCGGTTGGGGTTGTAGGGCCACCACCAACTTTCCTTCTAATTCAGGCTAACGCTTGATTTAGGAGTGAGTTGGAAAAGGAAACGTGAGAGTTAATAGAACGGTTTGGAAAATCCGGCCATAGAGGGTGAAAGCCCCGTATATAAAAATTCAACAACGAATTTCAGGTGGTACCTGAGTAGCGCGGAGCACGAGGAATTCCGCGTGAACCTGCCCAGACCACTGGGTAAGGCTAAATACGACTTGTCACCGATAGTGCATCCAGTACCGTGAGGGAAAGGTGAAAAGAACCCCGGGTAGGGGAGTGAAATAGAACCTGAAATCGCGTTATCCACAAACAGTCAGAGCACTATGTTCAGAGCAATCTGAACCTGTGCGATGGCGTACCTTTTGCAGAATGAGCCTGCGAGTTACTAGTATTGGCAAGCTTAAGTGTTTCAGACACGGAGGCGGAGAGAAATCGAGTTCGAATAGAGCGTCAAGTCAGTATTAGTAGACCCGAAACTGCGTGATCTAGCCATGGCCAGGCTGAAGTGGTGGTAACACACCATGGAGGGCCGAACTCATTGACGTTGAAAAGTCTCGGGATGAGCTGTGGTTAGTCCGGTGAAATGCCAATCGAACGCAGAGATAGCTGGTTCTCCCCGAAATGCATTGAGGTGCAGCGTTTGGTATGTTTATGGGGGGTAGAGCACTGAATGGGCTAGGGGGCTTACCGGCTTACCGAACCCAACCAAACTCCGAATACCCATAAATTGAGCCAGGCAGTGAGACGGCGAGTGATAAGATCCGTCGTCAAAAGGGAAACAGCCCAGATCGACAGCTAAGGGCCCTAAACGGACGCTAAGTGTGAAACGATGTGAGATCGCGTTAACAGCCAGGAGGTTGGCTTGGAAGCAGCCACCCTTTAAAAAGTGCGTAATAGCTTACTGGCCGAATGTGATCTTGCGCGGAAAATGTAAGGGGGCTAAAGCGTCCTCCCGAAGCTTCGGACTTCACAATAGTGGAGTGGTAGGGGAGCGTTGAGTGCGCTGTGAAGCTTGAGCGAAAGCACAGGTGGAGCGCACGCAAGTGAGAATGCAGGCATAAGTAGCGCTAAGACAGGTGAGAATCCTGTCCGCCGAAAACCTAAGGTTTTTCCGGCTATGTTCGTCAGACGGAAGTTAGGCGGTCCCTAAGGTGAGGCCAGAAGGCGTAGCCGATGGACATCAGGTAGATATTCCTGACCCAGGTATATGAGCCAGGGGAGGACGTTTCTCAAAGTCTCTACTGGACTGTTGGTAGTTCCAGACTAGGTCGAAACTCTAGATCCCGAAACGGATCTTTTCAGAAGAGCGGGACCGGGGATGGGGATCCTTCGGGTGAACCAAACTGAGATTGCGAGGGGCCTAGAAAAGTCCCACAGCGTTAATCATATATCTGACCGTACTGTAAACCGACACAGGTGGGTGAGTCGAGGAGACTAAGGCGTTCGAGAGAACTCTCGTTAAGGAACTAGGCAAATGAGCCCCGTAAGTTAGCAATAAGGGGCGCCCCGCAAGGGGTCGCAGCGAAGCAGCCAAGGCGACTGTTTACCAAAAACACAGGTCTCTGCAAAGGCGAAAGCCGATGTATAGGGGCTGACACCTGCCCAATGCCCGTAGGTTAACAGGAGATGTTAGGGAAACCGAAGCATTGAATCGAAGCCCGGGTGAATGGCGGCCGTAACTCTAACGGTCCTAAGGTAGCGAAATTCCTTGTCGGCTAAATACCGACCCGCATGAAAGGTGTAACGACTTTGGCACTGTCTCAACGAGAAGCTCGGTGAAATTGTAGCGCCCGTGAAGATGCGGGCTATGCGCAGTAGGACGGAAAGACCCCGTGGAGCTTTACTACACCTTGTCATTGATGGTTGGGTGTAAATGCAGAGCGTAGGTGGGAGCGTAAGCACCAATGGAACACCACCCTTTTGCATCTGGCTTTCTAACCTGACCCATTATCTGGGTTGGAGACATTGACAGGCGGGTAGTTTGACTGGGGCGGTCGCCTCCCAAAAGGTAACGGAGGCGCCTAAAGATCCACTCAGCCTGGTTGGAAATCAGGCGTTGAGCGTATAGGTATAGAGTGGGTTTGACTGTGAGACTTACAAGTCGAGCAGGGACGAAAGTCGAGCTAAGTGACCCTCTGGTTGTGCGTGGGCACGCCAGGGTTCAACGGATATAAGCTACCCCGGGGATAACAGGCTGATCTTGCCCGAGCGCTCACAGCGACGGCATGGTTTGGCACCTCGATGTCGGCTCGTCGCATCCTGGGGCTGTACAAGGTCCCAAGGGTTCCGGAGTTCACGGATTAAAGCGGCACGCGAGCTGGGTTCAGAACGGCGTGAGCCAGTTCGGTCCCTATCCACTGCGCACGTAGGAAATTTGAGGGGAGTCGCTCTTAGTACGAGAGGACCGGAGTGAACCGACCTCTGGTGTACCTGTTGTTCCGCCAGGAGCAGATGCAGGGTAGCCACGTCGGGCAGTGATAAGCGCTGAAAGCATCTAAGCGCCAAGCACACCCCAAGATCAGATTTCCCATCGAAAGAGTAAGTCCCCCGGAAGACTACCGGGTTGATAGGTCGGAGCTGTGAGTACAGTAATGTATTAAGGTGACCGATACTAATTGGACGAGGGCTTGTTACAAGCTTTTATTAAGTGTAAGACGCGCTAGAATCTTTGTACGGTTTTCAAAGGGCTAAGCCCTTCGATTTCCGGGTGACCATGGCGAGGAGGTCACACCCGTTCCCATCCCGAACACGGAAGTTAAGCTCCTCAGCGTCCGAGGTAGTTGCACCGCAGGGTGCCGCGAGATAGGATCGTTGCCCGGTTCAAGTTCAAGAACCCCACTTCGGTGGGGTTTTTTTGTTTTTAAAACCATCGGTTTGAGACTTTCAAGTTAGGCGGTACGTATCACCTTGAGGTATGGCTATCGCTGTTGGAACCAAAGCACCCGCATTAACTTTGAAAAGCATGGGACCTGAGGGTCTCGTGGACGTCGATCTTGCTAGCGAATACGCTGCAGGCCCTGTCGTTCTTTTGTTTTTCCCTGCCGCATTCACGGGTGTTTGCACCCAAGAGATGTGTGATGTGAGCGGTGGAGTTCACAGCATCCCCGGTGCCAAGGTCTTTGGAGTGTCCGTTGACTCTCCCTTTGCGCAATCGGCTTGGGCGAAGGCCAACAACATCTCGGTTCCACTCTTGAGCGACTATCGACATCAACTCGTGGAAGGGTTTGATGTAGTTCTGCCTGACCTGGTTGGTCTCGGACCGTCTTCTAAGCGAGCCGCTTTCATCGTTGCTACGGACGGGACGGTTGCGTATTCCGAAGAGACTCCGACCCCCCTCGACCTCCCCGATTTTGGTGCGGTTGCGGCAGCAGTTGCAGCACTCTAGTCTTGTTGTCGATCAAAGCCCCTCGCTTTAGAGGGGCTTTTTTTGTTTCCGATGTAAAGAGGTTCGACACCGTCTTCTGATTCCGGGTAACAACATAGGCAATGAAGATCGGACTGTTCATTGCGCTTTTCGGCGACCGACCTCTTGAGGATGCTCTCGATACCTGCGTAGCCGAAGGGATCCAGAGTGTGGAAATTGGCGCCGGTGCTTATCCTGGAACGCCCCACATCGACGTTCCCGCTTTGATTGAGAGCAAAGCCGAGCGAGACGCCTTGCTGAATAAGATTCACAGCCGAGGTCTCACTTTGTCTGCTCTTTCGATCCACGGAAATCCGGTTCACCCGAACAAGGCAATCGCCGAAGACCACCATAACGCGTTTGTGAACGCGGTCAAACTTGCGGGTCTTCTGGGCGTGCCCTGCGTCAACGGTTTTTCGGGCTGTCCGGGGGACGGTCCTAACGCGGTCAACCCGAACTGGGTTACCTGTGCTTGGCCAGACGAGTTCCGAGACATCTTGGAGTATCAGTGGAACGAGGTGATGATCCCCTACTGGACGGAGCAAGCAAAGCTCCTGAAGGAGAACAACGTCAAGTTCTGCATCGAAATGCACCCCGGCTTTGCGGTCTACTCCAACGACACGCTCCTGAAACTTCGGAACGCTGTCGGCGATTCGATCGGTGCCAACTTCGACCCTTCGCACCTTTGGTGGCAGGGAATCGATCCCATCGCTGCTGTTAGAGAACTTGGACAAGAAGGCGCTCTGTATCACGTCCACGCGAAGGACACCAAGATCGATCCGTACAACTCGGGTCGAAATGGCAACCTGGACACCAAGTCCTACGGCGACATCATGAACCGGAGCTGGGTGTTCCGATCCGTTGGTTACGGACACTCGGTGGAGTGGTGGAAGGATTTTGTCTCCACACTTCGAACCGTTGGATACGACTACGTGCTGAGCATCGAGCACGAGGATGGTCTGATGTCTTCCATGGAAGGGCTGCGAAAAGCGCTCGGCGTACTCAAAGAGGCCGTCATTTTCGAGGAAGCCGGCCCCATGTTCTGGGCTCGAGACTGATTCAAAACGGAACCATACATTGCCCTCGGTCATTGGCCGAGGGCAATCTCTTTATCAACCCTCTTCCCCCTGGTTGGTATACTTCGACGGTTATCTCTTAACTAAGAGACGGGTAGCAATTTGCAAGCACGCAGTTATTATTTCCTTCTGTTCGTGGTCGCGCTAGGAATCATCTCCGGATTGATTTTCAAGGCTCTGCCGACCTCCTACGGCCTTGACATCAAGGGTGGCGTTCGCCTCACCTACCGCATGGAACTTACCAAGGCGGACAGAGACAAGGGGGCCACGGAGGAGTCTGCATTCAACTCTGCACGGGACAAGATTGTTAACGTCATGACCCGGCGAGCTTCGGGAATGGCTGCGGAACCTGTTGTTGCGGCAAAGGGCGTTGACCAAATCATCGTCGAACTGCCCGGAATCAAGGACATCGACAAAGCCAAAGCCCAGATCGGATCCAGTGCTCGAATCGAGTTTTACTGGGCAAAGACCGTGGACACGGAAAAAGCCAGCTACCGCGACTACCGAGAAGCCGGTGACGGTAAAGACCCGGATAACCCCGAAGTCTCGTTCACAAGGAAGTCCGATGGCAAAGTCCTGACCCCTGGAACGCCGGAATATACGGCGATGATCGAGGGTTGGGAGCCAATCCTGGCAGGCGAAGAACTGGCGAACGCCCAAGCTAATCCGCTTGGCGACTCCTTCGAGCCTGTCATGAACTTCTCGCCCGCGGGTGCAGAGAAGATGGGTCTGTGGAGTGAGACGTACAAGGGCAAGCGAGAAAAAATCGCCTGTGTTCTTGACGGACGGGTTCTGAGTATCGCGGCGGTGGTCGAAGACCAGGTTCTCCGAGAATCCGCTCGAATCACCGGAACCTTCACGCCTACCTACGTGCGCAACCTTGTTAACTTGCTCAACGCAGGTTCTTTGCCCGTAAACCTAAAGGAAGAAGCGAGCCAAGTCGTCGACCCAACCATCGGATCGAGCGCGTACGACAAAATGATGATCGCTGGTGCGGTGTCGTTCGCAATCATTTCGCTTTATCTCATCGCCTACTACCTGTTCCCAGGTTTCGTCGCGCTTATCGCGCTCTGCCTGTACACGCTCTTTACGCTCACCGCTCTCAAAGCGGTTGGTGCAACGTTTAGCTTGGCCGCCATCGCAGGTTTCATCCTCTCTGTTGGTATGGCGGTGGACGCTAACATCCTTGTCTTCGAACGATTCAAGGAAGAGATGAAGGCCGGACGATCGCTACAGACGGCTCTCGAACTCGGGTTCAAGCGAGCTTTGCCTGCCATCGTTGACTCCAACGCCTGTACGATCCTTACGTCGATCGTTCTTGCTGGAGTCGGAACGGGTCCGGTCAAAGGCTTTGCCACCACGCTCATCATTGGTGTTGCGATCTCGCTGTTCACTGCGGTGACGGTCACTCGGTCGCTTCTTATCTTCCTTGTCGGTTCAGGCATCGGCGCGAATCCTAAGTGGTACGCCCTTGAAACCAACTGGTTCAAGAAGCTCGAGCAGAAAGAGATGCACATCGTCGACAGGCCAAAGAAGTGGTTTATCATTTCTGCCCTCACGGTGGTTGTTGGCATTCCGTTCGCGTTCATGGGCGGATTCAAGTTCAACGTTGAGTTCACCGGTGGAACAGAACTCGTCTATACGGTTCCTGCTTCTTCAAACCTGGTCCCAAGCACCGTTTCGTCCAATCTCGAAAAGGCCGGACTGAAGGGAAGTAACGTCAAACTTGGTTCTAGCCAAGCGAACGAGAAGATTCTCTACATCACCATCCCGCCTTCGGAAAAAGTGAAGTCGATGACCACCAACGCCGCAAAGGGTGACTTCGTCGCTCAATCCGGTGGACTTCAAGGCGCGACGCTGAAGGAGCTCAGCGACATCGGACCTACCGTACAGCGGGAAGTCCAAGAAGGTGCGATCAAGGGTGTTGTTTTCTCGACGGGCTTGATCATCATCTACCTCGCTCTCCGATTCGGATTCTCGGTCGGTGGTTTCAAGCAGGGTCTCCGATTTGGTCTCTCCGCAGTGGGTGCCCTCATCCACGACATCTTGGTGGTTATCTTCCTCGCTGCGGCGGTTGGTTTCTTCCAAGGGTGGGAAATCAGTGCGCTCTTCTTGACGGCGATGTTGACCATCATCGGCTTCTCGGTCCACGACACGATTGTCATCTTCGACCGAATTCGAGAGAACTTGGCTCACCCGACGGCGGGTGAAAACCTTGCGCACTTGATGAACGAGTCCGTTCGACAGTCGTTCGCCCGATCCTTGAACACGTCGCTCACGGTTATTGCGACCCTGCTCATCCTTATCTTTGGCGGAACGACTTCGCCGGACCTGAAGTTCTTCATGCTCACGATGCTCATCGGTATCGTGTCCGGTACGTACTCGTCCATCTTCAATGCTGCACCGATCCTCTACCTATGGGACAAGGCGATCATTAAGAAGCGAGGCGAAAGCGAGGGATTGGTTGCGCATGCGCTCAAGCAGCTCAACCAGAACCAGGTCGTTGCTACCCGCGTCGAGCAAGCAACCGTAACCGCGCAGTCGGGTACTCAGCGACAATACGGTCAGGTTCGGCGACGAGCCAATCAGCAAGTCAAAGACAGCTGGAAAGAACTCGACTAACGCACCAAAGAGTCAGCAGAGTCAAAAGGCGGTCACTTCGGTGACCGCCTTTTTGTTAACTGAGGGTCAAAAGCTCAAAAGATGGGGTTTCCTTTGAGGGTGATCCGAAGTGCAGTTCGAATCTTTTCACTTTTCGTGACTCTTTGTCTTGCCGTCCTGGGCGCCGCGCAATCGGCGGTTCCAGAACGAGTCCTTCTCAACTCGCACGAAGACCTCAGCCGCAACGCCGTGGTTTCATGGCGAACCGAAGCTACGGTCGAAAAGGCTTTGGGTCAGATTTCGGTTGCCTCGGCTGACCCACGATTCGTCAAGACGGCGCGTGAGGTCGTGGGTACCTCGCAGGCAGTGGCGCTTTCTAACGGGAACAAGGTGCAGTATCACCGAGTTCGATTTGAGGGACTCACGCCTGGGACAGCCTACAGCTACCGAGTGGGTGATGGAAAGACGTGGAGCGAGTGGATCGACTTCCGGACGGCCCATGCCGTGACGGAGGCTGAAAAGGTTCAACCGTTCAGCTTCATCTATTTCGGCGATGCCCAAAACGACGTCAAGTCACTTTGGTCGCGAGCGATTCGCAACTCGTATCGAGAACTTCCCAAAGCGGATTTGCTGCTCCATGCCGGAGACCTGATCAACGTTGGAAACAACGACAACGAATGGGCTGATTGGTTCTATGCGGGATCGTTCATCCATGGATCCATCCCGTGCCTTGCCGTGCCCGGCAACCACGAGTACGCGAAGGTGGGCGACGCACGGTTGATCTCGACGTTTTGGAAACCACAGTTCGCCCAACCCTCTAACGGGCTTGCCGGACTCGAAGGCTCCAACTTCGCCATCAACTATCAGGGGGCGCTGTTCATCGCTCTTAACTCAAACGAGCGCATCGAAGAGCAAGCCAAATGGTTGGAGTCGACTCTCTCCAAGGCAAAGGCCCGGTGGATTTTTGCGACCTTCCACCACCCGGTCTACTCGACGGCAAAGAATCGAGATAACCCGGAAATCAGGAAGCTTTGGCAGCCGATTTTCCAGAAGTACAACGTCGCGTTGGTTCTTCAAGGGCACGATCACACGTACGGAAGGTTCAACGTTCCCACGGGCCTAACCGCTCAAGATAAGGGCAGCGGAACCGTGTACGTCGTCTCGGTGAGTGGCCCGAAGATGTACGAGCTTGGCGAGACCGCAGAAAAGGATATGGATAAGGTCGCCAACTGGACGCAGCTTTTCCAGATCATTCGAGTCACCCACGACAAAGTGCGCTTCGAGGCTTACAAGATCACGGGTGAACTGTTCGACGCGTTCGAACTAACTAAGAACCGAAACGGGTCGAATCGATTCGTCAAGGTGAAGATCCCCAGCACCCGCTAGGGAAGTTATTCGTACATCTCTCGAAGGGTGCGGGGATTTTGCCTCCACCCTTCCTCAACTCGAACGTGCAATTCCAGGAAGATTTGCTTCCCGAGCATTTCCTCGATTTCCTTGCGGGAATCGGTGCCGATGCTCTTGATGAATTGCCCCCCTCTTCCTAAGAGAATTGCCCGCTGACTCGATTTGTCGACAATGATCGAGGCGAGGATCCGGACGATGTTCTCTTCGTCCTGCCAGGATTCGACCACGACGCCCGTTGCGTGAGGAACCTCTTCGCGAGTCCTTTCCAGGATCTTTTCTCGCACAAATTCCCCGGCCATGAACCGGGCACTCTGGTCCGTAAACTCGTCTTCTGGGAATAGGGGCGCTCGCTGCGGCAGCCGAGAAACCAGTAGGTCGACCAATTTCTCCACGTTTGTGCCCTTGGTGGCCGTGGTGAGCATGTAGTCTTCCTCGCCCACACCAACCAGTTCGCAATAGGCTTCTACATTTCTAATCACTTGCTCGGCCCGCAGTTTGTCCATCTTGTTCAGACACACGACAACGGGAACTCCGCAAGATCGAACGAGAGCGGCGACGTGTCGATCCTCATCGTCCGGCGACTTGGATCCATCGACGACATACAGAACGAGGTCCAGATCGTGAAGCGCAGAGCGAGCCTGCTCCACCATCGATCGGCCGAGGCGGTTGTGCGGCTCGTGAATACCAGGGGTATCCACAAACGCAATCTGATACGTGTCGGTGGTGGCAATTCCCAGAACACTCCTTCGAGTGGTCTGGGGCTTGTTCGAGACAATGCTCACTTTATGCCCAACAATGAAGTTGAGCAGGGTGCTTTTGCCTACGTTGGGTTTACCGATGAGGGCGACGCGTCCGGATCTAAAGTCCATCTCTCTCAGTCCTTCCTTCGGAACACTACGGGCATGTCAAAGTCGTCTCCAACCGCGTAATTTTCAACGGTCGCATCCGCCGGAATATCGTTCCGATCGCGTCCTCGATTCCCTCGTCGTCGTCGTCGTCGAGACCGACCCGGAACCTCGGAGGTCACTTCATCCTCGGCGGAATCTTCAGACGTCTCCTCCACCGGTCGCAAGAACCATTCATCAATGGAATCTTCGGTTTCGAATCCGTTCATGAACTCGTCCAGCCGAACGATCGGAACGTCAAAGTTCGTGGCGTCGACCCGGATATTGGAGTCTCTCGGCGGCAGCTCAGAGATCTTGAGCAAGTCGTTCGGGTTCTGCTCAAGCATCGCTTGAAGCTCTTCCTTTGGACCGACATAGTAGGTGTGGTTGCTGCCATCGATTCCGACAAATCGGAGGTTTGTGGCATCCACCATCGCCCAATCGCCGGAAGAAGCGTTGATGGCGCTCCAACGGTTCGGCATGGTGATCGCCCTGGATCCCTCGGCGGAGCAGTGCACGGTAAGGAACGGCGGTCGAACGTGGACCACGTCATCACTGTGGCTCCAAACGTGAGCACCTGCCATCTGAGCCAGAGCCCGAATGAGCCCCGAATTCACGGTTGCTTCGCCAAGGAACACCGATGTCCAATCAAGATCGGGCATCTCGCCGGTCACATTCCGAACCACGAAGCTGGGGAGACCGCTCTGGGTGTACTCGCCGATCACGTGTCCGTCTTCAGGAATGGCAAAGTAGGTTGGTGACAACTCTACGTCTGATTTGATCGTCCCGGTTGGGAACGCAGAAGCGAGCGGATGGCGCCGATCGAGGATCGTCGTTCCGGGCTTGCTGAAGATGGGCTGGGGCTTGATGGCGATACCCGTTACTTCGCGCACTCGCTCCAAGGAATCTCGACCGGAGTCGAAGAGTCCACCCGCATATAGCCAAGCGAGAACTTTGCCATCGCGCTGTAGGCGAGTTTTGATCGCGGCGCGTAGGTCAGACCGAATATCCCAGGCGTTGACGAAGATGTTGAGCTTCGTCTCTGGGAATCGCTCACGGTGCGCAAGGTCGCTGATCAGATAGAAACCAACGCTCACGCCTGCTCGAAGCACCGCCTCGCGCAGGGAGTGAAGAAGGGTCTTGAAGGCGTTTTGGTCGTTGACGTAAGCCAGGGTTCGCTCGTCTAGGAAGACGGCAACTTCTGGATCCTTCGTATCGGCTGCCATTCGGCGAACAAGAACATCTTCGCTCTTTGCGGCGCGCTCCCAAACGCTGTTGGCGGTGAGCCATCCGTTGCCAAAGGTATCGGACCAGATGAGGCCCGCCGAGTGCGCCAACGCTCCACCGAGGTCGCGATTGTGGACGCTCTCAAGAGCCTGAGGCGTTCGAAGCATCACGTTGTGCGTGTCCGGCTCGGTTCCTCGGGCAAGGGAAGTCTTGTAATCCAGCTCGCTAAAGAACAATTTGCCGTTGAGGGCAAAGCTGTCGACCATGGTTGCGAAGGGCGCACACTGCCCCGGCTCTCGTGAAGAGTAGCCGCTTGGGGCGGAGATAAAGTCGATTTCTGGTGTCCGTAGAACCTTGCCGAGCGAAAGTTGGCAGCTGTTTGGATGCGGATGCTCCAGGCTCAGGCCGTATTCGAGACCGATCAGGAACCAACCTTCCGATGCTTCCTTAAGGGCATACGAAACGTCGGCGATTCGGGCCATCGTTTGATCGCTGTAGAACAGCATCGCATCCACAATCGGCCGTTGCTTACGGTCGAGGAGGATCGAACGATCTTCTTTTCGGAGTTCGACTTTCGGAAGGATAATGTCTTCGAAGGTCGCCGAGCCATCGAACCAAGAGGCTTGGAGCATGACGTCGTCGTTAACGTAGCGCTCTCGCACCCACGCTCGGAACTTCTCCTGCGCGGCTTGGCTTCGATCCGGTGTGATATCCGCGGATTGGAACCAGATTCCACTGTCTAGGTGAAGACCCAAAACGCTGCTTGCCACGTTGGAGGACCGCAGGGCTTTGGTAAACCGGACCAGCAGTTTGATGGCGTCGTTCCAGATGGAGTCATCGGAAAGACTCGGCCGACCAATGCGACCATTACCCAATCGGTAAACCGCATTGGGATACCGCTCGTCCCATCCACCCGCGAAATCGAGCCGGATTCGGAATGCGACCTGAGCTTGCGGATCGACTTCAAGAGTCTTTCTGACAAGATCGGATGCACGCCGGGCGGCTGCATCTACACCGTTCTCATCGAGGTGAACATCCAACCGATAAAGGAAGAGATGAACGCCTGCCTCTGCCGCCTGTTTGACCTGGTCGAGCACGTTAGCAACACGAGTGTCGTCCGCAGGCTCGGAGGCAAAGAAGAATGGCGGGAATACTTTGCCACCCTTTACGAGGGTCGGCTGACCGTTTCGCAAGATGACCTGAGGCGCGGCCTCGGGAATCTCGATAAGAGCTCTCGGCGGGATGATCGACTTTGGCTTTTCGCGAAGTTTCGGCCGGAACGTCGGAGCCGAGTTGTCATCTTCAACGGGCGAATCCCATTCGGATTCTTCGGACTCCTGTGCAGATGCCTTTTCTGGAGCTACCTCCGGTTTAGACCCCCGGCGGTTGTTGCGCGAGCGGCGCCGATCCCCATCTCGGTCGGACGATCGTGGCTCTTCAGATTCGGTGGGACCCTCTGTCTTCTCACGCCATACGGGCATCGGAAGATCAATATCGAGGCTTAGGAACTCCTCGATAGGGGCGAGTTCCACGGCCGGAAGCTTCGCTACCTTGCGCTCTGGGGTTGCCGGTTTCGCCGAGTTTTCGGTGGTCTCCCGGGGCTTCGGATCACGATCAGGCCTCGCTGCTGGAGCCGACGTTGATCGTGGTCGGAAGGAGAGCTGAATGTCGCTCAGATCGCCATCGACTTCGGTGGGCGAGAACGCAGGAGCAGAGACCTTCGCTACGGGAGCGGTCGGCGCGCTAACTGCGGTGTCTTCCGTCTTTGCTCGACCGAGTCGACCGCGAACCGGACGTGCCGTTGCTTTGGACTCCTCTGGAGCAACCTGCTCAGTTGCTTTAGGCTCAGAAACGCGGGGCTTGTCGGTGGTCCTCGCTGGACGGACCGATTCTCGCGATCGGAACGTTGGAATCGGAAGATCCAGGTCGTCAGCGGTATCCGTTGCGCTTACTGCCGCAACCGGCGCAGGAGTTTCCTTTGGCTCTACCTCTCGCTTATTGCGGAAGCTCCGCCGAGGCGATTTTTCCTCGAGTTTTGGCTCAACGGGGACCTCTGGAGCGACCACGACAGCGGGAGCAGTCATGTCAGTTTTCTCTTCTGACTTAGGAAGCTTTTTGCCCAATCGCTTTGGCGCGGAGGGTGTTGCAGGGGAGCTTTGGTTTGAAGGGGCAGACGTCTCGGTGGAGGCGGTTTCTAGTTGCTTTTTCCGGGGCATGTTAGTGATTTGTTCGTTGTTCGTAAAGCCCACTCGAGAAGAGCTTGGGGGGTGTCAAGTAAAACGGTTGGCTCTTCACCTTGAAGAGCATCCTTAGAGGCGGCACCGTAAGAAACCGCCACTGTGGCGAGCCCTGCTTCCGCGCCGCATCTCATATCAAAGACGGAATCGCCAATGAATAAGGAGCGCGATGCCTGGCATCCGAGTTTCTGCAGTGCAAGCAGCGCACTTTCCGGATGGGGCTTAGGGTCGTGTACGTCAGAAGCGCAGACGGTTGCGTCGATGTAATCTGCCCAGTCGATTCGCTGCATAAAGCTCTCGAGTTCGAATCGGTTTTTGGAAGTTACAAGGGCAATCCGTGCGCCGGATTGAGAGAAAATCTTTAAGGCTTCAATGGCCGAAGAAAACGGTTGCTCCAGGGAGACGTTCTTTTCGAATGCCTCCATTGCGAACTCGGTCATCTCGTCGATCTCGTCCTGCGACGGTTCGATGTCGGTGAAAAGCCGAAGTTGCTTGCGAAGGGGTGTCCCGATGAGTCCACGCACCACTTCCGGAGCTAGATGCACGCCACGATACTTTGCGAAAGTCTCGGTTAGACCGGCGACGATCATGTCAACGCTATCCATTAAGGTGCCGTCGACGTCGAAGAGGACAGCTTCAATGGTAGTTGGGATCGGCCGTCCTGGCATCTCCCCTATTATGGCAGATTCACTGAACCTATGTCGAACTTGAATGAGTGAGCGTGGGGGGACTAAAGGAAATCGTGATCTCGCCGATAACCCCTGTGTAGAGCATGGAAGTTAAAAACGTCTCTGAGACGCCCTTCCTGTTCGGATTCGCCCCGCTAAGTGCTGAAGCAGAAATTCCTTCCAGGGAATTCGCTACGGTCTTGGCAGGGATCAGCGAATCACGAACACCGCTCTCAACAATGGCAGAAGCAGTGGGACTGGAGCCGAATGCTCCCCTACAGAAGCTGGACTCGCCAGAGTTGAGACAGGGCGAAGTTGGTATAGACCTGGTGCCGCATTTGCACGAGGTTGATCAGTCGTTCATCGCCAAACCGGACGGGGCCGAGATTGCCCCGAAGGCGTCCTCTCGACCGAAAGCGGTGTTCCTAGAACACGGGTTTGCAGCGGTCGAGGTTATTGCCCACACTCCTCTTTTGCAGCCGGAAGTTGTAGAACTCCCCTCGAGCCCGATCCTAACAAGCAGGGAAGGTTCCGCGGTATCGATCGTGAATCCTTCGTTGGCCGGCAAAGAAGAAATCCTCTCGGCTGAGTTGGAATTGCAAACTACTGATCTCCAGCAACTCATAGGCGAGGAACTGGCGCAAAAACCTACTCTCGATGCACCCCTGATTCAATTCCCGATCGCCCTCTCGCTAGCCTCGACGGGACTTGGCAAAGGAGAAGTGCAAGGGTTGCCTCTTTCAAATCAAGTTCTCGATGAGGGGTCAGGCACGAGATCTGCCCAGGCTTCTCCCGAGATCGCGGGCGGAATCCAGCGGGGCCAGAGAACAGTTGACAATCAACGTCAGTTGTTCGGTCCGGTGAATGAGAAGGCAAAGCTACGAGGCGCGGACGTTCCGTTCTTCGACCAGGTTCGCAAAGTTTCTGGACTAAACGGCCCACTCCCAAGAGTCGACCTCAATCAACCCAGGGTCCCCGGTGGAACTCCCATGATCCTCCAACCTAATCTGGGTGGAGAAGGAAAGGTTTCTACAGACCCGGAGAGCTTGGAACTCAGTTACTTGCCCGGCACGAAGTCCACCTTCGCTGAGGTCAGCCAGGCGTTAGGAATCATCGGCATTTCTATCGCCCAAGAGACGACTTTCGAACCGGATTCCGATCCCACAACTTCACTCGAGATCACGGCTGAGACGCCTGAATCAGCGGAGTCGAAGATCCTTTCCCCGGCTCCTGATTTCGGAGCAAGGTTACAAAGTTCTTCGTCCGCGAAAGCATCTGGGATTGCACCTCTACTGATCGAGAAGGCAGCAAGCCCCAGGGCAGAGGCGGTCCCAGTTGAGACGCTACCGAGTAGCGGATTCAACCAACTCTCGACTTCGCCGGACTCGGTCAAGAAGGCAATCGCGCATACCTGGGCAGTGCTTGACAAGACGGCTCGAAAGGGATCGGGTACGGTGCCAAATCCGGCTCCTCTCGATGCTAAAGCATTTTCGGCGACAGGAACATCGGCTTCGGTGTTGAATTCACCAGGGACTGTGTTTCGTGCGGCCGAACCCGTGACCATCGGCTCGAACCTGAACTCACCACTCTCTTTGAACCAGCTTTTGCAAGCCGAAAACGTGGTTTCAAACAAACCCGTTCAAGGACTGTCAAAAGAATCTCAGCCAGGGGATCAAGCGTTTGCTCCTGAAATTGGAGCCCGATTCCACTCAGAGTCTGAGGGGTTCGTTGTTGGAAAAGGGTCGGAAGTGCAACTTCCTGCTCCATCGATTCTGGCCGTGCCACCAAGCATGAGCAAGTTGGAACCGAAGGCAGTCGTGAACAAAGTCTCCGATGGTCGCCTTGCTATTGAAGGGAACCACTCGCTGCTAGAGATTCGGTCAGAAACGGTCCGAAAGGTGGCGGAGCACCTTGATCGACTCCTCGTGACCCGATCCAAATCGGAAAGTGTCATTCGGATGCAACCCGAAGAACTCGGCTCGATCACGCTCGTCGTGCGTAATGTCAAGAACGATATCGAAGCGGTTGTTACGGCTTCAGACGAGCGAGTTCGTGAACTTCTGCACGATTCTCGACAAGACCTCGTTCATAACCTTCAACAAAAGGGGCATTCGGAGGTGCGCGTAACGGTCGCCGCCGAATCGAATCCGGGAGATCGGCAACCCTCTCACCGGGATTCTTCACCGGGCGATCAGGGACAACGCCATCCGGGTAACTCCGATTTCAGCTCGTCGTCCAATGGGCAGTCCTTCTCAAGAGACCAGGGACAGCAAAGTCAACAGGGTCAGCAGGGAAGTAACCAGAGCAGATCGTTCCGTTTCGAAGATGATCGAAGTCTTCAACCGGAAACAGCCCCCTCGAAAAAATCGGAAACCTTCCGAAGATTCCAGAAAGTGATCGACGTGGCGATCTAAGGCAAATACATGAGCATTTCAAACGTTAGCAATACTTCAAACTACGTCGTTCCGAAACTTCCAACCGCTCGGAAAAGCGAATTGGATATGGACGCATTTCTGAAGCTCCTCACCGTTCAGCTCGCAAACCAAAACCCGCTGGAACCGATGAACGACCGAGACTTCTTTGCGCAGATGGCACAGCTTGGTCAGGTGCAGGGAATGGATCAGTTGAATAAACAAGCTCAACTGGAACAAGCTCAGAACCTCATGGGCAAAGAAGTTACCGCTGTTCGCCCAATGACCGAAGGAAACACGGGTGAAAATGAACTGGTCACGGGCATCGTGAGCAAACTCAACGTGCGGAACGGGCAGTACTACGTCGGCATTAAAGAGCCTAACGGCGGCATCGTTGAGGTTCAAATGAACAACATCCAAGCGGTGACGCCTCAACGCAACGTCAGTGACTACTTGCCTCTGGTTGGCCGTCAGGTGACGGGTTCCATCACGAACGGTACGGCTTCCATTCCCGTTGCTGGACAAGTGAAGGGCGTCGAGACGAACGATGGACAAATCGTTCTTCGGGTCCAAGATGCGTCTGGGAAGGTGCAGACCTTGCCTCTTGAACGTCTAGAGTCCGTTAGCTAGCGTATGGATAGGATTCAGAACCCAAAAATCGCAGGGTTAGTCCCAAATGGACTCCCTGAGATTCAACCTGCAGCCCGAACTGGGCCCGCAATTGCCCCTGGCGAGTTTCAATCGATCCTTGAAGATCGGTTGAAAGTTTCCGGTCACGCCCAGACGCGCATGCAGAGCCGAAACATTCAGCTCGAACCTGCCGACTGGGATCGTGTGATGAAGGGTGTCGAAAAAGCAGCCGAAAAAGGAGCGAAGGAATCGTTGGTGCTAGTCGATGATGTAGCGCTCGTGGTTAGCATCAAAAACCGTACGGTGATCACAGCAGTGGATCGCCAGAACTTGAAAGAAAACGTCTTTACAAATATTGATAGCGCGGTGGTCGTCTGACCTAAAGAACTATCAAACTAGTCCGATACAATCTGTGGTGGAAAAGAGCTGGACCAGGTGAACCCTGGAGGCCAAGCTAGAGGAGCGAATCTCCAAAGGCAATCCACCCTGTTCAACAGCAAACAGGGAAACAAATATGCTACAAGCACTCTTGGCCGGTGTTGCCTCTATTAAGTCGCAACAAACTCGAATGAACGTTATTGGCAACAACCTTGCCAACGTCAACACAACAGCCTACAAAGGCTCCCGCGTGACCTTTCAGGACATGCTTTCTCAAACCGTTCGCGGCGCCGCTCGACCGAGTGAGAGCCGAGGTGGTACTAACGCTATCCAATACGGCTTGGGCGTTTTGGTTGCCGGTACGGACACTAATAACGAGCAAGGTTCTTTGAACGCAACGAACCGACCGACCGACCTTGCCATTCAAGGGAACGGCTACTTTATGATCTCTAACACAGATCGTATTGCCTACACCCGAGACGGTGGTTTTGACCTTGACGCGGCGGGTGACCTGGTTCACCGAGCCACGGGTGAGCGTGCGGCGGGTTGGAGTGCAGACGCATTCGGCAATATCGATACGAGCGCGCCGATTGGTACGGCAAGCACGATCAACGTTCCTCTTGGCAGCCTCAACGCGGTTCAGGTGACGTCTCGAATGTCCTTCACGGGCAACTTGAACGGAAACGCCACGCCGACCGACGCCTGGACGGCGCAGATTCGAGTCTTCGATGGTCTTGGTGGTTCGCACGACTTGACGGTTGAGTTCACCAACCGACAAAACCCGGCGATTGGAACTCCTCCGACTGGAGCGGTCACTTCTTGGGACTGGGCGATGTATGAAGGACCTGCCGGAACAGGAACGCTTGTTGGTTCATCGGCGACCGCTGGAAACGAGCGACTTTACTTCGATACCAACGGACGAGCGGTGAGCGATCTAGCTACGGGTACGTTCAACTCCATCACCGTGCCCGGTTCGGGTGGCGCGGCTGCGTTTCCGATTCAGGTCGATTTTGGAACCATCACGCAGTTGCGGGGTGATACTCAGGTGAACGCCCGAGAGCAAAACGGTTTCCCTCCCGGATCGCTGCAAAGCTTCACCGTAGGAAGCGACGGTGTGATCACCGGTCTGTTTACCAACGGTCTGACCCGACCCCTTGGACAACTCGCAATGAGCATCTTCTCGAACCCGCAAGGCCTGGAGCGAATGGGTAACAACCTTTGGCGCGCCACCGATAACAGCGGAATCGCCGTTGTGGGTGCTCCGAGAAACGGTGGTCGAGGCATCATCAACGCCGGCTTCCTTGAGCAATCCAACGTCGACATTGGAAACGAGTTCACCGACTTGATCGTCACCCAACGGGGCTTCCAAGCCAACACCCGAGTGGTCACCACGGTTGACGAGATGCTTCAAGACCTCATCAACATGAAGCGATAATCGCTTCAATAACCAGAGTGCTTAAAGCCCTCCTCATTTTGGGGAGGGCTTCGCTTTTTTCGATCCAGAATTCGTCGGTATCATGGCTTTATGCAACGTGAAATCGTCTCCACGGATCAGGCACCCGCGGCAATTGGGCCGTATAGCCAGGCTGTAAAGGTCAGCGGCAACTTTCTCTTCATGAGCGGCCAGATTCCTCTGACTCCTACCGGAGAACTTGTTCAGGGCGAGGTCCGAGTTCAAGCCGAGCAGGTGATGAAGAACATGAAAGGTGTTCTCGACGCGGCCGGACTCACCTTCGACCACATCGTAAAGACAACGATTTTCCTGAGCACCATGGATCACTTTGCCGTCGTCAACGAGGTTTATGGTTCTGTGTTCACCGGTCAACCGCCGGCCCGTTCGACAGTAGCTGTTGCAGGACTTCCGCGCGGCGTCGATGTCGAAATTGAAGCAATCGCCGTCTACTAAGGTCTGATGAAACACGTCGTCTCCATCAGTCTCGGCTCGAGCAAGCGGAACAAATCCAGCAAGATTCATCTCCTGGGCGAAGAGTTTTTGGTTGAGCGAGTTGGAACCGATGGGGACATGGCCGCATTCGCGACGAAGTTCAAAGAGCTCGATGGAAAGGTCGACGCCCTCGGGGTGGGCGGGGCTGATGTCTACGTGGTGGTCGAAGATCGAACGTACGCGTTTCGAGAGATCAAACAGATCATCGATGTTGTCAAACAAACGCCCGTCCTGGATGGCAGCGGACTCAAACACACGTTGGAACGGTCCGCGATTGCCTATCTAGACGAGGAAAAGATCGTCGACTTTCGCCGGTGCAAGACTCTTTTGGTATCCGGGGTAGATCGGTTTGGAATGGCTCAGGCGCTCGCCCAGCGGAGCGGTTCGGTGGTTTTTGGAGACCTTCTCTTCGGCCTTGGTCTTCCCATCCCAGTGAGAACCTACGCGAGTTTCGTTCGATTAGCGAAGCTGCTTTTGCCACTGGTCACGGTTCTCCCCTTCAAATGGTTTTATCCAACCGGAGAAAAGCAGGATAAGCGCACTCCCAAGCATGAGCGCTTCTTTCAGGAAGCGGACCTCATTGCCGGAGACTGGCACTACATTCGCCGATACATGCCGGATCGACTCGAAGGAAAGATCGTTTTGACGCAAACCTTGCGAACCGCTGACATCGAGTTTCTACGATCTGCCGGGGTCAAGTTAGCGATAACGACCACGCCAGAAGTGGAAGGCGAAACCTTTGCCACGAATGTCATGGAAGGAGTTCTTGTCGCCTTGTTGAACGCGCGAGGCGAGCCTGCCTCGGTCGAAAACTATGCTCCCATCTTGGCCCAACTGGGTTGGAAGCCAAACGTGATCTCTTTATCGCCTCCGAATCACTGATTCCGGTGGTTCAAAGGAGGGGGCTGAAGCGTAAGGTATCTTAAGACCCGCTTGCCTTTATGATTCTCGTATTCCTTACGGGCATCACCGCAAGCTTGAACAAGGCAGGCAACACCCAGTGACGCGATTTGCATTTGTCGTTCATCCGCTTAAAGCGAAAGACGCGGCGAAGAAGTATCCCATCTTCAAATACTTCCCGGATTCGGTCATCGAGTCCATCGGTCGAAAACTGAAGCCGAGCGTTGTCAGCCACATCACCGGAATCGAATCGATCACTGGAGCCAAAACCGAAGGTTGGTTCATCGGGTGCCCGCTCACGCCGGACATGATGACCAAGAAGATGCCGCTCGAAGAGGTGTACGAGAAGATCATCGGTTGCACCCAACTTGCGAAGGAACTTGGAGCAGACCTGATTGGTCTTGGAGCTTTCACAAGCGTTGTCGGGGACGGTGGGATCACGGTGGCTAAGCATTCGCCGATCGCCGTTACGTCGGGCAACAGCTACACCGTCGCGACCGCGATCGACGGCACCCTCAAAGCCTGCTCGATTCTAGGGATCGATCCTGCCAACGCAACGCTCGCAGTGGTGGGCGCGACGGGGTCGATCGGCAAAACCTGTGCAATCGTGCTTTCCCGGTCCTTCGCTAAGACCATCGTCGTTGGTCGAGACCTGGAGCGCACCGAAGCGGTTGCGGAGCTTGTTCGCAATGGCGTTGCTTCGGTGAGCGTTGAGGATATCCGGCAGGCCGATGTCCTCATCACGGTCACTTCGGCAGGCGCGGAAATCGTTAAGCCTGAGCATCTGAAGCAGGGCGCCATCGTCTGCGACGTCGCCCGACCCCGAGACGTGAGTGTCCGAGTCGCCAAGGAGCGGCCCGATGTTCTGGTGATCGAAGGCGGAGTTGTCCGAATCCCCGGAAACGTCAACTTCAATTTTGAGTTCGGGTTCCCACCCCAAACCGGATATGCATGCATGTCGGAAACGATCATGCTCGCGCTCGATGGTCGCGCCGAAAACTTTACGCTCGGCAAGGATGTGACCGTCGAACAAGTGGAAGAGACGCGCCGTCTCGCAGCGAAGCACGGCTTCGAACTGGACTGGTTCCGATCGTTTGAGAAGGCGGTGCCTCAAGAAGCGTTCGACCGTACTCGCTCCGCCATCTTGGCTCGCACACAGAAAGAAGGAGTTGTGGCGTAAGCCCCAACTCCTTGCAATTCCCCTTTGGATCAGTTCCTTAGAAACTGACTTTGATGCTCTTTCGAGCTTCCGGTTCCTCTAGCTCAAAAAGTTCTTTCGCCTTGAAGCCACCGGCAAACAGCTTGCTCGGGAAGGTTTCCAGGCGAGTGTTGAAGTTCGTGACGGCGTCGTTGTAGTACTGTCGAGCAAACGCGATCTTGTTCTCCGTGCTCTTCAGTTCTTCTTGCAAAGAGAGCATGTTCTCGTTCGAACGCAACTCTGGATAGGACTCGCTGAGGGCAAAAATGCCGTTCAGAGCCGAAGTGACTTGTGCATCGGCAGCCGTCTTTTCCGAAATCGATCGCGCTCCGAGGGCGGAGTTACGAGCCTGGATCACTTTTTCCAGCGTCTCTTGCTCGTGCTTCATGTAGCCCTTCACGGTTTCGACAAGATTCGGGATCAGATCGTATCGGCGCTTTAGTTGCACATCGATTTGAGAGAATGCGTTCTCTGCCTCGCGTCGGCTTGCGACGAGACCGTTATAGATCGAGATGCCGCCGAACACGACGACGACCAGGATCACGATGATCAGAATTAAAGCGGGGAGCATAGTTTCTTTCCAGTTGGGGTTACGAACGATAAGACGTTAGGGTTGCGAAAGGCGATTCAAGTTAACAGGCTTTGTGATGCCTGGAGCCGTAATCGAGAGAGTATCCGAATTCTTGATAGACACTTTGATCTGAGCGGCAACGGTCTTTAACTGTTCCGGTTGAGATTCGATCGATCTCTCGGCAACGTATTTGGGCTTCAGCTGAAGCTCCGTACCGTTGACAAACGATTCGCCGCTCCAGGGCAGCCCGAGCAGCATCAGTGAGAACTTCCCATCAGGCTCTAAGGTCAGTTCGACTCGGCGGATCGCGCGTGCGAGGGTCTCATCGGTGGTGTTCAAATTTCCAACTTGGGCAACACCTTTGAAGGTTCCTTTCAGCTCTGGACCCTCCTGACAACCCATGGCAAACGCGACTAGGGAAGCGAGAACGACCTTTCTTGTCCCCATGGGTGCAGCGTTCCTTACGGTTTGAACGCGCTTCGCAGATATACTCGGACCGATGGTTCCGATCACGAAAGAAGTCTACACGTCCATGGGACTGAACGAATACGAGTTCAATTTGATCGTTCAGATGATCGGGCGAGAGCCATCCTACACCGAACTCGGCATGTTCGCCGTCATGTGGAGCGAGCACTGCGGATACAAATACTCCCGGCCCATCCTTTCGAAGGCTTTTACAAAATACAAGGAAGCCATCGAGGGCGCAGGGCTTGAGAATGCGGGCGTGATCGACATCGGTGATGGAATGGGAGTCACCATGAAGGTCGAGTCCCACAACCACCCCAGCTCGGTGGAGCCCTATCAGGGTGCGGCAACGGGTGTTGGTGGAATCATACGAGACATTCTCACCATGGGTGCTCGTCCGATCGCCTCGCTTAACTCACTTCGTTTTGGACCGATCGAGAACGGCAAAGCTCCGGATGCGATCGTCCAACGAAACCGCTTTCTCTTCGACCATGTTGTCGGCGGAATCGCTGGATACGGGAACTGCGTTGGCGTCCCGACTGTCGCCGGAGAAGTCAATTTTCATCCTCGATACAGTGGCAATCCGCTTGTAAACGCCATGTGTGTCGGAATTTTGCCTCTGGACAAGGTCACCACCGCCGCCGCTGCGGGAGAAGGTAATCCGGTGCTCTATCTTGGTTCTGCCACCGGGCGCGACGGGATCCACGGTGCGACCTTCGCCTCCGAAGCTTTGGACGAGGAAAGCGAGTCGAAGCGACCGAACGTTCAGATCGGTGATCCATTTGCGGAAAAGCAGGTTATTGAGGCAACTTTGGAAGCGCTCGAAACGGGCGCGATTGTTGCGATTCAAGACATGGGTGCAGCGGGATTGACCTGCTCGACCATCGAGATGTCAGCCAAGGGTGAAGTCGGCATGGAGATCGACCTTGACCTGGTCCCCATGCGCGAGTCGGACATGAGCGGCTACGAACTCATGCTCAGCGAGAGCCAAGAACGGATGCTCGCGGTGGCTCACAAGGGTCGAGAGAAGGAAGTCCTAGACATCTTCCACAAGTGGGGAGTCAAGGCTGAGGTCGTTGGCCATGTGATCGAGGAACGAGTCGTTCGAGTGAGACGCCATAGCGAACTCATTGCCGAAGTGGACCCGCTGTTGCTTGCCGATCAGTGTCCTACTTACACCACCGAAGCAGCAGTGCCCGCTTACTTCGAGGAGTACGCGAAGTTCGATCCTAAGGCCCTACCGCCCGCGGATGTTGAGAGCGCGCTGATCAGTCTTTTGAAGTTCCCAGACATCGCCTCCAAGCGGTTTGTTTTCCGGCAGTACGACCAGCAGGTTCAGACTCAGACCGCCCTAAAGGCAGGGAAGGGTGACGCGGCCGTTCTGGCTCCAGCAGGCTGCAAACGAGGTATCGCCGTAAAGATCGATGGGAATGCGCGATACGTGTTTGCCCACCCACGTCGAGGCGGACGTCTGGCCGTTGCGGAAGCTGCTCGAAACGTTGCCTGCACCGGAGCGCTTCCCGTCGCCGCTACGGATGGTCTCAACTACGGTAATCCGCAGCAACCACACGTTTATTGGCAGTTTTCCGAATCTGTGTTTGGAATCGCCGAGGCCGCGGAGGCACTTGGCACCCCCGTCGTTAGTGGCAACGTAAGTTTCTACAACGAGTCGGAACTGGGCGAAGTACTTCCCACTCCGCTGATCGGAGTTCTCGGCGTGATCGAAGATCCGACCAAGAGCGTCGGAATCGCGGCAAATGAAGGTGACGTCATTGTCTCGGTCGCGTTTGAGCTCCCGGATGATCCTCACGGATTCCTAGGCGCATCGGCTTACGCTTATGCGATCCATGGAGTGGAGTCGGGCTACCCCGCCGACACTGATCTCGCGAAAGAGGCCGCCCTTGCGAAGTTCCTAGTGAAAGGTGCCGACTCATGGCTCGTCACTGCCGCCCACGACGTTAGCGATGGCGGAGCCGCAGTTTCACTAGCGGAAATGGCGATCGCTTCTGGGGTAGGGATCGCGGCAGATCTTGCCGGAAACGGCGGTGTTGCAGAAAACCTCTTTGGCGAGCGACCAGGGCACGTGTTCGTAGCAACCACTGAGGTTGACAAACTTCTAAACCTTGCAAGTGAGTTTGGATTAACTGCGAATGTCGTAGGAACGGTTGGTTCGTCGGAACTGAAAGTTTCAACCCTGGGTCACACTTACAGTTGGAACTTGCAATCCCTTTCCGAGGCCTTCGAGGGAGCGATCCCTACGGCCATGGAAGGGGCAGCTATTTAGATTTGGCACGAAAAATGCGTTACTTGTCCTTTATGAAGTTGAGTCGAAGTCTTTTTACCGCTGCAATCTCTGCAGTGATGCTGGCTTCTTTCGCAATAGCGGAGCCCATCCAAGGGTCGGCGCAGGGTACTGGGCAGGGAGATACCAACCCGCCAAAGAACGGGCAACAGATTTCTCCTGAAGAGCGCATTATCAAGCAGCGCATCGCCGAAGCCTCGGCTCTTTACGATGCTCGCGACCCTAAGCCTGCCATCGTTGCATTCGAGGCTCTTGAAAAGGATGCTCCCGATAACGCGGAGGTCAAATCCTGGCTCGGATTCCTTTACCTGCGAACAAAGGAACTCGACAAGGCGATTCCAAAGCTGGAAGCGGCAAAGAAGGGTCGTCCGAACGATTTAGAGATCATCAATAACCTTGGAACTGCGTACATGGAGGCGGGTCGGTTGGATGAAGCAGAGAAAGTCTTCATCGAGTTCACGAAACTTGATGACGCTCGGTTTGAGCCGCACTACAACCTCGGCAACATTTATCTCGAGAAGCGCGACTACGCCAAGGCGATCAACGCGTTCAAGTCGGCAAACGTTCGCAGCGCAAACACTCCGTACATCTTGAATAACCTCGGTGTTGCGTACGAGTCCTCCGGAGACATCAAGAGTGCCGCAACCGCATTCCAACGGGCCTCCGATGGGCAGCAGAAGAGCGGTGCCTATGCGCGAAACGCAGGGTTGATGTTCTTCAAGCTGAAGCAGTACCCCCAGGCGATCATCTACCTAGAGCGGGCGATGGGCAATGGCGTTGCCGAAGATCCGGTTGTTCTTGCGCTGGGAGATGCTTACGCAAAGACCAACAACTACCAGCGATCGGCTCAACTTTACGCGACCGTTGCCGGGGCAAAAGAAAACCAACCAACCTACTGGTACAACCTCGGTGCCTTGCGTGAGCGATCTGGCGACACTGCGGGTGCGGAAGAGGCTTACCGAAAGGCGCTGATGCTCGACGATCGAGATGTTGACACCCTCAACAACCTTGGTTTGCTCCTCTACAAGCGAGGCAACTACTCCGAGGCTCGAACCCATTTTGAAAAGGCGCTGGGGCTCACCCCTTCAAGTGCTCGCGCTCAGCGAAACTTCGTGGCGGCTTGCGTCTCGATGGGCGACTACAAATCGGCTTTCCCCTACATGAAGAAGATGCTCGCGGCCAACCCGAAGGATAAGGACCTGCGGTTGGACTACGCGGCAGCTCTTTTCCAAATGGGTGATTCCGAAAACGCAGAGAAAGAGTTCCGACGCGTCCTTGCAGGGGACAAGAAGAATGCCGAGGCTCTGAACGGCATCGGACTCTGCCACCTCAAGAACTCGCAGTTGGTCCAGGCAGAAGCTGCTCTCCGATCCGCAATTAAGTACAACCCGAAGCTCGTTCCGGCTTACAATAACTTAGCCATTTGCTTAGAGAAGCGGAACCGAAGGTCGGAGGCGATCGACCTGCTCGAAAAAGCAGCCAAGATCGACCCGAATCACGCCGAGGTCCAGCGGAACCTAAAGCGGATGAAGGCAGCAGCGTAGTTGCACATTGGATTCATCGTTAATTCGCATCGCGAAGATGCGCTCATGGCCGCCCGAGAGGCGGCCAAGTGGCTTTCGTCGAAAGGCATTGAGGTCAAGACCGAAGCTCAACTTGCGCCCGTCGTTGGGCTTAGTCCCGCTTCGCGAGAGGAGCTAGCGCAGTCGGATCTTGTTGTCGCGTTTGGTGGCGACGGAACCCTTATTCGGGCGGCTCACATTTGTAGCGAGCTTGGGACGCCAATCCTCGGTGTTTACTTTGGCCGATTCGGATTCGTCACCCAGTGCGATCCCAAGGACGTCCAAAGCTCGATCGAAAAGTTTTTGGCGAAGGAGTACAGCCTAGAAACCCGGATGATGATCCAGGCCGACTTGGTTCGAGGCGATCAAGTCGTCGCGACACTCCACAACCTCAACGAATCGGTACTGCAGCGTACGGTCACGGACCGGATGCTCACTTTCGACGTGGAAGTCAACGGATCGCCGCTTACGCGCTATCCAGCGGATGGTGTGATGGTCAGTACGCCCACTGGAAGCACGGGATACAACCTCTCCGCGGGCGGTCCGGTGGTCGATCCGAATATCGAAGCGCTGATCCTCACCGCTGTCGCGCCCCACACTCTATCGGCGAGACCACTCGTTCTTGGTCCGAAGAACAAGATAACGTTGAAACTTGATTCAGGCGGAGACTCGGTGCTTTCCGGTGACGGGCAAACCAGGCTTCATTTGCTGAAGGGAGATGAAGTGCGAATACAGAAGTCTCCCCGTATGACAAACTTAGTCTCCGTAGCCGATCAAGATTTTCTTGAGAAACTCCGCTACCGACTTCTTTGGAGCAAGAGCGTCATTGGAAACGACCCTGAATAGCAAAACCGCCGTGGCAACGAAGTCCATCCTTTCAATCGAGGATGCGAGGGTCACTTACCCTGTCAACAAGGGAGTGGTTCGGGCACTGGATGGGGTCTCGCTGTCGGTGAGTCCGGGCGAAATTGTTGCGGTTGTCGGGGAATCCGGTTGCGGCAAAACCACTTTGGCGAAGGCGGTTCTGGGTTTGCAGAACTTAGCGGGTGGGCAAATCATCTTGAACGACACCCCAATCAAGGGAACCAGGCGGGGAATGGCCGCGCACGTGGGAATGGTTTGGCAAGACCCATACGCGAGCCTAAATCCTCGCTGGACCGTTGCTCGATCTTTGGAAGAGCCCGCGAAGCTTGTTGGGCGAAAGATCAACGTGAAAGAAGTTTTTGAGATGGTCGGTCTCGACGAACGATTCATGGATCGGTACCCGCACCAACTCTCGGGAGGCCAAAGACAGCGCGTCGCCATCGGCCGGGCTTTGGCGCTTCAACCTGCCTTGGTGATCTGCGACGAACCGACCTCCGCGTTGGACCTCAGTATTCGCGCCCAGATTTTGAATCTGCTCAAGGAACTGAGATCGAAGCTCGGGTGCGCGTTCTTGTATATCTCGCACGATCTGACCACGGTTCGATTCTTGGCCGATCGTGTCGCAGTCATGTATTTGGGTCGAATTGTTGAAGAGGGACCTACGGAGGCGATCTTCAGCGAACCGCGGCATCCTTACACGAAGGCCCTGATGGATTCCGCACCAACATTGGATAAGTTGATGTACCTGCCGGATCCGGTCGAAGGGGAAATGCCCAGTCCTACGGAAGAGTTCGTCGGATGCAGATTCGCGGGCAGATGCCCCTACGTCACCGGTCGATGTCGAGAAACAGACCCCGAAGAGACCCATGATGGCAAGCATCGTTTCTATTGTCACCATCCCTTAACAATTCAAGTGCAATAATCTCCTTAACAATTGGAGGAGAGTCATGGAGGGAGGGCTGTATGCACGCCATGCCTACGACGCGGAATTACGAGATTTAGAGCATGAGATGTTGGCGATGGCAAGTATCGCCGAGACGATGGTTGCCGAGGCGACCGAGGCTCTACTCAAGCTCGACCGGAACCTTGCGATGGAGGTCATTCATAAAGATGACCAGATCGACCGCTTAGACCTTCAAATCGAAGCGCGATGCATGCGATTGTTCGCATTGCAAAACCCAACCGGAGCTGATCTACGACTCGTGGGTTCGATGATGAAAATCATCACCGATGTGGAGCGGGTGGGCGACCTTGCGGTGGACCTGGCGAAGGTGGCTCTCAAGATCGACAACGAGGCAGGGAAGTCGGACGTCGTTGATCTTTCCAAAATCGCGGGTTTGTCTCGACAAATGTTCCGCGAGGCCGTGCAAGCCTTTGTGCGGCGCGACAGCACCCTTGTTCAATCGGTGAGCGAGGTCGAAGGGGCCGTTGACGAACTCTATCGTCAGATTAGAGAGCAGATTTTCGAACTCATGAAACAAGAGCCGGAGGAAGTGGTTCCTCTTGGTTGGTTGTTCTTAGCGATCCATCATCTTGAACGAATCGCCGACCACGCGGTCAACATTGCCGAACGAGCCGAGTTTATCGTGACGGGCGAACTTCGACAGCTCACGCGTGTGCAGAGCCTTTCCGAGTCCTCCGAACCCACCTAAAGGAGCGCTTGCGCTTCCCGTGGTAGTTCGTTGAAAGTGGGTTGACCGGATTGGGCGCCTGGCTTGGTCACGGATTGCGCCGCAACGTAGTTTGCGAAGGATGCGGCAACGGCCGGAGAGAGTCCCCGGGAAAGACCGAACGACAGGCCGCCGTTGAAAGCATCTCCCGCACCGACGGTATCGACGGCCTGGACTTTGGGGGCGGGAACCAATTCTCGGGAGGTTCGGGTGGCCACATAGGCGCCTTTCTCACCGAGAGTCGCGCAGACTCCTAGAACTCCGGTAGCCAGAACGCGATCTACGGCGAGGTCTAAGGACGCTTGGTCCACAACATCAACCCCGGTGAGCCATGCCAATTCGTGCTCGTTGGGAGTGATCAGATCGACCACCGCCAAGAATTCGGTGTTTGGCCGAGTCGAAATCTCCGGAGCCGGGTTGTAGATCAAGAGGCGATCCTCTCGGTTGTCGCGTACCCATTCGCCAACGGCTAAGTTCACGAGCGGGTCAATTTCGTTCTGGACGAGGATGACGGCGGGATTGAACTGATCGAGACTGCTGATCGCTTGATCCGGAGTGAGCTTTAGGTTAGACCCTAGGGTCACAACGATCTGGTTTTGCCCAGATTCGTCGATGCAGATAATCGCCGCTCCCGTTGATGCTTCATCTGTTCGGGCGGCAGCAGAGACATCGACTCCGGACGCTGCGAGCCCGGCAAGCAGAGTCTCGGCGGCCGCATCGTTTCCAAAACAGCCACAGAAGGCGACCTCTCCACCGAGCTTTCCGATCATCGAAGCTTGGTTCGCCCCTTTGCCGCCGCAGAAGGCAGAAAAGGACTTCCCAACTCTGGACTCTCCTGGTTTCGGAAATCGGTCGACATACGCGACATAGTCCATCACCGCGCTTCCGATCACAAGAATCCTACTACCTGTCATTCGCCAAGGATACTAAATGCGAGCAACCGCCGTCTTATTTGCATGACTTCCGCGCTGGTGATTGCGACCGTTCTGGCGACCTCCAAGTCGGCACCCGTGCCGAGACAAGAGCAAACCGTTCTGCCGAGCGGAGAAGTTTTCACCATCACCGAAAAACTCGGAGCGGCTCCGCTGGTCCCTTTGCCTGGGAAGAAACTCTTGAACGAGTGCGAGATTCGGCTCGTTGGTCGCGGGGGAACGGTGATTCTGGACACCAAAAGTCGCGGGCTCAGCTACTGGGTCGAAAGTATCGACCTGCCAACATCCATGATCGATCTTTCCGTCGCCGGTTTGGGCGCAGGCGGATCGAGAGTGATGAGTCAGCCGGACACGGGCTTATTCTTGTGGATCACCGTGCTGCAACAACGATCTAACTAGGCAAACGCGTGCATCCTCGGTGCGCTTCGGTATCCTGTCGCAAGCATGTTAAAGGAGTTGAAGGAACTATGGGGTTTCCGCGAACTCCTCTACGTGATGGTCCAGCGCGAACTCCGGATCCGCTACAAGAACTCGATCCTAGGGATTTTTTGGTCTTTTCTCAATCCCGTCGTTCAAGTTGGCGTGATGACGCTCGTCTTCGGGCGAATCCTCAACATTGGCGTTCCCAGCTATAGCGCGTACATCCTTGCGTCCTACTTGCCGTTCATGTTCATCCAGTTCTGCGTTCTGGATTCGGCGCAGTCGGTACTCGCGTCTTTGCCGCTGATCAAGAAGATTTACTTCCCACGGGAAATCTTGCCGCTCGCCACCGTCATTTCCAACTTCATCCACCTTCTGATTGGTTTTGGTGTGTTCTTCATGTTCCTCTTGATCACGTTCCTGCGTCACCCGCAGGTGAACCCCTTCCAGATAGGAACGCTCATGCTTCCGGCGCTGCTGCTGGTCAGCCTGATGATGGCGATCGGGCTCGGCTTTCTTGTCAGCGCGCTCAACACGTTCTATGAGGATGTGAAGTACGTCGCGGGCATCGCGATGTACCTCCTGTTCTTCCTTTCGCCCGTGATGTACTTCACCGAACAGGTGGCGGCAACGGGTGCAAACGTTGAAAGTGGGAACTGGCTCTTCCGGATCTATCACTTGAACCCCTTGGCCGTACTTTGCACCGCCTATCGCAAAGCCCTGTTGGCGCCTGTGGACGTTCCGATTCGGGGCGCAGAGGTGTCTCCGCCGGTCGACCTGAATCCGCTTTACTACGTCTGGCTCGTCGTCTTCTCGTTCGGAACCATGATCTTCGGATATTGGTTCTTCAACCGAGTGAAGTGGAAGTTTGTGGAGCGACCATGAACAAGACGATGATCGAAATGAAGGGCGTCCGAAAGACGTTCCTCCTCAGCAAGTCTGGCATCGCGTCGATCAAGACTCTCTTGCTATGGTGGAAACGTCGCGAACTTGCCAAGCTCGACGTGCTGAAAGGGGTCGATCTTTCCGTTCGTCAGGGTGAATGCGTTGCCGTAATCGGAAAGAACGGTGCGGGCAAGAGCACGCTTCTCTCGTTACTGGCTCGCATCTACAAACCATCAGACGGGGAAGTAACGATTCATGGGCGCGTGGCGCCCCTGCTGGAACTAGGAGCAGGTTTTCACCCCGACCTGAGCGGCCTGGAAAACATTTACTTTAACGGGGTTATTCTTGGGCTGACCCGAGAACAGATCCAGGCCCGATTGCCGCAAATAGTGGAATTCTCCGAACTCGGAGACCACATTGGTGCACCCGTTCGAACGTATTCAAGCGGAATGCAGGCTCGTTTGGGTTTCAGCGTCGCAGTTCACGTGGACGCAGAAATCCTGATTGTCGACGAGGTGCTCGCCGTTGGCGACTACAACTTCGAGCGCAAGTGCTTCGCAAAGATCGATGAGTTCAGAAAGGCGGGCGGCACGATTCTGCTGGTATCGCACCAACTGGAATTGGTGAAGAAGATCGCCGATCGAGTGGTTTGGCTGAAGAATGGGATTGTCGTGCAGGATGGATCAGCGGACGAAGTCGTTGCCGCTTATCTTGCCGAAGACCCTGCAAATAACTAGGGCGCGCGTCGCACACGAGGATCGATCTGCTCCGGTTTTGCGGATCGCACCTTTGCGAAAAGGATCACCTGCTCCGCGAATCTCGAGAACAGTCCCAACGTGAGCGCAGTCGGTATCGCCCACAGGAAAAGCCGGAGCAGAGCGCCAACTCGGTTTGCGAAAGCACAGTGCTTGGCTGCGCGGTCGCCGAGCGTTTTTGAGAAGAACATCTCCTTTCCGGCGTTGTATCGGGCAACCGCCAACCAGCGCCGATTCCGGCTGCTCGATCCTAGTTCGTGAGTGAAGACCGCTTTCGGAACGTACACGATTCGCCCGTGGCGGGACAGTCGGTGACAGAGTTCAGTGTCTTCGCAGTAGAGGAAGAAATCTTCGTCAAACCGCTCTTCGAACGATCTTCTTGTCATGAGACAAGCTCCCATCACCTGGGGTGTATCGGTAGGGCTTGAACCCGTCGAGACGAGTCGCTTGGTGTTCCAGTAGTTGGCGGGCGAAAGGGGGGCAACTCGTTGGAGCACTTTATCCAGAAGGAGCTGTTCCATCCAAACCCGTCCCAATGTGAGAGCCTCGGCCGTGCTGTTCTGTAAGGACCCGTCGAGATTCAAGAGCTTGCCGCCCGCGGCGGCTACCGAAGGATCGTCAAACGTTGCCGCGAGTCGGGTGATCGCGCCTTCTTCTGCATAGGCATCGGAATTGAGATAGAGCAACAAGTCCCTATCAGCCTGAGCCGCGCCAAGGTTGTTCGCGGGTCCGAATCCAACGTTGTCATCAAGAGCAAGGAGCGTTACGTGCGGGAACTGTTCGCGAACCATCTCCGCCGAGCCATCGCTCGATGAATTGTCGACAACAATGATCTGCTCATCCTGTCCAAGATGGGCAAGGCACGTTCGCAGTTGTTCCTTGGTATTGAAACTCACCACGATGACCGAAACATCCTTCGCGGTGTAAGACATAACGGTCTCAGTATGAATTGCCGAACAACCGAGCAAGACCGGTCTTGGGAATCTTCGAGTTGAATGCTACACTTGATGTTTCATGGGGAAAGAGATCCAGGTAACCCGCGAAGGGTACGAAAAGCTCAAGGCCGAGCTTGAAGAACTGAAGGGTCCCGTGCGAATGAACATTGCCGAGGCCATTCGCGAGGCAAAATCTCACGGTGACTTGCGTGAAAACGCCGCCTATCACGAGGCAAAGTTAAACCAAACTCGACTTGAAAGTCGCATCGCCGACCTTGAGCGAGCAGTGCAAATGGCCAAAGTGGTCGAGCGTCCGGACGTTCATGGCGAGATCGCTCACCTAGGTTCGCGCGTGATCTTGCACGACACCGAGTTCGACGAGGAGCTTTCCATCAAGCTTGTCGGATCGTTCGAAGCGGACCCCGCTCAAGACCTCATTTCCATCGGATCGCCTCTTGGTGAGGCGGTTTTGGGCAAAACCATAGGCGATGTGGTGCAGGTTGAGGCACCCGCAGGTACGAGCATCTACAAGATTCTCCGCGTTTCTAACGAGTCATGAAGCTTCGCCACGCCGTTCTGATCGGGCTAGTTGCGATGACCGCGGTGGGCTGTTCGACGAGTGGTATGAACGGGCCTGTCTCGATGAAGGCTGACTTCTCGGGCACGCTCGATCTCGCGGTTCCCACCCAGTTGCGTCTTCGAAACTTCCGAAAGGACCTTCAACTCGGAGAAACCGAGGAATCGGCCTTCGAAGTGTTCTCGGCTCCAGCAAAGTCGTATCCGTTTTCCGATCTTCCTCCGGGACTGAAACCTCCCTTCGAATCGAAAGGCTGGGAGACGACGGAAGGCGGATTTGGGGTCATTACCTTCGAAGGGCGAATCGCTCTTGCGATGCGGCAGTACGAGAATTACGATCTGTCGAAGGTCGATGCGCTCGTGGAGCAGGTTCGCCTTGCAAACGGTGAAATCACGCCGAAGGTGATGGTCGGGCAGAAGGCTCGGTTTTGGATGTGGGTGGATGGTGGCTACCGCCTGCTCATTTCCGTGCTGCCCACCTCCGACACCCGAGGGATTGTTTCCGTGACGCTTGGCGATCAGGCCTTGATGGATTTCCTGGGACTTCAACCGTCTGAATCCAACGCCCCGGCGACAGAAGTGCAACCTGCTCCGCAGAATTCCGAGCAGAACACTTCCGCAGAGCCGAGCGGAGAACTTGGGGCACCTTCTCCCACAAACCAACCGGAAGTTCAAGGTGGAGCCGCAACTGGCCAAACTAGCGGCGAAATGGGTGGCCAACCCGTTGACGGTGAAAAATCCCGGTCGGATTCCTTCTTTGTTTCGCCCCCAGCCGGGCAGACTTCTAGTTCATCCCTATGAGCCGATCTTGCGCGATTGTGATCCCTGCTCGCATGGCGAGCACGCGTTTTCCAGGTAAGCCCCTCGTGGACCTCTGTGGGAAGCCCATGTTGCAATGGGTGGTTGAGGCTTCGCGAAAGGCGAATCTGACCGACCAGATTGTTGTCGCCACACCTGACGATGAGATTTTGGAAACCTGCCGGCTTCTAAAAATCGATGCGGTACGAACGGCAATCAGTCATCCAAGCGGTACGGATCGACTGGCGGAAGTCTCCGACGGGCTGTTCGCCGACGTTTACGTGAACGTCCAAGGCGATGAACCGCTGATCGACCCGGAGACCATTCGGGCCTGTGCGAAGCCCCTTCTGGATGATCCAACTCTGGAAATGGGCAGCATTTACTCGGCGATTGCCGAGGACGAGATTGAAAACCCCGCCGTCGTGAAGGTCGTTACGGATCTAGCCGGCAACGCCCTTTACTTCAGCCGACATGCGATCCCATTCCCGCGCAACCCGCGAGTGATTCCGATGAAGAAGCACGTCGGGATCTATTGCTATCGCCGGGATGTTCTTCAACGTTTTGCGGGATGGGAACAGTCTCCACTCGAGGCGACCGAGTCGTTGGAGCAGTTGCGCTTCTTGGAGCACGGAGTTCGGATTCGGATGTCGGAAGGGAAGGCAAGTGCGGTGGCGGTTGACACGCCTGAGCAAGCCGACGAGGTGCGAAAGCTGTTGTCTGGTTCTGTTCGTTAGGTGAAAGAACCGCTGTCGTAGGGCTGTTCCGTAACCTATACTTACTGTCCGCATCGCAAAGAAGCGAGCGAAATCTGGAGACAAGAGGTCCAGTGCTGGCCCTTCGGGTGAATGACGCGCGTTAAATTTGAACTACCTGGTGATTGGGAAGACCCGGATGGTCTGCATCACTTGGTCGCCCTTATCCGAGAAACTCGCCCGAGTGCGAATATCTCGAAGATCCGTTTGGCTTATTTCGTTGCCGAACAGGCGCACGCAGGTCAACTCCGCTCATCGGGACAGCCCTATGTGACGCACCCGCTCGCCGTTGCCGAAATTCTTGCCGAGCTACGGATGGATGACGACACGCTCTGTGCCGCTTTCCTCCACGACGTTCTTGAGGATGTTCCCGACGTTCGGGGAGAAGATCTGGGGCGCGTATTCGGTGGGCAAGTGCTTCATCTCATCGATGGAGTGACGAAGCTTAAGTTCAAACCTCAGGGCGAACTGACCGCTAGAGAAAAGGCGGTAGCCGAGACCACTCGCACCGCTGAGACCTTGCGAAAGATGCTCCTGGCGATGGCCAAAGACTTTCGAGTCATGGTCATCAAGCTGGCCGATCGGTTACACAACCTGCAAACACTGGGCGCCCTCGCCGAAGAAAAGCGCATTCGCATCGCTCGGGAGACGTTGGACGTTTACGCCCCGCTCGCTGCCCGACTGGGTATTTGGCAGCTCAAATGGCAGCTCGAAGACCTGGCATTCAAGCACCTCCATCCCTCTGAGTTTCAACGGGTGAGCGACCTCGTTTCTAAATCTCGCGTGGAACGAGAAGCCGAACTTGCGGACTCCATTCGGGTGATCAAAGAAAAGCTTCAGGCTCGTGGTGTGGTCTCAATCGAGATTCGCGGCAGGCCAAAGCACCTCTACTCGATCTTCAACAAGATGGTGAAGCAGGGTGTGCAGTTTGAAGAGATTTACGATCTTCTGGCGCTAAGAATCATCGTCCCCGAAGTGTCCGACTGCTACGTCACCTTGGGGATTGTGCATGAGATGTTCACGCCGATCATGCAGCTTTTCTACGACTACATCGCTCGACCGAAAACGAACGGCTATCAGTCTCTTCACACGAAAGTGTTAGGACCTACGGGGCAGCCGCTTGAGATTCAAATCCGGACCGTGAAGATGCACGAGATCGCGGAGTTTGGCGTGGCGGCTCACTGGAGCTACAAAGAGGGGATCAACGCTGGCGACGAATCGGTGAAGCTCAAGGACCTTCGCGAGCAACTCTTCGATTGGTCCTCCGAGTCCAAACTCTCGAGCGATTTTCTCCGCAGCGTCTCGACCGACCTCTTTGCCGAGCAAGTGTTTGTCTTCACTCCGAAGGGGGACGTCTTAGACCTTCCGATCGGGTCTACGCCGGTCGACTTTGCGTTTCGCGTGCATACACGCCTGGGCATGACCTTGGTTGGGGCCAAGATCAACGGCCACATCGCCCCTCTCAGTACTCAACTGCAGAACGGCGATGTGGTTGAGATCGTCAACCGCTCCAACGCGCAACCATCGTTGGATTGGCTGGAATTCGTCAAGTCTCAGCACGCTCGCAGCAAGATTCGTGCGCATTTCCGAAAACTGAATCGAGAGTCAGATTCTCACCGCGGGCGAGAATTGCTCGAAAAGGAGCTGAAGTCTCTGGGACTCGATCACAAGCAGTTTCTCGGTGAGGACAAGCTTTCCAAACTCCTGGAGCATTACAACAGCGTGGAGAGCCCGACCGAACTGCTTGCAAAAGTAGGGAGCGGTCTTGTCAGTGTTCAGAGCGTCATCCAGCGTTTGCGCGGGATCGCACCCGACCAGCAGACGCCCAACCGTGTCGAAGTCAGCAAGTCGCGCGAAGGGAAGCTGGAGCTTCGGGGATCGGGAATGGATGGCATTCTCGTTGCCCGAGCAAAGTGTTGTGGCCCGATTCCTGGCGACGAAGTCGTTGGTTACGTCACTCGGGCTAGAGGGATTTCTTTGCACCGCAAGGTGTGTCCCAACGCGATCGCCTACCTGAGTTCCGAGCCCGAAAGGCTTATGCCGTTCGCGTGGACCGGCGATAGCAACGTCTATGGGGTTTCTCTTCGAATCATCGCGGTGGACCGTACCGGGCTACTCGCTGAGATCGTGAACATCTTGAGCGAATCGAAGACGAACCTCTCCTCTGGAAAGATCAAGACCTTGCCTAACAGCACCGCCGAAATTGACGTAACGATCGATGTCCGGGACACCGACCACCTTCAACAAGTCATGACTAAGATTGGAAACTTCTCGGATGTGATCTCGATTCTCAGGGTGCTCGGCAAAGGATGAGAGTGATCGTTCAGCGCGTATCGATGGCTGGGGTCCGGGTGGACGGCAAGGAAGTTGGTCGCTGCGGCCCGGGGCTGTTGCTGCTGGTGGGAATTCATGTCGACGACGACTTATCCAAAGTAGTCAAGATGGCGAAGAAAGTGGTGGGACTCAGGATTTTCAACGACGCAGAAGGGAAGATGAACCTTTCTATCAGCGACTTTCCGTTCGATGGTCCACCCTCGCCAAACGCCCCCGCGTTCGATAAGTCGATCCTGGCGGTTTCTAACTTCACCGTTTACGGGGATGCTTCCAAGAGTCGGCGCCCGAGCTTTACGTCGTCGGCTCCATTCGAGAAAGGCAAAGAACTTTTCGATCAGTTTGTGACCGAGCTTCGCTCACAAGGAGTAGAAGTACAGACGGGTATCTTCGGTGCCCATATGGACGTTTCGTTGGTGAATGACGGGCCCGTAACCCTTGTGGTGGACCTCTAGTTGTTCGGGAGACGAAAGACCTATCGGAACGTGATCCCACCGAAACGGGTTATCATGTCAGACGTCCGACCTTCGAATCCGAAACGAGGGAACGAACGTGGTAACTGGAATCGCAATGAGCTTTGGTGCAGTAGCAGGAAAAGCAATGAGCGCTGACTCTGATGAGGTGCTTGTCCTGCGTGCCCGAGAAGGGGACTACAAGGCATTTGAGCTGCTTTTTGAGCGTCATCGCCTGTTGGTTTACCGATTTGCCTACCAGATGACGGGCAAGCGAGACGACGCCGAGGACCTTGTTCAAGAGGCCTTCGTTCGAGCGTATCAAAACCTTGGGCGTTATCGCGATGAGGCCAAGTTCACGACATGGCTTTTACGCATCGTCTCGAACCTCACCACCGACCAGATGCGAACCTCCAAACGACGCTATGAGCTGGAGCAAAAAGAGGCGACGGGTGGTTTGGAATGGATGACCATTGGATCCTTCGATGATCCCGAGGAGAATCTGGAGCAAGACCGTAAGCGAAATGCCTTGCGGAAAGCACTTTTAGCCCTTCCAGAGCACCATCGACGCATGATTGTTTTGCGAGATCTGGAAGAAAGAGAGTACGACGAGATTTCTAAACTCTGCGGATGCACGATCGGAGGCGCAAAGCTTCGCGTTCTTCGTGCCCGAAGAGCACTGGCGGAAAGGGTAAAGCCCCTGTTAGGAGATAAATAAAATGTTCGGAAAGTCTGACGACAAGTGGATCGAGATTGCCTTCGGTGAGCAAAAGCTCCCCGAGAATTTCTCGGCAAAGAATGCGGATGACGCCGAAGTTCTCAAGTCCTACGAACTACTTCGAGAGGATTTGCAACTGCTCAAGGATATTCCCGAGATGCAGTTTTCGAACGAGCGACTGCGCGATGCGATCTTAGCGGCGGGTCCCAAAGCATCTGCCCAAACACCGTGGATCATGCGTTGGGGCTGGGCAGTCGCGCCGGTTGCTGCCATGCTTGCCATCGGCGTCGTTTTCCTGAAGGGCAATTTCTCGGGTGCAGACCCAAGGGTCATCGTTCCTTCTACTTCTCTTCAGAATTCTACGGCGGTAGCTTCGAACCTGGAAATCCCCATCACGGAAAGAACCTCCGGGAAGCTTTCGCAGAATCCGCTCCTGACTGTAGACGATTCGGGTAAGTCCGAAATGGTCGTTGTAAAAGCTCGTCCGAAGAGCGGCACGGGTCGTAGAGCGCTCAAGGGTGGCGGAGTAAGGCTAGCCATGGCATCGAATCCGATTGCGGTAAAGAAGACGCCGGGGGCTCTCACAACGTCCATTCGGGCGGAGTCCGCATCTCTTTCCCGTGATGTTGTTGCGGAGGGGATGAGCTTGACCCGAGACTCGGATAGCAATCAAGCCACGGTAGCGGCAGATGCCATGATGGCACCTGCAAAAGCTGAGGCTGCAGGCAACGTGATTCTGATCGATGCAAGTTCCGATTCGGTCACAGGCTTACCGAACGCCACTGAAGTTTCCAAGAATTCTGAGAAGGTCGCACTGGGTGGTTAATCTCGCTCTCGCTCTGGTTATCGGTTATGGGCAGCTCGATGCACTCGAGCAGCAAGCTTGGGTTCGCCTCAAGCGCTCCGTAGTGAAACTGGAGCGAAATGGCCAAACAGTCGGACACGCGGTCTTGGTCAACCAGAACGGTCTTTTCCTTGCACCGAAATCGACGGTCCAACCCGGGACTCAGGCGATGCGATACGATGGAAAATCCATCGAGCTAAGCGCGGTCGGATCGGATGGAACGTCTCAGCTAAGCGTTCTTCAGTCGAAAGAGCCGACGACAGGAATGGTGCCCGTAGGACTGCCTCCTTTTCGACCAGGGACGGGAACACGACTTCTTGCAGTGTTTCCAAACGGTCCTTCGCGTGCTCAAGTGACTGCACACAACAAAATTGGCGTGGTGAAGGGTACCAACCGGGCTCTACCGCTCTTGGAACTCAAATGTGAGGTCACCGACGACGAACTTGCGGGTGGACTCCTGTTTTCGCGAGACGGCAACTTCCTAGGAGCAATGCTCGCAACGCTTTCTGGCACTCAGCAGCAGGTCAACAACTTCAAGGAGTTTCAGGCGAACGCCGATCAGACCGGAGTTGCAGCCCAGGCAAAGAATGCCGTTCCTCGTTCTTACGGTCCTACCGGACTACTGATCGGGTTCATACCCGCGCCGGAGGTCGTTCAACGAGCCATCATCGGTCTGAGCGAATCGGATCACCGGGCGAAATACGGATCGATCGGGGTGTTTTGCCGCGACGGCAGAGGTGTGGGTGCCGAAGTTGAGACCCTCGACCAAAAGGGATCGGCAAAGGAGGCTGGGCTCAGACCGGGCGACTTCATTCTCTCGTTGGGATCGACGGCAATTCGCGACACCTCCGACTTTGTCAGAGGCATCTACGCCTTGACACCGGGAACAATCGTCCTTGTCTCCGTTCAGCGTGGCGGACAACTGGTTAACTTCCGTGTAACGGTGAAAGAGTCTCCACAGTAGACGCAAGCCGCGCGGATTGCACTTGCCACTGAACCCTGGTTCTGCCACCAAACTCGTTGATTTCCGGCCTGAACATCACATCGAGCCGACTTCCGACTGGATACTGCGAAAGTTCCTCGTATCTTCCAAAGGCAACGCACTCTTGATCGCGTCCGTCTTCCCCCTGGACGATTACCCGAGCGTGTTTGCCGCCACCCATCGGGCGAAGTTCCTTGAGCGTCACGTTGAGGCAACCCATGGAAGGAGCCGGATTCTCCGCTCCAAACGGTTCAAGCTTTTGGAAATCGGCGAGATCGTCGAGAGTCAGCTCGCCCGGCTGAATCGCTAGGTCAACGACTGTCCTCTTAACCAGATCCTCCTTTCGGAGTGTTTCCGAAGCAATGGCGTTGAAAGATTCTCGAACTGCTAGCAGGTTGTCAGCCGGGAAAGAACACCCTGCTGCCATCTCGTGACCACCACCGGACGTAAGTAGCGGTCGCGATCCATCTATCGCAGACGCGAGGTTGAAGCCCTTGATCGAGCGGCCCGACCCCTTCGCAAGATTCTTCTCTTCGTCGATCGCCAAAACGAACGCGGGTCGAGCGTAAGCCTCAACGATCTTGCTCGCAGCAATGCCGACGATGCCCGGATTCCACCCCTTGCTGGCAACGACCACAACGTAGTCCTCATTCAGTTTTTGCTCTTCGGCTAATTGCAAGGCTTCTTGAACCGTCCGTTCGGTTTCGGATCTGCGTGCCGTGTTGATTTCGTCGAGTTCCTTTGCAATTCGGCGAGCCTTCTCGAGATCCTTTTCAAGCAGCAAGAGCAGGGCGCGCATGCTCTCATCCAAACGACCCGTTGCGTTCAGACGCGGCCCAATGCGAAAGCCGACGTCCTGGGCACTGACCCGGCCGTTCACCTTAGAGACTTCCTTGAGCGCCACGATCGATGCCTTTTGGGTTTCTGAAAGTCTCTCAAGTCCGAACCTTGCAATGATTCGATTCTCTCCAACCAGCGGCATGACGTCTGCAATGGTGCCAAGAGCGGCTAAGTCCAAGAACTTCTCGCGGTAGCTAGCGACGTTTTTGCCCATGTCGCGGGCAATGCCCTCACAAACGCGAAAGACCACGCCTGCCCCAGAAAGTTCGTGGAATGGATAGGCGGAATCGGTGCGATGAGCGTTGATGACGGCGGTTGCGCCCGGAAGCTCGATCCCGACCGTGTGGTGGTCGGTAACAACGGCGATCATGCCGAGTTCCACGGCTGCTTTGATCTGCTCGTGTGCCGCAATCCCGCAGTCGCAGGTGAGAAATACCTTTGTTCCCAGAGCGTGGGCCTCTTTCACCACATCCATGTGGATGCCATAACCCTCACGAAATCGGTGGGGAACGTGCGTATGCACCTTGGCACCCATTTGGGTTAAGAACTTAGAGAAGATTGCCGCCGAGGTCACTCCATCCACGTCGTAGTCGCCGTGAATAAAGATCAGGTCTTGGTTTTGGATCGCCTCGATTAAGACTTTGGCTGCGGGGGCGTAGTCGGGCAGTAGGGAAGGATCGCCTAAATCGTCGAGCGAGGGGTTCAGAAATGCATCGACTTCCTCAGGCGAGGTGAGCCCTCTTTGCAATAGGACAGCCGCCGTCAGTGGACGCACCCCGAACAACTGGGCCAGGCGATTCTCTTCGTCCAGGAATCGGGGTTGCTGATACCAAAAATGAGGGAGGGACATGGCTTTAAGTGAGGAAACCCCCCAACCGTAAGGCGGGAGGTTCCGTTGACTGCAATCTGCGACCGGCGAGGGCCGCAGTGCTTACATCTTTTCGACTTGCGAGAAGTCGAGTTCGACAGGGGTGTCGCGACCGAAGATGTTGATGAGAACCTTGAGCTTCTCCTTTTCGGTGTTGACCTCTTCGATCTTTCCAGAGAAGTCGCTGAACGGACCTTCCACCACTCGGATGGCGTCTCCCTTCTGCCAGGCTGCCTTGGGAGCTTCCTTGCTGGCTTCGAGGTTCTGGATGATCCGACGAACTTCGTAGTCCTCTAGCGGGACGGGTTTGTTGCCCGACTGGACAAACCCGGTGACACCGGAAGTGGACTTCACGAGCTTGTAGGCCTCGTCGGTCAGGGACATTTGCACAAGGATGTATCCGGGAAAGACTTTCTTGTCCTTCTCGTATCGTTTCCCGTTGCGCGTGTGGAGTTCCTTCTCGGTGGGGATGAGGATCTCGTACAAGTCGAGGTCCCAAAGACCTTCCACCTGTGCTCGACGGGTGAGAACATCACGAACCTTGTTTTCGTGACCAGAAATTGTATGAACTGCGTACCAAGACTTAGGCATTAGACCGTTCCCTTCGTGAGAATTCGGATGAGCGTCTCAAAGGTGTATCCGAGGCCGGCCAGGATTGCCACCAAGATAAAGCAGACGGTCATCACGACGCCGGTGAGGCGGTTGGTTTCGTTTACGGTGGGCCAAGTTACCTTCTTGAGCTCACGCTTCATCTCTCGGAAGAAGCCCTTTGGACCGTGTTTTGCCTTGGGCAAAGGCAGGTTAGATTCAGATGCCATATACGATGATGCCCGCTCCTTTTAGACGGGGGAACCTACATTGTACCGAAAACCATCAGCATTAGGTAGGCATGTTTTGATCGTTCGGATCAAGCCGCAGAGTCTAAAGAGGGGCGCTCCAAATAGAAGAACGCCCCTGCAGCAACATTCGTTGCCGCCGGGGCGCCGGATACCTAGCTAACTGACTCTGGGCTACTTGCCAACCGACAGAATCTTTACTTTCTTAGTTCCGTCGGGAGTGAGGTACGAAACCTCTACGCCTTCTTCTTGACCGTAGATGGCCGATCCGAGCGGCGACTCCACGCTGATCAGATCGTTGTTAGGGTCGGCTTCGATGGACATCACGATTCGCACTTCAAACTCGTCGTGCCAATCGAGATCGAGAATCTTTGCCGTGTTGCCAATTCCAACGCGATCCGTCTTCAAGTTTGAGAATTCAAGAATGGAAGCGGTGCCGAAAATTGCCTTCAACTCGGCGATTCTCGTCTCCACAATTGCTTGCTCAAATTTCACTTCGTCTAGCTCGGAGTTATCCTCGCTGTACTCGCCATGGTCCTGACTGTCTCGAATGCGTTCCGCAATTTCGGGTCTCTTGACCATAGTGAGGTGCTCAAGTTCTTTCTTGAGTTTGTCGTGTCCATCGGGGGTTAACCAAATGGTTGTGCCCTGTTCATTTATCAGCTCTGGATCGCTCATTGCTAGGTTCCCAAATATCGGTAGGTCGCGCATTATAGCCCTTACACCTCTGCGTTTGTACGTTTTATGTTGGCAATCGTTTCGACTTGCTTGAGAAATTTCTCAGGGTTTGTCGGGTTTTCCTGTTTAGATAATCGAATTACAAAATAAAACAGCCATTGAGCCAAGCGTGTTCCGGTTCCGTTCGTGAAAGTAGCTGAACGTTGTGTATTGAGAAGATGGGGAAATAAGAGGTTCCGTGGGGATCGCCATACTGGTAAGGTACGGCAAAGATGAAACGGATTCTGCTGAGCGTGGTGGCCCTGTTGGCAGCTTGCATTTCCTTGGGTCAGGGAGAGGTTTACGATTCGATCCGTCCGGAAGCGAACATCGTGATCAAACGGCACAGCATGGGAGCCGATTTGGTTGAGATCACCGTTCTCAGCAAGGAGTATCCGGCAGAGTCCCTTCGCGCGAAGATTGCATCGCTGGGCAAGTATCTCTCCGTTGAGCCGCGCGGAGTTGCGGTCAACTCCGTTGTTCTCGATCCCACTTCAAAGGTAGGCGCCTTTCTGAAAGCAAGTTTTGCCGTCGATGGACTGATTCGATCCACCGAGCCGAGGCTTAACCTCCGTCCCATTCTTCAAGCGTTTGGAACCGGTTCCGATCCCTTGAAAAAGCTGTCGGTTCAATTCGCGGGCGTTGTGGAGTCAAGGGATACGTTTAGCCGCTTTCTTCCGGACGATGGCACCGTGCGCATTGAGGCGATCGCGACTCGAACGCCTCCAGGGATCGACTACCACGTTGATGTGGTGACCGATGATCCGGAGAAGATCATCTTGCCTGGACTGAGAGCGGATTCTCATAAAGTTCGGGAAGCGACGAAAATTTCGTCGGGACCACCCCTCGGTGCCATTGTGGGATTCGGGGTCGGTGGGTTAGGATTAGGTCTCTTGGTATACTCGCTCGCGCTACGAAAGCGGGTTCCAACGGGGCGTTAATGGTCTGCTGTTGCGTGTCTTTTGCATCAACGTCGGATCGTTCTTATCGGAAGGCCAATAAGTCCATTAAAGTAACTGCTCGCTACGTCTTATACGGGAATTCTCATGTTTGATCCAACTACTTTGACGCTTCACCAACTGGTCGAGATGGGTTTTGACCAAAACTGTTCGGACATTTACGTGAAGGCCGGAACCGTTCCAAAAATGAAGCGATACAGTCGCTTGGTTCCTATCCATCCAGACATCCCCGCGTTGGACGAACAAAACGTTCGCCGAATGCTTGGCATGGTCATGAGTGAGCGTCAACGCCGGGTCTTTGAAGAGACCTGCGAAATGGACCTTGCGTTCGAAGTTATTGGAAAGTGCCGAATTCGGGCCAACCTTTATATGCAGCGTGGTGGTTGGGCGATCGTTATGAGAACGATCCCGCTCAGGATCAAAACGGTTGAAGATCTTGGACTCCCTGTTGTTCTGAAAGAACTCATCAAGCACAAGCAAGGCCTGGTGCTCGTCACCGGACCTACGGGTTCGGGCAAAACCACGTCTTTGGCGGCGCTGCTGGACCTTATCAACGAGACGCGCGACTGTCACATCGTGACCGTCGAAGACCCGTTGGAGTTTTCACACCCAGATAAGCAATCGTTTGTTTCTCAACGGGAAGTTGGCATCGACACCCTCGACTTCCAGCCCGCACTTCGAGCCGTTCTTCGTGAAGCGCCGGACGTCATTCTCATTGGTGAAATGCGGGACGTCGCCACCATGAACGCGGCACTCCAGGCCGGTGAAACCGGACACCTTGTCTTCTCGACCGTTCACACCAAATCGGCGTATGAGACGATGGACCGGATCATCAACATGTTCCCGCCCCACGAAAAGATGTATCTCTGCCAACGTATGGGAGGTTCTTTGCGGGCGATCGTTGCCCAGCAGCTCGTTCCCAGAGCAGACGGCGAGGGCCGGGTCCCCGCTGTCGAAGTCCTCATCTGTACCCCTACCGTGACCAAGGCCATCGAAGATGGTCACTTCAGCGACCTATATCAGCACATGAACGAGGGAGGATTCTGGGGCATGCAAACCATGAACCAGAGCCTGGTGAAGTACGTCAAAGCGGGACTTATCACCGAACAAACGGCGATGACCTACGCCGGTGTTGCGTCTGAGTTGAAGCAGATGCTCCGCCGAGCATAAGTTCGCGCAATATTCGACGAACATTTAGGCTAGTTGATAGGTTGTTCTAACGGAGTTCTGTGGAATGCTTGGAGTGTCTAGGGGGAAGGCGGGGTTATCGTGGCAGCAGAAATAGATGGCTTACTCCACCAGTTGGTGGAGGCTGATGCGACGGACCTTCATTTGAAGGCAAATGAACGTCCCAGAATGCGGGTTCGTGGCGAGCTCATTCCGATGCCGGGGCGGGAAAAAGTTTCCGACACGGATTTAGAACGGCTCTTGCTGGCCATTCTGAATGAAGAGCGGCTCGATCGCCTAAACAACTTCAAAGAGTGCGACCTCAGCTACAACGTGCCCGGGTTAGCCCGTTTTCGCGTGAACATGTTCTGGCAACGGGCCCATCTGGGAGCCGTTCTTCGGGTGATTCCGTTCAATATCCGAACAATCGACGACCTCGGTCTTCCGCAGGTCTGTAAGCGGATCTCGATGCTGCCCCGAGGACTTGTCCTTGTAACGGGTCCGACGGGTTCGGGTAAGTCCACCTCGCTGGCGGCGATGATCGACCAGATCAACAGCAACAAGCGCTGCCACATCATGACGATCGAGGATCCGATCGAATATGTTCACAAGGACAAGATGTCCATCATCAACCAGCGTGAACTTGCGACGGATACCCACTCGTTTGCTCATGCGCTCAAGCACGTTTTGAGGCAGAATCCCGATGTCATTCTTGTGGGTGAAATGCGAGATCTGGAGACGATCCAGTTGGCGATCACCGCTGCAGAAACGGGGCACTTGGTTCTTTCGACCCTGCACACGGTTGACGCGGCTCAGACGATCGACCGTATCGTAGACGTTTTCGACCCCGAGCAACAAGCGCAGGTTCGAACCCAGCTTTCGGTCACTCTTCAGGCGGTTGTCTCGCAAACGCTTCTTCCGGTCAAGAACAAGCCGGGTCGAATCGCGGCCTTCGAAGTCATGGTCGCGACTCCCGCGATTCGAACTTTGATCAGAGAAGGGAAGACCCACGCGATGTATATGGACATCCAAACGGGTTCCCAGTACGGGATGCAAACGCTGGATGGTCACCTGCTCCGATTACTCGATCAAGGACTCATAGACTACGAGCATGCTCTTGCGAAGTGTTCCAACACCGCAGAGTTCCAACGCAGGGCAATCAGCCACGGACTTTTTGAGGGGGAACCCATTGCAGGCCGTTGAGACTTTTCTTCATAAGTGCGTCGAAATCGGCGGCTCGGACGTTCACTTCAAGACCGATACGGGTCACGTCTACGTCCGCGTCAACGGCGACCTTGAGCAGGTCAACACCGAACCGTTCCACAATTTGGAGTTCCGAGAAGCCCTTTTCCGGATGCTTCGACCGATTCAAATCGAGCGGTACGAGAAAGATCTCGAACTCGACTTCGCGGTTGAAGTAACCGGACTGGCCCGTTTTCGCGGCAACGTCTACCAGCAACGGGGATTCACCCAAGCGGCGTTTCGGGTTATCCCCTACGAGTTGCTGTCGATGGAAGACTTGCAACTCCCGCCTGCCTGTTTCGACTTCATTGATCGGCCTCGTGGTCTCGTACTCGTAACGGGTCCGGCTGGGTCAGGAAAGACGACGACGCTTGCGGCGATGATCGACAAGATCAATCGAACTCAGCCTGTTCACATCATGACGGTCGAGGATCCGATTGAGTTTGTCCACGACGATATCACGGCTCGCGTCAACCAACGAGAGCTCGATGTTGATACGCTCTCGTTCGCGAACGCTCTCAAATACGTTCTTCGACAAGACCCGGACGTGATTCTCGTCGGCGAAATGCGCGACCTCGAGACGATTCACTTGGCCATTACCGCCGCAGAGACGGGCCACTTGGTATTTGCGACGTTGCACACGGTGGACGCCGTTCAGACCGTGGACCGGATCGTGGACGTCTTCCCGATTCACCAGCAGCAACAGGTGCGAATGCAACTCTCCGTTAACCTAATCGGAGTCCTCTCGCAGACGCTTCTCAAGCGAAAGGATGGTCGAGGTCGAATTGCCGCCTATGAAACGCTCGTTGCTACAAGTGCGGTTCGAAACCTCATTCGCGAGAACAAGACCTTCCAGATCTCCAGCATCATCCAAACGGGTGCCAAGGCAAAGATGCAGTCGCTGGACCAGTGCCTTGCCAACTACGTGCAACGAGGCTTGGTCTCTTACGAAGAAGCACGAATGCGGGCGAAAGATCCGGGCGAGTTTGACCGCTTGGTGAGCCTTTCTCGAACGGGGACGGGTGCAGGTCCTTCTGGACCGATCGACCCGACAAAAATTGCTCACGGATCAGTCTCGGCCGCGAAGATTGCGCAACACCATCATCAGGACGAAGATGATGCCGCCAAGCGGGTTGAGGAAGAGCAAGCCCAGGCGGATGCAGCCAAGGGAGAACAAGCAAAACCAAACGTTCGGGGATCCCTGTTCAGACCGGGGTATCGGCGCGAGTAGCCTTGGATGTCAAGTTCCATTGATCCCGCACTGTTCGATGAAAATAGTCGTACCGCACCTGCGGAGGCGAATCGACTCCTTTTAAAGATTGGAGAGCTTTCGACCGAAACAGGTGGAACCCTTTCGGATGTCACCGTCGCGTACGAGACATGGGGAGAGTTCCGCGGAGACAACGCGATTCTTGTCTGTCACGCGCTTTCTGGTGATTCCCACGCCGTTGGCTGGTGGGATCGGCTTGTAGGGCCAGGGAAAGCCATTGACACCACCAAGTACTTCGTTATCTGCTCCAACGTCTTAGGGGGCTGTCAGGGCACCACGGGTCCTAGTTCGCTTCATCCCGATGGCAAGCCGTACGGGAGTCGATTTCCGATCATCACGATCGGCGATATGGTGGAGGTTCAGGGTCGCCTGCTAAGCGCCCTAGGAGTCCCGAAACTCTTCTGCGTTGCCGGAGGGAGCATGGGTGGCATGCAAGCCCTGGAATGGTCTGTACGATTCCCAGAGCGGGTCCAGAAAGTGTTCACCACGGCATCGGCGGCGAAACACTCCGCGATGCAGATTGGGTTTAACGAGGTTGGTCGCCAGGCCATCATGCGCGATCCCAAGTGGAACAACGGCGATTATCCGCTCAACGATCCTCCAAGCAATGGGCTGAGCGTTGCTCGAATGCTTGGGCACCTGACGTTCTTAAGCGAGTCGGCGTTTGAGTCTAAGTTCAGCCGAAGGTTGCAAGGGAAGTCTTTGCCCGACTATCACCTGGGTGTTGAGTTCGAGGTCGAGAGTTACCTTTCTTACCAGGGCGATAAGTTCACCAAACGATTCGATGCGAACACGCAACTTGTGCTCACTCGGGCCCTGGACTACTTCGAGTGGAAAGACGTGGCGCGTGCGAATGCCGACTTCCTTTGCGTGAGTTACACGTCGGACTGGATCTATCCCACCGGGCAGTCTTTAGAGATCGAGCGCCTTGCCAAATCGGCAGGGAAGAGAGTTCAGCGGGTCGAAATCGATCTGCCTTACGGGCACGATGCTTTCTTGTTAGACGGCGAGCTTCAGGGCGATTTACTGCGATCGTTCCTAGCCGAGTAGGTCACTCGGCTAGGAAATTGCCTCTTAGCGGTCGTTGGCTTACTTGAATCCAGGCAGGAACTCGGCCTCAGCCTCGAACAACTCGTTTGTCAGTTCGAGAATTTCGGCGGGCGAGCAAACAGCCGACGTGAGCGGATCGAGCATCAACGCCCATGCGGCGTGCTGCTTCGACTTGTGGATCGCTGCCTCGGCCGCCAGATCAAACACCCGCATGTTAGAGTCGCAAACCGCCGCCATTTGTCTGGGTAGGGCCCCGAAATGGGTCGGTTGAACGCCGTTCTGATTGATCAAGCACGCTACCTCCACGCATCCGTCTTGGGGCAGGTTGGTGATGAGACCGTTGTTCATCACATTGCCGTGAACGAGAAGCGGTGCATTCTTTTCAACCGACTCGATGATCCAAGCTCCGTACTCGAAGGATCGCTTCAGGTCCAGCGGTTCCTCACCACTGATCTGCTTCTCTCGCTTCTCGTCGGATGCCTTTCGCCAGTTCGGCCAGTTATTGGCGTAGAACGACTCTTCGCCGCGATATCCGGTATCGGTGTACTTATCGAGCAGGTCCTTTCGCTTCCGGTAGTAGGGAAGATATTCGCTAAGGTGTCCGCTGGACTCCGTGATGAAGGCGCCGAAGTGCAGCATCATGTCGGATCGTACGGGCTCGGCCTTGGAGAACTCGCTTTCTCGGTTCGCCGCCATCTCCATCAGCTTCGGATAGAGGCTGTTGCCATTGGCGTCATTGAGCTCCGTGAACCAGGCTAAGTGGTTGATTCCGGCGCACTTCCATTGCATGGATTCATAGGAGATGCCTCCGTAACCCGCGAGCATCCGTCCGGTGCCTTGAACGGAGTGGCAAAGACCAACGGTCTGAACCTCCGGAACCGCTCGTCCTGCCGCCAGACACATCATGTTCATCGGGTTCGTGTAGTTCAGAACAACCGCATTAGGGCAAAGTTCACGAACATCGCGGAGAATGTCCAGATACACCGGAACCGTTCGAAGCCCCTTCATCAATCCACCCGGGCCGATGGTGTCTCCAATGTTCTGACTGATGCCGTACTTGAGCGGAATATCGTTGTCAAACCGGACGCAGGCGACACCGCTCACTTCGATCGAGTTGACGATGTAGTCGATGCCCGGAAGGAGCTCTCGGCGATTTGTGGAGGAGACAATCTTCCATTTGTCCGACTGACCCGTCTCTTCAACGATCTTGCGCATCAGCCGCTCGGTTCTCTCTAAACGCTCTGCATCGATATCGACAAGGCGAAGCTCTCCACCCAGGTTGTCCGGGATCAAAACAACGTCACGCAAAATGCTGTTCGTAAAGAAGCTTCCCGCGCCGAGCATCATTACGTTCACCTTTCGAGGCATTGCGCCAGGAAGGCCGTAGCGTGTATCGGATTGAGAATGTTCGAGATGAGACTCCGCCATATCATCAACATTAGCACAATATCGAAGAGTTATGGAATCGTGTCACTAACTGTCTTTGAACCTAAGAGTCTGGCCAGGCACCGCCTAAATCGCGGAGTTTCGAGGAATTGATGAATTCTGGGGCCGACGTTGACTTTTGGGCAGACTGCTGTCATACTTTCCTTTCGCAAGCACGCGGGTGTAGCTCAGTGGTTAGAGCGCCGGCCTGTCACGCCGGAGGCCGCGGGTTCAAGTCCCGTCATCCGCGCCACGTGCCACGGTAGCTCAGTTGGTAGAGCAAAGCACTGAAAATGCTTGGGTCACCGGTTCGAGTCCGGTCTGTGGCACCACTTCTTTGACCCAAGCTTGTCTACCCAAGCAACCTCACCATGGGCAGCATTTTCCCTCTCCTTTTAGCAGGGACTCTACAGGCTTCCGTCTCCGCTGAAGAGATTCGGGCAACGATTCAACTTTCGCCCGGGGACGTCTTGACCGTTCACTCGCTCGTCCAGCCTAAGATTTCATTTCAGGGGGTGGTCAACCGAGCCGGGTTCTTGAGGACCCCCGGAGGATCGCAGGTGAAGGCTATCGGTAACGCCGAGGACGTCGCTTCGGACCTTGCGAGCATGCTCGAGCGAGAGCGGGGAAGCATAGTGAAACCGATTCGCTGGAAAGTGAGTCGGAGGCAATCCTTTCGAGTGGAAGGGGCTGTTCGCTGGGGCGGTTCGATACGAATTGGCTCGCCGCTGCCGATTTCCGAGGTTTTACTTGCGGTGCTGCCTGATGGTTTTGCAGACGTTTCAAGCGCCTCGCTGGTCAGGGGAGGCGTCTCCGCCCCACTCGATTCGGCAGGAGGGAAGGTGCGAACTGGGGACCGGATTGTTGTGCCTACTCGAGACGAAGGCACCAACGTTGCCGTGGTCGGCGCTGTCGTCAAACCATCGTCGATCGCTCTTGAAAGTGGGCTCAGCATCCAGTCGTGCCTAGACAAGGTAGGCGGGATCGCACTCCACGGCAGTTTGGATCAAATCGAAATTCTCACCAGGGGTTCCGTAACCGAGATTGTAAAGGCCGACCAATATGCGAAGCGCATCATGCGCCGCGGGGAGTCACTTCGCGTTCCGAGAGCCGAGAACGTTTTTTCAGTCACGGTCGCATCTTTTGCCGGAGTCTCGCAAGTCGTGGAAGTTCGCGACGGAACCAAACTCAGTGAGGTTTTGAAAGTTTCGGGAGTCAAACCGGCCCTAGGCGATGGTTCGGTGAGCATTCGCAGAATGAATCGCAACATGCCTGCCTATAGGGGGCGTTTTTCGGAGATTCTTTCAAATCCTCTCTCGGATGTTTTCCTTTCAAAAGGGGACGCCATTCTCGTGGAATGAGGTGAGCTACAATAGGTCCTTCACGGATACATTGCAATCCTCATCTGATCAAATGGCAGAGACCACCACGGAAAAGAAATTGCCCAAGCCGATGGCGAAATGGGACCGATCAAAAGGTCGACCAGAGCCGATTCGGGCCCTAAACAAGGTGCTGGAGGTCGAAAATCAAGAGCCTCTGGTTCACATTTCCGAACTTGCCCCAACGGTGAGGATTCTGCGACCCCAGGTCATTCCTTACTTGCGAGAGAGTGTTGTTCGTATGCTCGATGGAGCGGCCCGGTCACTTCCCGAAGGGATCCACTTGGGTGTCATCGATGCTTGGAGACCGTTTGCTCGTCAGCAGCGGATCTACGATTTTATGTGGAAGGCAGCTCGTGAGGCCTTTCCCGACCGACCAGATGTAGCATTGAGACGTACCGTCTGTCGATGGGTGGCTCCGACCGATCAACCCGCCCCTCCGGGACACTGCACGGGCGCAGCGGTCGACGTTTGGCTGGTCAACGATGCTAACGAGCAACTCGACGTCTGCTCGCCCTATGATCGCCATCAAGCGGCACCGACCTACGCCTACGGGCTGAGTCCCGAAGCGAGTTATCATCGCACTTTGCTTGTCAATGCGATGCTCTCGCAGGAGTTTTCCAACTGCCGCGACGAGTGGTGGCACTACTCGTACGGCGATGCAGGCTGGGCCGTGCGCGTGGGGGAGACGAAGTGCTTTTACGGCCTTTGTCACTTACCGGAAGACCTGTACGCAGAACAGGAGAGACTCAGTGAAGAGTTCTTCAAAGATCGCCCGAATCCATTCCTTGAGAGCTGGTAGCTCTCAAGGAAAAGTGGCCTAGGTGGGCTATTTCGGGATGCCCGGTTTCTGGGGCTCGGGAATGACAGGCAGGGTGTAGTCGCTGAAGGAAGATCCTCGTGGCCGGAACGGCATCGACGCAAAGACCAAGCAGTCCAGCGCGATGTCGGTACCTGGCGAAGAATCGCATTCCACAATGACTTCCGCTCGCGAGCCCAAGAATCGGCTCACGCCCAGTCTGTACCAGCCGAACCCAGCCCCGTAACGAGCAATCGACTCGCCGGAGAGTCCGAGGACTTGCCCACCAATCTTAACGCGAACCTTGGCCCGATCCCCATCGGGGATTTTTGCCGCCAGCCAGACGTCGACGTTCTCGGTCGTTTTGGGAGAGAGGGTGAGTCGAATCTGGTGCTTCCCGTTGGGGTTTTCGAACGGCACCTTAAGCGAAATGGCTCCCGTTCCGGAACAACTTGCATCGGTGATCGCCTCGCTGAAGGAGTTATCCAAAGAACGCTCCAATTCGATCCACATCAAGGGCCCGATGTTCTTGTAAATGGCGCGATTGACTTCGTCTTGAACTCTCCAAGCGGCGAGGGGAGTGTTGAGAAACATTTCCCGGAGGTTGCGGGCCATCACCATTTCGTCGCCGATATCGCGACGAATTTTTGCCGCATGTGCCACCAGTTCGCGGAAGCGGCTCGTCGATTTCTCGATGACCACGTTCGGCACTGGGACGTCCTCAAGCCCTTCCAAAATGATCGGAACCGGACCAATCGTTACCTCCAGTAATCCCTTCACCTCTTTAGGATCAGGATTGACCGAGGGCGGACCTGTCACAACGATCTTTTTGGTGTTCCGCGTCGGGATCTGAACACGTGTGGGTTGTCCTGCGGACCAGAGCGCATACTTCGGAGTTGCAGATTGGTCGAATCGGTAAGCGTAAAACCCTTCGCCAAGATCAATTCGGTTGCCATTGAACGGTGCGGGCAACCAGAAGTATCCGCCTCCGAGAGGCTGGGCGAAAGCGGGATTCGTCGCATTTTCAGGGAAGAAAACCGCTCCGACTTTGGGTCGATTGAAGGTTGTTGGATCGCCACCAAACGCGTCCACTTCGGCGATTGTCTGCACTCCGAAGTAGACGGCGCGGGTTCCTATGGCCGCGAGATCGTCCAGCAAGGGCTGAACTCCGTCTTTTGTCGGCATAGAGACATTTGTCGCCGCAAACCACCCGGGACGATTCCAACGAAGCGTGGTTGAGAGTGGTCGAGAGGCTTGCTCAACAACGGCAGCCGGGGAACGATCAAGAACTTTGAAGCCGATGCCGTCGAATGGGCTCGTGCCTCCCTCATACACCGCCGCCCATCCCGTCCACTCTTGCAAAACGGGCACGTCGGCTAGCGAATGAATGGCTTCTACAAATTTCGCGAAACGGCGCTCTCGAGTTTGCGCAATGGCTTGACCAATATCGTCCCAGATAACGGAGCGACGCATGTTGCAGCCAAGTTTCAGATCCTTGTCCGGATCGAACAAAAGCGCAACGCCTCTTTGGCCAGACCACAGCGGGATCAGCCGAGCAACATCGTCGAACGAGGCGAACTCGCCACCATTCGCCGCCCAGGCCTCCAGCACGTTGCGAACGTTCTTGTATTTGTCTTCAAGGAACTCGGCGAATTCGGCCCGGAAGAGAGGCGATGTTGGAACAAACCGCTGCTGAGATCCCGGGAGCTGAGAAGTGACTCCCAACGGGTTCAAGATTCCTCTGAGACGGGCTCGACCTTGCAGTAGGGAAAGGGACCTCAGAATTCGGTCTCGGTGAGAATCGAAGCCTTCCCAAAGGTCTTCGTACTCCAAGGAGGATCCAAGGGGGTAGATCAGCGCGACGTGCTCGGCTCCTGGGATGGTTTTGAGCTCAAACTTTAGGGTGCCGCCGAGAACCGGAACCTTTGCCGAATCGACAACCGCTCCGTCTCGCTTCTGTGCCATCACCACCAGAGCCTCATCCGCCCCGGGGAGACTGATGGAGATGGGTGCCGAATTCTTAACGCCCGTGATGCGGTAGTACATCGGCTCAACGGTGAACCCTTTTGCCATCGGCGACAACGAGTTGATCGCTAGAAGGAATCGAATGTCTTGCGGAGCAGAACCTGCGGCCTCCCACGCTCCGCCCGAAACGGGCACGTTGAAGATGAAATCTCGAACGCCTTTGCCGTAGGCTCTCGGGAAGAGTTCGCTGGAAGGATTCAAACGCAGTCCGATGGGACGATAGGGTTCTCCTCCCCACTGCAAGGAGAGGTCCGAATCCACCTTCCAGACTTTCCCAACCCCTTGAACCCCAACCGGGCGGATAGGATCAAGGACCGGCGAGTGAACGGGGCTACCCCCGACGGCGCTTGAAACACAAGCGACAAAGATGCCTACCGAGGTCACATGCGGATGCTACCGCCTGGGCGGTAACCTGTCAACGTGAGCGCTACCGGTAAAGAACTCGATTTACTTTGTGTCAATACGATTCGTGGCCTTTCCATGGACGCTGTTCAAAAGGCGAACAGCGGGCATCCTGGACTTCCAATGGGTGCGGCGCCAATGGCCTACGCTCTTTGGACGAAGCATCTTAAGCACAATCCAGCATCGCCAAAGTGGTTCGATCGGGATCGCTTTATTCTCTCCGCCGGGCATGGATCCATGCTCATCTACAGCCTGCTTCATCTGACCGGCTACGATCTTTCCATCGACGATCTGAAGCAGTTCCGCCAAGCACATAGCAAGACCCCTGGTCACCCCGAAAACACCATGACTGCGGGCGTTGAAATGGCGACGGGTCCCTTGGGCCAGGGCTTCGCGCACGGAGTTGGGTTCGCGATTGCAGAGAAGTTTCTCGCCGCAACCTTTAATCGACCGGGCCACGAGATAATCGATCACTACACGTACGCGATCGTCTCTGATGGTGACCTCATGGAAGGTATTTCCAGCGAGGCAGGCTCGATGGCGGGGCACCTCAAGCTTGGCAAGTTGATTTATCTTTACGATGACAACGGGATCTCGATCGATGGATCGACCTCGCTTGCGTTCACGGAAGATGTTTACAAGCGGTTCGATGCGTTCGGTTGGCACGTTGTTAAAGTCGATGGTCACGATGTTGACGCCGTTTCCGCTGCGATCGAGGCTGCCAAGTTGGAGACCTCGAAGCCGAGCCTCATCATGTGCAAAACCGTGATCGGCTATGGATCTCCCAACAAAGCCGGAAGCCAGAAGGCGCACGGATCTCCGCTAGGACCGGACGAGGTGAAGCTCACGAAGGAAGCCCTGGGCATTCCTCTGGAACCCGATTTTTACGTCCCGGAGGAGGCGCTTTCGGTTTACCGATCGGCGCTGAGTTCGGGCGAATCCGCAGAGTCCGCTTGGAACGCAAAGTTCGAGGCCTATGCTGCCGCCTATCCTGAACTCGCCAAGCTGCTTGAGAAGGCGATTGCAGAGGATTGGATCGCCGAGATTGATGCCGCGTTGCCGAGCTTTGGTGAAGAAACCAAGATGGCCACTCGAAAGCTCAGTGAGGAAGTGATCCACAAGCTGGGAGCGGCTATTCCAACCTTCATGGGTGGAAGCGCCGACCTGGCGGAGTCGACCTTCACGCACATTAAGGGCGAAAAGTCGTTCCAGCCGGAAACCCCTGCTGGACGAAACTTGAACTTTGGTGTGCGAGAGCACGCGATGGCAGCCGCCGTCAACGGAATTCGACTCCACGGTGGCGCGAACGCGATCGCCAGTTCGTTCGTTCAATTCACCGACTACTGCCGACCCTCTATCCGTCTTGCTGCGCTGATGGAGTGCCCGTCTTTATTCGTGTTCACTCACGACTCGATTGGACTCGGTGAAGATGGTCCGACCCACCAGCCGGTGGAGCATCTTGCCGCAATGCGATCGATTCCTAACCTGAACACGTTCCGCCCGGCAGACGGAAACGAAGTATCTGCTGCCTATCGAACGGCGCTCACGCTCGGAACGAGCCCTTCGCTATTGATTCTCACGCGGCAGAACGTCAAGACGATCACACCTGCGCTGGGCGAAGGCGACGTGCGACATCCGGCGGAGAAGGGCGGCTATGTCCTAAAGGAAGCATCTGGGGAGGCGAAGCTCGCTCTGGTTGGAACGGGCAGTGAATTGAACCTTTGTCTAGAGGCCGCAAACGCTCTAGAGGCTGAGGGTATCCCCACTCGCGTTGTCAGCCTTCCTTCTTGGTTCTTGTTTGAGAAGCAAGACGCCGCTTACCGTTCCGAAGTCCTTCCGAAGTCGATCCCGACTCTGTCCGTTGAGGCAGGCTCGTCCTTTGGATGGGCGAAGTACGCCCACGCCCACGTTGCAGTAGATACGTTTGGTGTCAGCGGTCCGGCAGACATTCTGTTCAAAGAGTTCGGTTTCACGGTTGAAAACGTGGTGAGCCGGGCAAAAGAGCTTCTGGCTTAACTTTGTAAAGGCATCGCCGATTTTTTCCGGACCTCTCAGAGGAGGAAACCGGTAGAACTTCTGCGATGCCTTTTTCAAAAGTTGTTTCGATTGCTCTTCTCATCGGAGCGATTGGGATTCAATCGGTCACGGAGGCGCAGGTCTTTCCAAAACCGGAGATTTCGGTTGAGCGCCTCTACAGCTACCCGTTGATCAATGGTCGCAGCCCGTCTGCACCCTCCATGTCTCCCGACGGTTCAAAGATCGCCTTTGGCTGGAACCAAACGGGTGAGCGAAAGCTCGACCTCTGGGTGATGGACTATCCGTCTGGCAAGAAACGAGTCATCGTCGAAGCCGACAAAATTCTGGACCTCCCCACGCAAGACGATCGCCGAACGGAGCTTGAGAAGACCGAATCCCGGGTGTACGACGGTGGAATCGGTGGGGCGCGGTGGTCACCCAACGGCGATGAACTGATGTTCTCCTACAAGGGGCGAACGTGGCTCGTCTCGCCGGATGGGAAAAATCTGCGACCGATAGTAGACGGTTCGCTCCCCTACGGTGGATTCCAGTACAGCCGCGATGGCAAGTCGTTTTATCTGACGAGTGGTTCGAACCTGTACCGAATGGATCGCGCAACGGGCTCGATCAAGCAGCTCACCTTCTTGAACACGCCTCGACAAAGTGTTGGCGATTACATCGTCTCGCCCGATGGGAAGTGGATCGCCCTGGTCTGGTCCGACTCTTCGAAATCCGGTTCGCACGTGATGATGGACTTCTCCAAAGATCGTGCAACTGTTGTGAACATTCAGCGAATGTGGAACGGGGACCTCTCGATCAACGACCAGATCGGCGTGATTCCCGCCTCCGGTGGAGTCATCAACTTCGTCACGGGCTTTCCTCGATACATGTGGTTGAAGGGGTTCGAATGGGCGCCCGACAGCAGCAAGTTCGCGGTTGGCTACATCACGGAAGACTTCCAAGAGTTCGCACTTGCGACGGTTGAACCCGCGAAGGCAGTCAAGCGAGAGATTCTGAAGGAGAAGGCTCCTAAGAACTACATCAACGATTGGCGCTACATCGATTGGACCCGAGATTCGAAGTCGATCCTTTTGGGAACCGACCAAGAAGATGGCAAGTTCATCAATCGATCGATCTTTAAGCTCTCTGAGGATGGAACCCAGCGCACTGCGGTCTACAAAGAGAACCACGATGTAGGTAGCTTTGCCCGACCGGAAGACAGCGACCGGATTATCGCGACGACTGCAGGGAAGAGCCCTCTCTCCGCGGAGATCACGATTATTGAACCAGACGGGAAGCGGAAGGTTCATGAGGTCATCCCCGGTGGATACAGCGTGCCAAAGGCTTTCAACTGGGCAGACCTCCCGTTGTTCAGCAAAGATGGCAAGCGGATCGCCACCATGGCCTCCTCGCGAACGATCAATGCGGAACTGTACGGGGTAGAGCCGGAGATCAAGCGGTTGACTCAGAGTCAGCTACCGGAGTTCGCGAAGATCAAGTGGGCTAAGTTCCAGCCGGTGTCGTTCCCCGGTCCGGAAGGGGCAACCATCCACGGCATTCTGATCACGAATCCAAACATGGATCCGAACAAGAAGTATCCGGCGATCCTGAGCAACATCTACGCGGATAGCGGAAAGGCGGCTTGGGCCGGTTACGCGGAGAACTACGCCGCGATGAACCTCGATATGGTCGTTCTCTGCGTGGATTTCCGATCGAGCTGGGGACAAGGTGGTGACTTCAACAGCGGCTACTATCGCAAAATGGGCCTCATCGACGCGGATGAAGCGGTGGCGGCTAAGAAATTCTTGACCGCGCTACCGTATGTTCGCAACGACCGCGTTGGTCTGTGGGGCTGGAGCTATGGAGGCTTCCTCACCTGCATGACTCTTCTGACGAAGCCAGGCGAGTTTGACACCGGAGTGGCCGTAGCGAGCGTGACGGACTGGAAAAGCTACAACGAGTGGTACACCCGCCGTCGTATTGGTCTGGTTTCGACAGATAAGGAAGCGTTCGATAAGAACTCTCCGATCACCTATGCGTCTGGCCTGCAAGACAATCTGTTGCTCGTACACGGAATTCTTGACGACAACGTTCTGTTCCAAGACACCGCGCGCCTTGCACAGAGGCTGATCGAGAACGGGAAGTACTTCGACATGCTGGCCTACCCTCGAGACGATCACAGCATCGGACAGGACAAGAGCCGCCCCCACGTGTTCTCGTCGATCCTGCGGTATCTCTACATGAAGCTGCACCGACCCTGACAGCCGTCCCTGACAGCCGATGCTGACAGGGTCGTGACAAATGAAAAGGGCTCCCCAACACAGGGGAGCCCTTTTCTGTTTCGCTTAGAAGAAGCTTTAGGCTTCTACTTCGCCCTTCTTACCGCGCTTCTTAGGAGCAGATCCGATCTCAACTCCGACAGCGCCTTCGGTAAAGACTGCCTTCACCTTAATGCGTCGGCTGAGTTCGCCCGCACTCACCGTAGACCAATTGGCTCGGTCAAGAGCCCATTGCCAACCGATGTCGCTGGGGTTGTAAACGAACTCCACACCCTCGGCGACGATGTCGCTGAGAAGGGTCTTCAGGTCTTCGCGAGTCTTCAACAGAGCCTCGCCTGCGGAAATGTTTGGAGCCAGCCCAACGTTCACGTTGACGGGTTCTTCTTCAACCACGGCGGCTTTAGCCGTCTTCTTCACGGGCGGAGTGGTTGCGTCAATGGCCTCCTGCACGGATCGAAGGTGACCGGACATCGACTGGAGCAGGCGCTCATTGTCGTCTGGCCAGACAAATTTGTCGCCTTCATAAACGGCCACGGCATGGCGACCCGTGAGTGAGAGGGCAGCGGCGATGAGTCCGGCGTCAGCGGGTGCCAACTTCGGATAGGCTTTGCGGATCTGATCGACCGCGCTTTCCAACTTTGTGAGGTTACAAGTGACCAAGTTTATTTGCTCCAACGTTCGCGTTTCTTTAGCGGAATGCGCGAAGTTTCAGGGAAGGCGCGGTATGCGCCATAATTCGGCAGTTTACCCGGAACGGTGGAAGCGGCTAGCGTTGCATGCGCTCGACGGCTATCCTATCAGTTCTGCTGGAGAAGAATCTTTGAGGACATTTGGTTTCGGTCAGGTTCAAAAGACCCTTAAGTGGTCGCTCGTCGTCGCCTCTGCCGCACTTTTCGTTGGCGGTTGTGTCGGAACGGAAAGCTCCGATTCCAAGCCTGAGGCTAACACCGCCGCCGCTGGAGAAAATCCGGGCGGAGAAGGGAAGAAGTTAGCAATCGGGATGGTTTTTGACAGTGGCGGAATCGGCGACAAATCCTTCAACGATTCGGCGAATCGGGGTCTGGAGCGAGCCAAGGCTGAGCTGGGTGTGGATGTTCGAACCATCGACTCCAAGAGCGAGAAGGACTACACCACGAACCTTTCGACTCTCGCCGAGCAAGGATGTGATCTTGTTTTCGCGGTGGGCATCACCCAGCAAAACGCGCTCACCGAAGTTGCCGAAAACTTCCCCAAAACGAAGTTCGCGATTGTAGATGCCGTCGTCGAGAAGGAAAATGTCCGCTCTTTGCTCTTCTCGGAAGAGCAAGGCAGCTACCTTGCGGGCTACCTCGCAGGGATGACTTCGAAGTCCGGAAAGTTGGGATTCGTTGGTGGCAAAGATATTCCGCTCATCAAAAAGTTTGAGGTTGGGTATGCGGCTGGAGCTAAAGCGGCAAACCCGAAGATCGAGATGCTGCCCGCTAAGTACACCGACAGTTGGGACGACACCAACCTTGGCAAGCAGATCGCGCAAGTTCTGTTCAGTCAAGGAGCCGATATCGTCTACCACGCAAGTGGTCGATGCGGCGTAGGTGTGATCCAGGCTGCCAAAGAAGCAGGGAAGATGGCCATTGGCGTTGATAGTGACCAGGATGATCTGGCACCTGGCTTTGTTCTGACTTCGATGATCAAGAAAGTCGATGAGGCGGTCTTCAGTTCGATCAAGGACCTCAAAGAAGGCAAGTTCGAAGCTGGATCCAAGATCTACGATCTGAAGTCTAAGGGCGTGGGAATCTCCGAACTGAAGTTCACCAAAGACAAACTCCCCGAGGGTGCGCTCGTCAAACTTTCCCAAGTCGGCGAGGATATCGTCTCCGGCAAAATCGTGGTCCCTTCTAAGTAAGACCAAAAAAAGCGGGTTTCACCGACGAGGTGAAGCCCGCTTTTTCGTCGAACTTCCCATTAGTTTTCGGTCGAGCAAGCGCACGAGGCGGAATCGCCTGTGCAAGTTGGCGGAGTAGCGTGATCGGAACCTGTTGCTTGGGAACCTGCTGCCTCGGAACCCGTTGATTGGGAACATGTCGCTTGGGAACCGCGGGAACCAGAGTAGTCGTTGATATGGAATCCACTGCCCTTGAACATGATTGCCGTGGGCTGAATCAATCTTTTGACGGTGCCTTCTGAGCCACAATGACAAGACGTGAGAGGGTTTTCGGTGATGCGCTGTTCGACTTCGAACGTGGTCGAACACTTAGAACACTCGTAAACATAAGTCGGCATAGTTACTCCCTAACTTGCAGATTTTACCGATCTCGCCTCAACTCGTCTCGCGACAAACAACCGATCTCGAATGCTGAATCAAACCTTTGAAATAGCCGACCTCGCTTCCGTTGCCGCTTTGATCGTTCTTGAAGGGCTCCTGTCAGCCGACAACGCCCTTGTGCTTGCCGTGATGGTCAAGCACTTAAAAAAAGACGAGCAGAAACGAGCCCTCCTCTACGGTCTGGGTGGTGCGTTCGCATTTCGATTGGTGGCGATTCTGGGAGCGGGTTACGTCCTCAAGCTGTGGCAACTTCAGGCGGTTGGAGCAGCGTATCTGCTCTTTGTCCCGGTGAAGCACTTCTGGCTCGCTTATAAGCATCGTGATTCCGATGACAAGCACGTCAATGCGAAAAGCCTCTCCTTCTGGCGGACGGTTATCGCAGTCGAGATTACGGATATTGCGTTCGCGGTTGATTCCGTCTTGGCGGGTGTCACGTTCGTTGGCAACAAGCAGGAAAAGATCTGGGTTGTTTACTTTGGTGCGATCATCGGCATCGTTCTCCTGCGATTTGCCGCAGGATTCTTTGTGCGCCTCCTCGATCGGTTCCCGGTCCTCGATCACGTTGCCTACGCGATCGTAGCTTGGGTCGGCGTGAAACTCACCATGATCGCCGCGCACACGTTCGACAAGAACAATCCGGGCGTGATGTCGGTGCATATCCCCGAAATGTCGAAGGGCCTCTTCTGGGGCGTCTTGCTCGCCATTGCGGGTATCGGTGCCTTTATTGCCTATAAGAACGAGCGGAAAGGGGAACTTGCAAGCGATCTGGACGACATGGTCGAGGATGCGCAAGACCTAGTGCTCGATGAGCCCGAATCGGCCACCGCTGCCGTCGCACAATCGCCCCGCCGGATTCGAGTCGAAGACTGAGAGGATTACCTGCCAAAAGATGGCGTGGTGACTCGTTACATCTAGTAATCTTCGCCGAATGGACGGAAAGGTTAAAGTCGGAATAATCGGAAGCGGTGGAATCGCGCAGTCGTGCCACATTCCCGGTTATTTGTCGATTCCGGATCAGTGCGAAATTGTCGCGGTTTGCGATGCGAACCCCGAAATCGCCAAGAAAGCGGCAGACCTCGTAGGGTCTCCAAAGACGTACACGGATTATCACGAGCTTCTCAAAGACCCTGAGATCCACGCCGTGTCCGTTGCCACTCCCAACAAGTTTCACAAAGACCCTACGATTGCGGCTCTGAAGGCGGGCAAGCACGTTCTTTGCGAGAAACCTCTGGCCATGACCGCTGACGAGGCTCGTGAAATGTGCCGAGTCGCGGAAGATAGCGGCAAGATTCTCCAAGTGGCTCTTCAACAGCGGTTCAGCGGAAACGCTCGCTTCATGAAGCAGTACATCGATGCGGGGCACATGGGTGACATTTACTACGCCCGTGCTCAAGCGCTGCGCCGCCGGGGCGTTCCGGCATGGGGCGTCTTCATCGATAAGGAGAAGCAAGGCGGCGGTCCGCTCATCGACATCGGAGTTCACATCCTGGACTTCACCCTGTTCTTGATGGGCTATCCCAAGCCGGTTTCGGCTTCCGCGAAGACTTGGAACACTCTCGGCACCAATCCCGAGCTGTTCAACCAGTGGGGAAGCTACGATCGCGATAAGTTCACCGTGGAAGACTTTGCGGTTGGCTTGATCAAGTTCGACAACGGCGCGGTGATCACCCTTGAAAGCTCGTTCATGGCCAACCTAGATGGCGATCCCTTCCAAACCCAACTGTTTGGAACGAAGTCGGGAGCGATGGTTCCGGCTTGGGGAGATATCGAAATCTACACCGAGCAGAACCAACAACTGTTCAACCTGAAGCCGAAGAACGTGCCCAAGGTTGATAGTGCGCACACTGCCGAGGTTCAAGCGTTCATCGACGCGATCCGAAACGACAAGTCGTCCCCGGTTCCCGGACTGAACGGTCTGATCCTTAACGCCATCTTCGACGCCATGTATCTCAGCTCGGAAACGGGTAAAGAACAACCTGTCGACGTTACGTTCTAACTGTCGTCCTACCGACAAAAACACGAGAGACCGAGTAGAATATGCCTGTGAAGGGAAGCACCGCAATCCTTGGCACGGCTATGCTCGGTCTGCTTTTGTCAGGCTGTCGATGGAAGGGCTATGAGAGCTTTTCATCTGCAACGACGCCTCACCCCCCAGTTGGAACTTGGAAGGGTGACCCCTATGCAAGCGGCGGATCTGCCGATGCAACGGGTGGTGTAAACGCGAAAACCACCTACGGTAAGGGCGCACGCTCTGGTCCGGGTGTTGTAGCCAATCCAAACTACGACCAGCCCGCAAAGGGAACCGGTCTTCAGCCAGGCGAAAACAACGGAAAAGCCAAAGAGGGCCACGCGAACAGTAACGCACCTGCCCTCCAAGATCAACCGGGCGAATATAGCCCGAACGCGGCTCGCGTTAAGCAGTAAGGTTAGCGAATTGGGTCAACGACGCCCCTGAGTGGAAGCTCTGGGGCGTTTTTGTTTGTGAACATATGACTCAAGCAATGGAAAGAAGGACAAGGGAAAGGCATGGAAGAGAAGTCATCGATTAGGTTGGGGGTTTTGGGATGTGGTTCGGTTACCGACTTCGGACACGTTCCCGCTATCGAGCGTGTAAGGGCAACTTGGAATCTTGCTCCGGTAGCCTTTTTTGATCCCTTCGTGGAGAAAGCGCAGAAGTACGCCTCGCGATTCGAGGGTGCAATCGCCACCGCCTCCTACGACGAGTTCTTTGCACAGCAATTGGATGCGGTGGTCATCTGTTCTCCGATGCCGAAACACCACGAGAACGTTCTGCTGTGCGCCAAGCATGGAGTGCACGTTCTCTGCGAGAAGCCTATTGCTGAGAACGAGACGCAGGCGGAGGAAATGATCAAGGCGATGGAAGCAACCGGAAAGGGCTTCTTTGTTGCTTTTGTCTATCGGTTCTCGCCCATCGCGCAGACTCTGAAACATTGGTTCCACACGGGTGTGATCGGGAATGTCCGGTCCATTCGGATGGTCTACAACTGGAATCTGCATGGGCAGTGGGTGCAGGACGCAGCCGGGAAATGGATCGAGTCGCCGATGTGGCGTGGACGAATGCTCGAAGGCGGTCCGATGATCGACTGTGGGGTTCACATGATCGACCTCATCCGATGGATTTCGGGCGAAGAGATCGTCGACGCGACCGGTCATGGCGCTTGGGTGAGCAATTTTGAAGCTCCCGACCATGTTTACGCGCATCTGGAAAGCGAAACCGGCATACACGGGATGGTCGAGATGAGCTTCACGTACGGGCACACGGCAAAGTTTCCCGCACCACAGTTCACCTACGAGCTGATTGGTACTGGTGGAGTGGCGAAATACGATCGCAACGGCTACTTGCTGGAAGCCAGAAACGGGGAAGGGATTTTGAAGGGTCCCAGCGAGGGCGAAAAGAACTTTGATGGGATGTGGAACGCGTTCTGCCACTACATCCGAACGGGCGTGGTAGGCGATCTTGCATCGCCGAGAGATGCTTTAGAAGCAACCCGAATCGCTCTCGAAACAACTCCGAGACGGATTCAGGTCGCTTCGACTCCAAAAAAGAAAGCGGCTCTCTAAGAGAGCCGCTTTGAGTGTCTGACCCAAAGGGTCGCCGATTAGTTGTCTGCGTAGAGGTAGAACTCGTACGGGTGCGGTCGAAGATCGACGGCGTCGCACTCGTGCTCGAGCTTGTACTCAATGTAGCTCTCGATCAGTTCCTTGGTGAACACGTCTCCCTTCAAGAGGAACTCGTGGTCGCTTGCAAGGGCGGCGAGGGTGGCTCGGAGCGAACCAGGGGTTTGCTCGATTTGAGCCTTCTCAAGCGGCGGCAGTTCGTACAGGTCCTTGTCGATCGGCTTCGGCGGCTCGATTCGGTTTTGGATACCGTCTAGGCCGGCCATCATCATCGCGGCGAACGCCAGGTACGGGTTTGCCATGGGGTCTGGAGCACGGAACTCGATTCGCTTCGCCTTAGGGGACTTGCTGACCATCGGGATGCGGACGCAAGCCGATCGGTTGCGTGCCGAGTACATCAGGTTGATCGGAGCTTCGTAGCCAGGAACGAGTCGGCGATAGGAGTTGGTGGTCGGGGCGCAGAATGCAAGAAGCGCTGGGGCGTGCTTCAGGATTCCACCGATGTACCAACGAGCGCTCTCGCTCAGTCCTGCGTAGCCTGCCTCATCGTAGAAAGTCGGTTGACCGTTCTTCCAGATGGACTGGTGGCAGTGCATGCCCGATCCGTTATCGCCGTAGAGAGGCTTCGGCATAAACGTGGCGATCATTCCGTTCAAGAAAGCGGTTTGCTTGACGCAGTACTTGTACTTCATCAGCTCGTCGGCCATCTTGGTGAGGGTGTTGAACTTGATGTCGATCTCGCACTGACCTGCGGTTGCAACCTCGTGGTGGTGCATTTCCACGTCGATGCCGCACTCCATCATCTTCAGAACCATTTGCGATCGAAGATCTTGAAGCTTGTCGACCGGAGCGCAGGGGTAGTAGCCACCCTTTGGCTTGATGGTGAAGCCGGGGTTGTCGTCCTCGGCGCTCTCCCAGTGAGCCTCCTGCGATCGGATCTTTACGAGGGTGTGCTCGGGCTTGATCGAGAACGCGAGGTGGTCGAATACGAAGAACTCCGCTTCCGGACCGAAGAAACAAGTGTCGCCGATTCCGGTCGACTTCAGGTACTGCTCGGCCTTAACGGCGGTGTATCGAGGGTCCTTAGCGTACGGCTGGCGAGTGATCGGGTCCTCGATGTTGCAGACGATGACTGCGGTCGGAACCTCGGTAAACGGATCCATGAAAAGGGTGCTCGGATCCGGGATGAGCAACATGTCCGATTCATTGATCGACTGGAAGCCTCGAATGGAACTGCCGTCGAATGCGAGTCCCTCTTCAAATGCGTCCTCGGTGAAGTGACCTGCAGGCAACGTGAAGTGTTGCCAGGTTCCCATCAAGTCCGTAAAGCGAATGTCGACGAATAGAGCGTCGTTCTCTTCGATGTATGCAAGTGCTGACTTTGGATCCATATTGCTCCCAGAAAGGAAATTTCCTAGCCGGGGACTGGGTCCGAATTGAGGGCGCAGAACAGGGCGCTCTCCCCGTCGGGGGTTCCCGGTGAGGAACCGCTCGCGCCGTTGCAAACGATTGACCTATTATCGCCAATGAAACAAAAGAATAAAAGCCTACGACGCAAAGAATCCTCGGAATTCTTTGGACATTTCGGCTGTCCGCCCCATTCCGAGGTTCTGCTGAACTGTGAGTGGACTAGAAGCGCAGCGCGCCTTTCGATTGCAATACGGCATCTGCCACCGACTTGAAGTCGACCTTTCCAATCGACGGGACGGTTACAGAGTCACCGGTAAGCGTTTGCCAAGCCTCGGCAGCCTTGGATTGAAGATGAGGAAGGACGCTTCTGTAGGCCTCAATGGCGATCCCTCCAATGGCCTCTGCGCGCAATCGTGCACTCTGTTCGGCGTAAGCCAGCAAGAGAAGATCGCTTGCGGCTCCAACTTCTATCTGGCCGGGTAACTCTTGTTGAAGTGCTTTTTGAGCGAGTTCCGAGAACCAAGAGTCGGGCGTTCCCAGAGAAAGAGAACCATCTTTCAGCTTGCGCTTGAGACGGTCTGCCAAGAAGACTCGGTTGATCTCGTTGGTCCCTTCGTAGATTCGTGAAACGCGTGAGTCCCGGTAGTGGCGAGCGATAGGAAACTCTTCTGTAAAGCCGTAGCCACCGTAGATTTGAAGGGCCTCGTCGATGATCCAGGATTCAGCTTCAGTTGCAAAAACCTTTGTTGCCGAACACTCAATTGCGTATTCCTCGGCCGCCTTTCGATTGCCTGGAATCGTGCCCGCGTAGGCATCAAATGCGGAGTCGATGAGGGCACCCGTCCTGTAAGTTGCCGATTCGGCGACGAAGAACCATCCCGCCATTTGGGCGAGCTTCTTTTGGATCAGCCCAAACTCGGTAAGGGACTTCCCAAACTGCTTCCGATCCACGGCGTACGCCGATGAGATTTCAATAGCGTTGCGAGCGGGACCGATCGACATAGAGGCCAACTTAAATCGACCGATGTTGAGTGCGTTGAACGCGACGTGATGCCCCAGACCCGCTTCGTACAACAGGTTTTCCTCGGGAATCTCGGCATTTTCGAGCACGAGTCGAGCCGTGGATGATCCCTTAAGACCCATCTTGTGCTCTTCCCGGGAAATCGAAACGCCGGGATGGTCGCGCTCAACCAAGAATGCGCTGAACTTCTCTCCGTCGATCTTCGCCATCACGAGGAAGAGGTTTGCCCACTTCGCATTGCTGATCCACATCTTGGTGCCGTTCAGCACCCACTTGCCGTTCTTGAGATCGGCCCGTGTGGTTGCCGAGAGGGCGTCGCTGCCACTATTCGGCTCACTCAGGGCGTAGGCTCCCATCCATTCGCCTGAAGCCAACCGGGGAAGATACTGCTCTTTTTGGCTCTCGCTCCCGAAAAGGCTGAGTCCGACTTGGCTGATCCCGCTGGTAATCCCGTAAGTGACGGAGAAGGAGCCGTTCAGACTCATGAACTCCAGGATTCGGGCGGCGAGATTCTTCTGGAGACCAAGTCCACCGTAGGCATCCGGAGTATCGATGCCACACAGTCCAAGCTCGCCCGCCTCGGCAATGAGCTTCGGCATGAGCCCCTCTGCCTGCTTGTCGATCTCCTCAACCACGGGCAAGACTTTGTCGCGGCTGAATCGCTCCGCCGTCTCAATCATCAACCTATCGTCGGAAGTGAAATCTTCGGGTTTAAAGGGTGCGGCGTCTGGAGCGGAGAGGAAACTCCCGCCTTGAACAATGGAATGGCGACCGGTGGAATCGTGGGCAGTCGTGGACATCGTCGTTCACAGATAGAGAAGCATGGATTGCTTCCGTAGGCTTTATTATGGGTTCTACACCCGGATGATCGCACGGATCGGCAACCTCACGGCGGTTAGATAAAAGGAATTCTGGTAGAGTCTTTACACGCGCTGATTCTTCGCGCGATGCTCCTTGATCGGGCCTGTAGCTCAGTGGTCAGAGCAGGCGGCTCATAACCGCTTGGTCGAGGGTTCAAACCCCTCCGGGCCCACCAAAATCTTTACTTAATTCGGCCCCAGCGGCTAGCGGGCCACCAGATAAACTCGGCCTTGCCAACCACCGATTCCCGTGGTACCAGACCCCAGAATCGACCGTCGTTCGAGTTGTTTCGGTTGTCGCCAATCATTAGGTAGAAACCAGCCGGGATTTTCTCGGCAGGCGCTTCTTTCAATGCGTTCATTTCTGCCGGATCAGAGAGAGCGTATTCGTCAGCGATGACGTAAGGAGCAGGTCCAATAACGTCGGATCGCGGAATGCGTGCGTTCGCATCGAATTCCGTGAAGCAAAGCGGAATTACCTTGCCGTCACGCTTGACGAGCTTCCAGTTGAACTGCGGCCACGACGCCTTTTCCGAATCACTCAGCTCGAAGAACTGAACTTGGTTTTCGGTTTTGGATAGGTGTGTGTACGCCTCTTCGACGCGCTGCCCGTTGCGATAGAGCAATCCGTTTTTGAATTCAACCAAATCGCCCGGAACGCCGATACACCGCTTGATGAAGTCGATCTTCACCTGGCCGTCGTTGTCTATCTGCTGCGGGGTGACTGCCCGAGTGGGAGGTCGAAAGACCACAACGTCTCCAGCTTTGGGATCGCTCGATCGGTAGACGTACTTGTTGAGTCCGATGTAGTCGTTCACCAAGAGGGTCGACCACATGGATCCACTCGGAATGACGAACGTTTGAAAGGCGAACGGGCGGATGATCATGAAGATGAACACCGCGGCGTAAATGATGGAATCGAAGAACTCGTTGATGAATCGCGCCGTTTTGTACCCACCGTGTCGCAGGTGCGGTTTGGTTTTCACCAAATAGGGGTGAAGGACCAGGCGAACGACAGAAAGGACGACCGCCAAGACCAGAATCTGGCTAAGCGGCGTCCTCGCAAGTTGATCAATAAGTTCTCGAGTTTGCATCGAGAGCTATCAGCGCTTTTCTTTAATGCGAGCGTCCTTACCAACCTTGTGTCGCAGGTAGTAAAGCTTGGCTCGGCGGACCTTACCGCGGCGCGTGACTTCAAACTTAGCAATGTTCGGCGAGTGAAGCGGGAATGTTCGCTCAACACCGACGCCGGACGTGATCTTTCGAAGGGTGATGGTCTCTGCAATTCCACCGTTCTTCACGGCAATGCAGGTGCCTTCAAACATCTGGATTCGCTCTTTACCGCCTTCGCGAACTTTAACGGAGACCTTGACGGAGTCGCCAGGCCAGATGGCGGGGAGGTCGGTCTTCTTGTAAGACTCGACGACGCTATTGAGAATTGCGCTCTTTGACATTCTTTCTCCCTTCCGATTCAGTTGCAGGACTTGCCCGCAGAGATCCCGAAGGATCAAAACTTTTGAGCACAGAGGCGACTCGGAAGAACGTCGCTTACGCCAAGACGAAATTATGGCACACGATTGCCCTGTTCTGCACCGTCTCTAACATCGGTGACCGGTTACTTCGGCGGAAGGAGGTCTGGGCGGCGATTGCGGGTGACTCTTTCGGACTCGTTCCGTCGCCACTCTTCGATACGAGCATGATTGCCCGATTTCAAAATCGGTGGAATGGACCGACCACGCCAGACTTCGGGTCTTGTGTAGTTCGGAGCGCTGAGGCCGTCACCAGAAAAAGAGTCCGACTCGAGGCTTTCCGGAGAACCAAGGACGCCAGGGAGGGTGCGAATGACCGCATCGGCCATCACCATCGCAGGGATTTCCCCGTTGCTCAAAACGTAATCGCCAATGCTGTAAACGTGCGTGGCGAAGCTCTCCTCAAAGCGATGGTCGATCCCTTCGTAGTGTCCGCAAACGAAGATCAACTCATCGAAAGCGGCCAGTTCGTGCGCCGAAGCTTGCGTGAAGGGAAGCCCGTTTGGTTCGGTCACGATAATTGCCGCCGAGCTGGTGAGGTCCAGCGATTCAACAGCCAGTGCCACGGGTTCGGCCTTGATCAGCAGGCCTGGGTGTCCTCCGTACGGCGTGTCGTCTACTTTCTTGTGCGGGTCGTAGCAGAAGTCCCTTGGATTCCGAAATTCGTAGTCCACAACGCCGGAAGCCTTCGCTCGGGCCGGAATGCTCGCCTCCACGAAGCTGCGAATAACCTCTGGAAACAGACTGACGAAGGCGATTCGCTTCATGGCGATGGTGTACCTAGTTTGAGAAGGTGATTGGCGGAAAATTGCTAGACGGAAAGCCCTTTTTGAGATCGTTCAAAGAGGGGTTACCGCTGGTATTCTGCGATCATGGCAAACGTTCCAGCGGAACTGAAATACACGAAGTCGCATGAGTGGGTCCGAGTCGAAGGAGACACGGTTACCATCGGAATCACGGAATTCGCCCAGTCCGAGCTTGGCGATGTCGTTTACGTGGATCTCCCTGCCGTTGGACGCACCCTTGCCGTGGAAGAGGTCTTCGGCAGCGTAGAAAGCGTCAAGACGGTTTCTGATCTTTACGCGCCTGTGGCAGGCGAGGTCGTTGAGGCGAATACGCTTCTTACCTCTCAGAGCGAACTTGTGAACTCCGACCCGTACGGTCAAGGATTCATGATCAAGGTCAAAGTCTCTGGCGAATTGCCAAGCGACTTGCTAGACGCATCTGGATACGAAGCCCTCATCGGTTAAGAATGCCCTACGTTCCACACACCCCAGAAGACGTCGAGGCGATGCTTGCCACCATTGGCGCAAGCTCCATCGACGAACTCTTTCGAGAGATTCCCGAGAACCTTCGCGTTGCGCCCGGCGCACTCAACCTTCCAAGTGCGCTTGATGAACACAAGCTCTTTGGCGAGTTGAAACGACTTGCCGCCAAGAATACGGCCCTGGATGAGGTGACCTGTTTCTTGGGAGCGGGAATCTATGATCGATTCATACCCGCCAGCGTGAGTGCGATCATCTCGCGCGGAGAGTTCTTGACCTCTTACACGCCCTACCAACCGGAGGCGTCACAGGGTTATCTCCAGACGATCTACGAATTCCAGTCGATGATCGCCGAGATTTTCGGAACCGACATCGCCAACGCCTCGATGTACGACGGCAGCACCTCTATGGCGGAGGCAGCGATCATGTCGACCGGTCTTAAGAACCGAGACAAGGTCGCCGTCAGTGAAGCGGTTCACCCTCATTATCGCCAAGTGCTCGATACGTACTGCTGGTCGATGGGGATTGAGGTGGTCGTTCTCAAAACGGAGGATGGCGTCACAAAGAACCTGTCCGCTGCTGAGGGTTGCGCTTCGATCATTCTTCAGTCGCCCAACTTCTTCGGACAGATCGAAGATCTCTCCGCTCATCGCGCTGCTTGCGATACGGATGGGTCGATGATGATCGTTGTCGCCGATCCATTCGCCTGCGCTTTGATGAAAGCCCCAGGCGCCTACGGCGCGGACATCGTTGTTGGAGAAGGTCAGCCGATGGGTGTCGCTATGGGTCTTGGCGGACCAATGGTCGGGCTCTTCGGATGCAAGAAAGAATTGGTCCGACACATTCCGGGCCGGATCGTAGGCCGAACGAAGGAGATGGATGGCGGTCGAGAGGGCTTCGTCATGACCCTTCGAACGCGTGAGCAAGACATTCGGCGAGAGAAGGCAACCTCCAACATCTGCACGAACGAAGCGCTGATGGCTCTTGCCAACACGGTCTACATGACCGCGATGGGTAAGAACGGCCTACAGTCGGTTGCGGAATCTTCCATCCGCAATGCACGATACGCGCTTTCGAAGCTTGAAGAAGCCGGAGCAAAGCGAGTGTACGGAGGGAAGTTCTTTGCCGAGTTCGTGATTGAGCTTCCGGTTTCAGCGAAAGCTGTGCGGGATGCTCTTCTTGAGCGCGGAATTCTCGCAGGTCTGCCGCTTGGCGACTACTACGGTGGTCGCGAGAACCAGCTTCTCGTCGCAGTTACCGAGATTCGCACGAAAGACGAGATCGACCGCTTTGCATCCGAACTTGCAAGCGTTCTTTCAAGTGCAACCAGCCAGGTAGAGGTGAAGGCATGAATCATTTAAGCAACGGTCGAATGAAGCGTGTTCCGGAGCCGGAACTCATTTTCACGAAGTCGAAGAAGGGAAGAGTGGGAGCGAACATCCCCACTTGCTCCACCCCAGCGGTAGACCTTTCGGAGGCGATCGGTGATCTTCGTGAAGATCTGCACCTCCCAGAGGTCAGCGAACTCGACACGATTCGCCACTTCACCAATCTCAGCCAGATCAACTACGGTATCGAAACGGGCTTCTATCCCTTGGGTTCGTGCACGATGAAGTACAACCCCAAGATCAACGAGGCTACGGCTCGACTGGCCGGGTTTGCAAATCTGCACCCCATGCAGCCTGTCGAGACAATTCCTGGCGCGCTGGAGCTTTTGCTCGGCGTGCAGGAGATGCTGCAGGAGATCACCGGGTTCGACAACATCACGCTTCAACCACTTGCGGGTGCGCACGGCGAAATGACCTGCTTGATGCTGATCAAGGCTTACCACGAGTCTCGTGGTGAGGGTGAGACGCGGAAGGTGGTTCTCGTCCCCGACTCGGCGCACGGTACCAATCCGGCATCGGCCGCTAGGTGTGGCTACTCGGTGAAGTCGATCCCAACCGACGCCAACGGAAACACCGATCTGGAAGCACTTGAGAAAGCGTTGGACTCCAACGTTGCCGCGTTGATGCTTACCAATCCGTCCACGCTTGGTCTCTTCGAGCCGAATATCGAGAAGATCTGCCGCATGGTCCATGAGGCGGGTGGTCAAGTCTTCTGCGATGGAGCGAACATGAACGCGATGGTCGGAACAACTCGACCCGGCGATCACGGTTTCGACTGCATGCACTTGAACTTGCACAAGACGTTCTCAACCCCTCACGGCGGAGGAGGACCCGGATGCGGTGCGATCGGTTTGCAAGCCCACTTGGAGCCATTCTTGCCTGTTCCTGTTATTCGACGCGGATCAGAAGGGGAAGTGATGGCAGACTACAGTCGGCACCACTCGATTGGGCGAGTTTCGGCTTTCTACGGTCAGTTCCTGATGGAGGTTCGAGCGTTCACTTACCTTCGAGCCTATGGAAAAGAGAAGATGGCGGATATCTCTCGATACTCCGTCCTCAACGCGAACTACGTTCGGGCTCGGTTGAAGGATGTTCTTCCTCCGGCTCATGATCGACCGTGCATGCACGAGTGCATTCTCACCGCTGAGAAGTACAAGAAAGAGCACGGAATCCGCGCGTTGGATATCAGTAAGCGGTTGATCGATTATGGATTCCACCCGCCCACGAACTACTTCCCGCTGATCGTGCCCGAGTGCTTGATGATTGAGCCGACGGAAACTGAGACCAAAGAAACGCTGGATATGTTCTGCGACGCGATGATCGCCATTTGCCACGAGGCGATCGAAAATCCTGATGCTCTTCACCATGCGCCTTCAACGGCAATGGTCGGGCGACTCGATGAAACGCTTGCGGTGAAGCAACTGGATGTCCGGTGGATCCCGGCGGCTAAAGAAACCGCAGGTGTCTAAGCCGATCATCAAGGTATCTCTTGAAGGCCCCTCTGACGGGGCCTTCAACATGTCTGAAGATCTTAATCTCTTCCACCAGGCAGAAAAGGGCAAGGCTGCTTTTCGTGTGTATGCGTGGGAATCCGGTCCGTGGGTTTCTATGGGTCGATTCCAACCTATTGAAGATGTGGAAGCATCCTTTCCGGGATACCGATTGGTGCGCCGACCCAGCGGCGGGGCGGCGGTACGCCACGTCGATGAAGTCACGTTCTCGCTAGCGATTCCCCTTTCGTTGCTTTCGATTCACCCTGAGGCAAACCAGGGCAAACGCAGCGTCCGAGCCGTGTATCAAGCTGTGTCACAGGCGGTTGTCTATGCGGTTTCTGGGGTTCACCAAGATGCTCGGTTGGGGACAGAGCGACGCCGAACGGGAAGCCCGCAACCGTTGGACTGCTTTGATATGGTGGACGGTCCCGACGTGGTTGATGCCCAAGGTCGAAAGCTTGCGGGATCGGCGTTGAAAGTAGGAAGGGAAGCTGTCCTCTTGCAGGTGTCGATCCCTGTTGGGAGCACTCGTCTAACTCACCTTGAGGTATTCGCTCGTCTGGTCGACTTCGTCAGATTCGACTGGGGGCTTGAAACCGAGTCCGACATCTTAACCGCGCCTGATTTTGATAGACGATCTCTTTCCATTCATACAGACTGGGCTCCGTTAGCGGGCATGCGATGGGAAGAAGCTCGAGTTATGTACAACTCAGTCATCCATGGGACCGCTTTCAATTTGGAAGGTATCCGAGCGGAGTTGGTGCGAATCGCAGGGCGTGCTGTTGCACCAGTTAGTGATGATGCGATCCATCGAATTGAGAATCACTTCCTGCCCGGCCTCGGTGCCTCCTGCTAAAAAAGAGCGGCCTGCATTTCTGCAAGCCGCTCCTTTCATGTTGTTCGATTAGAAGCGTTAGTTCGGACTCGGCGTGATCGTGAAGCCCTGAGACTGAAGCTCTTGGCCGATGTGGCGCAGCTTCTTCATTGCCCTTAGCTCGATCTGGCGAACTCGCTCGCGAGTGACGTTGAGTTCTGTACCGACCTCTTCCAAAGTTCTCGCCCGACCATCGTCCAGGCCGAATCGGAGTCGCACAACGTCTCGCTCTCGGCTGGTGAGTCGACCCAAGATGCCATCGATCTCTTCGCGCCGGATGAGGCTCCAAGTGACGTCTCCAGGAGTCGGCATGTTGGTGCTCTGGACAAAGTCTCCGATAGAGCTGTTGTCCTTTTCACCGACCGGAGTCTCAAGTGAAATCGGCTCGACGGCTACCCGCATCATCTCTCGGACACGGTCGACCGAGAGTCCAACCTCGCGGCTGATCTCTTCCTCGGTTGCCTCGCGTTGAAGCTCTTGTTGCAGGCGGCTTGCCGTCTTAACAACTTTATTGATGAGCTCGGCAACGTAAACCGGAATCCGAATGGTGCGCCCTTGGTTGATGATCGCCCGAGCGATGGCTCGGCGAATCCACCAAGTCGCGTAGGTCGAGAATCGGAAGCCCTTGGACCAGTCAAACTTTTCAACCGCTCGGATAAGACCGAGGTTGCCTTCCTGAATCAGGTCGGCAAGGGGAATGCCCCGCGCGTTGTACTTCTTGGCGATCGAGACAACGAGTCGCAAGTTGGATTCGATGAGGTGTCGCTTCGCTTCGGTTCCTTCGGCAATAACGCGCTGAATCACCATCGGGGTGATCTCTTGCGGGCGTCCAAGGTGAGCGATCTCCGAACGTTGAAGCAACTTGTGAAGCTCTTTGATCTTGTCCTTTTCGGCGAGTTCTTTCGCCATGACGAGGACCGCAAGGTGAACTTCTTGCTCGGGGGTTAGAAGCTGTGCGCGCCGAGTTTGGCGCATCCACATTTCGAGCTCTTCCGAATCATCGTTTTGGGCCTCCGCTTCTAGCTCTTCAAGTTCCTCATCTGTCGCATCAACCTCGAGCAAATCGTCTTCGGGAGCGGCAGTTGGGTCGTCCAGCGTCGTTACGTGGGGGTCCATAAATGACGACGTTCGGCCCGGCGTGCGGACTGTGATCGCTCTCCCCCTTCGCGGTTGCGTTGGTAACCCGTTTTCAAGTGCCATTGTGTTCTGTGTGTTCTCCTAAGCCGAATCCAATTCGGCTTCCTACCATCCATTCGCGACCCTGGGAACGACGGCGATTTGAACCCGGCGATCAATCAGGGGTCCAAGCAAGGACCTTCAATAAATCACGAGGGCTCCTAATTGTCAAGCGGCTTTCAGGCTGGAAAGGTTCCCTTAACACGAAAACTCGCCCGCAAACAAACTCTACGCCCAATACCGCTTCTTTGGAGCAAGTATTTGGACGGTCCGCGAATTTATCTGCGAAGCGCGCGCGTGTTTTCTATCACGTGGCGTAGGGTTCTTCCTAGCGCCTGGGCCGCATCTCGAGAGTTGAACCTCCCGAAGCTGATCCTTAGGGTACCCCTTATCCAATCGGGTTCGAGACCCATAGCCTCCAGAACAGGATTATTGCCGGTATCGCGGGACGAGCAGGCAGCCCCGGCCGAGACCGCAAAACCCGCTGCGTCGAGTTCAAGGAGTAAGGTTTCCGCTTCCACACCCTGTACAGAAATGCTCAAGATGTAAGGAGACACTTCGGAGCCGCCGTTGATCCTAAGATCAGAAACGGAGGCAAGTTCCTCGCACACAATCGATCTGAGCTGCTGTGCGTGATCGAGGTCGGATGCCATTTCCTCAATAGCGATGCTTGCCGCGCAGCCCATGCCCACGATGCCGGGAACGTTCAATGTGCCAGATCGCAGACCGTTTTCCTGCCCACCGCCCACACCTAAAGGCGTCAGTTCGGTGGGGTCTTGCGCGTACAGGAACCCAATTCCTTTTGGACCGTAGAACTTGTGGCCGCTTCCCGATAGGAAGTCGAAGTTCAATCCGTCTAGCTGGAACTTCCCGACGAGTTGGGTGGCGTCGAGGTGGAGCCGTCCGGGCCGTAACTCGCGATAGGCCTCGGGTGCGAGCATCGTCCCTACTTCATTGCTGACGGCGATGAGAGAAGCCACCTGATCTGCCCCGATGGATTCGACAAGGGTTTTTGAGCCCAACTGCCCAAAGGATTTGAGGTTGTTTCGCTGCGCCATCTCCCGAACGGAGGAATGTTCCACTAGGGAAGTCACGACCCTTTCACCGAATGAATGGAGCACCAAATGGTTCGATTCAGTTGCTCCGGAGGTGAAGATGATTTGCGAAGGATCCTCGGCCCCAATCAGTTCGGCAATGCGCTGACGCGCTTGTTCCACAGCGGATTCTGCATACCGACCGAAAGCGTGAATGGAGTGCGGATTTCCGGGATTCAGATGCAAAAAGGGAAGCATCTCTTCGATCACGCGCGGATCGCAAGGAGTGCTCGCGGCGTTATCGAAGTAGCGGGTTAGGTCCATTGTTGTCCCGATCCAATCCGTCTTGTGAAAAAGAACAAACCCCTTCCCGAATCAGATCATCCAGAAAGGGGTTTCTAATCGATATCGACTTCTTAGACCTTCGCGGTCCACATTTCCTTCAGAAGGGAAGGAACGTCTGAAGTCCGGTCGGCAACCTTTGCGCCTGCGCTGAGAAGCGCATCGACCTTGCTTTGCGGAGTTCCGGTCTTACCAGAAATGATCGCTCCGGCGTGGCCCATTCGCTTTCCAGGAGGTGCGGTTCGGCCAGAGATGAATCCAACGACCGGCTTCTTCATCGTTTTGATGAATTCGCAGGCTGCCTCTTCGTCGCTTCCACCGATTTCACCGATCATGACGACGGCTTCCGTCGCGGGGTCGGCCTCAAACATTTCCATGACCTCGATGAACCGTGTTCCGGGAAGTGGGTCTCCACCGATTCCGACACAGGTGGTTTGTCCCATGCCTGCTCGCGTAAGTTCATCCACGATCTCGTAGGTAAGGGTGCCACTGCGGCTAACGAGACCGATGGGTCCCTTCGAGAAGATGTGGCCCGGCATGATGCCCATCTTGCACTCGCCGGGAGTAATGATTCCGGCGCAGTTTCCACCGAGGAGTCGGGTCGTTCCGTTCGCCCGCAATCGGTTGACGACTCGAACCATGTCGCTGATCGGGATGCCTTCAGTGATGAGCGTCACGAAAGGAACTCCGGCAGCCTCGCACTCGAGGACCGAGTCGGCCGCGAAGGGGGGCGGAACAAAAATGAGGGCCGCATCGGCACCCGTCGCAGCAACGGCGTCTTCCACGGTGTCGAACACGGGTCGATCTAGGAAGGTTTGGCCGCCCTTTCCGGGGGTCACACCGCCGACCACTTGAGTTCCATATTGGATCATTTGCTCGGTGTGGAAAGCACCTTCGCGTCCGGTCATGCCGCAGACGATGACCTTGGTGTTCTTATCGACTAAAACCGACATCGGCGCAAGTGTACCGGGAGAGCGACGGCATTCCGCGTTCGTTCGCTATTGACGCGAATCAGTGAGCAGGCGGGGGCAAGATATTGCGATCTCAAGCGCAAATATCTTTCTGTCTGCATTTTCCTTTGAACTTCCTTGAGTGCATAATTTGTTTGCTGCAGAGCCAGCGCCGAGTGTCACAAGTTTGTGGCAGCGGGGGAACCGAAACATAGGGGTGAATTCGCCGATTCCGGTCGGTGATAGGGGAACTCTTGATCCGAACCCGACAGCTAACCCCGTAGGCGTGCGAGAGTCGAATATGTGGGCCGATTCCATGGAGTCGGACGGATCAATGGCGATCTGATACCTACGTTGCTGGCAACCCGCCTTTGTAGTGCAAAGGTCTCGCGTGTAGAAAAGGGATCACGAGGTGCAGTGTCGTACGTCGCCCAATTCTCCAAAAGACCTTGTTTCTGTGACCTCCTAACAACGGCTCCGCTTGCGGGGCCGTTTGTTTTCATCTCTGAACGCCTCGCAGAACCTACACCCTTCGTCGGTAGAATGAACTGATGAGCAAGTCGGCTCCAGGCGTTCGCTACGGTGAAATCGAACGGGAAACCGGAGAAACAAGAGTGCGCGTCGTTCTTGACCTAGACGGTGGAACGAAGCGAAACATCACAACCGGAATTGGTTTCTTCGACCACATGTTGGACCTCTTCGCTCACCACGGTCAGATCGACCTTGGAATTCAGGCCGAGGGCGACCTTCGGGTCGATGACCATCACACCGTTGAGGACGTCGGAATTGTTCTGGGCAAGGCGTTTTCCGAGGCTCTGGAAACCGAAAAGTCCATCAGCCGATACGCTTCTCTGCACAGTCCGATGGATGAGAGCCTGATTTTGATCGCAGTCGATATCAGCGGTCGCCCGGGTCTGTTTTACGAAGTGCCGTTCAAGCGTGAACGATTAGGCGACCTGGCCACGGAAAACATCCGCGAGTTCCTGAAAGCTTTCGCCACCCACGCAAAGATCACGCTCCACGTTCGCTATGTTTGCGGGGAGAACGATCACCACATCGCCGAAGCGATCTTCAAGGGACTGGGTCGAGCGTTGCATGATGCCACTCGACAAAGCGACCGCCGAGGTTCCACGTCGACGAAGGGAATGATTGATTGATTTCCGGGTTGAGTGACAAATCGGTCTCGATACTCGACTACGGAATGGGGAATCTGCGCTCCGTTTCCAAAGCGTTTGAATCGCTTGGCGCCACGGTAACGATTGTGCACGAAGTTCCAAACTCCGGAAGACTGGTGATTCCCGGCGTGGGCGCCTTTGGCGCGGCCATGGAAAAAATCGGGCCGTTGAAAGAGGCGATCGTCTCCTTTGCTTCCTCTGGGTATCCGCTGATGGGGATTTGCCTGGGCCAGCAACTCCTTTTTGATACGAGTGAAGAGTTTGGGCACCACGAAGGGCTTGGTCTGGTCCCAGGCCAGGTGAGGTACTTCCACGATCTGCCCGCTGAAATGAAGGTGCCGCACATGGGATGGACTCCTATCCAGCCGGTGCAGGGCAGTCGACTCCTTGCTGGAGTCGAGCCGAACGATCACGTCTACTTCGTTCACTCTCTGTTCACCGCTTGCGAGGTCGAGAACGATATCGCCGCGCGGTGTACCTACGGTCTCGAATTCGCCGCTGCCGTGGAAAGAGAAAACGTCTGGGGCACGCAGTTTCACCCCGAAAAGAGCAGCGGGGTTGGCTTGCGAATATTGAGGAACTTTCTAGAATGCTGATTCTGCCCGCAATCGATCTTTTAGATGGAAAGTGCGTTCGCCTATTGAAAGGCGACTACAGCCAGGTCACGGTTTATTCGGACTCGCCCGGGGACCAATCGGCAAAATTTAAAGAAGAGGGCGCCACCTTCTTGCACATCGTCGATCTGGACGGCGCAAAGTTAGGGAAGCCAACCAACGTAGATTCGGTCCGACAAATTGTTGAGGTCGGGCTTCCGATCGAGTTGGGTGGCGGCATTCGGACTCTTCAAGACATTGAAACAGTGCTTGGCCTCGGCGTTCACCGAGCCATCCTCGGAACCGCGTTGGTGAGAAATCCTGCCCTGCGTCAAGAAGCCTTTCGCCTTTTCGGCGGCCGGGTTGTGGCGGGCATCGATGCTCGAAACGGAAAGGTTGCGGTCGAAGGTTGGGAAGAGGAATCAACCATCGACGCCTTTGAGTTTGCTCAACGGATTTTTGACGAAGGGTGCCGAACCGTGATCGCCACCGATATCGCCACCGATGGGACTCTCACGGGTCCGAACCTAGAATTTCTCCAGCGCTTTACCACCATTTCGGGTCTTGGAGTTGTGGCGAGCGGGGGAGTTGGAACGATGCAAGACCTGGCTGCGATCAAGGCAATCGAGCCACCCGTGGAAGGGGCGATCGTTGGGAAAGCCATTTACGAGAGTCGATTTACGGTTAGGGAAGCCGTCAGCGCCTTTCAATAAATTGAAGCGAAGCGTAAAAAGCTGAATCTTTCTAGCCGGCCTACTTGTAAACTCTTCGAGAAACGCCATGAACTTGAATTTTCTTCTTGCGGAACTTGGCCCAGAGATGATTGCCGTTTTCATCCCTGTGATTGCTCTGTGCATTCCAATTGTTGCAGTGCTGACGAAGCACCAGCAAAGAATGGCGGAGTTACTTCATGGGTCGCAGGGCGTGAATGTAGAGGAAACTCATCGCATGCGAAATGAGTTGAATCAGCTTCGTGACCTCGTGGCGCAACAGACAATCGCTCTGGACGATCTACGAAGTTCGATGCGATCGTTCGAAATGAACGCCTCGCAAACCGTCGTAGAGTCTTCTACTCGAGACCTTCAAAACCGCCTCGGATCGTAGAGAAATCTCGTCAGCCAGGTTCGGTTGACGAGAAAATGCTAAAAAAGGGCAAGTCTGGTTATCAAACCGGGACTTTTTTAAAACACTTGTCCTATAATGTTGCCCTTTTGCGCCATGTGTGGGTATGGTGAATGTTCCGCAACGTATCCCTTCCGGAGCATTAATGAGAGTTATCCAGGCGTCTGCTAAGCGAATCGGTCGATATCTCGAAGTTCCCAACCTAATCGAACTCCAACTCAACTCCTACCGCTGGTTTCTCGAAGAGGGTCTTCCCGAGCTCTTTACCACCTTCAGTCCAATCTACGACTTCACGCAAACCAACTTCATCGAGTTGGTGAACTTCTCGCTTGGCGAGCCGAAGTATTCCCTTCAGGAGTGTCGTGACCGCGACATGACGTTCGAGGCGCCGATCAAGGCGATCGTTCGGTTTGGAGGCAAGGATCGAGAGGTTATCGAGTCTGAGGTCTATCTGGGCGACCTGCCCCTGATGACCGACAAAGGAACTTTCATCATCAACGGGCGAGAGCGAGTTATCGTCTCGCAGTTGAGCCGATCTCCGGGTCTGTACTTCGAAGAGGGTGTTGACTCTTCGATGCAAGTCATCGTTTCGGCACGAGTTATTCCGAACGAAGGACCCTGGTTGGAAGTCGAGTCCGACTCGAACTTGGTTGTCCGAACTCAAATCAGCCAAACCAAGAAGCTTCCGATCACTCAGCTTGTGAAGGCTCTCTATGCCTTCTATATGGTTGACGAGCGCGGCAACGTCAAGACCGACGGTCGTGGCGCGGTGCCCCGGAAGTTGATCGACGCCGTTGGTAAGAAGACGGTTGAAAAGGTTATCGACCAGTCGACTGGTGAAGTGATCGTTGATGTCAATACGGTCATCACTGCCGAATTCGTCAATCGATTGGCTCCTGAGCAAAAGGAACTCTCCGTACTCTGCGCAACCCCGCTGAGCACGAACGAAGAGATCATCACGGCTCTTTCCAAGATCGTCACGCTAGAGAATCCGACCGCAGACGATTTGGTCGGCAAGCGAGTCCTGGAAGATATCAAGGACGGCGACGAACTGGTGATTGCAGCCGGATCCAAGATCGAGCGCGAGACGGCGAAGAAGATCGAGTCGATGGCACTTGGAGTGGTCACGGTCCGAGACGTGCCGCCTCTCGTTGAGGCAACGCTTGAGGCAGACCCCACGAACAACGCTCGTGAGGCTCTTCTCGACATCTACAAGCGGATGCGACCGGGTGAGGCGGCAAATGAAGATGCTGCCAAGCAACTCGTTTACGGCCTCTTCTTCGATACTCGCCGATATGACCTCGGAAAGGTCGGTCGACGATTCTTGAACCACAAGCTCGGCGTCGATATTCCTTTGCGTGTTCGAAACCTGACCGCGGAGGACCTTGCTCAGATGATGATCGCCATGCGACCGTATCTCGAGCGAGAATCGGAGCGAGACGACATCGACGACCTTAAGAACAAGCGCGTTCGCTCGGTTGGAGAGTTGCTCCAGTCCCAATTGCGACTTGGTTTCGTTCGTATGGAGAAGGTCGCTCGAGAGCGAATGACGTCCAGCGATCAAGAGAACCTTTTGCCGGGCATCATCCTCTCGGTTAAGCCGATCAGTGCGTCCATCAAGAGCTTCTTCAGCAGCAACCAGCTGTCGACGTTCATGGATCAAACGAACCCGCTTTCTGAGATCACGAACAAGCGACGTCTTTCGTCTCTTGGACCGGGTGGTCTTCAGCGAAACAGCGCCAAGCTGGAAGTCCGCGACGTTCACCGATCGCACTACGGCCGGATTTGTCCGATTGAAACGCCTGAAGGTCCGAACATTGGTCTTATCTCGCAGCTAACGACTCACGCACGAGTTGACGAGTTCGGCTTCATCATGACGCCGTATCGATTCGTGAAGGACGGTTACGTTTCTGACGATATCGTCTACCTAACCGCCCAGGAAGAGTCGGGCATTCTTGTTGCCCCGGCAGACGTTACGACGGACGAAAACGGATTCATCACGACTGAGCGCGTCCAAGTTCGATGTGCGGGTGGTGACGTTCAAGGCGCAAGCTATCCGACGGTGCCTCGTGGCCAGATCAAGTACATGGACGTTGCTCCGGTGCAGATCATCTCGGTCGCTACCGCGTTGATTCCGTTCCTTGAAAACGACGACGCGAACCGTGCGCTGATGGGCGCCAACATGCAACGACAGGCAGTTCCGTGTCTTCGATCCGACAAGCCGCTTGTTGGAACGGGTTACGAGCGAGTCGCGGCGGTTGACTCCGGTGCGGCCGTTGTTGCACGAGCGAACGGCACGGTCGAGTACGTCACGGCTGAAGAGATTCGAGTTCGAAAGGACGACGGGACGCTCGATGTCTATCCGCTGATGCACCTGGTGCAGAGCAACAAGTCGACCTGTTTCACCCAGCGCCCGGTTATCGACCTTGGTCAGTACGTCGTCAAGGGCGACGCACTTGCCGACGGTCCGTGCGTTGATAACGCCGAACTGGCCCTTGGTAAGAACGTGCTTGTCGCGTTTATGCCGTGGAACGGTTACAACTACGAAGACGCTATTCTGATCAGCGAGCGCATGGTGAAGGATGACGTTTACACGTCTATCCACATCGAGCGATACGAGACGGAAGCAGTCGACACCAAGCTTGGACCGGAAGAAGTCACTCGAGACATTCCAAACGTCGGAGAGGACGCCCTTAAGGACCTCGACGAGAACGGAATCATCCGAGTCGGAGCCGAAGTTCGACCTGAAGACATCCTTGTCGGAAAGGTCGCACCTAAGGGTCAGGTCGAAATGACCGCTGAAGAGCGGCTCATCATTGCCATCTTCGGTAAGAAGGCGGAAGAGACTCGCGACGTATCGCTTCGGTTGCCGCACGGTGAAAAGGGAACGGTTGTTGACGTTAAGGTCTTCAGCCGATACAAGTACCTCTCGCCTTCGATCAACTACGTCTATAAGGAATCCAAGAAGCGCGATCGTCTGATCTGCGACCGAACGGATGAGCCGTTGCTCCAAATTCCGGGAGACGAGTTGCCGGCAGGCACCAACATGACCGTCCAGGTTTACGTTGCCCAAAAGCGAAAGCTGATGGTGGGTGACAAGATGGCTGGACGCCACGGAAACAAGGGAGTTATCTCCAAGGTTCTTCCGGTTGAGGACATGCCGTTCCTTGCTGACGGAACTCCGGTGGACATCGTTCTGAACCCGCTAGGTGTTCCGAGCCGGATGAACATTGGCCAGATTCTTGAAACGCACCTTGGCTACGTTGGTCGACACCTGGGTGTCGAATACAAGTGTCCCGCTTTCGAGGGTGCTTCCGAGCATGAAGTTCTCGTTGAGATGGAGCGACTTGCAGAGCACCTGCGACGCCAAGTTTTGGGTGCTTACATCAAGACCGAACTCTTCTTGCCAATCAACTTTACGAAGGAAGATTCGCTTGCCGATATGATGGGCAAGGTCGAAGCTAAGCTTCGAACTCTTGGCGAAAACGGTCTGGAGCGAGTGAGCCGAATCCTGAACGCAGCACCGGTGAAGACCGTTGCCGAGCTCTCCGAAGTTGATCTTGAAGAGTGGACGCCGGAAGAAATTGAAGGCGAGTCTGAGGAAGCAGCGTTTGCCGCGCCGGATGCGCACTACGCCGATCTTCTTGAGCGAATTCGAAAGAACACGTTTGAGCGAGCAGGTATCGATCCTAACACCTGTAAGTCTTTGGTGCGAGATGGTCTGACGGGCGACAAGGTTCCGAACCCGATCACGGTTGGAGTCATCTACATGCTCAAGCTCGAGCACTTGGTCGACGAGAAGATCCACGCTCGATCGATTGGACCGTACTCGCTTGTTACTCAACAGCCGTTGGGTGGTAAAGCGCAGTTTGGTGGTCAGCGATTTGGTGAAATGGAAGTGTGGGCACTCGAAGCATACGGTGCCGCATACACCCTCCAAGAGCTCTTGACCATCAAGTCCGACGACGTCATGGGTCGTGTTCGAGCCTACGAAAGCATCGTGAAGGGCGAGAACATTGCCGAGCCAGGAATTCCGGAGTCGTTCAAGATTCTGGTGAATGAGCTCCGGTCGCTCGGTCTTAAGGTCGCTGTAGAAGACGCAAAGGGCAAGGAATTGCCTCTCCGAGATCTCGATGAGCTCGGTGGTGGCGACGATATGCGACTCGCACGATCCGTCGGATTCTTCAATTAATCCCCTTCTGCCTTCTTAGCTAATGCTGAGAAGGCAGAACCAACCCAAACAGTTTCACAAGGAAAGCAACAAGGAGATACATGGCAGACGCAAGCCTGTTCGACAAAATTAAGATTGGAATCGCAAGCTCGGAAGAGATCGGTGGTTGGTCCCACGGGGAAGTAAAGAAACCGGAGACGATTAACTATCGAACCTTCAAGCCAGAGCGCGATGGTCTGTTCTGCGAGCGCATTTTTGGTCCGGTAAAGGACTGGGAATGCTCCTGTGGACGCTACAAGAAGATCAAGTACAAGGGCATCGTTTGTGAGCGATGTGGCGTCGAGGTCACTCGAAGCAAAGTGCGCCGTGAGCGCATGGGCCACGTGGACCTTGCTGCGCCCGTTTGCCACATTTGGTACCTAAAGGGTGTTCCGTCGCCCCTCTCGCTGGTCTTGGACATTTCTCCCCGACTTCTCGAGAAGGTCATTTACTTTGCTAGCTTCATCATCATCGACATCGATCAAGAGAAGATTCAAGAGAAGCTTCCTGCCATTCGAGATGCGGTTGAAGTAGAGAAGCGATACCTCCAGGGCGCCATGCGCGAACTCGAGGAAGAATCCTTCAATCGACTTGCAGAAGACTTCAAGTCCAACCGAGATGAGTACGACGAGACTTACGTTCGAGAGCGAGCCAAGGCCGTTAACGACCGAATCAAGGCCGAGTATCGCGACATGGATGATCGGCTTAAGGACCTCGACCTTGCGGTTGAAATTCTTGGCAAACTCGAGAAAGATCAGCTGATCGACGAGGACAAGTATCGAGCCGTTTCGAAGCTGCTGGACAGCGTTGGAATGCGCATGAACGAGGACCTTCGACCGCTGGTTCGCGCCAACATTGGCGCTGAAGCGATCAAGGAACTTCTTCTCCGCGTCGACCTCGAAGCCCTTGCTCGCCGAATGCGACAAGAGATCGTGATGACGACCTCGCAAAAGCGAGCGCGTGCGATCAAGCGACTTGAGGTTACCGAGGCTCTCATTTCCAGCCGATCTCGCCCCGAGTGGATGATCCTGGACGTGATTCCGGTCATTTCGCCTGAGCTTCGACCGATGGTCCAGCTCGATGGTGGTCGATTTGCGACCTCCGACCTTAACGACCTTTACCGACGAATCATCAACCGAAATAACCGGTTGAAGAAGATCATCGAGATCCACGCTCCGGAATCGATCATCAACCACGAGAAGCGACTTCTGCAAGAAGCCGTTGATGCGTTGATCGATAACGGTCGCCGTGCTCGCCCGGTTGTAGGTTCGAACAGCCGCCCGCTCAAGTCCCTTTCGGACATGTTGAAGGGTAAGGAAGGCCGATTCCGAAAGAACCTTCTTGGTAAGCGGGTCGACTACTCCGGTCGTTCGGTTATCGTTGTTGGTCCGCACCTTAAGTTGCACCAATGCGGCATCCCGAAGGAGATGGCACTCGAGCTGTTCAAGCCGTTTGTCATGAAGACGCTGGTTGAGAAGCGCATCACGCAGAACATCAAGACTGCGAAGCGAATGATCGACCGAATGCACCCGGCGGTTTGGGACGGACTCGAAGAGGTCATTAAGGAGCACCCGGTTCTTCTGAACCGTGCGCCTACGCTGCACCGACTTGGTATCCAGGCGTTCGAGCCGATCCTTGTGGACGGTAAGGCGCTTCAGATTCACCCGCTCGTTTGTGCGATGTATAACGCGGACTTCGACGGCGACCAGATGGCGGTTCACGTACCGCTTTCTTCGGAAGCTCAGTCGGAAGCCCGAGTTCTCATGCTCTCCACCCAGAACTTGTTCTCGCCTGCAGATGGTCGTCCGACCTGTGCGCCGGTGCAAGACATCGTTCTTGGTAACTACGCGCTCACCTTCATCTCTAAGGAAGGCCGAGCTCGACTGGAAGAGGCGGTTGCCAAGCACAAGGATGATCAAGCCAACAATCCGCACCCGCGTATTTTTGGTAACCCTTCTGAGGTGTTCTTCAACTTTGAGAGTCCGGGAATTGCCGAGCGACTTCACTTGAACGAGCTCGTTCACGTTCGCCTTCGACGCCCGATCTTCCGACCGGATACCGAAGTAGCATTCCGCGACCAAGCAACCGGTCAGGAATACGAAAAGGTAAAGACGGTCGATGAAGATGGCAACGAGTTCGAAGAACTGAAGCCGCTGGAGATGGAATACGAAGAAGTGATCCGAACGGCAACGCCGGGTCAGTTGTACTTCCACCAGATCCTGCCGTATCCGCTTCGACATGCCGACGAGACCCTGAACCTTGAGTTGGGCAAGAAGGCGCTGTCGGAGATCATTCTCACCGTTCACCGCCGATCCGGCGTGGGCGCAACGATCAAGTTCTTGGATGACATCAAGGACCTCGGCTTCCGCTGGGCAACTCGATACGGCCTTACCGTTGCGATCACTGACATGGACCCGCCCGAGCGACGAGAGGAATTGATCAAGGAAGCGGACGACCAGTCCAACAAGATCCTTGCTCAGTACCGACGAGGAATGCTTGCGTTTAACGAAATGCAGCAGAGCCTTACCCGTCTGTGGCAGGAAACTTATAACCGCGTGGGTGAAGAAATCATGCTTGGTCTCAAGCAGTTCAACCCGCTTAGCATCACCACCGTTTCCGGTGCTCGTGGTTCCATTAAGCAGCTTGCACAGCTGTCTGGAATGCGCGGCTTGATGCTTAACCAGTTCAACGAAACGATCTACGAACTTCCGGTTAAGAGCTCGTTCCACAAGGGTCTAACGATGTTGGAATACTTCGTGACCACCCACGGTGCTCGTAAGGGTCTGGCAGACACCGCTCTCCGTACTGCGGACGCGGGTTACTTGACTCGACGTCTTTGCGACGTCGCTCAAGACGTGATCGTGAAGTCGCAAGACTGCGGCACCACCGAAGGCGTTCTTGCGCACCGAGTGGTTAGCCAAGGCGAGCCGATCGAGCCGATCACTGATCGAGTAGTCGGTCGGGTTTCCCTCAAGGTTATCACCGATCCGGACACGGGTGAATTCCTGACGACCTATCAAGAGCCAATTTCGAAGGATCGCGCGAAGCGAATCAACGAAGTTGAAAAGCGGTTCTACGCGGAGGTTGCAAACCTATCCGACGCGGAGAAGGAAGTCATCCATGCCCGGTATAAGGAGTTCGGCTTCGACGTCAACGAGCACGGTCAACTCTGTGTCTTCGTTCGATCGCCGCTGACCTGCGAACTCGAGCAAGGAATCTGCGCCAAGTGCTACGGATTCGACATGTCCTCTGGACGACTCGTCGAAGTAGGCGTTGCGGTTGGAATCATCGCCGCACAGTCGATTGGTGAGCCTGGAACGCAGCTTACGATGCGTACGTTCCACACCGGAGGTGTTGCAGGTTCGGCTACGATTGCTCGTACGAACCAGTATAAGACCGGTAAGTTCATCCGACAGTTCATGGAGGACTTCGCCGCTGCAACGGACACCGACCTTAAGGCGTTCGACCCGACGAAGTTGATTGAAACGCAAGAGACGATCATCAAGTCGTTGTTCAACAACCGAGAAATCGCTCCGTTGACGATCAACGAAGAGATCGAGCCTGTTGTGCCGACGAAGAAGAAGTCCGACCGGATCACGAAAGCCTCCATCAAGGCGGCAGAGAAGTTGGATAACGACTCGCGAAAGCTCTGGGAGCGTTCACGAAAGACGTTCTTCTATTCCTGGACGGGTGAATCCAGCGGTATCGTCCGTGTTGAAGAAATCTTCGAAGCACGACGACAACCTCGTGGTAAGGCGATTATCTGTCCGGTAAGCGGAATCGTTAAGGACATCCGAGAGTCGAGCTTTGGCCGATTCGTGGTTGTCGAAGCCGAAGTTCAGGCAACGACCCCGCTTAAGGATGCGTACATCAGCGACCACCAATCGTGGGCGAAGAACGGCAACGGAGAATACGATGCCGCCCTTCAAAAGACGGTTGGTCAAAAGCTCACCGCCGCGACGATCGCAGCCCTTCGAAAGGCCGAGATCGAGACGGTTCGAGTGCTGTACCCGATCCTCGTCCCGCCGCTTGGTAACTTGCCGGTGAAGGTCGATGGAAAGGTCATCAAGGGCGACCCGCTCACGGAAGGTCCTCGAGATCCACACGAGGTTCTTGAGCTTGCCGGTGCAGCCGCTGTTAACGACTACTTCATCGAAAACCTGCAAAGCGTTTACAAATCGCAAGGCGTTGACATCAACGACAAGCACATCGAAGTGATCATTCGCCAGATGCTGCGAAAGCGACAGGTGAAGGAGCCGGGCGACACGCCGTTCTTGCCAGGACAAATCGTCGACCGATTCACCTTCCAACGCGCCAACGAGCAAGTTAAGGAAGCTCTGCGAGCAGGTAAGAAGATCAAGTATGTCGATCCTGTCACGGGTGAGAATGTTGAGCGTGATCCGAAGGAAGCCACTGGAACGTGGATTCTTCTTGGTATCACCGAAGCATCGCTTGCAACGGACTCGTTCCTTTCGGCAGCTTCGTTCCAAAAGACGACCCGCGTCCTTACCGATGCGGCCGTTCGAGGAAAGAAGGACATTCTTGCCGGTCTGAAGGAGAACGTCATCCTCGGTCGACTCATCCCGGCAGGTACGGGTGTGAAGCAGTATCGAGAAATTCAGGTGGACGCTCAGCGATCCGCTTGGATGGAGCAGTCGCTCACCGCTCTTGTGGAAGCAGACGATATGGACCTGGATGGAGATCTAGACGATCTCGACTTCCCGTCCTTGGCGGACATGGCCTCTAACGAGGTCGATCTGGACGCTGACTTCGGCGAAGAAGAAATCTAAGGGACTCGCCAGTCAAAAAGAGAAAGGGTCGGAAGTATTCCTTCCGACCCTTTTCTATTTGTGAACCGCAGATTCACGATGGCGAGCTTTACAGGTCGGTTTTCGGTCGCACCTTCAGGTTTGGAATGGGGAGCAATGATTCGTCGCGGCGAATCGGCATATTGGAGTTCACGAACATCGACTGGAGTCGCCGTTCCGCTTCCGCAACGTAGTCGGTCATTTGCGTTTCGAAATCTCGGCGCATGTCTTCCATGTCGTCGAGCAACTTCAGGATGATCTCGACTCCGGCCAGATTGACCCCCAGTTCTTGCGTCAGGCGCTGAATTCGCCGCACACGCTGAATGTCCCACTCCGAGTAGAGGCGATTCTTAGCGCCAACTCGCGATGGCACCACTAAACCCAGGCGCTCGTACTGCCGGAGCGTTTGAGGATGGACGCCGCATAGCTGAGCCGCGACACCGATCATGTAGACGCCCTGCTGTTCGTTTCTCATCCGGCGTTCTCCAGGGCGGCCAAGGCTTCTAAGTGAGCCCTTTGCTCGGCACTCAGGGTCTTGGGAACGGTGATCTTGATCTTTGCGAGCAGGTCGGAACGTTGCCCACCGAGCCGTGCGATGCCCTGACCCGATAGCCGGAAGGTCTGTCCGCTTTGGGTGCCCGCAGGAATCTTCATTGCGAGTCGACTCCTCAGTGTAGGAACCCGAATTTCTCCGCCAAGAGCCGCCGTGACGAACGAAACAGGCACCTCGACCTCCAGTTGGTCACCGCTCTCTTGGAATTGCGGGTGTTTTGCCCACTTCACTTGAACGTACAGATCGCCCGCTTTGCCATTGGCGCCCGCGGCACCCTTCCCAGGAACTCGAAGCTTTTTGCCGTCCTGAATGCCCGCCGGAATTTTTACTTCGACCCGTTTGGTTGTCGGGACAGATGAGATGTTGCCTCGCGTCATCTGCGCGTCCATGGTCTGGTAGGTCAAGGTTCGGGTTGTGCCGGCATCGATCTCTTCCAGCGAGAGTTCCACCGTTTGTGTAACGTCCCTCGGTTGAGCAGCGTCCAGGTCCTGAACACGAAATCCGCCGCCACCGGTGCGACCACCAAAGAACTGCTCGAAGATTTGCTCAAAACCCCCGCCGCCTCCAACTCGAAAATCTCCAAAGTCGCCTCCTTGGAAGTGCCCGCCTTGAAAGTTCTTGGCCGCCTCCCAGTTCTCGCCGTACTGATCATAGAGCGCCCTCTTTTCGGAATCGCCCAGAATCTCGTACGCCTCGCTAACTTCCTTGAACTTGGCCTCCGCAGTTTTGTCGTTCGGATTGACGTCCGGGTGATACTTACGGGCTAGTTTCCGATAAGCCGATTTAATCTCTTTCTCATCCGCCTTTCTGGGGACGCCGAGGATGGAATAGTAGTCCTTAGCCATAACCGTAGCACGCTCAATTACATGAGTATAGAACGCTCAAGTCCCACTGAAAGTTTCGGCTGGAATTCTTCCTTTCATCTCCAAAAAACCTGAGAAGGGAAGAGAGATCTGCCAACACTTTAACTCGTGGACTTGGAACAATTGGCCCTTAAGGTCGCGCGAAGCGAAAACCTGCCCGTTCTTTCGAACGTGGTTACGCAGGTGTTGAAGCTTGCCGACGACCCGAATGCGTCGCCGCGGATGCTAGAGAAGATTATTGAGCGAGACCCTGCACTCACCGCAAAAATTCTGCGGGTGGGGAACTCTTCGTTCTATGGCATGTCTCAGGTGAACAGCATCGGTCGCGCCATCAGCGTTTTGGGGATGAACACCATTCGCTCGCTTGTGATTGGTGTTGCCTATCAGCAGATTCTCGGTACGAAGACGTCGTCGCAGAAATTTGACAAAATGGTCTTCTGGAAGCACTCGCTTGCAGTTGCCGTTGGGTCGCGGATCCTCATGAAGATCAAGCAGCCGCTGAAGTCTGAGGAACTGTACGTCGCTGGAATGATGCACGACGTTGGACTTCTTGTGATGGACAAGTTTGCCACGCAAGAGCTCGACAACGCGTTGAAGGTCTCTCATGCAGATCGAATTCCGCTTCACATTGCCGAACAGGCGACTCACGGATTCGACCACGCTGAAATCGGCTACCTCCTTGCAGAAAAGTGGAAGCTGAACTCACTCATCGCAAACGCGATTCGCTATCACGAGAATCCGAACGAGGACTCGACGACGACGCTCTCGACTCAAGTCGTGGCGGCTGCGAACAACCTCGCTTACCAGTGTGGATTCCCGAACGTCGGTGGCGTTCAAGTGTTGGATCTTGACGAGCACCTCTTCGAAACCCTACAAATTCCGATTGAGCAACTCGATCCGATCAAGAGCGTAGTTGTTGCGGAAGTCCAGAAGGCAGCAGAAGCGTTCGGCATCAAGATGGCTGCCTAAATCGTTCTGGTCCACGATAGATTAGGCTAAAGGAGAGTCCCCCGATTGAAAAATCGGGGGACTTGTTTTGTTAGTGGGTTGCTTCGTGCTCGGCGCGATCTTTCTCATGCAGGGCAACCAACTGTTGCTGGACTGCATGAGGAACTTCTTCGTAGTGTGAGTAGGATTGTCGGAATCTTCCTCGGCCACGAGTGATCGACCGAAGGTCCAGGGCATACGATCGCATTTCTGCCATTGGGACAAGCGCCCGAATAGTCGTTTTCCCTGGAGTACTCGGCTCCATGCCCTGCATCCGTCCGCGACGAGTGTTGAGGTCGCCAACCACATCGCCAACGAACTCATCGGTGACCTCGACCTGAACTTCGATGATCGGCTCCAAAATCACGGGTTTCGCTAACTCGACGGCTGCCCGAATGGCAAGCGCGCCCGCCGTTTTGAAGGCCATTTCGGAGGAGTCGACGTCGTGGTAGCTGCCGTCGTAAACGCTGACTTTCATGTCTACCGCTTGGTACCCGGCAAGGAATCCATGATCCATCGCTTCACGCACGCCCTTCTCTATGGCGGGAATGAAGTTTTTCGGAATGGCTCCGCCGACTACCTTGTTTTCGAAGACGAACCCAGCCCCCCTTTCAAGCGGATGCAGCTCGATCCAGCAATCGCCAAACTGACCTTTGCCGCCCGTTTGCCGTTTGTGTCTGCCCTGAGCTTTGCTCGACGCCGCAATTGTTTCCCGATAGGGAATCTTTGCTTCGGTCACGTTCACGGTCACCCCAAACTTTGCTTTGAGCTTCTCGATGACCGTTTCAAGGTGAATATCGCCCATTCCTTCCAAGATTTCTTGGTGAGACGAGCCGTCTCGCACGTATCGGAACGTTGGATCTTCATCGAGTAGTCGCTCAAGAGCGGAGGGCAACTTGTCCTCGTCCGCCTTTGTGGCGGGGACAATGGCAATCCGATAGATCGGTTCGGGAAGGGGAGCCGGGTCGAGAAGGATACGATCCTTCGATCCAGTCAGGGTATCGCCGGTATGCGTGTGAGCTAACTTCGCGGCAGCAAAGATGTCTCCTGCGACAACCGAACTCACGCTCTCCTGAGTCTTTCCGTGTGGATAGAACACGTTGTGCAACCGCTCCTCAGACTCTCGGTTGAGATTCAGAAGGTGGTCATCCACGTGGATGGTTCCACTGAAGAGCCGGAAGTAGTTGATTTTGCCAACGAACGGATCGGCGGTTGTTTTGAAGCAGAGCGCGCAAACCGGACCATTTGGATTCGCGGGAATGGCTTCGCCCGATCCCTCAACAAACACCGAGATGCCGGCTGAGTCGCGAGGCATATCCACGGGAGAAGGAAGCTCGGTGCAGATTCGGTCGAGCAAGGTAGCGACACCGATGCCGCTCATTGCCGAACCAAGCATCACCGGAACCACTCTTCCTCTTTCGATACCAAGGAGAAGGCCCCGATCCACCTCTGCCTCTGTCAGGGTCTCGCCTTCGAGATATTTCAGAGCGAGGTCGTCGTCACCTTCACAGGCGGCCTCCATCATTTTCTCGTGGCGCTCTTCGGCTTCCTCGGTGTATCCGGAGGGAATATCTTCGATCTCCGCGCCTCGGTCCTTACCCTTATAAACTTTCATGCTGAGCAGATCAAGCACTCCAGAGAAGGCGGCCTGATGGCCGATCGGAATCTGAACGCCTACGACCTTGCGACCGTAACGCTCGTGAAGAGTGTCCATGAGGCCTTCGTAATCGGCGTTATCGCGCTCCAGTTTGTTGACGAAGATGCACTTGGCGAGGCCGTACTTTTCGGCAACCTCCCAGGCAAGCTCGAATCCCACGTCCAGGTCGTGTTTGGCTTCGCAAACAAGGATGAAGGCGTCAACCACTCGGGCGATGTTGTGAAGGTCTCCAACGAAGTCGGGGAAACCAGGCACGTCGACCAAATTGATCTTGCAGTCGTGCCATTCCAGGGGAGTGACGCTTGCACTGAGCGATATTTTGCGTCGGATCTCCAGCGGGTCGAAATCGGATTGAGTGTTGCCCGCGTCAATGCTTCCTAGTCTGTCCGTAGCGGAAGCGGTGTAGAGAAGATGCTCAACGAGCATCGTTTTGCCGGAGCCTCCATGGCCCACGATAGCGACGTTTCTTATCTTTTCAGGTGTGTACTGTTTCACCTATGCATACCCTCCTTTGGGTTGGTAGGCGGCGTCACCGAAGATCGAGATCTCAGTTGTCACAACACCGAAGAAGAGTCCTCGGTGGCGTCGTCAATTTCAGCATAGCAGTGAAAATTCCAAATCGAAAGACAAGAAAGTGCGTCTAAAGAGTTCAGTGAAGTCAAAAGTTGCGATCTTGTGCTTGTTTTTCACCACCATTTCCTCGGCGGATGTGACCGTTGAAACGGTCCAGTTTCGCGGCTGGAAGGGTTGCGCGAAACTGACCAACGATTCTGTCGAGCTCATCGTCGTTCCGCAGATCGGTCGAATCATGCACTTTGGCTTCAAGGGGAAAGGAAATGTGCTTTGGATCAACGAGTCTCTCATTGGAGTCGCTGCGCATAAGGGATATCTGAACTGGGGCGGAGACAAAGTTTGGTGGGCTCCTCAGGCGGAGTGGAAGTGGCCACCCGATGCAGGCTTAGATGGGTCTGCCTACGAAATGGAACTGACCAAAACCTCAGTTCGACTCAAGAGCCCGGTCGGAAAGCTTCACCCTCTCCGGTTGATCCGAGAGATCACGCTTGCCCCATTCGGACCGGAGGCGCGCATGACCAACGCTCTTGAGAACAGAGGCGCGGCAAAGTATCTGTCCGTATGGCAAGTCACCCAAGTCAATGACCCGTCCGAGGTCGTGCTACCGATAGCCTCAACGGGAAAGATGCCCAGCGGGTTCAACGTGCAGATTGGCGAAAAATTGGATCCGCAATTCCATGTGCGCAAGCCCGATTCGCTTTTGCTGAAACGATCGCCGAACAAGGCGTTTAAGTTTGGAGCAAAGGGAAGCGGTGAGCTAACCGCCAAGATCGGTAACACTCTGTTCACTAGCCGGTCTGAAACGGTGCGTCGAGCGAGCTATCCAGACGGAGATTCCGCTCAGGAAGTCTTCACCTCTCCCGACCCAGCCAAGTACGTGGAGCTGGAGCACCTATCGCCGCTGATCAAGATGGAGCCCCGCCAAGTGGCAATTCAAAAGGTGACTTGGCGGCTCAAATAGAATAAGCGACTGAAAACACATAAGGTTCTGCCAAAATCACGGTGAACGGCTGAAGACGCCCCTTCTCGTTCGTTGGAATAGAGAGATGAATTTGGACATCACTTATCCGCGTCGCAAGACCACGCCCTGCCGAGTGGGTCCTTTGACCATAGGAGCCGGGCACCCGGTGGTGGTCCAATCCATGATCACCGAGGAGACACGGAACGTGGACGCTTGTGTGGAACAGATCATCGCTCTCCACCGAGCCGGAAGTGAGATGGTTCGGGTAACCACTCCCTCGTTGGGCGAAGCGGAGTGTCTCGAGGCCATTCGGGCAAAGGTGACGGAGCAGTACCGCTACGTGCCCCTGACGGCCGACGTTCACCACCAAGGCACGGCGATTGCGATTGAAGCCGCAAAGCACGTTGATGAAGTGCGGGTGAATCCGGGTCTGTTCGTTTTCAGGAAGTTTACGAATCAAATCGAATACACCGAGGCGGAGCATGCCGCGGAGAAAGAAGCGATTGAGGAGAGCTTTGCCCCGGTAATCGAGGCTTGCAAGAAGCACGACCGGGCGATGCGTATTGGAGTGAACCACGGTTCTCTCTCTGAGAGGATGCTGGTGACCTACGGCGACACTCCCGATGGAATGGTGGAGAGCGCCATCGAGTATCTGCAGCTCTGCGAAAAGCACGGCTACACCAATCTGAACATTTCCGCAAAGGCGAGTCGAGTGCCCGTGATGGTCGCCGCGAACCGACTGATGGTCAAGCGAATGGACGAGCTTGGCATGGCTTATCCGCTCCACCTTGGCGTTACCGAGGCGGGTGATGGCACGTACGCAAGAATCAAATCGACTTGCGGTATCGCAACCCTCTTGATGGAGGGAATCGGGGACACGATCCGAGTGTCTTTGAGTGAGGATCCGATCAACGAGATTCCGGTGTGCTACGACATTTTGCAGGCCCTGGGACTTCGTAAGACCAAGGTCGAATACATCGCCTGCCCATCGTGCGGTCGAACCAAGTTCGATCTGCCGACTGTTCTGCACAAGGTCCGAGAGGCTACGAAACACCTGGTGGGTCTGGACATTGCCGTTATGGGCTGTATTGTCAACGGACCGGGTGAGATGGCTGATGCCGACTATGGCTACGTGGGAGCCGCTGGGGGCAAGATCACGCTTTATCGGAAGCGCGAGATCGTGAAGAACGGTATTCCGCAAGAAGATGGAGTCACCGAACTCATTGCTCTACTCAAGTCCGACGGCGTTTGGGAAGAGCCTCCTGTTTCCGATTCCGCGTCGGAAAAGAAACCTCTTCAGCCGCTTCAGGTTCGTTGACGTCGAACGGCTCGGTTTGCTAGAGTGAACTTGCTGGCAAGATTACTTGCTGGAGATGTTCATGGTGCTTGATCGAGTTCTTTCCCGCGTTGCGGCTACAGTTGCAACGACATTCGTTTTCGTTATGCCTGTAACGGCGTTTGCGCAAGCCAAGTTCAACTTGCAAAACGTTCTCAATCTCGGGGCGCTCGGTCTCGATATCACGGGCGTCGGAGCAGGGAGGATCGGTGGAAGCGCGTCGTCGATCGCGTACGACGGCACCAATTTATACATCGGGGCTTGGAACTCGACGAGTGCCACTGGAAATGTCGGTATCGCGAAGATCTCTGATGCTTTCACCAGCCCTTCGGCGAGCATCCTCTCGGGCTCGGTACGGTCGACGGTGAGCCAGCGCGGTTACACGGCTTTGAAGTTCGATTCCCAATTCAACCAACTGTATGCCGCTTGGGATAACGGAACGGCCGACGCGAAGGGAATCTCCGCCTTTAGTCCGGTGACCGGAAATGTTGTTTGGGAAAGTGGACTGGCAACGCGAGGCTACGGAGTTGGTATCGATCTGCTATCTGGCGACGTCAATAATCGAGTCGCGTTCGGGACCCTGTTCAGTGGAAGACGGTTGCTGAACAATGCCACCAACGGAGCCAACGTCTACAACACCTCCAATGGCCTTATTCATCTCGTAAGCGGAAGCAGTAGCAACATTCGGGATCTTGACCTGGACGAATTCGGCAACGTGTACACCAGAGCCGCGAACAACGTGATGTTCACCGAGCGAACGGGGGCAAACTCCGGGGCAACGCCGAAGTATCTCGTCGACAAGGCAAACAATGGTACGAACTCGGCGGGCCAAAACCTTGCGGTTCATACCGCCTGGGGCGATACGGTTGTTTTGTACAACGATCGACCTAACACTCTTGGCGACCGAAACCAGTGGGCCAATTCCATGCGAGTGGTTCGACTCGATGGCACCGAATTGACCGTCGAATGGAAGAACTCGGACGGTACCGCCCCGGTGAGTATCGACAACGGAAACGGGTGGTACGACATGCAGTTCCTTCCAAGCGGTGAACTGGTCGTGGTGGACTACTTGAACTCGTACGTTTACCAATGGCAAATGACGGCCGTTCCTGAGCCGAGTTCCGCCTTGTTAGCGATCGCCTTGATTCCTCTACTCAAGAGGAAACGAAAAAACTCGTAAAACTACGTGGGTATGCCCAAGTAATTTTGCGGGGTTGTATAGATTGCTGATCCAACAAATACCTGACACACTGAATGAGCCTTAGGAGCAATTTCATGAAACGAACAACGTTGTTTGCATTGGCGCTTGTCGTCGTAGGTTTTGGGTCTGCCCAGAATGCTTCGGCACAGGTGAACTTTTACCTGCAAAACTCGGTCAACCTCGGAACGTCTGGGCTCGACTTTTTCGGTGGCACTTCTGGAAACGATGCCGGATTCGAGCCGACGGCTGTCACCAGCGACGGGACGAACGTTTACATCGGTGGAGGCAACATCGTGTCTTCTCAGACGCGATCGGCTGTCATTCGACTCTCTGACGCCTGGACGAACGCGCCGACGGGTGCACTGATGACGCAAACGGCGTTCACAACGGCTGCGACGCGCGGCATCACCGGCCTGAAGCTTCGAAACGACCAACTACTGGTAAGTCTGGACAATGGCTCGAACAGCACGTCAGGCCTGAGAAGCTTTGTTGCATCGACGGGTGCCCTTCAGTGGACTTCAACCGTCGGAGTCCGAGGAAACGGAGCTTCCTTCGATCCCGGTTTCAACGGTGCGGGATTCGGTGCTGCGACAGGTTCGCTTGGGTCTGGGCGGCGCGTACTGGTTGACGAGACTTCCGGCACGGGCATCTACGATACGACGAGTGGTCTGATCTGGTTCGGAGCACCGGTCTCGGGTGGAAACATCCGCGACATGGACTTCGATGCAAACGGCGACATCTATCTTCGAAGTAACAACCTCGTGCTCAAGGGCACGCGAAACGGAGCAAACTCGCTGAGCAGCCGAAGTGTTGTTGTTCAGAACGGGTCTGGCAACGGTAACGGCCCGCTATCATCGGGTCAGAACCTTGCCCTGTTCACCCACGAAGGGGTCACCTCGATCCTTTGGAACGACCGAGCAGACGGCAGTGGTAACACGACTCCGTTCTCGAGTCGAATCAAAGCCAACAAGAACAACGGAGACGCGATCTCGATCAACTGGTTCAACGCAGATGGAACAGCGGCAGCATCGTTGGCTAACAACGATGGTCGATACGACTTCCACTTCGAGCAAGACGGTGATCTTCTGGTCCTCGACATGGCGAACCGGACTCTTCACCGATTCTCGGCCACTCCGGTTCCGGAGCCTGGTACAGTGATCGCCCTCGGTCTTGGAGCGGTTGCGTTCCTTCGACGAAAGCGAAGCAAGTAACGTCACCTGCCTGAGAAACACCAAAAAGGGGAGCGATAAGGTCGCTCCTCTTTTTTTGTGCTTTACTTCAGTGAGCGGAAATGAGACTTCCTGATCCTGGTATTCGAGGTGCAAGTACGGTAGACCTCGTTGCGCTCCTCATCGGGGATACGATCACTGACCCAGATGAGCGCAACCAAATCGCGCGTCGGATTCTTCGACATGCTGGAAGTCTTCAAAACTTTGGGGAAACTTCTATAGGTCAGCTAGAAACCCAACTGGTAGTGAAGAGAGAGATCGCGGTGAAGATTGCCGCGGCGATCGAACTCGGTCGAAAGTCGGCAATTGCAGGCAGAGGGGAAGTTGAGATCCTCGATAACGACCAGGCCGTGGCGACCACGCTCGCCTACCTTAGGCGAGAGAAACGAGAGCACTTCGTTGCGCTTCTCCTAGATACAAAGTGCGGTTTGATCCGCGTCGCTACGATTCACATCGGGACCATCGACCGCAGCGTCGTTGGGTTTCGAGAGGTTTTTCGAGAGGCGATTCGCGACGGAGCTGCCCAGATCATCGTGGCGCACAATCACCCATCGGGCGATCCGGAACCGAGTGTCGAAGATATCGAGATCACCCACGATCTCGTTGAAATCGGTCAAAAGCTGGATATTCCCGTTTTGGACCACGTCATCATCGGCGATCCAAAGCACTTCAGTTTCAAATCCCGACGGCTAATTTAAACGTCGATCCCTAGGCCGAGGTCATACTCGTTGAATATGTGGGATTCGCTGAGAAGTCACGTGCAAGGTCTACACGAGGCAAGAGAGCTCGCCTTGGTGAAATGCCGGAAGCTGGGGCAGTTGAGTGCAAAGTCTATTCGATGCGTTCACCGGAAGGAGTTTCAAGAAGCAGAATCACTTCTTCAGCAAGCGAAAGAACTTGCGGCCGAGGCTCGCTCGATCATCGGCGCCCACAAGGAACTGAACCCCGCTTATCTGCACGACACCGAGAAGGAAATGGTGGAGGCAGCGGCTGTTCTTGCGATTGCTCAAAAGCAGGGTCTTCCTAGTCAGGAAGACTTGGGGGCCCAAACCATGGCCTACCTTCACGGCCTCTGTGAGGCCGCCAGCGAGGTGCGCCGTTTCGCCCTTGACGAGATGCGACATGGCCGCTTAGCAGAGGCAGAGAGGATTCTGGAAGTGATGGAGAGCATCTACGAGGAACTGATTCAGTTCGACTACCCAGATTCTCTAACGAACGGTCTCCGACGAGCGTGCGACGCCCTGCGAGCCGTGATGGAGCGGACCCGAAGCGACCTCACCCTCACCGCAAGCCAGCATGAGTTGGTGGAACAGTTACGCCGCGTAAAGTCCGAAAACTAGGCACCTAGCTTCCGTTATTCGAAAGGAAGGTCGACCGGAGGCTTCGGCCGTTCGACTTCGATCTTCTGCTTTGGTTTTTGGGAGGCCAGTTGAGCGATTTCAATGAGGGCAGCCAGGTGAACGATGATTGCCGTGAAGAGGGGCAGGAGCACAAACGCGGTTCCGGTCCGAATGCTGAACAGCACCTGCTCGGCACCAGAGGTGTCGATGGGCTTTCCACCCTCAGCGGCACCTGGTGTTCGACCCGCGCCGATCATGTTTGCAAGATCCTCGCGTAAGAGAAAGACCATAAACACGGCTATGAGCCACGTGATCAGGAGCGCCAATCCCTTCTTGGTTCGAGCAAGGGTGATGTGCCCCATTCCGGGCAGGAAAAGCGTGTAAACAAGCGCCGGAGTCGCCCCGGCCTGGATATCTGACTCGGATAGAAAAGGCGAATCGCTGAGTTGCGCCCTCATTTGATCGTCGATCGATAATCCCGACTTCACGCGGAGAACAACCTCTCCGAGCTTTCTTTCGAGAGCGTAGTTGGCGGGGTTCACCTCCAAGGCTTTTCGATAAAGCGAAATAGCCTTCTCAGAATCACCATCGCCGAGAAGGACATCTCCCTCTAGTTCGTCAACTTCCGGGTGATCCGAAACATACTGTCGCAGTTCGATCAGGCGAGTCTTTGCGCTTTCTTTTTTGCCCGCCGTAAGTTCGGCCTTTGCGACTCGGTAGAGCCGCTCGTAGTGGTCCTTTTCCGCGGGAGTGAAATCTCGAAAGCTTTTCGCCTGGGTAGCCGTTTCTTGTCGCTCGGCTTCCTCTTTCTTTTGGCGCAGGTCTTCCGCCTCCGCGGCCGCCGCCCGGGATTTCTCAAGCTCGGCCTTGAGTTGGGTGATCTCGTTTTGCAGAGCACTCAGCTTTAACTTGAGGGCATCGACGATATCACTATCGGTCGAGGCCCACAGCTTCGCTTGCACTCGAGCCGCTTCGGCTTCAAGTTCTGCAACCCTTATCTCGGACATAGGTTCAGTTTAACTACTCGACCAAATCTGGGTTTGGTTGGGCAGAATTCCACAGCTCTTCCAGATCGTAAAACTGGCGCTGTTCTTCGCGCATGACGTGGAAGATAACGTCGCCGTAATCTTGCAGGATCCAGCCGGAGCGTTCGCCTTCACTTCGAATGGGCTTCAAAGAGTGAACGAGAAGCTTTTCCGCCACCCTTTCTGCGATGGAGTCGACGTGGCGATCGCTGTTTCCGGTGCAAACGATAAAGAAATCGGCGATGCTGGTTTTCGCGCGCACGTCTAGGGTTTCAATCCGTTCCGCCTTCATGTCGTCGGCGGCTTCGGTGATCAGGTCGGTTTTTTCTTGTGAGGTCATAACTTGTACAGCTTTTGCTTCTGAATATATTGAAGCACTTTGTTTGGGATCGCATTCCCAAGCGGGAGGTTCTTCAATACGCGATCCCGGATCTCCGTCGAGGAAGTTTCCATCGGCTCGAACGGGATCAGGTCGATCCGGTCGTGGTATTCCGCATCAACAAGGGCGAGCACCTTGTCGGCTTCGATAGGCGGTCTTGCGGCGACAGCCAGCCGTGCAAGCCTGGTCAAACGATAAGGGTTCTTCCATTGCTCAAACGACTTCAACGAATCTGAGCCCATGATGACCCAGTACTCCGCGGGTTCAACGAACGAAAGCTCGGTGACGGTATCGACCATGTAGCTCGGACCTCCGCGCGTGATCTCAACATCGCTGACCGCAAACTTTTCGTCCAACGATGCGAGGATCTTGGTCATCTCGACTCGGTCGGCCAACTTCGTGAAAATGCGCCGCTCCTTGAGAGGATTCTGGTTGGCGGGGATGAAGATGACCTCATCGAGCCCTAAATGCTCGATTGCCGCTCTCGCAAGGGTTAGGTGCCCGATGTGCGGCGGGTCGAATGTGCCTCCAAGTAGTCCTATCTTCATTGTTCGTCCGTAAATGAGAACTCAAATTCGCCAATCGCGATCGTGTCGCCTTCTTCCGCCCCAAGTTCCCGAAGCTTTTCCGTGATGCCGATCCGGTCGAGCTTGCGCTGAAGGTATCGCACGGCGGAATCGTTCTCGAAGTCCGTCATAGCGACCATCCGCTCGACACGACGGCCTGATATTCGGAAGAAGCCCTCTTCTTCCTCTTCAATTTCCCACGAGTCGTCAGTCTTCTTCTCGAGGGCAGGCATGAGAACTTCCAGTTGCTCTTCAGGCTTCGCAGCCTCCACCTGGTCGAGCATCGCATTCATCAGCGGCTGAACACCCTGACCTGTGGCGGCAGAGATCACAAAGAGCGGGAATCCAAACTCCTCAAACTTGGCTTGGAGGGCTTCGAGCTCTTCCTGCGAGATGAGGTCGATCTTGTTGAGTGCGATCAACCTTGGCCGAGAGTGAATCTCGGCGCTGTAAGTCTCAAGCTCATTTTCGATGATCCGGAAGTTTTCAATCGGATCGGACTCTTCCACCGGGAAGACATCAACCACGTGAACAAGGACACGTGTTCGTTCAACGTGCTTCAAGAACTGAAAACCGAGGCCGATTCCTTCACTCGCGCCTTCAATGAGGCCCGGCATATCGGCGACGACAAAGGTCGTATCTCTAAAAGAAACGACGCCCAGGTTCGGCACAATCGTCGTGAACGGATAGTTCGCGATCTTGGGTTTCGCCGCGCTGATCTGAGAAATCAACGTGCTTTTGCCTGCGTTGGGCATACCAATCAAGCCCACATCGGCGAGCAGCTTTAGTTCCAGTTGGGCCTGAACGGTTTCGCCGGGTTCTCCCTTCTGCGCAAAGTTTGGGGCTTGTCGAACGGAGGAAACGTATCGGGCGTTGCCATAGCCACCCTTACCGCCCTTACAGAGCACAAACTTCATGCCGTGAACGGTCATATCGACAATCAGTTCTCCCGTCTGGACATCGGTGAGGATCGTTCCAACGGGAACCTTGATTTCGATATTTCGGCCGTTTTTGCCTTTCTTATTGCCTAATCCGTGTATGCCCGACTCCGCCTCGTAGTGGTCGAGGAGCTTAAAGTCGTAGAGGGTGCGCTTTGCCCGGTCGGCGATGATAATCACATCTCCGCCCCGTCCACCGTCTGCGCCATTCGGACCACCGCGAGGGACGTGCTTTTCACGGTGAAAAGCAACCGCACCACTTCCGCCTTTGCCCGAGCGAAAAGTCACGATCGCTTCGTCTAGAAACATTCCCTTCAGTGTACCAACCGAGGTCAACACCCCTTTGAACCTAGACCGCCGACAGCACTGCGGATTTTGACCCGGTCGGACTGCGTAGAATTCAGCCTAGAGATGGGCGGTATCGGACTTCAAAAAGTAAACGAGTGGTTCGATTCGCTTGGTCGATCGCCTTTCCCCTTTCAGTACGAGGTTTGGGATCGATTCGCAAAAGGCGAAAGTGGTCTGATTCATTCTGCAACGGGTTCCGGAAAGACGCTCGCGGGCTTCCTCGGTCCGGTTGTTCGATGGCTGGAAGAACATCCCGACCACCAGCCAACCTCCGGCCCGGTTAAGCGAGCAGAGTCCGATCCGGTGACGATCTTATGGGTGACGCCTTTGCGGGCGCTTTCCGCCGACTCCTTGGAGTCGCTCCTGTTTCCGATCGAGGGTCTCGGGTTGCCATGGTCGGCAGAACTGCGAACGGGGGACTCGAGTTCGTCGGAAAGGACCAAGCAGCGTGATCGGTTGCCCACTGTTCTCGTAACGACTCCAGAAAGCCTCACCGGACTATTAGCAAGTGGTGATCCGAAGCGGTGGTCAACGCTGAGACTGATCGTGGTGGATGAGTGGCATGAACTTCTCGGAAGCAAAAGAGGCGTTCAAACTGAACTTGCTTTAGCCCGGCTGCGAGCATGGGTGCCCACTGTATCCACCTGGGGAGTTTCTGCGACTCTCGGAAACTTACAGGTCGCTCTGGACACCTTGATGGGAGTCGGCCGATCCGGTGTGGTTGTCAGCGGAGTCCAAGAGAAAGAAGTGGTGATCGAATCCCTCCTTCCGGAAAACGTCGAGAAATTCCCTTGGGCGGGACACTTCGGCACACAGATGATCCCGAAGGTCATCGAGGCGATCGATGAGTCTAACAGTTGCTTGGTGTTCACGAACACGCGAGCGATGTCCGAGATTTGGTTCCAAGAGATTCTTTCCCTACGACCGGATTGGGTGGGGAAAATTGGACTTCACCATGGATCTCTTGATCGCGCCGAACGAGACGAGGTTGAAAAGGGGCTCAAGCTCGGTGCGCTGAGGGCGGTGGTGTGTACTTCTAGCCTTGATCTTGGAGTGGACTTCTCTCCGGTAGACCGTGTGATCCAGTTGGGCTCGCCAAAGGGTGTGGCGCGGTTGCTCCAACGCGCGGGAAGGAGCGGTCACCGACCCGGTGAGTCGAGCCGAGTGACCTGTGTTCCTACACACGCTCTGGAGATGGTCGACATCGCATCCGCTCGATCGGCCGCACTGGCAGGGAAGATCGAAGGTAGGGAACCCGTCATGGGCTCGCTGGACGTTTTGGCCCAACACGTGGTCACAAGCTCTCTTTCGGGTGAGTACACCCCTGAAGATCTGCTTGCCGAAGTTCGCACGACCGCCGCTTATCGACAGTTGCAGGACGAGGAATGGCAATGGACGCTCGACTTTTGCATGTTCGGAGGCAACTCGCTGAGGGCATACGAAGGATTCAAGCGGGTTGAGATTCAAGAAGGGAAGCTCAAGGTGACCGACGAGCACGTCGCCCGTCGTCACCGACTCTCGATCGGGACGATCACATCCGATGCCGCCATTGCCATCGCTTGGATGAGCGGTGGAAAGCTGGGCACGGTGGAAGAGGGATTTGTCGCTCGGTTGAAGCAAGGTGATCGTTTCACCTTCGCGGGGAAGGCGTTAGAGTTCGTTCGGGTGAAAGATATGACCGCCTACGTAAAGAAGGCGTCTAAGCCCGATGGTCTGGTTCCACGGTGGGCAGGGGGACGATTACCCCTTTCGAGCGAACTTGCCTCTTCCATTCGAGTCACTCTGGACGATGCCCGAAACGGTGTTTTTGATCACCCCGAAATGGTGAGGGTCGCGCCGCTACTGGAAGTCCAAGCCAAAATCTCGGCGATACCCGCCCACGATGAGACTCTCGCAGAGGTGATTTCCGATGATGAGGGATTCCACCTGTTCATCTTTCCCATCGAGGGCCGATTGGTGCACGAGGGATTAGCGGCACTTCTCGCGTATCGACTTTCGCAAGAGTCGCCTCAAACCTTCACCGTGGCTTGTAACGACTACGGCCTTGAGCTTCTTTCGGACCGCCCAATCGACCTCGCTTCGCTCCACAATCGAACGCTCTTTTCCAACAAGAACCTTGTAGAAGACATCTTGGAAAGCCTCAACTCCACCGAGATGGCAAAGCGTCAGTTCCGGGAGATCGCTCGAATTGCCGGGCTCATCTTTCAAGGTTTCCCCGGCATGGGGAAGAGTTCAAAACAGATGCAGATGAGTAGCGGCCTGTTGTACGACGTATTCAAGCGATTCGAACCTTCGAACCGGCTCCTGTTGCAGGCCACCCAAGAAGTTCTGGACAAGCAACTGGAGCATTCTCGCCTTGGGAAGACCTTGGAAGCGCTTCGAACCTCTAAATGGGTGATCGCGGAGCCCTCACGGCCGACCCCGTTTTCGCTACCGATCATGGTGGATCGACTCCGAGAAACGGTCTCCAGCGAATCGCTTGCAGATCGGGTCGATCGAATTGTCGCGGAAATCAGAGCCCAGTAACTTCTGGATGAGTAGACACCTGTGCAGGTAAGATCGCCAGGTGCGGATTGAGGTTTTTGGGGCGAGTTTAGAACTCTCACCCAATGGTGCGGCCTATTGGGCGGAGTTCGATGCTCTGCTAGTGGCGGACCTCCATCTTGGAAAGGGAAGCAGCTTTCGCGTGCTGGGGCAGTCGCCCGTTCCGCCCGGCTCAACCGCAGCCTCGTTAGAAAAACTGAGCGGCGATCTTATTCGGTATCAACCGCAACGACTTTGGATTCTGGGTGATCTTTGGCATCGTGCCGAAGGTTGCACGGACGAAGTGGTCGAATCGTTTGCCGCCCTCATTCATGAATGGAATGTTCAAGAAGTCGTCCTGATCGAAGGCAACCACGATCGTCGAACGTCCAAGTTTGATGATCGGATCGGGCTGATTCGGCGAGAAACCGACGAGATCGCCGGAGTCACGCTTTGTCACGAGCCGTCGGATGCTCACCAGCCTTTCTTCGCTGGGCACCTACATCCGGGGGTGGTTCTTTATGGAAAAGGGGGGCAGGCCGTAAAAAGACCCTGCTTCCATCAAACAACCGTCGGGATGGTTTTCCCGGCGTATGGCGACTTCACAGGCACGGTCGCCGGAGACGTTGCACCCGAAGATAGATTGTTCGTCCTGGGTGGAGAGCAGGTTTACGGACTGACGGGAGCCGACATTCTGCAGTCCTACCCCCGTCCGTTCGGGAAAAGGCGCCAAGGTTCCAAAATTTCCTAAGGAGGAAGAGAGCGGCTTGATTTGATCCCAATGGGAATCTTCGTGTGGGTCAAACGGTTAAGATATCAATCGAAGCGGAGCGACCAAGCCGGCACCGCACCTTGTCAAGAGACCACCTCCGACCAAAGATAGAGAAGAAGGGAACATGAAGATACTTGTCACGGGTGGAGCAGGGTTTATCGGGTCGAACCTCCTCCAGTTACTTGTTCCCGCTCATTCCGAACACGAATTCGTCAATCTTGACAAGCTTGGTTATGCGGGCAACCTTCAATCGCTAAAGGAGATCGAGAGCGCCCCGAACTACCGGTTCAGCCAGATCGATCTGGTGGACTCGCAGGCCGTATCGGAGGTCTTTGAAAGTTTTGGGCCGGATATTGTGATCCACCTTGCCGCCGAATCCCATGTGGATCGAAGCATCCATGGCCCGCGAGCCTTTGTGGAATCCAACGTTGTTGGAACTTTCAATCTCCTTGAGGCCTGTCGACGGCACTGGAATGGGAGTACCAGTGCTCGCTTCCATCATGTTTCCACCGACGAGGTTTATGGATCACTCGGAGACGATGGACTCTTTACCGAAGAGACTCCTTACGACCCTTCGAGTCCGTACTCGGCGACAAAAGCGGCGAGCGATCACCTTGTCAGGGCCTACTCTCGCACCTACGGCATGAACGTGACGGTGACGAATTGCAGCAACAACTACGGTCCCAGACAGTTTCCTGAGAAATTGATCCCGCTCATGATCCTCAACTGTCTGGATCGGAAGCCTCTGCCGATCTACGGCGAGGGACTCAACGTTCGAGACTGGCTTTATGTGGACGATCATTGTCGGGCGATCTGGAAGGTGGCAACTGAGGCGAAGGCGGGCGAAACTTACAACATCGGCGGCAATTCTGAAAGAACGAATCGGCAGATGGTCGATGCTATTTGCGAAGTGGTTGCCGGAAAGACCGGCGTTGCACCTACAGAATTGACCGATCTGATCACGCGAGTCGCGGATCGACCCGGTCACGATCACCGATATGCCATCGATGCTTCCAAGGTCAAAAATGATCTCGGCTGGGAGCCTGCTGAAAGCTTAGAATCGGGACTCGAAAAGACGGTGGACTGGTATCTGGCGAATCCAGAGTGGATAGCGGCCGTGCGAGATGGTTCGTATCGCTCCTGGATCGAGCAAAACTACGCCGCAAGGGAAGAACAGGAAGGGAAGTAGTCATGATCAAAAAGGGAATCATCCTTGCGGGCGGCTCTGGAACAAGGCTGTATCCAATCACCATTGCCATCAGCAAACAGCTCTGTCCGATCTATGACAAGCCGATGATCTACTACCCTCTCAGCGCCCTTATGCTGGCCGGGATCAAGGAAATCCTCGTGATCACAACGCCGGAGGATCGACCGCAATTTGAGCGACTTCTCGGTACGGGCGAACAGTGGGGAGTCAAATTTGAGTACGCCGTCCAGCCTCACCCCGGGGGACTCGCTCAGGCTTTTCACATCGGCGAAGAGTTTTTGAACGGCGAGCCTTGCGCGCTTGTTCTTGGCGACAACATTTTCTATGGGACCGGATTTGAAACCATTGTTCGAACCGCCGCCCTCAAGGACTCGGGCGCGACTGTTTTTGCATACTACGTGAGCAATCCGGAGGCGTACGGAGTCGTTGAGTTTGATGCCGATCGCCGGGCCATTGGCCTTGTCGAGAAACCTGCCGAACCCAGGTCGAACTATGCAGTCACCGGACTGTATTTTTACGATCACACCGTTGTTGAACGGGCAAAAGCCTTGAAGCCTTCCGCGAGAGGCGAGTACGAGATCACCGATCTCAATGCGACCTACCTTGCCGACGGCCAGCTTGAGGTGGAAGTTCTCGGGCGGGGCTTTGCATGGTTGGACACCGGGACTCACGAATCCATGCTCAATGCGGCCAACTTTGTGGAAGCGGTCGAGCAGCGTCAGGGATTGCTGGTTTGTTGTCCGGAAGAGATCGCCTTTAGAAAGGGTTGGATCTCGGTCGACGAACTCAAAGGCCTAGCCACGCCCCTCGCCAAAACGGCCTACGGCAAATATCTTCTCCGCCTTGCCGATGGTCGTGGCTAAAGCTTACGAGCCCTCCCGCCTTGGTCCAGAAGACCTACGGGTGACAGGGAAGGGGTGCCACTTCCCTGACTCTGGAACTGAATAGGTGAGGTGGTTGTCCTACAGAGAGTGAGGCTCTTTCAAGGCACTCGAAATTTTGTGGCAGGCGTCCTGGCGATGGTTGCCATTGGGTGCGCCTTTTATGTTGGTAGGACGGTCGGCTCGACAGGCTCTACGACCTTAACCCAGACTCAACAGACCGTCATTCTCGAACGAATCCGGGCGATGGGTGACTTGCGAACCGCCGAAGCCTCCTATTCCGACCTGATTGATCATCGGTCTTGGCAAACTCCCGGCGCCGAATGGTCGGCCGTTCCCGGCGTAGCGTCTCTTGTCCGAGCCGGAACCGAGAATCGGCACGTCGTCAAAACCACCGGAAAGGTGGAAGCCGGTTTCGATCTCTCCCAGGCGAGAATCGCCTCCACAAGCCCAGGATCAGTTGTCGTCTTTTTGCCGCCCGTTCACTACATGGTTCGAATCGAGGACGCTCAGGCCGTGGAGTCAAAGCGGGCCCTGTTTTGGCGGAACGAAAATGGAAACTTTGAAGCCGAGCGTGCGGCGAAAAATCTCTTCCTAGAATCCGCAAAGCAATCTCGATTGTCGGAGGATGCAGAGAGAAACGCTGAGAAACTGCTTCAGGTTTTGTTGTCTTCGTTTGGCGTGAACACCGTCGAAGTGCGTGTCCAGACAGCCTCGACTTCCATCTGACACAAAAACGACATAATAAAGATTATCAGAAAGATACGGATCGAGCCGGGTTAGGCTGAGATTCGGGTAAACCCAGCGGCATGGCTCGATGGCTGATAGCGACGGTTGGCGTTTTTGTCGCCTCCCTTCTTCTCGCTGCTCCTCTGAGGCAAGAGGGCGCAAAGAAGATGCAACTCAAAACCCCTTGGGCGGACAAGGTGGACCGCAAGCTTCCGCACAATTACTATCCGCGACCTCAGATGGTCCGTGCCAATTGGACCAACTTGAACGGCGAATGGGATTTGGCCATCACGGCTCAAAACTCTGAAACGATTAAGTCGGCGGGCAAAATTCTTGTGCCCTTTCCCATCGAGTCGGCTCTGAGCGGTTTCAAGGGGGAAATCGGTCCGGGGGACCGGGCAATTTACCGAACCGAACTGGATGTTCAGCCAAAGGCGGGTGCTCGACAGTTGATTCACTTTGGGGCGGTGGATCACTCGGCCGAAATCCGTGTCAACGATAAGGTCGTCGGAACGCACAAAGGTGGGTTCGCCCCGTTTACGATCGACATCACCGACGCTCTTTACACGACGGGTAAGCAGCAATTGGAGATTCGAGTCACCGATCCATCGGACACCGCCTTTATCCCTCGTGGAAAGCAGGTGCAGAAGCCCGAAGGGATTTGGTACACGCCCGTAACTGGAATTTGGCAGACCGTTTGGCTTGAAACCGTCCCGACGGACTACGTCGCGAATGTTCGATTCGAGACCAAGCTGAATGGTCAGGTCACGGCAACCATCGAGGGTTCCAAGACCCCGGCAACCGTCGAGATCCTGCTGACGGGTGGTCGCCGAGTAAGGTTCAAGACGGCCCCGGATGGAGATCAGAATCGGACCGTAGGCAGAGCGTCCGTACCCAGTCCGGTCAAATGGTCGCCCGCTCTTCCCTGGCTCTACAACGTCAAAGTGATGCTGGATTCGGGTGATGCGGTGGAATCCTATCTCGCTTTTCGAGAAATCAAGATTGCGAAGGACAAGAAGGGCGTTCCCCGGATCATGCTCAACGGGGAGCCGATCTTTAACTTTGGACCGCTCGATCAGGGTTGGTGGCCAGACGGCCTCTACACCGCTCCCACTGAGGAAGCGCTTCTGTTCGACATCGAAGCAACCAAGAAATACGGATTCAACACGATTCGCAAGCACGTAAAGGTCGAACCTGCCCGGTGGTATCACGCCTGCGACAAGATGGGGATGCTGGTTTGGCAAGATATGCCGTCCGCCTTCATCACGGGCAAGGACGCGGAGCCAACACCCGAAGAAAAGCAAGCCTGGGAAGCGGAGTGGAAGGAGATCATGGACTCGACGCGCCACTTCCCTTCGATCGTAATGTGGGTTCCCTTCAACGAGGGGTGGGGTCAATTTGATACCGAACGTGTGACCGATTGGACGAAAAAGTACGACCCTTCTAGGTTGGTGAACAACGCTTCGGGTTGGACCGATAAAGGAGCCGGAGACGTTCTGGACATCCACGTCTACCCGGGTCCCGCCAAGCCTGCCAATCAGCCTGAGCGGGCGGCAGTTCTCGGCGAATTTGGTGGGTTAGGACTTCCCCTCGCGGGTCACACCTGGCTGGATCAGGGCAACTGGGGATATCGCTCCTATCAATCGAAGGAGGAGTTGAAAACCGCTTTCGATAACTTGCTTGTTTCGCTCGAGCCGCTCATTGGAGAGGGTCTATGCGCCGCGATTTACACTCAGACAACCGATGTGGAGATTGAGGTCAACGGACTTTTGACGTATGACCGGAAGGAAGAAAAGCTTCCCTATTCGATCAGTGCCGAGGTCAAGCGACTCATCGAGAGTCCGAGCGAGTTTGGCGAAGTGTTGCCCGCGGCAAATACTCGGCCCGCGCTTTGGCGATACACCGTGACCGCTCCTACGCCCGGCTGGGCCGATTCGGGGTTTGATGACAAGGCTTGGACAGAATCGACCGGAGGGTTTGGCTCCAAAGGGACTCCTGGCGCCGTCATCGGAACCGAGTGGAAGTCAGAGGAGATCTGGCTCCGTCGAGAGTTCGCCCTCGCAGAGCTACCGAAGGGGAGGGTGTTCCTAAAGGTTCACCACGATGAAGATGCCGAGGTCTACTTGAACGGGCAGTTGATCGCTTCTCTGAAAGGACACACGACGAGTTACGTACTGGTCCCTCTGCAGAAGAGTGAGACGAGGCACTTTAAGAAGGGCGCCAATCTGCTTGCTATTCACTGCAAGCAGACCAAGGGCGGGCAATACATCGACGCCGGCTTCATGATCTCGAAATAGGTTCAATTACAGCCTGGCAGCTCTCCGGACGATGCTTCCAGGCTGTGCCTACGCCCGCTTCTCGAATGATCTAGATTAGGCTTTCATTCACGAGAGGCCCATCAAACTGCAGCTTGTAGTCGGTTACTGCGCAACCGGGCATGCCCAACCGTCCAAATCGCCGCCGTGCGACCGGGCTAGAGCGCGAAAGTCGGCACAGATGTCACCGATCGTTGGGGGATCGATGGGTGTCGTAAACACCAACGCGCACCAATAAGGCCACCCGTTGCCGTCGAAGTTCTCCCAAGCCCCTTCTTCGTTCAGGAAGACTTGGCGCTCAGCCATTTGGGAAAGGAACGCGGACCTTCCCTCTTCTGTGGGAAAGAGAAACGCGAAATCGACGGGCCGGGGTGCCTCGTTTCGGTCGCCATGTTGTTTGAGCGCTTTGTGCAGAGGACGAGAACGGGCGATCTCGTATTCGACGGGTGTCGGCTTCAGTTCCTCTTCGTAAAACAACCACATTGGGTCGGGGCGCGACTCTACTTGATGAACTGCGGATTTCTTAGAAAACCAGGATTGCTTAGAGACTGCGATCTCTTTGGGAAAAATCTCTGCCGTTCCATAAAAGTACAAAGACGAGACTCCCTCCGCCTTTATCCGACCCACGAACCGAGCACCCGCTTTCTCCAGAACCGGAACCACTTGGTTTTCATCCTCCTCTGCTCGGTTAAACCCAGCGGTGGTCGGGAGGCCGTCGGGCCTCGCTTCGTAAGGAGTCCGGACGACGGCGAGCGTATCGAGACCTTCGCGCTCCTCTGGATCGAGGATCACGACCGACTGAACCGTCAAGGCACCGCGTCGTACCCGGTCTAGGGCGATCCATTCTTCATTTTTTAGCATCAATCTCTCCGGCAAGACCTTTCATCTTGATACGTACTTTCGGGCAGTAAGGGTGTCACCTTTGACAGCTAGCTGAATGATATCGCATCCTTTCTTCTCGTCACTCACTGGAAGTAGACATTGGATGTTTGTGAGCCCAATTGCGGATTCAAGGGAGAGGAATCGGCTCTATCACGGCCTGGCTATCCTCTAAACGATGCATCCAGGCTGTGCCTGCGCCCGCTTCTCGAATGATCTGCACGAGTTTCTCGTCCTGGAAAACGCCCGTGACGCCTTCATCGAGGGCGATTCCCTCCTGATGGAGGAGTCCTGACTCAATGAAATGGCTGAGCATCGGGCGACGGTCATGTTCCGAGTCGAAGTGAGGGGTCGCCGCTCCCGGAATCCACCCAAGGCAATCCATGATTCCAAGCTTCCGGCCCACCGAATCGGTGCAACCAAGTTCAAACCAGCAGATCGCTCCCGCGCTGACGCCCCCAATTGGAACCCCCGCATCGTAATACTTGCGGATCAAGGGTGTGACTCCCCAAAGGTCCCATAGAGTGAGCATGTTTCTTGTGTTGCCTCCGCCTACCCAAATGAAATCAACACCGTCGAAGTACTCGACCAATTCTCGGTCCCAGAGCGAAGGCCTGAACAGAGGGAGGACTCTAGGAATGGCACCGTATTCGAGAACCTGTTGTTCGAATCGAGCGATGTATTCAATCGCGTCGCCGCTCGCCGTTGGCAAAAACAGAATCGTGGGTTTTGGCGGAGTACGGTCCAAAATCTCTTGAACAAGGTTAGGATTCGGGCTCATCGAGCCCAAGCCACCGCCACCGCACGCAAAAACAAAACGGGCCATCGTCTATAAGACGATAGCCCATCGTTCTCAAACCTTGAAGATCGAGCGCCTTACCCGGCGAGCTTTTGGTTGATCTTTTCCTGAAGCATTGCGGACGTGCGATCGCACAGTTCCAGCCAGCTTTCGGTGGAATTTTGTCGCTTCGAGCGCTCCTTTACAAAGTAGGTAGCGGTTGCGGCAACAGCTCCGGCTACCAGGGCCGCTGTCAGCCATTGCGCTCCTCCGATGTTCGGGCCGCCTTTCGAAGACTCCATTGTCGATTCGATATGGTTCATGACTCTCCTTCTGTTCAATTCGCATGCCAAAGGCGGTGCTTTCGTTCTTTCAGTTCAAATTCGGGTTGTTTCCGAGCTTCTATTTAGTTGTTCGGTTGTCCTTTGATCGCTTCACAGGGATTCGAGTTCCTCGTTCACTCAATTCGCTGGAAACCTGGTGAAGCTTTCTCCATTCAACGGATTTTCCGCTCGGAAGGTTTCGAGAACGGAATCCGGGGTAGCTCGGTATTCTAAGGAAAGATGCTTGAGAACTTGACGCGCCGTTTATCCGGAATCTTTGCCGGAATACGCTCGAAGGGCAAGATTTCCGAAGCCGACGTTGCGGAAGCAATGCGAGAAGTCCGAGTGGCTCTCCTTGAAGCGGACGTTAATTTTCAGGTCGCGAAAGAATTTGTCGGCCGGGTGAAAGAGAAGGCGGTCGGCGAAGAGATCTTCGCGACGCTTACGCCCGACCAAACCATTATCCGAATCGTTCGCGATGAGCTCATCGAGTTGCTCGGAACCGAGTCGGTCAAGTTCAATTACGGCAGCGCGCCTCCCACCGTGGTGCTCATGTGCGGCTTGCAGGGGTCGGGAAAAACGACAACCACGGCCAAGCTTGCCAAGTGGCTGAAGGATCAGGGCAAGAAGCCGATGCTCGCCGCTTGCGACATTCAGCGTCCGGCTGCGATCAAGCAGTTGGAAGTCCTAGGTGAATCCATCGATGTTCCGGTGTTTGCCAAGACGGACGGCACCAAGCCTGAGGTTATCGCCAAGGAAGCTCTTGAGCGCGCGAAGTACTTGATGCGCGACGTGCTCATTGTAGACACCGCGGGACGTTTAACCATTGACGAAGAGTTGATGGACGAACTGGTTCGCGTTCGAGACGCCGTTCAACCGAACGAGACGTTCCTGGTTCTTGACTCCACGACAGGTCAAGAGGCGGTCAATGTCGCCAAATCTTTTGGTGATAGGGTCGATGTCTCCGGTGCGATCTTCACCAAAATGGATGGCGACACTCGCGGCGGCGCGATTCTTTCGGTTCGAGCCGCAACGGGTGTTCCGGTCAGATTCACAGGAATTGGCGAGCAGGTCGAGGCACTTGACCTCTTCCATCCAGATCGTGTCGCTCAGCGCATTCTTGGCATGGGCGACGTTCTCGGCTTGATCGAAAAGGTCGAAAAGGCATTCTCGGAAGAGGATGCACTCACCCTTGAAAAGAGCTTCGGTAAGGGCCAAATCGACTTCAACATGATGCTTCAGAGCTTCAAGATGATGCGAAAAATGGGCTCCTTCAAGAACATTCTAAAGTTCATGCCTGGAGCGGCAACAATGATTCCGGAAGGCGCGCTAGACCAGATCGATGACAAGCAGGTGAACCGCACCGAGGCGATCATCCTAAGCATGACGGAAAAAGAGCGCGCAAATCCGGATATAATAAACGGTTCGCGACGCAAGCGCATTGCCAAAGGCTCTGGAACATCGGTAGAAGAGGTCAATCACCTCATCAAGCAGATGTATGAAATGAGACGCGGTATGAAACAAATGACGCAAATGCAATCGCGGATGGCGAAACTCAAAAGACGATAATCCCATGGTAAAGATTCGACTTCAAAGACTTGGCAATAAGGGACGCCCCTTCTACCGCATCGTCGTAAGCGAGAGCACGACCGGACGAAACGGTAAGTCCATCGACACCCTTGGTCACTACAACCCGATCAGCCAACCCAAGGAAATCAAGATCGACGAGGCAAAGGCTCTCGAATGGCTGAAGAACGGCGCAGAACCGAGCGAAACCGCAGCCTGGTTGCTCAAGCGAGAGGGCATTCTTCCGAAGCACCTCGAAGCTTTCCCCGGTCAAGCCAAGAAGTACAAGTTCCTCGACCGAACGACGGCTGCTATTTCGAAGCCGACCGCTGTTGAGGCCACCCAGGCATCTGAAGCATGAGCTACACCCCGTTTGTAGAGTCGTTGGTTAAGTCTCTGGTTGCACAACCGGAGAGCGTTTCAATCGACGAAGTGCTTGATCAAGGCACGCGGACGATCAACGTTCGAGTACACCAAGAAGATGTAGGCAAGGTCATCGGTAAGAATGGTCGAGTTATCTCCGCCATTCGTTGTGTGGTCAGCGCCATTGCTTCTAAGTCTCGCGAGCGAGCCTACGTAAAGATCGTTACGGAGTAGGGCTTTCCAAGAAAATCACTCAGAGTTTCGCAGGGGGATTGAGACATACGTCTCGATCCCCCGTTTCTGCGTCTAAGAGGTCCGAATCAATCACCCCATGAGTACGGAGAGATACGAAATTGGCCAGATCGTTGGAGCATTTGGCATTCGCGGTCAGGTGAAGGTCAATCCGACCACGGCGTTTGAATCGAGATTTGCAAAGGGCAACAAAGTTTTCATTGATGGCAAGGAAGTTGTCATTCAAGCCGTTACGTGGCACAAGGGACGCCCGCTCCTGACTCTGCCTGGAGTGACTTCTATCAACGATGCGGAAGCTCTTCAATGGAAGTACCTAGAAGCCGAGGGTGCACCGGAGTTGGACGAAGACGAGTTCTTGATCGACGACCTTATTGGATTGAAGGTTGTTACGGATGCTGGAGTAGAGCTTGGCGAGGTAGACGATGTCGAGTCTTACCCAGCGCATGAGGTTCTGGTCGTCGGAGAGGTGCGGATTCCCCTGATCAAAGAGTTCGTCAAAGACATCGACTTCGATAATGAAGTGATGACCGTTTCTCTGATTTACGGCATGCTTCCCGGCGAGAACGATTAGGCCGGCTCGGTCTCTGCGACTGTCGGTTCAGCGCCAAGATACCGCTGTAAATCCTCAAACCGATTCGCTTGATCCGGGCGAAGGTCGCGCCGCCATCTTGTCATTCTTGGAAACCGTACCGCTAATCCAGATTTATGCCGAGTCGATAGCGAGACCCCTTCGAAAGCAAGTTCGAAGACGAGTTCCGGCTTAACCGTTCTCACCGGACCAAATCGTTCGAGAGTATTCCGCTTCACGAAAGCGTCGACCTCGGCAATTTCCTTGTCGGTTAGGCCGCTATAGGCTTTGGCAAACGGCACCAGTGCGCCATCTTTCCAGATCGCGAAGGTGTAGTCCGTGTACAGGGAGGCTCGCTTGCCAGACCCTCGTTGCGCATAGACCAAAACGGCATCGATGGTCATGGGGTCGATCTTCCACTTCCACCAGTCGCCCCGCTTTCTGCCCACTCCATAAGTGGAAGACCATCGTTTGATCATCAGACCCTCGACGTTTTGCGACTTGGCAGCAGAACGGATCAGACGAGCTTCATCCCAATCTTGGGGGCGAAACACTTCGGAAAGAAACTCGGCAGGGACCAACCTGGTTAGAAGTTCCTTGCGTTCCGCCAAAGATCGGCCTCGCACATCTTCCGACTCCCATTCGAGCAGATCAAAGGCGCGAAAGCGCACAGGCACTTCCGCGAGCAACTTCTTCCCTACCGTCTTTCTTCCGATCCGCTTTTGCAGATCATTAAAGGGGAGGGGCTGATTGCTTTCAGTGTTCCAGGCAAGAATCTCGCCATCCAAAACCGTGCCGTCGGGCAGAGAATCGGCCCAGCCCGCAATCTCCGGGTAGCGGTCCGTAACCAGTTCTTCGCCTCGAGTCCACAAGTAGGTCGTCCCGGCTCGACGGATGAGTTGGCCCCTAATCCCGTCAAATTTCCATTCAATGCACCACTCGGAAATCGGACCGAGAGCATCTTCGATCGTGGCGTCTTCCAGGGGGTGTGCCAGACAGAAAGGATACGGTTGGCCACCAATCGCCTCGTGGGACGCTCCATTCCCTTCCTCAGACTCTACAAGGGCCTCGAACCACTCGGGAGAAGGCGCGTGTTGCCCCATCATTCGGTGGCTGAGAAGGTGCTTGGGGACTTTGAAGGTCTCGGAGAGGGATCGAATTACCAGCTCTTGAGACACTCCCACACGGAAGGTTCCGCTCATGAGTTTGTTGAAGAGAAACCTTTCGTTTGCAGACAAGGAAAGCCAAGTTTCCTTCAGGTGAACCTTTCGTTCGGCTAAATCGAGGGTGGATAGGGGGAGAAGTCGTTCCTGGATCCACCTGTCTAAACCCGCATCATCCGGGAGCAAAGTTCCGCGAGAAGCTTCGACAACCTCGGGCACTAGCCGAGCGAGGGTTTCGGAAAGGTCTCCGACCGCGTCGTAGCATTCTTCCAGGAGCCAGAGCGGAATGGCTGCCATTTCGGCCGCCAACTCTCGCATTTCGGTGGTTGATATCGGGCGCTTGGGTCTCTGACCGGTCAAAAGTTGCACCGCCCATGCCCCCTCGGCAGGCTCGACTTGCTTGAAGTAAGCGTTGAGAGCAGCGACCTTGGCAGTCGTTTTGGTGGAGCTATCGAGCGCTTCGAAAAGGTTGAGGAATGCCTTCAAGCCTCTCCTCCTTCGCTTTCTTGTTCTGCTCCCTCTGCAGGAGCCTCTTCTTTCATGGACTCGCCTTCCCACTCAGTGCTCAGAACGCGAGCATCGAGACCTCTTGTTTCCTGGAGGTATCGGGCAACAACCGACGAGTAACCATGCGTGACCCAAACGCGTTCCGCCTTGGATTCATCGACGCTTTGGAGAAGGCTGGGCCAGTCCACATGGTCGGAGACGACAAACCCCCGATCCACTGATCGCCTTCGCCGAGCGCCGCGAACTGTCATCCATCCGCTTGCGAAGGCATCCGAATACTCCCCGAACCGTTTCATCCAAGGAGTTCCGAGCGCGCTGGGAGGAGCAATGACCAACGCTCTGCGAAGGTCCGCTTTGTCAACATTTAAGACGTTCTTAGTTAACGGGAGCGGGATGCCCTCGTTTCGGTAGATCGCATTGAGCGGAGCAACGGAGCCGTGAGTCACGATTGGGCCGATGGAAGGATCGACCATTGCCAGCAACCGTTGAGACTTCCCCAACGCGTATCCAAGCAGGACCGATGCCACGCCGCGATCGGCATTTTCACTCCACCATCTGTTGATTGCCGCCGCAACTAGCTCCTGGGGTTCCCAGCGATAGATGGGCAGTCCAAAGGTCGATTCGGAGATAAAGCAATGCGCCTCTACGGGCTCAAAAACTTCGCAGGTGGCGTCCGGTTCTCGCTTGTAGTCGCCCGTGACAACGGCGACTTCCCCGTTTCGCTCGACTCTCACCTGTGCTGAGCCCAAGATGTGCCCGGCCGGGTGGAGAGACAACGTGACTCCGTTCACGACGGACTTTTCGCCGAACTCGACCGCCTGAACTCGAATGTCTTCCCCAAGTCGGTGACGCAAGATCTCTTTTGAGGTTGTGGCGCAGACGTAAGAATTGCACCCCCATCGAGCGTGGTCTGAGTGACCGTGCGTCACCACGGCTCGACTCACGGGCCGCCAAGGGTCGATGTAAAAATCCCCTTCCGGACAGTAAACGCCTTCCGGACGAAGGGTTAGAAGGCCGGAGTCAGTGAGATTCATCGTCGATTTCCTCTACGGAATGACATTGCCCATCATTCTGCTCCTTCCTAGAGATAACCAACGTCGTAAACTTGGAACGATGCGCGTAATGATGCTGTCTTGGGAGTACCCGCCACGGATTGTTGGTGGAATCAGCCCCCACGTGTACGAGTTGTCGCAGGAACTCGTGAAGAAGGGCATAGAGGTACACGTCATTACCAAGGCAACTCCTCTTGCGCCAGACGAAGAAGTCGAAGCCTCGGGTGTTCACGTCCACCGAGTGCACCTCGACGAGGATCCGAACGACTTCATCCACGAAATCCAACTTCTCAACCAAGCCACCGATCGGCGGGTTCGCAAGATGTTGGAGGATTGGCGGCATGGGGGTCAACCCACGGTTTTCCACGCGCACGACTGGCTTTCGCTAGATGCGGCGCGCGAGCTGAAGTACGAATACAAGCTGCCGATCGTGGCGACCCTTCACGCAACCGAGTGGGGGCGACACGGAGGGATCTTCTCCGATGCCTCTCGATACATTGCGGAGCAAGAGTATTGGCTCACCTATGAGGCTTGGCGGCTGATCGTCTGTAGCGACTTTATGAAGGGCGAGGCCATTCGACTCTTCAGCACTCCTGCTGACAAGATCGACATCATCTACAACGGAGTCAACGCTTCGAAATTTGATTTCGATTGGGAGGAAGACGAGCGCGCCAAGAAACGGGCGAAGTTTGCCGAACCGCACGAAAAGTTGGTGATGTACTGCGGCCGCTTTGTTCGAGAAAAGGGCATCCACGTTCTCCTGAACTCGATCAACTCGGTGCTGGCTCAGGTTCCGGAAGCCAAGTTCGTTATCGTCGGCGGAGGTCAAAGAGACCGCTTCGAAGACTTTGTTCGTTGGGCGGGATTGGAGCACAAAGTGGTCTTCACCGGATTCATGGCCAACCGCAATTTGCACGAGATGTACCGCTGCGCGGACGTTGCCGTTTTCCCTTCGCTTTACGAGCCTTTCGGAATTGTTGCGCTTGAAGGGATGGCGGCGGGAGTTCCGGTGGTCGCTTCCGACGCGGGTGGTTTAAGAGAGGTTGTCCTGCACGATCAAACGGGTACGTCGTGTTTTGCAAACGACCCTTCGAGCTTGGCATGGGCCATCATTCGCACTCTGAAGGAGCAAGAGCATGCCAGAAAGCTTGCTGAGAACGCTAAAAAGCGGCTGAAAGACGAGTTCGACTGGTCCCTTCTCGCCGACAAGACTATTGCCGTTTACGAGCGAGTCTGGGCGGAGTTTCTGAACAGCTACTGGGCAGAGAACACGGTGTGGCCTGTTTCGCCTGGAGCGGACGAGCGTTACGAGCAGATGCAGCTTCGTGAAAAGGCCGAAGCAGCGCAGGCGGTGCAACGACCTCGATTGCGGACGGCGATGCCGAACGTTCCGGTCGTAGAGACCGAGGACGAGATCGATACGATCGCCGCGATGATCGAACCATAACCTTAGAGTTAGAGGACCGTATAGTTGCCGGGGTGTGATCTTGACATTGGCAGGGTTGCACCCCGCTCGCTTATACTTAGCTTCATGCGCAACCTTCTCTCCAGTAAGTCCCTTTTCAAGGTGGCTGCACCGATTGGCTTTGCAATGGTCCTTGGTGCAAACGCCTCCGCTCAAGAGGACTTTCCCATTCGTTTTCGCTTGGGTTATGCGGTCACGGGCGATTTCGAACTTTTGAATGGGCGCACTTCGAGCATGGCTGGTCCGGAGCTTCAATTCGAACTTCCGATGACGACGATTGCAGGGACCGAGCTTTCGCTGACTGCCTCGATCTTCGGTGGCGGACGCCTTGTTTCTTCTGGAGATACCGATGGCGACGTCTTTCGATTCTATGTCACGGGTCGACGTTCGCTGAATGCGAAGGGCGTTTACGCCTCGATCGGGCTAGGTTATGGCCACACCGCCGCGCGTGCAGGGTCTTACGAAGGTGTAGACGGGACGGTCGTTCGCCTTGCCGTTGGATTCCCTACGAAGATCGGCAAATGGAAAAACACAGATCTCGAGATCGCCTATACGGGCGCTCGGGCTGGACAGCTCAAAGGGTTCTTTGTCGGCGTAGCGTCTAAATTCTGAGGCGGGAGTTTGAGTTCAGGCGGCTCCGAGGAGTCGCCCGCCTTGATAGACAAGGACTGCGCAAACATAGGCAAGTACGGTCATGTATACAAACATGAACACCGCCCATTTGGTGCTGTTCGTCTCCCTCTTTACCGTCGCCAGCGTTGAGAGGCACTGCGCACATAGCGCAAAAAACACCATGAGGGAGATGGAGGTCGTTAGCGTGAATAGCGGTCGCCCGTCCGGCCATTTCGCTTGTTTAAGCGTATCCGCGAGCTTTTCTTCCTCATCGCCACCGAGAGAGAAAATGATTCCCAGTGACGGGACAACCGTTTCCCTAGCCGGGAAAGCGGAGAGGATGGCGGTCGATATGCGCCAGTCGAACCCCGCGGGTGCGAAAACGGGCTCAACCGCTTTGCCAAATCGACCTAGCACCGATTGTTCAAGCTGCTTCTGAGCCAATCGGTTTTCAACTTCCTTATCTTCGATTCCTGGCTGTGCTTGTTTCAGTGCGGCGGTCGTCCGCTCGCGATCCGCGGCACCCATTTGTGGGAAGTACCCCGCTGCCCATATGATCACCGACATCACCAAGATCGTCGTACCGGCGGTGGTGACGAAGACTTTCCCGCGAAGATACATAGCCAACGCAACGTCTTTCCACCGTGGCCACTGGTAGGGCGGAAGCTCCAGCATGAAAGGCAGCCGGGATCCCTTGAGCATGCGACGGTTAAGAATGAAAACGATCGGAATCGCCACCACCAATCCAAGAAGGTGCATGGCAAAGAGGGCAAAGCCGCTCCAGAACGCGCCGTAGGTTGGCTGAATGAAGGCTCCAATGAGCAGCAGATAAACGGGCAGCCGGGCACTGCAAGACATCAATGGTGCCACCAAAATGGTTGCGAGCCTGCTCTTCGGGTCCGGCATCACGCGTGCGGCCATAATGCCCGGGATGGCGCAGGCGAAGCTGGAAAGAAGCGGAATGAAAGCTCGTCCGTTGAGACCGCACCAACCGAGGAGGCGATCCATGAGGAATGCGGCCCGTGCAAGATAACCCGTTCCTTCAAGCACGCTAATGAAGAAGAACAGAATTACGATTTGGGGAAGGAAAACGAGAATCCCGCCAATGCCCGCAATGACTCCATCCACAACGAGCGATTGCATCACCGGGTTCCCTTCCAGCATAGGGCTCACCCAGTTTTGAACTTTTGAGAACCCGCTTTCGATAAGGTCCATGAGGGGACCCGCGAAGGTGTAGATGGACTGAAAGGTGAGATACATCACCGCGACAAAAAAGACGAGCCCAAAGAATCGGTGAGTAAGAAACCGGTCAATTTTGTCGGCGGGCGAGAGCTTTCTTTGTTGGTCGCCGGTCGAACTGATTACGGTCCTCTCGACGAGGGACGTCCAGGCATATCGTGTTGGGATGTCGACCTCGGTTCGACCGAAGTCCTTCGCCGCTTGAACCGCCCGATCGTAGTCTTCGGCAAGTTCCGGAAAATCCTGGGTGATCTGTCGAAACTCCTCGGACGGATTCTGAACGAGGTTCCGGACGGTCGATGCTTCGTAGTCGAAACCCAGCCGCGCCAAACGTTCTCGAAGTGCGAGAGAGTGTCCTTCTACAACGGGCGACACTCCCAGTTCGATGCTTGGAACGCGACCGCTTTCGAGGTTTCTTACAATGGCATCTTGAAGTTCCGGGAGTCCGAGATCTTTGTGAGCCACCACGACCACCGATTCGCACCCCACCATGTCTCGAAACTTGGCTAGGTCCAGCGATTTCCCCGATTCCCGGAGACGGTCCACCATTGTCAGCACGAGGAGCGTCGGAATTCCTAGCTCGGCAATTTGGGTGAAAAGGAAAAGGTTTCTCTCCAGATTCGATGCGTCTACAACACAGACCAGAAGATCCGGTACACGTCCATCCAGCTTCCCTTCGATCTCGTTGAGCGCGACCCGTTCGTCTTCAGAAACCGGAGTGAGGGAATACAAACCCGGAACATCCACAAAATCAATCTGGAAGGCACCAAGGGTCTTGCGGGCAACGACCTGCTCAACGGTCACACCCGGGTAATTGCCAACCTTTTGACTTGATCCGGTAAGGCTGTTGAAAAGCGTTGTCTTCCCCGCATTGGGGTTCCCAACAACGGCTACTCGCTTCACGGCGAGTGCGATTGCGCTCACGGGTTGACTTCTACAAGGAAGCCTTCGGTTTCCTTGCGTCGAAGGCAAAGGCGATATCCCCGAAGCTCCAACTCAATGGGATCTCCGAGCGGCGCCACCTTTACAACTTTAAACCCTGTGCCAGGCAAAAGCCCCATTTCTTGAAGGCGCTTCGCTTCAGCCGATTCGTTCTCGATTTTCACGATTGTGGCCGTTGCACCTTTCTCTAGGGTTCCAAGTTCAACCATGTGTGCAGATCCTGTCAAATCAATCTACCCAAAAAAGTGTGGATTCATTTCACGACCGTGAAAAGTTTCTCTTGGACCGGACCGTTGATCGTCAAATTGGCATCCCAAGCAAGGGTGTACGAAATCTCCATCTGACGCTTCGTTTCGGGGTCAAGAGCTCCAAATTTTTCGGTTATCTCATATCGAACGACTTCGAAGTTTGAGTTGATAAAGATCTTATAGGTTCCAGTAGGGAGAAGGGCAGGGTTAGTGGCGTGCTGTCCCTCAATTACTCGACATTTTTGACCTTTGAAGAGTTGCTCGGGGCCCTCGGTCATGCTCTTCCAGGTGCCTCGAAGATACTTGAGGGCGTCCGGATGAGAGAAGGCGATATCTAGAATTGGGCACTGACGATCTCCGAGGCCACTTCGGGCAGCTAGCAAAATCTCTCCGACTTGAAGAATCTCGCCGCGGACAATCACCTTTTCCACGATACGCAACAAGGGGTTATCCGGCTCGGAGGGGTTGTACGGCCGCGAGTAAGAAAACTCATCGCCGTCGGAAGTCACTACCCACTTGCCCGGGGGCATTCTGCGCGAATCACTTGATGATTGCTGAATGAAGAGGTGTGCCGGGCGTCGCAGTTGGAAAGAGGTGGAGATAGTCAAAGGTCGAACACCATCGGCGCTTTGGGTGTTCACAATCGTTCCGCTGATTGTTCGAGCGTTGTAGTACCGCTCCAATACGAGCGTCAGGAGTTCGCTCGCGGAGTTAGCTCCACCGGATGTCTGCGATTGTTGCCCGCCAGAAAGGGAGGCAACCGAGATAGCTAGAAGAGCAAATGCGTTCATGTTTTCCCATTCCTAAGACGATGCGGTGAGTCCCGCGTTCCGTCGACTACCGTCTAAAGTATGCCATTCAAGGCGCATACCTAATCTTTCTTTTGTTCCCAGACGACATCGCTCACGCCGGATTTTGCGTTCTGATATCGGCAAGCGGTGAAGAACCAATCCGATAGGCGATTGACGTACACGAGCAACTCTTTCCGGAGCAGTTCCCTCTCGTTAAGAGCCAGGAGGGTTCTCTCTACCCGACGCGAAACCGATCGGCACACATGTAATCGAGCGGCTGCCTCTGACCCGCCTGGAAGAATGAATTTCTCAAGCGGAGGGAGCTCGGACGTCATCTGGTCGATCGACGCTTCTAGGGCGCGAATCTCGGCGTCGGTCACGCTCGTTAACATGAAATCCCCACCGGGCTCACAGGCAAGTTCGGCTCCAAGATCGAAGAGTCGGTGCTGAATGGTGGAGAGTTCAGCGGCGATGAAAGAATCTGCAACCACCGCTGCAACTCCAATAAAGGAGTTCAGTTCGTCAACTTCGCCAATGGCATGGATTCGAATGCTGTGCTTTGAAACTCGCGATCCGCCCAGTAGCCCGGTTTTCCCCTCATCGCCCGTTTTTGTATAAATCTTCATCTCTTGCTCGAAAGAACCCTACGTGCAAAGACGGGCAGGAGTCTTACTTTGGCGATCTTTTTCGGATTGAGTAGCAATCGCCATGCCCACTCAAGTTTCAGGGCCTGCATCACCTTTGGCGCTCGTTTCACCTGTCCGGAGTGAACGTCAAAGCTCCCGCCCACTCCAATTCCGATTTTCGCCTTCGTGAGCTCCTTTGTAGCCCAAAGAAACTTTTCCTGCCGAGGGATTCCCATGGCAACGAGCAGAATGTCTGGGGCAACTGCTCCAATTTCTTTCGCTACATCTTCATCCGAGCGGCCGTTGAAGTACCCGTCCCGGACCCCCACGATGCGGCAACCCGGATACTTCTGTTCCAGGCGAGTCTTTGCCGTTTCGGCAACGCCAGGGGCTGCGCCTAGAAAGTAGATGGAGAGACCTTCGCTTACCGAAATCGCGCAAAGGCGCTCGACGAGGTCGACGCCGCTAACGCGGTGCGTGATCGGCGTTCGAAAGCGGTTCGCCGCCCACAGAATTCCTGCCCCATCCGGGGTGACAACGGAGGCCTTTCGGTAGAGATCGGCAAGGGCCGGGTCCTCTTGCGCTTGGACAATACCGCTCGCATCGGCGGTGATCAACAGGTGAAACTGGTTCTCTTTCGCTTTCTGGCGGATCCAAAGAAGGGTCTCCTCCATCGAAATCGGATCGACATGAAATCCGAGAATGTCAACCCTCTCTTTTCCAGTTTCGCTGTTAATCATGAATCTGTTTGATAGAATCGGAACCGCAAGAGTACCCAGCGGTTGCCAGGTTCAAAACCCGTCATTTTTGTCGCAATATCCTAACTCTTTTAACCTTGGCATAACATTTGCGCGCGGTCTACAGTTAGAACATACGTCTGCTGACAACATTGTCAAAAGACGCCTAGAGCCTTCTAGGAGATTCATTTATGAAGAAAGCCTTCACTCTCATTGAGTTGCTCGTTGTGATCGCAATCATTGCGATCCTTGCCGCGATCCTCTTCCCGGTGTTCGCTCAGGCAAAGGCAGCCGCTAAGAAAGCCGCCGCCCTTTCGAACCTGAAGCAAAACGCGACCGCCGTCCAGATTTATCTCGCGGACTCGGACGATGTCTACCCACAGAGCGCTTACTGCGCAGTTGGCTGTGCACCCGGACCCGGTGGATTAGCTCTTCCCGCTCCTGGCGCGCAGATCTACTCCATTTACGACGCGCTGATGCCGTACACAAAGAACCGCGACATCTTTACGGACCCAGCAGAACCGCAAGCGATCAACTGGATCACGGCTCTGCAAAACACGGGTCTAAACCTACTTCCGTTCTTGAACGGCGGCACGGTGATCGCGAATAGCCAAAACGTGATCAACTTCGCAGGTTCTTCTCCCAACTTCGCGCTTTTCGAAGACCCGGGCATTCCTCCGACACTCGGCGCTAACGACGGTGTTCGACCCGCGACCGTTGTCGAGTTCCCTGCTGAGACGAGCATGTTCTTCACCTCGAAGTACGTGCGAACCGGCACGACGAACCCCGAAGCCGATCCTACGCGCGATCCGAGCCAGAACGGCGTTCAAGCCAACCTGAGAGCGCTGTATCTCAATCCTCCCAGCGCGATCTCCTTCGGCAAAGAGAACTTCCCCGGTACCGCCCGACACAATGGGCAGCTAGTGGTCAACTTTGCGGACGGACACGCACGAACCTATCGGTTCAACGCTCAAATCGGTCAGAACCTGCTCGCTCCAGACCCCGTGCTTGGCGGCGGCGCGCTCAACCGCGTTTACAACCTGCCTTACGACCTCAACGGAATCCCCGGCATCATCGCCGAACCGACTCCGTAGTCGTTCGATCAGTGACAATTCGAAAAGTCCGGGCAATGTCCGGACTTTTCTTTGTTTTTGAAACACTTGAAAGCGGAAATCAGCCTCCCTGAGGTCGTAGAATGAATTCGTAGCTATGATGGCAACCGCAGTTTCCGCGTCAAAGATTCGCCTAAAGGTTTTGCGCCAAGATGGCCCTAACGCCTCCAAGCACTGGGAGGAGTTTGAAATTCCGTTCGTTGAGAAGATGAACGTGATTTCGGCATTGATGGAGGTTCGCAAGAAACCTGTCACTACAGACGGTAAGTCCGTTCAGCCTCCGGCATGGGAAGCAGCTTGTCTCGAAGAAGTTTGCGGAAGTTGCACCATGAACATCAATGGCGGCATCCGACAGGCATGCACGGCCTTGATCGAGGAAGTGGGCGTGCTCAACGGAGACGCCTTTGAGGTGACCCTGGAGCCGATGAAGAAGTTCCCGCTGGTTCGAGACCTCATCGTCGACCGATCCAAGATGTTCGAAAACCTGAAGAAGGTCCGAGCGTGGGTTCCGATCGATGGTAGCTACGACCTTGGCATGGCTCAACCGCAAGACGATGGCGTTCGGCAACTTCGATATGCGCTTTCCCGATGCATGAGCTGCGGTTGCTGCTTAGAAGCTTGCCCGCAGGTGAACGAGAAATCGACATTCGTCGGACCTGCCGCCCTTGGCCAAGCCCTGCTGTTCAACCTTCACCCGGTCGGCAAGACGCTTGAGAAAGAGCGATTCGAGTTTCTTACGGGCGATGAGGGAATCACGGGTTGCGGTAACGCACAAAATTGCGTTCGAGTTTGCCCCAAGAGTGTTCCGCTTACCCGAGCGATCGCTCAGTTGAACCGCGACACGACCGTGTACAAGGTCAAGAAATGGGTCGGTCTGGCCTAAACCTCCTGAACTAGGAAAACGCTTCCAGAAGCGGCGACGTCTATACTCATAGAATGGTCGCCGCTTCTTTCTTTTTGATCGCGAACCTTGCCGTTAGTTCGGCTTTGATGGGTGAGGAGATCAAGCTCGACGTCTCCCTGGACGCTAAGCCGATCGCTGCAAACCACTATGCCGGAAAAGCCGGGCTCACCTTGCCGGACGGGTGGCACAGCTACTCGAACCCGCCTGCAAGCCAGTACGAAACCCCAACCGCGCTTTCGGTAACGACCAAAGACTTCAAGCTCGTGAAGGTGCAATATCCAAAGGGAGTTCCAGGGCCGGAGAACAACTCCATTTACGAAGGGTCTCTAGAGATTCCGTTCGAGCTGAAGTGGGTCGGAAAAGGAAAAGCTCCCACCTCCGTTGTCCTGAGCCTCAAGTATCAGATGTGCGACGATCGCACTTGTCTTCCTCCGACGAGCACTACGGTCAAACTTGCATGGCCTCCCAAAGCTCCTAAAAAGCCGGCCGGAGTCTTGAAGCCTTGATCAAAAGCTTTCCAGTAAGAAACCTAACCATTGGCGCCGGGGATCTCACGATCATCGCGGGACCTTGCATGGCTGAGTCTAAGGCTCTTTGCGAAGAGGTCGCCGGGACGATGAAGGAGCTCTGCGCCGATCTCGGTCTTCCTTACATCTTCAAAGCGAGCTACGACAAAGCCAATCGAACTTCGGTTGGCTCTGATCGGGGGCTGGGAATGGACGCTGGGCTGGAGATTCTTCGAGACATTTCTGCTTCGATGGATCTTCCAACAACAACGGATATCCACCTGCCAGACCAAGCGGCTCCGGTCGCGCAGGTCGTGGACATTCTCCAGATCCCGGCTTTTCTTTGCAGGCAAAGCGACATGCTTGAAGCTGCGGCCGTTACCGGAAAGCCGGTCAACGTGAAGAAAGGTCAGTTCTTAGCCCCTCAGGACACAATGAACATTGTCGCCAAGCTGGAATCTTTCGGAGCCGCGGGCACCCTGCTCACGGAACGAGGCACGACCTTTGGCTACAACACGCTGATCGTGGACATGCCCGGTTTGGAAGTCATGCGCAGCTTCGGTGTTCCGGTTTGCTTTGACGCGACCCACTCCGCTCAGCGTCCAGGTGGCCAAGGCACTTCTTCGGGAGGCGTCCGAGAGTCCATTCCGGCTATGGCTCGGGCCGCGGTTGCCGTGGGCATAGACGTTCTCTTCTTAGAGGTCCATCCTCAACCCGAAAAGGCTCTGAGCGATGCGGCGACTCAATGGCCGTTGGCACGAGCTCGAGAACTCTTGGAGCCAATTCTAGCTATCCGCAACGCGCTGAAACACTAGAGGTATCGCGCGAACCATTCCGCGTTCGCTTCCACCATTTGGGGGTGCCAATCATGCCCCCAATCCAGTTCTAGAAGCTCTTTCGGCCCCGCGATCGCATCGAATAAGGCGCGCACCGTCTCCGGCCGAGTGGCGGGGTCCTTGAGACCTAACGAGACGTGAATCGGCTTAGAAACAAAAGACGCGTGCAGGGCGGTATCGAAGTAGGAAAGGGTGTGCATCACTCGCTCTTCGCCAAGAGGGAGCGCATCCATAAAGTCTCGGAGCTCTTTCAGCGGATAGCGATAGACCTGCGAAGTCAGCGTTCGACCGATGGTGCTCAGGAACGGCATATCCGCGCAGGCGGCTTTGATCAGCGGATTCCATGCCGCGTTCCAGACGGTGATTCCTCCGCCCTGGCTCATTCCGGCTATGCCAATTCGATCCTCGTCTACTTCTATTTGAGCTTGAAGCACACGCGTGGCAATCACTGAATCTTGAAAGATGCGCCGAAAAACCCAGGTCTCTGGCGAGGCGGCGCCGTCTGAAAAGTAGCCCCTTTCAACGATGTACTTCTCTTGGTGGTAAGCAGATTCACCGTGCAGGTTGAAAGAAAGTGAGACCATTCCGGCCCGCGTTCCGTACGCGTTGGGCAAGACGGATTCTCGGCCGTAGGGCGGAACCCAAAGAAACGCCGGGTTGCGTCGAGCGCCTTCCGGATAGGCGAACCATCCGTGCAATCTTCGCCCATCAATTCCTCGGAACTGAAGCGAATGGACTACGTGCGTGGAGGAACCGACCGGGTCGGCCTGCACCGAGATGTTGTAATCGAGGGGAGCCTGAAGGGCCTCCGCTACCGATTCCTGCCAGAACTCTGAGAAGTCCTCAGGCAACCCATAAGGTTGATCGACCATTAAATGGGTACTACGCGCCGACAGCCCGAGACTGTGCTTCGACGTGCATTCCGGTTGTCATGAGCCATGCCGTGGCGCGTTGAACGTCCTCAACTTCCCCGTCAAGTTCGATCTGCATAAATCCGTAGTCAGCGTCGACGGAAGCGCGAATGATGTTCACGCGAACGTTGAATTCGCGGCTCAATCGCCAAATCCAAGGCTCATTTACCGACTCGTTTCCTGCGGTCAGATTTACGGCAACCTTTGTCATCTCTGCTTCGAGAGTCTACCTTCCAGCTATTTTGATCGGGCGATTCCCTTCCATGACTTCGTATAATCCAGTTACCACTATGTCGAATCGCGTTGTAGTTTTTGACACCACCCTGCGAGACGGAGAACAGTCTCCGGGAGTCCGACTTTCGCTTCAGGAGAAACTCGAAATCGGAGCCCAACTCGTTCGGCTTGGAGTCGATATCCTTGAGGCAGGCTTCCCCATCTCTTCCCCGGGGGACTTTGAGAGTGTGAACACCCTTGCTCGAGAGCTTCACGGAGTCACCATTTGCGGTCTTACCCGAGCGCGGGAGAAAGACATCGAGGTTGCTGCGGAAGCGCTCAAGCCTGCCGCTCGTCGCCGAATCCACACAGGTCTCGGCGTTTCTGAGAACCACCTTCAGCACAAGCTGCGCATGTCCCGTGAGGAAGCTCTAGAAGTGGGCGTAAAGGCGGTAAAGCATGCCCGGCAATTCACCGACGACATCGAGTATTTCATGGAAGACTCGGGACGAGCCGACCCAGACTACGTCTACAAAGTCGTTGAGGAAGTGATCAAGGCGGGTGCAACCACCATCAACGTCCCCGACACCACGGGCTACACCTACCCGAACGAGTATTACAAGCTCATCCACGGGATCATCAGCAATGTTCCTAACTCGGACAAGGCGGTCTTCTCGTGCCACTGCCACAACGACTTAGGCATGGCTACGGCCAACACGCTTGCGGGCGTTCTGGGTGGGGCAAGACAAGTCGAGGTGACCGTCAATGGCATTGGTGAGCGAGCTGGAAACACGGCCCTTGAAGAAGTCGTAATGGCGATGTACGTTCGCAGAGACATTTTTGACTTCGCCACCCGCATCGATACAACGCAGCTTGTGGCGACCTCGCGAATGGTCAGCGAGAAAACAGGCATGCTGGTTCAGCGAAACAAAGCGGTCGTGGGCGCAAACGCATACGCTCACTCAAGCGGAATCCACCAAGACGGAGTGCTTAAAGAGCGATCGACTTACGAGATCATCAGCCCTGAGTTGGTCGGTGCCGAAAAGTCGGAGATCATCCTTACGGCTCGCAGTGGTCGTCACGGACTTCGACACCGATTGCGCGAGTTGGGCTACGAGTTCACTGAAGAAAGATTCGAGCAGGTCTACAACGAGTTTGTTCAACTCGCTGACACCGTCAAGGAAGTCAACGAAGAGCACCTGCAGAAGCTCGTCGCTGGCTAAATCAGAGTTACCAAAAAAAGAGGCGGGCCGGAGATATCTCCGACCCGCCTCTTTCGTTCTCAGACTTACTTGAAGAAGTCGAAGTTCTGGAGTCGATCGCGAACACTCGCAAGGAATTTTCCTGCGATCATTCCGTCGATGATTCGGTGGTCGTACGTGAGAACCAAGTGCATGATCGACCGCACTGCGATCATGTCGTTGATGATCACCGGAACCTTTTTGATGGAGTAGGTTCCCAAAATGCCCGCCTGAGGAGCATTGATCATTGGCGTTCCAAACAGAGCGCCGTAGGTCCCTGGATTCGTTAGCGTGAACGTGCCACCTTGAACATCCGTTACGGAAAGCGAGTTTGATCTTGCCTTCTTGGCGATGGCTTCAAGATCCTTCGCAATCTCCACCAGCGACTTAGTGTGGCAGTCTCGGATAACCGGAACGATTAGCCCGTCCTCACCCTTGGCCCCAAGGGCAACCGCGATTCCCATGTGCACGCCTTTATTCTTGACAATGTTGTTGTCCGGCATAAGCGCGCTGTTCATGAGCGGGAACTCTAGTAGGGACTCGGTCAGTGCCTTGATGAAGAACGGGGTGTACGTGAGCTTCACTCCGAACTGTTCTTGGAACGACTCCTTGTTTCGGTCTCGGAAGGCCACCATCGAAGTCACGTCGACTTCGGTGATGGTTGAAACCGTCGGGACTTGCGACGATTTCAGCATATGGTCTGCGATCATCTTGCGCATGCCCACTAGCGGCACAAGTTCTTGATCCGGACCGGCAACCGTCGCTGCGACAGGCTTCTCCTCGATTTTCGGAGCAGCCTTGGGTGCTGCGGGTGCAGGGGCTGCTTTCGGAGCACTGCCTGCAAGAAATGCCTCGACATCCTTCTTGGTAACTCGACCGCCTTCCCCGCTGCCGGCGATAGACGTGAGTTGAGCTTCGGAAATTCCGTGCTCCTTGGCCATTGCTCGAACCACTGGGGTGAACCACTTTCGGCTACCATCGGCGGCCGTAACCGAACTCGCAACTTCTGCGACAGGCGCAGCGGCTGCTGCAGGGGCTGATGCTGCTGTTGCAGGCTCTGCCGAAGGAGTCGGCGCTTCGGTGGAACCCGCTTGGCCCGGAACCCCGGCTGGGTCGATGATTCCCATTGCAGCGAAGACCAGCACTGGGTCTCCTTCTTTAATAAGGATCTGAGTGAGGACGCCGGATGCAGGTGAGGGCAACTCGGTGTTGACTTTGTCGGTCATGATCTCAACGACCGGCTCGTCTTCCTTAACGAATTCGCCCACTTTCTTCAACCAGCGACTGACCGTTCCTTCGTGGACCGATTCGCCGAGCTCGGGCATCAAGATCTCGATTGCCATGATATGTTAGTTTACCGATAGGATTTTCGAAGGTGGTTTCTTCCCTTCACTGTTAACTACGATTCCAGCCTGGGATACGGCACCTTCAGCGATAAAGTCAAACGCCTGCTTCCAAGAAACTCTTCAAGTCAGCTTCGTTAACAACCGGCTCGCCAAGAGCAACATTGTTCAATCGCCCGTTCATCATCCAACTCTCGAGCTCAGTGACGAGTTCAAAGAGGTGGTCGAACGACTCGACATAGAACAATATCGGCTGATAAGTGTCAATTTCAAAATGTTGATTGATCACCCACTCGAGCTGAATGGGATATCGCTGCACTTCCGCCGATTCTATAGCGTGCTCAATCTCCCCATACGAACTGAGCAGACCCGACCCGTAAACCTTGAGTCCGTCCGAATTGGAAGACTTCATCAGTCCAAATTCGATGGTGAACCAGAAGAACCGAGCCATCGCGCGGATAATGCTCGAGAGCCGGTGGAGGCTCTGTTCGTCTCGACCAGAACTCGCGGCTATCTCTGCTGCTCGGTGGGCACAGTCTCCGAACCTCACCAAGGCATCGGCAAATGCCTTATCCGTGTGCATTGGCACGTGCCCCGCGATGTCGTGAAAGATATCCGGTTCCGGCAGATAGTCAAGCTTCTCCGCTGAGCGAATCGTGATGGTCGTTGGGAATTCTCGATTGCGAAGGCAATCAAAAAAAGTGAACGCGGGGACATAGCCGCTTACTGCCTTGGCTCGAAACCCGGTGAGGGGATTGAGAAATCCATTCACGTCCTCCAGCTTTGGGACTCGATCGGGGTTGAAGCACAGGGATTCGATCCCACGGAGAAAGTGCTCGTTGGCGTACTTTTCCCAACGGTCGTGCATCCGAGCGTAGAGCCGGTTCCAGGCCGTGTGATTCTCTTCCGAGTACAGCTCGTAGGGCTGGTGAATGTAAAGGTCCCCCGCCGCCCGAGCCTCCTCGATGAAGGGCGCCTGCGTTGTTGTGAGACCGATTCTTGAGCTGGATTGAGCTTCCACGTTGAACCCCGATACTGAGGATCTAGGTTACCGCCGATGAATCGGCGATTGAAATCCAGAGTTCAGAGTTGCTGCGCCCGGAGCAAGCGAGCCTTGCTAACTTTGCCCTTTAAACCTTTTTGAAAAGATTGAACCGACGTCCACCCGATGGTGTGGGTTGATCGTCGTACCCGCCACGGGGTTGAAGAACCCGCTTCGACAGCACAAAGGCGGCGATGGAAAGAACGATCGGTCCGACCATGCTCACCAAGTGGGCGCCAAAAATGGCCCGTTGGTGATACTTGATCAGAACGTATCGGTACATCTCGTCCGTTGCAATCGGCATGGATCCTTTGACACCAACAATGAAAGCAAGGATGAGTGGAATGTAGAAGCTCCACCACAGCTTTGCCCGGATGCCGTAGTTTCTGTAAGCTTGAACAGTTGCAACAAACAAGAAGATTCCAAAGACCATCAGTAGTCCAGGAAGAATGATTATTTGTTTCCACGAATCGGGCAGCATTACAGTTCACTCGCCCAAATTGGGCACGCTTGTTATGTTGGCAAGTTTGATGCCATTCAACGGCTTAGAAAGCCGAATTTGTTCTTGAATCAACGAAAAAAACACCCGTTCAAGAATTTGAACGGGTGTCGTGATCATAGAATCATCTTCCGCTTGCACCGGCCGGACCTTCTGATCCACCGGATTTCAGCTGCTCGATAAAGTTCTTCTTCTCTTCCTCGGACATTTCGCGACCGTTGATGGCCGAAATTTTCTGGTCCATGGAGAGAGGGGCCGACTTAAGTTGCTTGAACCACTCTTCATTCGGCTGGTTCTTGATTGCCTGATTGGCTTGGTCGGCAGAAGCAACATCAGGACCGCCTTCTGCGCAACCGGCAATGAAAAGGCAACCTAACAACGCCGCACCCAATAATTTCTTCAGCATCTCTTTCTTCCTCCCAGGAGTGACCCCGGAGAATAGATCTCCGAGGTCAATGGATTCTTACTGAACGGAAGGGTCTCCGTAGGAGAGGCCCCAACCGCGCCAGGTTCGGCTCTCAACGCCGTTCTCCCACTCTTGGAGGGTCGGAACGAGTTGTCGCGTCGGATAGAACTTTGCGTGTCCATCAAGGTGAGCAACGTTGGAACCGTTTCCGAACCAGCCCTTGAAGTTTCCGCCCCAGTAGCTAGCGGAAGAACCACCAAGCGAAGCTCCGTTTCCGCAGATGCCATCAACGCATCCGCCCGGCCAGTAGGTACCGGCAACCGGGAAGTCGACCCAAACAACAACCTTGGCAACGTTCACGAACGCCGGGTCGGTCATGGAGCGAGGAACCTCGTGCCAGTCACCGTTGGCGCACTGTCGACCGCCGTTTTGGATCCATGCGTTCCATTCGTAGTCAAGAGGCGGGTAGATGTCGTTGTAGAAGTTCGCTTGACCGCGCGTGGAAACACCCAGACCAACGCAGGGGCTCGCCGGGTCGATCATGAAGTTGCCGAACGGGTTGTTACCTTGCTTTCGCTGGTAGGTTCCTTCTCGGAAGCTGGATGCTGGATTCTTGAAGATGTCTCGGTTCTTTGCATAAGGGAAGATCCGAGCAGCGTTTACGTACCAGTGCGGCCAGTTGGTTACAGGCAGCATATCGTCGTTATCGGAAGCATAAATGATGCCTGCGGTATCGATGTTCTTCAGGTTGGAGAGGTCGGCAGTCTTCTTAGCTGCAAGCTTGGCTTGGGCGAAAACCGGGAAGAGGATGGCGGCAAGAATCGCAATGATTGCGATAACTACGAGAAGCTCGATGAGCGTGAACGCGTTGCGTCGATTGATCATTAGTTTATGCTCCGTGCATGTCCCAGACCAAACTTGGGCTGGAAACGAGGCGCGAAACGATGGACGAGCATCGTCGATCGTCGGCCAGGATAATGGCTGTCTTTTGAGAGAGCAAGAATGATGCCTTGCTTTCCACTAAGAGCAAATTTCTGTCGGGTAGCGCGAAGTTTGTGTTTCTTCCCGCTAAGAACGTCGATAACCTCGCGGCCGACAAGCGGCTGAAGCTCGGTTTTAGAGAAATCTAATTCAACTTCTTGCGAAGTTTCGGATCGATTGATCACGGTCACAACCGCATCGCTTTTCGTCGATCTTGCGAAGGCGAATGTGCCTGCGTCGTCGTTGGTCGAAAGGATGGTCGGCTTTCCGTGCTGCAGTGCCTCTGATGACCTACGAGCAGCAACCAACGACTTGTACAGTTGGAGTGTAGGGTTCGAGTCCACCACTAGATCCCATCGCATTCCTCGGCGATTGTCCGGGTCTTCCCCGCCCGTCATGCCGATCTCTTCTCCGTAAAAGATAGAAGGAACGCCGACCCAAGTGAACTGGACCATGGCCGCTAGGTGGGCCTTGCAAGTGTCTTCGTTGCAAACAGTGAGGAAGCGCGCTGTATCGTGGCTGCTCAGGAGGTTAAAGAGATTCCTCGAAACCTGCGGCGCATACCGATAGTAGTTCGCCATCAGTTTGGAAGCGAACATGGATGGTGGCATCGTTTGCTTGGCGAAGAACTCGATAGAAGCCGTCCGGAAGTCGTAGTTCATGGCCGAGTCCCACTGGTCGCCTCCAAGCCATTGAGAAGCATCGGTCCAGACTTCACCGAGAATCCAAGAATTCGTATTCTCAGCCTTTGCGACTTTTCTAAGAGCCTTCCAAAGAGACGGATCAACCTCGTTAGCCACGTCTAGACGCATCCCGTCCACGCCGCGCTTCAGCCAGAACTTGCTGACATCAAGGAGCTCTTTTTGAACGTCCGGTTCCGTTACTCGCAACTTCGGCATCGCCGGGAAGTTCGCCCAAGCGTGGTAGTTCGGCGGGTTCTGCACCTTGATCGGGAAGGAGTGAACCGTGTACCAACTTCGATAAGGGCTGCTTTCGCCCTTCTCTCGAAGATCCTTAAATGCAAAGTAGTTCACAGACGTGTGGTTGAAAGCGAAGTCGAGAACAACCTTCATGGAGTTCGCTTTCAAGCTTTTGACGAGAGAATCGAATTCCGGGTTCGTTCCAAAGTCTGGGGCCACTTTGCGATAGTCGTCGGTATCGTAGCGGTGATTCGAAGGCGACTCGAAAATTGGGTTCAAGTAGAGGGAATTGACACCCAGTTGTCGCAGGTAACCGAGTTTAGATTGAATGCCTGCAATGTCCCCGCCGAGTCGAGTTCGATAGGTTGGCTTTGCATTCCACGGCTCGGTTCCGGGCAGATCGTTCGTGGCAGAACCGTTCTCAAAGCGATCTGGAAACACCTGATAGAACACCGCAGACTCAATCCAGTTGGGTGTTTTGAATACTCCGGCTTCCGAACTAAGTGCAAGAAGTTCTGGGTCTGAGAAGCCGTTTCTTCCCCAAGAAATATGTTTGGAACCCAAATCAATATCGAGTCGATACGACTTCGTGTTTGATCCGAGAATTGCCTCGTACCACTCGTAAAGATCGTCTGACGTGATCAGAGCGGCGGGCACACTTCCCTTCTCGGTAACAACCTTTACGCCCTCAACGTCGTCTTTGCGAAGTCGAATGCGGACGTGGATACCATCGGTGTCTCGAACGAGGAACGGAATGGACTGACTATGCGCGACGGCCTCTTTGGTCAGTTCCGAATCCGTCCGAGAAGCTTTGTTGTCGAACCACTCCGGTGCCACGATGAGAACGGAGTTTGTATTCCCTCCACCGTCGGTTTCGTTCTTCGGGTTGGTTGGATCCAGCACCCAAGTTGAGCCGTCAATGACAAACTTGTAGCGATGCGAACCGTAAGGAAGCCGAACTTCTGCAGACCATGATTTTCCATCGTCTGATTTCAGCGGTAGATTCTCCCGGTTCCAATCATTGAAAGTTCCGGCAACGGAAACTGTTTTCGCCGGAGAGGTCGTTCGGAAGACGAACTTATGCAGTCTCGTCTCGGTTGCGTTTGCTAAAAGTAGAGCTCCCGCAAGCACAAGGTTCACATCGACCTCCCGTTTCGAGTCGACGAGCCTCTTGCTTTGAGTTCCACCGGGATGATCATCCGCTTCTCACGGAACGTCGCCTTGTTTTCAATGGTCCCAAGGAGTCGCCGCACGGCCTCACCAACGATTCGCGAGATGTTCAAGCTGACGCTGCTCAAGCCACCTTCGGTGAAGTTGCAGTAAGCCGTATCGTTGAAGGAGACGATTCCGAGTTGATCGGGGATGGAAATTTTAAGTTGGCGCGCGGCCATTACAGCGCCGATCGCCATGTAGTCGTCGAGAACAACCAGGGCATCCGGTCGATTTGGTCCGGAAAGCACTTCTAAAGCATGGTTGTACGCCGTCTCCAAACCGAAACCGGCGTGGATGACGTTGATCGGAATCTCCGTGTCTTGCGCGGCGGCTACGTACCCACAGATTCGGTCTTCGGAGACGGTAACCCCTCGCGGACCGCCAAGCATCGCAATGCGTCGATAACCTTGCTCGACCAGGTGGCGCGTGGCAAGTTCCCCAGCGAAGACGTTGTCGTTATCAACGGACAAGATGCCAGAGAAATCGCCTGGGTTCCCAATGAGGACGAACGGGAAATTGTCTTCTTGAAGCTTAACAATTCGCTCGTCTCGCGCCTCGGATTCAACGAGAATCAGACCATCTACCCGGCGGGTCCGGAGCATCTCGTCATAAATGGCTTTGTGGCTGGTGCCCTCGGCAACGTGATCGATGCAGAGGTGATAGGGAGTTCCACTTAGCTTGTCGAGAATGGACCCAATGAGATGAGCGAAGAATGGGTCGTCACCAATGCCACCTTCGGGTCGGTTGATCACGAGACCGATCAAGCCGGCTCGTTTGCTTCGAAGGGCCCGTGCTCGAACGTCAGGCTTGTAGTTTTGCTCTCGCATCACCCGCATCACGCGGGATCGGATGACTTCTTCCACTCGAGCATCGCCCGCAAGAACCCGCGAAACCGTGGCTTGGCTCACGTCCGCTAATCTTGCTATGTCTCGCTGAGTCACCCTCATTGGCACTCCGAAATTCCTGGAACTTTCCGAGAATTCGTATTCTTGAAAAGTGTTATACACGAGAATTCGTATTCTTTATCATATTCACGAAATATTCTCGCAAAAAAATCGGGGCATCCTAAAAGGACACCCCGATTGTCGTGATCGCTAGAGAGTGATCAGAGGTCGTATCGCTTGCTTCCGCCGCCACCGTTGGGGTCTGCGCCGTCCGTGATTCGCTTCACGAAGGTCACCAACTCCATTGGGTTGAAGGGCTTGGTCAGATACATGTCAGCCCCGTAGTGATACCCCTCGAAAACGTCCTTGTCCTGTGCCTTTGCTGTGAGCATGATGACAGGAAGGTTCTCGGTCTCGGGGTCACGTCGCAGGCTCTTCAGAACCTCAAAGCCGTCCATGTACGGCATCATCACGTCGAGGACACAGCAGTCTGGCTTTTCGGCACGGATCTTCTCCAGACCCTCTTTGCCATCAAACGCAGTAACAACCGTGTACCCGTTGCGCTCGAGGTTGACCTGGATCAATCGCACGATATGTCGCTCGTCGTCACAAACCAGAATCTTTCGCGGCATTCAGTTCTCCTAAGGCTCGATTATAAGCGAACGAATCGTACCCGAACATATGCGGGCTTCGGTTCGATCTCCCTAACATATATCATCTTGGCATCCTGAGGTGGAAAGGTAACCTCTTCTTCGTGAAACTTTGCCGGTTTGAACTGAAAAGTGAGCCCGGGACCTCCCGATCGGGGATTGTCTACAGTGGAAAGGTCTACGAGACCGATGGATCGCAGCCAATCGCGATTCACGAGGCGGCGGATGTAAGACCGCTGGCGCCCATCGCGAGCGTTCCCTCAATTCGATTCTTTTCAGCTTCAAACGAAGATCGTGAACCGGACGATCTGCCGTATAACTATGGAAATCCCGGTTCCATCGCCGGACCCAGCCAGGTCATCGCAACCCCGGTAAAGGGTCTAGAACTGGCCGTATTGCCTTATCTAGCGTGCGTTGTCGTGGATGGAGGATATCGATTCGATTTTGCCGAGGTGGATCGAGCCATTCTTGGATTCACGTTGATAAACGTTCTCACTTCCCTAGATTTGAATCGACAAGACGAGGGACTGGGCATGAACGGCCGGGCGTACGACCTTGGCGTAAACATGGGTCCGGTCATCACGACCCCCGATGAATTGGCGGACGTTCTTATAGACAGCGAGAGCGGCAGCACCTACGCACTCGGCTACTCACTTCGTGTCAATGGCGTGGACAAGGCCAAAGGCGACTGGGCGACGCTTCAAACCACGTTCGAAAGCGCTCTCGTCTCCGCATCAGCCAACGCAACTCTTCGAGCGGGAGATGTTATTGCGATCGGGCCGCTTTTCCCGACCGAACTTTGCACCATCTCGCCGAGCGATGAGGTTTCGCTTAGCGTAGAACGACTCGGCGTCTTGTCGACGAAGGTCTTGACCGACCCCGACCTCTAATTCTTATGTCTGAAATCAACGGAGTTCACAAATTCACCCTATCCAACGGCGTACGCGTGTTGGTCGAGCCTTTCACCCACGTCCAGTCGGCGGCAATTGGTCTTTGGTGCAAAACCGGGAGTCGTCATGAGTTCGATAACGAGGCGGGCATTACCCACCTGATCGAGCACCTGCTCTTCAAAGGCACTGAGAAGAGATCGGCCAAAGAAATTGCAGAGTCGATTGAAGGAAGGGGCGGCGTGCTCAATGCCTTTACAGACAAAGAAAGCACCTGCTATTACTGCCGGACCCTCGCCGACGACACCGCGAACGGCATCGATGTTCTCACGGACATGATGACGAACTCTCTCTTCGATCCCGAAGAGATCGAGCGTGAGTCTGATGTTGTTGTTGAAGAGATCAAACGATCCGAAGACGAGCCAGGGGATCACGTTCACGAACTCCACCTCGGACATCGGTGGGGCGATCACGCCCTCGGCAAGCCGATCATCGGCACGCCAGAATCGGTAAAGTCCTTTGACCGCGACGCCATCCTCGCTTATATGGACCGCCGATATCGCGGTGAAAACATCCTGCTGTCGGTAACGGGAAATGTCGATCCAGAGGCAATCCGCGCCATGGCTGAGTCCACCCTTGGGTCGATTGCTTCCGGCGTTTCTGACACGCAGCCTTCACGACCCGCCGGTACGGCGAAGGTCGTTCTTGAACCCAAGGACACGGAGCAAGTGCACTTTTGTATTGGCACGGACGGAGTCTCGATTTACGACGAGGACGAGTTCTTCACACTCGGAGTTCTGGATTCTGCCCTCGGCGGCAGCATGTCTAGCCGAATCTTCCAAGAGGTCCGAGAAAAGCGCGGCTTGGTGTACTCGGTCGGGAGCTACACGCTTTCGTACGGAGCCGGGGGAGCATTCACCGTCTACGGAGGAACAAGCATGGAAAAGTGGCCCACCGTGCAAGAAGTGATCCGAGCAGAGTTCGACAAGGTGATGGCCGACGGTCTAGAGGCAGAGGAGTTGGAGCGGACGAAAACAAGCCTTTGTGCGCACCTCATCTTGGCGCTTGAGGGCATGTCTAGCCGAATGATGCGAATGGCGAAAAGCGAGCTTCACCACAATCGCCACATCCCGATCGAGGAGACGCGAGATCGCATTCGTGCCGTGACGAACGAGAGGATCGTGGAAATGGCGCGACGGTTGTTGGATCCCGCGAAGGTGAGCACCACCGCCATCGGACCCTTCTAACCTCCAAACAATCAATGGCCCACATAGAAGCGACCCGATTTCTCTACGCAGCAGCCAAGGCAAGATCAGAGGACGAACTCCTCAATGAACTTGCCGCGCTGTCCTCGCTTGTCAGCGAGTCTGACTCGTGCGACATCATGTTCCGGGACAGCTCGGATGGCTTAGTCCTGCGAGCAAGTACGGTCGTGCCCGAACTCGTTCATCGGCTGAAGCTCGGAAAAGGGATCGGGCTCAGCGGCATGGCACTCAGTGACGGTTGCTCTGTTTTCATAGGAACCGATGCCTTCAAGCATCCTCGATACGCGAAGTATCCCGGTCTCGATGAGTCTGATAGCGGCAGTGTGGCGGCCATTCCGCTGCGCGCTCCAGATGGGCTCGTGTTCGGGGTCATCCTCTACCGCCGGACGCGCCCAACCGATTTCACACCCAAGCGTAAACGGGACCTTGAAGAGATCGCCGAACTCGTGTCTTTGACATTCAAGGTGTTTCGCAGCGGGTTTCAAGTCGGCAACCAGTCGAACCGCCTTGGAGCCCTCAGTGAGGTCACTCGGACCATCTCCAGCAGCCCGTATCTTGAGGAAGTGCTTCAACTGTTGGTCCACTTGACCGCGCAGCAGTTCAACTACAAGGTCTGCACCGTCCGACTCTTAGACCAGGCTCGGAACGAGCTCGTTCTACGGGCTACCCAGGCCACGGTGAAGGCGTACCAACGCAAGCGCGCCATCAAGATCGGCGAATCCTACGCCGGGCGGGCCATCGAAACCGGTCAGACCATCATCGTCCGCGATGTTCAGATCGCGGATGAATACATTGGACACGATCTGGCCCGTGAACAGGGCCTACGGTCCATGATCTGCGTTCCCCTAGCCATCGGCGGTAAAGCCATTGGCGTTTTGAGTTGCTACACCGAAGAAATTCGAGACTTCACGACAGACGAAATTCGCGCACTTGAAACTCTTGCCAAGCAGGCGGCGCTCTCCATTGAGAATGCCAAGTTGCAAGTTCGAGACACATTGATGCAGGAGATGCACCACCGGGTGAAGAACAATCTTCAACAGGTCGCTTCCCTACTTCGACTGCAAATGCGTGCCGCCAACTACAAGTCGTTGGAAGAAGCGCTGAACGATATCCTCACGCGGATCCTTGCGATCTCTGCCGTCCACGATCTTCTGAGTCGAGAGGACCTCGACCACGTTGGCCTGCGGTCTATCGCTGAGGCTCTCGTCCACCACCAGCATGCCTCGCTGATCCTGCCAAACAAGAACATTCAGTTTGTTGTTCGGGGAGAAGAGGTTCGCCTGAATATGACGCAGGCAACTCAGATCGCTCTGGTTCTCAACGAACTCATTTCGAACGCTGTGGAGCACGGTTTCGCCAAGACGAGCGAAGGCGAGATTCACGTGAACGTGGAAGAGAAGAACGACGAGGTCTCGCTGTGGGTCTCGAACAACGGAGATCCACTTCCTCCGAACTTCGACCTAACGGGAACGAACAGTTTGGGGCTTCAAATTGTTACGTCTCTCACCCGAACAATGGGAGGTCGATTCAAGATGACCGACGTTCTAGGGTGGACGGTTTCAGAAGTGAAGTTCCCTCGCCAAGGCGCGGAGTAATCGAGGGAACTTTAATCTAGGCGTTAGTCGACAACGGAGACTTCGACCGCGGGAACGAGACCGATTCGGGCGCCCTCGCTGAGAAGCAAGCGAATGGCCTTTACGCCTTCCTCGCCCATGTCGAGCGTTCGCTCGTTCACATACATGCCGACGAACTTGTCGCTGGTCGGAGTGTCCATTCCTCGGGCGAATTGAAGGGCGTAGTCGAGAGCTTTGGATCGCTCGGAAAGACCCGCCGAAATGCTTTCGCGCATGCATCGACTGACTTCGACAACCGCGTCTTCACCCAAATCTTTCCGAACGACGTTGACGCCTAACGGAAGGGGGAGACCCGTCTTCTCATTCCACCAAACGCCCATATCGGCGATTAGGTGCAGGCCGTCGCGTCCGTAAGTGAGCTGACCCTCGTGGATGATCAGGCCGACCTTGTACTTCCCTTCCTGAATGGCAGGAATGATCTCATCAAAAGGCACGACTTCGTACTTCAAGTCGGCGGTCGAGCCGAACTGATCTTCGAAGAACAGGTTGAGTTGAAGGAAGGCCGAAGTCAACTTGCCAGGGATAGCGATCGTGATTTCCTTCAGGCTCTCAATGGAGAGCGGCTCGGAAGAAACCAGCATCGGACCGTAGCTGTCACCGAACGAACCACCGTGACGTAGCAGCGCGTACTTATCTGCGACGTAAGCGAAGGCGTGAACCGAAACTGCGGTCGATTCCAACTTGCCCTCCATTGCCCACTCGTTGAGGGTCTGGATATCCCGCAGGATGTGTTCGAATTCAAGTTCCGTCTTGACTTGTCCATTGGCGAGGCCCCAGAACATAAAGGCATCGTCAGAATCGGGGGAATGCCCGAGACGGATCAGTTTGGTGTCGGTCACATCTTTAGTTTACGCGCCAAAGGTGGGCGAATGCTCCCAACTTTCAATTTTTATCGAAACTTCACGGTGCAGGCAGAGGGCCGGGGTCTCTCTCGTAAAATACGCACGTGCCTCGAAAACCGCTGATTTCACCCACAAAGATCACGACCTATCTCGCCTGTCCGGTGAAGTACGGTTGGACCTACTTGGATCCTCGTGGCAAGTGGTATCTGAAATCGAAGAGCTACTACTCATTCGGGTCGACCCTACACAAGGTGCTCGAACGGTTCCACGACTCTTCGGACACTGGGGTCACAACGGTCGGGGAGGCGCTGACTCTCTACGAAGATTCTTGGATCGACGCCGGATACGGAAGTGCGGAAGAAATGGCGGAAGCTTTCGGTGAGGGTCGGCTGATCATCGAAAAGCACGTGGCGGAGACCCTTGAGCGCAAAGATGAAACCAAAACACTCTTTGTGGAGCACACCGTAAAGATGGAGTTTGAAAAGTTCATCCTGCAAGGTCGGATCGACCGAATTGATGAACTTCCAGACGGCACACTCGATATCGTCGACTACAAATCGGGTCGAAGCGGCGTGAGTGCAGACGATGTAGCCGCGGACCTCGCCATGAGTTGCTATCAACTCATGCTCCAAGAGCGATATCCCGACCGGAAAATCCAAGCCACCATTCTTGCCCTTCGATCCGGTCAGAGAGCTTCGACTAGCTTGTCACCCGTGGACATGCAAGTCTTCCGAAATGATCTGGAGTGGATTGGAAATGAGATCATCGCGACCCAACTGTCCGACCACGTCCCGGCCAAGAAGGCCCTCTGTCCGAACTGCGATTTCCTTCCGCTCTGCTCCAAAGATCAGAACTGGCAGGACAGTTAAAGCTTCTGTATCCAGGACTTGAGAAGGTCTTTCATCTCCTCAAGTCGCGCCATCTGGGCTTGCTGAAGGAAAGTCTCCTCGTTCCAGTCTCGTCCGGTTTTGAATCGCCAATAAGACCGCCAGGCGGGACTACCTATTCGACCCGTATCGGTGTCCTCCGGTCCAACTTGCAGGTAACTGAGCGGCAGAACGCCTTTCATTCCGCTCTCCAAAAGTCGGGTCGCTCGAATCAGGTCACCCTCCGACAATCCATCGATGGCCGTGAGGAGCGCTTCCTTTACCGCCACCTTGTCTGCTTTCGATTCCCCGCCCCACTTAAGGCGAATGATCCACCCCTCCGGAGCCGCGGTCAACATGGCGTCTTGGCGGTAGCTCATTTTCAGGTTCTCACGGACAACTTTGAAGAGGACCGCCTCTTTCCCGTGGGCAAGAATCGAAAGGCCCACAAAAACCGCGGCGAGGTTGGGATCTGACTTGGGCAATAGACGTGTCGGAACCGCTTCGACAAGCTGATTGCTTGACTGAGGCGCAGTGATTCGGCGCTCTCTCACGTACGGTTCTTGCCGCACGGGATTGGGCCAAGACACGGGTCTGGAAGTCCATCGCGAGGTGAGCGATCCTTCCGTGAGGGACGAAAACACGTGAATCGTCGGCCGGTGATTGCTGACAAACCATCGCCAGTAAGAGCGAGCATCCTCGGAAGTCACCGCGTATGGTGCGCCATCCCGCCGCGATTCTACGGATTCCCACGGGTCTTCTAGAGTGCGAAACGCCTGGTCGATCGACTTGTCGAGTTCCGCCTTGAGGAGGGTTGGTCGTAGCAGGATGGATTCCAGAAGCGAATACCCTTCCGACAGATCGTCTTCCGATACCGTGAAGGCGATGCGAACATGGTCTGAGTTCAGAAGGACCGTAGGCGGGGACCAGTTCCGAACCACCTTCTTCATTTGGTTGGCGGCAAAATTCTCCGTCCCCTGCGGAATGGTGCGGCAGATGAGTTCCAACAGCCACCTTCGATGGAGTGGGACCTTATCGGTTGGGATAAGGCACTCGATCTGAACCTCATCCACGACACCGCGCATCGGAATGATGGCGGGTCTCGGGTCAGAGGAGACTTGCGAGAAAGCGCTCAGGAGGAAAATGGAGCTGTTCAGGAACGTCATAACGAAATGCCCGCCTTCCATCGCTCATGAGCGAGGGTGATCTCACTTCTCGTTGCTTGCCGGAGAGTGGTAACGAGGTCGTTTGGAGACATTGCCGGGTTGACGAGCAAAAGTATTCCCCTCAGCTCCGCCATCCGACTCGGCGATCCTTCGAAAGAGCCAACCCACCGTCTCAGGGCCGACTGAAGTGACCCCGGGTCGGTGCAATCGGGATCCTCGGTGATGGTCTCGATCGCTTTCTGGATGGACCTGGACGAATACACCGTCATCACCGAAGGTCTTGGGGAGGGTTGAATGAACGCCGCCGAATCGGGAGTCTGCATGGCTGCTAGAAGCCCCATAGCGACCCCCGCAACACCCGCGGGACGATCGATCGGTTCGATCCGCGCCGAAAATGCCTGGTCTCCTCGAGTAGCGATCGTCGATTGCGATCTTGCGCGAAGTTCTTGTTGAGGCCCGGACGGGAGTGTTTCACCGATGCTCGTGAGCACCCTTGCCGTGCGGTCAAGATCAAAATCGCCAACCGCAACGAGCGCGATGCCGTTTCCTCTAAGCATCTGCCGCCACATGCCCTCAAGTTCCTCGGGCGTGATCGAATCAAGACCCTTCTCAGAACCGAATGGATCCAGCGCTGAGTCGTCGAACAGTGTCGTCCACGCTTTGGCGGAGAGTAATTCGTCTTTGCGGCGCAAGGCCGACTCATGAGCGATGATCTTTCTCTCCCGCTCGACGATCTCCTTCGAAATCCGAACCGGAGTGAGGATCCTTCGAATAGCTTCCAAAGCGATGTCTTCAAGGCCCTTCGGAACGATGATTTCGAACCTCATCCAGTCCCGGGCAGTGGTGGGAACAAGCATGCCTCCCGCCCCCTCGATAAAGGAGTCGAGCCCTTGGACCGACCGAGCCGCAACGTGCTCCAGCAGGTGTCGTCGCCCATGCTTTTCGGGTGTATCTTCCGTCCCCGCTGCGGAGAAGAAAATGTTGAGCGAAGATTGCTTGGCACCTGGGAAGGTTTGGGTGAGACAGACCGCCCCGTTCGACAGCATTTTTCGAAGAGCCGGGGCGATTTGTCCGCTCTGTTGGAGAGACCCACTTTCCGTAGTGCCACTCAAAAGGAAGGAGGTCGCCAAAAGAAGCGCCGCTGTCATGCGGATACATTATCGCCAATCAACGAGGCATCCCGATGAGATCGGCAACAGCCCGGTAAACTTTTAAGGCGATTAGAGGTGTTGTGACTCTCGTAGAGCCATCTACGAAGCGCGGTTCCTCCGTTTACCGCTCAAGGAAATCAGATGGTTGTTGGAGTCCCTCGAGAAGTCAAAGAAGATGAATATCGCGTCGCCCTCACCCCTGCCGGGGTTATGACGCTCCGCGAGCACGGGCATACGGTCTTGGTCGAATCGAATGCGGGTGAAGGAACCTATCTGACCGACCAGATGTACCGCGACGCGGGTGCAGCCATCGTGGACGTGGATACGGTCTGGGCTAAGGCAGACATGATCGTCAAGGTCAAAGAGCCCCAAGAGAGCGAATACTCGCGCATTCAGCCAAACCAACTTCTCTTCACCTATTTCCACCTTGCCGCAGATGAAGATTTGATGCACGCGATGGTCGAATCGAGCGCCTATTGCATTGCCTACGAGACGGTGCAGTTACCAAACGGATCGCTGCCACTCCTAACGCCCATGAGTGAGGTCGCGGGCAGGTTGAGCATTCAGCAAGGCGCCAAGTTCCTTGAGAGACCGATGGGTGGTCGGGGCGTTCTTATGAGCGGCGTTCCGGGAACTCATCCCGCAACCGTAGCGGTTATTGGAGCAGGCGTTGTTGGAATGAACGCGACCCGAGTTGCGGCGGGATTTGGAGCGTTGGTTTACGTTCTGGATGTCAACTTGGAGCGCCTTCGCTACATCAACGACGTTTACGGAGACAACGTCATTACTTTGCACTCAAACCCAGCCACGATTCGGCAAATCCTTCCTTTGGTGGACTTGTTGATCGGGGCCGTGTACTTAACCGGCTCAAGGGCACCTGTCCTCGTGTCGCGAGAGATGCTCGGCTTGATGAAGCCTGGTTCGGTGATCGTGGACGTTTGTGTGGATCAAGGAGGTTGCTTCGAAACAACCCACCCAACGACGCACAAGAACCCTGTCTACACCGTGGATGGAATCCTTCACTACGCGGTGGCGAACATGCCGGGAGCGGTCGCCAACACGAGCACGTACGCTTTGACCAACGCGACGTTGCCTTACGTGGTCCGCTTAGCCAACAAGGGTCTTTCGGCTCTCACCACAGACGAGGCTCTCCGTAAGGGACTCAATATCGCCAACGGGAAGGTAACGCTCAAAGCCGTTGCCGACCAATATGGCTACGACCACCACACCGCCGAACAAATTCTGGAAACCCTGAACGCATGAAAACCTCTTTCTTCACCCTTGGCGTAGCTCTCATCTCCCTGGGAGCCGGATCGGCTTCCTCTCACGCTCAAATCACCAAGCAAGGCGATCGATATGTTTTTCGACTTGGCCTGAAAAAGGGCATGAAGTTCACTCTTGAGACGGTGAGCGAGGTCTCGATGTCTCCTGGCCAACCGCCAATGAAGTTGAACCTCCCCGTGAAGTTCCATGTTCTAGACGTGAAGAATGGAATCGCAAAGGTTGAGATCGAATCCACCAGCCCGATGGGCAATGGGAAGCCTCAAAAGTCTGTCCTAAACGTGAAGCCGAACGGGCAGCTAGACGGTGCGGCCGGACCTGCTTCTAACGCGTTCATCATCCCGTCCAAGCCGCTTAAGCCAGGCGAGGCTTACCGAACTCAAACGAGCATGGGCGGCGGGGGCGCTCCCGGTGGAAATGCCGACGTCACCTACATCTTCCGAGGGATTCAAAACGTTGGCGGAAAGCAAGTAGCCGCCTTTGATGTTCGAATGGTGCTGAGCGGCATGATGTCGATGCAGGGATCTGGAAAGCAATACATGTCCGTTGCCGACGGAATCGTTGTCTCGTCTGACCTTACGCTCACCGTGAACTTGTCCAAGGAGCAACGAGAAGCGCTCGCGAAGCAGGGGCAAAACATGAGCAAGGTCGGCACCAAAGTGACGGTTCGCCGAAAGTAAATCGTGACAACGAAGATCCTTCAGTTTCCAGAGGGCCTTTCACAGGCCCTGCAAACCCACTCAGGCGTTGCTTCTCAAACAGCGCATGTTGGAGAGGTCTTGGAGTTTGTCACCAATCGATCCCGTTCCGTCTCGATCGCCTCTGAATCCAGTTCACTCCCGACAATCGGTGGGCTCGTGGAACTCATGGATAACAATCCACTGGTTTGCGCCGATCATGCCTGGGTTCCTGATGAGGCCACAACGCTCTTACTGGCGGCGTTCGGACCCGTAGCCCTTTCTGGACTCGTCCTGGAGGCGCCGTCTGTCCTTACGAACGCGCCGATAGTCGCAAACGCGATTGAGAGCGGTTTGGAATCGATCGCCTGGACGGAGGGAGTCACCCTTGCCGCCGTTCCCGACGACATGGGCGACGTTTACGCCTTGACGTGCCTTGCCAAAGTCGCTCAACCGGATGATTGGGAAGAACTCGACGACATCTACGAGGAGCGCTACCAGAAGGCGCTTTACATTCGACGAGACGAAACCTCCGACTGGACCCCTGACCTTGTGAGGGGCAAAAACGAGATCGTCTACCGGCTAAGACTGACCCTGGGTGAGGGCGAGGGACTTCTCTCGATCATGGTCATGGCCGACAAGAACGGTCGGTGTGGTCCAAAGGGAGCCCTGCACATGATGAACGTGATGTGCGGATTCGAAGAGAGCCTCGGTATCGATTGATCGAGGCTCCCCTTTCGCAAACAACCGCGCCTTAAGGTGCGATCCCTTTTACCGTGACTTTCAAGGAGTAGAACCCTTTTCGAGCCGTGACGTATAGGGTCTTTCCATCGCGGGAGAAGCAAAGGTTCGACGGAGTCTCGGGGAATTTGATCACCTCAAGAATTTGTCCTTCTGGCGAAATGACATTCACCCCGTTCGAACTGGCCGACCAGACTCTCCCTACCGAGTCGACACGAATTCCATCCGGTCCCGGCGTCTCCACGAAGATTTTGCCTGCATCCACCGTTCCGTCCGGCAGTACGCCGAAGCTTCGGATGTGTCCCTTAGCAGAATCGGCCACGTAGAGAACCTTTTCATTGGGAGAGAGGACGATACCGTTCGGCCGGTTGAAGTCATTGGCTAACAGAGTGAGTTTGTCGCCTGCAAGCAGATAGACCCCGTTGTAGGCTTGCTCTTGCTGGTTTGGTCGAATTCCGTAGGGCGGGTCGGTGAAGTAAATGCGTCCCTTCTTAGAGAGGTAAACGTCGTTCGGGCTATTAAGCTTCTTGCCCTCATATTGGTCCACGACGGTAGAAACCTTGCCCGAGGAATCGGTACGGGTTACCTTGCGGCTCCCATGCTCGCAGGTGATAACGTTCCCGGCACCGTCAAGAAAGTTGCCGTTGGCGTTGTCGCTCGGCTCTCGAAAAATGGTGACCTTTCCGTCTTTGAGGCTGTAAATCTTGTTCGCAGGAATATCGCTAAAGATGACCCGGCCGTCTTTGAGCATGAGCGGACCCTCGGTGAAGAGGTAGTCGCCCGGCTCTTTCACAATGGAGGCTCCGGGGGCGATGAAGGACTCGGGGGCGATCAACGAGTCCGCGTTCAAAACAGCGAATGCAAAAACCGTGGCTGCCAGCATGGCTCACTTTACCGGGTTCCAACCCTGCCAGCGTAGACCCGTTGGCTCTACTCGGTGGGTTTGTCGAGGTCCAAGATTTTCCGGGGTTTCTTCTCTTCCTCAATGGCTTGCATGTCTTCTTTGCTTCCCACGAGGTAGTCGGCCCCTTCCCCTCCTACCTTCTCCCAAACGCCCTTTTCGGCGCGTTTGTACTTTGTAAAGCCTAGTTTTGCCGCTTTGTCTTCGCCTGTATCCACCGATAACTGAAAGGTCGCCCGGCTGACGATCTTCTTTACGTCCAGCCCGCAATAGGGGCAAAGTTTCAGCGGTTCGTCGTTGATGCTCTGAATGACTTCCACTCGACCATCACACATGTAGCAAATGCGATCATCAGGTTCGTATTCGTAAATCGGCATCGGTAATGGTGGTTATACGCCAATATCAGGGGGTCTATGCCAGAGATCCATCTCACTCGCCTCGCTGAATTTGAGGACTTGAACAGGCAGATCGTGGCTTGTTGGGCATGTCCTCGGCTCGTCGAGTGGCGAGAACGGATTGGGATTGAGAAGCGAAAAAGCTTTCAAGAAGACACTTACTGGGCGAAAGCGGTGCCGAACTTCGGAGACCCTGACGCGGTTCGGCTCATCGTTGGACTCGCGCCTGCCGCTCACGGAGCCAATCGCACGGGTCGGATGTTTACGGGTGATCGAAGCGGGGATTGGCTCTATCGGGCACTCCACAAAGCGGGCGTCGCCAACCAGCCAACATCTACTCGACTGGATGACGGATTGCTCCTTGACGGCGTTCTCATCACGGCGGTGTGTCACTGCGCCCCTCCCGACAATAAGCCAACTCCAGACGAGATCAAGACTTGCAGTCCATTTTTGCAAACACTGCTTGAAAGTCGTTCCTGGCATTCGATCTTATGCTTAGGGAACCTTGCGTGGGATCGAACTCACCGGGCGCTGGGGGTGAAGTCCCCAAAGTTTGGTCATTCGACCGTTAGCGAGGTTGAAAGCCTAAAAGGCACGATCAGGCTCGTCGGGTCTTACCACCCATCCCAGCAAAACACTTTTACAGGTCGTCTCACCGAAGAGATGCTCGACGAAGCGATCCAGAAATTTCTTTCGAGTTAAATGGCGCTGAGGTTCTTTGGAATCGGGATAACTGAGCCCTTCTTGATGCCTTGCTTTTTCGCCTGTCCGTAAAGCAGTTCCACGACGTATCGATAGTCGCCTCCAGGGGGAAGCGATGTTTCGTTACCCGCCACACCCCGGTGGACAGAAACGACCTTGCCGGAATCCTCCACGTAGAGAATGTCTATATCAAAGGTGCAGTTCTTCATCCAGAACCCACGCTGTCCGTCATCAACTTGCTTCTCCGGGAAGATAAAGAGCATCCCCTCTAACGGCTTAACGTCCCCCGGACGAAGGAACATCATGCCCTCCTGTCGCTTGGAGTCGGTGTCCATCAGCCAGAGTTTGTAGTTGTCCTTGCCGATCTTGACCTCGGCAATTTTCAACTCATCAAGCTGGTTGATTCGTGAGGGGTTTTCCGAGCGTTCAAAGGGCGTTTCAGGTGCGGCGGGTTCTTTGTCCTTTGAAGCGTCCGTTGAAACCGTCGATTCGACCTGGGCTGGGTCGGTTGAGGCAACGACGACCGGTTTATCGCGATTCTCGGCGGTCTCGACAGCCCCTGAGGGTTGGCAACCCTGAACGAGAATAAGGAGACAGGTAAGCGCGAATCCGCCCAGGAATCGTAAGCGTCGGGCGATCACGCCTCTCCTCGGCCGCTGTAGGCGGGCATCTTAGACTCGTACTCACCAATCTCATCCGAGTGGACAAGCGTCGTGCCGATGAGATCCAAGCCGTTTACAAGAGCGTGCTTTGTTGCGGGAGCGATATCGAAACCATACTCGCGAGTGCCGATGACCTTTTGGTTTGGAAGGTCAACGGTAACCGACCCTCCCTGCCCAAGAGACACCAACTCAGCATGAGCCTCTGCATCCAACTCGACCAGGAGCATGCCGCAGTTCGCTGAGTTCCCGCGAAAGATGTCTGAGTAGCCGGGCGAATCCGCGTCTTTGCGAGCGATCACCGCCTTGAAACCAGCCTGCTGGATGGCCCAGACCGCGTGTTCTCTGGAAGACCCACAACCGAAGTTTGTTCCCACAACCAAGATGCTCGCTCCGGACGCCTCCGGCTGATCGAGGGGAAACTCTGGGCCACGAACATCGCTAAAAAGCAGTTCGCCAAACCCCACCTTGCTCACCCGAGAAAGGAAACGCGCAGGGATGATTCGGTCGGTATCTACGTGATCCTCGTTATAGATCGCGAGACGGCCTTGATATGTGGTGAAGCCTTCCACACTTTTAGTTTGTCACAGGTCCATAATCGTTGCATCGATGCCTGACGCAATCCCTGGAACGAAGACACGATTCAAGCCGCTTGTGAAGGAAATTCTCGGCGATTTAGAGACGCCGTTGAGCGCCTATTGGAAGCTCGCGCACGACTCCAAGTATTCGTTCTTGTTGGAATCGGTCACGGGCGGAGAACGCCTTGCCCGATACTCGATTCTCGGCGTGAGACCCAAGCAGGTCGTTCGAACGAAGGGTTCAAAGGTTAGGATCGAGTCGGCTGAAGGAACGGTTGAAGAGACGCTCGAAGCAGGAACAGACCCTCTCGATCTGCTGAAAAGCCACTTGGAAGCCATGGGACACGTCGCAGAAAGCTTCGGGCACTTTGCAGGCGGAGCGGTTGGATTGATGTCTTACGACATTGTTCGATTCTTCGAGAAGTTGCCCGACAGCCAAACGGACGATCTTCAGATTGACGACCTCGCGATGATGCTCGCCGAAGCGGTGGTGGTCTTTGACCATGCCAAGAACATCATTCGCGTGGTGGTTTTGCAAGACGAGACAAACCCCGAGGTCGCTCAGGAAGAAATGGACTTCATTCTGGGTCGCCTAGACGGAGCGCTTCCTTCCCTTCCCGAACCCACCAACTCGGAGCATGTTGTCAGCTCGAACGTTTCCCAAGAGCGATACGAAGAGATGGTGCGAGTGATGAAGGACTACATCACCGCCGGAGATGGCGTGCAGATGGTGCCGAGCCAGCGATTCGAAACATCGTGCGACGTACACCCGGTTCTGGTGTATCGCGCGCTCCGATCCTTGAACCCGTCGCCGTACATGTTCCTTTTACGATTCGGCGACTTTGACCTTGTTGGGGCCTCTCCAGAGCTGATGGTCTCTTTGCACGGCAGAAAAGCCAAAGTGCGGCCTATTGCAGGTACTCGGTGGCGTGGTCAGACCCTTGAGGAGGACGACGCCCTCGCGGCGGAGCTCCTGGCTGATGAGAAAGAGCGGGCTGAACACATCATGCTTGTCGATCTTGGTCGAAACGATCTTGGGCGAGTCTGTAACTGGGGATCGGTGAACGTAGACGACCTCATGGTGATCGAGCGATACAGCCATGTCATGCACATTGTCAGCGAGGTCACGGGAGAGCTTCGGCAAGAGATGGACGCTTACGATCTCGTCCGGGCGACCTTCCCGGCCGGAACTGTCAGCGGGGCCCCGAAGGTCCGGGCGATGCAGATCATCGATGAGTTGGAACCCACGAGACGAGGCTCCTATGCCGGGGCGGTGGGACTGGTCGATCTCAAGGGCGACCTGGACACGTGCATCGTGCTCCGGACGATCCTGCTGAAAGACGGTAAGGCCTACGTACAAGCCGGGGCGGGAGTTGTATTTGACTCCGACCCCACTAAAGAGTTTGTCGAGACTCAGAACAAGGCGAAGGCGCCTCTGAAAGCGGTCGAGATGGCAAAGCGGGGAATTCGCTAGGAAACCTTCATTTCGCGAAGGATTCGATCCAGACGATCGTCGTCGTAGGCGTCCATTTTCGCCGCCTGGTCCTTCTCCATAGCTGCTTCGGCCAATTGATCGTTCGCCTCGTAGAGTGCCTCTAAGAGACCGTAGTAGAGGTTGTTCGATGGGTCGAGATCGCTTGCTAGGCGAACCGACTTGATCGCTTCGGTCTTCTTCCCTGCCCGCCAAAAAGCAACGGCGGCGCGAAGGAGGTAAAGATCGTCGCCCGGGCTAAGCTCGATGGCGGCCTTAAAGGATTCAAGAGCTTCGTCGAAACGCTCCAAACGAATCTGCAGATCGCCTGTCCAGTAATGGTAGAAGGCATCCTCCGGACTGTTGAGAACGGCTTGCATGGCGCTGAGTAGGGCCTCTTTGGCGTAGCCCGCTTCAAGCAGAGTTTCGGACAGCTTAAAGTGGATAAAGGCGTTTTGCGGTTCGAGGTCACGCGCCCGCTTTAGCTCTTCAATGGAGTCTTGGAAGCGGCCGTAACGTCGAAGAACATCCGAAATACCAACGTGGGGTTCGGCTTGCTCCCCTGCGATCTTCAGCGCCGTTTGGTATTGCCGGAGGGCCTGAGGAAAAAGATCACCGTACTCATACACGCCCGCAAGATCGACGGCGGAAGCGAACGCCTCGCTGGTTTCTGCGCCTTCCGCTTGTTCGACCGCACGGCGATAGTGCTCAACCGCCTCTTCGAAACGACCGTCGGCGAGAGATGCCTTGCCAAGTTCGCGACTCTCTGAGGAGTTCTCACCAACCTTTCCGCTTCGCTCCTTCGCCTTTTGAAGGGCGGCGGGACTAAGACCGAACAGTTCAGCAATCGCGTCGAAACTTTGACTCACTTCCCTATTGTACGATCTACGCTCCGGCCGACGCGCTCTGGGAGGGTCCTAGCGTTGAGCCGGGCGAATCGTGAGGGTCGCTGGATAGCTACTTCCGCTGAGCGGAAGGGTATCGATTCGAACCTCACGTTTCTCGTTGGGCCGCAGAGTGAAGACCGCAAGGCGCTTTTCTTCTTTTGCCTTGATTCGGTCGTACGACACAGGCTTCCGGTCGACCAGAAAAACGCCCGCGCTGTAGCCCGCACTGGCTTCGTACACGATCTCAACCTTGGCAGAAGTCTCTAAAGGATTTTCTATGGTCACGTTGACCACGTAGCTCACTCCGAAATTGCCATCGAGCTTGGACCCTTCGGCGACATTCCCGATCGCCTTCTGACCAACGCGAACAACCGACCACCGGGCACCTACTCGGTAGGACACATTTTCGGTCCGGATTGGGTTCGGGAAGATCTCTTTCGAAAGGGTGTACTGCCCACGGTCCCAAGGACGAATCTCGGGCGTACCCACCTCGTGCCAGGGCGTGTTGCTCGCCAAAGCGGGCATCCATCTAGGCTCGACTTCGAACGGGGGAAAGGCATCCGTTCTGAACAAGAGAGGTTGAGCGCCTTCAAGATGACGTATGGAGCAAAGACCGCTTCCGGTTTGCCCTGGCTTCAGGCGGCGAAAGGAGATGGGCAAGGTCGATCGTGGGGGAATGGTCACGACTTGGCCACTCTCATAGGCAATCCCTCGCAGAAACTGCTCGCCCGCTCGGAAGCCCGCCTGAACCGGGTCGCCAAGGGGTGGGGCATCGCCGGGGATGAGATGGACGGTGACCGGCTCGTCGGAATTGTTGATCGCACTCGTGCGCAGGATCAGAGGCGCACCGGAATCGTTGAGGTGGTGATAGAGCAAGCGGGCAGATTTCTTTGGTTCAAGGATGGCCGCAAAAAGGGGCCCAAACGACTTCACCCGCTCTGGGTTGTTGGAGTACCACAGCTCATCATCGGAACGCGTTTCCAGACCGATGTTCTGCACTGTCACCCGCACCGTCTCAGAAACAGGAACGGTCCCGGTCGCCCGAACGTCGACCTTCACGTTTACTTGCGCGGAGCCACCCGGGACCACCGCCGGAATGTATCCAATCTCAAATTTGAGCCTCGATTCCGGCACCCTCTCAAGCGATTCTTTAAGAGCCCGGTCAATGGCGGTTCGAATGGTTCCCGGTTGGGCGGGCTTTCCTGTTACCTTTGCAATCAGCGTCTCGGGAATCTTTGCGGCCAGTGGTCGCACTGAAACACTCAGCTTCTTTGTGTAGCCCGTGGCGATCACTTTGAGCGTTGTTTCGCCCGGTCGCAATCCCGAGATCAACACTCCCCATGAGGTTCGACTCACAGAGAGAACATCGGGGTCGGCGGCCGTCACCGTAGCAACAGATGCAAGCGGACCTTTGATCGAAACCGCGGTCGATTTGCCAATCGCAACCAAAGGAAGTGAATCGGGAACCTTGAGAGCGGGTGTGCGGAACGCTTCTCGAAGAGCTCTTACCCACTCCTGTGCCAGTCCCGCCGGAGTCGTTCCTTGGGCTTTGGCTTCCTCCACCGTGGCTACCGCGAGAGTGCCTTTTCGATTGACGATTTGGAAATCGGGTTTGCCCGGCACGATTCTGAGTCCGGCAAGACCGTCGGTTTGCAGTCGATTCGCGGTGAGGACAACGAGTTCGTTCGGAAGGAAATTGTCTCTCGGCTGAGTGAATCGAATGACCTTAGCCCCGTTCACAAAAACGGTGGTCCCTTCACTCACAATCACCGCCCCCTCGGACGCAGCGAAAGTAAGAAGAGCGATGAGTAAAGCGGTGAGTCGTCGGAGAATGCCTTCCATGGGTTCCAAACCTTCCGATGAACAAAAAACGGGAGCCGGACCATGCCCGGCTCCCTAAGAGTCTAACCTAGTTTAGAGTTGGCTCGTTTTCTTAACTTTGCCAACGTACCAGGTTGAGTTCGCTCGGAACCCCGACATCTGAGTGCTTCGGAACGACCCGTACGGTGTAGCCCTGGTGCCCCAGTCGATCGCAGACCACATTGCAGTGGAAGCGATGCTTGGTGCCTTCAGAATCAGCGAGTTCACAGTCGAGTCCAGCGGTGTGGACGAGCTCACGATTAGGACCCACCTTCCCGCTCACAACCTGAACTCGGACGTCTTCCGGTCGAAGGTCAGCGAGTTCGACAACAGCCTCCACTCGGAAAGAAGAACCGACCGTGTTGGAGTTATTGACGTTGTCCTTCACCGAAACGACCTGGACTCGCGCCCAGTTGGCCTTGATCCGTTGGCGCCATCCAAGCGCGCTCTTGGTGGCTTCGAGCCCGTTCTCCGTCATGCGTTTGAAGTTGAACGCAGCCGGAACGTAATAGCGATCCGTGTAGTCCTGAACCATTCGAGCGGTTGAGAAGAACGGTGCGTGCTCCTTCAACGATCGTTTGATCATCTGGACCCAGCCGACAGGAATTCCCTTGTCTACACGGTGGTAGAACACGGGGCTGATTTCGTGCTCGATCAGGTGGTAGAGACTTCGCGAGTCCAGCCAGTCCTGATGGCCGTAATCGTCGATGGTGGATCGATCGCCAATCGCCCAGCCTAGACCCGGCTTGTAAGCCTCGTCCCACCAGCCGTCTAGGATCGAGCAGTTCAGACCACCGTTCGGAACGACCTTCATACCGCTCGTTCCCGATGCTTCGTAGGGCCTTCGAGGATTGTTCAGCCAGAGGTCGACTCCCTGAACCAATCGCCGAGCGACCTGCATGTCGTAGTCTTCAAGGAACACCATGCGGTTTCGGGCGCCTTCGTTGTTGATGAAGTTGACGAGATCCTGAATGATCTTCTTGCCCGCTTCGTCGCGAGGGTGGGATTTTCCAGCGATCACAATCTGGATCGGCCGCTCGGGGTGGAAGAGCAATTGCTTCAGTCGCTCTCGGTCGGAGAGCATCAGCGATCCCCGCTTGTACGTGGCGAACCGTCGAGCAAAACCGATGGTGAGCACTCGCGGATCGAGAATGTTGCTGACGAAGTTGGAATCGGGCTTTGCAAAGCTTCGTCGTTCCAAGTCCTTGCTCAGCTTCCTTCTGGCAAACCGGACAAGCTCACCGCGAAGGTTCTCGATTTCGGCCCAGAGTTCCTCGTCCGGAATCGAATCGACCTGCTCCCAGTTGGCGGGATCAGACGGGTTACGTCGCCAGCCCGTGCCTAGATACTCATCGAACAGGTTCGCCATGCGGCGGCTCACCCAAGTAGAGGTGTGAATACCGTTTGTGACAGCACCGATCGGGACCTCGTCTTCCGGATAGTCCGGCCAACGGCCCGCGAACATGCCTCGTGAAACGGCACCGTGAAGTTGAGCAACACCGTTGACATGGTTCGAGTTCTCCATGGCAAGAATCGCCATGTTGAACGACTCCGCCGGGTTCTCTGGATTGGTTCGTCCGAGCTTCAGGAACGATTGGAAATCGAGTCCTACCTCGTTCGCGTACGTCGTCATGTACCGCTCAAGAAGGCTTGGGTGGAACATGTCGAAACCAGCAGGGACGGGGGTGTGCGTTGTAAAAACGTTTGCGCCTACGGTCGCCTGGCGAGCGGTGCGGAAGTCGGTACCCCGCTCCTTCATGAACTGTCGAATTCGCTCGATGGACAAGAACGCGGCGTGTCCTTCGTTCATGTGGCAAACGGTCGGCTTGATGCCAAGTGCTTCAAGAGCCTTTAACCCGCCGATTCCCAAGATGATCTCTTGGCGAATCCGCATCTCCTCGTCTCCGGAGTAGAGCGAGTCGGTGATCCCTTGGTCGTTGGGAGCATTTTCGAGAACGTTGCTATCGAGCAGGTAGAGCGGAATTCGACCCACGTCGGCTCTCCAAACCTGACAACTAACGGTGCGATCCGGGAACGGAACTTCGATCCGAATCGGGGAGCCGTCATCCTTCCGCATGAGCGTCAGGGGCATTTGGTAGAAGTCGTATTGCGGATAGTGCTCTTGCTGCCAGCCGTCGTGACTCAGGCGCTGGCGGAAATACCCTCGGTTGTAAAGGAGTCCCAGACCCACCAACGGGATGCCAAGATCACTGGCCGCCTTAAGGTGATCACCCGCGAGAACGCCAAGACCGCCCGAGTAAATAGGCAAGCCCTCGGTGATTCCGAACTCAAAGCAGAAGTAAGCAACCTGAGTGTGCTCCCGCATTCCCGGATAGGCTCGATCGAACCAGGTCTCCGCGCTGAGATAATGGTCCAGTTGCTCTGAGCATCCACTGAGGCGGGCAACAAACGAGACGTCCGATGCGAGACGAGCGAGTTTGTCTTGGGAAAGCCGGTTGAGGAAGAGGACGGGGTTGTGTTCACACTCGTCCCACAGATCCTTGTCCATGTTCCGGAACAGCTCACGGGGTTCGTGGTTCCAAGTCCACCAGAAGTTGAAAGCAAGCTTCTTTAGGCTTTGCAACTCGTCTGGGAATTTTCCAACTACTTCAAATGCGCGCGAAAACTTAGGATGCTTCATGGGGAGCCCAGTAATTATTCTAGGGTACCTACCCGCCCAGCATCAGGCTATGAGGCGTATTCTTCAGGAATCGCTCATTCCCGATGTCGTGAAAAATCGGTTGGTTGCGGTATGGTGAGTCTTCCGGCATGCTCGAAATTCGAAACATCGACGTCTACTACGGGGCGATTCAGGCCCTAAACAATGTCTCGCTGACGGTCCAGCCGGGCGAAATCGTAGCGATCATTGGCTCGAACGGTGCCGGCAAGAGCACGCTCCTGCGAACAATCAGCGGGATTCTGCGCCCGCGAAGCGGTTCACTCTCCTTCAAGGGGCAGGACATCACCGGAATGGCCCCGCACGACATCGTTAAGGCAGGCATCAGCCATTCGCCCGAGGGTCGACGGATCTTCACGAACATGTCGGTTTACGAAAACCTTCAACTGGGGGCGTATCTGCGAAACGACAAGGAGATTGAGAAAGATATTCAGTCGGCGATGGACCGATTCCCTCGTCTTCGCGAGCGGGTGAAGCAAAACTCTGGGACGATGTCTGGTGGTGAGCAGCAAATGCTCGCGATCGGTCGCGCGCTCATGTCGCGTCCCGAACTGCTTCTTCTGGACGAGCCCAGCTTGGGTCTCGCTCCCAACCTGGTCACCGAGATCTTCAACATCGTTCTAGATGTCAACAAGGCGGGCAAAACGATTTTGATCGTTGAGCAAAACGCAAACCGGGCGCTAGAAATTGCCCACCGAGCCTATGTGCTTGAGACGGGCAACGTTGTTCTCAGCGGATCCGGCAAGGAACTCCTTGCCGATCCAAAGGTCAAAGAAGCCTATCTCGGAGGCTGATCTACCATGGTCTCGACGCTTCGTTTCGAAACTCTAGATGCCGGTCATATCCCGGCCATTCTAGAAATTGAGAAAGAGGCGAACGGCGCTCCATGGTCGGAAAAGTCGTTCCAGAACGAGCTCTCCCACCCTCACGGATACTTCCTTGTTGGGCTTGAGCTGGGCACTCCCATCGCCTACGGAGGCATCTGGATGGTCATCGACGAGGCTCATATCATCACCCTTGCTGTTGATCGCAAACACCGTCGGAAAGGGATCGGGGAGAAGCTCATGACCCGGCTACTTACCGAAGCAGTGAATCGAGGAGCCCAGTGCGCGTCGCTTGAGGTTCGTGCCTCCAATGAACCCGCCATGCGTCTCTACGAGAAATTCGGCTTCGTCCGTGCCGCGGTCCGCAAGGGCTACTATCCTGACAACAAAGAGGACGCCGTGATCATGTGGCTGTACGATTTGCCTTCGGCAGCGGCGAACTGGCCGAAAGCATGACGGTAAGCGATCTGCTCTTTCCCGGTCGAGTTCTGGCAATAGAGACCAGTTGCGATGAGACATCGGCAGCGGTCGTCCAGCGACGATCCGTGCTGAGCAACGTCGTTGCAACGCAGATCGAAATGCATCAGAAATGGGGTGGAGTCGTCCCAGAGGCGGCGGCGCGTTCTCATACCGAAGCGATCGTCCCCGTCGTAGACGAGGCATTGCGACTGGCAAACCTCGAACTTCAGGATATCGATGGGTTTGCGGTAACGACCCGCCCAGGACTGGTAGGAGCCCTCAGTGTCGGGGCAAGTTTTGCCAAAGGACTAGCGCTATCGACTCAGAAGCCTATCGTGGGTGTTCATCATATCGAAGGGCATCTGCTCTCGATTCTGGCTGCTGACGAAGAACCTCTTTTTCCGATGGTCTCGTTAGTGGCAAGCGGGGGGCACAGCGAGTTGGTTCTCATCGAGTCGTTAGGTAGCTACCGACTCTTAGGCGAGACTCGGGACGATGCGGCGGGAGAAGCATTCGATAAGACCGCTCGTCTGTTGGGTCTTGGGTATCCAGGAGGCCGGGCGATCCAAGAACTGGCACCTTCAGGAAACCCAAAGGCGTTCGATCTGCCAAGGGCTCTCGGAAAGCGAACCTACGAGATGAGCTTTTCGGGTCTGAAGACAGCGGTACTTCGACACGTTGAGTCTGCCCAGTCTCCCATCAACGCGGCAGACATGGCCGCTTCGGTACAGGCAGCTATTGTGGATGTGCTGATCGCACGTTTGGAGTACTCCATTCAGGAGAACCACCCTCGTTCCATTGCCCTGGTGGGCGGCGTCTCTGCTAACAAAGACCTGAGGAATCAGGCAACGAAGCTCGGCGAGCGTTACGGAGTTCAGGTGATTGTTCCTCCGTTCTCCCTTTGTACAGACAACGCGGCAATGATTGGATTAGCCGGAGCCTTTCGACTCGGTTCGAACGTATTGATGCATACTGATAGAAATCTATCGGTAATGGGAGTCGACGAGTTGCCTGGGCTGGTGAGGGAGTGAGCGAATCTGGATTACGTCCAGTGCGTCGTTGCGTTTGCGCATCCATCACTTTCGCTGAGATGAAACTCTCCGGCGCGAAATCTCTGGAAGAAATCGGCGACAGGTTTGACGCCGGTATCAACTGCGGATTGTGCGTGCCCTATATCTCACGAATGCTTCAGACGGGCGAGATCGAATTTGACGCTTCTACAATCACCTACGAATGCGAAGCCGGTTAGGCTTCCCTATCCTCTAGGGTGCGCTCGGCGATAGTTTTGCGAGATCGCCTCATCTTCCAACTGCGTATAAACCTGAGTGGTCACGATGCTTGCGTGCCCCAACAACTCTTGAACGACTCGAAGGTCCGCGCCTCCTTTCAGGAGCGCAACCGCGTAAGAATGTCGCAAGGTGTGCGGTCCCGTCGGCTGATTCTTCCCAACTGACCGAGCAAGTTCGTTGACAATGTCGTAGGCCACTTGCCGCGAAAGTTTGTTTCCCCGGACCGACAAAAGGAGCTTGTCCGTAGGCTTCCGCATGATCTCGGTTCGTCCTCGCATGAGATATGTTTGGATGACCTGATCGACCTCCTCCGGAACGGGCACCATCCGCACTTTCTGACGTTTGCCAAGAACTCGGAGGGCGCGGTTCTCCTGGTCGTAATCGTTAAGGCCAAGTTCAATCGCTTCGGAAATGCGAAGGCCGCAACCAAAGAGGAGTGCGATCAGTGCCTGATTGCGCAACCCGGTTGGCCCCGCCATGTCCGTCTCCATCATCTTGGCAACTAGGGTAGCGGGCATCGCCTTTGGCAACCGTTTCGGGGTTTTGAATCCGGCGGTGGACGGCAGATCGATCTCTATCTTCACCCCCTGACGCTTCAGGAATCGCAAAAAACTTCTGAACGCACTGATTCGTCGTTGGGCGGTGCGCGTCGAACTCGCGGTCTCTAACCACGGGTCTAGCAACGTCAGATGCCTATTTGTGACGTCTCCCCACGTCTTCAGCGAGGCGGAAGCGAGGAGTTGGACGATCGCGCTGAGATCGCGTCGATAGTTTGAAACGGTGTGCGGAGAGGCCCCTTTCTCAACCAGGAGATGATCGAGGAACCACTCCACATCCTCTAAGAGCCCTTCCGTTTCCATACCCACACCGTGGGTCCGACATACTCCATGTCCTCCACGAGGATCGTCGGCTTCGGGTTGAACACCTTGTCGAGTTCATATTCCTTAGAAAGTTGCTCGGCGAAGGCGGTGTAACGGTCGGCGAGAAGGGATTCGACGTCGGTGAACTTCCTCCCAGCCTTCTTGAGCGAAGCAATGCGGTCGACGGCCTGCGTTTCAAAGCTGGAGAACACCACCCGATCTGGCTTCAAGTCACTGAGCAGCCGGGTGTCCCAGTCATAGCGGTCGTTGATGCCTGAATCGGGGATGAACTGAAGCACTCGGAGAGGTGATGCTTCTCGGAACGCCTGAATTCGCTCCGGACCTGCGAATCTTGGGGCCGCGGTTTCGGGGTAGAGCGTAGGGGTCCAAAACCATGGATCAGAAACGACTCCCACACTCTTGGATGAGTCCTGCTTCAAGTAATCCGCCACAACCGTGCGAGTGTCTGGAAGACTCATTTGCAGGCCAAACTGTACCGATCCCATCAGGCCGCCTCGGTCAACACCTGCAACTGCGAGGACGGCTCCAACCAGTGCAATCTTCTTGGTTCGATCTGTAATCTCGCCGGGCAGATTTTGAATGAAGCGTCCGATCCCGATGGCAAGCGGAAGGAAGAGGGGCAAGACGTACCGCATGAACTTGATCTCTGCCCGAGAAATGGCCACGAGGTAAATCAAGAAGAAGATCAAAGAGAGAATGGCGATGCGGTCTTTCTGCCTGGCGCCTTGAAGAAGACCCGCCATTCCAAGGATCGAAGCGAGAATTCCAAACCCTAAAACAAAGTTTCCAAGATGATAGATCAGCGCGCTGGGTGTACCGCTGAAAACGATTCCATGGCCCGTTTTAGTGTGGTCCAGTTCAAATTGAAAGTCTCGCCAAAACGCTTCTTGGTCCAGGAGGGCTCCGGGGGTTGCGACCACAAAGGCGATCGCCGCAACCAGGCCGGATCCGACGACGCCGGGGATGGCTCCGCCTTTCAATCTCATCCCCAGCGCCACGAACACGGGAAGCAGGCCGACAATTCCAACGTACTTCGTACCCGCGCTGAGTCCGCAAAAAGCTCCCGCAATCAGAGCCCACTTAAGGGCGGGTTGGTCCTCGTCAAGGATATTGAACGCCGCTACCAAACCCCCGAGCGAAAGGAGCAACGCCAGCATGTCGACGGTTTGAAATCGAGAATGAACGGAAAGCGCCGGGGCAACGGCCAACATCCCGGCGGCTATTCCCGCCCCTTGCCAACTGCCCCTTCTAGAGAGCGCAAGCCAGGCAATGACCGGAAGCAGAGAGCCGAAAACGAGGTTGAGGAAGCGCCCCGCCTTGTGGACGAGCGCAATCCGCTCCGAAGGCTTTTCAGGATTGCCGCCGTATGTGATGGCAACATCGCCTGCAACCTTCAGGACCGTGAAGTAGAGCGTCCCGTAGTTGTAGACGCCTGGGGTCAACTTCCCTTTCGCAAGGTCGATCTGCTGGGAGAAAGCGGCGTTGGGATATTCGTCCGGATGCAGACTGAAATCTTGACCCTGGCTCGGAAGCCCCCACGTCCAGCCCACGAGTCGGAGCAGCATGGAGGCGACGAAAAACCCAATCGCAATCAGGGTGACAGGCTTCAGCTCAACACGATTCATATCAAAGATGCCGAGGCTTCTTCGGGCTCTTCTGCAAAGAGCCTTGTAAGCGCCTGGACGACTTTTGGATCGTACCGCGTGCCTGCACCGAGTGAGATCTTTGCAATGGCGACCCTTCTGCCAACGAACCGGTCAAACCAAACGAAGTCGGTGGCAACGGCCAGAATCCTGGCCGCCAACGGGGCATCTGGAGCAACCTCGTACGAAAGGTGATGGGCTCTTACGATGGGCGAGAGAGCTCGATAGGCCGGGATCATTTGGAGGATCGAGGCACCGACCTCGGGGTGTCGCGCGTACATTGACTCATCGGCAACGGTTCGATCTTCCCTATTCAAGACTTCGTAAGAAACTCCGCTGAGTCCGATATCTCGCAAGTAGGTCGCTAGGCGAAGGTCTTCAAGCGTTCGACCCGTTACACCAAGAGCCTTCGCAACGTCCAGAGAAACGACTTCGACCTCCTTTGAAAGCCCAAAGTGACTGTTGCATCGGAGTTCGGTGGCGCGAGAAAACGCCTGCGCGATTCGAAGGTAGGTGTCCTTCTTCGCGTACGCTCGCCAGAATTCAAAGATCCCGACGGTTAGGATGCATACCAACAGCGTTTGGACGACGAGAGGATTCATCTTGCGGCTTTGATCCCCCTCTGTGCCAGGGCCCCTTCCATGGCATGAATGACCGCTTCATCAAACTGTGTTCCGCTGCATCGCTTCAGTTCGGCGAGCGCTTCTTCCGGAGAGATCGGCTTGCGATACCGCCGAATCGAGTCCTCATCGCTCCCGGTCATCGCGTCAAAAGCGTCGATCGCACAGATGATCTTGCTTTCGAGGGGGATTTGATCACCGCTGAGTCCTTTCGGATACCCTCTTCCATCTACCCGCTCATGGTGGAACCGAACCCAGTGGGCGACGTTCCCAAATCCCCCAACGAGGCGGAGAATCCGGGCGCCGTATTCGGGGTGAAGCTTGACCTGCTCGTACTCTTCGTCGGTGAGCTTGCCTGGCTTTTCAAGAATGCGCTCATCGACCGCGAGTTTGCCGATGTCGTGCAGGAGGGCGGCGTGTCCTAGCAACTCAAGTCGGCGATCACCGATGCCTAACCTCTTTCCGACCTCTTTGGCCAGTTCTGCAACCCGACCAGAGTGCGAACCCGTGTAGGGATGGGCGTGATTCAACATGGCGCTCATCGACCGTAGGCAGGTCTCTGCACGCTCGGAAAGCGTTCGCCTGCGAAAGAGAACGTAGGCTGCTGCAAAACAAGGGACGATGGCGATTCCGACAGATCGGTCTCCGAGAGGTCCCAAAAACACGAGTGCTCGGGTCGATAGCAAAAGTCCGGAGAAGAGAACGCCCATCTCAAAAATGCTTGGAAAACCAAGTTGCTCCGGCATCGGCGTTACTCGGCGAAGCCCGAGCAGAGCCGCCGTGGGCAGGAACAGTGCAAGGCAAGCGCCTACCCACGGGTTCATGCCGTTGGCAACACCCATTGAGACGGCAAGCCCAAGGGCGATGTTGGGAACAAGTGTCAGGCGAGCCGAGCGATAGTCTGCAAAGAGGAAACCGAGGGCGACTCCCTCCACCAGGACCGCAAAAGCAACATGGTCCGGGGCGATGTCGAAGGTGCCTGCCCAAACCGGCGATAGGATCGCCACGATCGATACCGGAGGGACAGCCTTTAGGCCCGATCTAAGCAGGAAGGGCACCAATAAAGCCCAGGCAAGCGGCTCTTTAGCAAAACTCGGGAGACCGATCGCGGCGAGTGTGAAAAGGGCAACAACCCCAAGAGCGCGAAAGCGATCTTGGAGCCACCTTTCCTCCACCCTTGAGCCCCCCACGACTCTGGGCGTTTTCGTTTTTACTAACGCCATCCCCTGCCCGGCACCCTAGTGCAATTACCGTCCGATTAAGGACGTCATGGGAACAGTCTACGATGCTCTTTTGTGGATTCGTTATTTAGTTTTGACGGAATTAATCTTGTTCAATTTTAGAGTCGTGCGTCCGCGCAGGTTCGTTTGTAGAATTGCGTTGGACGCACTGCCTACGTAAATCTCGAATTTGCCTTGAGATTTAGCTGTCGCACGCAGGGTGTGATGAGAAATCGGGTCCAAATCGAAGTCGATTGCCGCGCTCAGTTCCAAGGGCAGTTTTTTTATCTCGCCCGATGCGTTTTTCTCGCCGAGGAGTTGCGCCGCGTATGCGGCTAGATCGGCTTTCGTTGAGAAATCGGCACTGATGCGGAGAATATCCTTCCCAGCCGAGTTCTTCATCTTCCCCTTGTAGGTGAAGGTGTAGTCGAGCCGTTGGACAGCCTGATTGGCATCCGCTTTGTTCTTTTGCGGCGTAAATCCAACCGTCCGCTTCCAGGTGTCACCGACTTTCACTTTCTCGAGCGGAAGCTTTGGTGCGAAGTCCATGGACGAATCGAGGTTGCCGGTGAATAGGGCAAGTCGATACATCTCGCCGACGAACTGACCCAAAAGCCCGGCCGCAACGTTATCGGTCAGATTGTCTTGAAGCACCCGGAGAGTACGTTGTTGACTTCCCTTTTTCTTGGGATCCTTCGGAGTGAGGTCTACGATGTCAAGAACATCGTTCACCGGCGAGACATCCATCTGAAGTTTGTATTTCAGGGGGATCTTAATGGTTTGCGGCGCTTCTCCGGCCGACTCTGTGACCTGGGTGATATTCGGCCGCTCGTAGAGAGCCTGGACAATCCCATCAACTTTCGGCTTCTGAATGGTGAGCGTGAAGCCGTAGCGCTGGGTGATGTCTTCCGGAATGAAGGTTTGGAGTTCGCCTGACCTCTGCTCAACAGTTAGGCTTCCCTCCACCGAGTAGTCCAGAACTTGATTCGCCAGAAACTTTCGGGACAGGGAGATCGCCTCACCCTCGGTTTGAACTCGGTTCAATCCGGAAGTTGCAAGTACCAAGGGAATCATAGAGAGCAAATTCATCGCTCTCTATGATACGGAATAGATGCCGCTATCGCAGACACTGTTTTGCGATAACCATGCGTTGAATTTCGCTACAGCCTTCGCCGATCTCGGTAAGTTTGGCATCCCGCCACAATTTCTCAACCAGGAACTCGTAGGTCATGCCTCGACCGCCGTGCACCTGAATAGCGCGATTGGTCACACGATTCGCGGTTTCGCTCGCGTAGAGCTTTGCCATCGACGATTCTTTCACAACCGGAAGGCCCATGTCGAACATCTTCGCCCCCTTGTGCAGAAGAAGCTTAGCAGCCTCGATCTCCATCGCGCTGTCGGCGATGAAGTTTTGAACCGACTGCATGTCGCAGAGACGGCGATTGAACTGCTCTCGCTGCTTGGAGTACTCGACCATCAGCTCAAATGCCTTCTCGGCGATACCAAGAGCCATCGCTGCGATGCCAAGTCGGCCTCGATAGAGCAGACCAATTGCTTGCTCGAAGGTGCACGGCGTGTGCCAGCCAATCGCGTCCTTCAGCTTGAAGGCAACTGTGTTGGAGGCAGAAACACCGACGGTGTGAATGCGTTGGTCGAAGACGTACCCATCTTGCTTGGTCTCCACAAGGAAAGCACTCAGCTCGGTCTCGGAGGTACGGGCGATGAGGATGATCAAGTCAGCCTTGCCACCGTTTGTAATGAACATCTTGTGGCCGTTGATCTTGAAGTAGCCCGGGCGATCTTCAATGGGTTCCGCCTTCGTGCGAACGCGTCGGGCGTCAGATCCTGCGTCTGGCTCCGTGAGACCCCAGGCGAGCTTGATTTCACCGGTCTTGATCCCAGGCAGATACTTCTGCTTCTGCTCTTCGGTTCCGAAGACCTCGATGTGCGCGACGCAAAGGGCGTTTATCGCAGCGACGTTCATCGAAAGGGCTGGGTCTCCCTTCGCAAGCTCGCGACAGGTTTCCACGTAGCCCATGCACGAGAGACCAAGACCACCGTTCTCCTTTGAAAGGGTCATGGAAAGCATGCCGGCCGAGCCGAGCTTCAGCCAAATGTCGTCGTCAAAAGCCTTTTGCTCCTCCCACTTGCGTGTCTTTGGAAGGACTTCGGCCTCGACAAACGATCGGACCGTCGAAAGAAAATCGTTCTCAGTGGGCGTAATCTCAAGAAACATCGTTGTAATCCTTGGCTTCGGCGGGGCGTTTCCCGACTTCAATCGGTTCTACGCATTCCGGCGCTTCGTTGCGCCTCTGGTTGTACCAGAACGGGGGATGTATAAAGAGGCCCCTTTAGAGTTCACTCAACGGTGCCGAATGATATATCAGCCTACGAACGAATCAATTCAGCGTAGAATGATAGGAAAGGGATAAAAACCAGCGTGAATGTTTACGAAGAATTAAGTGAAGCCTCCCGTAGGACGATTTTAAAGGAACTCCTGAAGGGTCCGCGCAATGTCTCGGAACTCGTGGAGCAAACCGGTTTGAAGCAACCGAACGTGTCAAACCACCTTGCTCGCATGCGAGCAAAGGGCATCGTTCGCGCTTCAAAAGACGGAAGGCAGGTTTTTTACAGTATTGCTTCAGCGGACATTGAAGACGCGGTTCGATCTTTTCTCCGAGAGGGCGAAGACGAAGTTTTTGAAATCAATATCGCGGAGTCGGCAAAGGAATACGCAAAAGCAGCCATTCGGGGCGATGAGGGCAAGTGTGCAGAGATCCTCGATCGCTGTCTCAAGGCACGGCTTACGATTCTTGAGATATTTCAAGACTTCTTGGGCGGAGCAATGGCAACCGTGGGCACCTGGTACAAGGTGGAAGCCATTGACGAGGCGCAAGAGCACATGGCTTCGGCGATCACGGAACGAATGCTTTCAAGGACGGCACAGTTCTTTGGACCACGTTCTCGTAGCGAACGATCCGCTATTCTTGGTTGCGCGCCTCACTCGTGGCACGTCATTGGTCTGCGAATGATCAACGACTATCTTCGGTTTTGCGGATGGAAGACCCAGTATCTGGGAGCCAACGTGCCCGTAGACAGTTTCGTTGCCTCGGTGCGAGAGAACAAGCCGGACCTTGTCCTAATCAGTTGCTCGGCGGCGGACAGCATCGAGTCCACCCTTGAGCTCATTCGGTCGCTCACCGAGCTTCGGTCGACGAAGCAGGATTTCTTGGTCGGAGTAGGCGGAGGAGCCGTTCTGAACTATCCTCATGCGTTTCGAGACGCTGGTGCGGACTTCTCCTCAAGGGACTTGAAGACGTTTGCGCTGGAAGCGCTCCCGGAAATCGAGCGCGTGGGAAGAGCAAGTGGCGACTGGAACGATGCCCAGTTGAACGGCCTTAAGCAGAAGGCCACCCTTGACGTTTCTGAGCTTGAAACAGCAAACGACTGACGCCGGATCGATCGGTAAATACAAAAAAGAGAGCGGGGAGCCAATAAGCTCCCCGCTCTCTTTTTCCTTTGTCCTGGTTACAGACCCTTTCGAGCTTGTTCGACGACTGCTTTGAAAGCGTTCATGTCGGCGATAGCCAGCTCGCTGAGCATCTTTCGGTTGATTTGAATTCCTTGCGAGTTCAAACCGTGGATCAGCTGCGAATACTTGATTCCGGCTTCAGCGCACCCTGCGGTGATCCGAACGATCCAGAGGCGGCGGAAGTCGCGCTTCTTTGCTCGGCGGTCTCGGAAAGCGTACTGTCCGGACTTCATCACCTGCTCATGGGCTCGGCTGAAGACGTTCTTCTTTCGACCCCAATAGCCTGATGCTCTTGCGATGATTTTCTTGTGGCGCTTGTGGCGCATTAAACCACGTTTAACACGTGCCATTAATTACTCCTTGTTTGCTTGGTTCACCGCTTCCCAACCGATCCGAATCGGCAGTGACGGTAAAGGACGAAGTGGGAGCGAACTCCCACGGAACTACATAACGAGAAGACGTCGGATTCTCTTCTTCTCGCCTTGAAAGATCACCGGTTCCCCTTCCAGGGCTCGTCGGGCGCTCTTTCGCTTATGCAAGAACTGGTGGCTATTGTGCGTCCGTCTCCGGGTGATCTTGCCCGTCCCCGTGATCTTGAACCGCTTCGCCGCCGTCTTGTTTGTCTTCAGCTTTGGCATCTTTCTTCTTTGCTCCAGGTTTAGGCGTCAGGATCATGATCATGAGCCTTCCGTCGAGAGCCGGAGCCCTCTCCACGGATCCCGCTTCGGCGCACAACTCGGCAAAGATTGCTAGTCGCTTCTGTCCAAGTTCAGGGTGAGCGATCTCTCGCGCCCGAAATTGGCAAGTAACTTTAACCTTGTGGCCCTCTTCCAAGAAGCGAATTGCGTTCTTGGACAAGAAGCCCATGTCGTGCTCCGCGATTCGCGGGCTTATCTTTATACCCTTTACTTCGGCAGAATGCTTCTTCTTATCCTTTCCGGCCTTGCCTTCCAGATACTTGTGCTTGCCGTAATCAACGATTTTCGCAACGGGAGGGTCCGCCGTCGCGGTGATGAGAACGAGGTCCAGTCCTTCACCCTGAGCCATGTTTAGGGCTTCGCGTGATGAGAACACTCCAAGCTGCTTGCCCTCAAAATTGATCAGGCGCAGTTCTTTGAATTTGAGCAGACGCCCATTAATGTCCGGGGCTGGCTCGGGACGGACAGGTCTTCTAAACCTTGCTATTGTTTCACCTCATTCATACGTTGACGCATTCGACTTAAGTATAGCTTCGGCAGGGGGGACTGTCAAACTTAGCAGGTCACTTCAATTTTATCGGCGCCGTTCGGTGGAAATGACGAATAGCTGGAAGGTGTAGAACAGAGGCGGTAGATTAGGCACCATGAATTCCGACTTCGTAGAACACGCCCTCGGGCAGTATCCCTCTGAAGTTAAACGCGTCGCAGTGATAGGAGCAGGCACGATGGGGAGCGGAATTGCGGCCCACCTCGCCAACCTTGGCTTCCACGTGATGCTGTTTGATCGAACTCGGCGAGACTGCGAAGAATCTTTCCACCGGGCAAAACACATTCGTCCTCCTCACTTTTATGTTCCCTCGACGGCGGCGGCGGTTGAAATTCTTGGAATCGATACGGATATCGAAAGAGTTCGTGAAGCGGATTGGGTTTGCGAAGCGATCGTGGAACGTCTCGATGTCAAACAAGCACTTTTCGAGCAAATCGAACCCCATCTCCGGCCAGACGCCTTTATCACGACGAACACCAGCGGACTTCAACTTGCCCTATTAGCCGAGGGACGGTCCGATTCATTCCGTAGCCGATTCGTTGGTTCTCACTTTTTCAATCCCCCTCGTTACTTGAAGCTCATGGAGCTCATTCCGACGGATCAAACCGATCCGGCTGTCTTGAGAGCAGTTGAGACGTTTCTTGAAGATAAGGTCGCAAAGCGAGTTGTGGTCGCCAAGGACACACCCGGCTTTATCGCAAACCGATTCGGAATGTGGTCGATGTACTACGCGGTGGCGATCGCGGAAAAGCTTCAACTTTCGGTCGAAGAAGTGGATGCGATCACGGGTTCATTCTTAGGAAGACCCAAGAGCGCCAGCTTCCGGCTTAACGACCTTGTTGGGTTGGATGTCATGGAAGACATCGCCGCGAACTTGGTGACGCGCTGTCCGGAAGACCCCCACGTAGGGGTGTTCGACACGGTCAAGTCGATCAAGCATTTGATCGCCCAAGGCGCGATCGGCCAAAAGGTAACCAAAGGGTTCTATCGAAAGGACGGGAAGGAAATTCTGGTCTACGACATGAGAACTCAGGCATACCGCCAAAGACTCGAGCCCGAACTTCCAATCCTAGACGAACTGAAAAAGCTGCCTCTTCGCGAGCGCATCGCAAAGGCGATCGAGAGCAAGGACAAGGTCGGCGATTTTCTACGCCACTATCTGATTCCGAGCGTGCAGTACGGAATCACCCTGCAGCAAGAAGTCTCGCACTCCATTTCCGATTTCGACAACATCATGAAGTGGGGCTTCGGATGGGAGGCAGGTCCCTTCGAGCTCGCGGACATGATCGGCGAAGATCGAGTCGTCTGCCGAGATTTCTCTGGGACCTGGCTCTGTCCGTCCGAATACAAAGACTTCTACCGAGACGGTCAACAACTCGACCAAGAATCCGGGGCGTATCGAGCAATTCCTTCTCGACCCGAGTACAAAGCGCTCCACGACTTCCCCATTGTTGAGGCGGCGCAGAACTTCAATGTTCGCGATCTCGGCGACGGTGTTCTCGCCATTGGGACAACAACCAAGCTCGGCGTCTTTACACCGGATCTCATCAATGAACTCACCGCATTCCTTCGCGATCGCGAGGATCGATTTGTTCTCACCTCAGAGTCTCCGCAATTCAGCGTCGGTTTTGACCTCAAATTCCTCGTTGGAAGGATTGACGAGGGAGACGCTGCCGGGATCGACGAAGCCCTGATCGCGCTTCAAAGTCTTGGCGAGCTGCTGGAAACCAAGCGAGTGGTAAGCGCGGTGCGTGGGTATTGCTTGGGTGGCGGGTTTGAAGTTGCGATGAGCTGTCCTCAGGTGGTCGCCCTTGCAGAGAGCACGATCGGGCTCCCAGAAGCCAAGGTCGGCCTGATTCCCGGGGGTCGAGGGGTTGTCCTCAGTCGACTTCGCAACCAGCATTCGGCGCAATCGTTGGTTGATAGCGTGATGTCTCTCACCCTGGGCACTGTTTCCACGAGCGCCGATCACGCTCGTCAGTTTGGATACCTTCGGGAGACCGACCTCACCTGTTATCACCCAGATATGCTCATCTGGAAGGCCAAGCAGGCTGCTCTAACGGTAGAGCCGCTGCCGAGACCCGAGTGGAAAACTGTCGTAGGTCCGGTTACAGGAATGATCGACCGTGCTCAGCAGGAACTGATTTCCAAGGGCGATCTCACGAAGTACGACGAGACGATTGGAGACCAACTCAAGGCGATCTACACGAAAGTGGACTCCTACGAGTTGGCTGTTCACCAAGAACGAGCCCGCTTCTTGGAGCTTGTCACCAACTTGCCGACCGTTCAACGGATCAAGCACATGCTTGAATTCGGGAAGCCGCTTCGAAACTAGACGTGGATTCTAAGCGGCGCAGAGCAAGTTAGGGCGTCGTTCGTAGAATCAATCCCAAGCAAGTTGCTGGAGGGGGCCAAGAAGGTCCCCTCGGTACACTACAACCCACAACGAAGTGACCATGAAAGCAATCGTTCCAATCAAGCGCGTCGTGGACCCATACGCTAAGGTCAAGCCAACCGCCGATGGCGCAGGACTTGACTCCGGCGGGGCGAAGTTTGAAATCAATCCGTTTGACGAAATCGCGGTGGAAGAGGCCGTTCGACAAAAGGAAGCGGGCCGATTCACGGAAGTAGTCGTGGTGTCCGTTGGTAAGGGCGAGTGCGAAGAGCAGCTTCGTAAAGCACTTGCCATCGGTGCCGATCGAGCGGTTCTCCTCGAAACCCAGGAGCCTTTGGATAGCCCGGCGGTTGCCAAGGTCCTCAGCGAGTTCGTGGCCGCAGAAGCGCCTCACGTTGTTCTCATGGGCAAGCAGGCTACCGATGACGACAACAATCAGGCGGGGCAGATGCTCGCCGCCATTCTTGATTGGCCCCAGGCGACCTTCGCCGCGAAGACCGACTTCGCCGCCGACAAAGCGACGGTTGTTCGCGAAACAGACTCGGGCGAGGAGACTTTGGAACTTCCCTACCCTTGTCTCGTTACCACTGACCTTCGATTGAACGAACCGCGCTACATCGCGCTGCCAGGAATCATTAAGGCTCGAAGCAAGCCGCTCGAAAAGCGGCCTTTGGCAAGCGTGCCCGCTCCTAAGTCTTCTGTCGTTTCCTTTGCTCCGGCCCCGGCTCGTCCCCCAGGACGAAAAGTTGGCTCCGTTGCGGAGCTTGCTCAAGCCATTAAAGATCGAGGTGTTTTCTAATGTCCCTTCTGGTTATCTGCTTCGACCCGTCTGAACTGAGTCAGGTCGCGGGCTTTGGTGCTAGTTTCGGCACGTACGATGTGCTCCTTCTCACCGGAGAAGCCGGAAACGCCGGGGCATCGAAGATTCATGTTGCCAATCTCGTAGAGGTGCCTCCAGCCGACAACATTGGAAAATCGGTCGCGTCGGTGGCGGCTAATTACACTCACGTTGCGGCAGTTTCCTCGATGAGGGCGAAGGACCTCATGGCGAGGGTCGCCGGAATCAATCAGTCGGCCATGATCACCGATGTTGTCAAAGTTTTCTCGGAGACCGAGTTTGAACGACCGATGGTCGCCGGTTCTGTGTTGGCGCGAGTGAAGGCCGAGTCCACTCCGATTGTCATGACATTTCGGCCCGCAGGCTTCGACAAAACGGTTCCGGGACCCAATGGGTCGGTTGAGAGCATCTCGATTTCCGACACCGGAAGGGTGAAACGAGTCTCAACCTCCGCTCGGCAAGGTGGCCGACCAGACCTCTCCCAAGCGAAGTTTGTGGTTTCGGGTGGTCGACCGCTCAAGGATGCGGCAACCTTCGAGCAGGTGATCGGTGGCTTTGCCGACAAGTTCGGCGCGGCGGTTGGAGCAACTCGCGCTGCGGTGGACTCTGGAATCGCCCCCAATGATCTTCAGGTCGGACAGACTGGAAAAGTCGTTGCCCCGGACCTGTATATTGCCGCAGGGATCAGCGGATCCACTCAGCACATGGCGGGAATCAAAGACTCGAAACTCATCGTCGCCATCAACAAAGACGGTGACGCTCCGATCTTTGATCAGGCGGATCTTGGAATTGTCGGTGATCTCTATGAGGTCCTTCCCGAACTGGAAAAGGCTCTCTCTTAGGGCCTCCGACCCTTCTCCGATCTAAAGTTGGGAATCTAAAGCTCGACCTGTTCGTCTTACCTTGCGTATGACGAGACGGCTCGGGCTTTTTGGTTTAGTCGCCCTTACCTCTTTAGGTCTGCATTCGCATGCGAATGCACAGATCGACTTGAACGCGACCATTGCGGTTGTGAACGGGAAGGACATCAAATACGGCGATTACTACCGGCGCATGGAGATGTTGGAAGGGGTGCGCAAATCTGGTCAGAACATCGACATGCCTCCCGGATTCTTGACCCTGGACGCGATGCTGACGGAGTCGATCGTCTTGCAGTTGGCGACTGAAAAAGGTGCGGCACCTACCGATCTGGAGGTTGCAAATGAGACTGCTAAGCGATTGAAGCGGCAACCAGACCTACTGGAAAAGTGGAAAGCAACGGGTCGAACCGAAGAAGAGTTGCGGTCAAAGATTCGGTATGAATTGACGCAATTCAAGCTCCAAACGTTAGGGGTTACCGTCACCGACGCAGAGATCGACCAGTACGTGAAAGACGATCCGGGCGTTCTTTCAACCCCGGCGATGTACACGTTGCGGATCATCGTCGTCGAATCGGCAATCGACAAGTTGGCGGTTGACGACCAACTCAAGAAGGGCACCGCTTTTTCGAAGGTGGCAGAAAGTCTCTCCATCGATGAATCAAAGTCTCGTGGCGGTTCCTTCGGAACGTTTCCGCTACAGTTGCTTCCCGAAGGTCTCCGCAAAGTTGTCCAGGGCAAATCGAAGGGTCAGTTCACAGACTGGTTCCCGTTCGACAAGTATCAGGGCAAGATCTATGTGGAAGACCTGAAGCCTGAGTCTAAGAAGACACTCACCCCCGAACTTCGCGCTGATCTTAAGATCGAGTTGATGCTCTTCAAGGGTCGAATCAAGAATAACCTTCCAAAGATGGTTTCCGAGGCGCGACAAAAGGCGGTGGTGGACATCAAGCGCCCAGAATTCGCCCAGTTGTACAACGACCTCGTAAAGTTTGCGGGCAAGGGTGGGTAAACCACCTTTGTGCGGATCATTGAAGTTGGCGAGTCACCGACTCTAACTTGGCTTGAAGGCGTTGGGCTGTCCGATCTTTTGGGTCGGGCTTATTTTCATGCCAATCCCCGAGACTGCTCGGTGCCTGCGCTGAGCAACCTCGGGCTTGCTATCCAGGCATTCGACGCAGACAAAGTTCAGCCGGGCGATATTGTCTTCGTCCCCGACAATGATCCTCTTCGGGTTCTTCAAACCACGTTGGCGCTGCTGCTTGGGCCCCATGGGTGTCCTTGGGATAAGAAGCAAACTCACCAAACCTTGGTGAAGCACCTTATCGAGGAAACATTTGAGGCGGCCCACGCAATCGAATCAGGTTCTGATTCGATCGCCGAAGAACTGGGTGACGTGCTCATGCAACCGATTCTTCACGGGGAGATCGCCACTCGCGCCGGAAAATTCAGTACAGGCACGATCGCCCGGGAGATTTTCACCAAACTGATTCGCCGACACCCCCACGTTTTTGGAGATGTTTCCGTTTCGGATTCGGACGAAGTGCTTCGAAACTGGGATGCGATCAAAAAGAGCGAGAAGAAGTCTAAGGGACCGGAAAGTTCAACTTCCATTCTTGATGGGATTCCCCCAGCCATGCCTGCCTTGGCGCGAGCCCTTGCCATAAGTGAGCGTGCGGCGAGAGCCGGTTTCGAATGGCCGGATATCGAAGGCGTCTACACGAAACTCGACGAGGAAGTCGAAGAGCTACAAAGGGCAACGACCAAGGCTGAGACTGAGGCCGAAATCGGAGATCTGCTCTTCACTGTCGTGAACCTCGCCCGGTGGCATAAGGTCGACGCAGAACAAGCATTGAGACGAATGTTGCATCGCTTCACCCTCCGTTTTCAGCGGATGGAAGCCCTCTCGGAGGCCGACCTCACAAATCTTTCGCCTGAGGAGTGGGACAGGCTTTGGAACCTCGCCAAGCAAGAACTGAGCGACTTTGAGAACAATTCTCACGAGAAAAGCTGAAGTTTCCTGTTAGGCAACCTAAGGAGATTCCATGTTTCGCCGATGAATTCCCATGAGAACCGTTTTTACCGGCGGTTTTACTAGGAGTTGGCAAAACTGTGAGTCTAAGAATCAATACCAACGTGCCGGGCATGACCGCCTTGCGCAACCTCGGAAACACGAACGTTGAGGTTGCGGGTTCGATCAATCGTCTCAGCACCGGTCTTCGAATCGTGAGTGCTGCAGACGATCCTGCGGGCTTGATCATTTCTGAAGGCATGCGCGCGACGATCAGCGGCATCGAGCAAGCGTCGCGAAACAGCCAAGACGCGGTGAACTTGGCAAAGACCGCAGAAGGGGCAATGGATGAGGTCCAGCGTCTGCTTCGGGGTCTGCGAGGAATCACCGTCTACGCGGCGAACACCGCCGTTGTCGATAGTGCTCAGCTACAGGCGAACCAAGCGGAGATCCGGTCGGTCATTCAATCGATTGATCGAATCGCCACAAGCACGCAATGGTCGAACAAGCGATTGCTCGACGGCACTGCGGGCACCATGGCGAACATCACCAACACTACGGGCGTTGCGGGAGCCTATTTCGGCTCGACGTTTAACGGCGTGAGCGTTGCCAACGGACCGATCACCGTCACTCAGACGACCACGGCGACCCAAACTCGATTGGATACGAGCGTTGCGTTCGCAAGCACGTCTGCCGTTCCTGCTGCTGGAACCATTGTGGTTAACGGATATACGTTCTCCACCAACGGCACCACGGACACGGTCCAAAACCTCATTGACCGAGTCAATGCTCAGGCCAGCAACACGGGTGTCACGGTTTCGACCTACGCGATCGGTGCCAACGTTGGTCTCCGAATGACGTCGGTGGATCATGGCGCCGACTTCCCCATTAACTTTTTCGACCCGTCTGGAGTGCTGCACTCCACGCCGAGCCCAGCGCCCACGGTTGCAGGCACAGATGCTGTTGCAAACGTTCAGGTGACAACGGCGTCGGGAGTCCAAACCGTTCAGTTCACGGGTGGTCAAGGTGCGAAAACCTCTGGACTCCGGATGACCGACGCGAACGGAAACGCCATTGTGCTGACCCCTGCCGGGAACGGAAGTGGCGCTCTCACGGGCGGCTCTTCTATTGGAACCCTCACTGCAGGCAATCTTCGATTCCAGATCGGTCCTAACCAAGATCAGTCGGTTTCGTTTGGAATGCCGAACGTGAAAGCCTCCAATTTGGGAACCGGAGTCGTATCTGGTCAAAGCCTTGCTTCCGTTGACGTGACCACGCAACAGGGCGCTTTGAATGCGATGCGAATCGTTGATTCTGCGATCACGCAACTCAGCCAAATGCGAGGCGAACTCGGTAGCTTCCAAAAGAACTTCCTTGAGTCGACAGTTCGAACGTTGAACGTCGCACGGGAGAACTTGACCGCCGCCGAAAGCACGATTCGCGATGCAGACATTGCGGAAGAGATGTCGAAATACACGCGCTTCCAGATTCTGCAACAGAGCGGTATGTCGATCCTTGCTCAGGCAAACAGCCAACCTCAGCAGGTTCTCCAGCTGCTCCAGCAGTAAAGATCACCGGATCACTCCTAGTGGACCTCGCCTTTGCCAGGGCGGGGTCCTTTTGCGTTAAACGGGTGGTCCGATGCTTCATAATCTCCCCGTGCCCGTTTGGAGCATTGTCAATCAAAAGGGCGGCGTCGGAAAGACAACCACGGCCGTCAATCTCGCTGCCTGCCTGGCAGAAGAGGGTCTGCGCGTGCTTCTCGTAGACTGCGATCCTCAAGGGAATGCAACGACTGGACTTGGGATCGACAAGAACGCTCTGGAAACCACGCTCTACGACGTGATCGAGACCCTAGTCGATAACCCTGACAATCACTCAGCGCTCGAAAATTCCATTCAGAAATTTTCCGACAACCTTCATCTTGTTCCGGCAACCCTCGACCTTGCCGGTGCCGAGCCCGTTCTACACAACGCGGTTGGAAAGGAACTCATCCTTCGAGATGCTATCGAGCCGATTCGGGGCAAGTACGACTGGATCATCTTCGATGCTCCACCCAGCCTAGGGTTGATCACGATCAATATTCTTGCGGCCAGCGACGGGGTGCTTGTTCCGATGCAGTGCGAGTTTTATGCTTTGGAAGGGCTGACACAGCTGATGAAGACGGTTGAAATTGTGCGACGTAGGCTGAACCCAAGTCTTCAGATTGCAAAGGTTTTGCTCACTATGTACGATGCTCGAAACAAGTCCACTCAACAGGTTCGAGCCGAGGTGGAAGCGTTCTTTGGAGAGAAAGTCGCCAAGACGGCTATCCCTCGCAACGTGCGGCTGAGTGAAGCTCCGAGCTTTGGAGTGGCCGCCGTGCATTGCTTCCCCGCCTCCCGTGGAGCAACGGCGTACCGGGAGTTTGTACAGGAGATTTTGAACAAGTGAGACGCGCTCTTGGAAAAGGCCTAACCCAACTTTTAGGCGAACAGTTTGATTCAGGCACCAACGAGATTCCGGTGCTATCGATTGTTCCTAATCAACGCCAGCCCCGAACCGAGTTCGACAAGGACGCGCTTGAAGAGTTAGCCGAGTCGATTCGCGTACACGGCGTTCTTCAGCCCATTCTTGTTCGCCCGCTGAGCGAAGGTAAGTACGAGCTGATTGCGGGTGAACGAAGGTGGCGAGCTTCCCAACTAGCCGGGCTTGAGAAGGTTCCGGTGATCATCCGATCTGCGGCCGGACAAGAGTCACTCGAGATCGCACTCATTGAGAACGTTCAGCGAGCCGACATCTCAGCCTTGGACGCGGCAACGGCCTACAAGCGCCTAGCAGACGAGTTCGGCCTCACCCAAGAAGAGATCGGGCTCCGGGTCGGTAAGACTCGCACTAGCATCTCGAACACTTTGCGTTTGCTGAAGCTTCCCAAAGAGGCTCTTGCCGCACTGAGATCGGGACAGATTTCGGAAGGTCACGCCCGCGCTCTCCTTGGCATCGCCACGGAATCTAAGCTCATCGGCGCACTGGCGATCGTAGTCGCAAAAGGTCTAAGCGTCCGACAAACCGAGCAACTCGTGGAGTCTCTCAAAGAAGGGACGCCGGACTCTAAGCAGTCGAAGAAGGAAGTTCGTCGAGCGGAGCCGAAAGACGTTTACACGTTGCAACTCGAATCGGCGATCTCGGAGCGATTCAGTTCGCCTACGAAAATCGAACGATCAGAGAAGGGCGGGAGACTCGTTGTTGAGTTCTACGGTGACGAGGACCTAGACCGAATCTTGGAGCTTCTCGGGGTCGAGATTTGACGGTTAGAGTCGTTCCACTCCAAGGATGTCATCTTGAGGCAGCGGTTGAGCTGCAGCGACTCGCCTTCCCACCGCCGTTTGATGAAGAACTTTTGTGGAAGGCAGAGCATCTGCTTCGGCACATCGCGCTTTTTCCAAACGGTCAGTTTGCCGCTGAGACTGAAGACGGAACGCTCATGGGTACGTGTTCCAACACCCGGATCACGGAAGATAACTGGAGTGCTCACCAAAACTGGGACACAACCGTAGGTGGACCATTCTTAACCACCTACGATCCGAACGGGTCCACGCTTTATGGGCTCGATATCAGCGTTCATCCGGCTTTTCGCCGAATGGGAGTTGGCAGGGCGCTGTACCGAGCTCGATTTGATCTAGTGAGCCGAGAAACTGGGCTTGTTAGATACGGAACCGCCTGCCGGGTTCCGGGATACGCCCCACATCGCTCAACTTTAAACCCAGAAGCGTATATCCAAGAAGTGGTTCAAGGAACGTTCTCCGACCCCACCCTTACTCCGCTGCTGAAAATGGGCCTCACCTATCTTGAAACGATCGCCGACTACATGGAAGATGAAGAATCCGGAAATGCAGCCGCAATGCTGGAGTGGAAACCGTGACGTTCAAAGCCGCTGCCGTCAATTTTAAGATTCGCCGAATTCGTTCGGATGGACAGTTTTGGAGTCACACCCTAGACCTCATCAGCGAAGCGCATGAAAAGGGAGCGTCGCTGGTGGTCCTGCCGGAGTTCTTTAGCGTGGAACTCCTTCACTTGGTCAAGGATCTTGCTCCTGAGAAAGCTCCTCGATATCTCGTTCAGTACGCGGATGCGCTAGAGAGCTGGTTCAGCCGAATCGCCGAGAACAGTGGTCTGGTGATCGTCGGGGGATCTCACTTCAAGGAGATCGACGGACGTATTCGGAACGTCTCTCCGGTTGCCTTTCCGGACGGATCGATTCGGCACCAAGAGAAGAACAACTTGACCCGGTATGAGGTCGACCCTTGGGACCTTGAACGGGGCTACGGGCTTGCTTCCCTGCCGGGCGGTCTTGGTGTCACGATTTGCTACGATACGGAGTTTCCAGAAGCAGGCAGAGCGCTTGGAGAAAGCGGAATGCTCGTCCATTGCGTTCCTGCCTGGACAGAAACCCAACGAGGATTTCAACGCGTTCGCTGGTCATGTCTTGCTCGAAGCGTCGAGAATCAGACGTTTGTGATCCATTCTTCGCTGGTGGGCGATCTTGGTCGTGAGCCGATCCCCGAGAACTACGGCTCGTCGGCAATCATTGCGCCTAGCACCGAGCCATTCCCGATTACTGCTGTCCTTGCTGAAACACCAGTTAACGAAGAAGGTGTTGCGATAGCTGAACTCGACCTAGAAGCCCTGATCGATTCGCGAAATCGCGGAGACGTGCGACCCTGGCTGGACAGGCATCATGGGGCCTGGTCTATCTCTCCGGAGCCCGGCGGTTACGATTCTCGTTCGATTGTGCCTTGGTATCTTCCGCCGTTCGAGCCCTAATGGGATGCTGTGGCGGTCACCAGCTTACTGGGCGAAAACATCCTGCCAGGCTGTTGTCAGCGGCAGATCCGTTTTGCCCGTAATGTAGCGTCCTAGTTCGTCTACCAAGGCTAATCTGGCTTTGCCGATATTTGGGATGTACCGAACATTTCCGCAAGCAAAACCGACATTCTTGCCATTGGGAAGAGGGAGCACACCGCAGGCTCCTCCCGAATTCAAAGAGATGGTTCGCCCTTGGAAAGTGAGGTTGTCTCCGGTTCGAACAAAGCCTGCCTTCTTCAAGAGGCCGTCGAGTGCGGGGGACTTTCGAGGATCGCCGACAAGCAGCAACCCGGTTGTGTCCACCGGTTCTGGAGAAACTGCTTTTGCCGGACCCAGACCAAACTGATCCGAAAGGCTCAACCGGACCGTTTTCAACGACCTGCCTAGCTCGACAAACGACGGGAATCGAGGGGGAATGCCTTTCCGCAGCGCACGATGTCGTGGGTCGAGTGCGATCCGAGAGGGTCTTTTCACAAGCGGCAATTGGAACGCGCCCCCTGCTCCCAGTTTCGCCGAATCGATCGTTGTGAATCGGACGATTTTGTCTGTCCCTTCGACCGCGATTTCGATCGGGACCCGCTTTTTCGTCCCTTTCGAAAGGATCTGACCGCTCAGGATGCCTTTCTGCCAAGTAACGTTCCGCAACTCGAGATCAACGATGCCGGGTTCGAGAAGCCATTCGTTGACGAAGCCATCCAGATCGTAACTCGGAAGTCGGCGAAGAAGGATCTTTACGAAGTCTTCCCAATCCCCTGGCTGACCGACCGGGTGCGTGCGAATCCACTCTTTCATGGCGTCCGTGAGGTTCTTCGTGCCGACCAATTGATCGAGCATCGCCAGAACCCTCGCTCCCTTGCCGTAACCCATATCGGACGCGACGGGACCCTTTGCCGCTCCCGTGAGCGCGGGTGCGTTACCCACGTCTGAAGGACCAGGGCTATTGACCACGACGAAGGCATCTTTCCTATCGGGGGCGGGTTCACCCGCGATCGCCGCGTTTTGGTAGTAGAACCCTTCTGAATACACCGCAAAAGATTCGTTCCAGAACGACCCCAGGTAGGTGTTGTTGATAATGCCACCCCACCATGTGTGCGAAGGTTCGTGCGGATCTTCGGTCGGTAATCCGCCTCCGTAGGTGGCAAAGGTGTAAGCCTCAAGCGCGCCGCCGCCGTACGTGGGGCTATCCAGCGCACCGTACTGCCCAAAGGGAAACTTCCCAAAGGCCCGTGAATAGAGGGCAATAATCGGAGCGTAGAACTCCGCCTGGTCTTTCATCTTCTGAACGGGGACACGCGGACTCCACATGCCCAACTTCACGCCATTGATGGTTTGAAAAGACTCTTTCAGCTTGGCAGCGCTGAGGCTCCAATAGGTGACGGGCTGGTCGAGTTTGTACTTCCAAACCTTGTTCTCACCCTGGCGCGTTTCAGAAACTTTGTCGCCCATGGTGACCACCGTGAAATCAGCGGGCGCACTCACCTCGAGTTCGACCGTTGATGGTCTGCGAGCGATCATTGGGTACCAGTAGTCGTTGGTAAGTTGGACGTTGTCTTTGGAAATACTCCCCGCGTAGTTTGGAAGATCGACAATTCCGGCGTAGTCGACTTTCAGGTCGAATTCGGGCTCCTGGGTAGACGGAAGGACAACGATGCCACCCGCTTGCGCAAATGGAGCGGGCACGCCGTTTATCTCCACGTTGCGGACCTTGTAGCACGGCGACATTCGGAAAACGAACTCACCTGCGGCATCACTTTTCACGCGAATGGTGTCGGAAAAAATGGCTTGTTTCAACCCGATGTTGAATCCAACTTTCAGCTTATGGCTTTGTAGTTGGACACCAAAATCAAAGGACTCATCGATGTGGGTGAACTTCCCACCCGGCTCTTCCATCAAAAGGACTTCGCCTATGTCTTGACTGGTGAGCGGTGTGGAAACCACAAAGAAGCGCCGCTTGGTAATCGGAGTGACCCCTTCAAAGACCGACCAACCCTTTTCGCCACCTCCATAGGGGCCACCCGCCAGAACGTTGAAGGTTTCTGGATCGTTCAGGACAAGCGAGTTGAGCGTCTTGATATCCCGCTTTGAGACGAGGTCCGAAAGTCTTGCGAGCGTCGGGTCGCTGTTTTGGAGTCCTAGAAGAACACCTACGACTGCCGTCGCGATCGAAGCAATGACAACTTTCCTCACCTTCACAAGAGTTTGAACCTTCACCGCAGTGAATGACTACCCCAGATTCACTTCGCCGGAGGGATCACTCCAGGCAGAACGATAAATCGGAAGCAAAGTTCTAAAGAGCGGTCCCTTGCATGAAAGATGGGATCAGGTATTCTTTTGGTCGCTCGGCGGCGTAGCTCAGTTGGTTAGAGCAAACGGTTCATACCCGTTAGGTCGATGGTTCGAGTCCATTCGCCGCTACCACTTTTCTCTTCAGACTCTAAGTGGGGTTTGTCGCGGGTTCCATCCGCTCCTCTTCCTTCGATTCCTTGATCCGGGCGAATCCGCGAGTAATCAAAGGCGGTGCGATGATTGCCGTGATGAGCGACATCGCAATCACGATTCCGTACAACTTCTCGTCAAAGATCTCGGCCTTGTAGCCCAGGGACGCGATGATGATGCCCACTTCGCCACGAGGCACCATGCCAAAGCCGATCACGTTCGCGCTTTGATGACCAAGTTTGCGCGCCCCGAAGTATCCGCCCACCCATTTCCCGAGGGTTGCCAGTGCCGTAACCACGAGAATGAAGAGAACGGTATCCATGCTCGAAAGGATTCCGAAGTTCACTTGAATCCCGGTGTACACGAAGAAGAACGGAACGAGAAGCTCCGAGATCGACCTCACTTCCTCGGCAAGGGCGTGCTGATGCTTGGTCTCCGCGACGATCATCCCGGCGAGGAAAGCCCCAATGATCGCTGCAAGCCCGATCTGCGCCGCTAGGAACGCAAGTCCGATACAAAGCGCGATGGACAGCGCGAGTGGCGACTTAGGATTGATTGGTTTATCCAACAGAGCCGGGGCCTTTTTCATCACCCGTGTGCCCAAGTAGCCGATGAGCACGATGAATCCAATGGCTTGGACAACAACAAGGGCCAGTTCTGCGAGATCGACCTTTCCTTTCGAGACCGAAGACACGACTCCCAACAGAAGCATCGCCAGAATGTCATCGATAACGGCGGCTCCAAGAATCACTTGACTCTCCCTTTTCGAGAGAAGCCCCTTTTCTTGCAAGACGGCTGCGGTGATCCCTGCGCTCGTTGCGACAAAGGCTGAGGCGAAGAAGAGTGTCTTTGCAAGAGAATAGTTCTGTGCGGCCCCAAAGCCCGCTGCCAACAAGAACGGCACAACGACCCCGAGGCTGCCGACGAGGAAAGCGATCTTTCCAATGCGTCTCATGTCCGCCAGACGTGTTTCTAGCCCAACCGCAAACAAGAGAAAAACGGCGCCAAGTTCGGCAAAGAGTTCAAGGGATGGAACCTGATTTTTGCCGATCCAGTTCAGGGCAAAGGGGCCAACCGCACATCCGGCTGCAATCTCCCCAACAACACCCGGCAACTTAAGACGCTGGGCAATTTCTTTGCCGACTTGGGCTGCAGCAAAGGCGATGAAGACCGCTCCAAGTACCTCAGTCGCTGCAGAGCCTGCCATACAAATAGCCTACCGCAGGTCTGAATGACCTGCGGAACGGCGAGTGTTACTCGTGTCGCAGAGCAACAATAGGGTCGAGCTTGGCGGCGCTCATTGCCGGATAGAAGCCGAAGACCATTCCGATGAAGGCACTGAACGCTCCCGCACCAAGGGCAGCACTCAGCGGGAAAGGAGTCGGAAGACCACCTTCGCCGGGCCACTTCTGCATCGCGGTTAAGAGGGTGACGATCGACCCCAGTCCGTACGCCAGTCCCATTCCGATCAGCCCACCGACAAGGGAGAGTGTGCCCGCTTCGATGAGAAACTGCTGAAGGACAACCGCTCGCTTGGCTCCAACACTTTTTCGAAGGCCAATTTCTCGAGTTCGCTCCGTGACCGAGACGAGCATGATGTTCATGATGCCAATGCCACCGACTAAAAGACTGAGCGCAGCGATTCCTGCCAAGGCAATTCCGGCGACGTTGAGGATGTTGTTGAACACACCTAGGATAGATTCCGACGAGTCCACGCGATAGATCGGCTTGTTTCCGCTGCGCTGCATCAGAACTCGCCATATGGAGTCCATCACCGCGTTTACATCCGCTCCCTGACGCGCGATACATTGAATGTACGTAACCTTGTTTCCACCCTGCCACTTCTTCTGAACCGTGGTGATTGGTAGCAAGAGGTCTTTTCCGTTGGATTGGCCAAACACCGTTACGGGCTTGGTCACCCCAATCACCTCAAGGGTGATGCCGCCAAGGACCACTGTTTTTCCAACCGCACTCTCGGTGCCGAACAGTTGGGCCTTTACATCGGGACCAATGAGGCAAACGTTTGCCATGCGCTCCAGGTCGCTTCGTTCCAAAAGCCGACCTTCACTCACTTCGGTGTTGTTAAGGATCTGCGTGTAGTAGTCCCCACCGAAAATCCGGGGATTGTCGAGGGTTTTGTCGCCAGAGACAACTTTGGTAGAGGGAGCCTGAACCATTGGGGCTACCGTCTCAACGTTGCTCACGCGGTCGCGCAACATCTGAACATCGGCCATGGTGAGACCGTCGATCGAACCGAGGCTTTGACCTCTTCGTCGGAAACCCGGATCGAAGATGACCGTGATGGTGTTCGCACCGACCTTTCGGAACTGCTGGGTCATGTACGTCTGAAACCCGTTCGACAGCATGACGATGATCGTCACCGACATGACGCCGATGATCACGCCCAGCATGGTCAGGAACGCACGTAACTTGTGCATCCGAAGCATGCCAATGGCAATGAGAAAACTCTGCCAGAGCGTTGTCACGGTTTAGCTCCCGTCTCCACCGAATTGCATCATGCCCTTTCTTGCAGGGCCGTTGAAGTCGGGCATTACGATCTTATCGCCCGGTTTGAGACCGGATGTGATCTCGATTCGCGAACCGCTCGCAATGCCTACCTTGACCTTCACTCGTGTCGGCTTCCCTTTCGGATCAGTGGGAGCGAGATTAATGAACGTTTCTCCCTTGTCTTTGCCTAGATACTCCGAGGGGATCACGACAACGTTCTTGCTCGACTGAACCGCAATCGTGCACCGGGCACTCATGCCAGATCGGAGCTTGTCCGACTTGTTATCAAGCAAAACTTCCACCTCATACTTCACGACGGTATCTGCAGATTGACCCGTGGAACCAGCCGCGCCGGCCTCTTTGCTCGCAGGTGCAATCTTGCTGATCTTGCCCTTGAAAGACTCGCTGGGTAGCGCGTCGACATCGACCTTGGCTTCCATACCGACCGCCAATTTTGCGGTGTCGATTTCATTGATGGAGAGCTTCACGCGCATTTTCGTCCGATCTTCAATTCGGAAGATTGCCGTACCTGCCGAGAGCGAGTTCAAACCGATCGCAAGCTCGCCAACCTGAAGATATCGCTTCGTGATCACGCCCGTGAGAGGCGAAAGAACCGCCGTTTCTCGGAGTAATCGCTGAGAATCCTCCAGTTGGGTCTGGATCTGAGCCGCGCTGGCAGTTTGCTGGCGAATCTGTTGATCGATGACCTCGGGATCGCGAAGAGCGGCTCGTTGCTTTTCAACTTCTGCACGTGCATTGCGCAAGTCTTGCAGACGGTTCTGATCGAGATATCGGTTGGTTTCCGTTCGCTTAAGCTCTGCCTCAGCTTGGCGGATCGCCTCGTCGGCTCGCACGATTTCGGCATCAAGCTGCTGCTTCTGTCGCTTCGCTTGCTCCTCAGCCGACTGGAGTCTGGCGGTTGATACCTGCAACGTAAGTTCGGCTGTTTGCAGGGTTCGGGTCGCAACGTATCCCTTCGCTTCCAAATCTTTTTGCCGATCAAAATCGAGCCGGGCGTTGTCGACATTTCGTCGAGCTTCTTCCAGGGATGCTGCGATCTGAGCCCGCTGCGTTGGGTGGGCGCTTGTCACAAGGCGTTCTCGCTCTTCTTTAAGCGACCGTACATTGGCTCTTGCCGAGTCAATCTGGGCTTGAGTCAAGATCGGTTGGGCCTTGGATTCAGCTTCCAACTGTCGCAGGCGTGCGACCGACTGTTCGAAGTTTGCGCGAGCAACGATCAATCTCTGGGCTTTCTCAATCTTTGCTCGATCGATCTGACTCTGAGCCGCTACGTACGAGGCCTCGTTTTGCCTGACTCGCAGCGAGGTCTCTTGCTTATCAATGGTGGCAATGAGTTCACCTTGACTCACCAACTGGCCTTCGTCAGCAAGAATCTCCGCCAAGCGTCCCGCGGTTCCAGCCTTTACTTCCACCGATTTGACGGCATCGATGGTGCCGGTCTCGATGACAAGAACCTCGACATCTCCCTTCTCAACCGTAAGAGATGCACCAAGCGCGGCATCCTTTTGGGGCGGCTTAGGCCCGCAGCCAGATAGCAGAACGAGAGCGGCGATAGCGCCGAACGAATAATGAAGCCCCACAGTCCTTTTCATTAGGTCTGTGGGGAAGTATCGCTCAAACCGGAGATTTCGTTTCGAAATAGTTCGAAGTGCCTATTAATTGTTGGGGTCGCCAATCCAAACCTTCGATTTCGAGAGCCTCATTCCAATTGGGTGAACGATGTAAACCGTTCGGGCACTGTAGTTCCAAGCTCTTTCAAAGTCATCCCTCGGATACGTCTTCCGGACGCCCTCTTTGAAAGCCGGATCGTTGAACACGGGCGTTCCATCTTTCGTAAATCCCACAACGAGGACAAGGTGACCGCTCTCCTTGGGCGAAAGGGGACGTCCTCGAAGCATGTCAAAGCTCACCGAGCACGCGACTGGAATTCCCTGATCGACCAAATCTTCTAAATCTCGAATGCAGGTAAGGCGGCTCACGTACGAAGTCAGTTCGGGGAAGGACCCCATATAGGCCGTATTGAATGGCCAGTTCCCTGCTCCGTCGTAGACTGGATCCCAAACGTTCGATTCCACCTCGGGAACGTCTCTGTCCAGGGCGGGTCGGCCCAGTTCCTTGGACCAATGGTTCAGGAGCATCGAAGTCGATGTCGCGCTGCACAAGACGCTCCCCCGGGGATAGTTACCCTGGGCTCGTTGGAAGACATCGATGGTCTTGCCCCAAGCCGGGTGGCTCTTCCGAGGCTCACCATCCTTCACCGTGTCTCGATTGCTAAAAGAAAGCGTGAGCAACTTAACTCCGGTTAAGGAGTTGGGGGTCGCTTTTTTCAGGGTGAGCCGCACGTCGATTGCTGTCGCTTTTGACTTGAGGCGAAGAACGTCGGTGAGAACCTGACCGTCGTCCGTTTTCTGCTTCTCAACGGAGCCCTTTGGCAAGAGACTGGAATCGAGAGACCACTTCCCAAGACTGAACCACGAACCCAAACCTGATTCAAACCGTGGTCGCAGTTCGACTTCGATGCCATTTTGCTTTGCGTCTTCAAGATTCCAGCTTGGGATAACTTCGGAGAACGGAATTCCCGGGCGAACGTTTTGAATCAAGGCAGTCCCCTGCGAGACGAGCGATTCCGGCACGTCTACCTGAACGAGACGCGCAATTGAGGGCGAAAAACCGGCAGACATTCCAACAACCGCAACTGCGAAAGACGCAAGCATTACCTCCTTCTACGTCATGGTTCGTGAGAGCATGGCGATTCTTTGTGGTATCCTTGCTGTTTCGTGTGCTTTGAGTGCACGAAGAAAGCTTTATGGCTACTTATCGAGGACGCAAGACAGACATTTGCCGAACCGTTGGCTTCGACATCTGGGGTCGCCCGAAGGGCCCGGCTAGCAAACGCGCATACCCGACCGGTCAGCATGGTCCGAACCTTAAGGATCGACGACAATCGGAGTACGGCGAGCAGCTTCTTGCTAAACAGGTAATCCGACGCTACTACAACATGTTGGAGAAGCAGTTCGCGAATACCTTCAAGAAAGCGCAGCGCATGCCTGGCAACACGAGCTTGAACTTTTTGAGATTGCTCGAGTTGCGACTCTCAACCGCTGTTTGGCGACTTGGCTATGCCAAGACGGTCTTCCAAGCACGGCAGATGGTAAGTCACGGTCATATTCTCGTCAACGGTCGATCCGTAAACATTCCGTCCTACCTGTTGAAGGTTGGTGACGTCGTGGAAGTTCGTGATCGCGCTAGCAGCCGTGGCATTGCCAAGGCGAGCCACTTTGAGGGAGCCGCGGTTCCGGCTTACATCGAAGTGGATGTTCCTAACTTCAAGGGCAAGATCATCGCCCTGCCTGAGCGAGAGGACTTTCCGAAGTTCTTCCAAGAGCAGCAGGTCGTTGAATTCTACGCGCGCGGCTAATCCTCGCGAGCAAAGAACAGAAAAAGGCGCTCCTTTCGAGGAGCGCCTTTTTCGTACTTGGACTATTACAGTCCGGTTAGCCCTTGGTAGCTTCTTTGAGCTCTCGGACAAAGGCGACAATTTCCGCTTTCCCTTCGCCCCCCTTCCAGACGGCATTCAGTTTGGAAACCAGCGCGCTACCCACAACGGCGCCGTCCGCGACCTCGCACACCATGCGCACGTGCTCCGGCTTGGAAATGCCGAATCCGACGCACACGGGCTTATCTGTTCTTGCCCGGACCCGTTCGACGAGACCCTTTACTTCCGGCGGAACTGAGTTCTCCGCTCCGGTCACTCCCGTTCTGGAAACCGCGTACACAAACCCGGTTGTTCGATCACAAACCTCGTCGATTCGAGAATCGGTGCTGGTGGGCGCAATGAGGTAGATCGTCTCGATCCCCGCATCTTTCGACGCACTGTCCCATGCGTCGGCCTCATCGGGCACGAGATCGCTGATGATCGTGCCGGAGAGGCCGGCACTCGCGCTTACCTCGGCGTAACGATTGAGACCCATCCTAAGGACCGGATTGTAGTAGCCCATCGTTACCACGGGAATCGCCTTCTGGGCGAGCGCCAGTGCTTCTAGGATTTGTTCAGGAGTCGTGCCGTTGTCCAACGACCGCTGACTGCTTGCCTGAATGGTTGGACCCTCTCCAAACGGATCTGAAAAAGGAATGCCGACCTCAATAAGGTCGGCTCCTCCCTCTTGCAATGCTTCAATGATCGCGCCCATCTCAGAGAGCGGCTGATCACCTGCGGTGAAGAAGCAAATCAGGGCTTTCTCACCCTTCGATCGAAGGTCTAGGATCTTTTCAGAAACCGTCATAGTGGCTACGCCTTTGGCTTAAAGGGTTTACCCTTCAACGCGTCCAGTTTCGCCCACTGAGCCTTTGAAATCTGCTTGGACATTTTGGCGTCGTACTCTTTTTGGAGAGCGGTTGCTCTGGGCTCACGCTTCTTCAGCTCAGCCTGGAGATCCCTTTGAAAAGCGGCTTGAAGGGCCTGACGATCTTTATCGGTCTTGGCCGTCTTTTCCTTGTCCTTGTACTTCGGCTCCAGCGCCTTTAGGGCTTCTTGCTGGATCCCTTGGAGCTTCTGTTGCGCCTCGGCGTACATTTTGCCAACCGCTTCTCGTTGCGGTTTGGTGATGCCAATTTTGTCTGCAACGTTCACATCGAGGATCGCGACTTTTCCTGCCGCCTGAATGGTGATCTCGCGCAGTCGCTTGAGTTGAGCATCGCTCAGAACACCAAGAACCGAATTGCGCAGCTTTGTTAGATTGGCGAAGCTTTTCTTTTGAAAGTCTGCATCCACCTGCTTCTTCGCTTTCTGATAACTTTCGACCAGGGCGCGTCCCTCCTTTTCAAAGGTTTGACCGTAGCCATTCATCTTCTTGCGTTGAGCCTCAGTGACCTTCAGCTCGGTTTGGATCGGCTTTTGAGTGAGTAGCTGAAAATTGGCAACTTTCTGGTCAAACGGATCCGGTGCCGCAAAAGACGATGCGGCAACGAGTGCGATTGCAATGGAAGGCAATAGTTTCATTCGTTTCACTTTACCAAGCTGCCTTTTCCGAGGTGTTCGGCATCCCAAATCGATTGCTTTCAACGAGTTCGAACTTGGCTCTTGGTATTAGACGCTTCAATGTGGCCATTAGTGCCTCGTTCACACGAACAGGCTTTGGTAGGGCAAGGGGTGCAAACTCGGTCACGGGGTCGAGTTGCACGAAAACTTCGTAATCCCCCGGATGGTCGTGGAAGAGTCGACTGACGTCCTCCAACTGCTTCCGAGTCGCGCGATCGACCGTGATCGTGAGCGAACCTTCTGCGCGATAACCGTCGTCAACGAGAAGCTGCTGGCTCACTTCGAGAGGCTTGATGTCATCGCAGGAAAGGGCGATCTTCTCCTCCTTGAAGCGGTCCATGTAGAGACGCCCCGAAATCTGCACCACCGAGTCCTTGGCGATAAACGTTCGGAGCCGCTCGTAAGCGTTCGTCGATACGGTGATCGAAACAACCCCAGAGAAGTCCTCCAAGATGAGGGTGCACATCTTCTTTCCGGCTTTGGTTAAGAACGACCGCTCCGCCGCGATGACTCCGCACACTTTGACTTGAGTGCCCTCGGGAGTTTCCTCAATCTGGGCGCAACTGTGCGTCGAGGCTTGCTTCAAGACTCGCTCCAGGCCCCGGAGCGGGTGGTCCGAAACGTAGATGCCCATGACCTCCTTTTCCAGCGCAAGTTTGGTGGTTCGATCCAGAGCGTCGGCATCCGGCAGGACTGGGTAGGCCGTGGTGACGTCTCCCGAGTCCTCGCCGAACAAGGAATCTTGGCCCGCTTGCCGCTGCCGAATAATCTGATCCGCAAAAGCGAGGGCTCCTTCAAGCTGATTGAGGAGCTTTTGGCGGTTGGTGTCGATGCTATCAAGAGCGCCCGCCTTGATCAGAGCATCAAGTGCGGTTCGGTTCATGCCGTACGGTCGAACTCGCTCGGTGAACTCAAACAGGTGCGTGTAGGGTCCGTTCTCTTCACGCTCTTTGATGATTCCGTTGACAACACCGTCACCGACTCCTTTGATGGCGCCGAGACCAAATCGGATCGCCTTGTCTCGCTTCTTGCCAACAAAGTCGATGCTGAAGTCGGTGATCGAGACGTTCACGTCTGGCTGGAGTACCGGAATCTTCATCCGTCGGCACTCTTCAATAAAGGCGATCACCCGATCTTCCTTGGTGCGATAGACGGCCAACAGAGCCGCCATGTACTCTTCCGGATAATTCGCCTTCAGGTAGGCGGTCTGGTGGGAGAGAATGGCGTAACAGACCGCGTGCGCTTTGTTAAACGCGTAGCCTGCGAACGGAAGAAGCAGGGTCCAAATCTGGTCGGCAACCTCTGCGGAAATTCCGATGGCGGAGGTCCCTTCCATGAACTCGACCTTCATGCCTGCCATGGCCTTTTCGTCTTTCTTACCCATGGCCCGACGGAGGATGTCGGCCTTTCCAAGACTGAACCCTGCGAGCGCCTGGACCAGCTTAAGAACCTGGTCTTGGTAAACGATGACTCCATAGGTCTCGTTCAGGAGGGGCTCCATTCGAGGGTCCAGGTACTCCACCCCGATCCGACCGAATTTTGTGTCGATGAAACGCTGGATGTGCTCCATCGGACCGGGCCGGTACAACGCGATCATTGCCGCGAGTTCCCTAACGTTCTGCGGCTTGAGTTGGACAAGCCATCGAGTCATTCCCCCACCTTCTAGCTGGAACACGCCCGTGGTCTCGCCGCGTGCAAGCATGTCCCAAGTTTTTTGGTCGTCTTCGACCGCTTGCCGCGGGTCGATCCGCACTCCGGTGGTGCGCTCGATGTTCTCGACGCACTTAGCGAGAACGGTTAAGTTTGAAAGACCCAAGAAGTCCATCTTGAGAAGACCGATCTTCTCAAGGATTCCCATCTCAAAGGCAGTCACTGCCTGGCCGTCGTTGCCCCGATAGAGGGGTACGTAATCGACCAGGGGGTCCTTCGAGATGACGACACCCGCCGCGTGGACACCCGCATTGCGGACCATGCCCTCCACGCTCTTAGCCGTCTCCAGGAGATCTTTCACTCGGGGATCGTTTTCTACCATGTCCCGGAACTCGGCACTTTCTTTAAGCGCCTTCTGAAGAGTCATTCCGGGGGCATTGGGAATCGCCTTCGTGATCCGATCCGTTTCTTGGGGGGTGTAGCCAAGCACCCGTCCGCAGTCTTTGATCGCCGCCTTGGCGCCAAGCGTTCCAAATGTGATGATCTGGGCAACGTGGTCTTTGCCGTACTTCTCGGTCACGTAATCGATAACCTCGTCACGCCGGGCATCCTCGAAGTCCATGTCGATATCCGGCATGGATATTCGTTCTGGATTCAAGAACCGTTCGAACGTAAGGTCGTAATCCACCGGGTCGACGTCGGTTATTCCCAGCGTGTACGAAACGAGCGAACCGGCCGCCGAACCCCGCACGCCAAAGTAGATGCCTCGGTCGCGAGTCGCCTGGGCGAACTCTTTCACGAGTAGGAAGTAGTCGCCGAAACCTGTCTGTTCAATGATGCCGAGCTCGTACTCCAGTCGTTCAAGTTTCCGTTCGGGCTCTGTACACCGATCTTTCAGTCCTTTTTCAGCTAGTTCGCGAAGGTATTCGAAGTTGGTCTTCCCTTCTGGAACGTCGGGCTGAGGCATCGGGGCTCGCTGTTTGTCCAACTCGACGTTGCACATTGCGGCAACCATTGCCGTGTTCTCCAGGGCTTCGGGATGCTCCTTGAAGAGATCCGACATCTCCTCTTGGGACTTGATGTAGAACTCCTGCGTGTTGAACTTCAGGCGGTCGGTATTGGCAACCAACTCACCCGTCTGGATGCAAAGCAATACATCGTGAGGCTTGGCGTCGGATCGACAAAGATAGTGGGCGTCGTTGGTGGCGATCAGCGGAAGCTTCAACTCTCGCGAGATGCGAACCAGAGAATCTTTGATCTCATGCTGTTCGGGCAAGCCATGATCTTGCAGCTCGACGAAGTAGGAGCCCTCGTCAAAGATCTCCTTGTACATTCCCGCCAGGTACTGCGCCCGGTCGTAGTTACCCTGCATCAGCGCCTGGCAGACTTCCGATCCTAAACAAGCGGTGGTTCCTATGACCCCCTTCGCGTGCTTGCGCAAGATGTCGTGATCAATTCTGGGTTTGTAGTAGTAACCCTCCAGGGCGGCGATGGTTGAAATCTTGCAAAGGTTTCGGTAGCCCTCGAGATCCTTTGCGAGGAGGACAAGGTGAAAAGCTTCCCTATCGCTCTTTCCTCCGCGAGCGGAGATACCACTCGGAGCAATGTAAGCCTCGACTCCAAGGATTGGCTTAACTCCCTTCTTCTTTGCCTCCATGTAGAACTCCATTGCGCCGAACATGACCCCGTGGTCAGTGATCGCCATGGATTCCATTTCAAATTTTTCAGCTTGCTTGATCAGGTCCGAGACCCGGTTGGCACCGTCAAGCATCGAGTATTCGGTGTGGTTATGGAGGTGAACGAAGGATTTACACATACGGAAAAAATTGGGATCGACGAAGAGTTCGTCGTCTAGACATGTCTAGACGATTGACGACCACCTTTTGGAGGGCGAACCTGGGCCTTTTCGAACTAGTCTCCACCGAGTTCTTCGACCCATACTCGACGAATCTCGGCGACGCTCCACGCCTGCCAAGGGCACCCGTTGGGTCGATGCGGAGCATCTCCGTCGTAGACCTCCGAGATTCCCCCGAGGCCGCACTCAGATAGCATCTCGCGGGCTTCCTTCACAATTCGACGACCCTCGGCAACATCCCCCGTGAACTTGACCAGCGAAGTCACAAAGGGACCAAGCAGCCAGGGCCAAACGGTTCCTTGGTGGTATGCGGCATCCAACTCTGGAAGAGGACCTTCAAACCTTCCCTTGTAACCTGGCTCGTCTGGCCCGAGGGTTCGCAATCCTACCGGAGTGAGCAGTTCTTTTCGGACGACCTCGAGCGCCCTCTTCGCGTGCTCTGGGTTGACAGGTGAGAAAGGAAGCGACATCGCCAGGACTTGATTGGGTCGCAAGCTCGCATCGTTCGGATCACAGGTGTCGAGATAGTGACCTCGATGCTCGTGCCAAAACTTCGACTCAAAGTTCCGTTCACCCAGTTCTGCGAGTTTGACAACCTCATCGGTATTGGCCTCAATCTTCCCGCCGATCCATTCCACCACTCGGAGCAGGTTGATCCACAGGGCGTTGATCTCCACGGGCTTGCCGTGTCTTGGGGTCACCACCCAGTCGCCGATTTTAGCGTCCATCCACGTGAGCTGAACGCCGTGCTCACCCTGGCAAAGAAGGCCGTCGGCTGGATCCACATGAATCCCGAAGTCGGTGCCCTTGCGATGCCATTCCACAACATCTTCGAGCGCAGAGAACATTCGCCGGGCAAACTCCTCGTTCCATTCGGCGTCGAGAGTTCGGTAGATTGCGTTCGCAAACCAGAGGGTCGCGTCGACCGTGTTGTAATCGGGTTCCTCTCCCCGCTCCACGAAGCGGTTGGGAATGAGTCCTCTGCGGATTTGACTGGCGTAAGCGGTGAGAAGCTCGCGAGCGGTTTGATAACGGCCCGAGGCGAGCAAGATGCCCGGTAGCGAGATCATCGTATCGCGGCCCCAGTCGGTGAACCAAGGATAGCCGGCGAGGATGGAACTTCGCCGATTGGTTTCGACCACAAACTTTGCGGCCGCAGACTCAAGTGCTGCTTTGAGCGAAGCGGAAGTGTTTACCGTTTCTTCGGCGAGTTCGGCGTCCGGTTCACCTTCCTGATCACTCACTAAGAGGGTGAAGGTTTGTCCCGCTTGTAAATCGACTTTGAACTCGCATGGACAATACAGGTCGTCTCGTGGATGCAATCCGCGATCGGTTTCGCGGGCGTGCTCGAAACGGTAATACCATCCATGGACGGGAATGCGCTTCGCCCCGGTGTGACCGAAAACAATCGACGTTTCTCCCTCGGTCACGATGGTGATGTCTTCACCAAACTCAATGCTTTGCGGGTACCCGCCTCGCTCCGAAAAGTCGCTGTGGTGATCTCGATGGCAGACAAGGGGTCTCAGGGCCAGTTCCACCGCTTTCTTTCCCTTGTTCGTGTATCGAATCTTGATCGCGTTCCGTGCTCGCTCAACAACAAGTTGCTTCTCGATGGAAACCGATCCTTGGGCGTAGCGCCAAGTGACGTCGTGATCGGTAGCTTCGAAGCTTTTCAGATAGGCGAAGCCGTCGGGATAGATAACTCCTGGGTACTGATTCGAACTGAGCGGCAATCGGGTTCCGCCGAAGCTAGCCGTCGCATCCACTCCCCCCAAAAGGAGCATTCGACCCGTAGGTGGATGGGTCGCAGCGATGAGGTGCCCGTGGTATCGGCGGGTGTTGATCCCGGAAACCGTACCCATCGCATAACCGCCTATTCCGTTAGGAAGGACCCACTCTTTGCGCGTCGAGATTTCGAGGTTGCGGCACTGAGATTCGTCTAGGCGATAGGTCATGAACGGTTCTAGTTTACGGCTTTCTTCCGTCTGAGTTGACCCGTTTCTCCCTATCAAACTTGCGCCGTTGAAGAATGTCTAGGAACTTGTCGAAACGGAAGGTGAATCCGAATTGGTAGTCCTGTGGAAAGCTTCGGTACACCAAGACCGGCTCTAGGCAGCCCATCACCTGAGATATCCGGAACTCTCTTGCGAACCATCCCTGATTGGGGTCGTAGCGCCAAAGGAATGAGAGTTTTGTGGACGATCCTAGAAGGTCAGTCCGAACGACCAAACCCTGCCTCGACGGAAACTCATCGACCCGATACTCCGGTCGACCGGAGAGTTCGTAACCGTACGCGCCAACACCGATCCCCCAGAAAGACAGTGGCTTATAGACAAGTCCACCTTCTGCGCCAATGAACGAGAAGGTCTGCTGTCCGATGATTGAACCGACGTCCAATCGCGCGATTCCAGTGAGGTTGCCAGACTTCAGGAGCGGCGAGCCTATCGATGCGTTAAGAACCGTCCTTCGACGGAAAGCTTCGTTGTTTTCGGCGAAGCTCATCGTTCGAGCTTGCAGATAGAAAGATCCATCGCCGAGGGGTCCGCTTTGCTCCCGCACGAATTCCCACTCTTTCGAATACACCGGTCCAAAGTCCGTTAGGCGTCCATAAGAACCGATGTTTTGCATGGCACCCGCGCTCCAGGTGTCTCGAAGTTGCCGCATCGCGCGGTGCTCTTGTTCGGGCGTTCGAATGTAGACGTTGCGGAAATAGCCCCAACTGAACCGCTCGTTGATATCGAGGCGTGGCGTTACCCGCGCGTCGGAGTCCGCATTCGGGATTCGGTTGTTGGTGAGGAGAATTATCGATTGCGGCTTGATGCGCTCGTATGAGTTCACCAAAGCGTAAAGCTGGAAGTCCTTGTTGACTTCGATATCGCTATTCCAGCTAAGTCCCAGACCCTCGTTCGCACGATTTGCGATGGTCGGTAGCGTCAATCCTTGCGTTCGTCGATCGAGCGAGAACGAGAGCTTTGGAATCACGGGTAGATCGGCTCCCAGAAGGCTAAGTCGGGGCTTCTCCATCACGGCTCGCTGTCCGGGATAAATGCGGAAGACCGGAACACGGACCCTGTAGAACGGGACCTTCTCTCGGCAAGTTGTCGCGTCGACATCCCACAAAGTCCAGCCGGAGGGCTTGATCTCCGCTCGCGCAGCCTTCAATTGCATCGCCCCGATTTCTACTTGGATGCCTTCCGCCATCGCGGTTCGATCCTTCTCTTGCCATTTGAAACGGAGCTTTGCCGCCGAGATTTTCCCATCTGGATCGTCGATTCGGACTCCCCCCATGGCATAGCCTTCTTCTGGAACAAGACCAAAAACTCCGTACTCCGGAAGGTCAATCGGCTTCGAATCAACTTCCGGGTCACCGGTCGGCACCCGGAGGATGAGCGTGTCGCTCTTTAGTTTGGTGACGTCGTATTCGGCCTCGACGCCGCCTCGAAAAATGTAAACCCCGACCTCGATTCGATACTCAGGCTCCTTGCTACGCACGACAAGGACATCGTCGATCGGAAGTTCTTCCTTTGGGCTCGATTCCTTTTGAGCAAGTGGAGCTTCGGCAGCGTCTGATGTCGCCTGAAGACGCTGGACCTGCGCAAGGGTAGGGCTACTCGCCAAGGGGAGGTTCTCAAAGGATAGTCCGAACCCCGGGCCTAACATTCTGAGCGCATTTTACCGATTTCCAAGATCGAACGAACGAAAGGTGCGTTACAGTGAGTCTTCAGACGTGAGGTTCACTAAATGAGCGAACGATCTTTGCAGACATGGGAGTTTGACGCAATCGTCCGTGAAACCAATTGGGTTCACCGGGCGAAGATTGGAGACTCTCAAGCAGTTGCTTGTTTGATCGACAAGCACCGAGTGTCGCTTACAGCGATGATCGCCAACATTGTCCGAGACGGACACGAGGCGGAAGACATCGCTCAAGAGGCGCTTTTGAAGGCCATTCGAGAGATCGGTCGGCTCAGAGACGACACCGCTTTCAAGCGATTCCTTTATCGCATCGCCGTTCATGCGACCATGGATCGGATGCGCAAGAAGCGTCCGCAAGTAGGTTTGCCCGAAATGGAGATGACGGGTCTGGATGCAGACATCGAGTCCAAGCTTCAGATCGAGAGAACTCTTGCAAAGCTTCCGCCGGACCTTCGCACCACTCTCGTTTTGCGAGAAGTGCAACAGCTCGACTACGACGAAATCGCCGATATTCTCATGATCCCGGTAGGCACCGTCCGTTCGCGCTTACACGCGGCTCGCGAGCGATTCCGACAACTTTGGACGGAGAGAGGAAAGTAAGAATGTTGAAACTTCGTTGCTATCTCTTTTCAAAGCTCTCTCACGAGCAGCGCGATCGCGCCTTAACCGAGGACGAAACAGGCTTTTTAGAACGGCATCGGACACATTGCGAGGAGTGCGCGGCGAGGGAAAGGATTCTGAATGCATCCTTGGACACCCTCGCACTGCTCGCCCCGATCGCCGCGGCGCCGCCAGAGTCGAACCGTGACATTCTTGAGAAGCTCGATCGGCCTGTACGGCAGTCTGCCTTCTCTTGGATCACCTCTCCGCTAGCTGATCACCGACTTTAAAGAAATCATAATCCGCAATTCTTAAGACCCGGACTTCTTAGAAGCCGGGTCTTTTCATTTCGATTGTTCTAACCTTAGAAGAATGACTCCTGAGATCGAAGAACTGTTGGACAGAACCGCAGCCAAAGTAACCGCGCTTCGAATCTACATCCGGGAGAACCCAACTGGGCTGGAATGGTGCAACCGATATTCGGCGGCTCTAGACGAATCGATCATCCAGATTTTCAAAGAGTGCTTTGAAGATGCGCCGGGGAAGATTCCGTTCGCCCTTATCGCCACGGGAGGTTACGGTCGACGGGAAATGAGTCCGGGGTCCGATATTGACCTGATGGTGGTTTCCGCCGGAGAAGACACCCCCGACTACGACCCCGGCCTTCGACGCTTTTTCACCCTGTTAACCGGACCGTTCCGAGAGCGGCTCGGCATCGAGGTCGACTACTCCTACCTCTACCTTTCACAAATTGAAGGAATAGATATCACGACGCGCACCGCTTTGCTCGAAGCCAGGTTTCTGGTAGGGCGCCGATCCATTCCGGGCCAGCTACGAAGGTCGCTTGTTGAAAGCATGCCCACCGGTGACTTCCTACTGGAAAAGCTTCGTGAACGGTCTGAGCAGCACGCCAAGTATCACCGAACGCCCTTGGTCGCCGAACCCAACCTGAAAGAAGGCGCAGGGGGACTGCGGTGTTTCCACACTTCGAATTGGATTCGCGAAGCTCTCGGCGAACAGGCACTCGCTCCGACCGAAGCCTACGATCAGGTTCTTCTGGCCCGCAACCTCCTTCACTCGCTGAGCGATAAGGCAAACGACAATCTCACACGGTCCCGTCAGGGCGATCTTGCCGAAGTGCTTGGCATCCACCCGACGGAGCTGATGGAATCGGTGACCAAAGCGGGCGAAGAACTTCATCAAGGGTTCCTTCGAACGCTGCAGAAGGTGCGCGAATCCCGATTTGTACTTACCGACTCCTGTCTCGCCATTCGTGGGGAAATCCGCATCCGCTCGATTTACGACGGTGGCTCGGCCGCGGTTGGGGTGAGTCTGGGAACCGCCCTGGGACTTGAAATCGAGGATCTTAAAGTTGGAATTCCGAAGTCGGTAAACGGTCCCGCCCTGATCCACGCCGTTCACACCGGATCAAAAACTCTTCGAGCCATGGACCGCTGCGGCCTGCTTGAAAGGCTGCTCCCAGAATTGACCGCTAATCGATATGTGGTCCCTACGGATGCTGCCCATCGCTACACGATCTTTGAGCACCTTCTAAAAACGGTGGAGAATCTGGACGCTGTTAACGAGCCGTTCCTCCAAGACATCAAAGCGCTTGTCGCAGACGGGGGTGTGCTGTACTTCGCAGCGCTGCTCCACGATATCGGCAAAGTCGACCTCGACCAGCCGCACGAAGTCGTTGGTGGCCAGATGGTTCGCGAACTCTCCAAGCGGCTCGGTATCCCTCCCGAGACGTCGGAAGAGTTGGTCTGGCTCGTTGAGAATCACCTGGTGATGACTCGTTTCATCCGCATTCGAGATGTAAACCTAGAGGAGACCATTCGAGACTTTGCCGAAGTCGTTAGAACAACGGATCGGCTGAACATGCTGACGCTCCTCACGTGGGCCGATGTCAACGCGGTTGGTGAAGGCACTTGGACGCAGGCGCAAGACACCTTTTTGCGATTGCTTTACGAAAGAACATTTTCTTATCTGAGCGCCCAATCGCCAGAGCGAACCGATCCTTCGGTCTATCGGCGGCGACTCCTAGCGGGTCTGAAACATGAAGTCGCCGATGAGAGCTTGGTGCAGACCTACCTCGATCAGCTTCCGGTTCACTACCTGACGACAACTCCCCCCGAGGTGGTGAAGTTGCACATGAAGTTTGTCGAGAAGGCTCGGCGGGGTGAAGTGACGATCGAAATCTTCGAGCGCCAAGAAATCTCGGCGACCGAAATCACGGTCTGTGCTCCAGACCGACCCGGTTTGCTGTCCGAGATTCTCGGCGTCTTCTATGCTCACGACCTGTCCGTGCCAGGCATCAGAGCGTCGACCACCACGGACTCGCAGCGAATCGCAATCGACGTCTTTCAGGTTTCTCGAAGCGATCGACCCGTTCCCTCTGCAACCATGGCTCAGGTGAGCCGCGTTCTCCAGGCGGTCTTGCTTCAGGAAAACGATGCCTTTGCGCTATTGGCGCAAAAGGGCAAAGATCCGCATCGCATGCTGGAGGTCGATACGTTTACTTACCAAGAGAATCGATCTGGCATCGATGGTCCGGGCGTGCTCGAGTTGCGTTGTCCCCGTGGAAGAGGCCTTCCCTATCGAATATCAAGCTTCCTGGCACGGCAAGGATGGATGATTCTGACGGCGAGATTGGGACAGTATGCGGGCAAAGCCGCTTCGGCCTTCTATCTCCTAGACAAATCAGGACGGGCCCCCGCTTCTGAAGCGGTGCAGCAGGCGTTTGAATCGTTGCGCACACCACCCACTGAACCATCTTCTGCGACAGAATAGGACATGACCGCCTTCGACAAACTCGTCGCTCGGTATCAAGACCTTGCCTCTCTCGAAAACGCTTCCAATCTGTTGGGTTGGGATCAAAGCGTAAACATGCCCATTGGCGGGGCTGCGGCAAGATCGACGGCTCAGGGGTCGCTAGCGCGATTGCAACACGAAATTCTTATCTCTGACGAGTTTGGGAAACTCCTTGAAACAGCTTCTGCAGAGGCTACCGATGAGGTCGAAGCTGCAACGATCCGAGTTCTCTTCAAAGACCGGAATCAGGCGCTCAAGCTACCCACGGCACTCGTTGAGAAAAAGGCGGCAACCACGGGTAAGGCCTATCAACAGTGGAAGATTGCCCGAGCCGAAAACGACTTTTCAAGCATGATCGGGCACTACGAAACTCTGTTCGAAATCGCGCGAGAGACCTCCAGTCTGCTGGGCGGGGGAGACCACCCTTATGATCCGTTGATCGACCTCTACGAGGAAGGCGCCACCTACTCTCAAGCCAAGACGATGTTCGACGAGATTGGACCGGTTATTCGGAAGTACGTCGCCGTTGCTCAAGAGAACCAAGTCGATGATTCGTTTCTTCATGCCGATTGGGATCAGCGCAAACTTCGGGACGTTACTGAAACCGTTGTGAAGCAAGTTGGATTCGATTTTGATCGGGGCAGGCTTGATCTGTGCGGAAACGCATTCTGCGCTCGGCCGGGCGGCATGAACGATATTCGAATGACCACCCGCCCGAGTGGGCACTTCAAGGGTGTGGTTTCATCCAGTCTTCACGAGATGGGTCATGCCCTTTACGAGCAGAACCAGCGGCAAGAGTGGGCGGATCTTCCTATTTCGACCGGAGTGAGTCTTGCCGTTCATGAGAGCCAGAGCCGCCTTTGGGAAAACGTCATCGGACGCTCCTTCCCGTTCTGGTCTTACTTCTTTGCTCGATACCAAGAAGCGTTTGGCAACCTAGAACCCGTCTCGCTGCAGACGTTTTGGAAGGGGCTCAACAAGGTTCAGCCCGGGTTCATTCGTGTTGGAGCCGACGAGTTGACCTACAACTTCCACATTCAAGTCCGATTCGAACTCGAGGTGGAACTCGTTACCCAGAAGCTCCAGGTCAAAGACCTTCCCGAAGCTTGGAACGAGAAGTACCGCGCCTTGCTCGGGATCGTGCCGGAATCCGATTCTGTTGGATGTTTGCAAGACGTTCACTGGAGCAAGGGCTCGGTTGGCTACTTCCCCACTTACGCAATGGGCAACGTGATTGGTCTGCAAATCTGGAACGTGGTAACCCAATCCATTTCGGACTGGGAGACTCAGGTGGAGAAGGGTGACTTTACGGCCATTCTAGAAGAGCTGAGTTCGCTGGTCTATAGAAAGGGGTGCCTCTATCCGCCTAAGCAACTCGTCGCAGAAATCACCGGATCAGCGTTCGACCCACAGCCGTGGGTGAGTTACGCCGAGGCAAAGTTCGCCAAGGTGTACGGCAATGGATAACGTTCACCCTCCAGCGACCCTTGAAGGGTGGAACCGTCATCTGGAATCGATTGAACGAACAGTTTCGCCAGTGGTGATTCGCCCGCTGAACTCTTCCGACGCCTCATTGCTCGCTTCGATAGGAACGGAAGATACATTCGAGCACTTCATCACCGTGAAGCCGACCTCTCAGGATGAGAATGGGTATGCCCACTACATAGAAAAGATCCGGAATACCTCTTCCATCTTTGGTTTCATGGTGATCGACCAAGCGGGCGGGAACCCTCTTGGGTCCACTTGTTTTCTAGATATTCGCCCCGAGGACAAGCATGTCGAAATCGGACTCACGTGGTATGCGGAGGCCGCTCGGGGAACCAAGGTCAACCCAGCGAGCAAGATGGCATTGCTCGAAATCGCCTTCGATGAGCTCGGGTGCGAAAGGGTGACCCTGAAGTGTGACTCGCGGAATCAGCGGAGTCGCAACGCCATAGCGAAGCTGGGCGGAGTCTACGAAGGCACTCTTCGACGACATAAACCGACCGGGCCCGATAGTTGGAGAGACACGAGCTACTACTCGATCCTCAGAGAAGAGTGGCAAGGAGTTCGAGAGAAACTCCTTGCCAGATTAACCGGCTAAAGGTCAGTTGGCGGCGGGCTGCTTGTACTGCTCGATATGCTTCAAGCAGCAGGCTCGCACTCGTGCCCGAATGCGATTGATGTACTTTGCGCGTTCGGTAACGCTCACCGCGCCACGGGCATCCAACAGGTTGAATACGTGGGAGCACTTGAGAGCGAGATCCAACGCTGGGTACACGAGAGCCTTTGGTCCACTCCCCGCAGGTGGGAAAACGTCGGCCGCACCCGAAAGAATGGGCGGCTCGGAGGTGAGAATGCCGCGCGTCTCGTCCCAAAACACTTCCGACTCGATGACCCGCTTCGATTCCGCTTCGTACAGATCGAACATCTTGAACAACATGTCGGTGTCCGCAATCTCGAAGTTGTAAACGTTCGATTGCATCTCTGCCTGATAATCGACGGTTTTGTAGGTCGTGGTTTCGTTCCAATCCAGACCATCCCAGAAGCTCTGGGTGTTGTTGATCATGAGGCAAAGACGCTCTGGTCCGTACGTGATCTCCGCGCAAACCGGATTGCACTCCACGCCGCCCATTTGCTGGAAGAACGTGAACTGGGTGACTTCAGCGCCGTTGATCCAAACCTCCCAACCCACACCGCTAGCACCCGCCGCTTGGCTCTCCCAGTCGTCCTCGACAAGGCGGATGTCGTTCTTCGACGTATCGATGCCCAGATAGTCCAGCGAGCCCATGTAAAGATCGACAATGTTATCGGGACTCGGTTTCATGATCACCTGATACTGGTAGTACCGTTGCGATCGCTGAGGATTTCGGGTGTACCGACCGTCTGCAGGGCGCCGACTGGGTTGGACGTAGGCAACATTCCAGGAATCAGGCCCTAGCACTCGCAAAGTGGTGGCAGGGTGCATGGTTCCCGCCCCAACTTCGGTGTCGTACGGCTCAAGAATGGCGCAACCTTGGGCAGACCAATAGTCGTCCAGTTTGCGAATCAGTTCCTGAAAAGTCATCCCCAAAAGTCTACTTCACTCAATACCGATGGGTTGAATGACGGGTTGAACTTGAAGAAATGCCTCCACGACTTGAGGGTCCCACTCCACTCCACTTCCCCGTCGCAGTTCTTCTCGGGCGGCAAGAACCGTTTCCTTGGTTCTCCAGGAGGCTCCCATTGTCATCACGTCGAAAGCCTCACTGAGACCTATGATTCGGGCTCCAAGCGGAATCTCAGTTTGCCTAAGACCGCCCGGATAGCCAGACCCATTCCAGCGCTCGTGGTGGTGCTTGATCATGGGAATGGCGGGTTCAAGAAACTCGATGGTCTCCACGAGTCGAACGGAGAGTTCGGCGTGGAGGCGAAACTCCTTAACTTCTCGATCAGAGAGCGATCCCACCTTGTTGAGAAGGTCTTGGTCTAGCTTCGCTTTGCCAACGTCGTGTAACAAGGCGGCATACCGTAAGGTTTCTAACTCATCGTCGGAAAGGCCGAGAACGTCGCCAATCGCCAGGCTGTAAACCGAAACTCGTTCGGCATGGGCGCGCTCTCCCGGGGCCGATAAATCCAGCGTTCGAAGCAATGCCCGAACCACGACATTTCTGTCAGCGCGGTCGTTGGTCACCACTGGAATCATTTCAATCACAAAGTAAAGGATTGATCATCGAAACGCAATCTCTGAACCGTCTGTATAATTCGGTTAAGTCTTATGCAAGCTCCTCCTGCTTTCACCCCTCCTGCACCTCGTCAAGGCAAAAGCCCAATGACGATCGTGCTGATTGTTCTCGGTGTCTTTGGACTCTGTTGTGTTTTGCCTGTTGGAGCCGTGATCGGCGGCGGCGCTTTCTTTGTCAATAAGTTCAAAGGAGTAGGCGAATGCTTCGCGGATGCTGGACTGTTGCAGCAGTCTCTAGAGTTGTACGTCCAGGACAAGGGCAAACTACCAACGGCCGAAAAGTGGCAAACCGAACTTAATCCTTACCTCAAGCAGGCTCTTCAAGATGGCGACACGGGGCCCTTCAAGCTCATTAGCCCGAACGATAAGGAATGGGGATGTACCCAAGATGGAAACACAACGTTCTTTGTCTTCAACAAGGACGTAAGCGGAAAGAAACAGTCGGAAATTAAGGACGCGGACGCTCCGGCCATTTTTGAGAGCGCGACGGGAGGTCCGAACGCCTCCAGAAAATACGAGACCCAACCGTTCTCTTCGAGCCCGAAAATTATGGACAAGAGCCGAGGGTGGATTCTCGTCCTCGCAAAGGTTCCAGCGGTCGCGATGACGAAGCGCGATGGAACGATTGACCGAAGCTCAGGAGCAGGATTCAAGTTCTCGACAAAATCGTCTAGTTCAACCGACTCCGAACCTGCAAAGCCTGAAACCAAGTAACGGCTACAATACAATGATCGCTCGGAACCAATCGCGGTTCCGAGCGTTACATCAATCATGAGCACGCCCATTCAACCATCGAACCTGCTCGCTTTCTTGGGACTTCCCGGAGGCGCCGAGTGGATCATCATTCTTGTCGTGATCCTCATCTTCTTCGGTGGAGCGAAGATTCCCGAACTAATGCGCGGTATTGGTAAGGGTGTGGGCGAATTGAAGTCCGGACTTGAAGAAGGCAAAAAAGGCGTTGAAGAGAAGAAAGACGCCGAAGCGAAGTAACCCACTCGCAACCATCCAGGATCAACCCTGATCGCGGACTCTTTGAATTGAACATGAACACCTTTAACTCATCGACACTTCTCGCTTTCGGATTACCGGGCGGAGCTGAGTGGATTGTCATCCTTGTCGCCATTTTGGTGCTTTTCGGCGGGGCGAAGATTCCCGAGCTCATGCGCGGCATTGGCAAGGGCATGGGCGAACTCCAAAAGGGCCTCGAAGAGGGCAAGCGGACGCTCGCCGAAGCTGCCAAAGAAGTGGATGACAAGGCCGGAAAGTGAAGGTTCCGAATTACAAGTTCGAGGGCGACTCGGACGCCCTTTTCCAAGAAGTTTTTGAAAAGTACACCAACCACCTGAATCCAGGCCTTGCAAAGTTGATGGGCTTTGCAGGATTCGGCGTGGAGATGTATGCCGAAGGTTGCTACATCTTCGATCACGAGTCCCGTGCGTTCTTGGACTGCCTTGGCGGGTATGGCACGTTCTCCCTTGGTCATCGACACCCGAAGGTTGTCGGTGCCATCCAAGATCAATTGGGCAAGATGGCCCTCAGCGGAAAGGCATTCTTTTCGAAACCTGCCGCCGATCTCGCGGAGAAACTAGCCTCGGTTGCACCCGAAGGGCTCCAGTTCAGCTTCTTCTGCAACAGCGGTGCCGAGGCGGTCGAAGCCGCGCTCAAGATGGCGAAGGGTTACACCAAGCGCACCAAGATTGTTTCCACCATCGGTGGGTATCACGGTAAGACGCTGGGAGCGCTCGCCACGACAGGAAGAGAAAAATATCGTAAGCCGTTTGAGCCGCTGATGCCGGGTGTGGTCTTCACCACCTACGGGGACACCGAAGAACTGGTCGCCGCCATCGATGCGGATACCGCCTGTGTCATCCTCGAGCCGATTCAAGGCGAGGGTGGAATCATTGTTCCCCCTGCGGGCTACCTTGCAGCGGCGAGAAAACGATGCGATGAAGTCGGCGCTCTTCTGATCTTTGATGAAGTACAAACCGGACTCGGTCGAACGGGATACTTGTTTGCTTCCGAACACGACCACGTGAGTCCAGACCTCATGACCCTTGCAAAGGCAGTCGGCGGAGGAATCATGCCCCTGGGTGTTTGTATGGGAACCGAGGCGATCTGGCAGGGAGTCTTTGGGACAAACCCGCTTGCGCACACAAGCACGTTTGGCGGTAATCCCTTAGCTTGTACAGCCGGACTGGTTGCTCTGCAGGTGATTGAAGAAGAAGGTCTTGTCAGCAGGTCCAAAGCGATGGGAGATCGCATGCTCGATGCGTTCAAGCAAATTGGTCGACGACATCCCGATATGGTCGCAGACGTTCGCGGTCGGGCATTGATGATCGGCGTTGAATTCACCGAGGACGAGGTCGGAGAGCTTGTTGTCGCGCAGTTGATGAAGCGTGGCGTTTGTGTGGCCTATGCCCTCAACAATCCTCGTGTCCTGCGATTCGAGCCGCCGCTCATCATCTCCGAAGAGGAAGTGGATTCAGCAGCTACGGCACTTGAAGAATCACTCGCGGAGACGGAAGAACTTCTCGCGTCGCTCGTTTAGCAGCTCTTCCCCGGTGGTACGAAATCAACGGGGAAATATTCAGAGTCCTTCAATCTGCACGCGGCGACCTTGTTTGGCCGACTCGATCGCCGAAAACACCATCGCCAGCGACCAATAATTGTCGTGGCACTCTCCTTGGGGAGTCGATCCCGTTTCAAGGGCGTCGAGGAAGTCGTGGAGGCTTCCCTCAATGCCGGATCGAATCGCGTGCTTGGCGTGGTCGTGAACGGTTGTCTCCGAATGAAAACCGCCCGAACTCACCACGGTGGCGGTTTGGATTTGGTCGTGACCGTTCCAAACCGCGGTTCCCTTTTCGCCCACAGCTCGCCAATCGCATTCCCATGAGGTCATGAGCCCTTCGGCGCACCAGGAGCCTCGGTAGCTGAAACGAAGCCCATCTTCCATTTCGAAAAGGCAATTAGCAGAGGCGCCGTGCTTGTACCAACTCCAGCTAGGATTGAACTCGTCAGCGAAAACGGAGATCGGCTTCTTGCCCGTGATCGCTCGAGCCTGGTCGAACGAGTGGATCGCCATGTCCAGCAGAAGGACGTGCTCCATTTCATCTCGGAAGCCCCCGAAGTGAGCTCCAATGTAGAAATCGGCGTTGAGAATTCCAATCTGACCGATCTCGGAGAGAGCTTGACGGTAAGACGTCAGTCGCCCATCGTATCGACGAGATTGACTGACCATGTACAGCTTTCCGGCGGCTTCTGAAGCGGCGATCATTTTCCGGGCTTCCTCTAGACTTGCCGCCATGGGCTTCTCGCCAAGAACCGGAAAACCTGCGGCGAGGGCTTCGCACGTTACTTCACAATGCGCCTCGGGGATGGTTACGTCCACCACAAAATCAAAGTCGCCAATGCTGAGAGCCTCGGTTAGCGAATCGTGCCCGGTCACACCTTGCAGTTCTAGTTCTGCGGCCGCAGCATTTGCCGCACCCGGACGGATATCAACCCATCGCACCAATTCCGCTCTTCCAGAGGTGGAGATGTTTCGCGCCCAGGCACGGCCCATGCCCCCTGCTCCCACCAACAATGCCCGCTTCATAAGTGAGAGTATGCCCCTGCATGACCTGCAAATCCTAACCCGCCGCCGAGGAACTTGAAAATGCTTTTCTGGCAAACTGAGAGGCGATGATCGATCTCCGTAGCGATACCGTTACTCGGCCCACGCCCGCCATGAAGCAAGCCATGGTCGAAGCTATTGTGGGAGACGACGTCCTTGGCGACGATCCGACGGTGCTAGAGCTAGAAGCTCTCTCGGCCAAGATGCTCGGAATGGAGGCGGCCCTTTTCGTCCCGAGTGGAACAATGGGGAACCAAATCGCAATTGCGACCCACACCAGGCCGGGCGAGGCCATGATTGCGGAAGAGGAGGCCCACGTGGTGTATTACGAAGTCGGGGCTCCGGCGGTGTTTGCGGGTCTCATCACCCAGACCATGCCCTCGGACCGCGGGATCATGGACCCCGATTACGTGGAGAAGCGGATCATGAAGAGCAATCTTCACACTCCGGGGACATCCCTTCTTTGCCTCGAGGACACCCACAACCGAGCGGGCGGAAGCATTTATCCTCTTGAGATTCTCTCCCGATTTCGGGAAGTTTCGGATCGACACGGATTGAAGCTTCACCTAGACGGAGCCCGTGTTTTTAACGCAGCCGTTGCTCAAGGAATCGACATTAGCGAAATCTCGAAGCATTTTCACACCGTGAACTTCTGCCTCAGCAAGGGCCTTCGTGCTCCGATCGGCTCGGTGCTTTGCGGTCCCGCCGAGTTCATCGAGCGCGCGAAGTTCTGGCGAAAGCGAATGGGTGGCGGAATGAGGCAGTCGGGCATTCTTGCCGCATGCGGACTTGTGGCACTTCGCGAGAACATCGCACGCCTGGCCGAAGACCACGCACGGGCCAAGCAACTGGCAATCGGTCTTGGCGAGCTGAAGGGCATCTGCACGGACCCCGAGCGAACGGAGACGAACATCGTGTTGGTTTACACCGAGGCGTCTGCGTCTGTCTGGCAAGACAAACTTGCCGAGAAGGGGGTCGCCTGTTTCGCTGTGGCTTCGAATCGCCTCCGCCTGGTAACCCACGGCGACTTTAATGATGCTCAGTTGGCGTCGACCATCGAAGCGTTTGCTGCCGTCTCTTCCGAGCTTTCCTGACCCTCTTCCGCAAAGACCGAGGTGTAGACCATCTCGGTCAAGCGGTCGTAGGCGAGATCGGCAAGGGTCTCTAAATTCACAACGTCTTCTCGGTTGTAGGCAATCAGTGTTTGAAGCGCTCGCTCATCCCGATTCCGCTCATACCTTCGCCAAAGAAGCACCGCCTCGTAACCCGTGAGCCCATCGGTGTCTTCACCGCGGGCAATCCCGACTTGCTTCTCAATCTTTTTAAGCCCACCTGTCAGGCCAACTCGTCGGAGGGTTGGGCAGAGATCGAGATGAATTTGGTCGAAGTGTATCCCGCGGAACCGCTTTTGCAACATCGGGAGGTCAAAGCTCGCGCCGAAGAACGTCACGATCATCTCGTAGTGGCTGATCGCGTCTCTGAACGACTCTAGGTTTTGATTTCGAATGTAGCAACGAAATCCTTGGACATCGTGCACACCAATGGTCGTTACCGAGTTGCCGCCCTTGCCACCGTCCGTCTCGATGTCGAGAAACGCGCACTTGTCTTTAAAGTGCGGATAAGCTCGCCACGCCTCTTTGAGTCCGAGCGCTTGGCGGAAAAATTGGAACTCGCGGCGGTCGAGAGCTTCCTGGCTACGCATCAGGAAATCTCGCGCAATATCAGGTTCGACCGTCCCAAACGACAAATCGCGATAGTTGTCTATCGCGATTTGCCATGAATCAACGCCCTGCTTCCAAAGGCTCCGCTCCATCGTTTCCCCAATCCCAGGGATATGGATAAACGACTTTGTGAGCACCTCTACAGAATGTCCTTAGCCTTCTTTTCGAACTCGGGGTTTTGCGATGGTCTCAACCGGTCTCGGGAGGACGAACATGTTTCCGCCCTGCATCCAAGGCAGTTTTTGATCACCCTTGATTTGGAAGTAGCCCGTCTCAAGGTTCTTATCAAATTCGCCGTAAAGTCGGCAAATGCCAAGGCCTTCCCAGTGCGATCTCATGTTCTTGCCGAAGAACTGGATAGATGTCCAACGGCCTTTGATCGAGATCTTCCCTGTTCCAAAGTAAGCCTGGCGCTCCCACTTCTTGTTCTCGTACTCTTTGCGAACCGACCCGCCCGTTGTGAGAGTGCCTTCGAGACCCACCACTAGGACAGTTCCGTTGAAGGTCATGTCTAAGGAGCCATAACACTTCTTTTCGCCGGGAGAGACGATCTTAAAGCTGCCAACGTTTGTCCAGAAGTCAACGATTCCACCCTCGCCCCAAGGGGTTTGGATTTTCACCGGATTCTGAGCAAAGGACGACGACGCGATTGCCAAAACCGCAAGAAGTCCAAGAGCTCGTTTAGATTGCATATGGGTAAGTATGACCGATGGAGTAGACATGATTCGATGAGGTGCAACCTTCCTGTTGCAAGGTTTGTTCCAAGATGTCGCTAAAGAAGAGCAATTGATTCCATGGCCGCCCGGTAGCCGGAGGACGCGGCACCATGCAAGGTCCCTACCGCCTTGGCCGCAGTTGCCTCGCCCGCAAACATCACGCGTGTTCCGTGCGGTTTGGCAAGCTCCAACACATCGTCAGGACCTGAGCCCACGACGTAGGCAGTGTATGCACCTTGAATGTGCGGATTCTTGCTCCACGAAGTGACCGCAGAAACATCGGGCTCTGGGATTTCACCAAAGATCGCGGCGAGTTCCTTAAGTGCCATCGCAACGGCCTCTTTCTCGGAAAGACCGGCAACAGAGTCCGCCTTTTGCCCGGCCGCATATCCGATGAGGGTTGGCACGTTTGAATCGGTCCCACCGTCAAACCATTCGGACCAGATTCTCTGCTCACCCATCAGGCCGAACAGATCGCAGTCGTCGGGCCAAAACCTGCGTGGGAAAGAGAGAATCACTTTCTCCAATCTTCCAAAACCGAGTCTCGCGATAGCGCTTCTTTTGGAGTCCGCGAGCGGCGGGACGAACTCAATCCGCTCGGACTTGAGAATGCTCAAGGGAACCGTGCAGATCACCGTCTTGGCTTGATAGACGTCGCGATCGGTCGTCACAACAACCTGATCGTCCTTGTGTTCGATTTTTGTGACGGTTTGGTTCAGACGTATCCGGTACCCGCGCGGGAAGAGAGAATCGAGACCCGCCAGTACGGTCGCGTCCCCGCCTTGAAATCCCTCATCGACGTTCCAGTTCTTGCCAGAGAGTCGCAGGGGGCTTTCCGCATACTCTTGAGTGACGGAAGACTCAACCGAGTGCGCCAACCGACGTCTTTCGCGGGCATTTAACTTTCGACGCTGGATGAACTCCTCGACGAGGTCTTGCAACGGTCGATCTCGCGTGAGAGTCTCTCGCCGCTTCTCTAAGAATCCGAGGAGATCTTCAAAGAGCTTATCTTTGTTGGCTTGAGCAGCAACGGTTAGCACTTCCCCGTTGATGTCGAAGACAGCTTCTGTTTCTCCGCGAACGAGCTTGGTGTTTAGCCTCTGCTTCTGAACGCGATCCCAAAGCGGGTTGTTCTCGGCTCCGTGAATCCACGCCGCGCCGAGTTCAACAGGCTTCCCGCTGATCAGCTCTCGCGTGGTGTGAACCCTACCGCCCACTCGTGAGCCCGCCTCAATGATCAGAGCATCCACGCCTTCGTTCTTGAGAGCTTCCCAGGCGGCCAATCCCGCAATTCCTGATCCGATAATGATCACCTGCTCCGTTTTGCCTTGAAGGCGAAACGGAGTAAGTGCGAAGCCTGCCGCGGCGAGGGCTCCCATTTCAAGAAAGTTGCGTCGTGTCATCGCAGAGCTTGGAGGCTGTCCTAAAGACTTTTCCGTTCTACGAAGTGTTGCGTGTTTTTTGCACCTTCACGATCATTCCTGACTCTGTTAAGGATTTGTTTCACTCAGAATTGAAATCTCTGAGACGACTTTTAAGGTCGTACGGTACATTTAAGTTAATGGCATTGCGAGCATCTGGCTGGGTCACGCTAGCCGTCGTTGCCGTCGCCTCCACGGCGGTTTTCGTCTCCTTCAGTCAAGGGGCGAGTCCTTATGTTACGGTTTCACAGGCTCGCTCGATGAGCGGAGATCGGTTGCACCTTGCTTGCGATCTCATTCCAGGAACCGTCAAGACCGACTTTGCAAATCACTCCGTATCTTTCGACGCCAAGGACGAGAAAGGAACCCTCGTGACGATCGTTCACAAGGGCGACCCCGTGAACCTGAAAGACGCGACACGAGTCGTTGCGGTCGGAAGCTTCAAAGGGGACGTTTTTGAGAGTTCACAACTCCTCGTGAAGTGCCCTTCGAAGTACGAGGGCGAATCCGGAAAGCCGGGCAAAAATGCGGGCGGTTACGGAACCAAACCAACTGAGGGAACGGTTAAGGGTTAAGGCCCCGAGTCCCCAGAATGGAAAACCCTACCCCCAATCTAGCCGATCTTGGCCTTAAGGCAGCAAGTAGTACATCGCTCTTCGCAGGATCGCTCGGCAAGTATGCGATCTGGGCTGCCTTCTTCCTTTTCGCTGCCCTCACGCTTTTCGCCTTTCTTCCAGAGAAGCTGGCGCTGAGACGACTACGCAACTTTGCATTTGTTGGAGGAACGCTTAGCGTTGCCACCGCTTTCGGCGTGCTTACTTGGTTGTTCGTAAACAACCAGTTCCAGTACGGATACGTTTTCAATCACGGCGATACCACTACCGCTCTTGAATACAAAGTTGCGGGAGTTTGGACAGCTCAAGAGGGTTCGTTCCTCCTCTGGGCGCTGACTTCGGCAGTCTTCGGAGCACTCACGCTCCGATCGGTTGGCGATTATCACCGCTTCTACACAGGCATCTACGGATCGGTGCTTGCCATTCTGATGGCGATTCTCATCAACGAGACACCGTTCAACCTGTTGGACAACGTGACCCAGAACGGCATCGTGTACGTTCCGCCCCGGGGAGACGGCATGACTCCTGCCCTCCAGAATTACTGGGTCGTCATTCACCCCCCGATCATCTTTTTGGGGTTTGGCTCGCTGACCGTTCCGTTTGCCCTTTCCTTTGCGGCGATGATTTCGGGGAAGGTCGACGATTGGATCAAGTACGTTCGCCCATGGAGCCTTGCCGGAGTTTCCATCCTTGGTCTCGGTATCTCGCTTGGCGGCTTGTGGGCCTATGAGACTCAGGGCTGGGGCGGATTCTGGGCTTGGGATCCGGTAGAGAACGTTTCTCTTGTGCCTTGGTTGGTTCTCGCCGCATTCATTCACGGAGTCATCGTCCAAGCAGCTACGACCCGCTGGATACCCTCTAACCTCTTGATGGGAGGACTTCCCTTCCTGCTATTCGTGTACGGAACCTTCCTTACGCGGTCTGGCCTCCTGGATAACGTCAGCAATCACAGTTTCGCGTCGATGGACGAACGAGCACGGGGCATCTTAAAGGGTGGCCTCATCGCCCTTACTGCCGCGTTCACGTTGCTTTGGATATTCCGTGGGACTAGGCTCAAATCGGCCAACCCCCGCCCCATTAACGCCGGGAAAGGAATCTCGAGAGAAGACGCGTACACAACGGGCACGGTCCTGCTTTCCCTTCTGGCCTTTGTTGTCTCCCTCGGCATGAGCTGGCCCGTCATTAAAGCGGCAACTTCTGGTGGAACGCAGCAGCGTGTCGAGGAAGCTCTCTACCACCAGGTGACGGTTTGGATTTATCTGCCGCTCATGGTCTTAATGGGTACGGCACCGTTCCTTAAATGGAAGTCTGAGAGCATTAAGACGGTTCTGCAGCGCCTCTACGTGATCACCTGCGTGACACTCGGTTTACTCGGTGTTGGACTGATCCTGATCAAGAACCCGACCTTCGGAGTCGGACTCGATCCGGCCGCCACGGTTGCGGGGCCTAACAATACGAAGCTCCCGCTCATCCCGGTGATGCTTGCGCTGATGTTCGTGACGATGTTCGTCGCTGTGACCAACTTGGTCCGGGCGATAGAGGTCGGGCGAAAGTCTAAGCTGGGAACGGGTGGCTTTATCACCCACTTCGGCCTTGCGGTCCTGCTCGGCGGACTAATCTTGTCCCGGGGCTTCGAGCGGGAAGAGCGAATCTTTGTGCGTGAAGGCTCCCCGGCGCAGGCCATGGGATACGAGATTTCCTTCAACCGTTTAGATATGAAGGACTCGTTCGACCGAAATGGGCGCGTGATTTTCGACGTTAAATCTCCGAGCGGAGAGAAGTTCGAGGCGAACCCGTCGCTCTACTACTACGAGCAAGGTGGCGAAATCAAGTCGAACGTATGGCCCTGGATTCGCACCACGGCAAGCCACGACCTCTATCTCGCAATGCGAGAGCCCGAGATCAATGTTTGGGCCAAGCCGCTGGAAATCAAACCCGGCGAGACCAAGTCTGAATCGAATATCGAAGTCAAATACAACGAGTTCACATCGAACGGCAAGCAGGGTCCCGGCGCAAAGTTCGGAGCAAAGCTCGCGATCACCTACCAGGACAAAACCTACGAGGTTGAACCGTTCTTGGAGATTGGCGACCAGGGCATGGTTCCGAGCCTTACAAGGGTGAGCGACGACTTCATCGTCTCGTTGACCAGGTTCGATGCGGGAACTCGAACGGCGTTTGTGAACATGATGTTCTCACCTCCGATCTATCCCATCCAAGTGTTCTATAAACCGCTCACTTCGTTGATCTGGATCGGTACGGGTATCTTTACCATCGGCGGATTTGTCTCTGCGATCTACCGACGAGCACGTCGGGCACGCGCTGAGAACGACTTCGTCGAAAAAAGCGGAACGGTCGGGGCAACTCCCGGAGGTTCCACGGAACTACCCCCTAATGCGACTGGCGCAACTGCTTAAGGCGAAACTCCACCACGCTCATGTGACCTATGCCAACCCCGACTACGTTGGAAGCATAGAAGTGGATCGCTCGGTCATGGAGCAGGTCGGCCTAAAAGACGGCGAACTGGTCCATGTTTGGGCAGTTGACCACACCTCCCGCATTCAGACGTATATCTTCGGCGGTCCCAAAGGGGTGGTCGGCCTCAACGGAGGGGCAGCGCATTTCTTCAAAGCGGGCGATCGCGTCATCATCGCGGCATTCGATCTCACCGACGAAGAGATCATTCCGAAAGTTGTGCTCCTCAACGAGGACAACGAAGTTGTGCGAGACATGACCCCGTTCACGGTCGTCGGCTAAACTCATCGCCATGGCGGTTGATCTCGGCGCGCTTCTTGAATCTTCGGGAGCCATCCTTCGCGGACACTTTATTCTGACAAGCGGGCGTCATAGCGACGTTTACTTTGAAAAATTCAGAGTGCTGGAACGTCCCGATGTTCTCAGCGCCCTCTGCAATGAGATTGCTGCCCATTACGCGAATGGCGGAATCGACTGCGTAGCCGGTCCTACAACGGGTGGAATCATCATCGCTTTCGAGGTGGCTCGAATCATGGGAATCCCTGCCGTGTACGTGGAAACCGAGAATGGCGAGAAGACTCTTCGTCGCGGAAAGACTCTGGCGCCGGGCACTAAGGTGCTTGTTGTAGACGACGTTCTGACGACTGGGCGATCCCTTGTCGAAACGCGCGATGCAATCACGAAAGCCGGGGGAGAGGTTGCAGGCTACGGAGTGCTCATCAACCGAGCCCAGGGCGACCTCGGACTTGGCGCTCCCCTCTTTTCTGCCTTCACCGTTGAAGCAGTCAGTTACGATCCGAACGAGTTGCCGGAACACCTCGTTGGAATCCCGGCGGTAAAGCCCGGTACCAGAGCGGTTTAGGCAGCGCCCTTGGCCAATCGCGCAAAGTTGTCTTTGTCGACGGCTCGCATCATACACTCTTCAAAGCTCACTGTGCCCGACTTGTACATGTCGCTCAGGGCACGGTCCATGGTTTGCATCCCCGCGTTGGCGGACATTTCCATGATCGAATACATCTGGTGAGTCTTGCCTTCGCGAATGAGGTTCTTGATAGCGGGTGTACCGACCATGATCTCAACGGCGGCAACTCGGCCACCGCCGAGCTTGGGAAGCAACTGCTGCGCTACGACCCCTTCGAGGGTGTTCCCGAGAAGCACTCGAATTTGGTCTTGCTGGTCGGTCGGAAAGACGTCGATGATCCGGTCGACCGTTGCAGGCGCGTTCCGCGTGTGCAGAGTTCCAAAGACTAAGTGACCTGTTTCGGAAAGAGTGAGGGCCGCCTCGATCGTTTCGAGGTCTCGCATTTCACCAACGAGTACGATGTCCGGATCTTCACGAAGCACGGCTCGCAAGGCGTTGTGGAAGGAATAGGTGTCCGAGTGCAGTTCCCGCTGGTTCACCATGCACCGTTTGTGCCGGTGCAGATATTCGATCGGGTCCTCGATGGTGAGGATGTGCGACTGACGATTCTCGTTGATATCGTCGATCATGGAGGCGATGGTCGTGGTTTTACCGGAGCCGGTTGGTCCAGTCACAAGAATCAAACCGCTGGTGCGCTTGCTGATCTCACGAATGATCGAGGGCAGCCGCAGCGACTCGAAAGGCGGGATCTTCGTTGGAATGACCCGCAGGGCGCCTGCAACCGAGTTTCGCTGCATGTACACGTTAAATCGGAACCGGGCGAGGTCTTTGACGGCGTAACCGAAGTCGAGCTCGTGTTTGGTCTCGAACCGCTCAAGTTGCTCATTGCTCAACGTGTCGTAAATCAATCGACGACAGTCGCGCAAGCCAAGCGGATGGTAAGGAAGGGCAACGATCTCTCCATCCAGACGGATCATCGGAGGAAGCCCGACCGTAAGGTGAATGTCGGATGCTTTCCGCTCCAGTGCCATCCGGAGAATGTCGTCGATGTGTGTCTCGGCGGGGTTCAGAAGCTCGTCGCTCCGAACTCCCCGGTGGTGCGCATCGGCTTCAATGGAGAACCGGTGAGCATTCGCCTCGATGTCGTGAATTGCCGAACCCTGCGGACCTGTAGGAGAGGTCGTAGCCTTTGGTTCAATCGTCTCGATCGGCAAGCCCGAGCGGGGATCGATGACCGCCCCTTCTTCGGCCATAGCCTGCTTCGTTTCGTCCGCCTTAAGGACCTTGTTCCAATCGAAGTTTCCCGACATATCTAACCTGCAAGGTGCATCTGTGCCGCATTCAAAGCGCTCATACACTCATGTACGATTGTCGGCAACATCTGCTCAGAAATTTCTAGGTTTTCGCATGTCCAAGCGGGAAACACCTTCGCAAGCTCAGACGCTTCTAACTGCACACCCGTCGCCGCGAGGTCTGCGCACAGAGAAGCGAAGGTAGTGATCGCCCGTAACTTGTCCGGCTCTCGCGGAGCTTCCAAAACGTTCAGCGCTCCAGCGAGTTCCGCCGGGAATTGCCATTTAGTTGCAACCACTTCGATGTAGTCGCCATAGTGGAATCCGTAGAGCTCTCGCTGAGCAGCGCCAATCGAAACACCCTTTTGGTTGGAAAGACTTTGAGCATCTTCGAACCCAGATGGATAGAGTCGATCCATCAGAGTAAGGCCGATAAGGTGGAGAAGACCACAGGTGTACGCGTCGTCCGGAGACGCCTTCTTGAGGGCGTGAGCAAGCCACTTCGCACAGATGGCGGTATCCACGGAGGATCGCCACCACCCGCGACGACGAAGGCTCTCTTTGTCCGTTTTGCCCACGAACAGATCGAAAGTTCCTACCGTCATGGCGAGGTTTCGGACGGCTCGGAAACCCAGATAAAGAATGGCTTCGCGAATACTGGTGACCCGCTTAGGGATTCCGTAGCCGGCACTATTGGCTTGTTGAAGAATCTTCGTTGAAAAGCCAGGATCAACAATGATCGATTTTTCGACCGCCGCAGCGGGCGCCGTCTCAGAGGTCGATGCCTCCAAAACCTTGAAGACAACGTGCGGCAAAACAGCCAACTCGTTGAGCTTAGACGAGGCTTTCTCTAACGCTTCCGTTTTAAGCGGAGGCATCAATTCTGTATTAGTTTGCGGACACTCCATTTCCATTTTTTGACTCCTAGGCGTAGATCACCCTCAAAACTTCTTCCACCGACGTCGTGCCCATCAGGATTTTGGACACGGCATCCATTTGCAACGTGCGCATGCCGTTCTTGATCGCTAGCTGCTGGATGGTGTGGCCGGCTTCGCGTCGCAAGATCGCATCTTTGATCTCTTCATTCACGTCCATCAGTTCGTGGATGCCGGTTCGCCCCTTGTAGCCGGTTCCTTTGCACTTATCGCAACCCGTACCCTTGAACAGGGTGATATCTCCGTTTTCATCGCCGACCTCGTCGGGAACCGGGAACCCATAGCGCAGTAACGTTTCTTTAGGGGCGGTGTAACTCTCTTTACAGTTGGGACAAACCACTCGGACCAGTCGCTGAGCCAAGATTCCGATCAGCGACGAGGCGATCAGGAATGGCTCCACTTCCATGTCCATCAAACGAGTAGGCGCACTGGAGGCGTCGTTCGTGTGAAGTGTGGACAGAACCAAGTGACCGGTAAGCGCGGCTTCCATGGCGATCGTTGCCGTTTCGTTGTCGCGCATTTCACCGACCATGATCACATCCGGGTCTTGCCGCAACATCGCCCGTAGACCGGCCGCAAAAGTCATTCCCGCACGAACATTGACACCGCACTGGTTGATCCCAGAGAGCTCGTACTCGACCGGGTCCTCGATGGTGATGATGTTGTTGTCGCCCGTGTTGATCTTGTTGAGAATCGAATACAGAGTTGTGGACTTACCCGAACCCGTGGGACCCGTGACAAGGATGATTCCGTAGCTCTTGGAGCACATGTCCTCCAAGAGTTCCAGGTTGTATTCAAGGAAGCCCAACTTGCTGAGCCCGACGTTGATTCCACCTTTGTCCAGAACCCGCATAACGATCTTTTCGCCATGCACCATGGGCAGCGTGGAAACGCGGAAGTCGAACTCCTTTCCACTGATCGACATCGAAATACGGTTGTCCTGCGGGACACGCTTCTCTGCGATGTCCATGTTCGCAATGATCTTAAATCGACTCGTGAGGGGTGCCAGAACCTTCTTTGGAAGGTGCATGCCCTCAAGCAGAACGCCGTCGATTCGATACCGGACACGCACGCCGTCTTTCAATGGCTCAATGTGAATGTCCGAGGCCTTGTCCATGACGGCCTGGGTGATCACGAGGTTCGCCAGACGGATGATAGGCGCGTCGTCGGTGGAATCGTCTGTTTCCTCTTCTTCCTTTTTGACCTCAATGGAGAGTCCGCCATCGAACTGCTCCATCATGCCCGCGACCATGTCCTTAACCTCGTTCTCTTGTCGATAGAACGTGGTGATCGCGGTCGATAGGTCGTCTTCTATCGCAATGAGCGGTTCAATCTCAAGGCCCGTGGTTAGGCGAATCTCATCGATGACAAAAATGTCGAGAGGGTTCGCCATCGCAACGATGAGGCGATTTTGGTGTCTCTCTAGGGGAAGCGACTTGAAGCGCTTTGCAAGCTGGGGGCTCAGAAGACCAATGGCTTCCGGCTGGGGAACGATCTCGTTGACGTCGATGAAGCTGACGCCCCAAACCTTGCCGAGCGACTTCACTCGATCTTTTTCCGAGATGAAGCCGAGTGCAACGAGGATTTTGGCGATGGATTCGTTCCCGCCAAGCTCTCGCTGCTTCTCCTCAGCAAGTTGGAGTTGGGCAGGCGTAATGAGACCTTCTTGTAGAAAGTGCTCCCCCGTTAACATCATTGCCCGAAACTCCCCCGTTGCGGCAAAACTCTAAATCCGAAAATCGGTTTCAGAATCCGCCGCACTTCCCTGTTTCCACAGCAAGAAGAGTTACGGGCAGGCAATTATCACAGTCTCTGGCGGAGGGTCGGAATTGCGGGAAGGGTACGTGTGAGGTATATTTCTTGTGCCATCGTGCCCAGGTGGCGGAATTGGTAGACGCGCTAGTTTCAGGTACTAGTTCTCGCAAGGGAGTGAAGGTTCGAGTCCTTTCCTGGGCACCAAGTTCTTTCGGCATCGGATGTTAGCGTCCGGAGTCTAGTGGAACTTCTTCCAACCAATCGTGGCACTCCGGTCACGAGTTGTTTTATCCCCACCGGACATCTCCAATATTCGAATACATCAGCGGGGTTCTGGTTCAAAAACCCCTGTTGAACTTGTTTTATCCTCCGATATATCAGTGTATGCGGAGTCCCAATCACGCCCAAGAGCAGGATCGACTCGCATTTTTACGGAGGCTCCAGATTCTGGATTCGCTTCGTGAAGAGATTTACGATGACTTCACGCTGCTCGCAAGCACGATCTGCCGAACTCCGATCGCGGCTCTGTCTCTGGTAGACGAAAATCGGCAGTGGTTCAAATCCAGCGTGGGACTCACCGTTACCGAAACGTCCCGAGAGGTGAGCTTCTGCAGTTATGCAATCCTCTCCGAGGAACCCCTTATCGTTCCAGACGCAGAACGCGACGCTCGGTTTGCGGACAACGACCTTGTGACAGGCGATTTTCGGCTCCGATTTTACGCCGGGGTGCCGATCACGGTTGAAGGGCTTCCTCTAGGATCCCTCTGCGTGATGGATCGTGAGCCGAGGGAGATTTCGGAAGGACAAATCTCCGCTCTGGCGGCTCTTGCCAGACAGCTTTCACACACCTTTGAGGCGCGCCTTGCCAAGATTCGAGAACAGGAATACCGAGACCTCCTAGAAGAGGCAGAGCGTGCCTTTGAGCAAGTGAGACGGCGTTACGAGGGCCTCTTTAAGGTCGGAACCGTTGCGCAAATTTGTACCGACCCTACTGGGATCATCCGAGAAGTCAACGAAATGGCGGAGTCGCTCTTTGACATTCGAGACTTCCATGTGATCGGCACCCCCATCACAAATCTTTTTCCGGATAAAGCTCACGACAGGCTGGGCCTCGTTACTGGACCGGGGATGGATTCACTGACCGAGGAAATTCTCCCTGGGTCCAGAGAGCACGATTCTTCAGACCTTTGGCACGCCTCAAAAGCTTTGAGGAACTCCACCGGAGAGTTAACGGGCGTGTTGCATTCATTCAGGAAGGAATCACGAAATGTGAACTCCGGCACATTGGACCTCACGCTCCTGCGCCTCGCCATGACCGACGAGTTGACCGGGATCGCCAATCGTAGAGGATTTATCGCCGAACTCGAGCGAGAGTTTCGATCGATCGGCCGTGATGAGTTGAGCATTTTGCTCATCGATATCGACCACTTCAAGGAGATCAACGATACGTATGGTCACCTCCACGGAGACCAGGTGCTCGCCACCCTCGCCGGAATTCTTTCTCAGACTTCGCGGGCTGGGGATGTCCCCGCTAGATTCGGCGGCGAAGAGTTTGTTGTGATTCTTCCCCGCACTAGTTCTTCCGAGGCTAAGCTGATTGCGGAAAGGATGAGACAGGCGGTTGCCGATTATCGTTGGGCGAAGTGTCCAGTGACGGTGAGCATTGGGACCGCAACTACCTCCCCATCGATGAGCACGCCCAATGCTCTTCTCTCGCTTGCGGACGTACGCCTTTACGAGGCAAAGCGAATGGGTCGAAACCGTACCGTCGCCGCCTAGGGTCGTTCCTGCTCCGGTAAAGTTTTGCTGTGACCAAGACCATCAAGTTTCAGCACGGCGATTCTATGTGGAAGACCTATCTCCACAACCTCGCCACAAAGGGCCTGCCATCTCAATTCAACGAGATGGAGACGAGCGGCAGGCTGCAAAACTTCCGGAATGTCAAAAATGGCGTTTTCAACACCTTCGATGGTTTTCGGTTCAATGACTCCGATGTTTACAAATGGCTAGAGGCCGCCGCGTACGTCTTGGAGTCGCAAAGCCATCCTGACCTCCAGAAGATGGTCGACGAATGTGTCAGCGTGATCGAGTCGGCCCAAGACACTGACGGCTACGTCAACACGTTCTTTCAACTCAATCCAAAATCGAAGCGATTCTCGAACCTTGCCGTTGATCACGAGATGTACTGTGCGGGGCACCTCATCGAGGCGGGTGTTGCCTGGTTTGAGCGACATGGCGAGCGTCGACTGCTCAACATCGGTATCAAGTTCGCCGACCTTTTGGTTACGAAGTTCGGCAAGGCCGAACCGGCACGGTTTTGCGGTCACCCTGAAATTGAATTTGCTTTGTTACGACTCTGGAAAGTGACGGGAAATCAAACCTATTTCGATCTTGCCAAGCGGATGATCGATCATCGTGGAGAGCGACCGTCCACTTTTGAACAGGAGCTCACCGATCCTGAAACGGGAGCGATCTTCCCCGCCGCCAAGGCTCTCCACTACAAGGACGGCAAGTACGATGGCGCCTACGCGCAAGACCATGCTCCCATCCATGAGCACCGGACGATCGAAGGACACTCCGTTCGAGCGGCTTACCTGTATGCCGCGGTTGCTTGGATCAACTCGGTGGAATCCAACGAGGCCCAGATTGAGGCATTGGAAGCTGTTTGGTCCAATCTAACGCTCAAGCGCATGTACGTGACGGGTGGCATAGGATCCAGTGGCACGAACGAGGGCTTTACCCACGATTACGACCTTCCGAATCTAAACGCTTACGCGGAGACCTGTGCAGGAATTGCTCTTGCTATGTGGGGATCGCAGATGTTTGCCCTCACCAAGGATTCCGCCTACATGGACATTGTCGAGCGCACCCTTTTCAACGGCGTGCTCAGCGGAATCTCCTGGGATACAACGAAGTACTTCTATGAGAATCCCCTGGAAAGCCGAGCCAACACGGAGCGCAAAACCTTCTTCCCGTGCGCTTGCTGTCCGGCCAACGTTGCTCGCACCATCGGCCTCATCGACCGATACGCGCTCTCCGTTGATGGGGACCGGGTTTACATTCACTTCCCAATCAGCGGCGAATGGACGCTGAAGCTTCCCACCGGAGAAGCGGTGCTCTCGATTGCGACTTCTTATCCCCAGAAAGGTGGCTCGACGATCACCATCAAGAAGGCACCGAAGGCGTTTGAGCTAGCAATTCGGATCCCGGATTGGGCAGAAGAAGTGACGACCGATCTCAAGGGGTCGGAAGACGGAGCCGAATACGACCAAGGTTACGCGGTCTTCAGTCGATCCTGGAGAAGCGGAGACACGGTGGAACTTGATTTTCACATGGAGCCGAAATGGGTGGAAAGCCATCCCGCAATTCTCGACAACTCCGGTCGGTTAGCCCTTTCGTACGGTCCAACCGTCTACGCCGCCGAAGAATTGGAACTTGCCAAAGCTCCCCAACTGGCCCAGCTCCTCGATATCGAGCAACTGGAGCAAACCGGAACGGCTCTCGATGGTTCCCCCCTATTCCGCATACCCGTTATTCGTGAAACTCTCGACTTTCCGGACGAGCCTTACGCAGAGTTGGAAACGACAGAACGCGAAGAAGCAACGCTCACGCTTAAGCCTTATCGACTCTGGGCGAACAGCGGTCCATCATATATGCAGGTCTGGTTGCGACATTCGTAGATTGCGAGAGTAGGATAGAAATATGAGCCTGATTCGGAGACTTCTTGGTCAATCCAATGCCGTTGAAATCGAGAACCAGGCTCTTTTTGACAGCGTCCAGTCCGAAATGGCTTCCGTCGAGAAGTATGCAAACTCTCACGGCGGAAGCATCGAACTTGTAAATGTCTCACTCAGTGGAGAGGTTCAACTCCGACTCAAGGGAGCATGTCGCTCCTGCCCAATGTCTAGCCTAACCATCCGGAATGGGGTGGAGGAAGTCTTAAGGGCAAAGATTCCGGGCGTTCAGACGGTTGTCACCGTCGACTAACCCGACTTCATCGTCTGCGGAGAAAACTCTCGGCTAGGACGATGGAGGAAGTCAGCCAGGCGAGACAAGGCCATCCCCAGTGCGTCGCCGAGGATCCCAATCGAAACCACTTCTTGTTTGTCTGTCACCAGAGGACCGTAGGGAGCGAGAATTCCCTTTTTCACCAAGTCGATCACGACCGGACGGTTCTTGACGGCAACAACGCGAGACTCCTCGAACTTTATGGGCCGAGCTTTTCGCGTGAAATAGGGGCGATACGCCTTTTCCAAAGACGCAAACTGCTCGATGACCTCGTCTCGAGTCAATTGAGCCTTATCGTTCGCCACTGTGCACTTCCAGATGGGTTTCGCGAGCTTCGCAGATGCTTGCAAAGCGGAATCAGCCTTCAGGAAGATTTTGAGCGCTTGCGACCGGGTGACGATTTGGGCATCTAGTTTCTTTTCCGCATCAAGCTGCTTCTGACGGGCCTCAAGACGCTTCTTGTAATCCGGCTTTCGCTCTTCGGTCCCTTGAGCCCAGACGCTCGCCGATACTACGAGGAGAAGCAAGGGAAGAACGGCTTTCATATGTTGCTCACCGCGCCGCTCTTGTAGATCGCGTCTAAGTCTTCGAGCGCCTTACCCGTTCCAATCGCCACACAGTCAAGCGCGTTGTCCGCTACGCGGACAGGAATATCCGTTACCGACTGAAGCAAACGGTCAAGTCCTTTGAGAAGGGCGCCGCCACCCGTGAGGGTGATTCCGCGCTCGATGACATCGCTGGCAAGTTCCGGTGGCGTCTCTTCAAGAACGTGACAAACTCGCTCGGCAATCGCACGGACCGGCTCGTTCAGAGCTTCGCGAATTTCAGTGCTCGAGATCTCGATGGTTTTGGGCAGTCCGTAGATAAGATCCCGACCACGAACTTCCATGGTGAGCTCTTGCTGCAAGGGAAACGCCGAGCCGAGTCGAATCTTGATATCCTCCGCAGTTGGCTCGCCGATCATGAGCGAGTAGGCATTCCGGATGTGCTTGATGATCGCCTCATCCATCTTATTGCCGCCAACTCGAATGCTACGGGCAAGAACAATTCCACCTAAAGAGATCACCGCAATATCGGTGGTGCCACCACCGATGTCGACGACCATGTTCCCACCCGGGGTGTTGATTGGGAGACCGGCTCCGATGGCTGCCGCCATGGGTTCTTCGATCGTCTCCGCTTTACCGGCACCGGCTTCCAATGCCGCCTGCACCACCGCCCGACGCTCGACGTTCGTCACTCCTGACGGTACGCAGATGAGAACGTGCGGTTTGATCGAAAATGGGAGCCGCGTACCGCAGGTTTTGCGGATGATGAACTCCAACATTTTCAGCGTCGTGGAATAGTCGGCTATAACTCCGTCTTTGAGCGGCCGGATCGCTTGAATGTTTCCCGGGGTGCGACCGAGCATTTCTCGGGCTTCGTTTCCGACCGCGAGAACCACCCCGTTGGAGGTGTTAATTGCAACTACCGTCGGCTCGGAGAGCACGATTCCTTTACCTCGTCTGTAGACGAGCAAATTGGCAGTGCCAAGGTCGACGCCGATCCGCGGAATTAGGTTCAAGGGAACTTTTAGCGTACCTTACGAGGCTCGACAGCAACGCGCTTAACTTTTCCGCCGAGGGCGCTCAAAGAGTGTTCGATCGCTTCGTATCCTCGGTCGATATAGTGGACGTTCTCGACCGTCGTTACCCCGTCGGCGGCAAGCCCAGCGAGACAAAGTGCGGCGCCCGCTCTGAGGTCGGAAGCGACCACGTTTGAACCGTGAAGACGTTTCACCCCTTGGATGATCGAGGTGCGACCTTCGGACTGGATGTTGGCTCCCATTCGAACCAGTTCCGGAATATGCCCAGACCGACTTTCGTAAATCGTCTCTTCGATAACACTCGTCCCGTTGGCTAGGGTGAGCATCGCCGCCATCGGCTGCTGAATGTCGGTTGGAAATCCGGGGTGCGGCATCGTTCGGATGCGGATCGCTTCGAGCCGATTGTCCACCTTTACACGAACAGTTTCGCTTGTCTCTTCAACGAGCGCTCCCGCCTCTCGGAGTTTGTTGACGACCGCCGTTTGATCTTCCGGCATGATCCCCAAGACCGTGACATCGCCGTGGGTAATCGCTCCCGCCAAAAGAAAAGTTCCAACTTGAATTCGGTCTGCGGGCACCCTAAAGGAGGTACCGCGGAGGTTTGCGCCGCCAAAAATCGTAATCGTGGCCGTGCCCGCTCCCTCGATTTTCGCCCCCATCGCTCTCAGGAAGTCAGCAAGGGCAACCACTTCTGGCTCCATGGCCGCGTTCTGAATCGTGGTGACGCCTTCTGCAAGAACCGCAGTGGACATGAGGTGTTGCGTAGCACCTGCGCTGGGAAAGTCGAGATAAATGTCGGCGCCCTTAATCTTGGTGGCTCGTGCGAAGTACCGTCCGCCAGAAAGCTCGACTTCGGCTCCCATCAGTTGCAGTCCACGAACGTGATAATCCACCGGACGGGCTCCAATCTTACAACCGCCCGGAGCAGGAAGTTCCACTTCACCGAGTCGCGCCAAAAGTGGGCCGAGCATGTAGAAACTCGTGCGAATCGCGCGAACGGACTCTTCAGATGGGTAGCCCATTTTGAGCCCAGAACAATCCACCGTGAGGTTGTTGCCGTCCCATTCGACCTTCGCACCGAACTCCTCAAGAAGGTGGGCCTTCATGTGCGTGTCGGAAATGCGGGGAACGTTTCGCAACGTTACGGGCTCTTCGCAAAGAGCAACCGCCGACAAGAGAGCGAGAGCAATGTTCTTGCTCCCGGAAACTTCGATTTCACCCCGAAGTCGGAATCCACCTTCGATTTGTAGGACGTTCATAGCAACTGCTTCCCTCCATGGAAGCGACAAAGTTCAATGTCGCAATAATACCGCCCGAAGCACGTCGTGAACCGTACAGGGAATCCGTTCCCTGAGCCCAGCTTCGCACTGCGGTATCGCCATTATATGACGATTTGTAAACAGAAAAGGGAGCTTCCTTTTCAAACTCCCTTTTCCGTTTCGCTGTTGCCAGTCTCAGAGACTAGGCAACGTGGTCCACATAGTTGCTCAGTTCTGGGAAAAACGGCAAGAAGTCTCGCCACTCTTCCCTACCCTGAGCCCGCAGATATTGGGGCAACGACAGGTAAGGAATGAAGCTCGGTCGCTTCGGCTTCCTAGCCAACTTCATATTGGCCTGCTGAGGGGTCTTGTCCGCCTTCTTGAGGTTGCACTTCCGGCAGCACGCGACAAGGTTGTCCCAAGTATGAGGACCACCCGCCCATCGAGGAATGACGTGATCGATTGTCATATCCTTTCCTCGAACTCCGCAGTACTGACACGTGAAATTATCGCGTGCCAAAACGGCGTGCCTTGAAAGCCGAAGTTGTGGAAGGGGGCGCTTGACCTGATACCGCATCCTGACAACCGCGGGAGAACTCAATTCTCCTTTGACAGTTCGGACTGAGACCGAGTGCTCAACAATAACATCTGCCTTGCCGCGCATGAGCAGCGAGATTGCGCGTCGAACGTGACAGACGTTCAACGGCTCGTAGTTGCTGTTTAGGACCAATACATCGTGTAGTGCCATCGCAGGAGTTCTCCTTAGTGCCATCGACTAGCCGGGAGCCTGTCACGCTCGGCTATTTCCGGAAGATTCGCATGGGCTCCTTGAAGACTTTGCCCCCTAGGAAACACAAAGGCCCGAACGCACGCACGTTCAGGCCCTTGGAGTTCGCGCAGATAGTCAGCGCGTATTATCGTGTCCCGCCACATTTGTGGCGGAACACGCTTCCCTATGGGTCTCTGGTTCCAGTGGACCATGCTTGAGGTTTTAGACGTCCGGCAAGATAAAAACGACGCAGTAACGTTAAGACTTTTAACGATAAAGCTAGTTGGTCACTTCAAAAATGTTGCGAGCCGTCTCATGGACTCGAACGCGGTAGAGGTGGGCCGACCCGAACGAGCCCGCGCTTATCTCCGTTTCAATGGCGGCCTTGAGGTCATCGAAAATCTGTAACGCAACCACTTCCGAAGTGGTGTTTCGCCCCTCGTACTCCGGAAGGTCGAGGTTGAGATTTCGGTGATCGTATCGCTTAAGGATGGTTTTCTCGACAATCTCATCGAGCTGATCGAGCGGGCACATCATGCCCGAGACCGGATCAGGCGTCCCCGCGACCGTAACTTCCAAGGTGTAGTTGTGACCGTGGCCATGAATGTGATTGCACTTGCCAAACAGCCGAAGGTTCTCCTCGTGGCTCAGGGCGTCTGCATGAAGTCGGTGCGATGCAGCGAACTCATAAACTCGAGTTAGTTTCACAAGGGTGTCGGTCATGGTTTTTTCTCCAAAGAGAGTTGGCATCTCCTCAAGTCGCAACTGGGTGAGCGAGACTTCTGATGGCAAGAGTGGGTCGATTTCCTGCCAGAGGCTCTCCAGCATGTTTTCAAGCGAGGGAGCGCGGTCGGCGAACTCCGGGACCTCGTCGTTAATGCTCTTGTTGTGATAACGCTCGATCACCGATCGACGCACGATGTCGTCGATCACCTTGATGTTGACGACCATTCCGTTGGATTCATCGACTTGTCCTTCGACTTCTACGTCCAGCACGTAGTTGTGGCCGTGGTTGTAGGGCGAAGCGATTGTTCCGAACAACGCCACATTCTCTTCTTTCGAAAGGACGGCTCTCCAGTATCGGTGACCCGCTGAGAACGTAAGCCGTCTCACCATGCGTACGGTTCGACCCAACGAACCAATTTGCTCAGCGGATTCTTTTGCCTGGTCGATGGCGATCACCTCTCTGTATACGCTTTCCCGAGCGCAGCAGGTGCGCGAACACCCTTGCCTAAGACAACAAGCACGATCAAAGTGAGCACGTACGGTAGGGCTAGCAGAACCTGTAAAGGCAATTTGATCCCCGCTGCCTGGAGGTCCAACTGCAGGCGATCTGCGTATCCGATGAGAAGAGACCCGAGAAGAATCCAAACGGGTTTCCACCTACCGAAGGTCACCATGGCAATGGCAACAAAACCGCGCCCCGCGATATAGCCTGGAGCAAAGGAGCCTGTGACGCCCACGGCAAAGTAGGCACCGCCCAACCCTGCAATTAGACCCATGAGAACCAGCCCAATGTATCGAACTCTTTGAACGGAAAAGCCTGAAGCGACAACCGCGTTCGGATACTCGCCCGCCGCCCTTAGCTTGAGCCCCAACGAACTCTTATTGAGCAACCAAATTGAGAAGGCAATCGTCGAGGCGAGCAGGAGAATCGCTAGGTCGAGGTTTCCAAGGAACCCTCCGGCTTTATAGGTTGGAAGCTGGGCAAAGGTGAGCAACTTTCCGCTCTTTCCGAAAACCCGTTCGTAAACTGATCCGCAAACTCCCAGCGAGAGCAAGTTGATTCCCGTTCCAACAACGATCTGATCCTGCCCTAGTGTAATGGCAAAGAGTCCTAGCAACAGCGCGATCAGAATCCCTACAAGGGCACCCGCGAGCAATCCCAGCCAAGGGTTGCCCGTTTTCAGGGTCGTCATCGCTGCGGCAAATGCCGAACCGAGCATGAGTCCCTCAAGACCGACGTTGATCACCCCCGCCTTCTCGCCGAGAGATTCGCCCAAGGCAGGTAACGCGATGGGGGTGGCGTATCTGAGAATCGAGCCGAGATCGGTCATTCTTGCCCACCCTTCGAGAGGAGGATTCGCTCCCGATCGTCAATGAATTTTTGGAAAGCGAGAAGCCCGAAAACACTCAGTCCTTGAATGACAGGGACTAGAGTCGAGCCCACCCCCGCGAATCGGCTCAAGTTGGTTGTGCTTGCAAAGAGCGCACCAAAGAAGATTGAAGAACCGAGTACGGCAAGGGGATTAAGCGCACCCACAAGCGCCACCGGGATGGCCAAGAATCCGAACTGCTGAGAGAAACTCGTGCCGAGTTGGCCTGAAATCCCGAGATATTGGATAGCCCCTGCCAGACCGCATAGAGCTCCGGAGATGGCCATTCCCTTCAACCGAAACCGATCCGGTTCGATTCCATTGGCTCTTGCTGCATTCGGGTTTTGACCCACGGCCCGGAGTCTGAATCCATCTCTCGTGTGAAAAAGCCACACGTACACGATGAGTCCGATTCCAAATGCAAGCGGCACGCCCCAGTGCGTATCAAGTTTCTTATCAAACTTGGGAAGCATGAGCGAAGGCGGCAACGAAACCGAAAGCGGCATCGCACTATCGGTGCGCTTCAGAGGACCGCTCACCGCGAAACCAAGCGCTTGAATAGCGATGAAATTGAGGAGGATGGTCGAAATGACCGGTTCAACCGATCGTTTCACCGCCAGCCATCCCGCAAAGAGCGCGTACAGAGCACCACCAACCGCGCCGACAAGCAGAAGCGGAAGGACCCACAAACCGGATGTGTTCGAACTGCTGATCAGTTTCTGAGCCAACGTTGCCGAAAAAAGCGCTCCGATAATGAGCTGCCCCTCTCCGCCAATGTTGAACATTCCTGCCTTCCAAGCAACGCAAATCCCAAGGGCACAGAGCAGCAAGGGGGTTGTGATCACCCAGGTTTGCGACCAGGCGTACTTATCGGAAAAGGCACCTTCGTAGAGGAGCTTTAGACCTGGTCCAACCGGAATTCCGAAGACCAGTAGTGTCAATACGAGTGCCAGGAGCACTCCGCCAAGACGACCAAATCCCGAAAGGGCTTTCATGCAGATGCTCCTCCGACCACGGCCGAGGCACCCTCACCTTCTCGGAGCAATCCTTGGTTGAGGAACATGACCTTGTGAGAAAGGGCAAAGAGTTCATCTAAGTCCGTGCTGACAAGAAGCACGGCGGTTCCTTCCGCGGCGGCGGTGAGGATTTCTTTGTGAACGGCCACCGTTGCTCGAACATCGAGCCCGCGTGTGGGATTCGCGACAACCAAAAGGTCGGGGCGCCGATAAAGGTTGCGGGCAATGATCGCCTTTTGTTGGTTCCCCCCTGAAAGGGCTTTCACCGGGACGCCCGGGTTCTCCGCCTTGATTCCAAACCGCTCGATCAGGCTTTTGGTCCAAGCCTTTGTCTTCTTGGAACTTAAGAAGGGCCCGGAACCAACCTCATCCCCGGAGACCGCTCCCAGGACCAGGTTATCGATCACCGAGAAGTCGAGAATCAGGCCATCCCGGTGGCGATCTTGAGGCACGTACGCCACCCTCATCTCTTCTGATTGCTTTACGGCACCCGATTCGACAGATCTGAGTCCGAGAATGGCTTCGATCAGCTCGGTTTGACCGTTTCCATCCACACCGCCGATGCCAAGAATCTCTCCCGCCCGAACTTGGAAGGTCACACCCGAAACCCGCTCTTCGCCGCGATCACCCTTGACGAAAAGATTCTGGATATCCAGCGCAACTTCGCCGAAGTTTGCATCCCCTTTTGCTTGGTTAGCGGGGAGGTCTCCGACCATCCAATTCGCCAACTTCTCAGCATCGACGTCTGCCCGTTCGGCACTTGCAACCACTTCCCCTTTTCGTAACACCGTGAATCGGTCACCCACGGCGAGAACTTCTTGGAGTTTGTGGGCGATCAAGATAACGATCTTGCCCTGTGCTTTGAGATTCCGAAGCAGTTCAAGGAGGGCTTCTACCTCTTTCGGATCCAAGACCGCCGTTGGCTCATCAAAGATCATCACTTGGGCATCGGTCAAGAGCGCTTTCAGAATTTCCAGCCGCTGTTGAACACCGACGCTCATCTGCTCGACAGGGATATCGAGTGGAATTTCCCATCCGAATTTAGCAAGCGTTACCTGCGCACGCTCTCTCAACCCCGAATCTGCCGATCCAATGCTTAACTGCGAGAGGCGTAAGTTCTCGAGGGCAGAAAATGCAGGCACCAACATGAAGTGCTGGTGAATCATCTCCACCCCTCGTTTGCGAATGGATTGCGGGTTACCGAGCGGAAGCGGGTCGCCTGCAAGAGTGACCGTTCCTGAATCTGGATTCACGAACCCGCCGAGCACGCCCATGAGTGTCGACTTCCCGGCACCGTTCTCGCCTAGAACGGCATGGACCTCGCCCGGGAAGAAGGTCGCGCTAACGCCACGAAGCGCCTGGAGATTTCCAAAGCGCTTTGAGACGTCCGACACCTCTAGTGCCGCGGGTTGGATCGGGCTACTTGGCAACTATGTCCTTTAGAACTTGTCCTTAGCGACGACAACTTTGCCGGACTTAACGTCCTCTTGCAGCTTCTTGATGTAGTCCAAAACGTCTTTTGGAACCTTAGCCTCAAGACCTGGATTCAAGACGAAATCAATCGCCCCGGAGTCCATGCCAAGCGTGACGACATCGCCGTCAAACTTCTTCTCTTTGACTCGCTTTGCAAGTTCTAGGAACGCAGGCTTTGCTTGAATGAGGGCGCTTGCCAAAACAACTCCGCTCTCGTTGTCGTTCTGGTTGAGGTTAGCTCCAAGAGCGTAAACCCCGGCTTCTTTACAGGCATCAAAAACCCCCTGAGCCGCTGAGTTTGCCTGGTGGATGAGGACGTCTGCCTTCTGACCAATTTCACTTTGGGCGGCTTGCTTTGCCTTGGCGATGTCGTCGTTCTCTCCGGTGAAGACCTCTAAAACCTTTACGCTCGGATTCGCCGCCAGAGCACCTGCTCGGAAGGCCTTGAACGTGGACTTGATTGAAGGCACTTCAGGGCCACCGACCATTCCAACGACTCCCGTCTTCGACATCTTTGCCGCAAATGCGCCAGCAATGTAGAAGCTTTGCTCGAGATAGAAGCGAATAGCTCCGGCGTTCTTTGCCGTCTTCGAACCGGACGAAGACACGAAGATCGTGTCGGGGAAGTCCGCCGCGACCTCGACTCCAGGCTCGTTGTATTCGAAACCATGGCCAAACACGAGGTTGTAACCCTTCTGGGCGTAGGCTCGCATTGCCGACTTGATTTGCGAGTCTTTGGCGACCTGGTGGTCAATTCGGGCGCCGAGGTCAGACTCAATCGCCTTCAAACCGTCGTATGCCATTGCCGACCATCCGGCATCGCTGACTTCGCTCGGAGTGAGAAGGGCAACCTTAAACTCCTGAGACTCTGAGGTCGTGGACCCAGACCCTTCGGTCGAAGTCGATGAAGTGCCGTTATTTCCACAACCCAAGAGGACCGCGGATGCCATCGCAGCGAGCGACAGCCACGCTAGTGCCTTACGCATGGTTGAATACTACGCCTTTACGAACCCTTCATTCGCCTATCGTTCAAGGAACAAGAAAGAAAAACGGCCCACCGTGTTGGTGAGCCGTCTTTCATTATCTTTGCAAAGCCTTTCTCAACGATCGGAGATCGGTTCGAGAAGCATTTCCTTCGTGTAGATGAAGTCTTCTCGGTTGTAGTTTGCAAGTTCGAAGTCGTCTCGCAGCACGATCGCGCCCGTCGGACATGCTTCCTGGCAGTAGCCGCAGAAGATGCACCGGATCATGTTGATCTCATACCGAACGGCGTAGCGCTCGCCTGGCGAGTATCGCTCTTGGTCCGTGTTCTCCGCCGCTTGAACGTAGATGCATCGAGCCGGGCAAGCTCCCGCACAGAGTGAACAGCCAATACATCGCTCAAGGCCGCTTTCGTAGCGAGTGAGAACGTGACGCCACCGAGTTCGCGGATACATCGCCCGCTTCTCCTCGGGGTAATTCAGCGTCACCTTCTTGTGCGCAAGTCGCTTTGCTGTGATCGTCATTCCGCCCGTGAGCGGCTTAACGACTTTATCGAGAAGACCCATTACGCCGTCACCTCTTGCGTGGTTCGAGGGGTGAATTCAACAAGTCGCAACTCGGTCATGGTTTTTGCCCTTCCGCGCTTGATCTTCTCTTGGAGTTTCAAGATGCCATAGATAAGGGCATCGGGAGACGGTGGGCAACCGGGGACATAGACGTCAACCGGAACAACCTGATCGGCGCCCTGGACAATCGCGTAGTTGTTGTAGACGCCACCCGAAGAAGCGCATGCGCCCATCGAAATGACCCACTTGGGCTCGGGCATTTGATCGTAAATTTGCCGCAGGACGGGGGCCATTTTCTTGCTGAGGCGACCCGCGATGATCATCACGTCGGCTTGTCTTGGCGTCGCTCGGAAAGCCTCGGAACCAAACCGGGCGATGTCGAATCGGCTACCCGCAGTGCTCATCATCTCGATGGCGCAGCAGGCAAGGCCAAAGGTGACTGGCCAAAGCGAATTGGCGCGCGCTTGTCCGATCAGGGTCTCGACGGTCGTTACAACGACACTTCCACCTTTTTGGGTATCGCCCAAAACGGGGGTTGAGCTGTCGTGAAGCACTACGGTTTCAACTCTCTTTGGCATCTTTATCCTGAACCTATTCGGAATCTCCGGCAACGAATAGCCTCACCTTCGATATTCCATCGGCATTTTACCGACGGATCGTCTTATCGAATCGACTCGTTCCTCACATTCTACGATTCGCCCGAGTTCCATGATTCGGCCGAGCTATCGTTTTCTGGCTCGTTCAAGCGAGGGGGTTCCGGTAGAATCCGAGCAATGCGTTTGGCCGAATGGTCTCGCCACCTTCGCGACCTCCCCACGCTTTCTGAAGTTTTCGAAACGATTGACTCTTCAGGAGCTGTTTACAGCGCCCCAGTCGAAGCTCGGGCGATGATGGTCGCGTCTGCTTATCTGGCAAGACCGCGGAAAACGCTGATTATCACGGGAAGCTACGACCGAGCGCTCGCTTGGCAAGCAAAGCTCGAACTGTGCGGCGTTTCTCACAGTGAAATTTGCCAACTTCCGAGCGGAAACTCCGCGCTCTTTGAAGACGCTTCGCCGGAAATCATTGCTCTTTCGGACCGACTAGGCGCACTGCGATCTCTCGCCGAACCGGGTGCAAGGATTGTCATCGCTTCCCCGCAGGCCGCCCTGGAACGGACTCTCCCGAAAGATTTACTTCTGGAATCTTTCGTGACCGTCAAACCCGGAGACGAACTTGAGCCGGTTCAGTTCATCAAGAAACTTGTAGCCCTGGGCTATGAGCAACAGGAACCCGTTCGCCTCCCCGGCGGATTCTCGAGAAGGGGAGGCATTATCGACATCTTCCCTTCTGGCTACGAGAAGCCCATACGTATTGAGCTTTTTGACACCGAGGTCGAATCCATGCGGACGTTTGACCCGAACACCCAACGGTCGACCGGAAACGTCCCCGCGCTGAGCCTCAGTCCATCTCGTGAAGTTTTGTTCCCCGGCAGCGAGGATGAATTGAAGGAAACCCTCCTTTCCGCAGCTGAAAGAGAAGGTTCAGTGCTCGAAGAAGAAGCCGCCGAGCGGCTCATGGAGATCATCTCTGAAGATGCCGACGCGTTGGTTCAGCGGAGTTACTTCGACCGCATGGAGTTGTACCGACCGTTCCTTCACCCAGATTCTGGTTGTGCGATCGACCTTCTCACCGACTCCGACTGCGTGGTTCTTGACGAGCCTTTGGAACTCGAGTCCATTTCGCTACGGTCAGAGGAAGAGCTTGGTCAAGCCCTGGAAGCAAGAGCACGGCGAGGAGAAATCCTTCACAGTTCGGCGTTCGACTTCATCGTTTCGGCGGAGCACCTTGGGTCGAACCCAAACACGGTTGTTTTTTCGGCGATGAACGCCATTCCCGATTGGCTGTCACTCCCGAAATCAGTTGACCTCAACGCAGCGAGTTTGGAGCCTTATCGTGGGCGAGCCGATGCTCTGAGTTCCACCATGAAGGCATGGGATGAACAAGGCTTCACCCTGGTCTTCTGCACCGATCAGCCGAACCGAGCCAAGAGCGTCCTCAGTCAAATCGGGGTGCATCCAAACGAGGTTTGGCAGGACCAGGAAGGTGCGGACTTTCTTTGCCAAGGGAACCTCGGCGGAGGATTTGTTCTGCCCGAACAGAAAATTGCTTTCATCACCGACGCGGAAGTTTTCGGAGTCGCCAGGCTCAAGCTTCCCCAGCGTCGATTCATGGAAGGGGCTCCGGTTGCGACGGTGCTCGACCTCAAGCCGGGCGACTTTGTTGTTCACATCAACTTCGGAGTTGGGGTTTTCCGAGGGCTAGTCAAGCGAACCGTTGAAGGGGTCGAGAAGGAGTTCCTGTACGTCGAGTATCAGAACCCCGACAAGTTGTTCGTTCCTACCGATCAGCTCGATCGAATCCAAAAGTATCTGAATCCTGGCGACGCAAATCCGAAGCTCAACCGGCTGACAGGAGGTGAATGGCAGCGGACCGTGGGAAAAGCGAAGGAGGAGGCGCGAGCCTTCGCCAGAGACCTAGTGAAGCTGTACGCCGTCCGCAAGCAAGTCACGCGTCCTACTTATCCCCAGGACACACCCTTTCAAGCGGAGATGGAGGGAACGTTCCCCTGGGTGGAAACCCCAAGCCAGCTAACGGCGATCCGGGAAGTGAAACAGGACCTTGAATCTCCGTTTCCGATGGATCGGCTTGTTTGCGGAGACGTGGGCTTTGGAAAAACCGAAGTTGCGATTCGAGCCGCTTTCAAGGCCGTGCAGGACGGTCGGCAGGTCGCAATTCTTTGTCCGACGACCATTCTTGCTGAGCAGCACTATCGAAACTTCTTAGAGCGACTTGGATCGTTCGGCACCGAGATGGGGCTGATCAATCGATACACCCACACTTCAGACCGCAAATTTATCATGGAGGGCCTGAAGAAGGGCTCCATTGAGGTTGTTGTGGGGACTCACGCCCTTCTTGGAGTGGGGATTCAATTCAAAAACCTTGGACTCGTCATCATCGATGAAGAGCACAAGTTCGGCGTCAAGCAAAAGGAGATGCTGAAAGAGCTTCGATCGGAAGTGGACGTGCTCAGCATGTCGGCAACACCGATTCCGCGGACTCTCAGCATGGCGCTGATGGAGATTCGGCCGATGTCACTGATCAACGACCCGCCTCCCGGCCGGCTCCCCGTTCGATCGTTCGTCCGACCGTACTCCGATGAGGTCGTCCGGGAAGCAATTCTGAGAGAGTTGGCTCGGGGCGGACAGGTCTTTTACGTTTACAACCGGGTCGACTCCATCCTGCATATCGCTGAGAAGCTCAAGAAGCTCGTACCGACCGCTCGCGTGGGTGTGGGTCACGGGCAGATGAATGAGAAAGAGCTTGAACCGATCATGGTTGGGTTCATCAAGGGCGAGATCGACATCCTTCTCTCGACGACGATCATCGAAAACGGAATCGACATTTCGAACGCCAACACGTTGATCGTTGATAACGCAGACCGATTGGGGCTTTCTCAGTTGTATCAGTTGCGCGGCCGGGTTGGTCGATCCGATCGCCAAGCCTATGCGCTATTCCTCTATAACCGACACCTCGACGACACCACACTCTCCGTAAACGATGCGCAAATGGAGGCTTACGGCATCAAAAAGAAGCGCAAGCCAACGATGTCGGAAAACGCCATGGCGAGACTCCGAGCGCTACAAGAATTCAGTTCTCTCGGATCGGGCTATTCCCTAGCGTTTCGAGACCTTCAGATTCGAGGGGCGGGCGATCTTTTGGGCGCCAAGCAGAGTGGCACGATGGTTCAGATCGGCTACGAACTGTATACGCAGATGATCAACGAAGCGGTGGTTGCGCTCAAGAATACTGTCGACGGTGAACCCATTTCTGACGCTTCGGGTGACGTTCTCACTCCGGCCGATCCGTTGCCGACCTTCGAGATTCCGGTGGTTGCGATGCTTCCCGAGGGATACATCCCAGAGCAGGCCCAACGCCTGTACTACTACCAATCGATGATGTCTTGCCGCACTCTCGATAAGCTCGGCGAAGTGCAAGGAGAGATCGAGGATCGGTATGGACGCTCGCCATTAGAAGTCTCTCAAGCGTTCGCGATCATGGAGCACCGGATTCGGGCGGCGAAGTTCGGAATCGAGAAAATCGACGGCCGGAACGGACGCCTCGCGATCACCTTTAAGTCCGACGCCGGACACAGTCCACGCGTTTTCACCCTGCTGAGTAAACGAAATCGGGAGGCTTACATGACGCGCGAAGCTTTCATTTGGCCCTACAACTCAGGTGCGATCCCAGCAGTCGAAACCTTCTTGAATCTGATGGAAACCGTCCTGAGTGAGATCGATGAGCAGCGAGCCCAGTTAGGTGCGATCCGCTAAGCCCTCGCTTGTCCTTCATAGTTACTACGTCTGCAGATGCGTTCCTTGGCGTAGAACCATTGGGAACACAAAATGGCAACTGAACTTGGTACCAGGTGGCGAGAGGAATTTTTGGAGCGTGGATACATCCAACCGACAGAAGGCGGTGGATATCACGTTGGGGGTCAAGGTGACGCTCGACATGTCACGATCTCGTTTGAAAAACAGGAGCACAAGCTCACAGAGCTTCACTCGGCTAACGAAAACTTCCTCGACTTCAAGCACGGACACATCATCTCCAGCTACCACTGGTCGCAGATTTTGGGCATCCACGCTTTCCGAGCGTAATCGCAGCGCTACGGCGCTGCACATCCGTAGCGATTGGCCGCCCATTGTGCGATACTAGCGTGCGATGAGCGAGAGACCCGAGAACGAAATTCTCGACTGGAATGCGCCGCAGACGGCCCAGCCCCAGCAGGCCGTTTATGACGGGGAGCGCGTAGACGTCATTCTTCCGGCCGGTGGAAAGCTTGACGACCATTTCGCTCGGGTCGCTCTGACCTCCCACAAGGCGTTGATGAAGGCGGGCGGACCCGCACTGATTCTCCAAGCGATGATGGCTTTGCAAGAGTCGGGTCGCATTGGAAAAATCGTTGTGGTGGGTCCTCCCGAGGTAACAGAAGCCGCCGGGAATCGCGTCGACATTGTCGTAAAGGACACCGGGCAGCTCTCCACAAACGTCAAGTTCGGTCTTCAAGAACTCGTGAACTCGGGCCTCAGTTCGAGCAGAGTCCTGATTTTGACAACCGACCTTCCGTACATCAACGGAAAGATCATCAACGACTTCCTCGACCTCTGCCCGAGGACGATGGACTTCTGCGTTCCGGTTATCTCAGACGAGGAATACCTCGACCGCTTCCCGGGTTCGTCCTCGACGTTTGCCAAACTTGCCGACGGTAACTTCACCATCGGCTGCGCTTACTTCGTAGAACCACATGCCTTCTTGAAGGCAATGCCGAAGATCGAACAGGTCATCGCAAATCGGAAGAGCGTTCCCAGTCTTGCCAAACTGATCGGTTTCAAGTTCCTCTGGGATTACCTACTAAAGAAAGTGACCATCGCCGACGTGGTCGCGAAGATTCAGGAGATCACGGGTTGTACGGGCCTCGCCGTCCGCAAAGCACCTCCCGAATTGGCGTTTGACGTAGACGACATTCCTGATTACGAGTACGCCCTAAGGAACAAATGAGCGAGCCCGACTCGCCCGTTTCTTACCAACGAGCCGAACCTGCTCGCCCGAGGCTTTCAAACTGGCATCACCTTGCCTATGCCTCGTATTGGTTTGCCACCAATTTTCATTGGGGAGCCCTTCTCTTCCTCGTCATTCCAGACGATATCGAGAGAATCTCGCCCTTAAACCGGGCCGAGGTTTTGGGCTGGGTGACGGGACTCGGTTCTCTTGCCGCGTTGCTCGTACCGCTCATCTCCGGTGCATTAAGCGACAGGTGTTCCCACCCTTGGGGTCGCAGACGTCCCTTTATCGCCGTCGGGGTCCTGATCAACCTTCTGGCACTCGCTGCGATGGGAGCCATCGTTGAGCAATCCCTTCCGAGGGTAACGACCCTCATTCTCTACACCATCGTCTTTCTGTTCGTTCAAACGGGTAACAACATCGCTTCGGGGGCCTACATGGGCGTGATTCCCGACATGGTCCCGATAACGGAACGCGGAAAGGCGTCGGGATTCATGGCTTTACTGAGCCAACTCGGAACGATCAGCGGGATCGTGATCTGTGGCGCGGTTTTAGATGGGCAACCCAACTATCTGAAATACGCAACAGTCTTGGGCGTTCTGCTCTTCGTCTCGATCATCACGCTCGTGTTTGTAAAAGAAACTCCCATTCCGAAACAGACGGTGAGTTTCAACTGGCGCGCCTATCTGAAGTCGCTCTGGATTGACCCCAAGAAGTATCCCGACTTCGCTTGGGTGTGGATCACGAGATTCTTGGTGATGATGGGCTTTTACGCCATCATGCCGTTCATCAAGTACTACTTGGTGGATGTCATCAAGGTCCCCCGGGACGAGGTCAATAAGGTCGCACCGGTTCTCATTTTCGTGATCTTACTCGTCGCCGCAATCAGCGGCGTACTGGGCGGAACCCTCTCCGACAAGATCGGAAGGAAGAAAGTTGTTTACCTTGCCAACTCGCTGATCGCGGTCATTTCGCTCGGATTCGTGATGGCAACATCTGTTCCTCAGGCCCTCATCGTAGGTGCCATTTTTGGGTTCGGATACGGTGCCTACATCAGCGTCGACTACGCTCTGGGAACAGACGTGTTGCCGAACCAAGAGGAGGCAGGCAAGGACATGGCGGTTTGGCATATTGCCATGACGCTCCCGCAATCGTTCATGGGTCCGATCGCGGGATATCTCATCGCCTTGCCGGGGGCTACGAAACTTCCACCCTCAAAGGCGTTCCCAGATGGAAACATCATGTACACCCAAGGTGGCTACGTCATGGTTTTCGTGATGTGCTCGATCTGCTTCGCCCTTGGGGCTGTTCTGCTGCGCAACGTCAAAGGCGTTCGATAGTCGCTTCAGCAATCACAAAAACTTTGCGCGAGGAGGGTCGGATGTGTATCCTTCTCACGGGGAAAAGGGATGGGGAAAATGCCCGTATTTGTAGTTGGGGCAGTCTTGTTGGCTGCGCTCATGGCTTTCGGTGTCAAAGGTGCGCTTGACCCAGATTCGTTCTATCACGTGGGGCACGGCCTTCTGTATCAAGAGCGAGGGATCCTGTGGACCAAATTCCCTTGGGCGAGCGCGTCCGTACTCAGTAGGTTTCAATCCGATCTTTGGTGGGGATTTCACTCCTTACTGGCTCCACTCGGGCTTGTGAATGACCCTCTGCTTCGATTACAGATCGGTTCGTTCTCGATCATTTTTTTCCATCTTTTGATTCTTGCGATCGCTTACCAACGGATGAAACTATCGCCGTGGTGGGCGATAGCATCCTTGACCGGCAGCGGAGGTGAGCTCTTACGAACCCACGCAATCCGGCCGCAAGGGCTCTCTTCCGCACTGTTGGTACTGGCGTTTGTAGCCATGTACCAGAGCACTTGGCCGCTCTGTATCGGGATCGGTCTTCTGATAGGTCTTGTCCATCCCACCGCTGCCTTCATGATTCTCCCTGTGGCAGCCTGCAGCTTTGCGTCGAAGTTGATCAACGAAAGAGGGAGGCGCGGTTATCCCGAGTTGGTCACCATCCTCTCCGCGATCGTAGGAGCACTGTTACGACCAGGAGCGCCTGATGGGCTTCAGCTCTTGAAAATCCAGCTCATCGATCTTGCGATCGTTCGGAAAGAAGGGCTCCTTGCCGACTTCGGAATGGAACTGAACCCGGCTTCCGGAATTTACATGGCGAACAATGTCTTAGGTCTGGTGGTCCTAATCGCGATTGGCGTCTATCTCTGGACAAAGAAGAAAAAAGACGTCGATGGTCACCTGTGGGGGAGCCTATCTCTTGCGGCGATGGGGCTTGTGATGATGTCGTTTCTCACCCTTCGAGGGATCGACCTCGCCGTTCCGTTCGCGGTTTTAGCCGTCGCATCGGCAACGGCGAACTACGGCACCTTTCCAGTTCCATTTCTGCTCGCGATTCTCGCCAATTCCGGCTACGCAACGGGCGTCTACCTTCGCTCGATCCTGGTTCCCGGTCGAATCATTAGCAATGAAGTTCAAGCTGTCTCGACTTACCTAATGAAAAATGCCGACCGTGAAGAGATCGTTTTTCATCCAACGTGGTCCCAGTTCGGAGAGTTGTTCTATTGGAATCGACGCCAGTACTACCTAGGCGGCATGGACCCCATTTTTCAGTATCGATTCAGCCCATCGAAGTATTGGAAGCTGACCGCTTACGCGGCTGGACGTAAACCGGGATTCACCGGACCAACGAATCCCAAGAGTGAGCAAGCCACTGAGGAACCGCTCTGGAAAGTTGTCCCTAGAGACTTCGACTCACGCTGGATTCTCTTAGCCGTCAAGCCCTCTACTAAGGCGCTCGACCAAGCGCTCAAAAAGGACCCCGCCCACTACATCGAGCGGTTCCGAGATAAGAACTCGGCACTGTATGAGATTCGAGGCGCGAAAAAGCCGAAGCAAGAGTAACCACTCCTCACTTCGGCTTCTGTTACCTGTTTAGTCCTTTTATCTAGAAAAGGTGGATCGGGAATCGCTTGGTAAGACCGATAACGTCTTCTCTTACCGAAGCCAAGTTCGCCGCGTCCTCGGGCGCGCGAAGAGCACGCGCGATGAACTGGGCGATCTCCTTCATCTCCGATTCTTTCATTCCGCGGGTCGTGACCGCCGGAGTGCCAAGACGAATGCCGCTCGTGACGAACGGCTTCTCCGGATCGAACGGAATGGAGTTCTTGTTCGTGGTGATAGCAGCTACGTCCAACGCGTGCTGGGCGATTTTGCCGTTCACGTGGAACGGTCGAAGATCGACGAGCATCAAGTGAGAGTCGGTGCCACCGGAGACGATTCGGAAACCTTCTTCGATCAACGCGTTGGCAAGAGCTTCGGCATTCTTGCGAATCTGGGCTTGATACGCCTTGAACTCGGGCTTCAGAGCCTCACCGAAGGCAACTGCCTTTGCGGCGATGACGTGCATCAACGGTCCACCCTGAATGCCAGGGAAAACTTGCTTGTCGATCTCTTTCGCGTACTTCTCTTTGCAGAGGATCATGCCGCCACGGGGCCCTCGAATCGACTTGTGTGTGGTCGAGGTGACGAAATCGCAGTACGGCACGGGCGATGGATACTCTCCGCCGGCAATCAGGCCGGAATAGTGCGACATATCGCACATGTGAAGCGCTCCGACTTCCTCGGCGATTTCTTGAATTTTCGCAAAGTCAAAGCGTCGCGGGTAAGCGGTTGCACCCGAAACGATCATCTTCGGCTTGTGCTCAAGGGCGGTTGCGCGGAACAGATCGTAATCGATCACTTCCGAGCCCTCGGAAACACCGTACGGAACAATCTTGTAGTATCGACCGCTAAAGTTCACGTGCGAACCGTGGGTTAAGTGCCCACCGTGCGCCAAGTTCATCGCCATGAGAGTGTCGCCTGGCTCAAGGAAGGCGAAGTAAACCGCCATGTTGGCCTGCGCACCACTGTGGGGCTGAACGTTCGCGTGCTCGGCTCCGTAAAGCTCCTTCACTCGATCGATCGCGAGTTGCTCGATCTTGTCGACAACTTCACAGCCACCGTAGTAGCGCTTTCCGGGATATCCCTCGGCGTACTTGTCTGTGAGGACGCTTCCCATTGCCTGACGGACAGCCAATGAGGCGATGTTCTCGCTTGCGATCAGTTCGAGATTGTGTTCTTGGCGCTCCGTCTCTTCGTCAATCAGTTGAGCAATGACTGGATCGGCCTCGTTTAATTCAACGCGGTGTGGATGGACGGATGCGAGAACTCCCATAGGTTCATTATGGGCGCCGGGGACCGTCGAAAGACCAGAACTTAGCGGGATTCTCGCGAGATATGAGGCGCGAGCGGATTGCTGACCACGCGAACATTTTGCGGTAGCTCTTGCATCATCTCTCGGCACAGCCTGATCTGGTAACCCTCGGCATGAATCGCATCGATCATGTCTCCTAAAGCCGCTGTCGTGATTGGATTATCGTGAAGGAGAATAATGGCTCCAGGCTTGAGTTGCTTCTTCACCCGTTCGACAAGATCGGCTGGAGACGGCACGGGCTCCTTCTTCATGTCTTTGGTCAGTTCCCACTCGGGAGCAGTTCCAATAAAGTCTCTCGCTCCGATGGTCCAATACACTAGAAGCTGATCCTTCTCGCGAAGAACGTCGATCACATCTCGATTGAAGCGCATCCCGGGCGGTCGAAAGAGGGTTGTCGTTCGCCCGCAAGCCTTGATAATGGCTTCGTCGCAGCGATCTAGTTGCTCCCGGATTTTCGCCTTCGTCATGTCGGGGCTCACCAATCGGAAGTGATCGTAGGTGTGATTCCCGACCTCATGCCCCTCGTCGATCATGCGGGCAACCAGTTCCGGATACTTATCCACCTGTTTGCCAACGACGAAGAAACTGGCATGGACGCCTTTTTCCTTAAGGGTGTCCAGAAGAGCGATGCAACTGTCATCGTGAGGGCCGTCGTCGAAGGTGAGCGCAACTTCCTTTCTCTCTTTGACACCCTTGTACCAAATGCGATCGTTCGTGTTGAAGAACTCTTTTCCGAAATCGCGATTCACCCAGTAGATGGGGGCGGCCAGTTGTCCTCTGGGGTCTACCTTGGCGGTTTCGGATGCCAGAACAAAACCTGAGGCCGCCAAAACACCCGCCACCACAAGGGTAGGCATGATGGAGCTTCGAAGGGGATCGAATCGGAGTCTCATCGGTGTCCTCTAAAGTTACTACAACAAGATCATCGGTAGATTTACTGGGATTACGTTCACGATAAATGAAAAAAGCCCAGTCCGCTTTTGCGAACTGGGCTTCTAAATCCGTCTTTACTTCTTTGCTTGGTTGCCGTAACGTCGCATAAACTTCTCGACGCGACCAGCGGTGTCGACGAGTCGCTTTTGACCCGTGTAGAAAGGATGGCTGAATGCGCTGATTTCAACGTTGATCACGAAGTGGTCTACTCCGTTTACGCTGCGAGTTTGATTGCTCTTAGCGGTTGACATGCCAATCCACTCATGCTCGCCATCAACATAAAGCACGGGGTGAAGCGCCGGGTGAATTCCTTCCTTCATAGCCTTTCTCGAATCTGAGAGTATGACACATCAATTCGATGCTTTTCAACGGGCTCTATTTTCTGGCTTTCAATAGCCCTCAAAAACACCGGGAAGTGTGGAATAAGCCCTGCGGTGATGTTGCGCCTTTGCATTTAGAGAGCGCACAGCCACCAAGGGTTTGGGGGATTCATGAGTTTAGTCGTCGATATGGGGACACTATCGCCGTTGCCACCAACAGCGGCAACGCTGCTGCGTGTGAACAACGGCGATGGACGATCGGCGCTAACCGTCATCGCTTCGGACATGATGGTTTCCAAGGCAGTCTGCGAAATTTCCGACTTTCTTGGCTTTGAGCCAAATATTCCCCATCTCATCCAGACCTGTGGTTCCCAAGCCGTCTCGCAGCTTGCGATCGTTCTTGACCTCTGGATTTCCGGCTCCAAAACCCAAAGCAAAGTGATTTCGAGCACTCAGTTGTCACTGGGGAGCCTGGTGGTTGGATGCCTCGCGCCCATGGCGATCGAACAGTCTATCTATGACATTCGCCCCGAGCTTCAAATGCGATGTGCAGCCTTGGGCATTTGCTCAACCATGGTCTACTCGCTCATTGCTCGCCAGTGGCCAGAAGATTTTGATCGGGCGGCGACGATCGCTCAGTTCCGGAAGGTGCCGATTGCCGACGCTTATCGGCATGTTTGCGGCGAGTCCATTCGAGCAACCGGAGCGAAATTGTCCGATGCGTGGAAGTTGCCTAGAGAGCTTCGTCTTGCACTGGCTGGCCCTGCAGGATCCCTCCTGAGCATTGACGAACGAACGATCGTGACCTCCATCGATATCGCCACGCAGGCGGCGCAAAGTGCCGGAGTCAGCGTGGAACCTTGGCCCCACACGGTTAATGTTACAAGCATCGAACAAATGGCTCTCATTCAGGCGATGGGGATGCGCGCCAAGCGCGTCGCTGCATCTCTAGAAAAAAAACTAGAACGTCTGAGATCGGCTTAGCCTCATAACAACCACTTAACCGATCAAACCTGCCTAACGTCCGGAAGGTATTCTGAGCAAATTGACGGCTATGCGCCAACGTTGCCGCGTGGTTGCCAGATCTTTCAGACAGAGCAGCAGTCTATGAGCAATAAGCGAGTCTACATTTTCGGCGAAGGCGACGCCTCGATGCGCGACCTTCTCGGCGGGAAAGGCGCAAACCTTTCCGAAATGACCAACATCGGTCTTCCTGTCCCCCCCGGATTTACGGTCACCACCGAAGTCTGCACCGAGTACTACAACAGTGGCAAGCAACTGCCAACCGGCTTGGTCGACGACATGAAGGCCGCCATGAGCGCCGTTGAGCAGAAAATGGATCGAGTGTTTGGTGGCAGCGAAAAGCCCCTGCTCGTTTCTGTTCGATCTGGCTCCAAGTTCTCCATGCCAGGCATGATGGACACCGTTCTCAACCTCGGTTTGAACGATGTCACCATCAAAGCTCTCATCGCCGAAACGGGCAACCCCCGGTTCGTTTACGACAGCTATCGCCGCTTCATCATGATGCTTGCCGACGTGGCATTTGGCCTCAGCAAGCACCACTTCGACAACCACATCTTCGCGGAGTACAAGAAGAAGGTTGGCGCGGCGCAAGACCTCGACCTGAACGCCGAGCATCTTGAAGAAGTATCCAATTTGTTCCTTTCCTTCTTTAAGGAAAAGACCGGCCGAGACTTCCCTTCCGATCCTTGGGAGCAGCTTGAGCTTTCGGTAGAAGCCGTCTTCCGCAGCTGGAACAACGATCGAGCCATCGTTTACCGACGAATGGAGAAGATTCCGGACGAGATCGGAACCGCCGTTAACATCCAATCGATGGTTTACGGAAACATGGGCGACGAATCCGGAACGGGCGTTGCCTTCACCCGCGACCCATCGACCGGTGAAAAGGTTCTCTTCGGCGAGTATCTGATGAACGCCCAAGGCGAGGACGTTGTTGCAGGCGTTCGAACTCCGGTGCCGATCAGCGAGCTTGAGAAGCAGAACAAGGCCGTTTACGACGAGTTCGTCGCGGTCTGCGACAAGCTCGAAGCGCACTACAAGGAGATGCAAGACCTTGAGTTCACCATTCAAAACGGTCGACTCTTCATGCTCCAGTGCCGAACCGGAAAGCGAACCGGACCTGCTGCGGTTAACATCGCCGTCGACATGGTCCACGAGGGTCTGATTTCCCGAGAAGAAGCCGTGAACCGAGTTTCCGGTGCGCACGTCGACCAACTTCTCCACCCGCGAATCGACCCGGTCAGCCTAGAGACCGCTAAGGTCATCGCCGCAGGTCTGCCTGCTTCCCCCGGCGCTGCCGTTGGAAAGGCCGTATTTGATGCGAAGACCGCAACGGCCGAAGGTCGAAACGGTGGACGCGGCGAGCGCGTCATCCTTATCCGCGAAGAGACCAACCCAGACGACGTGAGCGGAATGCTCGCGGCCCAGGGCGTCCTTACCGCACGAGGCGGAAAGACCTCTCACGCAGCAGTCGTTGCCCGAGGCTTTGGTATCCCATGCGTTGCAGGCGCTGAGTCTCTCCACGTGGACGTCCACGCCAAGGTGCTCAAGGTCGACGATGTTGTTCTTCACGAAGGCGACATGCTCACCATCGACGGATCTTCTGGAAAGATCTATGTCGGCGAGCTGAAGCTGATCGCTCCTGAAGTTACGGGCAAATTCGGCGAGCTCATGACCTGGGCGGACGAGTTCCGAACCATGAAGGTGCGAGCGAACGCTGACAATCCTCGCGACGCTAAGCAAGCAATTGAGTTTGGTGCAGAGGGTATCGGTCTTTGCCGAACCGAGCACATGTTCTTCGAGACCGATCGACTTCCGATCGTTCAAGAGATGATCCTCACCAAGGATGCAGCGGTTCGACAAGCATGCCTGAACAAGCTCGAAGTGGTTCAACAACACGACTTTGAGGGCATCTTCGAAGCCATGGCAGGCAAGCCTGTCACGATTCGACTAATCGACCCGCCTCTCCACGAGTTCCTTCCTTCGCACGAGACTCTCGTTCGCGAAACCACGGAGCTCAAGACGCGCCTTCAACTTCAACCCGCCAACGACGCTGACAAGGCGAAGTACGAAGAGAAGACGAAGATGCTCGCTGAGGTTGAGGCGATGAAGGAAGCCAACCCGATGCTCGGTCTTCGAGGCGTTCGACTTTCGATCATCCTCCCCGGCATCGTCGTGATGCAAACCCGTGCGATCCTCAAGGCCGCCGCGAAGCTCACGAAGGCAGGCGTTAGCGTTCTTCCCGAGATCATGATCCCGCTCGTTTCCACTGTGAACGAGTTGAAGGTGGTTCAAAGCCAACTCGAAGCCGCCGCTAAGGATGTTATCGCTGAAGAAGGCGTCGACATTCCTTACCAGTTCGGAACGATGATCGAGCTTCCGCGAGCCGCTCTGACCGCAGGCGAACTCGCCGAGTACGCCGAGTTCTTCTCGTTCGGAACGAACGACCTTACTCAAACGACGTTCGGATACTCGCGAGACGACGCAGAGGGCAAGTTCTTGACCCAGTACGTTGATCAGAAGATCCTTCCGCGCAACCCGTTCGAGACGCTCGACACCGTCGGTGTCGGTCGGTTGGTTCGCATTGCGGTCGAAGAGGGTCGCAAGACTCGCGAAGGCATGAAGTGTGGCATCTGCGGTGAGCACGGTGGAGATCCGGAGTCCATCGCGTTCTGCCAAGAGGTCGGCCTCAACTACGTGTCCTGCTCGCCGTTCCGAGTCCCAATTGCTCGCCTCGCCTCTGCGCAAGCGGCGATTCGGTCTCGCAGCAAAGTCGGCGCCATCGATAAGTAAGCCCGACAACGCAAACTGAGAACCGTCCCAGCCGATTCATCGGTTGGGACGGTTTTCTTTTAGCAAAATATGGGGCATAAAAAGGCCCCTCGTGAATCACGAGGGGCAATGCACTAAGTCAGATTAGAAAACTTAGTTGGCAGGGCAGTCTGCGCTTGCGCCGCTGTTGGACCAGGTTTGACCGATGAACTGGTTGGTCTCAGGCATGGTCGGAACCATCCACATGTTTCGACCGGTCCAGGTGTAGATCGTGCATCGGGGGCCGTTTCCGCTACCCGGTCGTCCGCCTGCACCGTTGTTAGCAGCGTCAGCAGGACCTGCGGTGTAGAACTTCGCGTGCGTGTCGGCAAAAGCGAGGTTTCCACCGTCTCGGTGAATCGCGCGGAATCGAATCTTGTTGATGAAGTCAGAAGACTCGAGGGTCGTGTAGATGCAACCCCAGGTTCGACCGTAAGGAGGAAGCGAGTTGGAGAGCAGGAACTGAATCGTGTTCGCCGGAGTGGAAACTGCGGTTTGCGAAAGAGGAATCGTAGGACCGTAGCTGCCGTACGTGTTGTCTCCACCAAGAAGGTAGTTCATCGAGTACGTGTTGGTCATGGTCATGCCTGCGCTGGAAGCACAGCCTCCGGTGAAGCCACCGGTCTTGTCCAACATCGGCGACTGGAAGATTTCTCGATTCTTCGCATACTGAGCGAGCTTAAGACCCCAGCCGTTCCACTGGAATCCAGCCGGAGGAACCGGCGTGTTGAACGGAGTTTGGTTTCCGCTGTTCCAAGGATCCGATGCACCGACGCCAACGAAAAGATCGTCGTAGTCTGCGGAATAGATGGTCGAAACCGTTCCCAACTGCTTCATGTTGGAAAGATCTTGGGTGTTCTTTGCAGACGCCTTGGCCTGAGCAAAAACGGGGAAAAGGATTGCAGCAAGGATTGCGATGATCGCAATCACGACGAGCAGCTCAATAAGGGTAAATGCCTTTCGCATGGATAACTCCACCGCAGAGGTTCGCTCACAACTGTTAAGGAACGTTCAAGGTACGGTTAAGCCCCGGTTAAGCTATTTCTAAAAATCTGGGAACCGGGCATGATTCTAGGGCCATGCGCGGACGATCGAAGATTTCTGGGCTTTCAAGTAGCCTCACTGCAATCCTGATGGGATCCGCCGTATTGAATGGCTGCACCACTCCGTTGAAAGTTGGAGACCGGAGTGTTCAGGGTGTTCTCCTTGAAAACGGAGTTTTTTCCGATCCCGTTGGGCGACTCCAAGACCTCAAGTCGAAGCCCGTCTCGATTTTAGCATCGAGCGATCAGAAGTTCGTTTACGTGAAGTCGAACAAGGGGCTTCACGTTTTTGACTCATCGAAAGAGTCAGAAATCGGATTCCTCGCCGCATCCGGCGGCGCCTCATGGCACGGTCTGGGCTATCTCGATAAAGAGAATTTGGTGCTCTTCACCAACAGTCAGAGTGCGCTACTAGTAGCGGATGCTTCCAAACCGACAACCTGGAAGAAGACGGTTTCGCTCTCTCCTTCGCAAGCAGCCTTGCCGAACGCTCCTGGCGGAGCTTCCTTCCCGACGGGAGTCGCCGTATCTCGCAACCGAGTTTATGTCGCCTTGAATCGCAAGAATGCGATCGCGGAACTGGATCGAAATCTCAACGTCATTCGCTACATTCCGGTTGGTATTGCTCCATACGATGTTCAGATTTCTTCGAAGGGCGTGCTCGCCGTCTCCTGCTGGGCCCGAGCCGCAACGGCTGGAGAACTGGCGGGAACCTCCTCAGGTTCTTCCGTTGCCGTCGACAAGGTTGGAGGATCGAAACAAGCAGAGGTGCGATTCGTCTCCCCAGACGGAAAGCAGTTCTCGGTTGCGGTTTCCAATCAACCCACGCAGATCAGCTGGTCCAACGACAAAGACCTGCTTGTCACATGTGCAAATGGTGGAACAACCGAACGCGTTCGCTTTGAGGGTGCTCGCTCTCGGCGACTGGAAGCGGTTAAGGTCAACGGCTTACCCATTGATCCCGTTTCCAATCAACCAAGCGCCCTCTCGCAAGGACCTAACAGTGTCGTTGCCGTGGCGCTATCGGGTCGAAACGGTCTGGTGCTTTACCGAAACGCGAACGATAAACTGGTCCAACTGGGGGTGATTCCAACGGGATCGTTCCCAACCGGAGTCATCGACCTCGGTTCAAAGTATGCCGTCGTCACATCGAAGGGAATCGGACGTTCTGGCAGACCCTTGCCCAAAGAGGGATCGGCCGTTTACCAGTTCGCCGGGACTCTCGAATTCATCGACAAGCCGAGTCAGCCAAAACTCGCCGAGTGGACTAAGCGCTACTTTGCTTCGGTAAAGCCGGTTCAATCTCAGCAAGATGTGCCGTTTGCGACCGAAGGGACAGCACCTGCCATCGAGCACGTGGTCTACATCCTCAAAGAGAATCGAACCTACGACCAAATCTTTGGTGACATGGCCGTCGGAGACGGAGACCCTCGCTTCTGTGTTTTTCCTAGAGAAGTCACGCCGAACCACCACGCCCTGGCCGAAGAGTTCGTGTTGTTGGACAACTTCTACTGCAACGGAGTCAACAGTGCCGATGGACACTCTTGGGCTACTGAAGGCAACGTAACGGCTCACCAGGAGCGAAGTCATGGCGGATGGACGCGCAGCTACCCGTACGGCGATGATCCGGTTGCGATCACCAAAACCGGACACGTCTGGGATGCCGTGCTAGACGCGAAGAAGACCTTCCGAAACTTTGGAGAGTACGACTACGCCACGCCCGTCCCGGGCAACGCGACCTTCAAGCAGATTTACGACGACTTCGTCACCAAAAAGAACGCCATCAAGTTTTCGCAAAACGTGGGCGTCAAGAGACTGCGGGATCACACCCAGGCAGACTTCCCCGGCTGGAACATGAGAATCCCAGATGTTCTGCGTGCGGACCGATTCCTGACCCAAGTCAAGGAGTGGGAAGCATCGGGCACGATGCCGAATTTCACGTTCCTCTATCTGCCTCAGGATCACGGTTCTGGGTCGAGCGCAGGCATGCCTACCCCGGCGGCACACATGGCCGAAAACGATCTCGCGCTTGGTCGAGTTGTCGAAGGGCTCTCAAAATCCAAGTTCTGGGCGAAGACGGTTGTGTTTGTTGTCGAGGACGACCCCCAAGACGGCTTTGACCATGTGGACGGTCACCGTTCGATTTGCTTAGTCGCTGGACCGATGGTGAAACGTGGGGCGGTAGTTTCCAACTTCTACAACCAGACATCCGTCATTCGAACGATGCTCCATCTGCTTGGGATCAAGCCACCGCACGACAACGTCGGTCGATCCCCGCTCATGGCCGAAGTGTTTGCCGACAAACCAGACTTGAAACCCTTCGTCGCATTGCCGAATCGGATCCCGTTGGATCGACTCAACGGCTCTGGAAACGCAAAACTCGACCTCTCCAAACCGGACTCAAACAGCGACGATCATATGAACCGAATGCTCTGGGCGTCGGTCTTCCCGGATCGACCCTACCCGGCAGAATGGGCGGGCGCTCACGGGCGAGGGCTCGCGGCGAGAGGTCTCAGTTTCGATCCGAAATCAGCAGAGTCTGAAGACGAGGATTAACCATCGATCTTCTTCAAAGACAACTTTAGGCCCTCAACGGAGAGTTGCTGATTCTTGTCGATCGGGAGGTCGGTCATCTCGACATCGGTTTGAAGGACTTCGCCGGTCTTCGCATCGTAGGTTGTAAGCGCCTTCATCTTCGCCTTCCCTTTCGGCTGCTCGGAGATAACGTCGTACTTTGCCTCGATGATTGCCTGCGTGTCAGTGACCCGAATAAGCTTCTGCACGCCTTCAAACTTCGTTTTCTTAGTCACGGGGTCCTTGGCGCTGACCTTCGAATCTTTCCCGACTTCCAGCTTGGGAGCAAGAACGCTAACGTATCGGAGAATGGCTAGGCTCACGAACCCGGAATCAGCTTCCTTGGCGGCAAGGTCCCTGATGATCTGTCCCTTGGCGTCCATGACGAACTGAGCCGGAGGCATCGCAGGCAACGGCGACTTGTTTTTGCCGTCCGTCATCATCATTTGCAGAAGTTCGTTCTCGACGATCGCGGTTCCATCGGCTTCGGCGCTGTTGACTTTCTGCTTAAGAACACCCTCCACAAGGATTCGACCCAGGCTTGTGTCAATGGCGCCCGTGAGTTGGTATGTCGTCACTTTGTTCGCTTCATACGTCCGCGATAGGTTCACCGCTTGCCCACCGCTTGCCCCGGAAATTGCTCCTAGAACAACCAAACTCGCCGTGATTGCCGACCTTCTCAACCGAAACGAACCGCTCATTACGCGAGTTTAGACGTTCAAGGCCGTCTAATGGATTGCGACAACGTTGCCGAATGGTAAGTTGAGCCGAATTGAACGGTGGGGCAAATCCTACGTTAGAATAGGTGTGCAGGCTCATCGGCGAGTCAACCCTCTTTGAAACCAACCGAGAACAATGTCTGATCTTGACTCCAGAAAGCAGGCGATCCTTCGCGCAATTGTCATCGAGTACGTCTCGCAGGCAGAGCCGATCGCGAGCGAGGCGTTGGTTCAGAAATACGACCTCGGTGTTCGGTCCGCTACCGTTCGCAATGAAATGGCAGAGCTTTCCGAGTTGGGGATGCTGGAGCAGCCTCACACCTCGGCGGGAAGAGTGCCGAGTGATCTCGGCTACCGATTTTATGTCGACCGACTGGTGGAAGTCCGTGAGCCCGATTCCGCCTCCAAGAGCGCGATCGACGATGCCTCCGACGAAGGCGACGCCCTTCAAGAACTCTTACGAGAGACTATTCGCAGCCTATCGCGGATGACCCACCTTTTGGGAGTCGCGACGACGGCCCGAGATACTTCGATTGAAGTGAGGACCGCGATTGTCAGCGCTCTCGGACCGGCACGCGCCTTACTCGTTGTTGCGTTTGGGAACGGTCACGTTGAAAACCGGATGATGGAATGTCCGACCAACCTTTCGCTCGAGGACGTTGGAAGACTGAATGAAACTCTTCAGCGGGAAGTGATCGGTCAAGACGTTTCGCAGTTGTCCCGCCTGAAACTTCCGATCTCGGAACTTGGCTCACCGCGAGAACTCCTTGCCCTGGCGGTTTGGAATCAACTGATCGCGATTGGACAGGAACTATCAAGAGGCAAGGTCTTTACCGAGGGTGAGGAATTCCTCCTTGGCCAGCCCGAGTTTCGTCGGGATCCGGGCGCGTTCGCGGAACTGTTGCGACAGCTTTACGATGGCGACGCCCTCTATCGAGCCGTATATCCAAATGCGGTTTCCCAAAATTCCACAATCGCCGGGACAGGGACGGTCACGATCGGGAAAGAGAACGTTCAGAGCGAGCTCCAGAAGTTCTCGGTGGTTCGAAGCACCTACTTCGTTGGGAATAACGAGGCGGGCGTCATCGCTCTTGTCGGACCCACGCGAATGGCGTACGACAAGAGCATCCCGTTGGTGAACTTCACTGCGGAGGTTCTCAGCGAGAGCCTCACGAAGTTCTTTGGATAGTCGCTACTCGATCGCAAAAATCGAATCGTTGATCCCAGCGTTCACCTTCGGATCCCCGTAGATCGTCCTCGCCGCAAACTTATCCTCGGCGTTGCGGACAGACATCGCCGACGGCACCCAGATACCGTTCACGAGCTTGTGCTTCTCGTAAAAGAAGGTCGCTTTGAGACGGCCTTTTTGGTCGTACCACTCGCGCTTGGTTTGAACCTTCTTCTCTGGGTCCATCCAAACACGGTGACGGACATCGTCGTTGAGTTCTTCGATGTAGGTGAGATCGAACACGTATTCCTTTGTCTCACGATCGACGCGAACGAACTTCGATTGGAAGAACTTCTCAAACAGAGACGGGGTGAGAAACCCAAAGTCGAGGAATGTTTGTCGTCGCCCAGGCGACTTCGAAACGTCGACCTTCGGATACTGCCTCAGCTTTGGGATTCGCCACTTTTGAATGCCACCGTTGATGATGTAGGTCACCTCGGTGTCGTCTGCGTACATCTCGACGCGCACTTTGAACGGGTCCTTGACAAAGATCTTCACCCTCTCGAAGTTGTAGCTTCTCGCGAAATCGTCGCTGATCTTTCGAAGCTCGGATCGCTTGTAAGACTCAAACTTGGCCGCAAAGCTGACATCTTTCAGCTTGGGTTGCCAGACGCTCTCAATGGTTGGAGTGGCTTGTAGCGCGAGTGTTGCGTTCAGTAACAGAGGAATAATCATTTGCCGTTGGCCCGAAATCCTACTAGATTCCCACGAAGACAGCCATTTTGACCAAAGACACATTTAAGCTCCTTTTGTCGTGGATGTCTCGTGTAAATTTACAGTATGCCGACGAATGGGTCTGTGAAGGATTACGCTCTCTATGCGCAATCCGCTTCGGCCGTTCGTTTGCGACCTTACTCAGCCAACGAGCTTATTGAAACGGCTACCGCGCTCTTTCGAGAATACGGCGCAAAGCTCCTCGCCCGCACCTTTCTTAGCTCGGTCTACTTTTCCGGAGCGATTCTCTTTCTCTACTCCTTTCTCGTGCCTCGGTCGTTCCAAACCGTGAACCCGAAATCGGTTGGAGACCAGATGCTCGAGTTCGTTTTGGTGGCCGTTCTTGGCACCGCCGCGGCCGTGCCCCTGATTGCGTTCGGTCTTTCCGGGGTCATGACAACCTGCGCGGTCCTCGTCTCGTCTTGGGTCCACGCGGAGGAAGTTCAATGGAACCGCATCGAGGCCACCGTATCAAAGCACGTTCTGAAGGTCGTTCTCTTGATCATTCGCGTGGGACTTACCGTTCTTGGGGCAACCTTACTCGGGCTCGGTCTGGTCGCACTTTCAGGAGCTCTTGTGAAAGCTCTAGGAACGGATTCCCCTTGGCCGGGAATCTTGACTTTCTTCGGGATTCTGTTCGCTGCATTCGGCTTCGTTTACGCCATCACCGCACTCAGTCCTCGGGCTCTAGCCGTCTCGGCTATGGTGGCGGAAGACCTCGGCACGAAGGCGGCCGTCGAGCGGAGCAAATTCTTGGGAAAGTCGAGAAACCGGCTTGAGCCCGGCGTTCCGGTGGGAACGGCCCTCAACGTTTTTATCGTCGTAACCTTCTTCGTCTACCTCGGGTCAGGCACGATTGTCGGCGTGTTCCCCGTCCAGTCGTACATCGAGCAGGTTGCTCCCACGTTAGTTCTCAAGCGTCTTCTCTCTTCGCTTATCGAGATTGGACCGCTGGTGCTGGGTGTTTGGATTACGCTCCCCTTCGCCGGAATACTCCTTGCGCTTTCCTACTTCGATCGACGATCTAGGCTGGAGGGGTACGACATCGTGGAAGTCGGCAAAAGGCTCGGTGGAAGACGGTGAGTAAACAATTCGCAAAGGCGGCGCTATGGCTCCTTGTCGCCATCCTTCTATGCGCGCCGACATCCGCTTGGGCAGGCTATTGGGGCGATCTAGCGACTCGAGCAGAAGGAGCGGGTTCGACAAAAGAGTGCGTTTCAATCATCGAAAAGAGCATCGAGGATTATGAGGGTTCCCACCTTGGCAACGCCTTGCAAGAGCTGCGAGCAGAACAAGGAGAAGCAACCGAATCACGGAAGAAAGTGATCACCATCCTCCGCTTGATGGATTCTGCCGAGAGCTTCTCCGTGAAAGCAGAGGCAGGAAAGAAATCCCCTTCAGCCCTTGCCGCATCCATCTTAAATCGGCCCGAGTTCAAACCAAAGGAACAAGCAAAGAACAGCAACTGGCTCTCGGAAGTTTTCCAGGGCTTATCTGATTGGCTAAAAAATCTCTTCAAAGCCAATGAGCCAGAACGCAGTTCGAGTTCCCTGAACATGCCGAACCTCCCCGACTGGCTAGGGGGGGTGCTGATGTTCTTCCGGGGAGTTCTCGTTGTAATCACGATCCTGGCTCTTGCGGCGGCGATCTTCTTCGCATGGAAGTTTGCTCGGGCACACTCCCGCACCTTGCTCGATGATGTGGAGGAAGTCCGGACCCGATCCGAGTACCTGGACCTTGCTGAACAACTTGTACAGTCTGGCGACCTTCGACAAGCGATCCGCGCCCTTTACGTAGCGTCGCTCCTCCGGTTGGATGAGCTTAAAATCGCTCGGTTCGATCGATCGGACACGAACTGGGAACATCTGGCGCGCTTTGAATCCAGCACCCGGCGACCGGAAGGACTCGATTTTCGAGCGGTCACGAAGAACTTCGACCGCTTCTGGTACGGCCGAGCCGCCGTGCGGATCGAAGACGTCGAAGCCTTCCGTCAAGTGCACGACTACCTGGCCCAGATGGAGGTGCCCAAGTGAAGGTTGGGCTCGTTCGAAGGCTGATATCAATCGCTACGGGGGTGATCGCGGTCTTTGTCTTGGCCGCCCTCATGAGCGAGAAGAACGGCGAAGGGAACGCTCTAACGACGGATTCAACGCAGAAAGGCGGAACACTCGCTTTTCTCCAATTGCTCCGAGAGTCTGGGTTCAACGTCCGCGTGGATTCCAACACCGTTGAGTTCGCCGAAGAAGGCGACCTGGTGATCCTCCCCTACGTTGCCTCAGCCGACGTTTCTTCCAGAGTCCGCCGTTCGGCGAAACGCGGAAGCCATCTTCTCCTATTGCCTTTGTCGCAAGACCTGTCTGACAACGCCCCCGCAGGTATCAAAGAGACGGAGGCCAGCGAAGTCACCAATCTTTACTCTGGGGAAAAGCTCAAGGTATCGATGGACCTAACGCTTGAAGGGCCCTTTAAAGTTTTTGAACGTCGAGCCGCGCAACTCGACCTGTTCATCGACGAGAAGTCCGAAGACGGCCTCGTCGCAGTCTCCATTGCCAAGATCGATACTAGTAAGGTTTTCGCCATTGCGGATGGTTCCATCGCTCAGAACGCAAAGCTCAACCAAGTTCAAAATGCAGAGTTGCTGGTGGGGCTTGTCGGAAGCCTGAAGCCCAAACGGATCGTGTTTAGCGAGGCGCTGATCGCTCCTTCTGCTCAGAGCCTCATTAGGGCGCTAGGACCGGGAACGGAGAGTGCGTGGTTCCAAATCTGGGTATTGCTCTTCGTTGGGTTTTCGGCGATGAGCATTCGGTTCGGGTTACCACCGGACGGGCGCGTTTACCAATCGGGTGGTAAATCCGCCGTGTTCGCCATTGCGAACGCTCTCAAAACAAAGGGCCGAGTGCAAGAGTTGAAAGATGCGGTCCGCAGCCAGTTCTTCGACAAACAAGCTCTGCGCCACCGAACTTCTCGCCAGAACTTGGAGACAAAGCCCGAAAAGTTCCTATCTTCTGCAGCCACGAGCTTGCTCCTCGAAATTCGAACCACTGAGAGTCCAGATCGATTAGCAAATATCGCCAAAAAGCTGTCGGAAGAGTAGGACAATCCCATTCCCAACGTGATCCGGGATACACTTTTGGAATGCGAAACGCCCTACGTGTCGTAGTCGCCTTCTGCTTAGCCGTCGTCGTTTCGATGACCGCCTTCGGGCAGGGCTACGCCAATCGACCCAAGATCACCAAGAGTGACTTGACCAAGCTAGAGAAGGAGTACAAGACCAGCAAGGCCACTTACCAAAAGAAGGGAGTCAAGAGCGACTCTAAGGTCAAGAAGGAGTACACCACTGCAACCTATGCCTTCGGCTATGCCTGCATGGTTTCGGACGTGCTTGATCAAAAGGTGAAGTACAAGAAGGCTCTCGGGCTCTACAGAGAGGTCCTCAAGGTCGATCCGAATCACAAAGAGGCTAAGTCTCAGTCTCAGATGATCATCGATATTTACAAGTCGATGGGCAGACCCGTTCCGAACTAAGCCCTCCAAGGACGCCTACGAGAAATTGGACACCGCAGTCCGTTCGAATTACTTTCAACCGTACACCCGTTGGCTTAGCTGGCTGACGGGTGTCGTTGTGCTGCTTCCCTTCCTGTTCGGCTTGGGCCTTGCGTCAAACGGAGATATCTATCTTGGATATCAATACAACCTAGACGACCACATGGTCTACTCGGCTTGGATTCAACAAGCCCTGGAAGGTCGGTTCTTGTTCTCGAACCGCTTCACCACCGACCCGCAACCCGGTCTTACGATCCATCTCTACTTTCTTGTTCTAGGGTGGGTCGCAAAAATTGTTGGCATCCCAATCGCCACCGCCATAGCTAGGTTCGCAACAACGGTTCTTTCCGTTCACCTGCTTGCAAGGCTCATTGATAAGAGCGACGTTTCCATCCATGCCAAGAAGGCAGCTTTAACCTTAGCCGTCGTTGGTGGAGGCGTTGGGTTTCTTGTTTGGCATAGTTTTGGGATCGCCATTGTCAAATCCCCACCACCTGTCCTGACGGATTTTCTGTTAGGACGTCTGCCCGTGGACGTGTGGCAACCGGAGTTCACTTTCTTTTCCAGCGCACTCACGAACGGACTTTTCACCTTCAGCTTTGTCCTCATCCTCCTCACGCTGCTCGCCGTTGTCGAGAGCAAAGAGGACCCGAAAGCTTGGATTCGTGGGTTCTTCGCTTTCGGCGTGCTGATGAATGTGCACAGCTACGATTCGCTGTTGCTCTTCCTTGTATGTCTGGGCTTTATAGCCATGCAGGTTGTTGCGGGCAACATGACCCCAATATGGTTTGGACGCATCGCCCTTATCGGAGCAGGTGCGCTCATCCCTGCCGCGTGGTTCCTTTACGTTTTGCGAGAGGACGTCGTGTTCCAGGCACGAGCCGCAACTCCGACGTTCACTCCAAACTTCCGGCAGATATTGGGCGGAGTGTTTTTAGCCTTCGTCGGAGCGATCCCATTTTTGATCGGGATTGGAGAGGAGGCCTCTAAAGACCGGAAGCGAGTGCTGGCGGGCCTTGGTCTCACCGTGCTTGCAATCGGTTATCTGGCTATCCAAGCTCCGAGGCACGACGGCAACAGTTACTTCCTCAGCGGTCCCGAATTTTGGGGAGTCTTCCTCCTGGCCGGAGCAGGCGTGGCGCTCATGGCACGGGGCATCCCCAGCATCGACTTCGTTCTTGCGTGGGCGATCCTTGGGCTGGTGATTCCCTACTTCCCCGCCTTGTTCCAGCGCAAACTGGAAATGGGGCTTTTCATCCCGTGGACGATTCTCGCGGGCTTTGGAATTCATGCCGCCCTCAAGAAGTCAGACCGCTCCCTTCGGAATCTGGCAACGGTCTTGGCAGTGGTCCTTTTTGGCGGAACCTCTTTGCAGTGGCTTATCCGAGAGTTTGGGTTTATTCGTGATGACGTCTCGAACACGACTCTCCACGCGATCTACCTTCCGAATGAAGTCGCCGAAATTAGAAAGAAGCTTCTCGAAGAGAAAAACCCAGTGGTCATCGCGCCTCCTGGCGCTCCGGTGGCGCCTACCGATGAGGAAGGCAAACCCGTTCCAGATCGGTTCCTTTCGCCAATCGTGCCCGACCTCAACCCCGTATTGGTGGGATTTGCTGGGGCTCGCGGATATGCCGCCCATTGGTCAGAAACGCCCAAGTACCAAGAAAAGCGCTCCGAGTTGACCAGGCTGTTCTTTACTCCGCTCAGCTCAGACGAACAGAAGGCTATCGTCGAAAGGTCTGGTGCGGACTACATTGTCGCCCTTAACCCTGATCTTGGCAAAGATGACGGAGAGAGCAACTCGTCCACCCTACCGGACCTTTCCGCACTCGGCGATGTTCAGTACAGTGGCAAGAAATGGTTGCTGATCAAGGTCAGAAGGTAAACGACTAGCCTTCTTACTCCGGCTGACCCGGTTCTGCTTGTGGTTCTGTCTGGGGCTCCGTCTCGGGAACTTGAGTGCCACCGGCTGAAGGCGGCATCGCAGGAGCCGGAGTCGCCGCGGCCGGAGGACCTACTTCAATGATGCGGACCGCGCCATTGTAGTAGCTTCGACCAAGTGGCTCGCGCTTGACGATCGTGCCGTTTTCGTAAACCAATCGGTAGGTGTTGCACGAGTGGCCCATAGAGCCCTTCTCCACGACTTTTCGCGAACCAGGCGCGAGTGATCGATTCAGCGAAACCTTTTCTCCGCGACCCCAAGACTTGTGCCCGTCGGAAACGATCTTAATCTCTCGCCCTTCCACCTTCTTTCCAAGGACTCGGAATGTGAGCATGCCGGGCGTGTACTGGCTGGAGATGGCAATCAGACCATCGGTGTTGTTTTCAATGACAAGATCGATGTTGCCGTAGTCCACCGTTGCGTCCCGACCAAGCGGAACGTACGGAACGGGCATGGAGTGGTTCTGCCGTTGGACGATCTTTAAATTGCTGAGCAACGCCGCGTTGTAGAGAGTTGTGCTGACCTGGCAAATTCCTCCACCGACACCCGTATCGTGGCGGCCGTTCAGATAGACACCCGCCTCTTTGAATCCGGCGGCAAGGGTTCTTCGACCGACCGTTTCGTTGTAACTGACTCGTTCGCCCGGCAGTAGCAGGACTCCATCGAGTTTGCTCGCGGCCAATTTGATATTGGAGCTTCTTGGCCGATTGCCCGCGGAGAAGGTCGTTGAGTAAGAAACGACCACATCGGTGACGCTTTTCAGCATCTCGTCCGGGATCTTCTTGGGAGCTTCTTCAACATCGAGCCTTGCGACGCGATCATCGGCCAAGGATTCGACAACGCGGTCGAAGACGGTGCTGTCGTCCACTTTGAAACCAACTTGCTCAGGCGTTCGGAAGATGGTGCCTTTCTCAAATCGAATTCTTGCGGGCGCAGGCTTTGGCTGATTAGCCTCTAAGCGCTTAAGGATCGGTCGTAGATTGACCTCAAGCTTTTTGAACTTGGGCGCGTAGGTCGTTTTGGTCTCTTCCTGAGGCATCATTTGCCCAAACAGGTTGACGGTCTGCATCTGCTCAACCGTCGCAACGTCATCTACACCAACGCCCAACTGACCGGGCGTGAGTTCTTCGGTAGCCGAACGATCACCAAGCTGAACTTGAACCTTTTCTAGCCGAGCGGACTCCCACCAAATTCTGACCGTTCGCTGAGCTTCTTCTTTCGTCTTACCGCCCAGGTCGATCCCGTTAAACAGGCTTCCCGGACGAATGCGTACATCTTGCGTGCCGTAGGCCGCAAAAACACCAGATGCAGCCAAGGCGCATCCCCCAAATACAATTGCCAATCGCTTCATTCGCGAACCGCTCATCCCGCTTGCTTCCTTATTCGATGCTAATTCACATTCGGGTGTTCCCAAAGGAATTTTCTTCAATAAAACGCGGACTTTTCATTATGACGATCAAAAGGTTCCGTAAGGATCGTTTGGTGACCCTCATTACAATCTCCCTTGTCTACAATCTCCATTCTCCGTTTGCTGAGTAAAATTCCCGCATGCCGAAACTTGTCTGGCTCAACGGGCAAATCTCACCGCTTGAATCGGCGACGACAAGCGTTGCCGACCACGCCCACCTCTACGGAGATGGCATCTTTGAGGGCATTCGGTTTTACGACCGAAAAGTCTTCAAGCTCGACGAGCACCTGGAACGGCTCTACCACGGAATCAACTTCCTGCACTACGAAATGCCTTACTCGATTACTGAGTTAAAGGCGATCGTGGTGGATCTTTGCAAGCAAGCGGACCTTCCGGATGGCTATATCCGACTGAACGTTACTCGTGGAACCGGCCTTGGGCTGGACCCGAAGAACATCGATCGCCGAGCCAACGTCATGGTCATGGCGTCGACGCTTGCTCTCTATCCGCCCGAAGCTTTCGAGACCGGTTTGGAAGTGGTTACCTGTTCGTATCGCGTAATCCCACCCGACTCGTTGGACCCTCGCCTGAAGTGCATTGGTCGATACGCCAGCAACATCATGGCGAAGATGGAAGCAAACCGACGTGGAGCAGGCGAAGGCCTGATGCTCAACCACCAGGGCGAGGTCGCCGAGTGTACGGGCGACAACATCTTCTTGATCTTCGGAAAGACCATCAAGACTCCGGATCCGGCGAGCGGCATCCTCAAGGGAATCACTCGAGATACGGTGATCGACCTAGCCCGCGGCGCGGGGTATGTCGTTGAGGAAACTCGTTTGACGCCGTTTGACGTCGTTTCCGCAGACGAGGCGTTCCTCACCGGAACTGCCGCCGAAGTGATTCCGATGGTGAAACTGGACGAGCGAGAAATCGGAACGGGCAAGCCGGGCGAGGTAACCAAGCACGTGATGCAACTGTTCCGAGCCGAAACGAAGAACGGAACTCCGTTCTAAATTCGATCATGCAGTGCAACTCCTGCACCGCCGACAAGTCGATTCGAGTAACCGTTGGATCGGAGAGTCGAAACGTGTGCGGGAGTTGCGCTTACAATCCTCTGCGAGGATTTTTCTTTGGGAGCGAACCCAAGAACGGTGGCAAGTGTCCACATTGCGGAACAACGCATTTGGACGTGCAAACCACCGGCTTCGTGGGATGCCCTGTTTGTTACGAAGTTTTTGACGACAATATCCTAAGGCACAGGGCGGTTTGACAAATGCGGCTGAACCTGAGCATCCTATTCATTCGGGAGTAAATGGTGAATCGAGTTAAGTTTCTGGGATTGGCAACGTTAGCAGTAGGGGTCCTTGCCGGATGCGGTGGATCCTCTGGATCGATTACAGCTCTTCCGGATCCTCGGCTGAGGTTCTTCAACCTCTCGCCAGACTCCACGCTCGACCTGTTCTTGAACGACGACACTCGTGCAACGAACATCGCTTACGGTGCGTCGGCAGCAAATTTCTTCTCGCTGGATATTGACGAGGAGACCGAATACGACTTAGCCCTTCGAGCAACGGGTTCGACGATCGATCTGACTTCTGAATTCCGCACGTTCCCTCGTGACACCAACTGGCTTGTCGTCGCCTTTGGTCTTCAGACCTTTGGCACCGAAAACTCCAAGCGACTGCAGGCTTCACTCGTGAACGTCGATCGCACACGACCCAACGGAACCAGGTCGCGAGTGGTGGCTTTTCACGGCTATGTCCCGGCAACCGGGAACGATAACTTCCCGATCGTCCTGAAGAACGACCTGACCATCCCAACGATCTCCTTCCCCGCCCTCAACTTCGGTGGGTTCACGTCTCAGGAGATCGACGCCGGTCCGCAAACCTTTATTGCTCAGCGGTCGAGCACAGATGGCGAAATCACTCGCGTAACGAAGATTTTCGAATCTGGAAAGATTTATCTCATGTACATCGGTGGCGTTGAAGGCGCTGTCGGTGCAACCGCTCCCAAAATCGATTTCTTTGAGATCCAGCCCAAGTAGGGCCGTTTCGTCAGCAAAGAGGCCCTACCCGGTTTTCTCGGGTCTATTCAAGCCTAGGTTTTATTGCCTGGTTAGTGTTACAATTCGGTTCCGCGCATCATTTCCCATGGTGCCTCCGTCTGTAACCTATGCCTGGTGAGAACTCTCAGGAATCTCTGCAAGAGAAGCGTTGGCTTACCGCCCTCAACGAGGGCGATACCAAGGCTTTGGGCGGGATTTATGAGATGTACGGAGAAAGGATTTTCCGTTACACGTTTCGCATGCTAGGCAACCGTATGGATGCTGAAGATATCACCGCAGAAACGTTCCTTCGCGTGTTGCGTCGCAGTGGCGAGCTACGCGCGGATGGCGCGTTCCGAACGTGGCTCTTTCGTATCGCGCGGAATTTATGCATCGACAAAATGCGGCAACAAAAGCTTATGGAGTTGCCGCCCGACGCTCAGCACCCAGGTTCTGAAGAAAAGACTGCTTTACGGATCACCGTTCAGCAAGCTTTGGCGGAACTGCCGGTTGAGTATCGGGAGCCCCTCGTTCTCTGCGATTTGGAGGACATGGCGGCTCGCGAGGCAGCGGAGGTTCTGAAAATCAGCGTTCCAGCGCTGAAATCTCGACTCTACAGAGGACGTAGAGCGCTCCGCGACAAGCTAGGAAGCACCTTGGAGAAAACGTCATGAACACGGAACTGTACCGAAAGCTAGTCGACATGTACGCGGAGAGAGAACTCCCCGCCGAACTAGAGGACCAAATGGATTTGGTCGCTGAAACCGACGCTGAACTCAAGCGAGACATGCACTCGCTGCGCAACACTGTAGATGCCCTGAAGGCAGTCCCTTCGGAATTTACCGAAGAGTCTTACCAGCGCATTCTCATCAAGCTTTACGCTCACGCGGGGGCCATCGACACTCAGGCGCCCACGCCAAAGCATTTCCAATATCAACTGCCTATTCAAGGCTAAGTAGCACCCAGTATGAAGTTAACCTGTCCGAAGAAAGAGTTCCACGAGGCCGTTAGCGCAGCTGCGGCGGCTTCAAGTGTCCGAACATCGGTACACATCCTTCAATCGGTGAAAATCGATGCGACGGGTGACCGAGTACGAATCGTAGGCTGCGACGGCGAAATGTGGGCCGAGCGACGACTTCCCTGCATCATCGAAGAGCCGGGGCAAATCTGCCTCCCTGCGAAGATGCTCACCGAATTGGTCGCTTCCCTTGCCGAGGGCGATGTGACGCTGCAAACCATTGATGGTTCCAGCGTTTTGGTCACCCAGAAGAATTCGGAGTACCGGGTTCCTTCGCTGGATGCCGCAGACTTCCCTGAGCCTCCGGAATACGGCGGAGACGCCAACCTGAGCCTGCCGATGGGTGAGCTCAAGAACGCGGTCGATTCGGTGATCTTTGCCGTCTCGGCAGACCCTCACCGGCAGCAGTTGCAAGGTGTACTCTTGAACTACAACGGAGAGGTTCTCACCTTGGTGGCAACCGACACCCACCGATTGGCGGTTCGCAAACTTGAGAAGGGCGGCATCGGCGACAACGTGAACGCGGTTGTCCCGGAGAAAGCGCTGAAGGCCATTAAGAGCCTTCCGCTGGCCGAAGGTGACGTGGTCACCGTGAAGTTCGGCGGCGGTCGAGCCGGAGTCGAATCCGACTCAGCACTCGTCGTGACTCAGCTTCTGGCAGGCACCTATCCTAACTGGGAGCGAGTGGTCCCCAACGAGACCACCCGAAGCTGGTCGGTGGAATCTGATCAACTTGAGGACCGCGTGAAACGAGCCCTTATCGTTGCTCGCGAAAGTGCTTTCCGAATTCGCTTCAAGGGCGAATCCGACCAACTCCTCATCTCGGCGAAGGGGGAAGAGCGAGGCGAGGCGAAAGAAGAGTTGTTGATGGTGGGTGCGAACGGAGACGTAGAGATTGCCTTCAACGGCAAGTACGTCCTGGACGCGCTTTCTCCAATCAAGGGTCCGGGGGTTCGTGTCGAGATGACCGAGTCCATGCGGCCTGCCGTCTTCCGACCTGCAGACGATGAGCAGAACTACTTCTGCGTCATCATGCCGATGTCGCTCAACTAAGGGCAACCAAGCAAAAGGGCTGACCGATGTAAGTCGGTCAGCCCTTTTTTGTTTCTGGATAAAGACGAAATCTAATCTCCCGCGCAACTCGCCGGGGAAATCAATCGACGGTGCAGGCCGGATTCGTGCACGAGCACTTGTGCGAAAGTCGCTTGTTGAGAATGTGGAAGACCACCATCGAAGAAGCGCCCGCGACGGAGAGCATCCAAGAGAGCGGATTCGCGTGAGAGTGACCGCCGTGGTCGTGCCCGCCTCCCGCCTGGTGACGCAGCACGATGAAGAAAAGTCCGACCACGAAAAGAACCGTTGGCCAGAACGATCGGTGTTTTCGGAATCCTTGAACGACGGCGAACGATCCAAGCGAGAGTGTAACGGTCAGGAAAACCACTTCGCTCGTCTCAGAGGCAAGGAATCCCATGCCGACGGTCGAAAGCAGACCGAGCGCGACGCCAGATAAGGCGCAATGGATCGCGCATGCCGTTCCGGCAATTGCTCCAAGCCTATCGACGTTCACTCGCGACATCCTCAACATTCTACCCCTACTGGGTATCGGATGTTGCCTCGCAAACACTAGAGGCGCTTTTGTTACCCGCTCAAGTTCTCATCTGCCTTGTAGCCGGCCCAGTCCTCTCCCGTACGCTTGACTTTCTGTAACCGTCTATAAACCTCGGCTGCCAACCATTCGTTAACGACGCTCTGGAACGTCGGATCTGCCATGTACTTCCCGAAGATGTCCTCGTTTTGCTCCATCCGCTCTACCATGAGGTTCTCTACATGCCCCCCAAACAGTAGGGCGAATTTGTCAGCTGGGTTGGCGTTCGCCGCTTGCGCCAGGGCGGAGTCTGCCGTTGCATCCTCAACGATCTGATCAAAGAACAGCTGGTCCGCCTCAGTGAAATCTGTTCCGAACCGGTCATTTACGACGTCGATCAATTTTGAAAGTCGAACCCGCTCTTCGCGCACCAGCCCTGTACCCGTTGCCGATGGACCATCCAGCGGTCGTGCTTGCCCCTCGCCGAGGCTTATCGAGCCCTCGCTGATTTTTTGAATTCGATAGTACTTTAGACGCACTTCATCGTCAAACGTGTAGGTTGGGCCTGTCCCACGACGTGGTAGCTTCGCACCCAAGAATCGTAGAAACGTATAGAGGCGCTCTAAGTCGCTGTCCTGATAAGGAATGATCTGGCTCAAGAAGCCATACAGATTCCGAAAAGCGACCAGTTTGCCTCGCCAAAGCTCAGCCTCATCCTCGTCTTGCTGACGCCACTTGGTGAAGCGATCCACCGCCATATCCAGAACAGCGTTCATTTTTTGGTGGTCGCTTGGACTCTGCCTTTCCTTTGGAGCGAAGTACACCTCGGCAAATCGGTCAACTTCTTCGTGGCGGTAAACATCCGCCTGGTCTAATTCGCCCTTCAGTTCATAGAGCCGAGCCGGATCCGGTTCCTCTCCCATCACCGCCCCCTCGTAATACTGCTTAAAGGCCTCCCGAATCTCTTCCCGGTCATTGACGAAGTCGAGGACGAATGTGTCTTCCTTCAGCGACTGCGTACGGTTCAGCCTTGAGAGGGTCTGGACGGCCTGGATGCCTGCCAAGCGCTTGTCAACGTACATCGTGTGCAGCAACGGTTGATCAAAACCGGTCTGGTATTTCTCGGCGACCAATAAGACCTGATACTCAGGCGTGGCAAACAGCTCTGGAACTTCGGACTCTTTGATTCCGCCGTTCATCCCGACCTCGGTGTAAGTCTTGTCCGACACCTTATCGTCTTGTACGACGCCGGAAAACGCAACAAGAGACTTGATGTGCTTGTAACCCTTCTCCCGTAGATACTTGTCAAAGCTGTGCTTGTATCGCACCGCACTCAGCCGTGAGTCCGTCACCACCATCGCCTTGGCCTTGCCGCCAATCTTGTGGCGAGTCACAGCGTTGAAGTGCTCTATCATCACCTCCGTTTTCTGGGCGATATTGTGCGGGTGCAGCTTCATGAACCTAGCGAGTGCCCGTGCCGCTTTCTTTCGCTCAACTTCGGGATCATCTTCTGCCTTCTGAAGCAGCTTGTAGTACACGCCGTAGGTCGTGTAGTTCTGTAAGACGTCGAGGATGAAGCCTTCCTCGATAGCCTGCCTCATGGTGTACCGGTGGAACGGCTGACCGTCCCTGCCAAACACGGCAACCGTCTTATGCTTCGGAGTGGCTGTGAAGGCGAAGAAGCTGAGGTTGTCCTGCCTGCCACGCTTGGCAAGGGATCGGAACATTTCGGCAAGCTTTTCTTCTCCCTCTTCAGCAGCTTGGGCCTTGGCCTTCTCCAACAGATCCTCACCACCAAGAACGCCTTTCAGTTCCGTAGCCGACTCACCCGACTGCGAACTATGTGCTTCGTCAACAATGACCGCGTACCGCTTGGTAGCCAGCTGGCCGGATGACTTCTCCCCCCTCTCCTCCGCCATCTTGAGGATCTGCCCCGTCACGAACGGGAACTTCTGAAGCGTCGTGATGATGATCGGGACACCGCCTTGAAGAGCAAGCGTCAACTGCTTCGAATCTTCGTCGATCTTCTGAACGACGCCCTGCCTGTGCTCAAACTGGTAGATCGTGTCTTGCAGTTGCTGGTCAAGGACTCGCCTGTCGGTGATCACGATAACGCTATCAAAAACCTTACGGTCTTGAGGGTCATGGAGTGAGGCCAACCGATGGGCAACCCAAGCAATTGTATTGCTCTTTCCACTACCGGCGGAGTGCTCGATCAAGTAGTTATGCCCCGGCCCTTCCGCCTTCGCCGCCGCTTCAATCTGCCGTACCGCCAGCAACTGGTGGTAGCGGGGGAAGATCATTGTCTCTTTCTTGACCTTTTGTCCGGTGTCGGTACGCTTCTCTTCGATCTGCAGGTGAAGGAAGCGGCCCAAAAGGTCTAAGAGGCTGTCTCTTTGCAGCACCTCTTCCCACAGGTACGCAGTCTTATAGCTTCGCCCTTCGGGATCCGGTGGGTTACCTTTACCGCCCTGATTTCCCTTGTTAAAGGGCAGAAAGAACGTGCTCTTGCCCGCCAGCCGGGTCGTCATCCACACTTCGTCGGGATCAGCCGCAAAGTGAACCAGTGTCCGCTTCTTGTACTCGAAGATCGTCTCTCGAGGATCTCGGTCGTTCATGTACTGGTGGATGGCGTTGCGAACAGTCTGCCCCGTGATCGGATTCTTGAGTTCGACCGTCGCCACCGGGATGCCATTGACGCTGATCGTCATGTCCAGTGAGTTTCCGTGCTTCTCTGAGTAGACCAACTGCCGAGTGACTCCGACCCGATTCGACCGGTAGCGCTCCTCAAGTTCGGGATTCAGACCGTGAGCGGCCCGAAAGAAGGCGACTCGGAGCGTCCGACCGTAGCACTTGAAACCGTGCCGAAGGGTAGCTAATGATCCGTAGGTGTCCATCCAGGCCACCAGGTCTCGGAGAACCTGAGCCTCGGTCTTTTCGCCCAAGAAAGCTTCGATCTTTGCCCACTCTTTAGGTTGGGTCACCCGGATGAATCCGATGACTTCCGCCGGAAAGATCGCCCGTTCTGGGTCGAATCCCGCCTTGTCCACGCTGAGGTAACCACTCTTAAGAAGGGTGGTCTGACAGACGGATTCAAAGGCGGTCTCGGTGTGGATCATGGCTTACGTAAACTGCGGCAATGCCGACTCAAGAACAAAGCTAAACGATGGAAGTTTATCCGCCACTACCGCACATGCTTTCTCCAAGAAGGATGCGACCGATCCTCCACCATCTATCTCAGCTATAAGGCCCTCTAACGTTGCGTTGATCGCCGCATATCTGTCCTCTGTCAATCTTGAGTTGTCGAGCCGGAGGTTTCTCACCATTGCCGATCCTCTGTCGGATGTTGACCCGATGCACCCGTTCAAGTCGAAGGTGAAGTGGGAACCGCAAGTTGGCTCCAGCGGGCTGATGTAGCGGTCGTCAAACCAATCTTTGCGAACCGATTCACCGTAGTGGGGATCCTCGTAGGTTTTGTGAGCACCGACGAGATTTGACCAGTTCACATCCTCGCCCGCAAGCTCGTCATCCCTCCATTGTTCACGACAAATCGAGTAAGGCTTGACATGCTCCAAAGTGCATTCAGTAATCGCACGTCCCGTGTAAACACATAGACCCAACTGCTCCTTCAGAGCAGCTTGGCGGATGCTCGATGAATTAGGAATACCAACTCTAAAGTCAGCCCGCTCTCCCATGCTCTTCTTTTCGCTCACCCATTCGGACAGAGCAGGCGGCGGTTGCCCCTTCACAACCGGCCTCACTTTCTCAACCTCAGCATCAACTCGGCTTTCGTTCGAAGGGCCTGCAACTGGTCAAACTCGCCGTACTCAGTCGTTATCTTCTCAACGAGTCGTAATGCCTCTTCAGGCCGCCTTTCTTTGATCGCCTTGTCGACCTCGGCCAGTTCTTTTCGGGATTGCTCCGACCGATCAGGGGTATCCATGACGTTACGAAGAATCCAAGCCGAATCCATCCCCAAGGTTTGGTCTAGCGGTTCTTTCCCGATCAGATGAACCCGGTCATGGCTGACCTCCCCGATCACCTGCGGGCTATGGGTCGTCACGATGAACTGGCACTTCGGAAAGGTTCGTTCTAGCCGGTGCAAGACCTCACGCTGCCACTGAGGGTGAAGGTGAAGCTCGATCTCGTCGATCAGAATGCAAGCCGCTCCATCCTTCGTCGGGTCGTCAAGTTGTGGATATGCCATTGAAAGCCTGCGTGTAATTTCCAACACCAGGGCTAGAATCCCTCTCTCACCGTCGGACAAATCGAAAAGATCGAACCTTCGATGAGCTTTGACTGCAGTTAGTGTTGGTTCGAGGTCTCCCCTCCGAGGCCTTGGGCATACAGCTTGGATTGACGCTGGCAAGAATTCCAAGATTGCTTTGTCCAATGCATCAGCCCGCCGCTTGGCTCCACCGCCTTCCGTGGCAAGGGCCCTTTGAGCTAGCCACCATTCAGCCGCCTGGAGCAAATTGAATCGCCTGTCCGATAGCGCCTGTGCTGACGCCAAAAAGGTGGCCTGTGCCGAGCTTGTTTCAGTCGTCAGAAGCGACCTGTGTGCCGAGAAGAAAATGGTGAATCCTGACGCACTCCCCCGGGATGGTTCGTCGGAAGCAAATCTGAATGCTTTTGGACGTTCAACTGAAGAGTAGTTGCGAATAAGTCGCTCAATATCCTCCGGTGAGTGACCTTCTTTGTGAAGCTGTTTCCGGAATCTTTTGCGCCAGACTTCGGTTGTCTCGCCCATAGAGCGGCGAAACTGCGAGGAATCGCCAACGGCTGTCTCGTGGCGATCCAGATGCGCTAGATATTCATATTCCTTCTGCCCAAGTGTGAACTTAGCGGATAAATCATAAGCCCCAGCACCTTTTCGAATGTCGGAGGTCTCACCGCCTAAAACGGCGCCTGCCCCATGCAGTTGACGATGTACTCTTGACATGATAATTCGCAGAGCGTATAGAGCGGTGGATTTTCCGGCCCCGTTGACGCCTGCGATGAGGTTGATACCTGGCTTGAAGGTAAATATTGCCGACTCGTGGCCCCGGAAGTTGGTGAGTTCGAGCTGGTTGATGATCATGCCGATCCCCCAATGTCTAGTTGGCCGCTGACGGCTTCGTGGATCAGGGACCGACGGCGCTCTCTAAGCAGAGTGACATACCGACTTAGAATAGACTCGTCGCCGGACTGGGCTTGAATCGAGCCAATCAGCGCATCGATCTTCGCCGTCTCCCGGTCGAGGAAGTCCGTAAGTCGTCTTTGAACGACCAGTGGAGGAACGGCGAACGCCGTGTTCGCCATGTCTTCGGACTCCAAGCTCTCGACGGTTGCACCCGCTTTGCGCCATTGCGCAAGCAGACGGTCTTGGCTGCCTTCGATCACATACCGAAGAAACTCTGGACGGCAGTCCTCTCGCAACAGGAGTGCCCGCATGTCCTGGTTCAAGGTGACCGGAACCTGGTTAATGGCGACCGGGATCGTATGCTTCAGGATTCCAGAACGACAAACGATCAAGACGGCCCGGTCCTTGATCAGCTGTGTCGTGCTTCCATCAAGGGCAAGCTCGCTGATGTGATCTTCCGTGTCGAGCACTTGCGGTGACTTCATGTCCTTGGGTGAGACCCAAGGAATGTCGCCAGACCAAAACTCTGGCTTTTCTTTAGAAGGCGTCCCGCCACCGACACTTCTTGCGAGATAGCGAAGTGGAACTCGCTTCCAGGTGCTTGGCGCATCTGGTGTTGCTTCAAGTCGAATGCTCAGCTTAGCCGCCATCATACGCCCTCCGAATGAGCGGCTTCGCCTTCTCCAAGTCCTCATAAGTCCGAAGCGCCAATTCCAGATCGCCCGTGCCCCAATGGCCGATCTGCCGCACGTCCCGGCTGAATCCCGGCTCTAGCGCAACAGAATCTGGATTCAGCTTCAGCGTCAAGGTCAGCGTTCCCTTGTTGGCGACAACACATACAAAGTTCTTGAGTCGCTTGAAGGCCACGTACAGCTTGAGTTCCTTAAGCTGAACATCGTCGCCGAGGGTGAAGATAAAGTCTTTGAGGGTGGCGTAAACCTCCTGAACCGTCGGCAAAGCATCATGAATCGCTTGTGAGAACGGCTTGTCCGTGCCGGTCTGAGTTGCACCCGTCGCCTTCAGAGGTGCTGTAGCTGCCGGGCTGACCGAGACGGCGTTCACCAACTCCAGCAACAACAGGTCCGGCCCGAACTTGCGATAGCGAAGCAGTTCGATGTTCCGGTTGATCTGCAGAACGGCGTGCTCGTCGTACTTGGTGAAGTCGGCGGCGATGCAAATGAGCCGGGGGGCGGACCAGTCGATGGCGTCCGCCGTCGGCTTGTTGAACCGTTCCAAGGCGAGCAGCTTGAACTCCGCCTTGTGATCCAGCAGCCAGTCTAGATAGTACAGCCCCTGGTTGATCACGTTCTCGTTGATGGACCGCTTGTATTCCAGGATCACCGGGCAGTTATTCTCGTCGAGCCCCAGGGTATCGATCCGCCCGCCGTGGGTCTTTCCGGTAGAGTATTCGGACGCCAAGAACCGCACCCCAAGGAGCGGTTCCAGGTTGTTCTCGATGAGGGTCTGGAGCGGCTTCTCAAGATCTGACGCCGCCCCTTTGATCTCATCGGCCTTCCCATCGCTGAGCCGAAAGAGCTTGAGGTCACTCACTAGGCACCTCGGGTATCCGGCCCTCTATGTAGAGATCCAGCTCACCGTAGAATTTCAGCTTGTACCTGGGCGTGCCTTGGTCATTATTTGACCACCACTGAAAGCACTCGTGATTAGGAGAATCTTCCTCAATCCAAACGAGGCCGGATAGCCTTTGAACGTGAGCCCCTGGATCGTCAGGATCGGGCAATACAATGCGCCAACGCCCTTTCCAAGGCACCTCTTTTTGGTAGTAATAGAGCCCGTAACCAATGGCGGCAAGCACCTTAACAAAGCGCTGAGGCGTGATGGACACCTCTCCGGTTTCGTCCCGCCCTACCTGGACCGTCGTCGTTTGGCTCATTACGGTAGCGAAGGGGCCACGCCGCCTGTCAACGTTGCGCTTGATGGCTCCGCTCCAAAGCTCATTGCTACCTTTACCTGTAGTTGCTGCCGCTAAGATAAACCCGACGTATTCGACGTCACTACTGTTTGATTCGTTATGAATGGCACAACTGGGCACCGTCATTAGATTCTGCCGGTAGCTCTTAGCAAACCATGACTTTGGCGGAACATGTTCCTTGCTTGTCTTCGGGGCACCACAGACGTAGCAGGTCTCAACAGCTTTCTTCATGATGTACCCCCTAGGAGATCCCGCAACCCCTTCACGATCAGGCCCTCAAGCTCCCGGAGTTCAGCGTCGATCTCCTTGAGAGGGCGGGGAGGGGTGTAGACGTAGAACAGCCGATTGAAGTTGATCTCGTAGCCGATCTTGTCTTTCGTTCGGTCCATCCACGCATCCGGCACGTGCGGCTTGACCTCGGTGCGGAAGAACTCGTCGATGTCCACCTTGAGCGGGATGTTCTCGAAGTCTCGAAGCTCGGAATCAGGCTCGTATTCGATCCGCTTACCTTGGCTCTTGATGACCGGTTTAGCTTCGGGGGCTCGTTCGGTAAAGACCTCCCGGAACACCTTGGCTTCGGGTGCCCGCCATTTCCGTTTACAGATGCCTTGGATGCGCTCCCGGGTCTCGTTCCAATCGAGGTAAGGCTCTCGACCCAATGACTTGTCGATGGCCTGAATGTCGTCCAGCAGGTGAGAAGCGGCATTCAGGAATCGCTCTTTGCCTTCGGTGCTCATCTGGTAACGGAGACGAAGGGGGCGCTCGACCGTAACTCTGGTGTAGCCGAAGTCGCTATTGTCGAGGATCTTGCAGGTGGGGCCCTCCTCGAAGTTGCCGTACTCCCGGACGATCTCGAAAATGTCGTCCCGAGCGTCGTTTGATTCGACCTCGCCCGTGAATTCATTCACCTTCCGGCCCTCGCCGAGCTTCCGCCGCTTTTGACCCAAGCTCTTGCGCATGGGTACCCACCGCTCCCGAGCATCAATGAGTTGAATCTTGCCCTTTCGCTCGGGGGTCTTGCGGTTGCTGAGGACCCAGACGTAGGTGGCGATGCCCGTGTTATAGAACATCTGCTCCGGGAGGGCCACGATGGCCTCAAGCCAATCGTTCTCGATGATCCACTTGCGGATGTTGCTCTCACCGGATTCCGCCCCGCCAGAGAAAAGGGGAGAGCCGTTGAAGACGATGGCGAGCCGAGACCCAAGGGCGTTGGTGTCTTGCCGCTTGCTCCACATGTGCTGGAGGAAGAGCAGTGCGCCGTCGCTGACACGTGGGACCCCCGCCCCAAATCGCCCCTTAAAGCGTAGCTGTTCACTCTCTCGTTTGATATCTTTCTCTTGGCGTTTCCAATCGACACCGAAGGGCGGATTGGCGAGGAAGTAGTCAAAATGCTTTTCGCTGTAACGGTCTTCGAGAAAGCTATCACCATGCTCTACCTGGCTCTCGGTCCCGCCCGAACTCACCTGTTCTTTCATTAGGAGGTCCGAGGCCGCAATGGCGTACGCCCTTGGGTTGAAGTCTTGCCCGTAAACGAAAAGTCTAGCTTGAGGATTTAACTCCCGCACGTGGTTTTGCGCTTCGCTGAGCATTCCACCTGTTCCACACGCCGGATCAAACAGAGTCCGAATGGTGCCAGGGGTTCGGAGTGCATCATCGTCTCCCAGGAAGAGAAGGTCCACCATTAGCCTAATGACTTCACGCGGGGTGAAATAGTCACCCGCGGTCTCGTTCGCTTGCTCGTTAAACTTGCGAATGAGCTCTTCAAATAGGAGTCCCATCCGAATGTTGTCAACCGTTTCTGGGTGGAGATCGACCTCGGCAAAGCGCCGAGTTACCAGAAAGAGGATATTGTTTCGATGGAGTTCGGCTATCTCTTCACGAAACTTGAAGAAGTCGAAAATCTCTCTGACATTCTTTGAGAATCCCTGAATGTAGCTTTCAAGGTGTTGCGCTAGGTTGTCAGGGTCTCCGAGAAGGCGTTTGAAGTCGAACTTTGAATGGTTGTGGAATCGGTATCCGGTCTTTTTCTGCAGCAACCGCTCAATGGTGGCTTCGTCTCTCCCGGCTGCGGTAAGGCGTTCATACTCGGCAACGACGTCCTCTTTCGTGTCGGAAAGAACACAGTCAAAACGCCTTAGGACGGTCATGGGGAGCATAACCCGCTCGTACTGCGGTGGCCGATATGGCCCCCGAAGAAGCTCAGCTATGTCCCAAATGAGTTTAACGGCTTCTTCATGCGTGCGCATGATCCAAGTCTACCGGGGGAGTCCCTTAATGTCCAACTAAAGATTGATCATGACCAATTGAAGTTGGGAAAGGTAACAAAGAAGTTCGAAAGGAACTTTCGAGCGAATTTGGCGCGCTCGAGAGGACTCGAACCTCCGACCCTCAGCTCCGCAAGCTGATGCTCTATCCACTGAGCTACGAGCGCGTAGGCTTAAAAGGATACCCGAATCACCGCCGACGTGCCACACCCCGAGATTCTGGAAACCGACACTTTAGATCTGCGGGTTTGATGCCGATACATCCAATTGCGGGGTCCTATTCCTCGCATTTATGCAGGCCTTTCAGAAGATCTTAAAGCACACGGATGTGATGGCAGGCGTCGGTCTATTGATCGTCGTCTCCATGCTGATCCTGCCCCTGCCACATGAGCTCATCGACCTTGGTCTGGTGATAGCCATCGGCTCGTCGGTGGTCATTCTGTTGACTTCGGTCAACGCCAAAGACCCGCTCGAATTCAGCGTCTTCCCGAGCCTTTTGGTTGTCACCACGCTCTTCCGACTGGCTCTCTCAATCGCAGCGACAAAAGCCATTCTCGGTTCAGGATCAGCCGGAAACGTCATTGAGACCTTCGGTAAGTTCGTGATGGGCGGCGACTTCGTTGTCGGCTTCGTGGCGTTCTTGATCCTCGTCATCGTGCAGTTTGTGGTCATCACAAACGGTGCGGGCCGGGTCTCGGAAGTCGTTGCCCGATTCACCTTGGACGCGATGCCCGGTAAGCAGATGGCTATCGACGCCGACCTCGCAGCGGGTCTCATCGATGAAGACCAAGCGCGAGATCGCCGAAAGCAAGTCAAGCGAGAGGCGGATTTCTACGGTGCGATGGACGGTGCATCAAAGTTCGTTAAAGGAGACGCCGTTGCTTCAATCCTCATCATCGTCGTCAACATCATTGGCGGTTTCGCGGTCGGAATGTTCAAAGGCCAAAGCGATGCCCTCACGATTCTGAAGACCTACTCTCTGCTTTCGGTTGGTGAAGGTCTCACCTCACAGCTTCCGGCTTTGCTCATCTCGGCGGCGAGCGGTCTTTTGGTCACCCGTGCGGGTCAAGACCGATCGATGGGCAACGAGGTTGCCAGTCAGCTTTTCAACCAACCTAAGGCCATTGGCGTTGCCGGAATGGCGCTCTGCGCTTTCGCGTTGGTGCCGGGCTTCCCTCCGCTCATCTTCCTTGGAGCGGGTGGTGCGATGCTTGCCCTGTTCCGATATCTGAACAACAATCCCAACGCCGGCAAGGTGTTCGATACTCCCGTGCCTCCGAAGCCAAAGCAAGAGGCTCCCCCCGCACCTACCGGACCTGAAGCGGTTCTTCCCCTCCTTGCCGTGGATCCCATTGAGATCGAAGTTGGCTACGGCCTAGCAAGGCTCGCCGATGCACGGGTTGGAGGCGATTTGCCCGAGCGAATCACCGCCACTCGTCGACAAATTGCGATGGAACTTGGCTTTGTGATGCCAACCGTCCGCGTTCGAGACTCGATTCACCTCGACACCAACGAGTACCTCATCAAGGTTCGGGGCGAAGAAATCGGAAAAGCGGGACTCTTCCCCAACATGCTTCTCGCCGTCGATAGCGGCGCCGCGATGGACGTCATCCCCGGCATTCCTGGCAAAGACCCCGTATTTGGTCTTGAAGCACTCTGGATCGAACCAGATTTCCGGGAGCAGGCAGAAAGGCTCGGTTACACCGTGATTGAGCCCAGCGCCGTGATTTCCACGCACCTCTCCGAATTGGTCAAGCAGCACGCCCCAGAACTTCTTTCTCGACAAGATGTGAACATGCTCGTTGAAGAAGCCAAGAAGCACAACGAAGCCGCGGTTACCGAACTGGTGCCGAACGTTCTCGGACTCTCCGAGATTCAGAAAGTGCTCCAACACCTGTTGAGAGAGAAGGTGCCGATCCGGGATATGGTGACGATTCTGGAAACGATGGCCGATTTCGGTACTCGCACCAAGGATCCCGAGCAACTCGGCGAACTCGTCCGCTCGGCGATCTCAAGGACGATCACCCGGCAATATGTCGATCATGACAACAAGCTGTGCTGCATCACGATGGATCCGCCCCTGGAGCGTCAGCTCCTGGAGAAGGTGAACGTTTCGTCGATGGGATCGGTGCTCGCGATCGAGAACGACCTCACCACTCAGTTGGTCAGTTCGCTCAAGATGCAGTACGACAACACCATTGGTCAGGGATATCAACCCGTGTTGCTCTGCAGCACCCAACTTCGACTTCCCCTCCGGCGCTTCTTAGATCGCCACCTGCATCAGCTCCCCGTGCTTGCCTACAACGAAGTTTCGGCGAAGGCAGATGTCGAGTTTGTCGGCCAGGTTCGAGTCGCTTAATCCGAAGGCGCCCGCCGGGGTCTGCGAAAGACTTAACGGCGACTATACTTAAAGGAGCGAGTTCTAAGAAGAGCTCGCTCCTTTTTCATGGCCCGGCTGAACTCGGAAGGTATCTGGCGAGAAGATCTGCTTCTTACCCTTCGCACACCTCACCTAGTAGAGGATGCGCGGCGAAAGAAGCGTTGCTTCGTGTGCCAAAGAACCGGAATCAATCGGGCGGGCCTTTGCGACGTCTGTTACTCCCAGCTTGATGGAGAGGAACTGAGAGAGGCAAATCGCTACATCGATGGGTTGAATCCTTGATCCCTGTCCTTTTCCTAGCCTTGATGGTTGGAATTCTTTCGTTGGCCTTCTACCTACGAGCCACGAAGCCCAAGTTCTACTCACGCGCTGAATATTGGGTTTACACCTCACAGGATCGTCTTCCTCAGCAGGAGGAGATCATGACCCGAATCATCGGAAGGAACCCCTATTCTAAGCCGAGGTTTGAACCCATTGGTCCGGCTGATGGTCTGTTCATGTCCGACGTTCGATTATCGATTGCGCTGGTGAGGAAAGAGAAAAATCCGCACCTTTTCGACCCGACCGATCTGGTGGCAACCGAATTCGCCGACCAAGAGCTGAGCGCCACCATGGTGGAAGCGAAAACCCTTGTCAGACTCTCCTACATCAGCGAACAACCTCTCCGAGACCGACGACATCTGCAGTTTCTCGCTCATGCAGCAGATGCATACGCATCGCTAACGGGGTCGAACCTCGTACTTGATCCCATTGCGGGCATTCCTCGGTTCAAAGCCCAGATGGAGAGTTGGCTCAGCCAGGAGCTGGATCTAACCACGCCCAATCGACACGTCTTGTGGGAACCCGTTACGACGGATCAAACCATCAAGTGGCGATCCAAAGGGTTTGTGAAGCTCGGATACCCTGAGATCGAAACGTACGACGTTAGTTCGGACCAGGCGATGCTGACACAGGAGTTGCTCGAACTTCTGACGAAAGCCCACTGGACCGGGCCGTTAACCCCCGATGAAAACTTTGAAGCCGAGCTTTACGGCGACCGGTTCGTCTTTTTGCTCGAAAAGACAAAATCGCCTCGGCTTTTGAACTTGCGGATTCTCCGGATACAGAAAAAATGACCACCGTTCGACTCATTCCCTGCCTCGACATCAAAGACGGTCGGGTTGTTAAAGGAACTAACTTCGTCAACATTCGCGACGCGGGCGACCCAGTCGAGCTTGCCGCCTTTTACGATTCTGAAGGTGCGGATGAGTTGGTCTTCTTGGACATCACCGCTAGTTCCGACGAGCGTGCCCCGGTCATTGCCCTGGCCGAGCGGGTCGCGGAGAAGGTCTTTATCCCATTCACGGTTGGCGGAGGGATTCGAACCGTGGATGCGATCCGCGAGGCCCTCGCAGCGGGGGCCGATAAGGTGAGCTTGAACACAGCCGCCATAAAAGACCCTACTCTGATTGCGCGTGGAGCTGAAAAGTTTGGCTCCCAGTGCATTGTCTTGGCCATCGATGCCAAGCGGCGCGATCCTCATGATCCGGCAAAAGGATGGGAGGTCTACACGCACGGAGGTCGCAACAACACTGGGTTAGATGCGCTTGAATGGGCCCTAGAGGGCACCAAGCTTGGCGCAGGCGAAATACTGCTGACGTCTATGGATGGAGACGGCACCCGAGCGGGTTACGATAATGCGCTCAACGCGGCGGTGAGCCGCTCCACGAGGGTGCCGTTGATCGCCAGTGGCGGTGCTGGCAATGCACAGCATCTAGTCGATGCCGTGGTGGATGGCAAGGCCGACGCCGTCCTTGTCGCGGGTATCGTGCACGACCGCGTCGCGACCATTCACGAGCTAAAGACGGCGATGCACGAAGCGGGGCTACCCGTACGTCTGCGATAGCGCTTACAGATCAAACTCGGCGACCATGAACGTGTGGTCGCTTGGCTTCTCTAAAGTGCGCGCATCGTAGTCGATCCAGGCATGCTTCACCAACGGCAGAAGGGGCTGAGTTGCGTACACATGGTCGATTCGCCACCCGACTCCCCGCTTGAGGGCGTTGGGAATGGTGAATTCCCAGAACGTGTAGTGCCCACCTTCAGGAACCACCTGCCGAAAGACATCGGTTAAACCGAACTCAAGGATCTTTCTGAGCCGAACAAACTCCTCTGGGTGGTGCCCAACTCCGCCTAGGACCTTCGCAGAATCGTAGACGTCCCTCGGCTCGGGCGCAATGTTAACGTCGCCGAGCCAGATAAGAGGTTGGTCCGATTTGTAACGTTCGTCCAGGAGCCTCCGGAATCGAAGGAGCCACTCCATCTTGTAAGCAAACTTGTCCGAGCCAACCGACGATCCGTTGGGAACATAGGTGTTGATCACCTCGATTCCTTCTATGTCGGCAGAGATGATTCGGCAATCGTTTGGCCAGAGATCATCCCCAAAGCCGTACCTGACGTTAGAAATCGGGCGGCGACTGAGAATCGCGACTCCGTTATAAGACTTCTGACCGTGAATGGCGCATTCGTAGCCTAAATTCTCAAACTCGTCTCGCGGGAAAAGGTCGTCTACAACCTTGGTTTCCTGGATCGCAATCACATCGGGCTCGTGCTCTCCCATCCATTCGAGCAATCTTGGGAGCCGTGCCCGGATCGAAGCCGCGTTGTAGGTGACGATTCGCACCCGATCAGAATAATCGATTCAAGTTGGCTCGTGCCCTTCTTCTAAGCGCTCGGTGCAAATTTTGCCCGCAACGTTTTTTCACCCTTTCGAATCACGATCGTGAAGCCCTCTTTAGGGTTCCAGGCGCTTGATGGGCTTTTGACTTCGACGGTCATCATGCGATTTCCGCCACGTCGAAGCCCGTCCCACAGATCCGTTCGAGAAGGCTCCGGTGCCCACTCCGCAAAGTCATCGATTGCTTGATACCAGGGGAACCGAACCAGCGTATCGGGAGTTGTGGCCCATCGGTCCTCGAGGACGGTCAGATCGGCCTCTACGATCCGCTGTTTACCATCCGGACCAGGCGTATCGGGAATCACTCTTACACTGACTTCGTCGAGAACTTCAGGGGTTGTTCGAACAACGTCCGCCCAGTCGAGCGGGTCGCGCCGCTCAAGGATGGCCAGTCGCACGAGCACCCGCGCCCGACCTTGCAAGCTATCCATCAATGCCAAAAGCCGTTCATCGTGCTCGGCAAGCGTCCATTTGTTCTTGTGCTGGAGGTAACCGCACCACCTTTCGGCGACCGTCGGCGTGAGCAAAATGGCTTCTTCGACGTCGCGGATTTTGGCGCCGTCTGCCCATCTTCCCAGCACCTGTCGCTCAGAACCCAGCACCCGCTCGATTCCCTTTTTCTGAGCGGCAACTTGCGCCCCAAACTCGCGATTGGAAATGGAAGGGTCTGTCCCGGTGGTTAGCGTTGTCTCGCAGGTGACCGCAAGGAGGCACGCGACAGAACTTAGCAGACTCACACTTTACTTTTCGGAAAGTTTAGAAATGGCGTTAGGGTCTCACGGCTTGGAAGTTCATTCCAACGGGTAGCTGTAGTCAGAATAAGGAGTGCGTTTCGACACTTTGATTCGACAAGCAACGGTAACAACTTCGACTCATCAGGAAGTCGCCGATGTCGGCATCGTCAACGGGAAGATCGCTTCCATTGGCAATCTTGGGGATGCATCCGCCGAGCGTGTAATTGAAGCAGAGCATCTGCACCTTCTCCCAGGAGGAATCGACTCTCAAGTCCACTTTCGTGAACCGGGCTTAACGCACAAAGAAGATATCGAGTCGGGCACACGTGCGGCCATTCATGGAGGGATCACAAGCATTCTTGAGATGCCCAACACCAACCCCAACACAACATCCGCTGAACGTCTGCAAGAGAAGCTGGACAGCGGTGCAAAAACGGCTTGGTGCCATTACGGGTTCTTCATCGGAGCATCGACGGAGAATGCAGAGGACCTTGCTGACCTTGAAAAGCTTCCTGGAACGCCCGGAGTAAAGATTTTCATGGGAAGCTCCACCGGGTCCTTGCTCGTCTCTGACGACGACGATCTGCGGAGAGTGCTGCGCTCGGGACGAAAGCGCTGTCCGATCCACGCGGAAGACGAGCCGCGTAACAAGGAACGGAAAGCCCTTCTTTCCGACAATCCCCACCCGAGAGAGCACCCCTACCTAAGAGATGCCACGAGCGCATTGATTGCCACTCAGAGAATTCTTCGCCTTAGCGAGGAAACGGGTCGACCCGTTCACGTTTTGCACATCTCGACTGCCGATGAAATCCCTGTGATCGAGGACGCCAAAAAGAGAGGGATCGGGACGACCATGGAGGTTCTCCCGCAGCACATCTACTTCTCTGCCCCCGAGTGTTACGATCGCCTCGGATCGCTTGCCCAGATGAACCCACCCATCCGATCTGAGGAGCACCGACAAGCCATTCTTGCCGCGGTGCAACGCGGCTCGTTTGACATCTTTGGCAGCGATCACGCACCGCACACTCTTGAGGAGAAATCCCAAACATATCCCGCCTCTCCCAGTGGAATGCCAGGGGTGCAAACGCTTTTGCCTGTTCTCCTCACGATGGTGCACCGGGGCTGGTTCCCGCTTTCAACCGTCGTAAGGATGCTTTGCGAGAATCCGGCCAAGCTGTACGGCATTCGAGGCAAAGGACACCTAGAAGTCGGTTACGACGCAGACTTGGTTCTCGTAGACCTGAAGCAGGAGAAGGTGGTGGCCAAGCCGATGCTTCAAACCAAGTGCGGTTGGAGCCCTTACGAAGGAGACACCTTGACCGGGTGGCCTACCCATGTGTTTTTGAACGGGACTCTCGTGGTTGAAAACGACGAGAGAATTCCGCAACGACACGCTGAACAGTTGGAGTTTGCATAATGCGCGAAGTTCTTTTGAGTCTGAAACAGTACGACGCCTGGGCAACCCAGGTTTGGTTGGACTACTTGGCCAACGTTGCCACTCAATCAAACGGTTCTCAACTTTCAGCCAAGGCGGAAAAGTGGGTTCGACACAGTTTGGTGGCTCAAGTCACGTGGTACGAACGCGTCTGCCCCGAGTTCCTTGCCGACTCCGTAAACATGGAGGACTTCGCCGCACTTAACGCCCGGATGAACGACTTGTGGGTGGCTCTGATCGAGAGTCGCGACCTCACCAGTGTCCTTCGATACAACCGTTTGAATGGTGAGCCGCAGCAGAAATCGCTTGCCCAAATAGTTCTGCACGTCTGCAATCACGGCACCTACCACCGAGGTCAACTCCGTGCCTTGTGCGAAGAACTGGGAATATCTGGTTGGCCGGATACGGACGTTATCTATTTCGAAAAAATGGATGCGATTCTTGGAATAGACAACTAAGCCCGTTATGGCATGGCATCGGTAAACTCCAAACCGATGCCTAAGCTCATTCTTGTTCGCCACGGCCAGTCTCTGTGGAACCTCGAAGATCGATTCACCGGATGGGTGGATGTGCCTTTGACCGCGAAAGGCGAGGAAGAAGCCCGCAACGCAGGTCTGAAGCTCAAGGGTATTTCGATTGATGTTGCATACACCAGCAACCTTCAGCGTGCCCAGAACACCCTGCGACTCATCACCGAGTCTATGGGAGTTCAGATTCCTACCATTCGCGACGAGGCCCTTAACGAGCGCCACTACGGAGAACTCCAGGGTCTCAACAAGGCTCGCACCGCAGAGAAGTACGGCGCGGAACAAGTCCACATTTGGCGACGCAGCTACGACGTCCCTCCTCCCGGCGGCGAATCTCTTAAGATGACCGCAGAGAGAACCCTTCCGTTCTTTGAGCGATCCATTCTTGGCGATATCGCCCAAAACAAAGACGTTCTCGTGGTTGCTCACGGAAACTCCAACCGATCTATCGTGATGAAGCTCGACGGCCTCACCGAGGAGCAGGTCTTGCAACTGAACTTGGCAACGGGCGTGCCCGTGGTTTACGACATGGATACCGACGGAAACGTCCTTGGTAAATCCATTCTCGATTAGTCCCCCTTTACAGACTCTCAGCGACAAATTTGCCGCTGAGAGTCACCATCGGAAGGCCCGCGCCAGGTTGCACCGCGCCTCCGCAGTATCGAACGTTCTTTAGCGCGGAGTCTCGGTTCGACCAGGGGAAAAGGCCAAAAAGTCGATACTGTTCATCGGCGCCGTACAGCGTCCCTTTGAAGTTGCCGTGTTCGGCCTCAAAGTAGAGCGGCGACTGAATCCTTTCAAAGTCAGCCGACTTGCGATCGATTTCTATGCCTGCTTCGGCGAGAGTTTGAAGGGTCGCATCGGCGTATTCTTCAAGTCGCCCCTCCCAGTTAAGCTGTTCTTCTTTAGCCGGACAAGTGACAACCGCGAAAAGGTTTGACTTCCCGGCGGGAGCAACATCGGGATCGACGGCAGAAGTGTGGTTGAGATAGACGATCGGTTTCTTGGGGAACGCCCGGTCACGATAAAGATCATCGAACCCAGACTGAAAATCGTTCGGCACCACAAGCGTGTGATGTTTGAGTTCGGTTCGGACTTCGGGAAGTCCCCAGTGCATGGTGAAGTAGCTGTAACTGGGCTTTTCAGGTACGGGCCGACCAAACCACTTCTCCACCGACACTCGATCCCAATTGAATGCGTACCGATCGGCCGAGTGCCTCCTGCCGTGCTGATCGGTCACTGAAGCGAGCTCCGACCCACGCTGATCGAATCCGACGATTTCGGTGTCCTGAACAAAGTTCACTCCAAGCTCGTCGGCAAGTCTGCGGAAGGCAGCCGGGATTGCCCTCACGCCACCTTTGGGATAGAACACTCCCTCGCTAAACATGTAGTAAGGAATCAGGAGCGCGCCTGCCGCTTTGCTCTCATAACTCTGCCCGCCGTAGCTTGGAAACCCGTAGAAGAAGGCCTTGAGCAGAGGATGCGAGAACCAACCATCAACCAGTTCCCGGTAGGTTTTTCGAAGATCGAACGGAAGCGCGAACCGGACTAGGTTTGGGTCGGCCAACTGCCAAGGCTTCTCGTAAGGCTTCGCGAAGACGCTATGGTCGATGAACGGGGCCACTCGATCTAGCTTCTCTAGGAGCTCTCGAAACGAACGCCCATCGCTGCTGCTGAGCGAATCGACAAACTTGCACGCCTCTTCTCGATTCGAGGGAATATCGAACTGCTCACCTTGGAAGAAGACGCGCGTAATCGGGTCGAGCCTCTCGAACTGAAGGTAATCGTCTAGATTGCGACCAAGGCTCTTAAAGACTCGCTCGTAAATGGACTTGAGAATGATGATGCTCGGACCAGGGTCCAAGCGATAACCATCGATGTCTATCCCGGCTGCCTTTCCACCGATCCGCCCTTTCTCAACAACGGTGACGTCCCACCCTTTTGCTCTTGCGTGGACAGCCGTAGAAAGACCCCCTACGCCCGCCCCAATCACCAAAAGAGTTTTCGCCATGGGCTGATACTACGAGCGATTGCCTAACTCTAGCTCTAGCTCACCCGTTCTTTCTTCGAGCTCCTTTAGGCGCTTCGCCAGTTCATCTGGGAGTTCCTTCAAATCGAACTTGTTGTTCTCTTCTAGTTTCTTATAGACAACAACGGCTGCCGAGACGCACGACACGACAAAAACCAGCCATCCTAGCGATTTCATGACTAGGCAGGCTACCCAAAAAGAAAGCCCCCCAGGGATATCCCTGAGGGGCTTGTCGTATCAACCTTTCCGGCTTACCGTCGAACGGTTAGCGTGGTGCTGGGCGAGGAAGCGGTCGGCGCAGATCCCGTGAAGGCGGTGATCGTCGTCGAGAGCGTTCGCGGCACGCGTCGGGTTCGTACTTCAATGGTTCGCGAGGTTTCGCCGACAGGAATCACGATCGGCGGAATTGCTTCCAGCAGAGACGCGTTCGAGAGTCGGAGCGAAACGGTTGTCGCCGCCCGGACCGGAGCATTGGTTCGAACCGTGATTCGAACTCGTTGCAACTGCCGGATCGTGGTTCGACTCAGCTCGATCTCGTTGACCGTGATTGCTCGAACGAGCAGCGGTACCGAGATCGGTCCGAGAGAACCAACCGTCGCCGTGATCGTTGCAGTGGTATCCGTTCCAACAGTCGTTGTATTGACGGTGAAAGGAATCTCCTGCTGACCAAGTGCGAAGTTGAACGTGGTCGGAGTAACGGTGGCTGCACCGTTGTTGCTTGCGAGCGTTCCAGGTAGCGAAGCTACGTTGGAGGCTGCTTGCAGTCGGACGACACCCGTAACCGAATCTCCACCGAACACGCTGCTGTTGTTCAGGCTGACCGAGTAGGTCGCGGCTTGAATTGTCAGCGGTTGCGTTCGTTGCAGCAGCGGATCAACCGGCGTTGGACCACGGTACACCGTGATGTTCACGACCGAGTTACCCACGAGGCTGAAACCACCCGTAATCGGGAACGTTACCGTCGTTTGACCCTGCGGCACGGTAACCGTCGCGGGAACCGTTGCGAGCGTAGGATCGCTGGAGCTGACGGTCACGATCGCACCACCCACCGGGGCAGGTTGGTTCATCGTAATCGTTCCAGTTGCAGTTCCACCACTTGGGATCGACGCCGGGCTCAGCACGAAGTTCGTGACCGATAGCGCCTGAACCGTGAAGGTGCCCGTGATTGGTCCGTCAACAACCACTAGGCCGTTGCGAATCTCGGCGGAAACCGTTCGGATTCGGGTCGTCGCTTCAAACGCTGTGCCAACCGTAAAGGTTTGCGACGTTGCGTTCGCAGGGATCGTGACCGTGGCCGGAATGGTGTAGCCGGCTGGGCTACCAACAATGCTCAGATTGACAACCGTGTCCGCCGGTGCCGGACCATCGAGTTCAACCGTACCGGTTGTCGTCGAGAGACCCGCAATGGTTCCAGGGTTGAACGTGACTCGTAGGAGCTTCGGCGGGTTGATCGTCAGCGAAGCAGGTCGCGTGACACCCAAGAGGCTCGCGTTGATTTGAGCAATCTTGCTCGTGGCTGTTGCCCGAGTAAGGATTCGGAAGGTTGCCGTGGTACCGCCTTGAGCGATAACAACGTTTTGACCATCCGGGAAGGAGACGTCGTCAACGGAGTCCGTCGAAACAACTACCGTCACCGGTGCAGGAGCGTTCTCCGCAAGGGTGATCGAACCAAGGATCTCGTTGCCACCCACGATGGAGTTTTGCGAGAGCGTAAGGCTGGTCAGCCACGGTCGGACGTTGAACGATCCAACTCGGATGTTGCCGGCGTAGTCTGCCCGAACTTCAACACGCGTGGTGTTGGTAACGGGTCGGCTGAAGACCGGAACGTTGACTTGCGTCTGTCCGGCCGGGACGTTGACTTGAATAGTCGACTGCGACGTTGTCGCGTTGAAGCTTGCTGCTCCAGGCGTGTCAAGCGAAAGCTCAATTCGAGCTCCGCCCGGAAGCGCCGGCGTACCAAGCGTAACCGTACAAGTGGTCGTCGTAGGAGCGTTTCCGCCAGTGGGGTCGCCACCGGAGATCAGCGTTGGAGCGAAGGTCACTCCGGTCAGGACCGGAAGAGCCTCGCGGAATCGAAGGACCCAACCGTCTCGTCGGAACGAGATACCCGAATCATCGCCCGTGTTATCGGTCGTGGTCAGGATTGCAGTAGCGCCACCAAGAGGCGAACGAGGTTGAGCTCCGTAGCCATATCCGATGTCACCGAAGAGGACGCCGAGGAAGAGAGACCCGTCGAAGTCAAACGGAGTGATTGCTTCCGTTACAGCACCCACCGCATCCGGTGTGGCCTTGAAGGCGAGCGGAGTGATGAACCCTGCAGGGAAACCTTCTTGACCTCCTCCGGGCGGATAGAATCGATCGGTTCGCGTTCCAGTAGAGCTGTATCGAGCGTAGTCTCGTCGAACGTCGATCCATCCGTAAACCCAAACGTCGCCGTTTCGGTCTGCGTAAGGCTGGAAGATTCCTTCGTCGAGCGGTCCACCGATGTACGTCGAGCTCACGAGACCGGTTGCATTCTCATTGAGAATGACCAACCAGGCTTCACAAGTCCGCATGAAGTTAGCACCGAGAACCTGAGGCGCTGCTTTTACAGCGTTAACGATCGGGATTCCGCCAGGCAGGGTGTTCCCATCTGGCTCTTCAGGGTCGCCGGGCGTCGTTGGGAAGGTGTTGCTTCCGGGCGAAACGCCGGTGATGTACGCATTGCCTCGAACGTCCACGGCGATACCGCAGGCGCTGAGCTGAGAACCGTTGTTAAGGTGCGTCGAGTAAAGGACAGATGTTCCGTCTGCGGCAATCTTAGTTACCGTCATCCAGGCGTTGCTGCCCGAGAAGGACTCTCCGAAAACTCCCCGTGTTCTTGGGAAGTCGAACGAGTTCGTTCGACCCAGAACGTAGATGTTTCCGTCGTTGTCTGTCGTAACGGTCGAGCCCGCGTTGTCTTCCAGGTAGGCGGGAACGCCACCAAGGAAGCTAAGGAGCGAGGTCGGGTAGGCACCTTCGGTGAAGTCGCTAAGAGATCCACCCACCAGCGACGAGAAGATCACTGCGCCCTGTGGAGAGAATTTGCGAACCCAGATTTCGGCTCCGCGCTGAAGTCGACCACCAGGATAAACGTTATCCGTAGTGACGAAGACAGGGTCCGGATTGCTCGGATCACCCGTGTCAGAGTTTCCATCAGCGACAAGCGTTCCAGACAGAACAAAGTTGCCCTGTCGGTCCAGCGAAAGACCCGTCAAGCTCAGCGAGGCACCGGGGCCTCCGCTCACGTAGCCGCTTTGCGCACCGACGACCGAAAAACCACCCGTCTCCGTGAAGTTCAGGGTCATGTACCATCCGTCGCCGAATGCACCCGAAACCTCATCGAGAGGATTGGTTGCTTCACCTGCGAAAAGAATTCGCGCCGGGGTTCCCGAAGCAACGTTTTCCCGCTTCTCAACCTGCATGGTCACGATCTTGTCGATGTTGTTACCGCCGAATCGGAAGACAACCGGGTTGCCTGCGAAGAACGGAGTAAGCGGCGGAATGCCGACGGCAGGTGCAAATCGCATCAACCAGCCGCGATTCTCGGGGTCGCCAGGAGCGGAACCCGGGAAGTCGAGCGAGTTTGTGTAGCCCGAAACCCAGATGTTGTCAAAGGAGTCCGTTCCAAGAAAGTTAGCTTGGTCGTCTCCCGAACCACCGATCAGCGCCGAGTAGTCGTGGCTGTAAGCATCGCCTTGAAGTAGCGAGATGAATGCATCTCGACCACCGCTCAAGTTGAGGCTGTATGGTCCGTAGAGGACCGGATAGTTTGCCGACTTGGTGAAACCTGCGAGGAAAACTCGACCGCGCGAGTCGGTGGTAACCGCTCGCACTTCGTCAACGCCGCCGTCTCCACCGTAGTAGGTGCCATAGACGATCGGGTCGATGACCAACTCTTTCGAAGAGTCGTACGCACCAAGCTCGAAACCGACCTTGTTGCCACCAAACGACTTGAACGCTGCCGAAACCTTTTGCTTTCGGCCGTTCACCATCTGGTAGGCGAAGAGATTTGCTTGGCGCTTGGTTCCAACAGCGGTTCCAAACTCCATCTGATCGCCGCGCACACGTACGTTGCTAGCTCCCTTCAGATCAAATTTGATCTTGGATGCGTCTGCGCCCGGTGCAACAACAAAGTCGTACCGCGGCTGATCCGCATCGAAATAAGTCACGACATCGATACCGCGGTAGACCTCATCAAGCACGACGCTGTCAAATCTTGACGCGCGCTTTTGAGAAATTCCCGGTCGAACGAAGTCTTGGACACCTCGGTATCGTTTGCCTGTCGCCTTGAACGAGTTCGCTCCTAAGAACTTCATTCCGACCACGTGACCGGCTGCCGATGATTTCGCATCTGCCTCCCGCCCGTAGTAGTCGAGACGAATCTCATCCTTGGTGATCCAGACGTCGACACCGTTTGCACGGCCCATGAACTCAGCTCGGGAATCCCACTGTCCAACGTTTTTGACGAAAGCCTTCTTGACATCTTTTTGAGAGAAGTCAGAAGGTTTCAACTTGTCAGCAGGATTCGCCCAAGCAGAAAGCGCAATGGCCGCACCGGCTACCGTTAGCCCTAAACGGTCCAAGCGCAGTTTTGTTAATTTAGAAGTCACTAGCAAGACACCTCTTCGCATCCTTCCTGGTCGAAACGACGTTACCCCAAGGCTCATTCGAGCCATGGGCTGAGACATTATAGTTCTTCTCGTCGCAAGTTGCGAGTCCTTGCGCGAGATTGCTATCAATGCTTCAACGGTAGCCAGACGATTCAACCTGTCAAAAGGATGCCCAGTCGCAACATTGGACTGCGGAACCCGTGTTCTTTGTTCACGGAAACGGTTCGGTATCCCCTTTTATCCGCAAAATTGCCGGTGAGCGGCAAGGTCGCTTCATGGAAGCCAAGCTTTAGATGTTTTGGAAGGGCAAATCGGGTGAAAATGCGTCGAGGTCTCAATCTCAGCCATCAGGGGGTCCTTCAGGAGGCACTGAACTCAGCGCGATTCTTGTCGCCTCGCAGCGTTTGCTCGGTTCCCTTAGGCATCTGATCGTTCTTCCGCAAGATCCTAGCTCGATTGATTTTGAGAAGCGACTTCAACAGTACGAAACCGAATTCGTAAAAATGGAGGACAATCCGTTCTTCATCGAGCGGTCTTCGGTGCGGGTCGTGGAATCCGTCGAAGAGTTTGGTCGCTGCCAACGCGAGTCGGTTGATCGATCACTGCATGTTCTGGATGAAGGGATCCGATCGATCACTTCTTCCCTGGATTCGGCCATGCGCGCCGGAAACGAGTTGCAGAGCGCATCCTCGGCGACACGTGCAAGATTGAGCGTGCTCCACAAGGTTCCCTCCTACGAGGCCCTTGTAGACGCCCTCAAAAAGGAAGTGGATCATCTAACTGCGGCTGTAGCCCGACACCAGACCCATCTGGCCGAAATTCAGCAAGTGCACAGCAACGAGCTTTCCAACCTTCATGAAAAGTTGGCAGAAGCTCAGCAGGTCGCCACAACCGATTACCTGACGGGCCTTGGAAACCGGGCTTCGTTCGATGAGGCCATTGTAGGCGGAGTAAAGCGCGCAAACATCGGAGAGACCCTCTCCTTCGCCATGATCGACCTGGACGGATTTAAGGCGGTCAACGACACTTACGGTCATGCTGCAGGAGACAGGGTGCTGACCGAGATCGCTCGGCGCCTCCTGCAAACCTTCCCGAAAGGAGTTCAACTTTTCCGGATCGGCGGTGATGAATTCGCGGTCCTTGCCAAAGGAAACAAAGAGAACCTCTCCACGCGACTACAGGTTCTGAACACGACCTTCGAGGGCGATCCGCTCACGGAATCCGGTCGGCGGCTGAACATTGGACTCAGCTTCGGAGTGATTCAGATCAGTTCTGGTGACGACGCCGACCAAATTGTTAAGATCGCCGACAAACTGATGTACGACCACAAGCAAAGCCGAAAGGGCATGAAATCACTCGCTTCCGACTTTGCTAATGGACATCAGGCGGCTTGAAGCCTCGCCTGATCAGCCTCTCCGATTAACCTCGGGAAGCTTCTTCAAGCGCTTGCAGAGCCGCAATCTGCTTTGTCGCCCGGCGGATCCGGTGGCAAAGCACTCGACTCAAGTTAAGCAGGGCTCGAAGCGCATTCTCATGATCGTTCCGCAAGACCTGTCGAAGAGGATCTTCCGGCAGGACCAGAACCTCGCAGTTGGTTTTCGCCAAAACGGTCCCTGATCGAGGTTTCCCGTCCAAGAAAGCAATTTCGCCAAAGGGCATGCCCGACTGAATGGAACCAAGCCACTCTTCGGCGACCGAAAACACTTCGGCGTCACCCGTTACAAGAAGCATCAAGTCGTGATTCGGGTCTTCCTCTCGAACAATCACTTCCCCAGCCGAAAATTGCCTCATCTCAGCGATCTCACCGATCTTCTCCAAGAACGCGTCCGATAACCCTTCTGCTAGATAGCTAGCCCTTAAAGCTTCTTTAATTTCCATACAACCCTCCCCGGTTTTCCTCTCTGATCCGCGTCTGCTCACTCCCCCGAGAAAAGCTTCTGTGGATGTCCCCGACCATAAGTCGTTTTCGCGAGTGAACATGAAAGTAAGACCGATGCGCCTTACCGTCAAGTTCACTCTGAACGGATTTTACATCCACAACTGGACTAAAGACCCGCTTTTAACGGCCTTCCAGCCAGCGCAAAAGCGAGGGTCCCCAGGGATGAACGTTATCAAACGGATACTTTGCTTGCAGTCCAATGCCGTGGGGACCCTTCTCATACAAGTGACATTCACAGAGGACACCCTTTGCGAGCAAAGCTTCGGCAAGTCTCAGGCTGTGGTAGGCAGGCACGCCTTTGTCTTCTGCGGTGTGCCAAAGAAATGCCGGAGGCGAGTTATCTCGCAGCGATCGATTTGCACTGAGCTCGGTGAGAATTGACTTTGTGGGAGTCTTTCCAACCAAGTTCTCCGCTTTCCAACCTCCCAGGTCAGGATCAATCTCAATCACGGGGTAGCACAGGATTGCGAAATCGGGACGAGAAGAGATCCACCGGTGTGGATCACCGTCTGGGGAATCGCCTTGATCAAAGTGGGTCATGAGTGTGCTGCAAAGGTGGCCACCCGCCGAAGACCCCATCACACCGATCTTGTCTTTTTTAATTTGATACTTCTCGGCGTCTTTTCGCACCAATCGAACCGCCCTGGCGATATCGAACAACATGGCTGGATGTCTGTAGCCGTGCTGCCCCAAACGGTAATTCAGGACAAAGCAGGTGTAACCGTGCAGGGCCAGATATTCGGCGTAGTCGTTGCCCTCGTGATCGGCGAGCATCCAATATCCGCCTCCCGGCGCGATAACAACCGCCTTGCCATTGGGCTTTTCTGGAAGATAGGGTCGCAAAGTCGGAACGTCGTGCTCAGCCGTTCCGAGTGAAAACGGAGGCGTTGACTCCCATATGGGAAAAGCATCTAGTTTCCGAATTTTGTCTGCGTTCATAGCCTATTCTAACTAGGTAGGCATTGCCCTTAGGCCAAGTAGAAATGGAAGAGTCCTCACAACCGGAGCAAAAACCGATCGACTCGGTTCCAGAAAGTCGTTCTGAACCTTTGGAAGTCGTTCTTCTCCAGCTCAGCTCTCGGATAAACGAGCAAAACGATCTCCTTCGTGAACAACTTGCCTACCATCGGAGCATTCGCGAGAGGATCGTTGCCGGAATGTGGATGGGTCTCGGAACGGTTTTAGGAGCAACCGTACTCTTCACTCTCCTTGCCGTCGCCGTTCGACCCTTGCTGAAGCCGCTGAGCAACTTCAGTTGGGTGGGACCGATCGTCGACCGCGTTCTTGAAGACATGGAATCGCGCCAGCGACGGGCGCCTTACTATCGGCAAGATGCTCCGGCACCCGATCCCAAACCTGCCGCTAACCCGTCGAATCCGGCAGTACCCGTTCAGGAAGAAAGCGTCGACGAAAACGCTCCCAAACGGTCCCTGCCGGGCGACAACAAATAGTTGCGATTCCTTAGGAAACGGCTGCGATCCAGTTTTTGAGGTTGTAGTACGACGTCACGCGCGAGAGCAAACCGTCTTTCTCTTCAAAGAACGCAGCCGCGGGGATGGAATAAGTTTGTCCCTTGGCTTCCGGAAGGTTGCCATCGGTCTTCAAGTATTCGCCCGAGCAGGTGAACTCGACAGCTCCTCGATTGCCATTCGAAAAAATCACCAAGTCGGTGATTTGCTCTTTGTAGCAAGTGTCCATATGCGCCTTGAACTTCTCGAAAGCCGCTTTTCCGATCTCTGATCCCGACTCGTTGATGTCGTGTTGAATATCAGGGTGGAGCGTCGCGAGCATCCCCTCCAGGTCGTGCCTGTTGAAGGCATCGAAGTAGGAAGCGATCAGGGATTCAATGTTAGATTGAGACACGACGCTATTTTGACTTCAACTTTCCACCTGGAACTTCTTCAGCTCTTCGAACGGCAGAAATTCTAAGACAAGTTGGTGGGTGGCTTCTAGGATGACCTTGGGCGCCATTCCATTTTCATAGGCTTCTAGCCATCGCAGCGCGCACAGACACCATCGATCACCCGCCTGGAGACCCGGAAATCCGTATTGAGGCATGGGGGTGGAAAGGTCGTTCCCCATTTCCCGACTGAAGGAGAGGAATTCTTCCGTCATCACCGCACAAACGGTGTGCAGTCCCCGGTCATTGGGTCCCGTATCGCAGCATCCGTTTCTGTAGAATCCGGTGAGCGGACTGGTTGAACAAGCGATCAAAGGTTCGCCAAATACATTCAGTGAAGCTCTCATTTCTGCTTTTCCGGGCACCAAGCCGTGGTTCGTCCACCAATATCCTCTCGGATGATGGCATAGGGACCGATCCGGTCGGCTCCGCTTCCGCCACCCCACCGATGATGAAACATCCATTCGGACGGAAACTTTTCGGAGTCTGCACCCACCTCGACTGCAAGAGTCAAAATCCCCTCAAGGCTCTTCAGCATTCGGTCAATTTCTTCGGTAGAAAGCTCTTTACAGGGTCGAGAAGGGGCGATCTCTGCGTGAAAGAGAACCTCGTCGGCAATCCAGTTACCGATTCCGCTCACAAACTGCTGCTGCATGAGAGCCGTCTTGATGGCGATGCTGCGCTTCTTCAAGTGCCCTCGCCAAAACTCGAGCGGCTGGGGATCGAGGAAGCAGTCGGGACCCAGTGCCGAAACCCGGGAATCAGCGGCAGGAGACTCTCCGAGCCACACTCGGCTGAACCTTCGCCCATCCGTCATCACAAATCTTTCGCCCGCTTGATTGGTGAGGATCCACTTCCAAAACCGAGGAACGCCCTCCTCATCTTCAAACGGCGCGTTCCCGTGCTCTTTGAGCCGGATCGACTCGGCTCCGATTTGCCTTACCCATCCCGCCATGCCAAGGTGTGCAAAAACGGTTGGTCCGCTCTCCATTTCGAACCAGAAATACTTCCCTTTGCGACCAACCGCATTCACTGTTCCCGAGCTAAACGCTTCTCGGTAAGCATCGGCTGGCGCGGAACCAAAAACGATGTTGTCGTCGGCAATCTCGACTTTCAACGGTTTCTGACCAACAAGACCGTTTGCCAACAATCGACGAACAGTTTCAACTTCGGGAAGTTCCGGCACGTCAAGAATCTACGCAATCCCTGGATGTGTTTGCACGGATACCAACTGCGAAAGGGACCCGTAGAATCAGGCTGACATGGATATCCATCGTTACGAGTACACAAAGGGCCGACTGTTTGAATCGGAGATCCCAGATCAACCGATGGATCTTTTGAAGCAGTGGCTTGAAGAGGCGGTTGGCGCGGGCGTAACCGAGCCGACGGCGATGTGCCTCTCTACGGTGGATGAGGATGGTCGACCAAGCGCGCGGATGGTCTTGCTTCGAGGAATTTCAGCCTCGGGGCTGCGCTTTTTCACCAACTACCTAAGTCGCAAAGGATCGGAGATTGAGAGCAACCCGCATGTTGCGCTGACGTTTTGGTGGGGTGCCCTTGAAAGACAGATAAGAATCGAGGGTCAGGCGGTGAAAATCTCTTCCGAAGAGTCAGATCTCTACTTCTACTCAAGGCCTCTCGATTCTCAAATAGCTTCGGCCGTGAGTCCCCAAAGCCAAACGCTCTCTTCACCATCACAAATTGATGAGATGTTCCTTGCCGCCAAGAAAGAGTGGGGCGAAAGCGTCACAAGACCGGAGCACTGGGGCGGTTACGATGTGAGCATCTCCCGCATAGAATTCTGGCAAGGACGTCCGTCTCGACTGCACGATCGCATCGTATTTGAAGCGACCGAGGATGGCTTTTTGCGAAGTCGAATCGCACCTTAAACCCGGAGGGTAGACGGCATAGCCTGATTCCTATTTGAACGGCCGATTATGGATCGCATCATCGAACACGCCTTCGATCGCGCTCATTGTTGCATCCATAGAAAAGACCTTCCGAACGCGCTCTAGTCCACCCTCTGCCAGTCTTTGCGCCAGATCCTTATCGTTCATGACTCTCTTCATGCACGTTACAAGGGCGGGAACATCTTGGCGATCATACATCAGACCCGAAACCTCGTTTTCGATGATTTCTGGCATCGCTCCAGCTCGGGCACCTATAAGAGGAGTCCCTGAACCAAGAGCTTCTAAGTTGCTGTTTCCAAGGGGCTCGTCGTAGATAATCGGACTCAAAACGGCGGTCGCACTGCGCATGTGACCTAGCACTTCGCTGCGATCGATTCTCCCGAGAAATTCGATGCGATGACCAAGATTCAGATCGCGCACCATTTGGTGATATTCCTCGACAACATTGGTGTCACCACCTCCTGCAATCCTCATCTGCCACTGCTTATCCGGATCTTCTTCGTCTAAAAGCTTCGCGGCCTGAATGGCCTGCGGAATCCCCTTGAAGTGAGCAAGACGGCTCCCGATAAAGAAGGTTGGCGGCTCGCGACGTTCGCGAGTGATATCCGTTCCAAGTTCAAATTCAACACCACGGGGAATCACTCTCAAGGAATTCGGGGCGAACCCTTTCGAGAGGAACATTTCCTCCAGCAAGCGCGAAATCAAAACGACTCGATCAAATGGGATGGAAACTTCAGACTGAAAAGAGCGCCCGACAAGAAGCTTCAACAGGGTTCTCTTAAGTCTTCCCGGCCGCGTGTAACCCGCTAACCATTCATCACCAAGATGATAGACAACCGGGATACCTTTGTTTCTTGCCGCGTGGATAACCGAGGTGCCAATCAGGTGTAGCCCAAAAACATAGGCGACATCGTATTGTTTATTGTCGAGAAACTTATCGAGTTTCGCCTGGTTCTTTGGACCAAGAGTCATCGTCTCCGCGAGATTACGCAGATTTTTGAATCGCAAGGGGAACTCCCGAGGCAAGTTCCACAAGCTGAAAGCTTGCTGAGATTTCCCTTCAAGGAAATTGCCGGCATTGTTCCAACCTTCTCGGTGGGCTACCACTTCAAAAATCCGGTGAACCCAATCGGGGTCGGTTCTTTCTCCCAAGTAAGTTTTACGGTACTGAGACGTGACAATATCGACTTCATGCCCACGCTTTCGAAGCGCTTGAGCACTTCGAAAAGCAGCAAGTTCAAATCCACCTTCGTAGTCCGGTGGGCAGAGGTTAGAAATTAAAAGAATCTTCACTGGTTGTTCAGGCCGAAAGAGCGAACGGCTTTCCAAGAATCTCTTCGTAAGCCTTTAGTAGCTTTTCAACGTGATTCTCTTCAGTGGGAGGGTTCGCCCAAAATCGGTCGAATGCGGCGCGGCTCATTCGTTCAGTAACGGCATCGTCAAGGAAGTGCCCCATCTTTTCCGCAAGATCGTTGACGTTCTTGCTCTGGAAAGGAAAACCGGTCACGCCGTCAACGATTTCACCGACCGTGCTCGTATCGTCACTTGCGATAACGGGAATTCCACGACCTAATGCTTCCACGGGAGCCAATGGATTCACCTCGTACCAAATCGAGGTGATGGCGAGAGCGCGCGCTAAGCTGAGCTCTTCAAAGAGTTGATCTCCGTTTAGCCAGCCACTGATGCTGCACTTTTCGTAGCCGACTGCTTCCACCGCCGAGCGCATTGGACCTTCCCCAAGGAATCGAACTTCGGCCCCAATCTTCTTTGCCGCCTCAACCAGCACCACCGGATTCTTCTCGCTGCTCAGCCGTCCGGAGAATACGAATCGGCTGTTCTTCTCAGCCTCAACGCGCGGGCTTTGACTCACCTGAATCGGATATGGCATCAGGTGCAACTTTGCATCTGACGGAAGGAATGGTTTGAGGATGCCCACCGCTTTCTGCGAAAACATGCCGTAGTGCTTCACTCGGTCTGGGAGTCCGCCGCGAGATTTTTGAACTTTAAGTCGGTAGACCTCGGCCCATTTCGAAGCAATCGTTCGTGACCTTGTGCAGTGCGTAGTGAGGCACTTGGCGCCCATCGGATCGAGGGTGCAAATCGAGTTTAAATTGGCGTTGAAGAACTGACCTTGAGGGCAAGCGGCGTGATAGTCGTGCAGCGACACCATCACATGTGCCCCTGCGTCGCGAGCCGCCTGAAGGATCGAGGGTGAAAGATAAACCTTCCAGAGGTGAAGGTGGAGAATGGTCTCAGCAGGATTGCCCTTCGCAATCTCAGCGCGCATCGCATCGTAGGCGGTTTGATTCCAACTGTTTCGAATCAGCCTTCCGAAGCTCGCCGCTTCAGTCTCCCTGTCCAGCAAGTTGTAATCAAGGTTTTCGAACCCATCGAAAGCCGGATCAATTGGACCTCTTGCCGCAAAAAACGTCGTTCGTACGCCCCGTTTCGCCAGTCCCCGTGCGCTCATGAGGGCACACTTCCCAGCGCCGCCCTGAACGAACGCCTCATCGTTTGCTACAATTACTCTCACCAGACTTCCCTCTCGTCAATTATCGGAAACCAACGCTTCCGAACTTACAAGCAAACGCCGAATTGACGACCACCCCCATTATGGACATCGTTCTCATCTTAGAAACCGGCGGTGTGAAAGGTGGGGCGGAAAAGGTCGCTTTTCAATCGGCCCAAGTGCTTCAAAAACTGGGCCACAAAGTTTGGTTGATTACGGCCGCTAAGGAAGTGGAAGCGGACTTTGCGGGGGTTTTGGAAGGTTGGTTAGCCCTCGACGAAAAGAGCTTCTACTCAGAAACAGACCGCTCTAGGAAGGTTAAGAAGTTATTCGGCAATCCGTTTGTGGTCGGCCCAGTCTCCGAGTTTCTCGCAAAGTTCGACCCGGCCAACACAATCGTTCATGCCCACACCTACCGCCTTAATTTGTCCGGGTTGGTGATGAAAACCGTTCAGGACCTTGGGTTCAAGACCGTCCAGACTTGCCACGAGTATTCCATCGCCTGCCCAACCAGTCTTTTTTATGACTACCGACTCGAGCAGATTTGCGAGCGCAAGCCGCTCTCAGTCCAGTGCGTCACTTGCGAGTGCACGGGAACTCCCTACCGATACAAACTCCCGCGGCTCGCCAGTGCTTGGGCTAACAAAAATCTTTACCGAATTCCAAACAAGGTCGATGGCTATATCCACGTCAGTCAGTTGGCTAAGGATCGACTAGAAGGCACCATTGGACAGTACGGTGAACACGTCATCATCCCCAACCCTCAGGAGATCAGCGATGCTGGACCCGCTGAGGTTGGCCGCTTTGACCGATTCATATACATCGGCAGACTCACCAAAGAAAAAGCTCCCGACGTGTTTTGTGAAGCTTGCACGAGGGCACAGATCCCCGGAGTCGTCGTCGGCGATGGCCCGCTGCTGAAGGAGTTAAAAGAGAAATACCCGTCGATCGAGTTCAAGGGTTGGATGTCGCCAAGTGGCGTGATCAGCAACCTGCGTGAGTCAAGAGCCTACGTGATGCCGAGCGCTTGGGAAGAAACCTTTGGTTTGTCCGTGGTCGACGCGATGGCAAACGGTGTTCCTGCAATCGTTTCGAGAAACATCGGCGCCGCATCGTGGATCGAGGACGGCAAAGACGGACTCGTGCTCGACGGGAACGATGTCGACGCGTTTGCCGAAGCGATGCGTTCACTCTCCGCCGAGAAGGCAGTTGACCTTGGTAGAGCAGCTTATGACAAAGTGCAGCTCAATCCACCTACGGCAGAGCGGCACGTCGACGCATTATTGCAGTTCTACAACTCGCTGTTAAATACAGAAAGGCGCATCTAACGCCAAGTAACCGTGAATGCCCGTGAATTCACACAGGATTCCTCACCTGGGAGTCGCAGGCCGTGATAGTTTGTAAGGACTCTAGGGAGTTTTCCTATGCGATACCTTGCAATTTCGGCTCTTTCGTTACTCACCGTCGCTGCCCATGCCCAAACTTGGTCGCAAGGGGAGGCCATGTTCAGCATGCTGAACGTCTCCGGGACAGCCAGTCCCGATCTGAATTTCACCAACGACTCGTCTGATGAGATTTTCATCAACTCGTTTGGAGTTAATCCAAGTTCGTCGGGTGCCGGGCTTTTCACAGTGAACCAGGGTCGGATCTTCGGACCGTCTGGAGCCTTCAACTTCGGAGACTCCTTGCAACCCGGTGAGGAGCTTTTTGCCGGAGGATCCGATGGTTTCTTCGATGTAACCTTGGACGCACCCGTATCGAGCGGACTCTATGGTTTAGACATCGATATCTTTGGCGGAACTTCCTCGAGTGCGGCTGACTTCCTTTACACCCTTTCGATATCGATTGAAACGATTGAGGACTTTGGCCTGACCTACAGTGCCCCAAATCCTGTTCGGAACCTGGGACCAGGCGAGAGCACCGTTCTTTCGCTCGACTCCGTAAACACCTCTAACCGAGACTTCCGGGTCAATTCTCAGTATTTCTCTTGGAACAGCACAGGCAGAGACGCCTTTGACATCTCGTTCCTCGCGAACCCGGGAACGATCGCGGCAGGTAGCTCGGAGTCGAATGATCACCTTCTGGCGAAACCGATTCCTGGATTTGAAGGCGGCTCGTTCACCTTCAGAATGGGCTACTACGGAGGCTACTACTCGGATGACTTTAACTTCCTCCCCGGGTCGAACCAAGTAACGCTCAACTCAGTCGTTCCTGAGCCAGCTTCCATGATCGCTCTTTCGATGGCGGCAGGCGGCCTTCTCCTGCGCCGACGGAAGCGCTGATTCCGGCCTCTGGGATGCCTCACTCACAAAGTGATTGATTGAAATAAATTGAAGCCCTCTCGAGAATCTCGAGAGGGCTTCGTTGTTTCCCGGAACTTAGACTTAGTAGTCCATTCCGTCCATGCCACCGGGCATGGGTGCAGCCTTCTTGGGCTCGGGCTTGTCGACAACGAGAGTCTCGGTCGTAAGCACTAAACCGGCGATGGAAGCCGCGTTTTGGATGGTCGATCGCGTCACCTTTGCAGGGTCCACGATTCCGGCCTTCACCATATCGACGATCTCGTTCGTGACGGCGTTGAGACCAAATCCGATCTCAGCGGCTCGGACCTTCTCGACGATTACCGAACCCTCGAGTCCTGCGTTCTTCGCGATGTGTCGAAGAGGCTCTTCGATGGCTCGCTTGACGATCAGGAGACCCGTCGACTCGTCTGCGGAGAGCCCTTCCGTGCTGAGCATGTCCGAAGCGCGAAGCAAGGTGCTTCCTCCGCCAGGAACGATACCCTCGTCAACCGCTGCTCGGGTTGCGCTGAGAGCGTCCTCGTATCGGTGCTTCTTCTCTTTCAGCTCGGTCTCGGTGCTTGCGCCGACCTTGATGACGGCCACGCCGCCGGACAACTTCGCAAGTCGCTCTTGAAGCTTCTCACGATCGTAGTTGCTGTCGGTCGACTCGATTTGGCGCTTGATCTGCTCAATTCGGCCAAGAACGGCTTCCTTAGAGCCTGCACCCTCGATGATGGTGGTCTCCTCTTTGCTGATGACGACCTTCTTAGCCGTTCCGAGCATGTCGATGGAAACGCTTTCGAGCTTCGTTCCGAGGTCCTCGCTGATGAATCGACCGTTGGTCAACACTGCGATGTCCTCAAGCATGGCCTTTCGGCGATCGCCGAAGCCCGGAGCCTTGACGGCTGCGATTTGCAGAACGCCTCGGATCTTGTTCAGAACCACGGTTGCGAGAGCATCTGCCTCAAGGTCCTCGGCGATGATCACGATCGGTCGGCGGGTTTGAGCAGCCTTCTCCAGGAACGGAAGAAGATCTTGAGCGGAGCTCACCTTCTTCTCGTGGATCAGGATAAGCGGATTCTCAAGAACCGCCTCCATGCGCTCGGGGTCGGTTACGAAGTACGGGCTGATGTAGCCGCGGTCGAATTGCATACCCTCGACGACTTCCAGAACGGTCTCTCGACCCTTGGACTCTTCGACGGTGATAACGCCATCCTTGCCGACCTTGTCCATCGCCTCGGAAACGTGCTTGCCAACCTCAGGATCGTTACCTGCGATGGTCGCAACGAATTCGACTTGCTCCTTGTCCTTGATGGGCTGAGCAACCGACTTGATGTAAGCGATGACTTGATCGACAGCCTTATCGATACCGCGCTTGACCGCGATGGGGTTACCACCTGCAGCAACGTATCGAAGACCTTCGTTAACGATCGCTTGGGCAAGAACGGTAGCCGTGGTGGTGCCGTCTCCTGCAACGTCGTTGGTCTTGGATGCAACTTCCTTACAAAGCTGCGCACCCATGTTCTCGTAAGGATCGCTGAGTTCGATCTCCTTAGCAACGGTTACGCCGTCCTTGGTGATCGTTGGGCTACCCCACTTCTTGTCCAGAACAACGTTTCGACCCTTCGGGCCGAGGGTCACTTTCACGGCGTCGGCGACTTTGTTAACGCCTCGCTCAAGGGCTCTTCTTGCTTCCTCGTCGTAGATTAGATTCTTTGCTGCCATGTTCGTGTTTCTCCTTAACCGATGATCGCGTAGACCTGGTCCTCGTCTAGGATTGTGTAATCCTTCCCGTCTACGGAAACTTCATTTCCGCCGTACTTGCTGAAGAGGACGCGGTCTCCAACCTTGACGGTGAGTTGATTTCGCTCGCCGCTGTCCAGTACTCGTCCGTTTCCGACGGCAACGACACGACCTTCTTGAGGTCGCTTCTTAGCGCTGTCCGGAAGGAAGATGCCAGAAGCGGTCATCTCTTCGGCGTCGATAACCTCGATTACGACTTTGTCTCCTAGTGGCTTAAGGTTGGCCATTGTTTATTTCCTTGGTCTCTAAACCCCATGAGCGAAACCCGGCAAACCGCGTTAGCACTCACTCGTCCAGATTGCCAAATTTTACATTGCCTTCTACTCCCAGGGTCAAGGGATCGTGGCACTCTCGGCCAAGGACTGCTAAGAAACTTGATCAAAACCAAAAAAGCCCGATCCATTTCTTGGATCGGGCCCTTCTTACCGCTGGTTCCGAGGTTTCAGCGGACGTAGTGGATGACAGGATGACGCATGTCGTCGAGAAGCATCATTGCAACAACAGGCATCGGTCGATCTTTGGCAACCTCACGCGCTTCGTCAAAGGAAAGAGACTCAACGGTGAGACCGCTCAGGTCGATAAATTCCCCGAACCGAGTTGCTCCGATATCGGTTGAAAAGCACGCCAGCCCGTGGACACCTTCGTGACAGAAACATCCATACCGCCCAGATGGGGCGTGATGGAGGACGTGTACAACGTCCGGGAACTCTGTATCGAGTCCCAAAAGCGGTTTTTCTAGCGTCTGTGCCATGCTTCCTTCAACCTTTCTTATTGGCGAAGTTGAAGTGGTCTTTAGACTGCAACGAGTCATTGTCCCCGTATTTTTCTATGGGTCAGAAACGGGCCATCCTCACGAATCGTGTGCTGAACGGGTTGACATCCGACCGAATCGGGGTAATATCTCAGTCCCAAACCGTCCGTAGCTCAGTGGATAGAGCATCGGTCTTCGGAACCGAGGGTCGGGAGTTCGAATCTCTCCGGGCGGGCCATTTTTTTGCTCCGACACTGTCGTTGAGCTACTCCGAAAACTACTCCATTTCAAAGGAGCATCCGGATGTTTTCGCTTCTGGTGCGTAGGCCGTATCGAACGGTTTCTCTTTCGCTCCGGCTGCTTTAGCCATCAGGGTGTTCATTTCCTTCATCATCGAGCGGCTGTATCCGGGCCATTGCTTGACGATAGAACCGTCCGTTGCGACGAGCGTGCAATAGACCGACGCAGGGGACGAGTAGGCCTTCATCAACTCGAAGGTTGGGTTCGAAACGAGCGGATAAGGGACAAGCATGTCGAAGTCCCACTTCTCTGCCGCCTTCCCTTTTGCGTCGGTAACGCTGATGAACTCAATCTGTCCTTCGTGGTGCTTAAATAGGCGCTGGAACATCGGCTCAGCATCAAAACTGCAGGGGCAACCCTCTTTGACAAAGTAGACAAAAAGCGGCTTCTGCCCTTTTCCACCGATGACCACCTGCTTTCCATCCGTGTCCGGGAGCTTGAAAAACGGGGCGATCTTCTTCGACTCAAGCTTGGCCTGATCGAGCATCTCCTGAGTCACCGGGTGTCTCGGTTGGCCAAAGGAGTAGCCTGGCACGACCTTCGCTCCATTGGAAACATAAGTCATGAGTGCGATTCCACCCCCGGCAAGCACCAGGGCCATCGGAACCACTACATATCCGGGATGAAAAGATCGCGCCATCTCTTATGATTCTGACGCTACGGAGTCGGAGACCGTGCCCTGTTAAATGACGACCTTCTGTAATTGGGCCGTATTCTCGTGAAGGCATCCGAGGGAGAATCGCTCGCGGATTAGCGTTGAATCGCCTCTGGAACACTCCGCTCAAGGTAACTTTCTCAAGCTCTGGGAAAAGAAGGCGAATGTGACCGATCGGTGCGATTCTCAACCCTTCTCTCTTTCGGGGCGTAAGTAGAAAAGGAGCATCTCGTGGCAAAACGAATTCTTGTCGTTGACGACGAACCTAGCTATCGAACCCTTATAAGCGTCGCTTTGCGAACGGTTGGCTACGAGATTGTTGAGGTGTCCTCCGGAGAAGATGCCCTTCGCCTCCTGCGAAGAAACGAGCCGTTCGACTTGGTGGTTCTGGACTACCGAATGCCTACTCTGGACGGTTTAGACGTCCTTCGCGAAATGGTGTCGGTCGCACCAAACACCAAGGTTTTGATGGTTTCGGCTTACGGATCGATCGACATGGCCATTGAAGCGATGTCGATAGGCGCACACGACTTTCTGCGCAAGCCCTTTGGCGGACAGTCGATTCGAGATTCGGTTCAAAACGTTCTAGAACGCGAGGAGCCCAACGCTCCAATCGTCTCCGTTTGCCGAGAATTCCAGAAAACCTCCATCAACGGTTACACCTTCGAGGCGACCGAATACGAAGTTGATGAATCCTTCGGAGACATCACCGTTGGGTTTGACGTGATTGGTCAAGGCAACGTGAACCGACACATCAAGGTGGTTCTTCCTGCCTTCATGCAAGAACTCATCCTTGCCTACATTGACCTGGACCGCCCTCCCTGCGGAATGCGCTTGTGGGAAGCGGTTTGTGAAGAAAAACTTGCCTCGTTCATTTGGCAGAACGAGGGGCCGCCTGACACGGGCATCCTCTCAATCGAAGACCTAAGCAGCAATATTAAACTTTGGCTGGATTCGATACTTACCGTCGATACCAGCCCTCAACTTCAATCAAGCTCAATACAAAATGCCTGAGAATCGCGGCACACTCAAAATCTTCCTGGGCTACGCGCCCGGTGTTGGTAAAGCAAAAGTTATGGTGGACGAAGCAATCCGCCGTAAATCGCGTGGTCAAGATGTGGTGATCGCCATCATCACCCAGGAAGATCGACTCTTCAGCCAAGAGTTCTCGGCGGACATCACCGAACTCGAAATGATCCCGCCCGCAAAGTACAACTATGCAGGTGAGGAGCGGCTGGAGATGGACATCTCGGCCATCATTGCTCGAAAACCAGATGTCGTCCTTGTCGACAACTTGAGCCACGTGAACCCATCCGGATCGGCAAGAGAGCGTCGATGGGAAGATGTTGAGGAGATTCTGAGAAACGGCATCGATGTTCTTTCAACGATGAACGTCATGCACCTGGAAAGTCTCAACGATACGATCTTTGAGATCACTGGGAAGCGCATTCAGAATACGGTTCCGGATCGACTCTTCCACGAGGCAGACGAGGTCGAAATGGTCGACCTTTCGCCCAAAGCACTCATGAACCGAGTGCGTCGAGGAGATGTTGTTGCCAAGGGCGATATTGATGGCGCCCTGAAGGGTCTCTACCGAGAAGTTACGCTCAACGCTTTACGGGAACTCGCCATGCGAGAGATCGCTGGGCGCGTAGACGAAGACCTCACCGCCTTTCGAAAGTCGAGCAACATCATTCGGCCCTGGCAGACCTCGGATCGAATGGTCATTTGTATCAGCCCGACACGGTCATCGCTACGCATGATTCGACGCGGTTGGCGCCTTGCTCAGAAGACTCACTCCGAAGTGAAGGCGATTTACGTGCCGGAGGAGATGAACGAGGTGAGCACGCGAATTCTTGCCGATGACAAGAAACTGTGCGAGCGTTTGGGCATCCCGGTTGTCCGCCTCGACGGCGAGGAACCCAGCGAGGCGATCATTAGCTACGTCCAAAAGAACAACGTCACCCAGATCATCATCGGTCATACCGACCGAACTCGCGTCCAGGAGTTTCTCAGGGGATCGCTGCTTCTTGAATTGGCGAAGCAACTCAAGACGGTCGACATCATGGTGATTGCGACTGAGACGAACGACTAGTTCAGCCGATCTCAGCGCTTCCAGCCCGGCAGAAAAGGAGCAAAGTCTTCCAGCCTTCCGCCGGGTATCAGATCGATGCCTGCCCAAGACTTGAGCATGTACAGACCGTAAACCGCTCCGATGGTCACTACAACAGACGAGCTGATTGTCATGAACCCTTCAGAGAAGGACCGGACAATCCACGGCGTTCGCATCAGTCCAAGCCGCAGCCAAAGCAGGCTCATCCACTCCATCAACGTGAGCGGATCTGCCGATTGGATCACCGCTTGAGCAGGCGGCACGACAAGGTAGATCACCTCGGTCTCGGGCTGCAAATCCGGCTGCTGTTGTCGTAACGCGCTCATCTGAGAGGGGTTTTCCACCCCTCTCAAGTTTCTTCATTGTAAAAATTGCCGGTTCGAGAGTTCCAGCCGGTCGTGACTCTACTTTGCGGCCAACTGGGCCTTCACATCGCCGGGGTGATCCGTGATGATGAAGTTCACTTTTAGTCCCTTGAGGCGGTCCACCTGCGGCCCGGGAGGAACCGTCCAAACGAACAGCGGAACCTTCAACGCGTGAACGCTTTGTACGAACTCGGCTGTGCAGTTGGTGTAACCAACTCCAACCGCGTTAGCCTTAGTGCGTCGGAAGATGGATTCGGTTGCTGCGAAGGACTCGGGAGTTTGCTTTGCCGCAATCAGCCACACCGCAAAAAGGTTCGGGTTGAGGTTCTTTACTTCCTCGACGATCTTATCGTTGAACGAGAATACGATCGTTTGGTCGACCATGTCTTCTTTCGAAATGTGATCGACAACCGCCTTTGCGACCCCTTCCCCGCCCTTGATCTCGATGACGCTGATGATCCGGTTTTTCGTTATCCGAGTGTAGTCTGCCAGGTGCGGGACACCCGCTTCCTTCATCACCGACCAAGGAGTCTCTTTCACTTGGCCCTTGATCTTCGTCGTGCGATCGAGCGTGTAGTCGTGCATGATGACGGGCTCTCCGTCTTTGCTCATGTGAACGTCGCACTCGGCGGCAACAGCGCCGTCTTTCACGGCCCGCTCAAAAGCAGCGAGGGTGTTTTCTGGCTCGTAAGCGGCCGCACCGCGGTGCCCAACCACCAGCGTCCGAGTCCAAGACTCGGATACCGATTGCTTCACGTCCGGCTTCGCCACAACGAGAGTTAACCCAAAGAGTAATGTTGAGATCATTGTCGTCCTGTATCCCCTATTCGTTAAAGGTGCAAGCTGCCGCCGACCATGCTTGCGTGTTCGGTAGCTGAGAGCAGGCGGGGTTCAACGCCAACTTTCCGGGGAGACTCTGCAGCCAAACCGCCTTTCGCCACTTCGCACTCCCGTCAAGCATCACGAACGGCGCACCTTCTTGGTGTCGGAAGGAGATCTGCTCAAAGATTTCGTTCCAGTTCGTGCCGCCTGGCTCGAAGTAGGGTGCGTTGTCGTTATCGAAGTCGTTTGCGTCGTTGTCTTCGCGACCATCCTTAGCGAAGGAGAAAAAGATCTTGTCGGAAACGCTCTGCCAAGTGCTTGCGTTCGAACTCGAGTTGATCTGCCCGCCCAGTTGACCACCAAACCCGAAGTTGTGCAAGAGCTCATCGTTGCGGGAGTAGTGCCCGAAAATGGCGGGGCGGTTGCCTGCGCCTGATGCGGTGCCGACTGGGACGTTGGTCCACTCGGTGAAAGACGCGACTAAGGAAGTGTCGCCCGGCAGTCGATCTGTGAAGTTGAAATTGGTAAAGGTTCGCCGTTCCGGCCGGGGAGCGGTGGAAGCAGGATCGAGGAAGATGTCGATGGACTTGGCGTAGGGCAGAAGGTCCACGTGCATGTCCCACCACTTTCGGTTCACCCAGTCATCCCAATCCGACATGTACAGGAAAGAAGCGGTACCAAGTTGCTTCGCGTTGCTGAGCGCCTGGGTCTTCTTCGCAGCCGCCTTTGCTTGTGCAAACACGGGGAAGAGGATGGCGGCGAGGATTGCAATGATGGCAATGACGACCAGTAACTCAATGAGGGTGAAGGCTCTGCGTGCCATGGGGCTCCTACTGTCGCGCAAAAATGTTAAGCAAAAGATAAGGGAACGCCACTCTTGACCTGATTCGTACGATAATTGCAAATAAGGATTGACATATAGACGCTTGTCTACTATTCTATCCGTGGGGCGATTGCCCAAGGATTACAACATGAACGCACATGCCATCGGCCAGCGACTCGCTGAACTCCTCAAAGAGGACAACTACGAAGCCATCTACTCCGAACTGTACAGCCCAGAAATCCTGAGCGTTGAGGCGGGTGGTCCTAATGCCGAATTCAAAGGAATTGAGGCAGTCAACGGAAAGAATGAGTGGTGGTATAGCACCTTCCAACTCGATAGCTTCAGCTTTGAGGGACCATTCCCCCACGGCGAAGACCAGTTCGCCATGATCTTCGACATGGCCACCACTCACAAAGAGTCGGGCGCGAAGAACGAAATGCGCGAAGTTGCGGTTTACAAGGTCGCAGGCGGAAAGATCGTTGAAGAGCGATTCTTTTACGTCGGCGGCGGCGATATGTAAGCATCAGAGCTTGAAACATTTTCGTGGGAGATCGGGTTACAATCCGGTCTCCCATGAGCAAATTACGCGTCATCGGCGTCAACTTCGACCACATGCACTTGGGGGACTTGTTGCGGCAAGCCCACGAGAACCCAAACGTCGAAGTGGTCGGAGTTCAGGATGAAGATTCTGAGCGCGTCTTTCCCGTCCTGGACCGAATTGGACTCGACCGGTCCCTCTTGGTATCCGACCTTGACGTACTGATCGAAAAGACGAGACCAGATCTCGCGATCCTTTGTTCGTCTACCGCAACCCATGCCGATTGGGGATGTCGCATCCTGAATCTCGGCGTCCACTTAATGGTGGAGAAACCGTTCGCGGCCAGCTTGGAAGACGCCGATCGGCTGATTGCTGCAGCGAACTTAGCCAAGAAGGAACTCTCGATCAACTGGCCGATCCGGTGGTCACCGATCTACCAGGAAGTGAAGCGCCTGATCGATTCCGGCAAGATTGGGACCGTAATCGAAGTTCACCACTACGGCGGAAACCGAGGTCCACTGCGGCACCTAGCCGATAAGATCGAAGTCCCCGAAGTGGATAACGCTAAGAAGAGCCAATCCTGGTGGTACCAAAAGAGGCATGGTGGTGGCTCGATGCTGGACTACATGGGCTACGGAGTGACCTTCGCTACCTGGTTCATGGACGGTCGGAAGCCCCTTGAGGTGACCTCAACGGTCGATCAACCGGATGGTCTCGAGGTCGATGAGCACTCGATCACGGTTGCCCGATACGAAACCGGACTCAGCAAATTTGAAACCCGTTGGGGCACCTTCACCGACCCCTGGGTCCACCAACCTCAACCCAAGTGCGGCTTCATCGTGGTCGGAACAGAGGGCACCTTATCGGCCTTTGACTACGAACCTACGATTCGGATTCAAGACCGCGACCACCCAGAAGGGTTTAACCATCCAGTGCCGCCGTCTGAAGCGCCGGAGAGGAACGTGATTGAGTACCTGCTCCACCACTTAACAACCGGTGAGCCGATCACCGGACCGCTTTCTCCAAAGATCAGCCGAATCGGACAACAAATCGTCGATTCAGCCGTTCTCTCTGCGCGAGAAAAGCGGACCGTTTCCCTGCTCGGTTAGAACCTACTTGATAAGGTCGTGGACGACTTCGCCGTGCACGTCGGTGAGGCGGAAGTTGCGACCTTGGAACTTGTAAGTCAATCGGGTGTGATCGATTCCCATGAGGTGCAGGATCGTGGCGTGAAGGTCGTGAACGTGCACCTTCTCGTCGTCGATCGTGTACCCAAGTTCGTCGGTGACGCCGTAGCTTGTGCCCGGCTTGATTCCACCGCCCGCCATCCACATGGTGAAGGCTCGCGGGTGGTGATCCCGGCCCGGATAGGGAGACCCGCCTCGACCTTCATTCATGGGCGTTCGACCAAACTCTCCGCCCCAAATCACCAGCGTCTCATCAAGCAATCCCTTGCGCTTCAGGTCTTTGATAAGAGCGGCGGCTGCTTGGTCGGTTTGCTGACACATCCTGGGAAGCGCGTGCTTCAGATCGCTGCCTTCACTCTCACCGTGGTTGTCCCAGCCTCGGTGATACAGTTGAACAAAGCGAACGCCCCGTTCCACCATTCGACGAGCGAGGAGACAGTTGTTCGCAAAAGAGCGAGCACCGGGTTGGGTGCCGTACATCTCATGAACCTCTTTCGGCTCCTTCGAGATGTCCATCAACTCCGGCACGGCCGTTTGCATGCGATACGCAAGCTCGTACTGCGAAATGCGGGTCTCGATTTCGGGGTCGAGCACGTTTTGGTGCTTGAGGGTGTTCAGGTCGCGAATGGCGTCCAACGTGTCGCGTCGAACTTCCCTGCTCACCCCGTCCGGATCCTGAACATACAAAACGGCGTCGCCCTGACTTCTGAACTCAACGCCCTGGTAGACCGTTGGCAAGAATCCAGATCCCCAGCAGCTTTTGCCCCCATCCGGGTTGTTGTCTCCAGAGATCAGGACAACGAAGCCAGGAAGATCTTTGTTCGCCGAGCCCAGACCGTAGGTGAGCCAGGAACCCATGCTCGGTCTTCCTGCAATCTGGAAGCCCGTGTTCATGAACAACTGCGCCGGAGCGTGGTTGAACTGGCTCGTCTCGACTCCCCGGAGAACCGCGACATCGTCGGCGATGGTTTTGAAGTGCGGCAGAAGCTCGCTGACCCACTGACCGCTCTTGCCAACCTTCTCGAACTTGAACGGTGACCCGAGTAGTCGCGGCCTCCCGCGAACAAATGCGAAGCGTTCTCCCTTAATCAGGTCTTCTGGACACAGGTCCCCATCAAATTTCTTGAGAGTGGGCTTGTAGTCGAACAAGTCCAGTTGGGACGGAGCCCCCGCCATGAAGAGGAAAATCACGTTCTTCGCTTTCGGCGCAAAGTGAGGTTTTCCAAGAGTGGGTCCTTCTGTTGGCAGAATGGACGCAAGACCCGATTCAACGAGCATTGCTTGGAGCGCCGCTAGGCCAACCCCGTAACCAACCTGCTTCAGCAAAGTACGCCGCGTGACGTCTTTCAACAGTTCATTGCCAAGCTCGCCGCTGGGGAGGGCAATGTCTTCTAGTTCATCGTGGTGGTGGCTCATGATTACTCCTTGCTGATGGTCTCGTCCAGGTTCATGAGAACCGTACAAAGCATGATTTTTGCGGCTTCCTCAGCGGAAGAACCGAGTTTTGCAGCGCTGACCGCATCGCGGGCATAACGCTCACGAAGCGTTTTCAGCAGACCTTCTAAGCGCGAGAGTTCGGCACTTTCTGGCGTTCGAGCAGTGGCGCGCTCGAAAGCCCATGTGAGCGCTTCCTTATCCGATGCGTACTTTGCCATTCCGACGGCAAGCGACTTTGCCGAGGCTTTTACGGCCGGATCGTTCAGAAGGGCAAGTGCCTGAAGAGGAGTGTTCGTGTTCAGGCGACGGGTGGTGCAAACCTCTCTGGACGTGCCATCAAAAACGGTCAGAACCGGGTGAGCCGCAGTTCGCTTAATGTAGGTGTAAATGCCTCTGCGATAGCGATCTTCGCCCGGAGAGAGCATCCAGCGTTCACCCGAGTAAGGCGTATTCCAAACTCCATCGGGCTGATCGGGATACACACTCGGACCTCCAATTTTCTTGCTCAGGACGCCTCCGGCTTGTAGGATCACGTCTCGAATGGATTCGGCTTCCATCCGGAACCGTGGTCCACGAGCGAGCAAAATGTTCGACGGATCTTTTGCAAGGAGAGCCTTCGTGACCTTTGACGACTGCCTGTAGGTGGAACTCGTGACGATCAGTCGCAAGATGTGCTTGATGTCCCATCCGGAGTCCATGAACTCCACCGCAAGCCAATCCAGGAGTTCGGGGTGGCTGGGCAGTGAGCCTTGCGTTCCAAAATCGTCACTGCTTTCAACGAGTCCGCGACCAAACACGAGTTCCCAAAGTCGGTTGACGGTGACGCGTGCCGTAAGCGGATTCTCTTTGCTGACCAGCCAGCGACCAAGGGTTAACCGATTGATTGCCGAACCTTTGATGGGGCTGCCCAGAAAGGCGGGAGTAGTCGCGTGAACTGTTTCTCCCGGCATAGTCCACTCCCCACGGTTGTGCACCTTGTACGTCAGAGGACCCTTGCGTGGCTTTTCGACGAGAACTAAGGCGGAAGGAGCGTTCCGCTCCATATCTTGCGCTTTTCGGTCGACCTCACGAAGCTCGTTCACGAGCACTCTTCCCTCTGCGCCCAGTGCCTGGAGGCTTTGCACAGTCCGATCTACATCGGCAGGTTTTGCAGAAGCATCCAGAAGAGCCTTCCTCTGTTCCGGATCGATAGCGAGCCAAAGCGGGTGGGCGGAAGTCGTCGCGAACAGTCGAAACTTCGCGATGGTGTGCTTCGGCCAACTCGTCGATTCTTGCTTCAACTGAAGCGTGGCGGTTGTTCCAGTCTTGAAGTCTGCCGGAAGGGTAGCGACAAATCGGTGCGACCTCCTTGCATTGGGGAACACCGCCCAGCCGTACTCCGAGTTCGTGAGCGTCTTGAGAGGATCGTAGCCGTTCTGGCTGAAGGTCGCTGCTGCATCGGAGAAGGTGGACTCCTTGGCGCCAACTTTAAGGCTCAGGCCAGATAGGATGAAGTTGCCACCACCGGGCGCCCTCCCGACGGTTGCCGGATTCCGTGATTCGTCGGGTAGGACTTCCACAACAACGGCGGTCGTCCCGGTTGGAATTTGAATCTCGACCGAGTAAACGTCTTGGTCTGGCGACTCGCCTTTCGCCCGCACCGAACCATCGGGCAGGAGTTCCATCTCCGACCTAACAGCGCTGACCGCAGTTGGCTTCAGTGCTAGAAGAGGCTCTGCTGGCGAGAAACTTTCTCGGTACTGCTGAGCAACCCGTGACTCCTCTGCCCTCAACTTAAGGGCTGCCTCAATGGACAGCTTGCGCGCTTTCAGCGTGTCGATCTCATTCTTAAGCGCAGCAGGAACGACCCTCATCGTGGGTTCGCGCCACTTTTCCTCTCCAACGTTGGCGTCGCCTTGCGGCACGATCAACGTGTTTCCGAAGAACGCCATCATTCGGAAAAAGTCTTTCTGGGAGAATGGGTCGTATTTGTGGTCGTGGCAACGAGCGCATCCTACGGATGAACCGAGCCAGACCGTCGAAGTGGTCGAGACCCGATCGATGAGCACCTGGTAGTGAGCTTCCGCCTGATCGACTCCCCCTTCACTGTTGAACTGGCTGTTCCGATGGAAGCCAGTGGCGATTCGCGTCTCGTCGGTGGCTTCCGGAAGGAGGTCCCCCGCCATTTGCTCGATCGTGAACTGATTGAACGGTTTGTTCTTGTTGAACGAGTCGATCAAGTAGTCGCGATAGAGGTAGGCCGTACGACCAAGGTCTTTTTCATAACCATCACTATCGGCGTACCGAGAAAGATCTAGCCAGAGGCGAGCCATCCGCTCTCCGTATTGAGGACGAGCCAGAAGTGCATCCACCGTCGCTTCGTAATCGAAATCCTCGCCCTTTGGCAGAACCGTCTCGGGAAGAAGGCCATTGAGGTCCAGGTGCAACCTTCGGCGAAGGGTTTGCGGGTCCGCCTCTTCGGAAGGAGTAAGTCCCTCCTTTTTCAGGCGCGCATAAACGAATGCATCAATGGGATTTCGGACCCAGCTGCTCGGGAGTTTAGGAACACTCGGCTTCTTGGGAGCAACATACGCCCAGTGCTCTGATTTGGCGTTGTCGTAAACCGCTCCTTGGGCGATCCATCGGGCAATTGTCTCCTGCTGAGCCTTGCTGAGCGGAGCGAATCCTTTGGGCATTTGCTCCATGCCGCCTTTGCCCTGCACGCGAAAAAGTAGGCTAGATTTAGCAGGCTGCCCCGGGATCACCGTCGGACCAGAAAAGCCCCCGCGTTTAATCCCGTCTATGGAGGTGAGGTCTAGCTTCGCCGCAGCAGACTCTTTGGTGTGGCAAGCATAGCAGTGGGCCTTGAGAATCGGAACGACGTCCTTGCCGAAAGACACCGTGCGCTTTTGAGCCGCGACGACGGATTTTGGCTTTGGACTCGAGGGTGTTTTTTGAGCTTGGGCCGAGGGACGAATGGCCGGGGTAGAGGCAGCGTATGCAACGAAAGCGAAAGCACTCGCACCTAGAAACAGATGCCCAACTCGACGGAACGACGGTGTACCCATAAGGCTCAAGTCATTCTACAAAAATAGCCTCGAACCCGGAGTGGATTCGAGGCACTTTTGCACCTTTAGCAGATGCATTTTTGAAGTCAAGCCCAACGTTGCTTCAGGCGATCCTTCATCCAGAGACATACGTCCCAAAGGTCGGCTGTGGGTGCGCCCGTTTTGGGGTCGCTCCACATGTAGTTCGGGGGACCAAACTCGGGATCAACGGTAAGGATTTTGTCGCCGCGCTTAACGTGAGCAGCGTGAATCCGGTCCCACATCTTGTCGAACGCATCCACGTGACCTTTCCATCGTTCAGATCGCGGGTCTGGCACTTGCGGGCCTTCCTCGTGACCGACGCGAGCATGAATGTGCCGGGTTCTTTGGATGGCCAACTCAAGCGCCGGACCGAACGGGCTGAGCATGGATTCCGTCACGACTGTCCAGTGACTCAGGTCTGCGCAAAGATGCAGCCCGGGAAACATTTCGAGATACTTTGCGGTCGAGAGTGGCTCGTATAGCAGTCGACCCCGGTGAGTTTCGAAGTTGACCTGGAAAGGAACCGTCTCCACAATCTTCATCGCCGCTTCAAAGAACTTGGCTCCCTCTTCAAAAGTCCAGTGTGCGCCGCCGCAGTGGACGGTGACCTTCACTGCGCCGCCATCGTTCAACTCTCCAAGGTCGCGCTTGAACTGTTCGGGGTCGTTTCCGGCGCACATGCCCAGATACTCAACCCCAGCATCGGCGCAGGCTTTTCGGACCGTGAAGTGAGGAACCACCCACTGTTCAAAGCCGTCGTAACCAGCCTCTTTGATCTTCGCTAGTTGGGCGGGGAGATCCCCACCCATGCCCCAGAGAGACTTGTAGAACTTAACTTGCATGGACACAATCTAGCCGGAACTAACGATTCTTGCAAGGTACCCCTTCCCGGTATTGGTATCATACACGTATGTCGTTTCTCGCGAAGTTCTCCAAAGACCGAAGGTTGCCCGTGACTGTGCTTTCGGGGTTTTTAGGTGCGGGGAAAACGACTCTCCTAAACCATATTCTTTCCAATCGAGAGGGCCGAAAGGTGGCGGTGATCGTCAACGATATGAGCGAGATCAATATCGACTCGCAACTGGTTCAAAACGGCAAAGCAAATCTCTCTCGCACTGAAGAACGCTTGGTCGAGTTCACCAATGGTTGTATTTGCTGCACGCTTCGAGACGACCTGTTAATCGAAGTTTCTCGATTGGCACGCGAAGGTCGCTTTGATTACTTGCTCATCGAGTCAACAGGCATCTCCGAACCACTCCCCGTTGCGATGACCTTCACCTTTGAAGATGAGACGGGGTCAAGCCTTGGGAAAGTGGCTCGGCTGGACACGATGGTCACCGTTGTGGACGCGTTCAACTTCTTCAAAGACTTCAGTGAAGCGGACTACATTCGCGACCGAGGGGAATCTTTGGGCGAAGAGGATGAGAGGACCGTTGTGGACTTGCTCACCGACCAAATTGAGTTTGCCGACGTGATTCTTGTTTCTAAGGGCGATCTGGTTACCCCGGTCCAACTTGGCAAGGTGGTCGCCGTTGTGAAAACACTCAACCCGGGCGCTGAAGTGATTCCGATTGTGCAGGGCAAAGTCGACCTTGACCGAGTTCTCGATACGAAGCGCTTCGACATGGAGAAGGCGCAAATGTCCCCGGCGTGGGTGCGTGAATTGATGGGCGAGCATGTGCCCGAAACTGAAGAGTACGGAATTTCCAGTTGGGTCTATCGGGCAAGAAGACCGTTCCATCCCGAACGGTTCTACAACGTTATTCAAGAGAGTTGGCCGGGCGTTGTGAGATCAAAAGGATTCTTCTGGCTCGCAACCAAAATGAATTGGATCGGCGGGTGGAGCCAAGCGGGCGGTTCTTGCACCTTCGAGGCGGCGGGTACTTGGTGGGTCACCGCTCCAAAAGAGTATTGGCCCCATGATAAGGAATCGATTTCCCGAATCGAGGAAAACTTTCAAGAGCCGTATGGGGACAGGCGCCAAGAGATCGTGATCATCGGAATGAACATGGATCGCGAGGGACTCACGAAGATGCTCGATTCCTGTTTGCTCACTAATGAGGAAATGCAACAAGGTCCTGATGTTTGGGCAAGTTATCCTGATCCCTTTGACGGGGCGATTGGTTAAAGGAACGCTAGTCACCCCAAAAGGTTCTTGTCCCCGGGACGAACGGAGTTGATTCAAACAACCGTGGATATCGGTCGAAGATATCCACGGTGTTTCCTCTCAAAGCTCTCTGGATTTCCTTCTTAAATTCGCCTAGAGTGACCTCGTTCCATTTTTTACGAAGTTCATCCCACGCTAGATACTGCTTGACCCTATTTGGCCAGGTCACCTGGGCTAGTGCCTTGCCTTCCTCTATAAGTTCCTGAAGTTTTGAGAGGCCCAACAGTTCACACTCGGCAGTCAGTGCTTCAATATCTATGCGCTTCTCTTCGAACAAGGATCGCAGACCACTTTGGGAGACATATTCCATTGCTTGCCAGCAAAGGAACTTTGACTCAGAAGAGGACTCGCTGAGACAGGCAACGAGTCCCTTAACGTCCAGTTCCACCGCCTCCTCAACATTCTCCCGGCTAAGTCCAAGATTCCATTCCGTTAACTTCAGGTCCGGCGAAGGCGGGAGTGGCAGGGGAAAGACCCAAAGTCGGATCAGTTTGTTCTGCCAAGCATAGAAAGTCCAAAAACTGAAAAAGGAAACGAGATACAACGGTGATCCCGATTCTTCTATGAATCTTTGGGGTCCGCCTGTCAAGAAGAACATTGCCACAAAGAAAACATTAAGCCATAGAAAATAGTCATCCTCAAAACCTTGCCCATAGCGAAATACCAGTGAAGATGTCTTTGTGGGAACCATCAGACCCGTGTTTTTGGGCAGATTTGCATTCTCGAAGAACTGCGGATATTGATTAAACAATTCGCTGGCGCGATCCTTGGTGAATAACCACCTGCAGGTATTCCAATACAATCGGCGTCGGGATCGTTTCCAGACCTTCACAAACTTGTCTTGATTCTGCGGATTCTGGAACTCCCTCATGTCGGCGAGAGATTTCGCCAATTCGGGGAGCTTCAACAAGATTAACTCGTCCCGAACTTGGTCGAGAAAAGCCTCGCTTTCTTCGAGTAGCACCGAAGCTCCTTTAAAGAGGATGACCTGCTCGGCACGAAAGACCGCCATCCCCTCGTGAAAGAAATTGGTCGACTCCAGAGCTCCCAACAAGCTCTGACGCCCAGTCTTGGCAACCTCTAAAAACGCCTCTCGATCCACGCGCTATTCACCGAACGCGTGGATTATAGAGAATTCGACAGATCAATAGTCGTACTTATCGATATTCTCTTTGTCGAAAGTCACCAAAGATCCCGCAATCACAACGTTCTTATCGCCGACCTTGAACTTCCCTTTCCCGGGAATCTCAAACTCCAATCCTGCTTTGAGCTCCAGCTTCTTTTGCCCAAGTTGAGAGGCTAGAAATGCCGCGACATCGCCGATATCGGCCGGATCCCAAAGTTGGAATTTTTGGACCGCGCCTTCCTTCACTGCCTTCTTCAGTTCGTTGGGTGTTCCCAGGCCGGTGAGAACCAACCCCTTACCAGAAGCCTTTGGACCCCCGGGATAGTTGCCTTGCTTGATCAGCACCTGGGCCGCCGCCGCGAGTCCGACCGAGGTTGGAGCAATGACCCCACGTAGATTCGGATGCTTCACTAGCAGTCCTTCCATCTCCGTAGAAGATTTTTGAGGCTCGTCGTCGCCGTAAACAACGTCCACCAGTTTCATCTTCGCAAACTTGGGATCTTTCAAAGTCGCCTTCATCCCTTCGATCCATGCGTTTTGATTGGGCGCGTCCGACGTGGCGCTCAGGATCGCAATCTCGCCTTCGTAGGCGATCATGGAGCCTAGAAGCTCGACCTGAGAAGGGCCAATGGTCGAGAAATCGACCGGGAGAACTCCCACCGCTCGGTGCGATTCATTACCGACAAGGTCTGCATCGGCGGTGATGACCACCACGCCTTTGGACTGGGCCTGATCGAGTGCCTCGTTAAGTGCGTCCGGACTGTTTGGACTAATGACCAGCACCTGCTGACCACGTTGCACCTGATTCTTGATCACCGAGATTTGCGAGGTGGCATCCGCCGCCTGAGGTGCTTGGGTCGAGAAGTCGATCCCGGCGGAACCCTTGCTCCGATCGAACCCAACTTCCATGCGAGAGAAGTATGGATTTCCCGCGCTTTTTGGAATGAATACGGTTTTGACGGCGCCATCCGACTTCGGAGAGGCACCCGAGGCGCCCGCCGAGTTATCGGCAGACTTGGTGCTTCCGCAACCCGCAAGAAGGGCCAAAGCGAATGCCGAGAGAGACAAAGTGATCAGCGATTGAATCTTCATTGATGTTTCCAAAAAGGGCGCTTTACGAACGAGTCCTGAATCTTAGCAAGAGTTTCCGGGGCTGGATACCAATAGCCGCAACAGCAGCAATAAGAAGAAGGCCCATGAAGCTGAACTGGTACTCCGCCGGAAGATTGGCAATACCCATAACGGTGCGGACCAGCGAGATGAGCAGGAAGGCAAGAACGGTTCCCAGAACATCCACTTTGCCACCCCTTATGGAGGTTCCCCCAACGACGACCATGGTGATCGCGTCTAGCTCAATCCCCCTCGAAAATTCATGACGGGCGAGTCCCAGGCGCGAAACCATGAGAACACCCGCAACCGCGGATGCGACCCCTGCGAGAACGAAAGCGATCGCTCGGGTTCTCGAAACATTCACTCCGGCGTTGCGAGCGGCTTCCTCGTTCGAACCGATAGCGAGAGTTTCTCGGCCGAACACATGACGGTCGAACACAAGCCCGATTAGGATCGCCAGCAGAAAGAGAATCCAAAGCGGGATGGTGAGCCCGACGAACGTCTGCGTATCGATCCCCACCCACGATTCCGGAATCTCGACCGATTGGGGACCCATGAGCACCTGTGCAATCCCCCGATAAAGAGCGAGGGTTGCGACGGTGACCAAAAACGCCGGGGCGTTCAAGAGTTTGACGAGCAGAACGTTGGTCCAGCCTAATGCGGCGCCCGCGCCAATAGCGGCAAGGAGGCAAACCGGGAGGGATTGTCCGGCGGCAGAAAGCTTGGCGTACAAGCACGCCACCAAAACCGTGATTGACCCCACACTCAGATCGATCACGCCGGAGGCGATAACGAAGTTGAGGACGAGAGCAACGATTCCAACCTCGGCAAAAAGCGTCACGGACTCTAGCAGGTAGACCCTATCAAGAAACCTATCGGACACCCGGCTGCCAATGACCAGCGTTAGGAAAATGAGCGCCGTGATAAGCGAATGCGTCCCGTTCCACCCTAGTCTGGAGAGCGAAAACTTGCTCATGCGGCCTTCCTTGAGCCGGTTGCACTAGACGAATTCTTCGAAGGATCAGCGGTTCGATTGGCTCCGAGCGCAGCGAGAAGGAACAGTCCAAACACGAGCAATTGCCAATCTGCCCCGACCCCGATCACGGCAAGACTCACGTTCAGGACCGACAAAAAGAGACAGCCTAGGGTCACTGGAAAAATGCGCCCCGTGCCGCCAGACAGCTTCGCGCCACCGATGACTACCGCCGCGATCGCCGACAGTTCGAGTCCGACTCCCGCGCTGCCTGGAGCCGCCATGGCAAACCGAGATAGGTAAGCCACCGCCGCGAATCCGGCGAACAATCCGGACAAACCAAAGACCAAAAGATAGATTGAAGAGCTGGAAATGCCTCTTCTAAACGCTCCTTCTGCATTACTTCCAAAGGCATAAACAGAGCGGAGCTTGGGCAGCGATTTGACCGCAAAATCCATCGCTAAGGCGGCGAGAATCGCAAAAATCAGGATCCACGGAACGGTGTACGACCCAATCGGCACACCCTTCGACGCCAGGTTGGTAACGGAATCGGAAACCACTGAACCCGTGATGGTGGTGGCGCCCGAGACCATGAATGCCAGCCCCCTGAACGACGCAAGGGTCGCGATGGTCGTCACCAGCGGCGGCACCTTTAGATAGCCAACGATTGCTCCATTGATGAGTCCGGCTACGAGCCCCACTCCGGCTGCGACCGCAAAGCTCAGAGCGACCGGGGCGTCGGGATGGGTTTTCAAAAACATGCCCAGCGCCATCGTGGCAAATCCAAGAATCGACCCGACTGAAACGTCGACCGCTCCCGCGACAATCACGAGCAACTGCCCGATGGCAAGAAGCCAAAGCATGGGCATCCAAGACGCAATACTCTCTAGCGCCGTTGGAGCGGCAAGCTTTGGAACGAGGAGAAAGCAAATGGCGATTCCCAAAGCGGGGGGAATCGATTCTCTCACCGCGGCGGGCAGTCGATTTGTCACCTTGCCACCGCCAAAGACATGACTCCCTCTTCCGTTGCTCTTTCTCCGGAAAGTTCTCCTTGGATAGTCCCCGCCGCCATGACCAACACTCGGTCGGAGATCGCCAGGAGCTCGGGCAGGTCACTAGAAACCATTAGGATGGCCACCCCTTCTTGGGCCAGGCTACGAATGTGGTCGTGAATCTCTTGTTTCGCACCTACGTCGACGCCCCGAGTTGGCTCATCGAGGAGCAAGATTTTCGGTCCGACAGCAATTCGCGAGGCGAGAACAACTTTCTGTTGATTGCCTCCCGATAGTTCGCCAACGGGTTGATCGATCCCCGCCATTTTGGTTGAAAATCGTCCCGTCTCCCGCTCGGCCATCTCAACCTCCACCTTCCGGCTGATAAATCCGAACCGGTTGGCGAGTCGACGAAGAATTGGCAAAACGACGTTCTCTCGAATCGGTCGCTCGAGTAGGAGAGCATCGTGCCTACGATCTTCTGGCACCATGACCAGACCGGATTGAGCCGCCTCTCTTGGCGATGAAAACTTAACCTTTTCTCCGCCAAGCTCCACCGATCCGGCAACGGGCTTATCCAGCCCAGCAATGGCTCGCAACAGTTCGGTTCGACCCGCTCCCACAAGCCCACCGATTCCGACGATTTCACCCGCATGAAGCACCAAAGAGCAGTCGGCAAAGTTCTTTCCGGATAACCCCTCGACTCTCAGAACCACTTCCCTCTGAACCTGCCCAGGGTGGTACGAACTGGGTTGATGAGAACTGGATTGGTGAGAATTGGACTTCACATCCCTGCCGACCATCGCCCGGATGAGGGAGTCGCGGTCGTAGTTGCCAATGGGACCAGACGAAACCAACGCGCCGTCTCGAAGCACCGAAACCTCATCCGCCACGCGGAACACTTCATGAAGGTGGTGCGAGACGATTCCGATAGCCACTCCGCGCTCTTTCAAACGATCAATGATTCCGAACAGCCTGTCCACCTCGTTCGGAGTCAGGGGCGCGGTTGTTTCGTCGAAGATCACCACTTTCAACTCTTGCGCCATCGCCGCTGCAAGTTCTAGAAGTTGCTGATCGGCAATGGGAAGGCTCGCCGCAAGCTCAGTCGGTGATCGCTGAAGGCCGATTTCGGCGAAAATCTCACCCGCCCGCTCGAGCATCGCCTTTCGATCGACCAAACCCAATCGCCGAGGTACGGAGCCGGCAAAAATGTTCTCCGCCAAACTCAGATCGGGGAACGGAGTGGGTTCCTGGTGGATGAGAGACACACCCGCCTGCCGAGCCTTTAGCGGACTCGCAAACTGCACCTGCCGACCAAGAAGAGTCAGTTCCCCTCTGGTGGGCCGATACAAACCGGAGATCACTTTCGCCAGCGAAGACTTCCCCGCCCCGTTCTCTCCGACCAAAGCGTGAACTCTTCCTGCTTGAAGCTGAATGGAAACGCCTTTGAGGGCTGCGACTCCGTTGAACTCCAGCGATATGCCTCGGGCATCGATCACCGGAACGGTGTTCACTCGGAGACCTCCATTTGTCGCTCTAGCGTAACAGGAAATTCAAGACGGTTCAACCCAAATCGCACAAATCTCTATCACAATCGCGCAAAAGTCGAACTTCTGGACAGGATTTGTCTTGAAATCATCGGGAAGAATGCTTCCCTCGAGCAGCGAGTACCTTGCATTTGTGAAGGCGGTTGAAGTGATCAAACCAGGTCAGTGGTCATCCACTAATGGCAGTTACCTCTCATCGTAAGAATCTTGCTGGGACATTCGCTTTTTTGACCCATTGCGGTCAGCTTCTGACGATGTTGGTAGTCAGAATCAACTATTGGACTCCTGATATTAAGCTACTTATCCAAAATGTCCTTTGCCATTCCTTCGGTGCCAATAAAGAACGATTGGGCCATCTTTTTAAATCCGAAATGGGGAGGTTCAAAAGTCGGAACCTCTATGAAGCAGAAGCCTCTCGCGTCGGTGTTTGGGTACTCAGGAATTTCCTTGCCGGTGGTTGTAACGATGCGTCTTTTAACCCAGGACTGGACGTAGTCACCATCCGCGACATACCCCTTGCCTGCTTGGTTCACCGAAACAACTAGCTGCCCGTCTTCGATTTTTGCTCCTTTTGCCTGATGGACGTATAAGTTGAGCCGGCCCTGGAAAGTTTCTGGAACTTGTACAGTGAGGTCAACTTGTTGATTTGCCTTGTCGCATCCCCCTACTGCTAGAACAGATGCCATTATCAGCACGATTCTAAACTGATGATTCTTCTGCATCCAGGACAACTTTAGGTTCATGGTGGAGAACCTCGGTGAAGAACTTGTCGAACCATCCCGTCCTTATCCACCACCACACACGCGACACCCCGTTCGCCACTGTGCACGTACACGGATCCAAGTGTAGACGGCTTTAAGGAAAAGCGATGATAGTCTTCCGGTGTTTCGAGCTTTAAGCCGGCTTTTCCGATCTTCGTCACCAATTCCCGGTAGTCACGGCCGATGAACTGAGTCGTAGCGTCCATTATCTCTCGGTCATCCAATGAGTGGACGAGCCGGATACTAGCGAAACCGATCGCAACAAAGGAAGCAACCATCGCACCAATTTTCCAACTGTCTCTCAATAACTTTCTCATAGGAGTGACCTGGACATTCCGATTTCAGATCTCAATGTGACCTAGCTCCCAGACTATTTGCACTGCGGTCAAGTTGTGCACAGCACCATCCAAACCTCCGTCTCCTAGAAGTGAACCACCACGGAATGCTCGACGTGACCATGTGCGGAGTCCTGCGAACATCGGCATGAGACCACTTCTCTTTCGTAGTCGCAACTATCCCGAAAGTAGTCGTTACTCTGCTGGTGGTTTGCTTTCGACGGCAACGACAGTCGCCCGGACGTCCTCGTCGTTGGTTGCCACGGAAGCTGTTGATTCGTTTGGTTGCCGTTGGCATCGTAGGCGTAAGTCAGCGCAGAAAGGCTTTCCATGCCCCTCGATACTTTTTGAAGACCATTGGGTAGCTCCAAACAAACCGCGTAGAAACTCCAGCTTGACCAATCAAGGTACCAGAAGGCTTAAACTTGACGACCGCTGCGTTTCGCAAATTCGATAGGGGTCCTTCAGAGTCGTAGATTTTGACGATCACGGTTTTGGCTGTTTTGGGAGTAATGTGTATCCAGTCGGCTTTGACCGGGACTGGCATCAGCACCCTAGAAAAGTATTCGCTAGGGTTGTTAATTTCTGCTCCACGAGACGTGTACAGAAACATCCGACTGCTGAGATGCCACTTAGCTAGTCTTATAGTGTAGTCGCTATTATTTTCGACAGATAAGTAAACTTGGCCAGCACTACTTACGCGCTTTAGCTCGAAATGCAACTGAGACGCCAAGAAAGTTTCTAAAGTCGCCAAAAAAAGCATCACTGACATCATTTGCTCACCTCTGGGAAGCCGAACGATTTATAGTCCCTCTGACCGTTGACCACTTTTAGCATACAGCAAGCTGCAATCGAGTGGCAACTAGCCACTTGATCATCAGCTTGATCAAATCCGCAACAATGCATAAGTTCGTTCATTATCGCAAATTGCCAAACAGGCTTAATATATTGACCGTACCCATCCGAACATGACTTGGTCCCTTTGCAAAGCAACATCGTGTTCTTTTCACATTCAATGTCGGCACGCGGAGGGTCGGAATTCTCTTTCGTTTTGCAACAACTCGGCGGGTCTATGGTGGGCTTAGGATGATTTTTGCAGCGTTTTTTCAAGCACTTGAAGGGTTTGTCCCCGACCTGCTTACAAGCTGGTTTTCCTCCTCGACTCTTTAAGGCAGCTTCAACGCAGGCATTAACTTCCTTTCTCTGCTTTCTCGCCTTTTCGAAGTCGGCACATCCGGTTTCGACATCGCCTAGACCCGAAGGATCGACACTCCTGATCGCCCTACCCCCCACATACCTATACGCACTCTCATCCGGCCAGAGCGGATCGACGGTCGTCAACACACCGGTCGTTTGTAAGTAGTGCCTCGCTCTCATGTAGTGAGAGCTGGCGTAATTGAACGTGGCTCTGTATCCATACGTTGCAACCCATTGATAAAAGCGGTCGGAGATGCTTCCAGAGCGAGAGAGCACTTCTCCGTACGGGTTGTAACGCATGATCTTCACCGCTGTTGCTGTCTAATCCACCACAGAATGGATGCTACCAAGAGCATCTCGAACGTAGTCTAGCATCACACCGTCTGTGACCTCGGAGACCATCAGACTGCTGGTTGAAGTATTGTTTGCTAGAATCACATGATGCTTTCAAAGGCAAATATCTATCCATGGCAAGCTACTCTTTGACTTTTACTTCAATAATTATAAACTCATACTGTTTTCCGCTTTCAGATTGAAGGCCTTTCCCAGTGTATACAATATCCGGAATCGGGTCTCCCGACTCCCTGTAAACCAGCGGCACTAGTCCTGCTTTATCACCAATAGTGTCCCAAATAAAGTCAGCCTTGCCGTTCCTTGGCACAATTGGAAATTCAGCGCTATCGCTTGCTGACAGGTCTTTTCTCGGGCAAAGCATTATCTCGTAAGCTTGCACCCTTCTGACTTCCTTCTCTTCTTCGGGAGAGAGGACTATTCTCCAGCGATGTTTAAGGTGCCCCTCCGGTCGAATGGAACATGCAAGATTCGAGATACACATTAACGCAATCAGACTGAGCGCGAGGCAATGAATCGTTTTAGTGGCTCCCATCATCCCTCGTTTTGAAACAACTCAAGTCTCATAACGGTCCTCCGGTTAATTTCTAATGTTAACTTGCTCTCCGAAGTTTGCGAGCCGAGGCGATCATCCGCCGCCGCCGCCCAAGTGGACGTAGCCGCGCTTTTGGGCACAACCGTTACTGAGGAAGTTGATCCGGCCGTGAGTTGTGCAGGGAAGTTGTGAAATTCGAAGATCGAGGCGTTCGCGTACTTGGTGAGCCTCCCTTGCAGGTAGTCGGTTCCATCCCAAACGAGAGTGGTTCGCCCGGATTTGATCTCTTGGGACGAGCGCTTGAGACTGTCCCCGTCGTAGGTGTAAGTAGAGGCCAGTCCACCGTCCTGGACACGGCGAGTCGTCCTATATTGGCGTAGCTGGCAAAGGACCATGGTCTCAGCAGATGGTACTGCCCTCTTCAAAATCTGAGAAGGACCCTAAATGGGTAAATCTCTTTTGGGCTGCCTCTTCCCGCAACCGGCAAGATGAGCGCCCCTCCAGCGACCTCCTCTCGCCCAAATCGACAAACTTCTCCCTGAATACGGAACACTTCGCGGTCACTCTTCGTTTCTGCACTCGTCTGTGGGGGTGGAAATGGTTTTGGGAGCGTTTGTGGGCACTTACCTGATGGCAAAGATCGGCGGGTTTGAACCGGAAGGGGATCTTTCTCTGCTGAACTTGGCAAAAATCGCGAGGCAGGCTGTTTCCGCTTCCCTCTCACAGAGCTATAAGCCCTTGGCGACGGGAAAGCTAAAGGCGATGGGAGCCTTTGTGACCATCGAAAAGAACGGGCGAGTTTTAGGCTGTCGAGGCTTTCTGGATAGCCCTCACCCATCTTTAGAACAAACCGTTGATGCGGCCGCGAACATGGCCGCTCGAAAAGACCCTCGATACGGACCCGTTCTGCTTGCTCCAACCGATTCTTGGAGGGTGACGGTCACCGTGGTAGACGGTCTGCAGCCTTGCCGGGAGATCTCCGACTTGCAGCCCAATCAAGGATTGGTGCTGACGCAGGGCAACCGAACGGGTGTGGTTTTGCCATTTGAAGGCAAGGATCCTGAAACTCGCCTAAAATGGGCTTACACAAAAGCGGGCGCAAAGTTTCAATCTGCCGCCAAGCTTCAGATTCTCACTGGCCGCAGGTGCCGACTGTAATGATTCAATCCATCGCGCTATTCACGTTGTGCCTTACGACTCAGTTTGATTTTGGGGCTACATCTAGGCCCGTCCGGAAGAGTCAGGTGACTAAACAGGTTGAAACGAAGATCCAGCCGGAACTGGTGGCAATTGCGCAACGAGGAGACGGCGACCCTTCTAGCACCACAATCGCCGTCACCTCCATTGCCGTGCCGAGAGTCAAGCTGGAGTTCTTCCGAGTCGATACGCGATCCAAAATCACCGAGCTGGCTTTTTCTCCGAGCCGGGTTCCGAAGGTAGCCGGCAAACCGATTCGGGCGCTTTACGTGACCGCTCCTGCCTCGGCGAAGCGCTCCGGCGCGGTTTTCAACTTCCGCAAGAACGTCAAGGTTTCGAATCTTCCAACGGGCTACTACGTCCTGAGAGCGACGGGCAGCGGGGCCAGTTATCAGTCTCTCGTGCCGATTACCAACCTCAACGTTCTCACGAAACGGGGTCGGAAGAAGACGCTTGTGTGGGTCACGAACTTCGCGACGGGCAAAGTGACTCCGTCGGCAAAGATCGAAGTGTTTGATAACGAGGGTCGGCCCGTTTCCACCGCAAAAACGAGCAACGATGGCATCGCTTTCATTCCAACTTCGGAAGCTAAATCTAAGTCGCGAGCCATCTTGGTCGGATCAGGCAGAGACCAAACCATTCTGTTGCAAAACGCCCCTTACGAGCGGGAGTCGACGGGGCATATCCAAACGGATCGCCCCATTTATCGACCCGGTAACGAGGTGCAGTTCAAAGGATTCTTCCGCGATCCGAGCGCATCTGGATACAAAACGCCCGTGGGCAAACGAGTCGATTTTGAGCTCCGTGATCCAGAAGATGAGGTTCTCCAGCGAGGAACGCTCACCACGAATTCGTTTGGCTCCGTCGCCGGATCGGTTGCCATCCCTGCAGACGGAACTCTAGGCGCGTATTCGCTTGTGCTCACCTACAACAAGCAGTCGTTCTACAGTGCTATCTCTTGCCTTGCCTACCGAAAGCCCCAGTTCAAGGTATCGACAAGCAGCACTCAAACCTTTTTTGCGGGGGATAAAGCTTCTCTACAAGTAAAGGCGGAGTATCTGTTTGCGGCACCGCTTCCGAATGCGAACATCGCCTACACCGTTCGACGAGTGAAGCGGTCTTCCTCACCCAGAACGGTGGACGTGTTCGACGACCCTGGGCAGGAGAATCTGACCTTCGCGGACGTTTTCAACGGAGATGAGTTTGTGGCGTCGGGTTATGCGCTCACGGATCGAGAAGGGATTGCCAACATTGTTTTCCAAACCGCGAAAGACGGGCTGGATTCACGCTACAAAGTCTCTCTAACGGTCACGGACGCAACCAATCGCCAGGTGGAGTCGCAAGGGGCGGTTTACGTTCCAGCGGCGGCCGTTAAGCTTGACGTCGACACGAATGTCCAGTCGGTCGCGCTTGGCGAACAAATTCCCCTCACGCTAAAGACAAGCAACACCGAGGGCAAGCCGATCGCGGCTTCGGGAGTGCTCACCGCGACCAGGCAGGTTTGGAATGACAAGCTCGGTCGAGACACCACCGAAGTTCTGCTGCGAAAAGAAGTCCAGATCCCGAACTCAGGAAGGGTGACTGTGAACACTTTGGCAAGCCGCCAAGGGCGTATCGACTACGCCTTCGAGGTGAAGGATAGCCAGGGCAGAGTAGCTAGGGTCGAAACCGAAATCGACGTTTTTGGTCCGATCCCGTTCGAAGAAAAGGAGTTCACTCCCACTCTGTTGACGGCGATGAGCAAGAGGCGGCTGAAAGTGGGCGAGAAGGCGACTGTGCTCGTCACCACCAACGTTCGGAAGGGCCCCATTCTCTTTACAATCGAAGGGAATGATCTGGAAGACGCCCGCGTTTTTCAGCCTTCAGCCAAAGGAATCAAGGTCCCGATAACCGCGACGAAGGCCATGCAGCCGGGGGCGACTCTGATTGCGACCCAATCCACGCGCTTCGACTTTCTGACCGACCAAACGGTGGTGGACATCCCTGCGACAGACGAAAAGTTGACCGTTCGAGTAACGCCAAAAACCAAAGCGGTTCGACCAGGCGAAAAGACGACCCTCATGGTGGAGACTCTCGATGCGGCGGGTAATCCCACGGCCGCTGAGCTTTCGTTGAAGATCATCGATGCGGCGATCTATCAGATCGCGGAGGAAAATGTCCTTGATCCATTCAAACTCCTTTGGGGTCCTCGATCCAATCAAGTCGAGACCACGTACTCGTCGGCTCGAGAACTCTCCGGTGGTGCCTTTCAAATGGCGGCTTATTACGATGGGAATAAAGTGGCTTCACCAAGTTCGCCCATCAGGGTGCGTCGAAATTTCCAAGACACCGCTTACTGGAATGCCTTCGTCACAACTGGCAAAGACGGAAAAGCGGACCTGGAAGTCACGATTCCAGACAACCTAACCACCTGGCGAGCTACCGCCGTTGGGATCACAACAGACTCCCAAGCGGGAATGAACAGTAATTCGTTTGTTGCCACCCAACCGTTCACGCTCCGAATCGCCACCCCGAGGCAGATCGTTGCCGGAGACAAGCTCGACTTAACCGCGAGCATCAATAACCGTACGGATCTCCCTTCGAAGCTGAACGTTTCCCTCGAGGTAGACGTCGATGGGCAACGATCTCGTTTTGATTCAACGGTTTCGGTTTCCGCAAAGGGCGAGGAAACGTTTGTCTTCCCGGTAACAGTGCCGCAAGAACTCAGAAAGCTCGGTGCGAAGGTGGTGATTCGCGGAGAAGCCAAGCAGGTCGATGGGCCGGAAGGCGATGCCGTCGAAGAAGTGTTTCCAATGGTGCCGGGTGGGGTTTCTCGCCGAGTTCTCTCTTCGGGCGCCTTTGAGAACACCATTGTGCTTCAGCCCGAACTTCCGTCCAATAGACTCACCGGATTGGACGACTTCCGCCTGACCATTTGGGCGGGGGTGATGCCCGTTGTTCTTGAATCGACTCAAGGCGACTTCGACGCTCCGGGCTGGAACCCGCCTACCCTGGCGATGCAGATAGAATCGCTTGCCCGGCTGCCAAAGTCCGCTCAGCGATCGCTTTTGCCAACGCTCTTCTCTAGACTCTCGGCAACCAAAAGCGGAAATGGCTGGGGTTGGTGGCCCGAATCCAAGGGCGAGGCAGAAGTCACCACCGAAGTGGCTTATGCGATTGGAACAGCGCAACGTCTGGGTGTATCCGTTCCCGAACGCTTGAAGCCTTACACCTCGTCGGTACTGCGGAGCGTTCTCGATGAGAGCGGCACACCGGAGGCTAAAGCTCTGGTGCTTTCTTCCATTGCGATCTTAGAGCCGGGTCACATCGGCGCTGTGGTCGAATTTTCAAAGGATCTCAGTGAAGTGAGCCCCTACGCAAGGGCTCGCGTTGCCGAAGCGTTGCTTTTGAACGGCAAAACGGCCGAAGCACAAGCAATCCTTTCTAGCTTAAAACCGTTCGTTTCAGACAGTGGAGGCAGGGCCTTCCTGCCGGGCGGAGTAGGACTCGGCTGGAGCGCCGGGTCGACCGAAACCACGGCGCAGTATCTGCATGCTCTTTGCCTCGCCAAAGCCGATAAGCCGTTGCGAACGCGACTGGCGCAGTGGCTTCTTGGCAAGGCGAAGGAGACCTACGGCAGCCGGCCCAAGGCGGCGATGATTCGCGGACTCACCTCTTACGAACAGTCCAGCCCGTCGGCATCAGAACTGGGTGAGGTAAGGGTGAGCGTAAACGGGAGCCCTCTGGAAGGCGTTGTGCGGCCAAGCGGAGCGATAATCCTTTCCGGAAAACTCCCCGCGTCCAATGCCCAAGTTGCGATTCAGTCTGGAGCCAAAGGCGAGGTCTTTTACGCCCTCGAATCGCGCTACTTTGACAACACCAATACCGAATCGCCAAGCGGGATTCGCGTGCTGCGGCGCTTTGAAGTGATGAACGAGGCGGGGCAATGGGAAGAACTGAAGCGCGCGGTGCGCGTGAACGAACCCGTTCGGGTAAGCGTGGTCGCTTGGAGCGATGGACTTTCCGAGCCGATTCGGATCACCGAACCGATCCCGGCGGGATTTGAATATGCAGATGGCGATACGTCGTCTTGGGCGTACGAGGAGGTTCGGGACGGGGCGGTGGTTCACACGCTCGTCGTTGGGGACCAGCCGCTCTTCTTCCGCTACTATCTTCGAGCGGAAAGCCCGGGTACGGTGCTGGCGCTTCCGGCGATTATGGAAGTGCTGCGTCGCGGCGATGCCGCCGGGCAGTCGTCCGCCTCCCTGCTCAAGATTCAAAGCGTGCCAAAGAATCCATGATCCTTTCCACGCTCACTTCCGTTGTGATGCTTTCTGCTGTTATTCCGGCAGGATCGACTTCACTCGGGAGCACAGAGTCGATCGTTCCGGGTGACATTGTTTCCGAGGCAACCTTTCAAGACAGCTCTGGGGCGGTTTTGAGTTGGAAAGTGAACAAGCCGACCCTCTTTGTGGTGGTGGGCTACTGGTGCGACACCTGGAAAGTTCAGTTGCCCAGAGTTGCAAAGGTTCGGCAAATGGTTCGCGATCTGCCCGTCGATATTCGAGTCGTCTCGATCGACGGGCGGTGGACCGAACTGGGGACCAAACGTGGCCACTCTCCGGACTTTGTCGATGTCCGATCGCGTTGGTCAGCTTCATTGGGACTGGACAAAGTCCCTTACTCGTTTGTGGTCGACGAAGCGGGAACGGTTCGGTGGACGAAGTATGGAATCGCACGAAGCGAGGAAATGGCCGCCGCACTCACCGACACCGCAGAAAAGAACCCAAACTCGGCCGCGCTCAACATCACGTTCGATGACTTCCCTTCTCCCGGAGACGAAAAACTGCTGGACCTCCTATATCGGGAGGACGTTCAGGCTACGTTCTTTGTGATCGGAGAGAAGCTCGGCGCTTCTCCGGAACTTGTCAAACGAGCGATTCGAGAGGGTCACCAGATTGAAATCCACGGCTGGAAGCACGATCCGAACCAGGTGAACGCCGACAGATGCGCCCGTGTATTAGACAAAACTTTTGGCGTTCAGGCAAGTTTCATTCGGCACCCTGGTTCAGAGATGATCTTCAACCTCTCGGGAGAAAAGATGGCGGTCCGCACGACCAATCCTTACGACTACACACGCCCGGGTGCTGGTGAGATCAGTCGACGAGTGCTAAACCACGTTCGCAAGGACGGGGTGATTCTTTTGCATTCCGGAGTCGATCAAACCGTAGAGGCTCTGCCAAAGATTCTTCGGAATCTCCGGCGCCTCAACTATCGGTTTTCTCTGTTGCGCTGATTGCGAGATCTGCCAAACATAAACACTCCGACTCCGGCCATCAGCATCGTTGAAGGTTCTGGAACCATAGCGATTCCGCTCTTTTCTAGAATCCACTGCTCGGCGTCGCTCACTCGGCTGTAGCCGTTGTTATCACCGTAATAGCCGTACCGATTGGAATTCCTAGATGCCCACGGGTCCACACCCTCCCACGCCACATAGGACGTGATTCCGACCAAGAATTCCTCACCGCCGTAGTTGACAAACAAACCGCCACCGCTGTCGCCCGGTGTAGCGCAGCCTTCAAGGTCAAGGGGCGAAGAGTCCGATCCGATCAGACCAAACGTGTTTACGGAGCCATCCGGCTTATCGAAGTCGGTGATAAGTCCATAGTAGTTGTGCCCCCACAACGTCTCGTTATAGCCATCAATGATGTTGCGAACGGCGCGCTTGGTGCCGTAACCGCCCGTGTTTCCGGTGATTCCGGTCCCGGAAGTCCCGAAGCCAACCGAAGTCGAGACTCGGCCAACTTCGTTACGACCGTTCCACATTCGCACGGGATCAATGCCGACCACGGGGGTTTGGAGCCGAACCAGAGCAAGATCGTTCTTTCCCAGATCCCAGCCTGAGAATTCAAACACTTCGGCCGAGTTGTAAACCGTCGAACCAAACCGAACGGACCCGGACGTACCACCCCAGAAAACATGTCCGGCGGTAAGCACCCAGTTGGGGGCAATGAGAACGCCCGACCCGCTCCCTCCGCCCGTCACTCGGCAAACGTAGGGGTAATTCTCACCTAGGGCGATGTAGGCAGAGTCCGCCACGTCATCTCGAATAGTCGAGGCCCATCCAATGCAGGCGGCGAGCCCGAATAGTCCTACTGTTGCCAATCGCATGCAACAGGTTAACAGGAACTCGCCGGTTTGGGGTCTTTTCGTTGTCCCCTGCGTTTGCCGTTCAGCGTTTGATGCCGACGCTCTTCCAAAGGGAGGGCATATCGGAAAGGGTGATCACTCTTGGATCGTTATAAACGCGATGGATCCAGTAAGGGGTGTTCCCCTTCTTGGGATCTTCGATCATGTACGCCCACGTCAGGAAGTAAAGCCACGGTCGAGCCTTAACCGTCTCCGGATCGGTCAACCTCCCTTCCTCTCCTAGGGCAAACATCTTGTTTGACTTGCCAAAAAGCTCGCCAAACTCGGCCCAAGCCGTCGGTGATTCGTAGTCGCGAACGATCATGTCCACCTTATCGTCGCCGGGATACCAGTTCTCTTTCTCTTTCCCGTAGCTTGTCCAAACCCAGATCAGGTTATTCAGTTTGTGAACCCGCTCGAACCGATCAAACATGAGGTTGTAAAGCGCCCGGCAGGATTCGCCGCCGGATTTGCCCCACCAGAACCACTTCCCTTCGGCTTCATGAAGGGGGCGCCACAGTACAGGCACGCCTGCGTCTCTTAACCTGGCTAGGTGAGACCCTGCGATATCGATATCTCGGACCAGGTTCTTGTAGGAGGTCGATTGTGGGTCGGCCAGAGCCGCTTTTAGGTCGAATTTGTCGGTGTAGAAGTCACCGTCGGCATTCGGCGAGATCCAATGCCACTGGATCTGGACAATTCCACCCCGCTTGTGAAAGGCGATCGCTTTCTCGACGTCTCGATTGTTGTTCTGTGAGGGGACTATGCCGTTAAAGTCGTAGCCGATCATGGCGGGCTCTTTGCCTTCGGAGTGCTTCATGATGTACGGCACATACTTGTCGTCGCACTGCCCGCTAATGGTTTGCTTTCCGTAAACACCCCTCATCAGTCGAATCAATGCCAGGGCATCTTTCGAAGGGTTGTTGCACACGAGCCCCGGTTGGAGACTCGCGGATAGGCAAATGCTTGCAAGCGCGGCGGTAATCATAGAACCTTTATCGACGGAAAAAGTCTCGGAGTCAAGTCGATTGTGACTCCGAGAAATACACTTCTCGCTTATCGCTTTCGATCGATGCCCGGTGGCAGTCGATCCCCTGATAAGTTTTCTCGGGATCTGGAGACCCCGGTTGGGTGACCTTGCGGGGTCACCCAACTTGCGTCGGGCCTAACCAGGCCCGGCTTGGGCCCCAGCAGGAGGCGCGGGGGGGGGACCTGCCGCCCCAGCCGCGGGAGCCCCTCCCCCAGACTTCGGCCCCATTTGCCCAGCTTCAGGCGGAGGCGTTAGCCTTGGGTTGGTGTAAGAACTTTGCTCCTCCTTAGTGGCGGTAGTTTGGGTTCCAGAATTGCATCCGGCAACGAGTGCCGCTACAACTAGACCAAGGGCTAGACGGGCGAATCTCATTGGCGCTTGGCGTTCCACTTGTTCAGTTGAGGCTGCGCCCCTTCGTTCGGGTTGGTTTGGACCGGATCCAGGACCGCTGCGTGACCATCTGCGAAGGCAAAGACCGCCTTATTCGAATAGCCTGCCGTCACAGCACCGTTACGGTTGTTTCGGTTGATCGTGAATGTCTGTCCGTCCCAGTTGGTTGCGGTGTACGGGTTTCCGTTTCGGCTTCCATCGGGAAGTCGTCCACCGTGACCGGAACCGTCCCACCAGTCGACACCCGTGATCATGTCGCCCATTCCCCAGGTGATCTGGCTGTTGTAGCGGGTGGCCAGCATGATGGTGTCGGCCGGAAGCCCAACGCTCGTCGCATTGACGATGGTGTTGCCCATCCATGGCGAAGAGTTACAGCGGTTCGCTGAGGCTGGGATGTTTTGGACCAGGGTCATCAACCCGAAATTCTCGTTCTGCGAACCGTTCCATCGAATCAAGCCGTTCGCGGCAAAGGAAATCGGGACTCCGTTCGTATCCGCTCGCAGCCATCCAAGCCAGCCATTCTTATCAAGGGGATCATCCGGCGTACGAAGCAACGGAAGATTCTTGATGTAGGGACGCGTATCTAACGCCCAACCACCGTCGGTCGGATACCACCAGCACGCACCTGCGCCCATTGGGTACATGTCATCGTAATCCGCCAGATAGAGCATGACGCCCGTGGAAGTTTGCTTGACGTTGGACAAGGCGGAGGTCTTCTTCGCGGCGAGCTTCGCTTGAGCAAAGACCGGGAATAGGATCGCAGCAAGAATTGCGATGATCGCAATGACGACGAGGAGTTCTATTAGGGTGAAGGCTTTCTTCATTGAATTACCTGCCATGAGTTCGGGGGAGAGTCTGTTGGACTCGCCAAGGATTGCTGTAAGAGAATGTTTTTCGAAGAGGTAAATCGGTTCTGGATTCTTGAAGGTTGTCAAACGCCCCACACGAACCCCTGACAATCAGTTCAAAGGGCAGGGTGCGAACAACCGAAGGGCGCTGAAGGTCGGAAAGACGCTCTTTCAAAAGCGCAAATGCTTCCTGAGAGAGAGCGCTCCAATTGAATCGGACCGCCGTCATTCCAACACCGTCGACGGCGATCGAAAAATCGTCGCCGATCATGCCCAGTTTCAAGTCATTAGGGAGGTTCAACCCGCATCTCAGCGCGGTCTCCACAACCGGGGAAGCAAGGAAGTCGTGAAGGATGACCATGCCATCTGGCCGGTTGCTTTGGCGGAGAAGATTCTGAAGCCCGCCAAGTTTTGCCGACGTGTCTCCGCTCGTACTGATGAACTGAAAGTCTTCGGGGTTTGGTTGCAACCCGTGAGCGAAGCAAGCAAGCATCACGCCCTGAATTCGCGCCACCGTCGTCTCAAGGGTGTCCAGCATTCCTGTGATGCCAATTCTTCGGCAACCCTGCTGAATGAGGTGAGAAGCAAGCTCGTAGCCTGCTCGCTCATGGTCGAAGCGAACCAAGTCGGTATCGGATTTTCCGATCTTGTGGTCTAGCGCAACCACCGGGAGCGATCGAGTCAGTTGGCTCAGGACCACGTCATCAGGATCGATTGCGAAGCCCCATATGAAGGCGCCCGAGTAATCCCCGTCAAGGACTCTTTGGAGAGCGTAAGCAAACGGATAGTCCGCGGTCTGACCAATGCGCTCGATTTTTAGGTTCTCTGAGAAGACAAGATGTTCGAAATACCCACCGAGAAGGGTTTGTACATAAGATCCGTTCTCGATGAAGGCGACCGTGTTCGATTGGTTGGACCGGATCCCTCGACCAACGAAGACACCCTTTTTGGGGACGTTTACGGCCCACCCTTCTTCGACAAGCTCGGCCAGAACCTTTCGAATCGTGGAACGACCTGCGCCAAATTCGGTTTGGAGTTCTTTTTCGGTAGCAATGAACTGCCCTGGAATCATTTCAGCCGACATGAGCCGCTGCCTAAGAGATTCGACAATCTCTAGGTAGCCATTTCGTCCGATTCGGGTGCTACGTTGCTCCACGAAAATTAATATACACAGTGTTTGCTAAAACCGGCGTAGATTTTTCTTTTTTGAAAGAAAGAAAACCTTCCGTTTGACAAAACGAGGGATTCAACGCTTCAGAGAAACGTTTCGCGCCAGGTAACAATCACTAGGGATTGATTTATCGAAGAATCTCACGCACCACGTTTCCGTGGACGTCAGTGAGTCGAAAGTCCCTTCCGGCGTGGCGGAAAGTAAGTTTGGTGTGATCAAAACCCAGGAGGTGAAGGATCGTGGCGTGAAGGTCGTGAACATGCATCCGGTTCTCTTCTGCGCGGAAACCAAACTCGTCGGTGGCTCCATAGGCCATTCCGCCTTTCACGCCGCCGCCTGCCATCCACATAGAAAAGCCGTAGTGGTTGTGGTCTCGACCGTTCATCTTCCCGGCGTTCGCGCCGGGTGTTGGAAGTTCCACGGTAGGCGTTCGGCCGAACTCTCCACCCCAGATGACGAGCGTTTCATCGAGCATCCCTCGCTGCTTAAGATCGGTCAAAAGGGCGCCAATCGCCTGATCGCACTCTTTTGCGAGGTTACGGTGCTGAATATGGATGTCGTCATGAGAGTCCCAAGGCTGGCCCGCTCCATGATAGAGCTGGATAAACCGCACCCCACGCTCGGCCAGACGACGCGCGATGAGGCACTGTCGAGCGAAGTTCCCCGCCCCATAGGCAGCTCTTGTCGCCTCGGATTCCCTCATCACGTCAAAGGCGTCGCTCGCCTCCGACTGCATCCGATAGGCCAACTCGTAAGATTGGATTCGTGCCTCCAGCAAGGGGTCTTGAGCCCGTTTCGCCTGGTGCTCCTTGTTCAAACGCTGGAGAAGGTCTAGTTGCGCCCGCTGTTCACTATCCAGGGTGTAACTGTTGCGGACGTTCTCAATGAGCTTCTCAACATCGGTCTTGTTCGGATCAATGTAAGTCCCTGCCAGAACGCCCGGCAGAAATCCCGACTGCCAGTTTTGCGTCTCTTGAATGGGATAGCCCCCAGGACACATCGCGATGTAACCAGGCAGATTCTGATTCTCCGTACCAAGGCCATAGAGAACCCAGGAACCCATCGAGGGCCGAATCTGGCGGGATTCGCCGCAGTTCATCAACAAGAGAGAGGGCTCGTGATTGGGAACATCCGCGTGTAACGATCGCATCACGCAAAGATCGTCTGCATGCTTGGCGACGTTCGGAAAGAGTTCTGATATCTCAAGTCCGGATTGCCCGTGCTTCTGAAACTTGAAGGGCGAAGGAAGCGCCGCCCCGGTCTTTCGCTCGGTGGGAAGATTGAGCGGAATGACCTGCCCCGCGTACTTGTCCAGGGCAGGCTTGGGATCGAACGTATCGACCTGCGAGGGTCCTCCGTTCATAAAGAGGAAGATCACTCGCTTTGCTTTGCCCCGGAAATGAGGGGCTTTTGGAGCAAGCGGATTAGAAGAAGTTTTGCCCTGTCCGGATGCCAACGCTTGCGGACCCAAAACGCTGAGCAATCCGAGCGTCGCAAATCCATTCCCCATTCGAGAAAGCATTTCTCTCCGCGTGAGGAAGAGGTCTTCTATTCGGGCGTCGTGATCGAATTGGGACATGGCTTTTCTCTCAGTCAATAAATCTCTTAGTCAATAAAGAGGAACTCGTTCGACATCAGCAGGATTTGCGCGAGCATCGCCGTGCGAGCAGGCTTGGGCAGGTTGGTGTTAGGACCGAATTCTCGAGACGCTTCCCACCTAGCTTTGGATTCCTTATGGACGATGATCGGAGACCAAGCGAAAGCATCGAAGGAGTCCGATCCGTTGGGGTCGGCGACAAAGTCGATCAAATCACCCGCGTCCAGTTTCAAATCCTCGAGGCGGACCTCCTGATTGCGACCGAACACCGTCCATCTCGCAAGCAGCCCTGTGCGGTTCGAAATGATCGAAGCTCGAATGCCATTCCCCTGTTTCTCTGGGTGTCCAATGTTGCCGAGGATTTCGTACGTCCCGGATGAGGGAACGCGGAACCGGCGAATCACAGCCGTTTGGTCATCCCTGCCCGGGTGGCCTCCCGCACCGTTCAGTAGCGCGTAACCCAGCTTTGGATCGGGGAATGTCTCCGAGACCCGAAAATGATCCCCGGCAAAGAACCGAAGCGGCTGGAATCGCGAAACCCGATCTCCATCAAGAGCACCCGTACCGTACTCCCAAGCCGGAAGAGGTGAGGCGGGAGGGGGTAGGCCGAGATAGTCGGCAGCGCTCTTGATCTCAGATTCAGATGGGGTGCGCCCTAGCACCTGTCGGAAGATTGCTTGAGCTTTCGACTTTGCGTCTTTGGCTTCCACAATCTCTTTCCGACTCGCAATCTGGTGGGAATGACCAATCGCAAAGGGCGAGTTCATGAAGAAAAGCGCCTGTTGAGGCACGGTCGTCTGAAACCGTTTGGGGTTGGTTGTATCTGGAGAAGCGAAATCGAAGGTACGGAAAATCCCGGGAAGGTTCTGACGCTCGACAAATCCGTAAACCGCTCGACGCTTCGAGAAAGGTTGCGACCAAAGGTCCACAGATGGTCCACCGACCATCGAAGTATCGAGATTGCCTGTCGCCGCGACAACCGCGTCGCGCATCTCTTCGAGTCCAAGTCGCCGACGATTCATGCGTCCCAGAAGACGATTCTCGGGGTCGATGGCATAGTGCTTGGAAGACCCCACCGAGCCCTGGCGATACGTTGCGGACGTTACGATGAGGCGGTGGAGTTTCTTAAGCGACCACCCATCCTTGATCAATCTTCCGGCCAGGTAGTCCAACAACTCCGGATGGGTCGGTTTTTCCCCTTGGAAGCCAAAGTCGGATGGGGTCCTCACCAGCCCATGACCAAAATGGTGCATCCAGACGCGATTCACGATCACGCGCGGAGTGAGCGGGTTGTCGGCAGAAGCGATGGCTTTGGCAAGTTCTAGGCGACCGCTTCCCTTCTTCCAGTGTTCGCGGTCCTTTCCTGATTGAGAGAGTGCTGCCAAAAATCTCCTCGGAGCGATCGGACCCGGGTTGCCTGGGTTTCCGCGTTTGAAAACGGGCACGTCGTGGGGGTTGTCTCCCTCCACCACCGCCATTGCGAACTCTGGCGCAGGTGGCATCTCCTTTGTTAGGGTCATCATTTGCCCTTCTAACTCGGAATGTCGTTTCTGAGCGTTTGGGCCAAAGGCCTTTTTCAGTTTGTTCAGAACGTCGCCCGTGGGCACCACCTCCTCACGCAGTCCCTGGAGAATTCCCTTTATCTCCGCCGGGAGATCCTGGGTTTTCCGAAGCGCTTTGACCTCATCTGTAACCAGTTGTCGTTCGGCCTGAAATGCTTGAACCAACTTGGCTCTCTGCCGTTCCCAAGGATCGCGAATGGCGCGTGGCGAGGTTGGGATCTCGGCCTCCTTCGTGGAATCAAAGATCGAATAGAGCGAATAGTAGTCCTGAGTGGGAACGGGGTCGAACTTGTGGTCGTGACACCTTGCACACGCCACAGTAAAGCCCATGAATCCGCGGGTTGTGACATCTATCCGGTCGTCGATGATGTCTGGAGTTTGGTTTAGGAATCGCCGTCCAACGGTCAAGAAGCCCATCGCCGCCAAGGGCTTTCTATCGTCGGCTTCCATGACCCCGGGCAACAAATCAGCCGCGAGTTGTTCTTCGATAAATCGGTTGTAAGGAAGGTCCCGGTTAAAAGCGTCGATCACCCAGTTTCGATAGGTGTACGCATGGGGATAGTTGCGGTCCTCTTCAAATACGTACCCCTTCGTGTCGGCGTACCGGGCAACATCGAGCCAGTGCCGCGCCCACCTCTCACCATAACTAGGAGAGGCCAAGTACCGGTCCACGAGTTTCTCGTAGGCGGTTGGCGAGGCGTCTCCGACAAAGGCGGAAACTTCTGCGTAGGTGGGAGGCAGGCCGAGAAGATCGAAAGAGAGCCTTCGAATGAGGGTGCGCTTGTCGGCCACTGCCGTTGGAGTCAAACCGGCTCCTTTAAGCGCCTTGAGAATGAAGGGGTCGATGTCGGTCTTAGACCACTGATCGCCTGAAATTTTTGGAACGGAGGGTTTTGCTAAGGGCTTCAGACTCCACAGAGACGGACCGGTCGGTGAAGCGGCCACCGTACTTCCGGATTTCGGCCAAGGGGCACCCATCTCCACCCAGGCGTCCAGGTCGGCAATTTGATTCGCCGGAAGCTTTTTTGCCTTCGGCATTTTAATCGGGCCGTTGTATCGGATGACCTTTATGAGCAAGCTCTCCGACGGTTTGCCAGGAACCAGAATTGGACCGGAATCCACTCGACCGAGCATCGCCGTCCGCGAATCGAGCCTCACGCCCGCGATTTGCGTTTTATCCCCGTGACAGCCCAGACAGTTTTCGACCAAAACCGGCCGAATCCGCGACTCGAAGAAAGCGGCCTGCTCGGGCGTGATAGCGGGTTCGGATTGTTTTCCGATCAGAGAAGTCGAACGGGCAGGAACCACCAAACCCACGCCGAACAAACCAATCGTAGAGACGGCAAGAAGCCCTCTCCACGCCTGTTGCGGTTTCGTGGATTTTCGCGAGGTTGTTCGACCGTGACCCGTCATCATTCGCCTTCGCTATTTTCCGGCCAGAGCCTTCCAGCTATCCAAAATTGCCTCGTTCTTAAAGTCAAACAGGCAAAGGTTCTCGTAGGGGGTCTGAATGCCTTCGTGGGCAACATATTCGGGCGCCCAATACACGACGCCGCGACCAAGTCCGCCGGGAGTCTTTCGAACCGTGGCATGGAGTGCTCGTAAGAACTTTGCCTGACCCGCGGGTGTCGCCTCGAACCCGGGTAACAGTTGATCCGCCTTACCCACAAAGTTGTTCTCCTTGTCCTTCCATTCCAGGCTGAATGGGTATGCCGTTTCGACGACGATGATCGGCGTCTTTACGCTCTCCACCAAGGCTTTCAGGTTCTTCTCCAGATCCGTCAGAGTCCCGTGCCACCAGGGGTAGTAAGAAAGACCGATGTAGTCCATCGGCACCTCCGCCTGAGCAAGTCGCACGTACCAAGCCGGGGTTCCTTTGTAGTCTCCGCCCGCATCGTTGTGAATGATGATCTTCGGCGAGACCGTCCTTCCGTCCCGACTATCCTTCGTTGGCGGAACGCGCTTCACTGCGCTTGCACCGGCTTTCAAAAAGGTGACCAGATTGGTAAAGGCTTCGGGATTGTTGCCCTTCTCTTTTGTCCACAGTTGACCTTCTGGCCAAATCATTCCGGTTCGGATTTCATTTCCCACTTGAACCAGATCCGCCGGGGTCCCTTGGTTGACGAGAGCGTTTAGAACGTCGAACGTGTGCTCTTCAACCTTGTTGGCTATAGCTTGAACCGAGAGACCGTCCCAGGCTTTGGGCTTTACTTGGTGACCCGGATCGGCCCACCAGTCTGAGTAGTGAAAGTCGATCATTAATCGAAGCCCCGCCTTCCAGGCATCTTTCGCCAGCTTCAACGTTTGATCTTTCGAGCAATAACCGTCTTTGGGATTCACCCAAACTCGTAGGCGAAGCACGTTCGACCCACTCTCGCGAAGAACCGCCAAGGGGTTCACGGTCTTGCCTTCGCGGTGAAAATCTAACTTCAGGTCTCGATACTGAGGCAGAAACGACATGTCTGCCCCAGACCAATACTCGATTGGACCCTGCAATAGGACACCGGCGGCCAGGAGGGCGGTTAGCACCCTTTTATTCTACGACGACCTGTCGCATTGCATGAGGATTACGAACTTCGGGAACGCGACCCGACCGTCGTGCAAGTTTAGGACTCCAAGTTTTTCAAGAACAGTTAAGATAAGGGGATGATTTCCCTCGCCGTCGCGGGTCTGGTCTTGCTACCATCGGCCAATTCGTTCATTGCACCCCAAGTCGGTACCTTCGAGCCGGGGCTGACATTCAGGCTTTACCTGATTTCGCAGAATATGGAGGAGTTGCCGACGCTGGTCAACAACCAAACTCCGAACGTCGATCGATTGATCGACAAGCTCGACTTCCCTAACGGAAAATTCGATTTCAAAGATCAGTTCTATGCCGAGGTCACAGGCGAGTTCTTTGCCGCGAAGGCAGGTGAATACAGTTTCCGACTCACCTCGGACGATGGGTCTGAGTTGATCATCAACGGCAAGTCCGTTCTGACGATGGACGGAGTACACGCCGCAAAATCCGAAATCTGCAAAGTGCAGCTTGCCGCTGGATGGCACAAGCTGCGAGTCCGCTATTTTGAGAACACGGGCGGCGAGGAGCTGAAGCTTGAGTGGACCCGAAACGGTTCCGATTTTGAGGTCATGGGCGGCGAGGCCACGCGAGTCCAAGCCAACGTGACCCGGGTTGTCTCGCCGGGCATGAAGGCGGTTCTCGGGATCGGACCGGCTCTCAAACCCGGGTCGGGTCTCCCGCTGGAAACAATTCACCCCGGTTGGGAGGTCATCAAGATTCGGCCCGACGACTTTAAGCCTCAGGTGGGTGCCCTTGCGTTCCTATCAAACGGTTCGTTGTTGGTGAGTAACTTCAAGCCGAACCAATCGGGACAGTTCTTGCCCGACCTGGCCGATGGAAAGCTTTATCGAGTCGATGGTGTGACAGGTGACAGTCCCAAACCTGTGGTCACCGAAGTTGCCACGAGCCTCCAAGAGCCGCTCGGCCTTTGCGTCCTGCCGGGCAAAGATGGCAAGGATCGAGTTTTCATCGCACAACGGAAAGAGATCACTGAACTGATCGACTCCGATGGGGATGGAAGTTACGATAAGCGCAAGACGGTGGGCTCCGGCTGGATTTCGGACAACTATCACCACTTCACATTTGGCCTTGCCCACAAAGATGGAAAGATTTACGCCGCGTTGAGTACGTCGATCACGTTCAACGCGCCCGGAATCAACGGACCCAATCCTCCGTTCCGAGGATGCACCTTTGCGATCGATCCCGACAAATATCGACCCGAAGCACCGCTCGCAAACATCGAATTTCTCACGGGCGGACACCGAACACCGAACGGTGTCTCAAATGGTCCTTGGGGACTCATCGTTGTTGGCGAGAACCAAGGATCGTGGCAGCCTTCGAACAAGTTGAACGTCATTCAACCGGGCTCCTTCTTCGGACACTATAACAACAGCACGTTTAAGACAAAGGAGTATCCAAACGGTGGCATTCCCGGTCCCTACGAATACAGCTCGGTCGCACCACCCGCTTTGCACATGCCCCAGGGTGAAGTTGCCAACAGTCCTGGTCAGACCGTGGTGATCCCGAGTGGTCCCCACAAAGACCAGATCCTCATTTCAGACGTGAAGTACGGCGGGCTTCGAAGAGCCTGGCTCGAGAATGTCCGAGGCGTTTGGCAAGGAGGCGTCGTTCAGTACAGCCAAGGGTTCGAAGTTGGAACGAACCGCCTGGTTTGGGGTCCGGATGGGCACCTGTACATCGGCGGCATTGGCGCCAGCGAAAGTTGGGCTTGGACCGATCCAAAAACCGGACAATGGACCACGTTTGGTCTGCAAAAGGTGAAGCCCACAGGCAAACCCGCTTTTGAAATCGACTCGATCACTATCCAAAGAGACGGATTCAAGGTCACGTTTAGCGAGCCTCTCAAGTCTGGACTCCGAAAGGACGACCTGTTCGTTCGCAGCTTCAACTACGAACCAACGGTGGAGTACGGAGGAGACAAGAAGAACCGTGAGACTCTGGTCGTTGAGTCGGTTTCAAAGATCGGGTCCGACAACCGGAGCTACTTGGTCAAAGTCGGAGGACTCAAAGAGGACCGAATTCTCCACTGGCGGATCAAGGCCGAGTCAAAGAGCGGACGTCCGCTTTGGGCAGGAGACGTGTTCTACACCCTCAACAAGATGCCCAACATCGGGCTCGCTCAGAAGCAGAAGACGCGCATTCTGGTGTTCTCCAAGACGGCCGCCTTCCGGCACGATTCGATTCCGACCGGAGTCGCCGCGCTCAAGACGATGGCCGCCCTCAACGGCTGGGAAGTAGATGCCACCGAGGACTCTAGCGTCTTCACTCCAGAGAACCTGAAGAAGTATCAGACCCTCGTCTTCCTCTCCACAACAGGCGATATCCTCAACCCGGCTCAAGAGGCTGCCTTCGAAGGATTCATCAAGAATGGCGGCGGCTTCGTTGGCATTCACGCTGCTGCGGATACCGAATACCAGTGCGCCTTCTACGGAGAGGTTGTCGGTGGATACTTCAAGAGCCACCCCGCCAACCAGTTGGCGACCATCAAAGTAGAGGACCACAAGCACCCCACCACGTCGTTCCTTCCCGCGTATTGGCCCCGTTTCGATGAGTGGTACAACTACCGCGCCAACCCTCGGGATGGCGCCAAGGTGCTTGCCTCGCTCGACGAGAGCACTTACAAGGGCGGAGACATGGGTGACCACCCGATCATGTGGTACAAGACCGTCGGCAAGGGTCGATCCTGGTACACAGGCGGCGGACACACCAGAGAGAGCTACTCGGAAATTCTCTTCCTCAAAACCATTGAAGAAGCCATCCGCTGGACGGCTCAAACCGCGCCGCGCTAACCAAAAAGAATGTTCCTCGGGAGCCCCGTTTTCGGTGACTTCCGAGGAGCTTAGGGTGTATCGTACAAGCCGACCATGTCCGAATCGCTAGAAGCAACAAAACTCACCGCGCTAGTTGCGGACGACGAGCCACATCTACGGCGATTCGTAACCGAATACTTGAAGTCGGTTGGATTCGCGGTGGTGGAAGCCGAAGACGGCAAGGACGGACTTCAGAAACTCAATGAAGGGTCGTTCAACCTGATCGTATCGGACATCATGATGCCGAATCTTGACGGTCCGAGCATGCTGAAGCAAGCTCACGAAAAGGGGCTTCTCACGTCGACGAAGGCGATCTTAGCCAGCGCGGACGACTCTTCCCTCGAAGGAGTTCGTGAGGGCGATTTTCCTTGGAAACCGGACGCCTTCGTTCGTAAGCCGGTGACGCCGATCTCGTTAGAGTTTGCCCTCAAAGACCTGGGCTTCGAACTCGGCTAGTTTTCCGGCGGGAACCTTTCCTACCTTCAGTCGCTTCTGATTAACACATCCACTATGCGAGCGGGGATTATCCCTTTGACCGCGACGTAGATGACTTAGGAAGTTTGCGGACATGAAACTAGTGCCTCAATTAATCGGCTTTTTGGGCCTGATGACCCTTGGAGGATGCGGAACGGTGGCTACTGCCGATCCGATTGGTCAGTACAAGCCAAAGTTCCAAGCTCCAAAAGCACAAAAGAAAGACCAACCCATGAACGTTTCGGAACTCTATCTTGCGGCAGGCTGCTTCTGGTGCATCGAAGCAATCTATGACGATCTGGAAGGGGTCGTTGAGTGTGAAAGCGGTTACGCGGGTGGACCCAAAGCGGGTGTCACCTATGCGGAAGTTTGCTCGGGCCTTACGGGTCACGCTGAGGTCGTTCGGGTGAAGTACGATGCCGACAAGTTAGATCCGAAGGATCTGCTCCGACTTTTCTTCACTATTCACGATCCCACGCAGTTGAATCGCCAGGGACCAGATGTGGGAACGCAGTATCGCTCCGCCGTCTTCTTCCGAACCGCTGAAGAGAAGCAGTTGGCGCAAGAAGTGATGACCGAGATCGCCAAAGCGAAGATCTGGCCGAACAAGATCGTCACCACGCTTGAGCCGCTCAAGAATTACACCCGGGCGGAGGAATATCACCAAGACTATTACGTCAAGTTTGAGAACGCCTCGCCGATGGAGCGAATGAAGATGAACGCGGGCTACTGCCAAGCGATCGTTGCTCCCAAGGTCATCAAGTTCCGAAAGGAATTCAAAGACAAACTGAAGAAGAAGGGCTAAGCTCCCTATTCGACATCAAAAAAGGGACCTCGAGAGGTCCCTTTTTTGATGTCGAGTTCCCGGACTAGATTGTCGGGTAGGTCATTTCGATAGGCTTCACCCAGCTGGCGAACTGCTCCTCGGTGAGATACCCCAGCCCCAGAGCGGCTTCCTTGAGAGTAAGCCCTTCTTTGTGAGCCTTCTTGGCAATGGCTGCGGCCTTGTCGTAACCAATGTGCCGATTGAGAGCAGTCACCTGCATCAGGTTGATGGCGAGGTTGTGCTCGATCTTTTCAACGTTGGGCTCAATTCCAACCGCACAGTTGTCATTGAACGCCTCGCAAGCGTCTCCAAGCAATTGGATGGAAGTGAGGACGTTGTGCACCATGACGGGCTTGAAAACGTTTAGCTGGAAGTTGCCTTGAGAGCCTCCGAACGCAACCGCGGCATCGCATCCAAAGACTTGCACCGCCACCATGGTGAGCGCTTCGCACTGGGTCGGATTGACCTTTCCGGGCATGATCGAGCTGCCCGGCTCGTTCTCCGGAATGACGATTTCGCCGATACCGTTTCTGGGACCCGAGGCCAGCCAGCGAACGTCGTTCGCCATCTTCATCAAAGCACCCGCAAGGGTTCGAAGAGCGGCCGATGTTGTGACCAAAGCATCGTGGCCCGCCAGCGCGGCGAATTTGTTGTCGGCACTCCGGAACGGGAATCCGGTGGACTTTGCGTAGTACTCCGCCGCCTTATCACCGAACTGCGGGTGAGCGTTGAGACCCGTTCCAACCGCCGTTCCGCCGATCGCGAGGTCGTACAATCCTTTCTCCGCCGATGCAACTTCGGCAAGGCAGTAGTCCATCTGAGCAACCCACGAACCGATTTCTTGCCCGAGCGTGATCGGCGTAGCGTCTTGAAGGTGGGTGCGTCCGACCTTTACGAGATCGGAGTAAGCCTCCGACTTCGCGGCGAGCGTGTCGCGCAGCTTCTTGACCTTCGGATAAAGCTGCCGGTGAAGTTCTTCCACAACGGCAATGTGCATCGCGGTTGGGAACGTATCGTTCGAGCTTTGACCCCGGTTCACGTGGTCGTTCGGGTGCACCGGATCTTTCGAGCCAAGAACTCCACCTGCGATCTCGATCGCGCGGTTCGAGATCACCTCGTTAGCGTTCATGTTGGACTGTGTGCCCGAACCCGTCTGGAAAACGACAAGCGGAAAGTGCTCGTCGAGCTTCCCATCGATAACCTCTTGAGCCGCCTGCGAAATGAGGTCCGCTTTGTCTCGGGGGAGTTCTCCAAGATCGGCGTTCGCAAGCGCCGCGCCTTGCTTCAAAATGCCCAGAGCCCGCACGATCGATCGGGTCATTCGGAATCGTTCGGTCCCGATTGGGAAGTTGATCAACGATCGCTGAGTTTGTGCGCCCCAGTAGCGAGAATTCTCTACTTGAATCTCGCCCATCGTATCCTTTTCGATTCGGTAGTCCATAGCCTAGGCACTAGAGTACCGCCCGACCATTGGTCGGAACGTCGGGCGATTCATGGACTTTGGCGAAGCTTCCCTTCGAGCCGGAACTAGTCAAGCCCGAACTGGTCGAGCCGGAACTAGTCGAGTCGTTCTTCGGCCCAAACGACTTGGACGCCTCTGTTTTGGATTTCCGAGAGGAAGGTCTCTGGGTTCATAGCGATCTCAAGCTGATTGACGCCCGGTTTTAGACCCTCGCCACCAACACCGTACTTACAAAGATGGATTGCGGGAATGGAGATTCCGATTCCGGTGAGCCACTCCATTGCCGTGAACGTATCGCCAAGGTTCTGAGGATGGATGACGGTGGCTCGAACTTTCATGTTCACATCTTCTTTCACACCCTCCGCCTCGGCGAGAGTGATGGCAATTTCCCTTTCATCTGGTAGCGAAAGAGCCGACTCCATCTGACCCGCGAACACTTCAAGCGGCGAGACTCCCCCCTCGCCTAGCGGTTCACGCGACCACATTCCAACGTCGCGCAGCCATTTCATGGATTGAGCGTGACCGGGATACCGGAGAGTTCGATAGGCATACTCCTTCAGAATTCCCGGATAAAGGTCAACGGAGGTGCCTGCTCCTCCGGAAGTTGGGAAAGCCTCTAACGCGCCGATGCCTTCCACGTAGATTGGATCGATCGGATCGAGCGCCTCTCGCTCGATGACTTCGCCCCCTTGAATTTCATGAACCGCATCCTCGTACTCGCCGATCAACCCTTCCAGGCTGAAAGCGATCTTGTATCCGAAAGGAAGATTGCGATTCTGCGGAAGGACACCGCAGAACAGCCGCACGCGTTCGGGAGCATCCAACTTTTGCATCCCAGCCGCCCCGAGCATGTTCACCAACCCAGGAGCTAAACCGCAATCGGGAACAGCGACTAATCCTTTCGCCTCGATTTCTCCGCGCCGTGCGAAGAGCTCGCGAGCGTCGGGAGTGTCGATCCCAAGGTCCAGATAATGCTTCCCAGCGGAGAGAGCTGCGCTTGCCAAAGCGGGGTGCAACGTGTAGGGCAACGCGCCAACCACCACGTCTACTTTCGCCAACGCGGAAAACAGCGACTCGTTGTTTCGGATGTCGAGCAATTCACACGAGGCTCCAGAAATTGCGCCTGCGTGCTCTAGCCGCCCGATTGAGTTGTCAAATAGGACGGTCTCGATGCCGTTTCGAACGATGTCGTAGGCAACACAACTGCCCTGCTTCCCTGCTCCAAACACACCTACTTTCATTCGATATCCATTCCTTATAAGAGAACCCAGTAGTATACGAGCGATGCGTACCGTTCCATTTGGAGACCTTGGGGTTCATGTCAGCGAGTTGGGCGTTGGTGGAGCCGAGATTGGCTTCGGTAACGTGCCGCAACCGGACGTCGATCTCCTTCTGAACTCCGCGCTAGATGCAGGGATCAATGTGATCGATACCGCCGAATGTTACGCAGAGAGCGAAGACAAGATCGGGAGAGCGGTCTCTCATCGAAGGGATGAATATTTCCTTCTCACCAAATGCGGGCATAGCCGAAACAAGGGCCTAGCGGATTGGGATGTACGCCTGCTCGAACAGCAGATCGATGAGAGCCTCATCAAACTCAAAACCGACCGACTCGACCTTGTCCAACTGCACTCGTGCTCTCTGGAACACCTCGAACGAGGGGAGGTTATTGAAGTCTTAGAGAAGGCAAAACAAGCTGGAAAGACTCGGTGGATAGGATACAGTGGCGACCGCGAAGAGGCGCTCTACGCCGTGAATTCGGGTCGCTTTGATACGCTCCAAACCAGTTGCAACCTGTTTGATCAGCAGGTGCTGAACGAGACAATCCCGACCGCCCTTACAAGGGGTATGGGCGTCATCGCAAAGCGACCGATCGGAAACGCGGTTTGGAAATGGGCGAGCTTAGAGGAGTGTCCCGATTATCCAAAACCTTACTGGCAACGGATGACCGAGTTGGAGTATCCAGAGCTCCTAGGCGAGCGTGAACCCATTGAAGTCGCCCTCGGCTTTACAAAGTTCTCCGGTGTTCACACCATGATCGTCGGAGCCTCTAGCTCACGCCGCATCACGGATAACGTTGCGACCCTTCGATCCCTCCACTTCTCAGCCAGCGAGTTTGAATCGATCCGGCAACACTGGCTGAATGTTGCCAAGCCCGATTGGATTGGTCAAACCTAGTCGCTCAGCTCATGCGATCATTTGCGAATCGAGCTCGCGGTAATGGGTCGAACAGTTTCGACCCTTGCGCTTTGATTCGTAAAGAGCTTGGTCAGCGCGTTCGATGAATTCGACTTCACTGAGGTGGGGCTCGAACGTGGAGATACCCACGCTCACGGTTACTTCCCGGTGTGCCCACTTGCCCTCTTGTATGGCGACCCGAAACCGTTCAGCGGCGAGCTTAGCGGAATCACCGGAGGCACCCTCTAGGACAATGGCAAACTCTTCGCCGCCGTAGCGAGCCGGCTTTTCGTTCGACCGAGCCGTCTTTCTAAGGATGGACCCAACCTTCTTGAGCACCTGATCCCCCGCTTGGTGACCGAAGCCGTCGTTAAACTGCTTGAAATGGTCTACATCGAAGAGGAGCAAAGAAAAGGGTTTCCCGTTCCGGTGGAATCGGCTTACCGCATCGGCGAGGAAGTTTTGGAATTGTCGACGGTTGCTTAAACCGGTGAGACCATCGGTTGTCGCGAGTTCTTCAAGCTGCTTGAGCGCCTTCTGGAGTTTGCCCTCATGCAAGACAAGGGCGTCGTTCTTGCTCTTGAGTTCGCGCATGGTCAACTCAACCTTGCGCTCGGCAATCACTCGCGCCGTGATATCGATACTGCCCGCGATAGCCGCCACGCGGTTGCCTCGTGAGTCACAAAGGCAAATCACCTTGCAAGCCAGATAGACGTCCTCTCCATCGTTCTTGGTAAAAGCCCAATCGAATTCGTATCCGTCTTCAGCAATGAAGAGATCGTTCACACGCTGGTAGGACCACGACCCGGTCCCGTCTGGATCCATGACATCCCAAACCGGAAAGCCGAACGCTTCCCACGGTTGGAGCCCAAAAATTTTCGTGGCAAGGCTGTTCCATTCTTGGATGAACCCGTCTCGATCTAGCGTGAAACAGGCCACGGGAAGTCCGTTGAATAGATCTTGAAATCGTCGCGATGCAACCTGAAGAGTCTCATTGAGGATCGACATTTCCTCCGACACGCGCTCGTTCACGGTGAGCTTTTCGAGGAGCGCACGACGCTCGGTCACTTTCGCTGAGAGTCGTTTCAGGACAAGTTCAACCATTGTCGGCGAAGCCGGGAGAAGCAGTGCATCGTCCGCCCCATTCGAAAGTGCAGCGATCGCTTCGCCTTCCGAACTTGTCACGATCAAAGTCCCGGTCTCAGGTCCAAGACCTCCCTCTAATCGGGCTTTCTCAAATTCGGTAAGACTGAGAATCTGCACCGAGGCTACTTCGGAGTCCCCAAGTTTTGGCTGCGCCTCCCCTAATCCGGGTAGGCAATTGTGCGCTTCTAGAAGCGAGAACGCTTCCGAAGAAATCCAGAAGCCCTGCGGCGGCTTCTTCGAATCAAACAAATCATTCAACAAACTCAAGGATCTCCCAACCCGATTTCCTTTTAGTTATCGGAAAACAGCCTGCCAGTCTTGAGGTCTTTGCTTAACGAAACCGACTCACCAATCCACATCTTTAATCGCATCTTCTATGCGTGTGTGGACGTAACGTGGGACCTTAAAAAGGGTGGGGGCCAGTTCCGCGGGTCGGCATTCTTCGGTGAATGCCATTACGTAACCAGCTTGTTCTGCCGCTCGAGCAACTCGATCATCGAACTTCCCGTTCGGGTACGCCAGGAATCGGGAAGCCTTGAGCCTTTTGACGAGACTTCGCTTGCTGTTGACGAACTCCTTTTCGAGTCGCTGAGTAGAGAGTGTTCGAAGGTCTGCCGGGTGCGAAACCGTTTGACTTTCAACGTCAAACCCTTTTGCTTTCAAGGAGATCAACTCGGGCCAATCGCATTTGGGCCTTCCTGTTTGAGCGCCTACGAATCCGGTGTGAACGAACTGTACGGCGGGAACATCAAACTCCTCCAGGATGGGGACGCCGTAGTCAAGAAACCCCTTGTAGTTATCAGCAAACGTGATCAGGACGGCTTTCTCGGGGAGCCTTTTTTGGCCCGTGAGACCCTTATACAGAGTCTCGACGCTGATGAAGGTCGCCCCGAGCGCTCGCAACCGTTCGAGTTGAGATTTCAGTTCGTTCTCGGTGGTGTCGAACCAAACTTTCTTCGGTCCATCTCCCGGAAGAACGTCGTGGTAGGTCAGCACGATGCTTCGGGTCGCCAGCCAATGAAGAACCGGCGACCCAATAACAAACGCACTAACCGCAAGGATCATTTAAGGGACGGCTTGAACCCGTGCAGTGAGGATCTTGTCGCCACGCCTCAGCGCGTCCACAACGTCTCCACCCGATGCCACGTCACCAAAGACCACGTAATTGCCGTCGAGCGACGGTTGCGGAGCAAGAGTGATGTACACCTGGGATCCAGCCGTGTCTAAGCCCGTCGCTCGTGCCATTGCCAAGACGTGCCGACCGTGGAGCAGATCATTCGCTTCGAACGGAATCGTGTATCCCGGTCCCCCGGTTCCAATGCTTGGATCCGTAAGAGGCAGCGTCTTCGTGAGCGGGTCGCCCCACTGGATCACGAATCCCGGCTCGTATCGGTGCATGATGATTTCGTCATAGAAACCACGGTTGACCAGGGTCACGAAGTTGGCACAGGTGTTCGGCGCCTTATCGGGCCGAAGCGAGAGAACAAATTCGCCCTTGCCCTCAACAACGTATCGAACTTGGACATTCGCAACCACCTGAACGTTGACCGATGCAGTCTTTGACGTATCTGCCTTGTTGGTCGCCGTAATCGTAACGGTGCCCGTGGAATCGGGAGCCGTCCATTCACCGGAGGCGTTGATCGTTCCGGCCGTTGCGGACCAATCGACATTGGTGCTGTTGACGCCCACCACTTTTGCTCCAAAAGTGAGCTTGCTTCTAGGAATGGAGAGCGGGAGCGTGGAAGGTGATGAAATTTCGACCGGACGAACAATGTTCACCGTGACGGTTTTCGACTTCGCGGGATCGTCGACACTGGTCGCAGTGACCGTGCAAGTTCCAACGGTCGCAGGAGCGGTCAGCACACCCGTGGCCGAAATCGTCGCCCCCGTCGCGGACCAAGTGACGCGCTGGTCGGTCGCACCTGCCACTCGACTCGTCATCGTGAGAGTTCCGTCAGTCCCGATGTTTAAGGGTCCGGAGTTCGTGATCTGAACGTCGTAGTTGCTCTCGACGATCACGGTCGCCTCGGCGAACTTGGAGGGGTCCCCTGCCACCTCGGCGCGAACCTTGTACGTTCCAGACTTACGAGGAGCGGCGTACTTACCCTCTTTGTCGATGGTTCCGGCAGACGCGTCGACAACCTGCCAGCGAACACTTTGCTTCCCACCATCGACAACCGCGGTAAACGTATTGATCCCGCTAAGACCGAGACGTACGGTGCTTGGCTCAATCTTCATGCTTCGGAACGCGGGCTTTGCGTCTGTCCCTCCACCACCGCAACCGGCTACGAAGGCGACTAAGCACGCCAATCCTGCAACTTTTACCGACCTACCCATTCCCATATCCATCCTCGCCCTACAGTCTGTCCCGGTTCGAATAAGAGCATCACCAGGCGCCAAAAAGAATCATCGGAAGTTTATCCGGTGATCCCCACGAACCAACCTATTTCGCCGACCACCGCCGCGATCGAATTCCATCCAGTTCAAAAGCTCGGAGCACCGGATGCATCTCCCCAACGTCGAACTTGGCCCCAAAGAAGTTCCAAGCGGTCAAACTGTCGGGCGTGTTCGGTTGAAGAAGTTCGAAGGCAACGATGCCTAATGGCTGGGCGGTTCGAACGAGGACGTACTCGGAAGGGTTGGTAATCGGCATCCGTTCCCATGCGCCTTTCACTCTTATCATCTCGTGTCCTTGGAATTTCGGAAGGACCTGACAAGTTGAGACCTTCAAGCTCTCCGCAAAGATCACCTTCGGCGCTTCGACAATCTCCTCGACGGTGACACCGTGCAATCGGACCTTCACTAATGCATCACTAAACTTCTTTGGAACGAAGAATCCCATCGGGAACCGATCAGTCTCTTCCGCGACGAATCGATCGAAAACCTCCATCCGCGTCTTTCCTATCGAACGAATCGGCCCCCGACCCCGCTCGCCGCTTGGCAACTGCTCCATGAGGACTTCCTCGAATCCTCGCGACTTCACTTTGTAAGAAACCGCGAAGGGAGGCGCGCTCTTTGGATCTCGTCCCCATGCAATCACGTCTGCATCGGCAAGAGCCTTGTTCTTGAGAATGCGCTTGCTGTCTCGGACGATCTTCTCAAGGCAGAGATCGACAAAGTTGCGCGTGTCCCGAATCCGGTTCGAGAACGGTTCGTACACCATCGCCTCGCTCAAAATCGTGATCGCGTTACGAAGACCGCCGTAGTTGGTCACGTAGCGAGCGTCTCCCGCGAACGTGCTCCAAACCGTATTGCCATCCTTCTTTTCTGCGTTACCGTAATCGAAAAGCTCGAGTTTGAACTTGCTCCTGCTGGCACTTCTCACCGCAGGGAAGAACTCTCCGAGCGAATAATCGCGAATGGCTGGATGGGTGTTCGCGTGAAGCGGACCTCCGTAGGTGAGCGGATATCCGTGCCGGGTTCCGTTGGTGGTGTGAAGGTCGAAAACCACATGAGGGTTCCACCGATTGTAAATCTCGGTCAGTGCGCTCTCCATCTCCGGAGATTCCACTTTCACGCAGTCGCGATTGAGGTCAAACCCTTGACCGTTTGCTCGCAGTCCAACCACAGCGGGCCCATTCTGTCCTGGACGGTTGCGCTCTTGGGGTCCAAAAGAATCGTTGCCGTCGACGTTATAGATGGGTTGAACCACCAGCACGACCTTGTCCAAAAGCGGGTTGGTCGGCAAGGACGCATCCCTTAAGAGGGCAAGCGCGGCTTCCTTCCCTTCTACTTCACCTGCGTGGATGTTCGCCTGGATGTAGATAATCGGCCGTTGTAACCGGGCGGCTTCCTCCGGTGTTGAGATGAGCGGACGACTGGCAACGACTAGCGGAATCGGCTTTCCTTTTGGAGAGTTGCCAGAGAACTCGATGCGGATGGGTGCTCCGAGCCGTTCAAGGTCGCGGAGAAACTCCATAACATCCTCATAACTGGACGTCTTTTCGAAATTGGAAGCCTCGGGCACCGTTTTCAGCGATCGCAGCTTTTCGGTTGCAACGATCCGCGTGGGACCTCCATCGATCCCGATGGGCAGAGTCGGAAGCAAAGCCGCCACGATAGCCATTGTCGACAACATCGGCTAGATCATATCTCAAGAGGTTTAGAAGAGCTCAGGGAGAGTTTCTCGGGCAAGACCTGTCACACCAAACAAAGAGCTCGGTAGAAAGCGTGAACTCAGTGAGGGCCCTTTCCGTCCCCGGAGGGAGTGGCGTCTGACGACCATTTTGAGACCGATTAGGGTGGCAAATTCCCTTTTTGGGGAGTGTGGATGAGCCCAGCAACGGCTCTTTGACCTGTTTTTTAACCACTTCCAGCAACTTCCTACAAAAAGGAAGAACAAATCCAACTATATCGTTGTATCTTTATAGAGCGATCCCGCATTTAACCGTAAATCCAGCGTATTGCAATTTCGACGCTATCTGCGCACCAGTGGCATGAACATTTTCCGCGAACAATTTGTCGAATCCAGAGGAGCCTCTTCCCGACCTAGGCTTCTTGGAAAGGTCGATTTCGCAACCGTTCCTTCGCCACGCACGCTTTCATTCCCTGGCAACTCTCGCTCCTTGCAAGCGTTCCAGAACAATCATTCATCATTCCCGACTGCTGACTCGAAGTCCGAGAAAACGGCAGCGCGTCCATCTCATTGACGAGACTAACCATGCAACGAAAAGCATTCACTCTAATTGAACTCCTCGTAGTCATCGCGATTATCGCGATCCTCGCGGCAATCCTCTTCCCTGTCTTCGCACAGGCAAAGGCTGCTGCAAAGAAGACCCAGTCGCTCTCCAACTGTAAGCAAACGGCTACGGCTACCTTGATTTACAGCACGGACAACGACGACATGTTCCCGTTTGGTTCCGGCAACGACTGGTACTACCCGAACGGTAGCTGGGTTTGGTCCACGCAACCTTACATCAAGAACTACCCAATGCTGTTGGATCCTCAGGACCCCAAGAGCCGGGCATTCTGGCCGAACTGGTTCCCAGCCGACGCACTTTCCATCTCCTACGCAGCCAACTCCCTGATCAAGTGGAATGGCACCAACAACCAAGCGGTGGGCGTCATCAACATGATTCAAGGCTGGTACAGCGGTCCGTACACGGTTAGCCAAACCATGGTCGGTCGCCCTGCGGAGACCATCATGTATGCGTCGCACTACTACGGTAACAACATCTGGGGCATGGGCGCGCTCATCACGGGCGCTCCGTTCTGGGACTTTGCTGGACCTACGGTTCACCCGCAAGGAACCCCTCCTCCCGGTGGAACTCCTCGAACAGGCGGTCCTTACACGGTTACCGCTAACGGGCAAACCATCGTAGTCAACCGAAACGACCGATACGGCTCCGTTGCCGTCTACGGAAACCAAGGTATCTTCGTGTTCACCGACGGTCACGCGAAGTCGATGGATCCCGTCCAAACCAACCCTGCAGAAGGTTACGAGCCACAGTTCGATCAACAGAACATGTGGAACTACACCCGACTCTAAGTTAAGCAATGAAAAAAGTTCTTAAGACTCTACTTATCGTCAGCTCCATGGTGGTGGCTTCTGCTCTCGTTGGTTGCGGATCGGAAACGGGCGCAACTAAGGCAGAGGAAAACACCTTCAAGAGCGGCGCGAAGCCAACGGTTAATATTCCGCCTGGATCTAACCAAGCTCCATCCGACTTCAAGAGCAGTCTTGATACCGGTGGCGGGCCTCGACCGCCCGCGGGTGCGGGTGCGCCAGGACCCGGCAACTAGAGTCTTAGTAGACTAAGACGAAATAAACCCCGAAGATTCTTTGAATCATCGGGGTTTATTTTTTGATCAAGCGTTCAAATGAGCTTGTAAAAAAGACTATGCGCGGGGATGGTGAGTGAGTCTGGAAGAGGACATTAAGCGTCCGTAACTCACCCAAGGGATGCCTTATCATCCAATAGAATCAGATCTGGGGCCATCGGCAGCAAAAACCGGGCAGTGCGCACCCACCTATCGAAAGGTGAATGGTGGGCGGTGAGGGACTCGAACCCCCGACAACCTCGGTGTAAACGAGACGCTCTACCAACTGAGCTAACCGCCCGAGAGGAAAACCGCATCTGACGATTTCCCGAAAGGAGCCAAGAATTTACCCTAGGGATCGGTCGGTGCGCTTTTCTGGCACTGAAATTTCTAGAATGGCTGTACAATTTACCGGGGCCGTAATGACAAGGAGTGTTGGCTTTTTCGCGCTAGGAGTGGCGCTGGTGACAACTGCGTTTGCAGGAGAACCTTCATTAGCGACCAAAGGTCGGCAGAACAAGCCGGTGCAAGCCAACGTGACGGGTGCTGTTCGCAAGGCCGAACTCGCCTTTACCCACTTTGAAACGCCCGCCAAGGGATTCCGCATTGCGGATGACTTCTACTTGCCCATTGCTTTGGTGGAAGCGTTTGGATGGAGCGCATCCGTTCAAAACGGAGAAGCGAAGGTCATCATCGATCAGTCGCTTTACATGACCACCTTGAAAGAGGTCAACGGTCAGGCTTGCTTGTCGGTCCGCGACCTCGTTGCCGAAGCCGGAGCCATCGCGGCTTGGACGCCTGGTTTTGATCGATTAGAAGTTGCGGCGGCTCTCAAGAACGTTCGCGTTTCAAAAGGAACGGTCAGCTTCTCTTCCACGCTTCCCCTAAAAACTTCAGTCACCACGCTTACCTCACCCTCTCGAGTCGTGTTAGACATCGTCGGTGCTCGGATGGGTCCGAATACAAAGCTCGACTTGGAATCCAGTGCTCGGGTCTCCCAGTTCAAGCCAAACACGGTGAGAGTGGTCTTAGAGACAACCTTTGTTCCTGACCTCTCTAAAGCGACTTCGGATGACTCACCAAAGAAAGATTTCAGTTTTGACTTCACCCCTCCGCAGGTGGTGCCAGAGCAAACCGTCCCCTCGGAAACCGGTACGACGCCGGTTCCGACTCCTTCAGCGGGACCCCTGAAAACGATTGGAATCGGAGTGGACATCGAGAACGCGAATACCACGTTGCTCTCGATCAAATTGCCCGCCGCGCACCTTAAGAAGCCTGCGCAGTTTGCCAAAAAGGGCCCCGATGCGTTTGAGTTGTTCATCCCGCAGAGCAATCTTCAACTCTCTCCCGACGACAAATTCGAGTCGGAGTTTGTTGCCGGCGTAAACGTCCGCTCCGAGAAAGGCGGCACCTTCTTAACCTTCCAACTCACCCGAGCAATGGGTGTGGAGCTTTGGACAAGCCCAGTCGGATTGCAGATTCAACTTGTTCGACCGACCCAGGGTGGATCCCTTGCGGGCAAGATCGTTGTTATCGACGCCGGTCACGGTGGCTCCGACTCCGGTTGTCGGCACGGCGCTCTTTGTGAGAAGCATCTCACGCTTCCAATGGCCAAGTTCGCGGCAGCAGAGCTCTCGGCGGAAGGTGCAACGGTGCTCATGACGCGTCGCGAAGATACCTATCCGTCCCTGGATGCTCGGTGCGAACTCGCGAACAAAAACAAAGCAGATTTCTTCATTTCGATCCACATCAACTCGCCGGGAAGAGGACGTGCATCCCCCAGCGGGTCGCAAACGTACTATCACAAGAAGAACGCCATCGGAAAGCTCCTGGCAGAGTGTGTTCATCGAGAACTCCTCCGCTACGGCAAGCTTCCAGACTTGGGATACCGAAGTGACAGCACCTTGTATTCCAGTGGTTTGAAAGTACTTAGAGACACAAAGGCAGCCGCAATTTTGATTGAGTGTGGATTCATCACTCACCCAACAGACCGGGCGAAAATGCAAACGAAGGAATTTCAGCAGGGCGTCGGTAAGGCGATCGTGCAAGGATTAAAAACGTTCTTAGGACAATGAGCAAAGGCAAGTCATTCCCCATTACGCTGGTGGCATTCGGTCTCCTTGCAGGGCTGGGCTTGGCCGGCATCGCGACGTACGTCCAATCTGCACCTGGCAGTAAGCAGAATCCCATTCTTAAAGAGCAGGCGCCCGTTCAACGTCCAACCAATGAACCAACGGACCCCGTCGACCCGGCCCCGCTTAAGGAACAAGTGAGCGTCCAGTCTATCAAGCAGACAGAAACGGGCTACGAGCTCTCCGGGTCGGTAAAGGTCTCAGCAAAGGAGCCTGAACTAGGAGCCCTCAATGCCATGCTGGGCACCCTTGGGTACAAGGAGTTCAACTTTGTGGACTTCCAGGTCTCAGAAGATGGCTTGGCCACGCTCGATGTTTCGAGCGGAGTTCGAAGCGGTTTTTCCTCTGGTGAAGAGTCCGACTTCGTGAAGGCTCTCCAGGTTTGCCTCGGTCAGTTTCCGAAAGTTAAGTCGGTTGTCCTAAAGGTCGATGGTGAGAAACTCGACACGCTGGGACACCTGGAACTTTCCGAGCCGATCCTTGTTGGAGCCGCGGCTAACGCCTCGGAGCCAGCACCCGACGCAGGCCAATAATCAGGCCGATACCACCAAGAACGAGCCACAGGGATGCCCAGCCAATGGCAGGGATGCCGGTGGCTCTTTCCATATTCTTCGCGTCGGTTGCCGCTTCAGTGAGAGAACTGAGCATTACGAGATCTCGGAACGACGCCAACGACGTCAAACAAAGCTGCACTCCGATGAACTGAACTGCGAACATTCGCGTTTCGACATCCGCAATTTTTGGGATCGACCACAAGACCCCTAACCAAGCAAATGCGGTCAGGAGTCCCACTAGGTCACCCCTCAGCCACAGGATGATCACGACCATCAGTGCGATCGCAAGGCCCCGGGCAATCTTCGAAGCGGCTTCCCCGTTCATGCACGAGGCGATGACGAACGCCCCAAGCAAGGTCGCCCCGAGGTATCCGGCAGGCGCGATCAGAAAGAGCGATCCGCCTTGGCTGAGAGTGACCCCCGACGTGTCCCCATAAACTTCGATCTTGCGCACCAGACCGCCGCTCGCAAGAGTCGCAAACGCGTGCATCGCCTCGTGGAAGTGCGTGTTGAGATACTGGATCGGAAACAGCACGAACCGCCCGAAAGGAATAAGAGTGAGGGCGATAGAAACAATCGTCGCGTAGACCAGCGACCGCTGTTGGGGATTTAAGGCGCTACGACTGCGTTGGCTCATGAATCTCTTGGAGCTTTGTCGGGGAGGAAGTCTCGGCCGCTTTCTGCTCTTTTCCTTTACGGATGCGCTCGGCAATGAGATGCACGCTAATGGCCATAAAGGCACCAACGACCCATCCAAGAACCACCTGACTCGGATAATGGGCACCGTTGTAGATGCGGCTCAGGCCCACAAAAATAGCAAGGATCAACCAGGGTGCTCCGAACCAACGAAGGTGGATCAGGAACATCACTCCCGCAGCCATCATGTTTGCTGAGTGTGCGCTTGCCGTGCCCGCAGAGTCAGCGTAGCCGACCCGCATGATGCAATCGGTGAGATCGGGATCGTTTAGCGGCCTCGGCATGGGGATGCCCTTCTTGAACAGATCCGTCACAAGATTTGCAAGCGGTACCGAGATGAGAGCAAGAACGGCCGCTCGCCGAGTTTGCTTCCCGGAAAGAATCATTGCGAGGAGCATGATTCCAAGGAGAGCTTTGACCCAAGGGTAGTTAAGACCCTCCGAGAAAAAACGCATCGGAGCTTCCCAAAAGCCTGGCCACCGATTAATCCAGTGGAATACGGCACGATCTGCTCCGATCATAGACGTATTCTACTTGGGAGCATCCATGACCGTCGTTTCTCGTTGGCTAGCCCGCCGATTCTGGTGGGGAATTCTTTGGCTAATGAGACAGCCGTGGATGCGGCGCGCCCAAGAGGCTCCGCTTCAATGGTTCTCGGAATCTTTCCGTTCCCGAGCGCTCGAATCGAACAAGCGCCAGAACGCATTGGCGCGCAAGATTGGGCTTCCCTTGCTAACGGTGCTAATCGACATGATCGTCGCCGTCTGCGCTCTTTCTATTGCCGTTCAGCTTTTGTTGATGGCAAACGACCAGGGCTGGCTGCAGGCACCGGAAACGCTGATCGAAAAGACATCTACATACTGATCGGGACAAAGTCCGACCAATCGCCAAGGTACAAAACCTCTTCCTCTAAGCAGACTGAAAACTGAGCGTGCACCGATTCCCGTACGTGGCTTGCTAAAGACCGGATCTCGGTCGCTTTTGCTTCGTTGACGTTGAGAAGAAAATTGGCATGCTTCTTCCCTACCATCGCCCCGCCAAGACGAAAGCCTTTCAGTCCGCATGCTTCGATGAGGAAGCCAGAAGGCACCACTCCCGCCTTCCTCATGCCCTCAGTGAGACCAGGAATCCGCTTTGCGAGGTCCGTATCGACAACATTCTTGAAGAAACTTCCTGCGCTCGCGGGGGGAGGCTGCTTGGAGATTCGTTGTCGCTGATACTCCCGCGCCTCATCGAAAATCGCCTTGGCAGGCTTTTCGGGGAGCTTCATCTCCACCTTGGTGACCACCGCCTTAGGAGCATCCGGGCGGCGAAGAATGGAATCGCGGTACGAAAACTCCATCCAGCTAGGATCGACCCATTGCGGCTCGCCGTTTTGCACGATCTCCAGCCTGGTCAGAAACTCGGAAACGTTGCTCCTGTACGCTCCCGCATTAGAAACCAAAGCGCCACCAAGGGTCCCAGGAATGCCAACCGCAAACTCGAGTCCGCCGAATCCGCGTTGAGCCGCTTTGAGAAAGACTTCCTGAAAACCCGCCCCGGCATCGGCAAGAAGCGATCCTTCTGCATCGATCTCGATGCACCGCGCGGCGTTGACAACCACGAGTCCTTGAACACCCGCGTCTGCGGGCAAAACATTGCTTCCCCAACCCAAAAGGGTGACATCAAGGCCCTCAGACTGGGCGGCGCTGATGACCCTCACGAGCTGATCGTGAGACTTCGCAACCACGAAGAACTCGGCCGATCCACCCGCCTTGAGCGTGGTGTAGGGGCCCAGCGGCACTTTCCGGCTCACCTGAGTCCAATCAAACTGCATCAGAATCGTCCTTGATTAACCCTTGTCATTGTTCGAACTGGGTCCCACAGTTGGGTTGGACATGGTGTACCCGATGGGCTTCTTCGGTGTGCTGATGCTCGGCTCGATCAGATAAATGGGGAGGAGCTCCGCCGGGGAGGTTGGGATCAGACGATCGCGGATTTCAGCCACCTTTTCAGCGTTTGGGTAAACGGCGTCTTCGAAGCCCGGGCCAAAGCCGACGAGATCGGAATATCGTTGGTTCAGGACGTCGAGGGTTTCTTCCGTTCTGAAAACGGCCTCTCCCGGGACCCTTACAAACCATTCACCACGCTTGCTCGGAAAGACAACGGTTCGGTTCGCCGCGATCAGATCAAAACTGTCGCAACCCGCGCAGGGTTTTGACTGCGCGTAGGCAAGAGATTTCGTGAGCGTAACACCCACGCGGGTTCCGGTAAACGATCCCGGCCCAAGGTCTGCCACGAACAGGTCGACCTCGGAAAGTGAGACAGGAAGCTCGCTTAACATTTCCGAGAAAGCCTCCAGGGCGCGGTTTTTCCATTCCCTCGTCGCGGAGAACAAGATCCCCCCATCGGAATCAATGAGAGCCACGGAGGTCATCGCCGAGGACGAACTGAGCGCAAGAATCACGATTTACGTTCGATGCGCACCTTTCTGGCGAACTCATAGAGTTTGGAACGAAGATCCTTCAGGTTCTGAGAACCCTCTGCCTCGCAGTACAGAACCACAAACCCCTCTCGCTTCAAGTCCAGCAATACCGTCCAGGCCGACATTCGGTCTTTACCTTCGGCACTCTTGCCTTGTCGGGTTCTGATGCCGTCGATGAACATCCCCGATTCGGTGTAATAACCTGGCTCGTTACTGCGCTGTTGCACAACCGAATACTTCTCCAAGTCTTCATTCTCGACTCGACGAATCACGCCGACAAAGTCCGGCATGAACGAGTCGCCGAACGAACCCTTCACCACCTTTTTCTGAGGCGACAAGAACGCGATAAAGTCTTCCCTTGCGGTTCGAGCGACCCCCGTTTGAGCGGGGAGGAAAACCGTGTAGTTGCGGTTCTCAACAACGATCGGAGCCGACATGGGGCCAACGAACGGCTTTGTCGGGGGTTTCGAACCCTCGATAAAGATTCGCGTTTCATTCATGGCCGGGAGCCCTTGGGCATCAACCCGGGGTGCTTCCATTGGCTGAACGGTCTCCAAGAATTCCATAAGCTTGGGCTCGAGGACGCCATCATTGGCCTTGGGAGCAGAAATTTCAATTCCCAGTTTTTTAGCGCCGGGTCGAAGAACAGCGGCGTGGATCGTTGCTCGTTCGCCCTGCTTGTCTTTCTTGGTAAAGCGGGTGAGTGCGACCTTTGAGTCCAGCACCTCAAGAATCCATTGCCGCTCAACTACCGCCTTGTCTTTCAGAGCTTCGGCGAACTTTGCATTGTAGTCTTCCGCCGAAGAATCGGAGACGATCAGATAAAGGTCCAGATTCGCTTCGAATTTCGGCTCTGTGAACGGAATCGCCCGCGAAGTAAACGCCCCCTTCGGCGACCGAACCTTTCGCCAGTTGGCAGGATGGGTGAATCCCAGCCCCACTTCCTTCACATCCAGCTTTTTGGGTGCTACCTCGGGGGCAAGTGCAGCGGGAGCCACTGCCAAAGAGGAGCTAACAAACGAAAGCTCAACAGGCTGGTTCGTTGTAAACAAAGCGACGGCCGCAAAGAGTGGAAGCATAGTCGAGTACGGTGATTATGACGGGCAAGGAGCTCGCTAGTTATCAGATTTCGGGTCGGGAAAGTTTCAGCGAACGACTCGACAGGAACTATTCGCCTTTGGCAAGCAAAGTTCCGAGGCGATCGCCCACCTGCTTGAGCACCTTGCCGCGGTGACTGATCCGGTGCTTTTGTTCCGCAGTAAGATCGGCCATCGTGCAATCTAGCTCAGGCAAGAAAAAGATCGGGTCGTAACCAAATCCGCCGTTGCCTGAAGGAGTCTCAGAGATTCGGCCCTCGCAGGTTGCGTTGAAAAGTTCCGTCGGGTGACCCTTCTTGGCCAGCGCCACGAAGCAGTTGAACCTCGCCCCTCGCTGATCAACGGAGACTCCATTGAGGCGTTCCAGGATAAGAGCAATCTTCTCCGGAAAGGGCAGGTCCTCGCCGCCGAACCGCTTGCTGTAAACCCCAGGAGCTCCGTCGAAAGCGTCAATTTCCAGACCCGCGTCATCGGCCACGCACCACTCGCCCGTTACCTCTGCCGCACTGTTCGCCTTGATGGCAGCGTTCTCGGCATAGGTCGTTCCGGTCTCTTCGGGTTCAGGAGCCTCGGGATACTCCGCAAGCGTGACGATTTCGAGTTCCGGAAAACGTGCGCTGAGGATGGTGACCATCTCTCCCGCTTTCTTCCGATTGTGAGTGGCAATTACAAGACGCATCTTGACGAATCCTTTTGCGGAGCCCTTATTGACCGAGCGTTTCTCGCTGGGCGACCATCAACTCGTCGCAACCCTTTTTCGCAAGTTTCAACATGCGACCAAGGGTGTCTGGTCCAAAAGGATCGTGCTCCGCCGTGCCTTGAATCTCGACAAACTTTCCGGCTCCGGTCATGACCACGTTCATGTCTGTGCCCGCTTCGCTATCTTCGTCGTAATTCAGGTCCAGAACTTCTTGATTTCGGTAGATCCCAACGCTGATCGCGGCGATTTGGTCAAGAATGGGGTTCTTCTTGATAGCCCGTTTCTTCAACAAGTAATCCACCGCATCGGAAAGCGCAATGTAACCCGCGGTGATCGCGGCGCATCGAGTGCCACCGTCTGCCCGGATCGCATCGCAGTCAATCGTGATCGTGTTTTCACCCAGGGCGCTCAAGTCCACAACAGCGCGGAGCGATCGTCCGATGAGTCGCTGAATCTCCATCGATCGACCATTTGGCTTCATGAGATCGCGATTGTTGCGCTGTCGGCCAGATCTGGGAAGCATGGAGTATTCGGCGGTGATCCACCCCTGACCCTTGCCCTTCAGGAACGGCGGAACCCGCTCTTCCACCGTCGCCGTCACGAGCATGTGGGTATCGCCAAGCTTAAGGAGGCACGATCCTTCGGCGAATTTTGCAAAGCCCCTTTCAAAGGTATAAGGGCGTAGTTCGTCGAGTTGCCTTCCGTCAGGTCGCATGCTGCGAGAGTACCTAGGCGAGCTACGACCTGTCGCCTAACACAATCACACGATCAGTTTGGGCACTCTCAAGGGCTGCACAGGCCACCTCGAGAGCGGCAAAGGCATCGCCTAGTTGCACAGGAGAAGGCTTTCCGGAGACGATTGCTTCGATAAAGTCTTGAAACTGTCGCCGGAAAGGATCGTCAGCGGGCGTGAAATTCCCCTCGTAGCGCTTCTCTCCGGGTCGGACGGTTCGCACCGAGCTTGCGCGACGACTATCGTATTGCAGCAGCCCTTCTGAGCCTGCGATATCGAATCCAACGCTGAATCCTTCCGGATCCATCCAGGTTGCCTCGACATGGGCGATCACGCCGGAGTGGAATTCGAGCGTCGCCATCCCGTGGTCGGGACCAGACATGGTTTTGGCTCCCACTGAACGGGCGAAGACGGTCTTCACTGAGCCAAATCTCTGAAGTAGCCAATCGAAGTCGTGAACGGCGAGGTCGATAAAGACACCGCCTGACCGGTGGTGATCGGTGAACCACCCTTGGGCTCCCTGAGGAACTCCGCCTCCTCGACGAACCCTTGCGGCTGCAACTCGACCAATCTTGCCCGAGTCGATCAGATCGGCGGCACGCCGGAACTCGGGAAAGTAGCGAACAACATGGCCGACCATCACAACCGAACCTGAATGCCCCTCCAATTCGGAGACCACGTTGCGAGCCGTTTCCAAGTTGTGCGCCAAGGGCTTTTCAACAAAAACCTGCTTTCCAGCTTTCGCGGCTGCGACCGTGAACTCGGCGTGGGCGTCATTGGGCGTGACGATGTCGACAATGTCGACTGACTTCAAAAGCTCGTCAAAGGTGGTGACGGCGGATCCACCATTTTGCGCAGCGAACTCGGTGGCTCGCTCCGGATTGCGATCAAAGACGAAGAGTTCAGAGCCTCCGTGATCGGCAAGCAACGGCTTCAGGTGCCGCAAGTGCACTCCCGCAAGTCTGCCCGCGCCCACGACGCCTAATCGCAACATGATCCGAATTGTGACAGAGAACGAGGAGAGGATGAGGCACGAAAAAAGGGGCCGACTTTCGCCGAGCCCCTGGTCTCTCCCTCTCCACAAAAATTGTGTTTCGTCAGCCTATGCGGCGTCGTCTTCAACGCGCACTTCTTTCGCTTCTTCGGTGGTGGACATATCCCAGTTGTCGCAGTCCAACCTGCGGCAATAGATCATCCTTTGGTTCTCACCCGAAGCAGTTTCAACGTCGGCGATCTGGGCGAATCGGCAGTCGAGACACATCTCCGGCTCGATAAGCCTCACGATCTTCATTTGCTTCTTCGCCCCCATTTCGCTTCCCTCTTTTCTCTCCCAATCCGTCCCTCCCACAAATCGCTTCCCTCGTGCGACTGCCGGCAGTGACTTCCACCAGGGTCTTTCCAGCCACAAGAAAGGTGCCCTCGCGCATTCTTACCGGCTTTGCCCGAGAACCCCCGCTCGGTGCGCGTTTCGACATAATGGGTTTTAGGATGCGGCTTACCCAAAGCGAACGAATGCGCCGAATGGATGCGGAGAACGAAGCCGTTTGGGATCAAGCGGAGGCCACGTCCAGCCCGAGACTGCGACACATCTATCCAAGCCTGTTGCGAGCACCGATCGAGGTGATTGTTTGCCCGCTTGGGAAAGCGGTGAACCACGGAGGCATTTTGCGGGCGGCCGATTCTTTTCGGATCGAGCGAGTCACCTTTCAAAAAGAAGAAGATGGAGCCACCGATTTTGCGGGCTCCCGTGGCGCTAGGAAGTGGCAACCCTACAGCTGGCTATCCGCTCTTGAAGCTGCCCAGCAGGCTAAAGAAGCGGGTCGAACCCTCGTCTCACTCACCTGGACCCCCGAAGCGGTAAGCATCTTCGACTTTAATTGGACCTTCCCTCTTTCTATTGTCGCGGGTAGCGAGTGGCAAGGAGTTCCTGATGAAATCGTCGAGATGAGCGATCACGTCATCGCGATTCCCATGTTCGGAGCAACTGGGTCGCTCAACGTTGCGGTAGCAACTTCAATTGTTCTGAGTCAGGCGAGCATGGCGTATCACCGAGCAAATCCCGAGTTCATCCCGGCAAGGCCGGAATCGCAACAGTTGCTTGGAATAGACAATGCGTCCCTAGTGAACGTCGAGGATGTCGTTTAGGTCTCCGCGATACCCTTCTTGCTTCATGGATTCTCGTAGCGTCGAACGCTGCTCGTCGGAAAGTGGCATCGGCGAGAAAGATTCGGCAACGTGGATCTTCTGAGCGGCGGTGAGGATCATCTTTCGAAGTTCGTTCTCCTCGCGGAGATTCTTCTCCAACTCGTTTCGAATTCGAAGAAGCATGATGACGGTGAAGACGCAAACGCCCACACAGACCCATTGAAAAATCTGAAGGTTCTTTTCCGCGATCCGCGAACGAGAGGCCGCAGGGGCGGCGAACACGGCGACGAGCGAGGTCACACCCGTGATGAAGGCGATGTTCTTGTACTTCCCGAGTCTGCCGCGGGCGTCCAATTGCTCCTGACCAATCCGCAAGACAGCAGAGAGCGACCTCATCGTCGGGTCTGAGACAAGGCGGTCAAACGACTCCTTGATCTCTTCGATTGTCATCTTGTGATAAATGGCCATAGAACACCTCGTTGGGCTCTGCTTTCTTAAAGATAGTCTCTAGCAGGAAGCACGTCAACCACAACGTTCACCGGTATTGAACCTTTTCTCAATCCTGTCCTTTCCCAGGCGGCGCGGTTCTTAACCTCCGGTCACTCGGATTAGGCACCCGACTTATCGGTAGACGCGCAACCCCCACTCGGTTTTTATCATCACCGCCGATTCCAGGAGGGTCTCGTACTCATCTGTACTCACCGAAAACGCACCAAGGGATTTCAGGTGTGGATTCATCATCTGAGCATCGAAGAGTTCAAAACCTTGCTCTCGGCACCGATTGATGAGCGCCCAAAGGGCTACCTTGCTCGCGTCGGTCTCACGGTGAAACATGGACTCGGCGAAAAACGCACCGCCGATCGCCAAGCCGTAGGATCCGCCGACCAACTCTTCCCCGTTCCAAACCTCTACGCTGTGACCCCAGCCTTCCTCGTGGGCCTCACAAAAAACGTCGATGATCTCTGGGGTGATCCAGTTGTCGCCTGGTCGCAAACAACCCTGCATGACTTGAGGAAACGCCTGATCAAAGGTCCAACGAAACTTCCCAGATCGAATGGTTTTTGCTAGCGACCGAGAGACGTGAATGCCGGAGATCGGAAAAAGGGCACGGTCATGGGAGGTGTACCAATCGATTCGGCCACGCTCGTCCCCCATTGGGAACAATCCCGACAGGTAGGCATGCATCAGAGTCTCGGTTGTTAATTCAATCCTTCGCAACGGGTGCCTCCAATGGCAATCTTTAACAAGTTGTACGGATTGTGCCCGGAATTCACGTGCCGGTGAATACTGTCTGCATGGACGCCATTTCGCTCCTCAAACACCAGATTGACGATTCCGCCTACCAGTTAGAGAAATGCCTCAACGGTTTCCCCGTCGAGTCTTACGATACAAAGCCTGTCGCCTCTGGGATGTCCTTCCGAGAGATGACCGTCCACCTTCTTGAGGTCTACCACGCCGCCGCGAAGATGGCAAAGGGCGAGAAGCACGAGTGGGGTTCTTACGTGGCGCCCGAGCTTTCCGATGAGGACATGCTTTCCGCGTTGACGAGCCTACGAGCGACCGCAGTGGATCTCCTGCTTGAAGCCGGCGACAGCGGAATCCACACCGCAAGCGCTTTCATTGTTGGCCACGACTACTACCACGTCGGTCAGTTGGTAACGCTACGGTTAGCGGTCCAGCCCGACTGGGATTCGTATTCGATCTATAACCACTAATCCATCTCCCATCAAAATCGCGCCGCCTTCTTTCTTATTCGAGAAAGAGGGCGGTTTTGCTCCTGAGGTATCCTCTGGAGGAATTTCACACGGATGCGTCGCGCGTCCAGGTCTCCTGTCTCTTGATGGGAGAAAAGCGCGCTCAACCCATGGCGTTATCCGGAGGTTCAACCTGGAGATAATATGGTCCAACTGAGCATGAAAGAGCTCTTGGAGGCCGGCGTGCATTTCGGGCACCAAACCCGACGCTGGAACCCCAAGATGAAGCGCTACATTTACGGCGCGCGCAACGGCATTTACATCATTGATCTGCACCAAACGATCAAGCTGTTCGAAGATGCCCTGAACTACGTCCAAAAGATCGTCGAAGACGGTGGAACGGTTCTTTTCGTCGGCACCAAGAAGCAGGCTCAATCTGCTGTCAAGGAAGCGGCTGAGCGAAGCGGACAATACTTCGTCTGCGAGCGATGGCTCGGCGGAACGTTGACCAACTGGAAAACGATCCAAGCCCGGATTTCCCGCCTGAAGGAACTCGACCGAATGGAAGCCGATGGCTACTTCGAGCGTCTTCCCAAGAAGGAAGCCCTTCAGCGACGAGAAGAGCGAGAGCAGCTGAACCGATACCTTGGCGGTATCCGGAACATGCAAACGATGCCCGCGCTTATGTTCGTTGTTGACCTCAACAAGGAAGACATCGCGGTTGCCGAAGCTCGAAAGCTTGGTATCCCGATCGTCGCCATCGTTGACACGAACTGCGATCCTGAGCTCGCTGACGTCATCATCCCTGGCAACGACGACGCCATCCGCGCGATCCGACTTGTCACCCAAAAGATGAGCGAAGCGATTCTTGAAGCACGACCGCTGAGCGACGCCGTCACCGAAGGAACGATTTCCGAAACTGAAGAAGGAACGGAGATTCTTGACGACGCTCCGATCCACATTGACGAGGAATTCGCCAAGGCTTTTGGCGCTGAACTAGGAACTGAGGAAAGCAAGTAATGGCCGGTTACACCGCAGCAGACGTTAAGCGACTTCGAGAAGAAACCGATGCACCTATGATGGAGTGCAAAGCTGCCTTGGAAGAGGCAGGTGGCGACTACGAGCGAGCAAAGGAAGTCCTTCGAGAGAAGGGCAAGGCTTCGGCAGGCAAGAAAGCAGGCCGAGCAACCAACGCCGGCGCGGTCGCATTTGCCTCATCGGAGAGCGGAAACGTTCTTGGCGTGGCACTTGTCGAATCTGAGACAGACTTCGTTTCCAACAACGAAAAGTTCGTCGCAATGGTTCAAGAGATCGCCAACTGGGCTCGAGACAACGGCACCGCAGACGAAGCGAAGAAGAAGGAATTCTCCGACGAGATCATCGCCGCCTTCCGCGAAAACTGCGTGGTCAAAGTCGCCGAACAACTCACTTCGGACAGCAAGATTGCCTACTACCTCCACCACGACAAGACCAACGGCGCTGCCGTTATGTCATCGGGTGAGGGCGCAGGCTCCGAAGCTATCCGAAAGGTTGCGGTCCACATCTCGTGGGGCAAGCCGGAGTTCACGTCCAAGGATCAACTTCCGCAAGAGAAGCTTGATGCTGAGTACAAGATCGAGTTCGAGCGAGCTCTCAACGAGGGTAAGCCTGAGAACATCGCGAAGAACATTGCTCAAGGTCGCGTGAACAAGGAGTACATCAAGCAGGTGGTTCTCCTGGAGCAGCCGTTCTACGTCGATCAAGGCAAGACGGTCAGCCAGTACATCGCCGAAGAAGCGAAAGGAACCCAAGTCACGGGCTTCCGATACTTCGCCGTCGGTCAAGACGCGTAAGCGATTCTGGTCCGAAAGAGACGCCTCTTCGCCAACTTGGCGGAGGGGCGTTTTTTGTTCTTGGAGTCGCTTTTGAACGCGAGTGAGGTCTGGGTCTCCAGGCATTACGGCGGGTGGTAAACTCCCCTTCTGAGGGACATCCTTGGCGCAACAACGAAGATCTTACAGACGGGCACTTATCAAACTGAGCGGCGAGGCTTTAGCCGGTGATCTTCGATTCGGACTTGATCCCCACATCCTCAACTACATCGCCCACGAGATCGCTGCGGTTCAACAGGCCGGCATCGAGTGCGCCATCGTTGTTGGTGGAGGCAACTTCATTCGCGGTGAAACCTTCTCTGCCGAAGGTGGCATCGACCGGAGCGTTGCCGACCAAATGGGCATGCTTGGCACCCTGATGAACTCCCTAGGCCTTCAATCTGCGATTGAGAAGCAGTCTATTGAGGTGCGCGTTCAGAGTGCGATCACCATTTCGGCAGTGGCCGAGCCGTTCATCCGTCGCCGAGCAATTCGACACATGCAAAAAGGCCGAATGGTCGTTTTTGCGGCAGGAACGGGCAACCCCTTCTTCTCTACCGATACGGCCGCTGTTCTTCGCGCACTCGAGATCGAGGCCGACGTTTTGGTCAAAGCGACCAAGGTCGACGGCGTTTACGACAGCGATCCCAAGAAGAACCCAGAAGCCAAACGATTTGACACGCTCAGTTACGATCGAGCCATCTCGGATCGACTCAAGGTCATGGATCAAACCGCATTCACGATGGCTCAAGACCATCGCCTGCCGTTGATCGTCCTTGATTTCCATAAGCCGGGCGCATTGCTAGACGCGCTCACAGGCGGAAGCACCGGAACGCTCGTGGCTGACGAGCACAAGCCCGTTTAACTCTCTTCAGACCCAACCAAACGAGAACCCATGAACCCACAAGAAATTCTGAATGACGCTGAACATCGCATGGCACAATCCGTGGAAGCAATGGTTCACGACTTCGCCTCGTACCGAACGGGTCGAGCGACCCCGGCCGTCCTTGACCGAGTGCATGTGGACTATTACGGTACGGAAACTCCGATCAGCCAAGTCGCGAACATCAGCATCCCTGAGCCGCGACAACTGCTCATCCAACCGTACGAGAAGAGCATGACCACTACGATCGAACGAGCGATCATGAAGAGCGACCTCGGGATCAACCCGGTGAACGATGGGACAGGCATTCGCCTCACCTTCCCGCAAATGACCGAGGATCGTCGAAAGGAAATGGTCAAACAGGTCCACGCTCGAACCGAGCAAGGACGAGTCTCCATCCGGAACGTTCGTCGCGACGCGATCGATCAAATCAAGGGTCTCGAGAAGAAGAAAGAGATCACGGAAGACGATGTGAAGGGCTATGAAACCCGGATTCAAAAGCTTACAGACACCTTTGTTCACAAGGCCGACGAGCTAGGAAAGAAGAAAGAAGAAGAACTCATGCAGGTTTAATCCTGCGTTGCCCCGAACCCCTCCGTTCGGGGCACCTATTTTCCCCCATGCCCACGACTCCCTCCGTTGCCAAAATGAACCCCATCCAAAAACGCGCCGTTGAAATGGGGATCGACCTTCATGCGCTTCCCTCTCACGTCGCCATCATCATGGACGGCAATGGAAGGTGGGCTAAGAAGAACGGCTGGCAAAGGCTACTTGGCCATCGCGAAGGCTACAAGGTACTGCGTGGAGCGCTCCTCGACTGTAGCGAGATTGGGATCAAGTACCTAACCGTCTACGCCTTCAGCGCGGAGAACTGGCGACGTCCGAAAGACGAAGTCGATGGGCTGATGAAGCTCATCGAACAAGCGGCGAAGGACGAATTGCGAACGATGCACAAAAACAACGTTCGCGTGAACGTAACAGGAAGGATCGAAGAACTTCCGAGCGGGCTCCGAGCGGCACTTGAGGATGGAATCGAGACCACGTCGGAGAACACGGGAATCGTCTTTACGCTCGCCGTCAACTACGGTGGACGAGCGGAAATTGTGGATGCGGTGAAGGACCTCATTGCGGCAGGGTTTGATGCCGAAGAGATCACCGAGGACCTGATCAGTGCACACCTCTACAACCCTCACCACCCTGAACCCGACCTGATGATCCGCACCGCAGGTGAGATGCGCTGGTCCAACTTCCTGATATGGCAAGGTGCCTACTGCGAACTCTGGGTAACGCCCGATCCATGGCCGGATTTTTCGACCGGACACCTGTTAGAAGCACTAAAAACGTATCAAAACCGAACCCGAAAGTTCGGTGCAGTCGTCGAATAAGTGGGAGAAAGCCAGATCGGCACGGATTCTGCGCTTAAAGGGTTTCGATGTACGGAATAGCACTCGCCATTTCTTCGGTTCTCAGTTGCATGGGACCGGTTGTTCAGGGCACCGCAGTCGCGCGGTTTGCGCCGGAATCCATTAAGGCGTCGGCTCCGGTCATCCTTCAATCGAAAGCCGAAAAGGTGGAGATTGAACTCGTCGAAGTTCAGGTTCGGGCAATTTTCCGGATTCCCTTCGAGTTTCTCACGAGGTCTGCGAAGTCCAAAACCACGGCTTCGACCTGGCGCCCTTAAGCTCTCATCTGCCTTTAGGGCACCTGAGTCACATTTTTCTGGGAAAATCAGTCTATTCGCGGCTTCGGCTCGTCTTAATGATGAGTTATGATTCGCGTTACCCGCCTTGCTATTCTTGCCACGGTTCTCTCGGCTTCGGTGTTGTCCCCCGCTATTGCCGGGCAGCAAAAGGCTATTCAAGTGGTTGTAGACGGTGACGTCGTCAACTTCGCCAACGAGAAACCTCAGTTTGTTGGCGGACGAACCCTTGTTCCAATGCGCCCCATCTTTGAAGCTCTCGGTGCGGAGGTGGATTACGACTTAGTTCACAAGCGGATCTTTGCTCGCAAAGACAATCTGGAAATCGAGCTGACGATCGGCGAGTTGATCGCCAAGAAGAACGGCGCTGAAATCACTATGGATGTCGCCCCGCTTCTCCGCAAGGGCTCCACCTTGGTTCCACTTCGGTTCGTCGCGGAATCGCTAGAAGCGGATGTGAACTTCGACAAGGCGAAGAACATCATCACCATCTCGACAGAACAGGGCCCTACTCCCACCGAGCCGGACAAGAACGACGGCGGAATGGGCGACGGCAATCTGCGCTAGGACCCCTCGGTCGGGCTCGCCTTTGTCCAAGCTAGGGCGAATGCGAGCCAACCAAGGATGAGCAGACTCCCTCCAATGGGAGCGATCGCGCCCATGATGCGCAGGTCCAGAAGCACCAACAGGTAGAGACTTGCCGCAAAAACAATTGTGCCAGCCAGCCACAGGCGGCGACACCAGGTGACGTCGATTCGGTCCGCGAGCGCCATCGTAACGGCAAGAGCCAAAACGTGGGCAAGGTGGTAGAAAACACCCGTCTTCCAGGTCTCCAGGCGATCCGGTGTTACCCTGCTCTTGATCACGTGGGTGCCAATCGCGCCGAGGGCGACGCCAACTGCTCCGAGGACTCCTATAACCGTTCCCCAACGTCGATTCATCATCTTCAAGTTTGAACGACGGGGCATCAAAAAGGGAGGCTCTCGCCTCCCTATCGTTTGCCCAAGGGCGTGGACTTGTTACTTCGATCGGATTTCGATCTTCTCGCCATCGATATTGATCACGATGGAGATCGTCGCGTCTTTCCCAACCTCTTTGAGGCCAAGCATCGACTGCTGCTCCTTGGTGAGTTCATCGATCTTCAGGTATCCACGCTCCTTCAGCGTTTTCTTTTGAGAGTCGCTGAGCGATTTCGAGATCTTTCCAGGATCACCAGGTGTGATTCTCAAACCCGGCTCCGGGGGCAACATTTTCCGCTCCTTCAGAAACCGAAGCTTCTCTCCGTCTTTCCCGAAATCCTTTTCCATTCGCTCGCTGAACTCCTTCGCCCACTTTTCTTGTCTCTTGGCGAACTCTTCAATGACCTTCTCGTCGATCTCTGGAACCCGAACCTTTTGCTTTCCACCGTTGCCGTCCGGTACCTCGATTTCTTTCCAGCCCTTGATCATCTTGTCTGTATCGAACTGGAACATCTCGATATCCCGCTCGGTGAAGAGTCGAGCCCCTTTTGATCCCGGTCCGCTCACTTTTGGCGGCATCGGCGGTTTTGCTGGAGCAAACACTCGTCCTGAATCGAACCGGAACTCAGCCGTTCTTCCGGAGCGCCAGACCAGCATGCCGCCTTCCGACTCCCAGTGACCATCCATTGCCGTAGCAAGTGCCTGGAGAACTTCCTTCAATGGGCGATCGACGACGTTCAGCGTGATCTTCTTATCCTTGGGCAGCTTGGACTCGTCTGCAACAAAGGAGACACCTTGCGAAGTCAGCCAGCGCAAGACATCTTGTAGAGAACTTCCACGGAAAGACGCCGTGACCTTTCGGTCGTACTTTTCTTCCGCAAACTCTGGATGCGACGCCAAAGAGGCAACAACGTTCTGCCCTTGACCTCCAAAAGTGGCAAGGTCATTCTTCGCCGAGCTTGGGTAAGCAAGCGCGGTGTCGATGGTCGGTTCTTGACCGTGAGAAACGCCGAGAGCAGCCAACACACCTGTTACGGCCGCTAATTTCCAACTTTCCATATGAGAAAACTCCTCGCTCTCGCCCTATTTTGTTGGGGCGATTACGAGGAGTTACAGGGCCTGACTGGGCTGGCGTTTCCAGAACTTAGCGTTTGCGCGCTTCGAACTTAGATCGTAGGAACTTAGCCCTAGCTGTGACGTTGGGAAGGTCGACGATCTTCTTTACGTCGATGATCTGAGCTGAAACCGGGACCGTGATTTCCAAGTCCTCGCTTCCGCGCTTGATCTTCAACGTCATTCGGTCTCCAACCTTCAAGTCCTTCGTGGCCGCTTCCCAAGATCGAGACAAGGTCACGTTGGTCGTGCCCTCAACTTTCTTCCCGCCGACACTGACGACGAAGTCACCCGATTTGAGCGGGCTATCTTTCACCTCCGCGGCGATCGAAATGCGCATTTGCTTGGCGGTGAGATCGGGCAAGGCGCGGAAGCCAAAGTCGGGGCGACTCTCCTTCACGTCCACCATCTGCAGACCGAGTTTCGCCAGATGCTCTTCCACCGGGAGTTCGCCGGGTTTCATGACGATCTTGTCGTAGAGGTACGCCACTTCGAGACCGCCAAACTTGGAACATTGATTTCGGATTTCACCCTCATCGAATCCCGGCTTGTTGTTTTCGCAAAGCTTCCAAAGAGACTTTTCAACATCGTCCAGCGAGTGCTTTCCGTTGGTCGCATCCAGCAGCGCGATGTCCAGAATCATTCCCACAACCCATCCCGTGTTGTAGTAGCTCACTCCAAAACCTTGGCTGTTTCCACGACCGTTGTTGGCATCTGCCACGCGATAGCTGGATTCGTAAGGGGAGACTTCGAAGCGCTCGGGGCGTCTTCGAACGGAGTTTACGTTTCGCAGAACGTCTTGGTAAAGATCCTCGGTTTTCCACCAGCCGTATCGGCTAAGAAGCGTGTTGGCGTAGTAGTCCGTCACTCCTTCCAGCCACCAAAGGGCGCCCGTTTTGGGGAGTGTCGTGTAGTCGAAAGGCCCCAGAACCGCAGATCGAATTCGCTTCACGTTCCAGAGGTGGAAGAACTCGTGCGAGAGAACCGACACCGCACGCGGACCGACACCGGAAGACAACGAAATCTGCGTGCTGGAAAGGTGCTCCAAACCACCGGCACCATCCACACGATCGTTCGTCTGGAAGTGCCATACGTATCGGTTATAAGGCACCCCGCCGAAGAAGTCACTCTGGCTGGCAGTGACAAAACTGCACGCCTTGCGAACATAGCCGAGGTCAACATCCTTTCGCGCCGGACCACGATAGGCGATGTAGTGGGTTTTCCCGCCGAACTTGTACGTATCGAGAAGGAAATCGCCGTAAGTGACAGGGTTGTCGGCGAGAACGTCGTAATCGTCCGCTTTGTAGCTCTTGTGTTCTTCGATTGGGTCGAGACCAACCGCGATCGGAGTCTTCTTTTCGAAAGCGAAGACGAGCTTGCAGGCTTCGTTCTTCCTGCCGACCAAGTACATGTAGGTGCTCGGTCCGCTAAAGTGTCCGATGTTGTCCGCGAATTGCGCCGGCACTTCGTAAGAGATTTTAAGGTTGGTTCCCTTTCGAGTGGAGATGGGCCAGGTGTAGTTGTTTGGCTTTTCGCCGAGTTTGCCGCCCTGAAGAACGAAGTTCTCTACTCGACGCCAGTTATCGGCATAGGAGTAAGAACCAGGGGCCCAGTTGGGCATCTGAAGGGCCAGTTCGTCTTTGTCCGCTTCAAACTCAATGGCGACGGACAGTTTAGAGCCGTCGCCAATAGACTTCACGGTGTACGTGATCTCGGCCTGAGCGAGACCGAAGAGAACGGATGCAATACAACAGGCGGTAAAGGTCAATTGGCGCCGCATGGCGGAGTTTAGACCGAAATCCTGCTTTACTAGGCACCCGTAGCCGAAAAATCTTGATCCAAATCTTCGGTTCGCTCGGCGTGAGGGTTCATTGTGTTGAATACGCCCTGCATCATTCGTCGCTGTCGGCGTCGAACCATGGCATCCCGAGCCGTCACCAAGCCTGTCAGCGCCTCTTCGTTTTCTCGACACGCGAGGGGACCCTCTTGGTACGCGTTGAGTTTTGCGATCAAGACATCGAGCACATCTTCGATCCGGACGCCGTTGATTCCGACTTCGTGAGGAAGTCCTTGCTGGAATTGAATGCGAAGGAACTCGGTTTCGATCAAGGCCATTGGACTAACTTCGACATTTTCCATGCTTTTTTCCTTACGGGAGAGAATTTCCCCGCCGCCTCTAACTGACGCCTGGGAAATCTAATGGTATCTCAGAAAGGCTCTTCTGACGGAGACTTTTAAAGTTGCCCTCGGGAATTTGCGCTCCCATATCGCAGGTAAAACCCGGATATGAACGTTTCATTGCTGCGAGAACTGGTCGAAGGTCATGGCATTCCCGGACAAGAAGACGCCATTCGAGCGATCGTCCGCCGAGAGTTAGGACCCATCACCGAGTGTCGAACCGACATGATGGGCAACCTGATCTGCGTCAAGAAGGGCAAGCCCGGTGCGCGCCGAGTGATGGTTGCCGCGCACATGGACGAAATCGGGTTCTTGGTGAAGTTCATCGATAACGATGGCTTCCTTCGCCTGCAACCGCTGGGGGGCTTCGATCCGCGGCAGATGAATAGTCAACGGGTGATCGTTCATACCGCTTCTGGACCGAAAAACGGTGTGCTCATGTACGGTACGAAGCCGAAGCACCTGCTCACCGACGCCGAGGCGGCTGCCCCTCAAAAGGTAGAAGGATTCTTCGTAGACTGCGGTCTTTCCGGTGAGTCGGCGAAGGAACTCATATCCATCGGCGATATGGTCACGATGGATCGAAACATGATCCAAATGGGCGACCTATTCACCTGCAAATGCATGGATGATCGCGTTGGCGTGTTTGTCATGATCGAGGCGGTCAAGAAGCTGGTCGACCAGGATTGCGAAGTCATCGCCGTTGCTACAGTGCAAGAAGAAATTGGTCTTCGAGGAGCCGCTGCATCGGGGTCGTCCGTGCAACCAGATGTTGTGATTGCTCTCGATGTCACCCTCGCAAACGACATTCCAGGCGTTCCCGAGCAGGATCACATCACGAAACTTGGTCGAGGAACCGCGATCAAAGTGATGGACAGTTCGCTCGTTTGCCACCCGAAACTGGTGGAGCACTTCCGCCAAGTGGCTATCCGTGAAGGCATTCCGTATCAAATGGAAGTGCTTCCGATGGGTGGCACCGATGCAGGCGCCATTCAGCGCTTGAACGGTGGCATCCCTGCCCTCACACTATCGATCCCAACCCGCTACGTCCACACCGTCAACGAGACGGTTCACGCCGGAGACGTTCAAGCCTCCATCGATATCTTGGCGGCGTATCTTCAAGATGCCCACAACGGCGTTTACTCTTACGAGTAGATCCTCGTAGACGATCCAATGGGCGAAATCGCGACCAACCTCTCCGCTATTCAAGACCGAATAGCGGAGGCGGCCACTTCCGTGAATCGAAAGCCGGAAGAGATTACGCTCATCGCCGTCTCCAAAACGGTTCCTTTAGAGGGTCTTTTCCAGGCGTACGAGGCGGGACAGCGGCACTTCGGCGAGTCTCGACTCCAAGAGGCGCTTCCGAAAATTCAGGCAATGCCGGAAGACTGCGTTTGGCACTTTATTGGCCCGTTGCAATCCAATAAAGCAAAGGCAATTGGAAACCTATTTCATATCATCCACACGGTGTACAACGAGCGTCAACTGAAAGAAATTGAAAAATGCTCGCGTCAAGTGGACGTATTCATCGAGGTCAATATTGGAGAAGAAGAACAAAAAGCAGGAATTTTGTTGAAAGATATTGACGATTTCTATCAATCTCTCATACACTGCAAGCAAGCAACTTTCCGGGGACTGATGACGATTGGCCCTCGAGTGGAGAGTTCGGAAGAGTCACGAAGATTCTTTCGAGCCCTCAAAGAGCAAAATGCTCGACTCGGTGGTACGTGCATCAGCATGGGAATGAGCGGAGACTTTGACGTGGCCATCCAGGAAGGAGCCACCCACGTTAGAGTTGGGAGCGCGATCTTTGGGTCGCGTTAATGGGAAAAGCAATCATGGATGATGTCTTCACTTCGGAAAAGCCGGGTCTTTTTGGTCGTCTCGCTGAAATGTTTCAGCGCCCAGAGTATGTAGAGGGCGACGACAACCCTACAGAAACCCGTGAGTATGAAACCACCTCTTCGGTTTCGCGCATGCAGCCTTGTTACCGATACACGGTGACCGTTCGACGCCAAGTTTCGTCGTTCGAGGACGCCATGTCTGCAGCAAATGGTCTTAAGCGCGGCGAGAGCCAAATCGTAAACCTCAACGGTCTTGATGCGGTTACCAAGCAAAAGATCGTCGACTTCATGAGCGGCGTCAACTACGCTCAAGAAGGAACTTGGGAGGAAGTCGGTACCGACGTTTATCTGATTGCTCCCTCACACGCCTTGGTAGAGGTCGCTCCCGCGACACCCAAGATGAACGCGATCCGCAACTAAGCAAAGAATCGCGATAGCACGACAAGCACCCTAATTGGCCCAGGCGAAAACCTGGGCCTTTTTTGTTGCATTCGTTGCAGGAGTAAGATTCTTTCTATGCCGCGGCACGAGCAGATCTATGAGATAGTCGCCCGAATCCCTCATGGAAAGGTGGTTTCTTACGGAGACATTGCCAAGGCGGTACGGGTTCCTCCCAGAGCAGTTGGAGGCGCGATGAAACAGTGCCTGGAACTGTCTGCCACTCCGCTTCCGTGGTGGCGAGTGGTAGGTCACGATGGTCGCTTCCCGCTTGCCAAGTATCGACCCGACCTCGCCCTTGAGCAAGAGCACTTACTCAAGGGCGAGGCGGTGGAGTTCAAAGAGAGCGGGCGAGTTGCGATCGACACCGCTCGCTGGGAGATTGACTTTTAGATCGTCAGAGCCTTCAGCTTCTCTTCGACTTCGTCCTTATCGAACCCGGGGGATCGATACTGCACCTTGCCGTTGCGGTCGAGAATAAAGGTAGAGGGCAAGACGTTCACGTCGTAAGCCTCTTTCACCCCATTCGTGAGGCCAGAGTTCAGAACAGGCACCGTGATCTTGTAAATCTTGTTCATCACCGTCACCTCGGACTGGGTCATGCCAACGGTCACGAAAATCACTTTCGCGCCCGATTTCCTGACTTTCCCAAAAAGGGCTCCAAGTTGCACGATCGCTTCACTGCTCGTTTGCTGCTTGGCGTTGACGAATGCGACGACCGTAGGCTGGGTCTTCGATCGGACGGTTGACAGCTTTCGAGTCGATTTTGGAGAGATGTCGACAATCTCGGGGGCTGCGTCGCCAACTTTCAACTTTTGGCTTTCGCCACCCTCTGTTGTGTCCAGCTTGGTGTAGTCGCCCGATGGTTGGAAAGAAAACGCGTCTGCACTCAACGATGCATTCACGACCACATCCTTGAATCGAGCAACCGCTCTGGTTCCCTCTCGTGACCAATCCCAACCCTTAGGAAGGCGCGTTTCGGGATCGATGTACACCTGAATGGCATCTTTACCGTCCGTGTAGCTCACCTCAACGAGTCTGAGACCCTCCTGCTCCACGAATCGGGCTGCCGAGTACAGAGGGATATCGCCCATCGGATACTGCTCGTTAGGGCGAACAAATGCTTCAAAACCAATAATGGTCGGGACTCCGAACAGTTTTGGATTGCGGATCTCGTAAGTCCGCTTGCGGGCATCGACACGGTAGTACGTCGATCCATCGAAGTAATCGGACATGGTGGTGCCGATCATCGCAAACCGATTGTCCTTGGCCAAACGGAACTCGATCTTCTGAGATGGCCCTGCATTGGAAGCCAAATAGAAGGTTCCGGTGACCGTGGAGGCCTCTTGCAACTTCTTTTGGCAAGACTCCCATATCTCCTTTGGGCTCGCTCCCCCTTGTAGGATCGCAGCCGACGCTAAAACTTTCAAAACCACCATTAATGAATCCTCCCCCTAATTGCGGATCACGCTTAGGCTGGAGCCAGTCCTTTTCCTAAGCGCAAACTTCGTGCCGGTCGATATGTCCTGCATGTGGTTTGACCCTGGGAAGAACAAAAAGGGTCCACCGTTGCCATGCTCTCCACCAGGATTATAGGCATTCTTACCTACTGTTAAGGTTCTGAGCATTGACGAAACTGACGCAAGAAGAAACACATTGCGTTTTCTTGGCGTTAGCACTCTTTGCGGTAAACTGCTAACGCTCAAGTTTGAAGCTGTCTTGCTTGCAATCGAGCGAAATCTTACCGGAACGAAACGCACATGAACCTACAACCTCTTCACGATCGGATCATCGTTGAAGCCGCGGCCCGAGAGGAAAAGTCGGCGGGAGGAATTATCCTTCCCGACACCGCTCAGGAAAAGCCTCTCCGCGGCAAAGTGCTTGCTGTTGGTCCCGGCAAGCGACTGGACAGTGGTTCCCTCGCACCTATCGACGTCGCAATTGGTGACGTGATCCTGTACGGCAAATATGGCGGTACGGAGGTTAAGGTTGAGGGCAACGACTACATCATCTTGCGCGCCGACGAAGTGTTGGCGGTTATCGAGGGTTAAGAAATGGCAGCGAAAGAAATTAAGTTCACAGACGACGCACGTCGTCAGCTCGAAATTGGCGTCGACAAGCTCGCGAATGCGGTTAAGGTCACCCTTGGCCCGCGAGGACGCAACGTAGTTCTGGAGAAGAAGTTTGGTTCCCCCACCGTCATCAACGACGGTGTGACCATCGCGAAGGAAATCGAAATCGAGAACCGATTCGAGAACATGGGCGCACAGCTCATTCGCGAAGTCTCCAGCAAGACGAACGACACGGCAGGCGACGGTACCACCACGGCAACCGTTCTTGCGCAAGCGATCTTCAAGGAAGGCATTCGAAACGTTGCTGCAGGTAGCAACGCAACCCAAATCAAGGCTGGCATCGAAAAGGCGGTCGACACCATCGTCGCCGAGCTCGCCAAGCTTTCCAAGCCTGTTAACGGAGAGAGCGACGTTGTTCGCGTTGCCACCATCTCTGCTAACGATGCAGAACTCGGCCAACTCATCGGCGAGCTCATCAACAAGGTTGGTAAGGATGGAGTTGTTACGGTTGAAGAGAGCAAGTCCACCGAGACCCACTACGATCAAGTAGACGGTCTGCAGTTCGACAAGGGCTACCTTTCGCCTTACTTCGTTACCGATGCGAACCGCATGGAAGTCGCTTTCGAGGAGCCGCTCATCCTCTTCCACGAGAAGAAGATTGCCAGTGTGCAAGACCTCGTCCCGCTCCTTGAGAAGGTTCTGCGAATGGGTCGACCGTTCGTGATCGTTGCTGAGGACATGGAGAACGAAGCTCTCGCGACCCTCGTTCTCAACCGAATCCGAGCCAACCTCCCGGTGGCAGCGGTGAAGGCTCCTGGCTTTGGCGATCGACGAAAGGCGATGATGGAAGACATGGCGATCCTCACGGGCGGCCAGTTCATCAGCGAGGACCTCGGCATCAAGCTTGAGAACGTCACGCCGGACATGCTCGGTAGCTGCCAACGACTCGTCATCACCAAGGAGACGACCACGATCGTCAACGGTAAGGGCGACAAGGCTGCCATCGAGGGCCGACTGAAGCAGATCAAGCAGCAAGTCGAAGTCACCGATAGCAACTACGACAAGGAGAAGCTCCAAGAGCGACAAGCTAAGCTCAGCGGCGGCGTCGCCGTCGTAAAGGTTGGCGCAGCCACCGAAACCGCTCTCAAGGAGAAGAAGGCTCGAATCGAAGACGCACTCGCTGCAACGCGAGCCGCTCTTGAGGAAGGAATCGTCCCCGGCGGCGGAACGGCTCTTATCCAAGCAGGAAAGGCCCTTGAAGGCCTGAACCTCGGCGGCGACCTCCAAATCGGCGTCAAGATCATCCAAAAGGCTATCGAGGCTCCTCTTCGAACGATCGCGCACAACGCGGGCGTCGAGGGCAGCGTCGTCGTGGATGCGGTCAAGCGAGAGGGCAAGGGCTTCAACGCCGCTACCCTTGAGTACACCGACCTTCTTGCAGAGGGCGTTGTCGACCCGACCAAGGTCGTTCGACAAGCTCTTCAAAACGCAGCATCGATCTCTGGTCTTCTGTTGACCACCGAGGCAATCGTTGCCGAGATTCCAGAGCCCGAAGACGAGGGTCACGGACACCACCACCACTAAGAGTTAACTCTCAATGTGGAAGCCCCCTCGATCTTCGAGGGGGCTTTTTTTCATTTGAGGTTGCCAAAATTCTCGGCGAGGAGTCGATAGTGCAGCCACTCCTTGGTTTCGAATGCGCCAAGCGACTCGTAAAAGTCGATTGCAGGCTTGTTCCAGTCAAGGACGGACCACTCCATCCGACCGCAACCGTGCTCGGTCGCGACAGCGCCTAGAGCGGCGAAGAGCTTCTTTCCTACTCCCTTCCCTCTCTCCGACTCCAGGACAAAGATGTCCTCGATGTACAGAGTCGGTCTTGCCAAGAACGTGGAGTACGTGAAGAAGAAGAGGGCAAACCCTATCGCACGGTCTCCTTCTTCCGCAAGAAGGACCCGGGCGTATCGATTCTCACCAAAGAGATGCTCCCGAATCTGGTCTTCGGTGCCTAAGCTCTCGTGAAGCCGCTTTTCATAGTCGGCGAGAGCGTTGATCATTTGCAGGATTGTCGAAGTGTCTTCCTGCGTCGCGGGTCGAATAACAACCGAAGCCATGTCCAAAATGCTGACACATCTTAGGACATGGCACGGTTTGCAATCTTTGGCTAAGCCCTACGGATTGATCTTTGCAGGCCGCTGGCGAGCGCCCATCTGAATGTTCCCCATCGCTTTCGCCATCTCTTCCGCTTGAGTTCGGAAATCTTGGGGCATCTGGTTGTAGGAATATTCCTTCGTTACATCGACAAAGCGGTTTTTGAGGCCGTTGGACATCGAAATCGTCTGGTCGTACTGGATGGTCAGATTGATGTCTTGCTCGGTTGCAGAGCGGAATCGATCGTAAGAGGTTTTCGTCAGGAACCGCTTCAACTCGGGAGGCGCCTTGTCGTAGAAGGATCCCATTGCAATCAGCTCCGGACCTCCGAATGCAGATCGCCCGGTGTTGGATTCTCGTGCCTGCCAAGTGTTTCGCGTGCTGAGATCCATCTTGAGCACACCACGAGGCGGAACGCCCTGACCAAGGAAGATCGTTCGCTCATTCGCAAGAGAAAGGCCATCGCCCATGAGCATCGAAACCATGGGCATATTCGAGAGTCCCATGGGCAATTTGCCATCGCCCGCACCGGTTGACTTCTGCGGTCCCGCATTGTCGTTGTACGTCAGCGATCGAACGATTTCCATCTGAGGACCGCTGAGCGAAGACAAAGAAACGGCCGCTTTGCCCGCAAGAATCCGTCGCTGCTCGGGGTTGAACGTCCCGTACAAGCGCACCCAAGGGAATGTTTCCTGGGAGAGCGAGTTTCCGAACTCCATGGTCCCATCCTGGGTAACCAGACTGACGATCGCCTGAGCGAATGTAGAAGCGCCCAGGGGTCGAACTTGCTCCACGGCGAAATTGGCGTAGTCGTCCAGAGTGCCGTAGCCTTTGGCTACGATCGACTTAACGAGTTTCCCGAGTGCCGGGCGGTCGACGTAGGCCTCGTCGTAAGCGCTCACACTCGTGGAGGAAATCTCAAGCCATCCATCCTTTTCAGCGACGACGATGCCGGTTTCGGCGTCAATCTGGCTAAGCACAGTCTCGCAATCTTTGCCTCCCTTGGCAATTTTCGAGGCGACGGTGGCAAACGTGTTATCGGGAAACATCGCGACGACGTTCTTGTCACCCGCCACCGAATCCAAAAGCGGCTTGGTCAGCAAAGACCAAGGTTCCACGGCGGGGACTTTCGCCAGTTGAGCGGCAATCGCGCCAGGAACCGCCTTGGTCTCTCCGCTTCCGCCAAAGGAAAACGAGTTGCCCGTGGATCCGGCGATCATCATTCGAACCCCACCCATCATTCCTCCGGCACCGGGGAGAACAGTTGCCAACTCTTTGGCCGTAGGATTGGCGACGTAGGGGGTTTTCTTCTCCGATTTGTAGGAAGTGGCTCCCTCAAAAACCGGGAAGACGGTCGAGCCCTGAGTGATCGTTTCGCCCTTGTCATCGGCAACGAGGAGCGAGCAACTGATGGAGTCGCCGAATTGGCGATGCAGCACCACCATGCCCATTTCGGGTCGATTAGGATTGCCCTTGCCCATCCCCCCGACCGGACCACCGAAAGCGATTTGAACCCGGCCCCCTTCTTGAACTCCAGGACGGCCCTGCTCACGGTTGGCGTTGAGCACCTGCTGATCACGCACGAACTCGCGGAAAACTTGACCGGCGTTGTTCGGCAACTTGCCTTGTACCGAGGTAGGACGGGTCGAAAGAACAACCCGCTGTCCTGCCTTTAGCGTTGAAAGCGCTTCTGATCCAATGGAGCGAAAAATCTTAGTGAGAGCCCGGGAAGCAGGATCAGCACTGGCGGCCGCACCCATTTCATCTCGCACATTGAGTCTAATTTCGCCGCCGCCGCTCTCGAACTGCTTCATCATCTCGGCAGCACGATCGTTTTGCTGCTTACGAGTTTCTTCGACAAGTTTGGTGGTGATGGGACCATCCTTTGCAAATTGGGCCTCCATCTCCTTGAGCCGAGTTGCGATGGCGTTTGCCTTTACGAGATCCGCCTCGCGTTCGATTTTTCGAGACATCCCTGGCGTCCGTGTCAGCGACTCGGGTCCGGACGTAGGCTTCACCCATTCGGCACCAACCAGGGTCGCAAGGCGGGTCATAAGCTCCCTAGGGTTGTTACCGCTATAGGAAACGTACACGGGATAGTCCGCGATTTCGCCTCGTACTTCCAGTGCCAAACCGCTTGCCTTGGAGAGTTCAGCTACGACTTCTCGAAGAGCACTGTATCGCTGAATCTTCATAGGAGCCGGAGAGTCTTGGGAAGGCGTCATCGGGCTACCGCCAAGGGCGATGACGAGTGCAAGGGTCGAAGTAGATAAGGGCATATTTCTCTCGCAATGAGACTAGTAACTGATAAGACGTGCAGGGAGGGCCAATGTTTTCCCTGGCAGGTCTTCCGGTTCAAGAGAGAACATAGTTGGTATCTTCTCTCTAATGGAGTTCGTTGTCGACGCCGTCGATCGCTTGGATCGATTTGTAGCAACCAAGCTTTCCGAACATTCTCGGTCGAAGCTGGTGCGACTCATCGAAGCGGGCGAAATCCTTTTGGACGGGCAACCGGCAAAGTCCTCCATAAAGCTTTCGATTGGGCAAACCGTTTTTGTGCCCGAAATTGGCGATAGTGAGCCTCATGACCTATCGCCCGCCGAGATTCCGCTTGAAATCGTGTTCGAAGACGAGGATTTGTTGGTCGTCAACAAGCCCCGAGGATTGGCTTCTCACCCAGCGGCTTCTCTCAAGGAGCCATCTTTGGTGAATGCCCTCCTCGCCCGTGGACAGGATCTGAGTCAAGTGGCGGGTTCGTTCCGGCCCGGTATCGTTCACCGGCTGGATAAAGAAACAACGGGCTTGATGGTGGTAGCAAAGAACGACCAAGCCCACGTTCTCCTAGCAAAGCAGATCGAGAGCAAATCTGCCGAGAGGCGATACTTCGCCGTTCTTGCCGGAGAGATCATTCGAGAGAAGTTTGCCGTGGACGCACCGATCGCTAGGTCCAAACAGAATCGACAACTCATGACGGTCGATCCTAAAGGAAAACGGGCGGTAACGCACCTTCGACGCGTTGCCCGACTCTCGCAGGGGACCCTCATCGCGGCTCGGCTCGAAACGGGTCGAACTCACCAGATCCGTGTGCACTGTCGATCTATCGGGCACCCCGTGTTGGGCGACAATCTGTACGCTCCAAGGGAATGGTCCAGCGGCGACATGCAACTGCATGCGGCTTTTCTTGCTTTCGATCACCCTCGAACGGGTGAGCGTGTGACCACGTTCGCCGCGCCTCCCGAAGACTTCCTCGGTTACGAGTTCGCAACTCGCGAGGTTATTGAAGCCTTCGATAGAGCCTAACGGTCACTTGCCCAGATGATCATCTGCGGGGATGATCATCTACCAAGCGGGAAGCGGTGGATGATCTTGTAGGAGTTGTCGAGCTGAGTCTCGACCAGGCAGATCTCGTGGACCATCCAAGCTGCCTCCTCGTACTTCGCAATCGGAAAGTAATTGCTGAGCACCATCCCGAAGGGTCGCGAGGCGGGTCGCATGCGAGCAAGCGTCACGTGAGGCACATACGGATCGTCCAGTTCGGCGTCTAACGCGTCTGCAAACTTCAAATGCAGATCAGCGAGCAGTTCGGGCTGATCAGCGTCTACGCCCCACCAGAGAACGCCCGGACGACGAAAATCGGGAAAACAGCCGAGTTTGCTCATGGAAAGTCGGAACGGCTTCGTCTCACTACAGATCGCCTCGACCGAGGTCCAATCGCTGGTTTCAGAACCTCCCAAGAACAGAAGGGTCAAATGAAGCTTGTGACTCGGAACCCATTTAAGTCCTTGCCGATCCAGCTTTTCGTGCCATCGTCGGATGGATAGCTCCATCGGCTCGAGGCCGTCGTCGGGCGGGAAAATGGCAAGAAACCTTTGCATGAAACCTAATAATGGCGCATTGAGGCACAGGCGAACTCGTTGATGGAGTGTTCAGGCATTCGTCCGGATGTCTCGAAGCCACTTTACGTGCCCGTCAAGAAACAATCGGTTTCGACCGCCCAGATGAGGTGTGACTCCGCGAACGGCAGCGGGAACGGTCGGGATGGTTCGCGGGAAGTAAGGGTCAACCGCCAATTCGATGTCGGCCACGCCCTGTGGGAAACCGACCTGCGGGTTGTTCGCCTGCTGAAGGTCGGCAACAATTTGCTCGGCAGATTTATTCCAGAAGTTATCGAGCGGCGTGATCGGGTCGATCCGATCGAATCGCCAAACCCAATATCGAGCCGTTGCCGATGCACCCGAAGCTCGCGGATACTCCTGGGCTACCTGAACGATCCTCCCCAACGACGATGCCTGGATGCTCGGGCAATCCCAGATCTCGGCTTTCACGTAGGGATCCAGAATCTGCGCTGCCCAACCACCTCGGGGGTCGCTCGGTGGCCAAGTGGTCCAAGGTCGATAACCACCCGGAAGGAGCGACTTGAGATCCTTCCGGTCCGGCATTCTGTCGTCCCAGTCTGCTTGGTAGAGAACGAACGCGGTTCCAATTTGCCGGAGGTTGGAAGTGCAGGTCGCTTTCTTCGCCGCCTCTTTAGCCTGGCTGAACACGGGAAAGAGGATCGCCGCCAAGATCGCGATGATCGCAATGACCACTAGCAGTTCAATCAACGTGAAGGCGCGACCCATTTTCATTAACGAATAATCCCAATCGCTTTCAGGGTTTCCTTCGCCATGAAAGGAACGATCGTTTCGTTTGATGCATGCCCCTTGCAAAACACGGCGATAATCGCCTTTCGACCGTCTTGCGTTTGGACGAGAGCGAGGTCATGGTAAACGGTCGACGTCCAACCCGCCTTCGACCAGAGTTTGTAGCCGGAAGGCAAAATGCTTCCCGTGAATCCCTTCGACTGGCTATCTGCATTCTTAGAATCGGCGACGATCTCTCGTTTCATGTAACCGAGGATCCAATCGGTCCGATCTTTGGAGACCAACTTTCCTTCAGAGATCAAGCTGAGCAATTGCACGCACGAATCTGGCGTGAGTGAGTTGCGAAACTCGAAATTGGGGCCATACCCCTGTCGCTCTCGACCATACGGGCCCTCATTCCAAGTCTTCTGGTTCGCGTTGATTCCCTTGAATCCGAAACCCTCCAACCAGCGATTGACGGAGCGCCGCTTCTCCATCCAAGCCTTGAGTTCGCCTTCCGATAGTTCTGGACCACCCGTGGTTGCCGTCACCGCGTCGAGCACCAGAGCGGTGGCATCGTTGCTGGACTCGACGATCATGTCTTTGAATCCACGCTCCAGTTCGGGAGTCATTGTGAGCTGCTTTGCATCGAGCAAATGCGCTCCGTAGGCAATGTAGAAAAGCTTAACAACGCTTGCCGGATACATCGCGACGTCGCCCCGATAACTCCCACCAAGGTTTAGGCTGGGAACGTAGACGGAGATCCCGATCTCGTCGGGCTTCAAATTCTCGCTGCGGAACTGAAGGGTTACCGCCTTCGCGACGTCCATGAGCTTGGAATTGATCAACTCATTGTTCAGAGTTGGCACTTGGATTTTTTCGTTCGCAGGAGCATTCATGACCGAGGCGCATAGGATCGCAGGGAGAACAGACGGCATTGACTTCGTTATACCGGGCGAATTTAACGATCATCATTTACGACGAACTTGGAGCCTCTTCCCTGTTCACAAAATTCACGACACGAAACTGCCTACACAAAGCCCGCGATGTCGAACGCTTCGAACCATCAAAATAGAGTCATGGCACTCGTAAGCAGAACTCGCCCCGGAGCCGACCCCAACCTTCACATGATTCTCCTCCACGGACTCGGCAGCGACGAATTGGACATGTACGGCCTGGCTGAGACCCTTTCGAAGGAATGGAACATCCACTGCCTGCGAGCACCTATCGAGTACGTCCATGGTTACGCTTGGTTCGAGATCGACTGGGATGGCCACAACATAATGGTCCATGAAGACCAGGTTGATACGGCTGCCGAACAACTAGAAGCCTGGATCGATGCGATGCACGTTCAATGCAAGCCCGTCATCGGTGGCTTCAGTCAGGGCGCCATCATGTCGGCTGCAGTGGCGGCTCGTGTAAAGCGTGAAAAGATCGGGGGTGTAGTTTGCCTCTCCGGTGCCCCGTGCAACGCCCTAGAGGGCATTCAGGGTGCCTTGGCGGGCCTTCCCGTCTTCATTGCCCACGGTATTCAAGACGATGTCATTCATCCGACCTACGGCACCAACCTTCGGGATCGGTTTGAAGAGGGACATGCACTTGTGGAGTACACCGAATACGACCACGGCCACCACATCACGATGGAGCAGGTGGCGGACTTGAATCGGTGGCTGGCAAAACAGGAGAACCTGATCTCTCCGCTCGTCCCTCAGGATTAGGAGTCCTTGATCCGGCTTGGGCTAAAGCTTGAAGGTGGGGCGAGAACCCTCACCTTCTTTCGGTTTGAGGTCGCCGCCTTTTGTCACCGTCGATCCGAGATATCGTGCCTTGAACTCAGGTCGAATCCACTCCTTCATGAGCCATGCGCAGTACGGCGTGAGAACGCAACTAGAGATTCCTGCGGCGATGTTGGCGACATGAAGGGCGTAACTTGTCTCGCTCCGATTCCTCTTCAGAGCCAATAGCGCAAGGGCGATGAGGACCGTTGCGACGATGGCGACGCCGTACCCAACAAAGCGCAGGGCTGAAGGATCGAATGCGAAGACAAGCCCGGTATCGACCAACTCCGGATCCGAAGCCTCAATGCCACCGGGTGCGGGAAGAAACGCCACGCCAAGACCCGAAGCCAGCAACAATCCGTAAATCGAAACGTTGAGCCAACAGTAGGTTCGATAACCTTTCATGGCTCGCTCGAACCTCATCTCTTCGTTGATCAATCGCTTTCCTCTCCCGTCTCGGCGCTACAAGGATCGAATGTCCAGGGCCCCACTCCGCTTGTATCTTTCACCAAGACGCAACGAAGTTTCACTTTTATTCAGGATTTGGGAACAACCAGCCCCTTTTATGTCTTAGGATCATATTGGAAGGGGAAAGTCTAGCGCTCTCCCGATGGAATTACTATGAACAAGAAACTCGTTATCGGAAGTATCGCTCTCGTTGGTGCGGCAGTCGCAGTCGCGCTTGCACCGTCCTCTGGCCTGAAGAAGGGTGAGAACGTCTCCGCATTCCACCCAGAGCACGTTGCAGGTCCTCTTGCCAACTCCACCAAGTGCTTCCCTTGCACGTTCCAAAACCGACCGCAAGCACAGGTCTGGGTCAACAGCGACTCCATGACCAACGTTGCTGCCATCGCAAAGGTTCTCGACAAGGCTATGGACGCTCACAAGGGTTCCGAGTTCAAGGCCATGATCGTTATGCTCACCGACAGCAACAAGGTTGCTGCCACCAAGACCGCCGCCAAGGAGTTCGCTTCCAAGTCCGGTCTCAAGAACATCGCCGTTTCGGTTCTCTCCAAGACCGACGATGCGGTTTCTGCATACAAGATCAACCTCTCCAACGATGTTAAGAACACCGTTGTGGTTTACAAGGACTGGAAAGTCGCCGCTTCGATGGTTAACCTCGTAGCCGACGAGAAGGGTGCCGCGGCTCTGTCCGGCGCAATCTCCTCCGTCGCCAAATAAGGTCGACTCGCGAAACAAAAAGACCCCGGCAAAGTTTGCCGGGGTCTTTTTTTGTTTGATTCTCTATTCGGTCTTTACGCCAAGAAGAGCAGCCAGACCGCGAGCGGTATCGTCGGTTGGATCCAATTCCAATGCCGAGATCACATCTTTCTTGGCCTCGTCCGTTTTCTTCAGTTGCAAAGCGGCTCCCGCCCTTGCCGTGAGGTACTTCACGGAATTCGGGATCACCTTTACCGCCTGATCCGCCCACTGATAAGCTCGGTCGTAGTAAAGGGGCACCTTGGCAAGTTCCACCTCGTCTTTCGACTGATTTGCCATTTGGGCAAGCTTCTGGAGAGTCATGCTCAGAGAGCCCTTCGCCTCGACGACCGTCTTCTTGAGGGCATCCGAATCGCGCATCGAGTCTTTTGTCTCGTTTAGGATCGCCTGCTCATAGTTTCGAGCGGCGTCCTCCGGTTGGTCCAAGACGTCGTAGATTCTCCCCAACGCAAAGAAGGGCGCCACTTGCAGAGGGTTCGACTTTGAGAGAGCGACGAAGTAATTCTTGCCTTCCTCGAGGGCCTTCTTATCCTCTTCCGCAAGGGTTTCGCCCGCAGCGAGCTTCTGTAGCGGCTCTTTCGTTAGCTCTTCCGCCTTTGTGACCACTTTGGAGTACTCGTCCATCGTCGTGATGAGCGGGACACCCGGTGCGACCTCCGTCTGCGTGTTGGAGAACACAATTGCGCCGGCGAATGCAATGACAATCGCCGACGGAACGATTGCTCGCTTCCACCTTGCGTTAGACAGGGGCTTTCCAGACTGCATGGCACTCATAGATTAGTCGCTCACAACAACGTTTACCAATTTTCCTTGGACAACGATGACCTTGCGGATAGTCTTCCCGTCAGTGAAAGTCTTGACACGATCGCTGGCAAGGGCAAACTCCTGGAGCTGAGCATCGCTCGAACCCGCCGCCACTTCCAAGGTGTCGCGGAGCTTTCCGTTCACCTGAACGGCAACGGTCACCGAATCGGACTTCGCAAGTTCGGCGTCAAACTTCGGCCATTCGGCAAGGTAGGTCCCCCCTTCCTTTCCGAGGGATGTCCAAAGCTCATCCGCGCTGTGCGGTGCACCCGGCGAAAGGAGAAGCACCAGCGTTTCCGCCGCTTCCGAGAGGCATGCCTTTCGCTCCGGCGACATCGTCGCCAGATCAGCGCCTTTCAGCACATCGTAAAGCTCGTTCACGTACTTCATCAACCACGAAACGTAGGTGTTGAAGCTGAACCGCTCGATGTCGTCGGTGCAGTTCTTGATGGTCTGGTGAGTGACCCTTCTGACCCTCTTCACGAAATCGTCTGCTTCGCTGAATGCCAGCGCGCCCGACCAGTTCGGGTTGTAGTGGGGCTGAAGGTCGCTGATCCATTTGAAGATTCGCGAAAGGAACCGGACCTGACCTTGCATGCCCTCGTTTTGCCACTGAACATCGGCGTTGAACGGGGCGACAAAGAGCAGATACATTCGCAGGGCGTCTGCGCCGCAAAGCTCAACCGCTTCATCTGGGGTCACGACGTTGCCCTTCGATTTGCTCATGCGCACCCACTTCCAGGTGAGTTCGCTCTCCGGGAGGGTCTTTGCTTCTTCAAACGAGCAAAGAATTCCGTCTTCTCCCACGCCGAGCCTTTCGCCTTCTCGGGGCTTTCGGTACGGCGTATTCGCCAAGACTTGACCCTGGTTGAGCAACCGCTTGAACGGCTCTTTCACGGGAACGAGCCCTTCATCAAACAGCACCTTCGTCCAGAATCGAGCGTAGAGCAAGTGCATAACGGCATGCTCGGCACCGCCCACATAGCAGTCGACCGGCATCCAATACTTCACCGCATCCGGACTCCAACCCTGATCTGGGTTGTGAGGATCGCAGAAGCGAAGGAAATACCAAGACGAGCAGGCGAAGCCGCCCATCGTGTCGGTTTCGCGTCGACCAAGGCGACCGTCGCGATCGGTCACGTTCACAAAGCTATCGATTCGTGCGAGAGGACTGGAGCCATCGTCCGAGGGCTCGTAGTTCTCTACCCACGGCAGCTCTACGGGCAACTCCGACTCGGGCACGAGCTGTTCTTCCCCATCGGCGCTGTGGATCACCGGGATCGGGCAGCCCCAATACCGCTGCCGAGAGATCAGCCAGTCGCGCAGCTTGTACTGAATCTTCCTTTCGCCGATTCCAAGAGCTTCCACCCACTCACCCAGAGCTTGCTGGGCTTGGGAAACGGGTTGTCCGGAATACTCGCCACTGTTCACGAGAACTGAATCTTTGGATTCGAAAACGGTCGTGAACCGCTTCACATCGGCCAGGTACTCCTCCAGAGTCGCGCCCTGCTCCTTGAGATATTCAGGAGTCGGTTGAATGACGGGGATGACGTCCAATCCGAACTTAACGGCGAAGTCGAAGTCTCGTTGGTCATGACCGGGGACGGCCATGATCGCACCCGTTCCGTACGTCGCGAGAACGTAGTCGGCGATCCAAATCGGTACCTTCCCACCCGTTGCAGGGTTGATCGCATAGGCTCCGGTGAAGACTCCCGACTTCTCGCGAGTTGTCGCAGTTCGATCCGCATCGGAGAGCGCTTTTGCCTCGTCCTGATACGCCTTGATCCGTGCTCGATCTTCTTCGTTCACCGGGAGAAGGTCGACGAGGGCGTGCTCAGGAGCCAACACGCAGAAGGTCATGCCAAAGATCGTGTCAATTCGCGTGGTGAATACATCGAAGTAGCGCGCCTTGTCTCGTACGTCTGAATCCTCGGAGTCCAGGTCGAGTCGCTTCCCTTCGCGCTCGCCCGTTCCGGCAACTCGCATGGAGAACTGCACACCCTCGCTGCGACCGATCCAGTTGCGCTGCATCGCTTTGATGCCTTCCGGCCAATCGAGAGTATCTAGATCATCGAGTAGTCGCTGAGCGTAATCGGTGATCTTGAAGAACCACTGCGCGATCCACTTCTTCTCGACTACGGCACCGGAACGCTCGGCTCGACCACCGATCACTTCTTCATCGGCAAGAACGGTTTTGTCGATCGGATCCCAGTTGACGGCGGCGAGCTTTCGATACGCCAGCCCGCGCTTATAGAGGATGGAGAAAATCCACTGCGTCCACTTGTAGTAGTCGGCATCGCTGGACTTGAACGATCGGGACCAGTCGTACGAGATGCCGACCATGTCGATCTGTCGACGGTAGTTGTCGGCATAGCGATCGATCATCGGCGCCGGGTGGCTTTTGCGCTTGATCGCCTCGTTCTCGGCTGGAAGACCAAAAGCGTCGAATCCCATCGGGTGCAGAACGTTGTAGCCCTGCATAAACTTCATGCGGCACAGAACGTCGGTCGGGATGTAGTTGCGGCAGTGGCCAACGCTCAGGCCCGCTCCGGACGGATACGGGAAGAAATCCATCCCGTAGAACTTGGGTCGGTCGGCATCGACGCGGGTTTTGAAGAGGTCGGTTTCCGTCCACTTCTGGCGCCATTTGGACTCAAATTCTTTCGGTTCGTAGCGGTCGAGCATGAATTCTAAAGGTACCAGACGAGCTGGGTTTGACCGCAAACGACGTTGGCGAGCTCAAGGATCTCAATCGTCTTGGGTTGAAAACAAAAATGAGCGATCCCGGAAAGGGATCGCTCATTTCCGAGATGCAATCGGGCCTTACTCGAACGGATAGGTCGGCAGATTCCGGGCGATCGGCTTGTCCGATCGGTAGCCGAGCGCGTACTCGCCTTGCATGATCGTGTGGATCTCGTGGGTGCCTTCGTAGATCATCGCGCCACGCGAGTTTCGGAAGTATCGCTCCACCGGGAATTCGTCGCTGAAGCCATATGCACCGTGGATCTCGACTGCCTTGTTCGCCGCATCGAAGGCGGCTTCGCAGTTCGTCCACTTCGCCATCGAGACCTCGCGGGTGTGTCGAAGACCGACGTTCTTCATCCAGCCCACTTGATAGTACAGGAGGCGACCTATGTCTCTCCCCCGCGCCATAGAGGCGATCATCTGCTGAACCAACTGCTTCTTGCCGATCGCCTCGCCCTGGACGGTTCGATCGTTCGCATACTTCACGCTCGCGTCTAGACAAGCGGTGATGATGCCAACCGCACCTGCCGCAACCGTGTACCGACCATGGTCGAGAGCGGACATGGCGACCTTGAAGCCGTCGCCTTCCTCACCGAGCATGTTCTCAGCCGGAACGCGCATGTTCTCAAAGAAGATTTGACCCGTGTTGCCGGCCCGAACGCCCAGTTTGCCCTTGATCGCTCGGGAGGAAAACCCAGGGGTGTTTCGGTCGACGATGAACGCCGCGAAAGGCGACTTCAGATCGGAGTTAGCAAGTCGGGCGATCACCAAAAACTGGTGAGCGTAGTCGGCAAGCGAGATCCAAGTCTTTTCGCCGTTGAGAATATACGAATCGCCGTCTTTGGTCGCCGTCGTTCGAAGGCTAGAGGCATCCGATCCGGCGTTCGGCTCGGTAAGGCCAAACGCTCCCCATCGGTCGCCCTTTGCCAATGCGGGAAGCCATCGCTCTTTCTGCTCGTCGGTTCCCCATTGCAAAATGGTCATGCAGTGCAGGCCGCTGTGAACGCTCATCACTACGCGAGCGGTCGTATCGGCCCGTTCGAGCTCCTCGCACACGATTCCAAGGGAGATGTAATCGGTGTTCGACCCGTGAAACTTCTCCGGAATGGACATGCCCAAGATGCCCGCTTCCGCCATTTTCTCGAGCATCGTTGCGTCACTCGTATGCTCGCGGTCTCTCTCGGCGAGTCCGGGAAGAACCTCGTTCTGACCGAACTTGTACGCCATTTCACGAATCAGTTCGTGCTCCTGCGTCAGGGCAAAATCCATCCCATGATGTTATCCGAATCGAGCGATGTTTCAGGTTTCAGTTTTCAACTTTTTCTGAAATCTGGACCGTTTTGACGCAAAAAAGGTCGCTTGCGAGACTTCGTAAGCGACCTTAGCTTTGGGTTGAGGACTAGTGAGTGACGACCTTTGGGAGGTCCTTGGCTTGGCTGATCCAGTCTTCGACTTCTTTCTCGGAAGGAACTCGTCGAACCAGGCTCTTTGCCTCGTTGACCTCTTCCATCTTGGCGGTCAGGTTTGCCGCGTTTCGCTGAGCCAACTCAGGGACAGAATCAACGCCGGATGCCTCAAGAAGATCGGCATATTCGGAACCGATTCCTTTGATGCGGGCCAGGTCCGCTCGATTCACCCATTCGAGAACGAGCTTCTCGCTGATCCCAGTCTTCTCTGCCAATTCCTCTCGACCGTTCTTGGATGCTCCTGCTTCGAGCAACGCCTCGACGGTCTTAACCCCAGCAGCCTCAAACTTCTCGGCATACGCATCGCCGATTCCTTCAATATCACGAATATTCGCCATTGGATTTCCTAAAGCGACGAAACCGCCGCTACGATCAGCCTAGCTGATTCAACGATTTCAGACAACGACTCTTAACGAAAGGTTCCAGCGACTGGACCTCAAATTCGGTACCCTTTTGCACCATGAAGCGGTACGGGCAAGCAATGGAGCGAGAGATCCTGGAGCAGAGTTCCAGGCTACAGGAAAACGCGTTTCGGTACTACGAGGAAGCTCTCCAAGCCCTTCAGTCCAAGGCTTCAGGCTTCGACATGGTCCTACTCGCGGCACGAGGTTCTTCCGATAACGCCGCCCTCTTCGCTCGTTACCTTTTTGAAGTGCATCTCGGTATTCCCGTTTCGCTGGCTGCCCCGAGCGTTGTCACTCGGTTCAACCGTTCGGTGAAGTACTCGAACTGTCTCGCGATTGGAATTTCGCAGTCGGGCGCGGCTCCGGATGTGGCTGAGGTTCTTTCCAACCTGAAGGCGAACGGCCACACCACGCTCGCGATCACCAATACGCAAGGATCGCTTCTCACCGAGATTGCCGATGCTTCCATCTTGTTGGGAGTTGGAAAAGAGGAGAGCGTAGCCGCGACAAAAACATACACCGCGTCTCAGGTGGCGCTTTACCAGATCGTCCGGGCGCTCGGCGACTCGGTTGGCGGAGACGTCACTCATTTACCCGTGCCTGAATTGCCGACTCCGGAGTGGATTGAAACCGCCCGAGTCGCCGCTGAGGAGGTCTCGGGAACGGTCGTTCGCTCAAACCCAGTTTTCTCCCTCGCGCGTGGATACGGTTTCGCCACCGCTCTGGAGACAGCCCTGAAGCTCATGGAATGCGCCCTCATTCCTTGTAAGGCGTATTCCAGTGCCGACTTCGAGCATGGCCCCAAGGCCCTTGCCGGCCACGGGAGCGCAGCGATCAGTTACGTCGGGGCGATGGACGGCCTTGCTGCGCAAGGGTGCGAGATTCTGCAGTCTCCGATCCCTCCGCTTGGTGCGGATCAACAGCCGATTGCTCCGGTTTGGGACGTGATCTTTGGGCAATGGCTCGCCCTGCAAACAGCGCGGGCGAGGGGACTCAACCCAGATAAGGCTCGTCATTTGAGCAAGGTCACTGAAACCCTCTAGTCCGGAGGGGAAACTAAAGGCTCATTGCAATAAAGTTGCCCCCGAGGAAACCCTTGGGGGCTATATTGTTTGCTATCGTGCCTCAGATACGAAAGCAATTCTCCCTCACTCTCCAAACCAGCTTGAAAGTCGCCGCTATCGCGACCGTCTGCTCTCTCTTGGCTACCGGCGCCGTTGCCTCTAGCACCGCCCTAGCTTCGATCGAAAACGCTCTTCAAGCGGGTCAGCGACAGTCGATTCGAGAGCTTTACAAGCCCGTGGAATACATGATTCCGATGCGGGACGGCACCAAGCTGTACACCATTGTTTGGATCCCTCTGGCGAAGCCGGGCAAGCACCCGATTCTCATGGAGCGGACTCCGTACGGAGCAGGAAGCCCTTCCACCGGTCCACGACGGGCGTACAAGGAACTGGTTGACGCGGGGTACATCCTCGCCTTCCAAGATGTTCGCGGAAAGGGCAAGAGCGACGGAAAGTTCGAGAACGTCCGACCTCAGTTGAAACCCGGTCAGACAGGGATCGACGAGTCCACCGACACCTACGATACGGTCGACTTCTTGGTAAATAACATTTACGAGACCAACGGTAACGTCGGTCTTTGGGGCATTTCGTATCCGGGCTTCTACGCGGGTGCAGGCGCTATCAACAATCACCCGAATCTCAAAGCGGTGAGCCCTCAGGCGCCGGTCACCGACTGGTTCTTAGGTGACGACGTGCACCACAACGGTGCGTTCTTCATCCAAGAGTCGTTCGACTTCATGGCCAACTTCGACATTCCTCGCGGGGGCCAACGTCCGGTGATCGATCGAGGCACCAAGTCGGCTTACGACTTCTATCTGGAAACGGGCGCCGTCCGGAACTTTGACGAAAAGCACTACAAGGGCTTGGTCGAGTTCTGGAAGGACATCATGGACAACGGTACCTACAACGATTTCTGGAAGGACCGTTCTCTGTCTCGCAACTTCAAAAACGTGAATTGCGCCGTGCTCACCGTAGGTGGGTGGTTCGATAAAGAAGACATGTGGGGCGCGCTCAACCTGTACAAGTACGGCGAGCGACAGAACCGCGGAATCGACAACTTCCTGGTGATGGGTCCCTGGTCGCACGGTCAGTGGAGCGGCGGCACGGCCGGCAATCTCAACGAGGTTCCGTTCGGTCACCTTACGGGTCGGTACTACCAAACCAAGCTCGAGTTCCCGTTCTTTGAGCGATACCTGAACAACAAGAAGGACGTCGCAAAACCCGCCGAGGCCGCCATCTACGAGACGGGCGCCAATGCCTGGCACGAGTTCGCTACCTGGCCTCCCAAGGGCACGAAGAGCGTCGATCTTTACCTAGATGCTTCGACAGGCAAGGTCGATTTCGCCAAGCCTGGTACCGCTGCGGCGGCGAAGTACGTGAGCGATCCGGCCGCACCGACCCCTTATCTCGAAGATTGGAAAACGAATCGACGGGCTCCGGGTGACTGGCTCATTCGCGACCAAAAGTGGGGGATCGACCGAAAGGATTCGGCCGTGTTTACCGGCGCACCCCTCACAGAAGATAAGCAGTTCGTGGGCGAGTTGGAGGTCGATCTATGGGTGAAAACCACCGGAACCGACGCCGACTTCGTGGTGAAACTCATCGATGTCTTCCCTGCTGACGACGCCACCAAATCGGCGAGTGGAACTCGAACCATGGCCGACTATCATCTGATGGTCCGCAGCGATATCTTTCGGGGCAAGTTCCGAAACTCTTTTGAGAAGCCCGAGCCGTTCAAACCCGGTCAGCCGACTCGAGTGAAGTTCAAGCTGAACGACATCATGCACACCTTCAAGAAGGGGCACCGAATTCTGGTGCAGGTGCAAAGCTCTTGGTTCCCAATTGCCGACCGCAACCCGAACGTGTTCACCGACATCTACTCGGCTCCGGATTCAGCCTACAAGGCGGCGGATATTGAAATCTTGACGGGCGGTTCCAGTGCAAGCAAACTTGTGCTCAACGCCTTCCCGAAGATCAAACCCGGGCTCATCCCCACGAATCTCTAAAGAGACTGCGCTAATCCAGAACGCCTTTCACACGAAACCGTGTGGGAGGCGTTCTAGCGTGGGAGCCTAATCAAGTTCAACTTTGCGCGTGCAACAAAACGCGGCGACAGACGCCACGCACAGTAAGAATCCACACGTTCCGCGCAGATAACGGCCCTGATCTTCCGGCGTGGCGGTACGGATATGGGCCGCTCGAGAAATCTCCTGAGCCGTTCGCACTCCGCGAGAGGTGTTTGGCTGGATAAGAATCGAGCCGATCCCGATCATGAGCAGAACGGCCGCGATGAACCGAACAATTGTCTTATCTCCAAGAACGTGTTCCATAGCAAAACTCTTTCAATGTGGAAAGAAGGAACTGTCTATACGAACGTCGGCGGAGAGGATCATCGGGCAAATGCACTCCAGAAAAGGATTCACACTGGTTGAGCTGTTGATCGTGATAATCATTATCGCGGTCTTGGCGGCGGTGGCGGTCCCGAAGATCAGTCACGGCAAACGGGCGTCCCACGAATCCTCGCTCAAGTCGAAGCTTCGCACCGTGCGCGACGCAGTCGAAAGAGCCAAGCAAGACACTGGGCTCTACCCTTTGAATCTCGCCGATTTGGTGAAGTCTGCCGCGCCTAAAAGAATGATGAATCAGAGCGGAGCTTCGGTTGGCGTTCCTGCAGGCACATGGCAGGGACCGTATCTCGACGACCGAACAGCGGGAGTTCACGACAATGGAAAGGATCTGTACGATCCGGTCTGCGGCGGCACGTTCGACTACGAGAAGTCAGGGGCTCACATCGGAAAAGTCAAGGCGTGTGCGTCCGGAAAAGCGCTCGATGGAACGGACTTCGAGGACTGGTAAAGAAAAACTCCCGGCGACATTCCTGCCACCGGGAGTCTCGTCTGCGTCCTTAAGAGACCTTACTTCTCTTCTTTGAATTCGGCGTCGATAACGTCGCCTTCTTGCGGACCCTCTTGTGCGGGCGCGCCTTGCTCACCCGCTTGAGCGTACAGCTTCTCCGCAATGGAGTGGCTCAGTTGCTCAAGGGCGTTGAACGCCTCGCGAATCTCTACTTCGGTTCCGTTCTGAACGGCCTTTCGAACCGCCTCGATTTTCTCCGTTGCAGACTGGCGAGTTGCCTCGTCGACCTTGTCACCCGCATCCTTCAGCGTCTTTTCGGTCTGAGAAGCAAGGGCGTCCGCCTTGTTCTTCAGCTCGGCGAGCTCTTGGATTTGGCGATCCTGATCGGCGTTCATCTCTGCTTCGCGAACCATGCGCTCGATCTCATCTCGGTTGAGGTTGCCCGAACCCGTGATGGTGATCGCTTGCTTCTGACCCGTTCCCTTCTCTTGTGCAGCAACGTTCAAGATGCCGTTCGCGTCGATGTCAAACGTGACCTCGATTTGCGGAACTCGAGCCGGAGCGGGCGGGATGCCGCCCAGGTGGAATCGACCGAGCGACTTGTTGTCGCGCGCCATGGGCCGCTCGCCTTGAAGAATGTGAATCTCGACTTCCGGCTGGTTATCGGCAGCGGTCGTGTAGATTCGGCTCTTCTTCGTGGGGATCGTAGTGTTGCGGTCGATGACCTTATCAAAAATGCCACCTTGCGTTTCGACACCCAGCGAAAGCGGAGTGACGTCCAGAAGAACGATGTTCTTGACTTCGCCGCCAAGGACACCCGCCTGAATCGCGGCTCCGATCGCAACCACTTCATCCGGGTTCACCGATCGGTTCGGTTCTTTGCCGGTGAGGTTCTTGACCAGTTCTTGAACCTGCGGCATTCGAGTGGAACCACCGACGAGAATGATCTCGTTGATGTCGGTTGCCTTCAGCTTGGCGTCTTCAATGGCTTGGAAGAACGGCTTCTTCACCCGCTCCATCAGGTCCGAGGTGAGCTCTTCGAACTTGGCTCGGGTGAGGGTGAGGTCAAGGTGCTTCGGCTCGTTATCAACCGCGGTGATGTACGGCAGGTTGATCTGCGTCGACATCTGGCTGGAGAGCTCGATCTTGGCGCGCTCGCCTGCTTCGCGAAGTCGTTGAACAGCGGCTCGATCCTTGGTAAGGTCAACGCCCTGATCCTTCTTGAACTCTGCGGCAAGCCAATCGACGATCTTGTTGTCGAAGTCGTCTCCGCCCAGGTGGCTGTCACCCGCGGTCGAGCGGACCTCAAACACGCCTTCGCCGACGTCTAGGACCGAAACGTCGAACGTTCCACCGCCAAGGTCGAAGACGAGGATGGTCTCGTTGGCCTTCTTGTCCAAACCGTATGCCAGGGAGGCTGCGGTTGGCTCGTTGATGATTCGCAGAACCTTCAGGCCCGCGATTTCGCCCGCGTTCTTAGTGGCGGTTCGCTGAGCGTCATTGAAGTAAGCCGGAACGGTGATGACCGCCTGATCGACGGTCTCGCCGAGGTACGCCTCGGCGTCTGCCTTGAGCTTCTGCAGGATCATTGCGCTCACCTCTTCAGGGGTGAGTTCTTTATCCAGAGCGGGGACGAAGGCCACCGCTTGACCGTTCTTTCCGGTTCGAACCTTATAGCTGATCTTGCTGGACTCAGCACCAACCTCGTTAAGGGTGTGACCCATGAAGCGCTTGATCGAGTAGATCGTGTTGTCTGGGTTGACGACGGCCTGTCGCTTTGCCGTCACACCTACCAGTCGCTCGCCGTTCTGTTTGAATGCGACAACGCTCGGGCAGGTGCGTGATCCTTCGGAGGTGCTAATGACGACGGGTTCGCCACCCTCCATCACCGCAACGACCGAGTTCGTCGTTCCTAAGTCAATTCCAACCGTTTTTCCCATTCTATTTTCCTAATCTGATTGTGCTAGAGGCAAACCACTTGAGCCTTTTACACTCAATTGTTCAGAACGATTATGACAGAAAAAGGGTTCCACTCTCACGAGTGAAACCCCATTTTTTCTTACCAAGGACCTATCGACGGCCCGGTTGAGATGGATCGATGACGGTGGGAATGGTGGTCGAAGAGGCGGATGGCTTATCGGCAAGTGCGATCGCGGTATCGAAATCTCGACCCGGTTTCGGCTTTCCAATCACCACAATTCGATCCCCAGGAGCGAGGGTTGTCAGGTCGATTGCCTCGGTTGGCAGATAGACCGATTTCACTCCATCTGGACCAAGATTGAGAACTTTGCGCTGGGGTTTGGTCACCATCTTCGTCTTGCCAGACTTCTCGGTTTCTGAGATGACAAAGCCGTAGATTTGGTTTTTCTCGGCGTCGAAGCGCTCGAAGTGAAGATCGATCCGCTTCATTCCGCCACCCGGAAGCGTGTCTGGGAACATCAGAACGGGCTTCGCCGCTTGGATCTTTTGCGCTCTCATCAACGAGGAGTACGCATTCACCGTTCCGTAACCCGCCACGTGAAGCTCGAAGTGCAAATGAGGGATTGTTTGCTCGGCATTGCCGCTATCGCCGTTGTAGCCCACAAACTGCCCCGCTTCCACACGATCACCGGATTTGAGCCCAGGGGCGAAGGTGAACTCCGGTCCTGCCTTGCCATCGTCCGTGCCGGGGAGATCGTTGTTCAAGTGGATGTACGTACAAGCCACCCCGTTATCCCCTTGGATCGAAAGCGTGTCGCCGCCCATGTAAACCGTGCCCGAAATCGCCGCGACCAGGGGGCGCATCTTCTCCGCCGGAAGATCCTGGCCCATGTGCTTGCGCTTTCCTCCGTCTCTAGGAGCGCCGAACGTATCGGACCATTTCACCGGGCCGAGCACAGGAAAGACGAGAGGCACGATCGGGACGCCCTTCTTATCCAATGGCCATTTCGGCATCTCGGGAGCCACGGTTTCGTTCCCCTGATCCTGAAGCACTCGCATGTCCCCGCCCATGACCTGCCGAGTCGAAGCCTCGTCACTCGTCGGAAGGACCTTCGCGGGCTCGTCGGAGTCGTTGAAGATCGAGTCAAACACCGTGATCACGTTTCCAGTTTCGCTCTCTACCTGGACGTAGACAACGGTCATGCCTTTCGGTCCTGGCAGGTACAGGTTCGCGGTGGACGAATAAGGGCGCCAAGTGGACCATTCCGCTCCGTCGAGCGAGTGTCTCATGCGCTTCATCCGTTCGAAGCCGTTGAGGGTGACATTCACGTTTCTTCGGGTCGTGATCGGTAACTCATTTTCGATCACAACGTTCATGGTCTCGTTCGAGCGCCCGAATACTTGCACCATGATCACGCCACGTTTGCCCGCCGCGATTCCGACCCCGGTTTCAACAAACTTGCCATCCAAAATGTTGGATCGATGCCCAGGTGAGTCCATCCAGAGCTTCGTCGCCATGTCGGCCGTACGCGCACCTAAGACGATGTTCTCACCCACATAGTTGTATCGATAACCCGCCTGCTCTACCCTTTGCCAGGGCTGAACCCCTTCTGGTGATGAGTGAGCAAAATAGCCGCGCCGAGCCATGTCTTCCGCATGAGCTTGGGCCGTTTTCATCAAGCTTCCGTTGGCGCGAAGAGGTCGAGCCCCGGTGCGGGTTCTCTCTCGATTGATGCGGTGGATCAGATTGTAAAGGGGTGCTTCCTGGCGCACTCCCGGCGGAACCGCTGCCGAGTAACGCGGCGCCGCATACTGACCGATTCCGAAAGTGGTCAGTAGTCCCCCGACAACTGCGATTGATGCCCAATAATTTTTTTTCACGATTTCCTCTCCCCAAAGGAAGGCCGTCGATTGCGTGTTCGTAGCCTCTTCCTACAGACGAGCGACCTTTGCAATCGACATGTGAAACATTGAACCGTAAGGGCAAAAAGGCCCTCGGTGACATTCCTCACACCCTCTGATCATTGGAGCGAAGCGTTCGCTTGGACAAGTGCTTCGACTTCAGGAGTTTCCAAGGCGCTGTCCGGATCGATAGCCGAACCCTCCCGGACCACCGTTTTAGATTCGGGCAGCCTCGCCGGAACCAGGGTAGATACTCCGGGCTCTTGCATGGTGACACCCAGCCACGTTGGCGCAACTTCAATGGTCACCGGATTGTGCGTGATCACGATGAATTGGATCGACTTGCTGAATTCGGCAAGGAGTCCTGCAAACCGTTCGACGTTTCGGCCGTCAAGCGGCGCGTCCACCTCATCGAGCACTACCAATGGCGCAGGCTTCACTTTAAGCAGCGAAAACAGGAACGCCGATGCGCAGAGCGATCTTTCTCCACCCGAGAGAAGCTGGAGGGGCTGCTTTCGCTTACCGGGAAGTTGAACCGATATATCGACGCCCGACTCCAAGACACGCTCCGTATCCGTAAGCGATAGCTCGGCGCCTCCTCCTCCGAAGAGTTGGGTGAACAACTCGGAGAACGCGACTCGCACCTGCTCAAAGGTGTTGAGAAACTTGTCTCGGGTCAGCTTGTCCAGTTCGGCAATCGAACTTTCAACCTGCTTGATGCCGCCAAAGATATCTTCGAGTTGCACCGAGAGTTCTTCGTAGCGCTGGGTCAACCGCTCATAGGCTTCGATGGCACCGACGTTCACATCGCCCATCGCCCGGATTTCCCTTCGTAGGCGACCCACGACCATTGCAGCGTCGGCGGGAACCTCGTGCTGACCTTCCTGTTCAAGCGCGTCTGTCTCAGAGAGTCCATAGGCGTCCATGAGCCGCTCCGCCGCATTGGCGCGCTTCGATTCCGCTCTCGCACGAGCTAGCTCCGATCGATGGTTCGCGTCGCCAAGAGACATCGCGGTGGCGCGTGCTTCTTTCGACTCCTCCGTCAATCGAAGGCTCGTTTCCAGCAATGTTCGTCGCTCCGCCTGTAGCCGATTCAGCTTGGATTCAATGCTCTCTCGCTCCTGCAAGGACTCGCTGAGCTTCTGTCTTAGCTCCTCGATATGGGCGAGAACCTTTTGCCTTTCCGGTTCCAGGTTATCGATTCGCTTGCTCCGGTGCTCCTTGGCATCCTTCGCCGCTTGAAGTCGTCTTTCCGCAGCACTGAGTCGGAGATGCGCCTGATAAACCCTGTTCTTGGAGTCCTTTAGGCGTCCCTCAAACTGCTCGGCATCTGCACTTTTCGCGGCAACGGCTTTGAGGATTTCGTCTCGCTTCGCCTCCAACTCCACCAGATCGACGGCTTGTGGGATCTCCGATTCAACTTGCTTGAGACGCCCCATCTCTGCCACCAGACGATCTCGATCACGAATGGCACCGTTTCTTTCTGAGGCGAGCCCGTCACGATACTCAAGAGCCTCCTTGAGTGGCACTTTGATCTTCGCAAGTTCGGACTCCTTAGCAACCACGGCGTCTTGCGCCGATTGCACTTGCGAATTTCGCTTCTCGTTACGAGACTCGTACTGGCCGATAGTCTTGTTCACTCGTTCAAGCGTTTCTTCAATCTCAGCGAGATCGGCCTTTCTCTGGACGAGACCATACCCTTGCCGAGCCTGCTTGCCACCCGTGACCGCACCACTGGAGTGCACCACTTCGCCATCTAGGGTGACCATTCGGCTCCAGCCGTAGGTCTTTGCGAGAGCAAGGGCATGATCGATTGTTTCAACAACAACGATCCGCCCTAGCAAGCTATTGATAACGGGTCGAACCCGCTGTTCGCAATCGACCAGCTTCGACGCCAGGCCCACGACTCCGGGCTTCATGAGCACCTGCTCAAGTTCGCGGGATGGCTCGCTGGGGCGCATGAGTGAGATCGGCTGAAAAGTGGCTCGCCCGGCCTGATTCTCTTTCAAATATCGAATCGCGGATTTGGCATCCGATTCATGATCCACGATCAGGTCGTTTGCGGAAGCTCCCAAGGCGGTTTCGATCGCGAGGGCAACCTCTCTATCGGCCTCGATGACCTCGGCAACAGCCTCATAGCGTCCCTTGAGTTGCCCTCTTTCGCACGCTTCAAGAACAGCTCGGGCGCCCTGACTCATTCCCTCGTGCGTCTCAAGGGTCGCCTCAATTCCCCGCTTACGACCCTCCAGCGAGGCTCGCTCGCTCATGGCTCGGCGGACTTCTTGCAGGTCGGTCTCTTCAGACTCGCGAACCGCCGCGATCTCCGAGCGGAATGCCTCGATCTCCGAAATCAGGGCCGTCCGCTTTGCTTCGTATTCCTGAAACTCGGACTCCGCTTCTTGGAGCGCGCCTTCTAGGTCTGGGAGGGACTTTTCGATTCCGTCCAATTCCCGCTGGGCGGCTTGCAAACGGTCGTTCCTGGCCTGCGATTCCGCCTCCAATTTCAGGCGAAGGCGGTCTGCCGCTCGCGCCTGCTCCAGAACTCGTTCAGCGTCTTTGAGGGCGGCCCTAAGCTGCTGGGCTTCCGTATCGATTCCTGATCCCTCGACCGAAATGCGCTCAAGCTCTTCCGACTCTCGCACATGGTCTCCACGCGCCTCGCCAAGCTCTTTCTCTGCTAGCTCAATGCGCTCGTCGTCCTGGCCGGAATCCGTGCGCAGGTTCTGTTCGGTTTCGGCTAGCGCAGCGAGTTTTTGCTCGCTGAGGCGGATGTCTGCTTCCAGCCGCTCTATTCCAGTGAGGAGCTTTTGCTGGAGACCGCGTACATCGTCCATTTCCAGTTCAAGAGAACTGATCGACTCACCGGTCGATTTCACCTCTCGGTCAAGTTTTTCGGCGCGGTCCTGCTCTTGCTTGAGCAAACGGAGCGACTCCTGAATGCGCGTTTCCAGTTCCTCCGATTCGCGAACCGCCGCACAAAGCTCGTTGACCAACAACCCCAGTTCAACTTCTCGAAGAGAGGCAACGAGGCTCTTGTATCGAATGGCAAGCTCCGCCTCTTCTCGCATGGGATCGCGCTGCTTCTCGATCTCGGCGAGAATGTCGCTGACGCGGCTGAGGTGCTCTTGTGCCTGAGAGAGGCGTTTCAAAGATTCGACTTTTCGGCTGCGGTAGCGCTGAACTCCCGCCGCTTCGTCGATCCATCCGCGACGATCTTCGGCACTGGCGGCAAGCGCCTGATCGATCTCCTTCTGACCAACGATCGCATAGCCCGCACGACCCAGACCGGAGTCGGCCAAGAGTTCCAAAACGTCTCGTTGGCGCACCGATTGACGGTTGATGAAGTAGTCGCTGTCGCCGGCTCGGGTTAATCGACGCGTGAGCCACACTTCCGACGCGTCAACAGGAAGGGTGCCGTCCTCATTGTCGAAACAGAGAGAGACTTCGGCATAACCAACCGCCCGGCGCTTTGTGGAGCCGCTGAAGATGACGTCTTGAGAGTGGGCGGCTCTTAAATGTCGTGAATTGACTTCGCCAAGACCCCACAGCATGGCGTCCACAAGATTGGACTTGCCGCAACCATTGGGACCTACAACCGCAACGATCCCTCCGTCGAGATCGAATTCCGTCTTGTCGGCGAAGGTCTTGAAACCGAACAGCTTGACCCGTTTAAGGCGCATGGCGAGAGAAGATCGCTAAGGATACTCCTTCAACGTGCCGATGATCCTACCGGTAAGTGTCCTTTTGTGGATCGAGGTGGGAATGAGAGTGCCAAGAAACGTCGCGATTGTCATGGGTGTCATCACCCTCGTTGGAATCTTTGGTGGGGCGAGTGCTTCCGCTGGCTTTGGTCCGCAGTCTTCTAAAGGCTCTTCTGCCGCGTCACCCGAGGTTCGAAAGAAGCTCCAAGTTTTGTACGACAAGATGGGGCGTCTGGCGAAAACCAAGAACGTCAACGGGTTGGTAGCGGTATTTACTCGCACGGCGACCCCTGACTTTCTCTACTACGACAAGCAGGGCTACTCGAAGGATCGTAGCGAGATGGCCAAGGACATGAAGAAGCAGTTCCAAATGGTGACGAGCGTGGCGACCACCACCAACAAGATCGTTAAGATCAAACCTGCGAAGAACGGCTACAACGTGACCGTGAAATCGGTTTACGACATGAAGGCAAAGAATCCCTCGACGGGCAAGTCGATGCGAATCCAAGGGAACTCGATCTCGATCGACACTTGGGTGAAAACAGGGTCGGATCTCAAGCTCAAGCAGGTTGAGATCACCCGCGAATCGTACATGATCGACGGCAAGAAAGTGGACTAAGCTTTCCATAACCAATCGATTCCAAGCCCTCTTTGTCCATTCCGGTTTATATTGGAAGGGATGAAGAGGGTTTCTTTTTTGATGACGCTGGTTGGGGCAACCGTTTTAGCACTTCCCGCATTCTCCTTTGCTGACGCAAAGGGGGAAATCTCCAAGGCGTACGACACTCGCCTGAAGCTGTTCAAGGCAAAGGATGCGGCGGGCATGACCAAAATGTTCACCGATCTGACCACCGAAGACATCTCGATGGAAGGAACGGGCATGGCAGGCATGAAGAAGGCGGAAATGGCGAAGATGATCAAATCTCAGCTAAGCCTTGTTCAATCGGTCAAGGGAGGCTCCATGACCCTAGCAAAGTGGAACATCAAGGGCAACACCGTTTCGGTAGAAGCGACCGAGAAAATGGAGTTCACCATGGCAAATCCACAAGACCCGAAGAAGCCAATGGTGATGAAAGGGATCACGATCAGCACCGACACCTGGGTGAAAGTTGGTGGGAAATGGAAGCTGAAGAAGGTGAAGGTCTCGAAAGAGGAGTACACGATGAACGGAAAGAAAATGTCCGAGGCGGGCTAGCCCGTCTCGACTGATTCCGCTCCCAGTGCCTAACTCAGTGGACGAGAAACTTCAAAAACTTCGGTCTCGTCCACGTACTCTGCCCCGCCAAGCCTGCCGATGAGGCGAATAGGATCCGTCTTGAACGCCTCTACGGTTTGAGAGATGTGAATTCGGAGGACTTCCCCAACCACGTATCGGGCCGAACCTACTCCTTCTCCGTGGTGGACGACTTCGTGAAGTTTGCATTCGAGAGACGCGAGACTCTCGGCGACTCGCTGGGGGGTGACAACATCCGAGGGAAGCGGCGTCAGTCCAGAGAGTTCCCACTCATCGGTTTCGAACGGTACTGATCGACCCGCCTGGTTCATCGGATCGATCATGTCTCGATGAACGGTGTTCACTACAAACTCGCCCGTCTCTCGAATGTTCCGAAGTGAGTCCTTCTCGCCCCGACTCCCAAGCACGGGCGAGAAAACGATGGAGGGGGGATTTGTGCCACCGAGCATGAAGAAACTGAACGGAGCCAGGTTACGAAGACCGTTCGCGCTTATCGACGAGACGAGCGCAATGGGTCGCGGATGGACGATGGACGTGAGCAGTTCGTACAGAGCCATCGGGTCTAAATCCCCAGGGGCTAAACAGATCTTCGAGTCGCTCGCGTTCATGATTCCCTCACTCTACGACTCTTCTGTGGATTTGAATCGAGGCAATTCACCTCTTTTCCAATATTTTTAACAACAATCCGTAGATTAATCGAAACTGTTATCGAGCATAATCATCTCAATAACGGAGACTCGTCATGAACCACCACTTTTTTAATACCAATCGAGGAGATCGCGCCTATCAGGCCGCGATGCCCGATTGCGTGGTGAGTTTGGACGGTACTTCCCCTCGGGGCATATCCGCAAACAGTCGAGCCAACTAAGCACGAGCTCTTCCTCGACTCCCCCGAACTCACCTAACTCGCACAAGTAAGTGTCTCAGCACGTGTTCTTGCGCATCTAGACCTAGGTCCAGTTGCTCGATACCGCCTGCTCTCTCCTCTCTTCGAACTTGTTTCGCATTTGCGACCACGTTCCCATGACCATGAACACACAGGACAAACCACCATGAAAATCATTGATGAAGTACCGATCTGGGGCGACCCGATCTTTCCGGAAGCGCTCGCGCAGATTCAAAATGCGCGATTCACAGGGGCAACCCACATGGCACTCATGGCCGACCACCACGTTGGCTACGGCGTGCCGATTGGCGGAGTTGTGGCGTACGAAGATCGGATCTCTCCGAGCGGTGTCGGTTACGACATTGCTTGCGGAAACAAGGCTGTAAAGCTGGATGTCGACGCAAGAAAGGTCCGCTCGCAAATCCACAAAATCATGGATGAGGTCGTTAAAAAGATCTCATTCGGCGTGGGAAGGAAGAACCAAGATGAAATGGTCGACAACTCATTGTTCGACTCAGATCTGTGGCTACTTCCGCACATGAAAAGACTTAAGGAGAAGGCACAAGAGCAACTAGGCACCGTTGGTAGTGGAAACCACTACGTAGACATTTTTGTCGACGAATCGGAGAACATTTGGGTTGGAGTTCACTTCGGCTCACGTGGGCTCGGGCACGGGATTGCGACCCACTACATGGACATTGCGAAGGCAAAGGGCCATGAGCACGGGCATATCACGTGGTTGCATCAAGATTCGGAAGAGGGTGCGGAGTACATCGAGTGCATGAACCTGGCGGGGCAATATGCTTACGCAGGTCGAGACTGGGTGTGCCAACGAGTGGCTAAGATTCTTGGAGGAAAGATTGTGGAAGAGGTTCACAACCACCACAACTTCGCTTGGAAGGAGAACCACTTTGGTCGGGATATGTGGGTGGTCCGAAAGGGCGCAACACCGGCTTTTCCGGGTCAAAAGGGGTTTGTAGGCGGCTCGATGGGTGAAGAATCGGTGATTCTGGAAGGGGTCGAGGACGAAGATGGAAAGCACTCGCTTTACTCAACCGTTCACGGCGCGGGTCGGGTCATGTCGAGGACTCAAGCAACCGGGCGAGACCGACGAGGGAAATCGAAGCCGGGCGTTATCGGAGCGATCCATCCGGATGCAATGAAGCGCTGGCTGCAAGATGCCGGAGTCGTTTTGCGCGGGGGAGACGTCGACGAGGCGCCTCAGGCGTACAAGCGACTGAACCACGTGCTCAACCACCACGCCAACAGCATCAAAATCCTACATCGACTCAAGCCACTTGGCGTAGCGATGGCAGGTGCCGGGGAATACGACCCGTACAAAGATTGAAACCCACACAACCTTCGAGGAATCCTCGAGGGTTGTGTGAGTTTTAACGGGACGACTTTTGAGGAGTTAGAGGCCGTAAGAAAGACCCATTGCGTCTCGAACCAATCGCATGGTCTCGACAGCGACCGCCGTGGCTTCTTCCCTTCCCTTTGCCAGAACCTCAAGGATCGCACCGTCATCCAGAGCCGCGCGACGCTCGCGCATGGGCCGGAAGTATTCGTTGACCGCTTCGATGCACTCGGTCTTGTTTTGCATGCATCCCCGCTCTCCAGCGCGATCTTCTTCCCAGAGCGGCTGCCAATTGGGGTGGTAGATCTTGAGATACTGACAAACGGCGCATCCTTCTGGAATCCCAGGATCGGTTTTGCGCTGCTTGCTCGGAGTCGTATAAGCCGATTTGATCTTCTTCGCGGTTTCGTCTTCAGAGTCGCTCAGGTAGATGCAGTTGTCGTAAGACTTCGACATCTTCCGCATGTCTAGGCCGGGGAGCTTCGCCCTGCTCTCGTCCTCCGGAATCATGTACTTGAACGCCGGGAAGACATCTTGCCCGTAAAGTCGATTGAAGCGTCCACCAATGTCGTTTCCGATCTCCAAGTGAGGTGCCTGATCCCGACCGACGGGCACTCCCCAGGGTCGATACAGAAGAATGTCGGCCGTTTGGAGAACCGGATAGCCAAGAAGACCGTACGGCTCGCGCTCGGCGACTCCGATGTCTTGCTGCTTCTCCTTGTAGGTTGGGTTCCGCTCCAACCATCCGAGCGGGGTCATCATGGAAAAGAGCAGGTGAAGCTCGGCGTGCTCCTTGACCTGGCTCTGAATGAAGATGGTGCTCTTTGCGGGGTCGATTCCGGCTGCCACGTAGTCCTTAGCAACCTCAATCGCATTCCGGCCAACCTCGCCTGCTTGCTCGTACATGGTGGTGAGGGCATGCCAGTCGGCAACCATGCAAAACATCTTGAACCCCTGGTTTTGGAGTTCGACCCAGTTGCGAAGCGCCCCTTCGTAGTTCCCAATGTGAAGACGAGGGTTGCTGGACCGCATTCCGCTGAGAATGCGTCTTTCGGTGGTGGATTGATCGTTGCCCATACGACTCGGGACAGTTTAGCCGAGGATCCGGGTTCTTTTCCGAACGACCACCTGCTACAGACTCTTGCCGATCAATAGATCGGTGAAGAAGTCGTGAAAGGGACCGATGAGTTGACCAAGCAAACCAGAACCTGGCAGGAGCACCAACAGAAGCAGAATCAAGGTTCCCGGACCCTGATTGAAGCGATACCACTGAATCCGATACTTCTCTGGCATGAGTAGCCCCAACAGCCAGTGACCATCGAGCGGGCCAAGCGGGATCAGGTTGAAAAGGAAGAGTGAGACGTTGATGAACACGCCCGTCAAGCAGATCATCATCAAATACGGTCCGCCCAAACCGCCTGTCGCCATGATGATCCTTAGAAGGACTGCGTAAATAGACGCTTGCAGGAGGTTTGAAATTGGACCTGCCGCGACCGCTGCAAAGTGATCCCACCGGGGGTTTTTCATGCGCTCGGGCCGCATGGGAACGGGCTTGCCCCAGCCAATGCCGAAACCAGAGAAAACGGTAATGGCCATGAACAGGGTCCCCATCGGATCGAGGTGCTTCAGCGGGTTTAGCGTGACTCGACCCAACATGCGGGGAGTGTCGTCTCCGGCGAGGTCCGCAAACTTGGCGTGCGCGAACTCGTGAATGGCGATCGAGAGACAGATCACCAAGAAGGAGATCAGTTTGAATTCAAAGCCGTTTGGATCGAAGGGCATGTGGTTTACACCGTCTCCCGTCGGAAAAGATCGTCCCAGCTTTCCCGTTCGGCGAGGGTCTTGAAGGCACCATCCAGTTGGACAAGTACGACCGCCGGTCTCGGAAATCGGTTGTAGTTACTTGCCATAGAAGAATTGTATGCCCCGGTCGAGAGCACCTGGAGGAGGTCGCCAACCGCGAGGTCTTTAGGTAAGGATACGTCCGCGAACAGCCGGTCCGTTTCACAATGCCGACCACTTACAGTCACCACCTGGTCACCAAGAGGCGCCCCAAACGCGGCTCCTGGTCCATCGGTGACGTATTCCCATGCCGGATCGCGCTTCACGACTCGCTCCACGGTGTACTGAGCGCTGTACAGTGCGGGTCGAGGATTGTCGCTGACGCCACCATCCACTGAAACGTAGGTTCGACGCGCCCCATCCGCCATTTCGATGGTTTTGATCACGCCCACTTCGTAAAGAGTGACGCCCGCCTCGCCGACCAACGCTCGTCCAGGCTCTTGGGCGACGATGGGATCAAGGCCGCTACCCTCCAGAATTCTGGCGACAGCATCAAGAACGAGCGGGCAATACTCCTCGATGGTCATCGGATCGTCGGCATCCACGTACTTCACGCCCAGACCGCCCCCAACGTTGATGTAACTGATCTCAAAGCCCAGGTCGGTTTTTAGTCGCGCGGCAAACTCGGCGATGGCTTCCCCGCCCTGTCTTTGGGCGGTTGGGTCGATGAGTTGTGAACCCACGTGGCAATGAACGCCAACTAAGTTCAGGCCGGACGCAAGGCATCGTTTGGCCGCCTCAAGTGCCGAACCATCGGTGATGTTGAAACCAAATTTGGTATCTGCCTGTCCCACCCGGATCTTTTCGTGCGTCTTGGGGTCCACGCCGGGCGCAAGTCGCAGAACGCATTGAGGCCCTACGGCATCACCCTTCAGTTCCTTCAGTCGATCGATCTCTTCAAAGTTATCGATGACGAAGATGCCGACGCCTACTTCCAGACCGTAAGCCACTTCCGACCGAAGCTTGTTGTTGCCGTGAAAGACGCACTTCTCAGCCGGTACTCCCGCGAGCAGCGCGGCTCTCAGTTCCCCTTCACTGGCGACGTCGATCCAGCATCCTTCTTCGTAGGCGATCTTGAGCAGTCCAAGAGTTGAATTTGCCTTACTGGCGTAGCAAATCTGCGACTTCGGATTCGCCTTGAGTGAAGCTTCTCGGTACCGACGAATACGGTCTCGGAAGGTGCGTTCGTCGATGACGTATAGCGGCGTGCCGAACTTCTCTGCGAGTTCGCGCGCCTGGGATTCCACCAAGCGAAAGCGAGAGTCGGCACGAGTCGCAGGAGCCATTCCGCCCCAGAGTATAGCCCCCGCTTGCCGCCAACCCATTCAACGATGATGAGGATGCCAAAATGGATTCCATGAAGCGCGTGGTGGTTCTGGGAAGTACGGGCAGCATCGGCACCCAAACCTTGGACATCGTCCGAATGTTTCCCGACCGCCTCAAGGTTGTCGGTCTTGCCGCCGCGCAGAGCCGGGACCTGCTGAACCAGCAAGCTCAAGAATTTGGCGTGGATCGGACCGTCCTCTTCGCTGAAGACGGCATGGAGGCAATGGTCGATCTTGCAACCATGGAGGAGGCGGATATCGTCGTCACCTCGGTGGCGGGAGTCATTGGTCTGGAGCCGACCTTCGCCGCGATCCAAGCGGGCAAAGCGATCGCCCTTGCAAGCAAGGAGGTTCTGGTCGCGGCGGGTGAAGTTGTGATGCCGATGTGCGAGCAGCACAACGTGCTCATGACTCCCATCGACAGCGAGCATAGCGCGGTGTTTCAGTGTCTGCAGGGCTATTCAAACGACCAAATCGACAAGGTCATCCTCACCGCGAGCGGGGGTCCTTTCCGAGGGAAAACCCGGGCCGAGCTAGAGCAGGTTTCGCTGGAAGACACTCTCAACCACCCCACATGGCGAATGGGCGGCAAGATCACGGTGGACAGTGCAACCCTCATGAACAAAGGCCTCGAAATGATCGAGGCTCGGTGGCTGTTCGGCGTTGAAATGGACCAGGTGGACGTAGTGGTTCATCCTCAAAGCATCGTTCACAGCATGGTGAGATTCACGGATGGGTCAGTGCTGGGGCAACTCGGCTGGCCCAACATGAGGCTGCCGATTGTTTACGCCCTTCTCTACCCAGAACGCCCAAGGAACGAGTTGCCCATCTGGAATCCGGTCGACACGCCAACCCTCACGTTTGAGAAGCCCGACACCGAGACCTTCTCCGCTCTCAATCTGGCTAGAGAGGCGGCAAAGATTGGAAAAACCATGCCCGCAGCCCTTAATGCGGCCAATGAGCACATTGTTAACAGCTTTTTGAAGGGTCGATTGCCATTCCTTGGAATCGCGAAGGCCGTTGAATACGTTATGAATAAGCACGTCCCAACGGAAACCACGCTAGAGTCCATTCTCGATACCGATCGATGGGCTCGCACGGTGGCGGAAGATTGGGTTCGGAAGTTCGGATTGCAATGACGATCGCTACCCTTGGACACTATCTGCTCACCGCGATCGTCTTCGTGGTCATTCTCGTTGTGCTTGTAGGAGCGCACGAGTTGGGTCACTACTGGTTCGCTCGGCTCTTCAAGATGAAGGTGGAAGAGTTTGCCATTGGAGTTGGCAAGCCCATTCTTTGGACATTCGCAAAGCCAAAGCAGCCCCTTGAAGGTGAGGAAGACCACGTTGTCCCGTTCAACCTAAGACCCTATCCTCTCGGCGGATTCGTTCGAATCTCGGGCATGGAGCCGCAAGAGAACGGTGAAGAGGTTGCGGTGAATCACGGATTCTTCAGCAAAGCTCCTTGGCAACGCATCGTGGTTCTCTTTGCCGGACCCGTATTCAGCGTTGTGGCGGGCATGATAGCCCTGTTGCCCATCTACGCAACCATGGGCGTAACTCGGCAGGTGAATACCGTTGAGGGACTGCTCAGCACGGGCGCCGCTTACAAAGCGGGGGTTCGACCCGGCGACAAGATTTTGGCGGTTAATGGTCAGCCGGTGAAAATCGCTTTTGATGCGATCAAAGTCATTCGAGACTCGAACGGGAAAGAAGTCGATTTCCGCATTCAGCGCGGACCGCAAACCTTCGATCTAAAGGTTCAACCGGAATACCAAAAAGAGGCGACTCCCCTTCTGGACGAACGAATGATGCCGACCGGAGAGAGAAAGCGGCAATACAAAGTCGGTCTGCTCTTCAAAACCGAAACGGTGAAGGTCTCGTTCCCAGAAGCTCTTTTGGCAACGTACGAGGAACCCAAGAGCGCATTGGTCGGAATGATCGGCCTGATCCGCAATCCTCAACGCGCCGAACAGCAAGCGGGTGGCGTGGTCACGATGGTCGCTGCAACGAGCGCAGTGGTCACCCAAGGCTTTGATCGAATTGTCTGGTTTGCGGCCCTGCTCAGTATCTCTATCGGTTTCTTCAACCTGCTCCCCATTCCGCCGCTGGACGGTGGACAAATGCTCATCGCGTTCTTGGAAATGTTGAGAGGTGGCAAGAGGCTGCCGCTAAAGCTTCAGTTGGCGATCTTCCAAACCGGATTTTTCTTGCTGATCACCCTTTTTGTGAGCGTCCTTTTCTTGGACGTGAAGCGCCTTCGGGAGATGAATACCGCGTCAGCTTCCCCTCAAGACTCTCGACGAATAATAACTGCTGAGCCCAAGCGCTAAGCTCGCCGAATCGTTCCCGGAAGGTGTCGGTCCCGATTCGATATCGCGAATCGGTGACGGCGAGACCCGCCCAGTCTGGATAGTAAAGCCGGGTGAGGGCCGCCCAAATGTGGGTGTCGATAGGCACCGATTCGCCTTGATCGAGGGCGAACAGGCAAATGCAGTCGGCGAGCTTCCGGCCAATGCCGGGTAGCTCGGCTAGGGCGCGCCAAGCGTTTTGGTACCCAGCCGTTTTCAACTGCTGGAAGGCTCTGTCTTCATCGCCTGAACCCATGGTGAGGAGCTCTCGACAAGCGAGCGGGATGGTCTTTCCGCGGTATCCAAACCCTAGCCCCCTCAACTCCTCTTCCGAGCACTCAACAATTCGTGAAACCTTGGGAAACGCGACCAACGGTCGATGACAGTCTTCGAAGGAGAGGTGACCCATTGGTTCACCCATCGCCTCTAGCTTGGCAACCAGTTGGCGAATTCTTACAACGTTGTTGTTGGAAGCGCAGAGAAACGAGAGGAAGGACTCAGTCGCGCTGAGCGGCCTCAACAGCCTTAAACCAGAAACCTTCGGCAGGCAGGCCGCAAACTCGGGTCCCCGTTCGAGAATCGCCTGCAACACCTCTTCGACGCGAACGTCGAATCGCAGGAGACTTTGAAGGTCCTCGACCGGACGATTTGCTTCGACGTGGACCTGATCCTGACCGGGCTGAACGTGGAAAAACGCATCACCGTCGCAAATCAACCACCCCCGGTCGGTTGCGTGCCAACGAAACATCTGCCCGCTCTCGGCGATCCGTCGCCAGTCGATCTTTTCCCCGGCTAACGGAAGCTCGTATTGGAGGGGGAGCGGCGTGGACTTCAAAACAGCGTCGTTGGGATGCTCTCGCCCGCGCTCCCCAGCGAGTGTTCGGCAGGGACCATAGACAGGAACTCATCTTCGGTAAGGACGGTGACACCGAGTTGCTCCGCTTTCGCCAGCTTGCTTCCCGCGCCGGGTCCGGCAACGACATACGACGTTTTGGCACTCACCGAACCGCTCGCCTTCCCACCCAGTTTGCCTACAAGGTCCTCGGCATCCTCTCGCGTGAACTTATCGAGTTTTCCGGTGAAGACGAAGATCTTGCCTTCAAAAGCTCCCCCTTCCACCGCACCGGAGGACTCTACCGGAGCGACTCCAGCCTGCAGGAGGCGGCGAATCATCTCTCGATTGTCTTCATCCTCGAACCATGTCCAAATCTCGGCCGAGACTCGGGGACCGAAGCCTTCGATTCCTTGAAGTTCCTCCATCGAGAGGTGCTGAATCTTTTCCAAAGATCGGTAAGCCCGCACCAAATCTTTCGCGGACCGCTCGCCTAGTTCCGGAATCCCGAGGGCGAACAAGAACCGTTCCAGGGGCCTCGTTTTGCTCACCTCAATGGCGGCGAGCAAATTGTCGACCGACTGCTCTCCCAGCTTATCGAGCTGCGTGAGATTCTCCCGTTGATCGCGAAGGGCGTAGATAGAAGGAACGTCGCTGAGAAAACCCTCTTCCAGGAATCGATCGATGAGCTTCTCGCCCAGTCCATCGATATCCATCATCTTGCGACCGACAAAGTGCTTGATCTTGTTGGCAACTTGCGCCGGACAACCCTTTGAGTTGGGACATTTCAAAAAGACGCCCCCCTCCGCGCGTACCAAAGCCGTTTCACAGCTTGGACAGACCGTGGGCGGAAGCGGTTTAGCAAGATCGGTGACACGCTTGGAAAGTACAGGCCCGACCACTTCCGGGATCACGTCACCGGCTCGTTGAACGATGACGGTATCGCCCACGCGGACGTCCTTTCGATCCACCTCGTCGAAGTTGTGAAGCGTCGCTCGCGAGACAGTGACGCCTCCTACTTGAACGGGTTCCAAAACTGCGACGGGCGTGATGTTCCCCGTTCTCCCAACCTGAACAATGATGTCGTTGAGCGTGGTGAACGCTTGCTCAGCCGGGAACTTGACCGCAATCGCCCACCGAGGACCGCGCGCGGTGAACCCAAGCTGCTCTTGCTCCTCTCGGGAGTCCACCTTCACCACGACCCCATCGATTCCAAAAGGAAGGGTTGGGCGTGCCGCAAGAACTTCCGCGCAGAAGCGGGTGAGTTCCTCCCCACCCCGACAAATCCGGGGTTCTGGCCGAACCGGGAATCCCAATTCCTTCAGAGCCGCAAGAAGGCTCGACTGCTTTCCGAAAGACGGCGGAGTCGGTTCCGCAAGTTCAATAGCACCCAGGCCGTAGGCAAAGAAGTGCAGTCGCCTCTCGGCGGTGAGTCGAGAATCGAGTTGTCGCAATCCCCCGGCGGCGGCGTTTCTGGGATTGGCAAAAACCTGCTCCCCCCGAGCGGAACGCTCGGCGTTCAGTTGCTCGAAGGTGGTCTGGAGCATCACTACTTCTCCCCGAACTTCCAACAGTCCGGCAAGTGGCTTGCGAAGCTTGAGCGGAACTCCTTGGATGGTTCGCGCGTTGGCGGTGACATTTTCACCCGTCGTTCCGTCGCCACGGGTGGCAGCCGTCACCAGTTCCCCATCGACGTACGTGAGCGAAATGGAAGCTCCGTCGAACTTCAGCTCCGCGAAGTACTCGACCGCCTTCTCACGCCCCAGCCCCTTCTGAACGCGACCATCGAACGCCAAGAGTTCGTCATCGCCAAAGGCGTTATCCAACGACAACATCGGGAGACGGTGGGCGTACGGTTCAAACTGCTTGAGAGGGGCGCCACCAACCCGTTTGGTTGGGCTGTTCGGATCTTCAAGTTCGGGGTGAGCCGCTTCAAGAGTTTGAAGCTCACGAAAGAGGGCATCGTACTCCGAGTCGCTCACCTCGGGCGTGTCGAGCACATAGTACAAGTACGCGTGACGTTCGAGGAGTTCTCGAAGTTCTTGAATGCGGAGGGCGGCGTCGTTCACGAGCGTCTTGTCCTACGCCTTAATCTTCAGCCAGTGCAGATTCGAAGACGTTTGTGTTCACGAAAATCGGAGCGTCGAATCGAACCGCAATGGCGATCGCATCGCTCGGTCGGGCGTCTATTTCGACTTCTTCCGTTCCGGTGTGAAGATGGACCTTCGCGTAGTAAACGCCGTTCCAAAGATCATCGATGGCCACACGGGCGACCGTGGCACCGAGTCGGTCCACGATGTTTTTGATGAGGTCGTGAGTCATCGGGCGATCCGGACGATCACGCTCAAGCGAGACCAAAATCGCGTTTGCCTCAAACGGTCCGATCATGATCGGAAGTTGCCGATCTTCGTATTGAAGAACCACGAACTGAGAAGGTTGACCGCCTGCATCGCCGCGATAAATGCCGTCGATGCTCACTTCGACCATCTGCCCAGGCCCAAGTTCATCGGGCACATCGTGCCCCTCTCGCGGGAAGAATGCGGGCGGTTCCTCTAAGGATTCGTCACCAGAATTGCCCTCTTCGGGTTCTTCAGGTCCTTCGTATTCTTCCGGCATATCGTGATTCATCATACCAATACAGACCCCAAACTGGGCAAACCCCAAACTGGGCAGACCCCAAACTTGGCAGACTCCCCAAATGGAAATCCAATCGAGGGGTTCCTTCCACGAAGATATGGGACAGAGTTAAGAAACCTTAGGGGGATTCACTGACAGAATTGAGAATCCCCCGGGTGGCGATGCGCTTAAACGGTTGCCCGGGTCCGCTGGATAACGCCTTCCACGAACGCCGCGTTATTCGGGGTTCGCTTGATGAGTTTGATGAACGATTCGGTCGCATCGAGGCTGTTCTGCTCTTTCGCCATGAGACGGCGAAGTTGAACAACGCCTTCATAGATGTCTTTATCGAACAGGAACTCCTCGTGCCGAGTGGAACTTCGGCGAACGTCAATGGCAGGCCATATTCGGCGCTCGGAGAGGTCTCGATCGAGGATGATTTCGCAGTTGCCTGTTCCCTTCAGTTCCTCGAAGATCGACTCGTCCATCTTCGAACCCGTATCGACGAGGACGCTCGCGACAATGGTCAGCGAACCGCCTTCTTCAATGTTTCGTGCCGCACCGAAGAATCGGCGAGGTCGGTATAGGGCGGAAGGATCGAGACCACCCGTGAGGGTTCGACCCGATGGGTTGATGGTCAAGTTGCTGGCCCGCGAAAGTCGCGTGAGCGAGTCGAGAACGATCACGACGTCTCGTCCGGATTCCACCAGTCGCTTGGCTTGCTCCAAGCAGAGGTCGGCGACACGCATGTGGCTCTCGGCAGGCTCGTCAAAGGTAGAGGAAATCACCTGACCGCGAACCGATCGTCGCATATCCGTGACTTCTTCCGGTCGCTCATCGACCAAGAGAACCATGAGATAAACCTCGGGGTGGTTGGAAGTGATCGCGTTTGCAATCGACTTCATCATCGTCGTCTTGCCAGCTTTTGGAGGAGAAACGATAAGGGCGCGTTGTCCCTTTCCGATGGGCGAAATCAGGTCGACAATCCGCGTGGAAATGTTGTCGGCGGTCGTCTCCATCTTAAGCCGCTCGTTTGGATAGAGCGGGGTCAGCTCGTCGAACTGCTTTCGATGTTTATTTTGGAGAGTGTCGGTTCCGGCGTTGTTCACGCTCTCGACTCTCAGCATTCCGCGATACTTCTCGCCTTCCTTCGGTTGGCGAACCAATCCGAAAACGAGATCACCCGCCCGAAGTCCAAACTTTTTGATCTGGCTTTGGCTGACGTAAACGTCTTCCGGCGAAGGGAGGTAGTTGTCTCGACGGAGGAATCCCCAGCCGTCGTTCATGACTTCGAGAATGCCTTTGCCGTAGTGCGCTTCCTCGTTTACCTTGGTGAGAAGCCGCTCGATGATCTCGTGCTTCAGTAGGTCTGGAGAGAGCTTCGCCTTTTTCGCCTCTTTCAAGAGGTTGGCGGGCGTCATCAGGTCGAAATGGTTGAAATCGACTTCTGGAAGGTTTTCTAGATCGGCCTGAAGATCGCCCTTCGGCAATCCGTCTTCTTTTCGCGAACGGTGTCGGCGTCGATTGTTACCGCCTCCACTGTTTCCGCTACCGCCTCGGGGTCTAAATGTAGGAGTCATATCCGTAGTTTGTGATGGAGAGATAAAGTGTCCGATCAGTTGATCGATGCCCAAGTCCGCCCGGTAAGAGAGACTCTCAATAAGGAACTCTGGGCTGGGGAAATCCGCGAATCGCGCAGGGACGAGTTATCGGGAGTGACGTCAGTAGGACAACAAAACCGATCCCACTTTGTTCGTCACTGGCAATTTACCACAATCTGGCATTTCCGCAAGACCGAATTGCTACCGTGAAGTTTACGAGTCCTTAACGACCCCGATATACGGTAGCTGTCGATACTTTTCCGCATCATCGAGACCGTATCCCACCACGAAAACATTCTCAATCTCAAAGCCCAGGTATTCGACTGGAACTTCGACCCGTCTCGCTTCCGGCTTGCTCAACAAAGAGGCGATCTTTAGGCTTGCAGGCTTACGCGTACCAAGGAGATCGATGAGGTGACTCAGCGTCGTGCCGGTATCGACAATGTCTTCGACCAGAAGAACGTCCACGCCCTCGATATTGACGTCCACATCTTTTCGAATCTGGACCACGCCCGTCGTGCTGCGCCCACCGTGGTAGCTGGAAGTCTGCAAGAAGTCGATGATGACGTTGTTGTCCAGATGCTTACAGAGGTCGGCAAGGAATAGGAACGATCCTTTGAGAACCCCGACGAGCACAAGCGGCTTGCCGTCATAGTCTTTTCGAATCTGGGTCGCTAATTCGGCGATGCGCGCCTGGAGTGTATTTGCATCGATAAGGACTTCAATCGTGGGTTCGGACATATCTATGTTTTCTCTGGAAACTACTCTAGTTCAATGGTCGCGGGCGGCTTGCTCGTCAGGTCATAGAACACGCGATTCACTCCCTGAACTTCGTTGACGATTCGGGTTGCCACCCATTCAAGCACATCGAAAGGAATCGCGACGGCGCGAGCGGTCATGGCGTCTTCGCTTTCAACGGCACGAAGAACGATCGGTTGCTCATAGGTGCGTTCGTCGCCCATCACGCCGACGCTGCGAACATCTAGCAGAGCCGCATACGACTGCCAAATACCTTTGTGCAGGTCCCGACTTCTCAGCTCGGATCGGAAAATCCAATCCGCTTCCTGAACCATGCGCACACGGTCTGGGGTCACTTCTCCCAAGACTCGAACGCCAAGCCCAGGACCGGGGAACGGCTCTCGGTCGACCATTTCATCGGGCAGACCAAGAAGCCTTCCAACCGCTCGGACCTCGTCTTTAAACAGCCATCGAAGCGGCTCGATGAGTTTCAGTCTCATCCAGTCCGGCAATCCGCCAACGTTGTGGTGAGTCTTGATCTTTGCCGCAGTCGGTGAACCCGATTCGATGACGTCTGGATAGAGAGTTCCCTGCGCAAGCCAGTCGCAACCCTTCAGCTCGTCGGCGTGGTCTTCGAAAACCTGAACGAACTGTGCGCCGATGGTTTTTCGCTTTGCTTCGGGATCCTTGATTCCCGCGAGGGCTCCAAAAAACCGATCGTGCTCTTTGAAGACTTTCAGGTTGGCTCCGAAGTGCCCGCCAAAAGTTTCTTCGACCTGTTCCGCCTCATTCTTGCGAAGGAGGCCGTGATCGACGAATACGCACAGCGCCCGATCACCGATCGCTTTGATCAGCAGGGCCGCCATGACCGAAGAATCGACGCCACCCGAAACGGCGCAAAGGACTCGCTCCTCTGGACCCACCGCGGCTCGGATCTTTTCGACCTCTTCATCAATGAAGTTCTGAGCCGTCCAGTCGCCAACGATCCCGGCGTTGTCCAAGAAGCCCTTCAAAATTGCTTTGCCGCCCGGCGTGTGCGTGACCTCTGGGTGGAATTGAACTCCCCAACGCTTGATCCCCACGTTCTCCATGGCAGCGACGGGGCAAGTTTCAGTCGAGGCGGTCACCGTAAACCCAGCGGGAACCTCAACAACTTGGTCGCCGTGGGACATCCAAACCGAGTTCGAGCCCATGTTCGATACCAGCGAACCGGGCGTGATCGTGGTCAATTCTCGCTGACCGTACTCTTTGTGATCAGCACCCGTGACTCGTCCACCCGTTCGGTGGGCCATCAACTGCTGTCCGTAGCAAATACCAAGGGTCGGAATCCCCTCAAGGACCGAAAAATCGAGCGTTGGTGCGTTCTCTTCCAGGACGGAACGGGGTCCACCGCTGAGAATCACTGCGGTTGGCTTCTCCGCCGCGATCTTCTCCGCGGCGGTTGTCCACGGGACCATTTCACTGTACGCGCCAAACTCGCGGACGCGGCGAACGATAAGTTGGGTGTACTGCCCCCCAAAGTCGACGACGATAACGCGCTGGTGGGACATAGACCTTTCGGAGTAAACCTAGAAAGAGATAGGGGAATCAACCCAGCGACTTCTCCACCGAGGAGCCTTCACTGATATAGCGCGAATGAACTCGGGGTTCGGCGAGTTACCGGTCGGTAAAATGAAGTTGTGAATCCGGAACAACTGGCGAGCCTTATCGAGGAAGTCTCGGCAGACCTCGAGGTCCGTACTCCTGATTCCATGAGGCTATTGAAGCGAATCCTGAAAGGCGCCGCAACGGCCGATCAGGTGATTGGCCATTTCCGAACTCCGGCTCGACCTCCAAGAAACGCCGTCCAACCTCCTATTTTCGAGCGTGCCGAAAAGATTCGAATCATGGATCAGGGGGATGCGATCACCTTGCACCGATTCCGATCGCCACTCTCCATCGAGCGGTTCGTTCTGTTTGTCCACGGATGGGGTGGTCGAGCGTGGAATTTTGAGGGGTTCATCTCCAAGTTCCTTGAGAAGCGCTACGGCGTGATCGCCGTCGATCTCCCCGCTCACGGAGACTCTGAGGGGAGTTTTTGCGACGGTCTGCGATCAGCGAAGCTCATCCAGAACATCTGCTCCGAAATTGGCCCGTTTGAGGGAGCGGTCGCCCACTCGTTTGGGGCAGCCGCCGTCAATCTCGCGGTGTTTGACGGTGCGCCGTTGGGTCGGATCGTCCACATCGCCCCGTTTGTAAACATTCCCCACCGAGCGATTGAGTTTGCGATGTGTTTGGGCTTAGAGGGCGATGCGCTCACCGAGTTCTGGAAACTCTGTGACCAGAACTGGGGGATTCAAAGGATGCTCAACAGCAGTGGGCACGTTTTGGCGCCGTACATGTCCAACTCGATGCTCACGATTTGGGATCAGGACGATTCTGAGATTCCTGAACGCCACGTGAAATCCCTCGTGAACTCTTGGCCCGAGGCTCAACTGCATACGACCCACGGCCTCGGACACGTAAAAATTCTCGCCGACGAGAAGGTTCAGTTGATCACGAGCGTATTCGTCACGGGCAACTGAGATGCGACTTTAGCCCTTTCGTTTGATCGTCAGAATGTTTTTGAGAGTTCGCTCGGTTGGCAAGCTGCCCGGCTTTTTGAGATCAAAAACCTTCGCCTTGGAAACGGCGGTGACGGTAAAGACCTGGAAAACTCCTACCTTCCGGGAGAACTCGCCCGAGCCTTCCCCGCTCAGGACGGTCTCGACCTTCTTTGATGCTTCTTTCTCGGACGGGACCGGATTTCCAAAACCATTCTCGAAGCTATCGAACTCTTGATTCAAGGTGAACGAAATCTTCACGGTTTCATCGGTCACGGCTTCGACTTTGGCGACATACCGCACGGGCGATCCTCCAAAAGATTTATCGAATTTGTAGGTCTTCCCCACCTCCGCACCGTCTGGCGGGAGCTGAATGGGAAGGTAGCTCACTTCCGGAAAGCGCTGACTGTCGAGACCAGGAAGTCGAACGGGCATTGCCACTTTCGGGGCGTCGTTCCGGACCATCTCGCCAGAGGCCTTAAACTCGGCGATCGCTTTCGGAAAGAACGATTGAACGTTGTCTTTGGTGAACGGGAGTTCGTTGCCGTTCATTTCCACACCGAACTCTTCGATCTCGCTTTCAACGGCGAAGTTGCCAGACTCCTTCGGCTCAACTCCAGAGGCGATAGCGACGATCTTAACCCGTGCCTCGCCTTCCCTGCCCCCAAACAACGGGAGGAACCCTTTGAACTGGACATCGACATCGAACCGATGAACGGTGCTAGGAGTGAAGCCAAAAACTATCGCGGCAGCAAGAGAGGCGAATGTCATGCGAGTTCTCGACGGTGTCGACTTGGGATGACTGGCAACGAGAAAACCTCGTCCGGTCGGTTTGTATACGTAAGTACCCTGTCCAAAACAACCTTGATCGCGCCTGCCATCGGGAAGGCGAGGATCATGCCCGGCAACCCAAACAGGGCACCGAAGCTGAAGATCACGAACATTGAAACTAACGGATCGAGCCCTACCGCGGTTCCGACAATGCGAGGATAAAGCAGCATGTCGAACACTAGGTGACAGAGCACGAAAACGACCGCCATGGCGATGGCTGCCGCAACGGGCGACGGAAGGACCATGAAGAGGAAGGTGCTTTTGCCGCTGAAAATGGTCACCGCGATCAAAACGGTGGCACTTATAATCGAGTTGAGATACGGCACCAGATACACCGTCCCGGCCAGTAGTCCAAGGACCAATCCGTACGGAGCGCCAATGAGGGTCAACAGGATCATCATTGTCACCGTGTATGCAGAAACGGCGATGCTCACACCGCGAAGGTAGTCGCTAAAGACGTCGCCAAGCTTATCGGTGAGGTCGGTCGCCCCCTGTCGTAGCGCGGGCGGGATGAGATGCATCAACCGCGTCCGAATCTCTTCGGTCCTTGGAAGAGACATGAGAACGATTATCGGCACGAAAGCCAACGTAAACAGTTGTGAGACCAGTCCCGAAGCGATCCCTACGAAGCTGTTTACGAACGTTTGGAACGACTTCCCGAACTGCCCTCGCTGGGGTTCGATGTACTGGGAATACAGACCGCGCTTGGTGGTCGGTAGGTTCAGGCGTTCAAGAAGGTCTTTTTGGTCGGTAAGAAGCCGCTCAACCCAGTCCTTCTTCGCGGGCATCGCCAATCGGTGGTCCACACTGGCCCGAACAAAGAAGTTGGACTTTGGGTCGGGCTTCGTCACGCCTTCGACAACTTCCCGCGCCTTAGACTGAAACCCGGCAACCTGTTCCGTCGCGTACGGCGTGATAAGAATCAGCGCCACGAGGATCGAACCAAAGAAGGCGAAGATCGGAATCCCCGAAGCAAATCCGTTGGACCAGCCCTTTTTCAGCAATTTGCGGCGGACGGGCGCCAAGATCGCCGTGATCAGGAAAGCGACAATGAAAGGCAAAAGAATGCCTCTCACCGCGTATAGAAACGCGAAGAGCACCGCTACGATAACGAGCCAGAGGGCAATCCTTCGTCCAAGCATTCCGTAAAGACCTACAAAGAGAGACGCTCAGAGTTCCTCTGAGCGTCTCACAAGTTTAATCGGTTTGGCTAGTGCCCTTAGGCGCCTGCCTCATCTGCCGGCACAACGGCTTTCTTGTTCTTCTGCTCGGCGATCCACTCTTCGGTCTTCGACTTGAGTTCCTTGAACTTATCGTTCAGTTCGTCTCGCGTCTCGTTGCCCGCCTTGGGGGCGAAGAGAAGTCCTGCGGCTGCTCCAATGATCGCGCCGAGGCCCACGCCTGCGAGCATGTAAATCAGAGCATTGTTGTCGTCGTTTTGTTGGCTCATCCTTATCTCCTTTGGATAGTTTACGAAATTCTTAACCTTAAGGATACGTTTTAACTTCGATTAGGGACACTTGCCCAGCAATTTTGCGAGTCTAGAGACTCGCGCCCACCAATTTGGGAGCAATCGCCTGCGAATATCGGCCCGGCATGTTCTCATCAGCGATGATGCCGCCTCCGATTACGGTCGCTCCTCGATACGCAACCGCCATTTGTCCGGGAGTGACCGCTCGGACAGGCTCGTTAAAGACCAGTTTCGGGACCGGACCGGGGATGAACTTCGCCTTCTGCGCAACCATGTTGTAGCGAATTTTTGCGGTGACATCGATCGGCTCCGTGACAGGCACGGAGAGGTAAAGATCTTCGAGCAACACTTCGTTTCGCAGAAGGTCGTCTTCTGATCCAAGCACCACCCGCTGTTCGTTCGGCATCAGGTCGATGACGTATAGCGGTTTGCCCGTTGGCGACGAGACGCCCACGCCTCTACGTTGACCAACCGTAAATCCAGCCGTTCCTTCATGACGGCCTAATCGGTTGCCTTCTTTGTCAAAGACTTCCCCGCCTTGGAAAAGTTCAGGGCGCTGTTTTCGAAGGAACTCGGCGTACCCACCCGCTTCGCTCACGAAGCAAATTTCCTGTGAATCGGGCTTGTTGGCCAGGTGAAGCCCAAGCTTCACTGCCAGCGCGCGAACATACGCCTTGCCAGGGAGTTCACCCATCGGGAACGAGACATTTTGGAGTTGCTCGTGACCCAGCATGTACAGAACGTAGCTCTGATCTTTGTCTTTCGCACGCGCCTTCAGCAGAGCCCTTCGACCGTCTCTCTCTCGAATGCGAGCGTAGTGACCCGTCACGAGCAGATCGCAGTCGAGCTCTTTCATCTTCTGCATCAAGATCTCGAACTTAACGTGGCGATTGCACTGAACACACGGGTTGGGCGTTCTTCCTTTTGCGTACTCGTCCACGAAGTTGTCGATCACCGAGGCGCGAAACTCTTCCTTGAAGTTCATCACGTAGTGAGGAATTTTCAAAGCGGCAGCCACGCGCCGTGCGTCTTCAACGGCTCCTAGAGAGCAGCATCCGGCATGACGGGGATCGGTTTGGCTTTCTTGCCAAATCTGCATCGTCAGACCGATGACGTCGTAGCCTCGATGCTTCATCAAGGCGGCGGCGACACTGCTGTCGACGCCGCCCGACATGGCGACAAGAACGGTTTTCTTCTTGGCCATCAGTCGATGAGGAGGTCCTTCATTCGGCCCTTTTCAATTTCGTCAATCGCGGTTTGGAGATTTGCCTTTAACATCGGCTTATCTTTGCCCACCACAACAAAGGTCGGGGTTGTGTTGATTCCTAAGAAGCGGGCGTCGTCGAAGTCGCGTTGCACACGGTCGAACGGACCTCCCTTCGGATCGTCCAGGAGAGCATTGAGCTCCTTCAGATCTAGGCCGACTCCCATTGCCGCGGCCTTAACTTCGTCGATCGACTTCGGGACGTCCTTGGTGCCCATGAACGAAAGGGTGTAATCCCAGAACTTGCCCTTTTCTGCAGCAAACTCCGCCGTGAATGCGGCGGGACCTGCCATTTCGTGGCCCGGTGTATTCAGGAGCGGGTAGTGCCGGAAGATGACTCGAATGCTCTTCGGGTGCTTGAGCTGGAACTCCTTTACCTTCGGAGTCGAAAGTCGGCAAGGAGGACAGGTCATGTCCGCGAACTCAACAATGGTGATCGGAGCATCGGAGGGACCGACCTGGTTGAGAGGTCCTGCCGGTATCACCCGGTCCTTAGCATCGACCTTAACCACTTCGGCGGGTTTGTAGTTGGCTTTTTGAGCTCCAGAGGAAACTCCGGCTACTCCGAGGATTGCAACACCCACGGCCGTGGGAACAAAGATGCTCTCAAACCGCCGCTCTTCACCCGGTGCGGCAACCGATTTGTTCCCCGAAACATATTGGGCGTAGGCTGTGTAAACCAAGAAGGTCAACACCATCGTGACGGCCGAAGAGAAGCACCAAGGGCAGAAAGCCTTGATCTCGGTGAACGACACGTACTGCAGGTAAAGGCTGTAAAACGCCCCTAGAGCAGCCATCGCAAAGCCTGGCATGACGAGTTTTGCGTTTGTCTCAAGCTTCAAGAACGCCCGAACTGCGGCCAGACCGAAGAGCGCCAAATACCCGGCGAGACCCACATAGGCAACCGCAATTTGAGGCGTGATGTACGAGGTAGGGTGCATCGCCACCTTCAAGCAGCCGCCTTCTTCGCCACAAGGGGGAATGAGACTGAGGGCGTGTTCGACGCTCAAGACGCCCGCCACAAAAATCCCGATCGCGCCGAGCGCAAGCAGGACCCTATTGAAGGTGATTGGATTCACGCTTCGATTATACGTTGAGGATGATTGCATGATTCGATCAGCATTAACCCTAGCGGTATTCTCTTAAGTTCCAATGTCGCTCCCAACGATTCAAGGTCTCACCTTGCTGAACCCTTCGAATCAACCCGCTCGACTGCGCCAAAAGCGGGGGACCTACTTCGTTCAAACCTGGGGATGCCAGATGAATGAAGAGGACAGCGAGCAAATGGGTCTGTACCTAGAACAGATGGGCTTTGAGAAAGCCCAGAGTCTGCAAGAAGCTCAAATCGTGCTTCTGAACACCTGTTCCGTGCGGAAGAAACCCGAGGACAAGGCGTTTTCGATGCTCGGTGCATTGGAGCGGATGAAAGAGAAGCACCCAGATAAGGTGATAGGAGTTTGCGGATGCATGGCGCAACTCCGAGCGAAAGAAATTCGACAACGCGCTCCCCTCGTCGATTTTGTTCTAGGAACTGGAAATCTGGCGGAGTTACCTGCGCTAGTAGACGAAGCTCTGACGGCAGGAAAGTTTCGAAGCCGCATCGAGTTGCCAGAGCGTAAGGGGTCGGTGGTCACAGACCTTCCGAGTCGAGCGGTTGGTCGCACTCCCAAGCTCAAGGCGTACGTGCCCATTCAATACGGTTGCGACAAGTTCTGTACGTTCTGCATCGTCCCCACCACCCGTGGCCGAGAACGATCTAGACCCACCGAAGAGATACTTGCCGAGGTGAGGGAGTTGGCGGCCGGAGGAACTAAGGAGATCACTCTGCTCGGTCAGACCGTCAACAGCTACGGAAAGAACCTGGCTGAAGGCAAGGTTCCGTTCAGCGAACTGCTGAAACTCGTTGCGGAAGTCCCGGGTATCGAAAGGATCCGTTACACCTCTCCCTACCCGCGAGACTTCAAGGCCGATGTCATTCAAGCCCACCGCGATATTCCGGAGGTCATGGAGCACGTTCATATGCCGCTCCAAGCAGGTTCAAATTCTGAACTGAAGCGGATGCGGCGACTCTACACGATCGAGAGTTTCAAGGAGATCGTTGCCGAACTCCGGGCAACCGTTCCTGGAATCACTATCACCACCGATATCATCGTGGGCTTTCCTGATGAGACGGAGGAAGAGTTTCAGGCAACCCTTCAAGCAGTTCGCGATATTCGGTTCGACGGGGCTTTCATGTTCGCCTACTCGCCAAGACCCGGAACGCCTGCATCCGATTGGGAGAACCAGATTCCTGCCAACGTCAAAAACAGTCGGCTCAACGAGCTGATCGAGTTGCAAAACACGATTACCGAAGAGATCAATCAGACCTATGTCGGTCAAGAACTAGAGGTTCTCATCGAGGGAACTTCGAACAAGAACCCGGATACGCTTCAGGGCTTCACTCGGGAATTCAAGATGGTTCACTTCAAGGGTGGGGCGGATCGGTACGGGCGAATTGCCAAAGTGAAGATTAACGAAGGCCATCGATGGGGTTTTCGTGGTGAACTCGTTTAAGTCGGTCCAGATTCCCGGTTCCTAGGGCGATAATCAAAGAGCTATGTCGCTAAGAAACGCGCGGATCGGCAGTCAGGCCCCCGACATCGTCAACGTCGTCATCGAGATTCCGCGCGGAAGTACAAATAAGTACGAAGTGGATCAGGAGACGGGCATCATCAAGCTCGATCGAGTGCTCTATTCCCCGCTTTTCTATCCTTTCGACTATGGCTACGTGCCTCAAACGCTGTACCTAGACGGTGACCCGGTGGACGCGCTCGTCATTCTTTCTCATCCAACTTTCCCGGGCTGCATCATCGAGGCGGCACCGATAGGCGTGCTTGAGATGACCGACGATAAGGGTCCGGATGAAAAGATCCTTTGCGTGGCTCTGACCGACCCCCGGTTCGGCTACCGCCGCTCGATCAAAGAACTGAACAACCACACCACGCGCGAGATTCAGCACTTCTTTGAGGTCTACAAGGATCTTGAAGACAAGTTTGTCGAAGTCAAAGGCTGGCACGATCGAGACGTCGCCATCGACATTCTCTCGCGCTATCGAACCGACGGCAACGAAGCTTAAATCCACCGTTTGCGGCGGAAGAACCAGATGATTCCGAGCCCCGAAACGACCATCAGCCCGAGCGCGAAGGGGTAGCCGTACAGCCATCTCAGCTCGGGCATTTTGTCGAAGTTCATGCCGTAGATCCCCGCGATCAGTGCACAGGTCATGAGCACGGTGGAGATCACGGTCATCTTCTTCATCACCTCATTGAGGCTGTTACTGACGGCCGAAAGGTGAACGTCTAGGAGTCCGGTCAGAACATCTCGATTGATGTCGACAAGTTCCATCAACCGTAACGCTCCATCATAGGCGTCGTGAATGTACGGACGACTCATTGGCGTGAACACGGGCAGATCGCGCCGCATCAGTGAGTTCGCCACATCCCTTAGCGGCGAAAGACGACGCCGATACTCCAACAAATCTCGCTTTACGGCAAGCAGTTCTCGAAGGTGCTGTGTGTCACCCTGAAAGATCTGATCACTCAGGAGATCGATCCGATCTTCAAGTCTCTCCAACGCGGGAAAGTAGCCATCGATCACGGAGTCCAAGACGGCGTGGAACATCATGCCCACCTCCTTCTCCGCGACTTGAGGTCGCTTTTCCCATCGGTCGATGATGGTGGTAAACGCGGGCATCTCCTTGGCGGAGACGGTCAGCATGAGATGGGTACGAAGGAAAACGGCGAGTTCAAAAAACTCCGGTTCTTCACCACTCTCTCTTAGGACGGGCAGAACCAAAAAGAGGTCGTCGTCGATCTCCTTTACTTCCGGGCGCTCGTTTGTGCTGAGAGCATCTTCGACCAAGAGCGGATGGAAACCAAACGTTCCAAGCAGGAAGCGTTTCGCATCCTCTACATCAACGACTTCGAGGTGAATCCAGGAAACTCCGACCGCGTCGCGAGCACGTTGCACCGCCTCCTGCTCCGTGACTGGGATCAGGCTGTGCGCATCCACGCACGCGACAAGAAGACGATTAGGACCGGTCACCTCCTTTGAAGACGCGAATCAGCCTTCAATGGAACCAATCTCTAGCGAATATTGAAATACTTCGCTTCCGGATGGTGAACGATGATCGCGCTTGTCGATTGTTCGGGCGTTAGCATGAACTCTTCGGTGAGACCGATCCCAATGTCTTCCGGCTGAAGCAGTTCGAACAACTTGGCCTGGTCCTCCAAGTTGGGACAGGCGGGGTATCCGAACGAGTAGCGCGCGCCGTGGTATTTCGCACTGAACAGGAGCTTCAGCGCGTCCGGCTCTTGGTCGGCAATTCCCATCTCAAGCCGAATCTGTCGGTGCCAGTACTCAGCGAGCGCCTCGGCCGTTTCGACGCCCATGCCGTGGACGAAGAGATAGTCCTGAAAGTTGCCCGACTTAAAGAGTTCGCGCTCGTACTCGGAAACTTCGGCTCCAACGGTCACGATGTGGAATCCCACCGTGTCGGGAGCGGTTCCGACCGGGCGGAAGAAATCGGAAAGACAAAGTCTGCGGCCATCTCGCTGTCGGGGGAAGGTGAACCGGAGTCGCTCCGTCTTAAGATCCTCTTGATAAATGATCAGATCATTCCCTTCTGAATGGCACGGGAAGTATCCCCATTTCACGCGGGGCTTGAGAACGTTCGCCAGTTCTCTTTTCAGTCTTTCGAATGTTGGGTGAACGTTGTCCTTCAGCCAAAGATCGAATTCGGCATTGTTCATCCCTTCCCCGCGCTTGAACTGCCACTGGCCCCGGAACAGTGCGACCGGGTTGATGTACTTGTACAGTTCGTTGATGTCGAACTTAGTGAACTTTCTCGCGCCGTAGAAGGGCAGCGCGGGCGATTCTGCCTCAGGGTTCACGTCGGAACGCTCCCCCGTAAAGGTGTAGAGTACGGGATCGAGGGCGTCCACTCGGTGACTCGAGACCCGCTTCGCAGACTCTCTCGGAGTGAGATCGTCGAGTTCGGGGTCGCTCTCCGGAACGGTAGAGGACACGGTGCTCTTGCTTTCTGAGCCGGCCGCGGAGAGTTCCTCCATGAGCCTCAGCCCCTCAAACGCGTCCTGAGCGTAGTAGACGCTCCCTTTGTAAATGTCTTGGAGATCCTGCTCAACATAGGCACGCGTAAGCGCCGCCCCGCCTAGAATGACCGGAAAGTGCTGTAGGCCACGCTCGTTTAGCTCGATCAAGTTGTCTTTCATGATCAGCGTGCTTTTCACGAGAAGACCGCTGAGACCAATCACGTGACACTTGTTCGTCTGGGCCGCGTCGATGATGGCGTTGATGGGCTGCTTGATCCCGATGTTGACGACTCGGTAACCGTTGTTCGAAAGGATGATATCGACGAGGTTCTTCCCAATATCGTGGACGTCTCCGGAAACAGTAGCTAAGAGGATCGATCCTTTCTCGGAACCCTCGATCTTCTCCATCTTCGGTTCAAGATGAGCAACGGCCGCCTTCATCACCTCGGCCGACTGCAGAACGAACGGAAGTTGCATCTTTCCCGCGCCAAAGAGTTCGCCGACGGTCTTCATGCCGTCTAGGAGAATCTCATTGATGATTGCGAGAGGTTCGTAGGTTGAGAGGGCAGCTTCAAGGCGCGTATCGAGCCCTTTTTTCACTCCATCGACGATGTGCTTTTTAAGTTGCTCCTCGATCGAGAGACCTTCGAACGCATCTGCTCCCGTAGAGGCGATCTTTACGTTTTCAAATTTGCCCATGAGGGCAAGCAAAGGATCGTAAACGCAGACCTGCTCCGAACTATTAGACACCAACAGAGAGGATACCGGACCAGACTAGGACCGCCGTTCGACCCATCATTGTCGAGGAATCTTTCCTTTTCGTATCCTTTCCTTGTATAAATCAGGTTAAGCCCATAACGGGCGATAAGGATATCAATGAACTACCTAAAGACGGGTCTTATTCTCGGAATCGCAGCGTCCGCAATGACGGCGAATGCTCAGTTCGGAACTGCCAACAAGGCAGATCTGCTTCCGGTTGACGGAAAAAGCGGAATCTACGGCACCGGTACTTGGTTAACCGAGCGAGTCAGCGGCGGCGGCGGAAGCGCAACCGGTCTGCTGTTCAACGCAGAGAAGGCTCTTTCGATCAACGGAGACGACGTTCTCGCCCTCGGCGCGTTCATCGCTGATGTTGACGGAACCACCTACTCGATCTATGCAAAGAAGTATCTTGCTGCGACCTACGGTCTTCAACTTGGTCTTCTCAAAGCTGCCGGTAACGACGACCTGAACTACACCCTGTTCGGCATCTACGACTTCACCGAAGCAAAGGAAGGATCCACTCGGATTCAAGGTGGACTTGGAACCTACTACACCGGGTTCAACTCTGAGTTCAACCTCTCCGCATTCGTGAAGGCGTCTCACCCGCTTCAAAACGGACTCTCGATCGACGGCACCATCTGGTACACCGACTTCGACGGATTCCGATCCACCACCTTCGCTCTTGGCGTTGGCTACAAGTTCTAAGAGTCTCTCTTAGCAAAAAAAGACCTCTCCGATTTTCGGAGAGGTCTTTTTTATTGTCCGAGGTTCTGAGTTACCAGACGCCCCGGAGTGAGGTTCCGAACTCGCGAATCACGTAGGCTCCGCGCTCTGGTTCAAGCAGGGCGGAGTGGAACACGGTTTGTTCCGCACCCCAAGGATCCACGAATCGGTGCCGCATCACGATCCGGACGGATCGACCTCGGTATTGAGCGTCGACGACTTCATAGGATCGAGTTTTCGCGTTCAACACGTTGTCGAGCAATAGATCGTAAAAGTCGTCCGCCTGAACGGAGTACTCGTAGCGACCGTCGCGCAGGATCGCGACCCGTCCGCCTCTCGGGACAACCCGAGCCACCGACCGACGATCTCCTTGCTCGAATGCGTCTACAAGGAAGGCAATCGCTTCATCTTGTTGTCGACCCTCTCGGCGGTCATCCCACCGATCGTCGCGATTGTTCCAGTTGTTCCGCCAAGGGTCAAAGGTGTTCCAAACAAACGTGGTGCCCATGCCCCAATTCCATCCCGGATTCCAATTGGAAACCACGATGATCGCATTGTTATTCAGGTAAGGCGGTAGGAACGTATAACCGTACCAAGGCGAAAAGACGAACGAGTTGAACCCACCGACAGGCGCGAAGGTGTAGTTCGGGAAGCAAAAGAGGTCGTCTTGCCAGTTTCGGTTGTAATGGTAATAGCCCCATCGCCAGTTGTTTTGCACAGCGAATGGGTCGTTCCGGTTCACCCGATCGAGCATTCCGTTCGAATTCCCACGCAGGTCGGGAATCTGGCTGATCGTGATCCGGCCCGAATCACTTCGGCCGTTGTTGATGGTGCCGTATCGTGAACGAGTTGGCCGATTCGGAATATTCGGGAGGTCACTGCCCGATCCGAAGCCACCGGGAAGACGGTCACGATCTCGCGAAGGCGCATTCGGTGCCTTTGGAGCGTTAGGTGCGTTCGGAGGCGTCCGATCGCGATCCCGAGAGGGACCGTTCGAAGGACCGTTTGAGGGACCATTCGCAGGTCCACGCGACGGACCGCTTCCGCCACCTTTACTCGGAGGATTAGACGGACCAGATCCTCCGCCACCTTGCTTCGGTCGACCTCTATCGAGGCCGCCCTGCGCGAAAGCGACTGTCATAGCCATCGGCATTGCGATGGCGAGGGCCCAAACACGGAAGTGTTTCATTGTCCTTATACTTAGTTAAACGTTTTCCATTGTCCTCCGTTACAACCACATATCCAAAAGAAACTTGCTTGTTCAGCAATTTCCCAGACCCAACCTGCCAATAATAACTGGCAATGAGTAAGCGCAAGATCGCCGTGATTCCCGGAGACGGAATCGGTCCTGAAATCACCGATGCGGTTCTAAGCATTCTGGAATCCGCAGGATTCGAGGCCGAATGGGAGTTCTTGGAAGCCGGTCAACCTGCAATGGATAAGGGCAAGCCTCCAATGCCCGAGGAAACCATTGAGCGCATTCGCGAGATCGGGATTGCGCTGAAGGGCCCAACCGCTACCCCAATTGGCAAAGGACACAAGAGCGCCAACGTTGCCCTTAGACAAGCCTTGGATCTTTTTGCAAACGTTCGTCCAGCCAAGACCCTTCCCGGTTTGAAAGGTCCGTTCGCAGACAAGCGGATCGACATGATCATCGTCCGGGAGAACACGGAAGACCTGTATGCCGGCATCGAGTATCAGGCTCACCCCGACGTTGCTCAAGCCATCAAGGTCATCACGCGCCCGGGCTGCGCAAGGCTTTGTAAGTACGCCTTCGAGATGACCAAGAGTCAGGGCCGAAAGCGATTGACCGCCGTTCACAAAGCCAACATCATGAAGCTCACCGACGGAATGTTCCTTGAGGAGTTTTACAAGGCAGCCAAGGACTATCCCGAGATTCATGCCGACGATATCATTGTCGACAACTGCTGCATGCAGTTGGTAACTCGACCGGAGACGTTTGATGTGCTTGTCACCGAGAACTTGTACGGCGACATCGTCAGCGACCTGGCGGCCGGCCTGGTTGGTGGACTCGGTCTCGCCCCGGGTGCAAACATCGGCATCAACTGTGCTGTTTTCGAAGCCGTCCACGGCTCTGCACCGGACATTGCGGGCAAGGGCGTTGCAAACCCAACCGCTCTTCTCTTCTCTGCCCTCATGATGCTGAGGCATCTTGGAGAGAACGAAATGGCGGATCGAATCGGTAAAGCGGTTCTACGGGTCTGTTCGGATGGTCAGTGCCTCACCGTAGACCTGGGCGGTAAGGCGAGCACTGACGAATACAAAGTCGAAGTGATCAGGCGGGCCCAAGACGCGCTGAGCGTCTAGGACCCGAGACCTTCCACATCAAGGCTTCGCCGATATCTCGTTGAGAGTTAAACGAATCGGCGAGGCCTTGCTGCTAAGAATGAGGTTGTTCTGCACAACCCATTTCTTAGCGGTGAACGCAGGCTCCATCGTTCCGAGGTTTCGGCTTGCCATCGGGAATGAGTTGGAGCTCAACGCCAATGCCAGTTTGCTGCCTTTCTTCACGCGGTGAGCGACATCCCAAAACTCCATTCGAACCGTAAATGGTTTGCCTGGGGTAATCGCCACACGCTTATCGAGCCCCATGCGGTAGCTGGCTCGATACTTCCCGCCCTGCCCCAACGGCCAGATCGTCCCGTCGGGCCGAATTTCGATCAGCGCGGCGAAGAAATCGGTGTCTTGCGCGTTTGTCCGCACTTCAAACTCGAGTTTTGCCGCACCTGCGAAGACCCGGTCCGTCGCGAAAGGAGCGGTGACGAAGTAAGGATCGTCGTTCACGATGTCTTTGAACTTCACCGAGTTTTGACTCTGAAGGTCTAGGGTCCCGGTCAGAGCCTTTGGCACAGAGACCTTTGCCGGATCAAACTTGATAAGCAGATTTCCGCTAGTGGGTTCTGTCCCAAGGATGTGCTTGGCGGTTTTGCCCTTCTGAACCTGGCCGAAAAAGTTCGCGGGCTTGCCCACGGGCGGCCACGTCTTGGAATCTCGCCATCGATTCTCACCCGTGACAAAGAATCTGGATCGGGGCTTTTCGGCCTGACCTACCGATTTGTCTTTTAAGTAGGTGTCGAAGAATCGCAGGTACTCAGAATCGAGTTCCATGATCGCCTCTGGCCCGAAATCTTCACCCATCAACGATTGAGTCGTGTTGAAAGCGTGCGTCCATGGGCCGTAGATCATCCATTGTCGTCCGTGTCCCTGTTTGGCAAGAGCGCGCCAATGGAGTTGGGTTCCGATCTGGTCTCCATCGAAGTACCCGCTGATGTGGAAGACGGGAATAGTGACCTTAGAAGTGGCACTTCCGAAGTTCCAACCCTTCCAATCCTTGGCGGTCTCCCGCTTTACCCACTTGTCAAAAAGCGGATAGTTCTTGCCGAAAAGCTCGTCATCCACTTTGGAAAGTGGGAGCTTCTTGAGGGCTTCTGGTTTTGTAATCCCCTGGGTAGCCGCCGCCATGTTGGACTGCTTGGGGTCGGCAACGATCTTGAGCCACCACAGGTTTTGGAACAGCGTGAAGACGCCTTGATCGTAAGGGAGATTCTCCATCGCCGAACTGGGCGGACTGACTTGAGGGATGATCGCCTTCAATGCGGGTGGCTTCAATGAAGCGGCTGCCCACTGAACGTAGCCACCGTAGCTGGCGCCGATCATTCCAACCTTTCCGTTACTCCACTCTGCCGCAGCGGCCGCCTGAACGGCATCGTAGCCGTCCTGCGCTTCGAACATGAAGGGATCCCATTCTCCGCCCGATCCGCCCGCACCACGAACGTCTTGGGAGACAAAAACGTATCCGCGTTCCGCCCAGAACTCGGCTCCAAACGCGGAGGCGGCGCGACCGTATGGGGTTCGGCTCAGTATGACCGGATACTTGCCCGGCTCTTTTGGCTTGACCACCGTAGACACAAGCTCAGCGCCATCACGGGTCTTCATCTTCCACTCGATGGTCTCAACTTTGTGTGTTGCCTGGCTTAGGTTCGGATACTTTGCGAGTGGGTCTTCGAACACCTTCTCTGCCCCCTCGGCAATGAATCGAACCTTCTGCTGGGGGACATCCATCGCGAGCACGTCGCCTTCCTCATCCAGGAAGTAGTCGAGCCCTACGCCAGGAAAATCGACGTGAAACACACGGACGGGAATGCTCTTCCCTTTCACCATTCGAGTGATCGAGGGCTTGGGGGAAATCTTAAGTTCGAGAGGAGACCAGCTATCGACGAGGTGGATTTTCACCTTCGTATTGGGACTCTCCACGCCCGCGAGCATGTCCTTGCCAATCTGCGGGTGGATGTTGGCCCAAAAGACTTCTTTTGGATCGGAGTCGAGCGTGATCGGCTTGCCATCTCCACGATCGACAGTGAGCTTCTTTCCGCTGAACGTGGAATTGACCTTTACTTTCCCTTGCTCTAATGAAAAGCTGAGATCGGAAAAGACGCCTTTCTCCTGAGTGCCCTTGATCTCCGAGTTGATCGTGACTCCAGGCCCAGCTTGCATGGAAAGCTTAGATTCCACCGACTTACCTGAGCGCTTGTAGGAGTAGGTTCCCAGTTGAGTTGTCGTGTAAAAAATCTTGTATTCGATGGTCGTGTCAGCAGGCTTTCCTCCCGCCATCGCACCTACTACTGATAAAGCAAAAACCGTATGGAGTCCCATGGAACTGCCATACGGTTTACACCCAAAGCCGGATGCGCGCCAGACTTATTTGTTCACAATTTTGAGATTAGGTCTTTTGCCGTCTCGATGAATCGGGCGATGATCGGATCTTCCGGATACAGTTTGCTGCCTTCGGTCATTGCCGCGAGCATCTCGTGGGGCTTGCCCGAATCTCGATAACACAGGCCCAACCAGCGATAAGTCTCCATGAGCGCTTCCTTCTCCTCGTCGGTCAACTTGTCAAAGTTTCCGACCCCAACGCTTCGGGCTTTTTCAAGATAGGGCAAGGCGTGCTTGATGTCTCGATCCGAGTACGGGTGCCCAGGGAGCGGCCTCATGTACAGGAAGCCGATCTGGGTGAGAATCGCGATCGAGTTCGGATTCTTTTCCAGGCCCTGCGCCAGAAACTCATGCGCCGCTCGAACGCCCGGCATGGTGTTCTCCCAACGAAGAATGGTGGCGCCTGTGGTCCAGCCCGGTGCGAATTGCGGATCCAGCCACGTCATCAACCGGAATAACGGAAGGGTCGTTCGGGGGTTGTTATGACTGTGGTTGGTCATATCCTTGTAAGAAGAGGTGGCTCTCTCGAGGTCCCCAATCCAGCCTCGAAAGTCTCGGCTTGCCGGAGGGACGACAGTGACGATCAGGCTGTCGTCGTGGAGTTGCGCCTTATCCGCTTCCGAGTTGCCAACGCCTTTCCGACCCGCCTTCACTTCGTCTTGAGTCAGCAACCGCATCTCGACGCCGTTGTGAAGATAGAGGTCGGCGCGCAGGAACATCCAAGAGGAGATTCCGGTTCGAAACTGCCCAAGCAGGGACGCCGCAGCGTGGCTGTCGTGAGCTTCAAGACCAACCGCAGGCTTCACCGGGTTGACCATGGGTCCCAGATCGGAAACTAACCAACCACTGCATGCGGCGGCCGCAACCGTAAACGGGACCATGACTGATTTCTTCTGTTCCGACATGGTTAAACCGCCTGCTTACGGAACTTCACCCAGCCCAGAGCAATTGTCGCCGAGGAGTACAGGAGCATGTATCCGAAGAGCGACCACATCACCCAGGCCTGAACCGGACCCCAGTTGATGTTGACCACTCGGCCTCCCATGTCGAACAGCGAAACCTGCGGGAGCAGAACGCTGATCAGTTGGAAGACGGGTCGAATCGCCTCGGGTGCGGAATCGTAGCCCATTACGAGTGCACGGCTGATCATGCTGGAGCCGAACGCGAACACGAAGGACATCGTCGCACCCGCAGATGGCGTCATGTACGCACTCAACGTCATCGACAGAGCGCAGATCACGACGAGTCCCATCATCTTGCCGAACAGGTATTGCAGCATGATCGGCTCAAACTTGACCTTAAACACCAACAGAGCCGCTGCGGTGAGGACGGCCAAGATCAAAAAGGCGATCCACGACACCAAAACCGCTCCGAGCAGTTTGCCCGCCAAGAGTTGACCTCGAGTGATCGGTCGGGCCAAAAGCGGATAGAGCGTACGATTCTTGATCTCATCCGGCAGGAGCCGCGAAGAAGTAAGAATCGCGAGAATCGTGCTGAAGAGACCAAGCACGGTGACGGCAAGGTCTTTGGCGAAGATTTCTAGACCATCAAACCCAAAGAACCCGAGGGTTCCTGCGGTGAGAATGATGATGAAGCCGAGAATGGCAACGACCCAAAGGTCTTTACGACGAAGACTCTCTAGAACAACCGTTCTAGCAAGCGCGGTGTAGATACGTGGGTTCATGCTGCCTCCTGGATGGTGTGGACGAAGTACTCCTCAAGCGAGCCTTCTTGGGAAACGATGTCGAGAATGGTGCCGCCCTTCGTGCGGATGCGTTCGGTAGCGCCGAGCATCGACTCCGCATTGGCAAACGAGGCGATGGTGATTCCATCGGCACCCGTGTTCATGTCCCGAGCGATGTCGGAAACATTCGCGGAGCCTCGGTAGGTGAGGCGATACTCGCGTAATTCGTCTTTGAGGGTCGACATCGTACGCTCCTCGATCAGTTGTCCCTTGTGGATGAGGATGAGTCGATCGCAAAGCATGTCGACCTCTGCAAGTTCGTGACTACTGAAGAAGAGCGTGGCGCCCTCGTCTCGCTTGGCTTTGAGGAGAGTTCGCAGTTCCTTTCGACCGACGGGGTCGAGGCCGCTCGTCACCTCGTCCAGAATCAGCAGTCGCGGATTACCGAGCAGCGACTGGGCGATTCCAACCCGCTGCAGCATTCCTTTACTCATGCTGCGATTCAACTTGTTCTTCGCATGACCGATGCCGACAAGGTCCAACAGGTCGTCGATCTCCTTTCGGAGCGTCTTACCGAACAGACCCTGGAGTTCGCCGTACATGGTCAGCGTTTCGACCGGCGTGAGAAATGGGTAGTACATCGCGACTTCGGGCAGATAGCCAATCTGCATTCGCGATTCGGGCGTGCCCGCTTGGTCACCAAAAATTTGTAATTCGCCCGCGTCTGGCTCGACAAAGCCCATGAGCGCCTTGAGCGTGGAGGACTTTCCGGCTCCGTTTGGTCCGAGGAATCCGACGATTTCACCGGGAGCTACTGAGAAGCTGAGGCCCCGAACCGCGTTGAGCGATTCGCCTTTTTTTGCTCGGTAAGTCACCCCGAGGTTGTTGACACTAATTGCCGGCTGCATAGGTTCCCACTGGGAGAGCTCAAGCGGTATTCACGCGCTCTTCCCCAGTAGAAATATCGGCATCGGTTTTTGATTCTTGAGCAACTTGTGAGGTTTGTTCTATGAACTCGATGAATGGGGGAATGTGAGTTGGATATGCTCCCAACCATGAGCGTCACCGTTGATCGAACCCAACACCAAGACATTCGCCTGGGCACCCTTGCCGGATTCAATTTGGGAGCAGGCTATCTCTCGCAGATGGTGGTGCATGGATTCGAGAGCTTCGAACTCACCGCCTGGGCCTATCTGAAAGATCTTGATGTCGAGAAGTCGGCGAAGGAATCGCTTTCTGCCATCGAGGGGAAGGCGATCATCAGTTCGGTGGGCATTTACGGCAACCCGCTACAAGACGAGCAAACGGCTAAGGATTGGAAAGTGCTCATTGAGAATGCTCACCTCTTTGGATGCAATGTGGTTTGCGGATTCGCGGGTGCGCTCGAAGACCGACCCGTAGACGAGTCGATTCCCAAGTACGTGGAGGTTTTCGGAGAGCTGGCGAAGGTCGCCGAGGCGAACGGCGTGAAGATTGCTTTCGAGAACTGCGACATGGGTGGCACTTGGGCAGCACCGAAGTGGAATATCGCCCACTCTCCTCGGGCGTGGGAGATGATGTTCAACGCCGTTGATAGCGAAGCGATCGGCTTAGAGTGGGAACCCTGCCACCAGATGGTTTCCGGCATCGACCCGCTTCCTCAGTTGAAGAAAGTGATCTCGAGGGTCTATCACATCCACGGAAAGGACGCTTCGGTGGACTACGACACCCTTCGCACCCAAGGACTCCGCAGCGGATTGCCGTGGGTTCATCACCGAACTCCAGGGTTTGGCGATACGAATTGGACAGACCTCATTTCGATCTTGAGGCAAAACAAGTGGCAGGGTGCCATTGACATTGAGGGATGGCACGATCCGGTCTATTGCGGCGATCTGGAGACGACCGGACAGGTACACGGCTTGAATTATCTAAAGGCCTGCCGGGGCGGTGCATTTATTCCGAACCCTAACTAACCTGTTCGATAGACAAACGAGTTTCGAATTGCTAGAATATGGATGAAAGCTTCTAACCGAAGCTTGACCGGGCGCACGGATTGCGACCGAGGATCGATTCATGTTTACGTTGAAAATTGGTGCAAGCGCGTTACTTCTTGGAATTGCGTGCGTAGGTTTTGCCTCAGAGTTCGGAATCCCCGGACGCGACTATGTTGCGAATGAGATTCTTGTTAAATACCGACCAGGTCGCTCCGGCACGATTAGCCGACTAGCGCTCCCCGGTCGAGTGGTAGAAACCATTCCGACTTTGAACGTCGCCCGCGTGCGGCTTCTGCCCGGCATGAGCGTCGATCGCGCGATCCGCTCCGTCAACCGTGGCGGACAGTTTGAGTACGCCGAACCAAACTTCAAGAAGCAACTGATTCAGATTCGCCCGAACGACCCTCGCTACGCTGAGCAGTACTTCCTGCCGAAGATCGCAATGGAGCAGGCATGGGCGCGAGTCCTTGGCTCCGCAACGGTGAAGGTCGCCGTTGTCGATACGGGAGTCAACCTTGAGCACGAGGATCTTAAGCCCGTTATCGCAACGGGAGGACGAGACTTCTCTGACAACGATAACGATCCTAATGACTATCAGGGTCACGGTTCGCACTGCGCAGGAATTGCCGGCGCCGCAACCAACAACGGCTTGGGCGTGGCGGGCGTCGGATACGGCATTCGCATTCTGCCGCTGAAAATTTTCCCGAACGCGACCGACTCCGTTTCTGCAGCCGCGCTTGTATACGCTGCCGATCAAGGTTGCCGAGTTATTTCGATGAGCTACGGCTCGTACGGCAAGAGCGCAACCGAAGAAGCTGCGGTCAACTACGCCTGGTCGAAGGGCGTCGTGCTCGTGGGTGGAGCCGCCAACGACAACATCACCAACATGTTCTATCCGGGAGCGTTTCCGAACGTCATCGCGGTTGGCTCAACTCAGCAAGAAGATCGCAAGAGCGACTTCTCGAACTGGGGTCAGTGGGTAGACGTGGCTGCGCCGGGGTCCAACATCATGTCGACCTACTTCGGCAGCCCGACGGCCTACCAGTTCAGCAGTGGAACTTCTATGGCAACGCCCGTCGTCGCCGGTGCCGCCGCGATTCTAGCGTCTTGGTCGCCTACGTCCACCAACGCCGACATTCGACGAGCTCTTGAAATCTCCACCGATCCGGTCGTTGGAATCAATCCAGGAACGGGTCAGCCGTGGTTCGCCAACGGTCGAATCAACGTGGATCGAGCCCTTGACAGCCTTCGACCGCCCATCGCGTTCGAAGATGTTCCGGATTGGGTCACCGTTTTCACCAACGGAACTTCCGAGGGGACCGCTCCCGGTGGATTTGTCAGCGGAGCAACCTTCGCATCGGCACTGGCCGATTCGGATAACAGCAAGTTCACGGTTGGAAGCGTCAGCGTCAAAGGGATCGGGCAAATCGCTTCGATGTCGGCACGAGTTCCGCTTCTTGAGCCGGGCAGCACGATCGTCTCTGGCAATATCCGCCTTCAGGGATCGACCACTTCGTTGAACACGACGAGCGTGATCATTTACATGCTCAACCACGAAACGAATCGATACGACCGAATCGGATCGACCGTATTGAACGGCAACGAGCAACTGATCGCACTGCCCAAGAACTTTGGTGCATATGTCGATACCCAGAACCGAGCAACGATCGTTGTTCGTTCGATCCTTCCCTCTCGCCTTGCGCGCAGCCCGTATGCGGCTCACTTCGACCTTCTTAAGATCGAAGGCGCAAGCGTTCAGTAATTCAGCTTGCTCCGTTCCCTCCTTTAGAGGAAGGGAACGGAGCAATTAGCAAATCTTTCGCAAACTCGGCACACTCTCTTCGTTTGCCGAAAACTTTCCACACGCGAACGTCGTCTAGTGATAGAATCAGCGTTGTTTGGCGCGTACGTTTTATTCGTGCGACTTCTTATCGGGTCTCACTTTTTGCGCGAAACCTCGGCAGGTGACTGAAATTATCATGAAGAGAATTGCGACATCCTTCGTGCTTCTTGCATCCGTGGTGGGTGTATCGAGCGCTAACGCGTTGGGAGTCCCTGGTCGGGACTACGTTGCCAACGAGATTTTGGTGAAGTATCGCGCGGGTCGGTCTGGCACAATCAGCCGAATCGCGTTACCAGGCCGAGTGGTCGAAACGATCCCGCAGATCAATGTGGCGCGCGTCCGACTCCTTCCCGGAATGACCGTCGAGCGGGCGATTAAGGCAATCAATCGATCTGGCAGTTTCCAATACGCCGAGCCAAACTACAAGTACAAGCCGTTCCAGCGGAACCCGAACGACACGCGACTGGCTGAGCAGTATGCGATTCCTCGAGTGGAACTTCCTCTCGCCTGGGCAAGAACACTTGGTTCTGCTACGGTTCGCGTTGCGGTGATCGACTCGGGAATCAACAAGACTCACGAGGACCTCACCAGCATTATTGCTCCCGGTGAAAGGGACTTTTCCGACAACGACAACGATGCGACCGACCTCGATGGCCACGGCACACACTGTGCAGGTATCGCCGGTGCCGCTACCAATAATGGTCTTGGCGTTGCCGGTGCGGGATGGGGCGTGCGAATTCTTCCCCTGAAGATTTTCCCGAACTCTTTCGCGAACGTCAGCGCAGCGGCAATTATTTACGCCGCTGACCAGGGTTGTAAGGTTATCTCGATGAGCTTTGGCGGTCCTTTCCCGAGCCAAGTTGCTGAAGATGCAGTCAACTACGCCTGGGGCAAAGGCTCTCTGCTCGTAGCTGCTGCCGGTAACGACGCCCAAGATGGAGAGAACTTCCCGGCTGCATATGATCGTGTGCTCGCTGTTGGATCGACCAACGACCAAGACCGCAAATCCGGCTTCTCCACTCACGGACAGTGGGTTGACGTTGGAGCACCAGGTTCGAGCATCCTTTCCACCTACGTTGGCGGTACGGCGGCATACGAGTTCAGTGACGGAACTTCGATGGCTTGTCCGCTGGTCGCTGGTTCTGCAGGTCTCCTGTTCTCCTTCTCGCCGACGTCTACCAACGCAGACGTTCGCCGAGCTCTTGAGACGTCCACCGATCCCGTCGTTGGAAACAACCCGGCAACGGGCCAACCTTGGTTCGCCAACGGCCGGATTAATGTCAACAAAGCCTTGGATGCTTTGCGCCCCCCAATCGCTTTCGAGGACGTTCCGGATAACGTAGCGGTCTTCGTCAACGGCACGGCCGAAGGCACAGCTCCTTCCGGTTTTGTTGATGGAACGACCTTCGCTCCATCCTTGGGAGCGGCCGATGGTTCTGTGTTCACGGTTGGAAGCGTCAACGTCAAAGGCGTTGGCCAAGTCGCATCGGTTCAAGCACGCATTCCGTTGCTCGAGCCGGCATCGACGGTTATCGGAGGAAATATTCGGATCACCGGAACCACCACGTCGCTCAACACGACCACGGTTCTGGTTTACCTGCGAAATCACTCGACTAACCGACTTGATCGCATTGGATCAACGGTTCTCAACGGAACGACTCAACTGGTTGCGCTGCCGACGGACATGAGCCCGTACGCAGACTCCTTGAACAACGTCACCGTGATCGTCCGATCGATCCTTCCGCAACGAATCGCTCGTTCGCCGTACGGGGCATCGTTCGACGAAATTGTGCTGGAAGGCGCGGCGGTCAACTAAAACCGTTAAGCTAGAAAGAACCCACAAAGAGGGTGCCCGTCAGCGGGTACCCTCTTTTTCGTTCATGAAGCTCCACGAGTATCAATCGAAGGACCTTCTCTCGCGATTCGGTGTTCCGGTCGCAGATGGTGACGTCACCTCGGATCCCTCCGAAGTGAAAGCGATCGCCGAGAGATTGGGCGGCAATGTCGTCGTAAAGGCTCAGGTTCTAATGGGTGGCCGAGGCAAAGCGGGAGGAGTCAAACTCTTCACCGATGCTGACGAAGCCTCTGCGTTCGCTAAGGACCTCATCGGCAAGAAGCTCGTGAGCATTCAAAACCCGGCGGGCATGGTGGTTGAAAAGGTGCTCGTCACCAAAACCATCGACATCGCCGAGGAGTACTACCTTTCCGTCCTGCTCGACCGGTCGCTGCAACAAGTAGTGGTCATGATCAGCAAGGAAGGCGGCATGGACATCGAAGAGGTCGCCGAGCACAATCCGGATGCCATCATCAAGCTTCCCGTTGACCCAGCCTGGGGACTCTCCGACTTCGAGGTCCGGCAAGCCGTAAAGGACGCAAAGATTCCGAAGGTCGCCCAAAACCAAATGGTCGCGATGATCAAAAAGCTTGTGAAGGCTTACATCGAAACCGACGCGGACCTCATCGAGATCAACCCGTGTGCGCTCACCCCGGAGAACGTTCTCATCGCTGCCGACGCGAAAGTCGCCATCGATGACAACGCGCTTTTCCGCTACTCTGATTTCAACGAGACCAGCAGCGACGCCGCCGATGACCCCATCGAAGCCGAAGCTATTAAGCGAGGCATTGCCTACGTTCGACTCGGAGGCGAAATCGGAATCATGGCGAACGGCGCCGGACTTACGATGCAGTCGCTCGACGAGATCAACGCCGCAGGTGGTCGACCCGCAAACTTCCTTGACGTTGGCGGCGGAGCTAAGGCTGATCGCGTGAAGAGCTGCGTCGAGGTCATTTTGATGGACCCGAACGTAAAGGGCCTCTTCATCAACATCTTCGGTGGTATCACCCGAGTGGACGAAGTTGCCAAGGGCGTTCTCCAGGCGCTCGACGAGCTCGACGTCAAGATCCCGATCGTTGCCCGAATTGAAGGAACCGCCGTTGCCGAGGGTCGAAAGATTCTTGAAGGCAGCCGGGTCCAATCTGCCGCCACCGTTAAGGAAGCCGCAGCAAAGATTGTCGAACTAACTCGATAATTTGCCCTTAAGAACATCCCTCGGAGAAAAAGCTTCGAGGGATGTTTTGCTTTATCTAGCTACGCACTTGGGCGACCAACTTTGCGCTCTTTGAATGCCGTGCTTTGATCTTTGCCTTCGCCCTGCCCGTGGAAACCTCAACCACGTAGTCGCCGTAAAACGCTGGGACCACGACTTGACCCTTCGCGTTCGTCTTCAAGGTCACGTTTGTTTTCCACTCCTTGTTGATCAGTCGATCGAGAACTTTCATGCCCGGTCGCCAAGACCAGTCGGCATTGACAAAGTGACCTTTGCGGTTGGCGAGCCAGTGGGCGTTCTCCCAAAATCCCCAAAGAATGATTCCCTGCATTTTTGGATGAGCAAACGCCATGGTCATGAAATCCTCCACATATTCACCGTGGAGATTGTCGTCTCGGCAAGTGAAGTCAAACTCGGTGATCTCAAGAGGGAGCCCCGTTTTAGTGGCGACTTCGTCCCAGATTTGCGTGAGCCGAGTCGGAGGTGTTCCGGGGAAGCCCATATGGGCCTGGTCGCCAAAAATGTCCACGGGTGCGCCACTCTTCTTCAAATTGGTGGCGATCTCTATAGCTCGTGCCCGGTGTCGCCCGTTGCCCGCATCCGAGCAGATGTTGAAGTCGTTGTAGCAAAGCATCGCCTTGGGGTCGATTTGCCTTGCTAGGCGATACGTGTTTGCGAACTCTTCCCAACCGAGCTTTTGCCAAAGCTCTTCCTCGGTGACTGCCTCGTTGACGACGTCCCAGAGATAGACTCGGCCCTTCATCTTCGAGGTGTAGTCCCGAACGTGGTCTCGAAGTTTCTTCCTTGCTTCCTCCACGGGCAAGTCCATGATTCCATCGGGCAGGTTCTGCCGACTTCCCCACACCAAGGTGTGTCCCCTTAGCCGAATACCGTTCTTGGCCAACCAATCTGATGCGGGCAGGACCTCCTTTGCAAAGATCGTGGGACTTTCCATGCGCCATTTGAGTTGGTTCTCAAAGGTCACGGTGTTGAAGCATCGCTTGAGAACATCCCGATACCGCTGTCCATCCGGTCCTTGATTAAGAATGAGGGTCGGCACAACGGCCGTTCCAAACCGAAACTCATGACCGGTTTGAGTGAGTTTCACGGTTGCGTTCGGTACGGGCTTCCCTGCTGCATTCAGGACGGTCACGGTCGCAGGACCTTTGCGAAGAGATGCGATTCGCTTCTTGGCGGCGGCGATGGTTTCGGTCTGCCGCTCGTAACTTGGACTCCCTACGAACGATGGCAATCGAGAGAGATCCCCCGTGGGTCCGAGGTTCTCTACTTTCACCCCGGCGATGGAGAGGTTTCCGGATTTGCCCGTTAAGAAGAGCTTGAACTGCGACTTCCCGGGTTCGTAAGCTCGATCCGTTTTGAAGGCGATTCGGTACTCGCGCCAAACCTTGTCTGGGAAAACATCTTCTTGAAGAATCTTGCTGTGCGGCGCCTCGGCAAGCTCATATATGAGAGTCGCCTGACCCTTGGGGTCCGATTTGAGCCAAAGCGAAACTGAGACGACATCGCCTTTGCCAACCGACTTGGTCACAACCTGCCCGAACTGAGTGTCCCAGGCGTTTTGAGCATCCGTCAGCTTGTACCGAAGGGCCACACTGGCAGGGAATCCGGGAGGTCCTGTGCGTTCCAACGTAGCACTCGGCTTGTTCGACCCTTCGGACACCCACACGGTCAACCCATTCGCAAAGTCACCATTCGCAACAAGCGAACTTCCCCCCTGCGGCATCGGACTGAACGCGCCGGAAGTGAGACCCAAGAAGGTGAGTGCGTACAACGATGTAGCAAACGCGGACATACCCTTACTCTACGGCATGACACGCGTCACTAAAAGGCATTTTTTAGTGGACAACGCCTGCCGCATGGTGCATCGCAGAGCAGGCTAATGCTCCAGACCGTGCCCAAGCGTTCCCGACGATTTGCCGGACTGCGGGTCCTTCAGCGCGGTTTTCCCGTCGTAAACCCAAGGCGTATCCCATAGCAGTTTGAGTGCTCGGGTGAGAGGCATCTCGTGATACCGATCGGGAAACAGTTCCTTGATCTTTGCGTCGATCTGTCTACCGAATCGAGGGGAAGCTTGCGGGAAAAGGTGGTGCGCAACGTGGGCGCCGAAGTGGCTGTGCAAAGAATCCAGCCAGCCAAGCCACTTAGGCAGAGTCACCGAAAGGGACGTCGCAAGAACATCGCGTTCGTCGGCAAGCGGATTCAAGAAGTGATTGGTCGCGATGTAGGCGATAACCAAGGTGTTGCCCACCAAGAGCGGGAAGAAGTAACCCCACCAAAACACTTGTGATCCAAGAGCAAGGGTTCCGCCCGCCCAAAATGCCACAGGTAGCGCCAATTGGAAGAAGATGGTGAGTCGCTCCATCACCGTGATGTTCCGGGCGAACATGTACGCGAAAAACATGCGCATCATCTGCTGGCTCATCCGATAGGTGAACGACCCGAAGATCACCAGATTCCGGAGAAGGGGGTGGAGCCGATAGAGGAACTGGAGGATGGGGGAGCGTTCGTAATGCTCCAGCGTGAAGAGGTGGTCCGGATCGACACCCTGTACCTGAGTATGCGTATGGTGCTCGCCGTTGTGCCACTTTCGCCAGAGCATGGGGCCAATAGCAAATGGGGAGAACGCTATACCCGAGAGAAGATCGCGCAAAGGAATCGACTTGATGGTTCCACCATGAGCGATGTCATGAGCAATGAAGCCAAGACACCCAAACGAATGCCCGATCACAAGGGCGATCGGCAAAGCCAAAAGCGGTTGAAAGTGGCTTTTGAGCAACCAAAGCCCAAGACAAATGATCGCGAAGTGGAACGGGATCCACAACAGCGGGGTGTAGTCGGTCTTGAAATACGACTCGGGAAGAGCCTGTCGAACGATTTTTCGGTAGTTCGGAATGGATGACGAGTGCTTGCTTTCCGTGCTTTGAATCGATGCCACTGAGATCACATTTTAGAGCGGAATAGGTTGTCTACCAAGTTCTCCGAGTCTCCAAAGTGCGATACGCTTGCAGCAACGTTAGGGTTGCGTTAAGAACCCCATAGGCAAATCTACTGGATTCATCGCCTTCTTGCAAAGAATAGGTTAAAAGAACCAAAAAGGATGAACATACGCCCTTGATATAAGGTCATATCAGACGTGTTTCAATTTTCGAAAGGGCTTTTAGGTCTGGCGGTTCTCGCCGCATCAGCAATTCTCTCCTCGTCTGCACACGCGCAAGCAGGCGTTCTTGGTCCGGCGGCCAACTGGAACGTCCTCGTGCGCCAGAACTTCACGGGCATCAACTCTGATGTCGAAGGTCGAGTAGCTGTCGGAGGCAATCTCGACGTTCAAAACTACTCGATCGCTTCGAAGATGACCGGATTCTCCGGAACCGCACTTCAGGTGGATGGCGATTTCAAGTGGAACAACGGACAAGTGTTCTTTGGCAACGCACGAACCGGAGACGCAACCCCGACCACCTCGGGCTTCACGGTTGTGAACGGCTCTCTGTTGCCGCTCAGCGGTCCTTCGTTCATTCCGGCAGCGATGAACGACCTTTCGGTTCGATCCAACTTCTGGAGCACGCTTCCGGTGAACGGAACGACCAACTTCCAGTTCGGAAGTCTCAACCTTTCTGGTGGAACGGGCGATCTTCGCGTATTCAACGTCAGCGGTTCCAATCTCGCGGCAGCGAACAGCTTCACCATCAACGCCCCTTCGACGGCGACGGTCATCGTCAACGTTTCTGGAACTTCGACTCAGTTTAAGAACGCCGGTTTCAGCCTTCAAGGCGGAGTCACGGGAAGCAAGGTCCTGCTGAACTTCAGCCAGGCAACCAGCTTGGAATTCGGTGGTATCGGACTCTTCGGCTCGGTGGTCGCACCGAACGCGAACGTCAAGTTCGACAACGGTCAAATCAACGGCCAACTCGTTGCAAACTCGTTCACGGGTTCGGGCGAGATGCACATCCTCAACTTCGATGGCGCCGCTCCGGTTCCGGAGCCCGCAACGATGGTCGCTCTTTCCGCCGGACTCTTGGCACTTGCTCGAAAGCGCAAGAAGGCTTAAGTTTTCTCTCCTAAAGGCAACTAGAAGAACGGTGCCGTCCATGAGGGCGGCGCCGTTCTTCTCTTTCTCGTTCAAATAGGTTCAAAAGGTATCCTAACCTTCTCAGATCATGAAGTTTCAGAAACGTTCGCACACCTGCGGTCAACTACGCAAAGAACATGTCGGCTCGGAAGTCGTTCTCAATGGCTGGGCTCACCGTGTTCGCGACCTTGGAGGCGTCTGTTTTGTGGATCTTCGTGATCGCACCGGGCTTGTTCAAGCCCTCATCGACCCATCGAAGTTCGAGTCGATCGACCTCATTCGTCACGAGGCCTGTTTAGAAGTAACCGGGGTCGTGAAGAAGCGCGCCGAAGGCACGGAAAATCCCAACCTTCCGACGGGCGATATCGAGGTCGAAGTAACCGGATTTCAGGTTCTTTCAGAGAGCAAGCCACTTCCCTTCCCGGTGAGCGACGAGTCGGCGATGGGGAACGTCAACGAAGAGTTGCGGATCAAGCACCGCTATCTCGACCTTCGACGCCCTTCCATGTACCGTCGTCTCGCGATCAAAGCCTCGGCGACGCGGCGCATTCGGCAGTATCTGGACGGCCAAGGATTTCTCGAGGTCGAAACGCCGATCATCACCAAGTCCACTCCGGAAGGCGCTCGCGACTATCTGGTTCCCTACCGAATGGAGCCTGGTCTCTGGTACGCCCTGCCCCAGTCTCCGCAGCAGTACAAGCAGATGCTGATGGTTGCGGGTATCGAGCGCTACTACCAGGTGGCTCGCTGCTTCCGAGACGAGAGCGCACGTGCCGACCGTCAACCCGAGTTCACTCAGCTCGACCTTGAAATGTCGTTCATTGAGCAGGAAGACATTCTCCAGCTCAACGAAGGCATGGTTCGCTCCGTTGTGAACGGAATCATCGAAGAGTTCGGCCTGGATAAGGAGGCTGTTGGCGAGTTCCCGCGAATGACCTACGCCGAGGCAATGGACCTCTACGGGTGCGACAAGCCGGACATTCGATTTGGTCTGACCCTTTTCGACGTTTCTGATTCTGTTGCCGACTGCGAGTTCGGAGTGTTCAAGAACACGCTCGAAGCAGGTGGCAAGATTCGGGGTGTCCGCTATCCGGGTGGTGCGAAGTTGTCGCGCAAAGAAGTTGGCATCTTGGAAGACTTCTGCCGAGAGTTCGGGGCGAAGGGCATGGCTTCTCTCGCCGTTGAGAGCGATGGTGAGGGCGTGGACCTTGGAAACGGACTCAAGGTGCGATCCTCGATCGCCAAGTTCTTTACCGTCGATCAGCTCAAGGGCATTGTCGAAACCGCAAAGGCGGAAGCGGGCGATCTGCTCTGCTTCATTGCCGACGGTTATGAGGCGGGCAACAACGTCCTTTATCGCCTTCGGCTAGAGATCGGGGATCGACTTGGTCTGCGCGACCCGCGAAAGCTTGCCTACATGTGGGTTCTCGACTTCCCGCTGGTGGAGTTTGACGCGCCGAACAACCGATGGTCGTCGATGCACCACCCGTTCACCGCGCCTCAGCCGGAAGACCTGGACATGATGGAAACCGACCCGGGCAAGGTTCGAGCCCAGGCGTACGACATGGTCTGTAACGGCAGCGAAGCGGCGGGCGGTTCGATTCGAATCCACCGCTCCGACGTTCAAAAACGGGCGTTCAACCTTTTGGGGATCGACGAAGAGACTCAGTCTGGCCAGTTCGGTCACCTGCTGGAGGCTTTCTCGTTCGGCGCCCCGCCGCACGGCGGAATCGCGTGGGGCATCGACCGTCTCATCATGCTTCTCACCGATACGGAGAACATTAGAGAAGTCATCGCCTTCCCGAAGACCGGGCAAGGAACCGACCCGCTGATGCAAGCACCGAGCCCCATCGAAGCGCAACAGTGGGCCGAACTTGGTCTCCGGAAGGCCTAGAACTTTTCGGCTTTCGCCTGAAAAGTACCCGTGAGATAAGATTTATCGGGCAAGACAAGAATGATCTTGCCCGGAATCTTTCCATTGGATTTGCGCTTTCCAAATTCAACGCGGCCCGTTATTTTCTCGGTGAACATCTCCGTCTTTCCGCCCACCCCAAGAGCGTAGGTAGCGGCAGTGATTCCCAGAGCAACCATGCGCTTTTTGCCCCCGTGGTTGAAGTATTGATTCCGCCAGCCTTCCTCTCCGAACGCGAACGGCTTCACCTTAAACGTCTGCCCTTCCACGGTTTTGGAGTCGGTAACAACGGTGACCACAAACTCCGACCCGCCTTCTTTCTCGTCGCCTTGAGAGAAGGTCAACCAGTAGGCGCGAGACCGGTCCACCTCACCGCCGTTCTTTACGCGGTTGTAGCCCACAAAGCGCACTTTGGACTGGGCATGGACAAAAAGCTGCCCACCGACAACGCCGCCCGCCCGGTCTGGGGCGATCGAACTGTTGCTGTAGTCGGCTCGGCCATACTGCTTATCCTTTGTGTCGTCTGAGTAAGCGTTTGGACCTACTACCAGCATCGGTAGAACAATCAGAGGACACCCGAGGCGCACTCGAACGTCGGAAAATGGAAAGGTCATACTCAGGAAGTCGGTCACGGAATGACGCAACTACACCCGAATCAATACAGGGAAATTGAAAAATCTAAACATGTTCAATCCGGTGAGCCGATGAGCCTCGGCCGAACCCCGCCGCCTCAGGCGGTGATCATCGCGGGTCCGAACGGCTCGGGTAAGAGCACGGTCGCAACCTTGCTTCTTCCACCGGAAATGACATTTGTGAATGCCGATCTCATTGCCTCCGAGATCTCCGGTAAACCTGGCACTCCAGGGGATATCAACGCGGGCCGAGTCCTTGTCGACCAAGTGGAGCAACTTGAAGGAAAGCTCCAGGACTTTGCCTTCGAGACCACACTTTCCAGCCGGATGCTTTCCACACGGGTCGCACGCTGGCGAGACAACGGCTATCAGGTGCATCTTGTCTTCTTCTGGCTTCCGAGCCCGGATATGGCCGTCCTCCGAGTGATGCAAAGAGTTCGAGACGGCGGACATCACGTTCCAGAAGAGACCATTCGGCGGCGCTACGTAGCCGGGATGAAGAACTTCTTCAACACTTATCGCCCGCTCGCCGACACATGGCGCATCTACGATAACTCTCGCGGTGCCGAACCGAGGCTGATTGCAAGAGGCTATTCCGACGGTTCGGTGAAGGTCTCCGTACCGGAAATTTTTGACACGCTCGTCTCTTCATATGCTACGGTGAAGTAGCTGCATGAACGAGGCGAACAAACCGGATTCCGAGCCCTCTACTCCAGTCTCTCAATCAACGGAGGAGTCGCGCCTGCATGATCGCGAGACCATCGCGGATCGATTTGTGAGCGATGACGAGGTCGATAAGGTCGTCACCAACGCCGTTCGTAACGCCATCCGCGAGCATGCTCGGAAGGGGCACGAAGTAGTTGTCTGGGAGGATGGTCGACCTGTCTGGAAGCCCGCTCCTGACGTAGAACCAAAATCTGAAACGGCATGAAAACGATCCGATCGAAGACGGGCGTTCGCAGGCTGATGAAGAAGGCTTCCGACCGTCGCAACGACATTCAGCTTGCCTTCTTTCTCCAAGATTGGGACGATGCGTACAACGTCGGCGGCATGTTCCGCGTCGCCGATGCCTGTGGCGCAAAGGAGTTGATCCTCACGGGCAAGACCCCTGCACCGCCTAACCCGATGGTCAGCGTCACGAGCCTGGGGGCGCATCGCAAAATTTCCTACCGACAAATAGAACGCTACGACGACGCGGCAAAGAAACTCATCGCCGAGGGGTACACGCTTGTGGCGGTGGAGATTGCAGAGGGCGCCAACGACTATATGGAGTTCCAGTATCCGGAGAAGACTTGTCTGGTGCTAGGCAACGAAGGGGCGGGCGTTTACAGCACGGTGATGAAGCACTGCACCCACGCGGTTTACATCCCAATGGCCGGCAAAGGAAGATCGCTAAACGTCCATGTTGCGGCGGCAGTGGTGGGCTTTCAGGCCATTCTAGGCAGACCTGCCTTAGACGAGTAGCCTAAACGCTAGCCCCGTAGATCCAACCCTCGTTTCTGTTTGCTTCGGGAGCGACCTCGTGCCTTGACATCGCCGTCTGGGCGAGCGCGATTAGCGCGTCAAGAATGTCTCCGTTCGGATCGCTCGCGGCTTGAACCCCTTGGTCTTGAGAAAGGTCCAGGAACTCCTTGAGCGCACCGATCAGTTGAACGCGGCGCGCAGGTCGATCCGCATCTCCGACCGGATCATTTTTGTAGCTCAGCCTACCAATTCTGTTTTTGGCGAAAGATCCCGGATAGACCTCAAGAATCGCCGGGCTGTCCACACGGCTTGAAAAGGGAATCACGCACTCTTCCAATCGTTGGAGGTGCTTGGCGAGCGCGTAATGCATCCACCCGACCCCTGGGTTGAAGAGTTTCAAGGGGCTAGCCGCGTTCAGCAGCGCATCACACGCCCGCTTGGGTTCCTTGTTACCGACCGGGCGTACCATCACGAATGAACGAATAGCGTCGAAGTAGTCCGACTTTGGGGTCGTCGCTGCCCACTGAATACTCTCTCTCCAACCAGATAAGTCGAGGGTCTTCAAGAATTCTTGAGGCAACGAGAATGGAGCGTCGATACCCATGCGATCGTATCCACGCTCATGTAAGAAAAGCCAAAAATCGGCAGCGCTGTAGAGCTGTAGTAGTTCAACGTTTCGGATTCGGTCTCCGGCAAGTACGCCCCGTGCAACCACGATCGGTTTACGCCGCGAGGGCGCGGCCGTGAAGTCGACGCCAACGACGGTCATGGCTCAGCCTTCTCGGATGATGATCAAGATGGCACCCTGTCGACCCGCTTCGCCGCCGAGTCGAGAGGAACTCACCGCTCGTGCTTCGGCAACGATCGCCAGATCGATGTCTTTGACGACGGGCGAATCTTCTAAGAAGTCGACAAGAAGCTCTTTTCGCTTCTGTTGCAGGTCTTCTAGTCGGGTCTTAAAAGACGCGCTTAGCCGGGTTTGGCGGGCTCCTTCTTTAAGACGACCCGATTGATCGAGGCTAATCCCCGCGATCCCGCGCACAGCGCCTTCCGCCCTTGCATACTTTTCAATCGGGACGACCAGGAGCACGGCTTTTCCTTCCACGCCTCCACCCACACCCATATGGTCAAACGTCCGAGCTTTCCCGCCATTTGCAGAGGCAATCCCCGTCAGTCTCCCGACAACACCATCTGCAGAGGGCACCGAGGCACCACCAACCGCATACGGGAGATCGAGTTCGACGGCGACGTTCTCAGAACCGGTACCGCCAGAGGGGTTCGGGAGGCCTTTGCCCGGCCCAGCATTCGAGGCAGTTTGCGTCTCGCCGGACGTTGGATCGAAAGGTGGAAGTTCACCCTCAAGCGGCTCAAGCATTGGACCGGGTAGGTTCCGCAAATCAGCCGGCGGGATCACTCGTACCTGACCACCGCTCACCAGCTTCTCTTCGACCTTCTTAGGAGGAATGGGGAATCCTCCCTTGAGCGGGTCCAGCGGATCGAAATCGTCTGCGGAGACAAGTTTTCGAAACGGAATCTTTACTAAGGGTTCTTGCGCCGCTCTGTTTTCTTCCGGCTTTGCGCTCGGGATGTCGCCAATGTCCTCTTTGTCGCTCTGATATTGGATAGCGGCGGCGATTGTTGGTCGAACAGGGCGATCTTGGACAAACTTGCCAATGATAACGCCCGCAAAAATGCACGCGGCGGCGATGAATGCCCGGTTCAGATACCAGCGTTCTTCGACGGCTTCTTCAGGCTTGTAGGGAGAGTAAGGCTCCCCAAATGAAGAGAGACCCTTGATCTTTTTCTTTTCGGTCTTCGGTGGCTGAGATGCCTCGCCAGTCGGTTGTTCGGACCCAGCCGCGTTCGCTTGGGGTGCTTCTGGTTCCTTTCCTTCCCTTTCCATCGCTTCTCCACCCTCCTTAGCTTTTTGTTGGTCCAACGGTCCTTTCAATCAGACGAATGCGCCCTTGAAGTTGAACCTATGATCTCTGAAGAAGGTTCCTTTGGGTTCTCTTTAGTATTCGGTAAGCGTGCAACCGATAGGATCGCCCAGCGGCTTCGGAATCGCCTTCCCCGCCAGGAATGCTTCAATTGCCAGACGAAAGTCTCGCCGGGTCGCCTTTGGACGCTGCTTCCCAAGGGCATAGTATCGGTCGTCTATTCGCCCTCGATAGACCACCTTCCCACTCGAATCAAACAAAACGGCGGTTGGTGCAACTGAGACTTTGTGGGTCGAGGTCAGAGCGGGAGATTTAGGGGTCGGACCATTGAGGGTGGCTTGCCCACCCCACTTGTATTCACTGACGTGGTTCTTGGCGTCTTTGACCAAGAAACCCGGCTCGCAATAGACCTTCCAGCTCGAAAGTTTGCCCGAATACTCAGCCCGGATCCTTTCCATTTCCGGGGCGTACCCATTGGCAATCGGACAATCGGGAAGCACAAAAAAGACGATTGCCCCCTTCTTTCCGGTCCCGATCACGGGCTTGGATCGACCATCCAGGCCGATCCAAGAAGGCGCCGCCAACGTAAGGGCAATGGCGATCTGAGCAATCATCTTTGGGTTATACGGTTGGCGGGTTGAACGGGTTACTCCGAGGCAAGGAACGGATACCGATAGTCCGTTGGAGGAACGAACGTTTCCTTGATCGTTCGTGGGCTCAGCCAGCGATACAAGTTGAGGATCGAACCCGCTTTGTCGTTGGTGCCGCTTGCACGGGCACCGCCGAAGGGCTGCTGACCAACGACAGCTCCGGTGGGCTTGTCGTTGATGTAGAAGTTCCCTGCCGCGTTTCGAAGGAGACGAGTGGCCGTTTCCACCGCGTATCGATCTTGGGAGATCACGGCACCGGTCAGAGCATAAGGCGAGGTCGAATCGACGAGCTTGAGGGCTCCTTCCCAGTCGGCCGCATCGTACACGTAAATCGTAAGAACCGGTCCGAAGATTTCCTCGCACATGGTGAGCGACTGCGGATTCTTCGTCACAAGAACGGTTGGCTCCACAAAGAAGCCCTCCGTCTTATCGCCGTTGCCTCCGACAAGTACTTCTACATCGGGGTCGGCTTTGGCCCGTTCGATGTACGACATGATGTTATCGAAGCTCTTCTCATCGATGACAGCGTTCACGAAGTTGCCAAAGTCATCCACCGGACCCATCTTCAGCCCCTTCACATCGGCGGCGAGCTTCTCCAGAATCTGCGGCGCCGACGTGCTCGGAAGATAAGCTCGCGATGCGGCCGAGCACTTTTGCCCTTGGTACTCAAACGCACCCCTTAACAAGGCGGTTGCTACCACATCGACATTCGCTGACTCGTGAGCGATCACGAAGTCTTTGCCTCCGGTCTCTCCAACGATTCGAGGATAGGAGCGGTACTTGCCCATGTTCGCCCCGATCGTCTTCCACATGTGGTTGAAAACACCCGTCGATCCAGTGAAGTGAACTCCCGCGAACTCGGGGTGGTTGAAGACGACTTCGCCAATGGTTGGACCGTCGGCGTAAACAATGTTGATGACTCCCGCAGGCAGTCCCGCCTCCTCGAGCACTTTCATGAACATGTAGGCGCTATAGACCTGCGTGTTCGCGGGCTTCCAGACCACCACGTTCCCGCACATCGCTGCCGAGGTCGGTAGGTTGCCGCCGATGGCGGTGAAGTTAAATGGGGTGACCGCGAGCACGAATCCTTCAAGGGCTCGGTATTCGAGGCGATTGTGCATCCCCGGACCGCTGATCGGCTGCTGTCGATATATCTCGCTGAGGAAGTGAACGTTGAACCGAAGGAAGTCGATGATTTCGCAAGCGCTATCGATTTCGGCTTGGAAAGCGTTCTTCGACTGGCCCAGCATGGTCGTACCGTTCATGTACGGTCGGTACTTGGTGGCAATGAGGTCGGCCGCTCGCAAGAAAATATTTGCTCGGCTCTCCCAAGGCATTTCCGACCATTGTTCTCGAGCCTTCAGTGCAGCTTCGATCGCTTGAGTCACGTGGGTCGCGTTGCCCGCGTGAAAGTTTGCGAGCAGGTGCTTCCGCTCGTGGGGCGGGCGAATCTCTTTGGTATTCCCTGTCCGTACCTCCACTCCATCGATGACCATGGGGATGTCCATCACCGAGCTTTTCAGTTCGGCAAGGACGGTCTTCAATCGGGCTCGTTCCGGTGTTCCCGGAGCGTACGAGAGCACCGGTTCGTTTACGGGAAGGGGATAGTTGAAGTAACCGAGATCCATGGGTCCAGTTTACCGAGCGACCTGGCTCACTCCAGATTTCTTTGGCCGTAGGTTTTGATCGCCTCGTTAAGCGTGGAGATGAGTACCTTGAGGTCGAGTGGCTTCGTGAGGAAGCTATAGGCCCCCAATTCCGCGAATTTTTCCGGAAGTTCCTCTCGCGCATCGGCGGTAACGATGATGAACGGGGTCTCCTTGAAATCATCTTCTGCCCGCAACGTTGTGAGAACTTCCTCGCCGTCCATGTCTGGCAAGTGCAGATCAAGCAGAATCGCATCCGGCTTGTGCTTTCGAGCGAGGCGAAGCGCCGATGAGCCGTCGAGGGCAACGAGCATTTTCACGTCCTTTCGGTTGGCAAACAGCTTCGCCAAAAGCTCCATGTTCGCAACATTGTCTTCAACCGCAAGGATAGTGCATGGCTGAATCGCGTTTCCGATAGAAACAGTGGAATGCCCGGCTTTGTCTCCGTCTGTACGCGGCCGCACTTGTTCTTCGCCCAACTTCAGGCGAAGCGCAAAGGTTGACCCCACGTTTTCCTCGGACGCCCCGGTGAGGGTCCCTCCCATCGACTCTGCCAGGGAGCGCGAAACCGCGAGTCCCAGCCCTGTTCCCTCCGTGCCGTCGTTGGCACCACCCAGTCGCTCGAAGGGCTTGAAGAGTCGATCCATTTTTGATTGCGGGATACCCGTTCCCGTATCTTGGAACCGAATCGTCAAAATCTCAGGCTCAGAAAGATCGTGGTGGACGGTGAGTGATCCTCCGCGACGATTGAACTTGATTCCATTCCCCAAGAGGTTCATGAAAATCTGTCGCAACTTTTGGCGATCCCCTTGCACGTAAATCGGGGGCAATTCGGAGGACAACAAGATCACATGGCTCGATTCGGCAATCGGACGCATGATAGCGAGGCATTCCCTGAGGATGACGGCCACGTCGAGCACCTCCAGGTTGGATCTTTGAACGCCTATTTCAGCCCTTGAAATCTCAAGTACGTCGTTGATCAAATCAAGTAGGTGCTTGCCCGCCTTTTCAATGTGAGCAACAGAATCGACTTGGGCGGGCGTCAGGTCAGAAAACTCCAATAGCTGACTGAATCCGAGGATGGCGTTCAACGGAGTCCGAAGTTCATGACTGATCCGCGAAAGAAACTCGGTTTTGGAGCGGTTGGCACTATCCGCCTCTTCTTTCGCGAGCATCAACTCCGCATTTGCTTTTGCCAATTCTCGGGTGCGTCTCGCGACCCGTTCTTCCAGCATTTCGTTGGCAGATTGAAGATCAAACTCGGCTTGAACGCGCTCCGTGATGTTCTTGAGAATCGCTCGCGTCCCTACCTGGACGCCATTTTCTATAACGGGTTCAACGCTTCCCTCGGCGGTGATCCTTCCCTTCAGGATTGTTTGGAACTCCACCCGAACGATTTGAGCGGAAGGGCTGGTCGAAAACAGTTCAATCGCCGCCCAACTGTCCGGCGTTAAGACATCTCGAATGGTGAGGACGGCAATTTGATCCTCCGTAAATCCAAGCGTCTCCCGCCACGCCTTGTTGGCATACCGGACCCTTCCTTGCAGGTCCACCACCTGTACAAGGTCGGTCGCTTCCTCCAGGTATTCCTGAAGGCGCTGTTCCACCATCATCAGCCGCGCTTCGGCTCGCTTTCGATCGGTGATGTCGGTTTCAATGGCAAGGATGGATTTCGGGGTCCCGTCGTCGTTCCGGAGCAATGTCCAACGGCAATCTAGGATCAGGTCTCTTCCATCGTGTACGACGACTTCCAGCTCACCCTGCCAGTGCCCGATTCGTTGAACGTCGGTCACCGCGTTCCAGTAGCGCTGGTCGACCGTCAGCATTTCGTGCAGGCGATCCAAGACCTCGTCTGAATCTTGACCAAAGCCCAAAATGGAACGGGCGCTCTCGTTGGCGAAGAGCACTTTGCCTCGGAGGTCTCGAACCGAAATGGCATCCCGTGCGACCGCCAACAGCGACGCTTGCTCGGCAATTCGAGCCTGTTGCGCGTAACGATCGGAGATATCGGTCATCCCACCAATCAGGCGAACGGCCGTGCCTTGTTCATCGCGCAGAACATAGGCCCGATCGTGAACAAAGGCCAACGATCCGTCTTTGCGGTGGTAGCGATAATCCGCCTCCCATTTCGATCGCTTTGAATTAAGAGCACTCTCCATGCTGGAAAGCACCCTTTCGCGATCTCCCGAATGAATTCGATCCGCCCACCCGTTGATACTTCCGCTCACTTCTTTGGTGCCATATCCGAACAGGTCGGTAACGGCCGGACTCCACCAAATGAAGTCCTCCGTGATATCCCAGTCGTAGAGGGCATCGTTGCTGGCTCGAGCCAGAAGCCGAAAACGCTCTTCGTTGACCCGAAGCTCTTCAGCGGCAACCCGCTTTTCGGTGATGTCGCGGAAGAATACAACGATTCCCTCTTGGGACGGGTAGGCCCGAAGATCGAACCATGCTTCTAAGGGAGGGTAGTACTCTTCGAAGACAACCGACTCTCCATCGGCCATTGTTTTCTGATAGAGCTCAAAGAACTTTAATTCTTTGGCAGGTGCAAACTCATCCCAAACGTTCTTCCCGATCAATGACTCTCGTTTTCGCCTGAGAAGCACCTCTGCCTGTCGGTTTAGATAGGTAAATTTCCAGTCTCGATCAAGAATAAAATAGGCATCCGAAATCGTTTCCAGAATTTCGTTTAGGCGTGAGGCTAGGCGATCACTTTGGGCGATCAGTTGCCGAGTGTCGTCGATATCGGTTGCCGCGCCGAACCATTTTGTGAGGGTTCCGTCTGGAGCGAAAATGGGTTTCGCCTGAACACGAAACCACCGATATCGCCCATCTTTCTGACTCTTTACCGGGATATCGAGGTCGAAATCTGATTGCGTCTCAACGGATTTGTCCCATTGCGTTTGTAACTCATCCCACTGATCGGGATGAAACGCACTTGCCCACTGCTCTGCGGTACCGCCAGTTTCAGGGATACCCGTATAGGTGAAAAATGAACTACTGACGTAATCAATAACGCCGTTTGGAGAAGCCGTCCAAACGATGTTCGGCATCGATTCGGCAAGGGCACGGAATCTCGCCTCTGAGGCGGCGATGCTATCTTCGGCCCGCTTCCAGTCGTCGATGTCCTGCATCGTTCCCTGGACTCGAACGATTGCGCCATTCTCGTCAAAGTCCGCTTCGGCAGTGACCCTTACCCAGGCTTGTTCGCCTGTCTCCCGCCGGATGAGATATTCCCCATCAAATCCCTCACCCGTTTCTGAGCACCGTCGAAACTCGCCTGCAATTCGATCACGATATTCGCCGACGTAAAAGTCGATGAGTTCATAAAGCGAGTAACTCCTATCGGTCCTAGCTCCGTGTATCTTACGGCACTCCTCCGACCATCGGTGGTCCATCGAGGGGAGTTCGACCGCCCACGCTCCTAGGCGACCTATCCGAGAAGCCATCGCGATAAGCCGCTGGGTTTCTTCGAGCTTTTTCTTAGCGACTTTTTCTTGGGTGACATCCCGATGAATTGAGACCCAATGCGTGTACCAGCCACTTTCATCGGCGACGGGAGAGATTGTGAGCTCGTTCCAGAAAGTCTCGCCGTTCTTTTTGTAAGTGAGTATTTCCGACCGGACCGGCTCCCAACGCGCGAGGCTTTCGGCAATCCGATTTCGTTCCTCGGTCGAGGTCTCCGGGCCGTACAAGAACCCCGGACTCTGTCCAAGAATTTCGTCAACCGAGTAACCGGTCACCTTCTCAAATGCCGGATTTGCAAAGATCACTCGGAAACCAACCCCAGGGATTAGGTCTGCATCGGTGATCAGAACAACATCGTTCAGCCGCGAGAAACAGGCTTCTAGAAGTCGAAGATGCTCTTCATCCTTACGACGCTGAGTAACGTCAAAGTGAATGCTGATGATGGCTTCAGCAACGCCATTGCTCGTCCGAAGGGGAGTTTGGTGGACCTCCACCGTCAACTGCTCGCCAGACCGGTTTTTAACGGGCCAATCTGTTGTAAACGGTCGAAGAGTCGATTCGTGCGCGAGGCCGTCCAACAAGACTTGGGAATCTGGACCAAAAATCTCTTGAATCGGTCGACCAATCACCTCGTCACGGGACCAGCCGTACATCCGCTCCGCGCTCTTGTTCCAAGACCGAATCAGTCCATCTAGTTCTATGACCAGAATGGCCTCTTGGGCCTGATCAAAAACATTTGCTTGTCTCGTTAGCTCTTCCTGGAATCGGACAAGCTCGGTGACATTTCGTGAGCCACCAACGAATCGGAAAGCCTCTCCCTTCTGGTCACGAAAAAGGTAGCCCGCATCCTGGATGTGCACGTACGAGCCATTTTTGTGGCACATCCTATAGTCGCACTCCCAACGCGTTTCGGAGGAGTTGATTGCCGACATGATGCTCTCGCGCACCCTCGGCTCATCCTCGGGGTGAAGAACCCCAAACCAACCTTTGACGCCTTGGTCAAACTCTCCTGGCTCGTAACCGAGCAGGCGATCGAACCCAGAGTTTCGAGTGACACTTCCCGTTCTCAGATCCCAATCCCAAAGGATGTCGTTCGTCAGTTCGGAAATGACCTGAAGGATCAGTTCTCTATCCTTGAGTGCGAATTCCGTAGAGACCTGATCTTCCAAAACGCTCAAAAGATTCTTCTGCGTTTGTAGTCTCAGGTCTCGAATGAGCCCTAACTCAAGAACCGCCGAGACGTAATCGGAAAAGTGGTTGGCAAGGCGAAGAGAGCCGGTAGGGAGTTGCTCGTTCTCGCTAAAAACGGCAACGTGAACTCGGGCGGGCAATGGAACCAAGCTTTGCAAACGGTGGAGACCCGATTTCCCGGGTAGACCTGCTCGCGACAAGTCTGAATGATCGAAGACATTCTCGGCTCGAAGGTCCTCGTCAAGCGGCGTACTCGAAGCCAGACCAACGATGAACTGCGCGAGGAGATCGGGCGATAGCCTTTGCTGCTCTTTGGCAGCCCAGAAACAAGTCGATCCCTGGACAGTCTCCGTAACCGCGCAAACGAGTTCGCATCCTGTCAGGTCCAAAAGGTGATCCACGGCCATCTGGATTCGCCCAGCCGTGACACTTTCCAATTCGACGGCCCCTTTGCCATCATCATCCGAAATTGTAACTCTCAAAATGCCCTCGAGTTCCCCCGCTATTTATACTAGCGGGGAAACGAAGGGAAAGGGACTAAGTTACAGACCTAATTACGAACCGACTGAAACTTCGGCTCTCTTCCGAGCGCACCCAGGAGTTCATTGATCTCCTGCTTCATCTCGACAATTCTTGCTTCTCTGGCCTCGGCTAAGTGAAGAGAGCGCACTATGCTGGAGTTATCGTCAAGCGAGGTGGAGTGGCTTGCCTCTGCGGGCATGTCGATCACCTTCACCAGGCGGCAGGGCTTGCCACGAAAGATCACGGCATGAGTCAGAGCGTCTACGCTCCATGATTGACCGTTTCGGTTCTGATGCAGCCAAGGACCAGATCGACCGATTCGCGTCAAGCATCCGCTCACAATTCGACCAACTCGCTCTCGCTCAGATTCTGGACGAATGTCGAGGATGGTCATGTTCAGAAACTCCTGACGCGACCAACCGTACTTCTGCACTGCAGCCTCGTTGACGGCAACGAACTCGAAGGTATCGGTGTTGAATATCCACATCGGCAGAGGACTGACATCGAAGAAAGGATCGATATCGGACGGTTTCTCACCGCCCACAAGAGCCTCACTGAATTTAGGCTCCGATTGCTTTGGCATGGAAGTCTCCGTCTTTTGCTCGACCAAGAGCACAAAAAGCGTTTCCTGCTCCGTAGGCAGAGGAACGATCTCGAGTTGATAGCGATTCCCAGTGTGCCGATGCAAGGCGGGGACGATTCGGCGCGTCGCGGACTGGCTGAGCAGTTCCGCGAAGGACAGGGTCGTGTCGAAGAGACTGCCGATGGTGAGCTGCGTGCAGTCTTTTAGGTCTTGTAACAGAGACTGTTCAAAGAGGTCATCTTGGGTGAGGATGTTTTGATTCTTATCGAGGAGGCAATATCCGCGCATAGGGAGTTCCTGTTGCTCGGGTGACTACACTCAACATTGAGGCGTGTATGAATAACACATTCTCATCGTCCTGGACGAGAACTACATATCCCTGGCTAACATATAAAGTATTCCATTGAATTCCGACCATCAAAAACCTGCCGAAAAAGTCGCACGTTCCTTGCTTTTCCGTGAACGGTCGGATTTGAGCCACCTTCAAGAGTCGCTTCGCTGAAACGGTTCAGCACCTCGGTTCGGCATGATTCTTTCGTTGTAATCAAGGCTAAATTTGCCAACTTCACCTTCGTTTCCATCTCTTACATCATTTTTGACCACATATTTGAGGGCTTTTTGCATCTTTATTTCAGAATCATCAAGATTTCTTATTTGTGGATTCGAAGATTTTCGATTATCATGGGAATGTAGCTGAATCTCAACATCATCGCTTTAGTTAGGATTTTGGGACTACCTTTTGAGCGGTTGATAGCTTCGCAAACGGAGTCTTTTGACAATCAATCAACTTACCAGCGATGTCGATTAACCGCTGCCAAGTCGGCACCATGCCCAAAGATCTCACGGGAAATCCTCCAACCATGACCAGCGCCCTTTTACACTGCCTTATTCTCGCGTCATCTACCGGGTTCACGCCGCAAGGGTCGCCCAGCGAACAAAAGAACACGATTCTGATATCAAAAGAACCTATCTTTGACCCAAGCAAAGAGCTGTTGAAGCAACGCAAGCCAATTCCTCTTGAGTCGGAATCGGAGATCATCAACCAAGCTTTGAAGGGCGAGTTGGTGGTCTCCTCAAAGAGCGTTGTGGCCATTTATCGACCCACAGTTATCCAGCAGTTCAAAGAGTATGCGAACTTACAGATCCTTCGAGCATTTAAAGAGGGTTCGGGGCGAGTGATGGGTCGTACCGACCAAGACGAGTGGGCGAAGGTCTTCTACAGGCAAATCCTCACCAACATGACCACACCGTATGCAAAGGCGGCACAGGTGATGTTAGACAACAATGGCTTCGCTGAATCGCCAGGCGAAGTGACGATCGACGCCGCTTACGGAGTTGAGACCCAAATTTCGGGCAAGCGAATTCTCATCTACTGTCACGATTGGCGCGTTAGCGACACCTACCAATACTGGCTTGGTAAAAACTACGCTTGGGGGTCGGTACCGAGTGTGCGAACCGACGAGGAACACATTTACGCCACAGTTCCAGTATGGTTTGCAAAGCTGGAGCGAAAATCGATCGACGAGGCCCTAGCGAAAATCTTCAAGTCGGACCGGATCCTCGAAGAGTGTTCGAAAAGGGTTCGAGCCGAGTCAAAGCTCCCTATCGGGAAGCCAATCAAGTTTTCGGAGCTACCCGCCGAATACAAAGAGAACATTCTTGTACGCGCAGTAGGGCTTCTCAAGGCTCAGGGAGTAAAGGTCGAGAAGCTGAATGAGGCACAAATGCCCCCCGTCACCATCAGCCGACTCGGGGTATCGGTCACCATGACGCTTGGATTGCAAAACAAAGAATCGTTCTACACGGTAACCATTCCGCTCGGACCTGTGAAGCCGTGAGTTACACACTCAATCTATCCGAAGGAACGTAAACAAAAAAGCCCGGCTCTAAAGAGACCGGGCATTTTTTGTTGTTATCCGATGCCTTAGCCGGCCGGCTTCAGCACATCTTGCTCGGTTAGAAGCACGGGTGGCCGATTATGGTCGATGATGCCTTCCGGCAAGACCACTCGCTTCACCTCATCGTTAGACGGAACCTCGTACATCACGTCCATCATCACCGATTCGATGATGGCTCGGAGCGCTCGCGCACCCGTCTTTCGCTTGAGAGCTTCCCGAGCGATTTCGGTAAGAGCCCCTGCCTCCACCACCAGTTCCACACCATCCATCTCAAAGAAGCGCTGATACTGCTTGAGCAAAGCGTTCTTTGGCTGGCTGAGGATCTGAACCAGAGTTTCTTCCACGAGGGGATCGAGGGTGGCAATCACCGGAAGTCGACCAATGAACTCCGGAATCAAGCCGAACTTCAGGAGGTCTTCTGGCAAGATGCCGCGAAGGATGTTCACCTCGCGATCCGCCTTTGCTTCGGGAGCCGCTCGGAAGCCCATCACGTTCTCCTTCATGCGGCGCCGAATCATCTCTTCGACACCTTCGAAAGCTCCTCCGCAAATGAACAGGATGTTTGAAGTATCGATTTGGAGATACTCCTGTTGCGGGTGCTTCCTTCCGCCTTGCGGAGGAACGTTGGCAACCGTGCCTTCAAGAATCTTCAAGAGCGCTTGCTGAACACCTTCGCCGCTCACGTCGCGAGTGATCGACGGGTTGTCGCTCTTCCGCGCGATCTTGTCGATTTCATCGACATAGATGATGCCGCGCTCGCAAAGCTCTTTCGGATTAGAAGGATCCATCTGCTCGGCGGTTTGCCAGAGCTTGAGGATGATGTTCTCAACGTCTTCGCCGACATAGCCCGCCTCGGTAAGAGCCGTGGCATCGGCAATGGCGAACGGTACGTTCAGTAGCTTGGCAAGGGTCTGCGCCAGGAGGGTTTTTCCGCTACCTGTGGGACCAACCAGCAGGATATTGCTCTTTTGGAGTTCCACCCCATCGGTGTGCTTTTCGCTGATGCGCTTGTAGTGGTTGTAAACCGCAACCGAAAGCGCTTTCTTGGCCGTTTCCTGCCCCACCACGTAGCCATCCAAGAAGGTGACTATTTCGCGTGGCTTCGGCACGGATCTACCCGCATCAGCCTTGGGAACCGGATTCAGCGGCTTGTGCTGGGCCGAGTCCGACGACTTGCGATGCTCAACCTCATTGCTAAGAATATCGTTGCACAGGTCGATGCATTCAGAACAGACTGCGCCATGGAGACCCACGATGAGCTTCTTAACTTGCTCTTTCGCTTTGCCGCATAGGCAGCAGTGATCACGTCGTTCGGTTGTTTTAGCCATACCGGTTCCCTTAATCTTCGGCTTATTTGCGCGGTCGCTCTAGGACTTCGTCGATCAATCCGTAGGCAACTGCCTCAGTTCCGGACATGAAGTAGTCTCGATCGCAGTCTTTGCGAACCTCTTCCGAAGGTTTGCCGCTGTGATAAGACAAGATGTCCATCAACGTATCCATCATACGGTTGATCTCTCGGGCTTGAACGTTTATATCGGCTGCCGTCCCTCGAAATCCTGCTGATACCTGGTGGATCATGATCCGCGAGTTCTTAAGGGAGTATCGCTTCTTCGCGGCACCGCCTGCGAGAAGGACCGCACCCATCGAAGCCGCCTGACCGACACAGATCGTGGCGACATCGGGCTTGATGTGCTGCATACAGTCGTAGATCGCAAGTCCGGCGCTCACCGAGCCACCCGGCGAGTTGATGTAGAAATCGATATCCTTATCCGGATCTTCCTTTTCTAGGAAGAGCAACTGGGCGACGAGAAGGTTTGCAACGTAGTCATCGACCTCGGTTCCAAGGAAGATGATTCGATCCTTCAGAAGCCTCGACCAGATATCGTAGGTGCGCTCGCCTCGCGCGGTTTGCTCGATTACGTAAGGAATTCCCATTGATTCTCCGTGCCCGCCAACCCGCAATCATTGCGAGCCGACATTCTCATTGTGACCGGTAATTGTTCCAGGGTCTATCCGAGAATCGGTTCTTCCACCAATCCAACGGAATTCCGTCCGGTTCAATTGATCATGTCCCAATGAGTGTTTCCCTTTCGGAAACTCTTTAATTGGAGTCGGCAGGTTAAGATTCCAACGACAGACCAGAACCCAATGTTGCACGGAAATATTAGGACCGAACCGAAGGGTCCTAATAAACAAAAACCCCCGACCTCTTGGAGATCGGGGGTTTTCTTGATTGGTAGAGCCGGATTAACCGACGAACTTGGTGGCTTGCAGCATGTCGATCTTAACGCCAGGGCCCATGGAGGCGCTGACCGTGATCGACTGAAGGTATCGTCCCTTCGCGCTGGACGGCTTGGCTCGAAGAAGCGCACCAACCGCAGCCTTGAAGTTCTCCTGAAGTTGCTCGTCGGTGAAGTTCACCTTACCGATGGCCATGTGAACGACGCCCGCCTTGTCTGCACGGTACTCCGCACGAGTTGCCGCCTTGATTTCCTTAACTGCGGTCGCGATGTTGTTGGTGACGGTGCCGTTTCGCTTGTTGGGCGTCTTCGGACCGAGGATTCGGCCGATCTTACCAATTTGCGGTGCCATCTCTTCGGTGGCGAGGAGGATGTCGAACTTAAGGTCCTTGTCGCCGCCTTGGATGCGAGCGATCAGGTCCTCAGCTCCAACCACGTCGGCGCCTGCCTTTTCGGCTTCGTTCGCGAGATCACCCTTTGCAAGGACGGCTACCTTTCGGTTCTTGCCCGTTCCGTGCGGAAGAGTGGTGAGGCCTCGAACGTTTTGGTCGCCCTTTCGAGGATCGATACCGAGCTTGACCGCGAGGTCGACGCTCTCAACAAACTTGGCATTCGCCGTAGCCTTCACTTTCAGAAGGGCCTCTTCAACGGTGAGGGTAGTGTCCTTTTCAACCGTTGCAACGAGTGCTTCGTATCGGGGCGAGTGCTGATTCTTCTTAACGTTTTTTCGCAATGGAATTCTCCTGGTGCCATCGCCTTGGCAAATGCCTAGGCTCCCAGCAATCCAATAGGATACCTAAAGAGGCTTGATGGCTGCGTAGTGGATGCGATCCGACCGCTTCCGAGGCGGCGTCAGCCCATAGCTGTGGAAGGGTTGAATCTGGTGGAAACCTGCCTCTTCCAGCATCGGAATCACCTCATCTAAATCGTAAGCGCGCTGGATGTGGGTTTCAGAGAAGCTCTCTTCATCACGCCAGAACTTCATGTTGACCGTGATGAGACGCGTATCCTCGTCCCAACTTCCCTGCCAGTCGTATTTCAACCGCGTCTGCTGCCGAAGGTCGGACTGATCGAACATGTTGGTTCGAAAGGCAAAGGCGGTGTTGAGATCGAAGATGAACGATCCACCCGGCTCCAGGTGCGCAAAAACCCGGTGGAAGACGTCTTGGAGATGGTCGGGACTGGTGATGTTGTTGAGACTATCGAAGAAGCAAAGGACGCCGTCGAACTTCTGACCAAGATCAAAGGTCACGGCGTTGGCGACGTGATATTCAACGGGCAACTTCTTCTTGGCGGCTTTGCGACGCGCGATCTCGATCATCGGCTCGCTCAGATCGAAGCCCGTCATCTGATACCCCTCTCGGTGGAGCATCTCCGTCATGGTCCCGGTGCCACACGCTACGTCTAAAACTCGTCTGGGGCGACTCTCGATGGTCGAGAGGAGGAGTTGGTAGTAAGAGACCCACATCCGATACGGCACCTGCCGCATCAGCTCATCGTAAAAAGGAGCGACGTTTTGAAAGCTCGATTTTGCAGCCGGGTTGGTCTGCTCGCCATCGTCGGGCACACCCACTCGAAGCCCCTCGATCGGGACTAGATCTTCCGAATCCCCGCCTCGATCGAACAGTTTCACGATCTCAGAAGCTTAGGGCTGTTTCGTTTTTTCTTCCAGTACCTGGAGTCGCTTAGAGACCTTCGCGAGATACAGGTACAGGCCTAACCACAGTAGGACGGGTGGGATCGCTGCCAGAAATTTCCAGTCTTCCATTGTTAAGTTCCAGTTGATATTCAAGGAGTCCCGCTTTGACGCGGAGACGATAAATCGCGAGCACGAGAAGGGTGACCAGCACCAAGACCGAGATGATCACCTGAGCATAGGCGCCTTTGATCTGCCCCTGCATGATGCTGGTGGTCGGGTGGAAAGATTGCTTCGCCACGTGCTCGAGGCGTGGGAAGACGAAGGTGAGAAACTGAGCGGGCAGGTAGGCCGCAATCGCATACCCGGCGGCGTACTTGGCGCGAACATCGGGATCAGCGATGGAGGATCGCAACACCAGATAGGCGGCGTAGATCAGAAAAACCAAAAGGTAGCTAGTTTGTCTTGGGTCTTGTTGCCACCATGCTCCCCACTGAACCTTCGAGAAGAGGATGCCCGATGCGAGAGTGAGGATCACCAGGATCATCGAAAGGTCCATGGCCGCACTCGCTCGAATGTCCCAGGTGCGATCTTTGGTGGTCAATGCTTTGAACGAGAACCACAAGGCTACGGTCATGAGAGAGAAAGCCAAGATTGGGCACGGGAAGTGCCAGAAGAAGATTCTCGCAAAGGCGGGTTGCTGGAACCCGACCGCGTCCGGGACCATGAAGCTCCAAACCGTCACCGCCGCAAATACCAGGGCAAAGGCGGGGTTTGTGACTACTTTGATCGACCAATCCTTCACTTCATCTTCTCCATAGCTGCTTGTAGACAAACGGTCCTACGGCTCCGGTGAGCACCGAGTAGGCGAACAAGCCACCTACCGCCGTCCAGCCCGTTTTAGAAGGCTCTCCTAAAGAGTATGAAACCGCTGCCACGCCCAAGGTTGCCAAAAACACGAGTAACGGCACCGAGATCGCAGCCGCGACCGTAGCTCGATTGCTACTTAATGCCGCCAACGCTCCGGAAAGAGTCGAGGTTCCTGCGATTGCGGTCGATCCGAAAATAGCACTCAATAAGAAGGCCTCGGGGATCGCGATCTTGATCCCAGTGTTGAGGGCGAACAACCCAAAGATCAACCCAGTCAAGACCAGCATCAGCACCATGTTAAAGAGCGCCTTGCCCCAGTAAGCCGCTTCCGGTCTGGTGATCATCCGCAACAGCGACCCGGTTCCCAGTTCCTCCTCCGCAAGGAATGTTCTCGGAAGCGTGACGCCCCCCGCGAGCACGCAGAGAGTCCAAAGGAGGCCAGATGCGAGGATAGCTCCCGGCTTCAGTGCGAACAGGGCCGCAGTCAAGATGAGCACGCTCACCAAAGCATAAAGGGCAGTGGAAGCGAGGCCACTGATAGTGCGGACTTCGCTCATCCACTCTTTCCGAAAGACGGCAACGATTTCTCGAGACCAGGACGGACTCATAGGTGCCCCCTTTCGATGGAATCTCGGTCTGGCGAGAGTTCCAAAAGGTGGGTTGCGAAGGATAGTTCTTGGGGGTCGTTGGTCGCCAGAACAACCGCGCCAGGCGCCGTCTGAGTCTTTCCGGGAAAGAGTCCCGATTGGAAATCTCGGATCACCTTGGCAACCAGCGCTCTTCCCTTTTCGTCCATTGCGGCAGATGGCTCGTCAAGAAAAAGGAGGTCCGGGCGATGCTGGAGCGCGAGCGCAAAACGCACTCTTTGCCGTTGACCCGAGCTGAGTCCAGAAGCTTGTAAGTCGCGATCTTCGAGCCCAACGTAGTCGAGCCAGTAATCGGCGTCTGCCTCGCACCCACGGGTTTGGCCAGCAAAGACAAGGTGCTCGCGGGCGGAGAGTTTGTCGTACAGTTGCAGATCCAGCGCAGAGTAGCCGATCGGGAACGGTAGATCTGAATCTATCACGACGCTCCCTGTGGAAGGATCGAGGAGACCAGCAAGACATTTCAGGAAGGTTGACTTGCCAGAACCGTTCCAACCCGCGACAACCAGGCACTCGCCTCTATGGAGTTCCAACTCGACGGCTCGGAAAAGAACCTTGCTCCCGAACCACTTACCGAGATTGGAGCAACGAAGCAATCGCTCAGGACTCGCGCCAGCCATCGCCCCCGCGTGTACCGAACTCGCTTGTTGCGGCCCAAACATTTTATGCATTATGGAGTCATGTCGCCGCTGATTCCCGCACCTGCCATCGGAATGAACTGGACTTCGGGTCGACTCGACTTGCCAACGCACTCCGGCAGGAAGTTCGTGAGAGACCTGATCGGGTACTGGCAAGATGACCAAGCGGCGCAAGAAATGGGCGACACCTTGGTTTACGAAACCGAAATGTGGGTGCCAGATCCCGCGACCATCATCGACGAAACGCCCGGCATTGTCCTTTGGGGATCGACCATTCTGCACCCCGGAACTGTTGGCGAAGAGTTCTTCATGACGCGGGGTCATCGACACCTGAAAACCACTCACGGAGAAATGATCTTTTGCGTTCAGGGGTCGGGACTCTTAGTGTTGATGGACGACGCGGGAGTCACGACACGCCACTCACTTCAGCCCGGAACAACGCTATGGATCGATGGTCGGCTGGCACACCGAACCGTCAACACGGGCGACGTTCCGCTGATCTTCTGGTGCGCCTGGCCCAACGACTGCGGTCACGACTACGAATCGACAAAGAGCCAGCCATTCGAGCCCGTCTTTCGATAGTAGGCTTCGTTCCACTTCCTATATCTCCGAGCAGGACCTTGCCGACTGACGCGCCCATTTCATGCCAACAGGAATCCGATGTGAGGGTGTAGCTTTTCCTCTTATTCGCAACCAAGTAGCTTGTTCACAACAGTTCGATCAAACAGAACTTTGTCAAAATGTCCTCTGATCTAGCCATGCCCAGGTCGATTCGAAAGTGTAGTTCTGAGGCGGCGGTTCTGGCCCACGCACGGGAAGAGAGACCGACTTTCCTCGGTACTGCTGTGCCAACTCCTTGAAAGCCTCTGCAACCGGTTTTCTTTTATTGTCGACCGTGAGGAGGCCTAGGCCGTATTCGAGTTCGTCAAACTTCATGCTCCGATCGATGTCGTGGCTGCACCACCAAGTAAACCAACTCACTCCTTCAGCAATGCCTTCTACGACCGACTCCTGCAAAAAACGAGGAATCTGACTTTCGGGCATCCACTCATCTGTGGCGCCAAACTCTTGAATCCAAACCGGCTTTTGAGAATTTTGAGCGTAACTTCTCGCAAGCCGAGCCATATTTGCAAGAAGCTTTGTGGTCGTAGGTCCAGAGCCAACCTTTTCTGACTTTGCGGCTGCACGGTCCATTGCACCTGTGAACTTGATCCACGAATGCAGGGTTAGAATCTCATGGCACTCGGCAAGATGAGTCGCCGAAAAGGTGTTTTCGTAAAACCATGGTTGATGGTCCACTCCGTTGACGTGTACGCCAGAGTGCTTTGCCCGAAGAGCCGCTAGCGCCCAATCCATCCAGTCGTTGCCTTCGTTCGCCGTCGGAGCTTTCCACTGGCAATTCATTTCGTTCCCAAGGTCAAACCCGGCCACGTTATGAAGGTCGCCGATCTCGGCAACGACAGCATCGATGTATCGGAGCTGGACGTCGCGGAGACTGCTCGAGTTGTAGAAACTGACGTCTCTGACCCCATCAAGAAACGGGGGGTTGAATCCGTAACCGCTGAGCCAGCCAGTGAAGAAAACTGGAAAAACATCCAGACCATGCTTCTCAGCCTCCTGGATCGTCAACCGCAAGCAACGAAGATGGTCAGAACTTACCCAGGTGGGATTTGGCTGAAAAAATGGCCAAATCATCATCAAGCGGATGTGATCCGCTCCTATCTGTGCAATTGCCTCAAAATCTTTAGAAATGCAATCGAGATTGAACTGATTCCACATGTAGTACCAGTTCGAGGACGGGACGTAGTTGACACCAAACCTCAATCTGTGAAGGGTCTCTTGGCTCACGACCAAAGTATCTCCTATCTTCTTGTGCAGATATCGAGCTACCTGAGCCACCCATTAATTGTGGTCAGGTAGATCGTTAAGCTTTATCCGCGAAGAATTGTGGGTTCGAGGATCACCTCGACCTTGCCACGGACCGCGTTGGTAACGATGCAGTAGTTGTCGGCTCGATGGGCCATGTCCTCAACCTTCTTCACCTGATCCTCGGTTGCATCGGCAGCGACCGTGATGGTGGGCTTCAGAACGATTTGCTTGTAAACAAAATTGGCTCCGTTTTGCTCGACCGTTCCCCTTGCTTCCATGTGGAAATTGGTGACAGGCAGCTTCTGGTTCGTGGAGACGATTCCAAAAGTGATGGAATAGCAGCCTGCAATGGCCGAGGTGAGCAACTCTTCTGGGTTCGTCTCGCCGCCGGGACCCATGAATTCTGGCGGAACGTTGATTGGAATGTTCTTCCCACTCGTTTGAGGAGTGATTGTTCCCGATCCGTCTCGGCCTCCAGACCATTGAACTTCGACGGGATAGTGGTGATGTTGCGTCGGCATACCCACAATCCTACGCCCAACATGACCGTAGATTCGGCAGGATCAAGGTGCGCTCGTTCATAATCAGGTTTAAGGGTGGAAACGCCCTTTCCCTCAAGGAACCACACCAAAATGACTTTGCACGGGGTTGATATCTTTATCTGGAGCGCAGAGACTCCGGACGTACCGAAGGAGTTTGGGCCGTTCACGCTCGACCTCATTTCCAACCGAGGCACCCGGATCTACCCAGGACCGGCTCCGGAAATGGACCTGCTCGACTGGCCGCGATGCCGCTACCTTTGCGAAGAGGAAGTGACGCACGACCAAATTGACGAATTGGTCAACAAGATCACTTCGCTCGGCTACCGCTGGACCAAGTGCCAGAAGCTGTTCCGCATTGATGGCGTTAACGCCTTCTCCCAACCGTACTAAGAGGAAGTTTTTAAAAAATGGCTCACAAAGTAGCTCTCATTCGTGGTGATGGTGTCGGACCGGAACTGGTCGGCGCTGTCGAAACCGTCTTTAAGGCGGCTAACGTCAATATCGACTGGGTTGAAGTAGAAGCTGGTCTCAAGTGTGTTGAGGCAGGCAAGCCGATCGTTCCTGAAGAGACGATCGCGCAGATCAAGGAGCTTGGCATTGGCCTGAAAGCTCCGATGACGACCCCGATCGGAAAGGGTTCGGTTTCGCCGAACGTCACGCTTCGAAAGAAGTTGGACCTGTACGCCTGCGTGCGACCCGTCTATTCCCTGCCCGGCGTTAAGACGCCGTTCGATGGTCTTGACATCGTCATCTTCCGAGAGAACACGGAAGACCTTTATGCGCAAATCGAGTACATGGCAACCCCCACGGTTGCTCACTCGGTGAAGCTCATCTCCGAGTTTGGCTGCGAGCGAATCATTCGCGCCGCTTTCGAATACGCTCGCAAGAACGGTCGAAAGAAGGTGGTTGGCGTCCACAAGGCCAACATCATGAAGATCGGCGACGGTCTCTTCTTGAAGACCTTCAACCGAATCAAAGAGGAGTATCCGGAGATCGAGGCGTGGGACAACATCGTGGACAACCAGTGCATGCAGTTGGTGACCCGATGGAAGATTTACGACGTCCTGGTCATGCCGAACCTCTACGGCGACATCGTTAGCGACCTCGCCGCCGGAATGATGGGCGGACTCGGGGTGGCCCCCGGTGCAAACTACGGCACGAAGTGCGCCCTGTTCGAAGCCGTCCACGGTTCTGCTCCGAAGTACACGGGCATGAACAAGGTGAACCCGATGGCGCTCCTTCTTTCCGGAACGCTCATGCTGGAGCACCTCGGCGAGAACGAGGCTAAGGCCAACATCGAAGGCGCTCTCCGAGCCACCCTCGAAAAGGGCATCAAGACGTACGATCTTGGTGGCGATGCAACCACCTCTGGCTTTGCCGAGGCAATTGCTTCCGAGCTCAAGTAAGCAGAATAACCTTAAAAAAGAACCCGTACGAGACACTCGTGCGGGTTCTTTTCAATTACGGGGTTCACAAAAAGGAGTGAATGGTTAGACTGTTCCAGTGCGTCGCGCCTTTACGCTGATTGAACTCCTTGTTGTTATTGCGATTATCGCAATCCTTGCCGCAATCCTCTTCCCCGTCTTTGCTCAAGCCAAACTCGCGGCGAAAGCGACCAGTTGTGCCTCCAACCTTCGACAACTGGACGTTTCGTTTGTGATGTACCAATCGGATAACGACGACCGTTTTCCGCTCAGCGCCTACAGCGCGGAGTCCGGCGTAGTGATCTGGCACGACATGATCGACCCGTACGTGAAGAACAAAGAGCTCTGGTGGTGCCCGTGCAGCAACGTGAGTAAGTTCGACACCGGAGGGGCCGTCACCAGCCACTTTGGCTACAACGCGCGATACCTGACCAACCTGGAACTGGACTTTTCGAACTTACCGACCCAACAGGCGGTCAGCTCCACGGTTCTTGAGGACCCTTCCAACACCGTTGCACTTGCCACGGCGAAGTCGAGCGTGGCGGGCAGTTGGTGCGGCGACGACGGTAAGTTTCTGCTCCGTCCGAGCGATCCGGCAACGGCTGATTGCTGGGGCAAGCCCGATGCCAACGCGCCGGACAAGGCCATTGTCGCCTGGGCAGACGGGCACGTCAGCAAAAAGGCCCTGAACCAGTTTTATGTCGGTCAGAGCCCGGTTGATCGATTCTTCGATCTCCTATAAGCCAAAACTTACTGCGAGAGACGCACGTCGGTGCTGTACTTGGGGACTCCGAGTACAAACGACGTGCTGATCTTGCCGATCCCGCGAATCCGGGTGATCTTCTCTCGCAAGACCTGTTCGTAGTGCCTCATGTCTCGAACCACGATCTTCAGCAGGAAGTCGAACTCGCCTGTGACGTGGTAGCACTCGGAAATCTCAGGGATGTCGGCGACAGCTTTTCGGAATCGCTCAATGGGCAGAGCCTCGTGCAGACTCAGTGAAATCTGGGTGAGGGCGGTGAGCTTGTAGCCGAGTCGTTCCGCATCGAGAAGAGCGGTGTATCGCTTTACCAAGCCCGACTTCTCTAGGGCGCGTACTCTTTGCAGAACGCTGGGGGCAGAGAGCCCAACTTGCTTAGCGAGGTCGGCGTTAGTGATCCGACCGTCTTCTTGCAAGAGTGCGAGCAATTGAATATCGACTTCATCAATGTGGGCTTTCATCGTAGGTTCACAAGAACAGCCCCTCATCAACGAGAAGGCGACGAAAGTTTACACGCCATGTTCTGGGCTCGCGTTCCGGAATCAGGTTCAACGCCGAAACAAACCGTCTGAAACACGATGGTTCGCCGAAGATTATTAGGCGAACACGCTTACTCGTCGGCGGAGCCGGGAGGGGTTACGAGCGCTTGAGGGCGTAGAACTCGGCTCCCCAAGTTGAGAAGATCTAGGACGTCTTCAAAACTGAGCGAGTATTTGCGAGGGTGATCTCGCCATTCGTCCAGCATGACTCGGTAAGAGGGCAACATCGGCTTGCGAGCGTTTTGGAAAACGGAATCTCCCATGTCCGCAAAGCGATCGCCCTGCTTGCAGTAGTAGCGAGCGTAAGATCGTTGCTTGTATTCGCTGTCGCCATCCCAGCCTGGGAATCGGACGTCGATCTCCATTCCGGCTTCGGACTGCTTTCGGCACGCCCGACCCATTTGCCAGTACATCTCTAGGATCTCGACGACTTCGTCGCAGCCTGCGGCGGAAAGGGTGTCGGACTCGATGAACGGAATGATGGAATCGTATTCCCGCTCGAAACCGTGTTCAATGGCCTCTCGCTGATACTCAAGGATTTCCTTTTCTTCAGGGAAGTACGAGGCGAGGATCCGCAATTGGTTCGAAATGATCCACCTCTCTGCTCTCGTCAACCTCATGATGCCTTGGGTCCTACTTGGAGCGGCTTTCTACACCAAACTCCGATTTGTAATATGTTGCATACAATAACGCACTTAGAAGCGTTTCGGAAGTCATTCTCTGGCAATATCGACCAAAATCGCCCCAAAAAGGGATTTGATCGAACTTTTCGACAATTACGCTCCGTCGGAAACGGTTTAGGCCCTCCGAAGAGAGCCTAAACAGAGTTTGCGTTTGAGAACGCTTACTTGACTTCGACTTTTCCGCCAGCTTCTTCGATCGCCTTCTTGATCTTCTCGGCGTCGTCCTTGTTGGTGGCTTGCTTGATCGGTTGCGGAGCGCCATCGACCAGGTCCTTGGCTTCCTTGAGGCCGAGACCGGTGAGCTCTCGGACAACCTTGATGACGTTGAGCTTGCTTGCGCCGGCATCGGTGAGGATGACGTCAAACTCGGTCTTCTCCTCTTCAGGAGCTGCTGCTGCTGCAGGAGCCATGCCTGCGAACATTGCCGGGTTGAATGCCGGAGCAGCGGCGGTTACGCCGAACTTGTCTTCCAGTCCTTTCTTGAGCTCGCTGAGCTCGATTGCGGTGAGACCGCTAATCTGTTCGATGATCGTTTCAACGGTAGTTGCCATTGTTCTTTCTCTTTGTTAATTCGTTTTCGCTTTCGCGGGTCTAATGCAGGGTTCTTCTTGGGGCTTATGCAGCGGTGTCGCCTTCAGCAACTTTGTCTGCCACGGCGCCAATTGTGCGGATCGGGTCCGCATAAAGGGCTTCGACGGTAGAGACAAGGCTGGAAAGGGGAGCGGCGACCGCTCCGATGACTTGGCTGATAAGTACGTCTCGCGGAGGAAGTTCAGACAGAGCCTCAACATCCTTTTGCGAGAACGATCTCCCGCTGAAGAAACCGCCCTTCACGACGAGTTTCTTGCTGCTTTTCGCAAAATCGAGAAGCGTTTTGGCGCAGCCGGCTTCGTCTTCAAAAATGAAGGCGAATGCGGTTGTACCGTTGTGATACTCGGTTGGGAGCGAGTCTACGACTTCATCCCCAACGGCGCGTCGGAACAAGGTGTTCTTAATAACGTGCAATTCGCCGCCCTTCTTTCGAAGTTCAGCGCGCACCTTTTGGATTTCCTTGTTGGACAGGCCACGATAGTCGGCGAATACGACGCCGACGGATTTCGAGTACCACTCCCTCGCTTGCTCGATTGTGCGTTCTTTTTCTGCGGTAGGCATTGGTTCGCACCTAGTTCTGCAAACGAAAGCGGGGGAGCGCAGAAGAGTCCGAGCAAGGCTCGGCGACGCGAACTCGAACAATGGTTCGAAATCGATCGTTCACTCCTCGGCTGGCGTTCCGATGAATCGGAACATTAAGTTTCCACCTGCTGTCTTCAGAGAACTCCTAGGTTATACCTCAAAACTAGCCGGACGCGATTTTTCACTCCTTTTCAGAATCGTTACATCACCCAAAACGCGATGGATGCTAGGCTATGAAAGTATGTCTGGCCAGTCGAATATCTCTGCCGCCATCGTCGGCGCGGGCTTTATGGGTCCCACGCACATTGAAGCGCTTCGTAGACTCGGAATCCCAATTTTGGGTGTCGCCGACCGCTCTCCGGAAGAGGCCGAAAAGTCTGCCGCTCGCTTAGGTTTGCCCAAGGGATATGCCACTGTCGACGACCTTTTGGCAGACCCCAACGTCACCGCCGTTCACATCACCACGCCCAACAACCTGCACTATTCCCAGGTCTGCAAAGCGATTGAGGCGGGCAAGCACGTTCTTTGCGAGAAGCCCCTGGCGATGACCTCCACCGAATCCGCCGACCTCGTTCAGCGAGCCGCCAAGAGCGGGCTTGTCTGCGGAGTCAACTACAACATCCGCTTCTACCCCATGGCCATCGAGGCTCGACAGCGAGTTCGCAGCGGCGAACTGGGTCGAATCTTTGGCGTGCGCGGCGCTTACGTTCAAGACTGGCTGCTCTACGACACCGATTACAACTGGCGAGTCCTTTCCGCTGAGGGCGGCACCCTTCGAGCCGTTGCCGACATCGGCACTCACTGGCTAGACCTGGTCCACTCGATCACCGGACTTGAGATCACCGAAGTCTGCGCGGAGCTGAACATTGTTCACAAGAATCGACGGCGCCCCTCGGGCGAGGTCCAAACCTTCACCGGAAAGGAGCAGCAGATCGACGAGAGCGCCCTTCAGGCAATCCCCATCGAAACCGAAGACCAAGCCGCGATCCTCTTCCGATTCTCCAACGGCGCCATCGGAACGCTTTGGGTATCGCAAACCACGGCGGGTCGAAAGAACACCCTTCAACTCGAGATCAGCGCGCAAGAAGGCGCCGTTTCTTGGGATAGTGAGGCTCACCCGAACACCCTTTGGATCGGGTCTCGCAAGCAGCCCAACATGGCACTTGCCAAAGACCCAAGCCTGCTTTCCGAAGCCGCACGATCGTTCACGGGCTACCCCGGCGGACACCAAGAGGGCTTCCCGGACACCTTCAAAATGTGCTTCAAGTCGTTCTACGATACGATTCGAGGCAACCAGCCGCTCAACCCGTTCGCCAGCTTTGAGGACGGTCACCGAGAGCTTCTGCTTTGCGACGCCATCATGAAGAGCGCTCAGCAAGGCGGCTGGGTCAAAGTCGGAGCGTAAAACAGAGTAGGGGAAGCGGGGCTAAGGCGCCGCTTCCCTTCCCTCCCCTCCCCTCTTCCCAACTAAGGACAGAACGGCCCCTAAAGGACATCACGGTTTACATGGATTACACCTATCTTGATCTCGCCAAGATGATCGACCACTCGTTGCTCATGCCCACCATGGCAATGAGCGACCTAGTGCAAGGCATTGAGCTTGCCAAGCAGTTCGATTGCGCCAGTGTTTGCATCATGCCGTACGCGTTGGCAATGTGCTCGGAGATGTTGGCAGGCACCACGGTGAAGCCGTCGACGACCATCGGTTTCCCGCACGGTGGACACACCACCGCCGCAAAGGTTTTCGAATCGGAGCGAGCGTTGAAGGATGGCGGTCAGGAACTAGACATGGTGGTCAACATCAGCAAGGTGCTCTCCGGCGACTGGAGCTATGTAGAAGCCGAGATCCGCGCCGTTTGCGAGGTCACTCACGCGGCGGGTCAGAAGCTGAAGGTGATCTTTGAGAACGCCTACTTGAACGACAATCAAAAGATTCGACTCTGCGAAATCTGCGGCGAGATCGGGGTGGATTGGGTGAAGACCAGCACGGGCTACGCCCCCACCGGCGCGACATTGGAAGATCTGGCGCTGATGCGCAAGCACTCACCCGCTCATGTGCAGGTGAAGGCGGCGGGCGGCGTTCGCGATCTTGAAACGCTGCTGAAGGTTCGGGCGCTGGACGTGAGTCGGTGCGGAACGTCGAAATCGGCGGAATTGCTCAACGCGGCGCGGGTGTCGCTGGGCATGGAGCCGATCGTAGTCACGACGGTGAGCAACAGCGGTTACTAACCGGAACTTTCCCAGGGTCTATGAAACCACCAGCTTCTGCAGGAACTGGGGGTTTATGGTTCTTCATGGGTGAAGGCTTTGACTGAACAATCCCTCATAAGCGGTTTGAGAGAAGGCGGACGGCTCGAAACCACCAGTGACTCTTGAGGGCGCACCTGGTACACCCTTCTGAGTGATAGTCACCGCCTGGGTCGGTCGGAGCGACTTATTCAGAGGGAGCCTTTGCGGTTGATAAGCCCATCAAATTCATCTCACCAACCTGCTCGTGTCAAGCGCAACTGAAAGAACTGCCGAACGCAAGGTTACTGGCACCATCTACCACGGTTGTTCGGCAGTTGATTTCCGTGGGACCCTCGGAATTCGTTTTTTTTGCTTTCCTTATCGCAGCGACGACTCCTTGGAGACTATTCCGTTTTGGCCAGATCTTCTTCGTATCTCTCCATCAATTCCAGCAATTGTATGGCAAGTGCTTTAACGCTTTCTGGCATTGACCGCAGTGTAAAAAATAGGATCCCCCCACGTGATATCTGCATCGCAACGGGTAACCTATCAGAACTTTTTGGCTGGAAATAGACACGAACACAAAGTTTCTCAAAGCGTACTTCAAAGGGTGTACTTATCTCATTGTGGAATTGCAATCTTTCATGCTCAATGTAAACGGGTCTTGACAGTCGTCCTTCAAGATTGGCAACGGTAAAAAGAATTGCGGCGATGTCCTTTAGAAAAAGGGAAAAACCTATCTGGTCCCCGGGTTCATAAGTTACGATAGCGTCTTTGCGTTCAAGCCGAGCACAAATCACCCCTGCGATAAGATCTATATCGAGGGAGTTGTCCTCAAACACAAATCTTACAGACATATCTAATTTAACGCTCACATCTAACCTCCAGCCCGCCTCTTTGTCTGCGGGGAGACGATCACTGCACCCAGTGCGGCAGCCCCGCCCACTAACACCGGACCTGTTGCAGTACCACCCGAAGCTACAATAATGGCACCAGCAACGACAACGATACTAACTGCAACGACTACTCCGCCGACGAGACCCCAATCAACGCCCCGACTCGGAGATTTAACCACAGGTTTCTTCACAAATTCAGATTTTCTTCTTCTGGTTTTTTCTTCAAGTTCGAGCAATTCATCGGCTATTTCGATTATTTCATCAACCTCAAGATCCGGGTTGTCCAGTTCACCTGGGACTACTCGAAGGCCCTTTTCTCTGTGGATTGCATCTTTAAAGTCTTTATCCTTTATATAGCGTCGGTCGGTCCCCTTGGGAAGTATGCCACGCCTAATGCCCGCCTGGATTGCTTCTAGGACCGTTGCTAATCCCGTCGGATCGACCCCATTGATCGGATCGCCGTCGCAGTAGGAGTACCAGTTTCTTCCGTCCTTTATCGGATCGCGGGTGAGGAACCTTCCCGTAGAAGCATCGTAATACCGGTGACCCAGAAGGCGCAAGCCCGTCTCATCTTCTTGATATCCGTATCCACCCGCATACCCAAACGGGCCCGACCAGGTTCCGCTTGACGAGCGAATCATGCCGTAAGCGTCGTACATCCGGGTGGCGACGATTAAACTCGTAGACTGGGCTCCCGTGTTCTTGAGTCCGCTGTGGGTGTAACGAGTCGTGCCGCCCCGTCGCTCGGAGATTCCGGGCGTGTAGGTGGCAAGATTGTCCGCGATCACCGGATCGGTGACGTAAGCGCCGTCCCTAAGGAACGAGGTGGTCTGCCCCGCAACGTTCTTAGAAACCCGCGTCCCGATTCGTCCCGACAGGTCGGGACTCATTTCCCTCTCTCCGTTCGGCGGGATCTCCGCTCTGCTTCGATATCGAGACCGTTATAGGTGTTGGTATGCGTTCCGGGCGCGCCGGACACATGTGTGAGACGATCCTCGAAGTCGTTAGTTAGGTCAGTGATGCCTTTAGACCTGGCAAGCGAGTTCGCCGTACCCGCCTTTTGCAGTCTTTTCTCAAGTCTCTCGATGTCCTCCGTCGCGGTCAGTATCCCGGTCTTTAGAACGCGAGAGAGTCCGCCAACGTGCAGAACAAAATGCATAATTGCAAACGCGTCGATTATCAGGGCGACTTTTGCCACGGTAGCGGTGAGTTCATCAGTATCTGACACGGTTCATCCTTTATCTATTTCGTTCCGAACAGCTTGCTCTCTAACTCAAACACTTATCAAAACAATTCAACGCTTCAGCAGACACATGACGTCCGGATATCGGGCTGGCCGTTATCGCCATTCAGATAACTCGATAGCATCCAAGGGTGTTATTGATCCCCAGAAGGACGCGAAGCGGGGTGATAGTCGAGGGCACTCATGCGTGGTCCAACCATGAAGCATAAACGACAGAAGACCTTCATCGGTCTTCGATCGTTCAATTGCGGTTAGGCTTTGAACTCTCCAGTTTTTCTTGCAGCCGGTCGTACCTCTTGTCAAGCTCGGTTAAAGATTCCATCACGACTTTGTTTTCCCAGAAAATTAGGTAGATCACCGCTAGTGAAAGAACAAGCGAGAGAGAAGCGAACACTAGAACAAGTTTGGAATTATTAACGTTTTTCAAGAAGCCTCTCCATCCGATTCAAGCCCGATGACTCAGTCTGTATCCCATAGTTATAGAAAGGAACGTGCATGAACGCCCGGAAGAACAGAAAGTAAATCGCAGCAGCGCTAAAAATCAGGGCTACCTTTGCAATTTTCAGTGTAATTTCTTCCAGCTTTGTCACTAATCTAGTCCTTCGCTTTGTCGCACGGAGATATTTCTTTTGATGTTCTCGGAATGTTCTAAAAACCACTGGGGTACGAAGCCCCCCCCAACATTTGCGACCCTGCTCGAATGACTCCGTCGAGCGTCTGCCATCCATCTCCGCTCACCCCATAACTTCCAAATGCCGGTTATAGGATTTAAGGGTAATCAGGAGATCATACTCAACTCATCCACCAGTACTTTACACAAAGTGAATGATATTCGGCAGTTACATTTAGAGAAATCTGAAAACTGCCCTAGAACCTCCATCTGACTAAGCATCGAGCAATTGATCCAACTCATCGACGGAATCGACGGGACCGGTCCACACCCATTCAGCCTCTTGACCGACCGACTCGCCGAGCGCATGCTGCCGAAATCGGCTTGAGGTTATAACCGCCCACTGACCGGAACGCTCGCGAAGTACAGAGGCGGCTCCTCCAATCGTCGTGACCTGATCCAGAAACGGCACAATCCGGTGATCGACCATGAACTGAAGGTAGTCATTCCAGGCAGCTTCGTCTTGCCAAATGGTCACACGCTCCTTTTCGTTGGCTTCAAAATCGGTCCGAATCCCACCAGAGTCAACAAGGTTGGGAATGCTGCCGTGGTCCGTCATCAAATCGGCCAGAAGGTCCAGTTCTGAATTATCTGACTGATTTAGCTCTGCGAACGTGACCCACAATTCGATACACAACCTATCAGTAGGATCTCGGCGAACGGTAACGATCTGAAGCGATTCTTCCGTCCGTCGAACACATCGGGTTGCAACCGTGCCAAATCCATGCGCACGTAACTTAGAAAACAGCCTACGCCGAATCTTTTCTAGTGCTTGATTTCTCATCTATATCCGATATTTTTCCGTGTAAGCGTCCTCACTGAGAGATGCAAAACTCTTACAAAAGGTCAGCCGACCTGCGAAGCACCAGATCGCCACATTGCCGGGTAGATTTCTGATTTCACGAGTTGATGAGTAGTGGGGACAGCAACACTTCCACTTCGACCTTAACGCGTTCGTCGGGCAATCGCAAGAAGACCTGCTGACTAACCTCGTCCTTTAAGAAGGACGAGGCTGAGGTTTCCAACACCGATGTCTTGGCGTTATAGAATTCCGGCACGATCTCCTTCCAGCCACTTCGCTCTCCGCCAATTTCGACCGGGATCGTTGTATAGCGCAGGCCGAGTCCGATCAGGGCTTCGTCAACCGAGTCCCGGATCAAAATGCTGTCGTCCTCACCAAACCTCACGATGCATCCAGAGCGGAATGTCGAGTCATCGATCGTTAGGAAGCGATTCATTCCAATCCGGACTCCGCAGGACACTCTGAATGCGTCGGGAAGAGTTAAGGCGTGACGCAGCCTTTGGGCTATGTCCTGAAACTCGGTTAAGGAGAGCGGGAGCTGAAAATTGGATCGATACTGCTTCCTTGCAAAGACGAAGACTTCCAGGAATGACTCCTGCAACTCTGTTGGAAGCAGGTGGAACTCTGGAATGGCTCGCCCTGCTATGGTCAGTTCCGTTCCATCTGTAATGACGGGTAGGAAGAAAACATCCTTCTTGCTCCGGAAGCGAGAGGAGCAAGCTAGTTTGAATTCAACTGGGGCGTCAAGTTTGTAAAGGGAGCTCACGGTTCTCTTCTGGCCTCCGAACGACGCCCACGAGCCGATTTTGAAGGCTCAACTGAACGCCTCTTTCCACGGCAAACCTCAGCCGGCAGAACCCTTCTTCCCCCGCCGACAACGGTCGGAGCAGTACTTCACCTCGTCCCACACCTTCTCCCACTTCTTTCGCCAAGAAAACGGCCTACCGCACGTTACGCAGATCTTTTCCGGCAGATGAGAGTTGTTGCGAGCCACTTATAGGTCGTACGAGTCGCCGAATTCAGGAATCGCCACTTGCCAGCCCAACTCCGCCCGAATCTTCTCCGCCAGGGCGTCTTGAGCGTCCGGTTCGCCGTGGACCAAGAACGTCGTTCGCGGAGGAGTCTTGAAGTTCCCCAGCCATTTCAGCATCTCGTTTCTGTCCGCATGGGCAGAAAGCGCGTTCAGCTTCTCGATCCGCGCCCGGACCTGCACTTCCTGACCCATGATCGAGACCTCCGGTTCGCCTTCTAGCAACCTCCGACCAAGGGTGCCTTCCGCCTGATAGCCCGTGAAGAGCACAATCGTCTCTTCCTGGCTTAGGCGGCGCAGCAGGTGGTGCACAATCCGACCGCCGTTCGCCATTCCACTGCCGCTGATGATGACCATGGGTCCTTGGCGGAAGTTGATCGACTTCGACTGCTCGCGATCGCGCAGGAAAGAAACGCCTTCGGGCTCCAGTTCCGAATTCCCCTCTTCCACGGAAACGAGCATGTCTTGATCGTGCTCCTCTTTCGCCTGGGCGTACAACTGAGTCGCCGAGATCGCCATGGGCGAGTCGATGAAGATGGGGATGCGGTTCATGCGCCCCGCCATTTGCAGCTTCTTGAAGTAGTAAAGCAGCTCTTGGGTTCGACCGATCGCAAAGGATGGCACCAGCACCGCCGAACCCGTTTGCCAGGCATCGTGGAGAATCCTTTCCAGCTTATCTAGGATGTTTTCGTCTTCGTGGTCTCGGTTGCCATAGGTGCTTTCGATGGTCAGGTAGTCGCAAAAATCAACTTCCTCAGGATCTTGGATGATCGGCGCGTTGTACCTGCCCAGGTCTCCGGACATCAGCAGAATGTCGCCATCGGGCAAGGCGATCTCCGCCATTGCCGATCCCAAGATGTGCCCGGCTCGCCTGTAAACCCAGCTTGCGCCTTCCGGCAAGTCGTGGCGTTCACCGTACGTTAGGGTTTTGAACTTCTTCAGCGCAGCGTAAGCGTCTTCTTCGGTGTAGAGCGGTTGGGCGTTCAGTTCGCCCCGCTTGCGTCGGTGCCGAGCGTCCTCTTCTTGCAGTCGGGCGCTATCGGGCAGGGTCAGCCTAGCGATTCCAAGGGTTGCGGGTGTGGAGTAGATCGGACCACGATAGCCGTCCTTCACGAGTTTGGGCAGTAGGCCGATGTGATCCACGTGGGCGTGGGTGATCACCACCGCATCGAGTTCTTTTGGATCGAAAGGAAACGGATCGTCGTTTCGGTCGCGAGCGGCTTTGGAACCTTGGAAAAGCCCACAGTCGATAAGCACCTTGGACTTACCGTACTGAAGCAGGTGTCGCGAGCCCGTAACCGTCCTGGCGGCTCCGAAAAACGAAAGCGAATCCTTCACAATTCGGATTCTACACAGGTCCCAGGTTTAGTGCAGCCTTACTGGAAGGGCGGCCAAACAAAGCTGTCTTTGTTGAGTCGGTCCGATCGGAGGACTTCGGTGGTTTCTTCATCAATAAACCATTTGCCAGACTTCCCTTTCCTAAGGGCGAGCCTCACCACCGGGCGATCGTAAAAGTCGCCAACCGACCACTCTTTGCCGACTACGATGATCCAAGCCTTGTCTTTGGTTACGGCTAGGACCTTCCAATACTGAAGGCCGCTATGATCGTCTTCGGCAACGATCATGTCGGTCTCGTCATACCAAGACCGAACGATCGGCTCCATCTGTTTGCGGTGAATGGCGGTTTGCAGTTCGGTGAATCCAAACGGTCCGCCAAGGGTCAACGCGCAACAGATAATCGTCGCCTTTGGGAAGTTGAACTCCGGCTTACCGGGACCGACTTTGAATAGCGCGATCACAAACGCGAGCAGAAAGCCCGCGAAGCCCCCCGTTAACAGATACACAAGCCAGTCGATCATCCCACTGACTTTTTTCCACAGGATTACCGGGGATCAATCTAGTAGTTTTGCTTGTGTGGGAGTCATTGGCGACGCCGGTCTTGGCTTTTCCGGATCGTACGGGTCGACGTGGATGGTGCAAACGCACGGGGCCAACGCCTGCTCAATCTGCGACTCAATTCGGTCGGCAACGTCGTGGGCTTCTACCACGCTCCATTCACGCGGGACAACGATGTGGAAGTCCACGTAGTGCATCGCACCGGAGTGTCTCGACCTCAGATCGTGGTAGCCATGAATCGCGGTCTCACTGGCGACAATCCTTTTCACTTCGGCGAGTTCCTCGGGCTCGATGCTCGTATCGATCATTTCGTTAAAGGCTTTCTTGCCCAGGCGGATGGCGCCATACGCCAACCATCCGTTGATGACCAGCGCAAAGACGGGGTCGGCATACTTCCAACCGGTTAGCTTGGAGACCGCAAGCGCGACAATGACCCCGATGTTGGTCCAGAAGTCCACCATCAGGTGCTGCTCATTAGATCGCAACGCGAACGAATTGGTTAGCTTCGCCACTCCGCCCACGTATTTCGCGGTGAACAGACACCCAATTCCGGTCACCACCATTAGCAAAATGCCCCAGTCCAAACCTTGAACTTCCACGGGTTGAAACAGTCTTTGAATGCTCTGGATCGCAACAAAGGCGGCAAATCCCATCAGCATCACCGCCTCGACCAGCCCGGCTAGGGTGTCGATTTTGCCGTGACCGTACGGATGCTCTTCATCGGCGGGTTGCAAGGCGGCTCGCACCGAGACAAAGGAGATCGCGGAAGCGACGAGGTCGCCAATGGCGTGGAGGGCTTCGCTGAGCAGACTCACCGATCCGGTAAGCGCGGCGGCAACCAGCTTTAGTAGCGTCTGCGCAAAGTTGTAACCAAGGGAAACTCTCGCGGCAGTCTGAGCGGCTACAGAGGATTCACCGATGGAATCGAGCCCACTCACTGCCACTATTATGCACTTTCAGGGTCGGCAGAGGCAGCCACGGTGGGCTGAGGGGTGGGTGCCGGGAATCGCCGTGCCCAGAGGGCGAAAAGGACCATCGCAACGGCGATGACTCCAACGACTACCGGCCCCACTTCTTTGCTCTCCACGAGAAGTTGAACGTTCAGAATGGTCACCACGGCGGCGATCAGGAATCCGCACACCACCATCCACTGCGGATTCTTAAGGTCGCCCATTTTGCGCTTGTCGGAGGTGATCATCACCAACGGGAAGACGGCAAAGGGCAACTGCAAAGCGAGAACGATTTGAGAGACCACCAGGCCATCGAGCGATTTGCCGTGAGCGCTGGTAACAAGGATCATCGCCGGGACGATCGCGATCGTGCGCGTGATCAAGCGCCGAATCCAAGGCTTGACGCGCCACTTGGTGAAGCCCTCCATCACCACCTGTCCGGCGAGCGTTCCGGTGACTGTGGACGACTGTCCGGACGCAAGCAAGGCAACGGCGAAGAGGGTCGCCGCTCCACCTGCTAGAACGGGCTTCAAAAGTTCATGCGCCTGCTCCAGTTGGTCGACAACGATTCCCTTGGAGTGAAACTGAGCGGCGGCGAGAATGAGGATCGACGCGTTGACGAAGAACGCCATTCCGAGAGCGATCACCGTATCGATGTTGCCGTTGCGGATCGCCTCCTTCTTCCCTTCCGGAGTCTTTTCGAACGCTCGGGTTTGAATGATGGCGCTGTGCAGATACAGGTTGTGCGGCATAACCGTCGCACCTAAAATGCCCACTGCCGCCGCGAGCGACTGCCCGGTGAGTCGCTCCTTGGGAATCATGCCTCCGAACACACCCGCCCAGTTCGGCTGAGAAACGGCCACGTTGATGAGGAAGCACACTCCGATGGTCAGCACGAGAGTGATGATCAGCGCCTCTAGCTTTCGGAAACCGTACTTGGTGAGCGCCAAAAGAAGTAGAACATCGAAGCCCGTGATCAGCACTCCGGCCCAGAGCGGGAGTCCGAAGAGCAGGTTGAGCGCAACCGCAGAGCCAATCACCTCCGCCACGTCGGTAGCAATGATGGCAATCTCGCAGAGGATCCAGAGCGCCATCGCCACTGGCTTGCGATAGTAGTCTCGGCATGCCTGAGCAAGGTCTTTGTTGAGCACAATGCCCATGCGCACGCACATGGATTGCAAGACCATCGCCATGAGGTTGGAAAGGACGATGACCCAGAGGAGTCGGTAGCCAAACAGCGATCCGCCTTCAAGCCCCGTTGCCCAGTTGCCGGGGTCCATGTAACCCACGGAAACAAGAAATGCCGGACCGGAAAACTTCAGGAATCGCAGGATGCCCGTGCCACCCGCAACCGAAACCGAGCGATAAGATTCTGGAAGCGAGTTCTCGGAATCCTGATCCTCCCTTTGTTTAGTTTCGACTGCGTTTTGTAGCACTGGTTACATTCTAGCCGAATCGTTCGCGTTTGTCGGCGTTCAGTCGTGGAAAAGAATCCAGCGATAGCTCGAAACCGACCAGAGCGGAGCGCCCGCGGGAGGATCGATGGTGACGGCGAGTTCGCCCGGCTCTAGCGGGGATTCGAATTCCACTCCAAAGGTCGATTGTCGCCACCGGTTAGTGCGGTCTTGTTCTCCGCAGAACCATCTGCCAACCTGTTGGTCGTTGACGAAGACTCGGGCTTGGCTGAGCCCGTGGAACGCATCGTAGGTCCGAATGAGCAGCAGTCCGGTTACCGGACGGTCACTTATGATGGTCCAGCGCATCTCGTTCAGGTGACACGCTATCACCCTCGTCTGTTGCTCGCCATTCTGCCAAGTGGCGGTCAGTTCTTCTGGTTTAGAGAGGTTCTGGACGGTGAGCCCCTCTTTGCGCAGGGCTTCGATGTTTGCCATCTCCCACCCACCTGTGGTCCTGGAACGTTCTCGACCAACGAGAATCTGCGGGGGCTCGTCGGGTTGAGCGGGTCGGCACTCCTCGAAGAATGGAATCGGGAACTCGGGTGAGCCTTTGGATCGTTGCTTTGACCCATCGAGTTCAGCTTCCCCACCCGTCAGCCAGCCGCTCCCGAAAAATTGCGTTGAGATCGAGACCGATTCTCCGGTGGGTGGCTCGAAGGATCGGAAGCTCAGTTCGCAGCCAGGGTGGTCACGATGGGAAATCACGAGGTGTCTGCCTTTCTCCAAGACCACCGACTCTTCCAGGTCGCATCGGGCTAGATCCGGGGTTTGCAACGTGATCGGCTTAGGACTTTCAGCGAACAGGCGGGCTGTAAGGAACCCCGGCCCCTGAAACTCGCCCAAAACCAGTAATCGTTCCGGGAGGCGATACAGTCCCTCGGCCCGATTCCATAAGTAGGTAACCACACGATGATCCGCCCGAACAACTCTGGTTTTGATAGGCTTGCTCAAGCCGTTTTTGGGCCCGGACATCGTCATGATTTTGGCCAGGTGGAGACCCAAGACGCATCAAGAAAGCGTGGGTTCTTGCCGATGTTAAAGGGGACTTTCATGGCATTCGATCGCAAGAACTCTGTCCTGTTTCAAAACCGCGCCACCAAACGGTTGCTCGCGGAGCATTTGAAGAGTTGTCCGGTTTGCGATGCCCTGAATTCTAGCGATACCGATTCCTGCTTTGTTTGCGGATGGCATGGCTCGTTCGAGCACGATTCGCAAACGATCGAGCATGGTCTGGACGACCTCCTTTCTCGTTGCCCCGAACTGGTGGAAGCGATGATCATGGAGGCCGAGGTGAAGCAATCTCCTTGGGACAAGATAAAGAGCCGCGTGCTTACGTTCTTCCGAAAGGCCAGAACGAAGCGGGTCGATTTCCGGGTCTGATAGACTTTTCCACAGGCTTTATCACCTTCCGTTGAAGGTTCCGGGTTGAAAAAGGGGTGTGGATAACCCGTTGAAAAATCGTTCTTCGTGTGGAAAGCTCATCGCGATAAACTAGGCGATTCCCGAGCAACGGATGAGCACCACTTCTAACCCGCGCATGCCTCTGTACAGTATCGAGGCGGAAATGTCGGTTCTGGGATCGATGATCCTTTCCACGCGTGCGGCGGAACAGTTGGTAACGACTCTCACCGAAGACGAGTTTTATCGTCCGGCTCACCGCCTCATTTTTCGGGCGATTCGTCAGTTGGTTTCCAACCACAAAGAGATCGACCTGGTGACCCTTCGGGCAGAACTGGTCGAGCGAGGAAATCTCGCGGATGTCGGCGGAATCGACTTCCTGATCGAGATCGCCGAATACGTCCCAAGCGCCGCCAACGCCATGGATTACGCGGGGATCGTTCGCGACCGCGCAACTCTAAGGCGCTTAGAAGAATCCGCCGCGAAGATCATTGAGATCGTCCACAACCCGGATGAAGGAAACGCATCCGACAAGGTGGATTCGGCAGAAAGGGTGATCTTTGAAGTTGGCAAGCGCCAATTGGGAAACTACTTCACTTCGGTTGCTTCCCTCTCCAAAGAGTTCTTCGTTGACGTTGACACCATTGTCGAAACAGGCAAGCCCATGCAGGGCTTGTTCAGCGGGTTCTACGACCTCGACCGTCTGACCACTGGCTTCTATCCGGGCGACTTTGTGATTGTCGGCGCTCGACCTGCGATGGGAAAAACCTCCCTTGTTTTGGACTTCGCCGCAAACGTCGCCCGAGGGTTGGGTCGGCAAGACGGCAAGAAAGGCACGGTCGCAATTTTTAGCCTGGAAATGTCCGGTATTCAGCTCGTTCGTCGTATGGTCTCCATGATCAGCGGCATCTCGATGGGTGCCCTGAAGAGCGAGAAAGGGCTCAGCTTGGACGATTACCAGCGCCTAGCCGACGGTTGTGAGACCCTTCACGAACTGCCGATCTTCATCGACGATGGATCGGACATTACGCCGCTTGAAATGCGCGGAAAGCTTCGCCGACTCAAGGCAGAGCATGGGCTGGACTTGGTCATCATCGACTACTTGCAGTTGATGCGTGGGAGTCGCCGGACGGAGAACCGGGTGCAGGAGATTTCTGAAATCGCCCGATCCTGTAAGTCGATGGCGAAGGAACTTGGGTGCCCAGTGGTGGCTTTGAGTCAGCTGAGTCGTGCGGTGGAAAACCGAGACGACAAGCGCCCTCAGCTTTCGGACATCCGAGAATCCGGCTCAATCGAAGCTGAAGCCGACCTTGTCGCGCTCCTCTATCGGGACAGCTACTACAAGGCCAAAGAAGAGCACCGACCCGAAGTGGAAAACTACGAAGAGGTCCAAGAGGCGGAGATCATCATCGCCAAGCACCGAAACGGTCCGACCGGTAAGGTCATCCTTGGCTTCCAACCCGCCTTCGCGCGATACCGAAACCCCGTTCGAACGGGTGGCTACCGATCATCGGAGGACTAGTTCCACTCGTAGCATCGTGGATCGGTCAAACTGATTCCGATGAAGGTCTTGGTGGTCGGCTCCGGTGGAAGAGAACACGCTCTCGCGCTCAAACTCTCCCAAGATCCCGGTGTAGAGGTGATCTGCGCTCCAGGAAATCCTGGGATCGCGGCATTCGCTCCCTGCTTCCCCATCGCTGCGAACGCACTCGATGAATTGGTCGTCCTAGCCCTCTCCGAGCAGGTCGATCTAGTGGTGGTGGGTCCGGAAGATCCGCTGGTTCTTGGTCTTGCCGACATGCTCCGCTCGCAGGGAGTTCCCACCTTTGGACCAGGCTCAGACGGAGCCCGCTTGGAAGGATCGAAAGCGTTCTCGAAGGCGATCATGGAGGAGGCAGGAGTCCCGACCGCCCTGGGCAAATCTTTCCAAGACCCCGGTTCCGCTAAGGACTACATTCGATCCAAGTGGGATTCGGGTCGGAAAGTTGTGATCAAAGCGAGCGGAAACGCTCTCGGAAAGGGCGTAATCGTTGCCGAAACGCTTGAGGAAGCGATTCAGGCGGTGGACGATTTGCAAGCTCTGGGGGAAGCCGGAGAGACCCTGGTGGTGGAGGATCGGCTCTTTGGTCGAGAGTTCAGCCTGCTGACTCTGGTCAATGGGTCGGACATTTTCAGCCTTCCGGTCGCGCAGGATTATAAGCGAATCTTTGACGGTGATCAGGGTCCGAACACAGGCGGAATGGGCACTTACTCGCCCGTACCGTGGATCAATCCCGAATGGGTCACCACGGCCGAAGAGAAGATTGTTCGACCCGCGATCCAAGCTCTCAAAGCGAAGGGGATCGACTATCGTGGCGTTCTCTTCAGCGGCATTATGGTGGAGAACGATGCTGTGTACTGCTTGGAATACAACGTGCGTTTTGGCGACCCCGAGACGCAGTCGGTGATGAACCGGATCGGCGAGGGACTGAGTTATGCCCTTCTGGCGTGTGCCAATGGCGACCCGATTCCCGAAATTCCGGTTCTGGATAAAGCGGTCTGCACCGTCGTAGTCGCTTCGGAGGGATATCCCGGCACGGTGGTCAAGGGTCGAGAAATCTCGTTGGGAAGCGTTCCGGAGAACGTGACCGTTTACCACGCTGGGACGGCTCAGCCCGACAAGTTGGTCACCTCCGGCGGAAGGGTGCTCGGGGTTACCGCCACCGCGGCGAGTCTCGTAGAGGCGCGCCGATTAGCTTACGAGGGAGTCTCGCAGGTGTGCTTCGAAGGGATGCAGTTCCGTACGGATATCGGCCAGAAGGTCGACGCCTAGAGCCCTTTGATCATCTTTCGATGAGGGATCCCGACCTCGTCGAAAGGCTCGCCGACAAGGTCGTAACCCAAGCTGAGATAGAACGGCACCGCCGTTTCCCGCGCATGCAGAGCAACTGAATGGAAGCCTCTTTCAGCGGCGTCTTGCTCACAAGCAAGCATTATCTTTCGACCAAGTCCTTGACCCTGCCGAGAATCGGCCACCGCAACTTGCCGAACCTTCACGGGCGACTGCTGATCGGAGGGCCACACGATGGTCGCCGAGGCGACAATCTCATCGCCGTCTTGGATCACCCAATGAGACTGCGATGCTTCGAGAGCAAGTTCGGAGCCTGCAAAATCCAACCCCAGCGGGAAGCGAAGCACTTCTCGCCGGAGTTGAACGGCCGCCCAATAGAACGGGCTATTGAACTTTGCTTCCTTGGCGTCCATCGAACTTCCCTACTTCTTAGGCGGCGACTTCTTGGTCGCAGTCTTCTTGGGGGCGGCCTTCTTCGCCGTGGCCTTCTTGGGGGTTGCCGACTTAGCTGCAGCAGGCTTTGCCGCAGAAGCCTTAGCGGGTGCAGCCTTTGAACGACCGGTCGCTCGCCCTGCTCCCTTCCCGGTTCTGGGAACGGACGGACCCGCTTCTCGCTTCTTCGCCAAAAGGTTTTGCGCTTGCTCGGCGGAAAGCGTGGTGGGGTCCACTCCTCGTGGAATGGTCGCGTTCACTTCGCCATCGGTCACATACGGACCAAAACGACCGGGCAGAACACGAACGGGGCCCGCGCAGCCCTCGAGTTCACCAAGTTCCAGAAGCGGACCTGCGGCTTTGCGCTGCGGTCGCCCCTTGGGCTGATTCAAAATTTCGACCGCTTCCTCGACAGACAGCGTGCCACCCTTGCGCCAATCCTCGACGTTGCGAATCTCGGCACCGGACTCAATATAGGGACCGTATCGACCGATCCTAAAGACGATCGGAGCCTTGGTTTGCGGGTGCTTGCCAATCTCCTTCGGGAAGGAGCAGATCATCGCCAAGTCTTCCTGCGAAAGTTGTCGCGGGTTGACGTCACTCGGCAACGAAATCCAAGTCGGCTTGTCCTTTCGCTCGATCTCCTCAGCCGTCCGTTCCACCTCCAAGTAAAAGCCGTTTCGGCTCTTTAGCAGGAGATTTCGGCCCGTTTCGGGGTGCGTTCCTAGAACTTCAGAGCTCGAGGACTTCGAACCCAAGAGTTCGATCGCCTTCTCCACGGTTAGGTCTGCAGGTGCCAGATCGTCCGGAATGTTGGCGTACTGTTTCTTTTCCTGGTCGCCCAGTTGAATGAAGGATCCGCCATCTCGTCCGGTTCGAACAACGATGGGTTCGCCCGTCTCGGGGTGGGTACCGACCTCAAACCGTGGGTAGGGGATTTGTAACTTGCGCTCTTCAACAAGCGCGTGCAGACCAGGCCCCTTTTTGCCGCCCAAGAAGAAATCTTGCAGATACTCATGCGGCTCGACATCGCCCTGAGAGATCTCGTCAAGAGCCTCATCCATGCGAGCGGTGAAACCAAGGTCCATCACCTCGCGGAAGTTGTTGTCCAAAACCTCGTTCACCATGCAGGCTCGGAAGGTGGGGACCAATTGGCGACCCGCTTTCCGAACATAGCCACGATCAACAATGACGCTAATGATGGAAGCGTACGTGCTTGGGCGACCAATGCCCATCTCTTCCAACTTCTTGATCAGCGTCGCGTCGGTGTAGCGAGCGGGCGGTTTGGTCGAGTGCTCGACGGAATCCACTTTCGCGACGTCCAAAACGTCCCTTTCAGACATAAGGGGCAGTCGCTTGTCGTTCCCTTCGTCGTCGTCTTCTTTGCCTTCGGTATAGACGGCGAGGAAGCCTTCCTTAACCACCTGCTTGCCCGAGGCATGGAATCGAAGGTCTTTTCCAAGGGCCGCACCGGTCACAACCTGAAGTTCGACCTCGGTGCGAAGCACTTCGGCAGGCTTCATTTGGCTGGCGATGGTGCGCTGCCAAATAAGCGTGTACAGCTTCTTTTGGTCTTCCGTGAGATAGCGAGCCACGTCTTCCGGACGACGAAAAGCGTCGGTCGGACGGATCGCTTCGTGAGCCTCTTGCGCGTTCTTGACCTTGTTGGAGTACTTGACGGGCGATTTAGGAAGCGCTTCTGGATACTGCCGCTCGATGAGGCCCCGGATGTTCCCGAGAGCGTCAGCAGAGAGCGTAAGGCTGTCCGTACGCATGTAGGTGATGAGACCCACCGACTCGCCGCCGATATCGACGCCTTCATAAAGCGTCTGCGCGATCCGCATTGTCCGATCGGCGCTGTAACCAAATTTACGGTTCGCGTCTTGTTGCAGGGTCGTGGTCATGAACGGAGCGGCGGGCTTCTCAAATCCCTCGTTCGTTTCCAGTCGAACAACCGTGCCGTTCCCGGCCTCTCGCACCAACGCTGCCAGTTGTCCCGACTCTTCCCCAAGAAGGTGTCGAACATTCGCGCCTGCTTTCAAAGAGCCCGTTTCGTCGTCGAAGTCTCGACCGCTGGCGACTCGAACTCCGTCGATACTTCGCAGTTCGGCGGTGAAGTTAGCCTTCTTTGCGGCAAACTCGGCACGCAGATCCCAGAACTCAGAGATTCTGAAGTTGCGCCTTGCCAGCTCGCGTTCGACGATCAGCTTAACCGCAGGGCTTTGCACCCGACCCGCTGAGAGATTCTTCGCCACCTTGCCCCAAAGAACGGGCGACAACGCGTATCCGTAAAGTCGGTCGAGAATTCGGCGCGTTTCTTGAGCCTGCACCAAATCTTCGTCGACCTCTCGTGGCGATTCGATCGCCTTTCGGATGGCATCCTTCGTGATTTCGTGGAAAGCGATTCGTTTGACGGTGACGTTCTTAGAGGGTCGAAGCACCTGGAGCAGGTGCCAAGAAATGGCTTCGCCCTCGCGGTCTTCATCCGTCGCGAGTACCAGTTCGGACTTTCCTTTCAAAGCCGACTGGAGTTTCTTGACCTGAGCAAGCTTCTCGGTTGGGACCTGATAGAACGGTTCAAACCCGTTATCAATATCAACCGCGTACTGAGCCCACCACTTCTTCTTATGCTCTTCAGGCAGACCCTTGGCGTTCTCCGCGAGGTCTCGAATGTGGCCAATACTTGCCAGAACCTCGTAATCGGAGCCCAGGTACCCACCGATGGTTTTTGCCTTCGCGGGCGATTCAACGATTACTAGCTTGGTTGCCATTGTTTCCTTGTTTCTATCGAATCCGTTCTCAGAATCCAGTTGCGCCTACATTAGACGAAGCTGTTGCACTGATTGCTCGACGCCCAAATGCCAATCTACGTTTCGGACTCCTCATTCAATCCTTTAGGTTCGGAGGTCCAACAATTTTGACGATCCGCGACTTCTTTTCTTCTTAAGCCGCATCAACATCGAACAATCATCGCTAATCTACCGAGAGAACGAACCGATCTGACGGTTTTGAGCGTTAAAACTACACGAAGCGATGACAATGCGACGATTACCCGCCCTCACGATAGCGTTTTTCGGTCTGGTTGCAGGCTCGGTCGCGCTTGTTCCCTCGCTGAGTAAGTTCAGTCGGTCGATGCAGCAAACGGCTGCCGCCCCGACACGATCTTTCCTGGGACTCTTTTTAAAGGTGCCGCCCGCAGACCTGGTGAAGGTCGGCTACACCGAGGTCATTACCGAACCTGCCGAGATCAACGGCAAACCGGGCACCCGTTCCCGTTCCAAGAGCCGAATCAAGATCGATCTGCTGGGCGCGAATGTCGAGCAGAATGTCGACTCGATGACGGAGTCGGTGAATGGGCGACCCGTTCGGATGACATCACGAGTCGAGAGCGCGGGCCGCTATCAGACATTGGAGGCCGTTTTTGGTGACAAGAAGGTCAAGATCAACACCGATAACAACGGCACGAAGCGCACCGAAGAGCTCGACATCCCTACCGAAGGGACCATCGTCGACGACCCGCTGAACGAGTTCGTCACCAAGAAAGTCGACCCCGGGACCGTAAAGACCTTTTGGATTCTCGATCCGACGACCGCTTCCTTCGTGAAAAACACCGTCTCCGTTTTGGGAATGCAAGACGTGGAAGTGCGCGGGAAAATGGTGCGTGCGAACGCCTTGAAGATCGACGATCCTCGAATGGCCCTGACCGCGTACATCTCCGATTCCGGCGAGATGGTCAAGGCGACCACAGCTATGGGATTCGAGATGTGGCCGGTCACCGAGGAGGAAGCTCTTGCCAAATCGGAGAACACGAAGCAGCCCGATCTTGCCGACCTGACAAGCATTAAGACAACGCCGGTCTTAAAGAACCCGGCCGACCTTCTGAAATTGAAGATGAGGTTGACCGTGAAGGACGTCAAGAACATTCCTTCCGATGAATTTCAAACCGCAAAGAAGGACGGGAACAACTGGATCATCGACGTCCACCCTCAGCTTTACGACAAGGCAAAGTCCATTTCCATCGCCAAAGCCGGAGCCCAGAAAAAGGAGTGGACCACGTCTTCTCTGAACATTCCAAGCGATTCGAAGCGATTTCGGGACCTTGCGAAGAAGATTATTGGCAAGCGAACCGATGTCAAAACCGCTTCAGCGGCGCTTCGAGGCTACGTGTACAACACGATGAACCCGAACGCTGGGATTGGTGTGCTGCGCGATGCCAACGAAGTTCTGGACTCTAGAGAGGGTGTGTGTCGAGACTACGCCATCCTCATGGCGACCCTCTGTCGAGCCGCTGGAATCCCGACAAGACTGGTGAGCGGATTGGTGAACTGGGACGGCCCGTTCTACTATCACGCCTGGGTGGAAGTATGGACTGGGTACACCTGGCTACCCTTCGATGCCACCTATCTGAAGAATCAAGTGTCGGCCGCTCATGTTAAACTAGCACAAGGGAACGTCGATTCGGCCTTTACCTTCACCGTGCTGGGTGGAGCGACCATCGACGTTTTAGGACAAACCCGAGCTAAAAAATAGTTCGAACTGGAGACGAGATCATGGATGACGACCGTACCGAAGATTCGATTATCCCTTCCGATTACGAGGAAGCGGATGAACGATCGCTTTCCCGCGATCTACGTGCTCCCGTAAAGCCTGCCGGAAATCGGCAGGGACCGATGGAGCTAGGTGCCTCCAACACCCGCTTCCAGTGGGCGGTTACGCTCATCTTCGCGACCGCTCTCGGAGCTCTCTTTGCCCAAGAGGGACCGAAGATCGTCACCGATACGGCTCGGAACATCACCAAGAACGAGAACATCACCGGACCGATCGACTTCTGGGTTCGAGTTCCCTACTTCCTGCTCGGAACCATCGTTGGCAGTTTTGTCGCCAGCCTTCTCATTCGCTATTTCCAAAGCCTCGGAGAGAAATGGCGAGAAACCGAACCCGGCGAGCGGATCACGCTCATGCTTGGCGCGGTGGTTGGCTTGTTGGTCGCGGTGACGAGCATCAACATTTTCACCGCTTTCATCAGCGACAAGCCGGTCATCGCCCTGCTCGTGTTCGGTATCTGGGTGGGTAGCTCGGCGGCCCTGATCTACGCCATGGAGACCATGCAAGAGGTTCTCCCTTGGTACAAGAATCGGGGTCCGGTAAAGCGCACCGGCATGAAGATTCTCGACACCAACGTCATCATCGACGGTCGGATCTACGACGTTGCTCGAACCGGATTTATCGAGGGTCAGCTTTACGTGCCCGGGTTTGTCCTGGAAGAGCTTCAGTACATCGCCGACAGTCACGACCCTCTGCGACGTCAGCGCGGCAAGCGTGGTCTGGAAGTCCTTCGACACTTGCAAGCCGATTTTGAGATGGAGGTGCGGATTCACGATCACCTCGCTCCCGATGCCCAAGACGGCGTGGACTCGCGACTGGTGCGACTTGCCAAAGCCGTGGGTGGCGACCTGGTCACCAACGACCACAACTTGAACCGAGTCGCGACCCTTCAGGATGTTCGAGTTCTGAACCTGAACGATCTTTCCCTCTCGCTTCGCCCGAACGTGCTTCCGCAAGAGAGACTCGCTCTCACCATCGTCCGAGAGGGCAATCAGATTGGACAAGGGATCGGCTATCTAGACGACGGCACCATGGTGGTCGTCGAGAACGGTCAGAAGTTTGTCGGACAGTTCCACGAAGTCGTGGTGACTCAGGTGATCCAAACCGAACGGGGCAAGTTGATTTTTGCCGAGATTGAAGGCGAAGAAAAGCCGACTCGAAAGTCTGGACCCAGGCGAGGATCGTATTGAGGGTCGCCGCCGCGATTTTGGCGGCGGGTTCGGCTCAACGGTTCGGTCGAGACAAAACCACGCTTCCTATCGACGAAAAGCCAGTTTGGCTCTGGTCGTTCGAAGTGTTTTCTAAGATCGAAGCCATCGATTCTGTTTACGTCGTTGTCTCCGAGGGGAATCGCGCTGACGTCGCGAACCAGATTGGTCCGGTAGCTGTCGTTTTGGGCGGGAATTCTCGCCAGGAAAGCACTCACCACGCCGTCAGTCGGGCGAAGTTAGACGGCTTCGATGCGATCCTCCTGCATGATGCGGCAAGGCCGTTTGTGACTCCTGAGGTTATCGACCGAGTCTTAGCCGGTCTAGCGGGCGGCAAAAGCTGCGCCCCGGCCGTTCCCCTTTCCGATACCGTGAAGCGAGTCGCTCCCAATGGGGACTTTGAGCAAGTGAGCGATACTCCGGCGCGGTCGACTCTTCGAGCCGTCCAAACGCCGCAGGGAGTTTTGGTGAACGACTATCTCGCCGCGATCGCCCACGATGCGACTGAAGGGACAGATGACCTCAGCGTTTTGGAACGAGCAGGCTTCCCCACTTTCCTTGTCGCCGGAGACCCGGCAAACTTTAAGCTCACCACGCCTGCAGACCTCCAACGGCTTTCCCAGCGGGCAACACCCTCTATGATTCGTACAGGATTCGGCTACGACGTTCATCGGTTCTCGGACGACCCCGCCCGCACCCTCTACCTAGGCGGACTCGCCTTTGCAGGTGAGCAAGCACTGGATGGTCACTCCGATGCGGACGTGATCCTTCACGCCCTCACCGACGCCATCCTGGGCGCGCTCGCCCTTGGCGATATCGGTCAGCACTTTCCTAACACCGACCCTCAATGGGCAGGTGCTTCCAGCGACCGGTTTCTCGTGCACGCTTGCAAGCTGATGAGCGAGAAAGGGTGGTCGATCTCGAATCTGGATATCGCCGTGGTTGCGGAGAAGCCGAAGATCATGAAGCGGGCCGAGGAGATGCGGACGCGGATCGCACAGTTGTGCGGGATCGAAGCCGACCAGGTTTCGGTGAAGGCGACCACGAACGAGAAAATGGGCTTTGTGGGCCGAGAAGAGGGGATTGCGGCAACGGCGGTCGCCACTCTTTTCAAGAACCCTTAAGGGACGCCCGCAAACGCGAGCACCCTTACGGACTTCGTCCCGGCTCGGAGCAAGACCTTTGCGCATTCGGAGACAGTGGACCCGGTGGTGCATACATCGTCGACAATCACAATTTCTCTGCCCGCTACTTCCCCATTTGCCGCGAACGCTCCTCGGATGTTTTCCGACCTGAGGGCTTTATCTAATGCCGCCTGGGGAACGGTCTTGCGAGTCCGCACCAAAAGCGATTCCACTGGAGCAGCGAGAGATTCGCAAAGGGCCTCGGCTTGATTGAACGCCCGTTCCGACCTTCGAGACCGGTGAATCGGCACAGGCACGAAAACCTGATCTTGCCAGCCTAACCGCTGGACTTCTTTAGCGATCTCCGCCGCCACCCATCCGATAAGAGCGGATTCGCCTTCGTACTTGAGTCGATGAACCGCTTGCTTTGCGGCGCCCGAGTAATCGTAAATGGCGACGGCTCGGTCAACGAGTTCAGGCGCCACGGAAAGTGAATCTCGCAGAGGTTTGAGATCGCGAAGACACGAATCGCAAACGGAACTTTCCCCGAGCGATGCACAAATGGGACACCGATCGGGCCACACCCATCGGAACGCTTCGTTAAAGAAGCTGCTCGATAAGGATCTGAGATCGTTCGTCAAGATCGTCTAGGTTCTTGATCTCGTATCGACCACCGTCTACGCTGGTAATCTGCCACCGACCCCGGGTGAGTTCGTAAGCGGAATCGCGCCAGTTTCGAACGTAAAAGTCGGATGAGCCCCGGTCGGTTTCCACGTCGAACTTCCACATTCCCGCGTCTTGCTTCAGGGCTTTGATCTGGAGAATGGTCGGGGTGAAGTAACGGCGGTTCAGTTCGTTTTCAACCACCTCAACGCTGTCCGCGTCTAACCCTTCGATCTTCTCGAGGATTCCAATCTCCTTGTCGTCCTTGTCACGGATCGCAAGGTTCTCTCTAGGAGCGCTGAGCGGGAAGGCTCGCAGCAAAATGACGTTCTCGACCCAGTTCTCCGCCCCTACCTTGACATCAAGGTGAACCGAACCCGGTCGGCGACGGAATTGAACCTCTTGCGGCTCCAAGTAGCGCAGTCGAGACATGCTCACAGATTATCTTGTCTCTGCCTGCCTGTGTGCTCCGTGGGGGCAAAACGAGGCGAGATCAACGCAAGTTCCTGACAACAAGGATAAAGAAAAAACGCCCCCCAGATAAAATCTGGAAGGCGTTCTCGACGGTCCCACCGAGGTGGGACGATGATTACGATTCGCCGCGTGCTGCGCCAAAGCTTGGCTCGAACGGGATTAGACCCAAACGAGTTGCGGCTCGGAACGCCTGAACACGGTTGTTCACTTGCAACTTGTCGTAGATGTTCGCCAAGTGGAAATCCACTGTGCGCTTCGACACATAGAGCACATCGGCCGCCTCTTTGCTGCTGTGGCCCTGTGCGATCAGACTAAGAACTTCGATCTCTCTTTTCGTGAGACGCACAGCCCGGCTTACGGACTCCGCTCTCGACGTATTTGGCATTGGCATTAACCCACCCCTCACTGTTCAACCGCCTACCATGTAAGTTCCACAGCCGAGCGACTGTTTGAGATGCCACAGTGGAATTTCTTAAAAATCCTTCCCCCGGTGGGATATCAAACATATCTGCAGTATATGACCCCGTTAAATTACTGGGTGTTCCATCAGTTCTATTTACCCATCCTTGCTGTACGTTTCAGGACTTCGCCCCAAACCGCGAGTGACCCATGCCGGGGTCATGCAGATGACTTAGCCCTTGAGGACGTCAGTCGCCAGTTTCAAGATGCGTTTCTTCTCACGTTTTGTGGAGGCTTGCCAGTCGCTTTCAACTAACCTTTTGGCGAACTGACGAACTTCATCCGGACCAGCCCTACCCAGGAACATTGATGCGACGAAATAATCACGAAAGGCTAAATGATGCCTCTCGAGATTTTGCTGTAGCCCTTCCAGATTCAGCACGATCTCAAAGATTTCGCTTCTGTTTGGAGAAAAATCGAAAATGCCATCTAGCACTTGCATGCGCCAATCCAGGTTGTTCCGCACGACGGGATGCTGTTCAAGGGTTTCCCAGGCGCTCAACCATTCGCGTGGCTCAAGTCGACTAAGAAACAACGTGCCCGACCAGAAAATTGAATTGACAAGTTTCTGCTCGGATACGCCAGCCTCTACGAGCGAAATCGCGGTGCGGCAATTGCAAAGAGCGACCTCACAAAGTAGGTGTCGCTCTTTCGCACGAATCTTCTTGGCAACCGGATGGCGAATCTCGAATGCGTAGTCGATGAGTCCACCATAGCCCGCGTCGACCAGTCCACGAATGTGCTTTGCAGAAACGTTTACGGTAGGGGAATCTTTCTTGGACGGCGTGAGACCTTGCCCGTGTTCAGGTTCGGAGATCGAATGCTCTGTCACTTTTTCACCTCATCGCTTGACGACGTTATGAGAAAGGATTTCTCCTTCGATCACGGCGAAGTCTTCCAAGGCGAGACTTTCGCTCAAAAGCCGAGACTTGTGCGCCGTTATCGCAACCAGATTGGTTTCGCTATCTGCTTCTACGGCCAAATCTGAATCCAGAAACTTCAGGTGGCTCAACACACTTGCATAGAACAGACAGCGGTCCAGCCGACAGGAGTTCACCATCCCAGACGAGAATTCGCATTCGTGAAAGACGCAGTCCTCGAAAACGACGTTGTTGAACACCGGATTCACGAACGTACACCCAACAAACTCTGTTTCTCTCAAAACGACGTGCCTGAAAACGGGCTGGATAAAGACCTTGCCCTCAAACTTGATCAACTCGAATTCGGCGTCCGCTTCAAGAGTCGGCCACACCAGGTCGGGCCCAGAAATCAAGAGTCGGTCTTGGAGAAGTCGCTGCCATGAGATCACTCGTGGACTGGATTTCAGTCGGTCTACATCCGTCACAGGCGCTCCCATACACTCCGAGTGAGCGACACAGCAGAATCGGTCATCAGCAGGAAACACCCGAGGATCAGTACAGAGATCTTCCGTTGAGACTCTAGACCGGAGAGGGCGATCAAGATCAGAACAACGATCACACCGAAGACGGTTGGCTTAAACAAAAATAGCACTGCCAACGCCAGCAATAGGTCCGTAACTCGGCGAATTGGCTTTGTGGGCGTGGCTGAGACCGAGGACACGACCACGTAAAGCGCAACCCCAACAACGGCGATGAGTCTCAAAAACTCGGCTCGCCCACCCAGTGCCAGGTTGACGAGCATGCAGCAGAGGCTCACACCGTAAAGGGTGAGTTGAGCCTTATCGACTTTGCTCGGTTGTCCTGCCGTCGCTTCCATGGTCTGTGTCCTAGTTGATCAACCCAAGAGGTTGGTTCAAGAATCTCGACCCAGACGCCTCTAGTAAAAGGCAATGAACCTCGAAACCTCACGATCAGAATATGACTTACCTCACGTAAAAGATAGCGAGTAAGTTCATAAACAAGACTGTAACGGCAAGAATCCTTACATCCGGTGCGCGCCCGCCGAGGGTTTGCAGATGAGCGCCGAGCCGGGTAGCCCTGTTTGCTCGACATACCGAGCGACAACCTCATCGCAGAAAGCCTGAGCCTGATCCGCCTCCACAAGCGCCACGCACGACCCACCGAAGCCCGCGCCTGTCATTCGAGCTCCTACGCAGCCTGGCGTCGACCAAGCGGTCTCTGCCATCGCGTCCAATTCCGCAGACGATACTTCGTAATCCAAACGAAGGCTCTGGTGGCTGCCGTGCATCAATGCCCCGATCGCTTCTCGATTGCCTTCATCGAGAGCGGTTCGGAACTCGAGGGTTCGATTGTTCTCGGTAACCACGTGCTTGGCTCGCTTGAACACGTTCTCGAGCATCGCCCCCTTGTGGCTGAGAACCATCTCCAAGGTCGCATCTCGGAGTTGGGGAACGCCCAGAATTCGGCAAGCCTCCTCGCACTCGGCTCGGCGCACGTTATAAGCCGAACCCGCCAACTCGCGAGACTTCTTGGTGTCGAGCAAGACAATGGCGAGGTCGGATGGGATCGAAGCCGGAACGATCTCCAGGGTCCGCGTATCCATGAAGATAGCTCCCCCTTCAACGCCACAAGCAGACGCCATTTGGTCCATGATGCCGCAGTTCACGCCAACGTACAGGTTCTCGCACCGTTGACCTAGAATCGCTAAACCTTTAGAGGGAATCGAAGCTCCTCCTGCCTCAAGAAAGGCCAACCCGAGCGCCATTTCAATCGCCGCGCTGGAACTCACCCCGCTGCCGAGCGGCAGGTTGCTGGTGATGGTGGCGTTGATATTGGGAACTTCGTTAATGAAATCTCGAAGCACCCACGCCATACCCGCGCCGAACTTCGACCAATCCTTCACATCGCCGGGCATCACCGACCTGGCATCGAACGCGGTGCCTTCTCCAAGCTGATCGGAGAGGAGCGTAGTGACCCCGTCCGCACGTCCACCTGCTAACCAAACTCCCTTGTCGATCGCCGCCGGAAAGACAAAGCCACCGTTGTAATCGGTGTGCTCGCCAAGAAGGTTGACTCTGCCCGGAGCAAAGATCACCCATTCGGGTTCGGCCGCAAAGCGATCTTGGTAGAGGTCTCGGGCGTGATCAAACATAGGTCCTGTTTTTACCTTCCACATTGGGTGAAGCGTGTCCATAGCTTCGCAACAGGTGTTTTTGCTTCAAGAACCGGATAGGCGTTCCTATCCTCCTGAAAATCCTTCGCAGAAAGAATGCGTCCCAGGGAGGATGCTTCCTAGTGAGAATGCTGGGATACGAGCATGCAAGCGAAATTACCAGGGTCAACCCGGTGAAGTTACGGAACTCTACCGGTGAGCGTCGTGGGGGTTCTCAACCAGCCGCCTGAACTTCCCACGCGTTCAAACTTCGGAGGCAACTCCGGAGGATCATAACAACGACTTGAGGCGGCAAAGTTGGCAACAGAGCGGTAACCTTCGGTCATGAGTGCCGAAGGCATCGCCGCTTTGAAAAGTCATCCCGACATCATTGCGATCCAGCAATGGCTTGTCGAACATGAGTCGGAACTGTTAGATCAGACCCGCAAACTTCTTCGATTCAACACCATCGAAGGCGACCCCGAACCCAATGCTCCCTACGGCAAGGGCAATCGTGAAGCCCTGGATTTCTGCTTGCAACTCGCCAAAGAAGCGGGTTGGGAAACGGTAGACCTGGAAGGTCATCTCGGTTACGCCACCTTCGGCAAGGGCGATCGTTTGGTGATGGCGCTCGGTCACATCGACGTCGTGCCCGTCTCTCCTGACTGGAAGCACGATCCGTTCGGGGCAGAGATCGACGGCGAGTACATCTACGCTCGCGGAACGACGGACGATAAGGGTCCGACCATGGCGGCTTGGTTCGCGATGCGGGCCATTCAATCCATCAAGCCGGAATTATCTGCCCGACTCCGAATGGCCTTCGGATGCAACGAAGAGAGCGGTTTCGGATGCGTGGAGAGATACGTTCAAACCGAAGAGGCTCCGACCTTTGGTGTTGCCCCCGACAGCGGTTGGCCTTGCTACAACGCAGAGAAAGGAATTGCCAACTTGGAGCTTTCGGTGAGAGTCCCGTCCGGCGAGTTTCGACTCGTCGAGTTCGTCGGCGGAAGCCGACCGAACATCGTGATCGACCGCATCGACTTTGCGGTAGAGGCGGATGGCGCTGCACTCGAGTTGTTGAAAACCGCCGTTGCCGATAACTGGGACAAGAATCTTGTTCTCACGCTTGAGGGTGGCAAACTCCGAGGCGTCGCTCATGGCAAGGCCGCTCACGGAAGCACCCCGTTCATGGGCGATTCTGCCGCTACTCGAGCGGTTCGGTTCCTTCTAGCTTCGTGCCCGCTCGATCAAAAGGAGTTTTATGAGAACCTCCTGATGGCAACTCACCCAAGTGGCGTGGGACTAGGCATTCATGGTCGAGACGACGTTGCTGGCGACCTCACCGCCAACGTTGGCATCTGCTCGCTCACCGGAGACAAGCTGGACATTCTGGTGAACGTTCGCTATCCGGTGAAGTGGACCGGGGCGCATCTGGAAGAGCTCTGCCGAACCAAACTCACCGCACTTGGCGAGCACTGGCAACTCGAAGTTTCTCGAGATAGCGCACCGCTCTACTTCCCTTCGGAGCACCCGATGGTCAAAACGATCATCGATGTTTACGAGGCCGAGACGGGCGAGCGGCGCAGTCCGGGCGCAATGGGCGGCGGAACCTACGCACGAGCGGTTCCGAATACGATCTCCATCGGAACGGGCTGGATCGGCGACGGTGATGCCCACGAAAACGACGAACGGATCGCCATTCAGAGCCTGTTCCGGATGTCGCGCATTTACGCCCACATCCTGTATCGACTGGCAACGATGGACGCCTAAGGCTCTCGCCTGTGGTTTGCGAGTTCAGCTTTTCAGCCGGGCTCGCAGACCACCAAAATCGCCGTTAGAGAACAGAACAAGCACATCGTTCTCTTGCACCCACTCGGCAAGAACTGTTTCAAGGTCGGCCCCCCAACCTTCTTTGCCCGCCCGACTCAGTGGCAAGACGTAAGCCAACTTCCCGAGACTCTCTAGGTCTGATTTCAGCCGGTCAAGGTCGAGCCGCTGAGTGTCGTCGTATCGTTCGGGGCGATCCAACGAGCCAATCGCGACTCCCGCGGCCACGTTAAAGCACTCCGCTAACTCTTTCTGAAAAACGTTCCGCGTGGTCGTGTTGGAACGCGGCTCAAAGGCTGCTAGGATTCTTCGACCGGGGTACTTGTCGGAGATCGCCTTTAGGGTCTCTTTGATCGCGGTGGGGTGGTGTCCAAAATCGTCGATCACGGTTGCGCCCTTCCAAGTACCGATCACTTCCATCCGCCTTTTAGGGTGTCGATAAGACTTTGCCCCTTGGAGAATGGCGTCAAAGGGGATTCCAAGTTGGGTGGCGACCGCGCAGGCCACGGTCATATTCCTCGCGTTGATCTCGCCGGTCGGATCCATTGTGACGCGGCCCTTGGGCTCGCCTCGGAACGCAAGGTCGTATGAGCCTCCCTGGTCCGTGGATTCGATGTTAGAGATCACCCAGTCGTTCTGTTCACCCGTTCCGAAGGTCTGAATCGGCACGTTCTCAAGGTTCAGATTGGCAAGGATTCGCTGAATGTTGAGGTCGTCTCCGTTCACCAAGATTAGGCCCTTGCGCGGGACCAGGCGCAGGTAGAGACGGAACGACTTGAGAATGTCGTCTAGGCTGTCAAAGATGTCCGAGTGGTCGAACTCGGCGTTGTTCAGCACCGCGATCGTGGGTCGGTAGTGGAGAATCTTGGACCGCTTATCGAAGTAAGCCGAGTCGTATTCATCTCCTTCGACCACGAACACGCCCCTTATGCCGGGAGCGGGCGATGCCGGTCGACAGGAGACGTCGAAATTAGCAGGCACGCCACCAATCAGGAATCCTGGGTTCAGCCCGGCCGATTCCAGCATCCAGGCGACCATGGCCGTGGTGGTCGTCTTGCCATGAGTCCCGGCTACCACCACCGAAGTGTTATCCGCGATGAGGCTTCTCCCGACGAGTTCTGGCAGAGATACCTGAGGCAGGTTGAGGTCGAGAGCCTCCTCAAGCTCGGCGTTTCCTCGGGACACTGCGTTCCCGACGACAACCTCGTCTGGTTTCGCGGTGCGAAGATTTTCAGGATCAAATTGGGGGATGACCTGAACGCCATTCTCAGCAAGATAGCTCTTCATTGGCTCGTAAAGCTGGGCTTCGCTACCGATCACCCGATAGCCGAGCCTTTGGCAAGCAGCGGCTACCCCGCCCATGGCCGTTCCACCAATGCGAATGAAATAGAGCGTCTTCATGACCGAACAGTTCATTCTGACCCGATCTTAACCGCAATATTACGCGCAGAAGGCACGCCTCCCGCCCGAAGTCCGTAGAATGAGTTGGAGCGGCGCCATGCGCCGACTTTCATGGAATTGGCTCGAACTATGGCTACATCCCTTTTGATCGGCGGACTGCTTCTTGGCTGTGCCGCCCCACAACCTGCTATGACTTCTTCTAACGAATCGCCATCACCTGCCGCCTCCATTTACGAGTTCAAAGTAAAGGACATCGACGGCAAAGAAGTGGCGCTTGATAAGTACAAGGGCAAGGTTCTTCTCGTCGTGAACACCGCTTCCAGGTGCGGCCTCACCCCGCAGTACGAAGGCCTGCAGGCCCTGTATTCCAAGTACAAGGACAAGGGATTGGTGATCTTGGGCTTCCCTGCCAACAACTTTGGCGGTCAAGAGCCGGGCAGCAACGAGGAGATCAAAGAGTTCTGCAGTCTGAACTACAAGGTTTCCTTCCCCATGTTCGCCAAGATCTCGGTGAAGGGCGGAGACATTCACCCGCTTTACAAGTGGCTTCTTGAGAACTCGGAAAAGAAGGACGACATCGAGTGGAACTTCGCAAAGTTCGTCGTTGGAAAGGACGGAAAGGTTAAGTCTCGCCACAGCTCGCGAGTCAAGCCGACCGAGGACGAAGTCGTGAAAGCGATCGAAGCCCAACTCGGCGCTTAATCAGTTCGCCTGTAACTTAGAAGGAGCCCACGGAGATCTCTCCTTGGGCTCCTTTTTGTGCCTAGTACGTCGGCTGAGAAGGATCGACCGAAGTGACGTAACCGTTCATGCCCGTGACCATGTTTCGAACCTTCGGGTAGCCGTTCTCGCTCAGGAACTCGGAGATACTCCCCGAGCGACCACCGGAACGGCAGATCACCACGATATCCGCATCCTTCGGAATCTCGCTCATTCGCGCGGGCACCTCACCCATTGGGATCGCGACAATACCCGCGATCTTGGAAATCTCGAGTTCGTGAGGCTCGCGAACATCGAGCAGGAAGAGTTCCTTCCCTGCCTCGAGTTCAGCTTTCAGTTCAACAGGAGTGACGTCTCCGTACATGGACCCATTATGATCGCTCGGGAAGGCCCAGGGCGGCGGTCCAATCTTCCAAACCTTTCATCGCGGCGACCAGCTTTCGCTCTCGGCGCACACCCTTGTCGCGCGTAGGCTCACCGTTTTCGGGGAAGAGTCCCCAGTTAATGTTCATCGGCGCAAACTCCCGCGGAGTTTCGTCCGCCAGGTGCGCGAGGAGAGACCCGTACGCCGTCTCTCGCGGCGGCGCGGCAAACTCCCGACCGAGAACTCGATAGGCGGCGGCGATGCCCGTGAGAATCCCCATAGCGGCCGATTCCACGTAACCTTCGACACCCGTTAGCTGCCCAGAAACAAAAACGCCTGGAGTCTCTCGAAGCTCGAGTTCGCCCGTTAAAGACTTGGGCGCCTCGATGTAGGTGTTCCGGTGAATCACTCCGAATCGCACAAATTCGGCGTTCTCTAGACCGGGGACCATCCGCAAGACTCGTCGCTGCTCGCCCCATTTCATTCGGGTCTGGCAAGCCACAAGCGAGTACAGCGTCTTGTCTTTGTTCTCCGGTCGAAGCTGAAGGGCGGCGTACGGCCTTCGACCCGTACGCGGATCGGTGAGACCCACGGGTTTAAAGTTTCCAAATGCCAGAGACCGAACACCCTTCTCGGCAATCGCCTCGATGGGCGTACACCCGGCGAAGAACTTAATTTTTTCCAGGAAGGCTTCCTCGATCGGCTTAGAATCGCTGTGATCGCCAACCATATAACTAGAAACCGAATAACCCGGATCGACGTGAGCGTCGGTGCGCACCCCTCCCGCTTCAAAGGCGTGAATCGGAGCACGCTCGGCATTCACGAGTGCTTCCACAAAAGCCAGGTATTCGTCCTTTTCGAACGGACAGTTGAGGTAGTCGTCCCCGCCCCCTTTGTCGTACCGACTTTGGGCAAACACGATCTCCCGGTTCAAAGAAGCCGCATCCACGGTTGGGCTCACCGCATCGTAAAAGTAAAGATGGTCTCTCCCCGTTCGCTTCGCAAGCCAGTCTGACACTTCCGGAGAAGTCAGCGGTCCGGTCGCGAGGACTAGGAATTCGCCCGTCGCGAGGATCTCCTCCGCATCGGCAGGAGTGAACTCTTGCCGGTGGACCTGAATCAGTGGGTGATCGGTGATCGCCTCGGTGATCGCGGCGCCGAACTTGTCGCGATCCACGCAAAGCGCTTCTCCGCCGGGAACCTCATGCTCCTTGGCGAGCTTCAGGACAAGCGATCCAAGGGCTTCCATTTCCCCCTTCAATTGCCCGGCCGGAGTGGTGGGGAGCTTCGACTTAAGAGAATTGGAACAGACCAGTTCGGCAAAGAAGTCGGTGGTATGAGCGGGCGTACGTCGCACCGGACGCATCTCCCAGAGCTTGACCGGGACGCCCAGATTTGCAATCGTCCAAGCCGCCTCTACCCCCGCGAAACCCGCTCCAACAACGTGAATAGTCTTCATTCTCAAGTCGCTATGACAAACCTTTTGAAGCGAACGGGCCCAGCGAATCGCTGAGCCCGAACAAGGATTTGTGATGTGGGGAGTTTACTTCTTTCGCTTCTCGCGGCCCGGCTTTTCAAACCGAATCGGAACTCCGCCGAAGCTTCTGCCACCTGGCGTAGTCCAGTAGACACGGGGTCCGGTGGTTTCGTCGGTCACGATCTGACTGATCGAACTGCCGTTGGAGTTCGCCACGAACACACCTGTCTCTCCCGGTGCAACTCCAATCCGGGCAAAGGCGAGCTTGGAACCGTCGCTGTTGTAGTACGCGCCGTACTCATCAAGAGCCGCGGTGTTCGTGAGTCGAGTTGCTGTTCCACCCGCGGCCGGGATCGAATAGATATCCCAGCTAGTACCATCGTCCAGGGCGTAGACAATTCGATCTCCAGCCCGGTTGAAGCTTGGGTAAGCGTACTCACCGCTGGTGGCGGTGACCTTCACAACCGTTCCGGCGGTCAGGTCTCGCACGTAAATGTCAGAAGCGGAGCCTGCGGTGTTGTCCTTGACATAGGCGATCTTGTTCCCGGTAGGGCTCACGACCATTTCTCGTCCAAAGTCCAGCACAGAAGGTGTTCCACCTGTTCTCGGCACGCTGTAAATCTTGAGCGCATCGTCCACCGAGGTTGCCCCGACAAAGAAGATCGTCGAATTGTTCGACGAAATTCCGATGTCCTGCAGCGACTCGAAGTCGACGCTTGTCACCAGCGTGTTCGAAGAAGACGAGACGTTGAAGGAAGGTCCACGGAAGAGTTGGAACCGACCCAGAAGCGCTGCCGGAGCGGCGGCGTAGATCCATTCCGCCGTATTTGGATTTCGAACCGCTTCCACCGTGTCGTCTGCGAAGGAGGCAAACACTTGATTGTTTGTGCCGTCCGGAGCAACCGTTCTTAGCTGTGAAACGTTGCTCAACGAGACCGAAGAGTAGATGATTCGATCACCCGGCAGAAGTCCGGTTCCGCCCGAAGTTGCTCCTGATGTCGTCGAAGTAGAACCCGACGTTGTGGAGGTCGAACCCGAAGTGGTGGACGTGGACCCCGACGTCGTGGAGGTTGATCCCGAAGTGGTCGACGTGGAACCAGAGGTCGTAGAGGTGGAGCCCGACGTTGTCGAAGTCGATCCCGACGTTGTCGAGGTTGTCGCAGTCGTGCCGGTTGTACCGCCGCCGCCGCCACCACCGCCGCATCCAATAAGGACGGCAAATACAGTTCCTACCGCAAGGGCGGCGACTCTCTTCTCACTCCAGTGCTGCTTCATCATGCTTCTAACCCCGATATCCTACCGGCAATTGAGAAATGCACCCGTAATCTGTTACGGACTACCTCTCTTGTAGATCGCTTATTTGGCTGTAAAGTTCGGGTCGCCGCGATTCGGTGACCGTTATTGCGTAACTCCCGTTATTAACGACTGTCCTTTTCTCGGAGGCTACACTCAAATCGAGTTCCGCCTCGAGAACCGCAACGTCATCGCCCGCGTTTTCGAGCACGTTGCCATGAGGATCCAGAATCTTGCTCCGGCCGATGAACCGATAGCCATTTTCCGTTCCTACGCGATTGCAAGTTACGTAAAAGACCTTGTTCTCGGACGCCCGCACGATCGGATAGAGATCGGCTCGCTGCTCCGCGCCTTCTGGCCAGTTCGTCGGGAGCAAGATGATCGAGGCACCCTTAAGCATTAACGTGCGAGCGGGTTCGGGGTGTCGCTGATCGAAGCAAATAAGGATTCCAATCGTGCCAAGGCGAGTCTCAAACACCGGGAGATCCGCGCCGGTTTTCACAAATCGATCGATGCCGAGTTCGGGAAGGTGGGTTTTGCGATAGACCCGAATCGCTTTGCCAGGCTCGAAAAGCGCGGCTGAGTTGAAAAGTCCGACCGTTGGATCGCAGTCGTCACACCCGGCCCATTCGATGAACCCAACGACGGCCATGATGTCCAGTTCTTCACAGGCCTCCTGGATGCGAGCCAGGTACGGATCTTCGGTCCCTTCCGCCGTCGCAATCGAGATCCCGAGGGCTAGTTCTGGAGAATCGACGCAGTAGCCCGTAAGGAACGCCTCTGGAAAGAGCACCAGATCGGCCCCGCGTTCTTTGAGCTCACGCAGATATCGAACGACAACGTCGGTATTCGTCGCGTGGTCTGCAAACGCAACGTTTTCTTGCACACAGGCGATTTTCAAAACATCTGTTCTACGGTCGCGCCGTTAGACAGGTCGGATCGCTTGGATGTTGTAAACGCAGAAAAAGAACGTCTCGCTATCTTTCTGCAATTTGAACCAGACTCCGTCCGTCGTGATCAGGGTTCCACGGTGCTCGGCAACCGCCGAACCGTTGATGACGTGCATCACCACTTTCTTGCCAACCAGTTCGTTAACCACGGAATTCATGTCGGTTGGAGTTTACACCCGCCTTTCGCACTTCGCAAAAAAAGAGTGGTACAGAGACAATCGTCTGCACCACTCCCATGCTTTTGTTGATCGGGCCTTATTTGGAATATACGGATTTGCCGAGGCTCTTCAGGTCGCGAGCCGCTTCGAGAACGCGAGCCTTCATGCCTGCCTCGCCCTTCTTCATGTAGCTGCGAGGATCGTAGACCTTCTTGTCGCCCATCTCACCGTCGATTCGAAGAACGCCGTCGTAGTGCTTCAGGACATGGTCGACGATCGGTCGAGTGTAGTGGTACTGGCAGTCCGTATCCACGTTCATTTTGACCACACCGTATTCGAGCGTAGCGTGGATGTCTTCGATGGCCGAACCCGATCCACCGTGGAAAACGAGGTCGAGCTTGGCGGCATCGCCGTACTTGGCGATCACCGCGTCGTTGCCATCTTTCAGGATCGACGGTGTCAGTTGAACGTTGCCCGGCTTGTAAACGCCGTGAACGTTGCCAAAAGTTGCTGCAAGGGTGAATCGACCGATGTCCTTGAGAGATTCGTAAACAAAGACCATGTCTTCGGGAGTGGTGTACAGCTTCTCGCTCTTCACGTGAGAGTTGTCAATCCCGTCCTCTTCTCCGCCGACAACACCCGATTCAACCTCTAGGATGATCCCGAGCGGGGCCATGGCGGCCAAGAGCGCCTTCGCCGTCTCCATGTTTGCCCTCATGTCCAGTTCCGAACCATCGAACATGTGACCGTTGAACAACGGTGCAAGGCCCGCGTCGACTCTCTTCTTCGATTCGGCGATGAGAGGTCGCACGAAGCTGTCCACCTTTCCAGGCACGCAGTGGTCGGTGGTGAGAGCGATAAACACGGGAAGATCAGCCGTGATTCGGTGAACGTATTCGGCCATGGCAATGCCGCCAAGAGCCATGTTCTTGGCAGGACCGCTCGCAAATTCCGAGCCGCCCGTGCTGAACTGAATGATGCCGTCCGTACCGGATTCTGCAAAAGCTGCGAGCGCAGCGTTCAGAGTTGTGCTGCTGGTCACGTTTATAGAAGCCAGAGCGTAATTGCCCTTCTGGGCTTCATCGAGCATGGTTGCGAACTGCGCGGCATTCGGTACGGGCATAGAAAGAATGTAGCATCTTCAGGAAACGGACGGTGTCCTGAATCTCTCGAATTCACCGAACCATCTCTTGAATCGCGTAACCTTAACGCCGTTTCCCCGCAACCAATTGTCTGACCATGTCCAGCCAAACTCATTCAAAACTCGCGTTCGGAGTCGAACTAGCCCTTGTCGTGGCCATCGCTGGAACCATCTTTGTCCCGGCGATCGGAGAAGACGTACGGAACGGGTCGAAACTCGCCTTCTTGGGTCTCACCGCGTTCTGTTTCTTGCTCGCTTTTGGAATCAATCACCAAAGCCGCACTGAAGACGGAAGCGCGGCTTACGGCACAGGGTTGGTTGCCTTCCTTGCCGGACCCGCGGCCGTCCTCTTCTTTCTTGCTGAGCGCGCAGGGGGGACTCAGTTGGAAACCTGGGTGGTCTTTCCCTTCTTGGTCATCGGCGCGCTCGGCGCGGTGGCGATGATTGCGCGAGCTGGTCGGCAATCGCAGAATGCGCGCACCGTTTGGACGGTGACGGCCCTGGTGATGGTTTGGCTGGTTGCCTACTTTTCTGGCACCACGGGCAGCCCAGGTAACTTACCTATCTTCGGGAAAGGAATTCTCGACTGGCCGACCGTTGTGATCGTCACTCGAAAAACCGTCCACATTGTTTTTTACGGGTGCTTCGCGTTGGTCCTTCGGGAAGTCCTAAACCTGCGAGAGACTTCTCGGAACGCGCTCCTCACCCTTCTAGGTTTGACCTTTGGCTTGGCCTGCATCGATGAGTTCCGACAAGCCGCATTCCCCGACCGCAGCGGGTCCTGGATGGACGTGCTTCTGGATACGGGCGCGGCCGCAGTCTTTCTGCTGATTGCGGCTCGCCGAATGAAGAAGAGACACCAGGACGCGAAAATCCAGAACCCTTAAAGGTTGAGAATCTGGGCGGCGGTGACCATATCTTTATCGCCCCGACCAGACATGTTTACGAGCACTCTCGTCCCTTCTGGAAGTCGAGTTCGGTCCTTCAGAGGCGCAAAAGCGTGAGCCGTCTCGAAAGCGGTGATCAGGCCCTCTGCCTTCGCAACCCACTGGAGAGCGTCTAGAGCCTCCTCATCGGTGACGGCAAAGTATTCCGCTCGCCCAAGGTCTTTCAGGTAGCTGTGCTCAGCACCAACGCCCGGATAGTCGAGTCCCGCGCTTACCGAGTGGGTGCCGATCACCTGGCCGTGTTCGTCTTGCATCAGATAGCTGTAGCTTCCGTGGAGAACTCCTGGCGTACCTGCCGAGAGGGGCGCCGCATGGGCACCCGACGACAAGCCATGGCCGCCTGCTTCGACGCCGTACAGCTTCACATCCTCATCTTCGTAGAATCCGGCGAAGAAACCAATCGCGTTGGAGCCTCCGCCCACGCACGCCATGGCGACATCGGGCAGTCGACCGTAGCGATCGAGGTATTGCTGTCGCGACTCATCGCCGATCACGCGTTGGAACTCGCGGACCATATAAGGATAGGGGTGAGGTCCAGCAGCGGTTCCGATGATGTAGTGGGTCGAATCCACGTTGGTGACCCAGTCACGCATGGCTTCGTTCAGGGCATCTTTAAGCGTCTTCGTTCCGCTAGAAACCGGATTAACCTTTGCTCCCAACAGCTTCATTCGGAAGACGTTGAGCTTTTGTCGCTCGGTGTCTTCCTCGCCCATGTAAACCTCGCATTCAAGACCGAACATCGCGCAGACCGTCGCCGTCGCAACGCCGTGCTGACCCGCACCCGTTTCCGCGATGATGCGCTTCTTGCCCATCCGCATCGCCAACAGAGCCTGACCAAGCGCGTTGTTGATCTTGTGGGCGCCCGTATGGTTGAGGTCCTCGCGCTTTACGACTACGTGAAGCCCCGTCTCCTCGCTTAAGCGTCGAGCTTCCGTGATCGGCGTGGGGCGTCCAACGTACTCGCTGAGCAGCCTTTGAAACTCCGCCCGGAACTCAGGGTCCGACCATGCACGATCAAATTCTTGCTCTAGTTGCTCGAGAGCGGGCATGAGCGTCTCGGGGACAAATCTTCCCCCGTATGCTCCAAAACGACCTTTCCTGTCGGGACGCGTGACCACGGATTCATTCTACGTAACCGAGTCGGCAGAACAGCTTTCCATGCGCCTCACTGATAAAAAAACAGGCCGAAACCACGGTTTCGGCCTGCGTATGCGAATCTGTCGGCTGGTGACCTAGCCGTAGTACGACTCTCGTTCCCAGCTTTCTTTTTCGTAGGCTTTGTCCTTTGGTCCGCCGATGGATTTATCCATCCAGGATTGGAATCCCTTGAAGACCCCGAAGGCAAGGGCAAGAGCCCCGAGGACCAAGAAGTATGGAAACCAGGATTTCTTCCCTTCTTGATCCACTCGCTTAGTTGCCTGAACAATGTTCTCCGCTCCCTTGTTGAGGGCGATGTCCGAACCCATGGTCATAGCGTTCGCGGCGGACTGCTGGTGGTCGATCGTTGCAGTTTCAACTCGCCCCGATTCGGTAACCCGATCCGGTGCGGAAGAGGACGCTCGATACCCACCTGAAAACTGCTGTTCCTTTTCCAGTTGCTGTTGTGAACGCTCTGCAATGGGAGCGCCTTGAGCAGCGGGATCGTTGATGGGCGCAGGGCTTTTGGCGCTGAGGCCGAGCCCGACCATGACGATGAATCCTATGGTTGGAAGATTAATTCGCATAACTAAATCCTCGGTCTTGCCAGGTGCTTCTCAGTAGGACTGGGCTTCTGGGAAGCTGAATGTCGATCAATGGCTTTTGGCTCATCGAGCGCTCTTTAATCCGCGTGTCGTAGTTCATCCGCATCGGAAGCGAGTACACAACCATCGCCTCGTCCTTAGAGATGATCGAACCGTTGAAGATAACGCCGCCGCCGCCCGTGCCGATGTTTCCACCACCCACGAAGTTGGTGTAAAGAACCGCGTCAATTTGGTTGATGCCTTCGGCGACTTGGCCCATCAGCGTGTCGCCAAGAACGGTCTTGTATCGCCGAGTTCCGGTGTAGTCGATATCGTTGGCATTAAACGGCGGGACCCAGTTTCCGTTCAGATCGTAACGACCCTTCGTGAACGGGGGCGTCATGTACTGCAGCGGATAGGTGTTGGTGAAGTTGTTGGTGTTGCCCATGATCACCGAACCCCGCGCCGCAAGACCCAACATGTCCGCCTTTTCATTGGCGTTGTCGATGTTCGTCGGGTTGTTGCCCTTGAAGTTGGGCTTCGTCTGGTATCGGATAGAACCAACGACGTGGACATTCCGACCGGCGTAGATGGTCCCTTGTCCTGTCACATTGCCCTTGATCAAGACGTCGTGCGAGAACGTCACCGGGCCATGAATGCGGATCGGTCGGGTCGATGTACCCACAAGCACCGCCGAACCCGAGAACGTACCGTTCGTTGTGATTCGCTGGTAGCTGTTTGTTGAAGAGTTCCAAACTTCGATCCATGCTCCCTGTCCTGCGAACGGATTAGCCGTGCCATCTGCATAGGTGGCTTTGGTGTCCACGTAGTTCGTGCTAAGTGTTTGGTAAGTGCTTAGCTCGCTGAGGTCGGGCATGATGACCTCTTCACTCGGCTGAGTATCGATCTGGGTGACGGTTCCCGTTGCGCCGCTCGTCTGACGATCCCAACTGCGAATCCCTGCCGAATCCGCCAAGAAGGACCCAGACAGTCTGCCATTTGATATCTGGGCTTCAGAGTCGAAGATAATGTCTCGCCACTGCTCGTAGGTTGAAGACCCTCGCGCTCCGTGGATTGCTGAGTTATAGGCTTGCCGCCAGCGCAGTTCATTGTCCGCACCCGTACCCGCGTTGTGGCTGGTTTGGTAGGTGCTGTTGCTCACCTTCACGGGAAGACCCGTGAGAGTTCCCGCCGAAGCCGGGGTCAACTTCTCGTTCGCCGTGGCGATGACCATCCCATTCACCGTGGGAGAACCGTTGAGAAATGCGAAGTTTCCATTGGCCCGCATGTCTCCATTGATGATCAAGTTCGACGAGTTAAAGCCATCCATCCAACCGTAGTTGTTCACGAAGTAGGTGTAGTCAAAAACTTGGCTGCGACTAAGTTGGAATGTCGAGTTGACGTCGATGACCTTCACCGGCTCGTTCGCATCGACAACGCTGTCACCATCCGTATCGATCCAGCCCACGGCTCGGACTAGAACGTGCCGTGTGTAGGTGTCGGTTCCAGGCTGCTCAAAACGCACGACACCCGCGCTGAATCTTCCAATGGATCCAACGGAACCCGTTACCGAGCCTCTTGGGCTCGATTCGGTGGCACCCGTACAGATGGAATCCATGGAAGTGAAGGTCTGACTGACCTTGAACTCGCGCCAGAACTGTCGGAGGGTCGACTGGATGCCCGCCTCGCACAAATTGGATGTTTGTACGCTCGCCGCATTCCTACGACTCGCCTTCACCTGCTCGGACGCCGAGCCTAGATAGGTCGTGCCCGCAACCGCGACACCACCCAGCAAGATCAGGACGGCAACCATTGCCGATCCTCGCTGCTTTTTGTTTCGAGGTCCAACCGTAGAACGACTTCCGACGGTTAAGAATCTACGCCTAAGCTTATTCCAAGTCATCTCGTCACCTCTGGGACATTTCGAATGAAAATGTTTTCACGAATTCGACCCGTCATTTGGGAGTTTTGGAAACCCGACTGCTTGGAGACAAGCATGAAGGTCACCTGGCGAATGATTGCCGTATTTGCGGCAGAAAACACACGATAAGCAGAGCCGGTATTCGGATCTGTGGTTTGGACTCCCTTCGCGAGTACCCAGGTTGTTGAACCAACGGTGTGTCGGAACTCACCGCTTGTCAACTGGAAGCGCCGAGTAACTCCATCAGCCGTAAGCGGCATCACGTAGCGTCCGTTAGAATCTAGAGTCGGCTTTTGATAGGTCACCGTAGTTCCATCGGTACTAACCGTAAGCGTCACCGCCTCACGGAGTTCGGACGAGACCGTTCTAGCCGTTTCATTGACAGACCGATCCGCACTGATGGCGCCTTCTCCACGGAGCCAACTCTGCATTCCGGTCATGAAACAGGCAACACCTGCCACAAGAGTTAAAACGCTAATCGAGGCTGCGACCAGAACCTCGACCAATGTTGCGCCCCTTCGTTTTCTCGACCGTTTGTTCATAAGTTTGCTACCAACGTGCCAATTTCGTATGTCTTTGTCTGGCCATTTTCTGACCAAGTGATGCGAATGATGACTCGCTTCAATTCGATATCCGGTTGCTCAATGGTGACTCGGCCCGCACCGCTTGGTAGGAGCCTCGGAGCGTCGTCGGCAACTAAAGAGTCCACGTTGGTAAAGCTATACGTGTTCGTTGCCACTTCGGTGGTTGAGTCAATGAGACTCGCTGTCAGCAGAGCATTGGCGGTGATGTTTGGATAACTCAGCCGCTTGATTGCTTCCATCTGCTTTTGAGCCAAGGCAACCGCTCTATTGCGGTACATCGACTTTTGTCGACCGATCGTCGCAGTTGGCATTGCCGTAGCGACGATGCCCGCACAGACGGTCACCAAAAAGACTGTTAGCATCATTTCAATGAACGAAAAACCCCGATTCAATCGTTTTTCACGCTTCATCGATCGCTCTTATCCTCCGCTTTGAAGGGCATGCCCGGCGATGGTGCAAGTTGGGTTACTCCCAATGGGGTTCACCGCGTAAGTGCCGCCGCTGGGGCATTCGGGTTGGAACTTGATGTATCGGTTTGTTCCAACCACATCGTTCCAGCTCATTTCGGCTCCGTTGGCCATCTTGTATTCGCCCGCCCAGTGTTCCTTTGCGGTATCGATGAGGCGAAGGTTTCGAATACAAGAGTTCTTTCGAGCAACGTCTCGGCTTCGTGTGTAGCCGGGAACCGCAATGCCAAGAAGCACTCCGATAATCAACACCACGGTCATGATTTCAACGAGCGTAAAGGCTCGGTAGCGGCGAGTGGTTGCGATCATCGTCTTTCCTTGGTGAGCGTTGTTCTACTTCTCAGGGGTTTCATTCCTTAATCTTTGGTAACCAAATCCCTGCCTAATTACCAGGTTCGTACAAAGAAAGAGCACCTTCAAGGAGACCTCGAAGGTGCTTATGTGCGACGGGATCCTTCGGTCTTACGGAAGGACGTGGCCGGCGATGTTGCAGGTCGGGTTCGTTCCGATCGCAGCAACCGTGTAGGTACCGCCGGAAGGACACTCCGGTTGCGACTTCAGGTAAGCGTTTGCACCAACGATGTCGGTGAATGCTGCAGCGTCACCTGCGTTCTTTCGGTTGTCCATCGCCCACTGCTCTTTCGCCTGATCGATTTGCTTCAGGTTGGAGATGCAAGTCTGCTTTCGGCTGCTCTCTCGAGCCTTAACGAAGTTAGGGACCGCAATCGCCATAAGAATGCCGATGATCAGAACGACGATCATGATCTCGACGAGGGTGAATGCTCTCTTGAGCTTGCTGTTTCGGTTCATAGACTGTTCCCGGTTCGACTTCTCGAACGCTGAGACGATTCGGGCTGGTTACCGTTGACTCACCCACTTCCTTCCGTAAACCAAAAGCGGTTTCCCCAGTATCCTTACTAGACAATAAAAAAGAGCCGGAGGTAACTCCGACTCTTTAAGCGATTCCTATGAGTGATCTTAAGGAAGCGCGTGGCCGCTGATGTTGCAGGTCGGGTTCGTACCGATTGCCGCAACGGTGTAAGTGCCACCGGACGGACATGCAGGCTGCGACTTCAAGTAAGCGTTTGCACCAACGATGTCGGTGAATGCTGCAGCGTCGCCTGCGTTCTTTCGGTTGTCCATCGCCCACTGCTCTTTGGCTTGGTCGATTTGCTTAAGGTTGGAGATGCAGGTCTGCTTTCGGCTGCTCTCTCGAGCTTTGACGAAGTTAGGGACCGCAATCGCCATGAGAATGCCGATGATCAGAACAACGATCATGATCTCGACGAGCGTGAATGCGCGGTTGCGCTTAAAGAGTCGGTTCATTGGCTTTACATCCTTCCTGATGGGTAAACGGCCCCTCCACAGAGGCCCTCTACCTATCTTTGGAGGATCAAAGACCAAACCTAAGGCAAATTGAGGACTTTTCCCCCGTCCCGCAGTTGGTCAGTATCTCTCCACTTCTCTCTTTCCATAAGCGCCACAGAATTTCACTAACATTTTTTCAAACCTGACACAATAAGCGTTATGGTCGGAGAAGTGGTTACGGTGCGTGTTCTCGTGCCCGCAATGAGAACACAGCAATTTTGGGAGGCCTATCACCAGGTTGCAGGTTCCATGCGGTCTGTAGAAGGAACCCTGTCGGTGAGCCTCTGGTCCGACCTTGCCCAGCCGGAAAGCTTTGTGGTGGTTTTTGAGGGTGCGGCTGAAACCTCGGCCCAGACCGCCATCACCTGTGCAATCAGTTCGACTTCCTTCATGGCGTTTAGCGAACCGACCATCGGCGCTGATAGTTACCGATGGATTCGGGTTCGAGACGTGGATGGTCCGCTCATTGGCGACATGCCGGAAGGAAGCTATCTTTCTGCTTCTCTTCGTGTTTCTGAGCCTGGCCGAGATCGTGAACTCGCCGACGACTATCGATGGGTGTTCGACAACCTAGCGATCATCCCCGGATATGCGGGCTCTCTCTATGGGTCGGTCAATGGCATCAACGAGCATTTCATCGGACTGGTCTGGTGGTATGGGCGAGAGGCGTTCAACGCCAGCCTTCCGAAGAAGAGTCCTTATGAAGTCAAGCTGTTCAGACGCGTGACGGACCGCGAGATGCAAACCGAGCAAACGGGCGCGAACCTCACCTAACCTTTAGGAGTCCAACATTCAATGACACAGGGAGCCTTTCGACTCTTTCTGCCTGCACTCACTGTGCTGCTCATCGCCGCGCCGACTCAAGGAGTGGCGCAATTCAAGCCTTCTCGTGACGAGCAGGTCAAGGTGGGGCGAAGTGCGGCCCAGGATGTCGTGAAGAAGTACAAGGTGCTTCCAGAATCGGATCCCCGAGTCAAGCTGCTGCGACAGTTATCGAAAAAGCTGCTCGCCGTTCCTCCCGAAGGGAAAGACTCTTTCTGGCGGTCGGACAAGTTTCCGTACGAGTTCAACGTCATCGACTCCAAAGAGGTCAATGCGTTCGCCGTGCCCGGCGGACCGATCTTTTTCTTCTCTGGTCTTATCGACAGGATGAAGACGGTCGACGAACTCGCGGGCGTTCTCGCCCACGAAATCAACCACGTTCGCCGCGAACACTGGGCTCGGGCCTATAACGACGAGATGAAGAAGCAGTTAGGTCTCGCGCTTCTTCTCGGGTTGACCAACGCGAACAACGAAATGGCGACCCTTGCTCTCACGGCGAGCGACCTCTACGGCCTGAAGTTTTCCCGAGGTCACGAAACGGAGTCGGACGATTGGGGCCTGAAGATCGTGGTGGGTGCGGGATTCAACCCGGAAGGAATGGTGGACGTGTTCGAGATGTTTCGAAAGCTGAAAGGGTCCGGCGCCCCGCCGGAGTGGCAGAGCACCCACCCGGATGATCGAAATCGTATCAAGCGCCTCCAAGATAAGATCGCCAAATATAAAAAGACCTGGCCCGCCAAACAACCTTTACCGTTTGACACAGCGGCGATGAAGGCCGAGGCTGCTGCGTCTAAGAATCCGGCGACCGGTGGTGCCACCGGGGCTACGGGTGGTTCCTCTGGCTCGGGTTCGACCTCCAAACCAGGGACACGCAAAGCTCTGCGTTAGTTATTCAGCGAACGACGAACGATGTCGTAAGAGTGCTCGAACACCTTTTCGGTGAGCTCGTTCCACTGGTGGTAAATCGCGGGGAGCTCTTCGAAGTCCACGAGGCGCCTTCCTAAAGACTCTTCCGGCATTTGAATCTCTCCGAGTTGATCGACTCGGGCCGCGAAGCAGTCTGCCCAACGCGTCTCGTCCTTCTCCCGGATCCGATAGCACCCCATGTACTGGACGGATTCTAGAGTGGCACCCGCTTCTTCAAGCGCCTCGCGATGAACGGCCTCGGTGCTCGACTCGAAAGGTTCGACCCGACCACTAGGAATGCACCAACCACGGTCTTCGATGTTGCACACCAGAACTTTGTCTTCTTTCCAAGCGAAGACAAGCGCGGCAAAGGCGCGCAACGGGGCTCGGTAAGGCGCAGGATAGAACTGCAACCTCTGCCTTCCGTATGTCCCAGATGGAAATTTTCGTTGTGCCATGGCGGTTCGAAATCACTTACCAGCCATGAACGTCCTTGTTCCGGCTATTTATCGTCGAAAGCTATCGACTGCCCCAGACCAGAACTTTTCCGAGAAGCTGATCTAACTTTACAGGACCAAATTTTCGGCTATCGTCCGATTCGGGCAAATTATCACCAATCAGGTGAACCATTCCGTTTGGAACGATGAAGTCACCGTCAAGGATAGAGTGCGTTCGAGGCTGAAACGGTTTATCCACCTTCGATCCGCCGAGTGCGTGCACTCGTTTGATAAAGTATCCCTCACCTTGGAACTCCTTCACAACTACGATGTCGCCTTTTCGCACTTCTCCCACAAGCCAGTAAGCATTGCTCACCAGCACTCTCTGCCCTTCTTTGAGGGTGGGCATCATCGAGCGTCCCCGAACTTCAACGGTGTGAAAATTTCGCCCAAGGATCGCAACAATGACGAGAAGGACGACTAGCACCACAGTAAACGCCCGGACTCGGCGGCGTGGCTTTGGCTTTTCCATCGTGATCACTGGTTCGTTCTGCATGGGCAATGTCCGCTATAATCTCTCGTCCCGCATCCTAAAAGCACTCCTATGGAAGCCTTACTGAAAAGCCTCAACCAATCTGCTGGAGTGATCCTTCTTGTTCAGACGCTGGCCCTCATCATACTATTCGTTGCGCTGGCGGTGTTGCAGTCCAAATTCAACCGAACGCAACGGAGGTTCAAAGAGCTCCTTCAATCGAAGGGCGGTCAAGATCTTGAATCGCTGCTCGTAGACCACACTCGGGAACGACTGGAGTTCAAATCGCAACTTGAGGCGGCTCTTCTTCGAGTAGACAAGCTGGAAGGACGGATGGAGAAGGCAAAGCGGCACATCGGCCTGGTGAAGTACGACGCATTCGACGATGTTGGCGGTAAACAAAGCTTTGCACTAGCAATTTACGATGATCGCGGTGATGGTGTGGTTGTGTCCAGCGTCTTAGGTAGAACCGACTGTCGGGTGTACTGCAAGCCCATCGCAGGCGGAAAATCGGAGCGAAACTTGTCTAACGAAGAGCAGCAGGCCATTCTTGAAGCAGTCGGATCAGCGGGCAGGAGCTTTGTCTCACCGTAGGAGAGACACTTTCGAAACGTCTAACACATATCAACAAGGGTGACTTTAAGATGAGCGACAACTTTCAAGCCGATGCCATGCTGATCGAGCGCGTTCAGCGTGGCGACAGGGCATCGCTCAACGAACTGGTGCTCAAGTATCAAGATCGGGCGTACCAGTACGCCTTTCGCCTCACCCGCAATCCAGAGGAAGCAGCCGATACCGTCGCCGATGCCTTTGTCCGCGTGAACAACGCCATCAAGAACTTTAAAGGCCAAAGCTCCTTTTCGACTTGGCTCTACCGAATCATCACGAACTGTTACCTAGACCGCAAAAAGAAAGAAAAGAATCGGTCGACGGTCTCACTCGATGCACCCATCAACCAAGGCGACGATGAGGTTTTACGGGACATCGAGGATCCGGGTCGAACACCCGAAGAGGACGTGATTCGAAACGAGCGAGAGGCGGTTCTGCAGCGAGCATTGGCGAAGCTTCCCGAGTTTCAGAAGGCGATGATCGTGATGTATCACGCCGAACAACTGAGCTATGAGGAAATCGCGGAAGCGCTTGACCTGCCGCTCGGAACGGTAAAGTCCCGCCTGAACCGAGCACGCCTGAGCTTGAGGGAACTGCTTGAAAAAGACGCGGAACTATTTGGAACCGCGGTGAGTCAAGAAAGCTAACACTAAACCAGGAAGGTTTTTTAATGAGTTCCAATTCACTACGCGACCATTTTTCCGCCTACTACGAGGGCAGCCTTGAGCCAGGGTTGGTAGTTGTTCTCGAAAACGCATTCCGGACCGATTCCGGCCTCAAGGCAGAATACGAGCGATTTTCTGAGACGCTCGACTCGCTGGGGCACATGGCCATCGAAGACATTCCGATCCCCAATTTTCTCAGCGACCGAATTCAAAGCCGCCTGAACGTCGAAGCTCCCAAAGCAAGATGGTACGAACTGGTTTGGATTCGGCAGCTTGGTTTCACCGCTGTTGCTGCAACCGCAATCATCGGCGCAGTCGTGGCAATCCAGTCAAAAGACTCGGGAACAGTTGCACAGGCAGGCGTCGCCACTAGCAATCAGCCTCAGGTCAGCACACAAGCAACCGATATTCTAAAGGTCTCTGTTGAGGGTGGCAATGCGACCGCAACCTTCACCGGATCTACTTCAAAGTCGGTGATCGTGACTGATCACGAGTCGCAGAAGTTGCTGAAGAAGTACGACGTAACGGCGGGCACTGTCCAGATCGGACTTGAAAACCCAGGAGCAGAGGCTTTTGTTTTCCAAGTGGACGTAACGGGCGAAAAGCGACCAACGCTGGTGGTTGTTCCTCCGGTAACACGTTCTACCACGTCTGACCTAAAGGGCACGGGAGGCGTCATCGACCTTCTGAAGTATGTTTCCGACCGGTTCAACGTTCACATCCAGATCACGGCGGATAACGTAAAAGACACCGTTCGGTGGGATGGCATCAAATCGACCTCCGCAAACGAGATCCTTGAAGAGGTTCTTCCAAAGAACTTCACCATTCAAGAGAGCGACGGTCTGATTGTTATTCAGGACCGATAAACCCGGCAAAGCTTTGATAGGTCTCTTGGTAGTCTAGAGACCTATCGCTTATCCACTGAAACACCGGCGAAGCGAGACGCTTCTAGAGCGTGCTGAGTCCAACCAACTTGAGCAAATCGCACGTAAGTGGGGATCGGCTCATCTACATCGACGCTTAGCTTGAGCTGCCCAAGCTCCAAGAGACCATGGGAGATCAGGCGGTAATCCGGGTTGTCTGAACGAAGCGAAATGCTGACTCGTTCCACGCTCGCGATCATCCGTTGAGGAGTCGGGAGTTCGTCGTGAACCTCTGCGTATCGCTCGTGGAACTGTAAGTAGATAGTTTTCAAGTGTCCAAGCATCGCCGCGACACGGTTGCGATCCATTTCCATTTGCACGTACAGTCCCGCCTTGTCTTGCGCTGATACACGGTCCCACTCTGGATGCTTCTGCAGCGTTTCCAGAACTCGCTCTTGCTTGTATTGGAAGTATGACAAGCGATCGATGTCGCCGTATTTCAGCGAGCTGGCGATATCGAGGGCGTTCCGTGCCGAACCGATCGCCTGGCGATGGTCTCCTTCATTGAGCGCCATCCAGGCGTCCCGCTCCAACCCGGCAATGACCCGGATCGAAGATAGGAAGATTTCGTTTTGGGGGCCCTCCGTGGAATCTTCGGCAAAGTAAGCCTGATAGAGTGGCTTGAGCATCCCCGCTCGGTAGCAATGAGCCCATCTTTGCCCGGCTCGCCTCACTTGCAAACGTGCGGCGGGATCGTAAGTCGGGATCGTCGAAAGTTCTCGCACAAGCGGGACAAACGCGTCGATGCGCCTGCTGAATTCCGGGTCGATCATGATCGGATTGAAGCTATCCTCCAGCGCTTGCTGTTGAATTGCAAAGCCGAACCCCGCTGTCACTACCGTGAAAAGTGCTGCCGGTAGAAGTAGCGTCCGTGCCACCATGCTTGAATCGTCGGTGGCGTGGGTCCAAATACTCAAGATTGAAAGGCTCAGGGAACCTAAAATCAGGACACGATATTAATTTTCTTCATATTGCCTTTGAAATATCTCATAATATCAACACTCCAACAAGGAGAACTTAAAATGTCTAACACAGGACTGATCACATGGGACTCGCACCTGGTGGCTCGCGCCAAGGCCGGAGACCAAGTCGCTTTCGAGCTCATCGTCGATACCTATCGACCTGGACTCATGAGCTTGGCGATGCGAAAGCTCCGCAGCGCAGAAGATGCGCACGATGTGGTTCAAGAAACCTTCATCAAAGCATTCAAGAATTTGAAGGACTTTGATGTTGAGCGCCCGATCCGCCCCTGGCTGTCGCGAATCTGCATGAACTGCATCGTCGACGTCGCCCGGCAGCGAAAAGGCAATGTTGATAACTTGGAATCGGTAGAGTACGCACTCTCGGAGGGGAACACCACCGAAGAGCGAGCCGAGGGATCTTTCCGACGCAACCAGATCATGGTCGCTTTGGCAAAACTTCCCTATCGGTACCGACAGATCATCATCATGCGGCACTTCGAGCACCTGGATGTCATGGAGATCGCCGCGAAGTTGGATAAGCCGGAAGGAACCATCAAAAGCTGGTTGTTCCGAGCTCGGGCCCTTCTTGCCAAGGACCCCGTTCTCGCCGCCTACGCGTAAAGGCGCTCGTTACCGCATCAAAGGGTCGGCTCTTTAAACAGGGCCGACCCTTTTGCTTTTTTCAGTGATGTGGGTCCCACTAACCTCCCGTCGAGAATTGGCGTAGAACCCGGGGTCGGTATCCTGATGATTATGCTTTCCGAAACTCAAGTTCTCGATGCTCTGCGAACCGTGATGGACCCAGACCTCCACCGCGACATCGTTACTTTGGGATTCGTCAAGAATGTCGTTGTCGATGGCGGTCAGGTCTCACTGACGGTCGAACTGACCACTCCCGCCTGCCCGGTGAAGGAACAGCTCAAGGCAGAGGTCGAAACAAACGTTCGAGCCCTCCCTGGAGTAACTGCCGTCGAGGTGGAGATGACCGCACAGGTTCGGCAGCGCCAACAACAAACGGGCGACATTCTGCCGAACGTGAAGCACATCATCGCTATCGCTTCTGGCAAGGGCGGGGTCGGTAAAAGCACCGCGACCGTTAACCTAGCCGTGGCCCTAGCAAACACAGGCGCCAAAGTCGGCTTGATGGACGCGGACGTCTATGGTCCTTCGATTCCGTTGATGATGGGAGCCGCCGAGCAGCGACCTTACACCGAGGGCAACAAGATCATCCCGATCATGAGATACGGCGTGCATATGATGTCTTTGGGCTTTCTCTTGGAGGAAGGTCAAGCGGTTCTGTGGCGCGGCCCAATGGTCGCCGGCACCATTCGTCAGCTTCTGAGCGACGTGGATTGGGGCGACCTGGACTACCTTCTCGTCGACCTGCCTCCCGGAACGGGCGACGCCCCGATGTCTTTGGCCCAGTTGGCACCTCTCACGGGCGTGGTGATTGTCAGCACCCCGCACAATGTCGCGGCGAACATTGCCGGTAAGGCGGTTCAGCTTTTCCGTAGGTTGAACACACCCATCATCGGCGTGATGGAGAACATGGGCGTGTTCATCGACGAGGTGACCGGAGAAAAGCGACAAATGTTCTCTGGTCTTTCTGGCGACGATCTCGCGAAGAGCCTCAAAGTGCCTTATCTCGGAAGCGTTCCATTCGATCCCCGCATCGGAAGCGCTGGCGACGAAGGGGTACCTGCGATCGTTTCCGCACCGAACACTCGCCAAGCAGAAGCATTCGCTGAGATTGCGGGCAAACTGGCCGCGCAGGCGTCTATCAAGTCCATGACTCGCCAAGACCTGGTGCAATTGGAAGGCGCGGAAGACCGACCGAAGTTTGAGCCCGTTTCACCCAATTAGGCGCGGTCGAGTTCCTCTAACCAATCCGCGAGGCGGTTTTCCCGATGCTTTCGAAGGAAGTCATCGGGATACTCCTCTCTGTTCAAAAGCCGCAAGACCTCGAAAGATTGGCTTTGGACTCGTCCTTCGTCCAAGCGTTCCGGCCAACCGTCAAGCGGAACGGTGAGACGAGGCAGCATTTGCACCTCGATAGAGAGCGTAAGAGAGGGTTCGACGGATTGCGAGAGAACGAGAGCATCCGCGCACGCGAGACACTCAGACAACTCTTCGACGACTTCAAAGCTCGCCCCAATTCCTTGGTACCTCCAGAAAAGCATCGCCAAGGATTCCAGGATCTGAGACACCTCGCCGAGCTTTGCGTGCCACCGAATATGGAGGGGTCTCTCCCCAAAGTGACTCGCCAAGGTTGCCACCACCGGGGGACCCATTTCCATGTTGTCTAACCCAATAACCGCTACCCGTTGCAGTGGCATGGGCGTGATTATACAAAGCGTTTGATGGCACTGGGAACGCTTCCCCGCACGATTTTAATGGCCTTCGATTTGGTTCTTCAGGCTTCGAAAGCTGAGCCCGTTCCGACGATAAGAAAATTCCCTCTCGCAAGGAGAGCCAAACTTGAGTAAATTTCATTCGTGGATGAATTTGGGCTCGAAGGTTTTGAACTACAGAGTCCTCTCATAACGATGCAGTTCGCAGGCAGCGGACGCATCCAACAGCTTTGGGTCACCGATCCGGGCGTTCCTGAAGGAGCCGAGTTTCAGTTCGTATCCGGCCCAATGCTCGTGGGGGAAGAATCCATCGACGAGTACTTCCCCGGCACGATTCTTCTTGGTGCTCGAACCGATCCCGAAGAACCGTGGATTCTTAGCCGAAACCGCGGGGCAACCGTCGCTCGTGACCCTGAAGAGCCCAACGTCATCGAGTTCGAGTACGACTTCCCTCTCATTCACGAATTGCGCGTCCTTGGGAAGTTTTCCGAGAATCTGACCTCGCCCCTTCCCCATGTCACGTGGGACATCACGATTCGTAATCGATCTCGCCAGAGCGTGGAAATCGGCGAGCTAGGCTTCCCGCTTGCCCTTGCCACCGTACTTGAAGGCTACGACCGAACCGATCAGGGCATGCGTGAAATGTTTGGGGAGCGTGTTTACGTTCACAAACAGATCGCTGGCGCAGCCTCTTACGTCGCGGCGCAAAGGATGAACGGTCGCCCGCCGGGGCTGGTCATCTTCCCGGGTGAGGGTACGCAGTGGGAGTTTTACAACCACGTTCAAACAAGTCTCACGACGCCGTTTAACTGGGAAGGCGTGCCCGTGGTTTATGCGCACTCTCGGGCCACCGTTGAACGCGAGGGCTGGGCCGAATGGTTCAATGGGCACTCGAGCCTGGTCATGGAGCCCGGCGAAGAGCGCTCCTACCAAATCCGGTTTGCGACCTTGGATCGCGAGCGACCGGACAACATTGCGATCGCAACCTCTTCCTGCTCCCACCCGACCATCAGACTCTTGCCATCGGCGGTGGTCCCTCGTGAGGTTGGAATCGCGGTCGAAGTGACCGGAGCGACCCCAACTCGATTCTTCACCGATTCGGAAATGGCCGATCTGGAATCGGATTCCGACGACGAGGGTGGATTCTGCTTCGTACGCCCAACCGAAACGGGCGCGGTGAAACTATCTTTTGAAGATACAGAGGGTCGAGAAAGTTACGCTCACCTCCTCTTCATCGATCCTATCGACAAGCTGATTCAGGCTCGCGCCGAGTACATCCTGACGCACCAAGTAACTGCCGCCAGCGAGAATCTGGGATATGCCATTCTTCCGGCCGATAACCGAACGGGCGAAGCGATTCGTGACCTAGAGGTGTTTCAAACCCCGTTCGGCATTGAAAGCAGTCTTGCCGACGCCCTGTTTTTGGCGGAAAAGAACACGATCTACCCGGTTGCAGACGAAGTAGAAGCGCTGAAGAAGTACGTCACCCATTTCATTCAAAAGCGATTTCAAAATCCCGGGACGTATGAGTTTGGGATCAGCCTAAACGACACTCGATCGGTGGCGACGAACTCTAGCCGCGCGAGTGTGTATTCCATCGCGGCCGGACTCTATCACTCGCTTTCAAGGGTCGCCTGGCTGAGTGGCGATTCGGACGAGCGAAACCACTGGCTGAAGATGGCGGTTCGAACCGTTTCCGCGATGTTTCGGTACGCCAACCCGGCAACAACCGCCGGAGCGGGTTTGCCTCTCGTTTCTGAGTGGCCCGCTATTATCAACGACCTCACCGAGAGTGGGCTCGACGCAGACGCTCAAACTATGCTCGGCCACTTTTACGCCCGGGTAGAAGGCATGGGCAAGCGGCGGTACCCGTTCTTCGCGGGACGGTCATTCTCGCCGAAGACGTTTGACGAAGCATCGTTTTCAGCATATGTTCGCGGCGATTACGAGGACATGGATCGCATGCTTCGGATGTCGGTGGTAGCAAGATCGATGGCCGCCTGTTGGTGGTGGTACGGCTCCGAGAAGCGATTCTTTGAGGATGCCGAGCTGAACCACCCGGTAGCAGTTGACCGTGGAGAGCTGACACTTGCTCCTTCCAGCGTGGCGAACGCCCAACTGATGTTCCGGCTCTTGGATCGAGACTATCACCGCCTTCCCGAAATGCAACTTCGATCTGCATTTGGCGCGATGCTTTCCATTTGGGCGCTGGTTCGCTCCGATGGGGCTAGTGCGATGGGATACTGCCCAGATTCTGCGAGCAAGCAGCACGGAATCGCATGGACAACGGGCGACGTGGGTCTTGGGTTGTTCAGCTACCTTCGCAACGCTTCGAGCTACGTGTTGCCTACACCGGGACAGGGCGTCGTGGCTTACGGATGTCACTTTGAAGTGAAGGAGCAGCGTGGCAAGGAGCTTCTAACGGTCACCCCGTGGGATGGAGTTGGGCGGAGAGTTGCGATTCGGCACCTCGGCTTTTCGGTCTCCGTTCACGGTGCAACCCTTACCTCGGTGCAGATTTCGACCGATAAAAGGTCGGCAAGCGTTACGCTCGCCAACCAGAATTCGAGAGCGCAGATTGTGGAACTCCACGTGGAAGGCATGTGGGGCCAAACCGTCACTCTCGGATCGAAATCGGTGACACAAGACGGGCCTGGAGTGGACTTTACGTTTACGCTTGACCCGAAAGAGTCGAGAACCTTACAACTTAAAGCAAAATAAAGCTATGCCTGCCCACGCAATGCCCGAATGGTGGATTGTCCTTTCCGGACTCTTCCTTGTAATCAACTCCGCCTTCTTTGTGGTGCTTATCGTGGTGCTGCTGAAGCTTCTCGAAACCGCAAAGGAATTGAAGCCCAAGATCGACCTGCTTACTCAGCGCGTCGACACGATCACGGTGAAGGTCGACAGTATCGCCACCTCGCTCGAATCGACCGTGAAAATGGTCGGCGAAAAGGCGGGAACCGTTGCTGGGTCTGCCGAACTCGTGGCTCTGTCCGCGGGTCGAAATGCCGGGACCCTTGGCCCCATCCTTGCCTATGCCGGCGCCGCCTTCAAGATCTTCCAGATGATCCAGCATTTCCGAAAGGGTCAGCCAAAGATCAAAAAGTAGGGACGCCTCTACTTCTTTTTCTTTTTGGGAGCAGTGAGAACCTGCTCAGCCGCTCGTTGCGCCCATGTAACGAGCGGGTCGGTCTCTTCAAGTTCACTTTTTAGCCATTTGTCTGGCACCCTCACGTAAGATTTACTCGGGGGGTCGGTTGGCTCGTACCGCACGGGCTCCGCGTCTTCGATTGTGCACAGCTCGTCATAGAGCGCCCCTTTGACCTTCATGCCGATCCCACGATCGTAGAGCGTGAGAAAGGGATTCCCGTCCAGGTAGGCCATGATTCCGCCGAACATCGCTCGAAAAGTTAGAGGTGCGGACAAAAATGGCTGCAATCCTTCAGCGATGACTTGGAGGTCTTTTGGGTTCAATTTTGGAGCTGATGACGGCATGGATAGACCATATCCCTTTGGCCAAACATGGGATAGGGCTTGACAAGTGCCCTCAAACTCGGGATAATTTACTTTCGTATCGCGGGGTGGAGCAGTCTGGCAGCTCGTCGGGCTCATAACCCGGAGGTCGCAGGTTCAAATCCTGCCCCCGCACCCACTTGATCTTTCCGAGTCGCTTTTGACTCACATCTGGAAAGGACGAGTGGAGACCACTGCTCCCAATTCAACTCCAGCCTTTTTTAGGTTCGGGTCTTTAACTTCTCTTCTCGGTTTTGAACGGCGCTTGCTGATTTCAGGTCTTCAGGGCTCACACGAGTAGGGGTTTCACATTCACCCTCGCCTTCACTTTTCAGTGCCAGGTGCTTACGGCTTTGGAAAGGGCAGAAGCAGCCTAACCAAACTTCGCTTGAGAACGGTTAGAAAATGCATACATCAATGCGAATGTGTGTGCATTTTCTAACCTCATGGCATTCACTCGTGCAAAAGCTTGGTTCTGTTCCAATATGTATATAGTTGAGTACAATTATTGACGTTATGGAAAAATACGCGAAGGAGGAGGCGCTTGTGAAGTTTGTGGCAGAACATGGTGTGACCCGAACTCGCGAGATGGTCGAGGCCGGATTTCCCAGGATGCTGCTTACAAGACTGACAAGGAATGGCGAACTTCAGCGTCTTGGGCGAGGACTGTACGCAACTTCGGACCACTCACTAACTGAATGGCACGATCTTGCCGAACTCTCGAAGGCCATCCCGTCAGGTGTCGTTGCATTGATCTCGGCCCTTGCTTTCCATGAAATCGGCACCCAAGTTCCGCATGAGATCTGGATCGCCCTGCCAAATGGAACTCGAAAACCCACCTATCATCAAAAGCTCAGGATAACGCGATTCTCGGAACCGTACATATCTTCCGGAGTAGAGACTCACCAAATTGAAGGAGTGCCTGTTCGCGTCTTTGGAGCGGCCAAGACCGTTGCGGACTGTTTTCGAATGCGGTCGAAGGTCGGATATGATGTCGCTATCGAGGCCCTCAAAGAAGGCTGGCGACTTCAGAAGTTCACCCTCGACGAGCTCATTTATTTCGGCAAACTTAACCGAGTTGATCGGATCATGCGTCCGTACATTGAAGCGATCATTGCATGAAACCATCCCCGTCAAACGTCTCAGCTTCGATCCTGGCCCGCCTTAAGAACGAAGCCGCTCAACAATCAGAGCCATTCAACCCACTGCTCTCGAGATATGTCGGATTTCGGCTGCTGTATAGGCTGTCGATATCACCCTATAGGGATCAGTTTCTGTTGAAGGGGGCAACCATGTTTCTTTTTTGGACGGGCTCCGCTCACCGACCAACGCGCGATCTCGACCTTCTTTCCCTGACATTTTCCGAACTTGACGACCTTGAACGAATTGTGAAAGACGTCTGCGAGATTGAGTGCCCGGAGGACGGAGTTCTATTCGATTCCGGATCGGTGACTTCCGAGTCGATTCGTGAAGAACTGGCGTACGGTGGGTCGAGGCTCAAGCTGGTTGGCTATCTCGGTACGGCCCGCGTTCCGCTGCAAATCGATGTCGGGATTGGCGACGCTGTAACGCCCGGTCCAATCGAGACCATGATCCCAGGCATTGTCTCGACGGTACCGGGAGCAATGATAAACGGCTACCCCGTAGAGACGGCCATTGCCGAAAAGTTTCACGCCATGGTGGTCCTTGGTTTGACCAACAGTCGCATGAAGGACTACTTCGATATCGCTTTTCTGGCTAGTTCCATGTCGATTAATGCGGACACACTCCGACGAGCCGTTGTCGCGACCTTTAACCGCCGAAAAACCGAACTGCCGACGGAGAGTCCGATCTGTTTTCGGCCGGAGTTTGCAAGTGACGCTCTAATAGATGCTCGCTGGCGAGCGTTCGTCCGAAAGAACGGTATCAGTGGACCCTTCTCCGATCTACATTTCATTCAATCCACATTACGAGACTTGCTCCTGCCCACCATCGAACGATGAAGTTCGTTCCATCTTCGTGCTGCTCAACGGGTCAGGAAGATTTGAGCATGGATTTTTTGGTGGAGGGTGTCTTCAAGGCACGTCGCAGCAAAGGTGAGATGAATCAAAGGGAAAGGGATCAGCTTAAGGGAAGATCTTTTAAGTGGCTTCGGGCTATTCAGGCCGCAACAACGCTTCGACCTGATCCACCAACCCTATCAAGTCGCCGTTGACTTCGTGCTCCCAAAACACAAGCACCGTCCAACCCTGCGACTCCAGGCTCATCCGGTTTCGATCATCCCGCTCCTTGTTTGCTTGAACCTTCGAACTCCAATAATCGGCGCGAGTAGTCGGCTTGAGGTTCTTTCTCTCCGAGCACGTCGAACATCCGTGCCAGAAGCAGCCATGGAGAAACACGGCCACCTTCTTCCCAATCCAAGCGACATCCGGCCGACCTGGAAGCGTTTTGACGTTCACCCGGTAACCGCGCAGACCCGCTGCGCGCAGCGCTCTCCGAAACTCGAGTTCTAACCGGTTATCTTTTCCCCGGTTAGACTTCATGCTCCGCTTAACCGCTTCGCTCACTCCGGTGAAATCGGGCCTAACCGACCTTTCGCCGCCTTTCTTGCCAACATAGTGAACTTGTGACTCGGGTTGAGCGTTCAATAACAAAATCCTATTCGATTTATCGATGCAATCTGGCGATATCCATGAGAAAAAACGTTTCGTATCCTCGAGCCTTACTGATGTTGCTCGTTCTATCAGCCACAGGCGTCGTTCATGCGGAACCTGCCTTTCTCTCAACTCTGAAGGACACGTATCGTTGGCCCGCCGGGACCGACGCTGAGAAGGCAAACTGCAACGTTTGCCACGCGGGTCCTCCGAAAAGAAACGACTTTGGTCGAGCGGTGGAAGAGTCGTGGGAGCGGATCGGAGGCGATACGCTCACGGTCGCCGCGATTGAGGCCGTCCAGAACGAAGATACGGACGGTGACGGATACACGAACGCTGAGGAACTCCGGCAAGGATTCCTCCCCGCAGATGCTTCAAGTACTCCCAAGGGCGTGCCAAGACCTCCTATCGGTTCGGAATCGGGTGACGCAAAAGAGAACGCGTCTAAACCGGGCGGCACGAAAGGAGATTCGGAGCTTGTGCCAAAGCACTCGTTTCACCCCGCATTCGTTCACTTCCCCGTGGCTTTGTTGCTCGTAGGATTTGGGCTGGACCTGATCGGGCGCAAAAAGGACAACGGTCCAATGGCTAAGGCGGGTTGGTACAACGTCTCAATCGGATTGCTGGCCCTGATTCCGACCACCCTCACCGGCATCGCAGCGATGCTTCGGCTAGGCTTCCCGATTCAAGGCTCGATGCTGATTCACCTCGTCGGTGGCATCGCTTCGATCCTCTTCTCTTGCGCAAGTTGGATGCTGATGAACCGGGCGGAACGACCAAAGTCGTATCCTCTTTTTGCGATCTTAGCGATTTTGGCGGTTGCCGTTACGGGTCATTTCGGCGCAGAGATGGTGTTTGGATCGGGCGGTTAGGGTAAGGTCCAAACAAGTCCAAGTGCAGTCCAATAGCAACAAGGGCTACGCCGGCAATGGCGCCGGCGGATAACTCCCCTCCCGATTCCCTAACCTCGCAATGAAGTAAAGGCGACGGCCGCGATCAAGTGCACCGTCCAAGCGATGGTCCGGGGCAGGTTTGTGACGATCAACTTCTGAACCGTCTTTTCGTCGTATCCCTTGCTAAGTGTTTGGTGAAGGAGCGAACTCACTCCAAAGGTCCACCCAATCGCAAAAAGAGCGCTGGAGAGGGCCACCCAAGAAAGCGCAACGGCTAAACCCTTCCCCGGGTTCGACATCAGCATCGCCGCACTGATCAGCTCAAGAGCCATTGCCGGCAAAACAATAATCCCGGTGCGACTGGCATGATCTCGGTGAAACTTGTGCCACCGATCCGCGGGGATCAGGTGGAACGTTGGGTAGTGCACGAGTTGGACATACCAACCGATTGCGCACATCACTCCGCTGCCGGCAATGGCGCCCGCTTCCCACACCGTGGATCCCACTTGTGTATTTTATCGAATCGGAAGAGAGCGAATCTCCCCCAAGCAAGTCTAAGGGTGAGAGCCAAGATCGGTACACTTTCAGTCGTGACCAAAACGATCAACGGCGCTATCGTCGCCTACTCGCTCATGGTGATCGGAATGGGTGTGCAGGCATACTTCTTCCCCAGCGAAGGTAAGGACCCATCCTCAGTTTCTTTAATTGCCAGTTCGGCAATTGGATTGCTCATGCTGGCTTCCCTCGGACTATGGACTAAGAATCCACGGGCCGGCCGCATCATGTCGCTGGTTCTAGCAGTCGCCGCTTTCGGACGCTTCATTGGCGTTTTCATGAAAGATAAAGCGATCTATCCGGCCGGAGTGGTGGTCTTCACCAGCTTGCTTCTCATCGGGCTGCTAGGCTTCGGGCACATGGCGGCAGCAAAGGCCAAAAAGCAAGAAGCCCAAGGCTAACAATCCATATCTAGGCCGGGCCGGCAGGTTCAGGAACGGGCGAAGGATGATCTTCTTCGCCCGTTTTCTTTTTGCCTCGCTCTCCAAACCCGACCACCAGCGCAAGGACGATGATCACCGTCCCCCAGAGCATCTCCCATCGAAGCGGCTCATTGTTCAGGTAAGCGAGAAAAGCCGAGATCGGAGGCTGAACCGGAAGCGCTAGCACCATCAACGATAGAGGCGCGCGCTCGACCAAGACGTACCAAGCAGAGAAGGTGATCAGGCCGCAGACGATGACAAGATAAACAAGCGTGCCAATTGCAGCCATGTCCGGCGTTCGGACCACCTCTAGCGAAGGCACCAGGCTTGGAGCCAACCACATCACCGGGACGGCGCCCAACAACTGAAACCACAGGATGGCGATTCCGGAGGATTCCCGAGCCAGTTTGGTGGCAAATGCTCCACCAAGACACTCGATAAACACCCCCGAGAAGAACATGAGATTGCCAACCGCGTTGGATGTCAAGTTCGGAGCTTTGAACCCATAGCTCACCACGTATGCCCCAGACATCGCCAAGACCAAAGCCCAGACCCGGCGCTTCGTGATGGTCTCTTTAAGAACGACAAACGACAGCAAGGTCGTCCAAAGCGGGGCCGTCGTGAGGAGAACCGTCCCGTCGATGCTCGTGGTGAGCTTCATCGACGTGTAGTAGAGAATGTGCGCAGGTGCAAAGAGCAACGCACCGATCACCATTGCCCAAACCGCCGATTTCACGGGTGGCATCTTTGCGCCTGTTAGTTTTCGAAACGGGGCGACCGTCGCCAACAGCAACCCAAGGAGAATGACGTGCGTTGTCCAACGCACCTGTCCAAGGGCGACCCCACTGAGTCCGTGTTCGCCCGCAATTTTGACAAGCACATTCACGGGCGCCCACAGAAGGTTCAGCCCGGCGAGCATCCAAAACAGAGACCGTGTGTTGATGGTGGAGGTCGTCACGCGAACGGATAGATTGGCATACCGCGGACGATTCCGGCATATTTCTTTCCGTTCGAATCTTGGACCTTAACCGTATTGCCATATTCAAACGAATCGTTTCTTAACACTGTGCCCAGGTAAACGGTTTGAGAATCGATGCGGATAAGAGAGTTCAGATCGACGGTCAGAAAATCAGTTTCGGATGGGTCCTCGACTCCAGAAACTTCGATCTGAACCCAAGTTTTGTTGGTTCGCCCACGACTGTGGATACGCTGCAAAACCTCTTGGCCCATGTAACAGCCCTTCGAATAGTGCACAAATCGAGCATCAAAGTCCGGACCAAGTTCGGGCGGAAGGGTCTTGGCATGGGTATCGAGCCCAAACCGGGGAGTGCCGGAAAGAACAAGAAGGCTCGTAACCGCATCTTGGGAAACCAGCGATAGGTCTGAGATGGTTGATTGCGGAACAAGCGAAAGATGCACGCCCTCAACCGCGATCATGGAAGTCGGCCACTTGGCTTCGCTCGGAAGAGGACAGTTGGGCATCGCGAGAATGGGAACGTACTCGAGCTTCTCCAACTCAACCTCCTCCAGAATGACCATTTTTTCAACCCGGGAAAGGATCTCGGCTTCGCACTCTCCTGGCGCGAGAAGAAAGAGTTGGTCGCCCGACTTCGCCATGGCGAAGAGAGCCGTCAACTGTCCGGTGGCAGAGCAGAGACAAGACTCGACGAGGCCGTCCCCGCTCGCCAATGATCGAAGATCGTTGGTGGCTTGTCCCTGAAACCAGTCCAAAGCATCTGCACCCGTCACCCGATAGACCACCCATCCTTCAAGCAAAGCCGCCGCTTCTCCGGCTCTCAATGCCTCGAATTCCGATCTCTCTAGGCTTAGCGTTTTTAACTCTTCGACCATCGGTCCCCTTGTCCTCAGGATATACGACGATGAAAGTCAAGTCATTCGTCCCGGTTCATCAAGCCCGATTCAGGTTGTTCGCTAAAATAGACTCAATGGCCCTCTGGTTGATCGGACTCGCGGCAGGCGTCTTTGTGATAGGTGGGTCAGAGGTTCGACGTTTCGAAAGAGACGCGGCAAGAGACATCGCTTCCCTTCTACAAAGTTCGGAGAGCGCCAAGAAGCCCGAGGTGAAGGTTTCGGCCTCGTACCCGGGGCTCCTGAGTCCCGCCTTCGGTGAAGTCGACACCGCTTCGATCGTCGCTTCCGGATTCTCGACTCAGGGCCTTCCCCTTTTCACCGAGCCAAACCGATCCAAAGCGGGGCGTATCGATTTTTTGAACCTCTCGCTGCGTGACTTCTCCTTGCGCGGGCTTCGTGTGGAACGCCTGGAAGCCAAGATCCCGAACTGCCGATTCGATCTAGGCTACGCCCAGCGAAAACGCAAGATTCGGTTGAGCAAGTCTGGGATTGGTGAGGGGAGAGTTGAAATCCTTCTCAAAGACCTTGAGAAGTTCATCCCCATGAAGTTCGTCGAGATCATCCGCTGCTCGGCGAAGGTAACCGGAAACAAGCTCTCCATTGAAGGAGACGGCAAGTTCCTTCTTTTGGAAGGTCGGTTCTCCGTCTCGGGCGAGATCGCCTGGAGCGGAACGAAAATTTTGCTCAAGGCGGCAAAGATCACTTTTGATGGCAAGCCTATGGACCCGATCTCGGAAGAGGGTCTGCTGCAGGTGCTCAATCCGGTGATCGACCTCGATGCCGACCTCGGTCTTTACGACGCGGTCGACTTGACCCGAGTCGAACTCCTCGCAGATCGAATCGTTGCGACCGGCAAGACAAAGATTCCCGATCTCCCAGCCAACGATGCAAAGGCCGGAGCGGAGCGGCTGGCACCTTCACTGATGCGATTCGAATGTCGTTAATCTGCTTAAGAGACCGTCACCAAGGCGAGGTCGCTTCTTCGAGAAAAAACGCGATCTCGCACGCGCGACCACTCTTTCGACTGCAACTTTGGATCGGCGTCGACAATCTTCATCGCCGCTTGCCGTGATTGCTCAAGAAGAACCGCATCTCGCACAAGATCCGCAACTTTAAAGTCGAGCGATCCACTCTGCTCCGTCCCCGCAAGGTTTCCCGGACCTCTCAAACGAAGGTCGGCTTCGGCGATTTTGAAGCCGTCGGTGGTTTCCACCATGATGTCCATGCGCTCCTGAGACTCTTCCGACTTCGCGTCGGCGATCAGAATGCAGAACGATTGGTACTGCCCTCGTCCAACGCGTCCCCGCAACTGGTGGAGCTGCGACAAACCGAACCGGTTGGCATCTTCGATCACCATCACCGAAGAGTTGGGAACATCCACGCCGACCTCAATAACCGTCGTCGCCACGAGGATATCCAACTGGTGATCCCGAAACTGAATCATCACCGCGTCCTTTTCCGCGGGCTTCATTTGCCCGTGAAGGAGCCCCACTTTGAACTCGGTGTAAATCTCATTGGCGAGCGATTCGTAAAGTTGCTCGGCGGCTTGAGCCATCACCTTCTCGTTCTCGCTCACCATTGGGCACACAAAGTAAGCCTGCCGACCTTCTTGAAGCAGCTTGCGCACGCCGTCGTAAACCGCCTGACGCTCGTGAGGCCGTTTGAAGTGGGTCTTGATCGGCTTTCGTCCCGGCGGAAGCTCGTCAATGACGCTCAGGTCGAGGTCTCCGTAAACCGTCATCGTGAGCGTTCGCGGAATGGGGGTTGCAGTCATTACAAGCACGTCGGGATTGGTCGGCTGACCGTCGAGCGTGGCTTTGTCGCGAATCGCCTTGCGCTGAAGAACGCCGAATCGGTGTTGTTCGTCCACGACCACGAAGCCAAGGTGCGAAAACTGGACGGTGTCCTGAATAATCGCGTGGGTGCCCACCACCACCTGGGCGCTTCCTCCCGATATTCGAGCGTAGGCGGCTTTCCTTTCCTTCGCCGAGAGTTTTCCGACAAGGAGTTCCACTCGAATGCCTAACGGCTCCAACAATCGCGTGAGCCCGCGAAAGTGCTGCTCGGCAAGGATTTCAGTAGGCGCCATCATTGCGGTTTGATAACCGGATCGGACGGCGGCGAGGAGGCAGCACGCCGCGACCGCGGTCTTACCCGCGCCAACATCGCCCTGCACCAATCGGTTCATGGGGAAGGGCGATTTCATGTCCGAGAAGATCTCGTTGACCACTCTCCGCTGGGCACCCGTTAGCTCGAAGGGGAGCATTTCTTGAATCTGGTCCCACAGAGGCCGATTCTTCCGCTTTTCGGCGTCGAGTTCGTCGAAAAGATCGGTGGGGAGAGGGTCGGACTTCTTGGTTTTTCGACTCGTTTTCGCCGCAGACGCCGAACCCGCGAGGGGACTCTCGGGCTCCTGACCCGCTATCAGGGCATCGATCGGAAAAGCGATTCCCAACTCTTGATGAGTCTCCGATCGACGCAGGGCGAGTTCGATCTGCATGTAGAGGAACTCTTCAAAAACCAGACGCTTCCGCGCCTCTTCAAACGCGTCTAGAGACTGAGGGGCGTGAATCTGGGAAAGCGCCTTCTTGATCTCAAGCAATCGGTAGTCGCGACGAAAATCGACCGGCAGCGGCTCTTCAACCAGGTCTAGGTAGCCGTCTAGCGCTCCTGAGATCGCTTTCCGCATCGTTTTCTGAGGAATTCCTTCGGTGAGCGGGTAGATCGGAACAATCCGCGCGAATTCGTTGACGTCGTCCTCGTCTCCGATCGCCTCCCATTCCGGAGAGGCCATCTCGCAACTGTAGTTGTTCTCTTTCACCATTCCGTAGGCAACAACTTCGTAGCCCTTCTCTTGAACCGCTTCCAATTGTCGTTTCACCCAGGGTTGGTTGAACCAAGTCAGAATCATCGCCCCCGTCTCGTCTTCAAGGAGCGCTTTGAGAATCACGCGACCGCCGCGAATGGGTCGCGTTTCAATGTGCCGAATCTTTCCCTTTACCGTTGCGGTTGTGCCGGGGTGAGCCCGTGAGATAGGGGGAATGTTTCGGCGATCCTGGTGCTTTCGAGGGAGGTGCCACAGAAGGTCTTGCACGGTGTGCAAGTTCAATTTGTGAAAGTTGGGAGCCATACGCGGACCCACACCCTTCACAAACTGAACTTCGGTTAGCAAACTCCGATCCATGATCTCCCTTGGATAGACGGTTCTTCTACCGCGATCGTCCCGCCGTTCTTCGATGCTGGACCACCATTCGACTCCGCCAGCCGTGGGTTTCAACTTATCTCAAGCCGTAACCGACCTTAAGCGGTAAGTTGTATGTATGGTCGACGACGACAAGCCCGAGCAACCAAGCGAGAATCTTTTTCCGAAGCGAGGGAATCCACTCGACCCCTCTGCGGCAGAGGATCCGATTTCGGATCTCGAAATTTTGCTCGAAGAAGTCGATGACGATATCACGGCTTTACCCTCCGACGAATCGATCGAAGCGAGATTTGGACGAATCCGCGATCAGCTTCAATCTGAGGCGATGAATCTCAGCGAGATTCCATCTGAAGTCGACGGTCCCTTAGTCGCGCCCCTTCCGGACGTTGACAAACTGGCCGAGTTGGACCGTAAGGCCGAAGAATTGCGAACTCGCGCCGGAGAGAGCAAGCGCCGCCTGGAAGTAGCCACGAAGCGCGACGAGAAAACGCTCATGAGTGAACAAGAGGCCGCTCGCGGTCTTGGCTTTGGGCTTCAAGTCGCATACACGATTATTGGGATGCCCCTCATGGGTGCCGCGATTGGGTACGGAATCGATTCGGCGACCGGCAACACTGTCTGGAAAGGCTATATCAGCGTTTTGTTCATGGCCATTGGAGTTGGCTGGGCCATTTATATCCTTCAGGTGAAGGGTCCGAAGTAAAGCGATGCAGCGTCTTCGAGAAGCCCTGGCCTCGGTTCCTCATGGGATTGGCATCCTGCGAATCGCGGGGGCGCTCTCCCTTCTGCTCGCCATCCTTGGATGTTCGGTCGCGGGACCAGAGTTTTTCCTGGGCCAAGTTTGTGGCCTGCTGTTAACCGGGGTTTATCTCTGTGGAACCTGGCTGATTGTTAGAACCATCGGGACCAAGAACGAGGGCAAGATCAATCTTCAACTTTTCGCGGCGGTTTTCATTGCCATTGCCCTAAAAGTCCCCCTCATCGGACTTCTCATCCGCTCCCCACGGTTTTCAAAACCCGCACTGGTGGGGTTTTTCGTTGGGTTTGGGTTGGTATACTTCGCAGTCGTTGCGTGGGCTACCGCGTGGCAATTTAGACAAGACGATCGCTCGTATGAACGACCTCAGTAAGTTGATGTTTCACCTGATCGCCTCCGGTTCGGAAGAGGCAGGCGCGGCAGGTCATGGCGGTGAGCACGCGGCTCACCACGCAACGTCGTACTGGGCGACGATGGCCCTTACGGGTCTCACCCTGCTTGTTATTGGCTTTTTACTGGTTAAAGCTAAGTCCGGTTTCACCAATCGCACTTTCCGGGGAGTCATTTCCCAGTCTTCTGAGCAGCTTTATCTGTTCATCGAAAACATGTGCGTTGGAACGATTGGTTCCCACGGTCGCAAGTACGTGCCGATGATTCTCAGCTTTTGGCTAATCATCTTCTTCAGCAACGTGATCGCGCTTTTCGTCGGAGCTTCGCCCACTTCGGTTCTCAGCTTCAACCTCGGCATGGCGCTGGTCTCCATCGGATACGTTCAGTACGAGGGCATCAAGTCAAACGGAGTCTTTGGACACTTCTCGCACTTTGCGGGTCCGAAGCTTGGCGGTCCGCTCGTGATTATCTCGGCAATGATCTTCGTGATCGAAATCATCTCCGAGGTCATGAAGAACGTTTCGCTCAGCCTTCGACTTTTCGGAAACATCAATGGTGGTCACCAAGCGGTCGATGCCATGAACAAGATCAGCTTCTTGCCCCTTGGCGAACTGCTGATTCCGATCAAGCTTCTTACCTGCCTTGTGCAAGCGATGATCTTCTGCCTCCTCACCTGCGTGTACCTTTCCCTTGTCACGCACCACGATGAGGATCACGGCCACGAAGGACATGGCGAACTCGCGGCAGCGCACTAAATCGATTTATAACCTCAAACACAAACAACTAAGGAACTAGGAGAAAACAAAAAAATGAACGTCATCGGTCTAGGTATTGCAGCTCTCGGCGTAGGCATCGGTCTCGGTCTCATCGGTTACGGTGCTATGCAAGGCATGGCTCGACAACCAGAGGCTATCGGTAAGCTTCAGGTCGCCATGTTGATCGCACTCGCATTCGTCGAGCTCGTCTTCCTGCTTACCGTCTTCGTCGGCGCACCCGGCCTCAAGTAAGCATCACCGTTGCAGAGGTTTCCTCGGAAGCCTCTGCAACTTTCTGAATCGGTTTAACCAATCCAATCCATCGGGAAAGAATGAGTCAAACATCTTCATCAGTACCCACACCGGTAAAGGTCGTCGTCGGCCTTGCGCTCTTTGTGGGAGGAGCATTCCTCCATTCGAGCTGGCACCCAGAGTTCTACAAAACTCTTGAGGGACAGGGCGTACCGCTTGACTTCGGTATCACTCTGTCTGCGATCGGCGTGCTTCTGTTCACCTTCCCGATCATCGATATGTTTTTTGTGAAGCCGCTGCAAGCAGCCCTTCACGAGCGCAACAGCGCCCTTGAGACCACCTTCTCTGAAGTTGAAGAGCTTCGCAACGAGATGACCACCATGAAGTCCAACTACGAAAAGCAGTTGGCGGCAACGGAGGCCGATGCTCGTGAGAAGATCAACTCTCAAATCAAGGAAGCTCAAGCACTCCGCCAGTCGGTTATGTCTGAAGCCACTGAAAAGGCAGACGCCCTGGTGAAGCAAGCTCAAGAGGAGATCAACATGGAAAAGAATCGCGTGTTGGCCGACCTCCGAAGCCACGTCACCGACCTTGCTCTCGCAGCAGCCGAAAAGGTTGTCGCCGAGAACATGGACACCGATCGAAATCGCAAGCTCATCGCCGATTTCGTCCAACAAGCCGAGGTCGCGAAGTAACGTGAAAGAAGAGCGAGCCAGTCGTCGATACGCTCAAGCCCTTTTCGAAGTGGCGACGAAGCACAATCTCGTAGCAACGGTCGAGTCTGATCTGGCCGCGATCGAGAGTGCATTCTTGACCGACGATGAGTTCCGCTTGTTCTTGACCAGCCCTTACCGCAGCCGAGAAGAGAAGCTCAACGTTTTGGGCAAGGTCTTCTCCGACAAAGTGACCGCCCTTACTCTTCAACTCGTCCGAGTCATGATCGACAAACGACGGGAATACGAGCTTGGGAGCATCCGAAAGGACTTCGCTGCCCTGCGAAGAGAGCACGACGGCATTCTTTACGCTCAGGTTACTTCCGCAGTTGAACTCGACGCCTCCCAAAAGGATGCGATCGTCTCCAGCATCGGCGGTCAGTTGAACAAGAAGATTGAAGCAGATTTCAAAGTGGACCCCACCCTCGTAGGTGGAGTGAAAGTCGCTTACGACGAGTTTGTGCTCGACGGCAGCGTGAAAGGAACTTTCAAACGACTTAAAGAGGCATTTCGCCGAGAAAACCTAAAGAAGGCATAACGAGAAAACCATGGCCATTCGACCAGAAGAGATCACCGATATTCTCAAGCAGCAGCTTGAGCAGTTCGACCGCAGCGTCGAGAAGGAAAACGTCGGCACTGTCATCCAAGTCGGTGACGGTATCGCTCGCGTGTACGGCCTTCCCGGATGCCAGATGGGTGAAATGCTTGAGTTCCCCAACGGCGTTATTGGACTCGCCCTGAACCTCGAAGAGGATTCGGTTGGTGCAGTTCTTATCGGCGACGACACCAAGATTAAGGAAGGCGACCCCGTTCGCGAAACCGGCCGAATCATTCAGGTTCCGGTTGGTAAGGGCCTTCTTGGTCGAGTTGTCAACGCCCTTGGTCAACCGATCGACAGCAAGGGTCCGGTCAACTCCGATGAGTTCCGACGACTTGAAGTGATCGCTCCCGGCGTTGTCGACCGACAGCCCGTTACCGAGCCGCTACAAACCGGTATCAAGGCAATCGACGCCATGATCCCGATCGGACGAGGTCAACGCGAGCTCGTTATCGGCGACCGACAAACGGGTAAGACCGCGATTTGTATCGACACGATTCTTAACCAGAAGAAGACCCACGAAGGCAACGGCGTTCCGGTGTACTGCATCTACGTCGCTTGCGGTCAGAAGGCTTCCAACGTTGCTCGTGTTGTAAAGACGCTCGAAGAGTACGGCGCCCTTGAGTACACGACCATCGTTCTCGCTTCCGCATCCGACTCCAACGCCGAGCAGTTTCTTGCTCCGTTCGCGGGTTGCGCCATCGGCGAGTACTTCCGAGACAACGGCATGCACGCTCTCGTCATCTACGATGACTTGACCAAGCAAGCTCAAGCGTATCGCGCAGTTTCGCTCCTTCTTCGACGACCGCCAGGACGAGAAGCTTATCCCGGAGACGTTTTCTACCTACACTCCCGTTTGCTGGAACGAGCCGCAAAGCTCTCCGACGAAAGGGGCGGTGGATCGCTCACCGCACTGCCCGTCATTGAAACCCAATCGGGCGACGTTTCGGCGTACATTCCGACCAACGTTATTTCGATCACCGACGGTCAGATCTATCTTGAGCCGGACCTGTTCTTTGCGGGCGTTCGCCCTGCAATCAACGTCGGTATCTCGGTTAGCCGGGTCGGTGGAAACGCTCAGATCAAGGCGATGAAGTCGGTTGCCGGTAAGTTGAAGCTCGAAATGGCTCAATACCGAGACGTGGCTGCGTTCGCGCAGTTCGCTTCGGACCTTGACCGAGCAACGCAGATGCAGCTCATTCGAGGCCAACGCCTCACCGAGCTTCTAAAGCAAGACCTCGCCACGCCGTACGACGTTGTTGACCAAATCGTGGCCATCTACGCCGGTGGTATGGGTGTCCTCGACGACATCACCAACGACCAGGTGAAGTCGTTCGAAGCCGGTCTTCTCAAGTACATGCACGAGAAGTACAGCGATGTCATCGAAGGAATTCGCTCGAAGAAGGCGCTTTCGCCGGAAATCGAGGACAGCCTGAAGAAGGGCATCAACGAGTTCGCAGCGCAGTTCAAGTCCAACCTCTAATCCGCATCTATGGCAACGCTGAAGCAGATTCGTCAACGCATCCGTGCGGCAAAGAACATCCAGCAAATCACGAAAGCGATGAAGCTGGTCGCCGCCGCGCGTCTTAAGAAGGCCTCCGACCGGGTCTTGGAAGCTCGTCCCTACGCGGACAAGCTTCGCGAGATCATGGGTTCTCTTTCTTCGGGAGGAGAATTGCCTTCCCACCCTCTGCTTCAGCGGCGAGAGGTTGAGCGAGCATTGGTCATCGTTCTCACCTCGGATCGCGGCCTTGCAGGAGCGTTCAATACGAACATCCTGCGACGCGCTTCGGATTTCTTGAAGAAAGGTGATTTCGAGCCCGTGCTGATCACTTATGGACGCAAAGCCTCTCAGTTCTTTGCCAAACGTGGATACACGATCATCAGTTCGGTCTCGGCCCCCTCGGCAGGTGCTCGACTTGAAGATGCAGCGTTGATCACAAAGGGTGCGCGGCAAATGTTTGAAAGCGGCGAAGTAGACGCGGTTTATGTTGTGTACTCCAAGTTCATCTCCGCGATCCGACAGGTCCCGCAAACGGTTCAATTGCTCCCCATCGAGACTCCTCAGTCTGAGGGCGGCAACTCTGGCGACGTCTCCTTCGAGCCATCCGCCGAAACCGTTCTCGACACCTTGCTTCCCCGCTACTTCCAAACCCTTGTTTGGCAGGCGTTGCTGGAATCGACCGCTTCGGAGTTCGGTGCACGAATGAGCGCCATGACCTCCGCAACGGACAACGCAGGCAAGATGATCCAGTCTCTCACCTTGAAGGCGAACCGCGAGCGCCAAGCCTCGATCACCAAGGAAATCTTGGAAGTCGTCGGCGGTGCCGAAGCCCTCAAGTCGTAAAGCTTGCCCAAGCAAACAAAAAGAGCCAGGTCGTTCGATCTGGCTCTTTTTGTTTTAACTCTCACCTTTAAAGCGCGTTTCGATTGATCTCAACGGGCTGGGGTCTATCCTCGCCGATCTTTCGCTGAAAAGCGTTGAGCCGCAGTCTCATGTTGAAGTCCGAGGTCAAGATCAGGAAGCCCGGGTTGGGACGATTGATCGTCGCCATCAAGTTCTCGTAGGTCTTTCCAGGAGCAAGGAAAGGATCTCTCGAATCGGATTGATCGTTCCCGTTTGTGCCCGCAGTGGTCCTATTTCCGGCCTGATTCTGAGCATTCCCGGTGCCTGCTCGCGGGTTATGGGGCATCACCTTCGACAAGTATTGGGAAACAGCGGTCGCTTCCGCTGGGTGTCTGCCCAAACTCACTTCCGCGTTCGAACCGGATACCGCAAAGACGGTTTCGAGCAGCTTGGCATCCAGGTTCTGGACCACCTTGTAGAGCAATTCGATTGCCGGGAGGGTGACGTTATAGCGTTCTCGCCGCATTCCCATGCCCGTGTCTGGGTCACCTTGCTCCACGAACTCGTTGCTCGGACCCGCTCCGTTGGGTTGATTTGGCTTCAGGTTCTGCCCAAAGATCTTTGCCGCTAGCTCGATGGTTGGCAACGTGCGCGTCTTGAATTCAACGGGATCAAAAGAGAGGCGATAGTTCGGACCCGAGTAGTCGAATCGCGCACCCAGAGACTTTGCGACCTCTTTCAAAAACTCTCGTTCGTCCATCCCGTTCACATCGAAAGCAAGAAGATTCCGACTCGCATTCCCCGCGAACCAATCTTCGACCATCAAGGGCTTGGAGAACCTGATCTTGGAAAGGGCAAACGGGTCGATCGCCTCGCCTTTATTGGTCTTAAGCGTCACCTTGCCATCCTTGAAGGCATCGGCCGGAGGGTCCGTGACCTTGGGTCCCCGGACGGGATTTTTCTGCATCGCGAAGACGGAAGAGAGCGCCCGGATTCGATCTTTGGAAGTTTGTCGCTGATAAACGTTGACCGAATAGACCGTCGAGGGCGTTAATCCCTGCTTCTTCAACTTTGCAAGAATGGCGTCAAGGTCCTCCCCTTCTTCGGGTGCGGGCAGAGCCATGGGGTCGGCAAGAAAAAGAATAACGTTCCGTTTTGAAATCGTAGCTAGCTTTGCAGCCAGGTCGCTCGGATCGATGACCTTTGCGGTCGCTGCGGAACCTTGTCCGGCGGTGCCCTGTCCAGCGGGAGCAACCAGGCTTAAAAGTGCGACTGCGGTAGATAGCATCGTAGGTAAGACGATTATCTCACGCCGAGGGTTACCCCTGCCCATCGCCCCAAACTTCCACGGCTCAATTTCCCAAGCGGTCTAAAATTCAAGCAGTAATGGAATTCAAAACCTCCCTAGAAAAGTACGCCGCCTATCCCGAACAGGTCTACGCGGGGGTCCTGGGCAAGATCATTGGCGTCTACGTTGGTCGACCCTTTGAGCAGTGGTCTCACAAGCGGATCATGGAGGAACTCGGGGAGATTGAGTATTACGTCCACGACCGATTAGGCCATCCGCTGATTGTTACCGACGACGATATCAGCGGCACCTTCGCTTTCCTTCGAGCGCTGGAAGAGCACGATTACGACCCGAACATCACGTCCGAGCAAATCGGTAAGACCTGGCTGAACCAGATCGTCGCTCGTCGAACCATCCTGTGGTGGGGTGGAGTCGGGCAATCCACCGAACACACCGCTTTCCATCGCCTCAAATCTGGCATTCCCGCGCCGGAATCGGGGTCCATCGCCCGGAATGGGAAGACCGTCGCTGAGCAGATTGGCGCCCAGATCTTTATCGATGGGTGGGGTCTGCTCTGCCCCGGCGATCCCGCAGCCGCGGTTTCTTTCGCGGAACGAGCCGCAAGAGTGAGCCATGACGGCGAAGCAGTGGTAGGCGCTCAAATGATCGCCGCGATGATCGCCTGTGCTTTTGACGGTGGATCGATTGAGGAGGTCATCGAAAAGGCGAGCGAGTACATCCCCCAAGACTCGATGATTCGCGCCTTAGTCGATGATGTTCGGCAACGGGTAGTCGATGAACCAGACTATCTGAAGGGCTTCCCCTCGCTCGACGAAACCTACGGATATCATCGCTATCCGGGTGGATGTCACATCATTCCGAACCACGCGCTCATCCTCTTTGCCCTTTTCCACGGGAAAGGATCGTTCGCTCAGTCGATGAAAGTGGTCAACACCTGTGGTTGGGACACCGATTGCAACGCGGCCAATGTGGGCACCATCCTCGGCGTTCTCAACGGATTGAATGGCCTTCACGAAAAGGACTGGCGAGGTCCGGTGGCAGATCGGCTTTATGTCGCCGCCGCCGCGCCGCATCGCGTTATCTCCGATGCTGCCCAAGAAGCTCAACGCATTGTGCAAACGGCTCACCTCCTGCGCGGCGAGCAGCCCCCTTACTTCCCCACCTACAACTTTGAGTTCCCCGATTCGGTGCAGGGCTGGTCACCCGTTGAGTACGACTTCGGCGCGATCCTTATCTCCGGTCCCGCCGATACCGAGGCATCCTGCTTCACCTGGCTGGAATCGCTTGAAATGAAGGGTTACGAGCTCATGGGTTCGCCAACCCTCATGACCGGGCAGACCATTGGTATTGTCTACGAAGACGCCCACGTTGCTCCCCCGTTCGAAGTCGTGGTCGAGTATCAGATTGATGCGGAGAACAAGCGAGAGATCGTCGCGGGTCACCACTTCCCCAAAAACCCGCAGAAGGAGTACCAGGGCACGATTGGACAAACCGGGCATCTCGTGACCATCACCGTTCCGGAAACAAAAGGATTCCCCATTCGAAAACTAGGCATTCGGTTGCTGGAAGAAGGAACGCTGAGAATAGCCGGAATAGAGATTTCCGGCACGCCCGTTCTGGACCTCACCAACGGCGGATCACCCGCCCAACAGTTGCAGTGGATGAACGCGGTCGATGATTGGTCGAAGTGGTCCCTCGGTTTCCGGCTCAGTCACGAGTCTGGAGACGGGCTTTTCCTCCATGGCGCCGGGGGTGTCTCCGACGTTTCACTCGCAGCGGACATCCACGTCACCCTCGCGCAGAGATGCGGCCTTGTCCTGGGATGCTCGGGACTCCGTCGATATCTCGGGCTGGTTCTCACCGCAGAGGGTCAGATTCAGTTGATCCAACAGTACGACGACGAGACGATCGTGTTGGCGGAAGAACGATTCCGTGGGACACCATTCTCCTCACATCCGTTCCGATTCAGCGCCCTCTACGTTCCGGACCGCGAAGCCACCATTCTTGAAGGCAGCATTGGAGACAATCTCCTGCGAATCGGAGTGCAAGGAAGACACCCAGGGTCGGTTGGTTACCTCATCTCGGAAGGTCGAATCGACAGTCCGTTGCTCTCGATTCGACCGGTTGCCCGAGCGTGAAGGACGAAAAACTTGAAGAGTGGAAGGGTCGGCAAAGGACTCATCAGTAGGAGGTTTGAATCTTGACCTTTGAAGGTTTACGGAAAGACCCGTAGGATCGAAGGATCAGGATCGTGTCTGCATCTTTTGCTAGGTGCTTTGGATAAGCATGCCCATTATTCATAGGCGTTTATGAGACCGATTGTGATTCCGACTCCCTCCACTTTTGCTTGGTTAAAGTTCTACTTCGATCTTCACCGTTGCGTTGTACTCGTCAATTTCATCTTGCAGGGTGTCGACCTCTTTTTCCCAAGACTCGATCACCTCGGCGAGATGTGCGGCCGTTAACTGGACCGCATAGTTCACCGGGGCTCCCCCGAAACCGTATTCATTCGGCCCTTCGCCCGTGGGTACGCCCTTCGCCCAGGAAATCAGACCTCGCAACTCAGCAATACGGTTGATCTTCACTTGGGCTTCTCGGTTGGCAACGGTGATGGCCGCCTTTAGCTTCGCCAATTTTTCTACCGCCACCGTCAAGTTTGCCAATTCCTGTTTCAAATCGAACTGGGCGGGGACGCCTTCCGCAAATCGGTTGTGGCTCACAATTCGCTCTTGCAGGGTGCGAACGAGCTTTATTTGCCTGTTCTTGAGCTTCAAAGCTTTACTCAGCGAAACTTGCGCCATACCCCTTTTTATAACGTTTAGGCAAAAAAATGGGAAGCCAGAATGGCTTCCCAAAGAATCTTGAACTCCTAGTGTCGATTAAACGTTGGTAGGAACGCGAGGCGCAGGCTTCGCGAAATACTCTTTGAAGCGTCGATCGTCGTGACCCGTGTTCGGATCCCAATCGACGTCCTCGTAAAAGTCGCCAAGAAGACGCTCTACGAGCGGGCGGGCTCGTTCCGAAATACGAAACTTGAGCCATCGACCCTGGAAGTCGCTGTGGACGACAAAGGCGTCTCTCAGTTTCGTTAGGCGAAGATCAACGGTGTGACGATCCAGATCAAGGACAGTTTGAATGTCCTGGATGGTCATTGACTGCTTTAGCAGAACGCGCATGATTCGCACGGCGATCGGATCGGCGAAGCACTTTCCAAAACTCACGATTCGGTGCATTTCATCTTAGTGATACGACATCGTTCACTGATATATCTTCCTTTTTCGAAACGTATGAACGAAATCGTCTGAAGCGCATGATAAAAACCCCCGGACTCATTTGAATGAATGAAAAGAGACGGGAGGGTCGATCCTTCTCTACCTAAAATCTGGGGTTTTTGATGTATCAGTGTGGGCCGACTTCCATCAGTCGGCACACCGCAAAAAATCCAGAAACAGACAAAAACTTGTCAAGGATTGTTCAAAGTGCCCATCTTTTCACATTCTCTTAACATTGGCAATTCTCAATCTAGGGGTACCGATTGGAGATTCCATGAAGAAAGGTTTTACACTTATTGAGCTGCTCGTCGTCATTGCGATCATCGCAATTCTTGCCGCTATCCTCTTCCCGGTCTTCGCCCAAGCGAAGGCTGCTGCAAAGAAGACGACCGACCTCAGCAACCAAAAGCAGATCAGCCTCGGCTTGATCATGTACTCGGCGGACAACGACGACGTCCTCCCCAGCGCTTACTTCCACCGCGCATTCAACCCCGCGCTTGGCGGTACCGCAGGCGGCTACGTTCACTGGTCCGCAATGGTTCAGCCGTACGTGAAGAACCTCGATATGTTCGTCTCTCCTGGCGACCAACTTCAGGGCCACGCTCCCACCTGCTTCGCGTCTGCAAACAACAACAGCGGTCGAGGCTTCCCGGGAGGACAACAGCCCGACCGATGTCCGAACGGCGGTCAAGTACCGGGCGTTCCGACCGTTGGTGGTTCGATCGTCGACGATCAGGTGCCTCGCCTTTCCTACACGGTTAACAGCGCGGTCATCCCTCGCTTGCGAAACATCCTCGACCAAACGGTTGGTGGCATTCGAGTCGTCAGCGTCACCGCTCTTGACTCTCCTGCAAACACCATCTACATCATGGGTCTCACCAGCAGCCTTCAGTGTTTGAACGGTCAATCGCTCGGTACGGGTCTTCGAAACTCCTCGCACCGATCGGCGAACGCGGTCACCCGAGATGCGGCGAACAACACGCCTTATTTTGGTGAGAACACCGACGGGACATCTTCCCCGCTGTACGCTCTGAACTTCCAGCAAATCGTTAGCCCGGCTCGCAACATCTTCCAGATTTGCCAACAAGGTCAAGCCAACATGCCGCTGATCACTTACACCAGCGCGTTCCGATGGAACAACCAAGGCGACAACTACGGCTTTGCCGACGGTTCCGCTAAGTTCCGAGCATTCGCTCAAACCCTGGCAGTCAACAACTACCAGTGGGGCAACCGAATGTACACCGCGGGCGGTACACCTATCCTCGATCCGATCTCTGGCGTCCAAGTCCAGAACTAATCGCGAAAGAGCCACGAACAAATGGCCGATCCCACTTTTGGGATCGGCCATTTTCTATTTGAAGATCAAATAGAGGCCACCCAATGCTGCAAACAACAGGACAACCTTGTTAAAGACCGCCTGCGGGACAGCCCCGGCGAATCGCCGCCCGAGAAGGGCACCCACAATCAAAAGCGGCAACCCGCACGCCACTGTCGACAGGGAGGCAACACTCCACATCGGATTGTTCGGCTGCGAGGTGCTGAGCGCAATGTAGAACGGAATCTTGATGACGTTGACCGTGAAGAAGTAGAGCGCGGTGGTGCCCATCAGCTCTTCTTTTTTCATCTCCGTCGCCACTAAGTAGATCTGCATGATCGGACCGGCTGCGTTGCTCACCATGGTTGTGAAGCCCGCCAATACGCCGGTTGCTCGAGTTCCCCAAACCGAATGGGGAACGAGTTTGTCTCCTAACTTGCCCCGAAGCACCCCAAGAACCAACATGATCAAAACGATCGATCCGATGATTGGATTCAGCGGGTCGGTCACCGACTTCTTATCGCCAATCGAGAATAACGCGACCGTTCCTGCCACCAATCCCAAACTCACCCAGGGGAGCAACTTGCCGAGATGATCAAACCTCGCCTCTTTCCGGTAGTAGTAGACCGCGAAACAATCTGCCGCAATCAGCAGCGGAAGGGCTGTTCCCACGGAAAGTCGGCCCCCAAACACTGCGGCGAGCATGGGAACCGCCACGATTCCCGAGCCCGGAAGTCCAGTCTTGCTGAATCCAACCAGCAGCGAGGCGCTCAGCAGGATCGCCCACGAAGCAGGGTCGAGTGAGAGCATCAAAGCTCCCCTTCCCGGTTGATCGCCACGACAAAATTTAAGTGAGCAGGCACGTGAGAGTCGATATTACTCACCTCAGGTTTTCCGCTCTGCCCTGTTAGCCGAACCAACATTCAGAAGGTGGCATATGCCAAAATCTCTTATGGCTTTTCGAGAGGCACTTAGCTTCGATGATGTCCTCCTGGTGCCCCAGCACACCGAAGTTCTGCCCAGCGAAACCGACCTGTCTACCGAGTTCCTTCCCGGAATTCGCCTACGAGTCCCGATCGTGTCTGCCCCAATGGACACGGTCACCGATGCCCGTCTTGCAATCGCCATTGCCCGTGAAGGCGGCGTGGGCGTTCTTCACCGAACGATGTCGATTGAGGCTCAGGCCAATGCGGTCGACCGAGTGAAACGATCCGAATCGGGCGTTATCACGAAGCCGTTTAAACTTGGTCCGGAAGAAACGATTCAAGACGCCGTGAACCTCATGGAGCGCTATCACATTAGCGGCGTTCCCATCGTTGATGTTGAGGGTCGATTAGTCGGAATTCTCACCAACCGCGACATTCGCTTCGAGTCTGATTACTCGCAGAAGATTTCCACCCGGATGACCAACAAAGACCTGGTCACCGCCAAGCCCGGCACCACCCTTGAAGAGGCTCAAATGATGCTCGCCGAGCATCGGATCGAGAAGCTCCCGATCGTGGATTCTGATGGTCACCTCACGGGCCTCATCACCATTAAAGACATCCTCAAGATTCAGCGACACCCGCTTTCCACAAAGGACTCGAAAGGACGGCTCGTGATCGGAGCGGCCATTGGCGCGCTCCGCGAGCCGTACGAGCGGGCAAAAGCATTGCACGACGCAGGAGTGGACTTCATCGTGATCGACGCCGCCCACGGGCATTCCAAGGGCGTGATGAACTGCTTGAAGATGCTCAAAGAGCGACTTCCTGATCTGAAAGTCATCGCCGGAAACGTCGCCACGCGAGCCGGAGTTCGAGCCCTGCACGAGCTAGGGGCCGACGGACTTCGAATCGGAATCGGTGCGGGATCGATCTGCACAACACGTGTCGTGGCAGGCGTCGGTGTTCCGCAATTCACTGCCGTGTACGACTGTGCGCAGGAAGCAGGTGAACTTGGCATTCCGACCATTGCCGATGGTGGCATTCGCTCATCCGGCGACGTCGTCAAGTGTCTTGCGGCGGGGGCCAATAGCGTCATGATGGGCAACATGTTCGCGGGATGCGAAGAGAGCCCCGGTGAGGTGGAAATCTTCCGAAACCGAGCCTACAAGGTGTATCGAGGCATGGGCAGCATCGGCGCGATGAAGTCTGGATCCAGCGATCGCTATATGCAGGTGAAAGAAGCGGGAGCGGTCATCGTTCCGGAAGGTGTTGAGGGTCGAGTTCCGTACAAGGGCACCCTCAAAGACACGATGGACCAACTGGTGGGGGGACTACGATCGGGCATGGGCTACGTCGGCGCCTCCAACCTCTTGGAGCTTCGAGAAAACGCGGAGTTTGTAAAGATCACCAACGCGGGCCTTCGAGAATCTCACCCCCACGACGTTCAGATCACCAAGGAACCACCGAACTACTCTTCGCCCTACGCAGGCTCTGAGAGCGACTAACTCTAACGAAGCCCATCGCAGGTCACCCTTTGAACCGCGATGGGCTTCATAATCTTTTTGCTTTGAACGAACGCGAACTGCGTCGAGAACTGTGCGAGGTTGGAACCTTCCTCTCACTCAAGAACCTTGTGGGCGCCACCGAGGGGAATATCAGTTGCCGCCTGAGCGATTCCCTGCTCCTGGCTTCGCCGAGCGGGGTTTCTAAGGGACACCTCAAGCCCGACCAGTTAGTGGTTGTGGACCTGGATGGAAACGTGGTTTCTTCTCCCAGCGCGCAAAGACTTGGTTTTCGGGATGCCGCACCAACCGAGCCGGCTTACAAGCCCAGCAGCGAGTTGCTGATGCACCTGGAGCTTTATCGGCAGCGACCCGATTGCCAGGCGGTTGTCCACGCCCATCCTCTGATCGCAACCGGCTTTGCTCTTGCGGGAGAAACCCTTCCCGACGACGTTATGCCCGAGGCTGCGGAAGTGTTAGGTCCCGTTGCGCTGGTGCCGTTTGGGATGCCGGGAACGGATGAACTTCCCATCGCGATGAGGCCGTATTGTCAAGATCATAAAACCTTCCTTCTTGCGGGTCATGGCGCAACCGTTATCGGAAAAGACCTTTGGGACGCTGCCTATCGCATGGAGACTCTGGAGCGGATTGCGACCATGATTCTGACCGCGAACATGTTGGGGGGAGCCAAACGAATGCCCACCGATGCCTTTCAAGTGGTGCTCGCAAAATCCCTTTCTGGACGGCTATAGGCCGTGCGTAAGAATCCTCGAAAGCTCGATTTTGGTTCGGTAACCGGTTACGGCGAACTCGGTAGCCCCTGGGGGAGTATCCGGCTCTGGGCGACGGATTTGGGCGTCTCAGGCCTCGTCTTTGCCGATGAGGAAATCGATTCGAACGCGAATGTGCTTCAGCTCGCGAACCAACATTCAGACCAAGCGCTCACGGAGCTTTCTGAGTATCTGAGCGGAAGTCGAACCACGTTCTCGGTGGCGCTCGACCTTCACGGGACCGATTTTCAGAAGAGGGTCTGGGCGGCTTTGATGGATGTGCACTTCGGCACAACTACGACCTACGGAGAACTCGCGACGCTGCTGGGTGATCCAAACCTCTCGCGAGCGGTCGGGCTGGCCAATGGGTCCAATCCGGTGTCGATCATCGTTCCCTGCCATCGAGTGGTCGGTGCGAGCGGACTGGTGGGATACGCAGGTGGCCTAGCAAGAAAAGAAGCGCTCCTCAAGCATGAGGGAGCGCTTCCGTCTAACCTCTTCGACTAACAGGTCCGCTACGATCCAAACTCGGATTTATAGGCCAGAATCTCGTCCTCAATTTCCTTCGCCTCAATGAGGTGGAGGAGATTCTCGTCGGACAAACGCTCGAATACCGCTTCGAGTGAAGCACGTTCAGCGCGGTGCTTGGTCCGAAGTTCGCGGCGAAGTTTGCCTTGCAAGAATCGAATACGGTCTTCGCGCGACTCGCAGATGAGCTGTGGTACAGGGCTCGGCTTAAGATCTTCGAGGGCGACCATGGTGACTCGAGCCGTGTTGGTGTGTCGGCGATGTCCGGTCCGGACGTTCTCGGCATACACCTCGACAATGACCTCAACCGAAGTTCGTCCGACAAAACCAACCGTCCCTTCAAGGGTTACCAGTTCGCCGACCTCGATCGGCTCGTGGAAATCCACACGATCAAAGCTCGCCGTGACGCACACTTTCCCAGCAAATCGGCTCGCGGTTGCATAGGCGCAAAGGTCGATCTTGGACAGCAACGCGCCACCAAATGCCTTGCCGAGGTAATTCGCCTCGTTCGGCTGAATCAGCTCGGCGATGGTGACCTTGGTTGCGGAAACCGACTTCCCTGCCGGAGCCGACACTAGGACGCGCTCCGAATAACCTGAATGAAGTCGCTCGGCTTCAGCGAGGCGCCACCGACCAGTCCACCGTCGATCTCTGGTTGAGAGAACAGTTCAGCCGCGTTCGCCGGGTTCACACTGCCGCCATATTGGATTCGGACGGATGCTTGAATGGACGCGGGGAGAACGGATCGAATGAATCCGCAAACTCGATTCGCTTCCGTCGAATCGCAAACTTGTCCGGTACCGATCGCCCACACGGGTTCGTAAGCGATCACGCCTTCCGCAAATGCCTCCGCTTCAATGCCATCGAGCATGGCGTTGACCTGCGCCGCAATGACCTCGTCGGTCTTGCTCGCTTCTCGTTCGGCAAGCGTCTCGCCGACGCAGACGATCGGGGTGAGACTCGTGCCCAGAACCGCCTTCAACTTAAGATTGACCGTCTCGTCGGTCTCTGCAAAAAATCCGAGTGTTGACTCGGGCACTTCTAGTTTTCCAAATCGACCACGTCGCTCGGAGTGACCGATCAAAACGTACTTACAACCCGCATCGGCGATCATTGCCGCGCTAAGGAATCCCGTAAACGCACCGGATTCCTTCCAGAAAATGTCTTGCGCTCCCACGCCAATGCACGAGCCCTCAAGAGCTGAGACAACGGGAGAGATGGAGAGGAACGTGGGGCAAATCCCGACTTCGCACCCCGAACTTTCTCCGACGAGTTCCTTGAGCTCCGTTGCTCGGGCTGCCGCGTCGGCTTGCAGCAGGTTCATTTTCCAGTTGCCGACCACGATCTTCTTTCGCATCACTCGGAGTTTTACCTGCCAACCGTTCTCCCGGGCGTCAGCATTATTGTTACGATCTGTGCGCTACTGCCTACGTTCGTTCGTTATGCTTATTCGAATATGCCGCTCCTTGATCTTCCGCTCGAAAAGCTGTATGCCTACGAAGGTCGAAATCCGAAGCCTGCCGACTTCGAGTCCTTTTGGGATCAGTCGCTTGCCGAACTGGACGCCATAGACCCGCAAGTAAGACTGGAGCCTGTCGATCTCGGGGTGAGCGCATACGAGTGCTTTCGGCTGTGGTTTAAGGGCACTCACGGGGCAGACATCCATGCGAAGTACGTTCGCCCAAAGGGAGCCAGGAACCGCCCCACGATTCTGCAGTTTCATGGCTACACCTGGCACAGCGGCGAATGGTCTGACCGATTTGGTCTAGCCGGAGAGGGGTACTGCGTGGCGGCGCTCGATTGTCGCGGACAGTCTGGGCTCAGTACCGATCCCGGTGGGAATGTTGGCAACACGCACAACGGGCAAATCATTCGAGGGGTGGAAGGCCCCCCGGAGAACATGTACTTCCGCAATGTCTACCTCGATACGGCGATGCTTGCTAAGGTCGTTGCCCAGTTCGAGGAAGTCGATCCCGAACGGATCGGGGCAATGGGGGGTTCACAAGGCGGCGCTTTGACCCTTGCTTGCAGCGCCCTGGCGAACATCAAAATGGCTGCTCCGATGTATCCATTCCTTTGCGACTACAAGCGCGTGTGGGAAATGGACCTTGCCAAAGGCGCCTACAACGAGATTCGCGAGCACCTAAGAAGGCGGCATCCGAACCACACCGAAGCCGAAGCGTTCTGGACCAAGCTCGGGTACATCGACAACCAGCATCTGGCGCCCAGAATTCGCGCGAAAACCTTGATGGCCATTGGCCTGATGGATGACATCTGCCCGCCATCTACCCAGTTCGCGGCGTTCAACAAGATCAGCGCCGAAAAAGAAGCCGTGATCTATCCCGACTTCGGCCATGAAGGACTGCCCGGCTGGAACGACCGACTCTACCGATTCTTCTCTGCCCTATGAGAACCTTTCGCCTGTTATTGGTTGGTCTGGTTGCATCGGCGGCAACGGTTTCATTCGCACAGGATCTGGACCCGATCGATAAAGCCGTCGTTGACTCGATGGAGGTCGAACATATTCCGGGCGTCGTCATCGGCATTCTCAAGAACGGCAAAATCATCGACTCACGTGCCTATGGGTTTGCCGATCTCGAACAGCGCATTCCGATGACTGTAGACAAGGGTTTCCGAATCGCCTCTATCTCCAAGCAGATGGTGGCAACGGTGACCCATCACCTCGTCGCTGAGAATCGACTTTCGATGGAAGATCCTGTCGCGAAGTTTTTCCCCGCTCTCGCGAGAAAATATCCCGAAGTCAAGGTCCGACACCTTCTGACCCATACCGCCGGGGTCGCAGACGTCACCTCGTTCTCCGAATTCCAATACAGCCAAAACTACGGAACGGACGGAATGATCGAGCTGATCCTGAGCCGGGAGCCCGACTTCGCACCAGGCTCGGCGTACAAGTATTCGAACTCGAACTTTGCTCTGATGGGCCTCATCTTAGAGAAAGTCTCCGGCACATCGTTGCGATTCCTGCTCCGAGACCGGCTGTTCAATCCGCTCGGCATGAAGGAGTCTTTCGTCTATCGGGACTACGAGGACGTCTCGAACGTGTCGGTCGGGTATCGCTGGGAGAACGGCAAGTTTCTGAAGTCAGGCACAAAGCGGCCGATCGAACTCGATGGCTCGGGATCGGTGGTTTCCACGCTGACGGACCTTGCGAAGTGGGACGCCGCTCTCTACACCGATTTTCCGCTCACGGAGAAAATGAAGGCCATTGCATGGGCCCCTACGCCATTGACCACCGGGAAAACGAGCAACTATGGGACAGGCTGGACTACCGGACTAGTTGACGGCCTTCGAATGATCAGTCACGGAGGAAGCACTCTTGGCTACACCGCAGCGTTCATCCGTTTGTACGACAAACAAATTTCGGTGATTGTTCTTCGCAACGGAGCAGGTAAAAACGCTCTTCCACTTGCTCGGAAGATACTTTCCGAGGTTGCCGGGATCAAGCCCTCTCAGGACGGTTCCGGCTCTTTGTAATCGGCCATGCTCTCGCTTGCTCTTCTCATAACCACCCAAATGGCATGCCGACCCGCGGCCATTTTTTCCGACGGGATGGTTTTGCAAAGGGGCAAGCCAATCCCAGTTTTTGGGTTCGCCCCTCCGGGATCAACCGTTATCGTTGAGTTCAACGGGCAGCGAGTCTCGACAGTCACTGAGCCGGAAGGTCGATGGTCGTTGAACCTGCGCGCCGTGGATAAGCCCGGTCCGCACGTTCTGACCGTTCGCGGCACTTCGAAAACTGTGATCCGGGACGTGCTGGTCGGTGAGGTGTGGCTCTGTGCCGGACAGTCGAACATGGACTGGCCCGTCCTTCGGGCCGATCAAGCGAAGGAAATGCTGGCGGAATCCAACTCGAATATCCGGTTCTTTAAGGCCCAGCGCATCAGTCGCCCGAGCATGGCGGTCGACGTGAAAGGGAGTTGGATGTCTGGGTCCTCCGAAACGATGAGCAGCGTTTCGGCAGTTGGGTTGGCGTTTGCCCTTCGACTTCGGAGCGAACTGGGCGTCCCCGTTGGGATTGTGCAAGCCACCTGGGGAGGCTCTCGATGCGAAAGCTGGATGAGTCAAAAGGCGATCGATTCCGATCCCGCGCTTCGACCCATCATGGACGAATACTTCGCCCAGCTCACCACCTTCGAGAGTCGAATGGTGACCTACAGAACCCAACTTTCAGAATGGGAAGCGGCTACTCAGAAAGCGGATCCTGGCAATAAAGGGTTTGAAGATGGTTGGGCGAGGATTGACCTTAATGAGGCGGATTGGTTACCCGTCGATCTCCCCGCGAGCATCGAGCAGATCGAAGGTCGCGACGCGGACGGTGCCTTCTGGTTCCGAAAAACCATCGATGTCCCGGCAGCGGTAGCAGAAAAGGGGCTGCGTCTGGCTCTGGGGCAGATCGCAGACAACGACACCGTCTATTTCAACAACTCGAAAGTAGGTGGTCTCAAAGGCAAAGAGCGTCGACGGGCTTACTTCGTGGGTGCGGGATTGGTCCGACCCGGAAAGAACGTCATCTCGATCCGCTGTTGGAATCGCAGCGGCGATGGGGGCGTATTAGGACCCATCTGCACCTTAGAGCAGGCTTCCTCCCAATGGAAACTTGACCTTGCCGGCACGTGGATGATGAAGCCGGAGGCCCTCTTGGAGTCGGCAGAGGTAGACGTGACGCGTCCGACTCGGCCCATGGGTCCGGGAGATCCCAATGCACCCGCCGGAGCCTATCACGGCATGGTCGGTCCGCTCATGCCAATGGCGATTCGCGGCGTCCTCTGGTATCAGGGCGAGGCTCATTTGGGAGAACACGGCATCTATCGAAAGCTCTTCCCCGCTCTGATCAACGACTGGCGAAGACGCTGGAAGCAGCCGAATCTTCCTTTCTATTTCGTGCAGCTTCCCGGCTACGGACCTCTCGACAAACAGTCGGACAAGTATCTCTGGGCAGAGATGCGAGAGGCTCAAACGGCGGCTCTTTTCCTGCCTGCAACCGGAATGGCGGTCACTTACGATTTAGGCGAGCAGGCCAGCACTCACCCCCGAAAGAAGCGACAAGTGGGAGACCGACTTGCCGCCATTGCCCTCGACCGCATTTACGACAAGCCGAAAACGGGCTACTCGCCCCGATTCAAGTCTTACAACATCGTCGGCGATTCCATCCGGCTGCGGTTTGACTTCGTTGCTGGGGGATTCAACACCCTCGAAAACGGCCCGATTCGCGGGTTCGAGGTCTTGGATACCAAGGGCGTTTGGCACCCCGGAAAAGCCGTTTTTGAAGGGATCGAGATTGTCGTTACGGCGGAGGGTGTTCCTAACCCTCTCAGCGTACGATATGCCTACCACGATTTCCCAGATGCGAACGTCACGAACGGGGTTGGACTTCCCTTGCAACCGTTTTGGGTGGATCGTCCCCGCCAGGACTCTTTCTAACCGACAACCTGCGTAGAACCTACTTGTGCTCTCTAACCTTGTCTCTGCGCTTCGCGGCGTGACGGAGTATCGAGAACGAACGCTCCTAAGTTCCGTTGGTGTCATGGCGGCGACGGTTGCCATCGTTCTCCTCACCGGAATTGCCCTTGGCGTCCAGCAAGAGTTCGCGTCGCAGGTCGATGAGCTGGGGGTCAACAATCTTGTCATCATTCCCGGTCGACTCCAAGACGGGTTCAACTTCAACCTCGGCGGGGCAAGTTACTTTAAATCGGAGGACTCGAACTCCCTCCAAGGGATTCCAGGAGTGTCCAAAACTGCGATGTGGACCTTTGTGGGTGGCGGAGCCTCGGCGGGCAAGAAACGAGCTTCCAGTTTTCTCGTAGCCTCCACGCCCGAGTGGTTCACCATGCGTTCATTCAATTTGCGAGAAGGCAGGTTGATGCAGGAAGGAGATCGCATGAAACCCGTCGCCGTGATCGGGTCGATTGCCTCAGACGCGATGTTCCCGAGCCAGAGCGCCCTCGGAAAGAAGATCACCGTCAACGGGTCGGAATTTGAAGTCGTTGGAGTGACCGAGGACAAGGAAGCCGAAGAGAGCGTTTTGAGCTTCGGCAGCTTCCAGAACCTCATCTACCTTCCGTTCGATTTGCTCCGAAAACGGAACCCGGCGTCGCAGATCGATCGCCTTCTCGTCCAGATCGACGAAAGCGTCGAGCCTACGTCTATGATCGACAAAGTCGAGGGCGTTCTCGGCAAGCGACTCGATGAAAGTCAGTTTCAAGTTCTAACGCAGAAGGACCTGTTGAAGCTGGTTTTCAAGTTCACCAACATCCTTACCTACCTGCTCATCGGGCTTACTTCGATCGCACTGTTCGTGGGCGGAATCGGCATCATGACCGTGATGCTGCTGTCCATTGGCGAGCGCACCTCAGAGATCGGTATTCGAATGGCGAACGGGGCCAAGCGTCGTGACATCTTCATGCAGTTTCTGATTGAGTGCTCGTTTGTCTCTTTAGTAGGTGTCGCGGTAGGAATCGCCTTCAGTATCGGGGTCGGGGCTGCCATCCGGCACTTCACGCCTATTAAGCCTCTCTTCCCGCCGGATCTCCTTTTGGGGACGGTTGGAGTCGGCCTGTTTGCAGGACTCTTGTTCGGGATCCTGCCCGCAATGACCGCCGCCAAGAAGGACCCGGTTCGTTCGATCCAGCGCGGATAAGGGCTACGTGGGTCGCCTGGCGTCCAAGGCAATTTGTCGAAAGGCAGACGGCGCGACTCCCGTCTCTGCCTTCACCAGGCGATTGAATTGCGAAAGGTCGGGGACTCCCACACCTTCCGCAATCGCCTTGATCGGGCGACTCGTTGTGGTTAGAAGTCGACACGCTTCCTGAACTCGGCGGCGCCGAATGAACTCCTGAACCGTCATCCGGTGCTCCTCACGAAACATTCGGAGCAAGTGTCGGTGTGACACCTCCGCATGATCGGCGATGTCGGGAACCCGAATCTCGTCCCGGAGATTCCTGGCAATGTACTCTTCGGCGGCGTAAAGCGCTTCGTGGCTGCGAAGGTGGATGGGATCCATGGAGATGTGGTGGACAAGCCCCCAAGCAAAGGCCCTTGCTTGAACCAGGTCGCCGCTGACTCTGGCAATCGCTCTGCGGAACGGAGTCCCGAGACCGTGACCCGCTTCCACCAAAGCAGGCAGGGCAGACCTCTTTCCCTGTTCGGCCGGGAGATTGAATGAGAGGTAGAGGTGATCCGTTCCGGCGTCGATGCGACTATGAGCCGCGCGGACTCCCGGCGCAAAAATGACGATCGAGTCCCGCCGAACGAGAAGGGTTCGAGAGTTGATGGTCACGGTGTTTTCGTGGTCGTAGTAAATCGCCGTCCAGAGGTCAAGAGGCTGGAGCCACTCCTGCCGATTCTCGCGAAATTCCCCGTCCCCCGCATAAATGCGGTCAGGAGGTGTGGCTAATCTGGCCGGGAAGACTAGAAGAGGCTGCTTCACTTGACTTTACATGTCCGAGTTTGACACCAATAATCTATCCTTTTCGCTCTAGATTTTGAAGATGAGTTCAAATTTTCGCCATACACAGTCAAGCAATGGCGAATAGAGTCAACCCTTATTGCGAGGATTTGATCGAAACTATTCGGGAAAGGAGAGATCCAATGAATCGATTGTTTCTATCAGTTGTTGTTGGTGCAGTTGCATCTTTAGGCTTTGCTCAAGGCATTCATGACTCGTTTAGCTATCGCACCGGGACGGTGGTGAACAACCTGCCGTCACCCGCAGGATTTACGTGGTACTCCCACAACCTCAACGGCAATCAGGCCAATAAGGTTCTTGCCACCGGACTCAGCTACGCCGATGCTGGATACTCGAATTTCGCGGAATTCGGTGGGGCGGTGAGAGTCGATACTACGGATGCCGGAACACCTAGCAACTACTACTCAAGCCGCATTCACACTCCAAATATTCCTGCCGTCGTGGGCGGATCCATTCTTTATGGCTCTTTTCTCGTTCGACCCGATGCGGGCCAAGGCAGCGCTACAAACCCTTACTGGTTCCTTGCATTAGACAACGGGGCACTCATTGGCCAGGGAAATGGGAGCTACAACGGAGGAATCGAGGTGATCAACGGCGAGATTTCCGCATACGGCTGGAGTGGTGGTCCCGTGATCAAAGGAACCGGTAAGAACAGCTCTATTGGGCAAACTTCCTTTGTCTTGTTCAAGTTCGACAGCACGGTTTCTGGAGCGTCCAAGTTATCTCTTGCCGTGAATCCTTTGCTTTCCGGACCGTCCGTCGCGTGGGACGCAGAGATCACCTTCCAAGAGTCGATTGCCGGTTCTCGAGTGGAGTTTGGAACCGCCCATTACACAGGACAAACCGCGGCCAAGGCAACGTTTGACGAGATTCGCTTTGGGCGAGACCTGCAATCGGTCACACCCGTGCCGGAGCCCGGAACGATGGTTGCCCTCGGCATGGGAGCGTTAGCATTCCTGAAACGCAGAAAAAGAGGCTAACCAAATTTGGGGGAGGGGATCAGGTTTGCGCTCTAAAGGTTCGGGCGCAAACCTAGTTTTGCTTCCATTCACCGTTTTGCAGGGAATCTCACCTGTGCGGAAGTCGTACGAGAACCGAACACTTTTACTAGGAGTACAATTCCTTAAAGGAGAATCCTCTTATGTCTTCGATCAAGAAATTTTTCGCAGCCGCGCTTCTATTCAGCGTGGCACTCGTAGGCTGCTCAGGCGGAAGTGAACCCGTTCAACCCATCGGAGAGGTCATGACCTCGAAGGCGGGCGCCGAGCAAATGAAGCGAATGGGACCGAAGGTTCGATCCAGCGCATCCGTCGTCCCGGTTGACCGCTAAGACGGTTGCCAAAGCAATTCTAAAGAGCTGACGGGGAGAATGACTCCCCGTCAGTTTTTCTTTATTCGAGGGGTTTCAGTTTTGCGACGAGGTCGGCCAGCGACATCGACCCAAGGTCCCCATCCTCCCGGCTTCGCACTCCAATGCTTCCGTTTTCAAGATCCCGATCGCCGAGAACGATCATGAACGGAACCTTCTGAAGCTGGTTCTCACGAATCTTCTTGCCGAGGGTCTCTCGACGGTCATCCACTTCAACGCGATAACCGTGCTCCTCCATGAGTTGCGAAGCAATCTCGTGAGCCTTTTCATTGTGGCGATCCGCGATAGGCAGCACCACAATCTGAACCGGTGACAACCAGAACGGGAAAGCGCCCGCATACTGCTCGGTGAGCAGACCGATCATGCGCTCGAGCGAGCCAAACGGAGCCCGGTGAATCATGATCGGACGGTGCGGCTTGCCATCCTCGGCGATGTATTCCAGTTCGAATCGCTCCGGAAGGTTGTAGTCCACCTGGACCGTTCCCATTTGCCACTCGCGACCCAAAGCGTCTTTGATGACCAAGTCCAGCTTGGGACCGTAGAAGGCGGCGTCGCCGGGGCTGACTTCGTACTCCAAGCCCTTCTGATCACAGGCATCCATGATCGCCTTGGTCGCCGCTTCCCAGTTCTCATCGTGCCCGATGTACTTGTCCGAACTCGGATCCTTGGTGCCAACCCGGGCGCGGAAATCCGTAAGACCAAGCTTCTTCAGAACGGTCTGCATCAAGTCCACAACTCCCAAGAACTCCTCAAGCAGTTGGTCGGGGCGAACAAAAAGGTGAGCGTCGTCCTGGGTAAATCCACGTGCTCGAAGGATGCCCGTCACCTCGCCGCTCTGCTCGTATCGGTAGACGGTTGCGACCTCGGCGTAGCGAATCGGTAGGTCTCGATAGCTCCGCATCTGCGATCGATAGATCTCGATGTGGAACGGGCAGTTCATCGGCTTCAGAACGTACGTTTCCTTCTCGTCGTCCTCCATGAACGGGAACATCTTTTCGCGATAGTTGTAGACGTGGCCCGAGACCTCGAAGAGCTTCACGTTGGCAAGGTGAGGGGTGGCGACCGGTTTGTAACCACGCTTCATTTGCTCGTGGTTGAGGAAGTCGGTCATGGTCATTCGCAACTGAGCTCCCTTTGGCAACCAGAGGGGGAGACCCGTGCCAACCCGTGCCGAGAACATGAAGAGCCCTAGCTCCTTGCCAAGAATCCGGTGATCGCGCCGCTTTGCCTCTTCCAGTCGCTCCAGATAGCCTTCTAAATCTTCCTTGGACTCAAAGGCAGTTCCGTAAATACGGGTCAACTGTTTGTTCTTGACATTGCCGCGCCAGTAAGCGCCCGCAATCGACATGAGCTTGACGTGCTTGATCTCCTTCGTCGAATCCACGTGGGGACCTCGGCAAAGGTCCAGAAATCGGTGAAGGGTTCCTTCTCTATCAGTTCGCTGCTGGTTGTAGAAGGAGAGAGTCTCGCCTTCCGGAATCGCGTCCAAAAGTTGGAGCTTGTACTCAGCGACGGCTTCGCCCATGCCCGGAATGGTGTCGTCCAGGATGAGTTTTCGAGCTTCTTCTCGGCTGACTTCCATGCGCTCGATGCGCTGGTCGAGCTTGCAAAGCTCTTTCATCTTCCCTTCGATCAAAGCCAAGTCGGACTCGGCGATCGGCGTGGGAAAGTCGATGTCGTAGTAGAAGCCGTTCTCAACAGGAGGGCCGATACTCAGCTTTGCTCCCGGATACAGCTCGGTGACTGCCTGCGCCATAAGGTGAGCGGCGCTGTGTCGCAGTCGATAAAGATAACTGTCTTCGTAACGTTCTTGCATGTGTTTTCCTCCCCTACAACGGGATCGAATTGTTGTGGATCTATAAACGACCCGCCCTAATTATGACCTCAAGGCGAGTTTTGGCAAAGTTAAGGAAACAAGGAAGCGCCTGTTACCGTCCAAAATCAACAGTAAGGCGTAAGATCACGATGATGAGAGGTTTATTGAACAAAGGTGCGTTTGTGGTGGCGGGATTCGCCGCATCACTGACCGCTTTCGGGCAATCTGCCGATCAAGCGATCGGAGCCGCTCTGGATTCGCACCGCCAAAACCGAACCAACATTCACGGTGGAGTTGCCTTTGCCCTTCAACTCACCCAAAAGGACTCCATCGGAACTTCGGTGACGCAGCAAGACGCAACACTCGCTTGGTACTCCGGACAAGTCGGGAATCGGCTCGTCAACAAAGTCGAGATCGTCGTCTACAAGAACGGACAAACCACTCACCGAATCGTTGCGGATGGCGAAACGGTTTGGACCTACGAATTCGTCGCCAACAGGTATCGAAGCGAGGTCTACGATCGTCGAACGGGCAACCAATCACAAACTTATCGATCCGACTTCTTTGGTCTAGTCGGAAAGAACCTGCCCAGCGTGGCGAACCCACTCTGGCGCCTTGCGGTTGAAATGGCCTTCTATCCCGACACCAGGATCCAACCGTGGATTCCGGGAATCACTCCCTTCTTCAGGAGTCAGGATCAGAACGACCCCTATCGCCAAACGCATCCTAACGATGTCATTTACTTAATGGCGAACACGGGCAAACGGATCGAGTTCGGGCTGAGTTACAATCAGCAAACCAATGTTTGGGCTTGGGAGAGTCTGCTCCTTAGCGAACCCTCTGTCATCAAGAACACTCAGCGAACCGTTGTGACTTCCCTTCGACCCTGGATGACCCAAAACGGCGAGGTTCAAGTGGCGCTCAACGATCCTGCGTTCAAATTCATCCCTCCGGTTGGGGCGAAAGCCATCCCTCAATCGCAAACGATCACGATCGGCTAAAATTCGCTCTCGTCAGTTGCTGAGCGATTGAACCGCGAGTTGGAACTCGTCCCACCTCTCTTCGGTAGGGGGGCCGATCATGAGGCACTTAACTCCGGATTGAGAAATTAGAGCCGCGAACGCACGTCCGGGGTGATCTGGCTGGACGATTTCTCTCCAAATCGCGCTCCCCGTCGAACAAATAAGAGTTTGCTTTTGCAGGCTCTTCGGAACGACGTAACCGATCTCTTCGCGCTCCTCTAGTGACCAGCCTTCGTCGAAGAATACAAATCTCAGTGGATCGAGCCCGTACTCAGCTTCAATCAGCCGCAACCAGACGCCCATGCCCATGTAGCCTTCCGGTGAAAAGGTTCCAAGCGCGATGACCCCCGCAGGTAGGGTTTCCGACTGCGAATCTAAGGTACGTCCGGTGATCGGGGCAGCTTCAACGTCGTACAGAACGCGAGTGTCGTACCGTTCCCGCCAGAGCACAGGTCAACCACCCAAGGAGCTCTTAAGGACTTCGGCAATCTTGTTCCCGGTTCCCTCGTTGATTCCAGTCGATAGGAAAGCGACTTTTCCGGCTTTGTCCAGGACCATGATGCTGGGCAAGCTATCGATTCCAAGCATCGCCTGAACTTCATGGTTTCGATCCCAATAAGTCGGCGACTTGTGCGGGTGCTCACTCTCAAAGGTTTGAACAACCTTCAAATCATCATCCGTTGAGATGGCCATGAACTTCGCTCCCTTGGGCTCGAATTCTTCGGTCAACTTGTCTAGAACGGGCGCAAATTGTCGGCAGGGTCCACACCAGGTTGCCCAGAAGTACAGCACAACCGGGCTCCCCTTCGTGGAGGAAAGGGAAACATCCCCACCCGCCTTTACCGGAGCAACTTTAAAGTCTGGAACTTCTCGTCCAATGGGACCCTGGTCAGCCGGTCCCAAGCTATCTTCACCGCAACCGGCTAAAGCGACGGCAATAAACATCGTGCCGATGATCGCCTTTACCGACCTACCCAGGCGAAGACGCACGGGCTGAAACATGGACGAAGAAAGCATGCGGTAAGTTTATCTACGCTCGTTCCACAGATTCCAGCACTTCCATGCGCAAAGCATCGCATTAACGAAGCCTATGAAATCGTAGAACCAGCGGGTTTCCCCATTTTCTTTCCATGAATCCTTCTGATTTGCAAGATGAGCCAAGCACCGAATCGAAAGATTCGCCTGCGCAACAGTTGGAATCAGACGCTAAATCTGCTCCGATCGTGGAAGAAAACGAAAATCCCAGCCGAGTTTTGTGGCAGCTCGCCTGGCCCGTTGTTGCCGTTAACAGCCTTGGGGTGGTCAATTCCGTTCTTGATCGCTCCTTCCTGGGTCACCTTCCGTCTTCTGCCCTCACCGCCCACGGGGGTGCCACTTCGGTGATCTTCCTCATGTTCTCGCTCGCCGTTTCGGTGGCGACCGGAGCAGGCGCGATTGTGAGTCGAGCATACGGGGCAAACAACCCTCAGGAGTACCGGAAAGGAAGCGATCAGGCGTTGCGGGTCGCCCTTTACTCGGGCCTCGTTTGCGCTCTGATCACCATTCTTGGAGCACCCGGGTTTGCATCCTTCATCCTTCCCCGAGGAGCGAACGATGCGATCAAGCAGATGACCACCTTCAGCATCTGCTTCGGTATCGCTCTTCCCGCGACGTTCCTTATCCAAACGACCGCCGCCAACCTGCGCAGCATCGGCGATACGAAGTCCCCGATGCGCATCTCTGGGCTCCAGATTCTGCTTCATATCGTGCTGAACTTCATGTTCATCTTCCCTTCTCAGATGGTGAAGTTCGGCGGGGGGACATTCAGGGTCCCCGGCCTTGGGCTTGGGCTGCTGGGGGCGGGAATCGCGATCGTGATCTCAAGCTGGATCGCCTGCGTGGTCTATCTGTTCTATGTCCGAAAAACGGCATTGGAACTCCACTTCGGGTTTGCCTTGCCGGATAAAGATTGGGGCGTCCGAATTCTAAAAATTGCGACCCCCGCCGCGCTGATGTCGGTACTGCGCGTGTTTTCGCTAACCGTATTCACGATGGTTCTTGCGATCACGCCCACCGCCTCCGATGCTGTCGCGGCGTTGACAACCGCGTTCGCGATTGAGTCCGTGATGTTCGCCCCGGCATTCGGGCTGTCCGCTGCCGCCGGAGCGTTGGTTGGGCAATCATTGGGCGCGCAAAAGCCCGAACGAGCTCAAAGCCTCGGGTGGATCGCCGGGCTGTACGCCTTTGGAGTCGCGCTTGTTTTTTGCGCACCCGTCTACATTTACGCGGAGACCATTGCGAAGTCGATGCTCGGCGCGAACGTTGGGGTGATCAAAGAAGCAACCAGCCTGATCCACGTGCTCTGTCTCACCGAACCGCTCTTCTGCCTAGCCATGGTTTTAATGGGTGCGATGCAGGGCGCGGGTGATACGAAGCGCCCAATGTGGATCTCCATCTTCTCGCTCTGGCTGTTGCGAGTTCCGCTAGCCGTATTCCTCTGTCTTAAGCCGGGTGACCCGTATTTCACCGTCCTGGGCTTTACTCTTACCGCGCCCATTGGTTGGGCGATGGGGGCAAAGGGCGCTTGGATCGCAATGTCGTTTACGCAGGGTTTCCAAGGGATCGTCAGCGCTATCGTCTTTTTGCAGGGCCGATGGAAATCGCAGGCCGTTTAGCGAAATCGCCAATCAAACAGTCGTATCTTAGAGTGTTATGTCCGCTCTAGTGCTTTCTCTTTTGGCCCTCACTACTCAAGGTGCCACCTTTTCTCAAGGGGATTTCGAATACAAGGACGGTGATTTGGCGTTCGAAGGCTACTATGCCGCGCCACTAAAAGCCGGCACGAAGCCAACCGCGGCTGTGATTGTGATTCAGGACTGGAACGGCATCGACAACTACGAGAAGACTCGTTGCCGAATGCTTGCCGAGGAACTAGGAGTAGTCGCGTTCGCGATCGACATTTATGGCAAGGGGGTTCGACCGACCAATCCCCAAGCATCAGGCGCGGAATCTCGGAAGTACTACGCTGATCCGTCGCTACTCGCCCGAAGAATGAGCGTTGGCTTAGAGCAACTCGCAAAGCTGCCCGTGAAGGTGGATGCCTCTCATGTGGGAGCAATCGGCTACTGCTTCGGTGGCAAGGCCGTTCTAGAAATGGCTCGATTTGGAATGCCCGTGAAGTCGGTGGTTTGCTTCCACGGCAACCTAGGAACGAACGCACCCGCTCAGAAAGGAAAAGTTTCCGCCCAGGTGATGGTGCTTAATGGAGACGCCGATCCGGTGGTCCCCGTCAAAGAGCGAGAGTCCTTTAAGGAGGAAATGAAGACCGCAGGTGTTCCGTTGGTCTTCATCGACTACCCTGAGGCAAAGCACGCATTCACCGTCTTCGGTGGCGGCAACTATCAAGAGAAGGCCGACAAGGAATCTTGGATCGAGATGTCCAAATTCTTGAAGAAGACTCTTTCTCTCTAAGCAGGCGAGCCCTTTTTACGGTCGGTCGGAACTAGCCCGATCGACCGTAACGACCACCCCATCGAGACATGATCTGGGGCGGAACATCCGGCGCGGGCTCGGGCTGAGAAAGACCATTGTCGCGGATGTAGTTTTTTCGATACCAAAGCGCGTTGATGAACACGTGCTCGTACTTGGCCAAATCCGCAAAGTTGTTGATTCCCTTTGCTTCGGCAATGATCTTCGCCGCCTCTACGAACAAGGCAATGGTGCCGGTGTTGACCTTGCGATCCATGAGGGTCGCGAGTCCCGCCTCGGTCTTCATCACATCCGAAACCTTGCCGCTCAGTTCAACCCCTGTTTGTGTAGTGAACTTAATGAGGTCGTCTGCCGGGTAGTACATCGACTTGGCGACCTTCAGCTGAGCCACCCGGTAGGGTGCGAATCTCCCCGCTCGCTGAAAAACTGCAATCAGACGCTTGTCTTTGATGATCGTCCCATTCGCATCAGGACCCACTTTAGGCGTTCCCGTCTCGAGGTCGAGCGCGACAAGCGTTCCCGTTGGCGTGACTTCAATGCCAAACCGTTGGAAGTCCTTTCTAAAATTTTCTGGGTCGTCTGTCTTGTATCGAAGCAAAGTTTGACCCAGCGAATGACCACCTCCAGAGAGTGCGGCGAACTGAATAAAGCCAACGGAGACGTACCCGGTGTCGTAGGTGTTGACCGAGTCAAACCCACCTTCCAGGAGCGAGACCGCTTTGAACACCTTGGCGACCGAATCCGTGACCCCAGCCGATTGAAGGACCTGCTGCACCTCGGTGGGAGCGATATCCCTCATCCGAGTCCCACCCGACATCACCCCATCTGGGAACCTGTAGTAGGCGTAGCGAGGGCGCATGTCGACGTTGTCCTCATAGGCGAGGGTCATGTCCTCAAACTTGATGGTGTGAACGTTCGGACGAACGCAGTTGGCAAATTTCGGCGGGGTTCCGGCAAAGGTGACAAGCGTTTGAGGAGGCATTCCCGGCGAGATCACGGGTTCAGGATCGGGAGACTTCATCCGCCAGAGGGCATCATTGAACTTCTTGGCTTCCAGAGACGCGATGTACCTGTCGTACTTGACCATTGCGTCGATCCACCCTTCCCAATATGCTTCCTGCTCAGAATTGGCAGGCGGAAGTTGGGTGGGGGCCGTTTTACCTGTGCCACGACGATTGTTGTAGTTCCAGAGCCACAGCGAGGCTTCCGGAGATAGCCGAACCGCCCAAGGACCTTTGGCGCGATCGCTCGAAGGAGCGGTCACGTACCTTCCGGGCGCACTCCAGTACGCCTGAATCTGCTTGATATCGTCCGGCGTGAAGATGGGATCCTGGTTATAACAGGCCGTCGACAACGTGAATGTGGTGCCCGCGAGGGCTTTGATACTCCCTAAGATCATTGGTTTCCTCCGTCCTTCCTTGGTTTGAGGAGACTTTTCCCCCGATGCGATACTCCTCTTACCTAAAGAGATTAACGACACGGGGGACTCGAAGTTTCTGTTTCCGTAATTACACGAGCATTTTGGCCCGTTCGATGTTGGCTACGAAGTCTTCCAGCCGTCTGCGAACCTCTGCGCCATCCATCGTCACTTGCTTCGGTGCGGATTCGGGAGCGTCGAAGAGGAGATCCTCGAGCAACCGCTCCAACATGGTCTGCAATCGACGGGCGCCGATGTTTTCGGCGGTCTTGTTGACCTGCTCCGCGAGCCGAGCTACCTCGTCAAGCGCATCTGCCGAAAGAGTGAGTTCGACCCCTTCCACCTTGAGCAACGACTGATACTGTTTGACCAGCGCGTTCTTCGGCTCTGTAAGAATCCGACGGAAGTCGGCGGTGTTGAGCGGCTCCAGTTCGACGCGAATCGGCAATCGACCCTGAAGTTCCGGAATCAGGTCGCTGGGCTTCGACATGTGGAACGCACCCGCACAGATGAACAAGATGTGCTCGGTTCGAACCGGACCAAACTTGGTTTGAACGGTAGAACCCTCGATCACCGGCAGCAGGTCTCGCTGCACGCCTTCTCGAGAAACATCGGGACCTGATCCGCCCGTCTTCCCGGCGACCTTATCGATCTCGTCGATGAAGATGATTCCAGTTTGCTCAACGCGGTCAACGGCCTCACGGTGAACCGAAGAACGATCGATGAGCTTCTCCGCCTCTTCAAGGGTGAGAATGTGCTTCGCCTCGGCGACCGTGCCCTTGCGACGAACGAACTTGTTGCCAAACGGGCTGGTGAGTTGGTTCATGTCGAAGCCCATCTCCTCCATTCCGCCCGGGGTGAAGACCTGAAGGAACGGGTTGCTCGGTTCGACCACATCAAACTCGATCACTTCCTTGTCGTGTACGCCTGCTCGGATCTCCTCGATCAAGGCTCGTCGTTTGGTGTCGAGTTCGGCTTGCTCTTTCTCCCATTCGACCGTCGAGCCGTCTTCTACGTCGGCATAGAACACATTGCGAGAGCGATCTTGGTCGATTGTGTCCGCGATCCGACCAAGAGCTTCTTCATACGCTTGTTCTTCGACCGAATCTTGTCGCTCTTTTTCCACCATGCGAACGGCAGCCGCAACGAGGTCGCGAATCATGGACTCTACGTCTCGCCCAACGTAACCGACTTCGGTGAACTTTGTGGCCTCGACCTTTACCAGCGGAGCTTTGGCAAGCTGAGCCAAGCGGCGGGCGATCTCAGTTTTGCCGACACCCGTCGGACCGATCATGAGGATGTTCTTGGGCATCACGTCGTTGCGCTCCGCTTCGGGAAGCTGCTGGCGACGGTATCGGTTGCGTAAGGCCACGGCCACGGCTTTCTTTGCCGAGTTCTGCCCCACGATGTACTTATCGAGTTCGGCAACAATCTGCCTGGGCGTTAAATCTTCAATCGGAGGCGTGTTCATGGCGTTCGTTATAGGTTACAGGACGGCGCGAGATTCGCGCATAGATCGGACGCATTTGAGAATGATTTCGGAAGCATCCCGCATCTGCTCCGGTGTGTTGCCGTCACCGAGGGTGAATCGTACCGATTCCTTCGCTTCCGACTCGCTGTATCCGCACGCAAGCATGACATGGCTCGGTTCAATGCTGCCGCTGCTACAGGCGGCTCCCGAAGAGGCCGCTATTCCGCCGCGATCCAGCCGAATCAGGAGCGTCTCTGCGTCGAGCCCTGGGAATCGGCCATGGACGTGCCCAGCAAGCACGCCCTCCTGATTTGTTACGGTCGGAACGAATCCTTCCGCCAACAAGCTATTCAGAAGGGTCACTTTGGCTTCCGATGAATCCGGGCTCGGCGTATTCAGATGATCCCGCACCGCGGCTCCCGCCCCCGCAATTCCGATCAGGTTCTCCGTTCCCCCGCGAATTTCTCGCTCTTGCTCGCCACCCGAGACGAATGGTTTCACCTTCACTCCGCCTCTCACGTACAGTGCGCCTACGCCCTTGGGGCCATTCACTTTGTGGAACGAAACGGTGAGGAGATCGCAACAATCGTCCCCGTGCTCGCCAATGGGCAACGGTGCCGAACCCTTCAGAAAGGTCTGCGTCGCATCGCAGTGGTAGAGGCTTCCGTGGCGGTGGGCGATCTCCGCAATCGTGTTTACGGGCTGAAGTCGACCCGTCTCGTTATTGGCGTGCATCACCGAAACGAGCAGCGTTCGATCGTCTACGAGTGCCTCCAAGGCGTTCAAATCGATCTCCGAATCCGCCCGAACCGGAATCGAAACGGGTTCGTAGCCGAGTCTTCGCAAGATTGGAGCGGTGTGAAGCACGCAGTGGTGTTCGACACTGGAAATCAAAACTTTGGTTCGGCGAGGGTCTTCGTTGGCAAGGGCGGCGCCGATCACCGCCAAATTCGCGCTTTCCGTCCCCGATCCGGTGAAGATCACTTCCGCGAAAAGACACCCGAGCGCGGTGGATACCGCCTCGCGTGCAGAGTCGATGGTTTCCTTTGCCGCACGACCTTCTGTGTGCAGACTCGAAGGATTCCCAAACCGTTCCGCCGCTTGGCGCATCGCCTTTTTCGCAGATTCTCGCAGCGGCGTGGTTGCCGCATGATCCAGATAAATGCGGTTTCCAGACATCAGATCAGCTTCCGAAAAGCACTCGGCGGGAGGTAGGTCGCGGCGTATCGGAGCAAGCTCTTTGCTCGTCCCGGCATGAGGTGAAGGCTTGCCCGATAAGCCTCCCGCGCTTCTCTCGGCGAGCCGTTCAACATCCTCACCGTGCCGAGCGTCGCCCAGCAGTGCGCTCGTGCTTGCTTCGTTCGCTCCGCCGGGAATCGGCTGCCGAGGTCTTCCAAGCGAGGAAGCATCCATTCGCGAAGTTTTTGATCATCTCGCCAGATCTTCTCCAACTTGTGCGAGGCGTTGGCACCGTGAACGCGATAGTAAGTGAGATCTTCGTTGACGCAGCCGACCTTCCACTCCTCGGCGATGCGGAACCACATCTCCCAATCGCCCGAACCGAAGTAGTCCTCGTTGAACCCACCTAGACTCTCGAAGCACTCCCTTCTCGCCAGCGCCGCCGATGCGATGATCTTGTTCTCATAAACCAGGTCCAGCAGAACATCGCCCGTTTCGAATCTCGGGAACGAGAATCCCAACGGTTTCCCTTCAAATATCTGACTCTTGCCGTCGATAAACTTCCCCTCTGTATGGACCAACCCCACTTCTGCGTGGGAGTCGAGCAGTGCGACCTGTTTCTCAAGTTTCTGAGGAAGCCAAACATCGTCGTCGTTCAGCACGGCGACGAGTTCACCGGATGCCCTTTGCAGGCCAACGTTGAGCGTGCCGTAGGTGCCTAGGTTCTTTTCGTTGAAAACGGTCTGAAGGTCGCTTTGCTCCGCTAACCACTCTCGTGTTCCGTCCGAGGAACCATCGTCTAAAGCGATGATCTCGTAGTCTTTGAACGTTTGCGACCGGATGCCCTCCACCGCTTCTTCGATGTAAGCGCGATGGTTATAGCAGGTGAGAAGGATGCTGACGCGTGGCATTACGGACGTCGCACCTCGATGTACCAGTCCACAATATCCAGGTCTGGGTCCACGCAGTCGATCTCACTCGGCGTGCCACTGGTTGGCTCCAAGAGTGAGAATCGCGAGTTGTCGTAGATACCGCTTGTCGCAAGCGGAATTCGAACAAACGAGTTGAGCTCAGAGATGAGGCGGTTATCGCCAAGCGAGTCAAAAACCCGTCCGGAACCCGTACTCTGCGAGATACGGTTCATGGTGAGGAAGTTGACTTGGAGCGCCTGTAGGTTTGCCCCCGCCGATGCCGAGTTACCTGCCAACTGGTCGACCGTCAGTTCAAATTGAAGAGTCCTACCACCGGGGGTGACATCCACTTGCGTGATCGGGATGCCCACTTCTCGCCACACGGTTAGGTCTGGTTGGGTGAATTGATAAAGAATGTAGGCTCGCGATTGAAGAGGGTCCCAGCGCACGTAATAGTCGGGCGCACCCGCCACAAAACCGTTCGCCGCGGGGTAGTTCACCACCGGGACCGGACCGTTTACGTCTGGATTGGGGTCGGTAGAGGTCCGGATCGCAACGATGTAAACGTAGTCGGAGCGAATCTCACGAGAGACATCGAAACGAAAGATCACCCGGGTGGCATCTGTTTGAGCCACATCGGGAAACTTTGCGCAACCGGACAGCCCCACGCCCAGCGCGGCGACACCCAAAAGCGCAAACGAACTTAAACGACTCCGTCGGTCCAATAGAGCAACCTGTGACAGGATTCGCAGGTCCCGATCCCGTCGTTCTTTAGCGTATCCAACGTCTTCTCCGGAACGCGCGTTCCGCACTCGTTACAGGTGTTGGTTTTCAAAACCTCAGACATTCCCGTCTGATACTTTGCGCGGATGGCTTCGTAGCGTGCCAAGAGAGAAGGGTTGATGACCTTCACAAGTTCTGGACGTTTGGCACCAAGCGCCCGGTACCGCGTTTCCAACTGCGTTTTCTCCTCGGCGGCTCGGACTTTCCAAGCATCGAGGGCCTTCTTCTTCTCTCGAAAAACCGTCTCTGCCGCTTTGGACGCCGCTTCAAGCGGGGGCAACCGGTCCATCAATTCCAGCATGCGATCCTCGTTTTGGGATTTCCGCAGCTTCAACGATTGAATGTCTTTCTCAAGCGCATCGACTTCGCGAGGGCTCACCACCTTCCCGCCGTAGAGCAGGTCTGAATCCTTCTTGGACTTCGCGTCGATCGCTTGGTTTTGGATTTCGAGCTCTTTGACTTCGTCGGCGACCACCTTAAGGGCGCCATGTTCGACATCATAGATCTTCTTTGCCGCTTCGGCCTGGGCTAAGAGTTCTCTACCCTCCACCATTGCCGCCGCATGCTTCTTGATCTCCAGCATCTCGCCATCGAGTTCGTGGAGTTTATGGAGCCGAATGAGTTCAAGCGATGCCACGATCTAAGCGTAGCAGATTCAACTTACGTTACGGGGACCCACAAAAGTGTCTCACGGAACATACCCCCCAGGGGATAAACATCGATCCGATAAAGAACCTAGTCCTCAAGACCAGATCGTCAAAAGTTGGCGACCTCAACAAAGTCGATCCCATACCTTGCCGGAAAACGGGGGCCGTGTTGGAGAGCGAGCTACGAGGAAAGCTTGCCGGAGGGCCCTTGCCGATCCATCAACCGAGTCGCGACAATACGTTCGCGGTACTCATTGAACACACAAATCGAGCGAAGACCAATCGTTTGGGCGGTCGTAAACGTCGATTCAAAAGAGTGTGGATTCACTTTGCCGTCTTTGCAACGCGCGTTTAATTCGTCGAATCTTGCACAATCCCTACAGTCCACTGGAGGCCTCGTAAAAATGATAGCCGTTTGTCTACTCGTTTCCAATATGATTCCTCAAGAGACCTCGATCAGTTTCGACAAAAAAGCTCGGTCGTTTGTGGTGAAGGTTGGCAAAGAGACCCGCGTCGCCAAGGTGCAACCCGCCCCGCCGGAACCCATCCCCGCGCTCGTTTTTCGTAAAGACGATCGGTGGGTGGTCTGGGATGATCGCGGCCTTGTGATTCGGGTCGGCGACAAAGTCACCACCACCAAGCTCGACCCGGTGGTCGACGATGCCACTCTTTTCACCGCGAAGCAAAAGGCTGAGAACGGAAAGCTGATCAAAGAGGGGAAAAGGAAGAAGCAAGCCGCCGCCTTGAGCGGAGCGGTGAGAATTGGTTCGACAGTCTTTCTCCTTCCGCGTTGGGTGGACAACACCGGACAAACCTGGCTGGAAGCCATGGTCAAAGTCGATTTCTCCGACCCCGAACCGCGCCCCAAGGTCCTCGGAAAGTTTAACGGCAACACTCGGGCGACCAAAAACATCGACAACGAAGTTTTCGTGGTGGACGATCGCCCCGCCGCCATCGTGACTCAGGGAGATACCTGGGGGGTTTCTAGCCTAGACCCGAAATCGGGGGACATCGTTTATTCCGTTTTTGGGAGCAACTTAGTGGAGTACCGGTCGTCTGGCCTGTTCCTAGAAAAGACTTCGTACAAAACCACTCTCTTTGGGGAGGTGGATCCAAAAACGGGTCGAAGAAGGATTCTCTACGAAACGAAGTCGACGAATTTTGAGCTCACCCCGACACTCCCCGTGTTGGCGAGATTTGACTCAAAGGCAACCGTTTTTCATCATCTGGAAACCGGAGCCGAAGTATCGCTGCCCGGCAAGCAAGGATTTCGCGAAGCGGGAGACTGGCTGGTTGCCTGGAAAACAGACAATGGTCGAACCCGGGTGAACGTTTACAAGGCCGAGACCTGGGCGCTTCTTGCCAGCGCAAACATCTCCCTAAAATAAAAACTCCCCTGCCGTGTCGCATTCGGCAAGGGAGTTCCTTTCGGAGTGAGTCCTGATTAGGCGGCGCGTTGATCGCCCGTTTCGGCAAGTGTCGCTTCGATCTTGGCGATCAAGTCTCGACCCGTCTTGCCGTCTTTCGGAGCAAGAGCCTCGGCGACGTACGCCTTGACAGCGCCCGTGTTTCCGTATCGACCGCTTACCCACAGGTTCAATCGAGAGAGCAAACGTCCTCGAACGAGGTCCAAGTTTTTGCCACCCGAAGGAAGAATGATTGCAAATCCGGTTTGACCGTATCGTGCTACCAAGTCTAGGCGACGAACGTTGTCTCGGAAGAAGTCGGCGGCATCGTAAAGGAATCCTTGAACGCTTTCCTCACCATAGAACCGTCGCATACCCTCCAGACCCGTGAACTTCACCACGATGAGACCCACCTCGGTGTTCTCATAGCTGGCTCGGTGAAGCTCCTCATCGATTCGTGCCCGGAAGTATGCCTCCGTGTACGCATCGGTGATCGGATCGACGATCTCATTTTCGGAGACGTCGGACGACTTTCGCAGCACGCGATCCTTCGCCTCTTCCGAGGTGAGAATCTTGCGCAGCTTCGCCAGCGATTGTCGGAGAATGTGCGACACATAGTTGCACGAGATTCCGAGTTTGCTTGCGATTTCTGTTTGGTTCAGAGCCTCGAAGTGGAAGAGGGTCAAAACCTCTCGTTCCAAATCTCGAAGCTGTTGCATGGCGTGTTCAAGTACCACTCGATCTTCCACCGACAGTTGCTCTGGGGTGTAGTTGGCCGCGTCGATCTTATCGACTTCGGATTCCACATCATCCTCAGAATTGGTCGGCAGAGCATCCAGTGAACCGACGCGCAACAGGTCCGCGGTGATAAGAACTTCTTTCACCGACGACTCGCTAACACCGATGGTGTCGGCGATTTCCCGCTCGGTAGGAACTCGTCCAAGCGTTGCCTGCAGCGACGACGCGGCTCGATTCACCTTGTGACGCAGCTCTTGAAGCCACGCCGGTTGGCGAATCGTCTGCGACTTATCGCGCAGGTAGTGCTTGATTTCACCCGCCACCAAGTAGGTGGCGTAGGTGTTGAATCGAACTCCTGCCGACGGATCGAACTTATTGAGCGCGTTCAGCAGACCGATAAAGCCCACTTGAACTAGGTCTTCGTACGCTTCGATACCGGCGAACTTTCGTGCGGTTCGCTCCACGAGACTTGCATAGTTCACCATGATCAAGTCTCGAAGATCCGCACGCGGATTCTCCAGATACCGAAGGACTAAACCCTCCGAATCGTGCCCCAGTTGAGACGTTTGCGACATATTTCACTCCGTTGATTGCTGTTTCCGAGCACATCCTGTGCTCGGGGTTGATGATTGCTTTTGCCCGTGGTGGATCCTTCCGCCACGGGCGAAATCGTTATTGAACGCTGTTGACGAGTTTGAAGATCGGAACCATGATCGAGATGGCGATAAAGCCGACCACGACACCGAGGAAGATGATGAGTAAGGGCTCGATCATCGAAGTAAGCCCCTTCACCGCCGCCTCGACCTCTTGGTCGTAGAATTCGCCGACCTTGACCAGCATCTCTGGGAGTCGTCCTGACTCCTCACCGATGTCGATCATGGTGGTGACCATGGTTGGGAACAAGCCCGAAGCCGCGAGCGGAGTCGACAGCTTCGTTCCTTCCCGCAGGCTGGCTCGAGTGTTATCGATCGCCTGGTTCAGAACTTCGTTGCTCAAGGTTTCACCCACAATTTCAAGGCTGCGCATCATCGGCACACCCGAGTTGATGAGGGTTCCAAAGGTTCGAGAGAAGCGAGCGACGCTCATTTTCATGGACAGATCGCCCATGATCGGCACTCGCAGCTTCAGAAAGTCGAGCTGATACTTCCCTTTCGGAGTCTTCGCGTACTGCTTCAGACCAATAAATACGGCTCCGATGAAGAGGAGAATCACCCACCAGTAGGCCTGCATGAAGTCGCCAATTCCGAAGAGGAACTTCGTGACAGGCGGCATCTCTACGTTCATGCCCGTGAAGATCTCTTTGAACTTCGGCAAAACGAAGGTGAAGAGAGCGAAGAGCATGATCTGAGAGAAGGCAAGGACGAGGACCGGGTAGGTCATCGCCGATTTGATCTTGCCCTTGATCTCGGCTTCGTACTCCAAGAATCCGCTGAGACGGTCGAGAATCTGGTCGAGGATGCCTCCCAGTTCTGCCGCACGAATCATGTTCACGTAAAGTTTCGAGAACACGTTTGGGTGCTTGGCCATCGCCTCGTTCAGGGTCATACCGCCCTTAACGTCAATGGTGATGGTCTCTAGCGCCTCAGTGAGTCCAGGATCTTTACTTTGACCGTGGAGAATGTCCAGACACCGGAGAATGGGGATACCGGCGTCGATCATGGTCGCGAACTGCCTTGAGAAGACGACAAGCGATTTCAGCTTGACCTTCTTCGGCTTCTTTGACCCAATCGGCGCAGCCGCTTTGGCCTGTTTGATTTCGGCGACATGAAGCGATTGCTCCCGCAGTTTTGCGGCGAGCGCTGCTTCAGACTCTGCTTCTTGGGTGGATGAAATCATCTTCCCCGAAGCAGGATCTACCGCTTTAAAGGCGTACATCGGCATTTTCGTTCTCTCTCCTAATGTGCGGGGGAATTCGGACGACCGAATCCAGCAACAAGCGCCCCAACCCAATCCCCTTGGATTTTCGTTCACTTGTTTTTGCTGAACCGGCATCTCTACCAAGTTCCCTTCGACACGATTAATAGTCGGGAAACGGAGTGCGGACACCCCACGTATAAATGCGAGAATCGCCTAACAATCAACTTTAGGTTTTTCCATGAGCCGACAAAGACTTGAGGCGAAAAACAAAAAAGCCCCCAGAGAAACCTCTGGGGGCTTTTGATCGCGCCGTTTACCGCGTGGATCGTGCGGCTCGGATGCGTGCCGTGGCTCGTTCGATCTCGGTGATCGCGTCTTCTTGCGCGACGGTGGAATCCTCTCCGCGAAGAGCCTTACGGGCCTCTTCGAGAGCCTTTTCCGCCTCTGCAAGCTGAACCTCGTCGGCAAGACGAGCTTCATCGGCAAGAACTGTTACCTTGCCCTTTGCGACTTCCACAAAGCCACCGCCAACATAAACATATTGGCGATTACTCTTATCGTCGATGTACTCCAACAAACCAGGTCTCAAGGCCGAAACCAACGCTACGTGACCGGCTTGCACACCGAAGTAACCATCGATGCCGGGCGCCACGAGCGAGATAGCCGTGGTTTCGACAACCGATCGATCCGGTGCCACAACGGAGAGCGAGAAGGTTCCTGCCATAGATTAACCTGCCGCCATGAGCTTCTTGGCTTTCTCGTGGACGTCGTCCAGACCGCCACAGTACAGGAATGCCTGCTCTGGGTAGTGGTCCAGATTTCCGACAACGATTTCCTTGAACGAAGCAACGGTCTCGTCGATGCTGACGAATCGTCCGGGGTTACCCGTGAACTGCTCCGCAACGAAGAACGGCTGCGAAAGGAATCGCTCGATCTTTCGTGCTCGGGCAACAAGGGTCTTGTCCTCGTCGCTCAATTCGTCGATACCAAGAATTGCGATGATGTCTTGGAGTTCCTTGTATCGCTGCAGGGTTTGCTGAACTTGTCGAGCAACCGCGTAGTGATCCGCTCCAACGACGGTCGGGTCGAGGTTCTTGGAGGTCGAAGCAAGCGGGTCAACCGCCGGGAAGAGACCCTTCGAAGCGATCGATCGCTCAAGGTAGATGTAAGCATCCAAGTGAGCGAACGTCGTTGCAGGTGCCGGGTCGGAGGGGTCGTCTGCAGGAACGTAGACGGCCTGAACCGAGGTGACCGAACCCTTGTTGGTCGAAGTGATTCGCTCTTGAAGAAGACCCATTTCCGTAGCGAGCGTCGGCTGGTAACCAACCGCGCTGGGCATTCGTCCGAGAAGTGCCGAAACCTCGGAACCTGCTTGGACGAATCGGAAGATGTTATCGACGAAGATCAGAACGTCGCTGCCGACTTCGTCTCGGAAGTACTCCGCCATGGTCAGAGCGGTCAGAGCAACTCGAAGACGTGCTCCGGGCGGCTCGTTCATCTGGCCGAACACCATTGCCGTCTTGTCAAGAACGGCCTTAACGGTGCCGTCCTTGTCCGTGAACTTGGCTTCCTTCATTTCAAGCCAGAGGTCGTTTCCTTCACGGGTGCGCTCTCCAACACCTGCGAACATCGACACGCCCGATGCTTCAACCGCGATGTTTCGAATCAGCTCCTGGATGGTAACGGTCTTACCCAGACCTGCACCACCGAAGAGACCGATCTTTCCACCCTTGTTAAACGGAACCAGAAGGTCAACAACCTTCAGACCGGTGGGAAGAAGCTCGACCTTGGTCGACTGTTGTTCGAACGTCGGTGGCTTGCGGTGAATCGGAAGGCGCGGAGCGTCGTCCACTGCCTCGCCGTTGTCGATCGGCTTGCCCATGAGGTTGAAGACTCGACCGAGGGTTTTGTCACCCACCGGGACCGAAATGGCCGATCCGGTGTCTACCGCGTCCATACCTCGGATGATTCCGTCCGTGGTCGAAAGCGCGATCGCACGGACGATGCCATCTCCCAAGTGCTGCGCAACCTCGCAAACGAGATCGATTCCTCGGGTCGAGTCCTTAATCTCAATTGCGTTGTAAATCTCGGGGAGGTCGGAAGCCGAAAATCGGCAGTCGACGACTGGGCCCATAACTTGGAGAACTTTTCCGGTGCCTGGCATTCGCGTAGGTTCCTGTTTAGGTGGTTATCACTTGGCACTCATGGAACGAATCCCGCAAATCTCAAGCGACGCGCAGGAGTATACCGGTCGCATAATAAGAATCGGTATGCAACCAGACGCTTCCTCTAACGATTCCTCGCCGAACTTCCCGGAATCGGGCGCTGGACAACTTCCCGCCGAAGAAACTGGCGACAACGTCAGCCAGTTCAAGATGGGAGCCTTCAACGAACACGGCACCGTTCAGAAACACCGGTTCGAAAATGTTTATTCAATCGAGGAGACGGAAGGGGGAACCATCCTTGAGGCAACGACCGATGGCGAAGCGTTCGATCTTTGGGTGAGCCTGCTGGAAAATCTCCCCGAGCCTTTCGTGCTTCTTTACGACCTGGTGTCCTCCGGATCGGAGCGACCTCCGAGCGCCTACGTTCACGAAGATTTAATGGCGACAGAGGATTTGAAAGCTCTGCTCAAAGACCACGCCGAGTTTTTGAGGCAAGACGGTCGGCATCGACTGGCGATCCACTCCACCCCGGCCGCGACAACCCTTCTAGTAGATGAGCACGACGTCATCAAGGTATTTCCGAGCCATCCCCGAGTTCGAAAAGCTCTCGATGATCTGGGCTATCGCCAAAGTCTTATTGAGATTCCATTCCCACATTCTCACGGACAAGACCCCCGATTCGACGCCGAAGAAGATCGTTGGCTCTCTTCGCATCCGTGGGTCGAACTGGATGGCGAGGAACTGGACCAAATGCTCGGTGGTTCCTAGGACTTAGCTTTTCGCAGAAGGTTCGCCTGCCGAAGGACCTAGCCACATCTCACGCGCAACCCCCGGAAATTGTTACCCGTGTGTATAATCCGTAAGAATCGTTGAACCTGAGACATGAGCTTTACGGTCAACGGTAAATGACTCGGCAAACTAATTTAGGAAACCCCATGAAGCGCTTCATTAACTGGCTTAAGGCACTCTTCAACCGGACCATGGATAACTTGGAGGATCCGGACATGATGCTGGATCAAGCCAAGCGCGACATGAACCAGGCTTACATCACTAACAAAGAGCGAGCGGTTCAGGCGATTGCCCAGAAGAACCAGTTAGAAAATTTGCTAAAAGATGAGCGCAAGAAAGCGGAAGAGCTCGAGCGCAAGGCCGGTCTTGCGCTGAAACAGGGCAACCGAGATCTCGCTGTTCAACTGATGCGCGAGAAGATGAATCGCGAAGCAACCATCGGAAACTTGCAAACCAGCTACGACCAAGCTCTCGCAACCGTCGAGCAGATCAAGGTCGGCCTCAAGCGACAAGAAGAAGAGGTTCGCAAGAAGACCGCCGAGGCGCTCGCACTCAAGGCCCAATGGAAGCAAGCTCAAATCCAAAGCGAAATCAGCAAGGCACTCGATGGTCTCAACTTTGAGAACCAGTTCGAAGGTTTTGGTGCGGTCGAGCAACGGATTCGAGAAAAGCAAAGCGAAGCCGCCGCTCGTGCCGAAGTTGGTTCGACCTCGCTCAGCGCACAACTGATGGACCTAGAGTCCAAGTCTCGCGACTACGAAGCCGAGGACGAACTCACGAAGCTCGAAGAGCGACTTGGCCTATCGACCGCGCCTAAGGCAGAGACCGCTCAGCAGGTCATGGTTTCCGAGGGTGGCCCTGCTGCGGCTCCCGCCACTGAGAACAAAGTGAGTGTTGGTGAGGCAGAGGCTGCTCTTGCCGATCTCGAAAAGCGGCTGAACGGAAACTAAGAGACCTTAACCGGGTCTTTTTGGAGGAGACGCTCGTACACTGCGAGCGTCTCCTCGATCATTTTAGGGGCCCCAAAAACTTCTTCCGCTCGGCGCGTGGCACCCGCTCCAAGTTCGAATCGCAGCTTCTCGTCGTTGACGAGCGCAAGCAAAGCCGACGCCATCGCCTTTTCGTCGCGAGCGGGCACCAGCAAACCTGATTCGGAGGTAACCACCTCCGGCAAGCCACCCACGTCGGTGCTGACGGTGGGCAAACCCATCATCATCGCTTCCACCACCGACATGCCCATAGCTTCCTTCAGGGAAGGAAAGGCAAAAAGGTCCATTGCCGAAAGGGCGGGCCAAACCGGATCTCGATATCCGGCGAAGGTCACCTTCTGGTCCAAGCCGAGCGATCGGGTAAGTGACCGGTATTCGGTTTCCCCATCACCGTTTCCAACGAGCAGCAACCGGGCGTTCGGAACCGTGTTGGACAAAATTTTGAAGGAACGAATCAGGGTGTCGATCCCTTTCATCGGGGTGAGGCGAGCAACCGTTCCGACCACGAGGTCACCTTCATCGAACCCAAACTCCCGCCGAGCAGCAACACGATCCACCACTGGGGGATTGGGAATTCCGTTGTAAACGACCTCAATTTTCGAAGCTGCTACCCCCTGGCCGATCAAGTGGGCGCGTACCCCTTTCGACACGGCGATCATGCGGTCGGCAAACGCAAAGGAGAGCTTCCCGCTCATGCCGTGAACGGTGGCAACACAAGGAATTCCAGCAAGTTTTGCCGCCAAACATCCGTTGAGACTCGACGTCGAGAGGTGGGTATGGACCACATCGACTTTTAGCTCTCGATAAAGCCTCATCAGTCGGGAAATGGCGATGGGATCGATCTTGGCTCGTACTCGAACCGGATGGGCGTCAAAGCCCAGGGCGCGCATCTCCTCGGTGTACGGCTTCCCTTCGAACGTGAAAAACGGACAGTCGTGGCCCACTTCCCGGAGCCCGGTCGCCAGGATCGTTAAGCTCTGAGCCGCGCCGTAAATGCGGTGGGTGGCACTGCAAACCTGAGCAATGCGCATAGCTACTTTCCGTACTTCTCCGCCCGGAAAAGTTTGTAGATGAATACGGGCATCACCGTGTCGTTTCTGATCGCGATCCGACGGATCAAATATGGATCGGTGGCCGCGGTATTCAAGCCTTTCAGAGTCGAGATTCCAAGGTCGTAACCCGCTTGCTTCACCAAGCCGGGAGTTGCCTGATTGTGACTGCCGTACGGGTAGCAGAACGTTCGACAAGGCTTTCCAAGAAGATCTTCAATCTGCTTCTTGCTGCGGAAAATTTCCTCTCGTTGAGCGGACTCGTCCAATTCGCCGAGTTTCGCGTGAGTGGCGGTATGGCTCCCAAACTCCACTCCCTTCTGGGCGAGTTCGAGGATTTGTTGGGCTGACATCAGCGGCGCGGACGCGTCGCCAACTTTCGTGTCCCAGTCGTTCGTTTGCCCGATTCGCTCCGAAACCAAGAAGACGGTAGAGGGAAAACCGTGTGCCGAAAGCTCGCTGAACGCCGAGTTGTAGAAGTCTTCGAAGCCGTCGTCGAAAGTTAAACAGACCGTCTTTCGCACGCTTGTACTGCCCGAAAGAAAGGCTTGCTCCAAGTTCTCCACCGCGTAGCCACGCTTGGCTAGGAACGACAGTTGTTTTCGAAACAGTGTCGGTGGCACAAAGGTGCCCGGGTAAGTGGTTTTCGGATCGACCGGGGCGATCTTATGATAGGTCAGAACCGAAACCTTTCTTGGCACGGCTCTATTTTACGAGTTCTGCGAGTCGGATTCACTCGCGTTCTCGTTGACGGTGGCGGCAGCCTCGTTCAGATCGGCTTTGGCTTGTTCTCGCCACGCCTTTCTCATTTCCTGATCCCGACGCATGGCGCTTTTCCACCAGAACGCACCTGCGATCAAACCCGCCGTGATGAGAAATAGCGATGCCCCAATCAAGAAGGCCCCAACGGGGTTAAGGAGAGCATCGTAGCCACGGACCATTGCAAAGAAGATTACCGCCGATTAAACCGTCTGGCATCTTAGGCAGCGGCGCGAGACGTGATGCGGCTCGACTCGACCCGGTCTTCAAGCATCGCTCGCCAGCGAGCCCGAGAAATACGGTCGACGTGCAGAATTTGGACGCCCCCTCGGAAGTGACCAATCATGGTCGTGGGTCGACAATTCTTAAGGGTGCCAAGGAAGTCGACTCCCCCAAAAGCGGTTGCCAACGTAAAGTGGGCGTTGAGCCCGAGGGGCAGGTTGCAGGGCAACAGAATTCCGACGCCACTCTCAGAAATGTCTTCGCAAATGAAGGCAAGCGAGCCTTCGTCAGAGTGCATGATCCCTTCCAGTGAATCCACGCAAAGCCGACTTTCCCCCTTCAATGGTCGCTCTTCAACGGGCGAAACAAGTTTGAGCTGGGCCGATTCCTCGTCGAGTCGAGTGACCATTCCGATGAAGGTGTAGCAGGTTTTCGGTCCCTCAACCTCAACCGCCACGAACTCGCCGAGGCTGTAGTCCATTGCATCGGCCGGGCGGACCTCGATGTAGCCGTTCCAGAAATCGGCCACCCATCCTCCTCCGAGCTTAGACGTGGAAAGGCTTTGCACCCTCATGCGGCGATTAATGCACTGCATGATGTAGACGTAGTCAATGTTTATCCCTTGACGAAGTGTCTTAGCCATCCCCACGTGGCTTATTGAACAAATCTGGAGGCAATCTACCGGCAACCCTACAAGGTTTTGCCTTTTACAGGTTCGATTGGTACAGGCGATACCGGTCTTGGGGTCGCTTGTGAACGACCCCAAATCCCGCTACGTTCCGCGCAGTGGGCGGGGCCTAGAACATGAAGTCGGTTCGCAAGAAGTTGCTCGACCGACTCTTCAGGATCTCGTTGACCAGTTCCCGGTTTTGCTCCGAGTAGTCCGTCGCAACGAGAGTCCGGATCGAAAATCGCTTCAGAGCATCCGCGACTGAAAGCGTTCCTTCTGCAGAAGCTTTTCGACCTGTGAACGGGAACGAGTCGGGACCTCGTTGACACTGCGTATTCAGGTTGACGCGAGAGACTTGGTTTACCAGCGCATCGATCATCGGACCAAGAACCAGCGGGTCATTGCCGAAGAGGCTCACCTGCTGACCGAACTCCGACTCGACCGCATACTCCATCACTTCCGAGACATCTTCGTATTCCGCGATTGGAATGATGGGGCCGAACTGCTCGACCGTGAAGAGACGCATCTCCTTGGTGACCGGGAAGACAATCGCCGGGTGCATGAAGTTCTCCACGAACTCGCCGCCGCCCTCGTTCATCACCTTCGCGCCCATTTCTTCCGCCTCGTCGATCAGCGACCGGAACCAGTTGACCGCCTCGATATCGGCAACAGGCGTGAGTTGAACACCGGGTGCCCAGGGCAGACCCGCTTTCATCTTCGAGATCGCCTCTCCGAGAAGGGTGATCAGCTCTTCGCGGCGGGACTTGTGAACGTAAATGATCTTCAGAGCGGTGCATCTCTGGCCGTTGAAACCGAGGGCTCCGGCGATGATCTGCGGTACCGCGACCTTCATGTCCGCATCGGGCAGAACAACCGCAAGGTTTTTGGCATCCAGCGACAGAACGCATTTGAATCGGTGAGGTTGCGGGTGGTACTGCTTCAACTTGTCGGCTGTCTTGCTGCTGCCGATGAACGCCAGCAGTTCAATGCCACCAGACTGGATGATCGGCGGAATGATCGTGCCGCCTCGTCCGTTGATGATGTTGACGACTCCGGGAGGGAAACTGTCTCGGAACGCCTCAAGCAGCGGGTTGTTCAGAAGCTGTCCGAATCGCGGGAGCTTGCTGATCACCGGGTTACCCATCAGGATCGCGGGCAAGAGGGTCGTAAACGTCTCGTTGAGCGGATAGTTGTAGGGACCCATGCAGAGCGTCGGTCCGAATGGCGACCGTCGAACCTGCGCCAGGAAGCCGTTTTCGATGCTGAAACCGCTGTTGTTTCGATCAAGCACCTTTAAGGCTTGAACCGAGTCTTCGATGTACTGAACCGTACGGTCGAACTCTTTATAGGAATCGGCTTGAGTCTTGCCAATCTCCCACATCATTCGCTCGACAACCGTCTCTCGAACGGCCTTCATTCGAGCCGTGAACTCTTCGACGGCATGAATCCGTTCGGCCACGGTCATGGTGGGCCACTTCCCTTTTCCGTGATCCCACGCCGCCTGGGCCGCTTCTAGGGCCTGGAGCGCCTCGCTCTCGTCGAGCAGGGGAGCCGGACCAAGGGAGGGTCGAACAATGCCTCCGTTCCAATCGAAGAAGAGGCACGACTTAACGTCTTGTTGATCGCCCGACCACTCCCTAATCTCACCACCGATGAGATAGCGCAGGCCATCTTCGATTTTGGGGATCGGACGGCCGTCCGACTGCCAATTTCGGCGGTCTGCGTGGGATGCGATGGGGGAAGCATTAGAAGACATGTCATTTTCAGTTTGGACCAAACTTTCCGCTGATTCACGGATATATCCCATCAAATTTCGCGAAACCATTCTTCCCACTCTTTAGCAGTGAGGATCGCCGAAGATTCGTAAACTAAGCGGAAGGAGTCCATGAAACGTCGATCCGCGATTCTCAACTGTGCGAACGAGTCTGCTTTACAAGCATTCGCGGCTCGCTTGGCGGAAGGGGTCCAACTCGGCGATGTCATTCTTCTTCGCGGACCACTTGGAGCGGGGAAAACCACGTTCGTGCGTGGATTTCTCCGCGGGATCGGTCACCAAGGTGAAGTCCGGAGTCCGACGTTTTCTCTGGTCCACCTATACGAAACGACCCCGCCTGTTCTGCACGCCGACCTGTACCGGGTGGAATCGGTGCTTGGGTTGGGCTTAGAGGACGAACTTGATGATCGCGTGTCCTTCATCGAATGGCCCGATCGAGCCGATTTTCCCTGGGACCCGAACCAGACCATCGACGTTTCCATCGGCTTTGTTTCAGAGGACGAAGGGGCTCGGACGGTGGAGATCAGCCTTCCCGAATCGCGCGAACCACTCTGGTCGATTGTTCACGACTGGTCGGTCGTACATGCAGGGTCTATCGTTCATACTTGGAATTGATGGATCGGCTTCGCGTTGGGATTCTTGGTTGTGCGCACATGCACGTCCACGCGTACATGCATGGACTCAATACCCACCCAAATGCCGAAGTCGTTGGCGTCTTTGACCGCAACACAGAACGTGCCCAGACACTCGTTGATCGTTGGAACATCGAGGGCGGAGTTTTCAGCCAGGTTTCCGACCTCCTAGAGAAGTGCGACGCGGTTGCGATTGCTTCTGAAAACGTTTTTCACGCCGAGTTGGCGATCGCCGCCGCCAAGGCAGGAAAGCATGTGATCTGCGAGAAACCGCTGGTCACAAACGAAGACGATGCCAACGCGATGCGAGCCGCGTTCGACGGAACCGGACTGGTGTTCGCCACCGCATTTCCTTGCCGGTTCTCCCCTTCCTTCCAACGACTCAAACAAGTAGTGAGCGGTGGCGAATTGGGCAAGCTTGTTGCCATCACCGCGACAAATCGGGGTCGATGCCCATTTGATTGGTTCGTCCAAACCGAACTTTCAGGCGGTGGGGCAATGATCGACCACGTTGTCCACGTTGCCGACCTCCTTCGTGCACTCCTCGGTGAAGACCCGACCTTTGTCCAAGCCTCGATTGGAAACAACCTCTATGGGAAGGAGTGGGACGATACCGCGATGGTGACCCTCCAATATCCTTCCGGACTGTTCGTCACCCTCGATTCCAGTTGGTCGAGGCCGAAGAATTTCCGAACTTGGGGCGATGTTACGATGTCGGTGGTCTTCGAAAATGGTCGCCTAGAACTGGACATGTTCGATCAAGTGATCGAGCGGTTCACGATCAACTCCGACCCCTCCCACGTTTCCGAATCGTTCGGCTCCGACCTTGATGAAGCTCTGATCCACAACTTTGTCGATGCGGTTCTGCAGGGCGTGCCCGTCAGCGCATCGCTAGAGGATGGTCTTGCCGCTTCGAAGATTGCGATCCGAGCGTACGATTCCGTGGCAAGAACCCAGCCGATCGCCCTGCAGACCCCAGACTCTCAACCCTTCGCTCGGGCTTAATGCTCTGTTTGTAAGGTTTTCGATGCTGGAAACCTAAGAAGTCTCTGCAGAAATACCAGGTTTTGCCGATACCTAACCTGGGCTCAGGCGCGTTGCTTTCGGCGTAGTAAACAATCCGGAAGCGGGGATTCCTGCTCGAAGAAAGGCTATGGCATTGACTATCAAGGTTGCTCACGACTTCATCTGTCCCTGGTGCTGGATCGGACTCTTCCAAGCGCAAAGGATGCAGCGGGAATTCGGCGTCAAGATCGACTGGCGCGGTTACGAACTCTTTCCCAAGAGCCTTGATTGGCCAGAGGCAGGTCCAACTCAAGAGAAGCCTGCCGACAAGCCGGATACTCCCTCTCGATTGGCGCTGATGCTCGCTGCAGAAGGTCTAGAAGTTCCCAAGATCGACCGACCCCACCACATGCGAACGTACAACACCCACCAAGCGGTGGAGTACGCGAAGACTGAAGGCGTTCAGGATGCCGCCATCGAAGCGCTGTACCGAGCCTTTTGGGAAGGCGGGCGAAACATCAACGACCCGCACGTCATCTCCGACATCCTTCGCGGCATCGTTCACGACCTCGACGCCTTGGCTTATGCCATCAAGAACGACAAGTTCGGCGATCAGGTGGTGGACTTTGACGATGACGCTTACGCTCGGGGCGTTTACAACGTGCCGACCTTCTTCATCGGCTCGGACCGATACGCCGAACAACCTTACGGGATTCTTCGAAAGGCGCTGGTAAAGGCCATCGAGAACGGTTCGAGCACCACCCTGTACGAAGATATTCACTTCCCTGCCGGATACTCCACGCCGGGTCACGGTAAGCGACCGTACATCTTCATCAACATGGTTTCCACCATCGATGGCAAGATCATCACCGGAGAGCGCGATGAACCCGTCGACGATCTTGGATCCAAGACCGATCACGCCGTGATGCACCTTCTTGAGTCGAAAGCCGACGCCGTGCTCGTCGGTGCGAACAGCCTGCGAGCCACTCCAAAGTCTTGGAACCCCAAAACTCACAAGCGGATCGTGGTCACGAAGTCTGGCAACATCCCCGCCGACGCCGAGTTCCTGCATCACGGAGAGCCGTTTGTAGCCGTTCCCGGAAGCGCCAATGTGAAGCTTCCCGGCAAGGCGGCCATCCTTCGCACTGGAACCAACGAGGTCGATTGGGAGATGCTTTTGGAACGGCTTTACTCGCTGGGTGTTCGACGCCTGAACGTGCTGGGCGGAAGTGAGATCAATGCTGCGCTTCTTGAACGAGACCTAGTCGATGAGCTGTTCTTGACGCTCGCTCCCAAGATCAAGTTGGGCAAAGATATTCCAACCTACGCGGACGGTAATCCGCTTCCGCGTCACAAGATTCGTTCTTACGACCTCGTGGAGCACCACGCGGTGGATGGCGAGATTTTCCTGCGATACCGCCGGAAGCACTAAAGCCCCGGCAGTATCGGGTTCAAGAACGGAGATCGAGTTACTCGATCTCCGTTCTTTTTGCTTCGAGAATTTCGATCACGGCGCCCATGCCCTCGTTGGCATCGAAGTAGGCGTACTGCCCGTCCGAGCCCATGTCGCCGCGCATCATGAGCGTTGCTCCCTGCTCTTCAAGAGCCTGCTTGGTGGTCGCCATGTTTTGCGTCCAGAAGGCTATGTGGTGAAGCCGGGGTCCCTTTGTGTCCAGCCCTTCCGCCCACGCGCTATCGGTTCCGATCGGCTCGATCAGTTCTAGTTGAACGCCGCCGAGGTCGATGAATGCGAGCTTCGCTCGATCGTTGGTGGGAGTGCCTCGATAGGTCGCTCGGCAGTCGTTGCCCGGATCGGTGACGATCACCTTCGGTCGTTCGATTCCGAGAAGAGCGACGTACTTGTCCAGTGCCGATTCGATGTCGTTTACGACCACTGCTACCTGAGCCAACTTGGTGCTATCGAGGGTTGCCATACGGTCACGCTACCCCGCCAAAAAGTTTTTTCAAAGATTTTTTCGAATGTTGTCGAAACGGGTCTGGCTCAAACGCTCGGGAACTGTAACCGAGATTGCTCCAGAGAAAAAAGCAAGACCGGGCTCAAGGCAACGACAATGGACATTCGAACCATCATCACCATCACCGCCGTCACCGCGCTTTCTGCGGTGCTCACGGGATCTTCCGTTAAGACTCAACCCGTGCCGACCCAAGAGACGGGCAAGAAGTTCGCGATTCTGTTTTACGAAAGCGAGCAAGGATTCGCCGACCGGACCAACGCAAAGGCCGAAAAGTATTGGGCTGGCTGGATGGGCTACATCGGCGGAATCCAAGGCAAGGGCATCGTTGAGAGCGGATCACCGCTCCTGCCCCCATCCGAGGGTCGAACCGTGGACGGTTCTGGGACGACGAAACTCAGTTCCAAAGGAGTTCACCTCAGCGGAATGCTTGTGGTGAAGGCGGCAAGCCTTCAAGAAGCGATCGATCTCACCAAGGGTTGCCCCGCGCTGACTTCGGGCGGAAAAGTGGAAGTTCGCGAAGTGATGCTCAGTGCGCCTAAAATGGAGGCGGTTCGATGAAATACGCCCTGATCTTTGCTGAGACACAAGAAGAGTTGGCTAAGCGCAACTCGCAAGACGCACCCGCCTATTGGGGAGCCTGGGGGGCATACATTGACCTCCTCGATAACGAGGGAGCGTTGGTTCGCGGGTCGGGGGCAGGTTTAACCGGTCCCGAAACCGCAACCACCGTACGTTCCACCGAAAGCGGTCTGGCAATCCAAGACGGACCTCTGGCGGCGATCAAGGAGCAACTCGGAGGATTCGTGGTCATCGACGTTCCCAATCTCGATGCGGCTTTACGACTGGCACAAGAGGCTCCTTGCGCCAAGCCCGGGGCAGGAGCGGTTGAAGTGCGCCCCGTACTTCCCGACCCAGAGTCGTAATCGGAATGCAGAAGCTCTCCCCAGAATTCGACCGATTTCTGAGGGAGAGCTACGCCCGACTTTTGGGACAACTTTTAGCGAAGGGCTTCCCTCTTGCCGACTCTGAAGATGCCCTTTTGGAAGCATTTCGACGGTATTGGGAGCAAAAAACCGACCTAGAAGTCGCTCAGCCCGAGGCATGGGTGCTCACCGTCGCAAGGCGTCTGTGCATCGACTCTGCTCGGAAGCGCAAGCACAATGCCCCCCTGGAGGAGATTTCCGAAACTTCGGCGAGCGATACCGCAATGGAAACCTTTGAACCCGACGAACTCGCCGATGAGCGGCTCAGGGTTTTCTTCCTCGCCGCTCACCCTGCTATCGACCCCGCCATCCAGACGCTTCTGATGCTCCAAATCGGTTGCGGACTGAGTGTCGCGGAAGTAAGCACACTCCTTTTAGAACCTGCTGAAACCGTCTCTCAGCGCATTGTGCGAGCGAAGCGAAAGATCAAAGAGGCTGGAATCGAACCCGTTCTTCCCGCCCCGAACGAGGTGAACGCGCGGGTGGGAACCGTTCTTACCGCGGTGTACGCCCTGCTACTTCTTTCGCAAGATCGACCCCATTCAGAAGACCAAATTTCTCTCGCGGGCGAAGTGATGTGGCTCGCAAAAGCCCTTGCCGAACTTTGTCCTGATGATCCGGAGGCGTTGGGGCTGCATAGTTTGGTCTGCCTACTGGAATCACGCCGCAGGGCAAGGAGAACGTCTTCGGGCGTCTTCCTTGCACTGGCAGATCAAAAGGAGACCGATTGGGATTGGCAACTCATCGCCGAGGGTGAAGCATCGCTAAGGAAGGCTTCAGCTTTTGCGCGGCTGGGTCGATTCCAACTTGAAGCGGCAATCCAAAGCGTCATGGTGGCGGAAAAGGCGACCGGCGAATCCCGAGCCCCTATCGTCTTGCGGCTCTATACCGAACTCCACCGAAAATTCCCTACCGCAGGGTCGCACCTTGGGCTGGTCGAAGCTAGCTGGAGAAATCTAGGACCGGAGTTGGCCCTGAAGGAGCTTGGCGAATACTCCTTTTCAACTGAATACCTCCCCTACTGGGCACTAAAAGCCCACCTCGAGCGGGAGATGGGCTTGTCGGTGCCGGCGAAAGAGAGTTTTGAAACCGCCTTTCGATTGGCGAGGGATAACGCGAATCGGGAGTATCTGAAGGCTCAGATCGACCGGCTCGACGCTTAGGCTTTCTTCTCGTCTGAGGTGGCTTCGCTAACCGCGGTTTTCCAACTGCCGTTGAGCAGCCTGTTGAACACTTCCTCGTCCTCCACTTTCTGAGCGGATCGAAGCGCCGAAACCGTTCGCGTCATCCGAGAAAGGAAATTGCCACAGTGAGTGCATCGGTTGGCATGGGCAACGGCGTACCACTTCTTCAACCCCTTCGCCGAGCCGTCGGCAACTTGTTGAAGCAGGTTCTCCATGTTCGAACAGGGCGGGCCTTCGGGATCGTGACGGAACATGGTTATTTCGCCTCCTGATATTCAGTATGGAAGGCTACGAGTTTCGCGCGGAGCATGTTGCGACCCCGGTGGAGTCGGGAGTTGAGCGTACCTACGGGCACCCCAAGGGCGTCTGCCGCTTCGTCTCGCGTGAGCGATTCCATATCGCACATCACAACCGCCAAACGGTTCTCTTCGGGAATGGCGTCGAGTGCTCGACCGATCTCGGTGCCGGAGATGTTCCAGTCGATCTCTCTCCAAAACAGGTCGTCGTATGGTTCAGAAACTTCGTCGATGGAAACGGTCGGTCCCGAACCGACCTTTCTGTGGGCGGAGGCATATTCGTTTCTCATGATTCGGATCATCCAGGATCGTGGATAGTTTCCGTCGAAAGCTTGCCAGCCCTTGGCAGCGAGAAAGAGAGTTTGGGCAACCAGATCTTCAGCCGTGGTTTCGTTTCGGCAAAGTCGAACCGCCACTCGATACAAGGTGCTCAGTTCGGCCTTAACGACATCCTCGAAAGGCTTTTTAGTCGTTGTCGCTTCGACCTTGCTTTTGTGTGAGCCCCATCCCAAAACTTGAAACATAATCCCTCTCTCAAAAATGCGCCCCCAGAGAAAATGATCCCTGGGGGGGAAAAGTTTCCTGGAAGCGCAATTTTCTTTCGACTACTTTCCCTTACTTGTTCATCACCGCCTTGGTGAAGGAAGCCTCTCCGAGATTGACCTCTGCGAAGGAGCACCAGATTTGGACCTTGGCAACATCCTTGATGTAGGAGGGGAGGGTCACGGATCGGTTCATCTTGTCTCCGGCGATCTTGAGCTGGTTCAGAAGGTAGGTATTTCCCTTCGAATCGACGATTTGCCAGTGCGGTGCCGGGGTCTTGGGCGTCGTAAAGTTCTCGCTGAGGGTGAGAACGAGCTTGCCCTTTTCGGACTTTGCCGTGACCGTTCCGCCGTTCACTTCGATCCCCTTGAAGGCGCCAGACGTTGCCGTCATTGCCATCTTCTGCTGAGCTGAGGGAGCCGGGTTGTGGCTCGGATTGTGGTTGGCCATTGCCGGGACTGCGAAAGCGGTCGAGAAAGCGATAGCAGCGACGAGGGTGTTGATGTTGTTGATTTTCATGTTAGTTTCCTGTTGTGTGAGTTGTTTGTGAGTGAGTCGTGGCGACAGTTGAGTCGCAGATTAGACGAGAAGGAGGTTCTTGCGCTTAAGCTCTTGTTCTGAGCGAAGATTCGCAAACCCGAAGACTTTTCCGGTTTTGGGATTGGTGAAGCTGACCGATCGGTAGAGCCAAACGTCGAGCTCTTTCGATACTTCGAATTCAGCACCCTTTTGGCCAGCCTTGATGGTGCCAAGCTTGACCAGTTCAGCTTTAGAAAGGTCTGCACCTACCGTGAGAGATTCTTTCTTGACAAATTGGGCATCAAATTCAGGGAGATTCTTGAGTCCCTCGAATCGAACAAAGCGCTTACCGTTTCTTTCTACAAGCTTGACGGCACCCTTAAAGCTCACCTTTGGTTCGACAGTGCCTTTGGTGACGAGGATTTCACTGTTGGTCTGGAATCCAACCGTTTGCCATTGGCCTTGCTGAACTGAAAGAGCGGCGGAAGTCGTGGTTTCCAGGTTCATTGGTGCCTGGAAGCTGACTGTCTTGGACTGATTCAGCGTCGCTCCACCGAAAGCAACGGAGAACCGCTTGCACCAGATATTGACCGAGCCGTAGTCGGAGAGATTGACGTCGGCCGGGAGTTTATAGTTTTGGGTTCCTTGGTTACCCTTAATGACTCCCAGGTCGATAAAGTTGCCTTCCGTAACTTTTTGAGCGTCAGCCCCCTTGATGAGGTAGACGTGTACATCAGGTCCGTTAGAGGTTTTGAAATCGGACAGTTGAAGGAACTTCTCCGAGCCAGAATCAAGGATCTCAGCCTTGCCAACTGTTTCGTGAGCGTAGGAGCTGAATGTTCCCTCTGCGAGAAGTTGGTTGCCTGCCTTTTGCTTTAGGTCGGTCTCGTTTACTTGATTGTTGACGAAGATCAGTTCGGGTCGGAAAGCGGCCCATCCCAAGACTAGCAGCGGTACTGCGGAGAAGATGGCGATTCGTTTGATGTTCGGTTTTTGTCGCATGCCTTCGGAACGCAACTATCCGAATTATCCATCCATCTTTTTCAAAGAAAAATAGAATAGGGTCGATTTAGGTTCAAATCGACCCACAAAAAATCTCCACCGACCTACTTTGTGGCGAAGAGGTGAACGCCGAACTTATCCTTACCGTCCGAGATTTTTGATTTGAAAGTCTCGTCCATGACCACTTTAAAGTCGGTCGGAGTGAGGTACCTGGCGGTGATCTCCACGCTTCCATCGCCATAAACTCGAAGTCGCACGTAGTTCCAAACGTGACCATACCGAGGGTGGGCAATCAACTGCGTTTCGGAAATGGCGATGTACTCCTTCTCATTCCGAACAACGCCCTTGGCAAACCGCTCCCAGTTGTGAATCGTCATTCCCCCCACGGCGTCGGGAGCGGGCTCCTCTTTCCCATCGACCAGTAGGGTCATGTCCTTGTACTTCAAAACCACCTTGACTGTTTCCCCGCGATCGAGGTTTTCAATGAGGCGCGCGTAGGAGTTGACTCTCGATGTCGCTGCGCAAGCGAGCGAAGTAAGGGCAAAGAGCGCGATTCCAACAGGGACTCGAGTTTTCATGTCCCTCATTCTGTCTCAACCTTTCGAGGCATATAAAAGATGGCCCCGCTTCTCCAAATTTGCGAAGGAGAAAGCGAGGCCTAACTAGGCGATTGCTAGGTTATCTACCCAGCACGTACTTATCCAGCCAGGCGATGTGCCGAGCCCACATGTCCATCATCGTCTCGCGAGCGATTTGCCCGTGATCCTCATAGGGATACATGTATAGCGAGGCCGTCTTGCCGATGCTTTCCAGAACGTGGAACATTCGCTCCGAGTTCGTGGGGTCGGTGCCAACGTTCTGGTCGTCCATTCCAGCGTACATCAGCAGGGCACCGCTAAGGGTTTCCGCGTGGAAGATCGCAGAGATGTCGACGTACATCTCCCGAGCTTCGAACAGCGTTCGCGGCTCGCTTTGGAACGACATTGGCGTGAGCGATCGGTTGTAGTTACCCGCACCCGCGATTCCCGCCTTAAAGAACGGCGTGTGGATCATGGCGTTAGCGGTGCTGAATCCGCCGTAGCTGTGACCACCGATCGCCAACTTCGTTCGGTCGGCGATTCCCTCGGAATCAAGGGTGTCGATGGTTGCGGAGAGGTTGTTTCGAAGGTCGTTGATGTAGTTGTCGTTCATCCGACCCGCCGGGGCAACGATCGGACAATCGGGCTCGACCACTGCCCAGCCGCGACGAATCATCACCGACTTCGCATTCACGCTCTGAGACGGGAACAGGTTCTTGTTCTGCCCTCGCTGCGTCTGATCGTAAGCGGCTTGGTTCACAAACTCTCGCGGATAGAACCAGAAGAAGGCCGGAAGCTTGGTGCCAGGCACGTGCGACGCCGGGGCGGTTACCCGTACCCAGAACTTGAATCCGTCCGCTCGCGTGACCTGAAGCTTGTAGCGTCGGGCCATGGTGATGTCCGGTGCGAGGTCTTGGTTTTGGGTGAGCTGAGCCGTTTTCTTGCCACCCTCGACAATCCATTCGTTCACAGGTGAAGTCGCGGTTTGTCGGTTGATGATGAAGCGAGAGCCATCGGGCGAAAGAATCGAATCGACCGTCTCATAGGCGTTCTCGTCGCTCTTCCAAAGGTTCTCGAGCTTGCCCGATCCGATAACAACCTTGTTCAGATAAGGCCGAGGAGCATCGTAAACGGGGCTCTTAGGATCGTTCGAGGTCTCGGTTCCTCGGAAGAGAATGGTCCCCTCGTGAATGTGCAGCGTGGCAACCCCGTTCTCGTTGTCCTTTGTCACCCAAGTTCCCGGAGCCTCCTTGGATTCAGAAGTCTTGTAGGAGTAGACCGTAGTCTTCTTGCCCGTCCCGAGCTCTTCAAGGATGTAGCTCGTGTTGCCAGCCGCCGACTGGGTGTAAGCAATCGACTTCATATCGGCGGTGAAGGTCACCGCGCTGAATCCGGTTGCGCTGGTTGCGAGCGTGGAGACATTGTCCTTGCCAAAGGGTGCTACCCACCGAACCAACTTCTCGGCACGGTTGGCGGTTGCACCGGCACCAGGCCCACCCTGCCGACCGGCTCGACCTTGCTCGTCTTCACCATCGTTCTTTGGCTCTTCTTTCGCAGGGGTATCGGTCGTGATGTAAGTAAATCCGTTCCCATCGGGAGCCCAAGCAAGGTTTCGTCGGGCACTCGGGTCGGCGGCGGGTGCAGGAGCGTCGGGATCACCGCCACCATCACCTGTGCGAAGTTTGCGCTCGCTGAGAGTAACCAGCGACTTACCCGTCAGATCGACGACCTCTTCCTTCCGACCAAAGCTGGAGAACGGAACGATGTAGCTGAACGGCTTTTGAATCGTGCTCACCCGAACGAAATCGCCCTTCGGTGCAGCATCGATCGACTCGATCATTTTCGGCTCGCCGATCGCCGTTTCCTTGCCCGACTTCGGATCGATCTTGACCAATTGTCCGGTCGTTAGATATTCAAAACGGGCTTGCTCCCAGCGGCTCTTGATGAGCGACCGATAGGTTCGAAGCTTGTTAGAGGTGGGGTCCGCTACCTGAACGCGAGGTTGCTCGGCCACGGATGGCATGGTTGGAATCGGTCCGCGCTTATCAGGAATCACCACCGCGAAAACTCCATCCGTGCTCCAAACGGGTCGAACAAACACCGCGTTGAGAGCTCGCTTGGTCAGTCGTCGCTCCTTTCCAGTGGCGGCTTCGATCAAGTACAAGTGGCTCGAATCATCGAAGTTCGCGACTGCCGAAATCCATTTCCCGTCCGGAGACCAGGCCGGATTCGACCAGGTGGCACCCTTGGGAGCTGGGACCGTTTTGGTGACGCGTTGAGGAACAAACTGAGTGGTAATGATGATCTCAGCGGTGCCGCGCATCGTCATCGATCTCGCACGGTTAGCCTTGAAGTCGATCATCAAGCCCGCCAAGTTGTCGTAAGGCTTTGCGAGATCGGCGAGCTTGGGCAGACCCGTCGACCTTGCCGCCATTGACATGGTCCAAGTTGGGTTGATGGTTCCGGTGCTGTCCACCAGGTGCCGGGGAAGATCCAGGTAGTCGGCGATCTCCTTCGGCGGCATCACGTACGATTCGTTATCTAGAATCGTAGGGCCGGCTGCCTTTTCGTCTTTAGAGGCGGCTTGCTGAGCGGTGATGCCCGCAAAAGCGATCGGCGCGACTCCAACAATCCAACCCGTTCCAAGGAGGATTGATAGAGCGCGCGCCGAGAGCGAAGATGCGAATCGATAATGGCTGTCGCGACGCGGCATATACGGTTATAGCCAATTTTCGGGCTATACGTAACCGATTTCTGACGCGATCAGCCTTCACCAACCTTATTTCTTGCGGCGTCGGATCAGAGCAACGCAGCCCGGGGCCAACGCGAGCAGAGTCATCGGTTCGGGAACGGCGGCGACGACATTGGCAGTCGGCGTCACCGAACCGTTGCCCCATTTCCAACCATCCCAATCGTTCCCATTAATCTGCCGACTGGAAGCACCCACATTCGAGGACGCCCAGCCAGAGGGGGTGGACGAGTCATCCACCAGCCAATAGCTGAGGTAAGACCCGTTGCTGAACCCGGAGCGGCTCAAGTTTCCGAATGGCGAGTTGTATGCGAATCCGGTGATTGCGATGCCGAAAGATCCGAAATCTTGGGTGGTCATCGAAAGGCTGGAATCGGCGGCGTCGATCGCTTGCGCTAAAGCCAGGCCCGTGATCGATCCATCGAATCGGTGACCCCAGGCGAAAGCGGGAACGCCTGCCTCACTGAAGTCAATGACAAGTGCGGCTTGATTAGCCCCCGAACCCGACCAGAGCTTGATGTCGTTGAAGGTGAAGGAGAAGGCGGAACCCGCGAGCACGAGAGTGGCGATTGTGAGTGTGGTTTTCATGGTTAGTTAAGGTCAAAAAGTTCGTCAGTAGCCAGATCGCCATCGCGATCGATGTCGCCCAGGTTTGCTTGGATAAACGGGGCGGGCTGAAAGATGGAGAACGGCGTTCGTCGCAGAATCGGACTTCGCGAAGTGCAGTGGGTATCGGCCCAGGCGATCACCCCTCGGGAGTTCACACGACCGTGAAAGGTCGGGTATCTCGCGCTGGGTGCCTCCAGATAGGTGTTGCCCTGGAGCTGTCGGGCAGCACCCCAGTCGATCTGTGCTGAGGAAGCAAAGACCACCGTATCGGCGGGCTCCCCGACTTGCGTGGCGGATACTTGGCCCGTGCCCAGATATCGATAGTTATATCCGTACCCCGTTAAGCCGGTAGCGGCTCGTAAGCGGTTCGGAAAAGAAGGATCCGCCTGGATTCCCTTCCCTTTCGTGTAAGGAAACAGAAGCCCTTCTTCTTCAATCTGCACTTGGTTGGAGCCGTCGTAACTAGCCCACCAATAGCGATACTTGTTCCCGTGGAGCCACGTTCGAGGCGGCATGAGAACGTCGTCCACATCACCGGAGTACAGCATCCAAGCCAGACCAATTTGTCTGAGATTGGAAACGGACTGCGTCTGCTTGGCCGCAGATTTTGCGGAAGCAAAGACGGGGAAAAGTATCGCCGCGAGGATCGCAATAATCGCGATCACGACGAGTAGTTCAATGAGCGTAAAGCCCTTTGTTTGGTTGATTCTTCTATTCGAAATGATGGTTCCTCCTCCGGTTGGGAGAAACCTCGAATAGCCCTCTCAACCGTCGAAGCTACCGTTGAGAGCGAGATTCAGCAAGAGAGCAATGCCCAAAAAGGCTATGCCCTTTCGCGTCGGCCAATGCTCGTTGGCGATAGCGTAACTTTTTCCATTGCGAGTGGGCATTCGGACTTGGGACCATTCCCTTACCGTTGCGGCACAGTGCCGGATTTTCACCGGACTTTCCCCATGTTTCAGATCGCCACGACAGCGACCCTCGTCAACGAGAACAATATACACGCACAATCACCGGCTGATAACACTTCTTTGCAAAGGATCGGGCCGAAACAAAAGATTCGTAAGTGCCAAGAGCCATTCTCGGCTATGCTCACGAGCATGAGATTCTTGGGGACTCATCGCACGGCACTTGCCGCCTTCGGCATTGTCGCCGGATCGCTCGTTATCTCTGGTTCGGCTACCGCAAAGCTTCAGGCGGAACCGATTGTTGGGGCGCGATTCCTAGCGCTCAGCCCAGACGGATCAAAGATCGCCTTCTCTTACCTTGGCGATGTTTGGGTTGCGTCTAGCGACGGTGGTCGCGCGATTCCGATCACGAACAACGTCGAGATGGACGATCGACCCGTTTGGTCTCCCGATGGCAAGCAAATCGCCTTCGCGAGCAATCGGTACGGCAACAACGAGATCTTCGTCGTGGATGCAGATGGCGGCAAGCCGAAACGCGTCACCTACCACTCAGGCGGCGATATCCCCTCCGGTTGGACACCGGACGGCAAAGCTCTCATCTTCAAGGCCACTCGCGATGCTTCCAGCAATGGCATTTACACCATCGACGTCAAAACGGGAGCGTTCAAGCAACACTTCCTAGATAACGTCAGCATCGACGAACCCAAGATGTCTCCCGAAGGCGACAAAGTGGTCTACACGCGACTCGGATTCCCTTGGGCACGAGCCCGCTACCAGGGATCCAGTGCAGCGCAATTGTGGGTGTTTGACCTGAAAACCGCCAAGCGACAGCAGCTTCGCAACAATGGCTTCCAGCACCTTTGGCCGCAGTACACCCAGAACGGCATCTACGTGGTCACCATGACCGAAAAGGTCGCAAGCAGCAGCTACCTGAACAAGCCGATCGGTCGAGTGAACTTTCCCGTCGGTGGTACGCCAAACGTCTACCAAGTCGATCTCAAGGGGAATGCGAAGCGACTGACCAATTTTGCGGGTCAAGGAACACGGTTCCTCACGGCCTCCGCCGATGGAAAGACGGTTGCCTTCGAGCGCGATGGCGTGGTTTACACCATGACTCCCGGCTCGGAACCGAAGCCGATCACGCTCACCGCAAGCGTCGACGATAAGGTCTCCACCGAAGAGCGACTCGTGCTCACCTCGGGGGCTCGATCATTCACCCTTTCTCCCGATCTCTCGACGGTGATCTTCGATGTCCGCAGCGAAATCTGGTCGGTTCCGGTGAAGAAGGGCGAGGGTCCGAACAAAGACGACGCCACGCAACTCACCGACTGGGTTGGATCGGATACCGAACCCGTTTACTCGCCCGATGGAAAGTCGATTTTCTTCGTTAGCGATCGCAACGGAGCGGAGCGGCTGTACCGAATGGAGGTCGAAACCAAGAAGATTTCTGCCGTCACGAACGCCGATGCGGATATCTCGCAACTGAAGTTAACCCCAGACAAGAAGTTTCTGACGTTCTTCCAGAAAGGTAAGAACGGCGGCGTCTATCGAGTGCCGATCGCCGGGGGCGAGCCTCAGCGAATTGTGGTGCGCCCCGGTGCTTCCGACGTGGATTACGAAGTCTCACCGGATGGTCGATATGTGGCGTACGTGGACATTCTTCCCGAGAGCGGCTACTACTATTGGGAGTCGGGCGAGAACATCTACATCACGGAAATCGCTACGGGCGAAACGAAAGACGTGACGATGCTCAACGCTCGCCACTCGTCGCCGACTTGGTCGCCCGATGGCAAGTATCTGTTCTTTGGGTCCAACCGAAACGGTGAGGGTCTCTACGTGTTGCCCTTCCAAAAGGAAGATCAACGAGAGAATGAAATCAAGCTGAAGTACGAGAAGCCGAAAGATGAAGTGAAGGTCGAAATCGACTGGAACGATATCGAGACTCGAGCGCGCCGACTTTCGGGTGTATCGGTCAACGGAATGGTGATCGATCCGGAAGATGGTTCGATCTACTACCGATCCGGTGGCGAACTTTTCAAAGCCGACTTCAATGCGGAAAACGCTCGCCGGGTAGCGGGCGGCGTTCGATCGTTCGAACTGGTCGATGGCGGGAAGCAACTGGCGGCACTTGTTGGCGATTCCATTGCCCTCATCAACGTCAAGAATCCAAACTTCCCTCAGAACACAATTGGCTTCCGAGCCGATTGGACTCGCGACCTTCACCAAGAGCGACGCGCTGCCTTCCAACAGTTCTGGCGCGAATACAACCGCGGATTTTACGACGCAAACTTCCACGGACGAGACTGGGTGGGCCTGCGCAACACCTACGAGAAGTTCCTTGGTAGCGTTGGACACCGAAACGAGTTCGCAACCGTTTTGAACATGATGGTCGGCGAGTTGGAAGCGAGCCACGCCGAGGTAGGACCTGCTTCAGGCAACCCTCGCGGAGAGTCTTCGGCTCACCTTGGCTTCACGTTCGACTACGCCTACTCGGGTCCTGGCATCAAGATCAAGGATGTTCCGGCAAAGACCCCGGGATCTTACGCAAAGACTAAGTTGAACGCGGGCGAGATCGTCACCAAGATCAACGGGAAGGAAGCTTCGATCTCCGAGGCCCTTTACCGAGATCTCCTCAACGAGCAAAGTGGTCGAGAGGTCACTCTCACCGTGAAGGGCACCGACGGCAAAGAGCGCGAGGTGAAGTATCGCCTCATTTCTGGCGGCGAGTTCGGTGGCATCGTCTTCAACAACCTGCTCGAGCAGCGGCGCAAATACGTCGAAGAAAAGTCTGGCGGCAAGCTCACCTACGTTCACATCTCGGGCATGGGTGGACCTCAGTTCGACCGCTTCGTCCAGCAACTCTGGGCGTTTGGTCGAAACAAGCAGGGCCTCATCATCGACGTTCGCAACAACGGCGGTGGAAACACCTCCGACCGAATCATCGACATTCTAGAGCGACGTCAGAACTCGTTCTATCAGCCTCGAGATGAGGGAGCGGTCAAGGGTCCGGGCCAAACCTGGGAGATGCCCATTGTGGTGATGCACGCCGAATCGAGCTTCTCCAACGCGGAGATGTTCCCGTATGCGATGCGTGCCCGTAAGCTCGCCAAACTGGTCGGCAAGCCCACCCCGGGCTACGTCATCTACACCTACGGTCTTCCGTTGGTAGACGGCACCAGCGCGCGAATGCCATCGACGGGTGTCTTCCGGATGAACGGTTCTCCGCTAGAGAACATGGGTGAAGAGCCTGACTTTGAAGTCGAAATCTCGCCCGAGCAGTACTTCGCGGGACAAGATCCTCAGCTCGACAAAGCCATCGACGTCTTGCTGAAGAAGTAAGCCTCGACGGGGATAACCAAAAAAAGGGAGGGCATCGCCCTCCCTTTTTCTTTTCAACCTATCAAAGCGGGTTCCACTTCTGCATTTCTAGACCCAGTCGTTTCCAACTCGGTTTGGGATTCCCTGCTGCGTCGTGGAAACCGAGGGTCCCGAGGAAAGCGCGAAAGCGCTCGTTCTTGAGTCCATAGTAGTTCTCGAAGAAGTCGAGCATCACCGATGGGAACTCGTACTGCATAAAGAAGCTGGCGAATTCGATCCCCTTCCGCGTTTCGAGTTGCCGAAACACTGCGCTCACGAAGTCGGCTTGCAGGGCCTCACTGCTTCCTAGAAGTGGCGCGGATGCGAGTCCAACTTCTTGCAGAACCAATCCTCGCCCTGCCGCGTATGCCTGAATCTTGTCAAAGTTCGCGGCGGTGTCCGTGAGTGGCATCGGAGAGAAATCCTCCTTCATGGGATAGTAGTTCACTACCGCGCAGTTTCCGAACTTAGCGAGCTTAGAAACGATCTCCGGGCGTCGGACAATTCCGTCGAAGGTCACGGTCACGCCAACTTTCATGTCTGGTCGTTCGCGTCGAACAATCGCCTCAAGCTCCTTCAGAAGGTTCAGATACTCGGGAAGTTCTTCGGGATGCTCGGCCAGATAAACGTCTACCTCGTTGCCAAGACTGATCCACTTCACCCCTTGGCCGAGCGAGGTGAGAACCTTGTTGAGCAGCACCGACGCACGCCCAACCACCTTGGGGTCATCAAATCGCAACCCCGTCAGATCTTGCGGAAGGGCCCAATTGTTGGTGTCGATGGTTTGGAAGGTGAACAGACTCTTTCCGCCAATGAACTTAGACAGCCCAACCGAGTCCTCAATCTTCTTGAGAGCATATTGGCCAGGTGCGGGCTCCAGTTCGTTCCACTTGGCCGACATCGCGAGTCCCTGCGCCCCAACACGTACTTGTTCTCGCAAAGAGACAAGGTAGGTCTCCTCAGTTGGATTGTCCTTGATTCCAAAGTGGATTCCGACGGTTGCCCGGTTCTGGTTGCTCTGACTTTGGATGGAAACGCCGGGTGGAGCGACGACAAGAGCGGTCCCCAAAAGAAGCGATGCAATGGCACTCATGAAGTTCGACACGGTTCGGTTGGCGAATAGGTTGCGACCGAGTGAAAGCGAACACGGCCGGTCCGGGCACTTAGTCCCAAACCGACCGTGGTTTCTTCGCTACGCGAGGTTAAAGCGCGTTGCGCTCAGAAAGAGAGACGTTGCCCGTCACCGCGCTCACGTCGATCGATCCCGACCCGGAACCAAGTTTGCCCGTTACTCGCTGCTCGGTTCTTGCCTCGTCCTCTAGATTCACCAGGGACATGGCCGATCCTCGCAGAGTCGTCAGCGTCACCCGAGCATCGCAGCCATCGACGATCTTGAGCGAGGCGTCGCCGCTCACCGTTCGGATGCTCACCGTGCCCGAGACGGGCTCGTTGAGGTCTACCGAGACCGCTCCCGATACTGCCTCTACGGCGATGGTTCGACCTGAACACTCGCTCAGAACAACCGCACCCGAAGCACTTCGCAGGTTGATGTTGCCCTTAACTTGCTTGAGTTCAACAATGCCTGCCTTGTTCTCGATGGCGATGCTCGGTCCTTCAGACCGCGAGAGATAAACCTCACCTGTATCGCTATCGATCTCGATGGGACCGTTCAAGCCAGACAAGACGATCTTGCCCGTCTTCGCTCGAACCTTGGCGCGAGCACCCGTGTCCTCGATCTTCACGTCGCCATGATCGGCTTTCGCTTCGACCGCCATGGTAACCGCCAACCCAACCTCAATCTCAAGAGTGACTCCGGGGACGCTAGGCTGTTTGATGACCACCCCGTGCTCGCTCTCTTCGACCATGAGGGTGAAAGCGTCGGCTTTCGCTTTTGCCTCTTCCTGGGTGCTTCCTCGGAATACGCCCTTCGCGAGGACGTAGCTTTCGCTGACATCCCTCCGAACTCGGATCCCGCCGCTTCCATTTTCGATCTTGAGCAGATCGCCTTCCTTTGCGCTCAACGGAAGCCGAACTTCGCGGGCGGCTTGGTTGCCGAACCAACCCACATTGAACTTGCCTTTGCTGAAGTCTTCAATGCCGGACTTGAGGAGTTCGAATCCCTTGTTGGCAGACGTTTTGGCGGTTTCAGCGACCTCTTTCCAGTTCACGCTGTCGCTGGCGTCCTTCCCAATCTTTTCGATCGCGTCGATCAGGCTCTTGAACGGATTATCGTCTTCGGTTTGCGTGCCCGTCTTCTTTTCCGATTGGCCCTCGGGTTCTTCGCTTCCTTCCGCTCTCGGCGCGCTTGCTTCGGCGTTGGCAGAGGATGCTTGGCTCTCTCGCTCTTCGTTCGTGTAGAAGGCATCGATCAAGTCAGCGGCATCTTCGGGAGTCAACTTCCCTTCCGCAACCAGTTTGCTAATTCTTTTAATCTCGTCTCGCATGGCAGTCCCCAAAAACCTTAATTCAATACTCCCAACTTCTGTTTGGCTTCCTCGGCCGAGATTTCTCCCGCTTCTAGTTGCTCCAGAATTCTTCGACGTCGCTCGCTACTCTTTTCGTTGCCGTTCTTCTCCGGCTTTGCGTCGAGCGGCTGCAGTTCGAGCGTCTTCAGTAGGGAATCCAGCCGGGCCTTAGCCGTGGGATAGCTGATTCCGAGTTCTCGCTCGACACCGTTAATCATTCCTCGGCACCGCAGAAAGGTCTCAAGAAATCTCGCCTGCTCGTCATCCAGCTTGGCATAGCGCGGAATTTCAAACCTTCCCCGAATAGTGATGCCTGTGTCCTCGCTGGCAAGCTCACTTACGTAAAGCTCACCACCCGAGACCGGGTCCCTATGCGGCAATCGGTGTCGTTTGCTTCGATCCATGTTGTTCCTTACAATTATTCTCAGCTACCGGTTGCGACAGCTTAAGAATATGGACACGCTTTTTAGTTTTTTTGTTTTGTGATGCAAAAACAAACGCCGAATATCGACCCAAAAGACCCATCAAGATATTCACGAGTTTGGGAATGTTGAGCCGGAAAAGAGCGGTAATCTTGCTATATGAGCAGTTCCCTAGAGCAGTTGAAGGGTCGATTGACCGACGTAACATCCCTCCGGTCGGCGATCGCCGTCCTAGATTGGGACCAACAAACTTACATGCCGAGCGGGGGCGCCCACGCCCGTGCCACCACCGTTGAGAGCCTTTCTCGACTGGCCCACGAGATTTTCACCGCTGATGAGACTCGCCAATTATTAGACAAGGCAAAGACCGAGGTGGACCCAACCACCGATGAAGGTGCGTTGGTGCGTGTAGTTGGTCGAGACGTGGACCTCGCCACGAAGTTTCCGTCTGAATTTGTTGCCCGAAAAACCAAGCTCGCTGCGATCGCGCACGAAGATTGGGTGAAGGCTCGCGCCAACAACGATTTCAAGGGCTTTGAAGCGACCCTCACCGAGATGTTCGAGATCGCCAAGCAAGAGGCCGAGTATCTGGGTTACACCGACCACATCTACGACGCTCTTCTGGACCAATACGAGGAAGGCGCGACTGCAGCCGACTGCGTAAAAATGTTCGAAGCGCTCAAGGCGGGTCAGGTGCCTTTGGTGAAGGCGATCCAGGCCGCGAAGCCCATCGACGATTCCGCGCTCTACGGCGAGTGGGATGCTGCCAAGCAGTCTCAGTTCACCGAGTTCATCGCCAAGGAGGTCGGATACGACTTCAATCGTGGTCGGCAAGACGTAGCACCGCACCCGTTCTGCACCACGTTCGGAATCGGCGACGTGCGGATCACCACCCGCTACAAGTCTTACATCGGCAGCGCGATCTTTGGCACTTTGCACGAATCCGGGCACGCGATGTACGAGCAAGGATCACCCGCTGACTGGGAAGGATCGATGCTCGCGGGAGGCGTCTCGCTGGGTATCCACGAATCGCAAAGCCGATTCTGGGAGAACATCGTTGGTCGGAGCCTTCCGTTCTGGAATCGATACTTGCCGAAGCTCCAAGAGACCTTCCCTGCCCTCAACGGCATTGGAGTCGAGGACTTCTACCGACAGATCAACAAGGTTGAAACCTCGTTCATCCGGGTAGAGGCAGACGAGCTCACATACAACCTGCACGTCTTGGTTCGATTCGAGATCGAATGCGACATTCTCACGGGCAAACTCGCGGTTAAGGATCTTCCGGAAGCTTGGAACGCAAAGTACACCGAGTACTTGGGCGTGACCCCGAAAACAGATGCCGAAGGGTGTCTGCAGGATGTCCACTGGTCCATGGGTAGCATCGGATACTTCCCGACCTACTCCATGGGCAACGTTCTCAGCTACCAAATCTGGAACGCACTCAAGAAGGATATTCCGGGCGCCGAGGAAGGCTTCGGTCGCGGAGAGTTCCAGCAAGTCCAAGATTGGCTGATCGAGAAGATCTATCGACACGGTCGAAAGTTCTCGCCGAAGGATCTGGTTGTCCACGCCACGGGCAAGCCGATGGACCCAACCGATTACATCGACGGTCTCAACGCCAAATATCGAGCCATTTACGGCTTGTAAGAAGCCCTGAAAGCCCGCTCACGCCGTCCAGATTCAACTCCTGGACGGCGTGTTTTGTTTTGTCCCTGAATCCGGCGGCACTCCGCACCCGCTCTAGTTGTTCACAATCTACGTAGGACAAACAAGATGCTCGAAACCTTCACATACAAGGACGCCTGGATCACAACGCTCGTTTTTGGCGGCTTGTTCTTGCTGGCGATGTGGGGCAGCTTCTTCTTCTTTGTCCGGTTCAAGAAGCGCGACGACGCCCGGCGCTATCGGGACTTCAACGAGAACGGGCCCAAGTTCAAGTAAGGAACCGTTAGAGGTCTAGCTTCGCCGACCGATAGGTTCGCGTGGGCTCGAATCCATGTTTGCCATAGAACTCGACGAGGGTCGTCCAGTCGATGATGGACTGCTTCGCACCCGACTTGGAGAGATGTTGAAGAGCGGCTCCAAGGAGCGCGCCGCCCCAACCCTGACCGCGCGTCTTTTGCGATACGCCAATAGGTCCGAGCGATCCCCACTTCTCACCGAGATCGCCTCGCCAAACCGCTCCCCCTATCGGGAACTTATGCGTCGCGTCCTGCAGCAGAGCGAATCCTCGAACGCGACGCTCGTGGATCAGACCGTAAACGAAGTCGTAACGACCTTCCTTCTCCACCTTCCAGAGAACGTCGTACTTCCATCGACCCGGGAACTCGTCATCGAAGAATGCCACCAGACTGTCGTGGTCTCCGGGAGTCAAGGGTCGAAACTCCACGCCCTCGGGAAGCGCCTTCGGGAGTTCGTAGGAAGAGAGGTCGCGCTCAAGATCCACTTGCTCGCCCCCAAACTCAAATCCTTCCACCATCAGCAGATCGTTCAGCGCGGGAACGTCTAGCGGCACGCCCGGGAAGAAGTGCTTAGAGTCGGTTCCAAACACAATTCGGGTGACCCCACGCTCGCGTAGGATCTTCTTTGCTTCGCTCAGGAGGTCGATCGCAATGGAAGGTGAAGAGAAGGCGATCGAGTTAAGGTGAACCGAATCGGGGTCGTTGACCTTGAAGTACCGCGTGGCAGGCTTCTTGAAACAGACAAATCCGAGCACACCGCCATCGTCGTCTAGCTTTACGAGCGAGACGCCCCAATCCATGAGCGGCGAGTCAACCGTGTTGAGGGAAAACAGTTCGAGGTCGGTTTGATACCGCGCAGGGTAGAAGGCGTTCCATCGCTCAACGATCTTTTCAAGCGGAATCCCGCGCCAATCCCTTGTCATCCTTTCTGTTCCCTACTCGCCCGAAAAAGCTATTCGCTTCTTGCAAGAAGGTACCGCAAATGATCGCTGTACAGGGTCAAAGCTTCGCGTGTTCGCATGATCCGAGCGATCATGTGTCCGTCGTCGTATTGAAGGAAAGTCGCGAGGTCCGGGGCGGCGGTGAGAGCCTCAAAGGGGTCGCATCCCTTGCCAGCCGCTTTCAGACCAAATTCTTCGTCCTCCAAACTAAGTCGCACGTAGGCAAGCACGTATGGGCGGATCGCCGGATACGACTCTGCCATGTACGCCTTCATGCCCGCGTATCGCTTCTCCAGTTCTGGAGTCGGCCCAAACTGAGCGCCGTCGACCAACACTTCGACCGTCTCCTCGTACTTCTCGTAAAACTCCAGCAGGTGGGCTTGGCGAGCCTGCGGGGAGAGACTCAGGTCCTGCTCTTCACGGTCGCGAATGTCCTTGATCGCGATTCGAATACGATTCAGAACCGTTCGACCGACGCCCGTTACGCCAGAAAGCCCACCGGAGCGAGCGGAAACGTCCAAGATTAGACCTCACTCCCGATCGCATTCGAGCCAGGGTTTCCACCCTCCATCGCTGATCGCTGGACGAAGTTGATTTTGAGGTCTCTCATTACGTTCTGAATTTGTCGGCGATCCCCTTCGTCGTCCAGTTGCTGCTCTACCTGGGTTCCTAAGAAGGTAACCACGTCGATAGCGACCTTTGCCTCGGCGATATTCGGCTCCAACTTGCCGCTGAGCGGGTCGGGTCTGAGACCGAGTTTCGCCCATGCAACAACGACCATCTGTTCGAACATCACCAAAAGGTGATCGTAAACGGTTGGGGTAGGGGTTGATTCCGACATTCCTGTACGTAAGAAAAGACGGAGGTCGCGACCAAAAAGCATCGCCTACAACCTGGAACTTCGGCAGGAAAAAAACCCTTCTGAAAGAGGGTTACTCATCTTCCGGGAGCGGTAGGTAACCTCTGGATTCAAACATGGTGCACAACGTTTTGATCATCGGATCGGGGCCGGCCGGATACACCGCAGCCCTTTACGCGGCTCGGGCAGACCTCAAGCCCGTCGTCTTTGCGGGACTCCAACCCGGCGGTCAGCTGACCATCACCACCGACGTCGAAAACTATCCCGGATTCCCGGACGGCATCATGGGCCCCGAAATGATGGAGCTCTTCCGCAAGCAAGCGGAGCGGTTCGGTGCCGAAGTGCGCTACGAGATCGTCACCAAGGTGGACTTCTCCCAGCACCCCTATCGAGTCTGGGTGGATGACACCGAGTACCAAGCGAATAGCATCATCGTTGCAACGGGAGCCAGCGCAAAGTGGCTGGGCCTGGAGGGCGAAGTTTTCTTTGGTGGATACGGCGTGAGCGCTTGCGCCACCTGCGACGGTTTCTTCTTCCGAGGCAAGAAGGTCGCCGTTGTTGGCGGTGGCGACACTGCCATGGAGGAAGCTCACTACCTCACCCGACACGCGGAGAAGGTTTACGTGATCCACCGCCGCGACGAGTTTCGCGCCAGCAAGATCATGCAGCAGCGCGTTCTCGAAAACCCGAAGGTGGAGGTCATTTGGAACAGCGCCATCGAAGAGATTTTGGGCGTTCGAGAAGGCGTTCGTAAGGTGACCGGAGTCAAGCTCAAGGACACCGTTACCGGAGAGCAATCGGAACTCGCTCTCGATGGCGTGTTCGTTGCGATCGGCCACAAGCCGAACTCCGACCTTTTCAAAGGCGTGCTCGATATGGATGAGACGGGCTATCTCCTCGTCAAGCCAGGATCGACCGCCACAAATATTCCCGGTGTGTTTGCATCCGGTGACGTCGCCGACTCCGTTTATCGACAAGCGGTCAGCGCTGCCGGAACGGGTTGTATGGCCGCGATTGATGCGGAACGATTCCTCACCACGCTTGAGTAAAACTCTTAAGCGGTTGGAACCTGCGAGCGGAACCGCTCGCGGGTTTCAACGTCCCTTTCTTTAGCGAAAGCTCATCTGCCCGAAAGGCAAAGCGCATCACCATGAACGCTTCTCTTCTAGCCGCCACTTTTGCTCTTGCTCTCCAACCCCTTTCCGTTCAGGAGGAGCAAAAACCCAACCGAACCCCAAAGACGATCACGATCAATAAACTGGGAGACGCCACTGGGAAGGCGATGCTGCAGACCTACTTCACTTTGGAGCCAATGGACGCTCCTAAGCTCTCTCCAAAGAAGTTTCCCCCGCTCGATGAATCGTATGCGTTCGACTACTTTGTGGCGGGTTTCGTCGCGTTGGATAAGGCGCGTGAAGATTTCAACATCCGCCTCAAAGTTTTCTCTCAGCAGCGCAAAGAATCAGGCGACTTGGCCGAACCCGCCACAAGGTTGCTGCTGAGAATCTGGGAGTACAACTTCAAGCGACTTCGCCTTGACCACCGCCAGGACATGGGCGGAGGATCGGTGGACGTTTACCTTTGTTGGGGAGGTAAGGCGGGCGGCGAACAGCTCTTTGATGTCGACAAGCAGTACGACCCCAAGGGAGCAAGCGTGAATACGGTCTACATTTACGACCTCCCCTCGTTTACGAACAAGGTCGAACAGGTGCGGGAACTCGCTCACGAATATGCTCACGCGGTGTTCCCCGCCATTGGTGGGTTCGAACAGCCGGAAAACTGGGCCAACGGGTACATGGGCGAAAAGCTCTACCTAAAGTGGCTCGCCGCCGATATGGCCGCTGGGAAGCTCAACAACCAAGACGTCATGGGGGTCGATCCCAAAGCACTCGCCGCGTGGGTTGCCAAAGAGGTCGATCCGCTCATGGTGAAAGCGGCTCAGATCAAGCCAACGTCGGAAATGCTCAATGGAAAGGCGAAGGTGAACATGGACGCCTACATTGGGTTGAATCTTTGGGCAGAGGCGGTTTTGCCTCAGCGTGCATTCGCGCGGGCTCAGGTGATAGTGGGTTCGACAGAGGCCAAAGACCTGATCCCTGCGCTCAGCAACGCGCTCGTTGGAGAGGACCCGTTTTCAGTGACGTTGCCCGCTCAGGTAGCAGGGCTGAAAGTTTGGTTGCCGTTTGGCAAGTGCCAGATCAACGGGTTGATCATCGACAAGAAGTCGGGAGAGTGGGTGCAGGTGACGGTTCCTAAGACCCCGAAACCGTTCCGGGTGATTCCGCCGAAGGCTGATTAGGGCTTACAGATTCGCCGCGGCGTCGAGTGCCGCCAACAGTCCGATCCATCCGCTCACTCCCGGTGCCGGGATGAAGCACTTCGTAGTAGATTCTTCGGAGTTCGAAAATGGCTTCGGTTCGAGCTTCTAAACCCGCGTCCTGCCAGTACTGCGCATCGAAAGCGGCAGTCCCTTCTGAGACCTTTCCTTTTCCGCCCTTCAGTTCAGAGCTCGTTTTGGGTTCAGGCTTCTCCATGTCGGCCGCCTACAATGAAAAATCCTCCCAATCGAGCTCTCACGAACTGCGACTGGGAGGATTGAGTTCGATCAGCCCTTGAGCGCGCCGTCGATTGCCTTCGAAAGGTCGGCGCCGAGTTGCGGGTAGTAACCCTCGATAACCTTCACGACCTTGCCCTTCTTGTCCACGACCATGAATGCCGGGATAGGACCGACGCCGATCTTGCCCGCGAACGGAATCGCGTCGATGGCGAAGGTGTAGGTGTACTTGTGCTCTTTTGCATACGCCTTCGCGATCTTGGCGCTGTCCTCTTCGTCAACGTTTGCACCAATGACCATCACACCCTTAGAGGCGTACTTCTTGTGAAGCTCTTGAAGGGTCGGCGAAGCCTTCTTGCAAGGTCCGCACCAAGATGCCCAGAAGTCGACGAGGTAAACCTTGCCCGCCAGACTCTTGTTGGTGAGGGACTTACCCGCAGTTGTTTTGAGCGAGAAAGCCGGAAGCGTCTTTCCCTCTACCTTGGAAAGCGATTGTCCGCCCTTTGCAGAGACAACCGTCCATGCGCCCACCAGTACAGCGGCGGCGGCAACTTTCAAAATCGTTCCGGTCAATTTGTTCATCCTTGTTCCTCGGCGGTCATCGTATTGCGCGATTCCAACCCTTAACGGAATTGTACGTGATTCGGCAATTGATGAAAGAAGCCTCTTACCCCTGCCGGAACGCAAGTTGGGTGTGAATTGTTCCCCAAAACGCGCCGAGCGGTATCCTCCCGTATCGTGTCAACGCCGCGGGGAAAGATTTCAAAGCGACTGGGGCGAAACCAGATCCATTTCTTGCTGGCCCTTGCCACGATCATCCCCTTCCTCTTGAAGCGTTCGAGCGGCCCGGGGCTGCTTCGAGATTCGGACACCGCCTTCCTTTTGATGAAGATCAAGGAGCGGGCGAATCCTTGGTCTTGGTTCGGCGGAGATTGGCCGCTCGAAAACCACTTTTATCGACCCGTCAGCACCCTATTCTTTGAGCTGGACAACGCAATTCACGGCTCGAATCCCGCGGGGTTTGGTCTCACCAACGCCCTTCTTTGCTTCGCTTGCACGATGGCGACCTACTGGTTTGTCGCCGAGTGGCGACGCAGCTCGACGGTCGCACTCCTAAGCGCCTGGTTGTTCACTCTCTGGCAAATCGGGGGCTTCGGCTTTGAGTACTTCGCGCTCCTGATTCTGCCGATCGCGTTTCTCATCGCCGTTGTTGCTCGCCCCAAGAACACCGGAAAGCTGCTCGCGGCGTTCTTACTCATCTTCTATGCGGCCACTGAGCTAACCGGAGTGGCTGGGGTGAGCGGGGGTCGAAACATTTTTGGCGACACCCTCGGCTGGATTCCGGGTCGAACCGCGACTTCGATGACCCTGTTCTGCATGCTCTCGCTTGCTGCCTACTTTCGGTACGAGCGCCTCGGAGCCGAACGGGAGATCTCCGATACCGTCACCGCCACCGATCTCCCCGCTACGAGAACTTCGGAAGCCAAGCGTGAATCCGTTAACAAGCCGGCATGGCTCATTGCTGCCTTTGGTTTCTACTTGCTTGCCCTGGGTTGCTACGAGCAAGCGGTGATGCTCCCGTTCGTCCTGATTCCGCTCGGATGGCTCTGGAAATGGGAAGGGTATCGCTTGCGATGGGTAACGCAGTTAGGATTCTGGGCGGGGCTCGTTCTTTACGCGGTGATGAGGTCGCAACTGCTTCCGGTGAAGCCCAGCGGCTACCAACTTCAGCAGTTCAGAACCGGCCCGGGGGTCATTCAGGACTTGGTGAGCTATTTGGTCCCGGGTGCCAACTCAGTTCCAACGTTGCAAACTTCCCTCTCCGTCAGCCTGCTCAACTTGCTCAACTCCGACCCTTGGCTACTCCTTCTCGTAATAGCATCCAATGTGAGCGTCTTTGTGGTCGCAATTGCGACAGCGAAAGCCATCCGTAACCAATCGGCGACGGTCTTACAAAAAGCGACCCCTCCTCTGTTCTGGGTCTTTGTTGCGGCGGCACTCGCCTCCGCGCTGGCGTTCGCGCCAATGGCGTTCCTGCACTCGTTTGGGCACTACGATTACTGGCCTATGGCCCTGAGAGCCATAGGCGTGATTGCGCTTGTGCAGTTCGCGCTAAGACACGCGCTTAGCGCAGTGTCGCTCCAAGCGATACAAGCTCCGCCACGATCGCATCCCGCACCTGGTTCGCTTCCTCATCTGTGAAGTTCGCGCCGTGCTTGCGGAACTGCAGACCGATCCCCAAGGAATGCTTGCCCGGCTCGATTCCGGTTCCCTCGTAGACGTCGAAGAGCCAGTGCTTCTCCAGCACTTCTCCAGCACCCTTCTTGATTGCAGACTCCAATGCGGAGAACGGAACCGTCTTTTCGACCACCACCGCAAGATCTCTTCGAACCGCCGGGTTGCGACTGATCGACCGCTGATCGATCCGAGGCTGACCGCTTGCAAAGACCGATTCGAGGTTGATCTCGAATAGAACCGTCTCTGCAAGGAGATCCTCTTTGTCCGCCACCTCGGGGTGGATCTGACCGATGATCCCAACGGGTTCGCCGGCAAGAACAACCGATGCTTGTCGGGTTGGGTGGAATCGCTCGTCCAAGCTTGAAGGGACCGAAAGCTCCACCGCATGACCAAGCGCCAAGGTCACAAACAACTCGTTGAGAGCCGTCTTCAAAGAGAAGAAATCGGCTGTAGGAACCGAGTCGCCCTTCCGATTGACCGGCCAGAGCGCACCGACCGAGAGTCCCGCCGCGTGGAGAACTTCCGAGGTCTCGGCCCCAGATCGAGAGAACACCTTGCCCACCTCGAAAAGGTGAAGATCACGCGATCCGTTGCGACGGGCCGCTTCACCCAGGCAAGAAAGCAACGAGTTGCGAAGAACACAGTGCTCGGGAGAGGCTGGATTCCGAGGGGCGACTCTTTCGCCCGGAGCATCCAGCGCGCTGTAGTCGCGCAGCGAGTGAGCGATGATCTGGACGAACCCAGAACGAACGAGGGACTCTCGAACGAGATCGGCCTGACGATAAACACCCTTGCTTCCGCCGAGAGTCGTCGATCCTTCGGGAAGTCGTTCCGGAATGAGATCGAAGCCGTGCACTCGGCCGAGCTCTTCGACGAGGTCCTCTTCCCGAACGATGTCTGGTCTCCAAGAAGGAGGGGTTACGGTCAGTTCATTTTCACCTGAAACCGCCACGCTCATGCCCAGTCGCGAAAGATATTGCTCGGCTTGGGCGAGGGTGATCTCCATTCCCAGCAGCCGCGAGGCTTTCTGCACTCGGACCTTTACGGGCACCAAAACGGGTGGACGCGGGTAAAGGTCAAGGATGTTGGATATGCGTACGTCGGGTACGGATTCCACCAGCAGTTCGCTGAATCGCCGTGTCGCGGCGACCACTCCCTCCGGATCGACGCTTCGCTCAAACCGATAGGAAGCTTCCGTGCTGAGTCCAAGCTGCTTGCGCGTCTTTCGAACGTTGAGGTTCAAGAAGTTTGCCGATTCCAAGAGTAGCCGAGTCGTGTTGTCGTTGACCTCAGTCTCCAGACCGCCCATCACGCCCGGGACTCCGACAGGCTTGGCGGCGTCGCAGATCATCATCTGACCCGCAAGCTCGTGCTCTTCCCCGTTAAGGGTCGTGAGCTTCTCTCCGGGCTTTGCGTAGCGAACCACAATCCGACCCTCGCTCAGGAGGTCTCGATCAAAGGCGTGGAGCGGCTGACCAAGCTCCAACATAACGTAGTTGGTTAGGTCGACCAGCAGCGAAATCGGTCGCATTCCGGCTTGGGTGAGCCGTTTTTGCATCCATTCCGGGGAGGCTAGGTTGCCGAGAGGTCGATCCGAATCCACCCCGCGAACCGCGAACCGTTTGCACTCTTCAGCCTCGACCGTTGCCGCGTTCGACTCTAATTGGAAATGCTCCGCTAACGTGGAATCGGCAAATCGGCTTGCGGCTCGGGTGTAGAGTGCCGTCGGCTTCGCCTCAAGGTCTTTCGCCAAAACCTCTCGGGACAGGCCAAAAACGCTGAGCCCGTCGCCGCGATTGGAGACAACCTTTATGTCGAGTACGGCATCGCCATCGACCTCTTCGATCCCTTCCAATTCAAACCCTGCCATGGTGAGCAGATCACCGATCTGCTCGGCATTCAGGTTCGTGTCCACGAAGTCTCGGAGCATTGCGTAAGGAAATTTCATCGTTTCTGTTCCCTCTCTACCTCTGTCATCCCACCCGGTTTAGGCGACGGGTTCTCCTCGGAATTGCTCCAAGAACCGAAGGTCGTTCTCTAAGAAGTGGCGAAGGTCGTCGATGCCGTACGCCATCATTGGAATTCGGTCGACACCAAGTCCGAACGCGAATCCTGAATACCGTTCGGTATCGATGCCGTAAGCCTCAAGAATGTTGGGGTGAATCAGTCCCGCGCCTCCAAGTTCCACCCATCGACCGCCGAACAGCTTCGGGGTCGAGATGGCGTAGTCCACGCCGGGTTCGACAAACGGGAAGAAGTCAGGGCGGAAGCGAATCTTCACTTCGTCGCCGAACATCGCCCGCGCAAAAGCTCCAAGGGTTCCTTTGAGGTGGGCCATCGAAACGCCCTCGTCCACCATGAAGCAGTCCACCTGGTGGAAGGTGTGGCTATGGGTTCGATCGACCGCCTCGTTACGATAGGTTCGCCCGACAGTGAACATTCGCAACGGTGGCTTGGTGCTTTCAAACACGCGACCCTGGATGGCGGTGCACTGGGTCCGAAGAAGCCAGTTGTCGTCGATGTAGAAAGTGTCCTGATCGTCCATCGCGGGGTGATCGGGCGGATAGTTCAGCGCATCGAAGTTGTAGCGAAACTCTTCCAGTTCGGGACTCTCTCGGTATTCAAATCCGAGTCCCCCAAGGGTGCGCTTCACCTTGTTCATCGTGGTCTGGAGCACGTGCTCGTACCCACCGCGCATCGGTCGACCGGGCATGGTTACATCGATCCGTTCGGCCTCAAACTGTGCCGCTCGCTCTTTAGACAGCAGAACCGATTCCCGTTCGGAGAGGGCAGCTTCTACGGCACCCTTCGCCCCGTTCACCGCCTGACCAAACGCTTTCTTGTCTCCCGGGTACTTGCCTATCTCGGCGAGTTTTCCGGAGATAAGCCCCTTGTTCCCCAAAAACTTGATTCGAGTCTCCTTCAAATCAGCGGTGGATGTCGCGGCGGCGACCTCCTCCAAAGCCTGCGACTGAAGCAACTGAATCTCTTCCATAGTGGAACCCTACAACCGCATAAAGGTACCCCGCGAGACTCAGATTTGAACCTGAAAGACCTTTGGAACGGTGGATGGTTTTCCCAGAATTCAACCGTTGCCATACTCCTTGCCGGTACAACGTAGGAACAGATGCCGTCAAGAATCGAATCTCAGGAGCGAGTCAAAACGGACGGGAATTCGGGAGGAATGCCAATGAACACCATCGAACGGTCATTGCTAGAAGGAGAGATCATCGAATCTCTGCGCACTGTTTTCGACCCGGAGTTGCCCATCAACATCTACGATCTGGGTCTGATTTACGACATCCAGATCGCAGACACCAAGGACGTTAAGGTGGTGATGACCCTTACCTCGCCCGCTTGTCCCGTTGCCGGGACCCTTCCGGGCGAGGTCGAGGGAGCGGTGCGATCGACTCCCGGGGTTGGAAACGTGTCCATTGAACTCACTTGGGATCCGCCGTTCACCATTGAAATGATGAGTGAGGAAGCTAAACTCATTCTTGGACTGGACTAACCCGTCATGAAGTTTTCCGCTCAAGAAGAGTACGGTCTACGCTGCCTCTTGCAGATCGCAAGGCGCGGTCCCAACGAGTCGATGACCATCCCGGAAATCTCAAAGGCCGAGGGATTAACTCCTACCCACGTTGCGAAGCTTTTGATGATCCTGCGAAAAGAGGGATTCATTAGCAGCACCCGCGGACAATCGGGGGGATACCAGTTGTCTCGCGACGCCGCTGAGATCGGGGTTGGAGATGTTTTGGCCGCTCTTGGTGGAAAGCTCTACGACGAAGAGTTCTGTCGGAGACACTCCGGAACGCTCGATATCTGCTCTCACGATGTGGAATGCTCCATCCGAAGCGTCTGGCAAATCGTTCAGGAAGCCATTGACTCCGTTCTTGGAAAACTAACCATTGCCGATATGCTTCAGCAAGCAAAGGCCGTGAATGTTTCGTTTATGGCGGTCCCACCCAAACGTGGTTCTGGAGTTGCCGTGATCGATACGGAACGCGAGTGACAATTAGCCGTAACCAATATTGGAACGCCTCATGACGCAAACCGATTTTCCCGTTCAAATCACCGAATCTGCTCTCGCCCAGGTCAAGCGAATTGTCGCCAAAGATGGCCGAGAAGGCGTCTTTCTGCGCTTGGGTGTAAAGGGTGGCGGTTGCTCTGGATTCGAGTATTTGATGAAGCTCGACACCGAGTCGAAAGCCATCGACATGGTCATGGAGATCGACGGGATCACCGTTGTTTGCGATTCCAAGTCGGCAAAGTTTCTCGAAGGCAGCACGTTTGATTACACGGGCAACCTCATTGGCGGGGGCTTCCAGTTCAGCAACCCGAACGCGGCCCGGTCTTGCGGCTGCGGGACCTCGTTCACCCCGAAAGGGTTCTAAACAGAATCTGAGTCGGCGGGAGGACATCCCGGTTTTTCATCTCGCTGGGATGCCGAGGCGCGCTCTCGTTTCAACACAACGATGGGAATCATCGGTGGCGCGCTTACGCCGCTCGCCTTATCCTCTAACGTCGTGACTTCTGCTCGAAAACGCGTTTACAGAATTGCTCACCTGACCGATATTCACGTTCAGCCGGAAAAGCAGGCCGCAACGGGGCTAGAACTCGCCCTTCAAAAAGCGCAAGAGACCACGCCGGACGCGATCTTCACCGGAGGAGACCTCATCATGGACGCCCTCGGTCAAGACAAAGATAGAGTTGCAGCCCAGTGGAAGATATTCAAAGACGTCACAAGGGCCAACCTTTCGGTACCGGTTGAACACTGCATCGGCAACCACGATGTGTGGGGTTGGAACAACTGGTCGAAGTGGCAGAACGAAAGCAAATTCGGCAAAGTCTGGGCTCAAGAAGTGCTGGAACTCCCGAAGACCTATCGGACTCTGGACCGAGCAGGCTGGAAGGTCATTGTTCTCGACAGCACCCATCGAAAAGAGGGCAACGGCTATACCGCCAAACTCGATGAGGACCAATTCGCCTGGCTCTCGGACCAACTCAAAACTTCTGCGGGCAAGCCCATCTTGGTGGTCAGCCACATCCCGATCCTCGGCGTCTCGCCCTTCTTCGATGGAGACAACGAGAAGTCGGGCGATTGGCAAGTCCCGGGAGCTTGGATGCACATCGATGCTCGCCGAATCAAAGACCTGTTCAAACAACATTCCAACGTGAAGCTCTGCGTGAGCGGCCATATTCACCTTATTGATAAGGTGGAGTATCTGGGAGTCCGTTACGAGTGCCTGGGAGCGGTGAGCGCGGGATGGTGGGGAGGCGACTATCAGGAGTGCACCTACGGTTTTTCACTGATCGATCTGTACGATGATGGTTCCTCTGAAACGGCTTACATCCCGTACGGTTGGAACACTATTAAGGACGTTTAATAATCCACAAGTAGAGTTACCGGGTTCGTCCTAGTAACTCTACGAAGTTCTTGTGAACTGTGTCCCCCTCGAGCAAAGTCCCTTCCAAACTAATCCCGTTGTCTTCCCAATAGGGGAGCAAAGGGTTTCGCGAAAGGACTTCTCATGAACATTCGAATTATTGCTATTGGCGCTACCGTTTTGGCGGCGTCTGTTTCTAGCGCAATTGTGCCGATCTCCACGCTTAAGAGCACCGGAGACTCCGTTGCTGCGGGTGCACAAGACACCAACTACACCATCGTTTCTGGTCCCCTGACCGGCGACGTAGATGTAGCTCACCCGGGCTTCTTCGCGCTCAACGGCGCATGGGTTGCTAACACCGCAACCGCCAAGTGGATCGCTCCGGCTTCTACGGTTCCGACCACCCCAGGTGCGATCACCTCGGCTCCCGCAGGCGACTACGTCTTCAAGACGACCTTCGACCTCACTGGTCTCGTCTCCTCCACGGCTCTTATCTCGGGTAAGTGGGCGAGTGACAATACGGGTCTTGGCGTTTACCTCAACGGTAACCTCGTTCCCGGATCCGCAAACAATGTTGCCAACGCGTTTGCCGCCTTTAAGAACTTCACGATCAGTTCCGGATTCGTGGACGGACTGAACACCCTCGAGTTTCACGTCCGAAACCTTTCCGGCACCAACGGAAACCCGACGGGTCTCATCGTTGACATGAGCGGAACCGCTCAACCCGTTCCGGAGCCCGCGACCATCGCCGCTCTCGGCGCAGGTTTGCTCGCTTTCCGACGACGCAACAAGAAGTAAGAGACTCCACTTACGAGACAAGGGATCGTGGATAAACCATCCACGATCCCTTTTTTTTCTTATCAATCTAGGAGTGCCGGAATACCCAGTATTTCTTTTGGGCATTTGAATCGAACATGCCAGTCCGACCATGCAACATCGGTAGGCCCAATAACGTGAGTGACTCGAACCCACTTTTTCTTGGAAGCATTCAATTTTAACAACCCGTAGATCGATGGACCATCCATGTACTGGGCGTCTTCCTTTAACTTCGTCTTCTTAAGGTCAATCGGCTGATCCTTCAAATCTAAAAGGACCCCGGAGAGAAACGCCCAACCGTTTAAGACCGACAAACGGTCGACCTTGAACCGAACTTTGGCTCCAAGCTCCGTTTCGACCCCAGGCCGCAAAGTATCGAGAAGTTCCTTGCGCAATTTGCTGCCCGGTGCCGGAGTTGTAGGTTTCGGAGTTTTCTTCGCTTGCCCGCTCGACGCACCTTTGGACCCGGCCTGGGCCGTACCCACCGAAGCGGTTAATGCTCCGAAAAGAGCGACATAGGCAAGGGTTCGGAGCAGGTGCTTCATTGCGTCTCCACCGTAGCACCCCCAACCAAAACCAACAAGCCCAACTCTCCAGAAAAGGGAAAAGGGTTGGACATTCGGAAGAAGTGAGGCAAAATAAGGCATGAGAATACGAATTCACAATCGACTCCGAGGCACAACCCCACTCGGGTTGATCGCCTTGATTGCCGTGAGTGGCTTCGTTTGTTCGCCCGCAAAATCGGTTGCAGGGAAAGAGTCGTCCAAGCCCGCTGTTGCCCAGGGACCGGAGGATTCACCCGTACTGCCCGCCTTCCTAGACGATTTCGACCTCGTTCGATTCTGGTCGGACACTCCCTACACTCTCGCCGAAATTCAAGCTCTGATCAAGACGAAAAAGATACGCGTCGTTGCCGACCGAGAAGCCCTCGAGGTCAAGGCAGTGGAGCTTGGCGGACCTATGGAGGAGATTGCCGATAAGGACCCGAACTCGGTGACCCTGGTCGGGACCTTCCAAGGCATCTTTGGCGGTACGGAATGGACTCCCGGCGATCCCAACGCTCGGATGGAGGAGGTATCGCCAGGTGTCTTCGAGATCACCGGCAAGGTGCCCTCCGGCTCTCACCGATACAAGATCACAAAGGGCACTTCGTGGGATAAGAACTGGGGGCTTGGATTCAAGGAGGGCGGTGCGGACATCCCCCTGAATATCAATGCTCCAGGCGGAGCCATTGTTCGCTTCCGAATCGACTTCAACAGAGGCGTCATTCTAGACTCCGTCAATCAGCCAAAAGAGGTCTCCGCTCCCGCGACCGTCCCCCCGAAAAAGGCCTCCTCGCAAGAAAAAGGGAAGGTCCGTGGATTCGCCCTGCGCCTAGCTTCCCCACTCAGGCCGACCGACGTTGCGACAGCAGTGACCCTTGCTTGGGAAGGCCAACCCACCCGAACCGTCTTCGCGCGGGAGGTCCTTTCTCACCCAGCTTTTTCGTATTCGGGCGATGATCTGGGAGCACGATTCACCCCCACTCAAACGAGCTTTAAAGTCTGGAGTCCGGTTTCGACGCAGGTCACACTGATTTTGAAGCGAAGTCCAAGTTCTTCCCGCGAAGATCGTGCCCCTATGCGGCGAGAGTCCAACGGCGTGTGGAGTCTCACCGTGCCCGGAAACCTGAATGGGGCGCGATACCGATTCCAATTCGAGTCCTACGGGAAGAAGCGCACCGCTGCCGACGTCTACAGTTTTGCTTCCACTAACACCAAAAACGCAGCCGAGATGGAGTCGGTAGTGATCGATCTAGGCACGACGAATCCATCCGGATGGCGGTCGGCAGCTAACCCGAAGCATAACGGCACCACCGATGCGGTGCTGTACGAGATTCACGTTCGAGATTTCACCGCTTCCAACGATTCCGGAGTGGATGCAAACAAGCGAGGCAAGTATCTCGGACTGGCTCAACCGAGTGCAAAAAGACCCGACGGTGGTCCGGCAGGTCTGGATTATCTGAAGTGGCTCGGTGTCACCGACATCCACCTCCTACCGATCCAAAACTACAATCCATCGAACTCTCGAACCTACAACTGGGGCTACGAAACCACGCTCTTCAATCATCCCGAAGAGCAGTATTCGACCCAGCCCGACAATCCAACGGAGACGATTCGAGAGACGAAAACCGCCGTGGAAGCACTTCACGGGGCAGGACTGCGAGTGGTGCTGGACGTTGTTTACAACCACACCGTCCCCGGTTACGGGCGGGATTCGGCCTTCTGGGAAACGGTTCCTTACTACTACTTCCGAACCAACCTGCGCGGCGACGTTCTCAACGAGTCCGGAGTTGGCAACGCGCTCCATGACGACCGCCCGATGGTTCGCAAGTACGTCATCGACAGCCTGCAGTTCTGGGTCAATGAATACAACGTCGATGGATTTCGCTTTGACCTACTTGGCATGTTCACCCGCGAAACCTGCACCGAGATTGCCAAAGCGCTCCGAGCCAAACGCCCTGATCTTGTTCTCTATGGGGAGCCGTGGACAGGCGGCGGACCGACTCGATTCGGGAAGGGACAGCAACGGGGGACCGGATTTGCGGTCTTCAACGATAACTTCCGCAGCGCCTATCGAGGAGAGTTGGACGGAAAGGGTCCTGGCTTTGCGATGGGTTCAGCGGACGTATACGGCGTGAAGCGCGGGATCGTCGGGTCGATCGAATATGGCGCAGATGGATCAGGATCAAACCTTTCCGATTTCGCCCTCAACCCTACCGAGACCGTCAACTACGTCTCCGCGCACGATAACCTCACCTGGCTAGACAAGGTTTCCCTGTCTCTGCCGGAGGCCGATGAGGAGATGAAGAAGTCGGCCATTCGACTCTCTGCGGCTGGGGTTCTGCTCTCGCAGGGGATCCCCTTCCTGGAGGGAGGATACGAACTCGGTCGAACCAAGGGAGGGAACCACAACTCCTACAATGCGGGCGATGAGGTCAACCAATTCGATTGGACTCGGGCGACCAAGTTCCAAGATGTCGCGGCTTATGTGAAAGGACTCATCGCTATCCGCAAAGCCCACCCGGTGTTCCGACTCACCAGCGCGGAACAGGTTCGCAAAGTCGTTCGGTTCATCCCCGATGCCGCACTGCCGAAGGGCGTTGTCGCCTATCGGCTCAACGGTTCGTTGGTGGGAGACTCCTGGTCGGATGTTCTCGTCATCCTGAACGGAAATCTCACCGCGACCAGCGTCCAAATTCCTGGCGAGTTCGTGGGGCAGGCGGTTGCCGTTCACGGAACGGAAAGCAACGTGCAGGGCTACCAACGGGGCCCAGTAGCCGGCTTACTTCCGCTCTCGGCCCACGTCATTTACCGACGCAAGTAGGGAGTTTCGGAGGCACTAGCCTCCGAATCCCTTCTTCGCCTCTTCCAGAGTCAACTTGCCATCGCCGTTGGCGTCGGCGGCTTTGATTCTCGACCAGAACGCGCCCGCCTCGGCCTCGGTCACCGTGCCGTCTTTGTTTCGGTCGAGCCGATTGAAGACTTCCTCGATCCGGTTTCGAGCTTCATTTCGAAGGCTTGGTCGAATAATATTCTTGCCTTCGCCCGGCTTTTCACCCGTAACGATGTAATCCACATAGCCCAGGTGCATCTCGTCGTCGGTTTGCTCGCCCCAGGTGACCAGTTTGTTTGGGTTAGGGTTCGCCGGATTTTCCGCGGAGTTGTCATACCACGCGGTGTAGATCAACGACTGACCACCGGACACCGGAAGGGGCTTCTTGAGCACATAGTTCAGTTGCCAGTTGAAGTCGTATTTCGGAACATCCAGCAAGGTCTTCTTGGAGCCGTTTGCATCGAGCAACTCGTACTTCGCCGCCTTCCCTCGAAGGTGCATGTGCGGCAAGAACGACAGGATCTGAACGTTCGTTGGAACCTCTAACTTTGCCTCAACCCGATGGTTGTTAGCCTTGGCCGGAATGAAGAAGGCGAGGTTGGCTAGGCTCCCCGTCCGGACTTCTTGCTTCGGAGCCGACTTCGCGAAGACGAGGCCGATCTTGGTTTGGTCGGTGGTTTCCGCTCCGTTGGTGGTGTAGTGAATCTGGAACCTCAGAACCGCGCCCTTTGGAATCTGCTTTGCCAGACCGTTGCCGTAAACCAGCGCCGAGTTGCCTGGCACATAGATGCCAAAGTATCCGCCCACGCCTTCTAACTGATCTTCCAACCGATTGGCACCGGGGGTGCGGGCAAAGACCAGGACGTGGTGAACCACCGAGCGATCTCCGGGGAGCACCTCGATCTTCTCGACCCACTTGTCTTCGGTGAAGTTGGTAGGAACATCGACGATCTTGTAAGGAAGAATGCCCTCCGCCGGAATTTTCACGGGCTGGGGAATCTTGAACTCCGCATCCGGCTTGCCAATGGTCCAATCGGCCACGAACGTGGGGGCTTTGCTCGCCTTGGACCGATCTCCTTCAGGCATTCCCGCACTGACCCACGAAGCGAACCGCTGTTTCTCTTCTTTTGTGAGAGAGCTATCGTTCATGAACGGCGCAGCGCTCTCCTTGGCGAACCAAGGCGGCATGATGCCCTCCGCGATCACTCGGTTGAGCATGGCTCCGCGCTTCTTCACCTCGGTGTAGGAATCCAACTTGAACGGACCAACACCCCCCTCTCGGTGACAGGGCAAGCACTTCTCTTGGACCAACTTATCAATGTTGCCGTGGTAACCAACTTCCTGAGGAACCGCCCGTTTTGTCGGCTGAACGGAAGAGGCAGTCAGACCCCCAACAAGGGGAAGAGTCATCGCGAAGAGTAAAACGGTTCGAGTCATGTTGAGGTCCTGAGGGAAGATACGTTCCAAAGAACTTTCGGTTCGGAAGAATCGCCTCTTTGCGAAAACATTAGGAAAAACGACTATCGGTCCCTTGGTTTAAACGATCTCAGGCGCAGCGAGTTCCCAACCACCGAGACGCTGCTGAGCGCCATCGCCGCCGCCGCCCACATAGGAGTGAGCCCACCTGCGATTGCAAGGGGAATCATGACCACGTTGTAACCGAACGCCCAAAAGAGGTTCATTTTGATGGTTCTAAGAGTTGCCTGAGCGAGTTCGACGGTGATTGGAACCTTACGTAGGTCGGAACTCTGCAGCGTGACCCCAGCTGTTTCCATGGCGACCTCCGTGCCGCTGCTCATTGCGATCCCGAGATCGGCCGTTGCAAGAGCCGGAGCATCGTTGATGCCATCGCCGACCATTGCCACGGGCCCTTCCTTTTGCAGCCTTGAAATGGCCTCGGCTTTGCCGTCTGGAAGAACCTCCGCAATGACTTCACCGATACCCACTTGATCGGCTATCGACTGTGCGGGTGCCCACCGATCGCCCGTAAGCAACACGACTTTGCACTCCCGTTCTTGCAGGGTCTTCACCGCCGATAGCGCGGTTGGGTTCAGTTCATCGGTGACGGCCAAGACCGCCGCCCAACCACGGCCAATCGCCACAAACACCGACTTTCCGGCCCGCTCCAGTTCTTGGAAATGAGTCTCGATACGATCCCGCTCTTGATCCGAGATCTCCGAATTCACGAATACCCAACTTAGCCGTCCGATGAAAACGGTGGAATCTCCAACCACGCCTCGAACGCCTTGCCCCCGGATCGCCTCAAAGTGAGAGGCGGCCGGAATCATCAAGATTTTTCGGCGAGCAAAGCCGACCACGGCACGTGCGAGTGGGTGCTCGCTCTTTGCTTCCACCGCCGCAAGTTGAGCGAGAACCTCGGTTTCCTGAACAGCGGCACCGTTCAGTGCGAACCAGTGAAAGTCGGTCACAACGGGTTTGCCCAGGGTGAGGGTTCCCGTTTTGTCAAAGACCACCGTCCGCACGTAGGCGGCCCGCTCCAGTGCGTCACCATCCTTGATGAGAATCCCAAGTTCGGCCCCTCGCCCAGTTCCGACCATCAGAGCGGTCGGAGTCGCCAAGCCCAGAGCGCATGGACAAGCCACCACCAACACCGCCACCGCGCGCAACAGGCCCGTCTCTAGACTTCCTACCGAAAAGGCTGTGAAGACCATTGTCAGCAGCGCAACGACAATAACAATGGGGATGAAAACGGAAGAGACCTTGTCCGCCAATCCCTGCAACGGCGCCTTTGTCCCCTGAGCCCTCTCAACTTGCCGGGCGATCTGAGCAAGGGTAGTTGCCGACCCCGTTCGATCCACGCGAAAGACAAGCGAACCTTCGTCGTTCAGCGATCCCCCCGTGACCCGATCACCTCGACGCTTGGAAACCTCCAATGGCTCGCCGGTCAGCATCGATTCGTCGACATGAGATTCGCCTTCGGTCACCACCCCATCAGCGGCAATGCGATCGCCCGGGCGCACCCGGACCAACATTCCTTTTCGTAGAGCCGAGGCGGCGATCTCACGGTCTTCTTGACCCTTCTCGACTACCCAAGCGGTTGGAGGCACAAGATTCATGAGCGCTCGAATGGAGTCGCTCATTCGGGATTTTGCCTTTGCTTCCAGATATCGTCCAAGCAGAATGAGCGTGACAATAACCGCGCCGGTCTCAAAGTAAACGTGATCGCTCTGAGCGTGACCCTTATAGGCGATGAGGGCATAAACAGAAAAGCCCCACGCGGCAACAGAACCCAGCGCGACGAGGGTGTCCATAGTCGCCGAGCCGTGCTTAAGACCGTTCCAACTCGCCTTTAGAAAGCTGCGTCCGAACCAAAAGATCACCGGCGTGGCTAGGATCAGAAGCAATAGGTTCTGCCATTCGGGTCGATGGTGAGCGACCATGGAGAGCGTAAAAATCGGAACCGTCAACAGGGACGCACCCGCGAGCTCTCTAGCCTGACGCGCCAACTTCTCTTTCTCTCGGTTGGTGCGCTCTTGGGCGATTGCTAGAGAATCCTCAGCCGACTCCTCGACTAAGCTCGCTTCATATCCCGAGGCCTTCACCGCAGCTTGAAGGAATTCCGGGTTGATGGTTTCCGAAACAAGAACGCGCGCCTGGTGAGTGGCGAAATTGACATTCGCCGATTCGACCCCCTCCACCCCGATCAGAGCTTTTTCAACTCGTGCGACGCAAGCGGCACAGGTCATGCCCTCGATTTGAAGCTCTCGCTCAATAGATACCCCCATGAGTATTAGGCTTTCATGAGGCGGCTCAATACCTCGTCCAGCTCCTCCAACATCTCCTCATGGGTCATCGAGTTTGTTTTCTCGTGGGCACTTGCGGATCCATGCCCGATCACGCACCCCTTGATGTGCGCAGAAGCGACTGCGGCTCCGATTTGACTGAGAGCCGAGGAGGCGGCCGCGATTTGCTGCAAGATATCGCAGCAGTAGTCGCCTTCCTGCACCATACGCCGAACGCCCCTTACTTGCCCTTCCAGCCGGGCCAGGCGGCGATCGATAGCCTGCTTTTCCGAATCGGTCACATTCTTATAATACTCCCAGCAGTATTAAACCGATCCCGGCTTGTGATTAATAGTTTCCTTTGAGCAGGCGTACTGCCCTCTCCCCACGTTCTCCTCGTTCCGAGTAAGGTTAGAGCGATGTCGCGTGTCAACGGCGAAAATGCGCCTCCCGAACAGCCCATTCAGGGTCAGCCCATTCAGGGGCAGCCAACTCCGGATCAACCCACGGCCGAACAGTTCTTCCGCACGATGGTCACCATGGAGATCGTTGAGAAGTCGTTGACGAGACTCTCTCAATCGGGGGATCTCCGAGGATCGTTGCACCTTGCTCAGGGTCAAGAAGCCGTTCCTGCGGGCGCGTGTGCCGCACTGAACAAAGACGACTATCTCACCGCTACCTATCGCGGCCACGGATATGTTCTCGCAAAGGGTTGCGACCTGGAAGCGGTTCTCGCCGAGGTTCTTGGTCGAAGCACCGGGCTATGCCACGGATACGGCGGCAAAATGCACCTGTTCGATGCTTCGCACGGTCTACTTGGGACGAACGGCATTGTCGCAGGCGGTATTGGGACTGCCGCAGGTGCCGCCCTTGCGGCAAAGATCGACGGAAACGGTCGAGTCGCGCTCACCGTCTTTGGTGACGGCGCGATCAACCAGGGTCACGCCCACGAATGCTTCAACATGGCCGCCCTGTACAAGCTCCCTGCGATCTTCCTCTGCGAAAACAACCTTTACGCCGAGATGACCCCGCTCGACCGAAGTCACGGAAACACCAACCTCACCGAGCGGATCGGCTCCTATGGAATCGCCACCACTCAGGTGGATGGCAATGATCCGGTCGCGGTTTTCCAAACGATGACCGAAGCGGTTGCGAGGGCGAGAAAGGGCGAGGGTCCGACCTTCATCGAGGCCCACACCTATCGAACCATCGGTCACTACCAAGCTGACCCCGGAACCGCTTATCGCACCCAAGAGGAGATCGATGAATGGCGGAGCAAGAACCCGGTCGCCCGGTATCAGGCGATGCTCGGAGACAAAGGCGACGCGATTCGAGCCGAGGTCGAGGAGCACGTCGAAAGCATCATCAAGAAAGTCCTCTCTTCACCGCTGCCCACATGGGATTCGGCCCTGGTAGGAGGTGCGAAATGAGCGAAATGACCTTTGTTCAAGCGTGCAACGCCGCGCTTAGGCAAGAGCTGGATCGCGACCCTAACGTGTTCCTCATGGGTGAAGATATCGCTCACTACGGAGGCATGTTCCGGGTCACCGAAGGTCTGCTGGAGACCTACGGAGAGAACCGCGTGATCGACACGCCGATCTCGGAAAGTGGATTCATTGGCATGGCGTTGGGCGCAGCATTGGCGGGCAAACGGCCCGTTGCCGAACTGATGTTCATCGACTTCAGCCTGGTGGCGATGGACCAAATCCACAACCAGATCGCCAAAACCTTTGGCATGTCTGGCGGAACGGTGCACGTGCCGCTCACCATCATCACTCAAGGCGGAGGCTACAAAGGAGCAGCAGCTCAGCACAGTCAAATGCTGGAGGCCCTGTTCTTGCATGTGCCCGGTGTGAAGGTGGTCGCCCCGAGCAACCCCGCCGATGCGAAGGGTTTACTTGCCTCCGCCATTCGCGACAACCACCCGGTGCTCTTTTTAGAGCACAAACAGCTACTGCCCGTGAAAGGCGAAGTGCCGGATGGGGAGCATTTGGTTCCTCTTGGCAAGGCGAACGTGGTACGACCCGGAAAGGACCTTTCGCTCTTCACCTACAGCTTCTCCGTTCATATGGCGATGGAAGCGGCCGACCTGGCCGCCAAAGAAGGGATCGAAGTGGAGGTGATCGACCTGCGATCGCTGGACCCGCTGGACTGGGAGACCATCGAAAAGTCGGTGAAGAAAACCCACCGCGTCTTGATTGCCCACGAGGCTCACGCTCGCTGCGGAGTAGGCGTGGACCTCGCCGCCCAGATTCAAAAGCGACTGTTCGACGAACTCGACGCCCCAATCGAGATCTGCGCCGCTCTGGACTTCCCGATTCCGTTTGCCAAGGTGCTAGAAGACGAAGTTCTCCCCACCGTGCCTAAGATTCTAAGCGCCATCAAGGAGGCGGTAGGTGGTAGGTGGTAGCTAACGGTTCCGGGAAGACCGCATTGGTCACCGGGGCCGCTCAGGGCATTGGGAAAGCCATCGCCGACGCTCTTCGGGCAGATGGAGTGACCGTCGTCGGGCTGGATCGCCAACTGGGAGCCTGCGAACTCACCGCCGATCTAAGCGATCTCTCCAACGTGAAAGGCATCATCGAAGGTCTAGCCGTTACGCCAGACATCCTGGTGAACGCCGCGGGAATCTGCCTGACTCGACCGTTCTTCGAAATCGAACTTGCCGGGCTTCAGAAGACCTTCGACATCAATGTCCACGCGCTTCTGTTGCTTTCTCAAGCCTTTGCAGAGCGACTGAAGAACGAGCAAAAGCCGGGCGTGATCCTCAACATCGCTTCTAACTCCGGATTCAACCCGAAGCTGGAACAGCTCGATTACGGCGCGAGCAAGGCGGCCGTGATCTCCATCACCCGGTCGTCAGCGCTATGCCTTGCCCCTTACGGCATTCGGGTAAACGCGATCGCGCCGGGCGTGATCGATACACCGCTCACGCAATCGATTGCCCAGCAGCGGAGCCAAATTCGGGGCGTCGCGCCGGAGGAAACCCTCGCGCCGGTTTTGCAAGCGATTCCTGCCAAACGCATGGGCACCGCCGATGAGGTTGCTCAGGCCGCCGTTTTTCTTTGCTCTAACCAATCGTCGTACATCACCGGACAAACCCTGCTCGTCGATGGCGGGCAACTGATGAGATAACCATGCCTTTTAACGGACTCTGGCACGCCTCTTTCACCGTCGCAGATATCGACCGCAGTATCGCGTTCTACCGCGATCTTCTGGGTCTGGAACTTCACCACTATCAGGTGCAGCACAACGAGTACACCGCCAAGCTGGTTGGGTATCCCGATGCTCACTTGAAGGTGGCGATGCTTCGCATTCCGAACTCGTTTGTGGGGCCGTCTCACCACCATTTGGAGCTGGTGGAGTACGTTTACCCTCGCGGAGAACCCACCGACGTTTCCACCAATCGACCTGGGTCGCCGCACCTTGCCTTCGTGACCGACGACATCTTTGCCGACTACGAGCGACTCTCGGCGGCGGGGGTGCGATTCAAAGCCCCGGCTCCTGTTGCCATCGAAGCGGGTGTGAACAAGGGCGGCTTCACCGTTTACTTCCTAGACCCGGATGACATCACGCTGGAAATGCTTCAGCCTCCGGCCGATCGTCCTTGGGGCACGTACAACGGAGCGGAAGTAACAAAGCCAGCAACGGGTGAATGATGACGAAGCTGGTCTTAACCACTCGCGAGCAACCCGTTTTCGAGCAGACCTTTGCGGCCCAGATTGAGGACTTCCGCAAGGTCCGCCCGGAGATTGAAATTGAAGTGGTTACTCGGCCGATTGCCGACCACTACGTCTCGATGGTCGATCAGGGAGGGGCTGGAGAGCCGGGCGTAGACCTGTTTCTCTGCTGCACGGATTGGCTCCCGACCGCGTTTGCGAAGGGGCTTATTCACTCGCTCGACGCTTGGGTAAACGCAGATCCTCCCCAAGATTGGCCGAACGGCTGGCACCCCGCCATGCAAAAGCTGGTCTTCCAAGAGGGCTCACTCATCGCTCTCCCTTGGCACGATGGACCCCAAATGTTCATCTACCGTACCGACCTGTTCGAGAGTCCTTCAGAGAAAGAACGGTTCCTCGCCGAGTACGGTCGACCCTTGACGCTACCCAAGACATGGTCCGAGTTTTTGGAAGTTACGAAGTTTTTCAATCGACCCGAAACCGGTCTTTACGGGTGCGTTTTGGCGGGATACACCGACCACCACAACAACGTTTACGACTTTCTGATCCACCTTTGGAGTCGGGGCGGCGAGCTTCTGGACACCGAAGATCGCCCCGTTTTTGATTCGCCTGTCGCCGTAGAAGCACTCACTTGGTTGCGCGACCTCTATCACGTGCATCAGGTGATGGACCCAGTTTGCCTAACGCTTGGCAGCGTGGAATCGGGGAATCTGTTCGCTCAAGGCAACGCGGCGATGATGTGGAACTGGTGCGGATTCGCCGCCTACTGCGAGCTTCCCGAGCACAGCAAGGTGGTGGGCAAGATCGGCACCGCGATGCTCCCGGGTGGAGACAACTCGGCTGGCAAGCCGGTTTCGCTGAACATCTACTGGGGACTGACCATCGCCAAAGGTTGCAAAGACACCGAAGCCGCCTACGCTTTTCTGAAGCACATCGCCCAGCCTCAGTGCGACAAAATGACCTCCATGATCGGCGCGAACGGCACGCGTCTTTCCACCTGGAACGACCCCGAAGTTCGAGCCAAGTACCCCTACTACAACATCATTGAAGAGGTGCACGGCAGCACCCTCACCCTGCCCGCGATCCCCGAATACGGCGAAATCAACGACGCGATCTCTGCCGCCGTTCACCGAGTGATTCACGAGGGAGCCGACGTGCAAAACTCGCTGACTCAGGGGTGCCAAGAGGCGGCGGAAGTTCTTCGTCGCTCAGGACGCTTGGCAGGAGAGTAACGATGATCGAGGTTCGGCAACAGCCCCCCATGCCCGCTCAAAAGGTGCCGATTCTCAGCATCGGCGCAGGCGGAATTGTTCGGAATGCGCACTATCCCGCTTATCGGAAAGCCGGGTTCGAAGTCGCCGGAATCTTCGACCTGAGTTCAGAAAACGCAACTCTCGCCCAAGAACAGTTCCCGAACGCGACCATTTACAGTTCGTTAAACGAACTACTTGATTCGGATCACGAACAAATCATCTACGATCTCGCCCTGCCTGGATCGGCGGTTGCGGACACTCTGGAAAGGCTCCCGGATGGCACCTACGTGCTGATCCAAAAACCATTAGGAGAGACGTTAGAGCAGGCGCAAACGATTCTCGAGATCGTCGAACGAAAGTCTCTGAAGGCCGCCGTGAATTTTCAACTCCGATGGGCGCCCTACACGCTCGCTGCCAAAGACCTCATCGCTTCAGGAATCATCGGCGAGCCTCACGAACTCCATTTCGAAGTTTGCGTGTACACCCCCTGGGCGCTGTGGACCTTCTTAGAGAAGGCGCCGCGCATGGAGATGGTCTACCACTCTATCCACTACATCGACCTCATTCGCCACCTGTTCGGCGAGCCGAACTCGGTGATGGCTCACTCGATCAAAGACCCCCGGTCGCCCAAGTTGGAGTCTTCCCGATCGACCATCATCTTTGACTACGGCGATTGGAAACGCGCCTCGGTGCACACCTATCACGGTCACAACTCCGGTCCCCGGCACCAGGAGTCGTACTACCGAATCGAGGGCCCGCAAGGTGCCATCAAGGTGCAGATGGGGCTCAACATGAACTACCCCGACGGCGCAGAGGACTATTTGGAGTACCACCGAGACGGGATGAAGGATTGGGTTCGGATTCCGCTGGAAGGAAGCTGGTTCCCAGACGCGTTTGTGGGTCCGATGGCGGCGATGATGATCTGGCAAAACGGCGGCGAGGCCCCCTCTACCGAAGTTCACGACGCGTTCGAGACGATGCAGTGGGTGGATGCGGCCTACCGAGCATCCGACGCTCGGGGATTTTCCCCCTTTAACTAGACGGCGTTTCCAAGATTTCTTAACGTTCGGAATGCCGCTTTCCGGGATATAAAGTAATCAATGACCATCCTCGCACTACTGGCAATGGCGCCGCTACCCGCAAGCAAGGTGGTTCAGGCGCTGGAAAATCATTATCAGCCTCTCTTCCAAGACATGGCTCTCACGAAGCCGACCAAGTGGAAGGTTTCTCGGGCAGGAAAGCCCGATCGAATTGTAGAGGGCCCGGCGTTAATGGGAGGCTCTCGCATGGAAGTTTGGGAGTTGGTGGAGGGCGGTCACGGCAGGATCCAGTTTCCGGTTGGCTACGCCGACCAACGACTCGAAAAGCACGTCAAAACGCGAATGTTGGCAAAGCAAGCGCTTCAAGACTGGAGAGACAACGTCTACTTGGTCGGAAACAAAACGAACTCATTAAAGCCAGAAAGCCTTTCTGTGAGGCACGCCTCAACAACGTTCCGTCGTTATGGCAGACCACCGACGGAACTCTCCTACGAAGCGATTTTGGGTTATGCCGCAACTGCCCTTAGATCGGGCAAGAAACTCACCGCGAAAAAAGACGGGTGGACGGTTGCCGTATCGCCCATCGTCTTCAAAGACCAACGGTGCTTGACTTGCCATACAAAATCTAAAAAGGGAGATTTTGCGGGATTGATCGTCTACACGCTTCGACCCGAGCCGAGAGTAAAGGAACCAGATCTCGCCGAAATATATCGGCAACAGGGTCGAAAGCCAAAGAATGGCTCTGAAAAGGGGAACGAACCCACCCCCTAAACCACCGAGTCGTCCGCTTCTCGACCCAGTTGCACATACCGCTCGCGACGATTCTTTCGATCGCGGGCGTTCTCTTCGTGGGCGAACTTCGCCACCGCGCCCGCAACCTGCCGAGGCACCACGATCACTCCGTCTCCATCCGCAACAATCACGTCGCCCGGTTCCACGGTCACACCCCCAACGCAGACCGTGGAATCCTTTCCGTCGTACATCAATCGACCCTGCACCATCGACTGGCTCACCATCTCTGTCCATAACGGCACTTTCTGCATGATCACCTCGTCAGTGTCTCGAACGCCGCCCGAGGTGACGAGTCCGGTGGCACCCTTCGCTAAACACGTAAGGGTGTTCTCCGAGCCCATGAGTCCCGCGTCGACACCGCTGGCATCAATGACGATGAAATCACCCGGCTGAATGGAATCGATCCAGGGGTACGGGCAGACATTGCCGTAGTACCAACCCGACCATTTGAGATACTCCTCCGGGCTCAGATTCGGAATCTCGCCTCGAAAGGGCACGTACCGGCAGGTGCGAGCGATGCCCACCGCCGTGGTGCGCCAAAGGGGACGCATCGTGGGTCGCATGGAAGTCCCCAACCGATAGCCGACCGCGTCGAGTCCGTCCCGAACATCGGCGACTCGTAAGCCAGAGAAAAGCTCCAGCAGTTCTTTATTGGTGGGTCCCATGCGGGGTTTTTACCCGCACAAGACCCTTCCCAACGACGCGAACTCTAGCGAGACGCGCCGGGCATGATGAGATCGCCCACGCCGAACGATCGCCGTACATCGTGCAGAACCACCTTCGATCGTGATCCGACGACATCGTGACCCTGGAGCAGTTCGATGAAGAAGCCGTCGTCGGTCCAACCAAGAACCCGATTCACGTTCTCGAAGGCAGACCGTCGGACGTTAACTTCCACCACCTGCGCTCGGCGCAGATTCAAGAACTCGCGATCGAACCGTTCCACCGTTCCGGCCGTGATCTCGTAATCTTCGTAATCGAAGTCGAAGTTGGCTCGAATGTAGATGCCGCGCCGAATCTCGTGCTCCAGATCCTCCACCGATTCTCCATCCAGACCGATAAGCGCTTCCACCACGCTTGGGTGCGCTTCGATCCAGAACGCGTTGCCCGGATCGGCCATTCGTCGGCGAAGGTCGCGTTCGATCCAGAGCGAAACCGTCTCTTTGCTCATGATTCGGCCCACGCCAAGGCACATGGGACAAACCTCGGTGATCTCTTGCGTCACCGATTCTCCGGTGCGCTTTCGAGTCAACTCGATGAGGCCCAACGAAGAAATCTTTCCGACCCTCGTGCGGGCTCTATCTCTGCCAAGACCGTTGGAGAAGTAATCGAGCAACTTCTTCTTGCCCTCCGAATCCTCCATGTCGATGAAGTCGCAAACGATGATGCCGCCCATGTCTCGAAGTCGCAATTGCCGCAGAATCTCGTCGGCGGCTTCCATGTTGGTCTTCAGAATGGTGTCCGAAAGTCCGGTGGAGCCGATGTGCTTGCCCGTGTTGACGTCGATGGCGGTGAGCGCTTCCATCTCGTCGATCACCAAGTAACCGCCCGATTTCAGCGGCACCTTGTGCTGCATGATTCGCTCGAGTTCCTTCTCAATGCCGTACGCATCGAAAATCGGAATCTCGCGGTCGTACAGCGAGATCTTGTCTCGCATTTGAGGAGCCACCATGCGGGCGATGAGGTGTACTTTCTCGAACTCGTCCGGATCGTCGATGACCATTCGGCTGATGTCGTCGCCAAAAATGTCTCGAACGGTTCGGAACAAGAGCGTTTGGTCGCGGTGAACGCATGCCGGGGCGCGCAGCTTCTGAGACTGCGAGGTCACCTGCTCCCATAGGTACTTCAGGTAAGCCACGTCTCCACGAAGCTCAGACTCGGTGCGGGTTTCGCACTCGGTTCGCATGATCAGACCAAAGCCAGCCGGAACGATCTTTTCGCCGATCCGCTTCAGCCGATCGCGCTCGGTGCGGCTATCGATCTTTCGGCTAACGCCAACGCTGCTGGATTCCGGCATGAGCACCACGTATCGACCCGGAAGGGTGATTCGGGTGGAAACTCGGGCGCCCTTGGTGCCCCGGGGACCTTTGGTGACCTGCACCATGATCTGTTGACCCGGCTTGAGTAGGTCTTTGATCTTGCGGCGTCGCATCTCGCTCTTTCGAACAGAGGCGGGCGAATTGTCGCTCGGCTCATCCGGCCAAAGGTCAGCGATGCTCAGGTAGGCGTTGCGTTCCAGACCGATGTCTACAAACGCCGCGTCCATGCCGGGCAGAACGTTTTGAACGATGCCCTTGAAAATAGAGCCGACAACTCGCTCTTCCCGCTCGACGCGGTACTCCATGAGCTTGCCGTTCTCCAAAAGCGCAATTCGCGTTTCTCGGCTGGAGACGTTCACAATCAACTCGCTCAACAGGTTGTTCGAGTTCGATACGGATTTAGGTTTTGATACGGTGGTTCTTGGTCGCCGGGTAACTCGCGGCGTTTTCGACTTTACAGCCATTCGGTTTTTCTCTCTTGCTGATCTGTCCCAAAAGCGGGAGGCAAGTCAGTCTTTAAAGTTGTGTTTCGCGCTCGACGACTCCGGTATCGAGTCGGTGCTGCGGTTGGGTGGTTGGTCTGTGCTCTGGTCTCGTGATTTCGTGGGACAAGACTCTCGGCAGAATGACGAGGACGGAATCCCTCCGTCGGTAACTCAGATATTCTACCGGAAGAGACGATTCAACGCGACCATGCCTGTTTTTGAGTTCCGTTGCTTAACCTGTCACGCCAAGTTCTCGACCCTGGTCGGGATGACTCAAGACGCTTCCTCGGCGGTCGAGTGTCCTAAATGCAAAGGCGTTGAGACCCAAAAACTGGTCAGCCGTTTTCAGCGCGGACGGTCGGAAGATGATCGTTTGGATGAGATGGCGGATCGTTTGGAGTTGTATGGCGATCCCGACTCGCCCACGGAAATGCGTCGAATGGTAAAGGAACTCGGAAAGGCAACGGACAACGACGTGAGTGCGGATATGGAGTCGCTGTTTGAGTCCGATATGGAATCGGACATCGAGTCGGAGTGACAATTTCCTCGTTGGGTCTCAATGGAACAAGTTTTTAAACACTTTTTCACTTCAATCGGATCTTTTCGTGCTAGCATACACACAGGGCGTTTTGTACTCAACGTTTCTCGGTAATATTGCAATTTTCACAAGCACCGTAAAGGTGCTTGCACAAGGACCAATCTCACCAGCCCCAGTACTCCCATCCTGCTGCGCTGGCTGTATTAATTACGAGTTGCATGATAGAAATACATACGTGAAAGACGAAACTTGTCCAATGGAAAGATACACGTACGGAGACCGCAGAACGACCTACAAGTGTATACGGGCGGCTTGCCCAAATGACAAGCACTACTGGCGGACCGTGGTAACCGGCACTCACGAGTGTACAAGTGATAAGGTGAGTGACTATGCGCGTCCAACTGGAGCAACATGTGTCCCCTAACTTCGCGCAATCGAGGCGCTAGCTTAGTAGAAGTTTTGGTCGTGATAACGATTATTGGGATCGTAAGCGCGATTGCGTTCAGTGCCCTCAACACCGCGAAGAGGACGGCTCAAAGCTCGTCTCATATGAGTGCCCTACGTCAACTCAGTATGGCAGTAGTTCTTTACGGAGAAGATCACGCTGTAGAAGGCTCTCGTTTGAAATTCTTGGCAAGCGCCGAGACTCTCTCAAAAAACGCGGCACTCAGCAAGTCTGGAATTTTTGCATTTGTAGGTGACAAGTACTCACAAGGATGGGGAAACTTCACTCGGGGGTCCGTCACCTTTACAGGTGAAGTGCCTTACATCTATAGTCCGTTAGGATTTGGCGATTTCGTCACCGAAGCTTTTGTTTTGTCTTCACCGAAGCGATACGGAGGCTGCCTTGAACACCCGTTTGCCCTCTTTGCTTATCCAGCAGCCGAGGTGAAGAAGTTTGGTGAGATGTACGACGTGAGCAAGCCTGCAAGCTCACGGCCGATCCTTAGAGCAAGCGCTGATGGTTCGGTAAGCCGAAACTACGTTCAGAAGACGACCGAACCTGGCGCGCATCCATTCGAAGTTTTCGGCGATTTGAATGGAGAGTGCGCAAAGGTTCGAGACATAGGACCAATATAATGTTCAATTCAATAAGTCTTAAAGAGCTAGGTCTTTTCGTTTTGGGCGCTTTACTCGCGCTCGTCTGCTATCAACAAATCACGATGCCCGGGGCAAACTTAGCCACTTGGATGGCAGCCCTGCTGAATATCTCCGTTTCGATAGTTATAGCCTTTCTCGTAGGGCGGAAAGCCAGTCGCCTAAGTCTAGTTGTCTTTACAGCGACGTTCTTCCTAGTAGAAGCCATCGGCTACATACCGGCAATGGCCAGGTCTAACAATTTTAGATGGACCGTGGGTTTGACAATAACCTTAACTGCTGAGATTCTCATTTCACTTTTCGGAATGGGTTCAGTAGTGCTCTATCGAGTCTTAAAGGAGAGAAAGCCCAGCGGACCCAAGAATCCGACAAAAGTCACAACTGGAAGCAATTTCAAGAAGATTCACAGGCTTTAGGAGACGCTGAGTGATCACAGAACGAGTGTATAGTTTTTAGTGCCAAGAAGATCGAACAAGCCACTAGAAAAACTGAACGTGGTGTCTTAATGAATCCCTATGTTTCAAAGACGACTCGAACCTCGACCAATTGACCAATGTGCGATGGCAAACGAGCCAGGTCAAGAAATGCCTTTCCAACATCACGCAGTTGGTCTTCCAAGGCATTCCGTCAAAGTTATGGCGCACCGAGCGTTCACGCTCATTGAAGTGATAACGGTTACGGCCATTGTTGGTATCGTTGCCGGAATTCTTGCTATCGCCCTCATCCAAGCAAGGGATAGGGCGGCTTCAACTTCACATGTGTCAGCCATGCGGCAAATGGTCACTGCGACCATTCTTTACGGAGAGGCAAACAATTTTCCCCAAGATTATTTAAAGTTTGCCTCCTCTGGAGAATTACTCGCACTCAACAAACAACTGCTGTCATCAAATCTGCTTGCTTTTCGCCAAGATCAAACGCCCGATGGGTGGGGCAACGGTGTTCGAGAAGAGCACACATACACCGGACGTCTCCCTTTTACCTACAGTCCATTTGGCTTAGGGGACCTTACGACGATCGAATTTGTGCGTTCTAATCATCGATACTCAAAATGCATCCAGACTGATCTCGCGCTGTTCATATTCCCGACAAATACCAGTAAGAGCTGGTTCAAGATTCTCGACCCGAAGAGCCCCCCATCGGTTAGAACCATACTTCGTGCGCGCACAGACGGCTCGGTCGCTCGCGCTGTGATCTTCGGAAGAGCACGGACGTTCATACACCCTTACGAGGCGTTTGGGACGTTGGATGACGACTGTTCCGCGATACTAAGTGTCGATGAATAGAGCAAAAACAAAGCCACTGGAAATATGATGCAAAAACTAACACCGACAGAGATAGCCGCCTTTGCAGTATCCGTTTTGCTGGCGACTGTTATCCACTATCGATTGGTATACATGGGCGATACAGCAACTTGGCTGACTGCTTTCCTAAACTTAACCATTTCCACTTTTGTTGCTACGATCGTCGCGTACCGCCTGCCAAAGCACGGGCTCACTCTGTTTTCAGCAACCTTTCTTTTCGTTCAACTGTGCGGATATGTTCCAGCGATTCTTTCCTCGAAGAGCTCATCTTGGATAGGCGGACTTGTACTCACGTTCACGGCGGAGCTCTTAACAGCGTTGTCTGGAACAGTTGCAGTCTTGCTGATGCGATGGATTTCTGCACATCGTAGCCCATCCGGTTCCCGAAGAAAGAGAGAACCTCGAGGCGCACACGATAGAAACGTGCACGATCTCTAACCTCGAACTTCCAACGGGCTACTGGTGTAAAGTTTTTTGGTGCGAAAACGATCGAACAAGCCGCTAGGAAAACTGACCGTGGTGTGCGGCAGCATGTACGCGGGTAAGAGCGAAGAGTTGATTCGACTCGCTCGCCGAGCCCTCTACGCCAAGAAGCCCGTGCAGGTCTTCAAACCCGCCATAGACGATCGCTATCACCAAAGCATGGTGGTGAGCCACCTTGGTTCGCAACACGAGGCGGTTCCAGTGCGAACTGTTGCCGAGTTAAAGACTCTGGTGAAAGCTGACACCGAAGTGGTGCTGATTGAGGAGGTCCAGTTCTTTGACGACTCCATCATCGACTTCCTGGTCCAACTGGCCGATCAAGGCAAGGATGTCGTTTGCGCCGGACTCGACCAAGACTTTCGCAGACAACCATTTGGTCCAATGGGCAAGCTCCTTTGCGCCGCCGACGAGGTCGTAAAGCTCCGCGCGATCTGCATGGAGTGCGGCAACCCCGCCAGCCACACCTACCGAATGGTGGACGGCAAACCCGCCCACTGGGACGACCCGATCGTCCTCATCGGTGCCACCGAAAGCTACCAAGCGCGTTGTCGAAACTGCTTCGAGATTCGGGGCGATTCAGCCCGGCGCAAGAAGCGCACCTGATCCGTTAGGCTAGCCCTTAAGGATCTTTGGGACCAACACCGGACCGCCGTAAATCCAGCCCGTGTAGAGCTGAACAATATCCGCGCCGAGGTCTCGTTTGCGTAGATAGGTTTCCCGATTCCCCACGCCACCAACTCCGATTAGCACCATCTTTCCGCTTACGTGTTTGGCGACGTAGCCAAGAATCTCATCTGCGCGTTGCGTCAGAGGCGCCCCGCTCAGGCCGCCCGTTTCGTACTCGCCGTTTGGGTTCGGCGGAGTGTTCAGCCCAGCGCGGGAAAGAGTCGTATTCGTGGCGATGAGGCCCGTGAGACCCTTATCCAGCGCCATCCCGATCACCTCGTCGATCGCCTCAAACTCAAGGTCCGGAGCGATCTTGACGAACAGGGGCCGAGAGGCGTTGACCGCTCGCATCGCATCAACGATTCCTTCGAGCGCCGAACGATCTTGGAGCGATCGCAATCCCGGAGTGTTGGGGCTGGAAACGTTGATGACAAAGTAGTCGCCAAAGGTGTGCAGCAGTTTGAAGCTGGATGCGTAATCCTCCGCTGCTTCTTCGAGCGGGGTGATCTTCGACTTCCCCAAGTTGATTCCGATCGGAATTGCAGGCTTCGCAACCTTTAATCGCTCGGCAAGAGCGGCGGCACCGCTGTTGTTGAACCCCATTCGATTGATCAGGGCGTTATCGGCTGGGAGCCTAAACAATCGTGGCTTGGGATTGCCGGGCTGAGCGTGAAAAGTCACCGTTCCGAGTTCCACATGCCCAAAGCCAAAACGGTGCCAAAAGTCGATCCCAACCCCGTCCTTGTCGAACCCAGCCGCCAGACCGAGTCGGTTGGGAAAGCGGACCCCAAAAAGCTCCACCGGGTCGGATTCAAGAACCGTTGATAAGGGTCCCCCGAACCGTTGCATGAGACCCATCGCGGTGTAATGAACCTTCTCCGGGTCCATGTTGAACGCCAGGGGCTTGAGAACGCTTTGATAGAGCTTGTCGTAAGCCTCTAGGTTCAAGAATGGGCTCCCGAACCGTTTCCGTCTAGCTCGCCGGGTCGGAAGTAGTCGCCCACACGCGAGATTTTGCGTTCAACTTGAAGCTCTTCCTTGGGCCCAAACGGGTGACCTCCAAAGCCGTTTCGCATCATCGCAATCGCCCGCGCCCAATCTCGCTTATCGTCGCGCGAGGTGAAAAGCTGAACAACGCTCTGAGTGATCACTGGGATGGGGACTTCCATATTGAGCGCATCCGCCACCAACCAGTTCACTTCCCCAGTGTCCTCGATGTAGCCGGGCACCGATTCCAAGCCGTCTTTCTGCACGTACTGCTCGTGCATGAGGTCCACCAGCCAAGACCGGATCACCGATCCGTTGCGCCAACAGGACAGGACGTCGCCAACAGGGAGATCCTGATGGAACTTCTCCAGCAGGTCGATTCCTTCCCCGATCGCTTGGAGCATGCCAAATTCGATGCCGTTATGGACGAGTTTCACAAAGTGGCCCGACCCCGGTCCGGCGCAGCGGGTGTAGCCCCCTTCGATGCAGAGGGTCTTGAGAATCGGCTCCACTTGGTCCACCGCTTCTGAGTCGCCACCCACCATAAAGCAGGCGCCGTTCAAAGCTCCGGTGACCCCACCGCTGGTGCCGAGGTCCACGAAGTGAATTCCCTTCTCCGCCATTCGAGCGTGGCGTCGAATGCTATCGCCCCAATAGCTGTTTCCGCCGTCGATCACGATATCGCCGGGATTCAGGAGCGGCAAAAGACGGTCGAGCATTTCATCGATCGCCGGACCCGCATGGATATACAGAAAAAGGATCCGGCGACCGGTCATGCCGGAAACCAGATCCTCTAGATGTCGGGAATAAACCAAACCCGCATCGGTGAGTTCAGCGCTCGGCTCGGCGAGATCACAGCCGTGAACCTCAATTCCTTTGCGCAGCGCTTGCAGGGCCAAGCCCCCGCCAATCCGACCAAGACCGATCACCCCAAACCGAAGCATGTTCAACTTCTACCCGGTTTTTTGGGGTGACTCGTCTGGAATGTTGGAGAGTTACTCGCTCTTGCGAAGGTTGACGGCAATGTTCAGAGGAGGCGCTTCGCCGTTCGGTTTGACCGCGTCGAACTTGCCATCCATGCCGATGAGTGCAAACGTGTCCTCAGCCAGCCAAATGGTGCCCGTACCCGAGCCAGAGGCATCGCCCTTCATGGTGAGCTTGACCGTGAGTTTCACGCATTTGATCTCCATGAAGGTTTCCTTGCCCTCGAGTTTGAACTCAGAATCGTGGTCCTTCTCTTCGACCTTCCACGTATCGCCAACCTTCACGTCCTCTTTCGGTTCATATTCGGTGACGTAGGAGATCAATCCGAACGGACCGGCTTGCATCAGATCGGTCTTCTCTTTGGGCTTACCATTCTCGTCGTATTCGGCTTTCTGAGGTGCCTGCTCGGGCATAGCCTGCTCTTGACCCATGGCGTTCATGGTGCCGCCCAGAAGAGTGTTCTCGCTCTCATAAGCGCGCTTGTCGCCCACCTTCGTGATCTTGCGCTTGACGCGCATTTCAATCTTGATCTCTTGACCCATCGCGTCGATGGTGAGTCCAAGCTTGTGGGTGATTTCGTTGCCCACAACAGGCTTCTCCCAAAGCGAAAACTTCTGATCTTGAAGGTCTAAAACTGAGAAGGAAGTGGGTTCAGGAGCAAAGATTCCTTTGTCGAACGAGATCTCAGCGGGTTGCACCAAAGAAGCGGCAATTACGCCGGCAAGAGTTAAGAGCGAGGTCATTGTTTTCCTTTTTGAATTGACCGAATTCCACGGTCGGGTCATTCCCACAACTGGGTCCAATCCGGGGAGTTCGGTATCAGATCAACCATTCAACGAGGAATGGGGAGCAGAGCCTCAAGACCGGCGACGGGTGCGAGTGATTGTTTAGTTAATGTACGTGTGCGGATGCTCAGAACGATCAATCTTTTTTTGCATTGATCGAGAATTTGAATTTCATTGGGTCCCATTCCTCACCAAGCTTTGCATCGGTGAACGAACCTTCTGCCTTTACGAGGTCAAAATTGGATGCCTTGATCCAAAGCGATCCAGAGCCTTCGCCACTTCTGTCTGGGCCCTTGATCTTCACTTGCGTGTCGAGGCGATAGCAGAGAGCTCCTTCGATGGTTTCGGTCTTGACGAAGGTGATTTCTTGCTCCACCAGGTCGCTCGATTTCTTCCAGGTATCTCCCGCCTTCACGGCGTTCTCTGGCTCAAAGTCGAGCACGTACTCGATCATCTCAAGCGGGGTCGATTCGTCCTCTTCCTCGTCGTTTTCGTCGACGATCTCGTTCCCCTTGGCGTCGTACTTCACGATTTCCGGCTCGTCATCGTCTTCTAGAGCCTCTTCTTCGCCATCGATAGAGAGTCGGGCGTTGGTGGTTTTGATGGTCACTTCGTAGGCACCGTCCTCTTCCACTTTCGTGACTTTCATTTGAGAGTCCCATTTGAACCCGACCGTGCCGTCTTCCGATTCCGATTGCGTATCGAAGGCCAGGTTGGTCTCCCAATCCATCACGGGTTTCCACTTGAACGTGATCGCCGAATCCTGACCTTTCCCAGGCTTTCCGGGGTTCCTAGTGGCAGGAGAGGAGGCCGTGGCGATCGAAAGGATTCCGAGGATTCCCAAAGTGGCGAGAAATGGAGCGAGTGGCCTCATTGCTATTTAATGTCGTCTAAAACACCCCGTTCGCTACACGAATTATTGAAGTGGGGCGATGAGAATAAGGAAAAAGGGCTACTCATCTTTCTGAGTAGCCCTTTGTGATGCGGTCTTGCGAGCGTTGTCCGCTAGACCTTACTTGACCAGGGTGATCGTGTACTTGCCCGAAACAGGTGCCGGGGAGCCTGGGAACGGCATGTTTGCCCATTCGCCCGTGGTCTTCACCATCGTCGCGGTCTTGGTGTCGATCCAGGTGGTGCCCTTGTGGGTGGCCGCCTCGCCGGAGGTCTCCTTCACCACGAAGTCGATCTTTGCGCACTCTGCGCCATCTACTTGCTCAAGAGCGGCGATCTTCATCGTTCCGGTCATGTCGACGGTGCCCTTGTCGGCCTCGCCCTTGATCGTGGTGGTCCACTCGTCGCCAACCTTCTTCGGCTCGCTTGGCAGAACCAGCGAGGTCATGGCGGCGTTTCGATAAGCGGTTGCATCGACACCCTCACCGACGAGTTCCTTCATGGTGCCGTCCTTGCGGAAGATCATGCTGGAAGACGGCATGGGGATTTCCATCTCCTGACCGTTCATCGTGATCTTGGCGTCGGCACTCTCCGTGCTCTGGGTGTAATTACCCTCGGCGTCAACATCGGTGGTCTTGGTGATCTGCATCGCTTCGAGAACGATTTCCATTCCAGCGACGTCAACATTTGCCTTCAACTTGTACTTTTGCGTATCTCCCTTGGCCGGAGCTTTGAAAAGAACGATTCCATCGGCCGCAAATGCAACCGCAGCAAGTGCGAGAGAAGAAAGAGCGAGAACCTTCAGCGTTTTCATGGTTACATCCAGAGATTACGAATCCGTAGCTAGGCGAAGTTTCGCCGTCTGTGTGGAAAGTTACCGCAAGACGCTCGAAACTGCTAAACCCCGGTTCAATATCGTTAGGACGATTAACATTCCCTAGGTCTTTCGCCCTCTTTCACATTTTTGAGACAAATGGATCGACGCCTAACTCTTTCTCGGATCGATCACGTCGATTTCATACTTTCCCGATGCCTTCGCGGGGGAGCCTGACCAGGGGATATTGAAGTACTCACCTCTTGCCTTGACTCTTTCCAGGGTTTTTAGGTTCACCCAAACAGTCCCCGTATGGCGAGCGACTTCTTCCGAGGAATCCTCTATCACAAATTCAACTTTCGCACATGGTGCCCCTGCTACCTCTTCCACTTCGACAAACTCGAAAGCTTGCTTAACTGTTGTCGTTCCAAGTTTCGAATCCGCGGGTCTTGTCTCCACCCATTTATCGCCGACGGCACGTCGGCCCGGCGACAGGTGGACAACCGTGAGCAAGGAGTTCTTGTATGAGTAAATGTCGTTGTGGGGTTCAAGCGATCCCCGAAAACTCCCATCTGCATTAGAGACCATGATGTGGTCCGGGACATCTGCCTCTACTTCCTCACCATCTATCAGGAGTCTGATCGACTCAACGGTCGTTTTCTGCTTGAATGCCACTCCCGGTTCAACAGCCTCGGTTGTCTTGCGGTGGACATAGTCAACGACTACCTTGGCTCCACCGATATCGAGGTCTGCCTTGACTCGCACCCGCTGAGACTCCCCAACCTTGGGTTCAACGAAAAGAGCGTATGACTCACTCGCCCAAGCAATGGTTGAAGTCGCAACTGCTGCTAGCAAATACAGGGTGCTTGTTTTGATTTTCACAGTACAAACGACAAGGCTTTGCTTTCCAAAAGTTCCGCTGGTTAGTGTTAATCAATTAAGCTCATTCGATTCCGATTTGACGTCCGACCACAGCCCTTTCATGCCATAACCAGAAAGCCTATGCTTCGACTCAGCGACTTCGATTACGACCTGCCCGAAGACCTAATCGCCCAAACTCCGCTCACCGATCGGGCTGCTTCGAGACTGCTTCACCTCTCCCGAGAAAGCGGCGAAGTCGTTCATCGAATGTTTCGGGATGTCCCGAGCCTGCTCAACCCGGGCGATCTGCTGGTCGTGAATGACACTCGGGTCAGCGCGGTGAGGATCCTGGGGCGGAAAGCAACCGGAGGCGAGGTGGAGTTCCTGTTGATGAAAGAGATTGCCGACGGGGTCTTTGAAGCGCTCATCAAGCCTGCCAAGAGGGCAAAGCCTGGAACGGTGATCCCAATCGACGAGCTGTTGGAGCTTGAGGTCATCCCCAATCCAGAGGGTGAGTCAGACGAAAACGATCCCACCCGATACGTGCGTGTCCATGCGAAAGGAGATCGGTATGAAGTGCTGCGCCGATTCGGAACCACCCCTCTGCCCCCCTACATCCACGAACGGCTAGAGAACGACGAGCGATACCAAACGGTTTACGCAAACAAGAACGGTTCCGCCGCCGCTCCGACCGCCGGACTCCATTTCACGCCGGAGATCATGACCGCCCTGAAAGCCCGTGGCGTTCAAGTCGCCACCGTGACCCTTCATGTCGGTATCGACACCTTTCGGCCTGTCCAGATAGACGATGTGACCCAGCACCAAATGCACGGCGAAGAATGCGAAGTCAGTCCGGAAACCGCCGCCGCAGTCGCCAACTGCACTGGACGAGTGATCGCGGTTGGAACGACCACGGTTCGGACGCTAGAAACCTTTGCGATCGCGCCAAAGACCCTTGCTCATGGGAAACGAGTGTCCAAGTTGTTTATCTATCCGGGCTTTCCGTTCCAGATCATTGATGGCATGTTCACCAACTTCCATCTGCCAAAAACCACGATGCTTCTCATGATCTCGGCGCTGACCACCCGTGAGCACATCTTGAGCGCCTACCAAGAAGCGGTGCAAGAGCGGTACCGATTCCTCAGCTTTGGGGACTCGATGCTCATCCTTTGAAAGTTTTTGCCCTAAACCTAGACAAACCCTCGTATTTCCACTAGGCTCCATCCAGAGACTTTGCGCCAAGGGATGAGTACAATTCCTAACCGCGCAACCTAGTTTTATCAATTGATTCGGATCGGGTGAGTCGGACTCGAAACAATCGGAATGGTAAAGGTATAGGTGGGTTTTGCCTCTGGGGAGATATTGTTGGCCAAGAAGAGTTTTGATCCGCTGGAATACATCGAAAATGCGTTTCTAGACCGTCGACCTGCGGGCACGCTCGTTCAAGAGGACGAGTTTTCCCTTCCAAGTCTTGGCGATTATCTCGACAAAGACGGTAGCACTGTTTCCAAGCGAACCCTCACACCCAAAAAGCCGCGCCGAAAGTTTCGCCGCACACTGCTAAGCGCCCCTCGTCCGCGCATGAAGGAAGGTGCGAGCAACGTCGTGGTCATCGACCCGCACCTGCGCGAGATTTGGCAGTCACTTCCGAAAAGCATCAACTTTCTCTGCCAAGAGTTCGATGATGCGGTCACCTCAAACTACTACCGAGGCGATTTCAAGGAGAGCCGAACCGAGCTTGTTCGAAGACTTCTCGACCCAGAGATCAGCTTAGAAGAAGCGAGTCGATTGCTTGGCGTTTGCCCTGCAACCGTCCGAAGGTACACCAACCGAGGTTGGCTGGAACACCACCGAACCCAGGGTGGTCAGCGTCGATTCCGACTCAGCAACGTCATCAAGTTCGTGGAAGCTCACGGCCGATTCCCAGTCGAGTGATCCACACGGTCACTGGTTGACGGATAGACTATCCGTATGGCGGGTTCGGAGGAAAGATTGTTGTCGCACCAAGACAACCTTCGGATCGCCATTTTTTCAGACAGTTTGTTGCCCGTCCTCAACGGCGTCAGCATCTCTATCGACACGCTTGTGAAGGCGCTTCGCGACAGGGGGCACTCGGTCCACCTGTTTGGTCCAGGCCATCCCGGTGCTCCTGAGGAAGATCCGAACGTTCACCGATTCCGGTCCGTTCAAACCCCTTGGACGAAAGGCTATCCCATTGCCATTCCTCCCTTCTACGACGAGCTTCAGCGCTTTCGAAAGCACCGCTTCGATCTGATTCACACCCATACGCCATGGGTGGTCGGGTTCGTGGGTCTTCGATGGGCCGAATCGCATGAGATCCCCATCGTCTCGACCTATCACACGCTCTACGATCGGTACGCCCACTACTTCCCCATCCTTCCAAGGCGCTACATTCGGTTCCGGATCGCAAAGCAGACGAACTTCTACTACAACAACGTCGCCCACGTGATCACTCCCACTGACGCCTCGCTGAAATGGCTGAGGCGGCACTCGGTGAAGACCCCGGCCACGGTGATTCCAACCGCAGGCGCGGCACCCGTACCCATCGATCGCAGCGAAGCGAGGTTGGCGCTCGACTTGCGTCCAAACCAAAGGGTTCTGCTTTACGTGGGTCGCTTAGCGAAGGAGAAGAACCTCCAGACCCTCATCAAAGCAACGGCGTTCGCGTTAAGAAAAGACCCTTCGCTACGGTTACTGGTCGTGGGAGATGGTCCATTTCGGGAAGACCTTCGCACCTACGCACGGAGCCTGGGCATCGGCGATAAAGTGCGATTCGTTGGGTTTGTCCCTAGGAACCAAGTCGACCGTTTCTATGCGGCGGCCGATCTTTTCGTATTCCCGAGTTTCACCGAAACGCAGGGGCTCGTCATCGAAGAAGCTATGAACTACGGCCTCCCGACCGTGGCGATCGTTGGTGGGGGCGCGTCCGAAGCGATCGATCCCGGTGTGAACGGCCTCGTGGTCCGAAACTCTGCCGAAGAGTTTGCGGATGCGATTGGTCTTTACTTCTCAGATGACGATCTACAGAAGCGGCTCACGTTTGCCGCTTCGCAATCTGGTCGCAGGTTCTCCGTAGACGACATGTGCGATCGCGTCCTTGGGGTGTACCATTCGGTTTTGGCCGATCATGACCGAGAACAGCTATCCACGTCAGCTCCAGCCGAACGAACCGGTTTCCGCTAGCCTTGTCTCCCATCGAGGGGTGCGGGCGTTCGTTTGCATCTTCTTGGGCATGTTCCTGGTCCGATTAGCGCTTGGTTACGTCCCATTCCCTATCGCCATCCTTCCGTATCTGAACGTTGCTCTTGCGGCCGGATTTTTGGCCCTACCCGTTTACGCGGTCTTCCGGGTCGCCGAGTACCCCTGGAAGTTCTTCCACGGCTTCATCCTCATTGCGACAGGTGTCGCGCTCCAGTTCGGACTGCTTGCTCTCGACGATCGTTTGAAGCTTCAGGGAAGTCTAAGAGGGGTAGTTATCGGCCTATCTCAGCTAGGATTACCGCTCTGGTGCACCGGTCTCGGAGTTCTTCTTGGAGCGGGAGTGAAGGACAAGAACATCCTTATTCCCGTCTCGATCTTCCTTGCCGTCTACGACATGTTTTTGGTTCTCACGCCCGTTGGTCCAACCAGCCAACTCCTCAAGAACACCAAGATTTTGCAGAACGTGGGGATGTCGGTCCCGAAAGCGGAAGCCGCGCCAACCGTGGGGACCGCCGCGATCCAGGCCTACATCGGCATGGCGGATATCGTGTTCCTTGCCGCCTTCTTTGTCGCCATTTTCCGATTCCAAATGCGAGCCAAAGAGACCATGAAGGCGTTGCTTTGGGCCCTCTCGGCCTATTTGATCTTCGTCCTTGGCACCGGAATCAGCATGCCTGCGCTAGTTCCTATCGGTCTGGTCGTCTTGATCGTCAACCGCAAGGAGTTCAAGCTGAGTAAAGACGAGTGGGCTTCGACCGGGGTAGTGGCCGCTCTGGGCATCGCCCTGCTGGCCTGGGGCGCAACTCGCCCCAAACCGGTGGAAAAGAAGTCAGCCGTTACCGACCAGACTCAGCAGGCACCCGCATCGAAGCCAACGACGCCACTTGCGCCTTCGAAGTAGGCGACTTCCCTAGCGCGTCCAAAACGGACAGCGAAGCTCGGGAGAGAGTCTCAAGATCAATCCCGGTCTCGAAGCCCATCCGATGAGCCAAGTAGACGACGTCTTCCGTAGCGACGTTTCCGCCTGCTCCCTTCGCGTAGGGGCAACCGCCGAGCCCAGCGGCACTGGCATCGAAGGCGCGGTAACCGTAGTCGAGCGCCGTGGCGACATTCGCCACACCCGTCCCGTTCGTATCGTGGAAGTGCCACACGGTGTACTCGCGAGGAATTCGCTTGTCGACCGCTTCGATCAACCGCTGAATTTCGCTCGGAGCGGCCACGCCGAGGGTCTCGCCGAACGAAATCTCATCCACACCCAGATCTAAAAGCTTCTCAGCAACCTCAACCACTGCCGCCGGAGAGATTTTGCCCGCATATGGACATTCGACAATCGTGCTGAGGTAGCCGCGTACGAAGTCGCCACCCGCTTCTCGAAAGCCTTGAATCACCACTTTGAACTCATCGAGGCTCTCCTCGATGGTCATGTTGATGTTCTTTTTCGTGAATTCTTCGCTGGCAGCAGTGAACACCGCGATCCGCTTGACGCCCGACGCGATGGCTCGATCAAGTCCTCTTCGGTTAGGCACGAGCGCCGAATAAAGGGGACCCGAAGGAAGCCCTTGCAAGAGCTCATCGGCATCCGCCAACTGAGGGACCCACTTTGGTGAAACAAAGCTGGTTGCTTCGATCTCCGTAACCTTTGCGTCGACCAGGTTAGCGATGAACTGTCGCTTGATATCCAAAGATATCTCAGTTGACTCGTTCTGGAGACCATCGCGAGGAGCAACCTCGATGATGCGCACGAAATCGCTCATTCCTTTACGATTACGATAACAACCTGCCCATCCGCTACCTGATCGCCTCGATTTGATAATATTTTATGAACCAAACCGTCAAAAGGCGCCAAAAAGGGTTGTTGCGTCTTCATTGCTTCTAGAACGGCAACCTTCTGACCCTTCGTCACCGCTTGCCCTTCTTCCACCAAAACATCGACAATTTGTCCAGGCATCGGCGCGCGCAACTCGCCGGAATCAGTACCCGCGCTCGATCGCGTTCGGTGCAGTCGAGTGTCGAGTTGAACTTGGATCCCATCGAACGAAATAAGGACCTTGTCGCCTTCCCGAATAGCGACCCCAGTGCGAGTTGTGACTGAGCCGTCAGACCCGGTGGTTTTCACCACAAAGCGATCGCCAAGATCGGTGACCTGGACGTTGGAGAGGTCGGCTTGAATGGCCTCGTCGTTGAGGTAGTACCGCATGGTTTTCTCGTTTAGGAAGACGGTTTAGTGAGACGTTGCATTCGCCTTCTTTGCGCGAAAAGATCGGGCTTGCTGAATGAAGGTATCGAAAAGTGCGAGCGTCGCCGGGTCTTCCGGAGTCCGCTCCGGATGCCACTGAACGCCGACGAGGAACGGATGGGATGGATCTTCAACGCCTTCCACCGTGCCGTCTGCGAAATGAGCGTTCACACGCAGCCCCTCGCCCAAACGGTTCACCGCCTGGTGGTGATAGCTCTTGCCGATCGCCTTCTCGGTGCCGACAATTGTCGCCAACTTAGAATCGGGCTCCAGGGAGTACTCCTGCAGCGTCCCACCCGTATGCTCTTCGTGATCGACCTTATCCGGCAAGTGCTGAATAAGGCTGCCACCGCGCTTGACGTTTAGGAACTGCGCCCCGTAACAGATGCCAAAAATGGGGAGTTCTGCGTCGATGGACTCGTAAAGGTTTGATTCCGACTCGAAACGCTTCGGATCTTGCAGGCCCACTTTTGGATGATTCTCTTCACCAAACTGTTTGGCGTCGATGTCATCGCCACCCGGAATGAGCCAACCGTCAATCAGCGGCAACAGGGGCGCTACATCGGTAAGGGGCGTGATAAGAATAGGGTTTCCGCCTGCCCGCTGAACACATTCCGCATAGTTCCAGTTCAACTGGAGTCGCCCACGACTTCGAGCATCCTCGGGGTCGTGAGCGCAGTCAACGGTGATAGCGATCAGAGGGCGGTCCATAGAACTTAACCTACGCAGACGGATGTGATGGATTCGACGTGCTTCTTCACCGTGTTGAGGAACTCCGCCGCACCGACCCCGTTCGCAAGTCGGTGATCAAAGGTCATGGTGACGTTCACCGAACGTTGAAGCTTCAGTTCCGAAGTATCCGAGGCGAGACCGTTGTAAGACTCGCCAAGGAAAATGGTTGCCATGCCTGGGGCGACCACTACCGGAACCGCATCTCGAAGCCCGAACGCCTGCATGTTCGTGAGCGAAACCGTCACCGACTCGTTGGCTTGATCTTGGCCGCCTCGCGCCAGGTCGATCTTGGCCCGCATGTTCGCGGCAAAGTCTTGCCAAGAAAGCGCATCCGATTCCTCCACCACGGCGAGAACGAGTTGGTCGCCCGGTAGCGAGACCGCGATTCCGAGGTTGGCGTGATCGTAGGTGCGAACTTTGTCGTCTCCAACCATTGCGCTTCGGAACGCCGGGAACTCGCTGAGAGCCTTTGCTACGCAGTAAGCAAACATCGTGAACGCGCTCGGCTGGAAGTCGGCTCCAGAAGCTTTGATTCGGGCTCGTTCCCTTTCGATCGGTTCCCAGTTCGCGACAACCGTCATCGTGCCCGGTACGACCAACGCGTTACTTCGCACCATGCGGCTGTTGAGAACGCGCTGCTTGGAACCGAGCGCCACTTCCGAGTAGCCCTTCGTTGGAACGCCGCTTCCGGCTCCCGCTAGGTAAGCATCGATATCCGCGGGCATGATCTTGGAACCCGCTGGGACGATCGAAGCGAGAACATCGTCGGTGATTCCCTTCTCTTTGGCGTAGGCGCGAGTTCGCGGAGGAATTCCTTGAAGTCCGGCTCGGCCGGAAGATGCAGGCTCGCCACCTGCGGCTTCGGCGTCGGCATGACCCGTGTTTTCGGCACCATGACCGTGCGGCGTGACCACTTCCACATCGTCGCCCACTGCCATCAGGGCAACTTCGGCCCCAATGGGGAGGACGGTGTCGACCTCGGCACTCCAAGAAACGAGCGTGCCTTCGTAGGGCGACTCAACATCCATCACCGCCTTATCCGTCTCCATTTGGTAGATCGGCTCGTCACGCTTGACGAATTCCCCGGGCTGCTTTAATACAGCGACAAGTCGCGCCTCTTGGAGGCCCTCGCCGATTTGCGGAATGAAAAGCGAAACATTAGGCATGGTTTAAAGTCGGCGCTCCTTCGCGCCACCTCATCCAGACGTTTTTACGCCTGAGTTTGGATAGAAGAAGTTTGGCATATGCCCCTTGCAGTTCGTAAGGGGACCGATTTGTTGGTTCCCAGGTTGCCCGCTAATACTAACAAAGTCGCGTTAGGTATAATTTGAAGTCGCGCCGGGGCAACGCTTCCCTCTGCTTCGGGGTACTCGCTGATCTATTGAAGAAATGGATCGGCAAAGCCGCTTCGCAACTCATCCAGAACGGATGCCGAGCGACTCGGGAAAGGTCAAATCCGCCGCTCTGCAATCCGTTGCAAGCTAGGAACTGAACCTGAATAGGACTTAGAAAATGGCAAAAAAGGTCACAGCCAACATTAAGCTTAACATCCCCGCCGGCAAGGGCACCCCTGCTCCTCCCGTTGGTCCTGCGCTTGGTCAAGCCGGCATCAACATGATGGAGTTTCTGAAGAAGTTTAACGAGCAAACCGCTCCGCAAATGGGCTTCGTCATGCCGGTCGAAATCACGGTTTTCGAAGATCGCTCTTACGCGTTCGTCATCAAGCAACCGCTGGTAACCGATCTCATCAAGCGAGCCGCGGGCATCACCACGGGCGCTGCAAACCCCAAGACCGATAAGGCGGGCGTCATCACTCAAGAAAAGCTTCGCGAAGTCGCGAAGGCAAAGATGGCCGACCTCAACACCGACGACGAAGAGATGGCGATGCGAATCGTTGCCGGATCGGCTCGATCGATGGGCGTTCGCGTCGAAGGTTAATCCCCTTCGGCGAAAATTAGCCGAACCGAATCGGGCTTTCCAGCGTCCCTCTTAACAAGGGTTCGTAGAATCCCGACAGGCAATGAAGCCAAGGTAGGAACCGACAGGTCTTACTTTGGCTTTTTCATTGATAAAACCGTCAAAGTTCTTAATCAATCCGCAATTCCCGGTATCGCGCCGACACCCGAATCGTCCGATAAAAACAGCAGCACAGGTCAATCTTAAAAACCGACCTTTTGGAGTCATTTTGAAAATCGGCACCGCCACCACAACCATGAAAGAGATCGCTCTTGTAGCGATGCTCCTGATGGTCGGTGTCACGGGAGCGCAGTCGCAATCGCCAGGTGCTCAGGCAACGGGCGCCTCGCAAGGAGCTTCTCAGGCGACCCTTCAAGAGTCAAAACTGGCCGAATCACAAGAGGCTCTTGCTTTTGGCCAATCCATCGCCGATGCGATGCGCGAGGCGACCAACGCCGACTTCGCATTCATCGCCGCCGGACAACTTCGCCCCAACGCACAAAGAACGAAGCTCGAAACCGGGTTGATGTATCCGAACGAAGAGCTCACCGTTCTGAAACTGAAGGGCAAGCAGATTCGCGATGCGTTCGAGCGAAGCTTCAGCTTCTACCCGCAAGCGAACGTCGGATTCCTTTACTTCAGTGGCTGTCAGGTAGGCATCAATGAGGGCGAGCTTCCCGGATCGCGAATTCGGTCTGTCGTTCCCGACGGAGGCTTGTTCGATAACGAAGCAACGTACACTGTTGCCATGCCGACCTCGCTAGCAAAAGGAGCCTTGGGATATTTCAAAGTTTGGGACGGTTCAACGGTGCCCACTCCGCGAAGTGAGCCCAAGACCTTGCTGCAAATCGCAACCGGCAAATCGGTGGTCACCACGGCGGCAAGATGGTTCTCCAAAGTCTAATTCTCGCAACGCTTCTCACTGGCGGCATTCAGGGCACGCCTCCGCAGGAAAGCCCCATTCCGTCCGAATCCTTCCGTAAAGAGGTCGCCTTCGATTGGCTGAAAAAGCAATGTGACCTAGGATTTCGGTATCCGGGATCGGAGGGACACCTGAAGTGTCGCGACCTGATTCTGGAAGAGACCAAGAAGCACTGCGAAAACGCTCGTCTCCAGCCGTTCTCCCACAAATGGACGTCGGATAAGAAGACGTACTCCATGTGGAACGTCATCGGGGAGCAAAACTGGAAAGACGCGAAGGTGCGCATCGCTCTCTTCGCTCACTGGGACACGCGACCAACCGCCGACATGGAGCGGACCGCCGCCAACCGGAAAAAGCCGATCCTGGGTGCCAACGATGGGGCGTCGGGCGTCGCCGTTCTTCTGGAGCTCATGCGGGTCACGAAGAACGCTCCAAAAGACCTCGGCATTCTTTACGTTTTCGTGGACGGCGAAGATCTGGGCCCGGAGCTGGACGAGATGTTCCTTGGAGCGAGACACTTCGCCAAGAACATGCCGACCCCTCGGCCCGATTACGGCATCTTGCTCGACATGATCGGAGACAAAGACCTCAAGGTTCCGGTCGAGCCGAACTCTTATCGGTACGCCTCTAAGGTTGTGAACGCGGTCTACGGCCACGCACGGACGGTTGGACTAGCGTCAACTTTCCCCTACACCTTCGGGCCCGAGATCGAAGACGATCACATTCCGCTCAACGAAGCTGGGCTCCCGACTATCGATCTCATCGACTTTGACTACGAACCTTGGCACACCCTCGGGGACACCCCGGACAAGTGCTCGCCGGATTCGCTGGGCAAAGTCGGGCGACTCCTGGAAACGTGGCTGCTCAAGCCCAACCCCCAGAAGCCGTAACCAGGGAGCACTAACAAGGGAGCCCTGACCAGAATCCCTAATTAGGGTCGACAAAAGCGTAATCCGCATCCTTCCACCGGCGTAGGATCAAAAGATGCTTACGCCTTACGACTGGCAAGAAGGAATGGGGAACCGATCCGCGTTCGTGGAAGGACGCCTTAGCCAAGGATCACCCGTTCTCGCCGTCTCTTTGGAGGCCGGGATTTTGCTTTTCACCTACAAGCGACAATCCGGCAAGCTCTTCGAGATTTACGATCGGCTTGGGTTCGGGGCGCTCGGGCAACAATCCGACATTGAGGCGATTCGAGTCGCGGCAGTTGAATTTGCCCATCAGGAAGGCTTCTCGCGTAGCGAAGCCGATGTCACCATCCAACGCGTGGTCACCGGGGTCTCGACACCCTTGAAGCAGGCATTTGGAGACTTCACTCGCTCACCCATTCTCGCCGCGTCCGTCTTCGCCGAACTCGGGGCGACCGCCGCAGATGACCGCTTTTACACCATCGACTACGATGGGGACTATCACCAACTTCGCGACTGCGCCGTGGTTGCGGTCGGGTCGTCTTCTAAACCCGATCTTCGCGAGTCCATTCCGGTCGATTCTTCGGTAGAAACCGCGATCGAAAAACTCGCCGAAATTTGGCAAACCGTCGCCTCCGAATCGGGCGAGAGAGATGTCCCGATGGAAGGACTTCACCGAGAGGTTTTGTTCTTACAGAGGCACTCGGTAAGAGAGAATCTCTTTACATATCTTTAACATTTCTCCTTAACAATAGGCATCGTTTCGGGGAGACTCCCCGAAACGGGCCCTGACATGACTGCCGGACTGCTTGCTCTCACTTTCTTTGCGACGCCATCCCTTCAGAAGGCTCAGCCCGTTTCGGTGAAGCCGGCTTTCGCAACCGCCCCGGTTGGGACGGATGCCGACGATCCGGCGATTGTTTACGTCCCGGAAAACCCCAAGTTCACGCTGATCTTAGGCACCGACAAATCGGAAGCCCCGGCGGGTGGAATCGTCGGATTCAACCTGAAAGGCAAGCAAGTTTTTCGTTTGAGCAACGTCGACCGACCGAACAACATCGACGTGTGGTTCGGTCAGATCGGGGGTCAAAAGCGGCACATCGCCGTCTTCACCGAGCGAATGAAGCGGCGATTACGCATCCTTGAGATTCTTCCCGGAGACAAACCAAGCTTTCGCGAGCTAACCGGTCGGACCGCTGTTTTTGCGGGAGAGGAAGGCGAAGATGCGGCCCCGATGGGCGTCACCCTCGGCATGATGTCGGGACGCTTATTCACTTGGGTCACCCCAAAAGCAGGTCCGAAAGAGAATCACATCGCTCAATACGAGCTCCATTGGAACGGCAAGACCCGCAAGATCGACCTCTCTCTGACGCGCCGCTTCGGATCCTTCTCCGGAGTGAAAGAGACCGAGTCCATCGCCTTCGATCCGCAATGGAATCAGGTGATCTACAGCGACGAGACGGTTTGCACCTGGATTTACAACGTCGATGCTCGCGCCGACGTGTCCCGCCCCGTCCTTCGGTTTAACGATTCGGGCACCAACGGAGATCACGAGGGGATTGCGATCTGGCCGACCGATGCTTGGGGTGGCGGATACTTGGTCCTTACCGACCAACTGAAAGGCAATAGCGTCTACCGAGTCTTCGACAAACGGTCCCGAAAACTGGTCGGAGCCTTTACGGGTGGAGCGGACGAGACCGACGGAATCGATCTTTGCGCCAAGACCCTGCCCGGATTCCCGAACGGCATCTTCGTCGCGATGAACTCGAAAGACAAAAACTTCCTGGTTTACGATCTCGGCAAGATCGCCCGCGCCCTCAAGCTGAAACTCTAGAGCGATTAGGTTCCTGGGATGGTGGAGATCACCGTCTCGGACAAAGCGGGCGCTTTGCTGCGCAACTTCCCCCGTAGGTGACCGATCAAAAGCGCGATGTCGGTCGGGCGGACGCCTGGTACACGGGAAGCCTGTCCGACCGTATTTGGTCGAAGGCGCGTGAGCTTCTCGCGCGTTTCAAAGCTCAGCCCGTTCACGGAATGATAGTCCCACCCATCGGGAATCTTCAGGTCGTCGAGCCGCTGCTGGTTGTCGGCGAGTCTCTGTTGTTTGACGAGATATCCCGCATACCGACCCCGAAGCTCCACCTGCTCCAGAACCTTGGGTTCATCGTCTAGCTGAATCTCCAGTCCGATGGCGGCCGCGATCTCGAGGCACTTCTGGAGATCGATTTCGGGACGCTTCATCAGTTCGAAGACGCTCTGCTTCCCTTTCGGCGCGGCGAGCCCCATCCCTTCAAACACCGTTTCGTGAGCGGGGGAGACAAAGGCGGATTCCAGTTGTTGGACGCCCCGTTCGATCTTTTCCCACTTTTCTTCAAACCTCTTTCGGCGCGCTTCGGTCGCGATTCCCAGTTCAATCGCCAGCGGAGTAAGCCGTTCGTCCGCGTTGTCGTGGCGGAGCAAGAGTCGGTGCTCGGACCGCGCGGTGAGCATTCGGTAGGGATCTTCGACGCCCTTCGTAACGAGGTCGTCCACCATCACCCCGATGAAAGAACCGTTCCTTGGGAAATCCATCGGTTCCTCTTCCCGAGTCCACCGCGCCGCATTGATACCCGCGACGATCCCCTGCCCAGCCGCCTCTTCGTAACCGCTTGTCCCGTTGAGCTGACCCGCAAGGAAGAGTCCAGGCATCAGCTTCGACATGAGGTGCGGCGTGAGTTGAAGCGGATCCGCCATGTCGTACTCCACCGCGTACCCTGGTCGGAGCATGACCACCTTTTCGAGTCCAGGAATGGTCTCCAAGAGGGCTTGCTGAACGGCTGCCGGGAGAGATGTGCTCACGCCTTGAACGTAAACCTCCTCACCATGCCAGGTCTCTTGCTCCAAGAACACCGGGTGGCTGTCTTTGTCGGCAAACCGAACGATCTTGTCTTCGATACTCGGGCAGTATCGCGGACCGATGCCTTCGATGCGCCCACCGTACATGGCGGATTCTTGAAGATTCGCCGCGATCACTTCGTGCGTGTTTAGGTTCGTTCGCGTTTGCCAGCACGGCAACAGCTCGCCCCGAGGGGAGGGTGCATCGTTGACAAAGCTGATCGCCCCCGCTTCCGGCTCACTCGGCATCCATTCGGTCTTGTCCCAGTCGATGGAGCTCTTGGCGACACGCGGCGTGGTGCCCGTTTTGAACCTTCGTAGACGAATGCCAAGCTCTCGCAAACTCGCCGAAAGTCCAACCGCAGCGGGTTCGCCGTGTCGCGCCGCCACGGTTTGGTTTCGACCCTCGTGGCACAACCCATTCAAAAACGTCCCCGTCGTCAGAATGACCGAGCGGGATTCGATGCGACTGCCGTCGTTCAGAATCACGCCCATCAACCGACCCGATTCGATCCATAGCGATTCCACCATCGCTTCGATCACGGTGAGGTTTGGCTCCGACGCAAACACTTCTTGCATCAGGATCGGATAAAGGTCTTTGCAAACGTGGGCGCGAACGGTTTGAACCGCCGGACCCTTGCCCGTGCCGACCCTTCGGATGTGCGTCATCGCAAGGTCGGTGGTGACACCCATCTGGCCGCCGAGAGCGTCGACTTCCCTGGCCATGTGCCCCTTTGCGGGCCCGCCGATGCTGCAGTTACACGGCAGGTGACCGATGCGATCTTTTCGAATGGTGACGCAGAGCGTTCGACGCCCCATGCGCGCCGAAGCAAGCGCGGCTTCTATTCCCGCGTGCCCTGCACCCACCACCAAAACTTCAAACGTCGACAACGGTTCTCCTTCCTAAAGATGCGTTCGGATAGCGTTAATCGTTCCAGCGACCCGCGAGTTCGTCCGCGACGAGTTCGAGCATCGCCTCATCGGTGGCATCGAACGCGGCCACCGTATGCCCATCGATATCGATTTGCCCCAAGATGCGCTCCCCGTTGCGGATGAGCACCACGATCTCCGATCGAGTGGTGAGCGAACACGCTAGGTAGTTCGAAAGGGTTCGCACGTCCTCGATCACCTGGTTCTTGTTCTCGGCAACCGCGGTTCCGCATACACCCTTTCCAAACGGAATTCGGGTGTGGTCGGTAGGAGCCCCGACGTACTGATCGAGCACCAGTTCTTCGCCCTGCCCGTCCAGGGTCGAATCGACCCGGTAAATGCCGCTCCAATTGTAGTTGGGCAATTCGCTGAGTCTCTCCATCGCGAACTTCCGAAGAGGCGCACCTCGCAGCGGAGAGGCTTTGACGGCATCGAGGACGGCTTTCACTTGTTCGGGGTCGACCATGAACCTTCATTTTGGCATGCTCCCTCTACCCACAACCCACCGCGCGTCGGTTCCCTTAGGCAGAAGGGTCGGTAGACTCGCGGATACGCCATGGAACTGCGCATTTGGACTTACGATCTTGCTCGGGAGCAACAAGCCGATCTCGACTTTTTGCGCGAACTTTGTCGCCAGTCCCTTGCCTCCGGCTACAACGCGATCGGCCTCTACCTCGAGCACCGTTTCGCATACCCATCGGCCCCGTGGGCGACCGGCAAATACGCCCTTACGAAAGCGGACGTAAAGGCGCTTGAGCGGGAATTCCCAACCCTGCAAATCGTCCCGTTCATCAATCTGCTCGGCCACTTCGAGGGGATGCTGTACACGGAGCAAGGGCACACTCTGGCGGCGGAGCGATTCCGTGGTCTCCAAGCCGATGGTGCGAACCCCGAGTTCCAAAGCCTCTGCCGAAAGCTGATCGACGACATCTGTGACGCCTTCAGCAGCGAACTCGTCCACATCGGTGGCGATGAAACCGCCCAGCTTGGCGTGGGTCCGTACTCGAGTCGAAGGCTCGAAGAGATTCAGACCTCTGACCCGGCGGTCGACGCCAAAGCCCAGCTTTACGCCGAGCACTTCGCTCCGCTTTCCGATTACCTCGTGGCGAAGGGTCGAACCCCTGGCGTATGGGGCGACATGTTCTTTGAGCACCCCGCCGCTCTCGACGCCTTCCCCAAAGAGACGGTCATCTTCGACTGGCAGTATTTCAAAAGTAGCGAGTTCACCGCAAAGCCGTTCCTAGATGCGGGGTACCGCACCGTCTTCTGCCCCGCCATTCACACCTACAACGCCATCTGGTGCCACCTTGCGCAGAGCGAACGCAACGTCGCCGAGCAGGTCGAGGCCGCCCACCGCCTGGGGGCTTACGGAGTCTGCGTCACCACTTGGGAGTGCGGACTCTTCGGCAACTACTCGTCCATCCTCCCCGCCATTCGAGCCGCCGGAAAAATGCTCATGAACCCTCGGCCGGAAGATCGCGGCGAACCCCTCCTCAGCGGGACCTTTGAAGAAGACGTCGCGATCTACGCCGCCAAGCCAAACGAGGCTCCCCGATTCCTGAAGGAGTATTTGGCGGAGAGCGAGGCCGACGAGGAGATCGCCCGACTTCTGGGAGTCGAACTCCAGAACTTAGGGGGAATTTACAAGTTCACCCGGCTGCGAAACCCATTGAAGTGCCGACTGTTTTTGTATGCCAATCCGTTCCTAGCCTGGATGCGTCACCGCGAGGATCTCGCCGGAGATTTACTCCCGACGACCGAATTCTTCACGCCGAACGAGACGGGTCTGCAGGCGATCCAGATTGCAGAGCGAGCCGTGATCTTTGCCAACAAGCCCCATTGGAAAGGACTGTACATGCTCACTCGAAAGTCAGCCGAGTTCGTCCGCTTCGCCGAGCGGGCTCGCCAGGCGTACGCATTGGGTCGACCCGGAGAGGCGATCACGCAACTTTCGCCTTGTCGCCAGATTTTTGAGGATCTGGAGCGCGTCGCCGTTGCCACTTCGATCAACTCGGCGGGATCGCTTGCCGATGCCGAACGGTGCCGAACCGCGCGGCGACATGTGGAGGATGTGATCCTCCGGATCAAGTCTTACGGAGATGGCTCTTTGGGTTACCTCCCTTCGTTCGAGACCATCACTCACCCCGCGTTCTGCCCCCACGATCAGGGCAACTGGTGGCTCATCAATCGTTGGGCGCTCGAGTAGGACACTGCAAGTTCCCTTCGATAGATGGAAGCCGGCATTCTCGGGTGCAGGTTCGGGCTCTCATCCGTCTGTAAAGGACCTATGGGATTTGACCCGCGCACCCTTGCCAGTTTGTTCTCGTCCGAGTCTGATCTCTCCCGCCGCAACCTTCTCGGCACGATCGCCGCTGCGGGGGTGACCGCGGGCCTTGCCGCCACCGCTCCGGAGGCCGCCGCCCAGGACGCTCCGGCCCAGGAACTCCCAAAAGACCCGATCGATCTCGAGGTTCTTAAGGCGGCCGGATTGGTCGCCGGAGTCGATTTCACCGATCAGCACCGCCGAGCCATCCTCGGCTCCGTGCGCAACAGTCGCAAGGAGCTAAACGGGATGCGCTCCACCTCCATCCCCAACGAGGTTTATCCGGCGATGCTCTTTCAGCCTGCGGGCAAGCAGCCGGGAACGAGCAAAGAGGCCCGCGCCATTACGGGCAAGATCAAGGACCTCAAGGTTCCAGAAAGCGACGACGACCTCGCCTTTCTCACTGTTAACGAACTTGGTCACCTCATTCGCACCAAGCAGCTCAAGCCCTCCGATCTTCTGGAGAAGACGCTCAACCGAATCAAGAAGTACGCGCCCGCGCTGCGATGCGTGATCACGCTTCTGGAAGACCAGGCGCGTGCCGAAGCCCAAAAAGCGGATCGGGAGATCGCCCGCAACTACTATCGCGGACCCCTTCACGGCATCCCTTACGGCATCAAAGACCTATTCGCGGTGAAGGGAGCCCCCACCACTTGGGGAGCTGAGCCGTATCGCAACCAAGTGATCGACACCGATGCGGAAGTGGTAGTTCGACTCCGAGAGGCGGGGGCGATCCTTGTCGCCAAGACCTCGGTGGGAGCCCTCGCGTACGGCGACGTTTGGTTCGGGGGACTCACCCGAAATCCTTGGAACCCCAAGCAGGGCGCCTCGGGTTCCAGCGCAGGTTCGGCTTCCGGCGTTGCCGCCGGGCTCTTCCCGTTCGCGATCGGTACCGAGACGCTCGGTTCCATTGTTTCGCCCTCGCAGCGCTGCCGCGTCACCGGGCTTCGACCCACGTTTGGCCGCATCTCTCGCTACGGCGCGATGGCGCTGAGCTGGTCGATGGACAAGGTGGGGCCGATTGCCCGCACTGCCGAAGACTGCGCGATCATCTTTGCCGTGCTCTGCGGGGCCGACCCCAAAGATCCCACCACCGTCGATCGCCCGTTCAACTACCGCTCGATCCCGGACCTCTCGAAGCTGAAGGTGGGCATTCTTGGCGCCGATCCGCTGGATGAGGACGACGTTCCCAACGACCTGCTCCCCGCGATCGCGGCGCTGCGCACGGCAGGCGTGATGATCAAGGCGATTCAGCTCAGTCCTCCTCCTGCAGGGGTCGACACGGTTCTCACGGTGGAGGCCGCCGCCGCCTTCGACACCCTCACCCGTTCCGGCGATGTCGATCTGATGAAGGGCTCACTTTGGCCTCCGATCTTCCGCGCCGCGATGTTCACCACCGGAGTCGACTACGTGCAGGCGCTTCGCCGCCGGACCGAGCTGATGCAAAAGTTCGAACGCGAGTTTGGCGACTTCGATCTCATCCTCGCTCCCGAGCGCGCCGGGACCGCGTTGATCACCACCAATCTCACGGGGCACCCTCAGCTTTACATGCCGATGGGTCTCAATAAAGAAGGCAAGCCGTTCGGCTGCTCGATCATTGGTCGACTCTACGAAGAGGACCAGGTGCTCGCCGCGGCGCACGTCATCCAGCAAGCGATCAACGCCCACCGCCTCCGACCCGAGATGACCGAGGTTCTAAAAGAGACCCCCTAAAGCTTTGTTCGGGGCGCAGGCGGGGAACGCAAAATGTGGCAGATCGCGATAGCCAGCGCGTCTGCCACATCGTCCGGTTTCGGGTCCTCGCTCAGCCCAAGGAGTCGGCGGACCATGAACGTCACCTGCTTCTTATCCGCCGTACCCACCCCCACCACGCTCTGCTTCACCTGAGGTGGGGTGTACTCCGCCCAAGGGAGTGCTTGCTGGGAAGAACAGAGCAAGATCACCCCGTACGCCTTCGCGACGTCGAGCGCGGTGGTTTTATTGGCGGCGAAGATCTGCCTCTCGGTGGCGATCGCCTCCGGCTGATAGCGATCCAGAATGGTGGTCAACTCCTGATGGATCAGGTTGAGACGGTCCGGGATCACGATTCTCGGCGTCTGGATCAACCCGTGGGCAACGTGCTCCAGTCGCGATCCGTTCTTGCGCACCAGCCCGTAACCGATCCGCTCGAGCCCGGGGTCGATTCCTAGAACGAGCAACTCAACCCCTGCAATAAGTTCATCGTCGTCACATCCTCTCTCTCTATCTGTTAAACGCGCTTGAACAACTTCAGCAGTTCTTGGGTGGTCAAGGTTGCCGTGATCGGGCGCCCGTGCGGACAGTGGTACGGGTTCTCGGTGGTGGCCAGGTCCACGAGCAGCTTTTCCATCTCTGCATGAGAGAGTGGATCGCCCGCCTTGACCGCCATTTTGCACGCCGACATGATCCAAATCGCCTCCCGAGTGGGCACCAGTTTCTTGGTGACCGTGCTATCGATGAGTTCGTCCACCAGGTCGCGCAGAACCCGGATGGGGTCTTTTCCGCGCAGGGCCGCCGGAGCCGCTCGCACCACGAAGGCGTCCCCTCCGAATGGCTCGAGTTCGTACCCAACCTGCTCGAGTTCCCCGATCTTCTCCATGAGCAAGATCGCGGCGCGGCGATCGACCTCCAAGGTCTGAGGGACCAGCAACGGCTGCTTCTCCACAAGGGTCGAGCGTTTCAGACCGCACAAATATTCGTACAAAATGCGCTCGTGGGCGACGTGCTGATCGACCACCACGATGCCGTGCCGAGTCTCCGCCAAGATAAATGTGTTTTGCGCCTGCCCAATGATCCGCAGTTCGTCCAGCAAATGCACGTACGGCATGGCCGAGGTGCGAGGCACCGAGAACGGATCGAGACCGCCTTTGGGGATATCGAGGAGCCGCCCATGTTCAAGTTCACGTTCATGTTCGCCTCGAACTTGTCCATAGGCACCCTCCAAAACTGCGCCCACTTCACCAAAACTCGGCGCTGAATCGGCGGACCGAAGACCCGGTGCGCCACCAAAATCGCCCGGCGGACGATCGAGCAATCCCAAGCCGCCCCCGCCCGTCCCCAAAGCATCTCGATCCACCTCTCGAACGACTCGCGCGGATGCCCCAAAATCCGAACCAGCCGAACCGACCGAACCAGCCGAACCTTCTGAACCATCGAAACCATTGGGCCCCGACGACCGACTGTCCGCACCCTCGGCAAAACCGCTCGAACCGCCCCCGAAACCAACCGACTTCTGAGCGATCCCGAACGCACTCGGCATCATGCCGTGATCCAGCAGCGACTGCCGGATCGCATAGCGCAGACCCTCGAACGCCGTCCCCTCGTGCTCGAACTTCACCTCGCTCTTCGTCGGCGAGACGTTCACATCCACTCGTTCCGGGTCGATCTCTAAATCCAGCGCCACCATCGCAAATCGGCGCTCGGGCGTAAGGTCTCGAAACGCCTGATCCAGGGCAATCGAAAGCGTTCGCGCCTTCACACTCCGCCCGTTCACCGTCAAATACTGATAGCTCCGGTTCGGCTTGGTGACGTGGGGAGGCGAGACGTAACCCCACACTCGCAAACCGCCAATGGTGTGATCCACCGGAACCAACTGGCGAGCGACCTCGCGATTCCAAACCGCGCCCAGCGCGTCCAGCATCGATCCGTTGCCCGAAGTGCGCAGCGCCTCTTGCCCGTTGTGCCACACCGTGAACGCCACCCACGGGTAAGCCACCGCGTACCGCATCAGCGCGTCCAAGATTTGCCCCACCTCGGTGCCGTCGCTCTTCATGAACTTCATGCGCGCGGGGGTGTTGTAGAACAGATTCTCCACCCGAATTTCGGTTCCCTTCGGCCCGGCTCGCTTCGTTTCGCCCACGATCGTGCCGCCTTCCACCGTGATCTCATGCCGAACGCCGTCTGCGTACGCGGAGGAAATCGTCATCCGTGATACGGACGCAATGCTTGGGAGCGCCTCGCCGCGAAAACCGAGACTCAACACCGCCTTCAAGTCGTCGTACCTGCGAATCTTGGAAGTCGCATGACGGTGAAGCGCCAAACGGGCTTCGTCGGGGGTCATACCGATGCCGTTGTCGGAAATGCGGATGAGTCCCTTCCCCGCTTGGCGAATCTCCACCTCGATGCGAGTCGCCCCCGCATCCAGCGAGTTCTCTACCAACTCCTTCACCGCCGAAGAGGGGCGTTCCACCACCTCGCCCGCCGCGATCTGGTTGATCGTGGTCTCATCGAGCAAGACCACGCGCATGGCGGGCTCATCGGGAGTGCCTGCGGACGGACGGATCTCTCCTGTTTCCTCGTCTACCCCTGTTTCTTCGTATTTGCCTGCGTCCTCGCCTTTCAAGACAAGGGGTCCATCCGCTCCTGCCTCGTTGCCTCCATGCGCACCTGTTCCAACTCCCGCAACTCCCGAAACTCCCGAAACTCCCGAAACTCCCGAAACTGCGGACGCACTCTCGGGTCCATTGGTCAAAACGTCCGCCGAAGAAGACGGCGCGACCCGATTCTTCGGCTTGAGTTCGGGGTGACTCGCCCCCGCGTCTTCCGGGGGGAGGGCACGGTAGGGCATGACTCCTATTGTATCGCTTGAGCCCCCCGTAAAAGCCCGAGTTCCAAAGAAGGGCACGGCGCCCTCCTCCCCGGCCGTCACCACCCGCGACACCTCGGTCAGCATGTCACTACTCTCTGCCAATGGGGAGATCTTCGCCAAAGGGGACAAGTTCGCCAAAGGGGAAACGGCATCCGCGCGAGTGCCCTCCAGACGAAGCGTCGGGATTTCAATCATCGAACCGGACTCACGCCAACCAAACGCCGCCAACAGATCACAACCGCGTCAAGAGGTTTCTCACCGATGCCCCTAAACAATTTATGAGACGATGACTCTCCATCATTTGATCTACCAATTTACCCATTATTATAAAAATTATCTTTAGTACCTATCACATAACAACGAAGCCCGCCAAATCTCTAGCCCCGAAAGAATCCTTCTCCAAAAGAAACCGGCCCGCACAAAAACTTGCCCCGCAAAGAAACTTGCCGGTGATTGCCCCGGGAAACGTGGAACAAAAACCTTGCGGAGAGTGAATCTCGCGTGCCGGTGACATTGCGTGAACCGGTTCGTGGGGGAGGGGGCTGATCGGCCAGGATGCAGATCAGGCGCTCGACGAGGCTAGGAAGGTCGTCTAAGTATGTTTACGTTTATCGGAATCGGCATTGTGATGATATGCACAATCGTCGGCTACATCATGCACCACGGGCAGATCGCGGTCTTGATCGTGCCGAACGAGTGGATCATCCTCGGCGGATGCGCCGTTGGGTCGTTTATTGCCGCCAACGGCATGCAGAACACCACCAAAACCATCAAAGCCACGATGGGATTGCTGAAGCCCGACCCGTACACAAAACCCGCTTACATCGACCTTTTGAAGATGATGTATCAGCTCTTCAACGTAGCCAGAAAGGAAGGATTGCTCGGCCTGGAAAAGCACATTGAGACCCCGGATAAATCCGAAATCCTGGGCAAGTACCCGGTGTTCCTTTCCAACCACCACGCTTCCGACTTCCTCTGCGACACCCTCAAAGTCATCCTCTCCGGATCGGTGAGCCCGCACGACCTGAGCGAAATGATGGAGCTAGACCTTGAGGTCGCCCACCACGAAGAGGCTCTCCCCGCCGAAGCGATGCAGACCGTTGGCGACTCCATGCCCGCGTTCGGAATCGTCGCCGCGGTTTTGGGCGTTATCATCACGATGGGCAAGATCGGTGGAGAAGCCGCCGAGATCGGTAAATCGGTTGCGGGTGCGCTTGTTGGTACCTTCCTTGGAATTCTCGTCGCCTACGGCGTCTTCGCCCCGATCGCACGCGCCATGACCCTGCGACTCAACAGCAGCGCCATGTATATGAACTGCATTCGACACGCGCTGTTCAGCTTCGCCCGAGGCGAATCGCCGATCACCTGCGTCGAATTCGCCCGACGAAACATTGAACCTTCCGTTCGACCCGGCTTCACCGAAATGGAGCAGGCAGTGAAGGAGCAAAAGGCCGCTTAACGGTCTAAAGAGGCACCATGGCCGATCACGGCACCGTCATTATCAAGAAGAAAAAGGTTCACGGGGGGCACGGGCACCACGGCGGATCTTGGAAGGTGGCCTACGCGGACTTCGTGACCGCTATGATGGCCTTCTTCATGGTCATGTGGATCATGGGTCTGTCCGACCAGACGAAGGCGCAGATTCAAGGCTACTTCAACGACCCGATGGGCTTTATGAAGAACCAGCCCCGGTCGAAGAACATTTTCAACGTCAAGTCGTTCCCCTCTGCCTCGCCCCAGCGCAAGCAAGCCGGATCTCCGGGTGCGGGCGAGCGAAGCGGCGGATCGGATTCCGAGGTCACCGCTCAGGCCGCCGAAGGCGCGGAGCTGGAACGGCGCATTGGCAAAGCCATCGCCGAAGCCCCGAATCTGAAGGCGCTTCTGAAGTACATCGACTTCACCATCACCCGCGAAGGGATTCGGATGGAGTTTGTAGAATCGACCGGGAGCGTCTTCTTCGAGTCCGGCTCGGCCAAGATTCGACCCGAAGCCAAGCGTCTGATCAAGCTCATCACCCCGGTTCTCCGGGCAAGCGGAAGAGGCATGATCATCGAGGGTCATACCGACGCCAAGCCGTACGGAGGCAAGGAGTACACCAACTTCGAACTCAGTTCGGATCGCGCCAACGCCCTGCGGCGCATGTTCTCTTACAGCGGGATACCCGACAATCGGTTCATGGGCGTGCGAGGCATGGCGGATCGTGACCTGAAGAACCCGCTCGACCCGCTCGACCTCAAGAATCGGCGAGTCACCGTGTTGCTCCCTTGGAATACGGGCGATAGCGGCGTGACCGAACTGCCCAAAGAAGGGCTGAAGAAGAACACCGAGGCCGAGTTCAAAGCGAAGCTCAACAATACGCCGCCGCCAATCGTGATTCGGCCGCGCGAGCCGTAAGTCGCTTGAAGGTCTCCCAAGAAAGCCGCCCCTGCACGCGACCGACGTGCAGGGAAATTGCTCTAGAGCCGCGGTTGAAGAACTTTTCCACCGACCCGCTGAGAATCGCGCCGTTTTCTCACTTCGATCCGTCTTGAAACATCGAGAAGGAACTCACCGATGGCTGAAATCGCAGGAAGTCTTTGGCAGCACAACATGGCGCGAGTGGTGATTGTCGACGTAAGCGACGACTATCGCCTGATGCAGCCGCCCCTGCCCAGCGATCTGTATCCCATCCTTGCCGAAACCTGGCTGCCCAAGTATCGGCTCACCCAGTTCCTCCCCGAGGCCGATTTGGTGGCGGGGTATCTGTACGACTGGCACGAATCGCCCCAACAAGAAGACGACGTTTGGTACGTGGGCATGGTGCAAGAGGAACTCGCTCGATGCCTGCTAGAAGGTCATGGGCAGAACTTGCAGAAGCAGGTCGTCAACGCTTGACGGCTAAACCGTCCTGGATCTCGCACCCAAACCTGTACGAGTGACCGCCGTGATGGTCGAAACGCCGCCTAGGGTCGTGCCCTCGATGTCCGCGATCCCCATCTGGCCGTCGTAGCGGTAGCAGGTCCACCTCGCCGAAAAAGCGCACGTTGCGGCAGACTTACTCGTCCGCAAACCGTCTGCCCGGTAGGCATAAACGTTATGAGCGTTGCGGCCCGCCTTTAACCCAATTATCCTGTTCATTTGGCTTCATAACTCCACCTTACGTGATGCTCGTCGGTCCGCTGGCTCTTGAGATTAAAAAACATTGAAAACCCTCGCGTTCATTTGGAATCTTCACTTTTCGAGTCCAAGTTAGGAGTTAGTCCCCTAAGTTTTCACCTCGAACAACACTTGTTGCATCAAACCGTTCTCAAGGTTTCAGATTGCTCAACTCCTCTTTGGTCAACATAATGCTTCGGATGCTACCGTGATCATCCTGAAACAAACTCTGCAAATTTCGAAACAAAAACTCATCATCAGTTTCCTTCCAACTCAGGTGACTCACACCGTACCATTCTGCGCAGGTTAACGATTGAACGAGAGTTTCCCGAATAAAGATTAGCGTTCTGTTTGAAATCTGTGAGTTTTTAAGTGTGAACATCGCAAGTCCACTGCTGATTAACGGCTCTAATACTTCGAGATACTCAGATACACACCTTTGATATCTTTTTAACATCCGACACTCTCGTCACCTAAGGGCTCATTTCATTTCTGACAGCAATGACAAGCATCAACCTTCACTTAGCTTTTGCGTAAGATTCTTTTCCATTTCGGTTGCATTACTTAACCATTTAGATGTCCTATTCTTACAAGGAGCATTAGGACGATCTCCGCACTCTGCTTTAGGTGTCACGCGCAAATCGTCCGATATCCCTTTCTCCACGGCACCTGGAGCAATCTCCAGCCTTAACAGTGTGAGCAACATCAAAAACTTAGGCATTGAGCTATTGCTTGAATAGTCTGAAAAACTCAATGGACTGTTAATGCCATAGCTGTACCAATTACGCCCAGTGAGTCGTACGTCTTCGCTAACACCGACTCAACGTCAGCTCCCAATATCTTGCCCGTCTATAGATCAGGCCAGACTCATCGTCTTACTTATGCCCCAAATTCGCGCAATATCGCAGTTTGCTGTCCGACACAACGTGCGAGCGCACGTGTCCCCAGGGATCGTAGGTTGAAGCCTCGACCACCGAGAAGGTGGAACCAGCCTCGGAAAGTGCGGCGACCATGTTTCCATGAATATCGTACAGCGCATAGGTCAAAGTGTTGCCGGAAGAAGTGGTTTTTGAGATCACTTCCACCGATCTCGCACCCAAACCGGTACGGGTCACGGCCGTGATCGTCGAAACGCCGTTCATCGTCGTTCCCTCGAGGTCCTCCACGCCCATCTGGCCGTCGTAACGGTAGCGAGTCCACGTTGCCGACGAAGCCCCCGTGGCCGCAGACTTGCTCGTTCTCATGCCGTCTACTCGGTAGGAGTAAACGTGCTCCGCGTTGTAACCCCAAAAGGGGGAGAGATTGCAGATCATGTTCCCATTTCTGCACCGATTGCACAAGCATGTGCCTTTTCGCTCTGAATCGAGACATGTCTCGGATTTGCCAGCCTGGTCAATTCCAGACAGTCCAACAATCTTTCTGCAAAAGTTTTCTTAACGCAATTCCTCAAAAAGATTGTCCGTCAGCTCCTTAAACTGCTTGAAGAAATCGATGATTCCATCACACGCAACTTCAAAACGTTCCGAATCTTTTTCTCCAATCTTCTCAAAGGCTTGACTCATGTCCTCGCACATGCGATCGGCACCCTCTAGTGCAGAGTTAAGTCGCTCAATTGTGCCACGCCATTCTGCTCGATCAAACTCCGTATCAATCGACCTGACCCGGAATCGGATGTAGTTTTCAAAGTCAGCCCTCGCTTTGTATAACTGCTCCAGTTTGGCAGCGTTGCTCTCTTTGTTAATCACCACTCGCCTCAAGTGTTATGTTACACGCTTTTTTCGATGTCCTCCTCACCCATTTCTCGCCAAAACGGGAGCAGGTCCACGTGGCCGAGGAAGCCACCGTTTCCGCAGACTTGCTCGTGCCCATCCCGTCTGAACGATAGGGATAAGTGTGCTGAGCGTTGTACCCCGCCTTGAACCCGATCATCCGGTTCACTCGCTTTCCCTATGAGCACGAATCGGCTGTCGAATACAAACAAGATTCCACGCAATGTTAAAGATACAAAGTAACGGTATGGCAGTAAATGGTTAGCTTAATAGAACCTCTCTTGACAAGTAAGAGCAGCCCTCAGAAGGCCCGCTAAAGCTCAAGAACTTGTCATAGGATAAACCACTAGTCGATTTCCAACTGATACTTGAAGACAATATTAGAAGCTCTTACGTCAAACAAACTGAATGCATATGCAAGAAGCTCTAGATCGCTTTTTGTTGCATTTGTTTTGTCGAAAAGAAGTGCTTGAGCCATTTTGAGATGCATTTCTGCACGTCGCATCGCTTCCCAACGAAGAAATTCAACACTAGTCGCACCGAAACGTTTTATCATATTTGAGCGTCTTTCTGCGGCGTCGCCAAGGGCATCAATAATTCGCAAGGTAACTTCATGAGGAAATACAATCGTATGATCGTGAAGCAACGCAATAGCAAGATCGATCAACTTATTTGATCGGGAAATAATTCCTTCTGGTGATAGCCAAAGGTCGCTGTGTACGGAGATCAATTCGAATAGCCCGAATGCGTCCCTGTTATGGTGCAAACAATAACCGACTGATTGCTCGGGCTTATCGAAGAACCATTGCAACCGAGTTGCTCTGACAACTTCCTCAAAAACAGGTGGACGATCTGAACTTTGCCATACATCGCATATCATGAAGCACCTCTTTCGGAGAAGCTGGGACCAGCCTTAGACAGTGCGGCGACCATGTTTCTAATACTATCGTACACCGGGTAGTACCAAGCGTCGTCGGGAAACTTTGTGTTTTGAGAGCACTTCCACCAACCTTGCATCGCTCGATCAAGACGCCTGCTTGCTGGCAATAACGTCGGTTAAGGGCTCGCCGTACAGTTCTTCCGCTCGCGCTGCCAGTGATGGATCAATGCTTCCCAAAGCATCGACTACCACGGCCTGTGTTCGCGGGGACCGACACGCCGGAAGAATCTCAAGAAGACCCTGCGCGGCCGATAGTCGAACGTCCTCGCTCTCCCCGAGATTGTTAAGGTTCGAAATCAACCAGTCCCGATCACCGCACCGCACAACGGGCCAATGGCAGCAGATGTCAAAGGCGAGCCAGCGCGTAAATGAATGAGGCTCGGACTCGAAGACGGAGATCAGCCAATCTCGATGGGACCGCTCCATCGTGAACCGAACCGCCTCCAGGGCAACAAGCCTAACCTCTGGTTGCAACTTTTGAAATGCTTGGATGATCAGATCATTGGCACCGCTCCACGACATTGCCTGAACCGAACGCAGAAAATGCACTTGGCTAGTGGTATCCAACTCCGACAAGTTCTCTCTGATAGGACTACTCCTCATCTAAGTGTCGCTCCGAAACAAGCTTCTTATCTGACTGAGAGAGTCTATAAAAGGCAGACAAGCGCACTACTTGAACAGGTGGCGCCGCTGCCATAACTTCCCATCTTTAAGAGCCGTAACAAGCACACTCAAAGATCCTGTCTCGCTCTCTCCGACGGACAGATGAACGTGCGTCAAACCATTTTCGAATCCGTTCAACCTCTCGATCTTTGGGGTTGGTATCCAAGTATTGGTCAATACCAACTGGCCAGAGTTATCCAAAGCAACCTGCTCGATGCGATATCTTCCGATTGCCAGGATCGGCGAAATGTAGATGTCCCGCACTCTAGAGGGAATCACCCACTTCTCCAAATTCCCTTCAAAAATCCCCTTCCAGGCTCCAATTCGCAAGCGGCCATCATTCCCAACCACCCACGCCTTGGACTTATCTATGTGAAAATAGCGCAGAGGCTCGGTAAATCGAGCAATGCTCGTCTTTCCGTTTTTCTTCTCGACTTGTTCAAGAATGGTCTCGGTGTTGTTTCTTCTAACGTAGATGATGAAATCCTCGGACTCCTGCATCTCCACATCTTTGAGTCGTGAGACATTGGCTCCGGGGTTGCTGCATCCCACTCCAACCGCCAGCCAAAGAACACAACTTAATACACGGCACATCATAGTCTTTATCCGCAGAGATTGCGTCGGATCAAGCACTTAGCCATCCGGTCAATCTGATCATAATGTTCACCCGATTCTAACGACGTCGAACAACACAACATTTAAGGACACATTTCTTGAGACACAACATTGACTCGGTCTTTGAGCAATTCTCGCAACGCCTTCCCAAGCCCAAATCGCATGGGCAGTCTCTCCGCCGAGCCATCCTGAAAGACAATTTCTAGCATGTCATCAATCGAATCATTGTAGTACTCTCGTTTGCGATCACCACGGATCAACACCACTCTATCGAGCGGATACGACCTTTGAAACCTTCGTAGGTTGAATACCAAGTGGTCTCCTCTGAGAGAAACTGATTCACGAAACCGGTTGGCAATACTCTGTACCAGAACAACGCAGCCAACGTCCAAAACGACCAAGACTAACCAGAGCCAAGGGGAGGGCGGATCGGCAGATAGGATTAGCGGGATTAACATCCCATTTAGCACCCCAGCAAACGGATAGACCCAAAAGCCCAACCCCGACGGCAGAGCCACCTTGGATTCTTCCCCGACTCCCATCGCACCAGATATTAACACTTGGGTTCGCTTATCCACCGGGTGCTGAATAGACGGGTCCTTATCCTTTTCTGTATGCCAGCTCGAACTGTCCATTCTCTCAAATATTGCATAGCTTTTCTAATCACGAGGCCTCAAGACGGGTTTCTTTTCAAACAAGAGAGGATATGTTTTGTGAAGGTGCAAATAGAATGGATACCAAGTCTCGTCCGGGTTAGGCAAGCGCACCTTTGATTTATCAGCAAGACTTGCAAGGCCCGTCTCATCGATCCATACGATTCTCGATATTTCGAGGCTCTGCTCCGAAAACGACCCGATGTACCAAACAATCTTCCCTTCGTGTTCGTACAGGTACCACCCACGGCGATTCTTCTTCATTCGAAGCTCGGCGTACAAAACAATCGCCGCACCAGCAGAGCAAGCAAGTGTGAACCTTTGCCATTGGTCAAGCCCGCTGGCTGCCTCGTAAAATACTGCTCCTACGAAGAGTGCCAGGATCGCTAAAGCAATTCTAAACCCACGCCATAGCTCATTAGGATGAACTCTAATAAACGATTGAGGTTCAACTTCAGACTTTCCATCGGGAAAGTAGGTCTGCGAATAATATTCGTCTTTCATTACAAATTGATCTTGGTTGTTCGCCTGACATCAGAGCCAATCATCCTGTAAGTCTTTACTGGCACGCTCTCTTCCATCAACGATCATCCTCACAAGGTAGGTAATCGATCCCATCCGTAAACTCGCTTTGAAGGGCTCTAGGGTTTTCTTCGAAAAGGAACACCTCGCTTTGCTCTTTGCCGTCAGGGCGCAGCACCAATCGTGAACCGTCTCTGGACCAAGTGCCTTGTTCACGCGCCCCGCGCTTCTCGTATCGACCGTTCGCATTCACTTTAAGAACCCACTTGCCCAACTCTGTTGGGGGAGCATAGCCACTGCTCTTCCAGCACCCAACAACAGGATCGGTCCTTCCACCCAGCGAGGACACGATCAAAACAGAGGCAACAAGGATCAAAGCCGCAAGGAGCCAAAGATGATTTCTCGAGCGGGTCGTCGTCATGGAGAAGGAGCGCCCACTTTGGAAGGTTGACCCAGTTTCGGAGGTTTCGCCCTCATCTCCGACTCGAGCCTGTTGGCTTGCGCACGAAGCCTCACGATTCGAGGACTGATGAGGTCGACCTTTTTACAAAAGTTGTAGGTATCGTTGGCTTGCAGCCAAAACCGGAAACCAAGGGTCGGCAACTGATCGTCGATGTTAAGCAACAGAGAACCAATCTTCTTCCTCTGGTCCAGGTTAAAGGTCGGCTTTAGCCTTCGAATAATCTCCCCACACGAAGTCCAAAACATTGGATCAGAATCAGCCTTAAGGACCTCGCACCAATCCTCGCCGGAGAAAGCCTTTCGGGCGGTTAACTCTCTGATCCAGTCGGTCTTGACCCACCACACTTCGGTTCCGTGCGACCCTTCTAAGACGAGGGATCTCAGCTCATCCACCGAGATTTTCTTGAGGTCGTAACCGTCGATGCCGTTGATCACATGCAGGCTGTTTCTTAACCGCTGATATTCGCTCTCTTCCGGGTTGGTCTGGCCGGCAACACTTAGTCCGACCAACGCTACAATCACAACCTTTCGAATGTCCATATCATCCTCTTACAACCCACTGCCGAAAAATGATCGTTTGTTACATCTCAACTCACTGTCTCGGCCGTATCACCACGAGAAGAAGGAATACTTCCAACGAGAAAGGACCGAAATCTAGAGCAGGGCGCAATGCATCAACATAGTACTGCAGATGTCCCGATCATGACGACTGTTTTTTGAATGCGCACAACCTGAGTTACTCAGTGCACCTTCGAGTTTGGGCATACGCTCAGTTAAAAGCCTCTCATAAAGGTAGGAGCGACGGGGATTCTTCACAATCCGGACCGTTTGAACACCAATTTTGTAGTTTTCTCCTCATCACAGTAGAATCGTCTCCGCCAATAGGCTGCTCACCCTTCGCGAAGATTCTCAGGCATTGCGTTCTTCTCCTTTTGCAAACGTCGCTGGACCCGTGTTCTCTCAACCCGCGATCGAATTTCGTCCACCGCAACACCTCTTCCTTCCATGAACTCAATCACTTGGTCAACCGCTTTCTGCTCGGCTTCCGAGAACTGATGTCGGTTCCTCTCGAACTGCCCGATAAGAAGAATGGTTGCTAAGGAACTTTTGGGATATCGAAGAACGGCTAGCAATACCGCAGGCAAATAGAAGAGAAAAATCGGTCCATTCAAGTAGTTCACGATGTCATACTTCTTGACGAAATACTCGGAGGTCCATGCGAAGACATTCCTTCGAGCACAAAGTTTCTTAATATTCCGCACGTCAGTTTCAAAACTGTCCGAGAACGTATACAGGGGCTGCCCCTCTGGCCAAGGGCGCAGGGCAATATTTGAAATCGAACGCAAAGCTTCGATGTATCGCAAATCAGAAGATTTAGATTCTTTTTGCATTCTGTTTCGGCCCACTCTTCCGTTCGAAACTGTCGTCGTTCATCGTTATCGTACATCGCATTAGCGGCTCGTACAGAGGCAGCACAGAGAATCTTTTCGTGCTAATTCTTCCCTGCAACGATCCTTTGAATTACCAATTGCCATTCACTCACCAGCCCGAGTTTCTGGCGCTCACTAACCTCCAGAAGCAAGCTACCTTTCTCGAAAGGCGGCCCATCCGATTCCTGGGAGATCGATACAACCGTGTCACCGGATTGCCACTCCTGCCAGGATGATGAACGGTACCTTTCGGAAAACCCCAATTTCTTCAGCTCCGACTCAAGGCTAGAACTTTCCAATAAGAGCGCGCCTGCCTTCTTAAAAACTCGTGTTCGCCAGATCGACCGATCCAAGCTCGAATCGTTGCGTGAAATCTGTACGGCAATGCGTTGCCAAGACGATGCAAATCGGGGATCGGCTGATAGGGGCAGCCAAGATGATACAGCGAGCACAAACCCAATCGCCAAAAAGGCGATTCCGAGCGCAAGCCAGAGTTTGATCTTCACACCAAAAACCGGTCGCATCGCGTCACGTCGGTCAAGCTCTGCTCTGCTGATAAAGCCGGTCCAAGCGTTTCGCATCATCCCCACCTCAAATGATGAGCCCTGACAGGCCTACACACCAAGCCGCATCTTCGGGAAGTTCTTCCACCCTCTCTACCATCCACATCCACCCCAGCGGGGTTCAGACTCGACCCGCGTCGCGATCGAGTTACTACTCATCCCAGAATTCTGCGTCACCGCAGCTTCCTCCGCGGGAACCGTGTTCTTTAAGCGTCTGCTCAAAGAACCGACGTAGGTGCTTCTCTTTTGGCGGGAATCCGGCCAGAGTCACGAGTTCTGGCTTTCGGGTCCAGACGAACATCGAGGAAGTCAGCGTCCGGGTAACGATTCGTTTTCCGAAATCCAGGATAGCTGTGAATTCGCTATCGTCACAAAAGATAAGATCGGATTCCCAAAGTGTTTCGTTGTAAAGACGGTCTTCTCGAGTGCCCGGGAATCCAGTCTCTTCGACGTGCTTCACCTCTCCCGGAAAAGCTCGATTCAGCACGTCTAGGTCCGTTTGATTAAGAAAGCCAACGACGACCAACAAGGGCTTCTTTGCCGGTGAATCACTCTTGGTCTGATCTTGTTCAAACATAGGCTTGGAAAAGACACTCCTCCCAGTACCAATGATAACGCTAGACCGCTCCGTGCTCGCTACGAATTGATAACTGGGACTCACGAAGCCAAGCGCCCAACAAAAAGGAGTCAAACCAGTCGCAATAAACAAAAAAGGGTCCGACTCCACTCTGGAGTCGGACCCTTGGTCATTGTGTGCCGAAAGAGGTTTCAGCCGAGTTCAGCCAGGGCTTGAAGCCTTAGCGCGCTCGATCTGCAATCGCGCGGCGGATCATTCCGTCCACGATCTCTTCGGCGGAGGGTGCGTAGGTGCCGGCGGCGATGCGCGCCTTCAAAGCGGCGATCATCTCTTCTCGATCCGGCATGTTGACAACGTCACTTGTGACGCTTTTCACAAGATCCTGTTCGCGAAGCTGCGCTTCCGCATCCAACTCCGCCGAAAGGGCGTTCGTCGGCACGGTGGAGGTCTCTGCGTTCACTGCCGCAAACCCACCCAACAACTTCTTTACTTCTTCGTCTGAAATCCTCATGGCTTACTCCTACTCGGTTCCAGACAGGTAACCCAGCCATCTCATCGCCCCTTGGGAACCCAACTCTCGAAAGGTTCTTCGCCGGCTTTGACATCTGTGGCTTTGCGCGATCGGGGTCGCCCCCGTCTTGCCGTTTTCTGTCATGAGCTCTTCGCTCGATATTCTTTTCGGTCGAACCGTGCGAACTCTTTAGACCAAACCTAGAACATTTTGTGAGGTTTTTTCAGTCTCAGGTTCAAAGCGTCTCGAAACTCCAGCATACCGACGGGGACATTTCTTCGCAAGGGGTTCGCCCATCCCCAAACAAGCCACCCCAAAATTTAACGGGATCACCGATTTTAAGCGGGGCTATTTCATTCAGGAGCGGCAATGGATAGACTTCCGAACAGACAACGTCCAAACGAGTTCTTCGACGCACCCGGTTCCGGCCAATCAAGCAAACGCGTCGACCGATGAAGACGAAGACCTCAAAGACGAGGAGTTTCATGCGCTATCACCGATTAGGATCCCTTCCCAAAAAGCATCACATCCAATTCCGAAAGCCCGATGGCGGTCTTTACACGGAGCAGTTGTTCAGCACGCGAGGATTCAGCGGACCCATGTCCACGCTGTATCACATCAATCAGCCCACCGAGGTGTCTGGCTGGGAAGATCGAGGATCGGTCAAAGTCACCTATCTAGAAGACGAGCCCCTTCGACATCGCCACCTCAAGAGTCGGCCCATGGAACCTAAGGGAGACGCGATCTCGGGCCGAATCCCGCTCATGGGCAATTCGGATATGGAGTGGCATCAGGTGGTGGTTGCAGAGCCGATGAAGTCGTTCTATAAGAACGCTGACGGCGACGAGATTCTGTTCGTGCACGATGGATCAGGAGTGTTGCACTCCATGTTCGGGCGCATCACTTTTAAGCCGGGCGACTATCTGGTCATCCCCCGAGGCGTGATCTACCGGCTAGATTTCGATGCTCACCCGGTGCGCATGATCGCACTGGTCAGCTACGGTCCGGTGGAAATTCCCCGCCGATATCGCAACGAATACGGCCAAATCTTGGAACACGCTCCCTACAAAGAGCGAGACTTCCGGGCTCCTGAAGCGCTCGACACCTTCGACGAAGGGGGCGATTACGAAGTGGTCGTTCGGGCTCGCAATCGCCTCACCGCGTACAAGTTCCCTTACCACCCGTTCGATGTCGTCGGATGGGACGGTTACGTCTTCCCTTACGCGTTCAGTATTCACGATTTTCAACCCATTACGGGCAAGCTGCACATGCCTCCGCCCATTCACCAAACGTTCCACGCGGCGGGGTTTGTGGTGTGCTCGTTCTGCCCCCGAATGTTGGACTATCACCCAGAGGCGGTTGCCATTCCGTACGCGCACAGCAACGTGGATTCGGACGAGGTGCTGTACTACTGCAACGATAAGTTCGGATCCAGAAAGGGCATCGAAGAAGGATCCATCACGCTGCACCCGCTCGGCATTCCGCATGGACCTCAACCCGGCGCGGTCGAAGCGGCCCTGGGTCACACCAAAACCGAAGAGCTTGCGGTGATGGTAGATACCTTCCACCCGCTCAAGCTCACCGCCAACGCCTTAGAACTCGAAGACCCGGCCTATTGGCAAAGCTGGAAAACCAAACGATCATGAATCTCTTTCTTTCCTTTAAAAACTCCCATCGCGCTCAGCTAGCGGCTCTAGGCAGCCTGGTTCTGGCGAGCTTCGGCGCCGCCGATCTGCGTCTCAACGAGCTCATCTCTGACCACATGGTTCTTCAGCAAGGCCAAAAGAACCCCATCTTCGGATGGGAAACGCCAGGCACCGACGTAACTGTCACGGTCACCCGAGGTGATTCCAAGAAGCCCCTTTTCCAAGGCACCGTCAAGGCTGCTGGAGATGGCAAGTGGAGCTTTTCGCTGCCTGCCATGAAGCCCGGCGCGCCGCTCACCATCAGCATCAAGGGCACCTCCGAAACGATGGTGTCAGATGTTCTGGTCGGCGAAGTTTGGGTGTGTAGCGGTCAGTCCAACATGGAATGGAGCGTCAATGCGGCGCAAGACCCCGGCAAGGAACTCGCCGAATCGGATCCTAACGTTCGCATGTTCACCGTGCCCAAGCGCGCCATCGGTATGCCGCAGTCTTCCATTCCGGGCGGCAAATGGGTGCCGAGTTCCCCTCAAACAGCCGGATCGTTCTCGGCGGTTGGCTTTAGCTTCGCCAAGCATCTGTACGCCAAGCTCAAAGTGCCTATCGGAATGATCCACACCAGTTGGGGCGGCACCCCGGCCGAGGCATGGACCGATATCGAGTGGATGGCGAAGGACCCGATTACCAAGCCGATGATCGACCGAGCCCAAGGCGCACTCGATCCAAACGGATCCGCCGCTACTAACTATCGAAAGTCTCTGTTGGATTGGCAGAAGGCAAATATCCCGCTGCAAGATCAAATCATGCCCGCGGCAAGACCATGGTCGGCGCCCAATTGGGACGATTCCACCTGGACCAAGGTGAAGCTTCCCCACTTCTTTGAAGACGGATTTGATGGCACCGCTTGGTACCGAATCACGGTAGACCTCACCGCCGACCAAGCCGCCAAGATCCAAACCCTGGAACTCCCCGGTATCGACGATCTTGATCGCACCTGGGTGAACGGTGTGGAGGTGGGTCGAACCGATAGCGACACCCCCAACTCTTGGATGACACCTCGATCCTACAAGGTCGGCTCTGCGCTCAAGGCGGGCAAAAACGTTGTCGCCGTTCGGGCGCTGGATTATCAGCAAGGCGGAGGCATCACGGGCGAGGGTCAAGCCGCGCTGAGAGGCGGCGGAGTCACCGTAGCCCTCGACGGCGAATGGCGATTCTCGGTCGAACAGCCGCTCGGCAAGCCCGTCCCCAACAATCGCCCTCGCGAGCCGTGGGGACCTACCAACCCCAACTTCCCGCAGTCGCTCATGAATGGCATGATACGGCCGTTGCTTCCTTACGGAATCAAGGGCGCCATTTGGTACCAAGGCGAATCCAACGCGGGTAGGGCGTATCAGTACAAGACCCTCTTCCCGATGATGATTCAGAACTGGCGAGCGCTTTGGGGTCAGGGAGACTTCCCCTTCCACTTTGTTCAGCTAGCGAACTATATGGACTATACGCCCACCAAGTTCGACGACGCCTGGCCCGAACTACGAGAAGCCCAAAGGCTCACGCTCTCCCTTCCAAGAACGGGAATGGCGGTGATCATGGACGTGGGTAACCCCAACGACATTCACCCGCGAGACAAGCGCACCGTCGGCGACCGTTTGGCGCGATTAGCCCTGCACCAAGATTACGGCATGAAGTCGATCGTCCACGAGGGTCCGGCTTTCGTGAAAACCGAATCGAGAGGCGCGGAGATGGTGGTGCGGTTCCGATCCGCCAAGGGTCTGCAAACCAACGACTATCGTCTCCCCCGAGGCTTCACCATTCTTGGTGAAGATGGCAAGTGGCGAGTCGGCGATGCCCGAATCGAAGGCGAAACGGTCGTAGTTTCTCACCCAGAGATCAAGGCTCCAAAGGCGGTTCGCTACGCTTGGTACAACCACCTTCCGGTGAACTTGGTCAATGCGGAAGGTCTCCCGGCGGTGCCATTCAAGTCAGACGATCTGCCCTGGATCACCCTAAACAACCGATAAGGGTCTAGCAACTAGCGCCGAGCAAGAGGGAGCATAGTCTCCATCATCTGCTCGGCGCACTTGTCCCAATCAAACCTTGCGGCTCGGGCTTTGCCCGCCTGAATCCAAGATTCTCGCTCGCCCATTCGAGCAAGACCTGTCTCTATTCCGGTCACGATCGCGCCCGCTGAGGTCGGATCGAAGTAGACGGGCACATCTCCGCCCACCTCGGGAACCGCGCCACCGTTGGAACAAACCACGGGCACGCCGATGGAAAGCGCCTCCAGAACGGGCAATCCGAACCCTTCTGTGATGCTGGGGAGAACGAACAGTTCGGCCTCGCGGAAAAGAGGGGGCACATATTCATCCGGCACGTATCCGGTGAGCGCCACGCGATCTTTGGATTGCATGCCCTCGACCTTTTCGAGGATTTGATCGAACAGCCACCCTTTTCCACCCGCGACCACCAGGCCAAGATCGCCGTTCGGGGTGCCGACCGGGTGAGCCTTGCAAAACATGTCCCAGGCTTCCAACAGACGCAACAGATTCTTGCGGGGCTCCAGGGTGCTCAGCGCAAGGACGTATCGCTGAAACGGAACCTTCTCCGCACGGTACGCCTGCCAACCTTCAGGCGCGGAATCGGCAAAGGGCTGAGGCGGTCCAAATGGAAGCGGAATGATCGGTCCGGTCCTACCGACCAGGTCCCGAAAGCATTGCGCGGTGTACTCGCTATTGCAGAACAAGACTTCGGCGAACTGGGTCACCTGCCGAAACATCGCATCGTGAATCTGCTTGTCCTCTTTGGTGTACATCTCGGGATATTGCAAAGAGAACGTATCGTGAACAACGGTGCTTCGCGGAACCCAAGGAAGGCGAGGAACGGGTCCAGTAAGGCTCATGTAAAGGTCTGCTCCCTTCAGCAGAGGCTCGAGATCGCGCCCGATCCACTTCCAAAGCCGGGTCTTGTCCCAAGACTTCACCACTCGGCCGGAGGACATGTGACCAAGAACCTCGTTCACATCGTGTTCCGGTCTCACAATGACGGTGTAATCGTGCTCGGGATAGCCCCGAGTGATCGCCTCTAGGAGACATTCGACGGTGCGCACAACGCCTGCTCGCCGAGCGTTTGGCCCAGTTTGAAGCGCGGTTGCCTCTAGAACGATCCGCATACTCGTTCCATTGTGGCTGTTTTCGCAACTCGCCTTAGTTTCCAAGGCGGCAGCGACCTACAGGATAAGGTGGTTGATCAGCTCGTCGTGACCGAAATAGAAGTGCTGGGATCGCTCGCCCTGACGCATCCAAACCAGCGCTTGAGGCATTCCCTTCAGTACAAATTCGGCGACCTCTTGCCCAGCTCTTGCATCCAGTTCGCCCATGTCGTCGCGAGTGACGATGAGGTGGAGCAGGTCCTCTTCCCCTTCAAACTGGTAGCGGTAATCGCCGACCGTCCCGCTGAACTGATTCGGCTCGAGTCCAATGGAAAGGAGCGCGTAATCGTCCGAAGGTCGATCGAGTGAGGGATCGAAAACCGGGAGCTTGATGGTTACGTTCTGATGAACGCACTCCAAAATTCGCTCCATCACCTCTTTTCGACGGGCAGCTTCGGTGTCGGTCGGCGAGATGATGACGTGGTTCATGGCTGAATGTTACCGAGCCGCCTGTCTCCAAACGACTCGGTAACTTCTACGCAACGATCAGCGCGGCACTCCCGCATGTCGGCGAGTTTCCGTCACCGCGACTTCGCGCAACGGTCGACGAGGAGTGGTCGCACAGGGCTTTCCAATTCCGAATCTTAGGATGACCACGGGGGTGGCTGTGCCTAGCCGGAAGTGCATGCGAGCCGCGTCCGCAATCTCCGGAACTTGGCACATGCTGTTCAGGAATCCGTACGCGAGTTTGCGTCCGGTTGCTTCCAGAGCGTATCGCTCCATCGTCATGCCCGCTCTCATCCAAGAAACCGGGTTGTCCTCGGTTACCGCGATCGCGGCGAACGTGTTGGACGTCGAGATTCGTTGCTCGTCGAGCTCGTTCACTACCGAAGCTTTGAGAGATGCCCCGGCCATGAGTCGACCGAGCCAGTGCGGAGCCGGGGGATACCCCATTACTTCATGAGTGATCCCGTCGTGGTGGCGGTTCTCTTCTCCCGCGTTGTAGCGCAGCCAGCCTTCCAGTTCAGCCCGATACTTCGGGTCTTCTAGTTGAATTTCGTTTGCTTGTTCGCTCAGCATGAGCAAGCGCCTTTTGGCGGATGGTCCGGTCAACCAAGCCACTTCCACGCCTTTTTCAACAGGCAGACGCTCGAGATAGCGGCAATCAGCGTCGGACAGTTGTCCGACAAAGGGCTTTCGATTCGTATGCCTCACTTCTATGGCGTGGTAGGCGTCGGAATCCACCCGCTCGGCACGCTCGAACGAAACTCTTGCGGCGGCCCCGCTACCGTCCTGAGGCATGAACTCGATCACGGCTCGATACCCTTCGTAGGCGGCAGCGATCCTCATGTTTTCCAGAGCGCAACCCACCGAAGCGTAGAGCTCACGCGCCATTGGATCGCTGACAACCAGTTGTCGGGAGTGATCGGCGTACACGTTAACGGTGTGATCTTCGATCACGAATCGCCAAGGTTGGCTGTTGTGAGAAGAGGGTGCTCGGACGCCTTTGTCAAGAATACGAAGAATCAGTTCATCCATCGAACGACCTCCGGAGGTGGAAAACGCTTCTTTTGGCTTCTATCGCCACCGAGGGGCGTTTTGCACACCGGTTATCTTTATGATCCGCTAGGATCTGCCTTCCCACTCGCCCCCATTTCTGTGGACAAAGAAAGGGTCACCAAAAATCAGCCTTCTCGTGGTGCCGAACCCGCCGTGCGAACGTTTCGAGGCAAACGTCGGTAATCTCCTTAAGAGCGATGCGACTACTCAACCCGATTGCGCCTACCACCTTTCTGGTCCGCAATCTGGGCAAAACCATTCCGCTTGTCAGCGTCATCATCTTGGCGGTGATGCTGGTCCAGTCCATCATCGCGCTCATCAACTCGATTCCGTTCAGCATCCGAACGATCTACCGGTACACGGATGCGATGCTCGGGGTCTCTCCAAGGGGAGATACTTCGCAGACGCCGTTCTTGGTGAAGGACCTCGTTGAAAACAGCCCCGTACCGATCGACCGGGCCATGTTCTGCCGAGCTTCGGCAACGCAGGTGAAGTCCATTGTGGGCAAGTGGCCGTTCGTCACCATCGGCCTGAAGCCAGACGATTTGCAGTACTACCTAAAGCGCCAGGGATCGACCAAGTTAGAAGGCAGACTCCCGAAGGTGGGCGCACCCGAAGCAGTGATCTCCCGTCCCGTCGCAACGAACCTCCAACTCAAGCTCGGCGACGTTCTAATGGGGCCCGAAGTGGATGGAATGTACTCGCCGATGGAAGTGAAGATCGTTGGCATCGCCGAGACCGATCGGTGGGTGATGGTCAACGACATCGACTATCAAAAAGCCAACCACTTCCCGCCCATCGATTTAGCCATCATCTGCGCAAAGAACCGGGCAGATCAGGACAAATTAGACGCGTGGGCCCAGGAGCGAGTCAAAGGGAAACGAGCCCAAGTTTTTGCCTATCGCGAAGTTGAAAAAGACGCTCAGACGATGTTTGAGATCCTGTATCAGATTCTCAACGCCGTGATCGCGATCCTCACCATCGTCATCACGCTCATGGTGGGCATGCTCATGAACATCTACCAATCTCAGCGATTGGTGGAATTTGGCCTCTTGCAAGCGATCGGTCACACCAAGCGGACCTTGGTGAAGCGGGTCCTTTCCGAAGCGTGTCTGGTGATTATCATCGGATGGATTCTCGGACTTGGCGCTGCCCAGGGCTTACTTCGAGTTCTCAAGCGGATCCTCATGGAACCAAGGGCCTTTGCGCTCGACCTCAACGATCCACTGTCGTTTGCCTACACCGTTCCGATCCCCATCTGCATCCTGGTGGTTTCTTTCGCCACCATCATGATTCGGTTCAAGAAGTTCGACCCGGTTGCGGTTGTTGAGAGGAGGATCGTTTGATCGAGGCTGCGGGATTATCGCTGGTGTACTCCGACCACGGTCGAGAGGTGTACGCCTGCAAAGACGTTTCCCTTCGGATCGAAACCTCAGAGTTTCTGGGCATCCTTGGCCCGTCTGGAAGCGGAAAATCTTCTTTGCTGTATCTGCTCAGCGGTCTCAAAGACCCTTCCCACGGAAAGGTACTGTACAACGGCGCGCCCATTCATGACCTCAGCGATGAGGAGCGGAGCCAGTTAAGGCGTCGCGAGTTTGGGTTTGTCTTCCAGCAGCCTTACCTCCTTGGTTACATGACGGCGCTTGAGAACGTACTGAGCGTGGCGCCGGACAAAGCGGATCAGCTCAAGGATCGAGCGATCGATCTTCTGGACGCGTTAGGACTCGCCGAGAAAGCGGATCGGTTGCCCCACACCCTGAGCGGGGGCGAGCGTCAGCGAGTGTGCATCGCCCGTGCCCTTGTAACTGATCCGAAGGTGATCTTCGCCGACGAGCCCACCGCCGCTCTCGACCACAAAAACGGCGTCAACGTTATGGAGATTCTTAACCGTCACCGAGGAAACGGAGCGCTCGTGATGGTCACCCACGACCCTTCGATGCTTGAACACGCAAATCGGATCGTGAGAATTCAAGACGGCGAATTGGTTGTTGAAACCGGCTAATGTCTTTTCCGCCTTTTTGAGCGCAAATTTATCAGGGCCATACCGGTCTTTCGCCTCACACTTTGAGAGGACTTTGCAATTCCTTGACAGGGTTTTCTTAGGAACGGTATCTTTTTAAATTGCGTCACGGGTAACCGTGGTGGCTTTTGTGGGTTCATCCTCCAAAAGGAGAAAACCTGTCGGCGAAACAGAGATGCGAACAACGCAACGTACGAGTGGGGTCGGCCCGATCCGACCAACCGTGGCGAGTTCCAATCCGCACTCCTCATCGTCGCATCGTCTCGTCGGGTTTCTCGCGCAAGAGCTGTCTTGTGTCTGCGCACGGTTAGAAATGAGGTTCATGTGATTGGCAACAACAACTTTTTTGGTTATTAGTTCTGTCGTCGGCGCCGCCATTGCGGTCCGCTCCACCGGTAACTGGTTCGATGCTCTGAAGAGCAAGTTCCAGAAGAAGGCTCCTATGCAAGCCGCTGCTCCTGTTTTGGAGCGCAACGAAGGTTGGGTTTTCGTCCACTGTGACGACCCCGAGGCTTTCGGAGAGTGGCTAGGTAAGGACGAAGAGGGACTTCCCACTCGTCCGGGCGAAGAACCTTCCCTTGGCTCTCACCTTCTCATCGAGATGTTCGGCTGCAAAGGCGAACTCCTTGAAAAAGAGAATCACGTCGGTCAGGCGATGATGGACGCAGCAACCGACTCTAAGGCAACCATCGTGGCGGATTCCTTCCACGAGTTCAAGCCCTACGGAGTTTCGGGTGCGGTGATCATCCAAGAGTCGCACTACACGATCCACACGTGGCCAGAGCACGGCTACGCGGCAGTGGACCTGTTCTACTGTGGTGGCACCGTTCTTGTCCACCGAGCGGTCGAGACTCTTCGCGAGCGGTTCCAACCGGAGCGAATCAAGTTCCTCGTCGTTCGACGTGGCGTTGAATCCGAAGTCAGCCGATAAGGTTCTCGACTTCATCGCAAAAGAAAAGCGGACTCCACTTCGGAGTCCGCTTTTCTTTTTTCGTTCACGGGTTCGAGTTGCGAGTCTAGTGGTCGTGATGAATCTCTTCCGACCGTCGATCCACGTTGTGGGCACCCGGAAGCGGCGACTTCACGGTTTGCTCCCACCGAGAGAACTTCGCGTGCCCGTCCAGGTAATCAAAGTTGGCGCCTCCTACCCAGGGTCGTTGCTCAAGCCGAGTGAGGAACCAATCTTCTAGCTCTCCACCTTCTTCATGCGCACCGACATAGAGCGAGAGATCGTTCCAATCTGGCGTTGCCGGATCGTCGTGGGCAGATTCCGGCCAGGGGTGATAGTCCGGATCGGCCGCGTTCAGGGCGCGAAGGCTCACGATGATTTGACCGGAAGGATCAGACGTTGAAGTAAGAGAGGCGCCGTGCGAAAACAGGCCGTTGATCGAATAATCCGATTGAGGCAAAACCAACTCGCCCTCTTCGTTCTCAACCGCAATTCGCTGGTAGGCAGGGGTTCGAAAAACATCGTTGCTCTTCACATAGGGGAAGAGAGGCACATACCAGAGGTACCCCGACTCGTGGTCGGTGACCATGCTGTGGTCGTCCCAATCGTTGGCGTAAAGCATGATCGACTTTCCGATCTGGCTCAAGTTCGAAAGGTCTGCCGTCTTCTTTGCCGCCGCCTTTGCCTGAGCAAACACCGGGAACAAGATGGCAGCCAAGATCGCGATGATCGCGATGACGACCAGCAGTTCGATAAGCGTGAAGGCTGTTTTTGAGCGATACATAAGATCAAACCAAACGTGGCTACCCCAGGTCCGTATAGGTACTACGCAACTTAACTTTACCGGTTCAGAGAAAGTTCTGATCGATCTGGAACGTTGAACCCAAGAAAGATCGCATTTTTATGGTTCTGTTAAGAAACGAAATTTCAGGACGCCGCCGTCAGTCCCGAAACCATATGCTCTTACACGATGATTCCAGCCCTCCTTCTGACTGCGTTTGCCCCGGCAGCGCAGGATGTTTTCATGGCCCCGGCTGGCGAGGCCGTTGCGAAGGTAGTTCCAGGAGGAGTAACCGTCCTCCCGAACGGGCGCCTACTGACCCCTCAGGGAAGCCGAATGTGGACGAACGACGACCTTTGGAAGGTCGTTCTATCCCCCGATCGTAAAACCATCGTCGCATTCGATGATCGCGCCCTGAACATCTTTACGGGTGAAACAAATCGGCCCGCGAAGACTGTCCCCATGAAGGCGATCTCGCCCTGCGGCGCCTTCTCACCCGATGGAAAACTGTTCCTTGCAGGTGGTGGAGATTCTGGAACCGTCTTCCTCTTGGAAACCCAAAACTGGACCGAAGTTGGCAAGTTTGAACTGAACTCCGACGGCGTCGCCGATGCTTATCCCAACGACATCGCTTTTCTTCCGAACGGGAAATCTGCCATCGTCCTGGACGTCGCCACCCAGAAGATCGTCACGCTCGATATCGCCTCGATGAAGGTAGCTTCAAGGGTCAACGCCGGACGACAGCCTTACGCCCTGGCTCTTTCTGCTGACGGTAAGCAGTTGTTCGTTGCGAATATTGGAATCTTCAACTATTCGGTCATTCCTCCGGCAAGGAACAAACAGTCCACGCCGGGTCTGAAGAAACCACCGTTTGGGTTTCCGAGCAAGGAAGCCGAAGTGGGTGTCGAGGCGGAGGACCGGTTCGTGCCCGGACTCGGAGACGCCCGCTCCCCAGATGGTCACTCCGTTTTCAAGTACGTTCTCGGCGGAGAGAAGCCCAAGTTTGTTGCTGGAGTGAAGACGGGAATCCTCATTCATGCCCCCGCTGATGGTGGAAAAGCCGTCGGAGGCAGCTCGCCGAACGCACTCCTCTTGGAAGGCAATCGACTGTGGGTTTCTAATGCGAACAACGACACTGTCCAAGCGTTTGACCTTAATCTGAAGCCGCTTACCTCAGTGAAGTTAGTGCCTCAGCCCAAGCTGAAAATGGTGCGCGGCGTGATTCCCAGCGCGATGACGCTCAGCCGAGACAAAGGCACCCTTTATGTTGCGGCGAGTGGCTTAAACGCGGTTGCTGGAATCGACTTGAAGACCCTACAGGTGAAGGGCTACTTCCCCACCGGATGGTTCCCGACCTCGTTGCAAACGGGGGCGGATGGCAAGCTTTTCGTCGGAACCCAAAAGGGACTCGGACGGGGACCGCGAGGACCCGAGCGCCCCAAAACCGATGAGCGCATCGGTCTTTCCGAGATGCCCGGAATGGTCCACGCCACGTTTGCACCTGCGTCTCCCGACAAGTGGTCAGCCGCGACCCAAACCGTGCTCAAGAACAACGGTCTATTGCCCACCAAGCAGGTGGTGAACTTCCCGCCGCAAATCAAGCACGTCGTCTTCATCACGAAAGAGAACCACACCTTCGACGGCATCTTCGGAGCCCTTGGCAGAGGTCGGGGAGAACCCGACTACGCCGAATACGGCCAGAAAGGTTGGATTCGAGAGAAGGGCAAAGAGGAGCGTGTTCCGATCATGCCCAACCACATCAAGTTGGCAAACGAGTTCGGGATCAGCGACAACTTCTACATGGAGCCGCAAGCCAGTGGCGATGGCCACCGATGGCTGGTTGGCGTTTATCCGAGTCTCTGGACGACCCGAGTCTTCTATGCCGGATGGCGATTCAAGCCAACCGATAACGCCAAAGGTCGATTAGCCAGCATGGGATCGGATGGAAGCCAGGTTCCCGAGGACTATCTGGAGAACGGATCCATATGGGAGCATCTGCACCGCAACGGAATCAACTTCCGAAACTACGGTGAAGGTTATGAGCTGCCCGGATCGCTCGAACTCCCGCCGAACAGTCGAACGGGAACGAACTACCTCGTCAACCACCCCATGCCGAAGGTGCTGTACGACAACACCGACTTCAACTTCCCGGCTTACAACAACAACATCCCGGATATCGCCCGAGCCGACTGGTTCAAGGAAGACATCCAAAAGATGTTCCGAAGCAAGGGCAAGCCGCTGCCTCGATTCCTGAACATCGCAATCTGTAACGACCACGGTGCATCGCCGAACGCCAGCCGAGGCTTCCCCTACACCGCAAGCTACATGGCCGATAACGACCTAGCCCTCGGCCGAATAGTGGAGTACCTGTCTAGAACCCCAGAGTGGAAGAACATGGCGATCTTTGTCACCCAGGACGACTCCGGCGGTGACAACGACCACATCGACCGCCACCGAAGCTTCGTGCTGGCAATCAGCCCATACGCCAAACGCGGCTACGTGAGCACTCGGCACACGAGCATCATGTCGATCATCCGGTCCATTTACGGCATCTTCGGTCTCGGTCCGAACAACATGTTCGATGCCGTGGCGACCCCGCTGGACGACATGTTCACCAGCAAGCCGGACTTCACTCCGTACACGCACCTTCCGAGCGATCTGCGAGTGTTCGACCCGGCAAAGACCTTCGATCCCAGCGACCCTGACTTCAAGAAGCGTCGCGGCGAACGACCTGAGGTGCCGATGGACGACCCGAAGTTTGTCGACTCCTTGCGCAAGCAACCGATAAAACCCGGCAAATCGTAAGGGCCCCTCGTCCCTCAATCAACGCCCTCCTGACACTCCTATCGGGAATCAGGGGGGCGTTCTATGTCAAACTTACCAACGCCAATGTCCAGCGACGCAACCGGAATTTTCATCAACGAGACCCACACCAGTGCCGCCATTTGGCAGTACCGCGTGGGCAAGATGATCCTGGAAGGGAAAACCCAATATCAGACCTATCAAATCTGCGAAGTCCCGCGATTTGGAAAGTCTCTCTTCCTTGATTACAACATCCAGACCTCGATCCTGGACGAATACGTTTTTCACGAGTGCATGAGCCAACCCGCCATGACGCTGCACCCCAACCCAAAATCGGTAGTTGTGTGCGGCGGTGGCGAAGGCGCAACCCTTCGCGAAGCTCTGAAGCACAACACGGTTGAGAAGGCCATCATGGTCGACATCGACGAGGAACTTGTGGACATGGTTAAGGTTCACATGCCAGAGTGGCACCAAGGCGCGTTTGAGGACCCTCGAACCACCCTTCTCCACACGGACGCACGAGCGTGGCTGGAAGAGCACAAGGGCGCCAATTTTGACGTCATTCTGAGCGACCTGCCCAATCCTCACGAGGACGGTCCTGGTCAATTCCTGTTCACCAAGGAGTACTTCCAAATCGCAGCCGATGCGATGAGCGAAGATGGCGTTTTCGCTATGCAGGCGGGCTCGGCAAACGAGAACTATCCCGAGTGCATGGTCTCTTGCATCGAGACGCTGGAGAGCATGAAGGAAGTCTTCCCGTACGTGGCGGGTTACTTCGGAATCGTCAGCACGTTCTTCCAACCATGGGGATTCGTCTTGGCTTCGAAGAAATATGATCCAATGGCCCTAACAGCCGAAGAGATCGAGAACCGATTCCTCAAGCGAGGCGTCAAGAATAGGTATTACACAGGAAGATTCCACCATGCTTGCTTCACGCTTCCGGAATATCTTTTGGAAGCTCAAAAGCAGCACGGACGCATTCTCACCGATGCGGAACCCTTTGTCTGGACCGCTTGATCGCCAACAATTGCGTTAAACCACGAATTCTTTGCAGTTCTTGTTAAACGTAGTCAAGACGAACAATGTTGGGATTGTCCCGAGGAAACCCCTTGGGACAAACTCAAGAAAGACGAAGCAAAGAAGCTTCCATGGATGAACAAAGATGTTTAGAAGACTTTATTGGGTTAGCGAATCGGTAGACCTTGACGGCAAATCTCGCGTTTTGGGCGTGTACACCTCCATTCCAGATCTCGTCCGGTACGGCATGCGAACACCCGGATCAGGCGAACTCCGCCTAACGCTCACGCAGTTGGACTCCGAGAGAGAGACCCTCGGCACTTGGACCTCTTCCAACTTCGATTCCTTAGAAGAGGCGATGCAGCCTTATGTGCGCACAGAAGAATTCACCCCAGATCAGGTGAAGTCCCTGCTTGAGGCACTTGATCGAACAAGCGTCACCGCCTAACCACAGGCAAACAAAAAAGACCTCGCTCAAGTTGAGCGAGGTCTTTTTTCGTCTTTCCCCTCTCCTTACGGAGTGGTGGGGTTCGTGTCTTCTGCGGTCTTCGGCTTGGGGCTTACGTCTTCTGCCTTCAGGTTCTTAACCGCGGTCTCCCAGAGAGACTTGAGATCGCTTCGCCCGATGGAGACGTTGGCCGTCTTGAGCTTGGCGAGCAACTTCGAGTTGAGGTCCACGCCTTCGGCACCCTTCTTCAGGGCAAGCTGTCGGCGAACTCGCTCCTTCATCACGTCGTCGATCGAAACTTTCTCAGCAGCGGTCTTCTTCATGATGTAGAACTTGAGTCGCTGGTTACCCTCTTGAACCCAAGTCGTCGCTTGGTTCTCTGCGGTGGAGTCGACCAGCTTCTTCAGCGCTTCGGGGAACTGATCGTAGGTGTTGACCGGGAACATTCCTCGGCTCTCGCGGGCTCGTGGAGCTTTGCTGTAGCGCATGGCAACCGTTGCAAAGGTTTGGCCCGCCGCTAGTTCGCTGTCGACCGTTTGCTGCTCTTTCGGGCTATCAACCGCGACCCAGAGGAGATCGGCGGTTCGAGGCTTCTCAAAGAGGTTAGGGTTCTTCTTGATGAAGGTATCTACCTGAGCGTCCGAAATCTTGACGCCCTTGGTGATCAGTCGGAACTGACAAAGGTCGATGACGACCTCGTTCTTAATCTGTTGGAGCGTGAGTCCCTGCTCTTTCTGAAGTTTCACAAGGTAGCCCTTGTTCAACTTCTCGCGGAAAGCCAACTCGGCCTCGATCTCCGGAGTGCCAGGGAAAACGCCTTCGTCTCGAGCCAACTGTTGCAGAGCCTTTCGGTTGACGAGGTCACGCAGTGCTTGGAAGGAGAGCGGCTCGGCAACTTGGGTATCGATCAAACCTTGGTTGGTCCGAATCCGGACCGTGTTCTTTCGCTCAAGGTAGGCAATATAGTCGTCCTTCGAGACCGCTTCGCCGTTGACCGTCACAAAGTTGTCGCTCTTGCCGCAACCCACGATTGCGGTGGTTGTAAGCGTGAGCAAAGCAAGACCTTTCCAATTCAATTTCAGCATTCTGATTGATTCCTTTTCCCAGTAAAACTACCTGTATAGGATGGTACCCACACGTGCCTACCGCCCTATACATTTGCCCAGTTTGGGCATTCCAGCCTTTTCCAACAATGAAACGGCAAAGTCCGTGCCATTTCTGAATAATGCTGGGAGAAATCTTGGACAAATCCGGGTTTAGACCGCGATATCCAAGTGGAAACCGTCGAGGTTTTCCTCCTCGCCTTCTTCCTTTGGAGGGGGAATTACGCCCGATGAAGAGTCTTCAACATGAAGCTCGATGCGATCCTCATGACCGGTGCCACCCTCAGAAGGTTCCTGATCCTGACCATGTTTCCCCGGGTGCGATCCACGGTCGGACTGCCGCTGTACGCGGAACGGGTGATTCTGTTCATAACCGGCCGATAAAGTCGCCCGGATTCTTTCGACACCGTCCATATCTCCTCCACTTTGGTTCTTCCGCAAGGAGCACCAAAGTTGAGACCGTAAATTTTCAGGGCGGCCCTGAAAAATCAGGGGCTGGCGGTGCGATTGTTATCGGACGCCGATTCCGCCTTCTGCTTTCATAAAGTTGCGCAGGCGATTCATTGCCTGGGTGTGTAATTGATAGACCCGGCTTTCGCTAACGCCCAATACTTTGCCAATTTCTTTAAACGTAAGACCCTCAAAGTAGTAGAGAGCAACCACAAGTCGCTCTCGCTCAGGAAGGTTTTCAACACCTGCGGTGAGGATCCGCCGAATTTCTCGACCCTCTACTTCCCCACCCGTGTTGCTGGTCTCGTCTACCAGGAGTTCCACGAAGTGAACCGTATCGTCGCCGTCGCCGCCGCCGAGAATGTCGTCTAGCGAGTAAACGTTGGTGCGTCCCATCCGGACCAGAAGTTCACTGACTTCTTCCCGAGAAATGCCCATGCGCTCGGCAAGTTCGATATCAGAAGCGGGCCGACCGAATTCGGTCTCCAACGCCATCATGGTGCGGTCGAGGGCTTTCAGCTTTTCGCGGATGGATCGGGGGACCCAATCTTCATCGCGCAACATTTCCAAGATCGCGCCTCGAATGAGCGCAATCGCGTAGGTTTCAAACTTTACGTCGCGAGTGGGATCGAACTGATCGACCGATTTGACAAGGCCAATGACTCCCGCGCTGACAAGATCCTCGCGATCCATGCCGCCAGGCAGACTGGTGACCAAGCGCCCAGCCGTGATCTTCACCAAGTAAGAGAAATGGTTAATGATCTCGACCCTCGCCGATGGATCTCCATGAACCTTAAAGTCCACCCAAGCCTTTTGCAAACGATCTTGCGATAATGCCATGCCGAATCCGTCCCCACACACGGTTACCCGTGCCCATGCATTTTATCAGGTTCCAGGCGATTCCTTTCGGGCCCACTACACGTTCCGGCTATGCTGCTTGCAAATCAGCCCCTGATTCTTCCGATTTCGTCGTGGATTCCGTCTTTTCGGAATCTCGCTTTGGAGCCGCGGTAATCACCGTCCCCTCTCCAATAAGCATCACCCACAACGATCCGCAGATCAGACCCAATACCCAAGCGACAGCTGCACGCTGTAGACACAAAAGCGGATCGACGCTACCAAAGATGCCCGCGGCTAGTGCGACAATTCCGGCCACACCGGCGAAAATCTTCGGCATACTTTCCCCTTTGCTTTTCATAGTGGGTCCCCCAGGCAATTTCTCTAGGGCAAACCTAAACCTTTTTGGTCGATTTTTTCCTTACGAACCTAGAACCGAATGCGAAGTCCGTCGAAAGCGAGCCGAACTTCGATGCCCGTCTCTCGATTGAACCCTTCTGCCAGGTCCTTCTCCACAACGTCGTGATCGTAATCGTGGCTCAGGTGCGTAAGGAACGCCCTTTTAGGTTGTAGTTCCCTAATTGCCGCCAAGGCACCCTCGAAATTAAAGTGGTTTCGGTGGGGTTGATATCGCACCGCGTCGATCACCAGGCATTCGAGGTCTTGAAGCTTTTCCTTCGCCGGCTCGGGAATACGACTCACGTCGGTGATATACGCGAAGTCGTTGACGCGCAAACCAATCACGGGCGTCGAGCCGTGCTCCACCACGAATGTGTGAACGGTTAAACCCGCAACCTCCAGAACGTCCGGACAATCACGAAGATCGAACCGGGGAACGAAGATCCCTTCGGGAAACTCCCCAAAAGCGTAGGTGTAGATCCGACGAATATCTTCTTGATGCCGAGGGAGCGTGTAAACAGGCATCGCCTTGCCCGTTCGGAACATCAGTGACCGGGTGTCGTCCATTCCCATCACGTGATCGGCGTGGGTGTGGGTGATGAGGATCGCCTCCACGTCGAGAATGCCCTCGCGAGTGAGTTGAAGGCGCATCTCTGGCGTGCAATCCACCAAAAGGTTGCCGTCTGGCCCCTGCAACAGAACGCTGCTTCTCATCCTGTGGTTTTTGGGATTCGCCAAAAACTCGGGCGGATACTCCACCCCGAGCATCGGCACACCGTTGGAGGTACCAGAGCCAAGGATGACTGCGACCCCTCCCCTTGGATGCGAAGAGGCAGTCACGGGCTTAAATCTCGTTCGCGCGCTTCAGAATTTCCAAAGCCACGTACGCGCTGGAAATCTCGGTGTACTGAGAGATTCGCTCGATGCAGCGAGCGAAGTTTCGCTCCGCAAGATCGTCGTAAGTGGTCTGCTCTCGGCGAACACCTGCGACAATCTCAACCGCTTCTTCAAAGAACCGTGCGCGGTTTTGCGGAAGGGTTCGGTTAGGAACCGAGGCGTATCGCCGGCTAAGTTGCTCGTAGATGCCGTCCCAGCTGTTCTTGGAAGCAAGCTCGGCTCGCTCCTTGGCCATTTGGGCTTCTTGCATGCGGCGCCGTTCGGCGTCGCGACGCTTGACGAGTTCGTAATCCTCCGTCGTGGTTCCGTCGATGACGCGCATCTTCACGGGCTTCTGCAGCGCCTGAGACATGACCGTCTCGACCGATCGGATCGTCATTGGGACGCGGAGGTGCCCACCGAGTTCCACTTCGCTGCTGGGTACACCCACCACCAAAACGTTTTCATCGAGGGCCACAGGCACGGCCAGTTTCAGCGCGGTCCATACACCTACGCCACTTACGCCCTCCATCATCTTAGGAAGAGCCTGTTTCCAAACGTCAGCCAACTGCTCCATGCGTCCGAATTATAGCCGTTGGCAGTTCCTAGGAACATCACTAGGGTAGACGAGACATTTTCGAAAGATAATTCTCCCCAAATTCTTAACAAACGGGGCGGTCAGTTAGACGATTTCCATTTCAACCACCAGGGAGCGCTATTCGGCCGCACGGGATTGCGAGGAGCAACAAGCTGTAAGGCGATCGGCTTGCGGACGGTTCTCCTCCACCTCCGTCCTTTTTGCCCAAGGTCTCTACACAGAAACGGACAGGTGATCGCATAACGAATACTGTCTGCTACCCCACTCCAATCAAGATCACCCCTGAAGAAGACTTCACGGCGACTCAAAAAGTCGATAATCACCACCGGAGAATGGGCGTGCGTTGAATTGATCGGTCGCATCTCAATCAAGTAGGCCGCCGAGATTCCTTTGGTCGCACTTAACTCGCCGGACAGATAATCGACAAGATCCTGGGGAACCCTTGGCTGCCTGATATCGAGTGAGCGCGGTCCGCTGGAAAAGAGTTCATTCACGGCGATGAAATGCTCTCGCTCAGCAATGAACGCTTCGTAAATGGGTCCAGCTTCCGGGAGGCGATCCTCGCTTTCATAGTGATAGAAGAGCAGGGTCGCGGCGTAGTGCCTGTAATGTTCGGACGTGATAAGGCGTTCTAGGACCGTGCCATAGAGCGCCTTATCGGCGTTCCAAGCAAGATTCACGGCTAAAAATTGGTGAAATGGATTGGGCGAGTCTCGCAGTTCAGCAATGCGACGGTGTAGTTCGCCGCGACCGAATGCGATTTCCGTTGCCCTTAGTCGAGCCCGATATTCCCGCCAACGTTTTCCGGTTACAGTCGAATCCAGATCCACCCTTTCAGTAGGATCAATGGGACTTCCCGGAGGGTTCTCCAAGTATTCCGGCGCATAGGGGTGCGAACTCTCCGCAAGATTCTTCTGCACGACTTTTTCTAAGCGCGCCCTTAACTCAGTTCGGGCTGCATCCTCGAAGAAGAAGTCGATCGCCGGAGCATTCAATTGATCCAGATCTTCTCTCACCCACTTTTCGCAGTCTGCGAGTGAAGTTGGAATATCCTCGACCCCTGCTCTCTTTAACCTGTCGGTGAGCGATGGGTGGCTATCGTAGGGATGGGTTTTCTCGTTCAAATCCCTGAGAAGATCCCCGCCGATGGCCTCTTTGTTTTCACGGCGAATTGTTTCGAGCAGGTGATCGAAGCCCGGCCAATCCTGCCCTAATTCTTTGATTTGGTCACCTCGCATTAGCTTCTCGATGCTAGGACCATACGCGTACAAGCGCATCATCAAAGATTGAAAGACCTGCATTCCAACACGTTCAAGACACGCTCGGTCGGCCTCACGCTCATGATTCAACCGAACGGCATGAAGCAGAACTTGGTATCTCACGTTCAGGTACTCGGCGAATGGTTTGAACAAGTAGCGAAGCCAGGTTTCTGAAATCGCAACCATTAAACGGTCAAATACCGCCAATGCCTGACTGAGCTTGTGAACCTTTTCGTAGTGAGAGCCTTTGAAGTGTCCGACTTCGTGGGCAATAGCCGCCTCAACTTCCTTTTCGTCAAGTATTTCAAGCAGTGGCAAGCCCAGCACAAGATAATTGCTGAACTCTCTTGAAAAGATCGATCTGCGAGCACCATCGGCCTCGGCCGTCCACCTTGTCACGATCCGTATCGAATCAAAACGTACGCCGCCTTGCTCGGTGCAGATCGATTCAACGAGGTCAAAGAGCTTCGGGGACGCCTCGCGCCTCAGATCAACATATTCCTCCGACCGATCACGCTTGCAAAGCAGATAGATCAGGTACCCCAAGACAAACGCGAAGAAAAGCCCAACAAAGCCGAGTAAGCCTCCCCCCTTCACGAAGAAAAAGGCGGTGAGTCCCGCAAGGGCCGCTACGATCGCAACCGCCATACCGAAACCGAAGAAGGCTACCAAGCGAAAGGTTCGAACCTTTCGAAAGTACAAACTAGGATCCTCACTATAGAGCTGCTCGTTTTCTAAAATTTCCTTGAGATACTTCTCGCGGTCCTTTTTGTACGCTTCAAAATTCTGAAGAGCCATCCCTAGGCAGAATCTACACGATTGAGCAGACTTCCGTATTGTCTCGCAGATGAGGCGAGGTCCAACGACCGGTGACCTCGCCCAATATCTCAGAAAGAACAGGTTAGGCTTTGCCGCGCTTCCAGAAAGGCTTCTTCTCCTTCTTCTTCCGAACAGGGTCGCGATACGGAATCAAAGCCCGAACGCGCGGATCGGACATGGTCTTCCGCCACTTGTCCCCTTCTTTGCAAAGACTGAATACGGGCGTGGGACACTGAGTGTGCTGAACGATCCAGCTAATAAGTTCAGAGTAATCGTCGCCGCCGTGCCAGAAAGCCTCCTTTTTGCTGAGGAAATCGACCAGGAAAATCGTCTCGAAGGGGAGGCTCGTTCCCTTCGGCTTAGCCTCAACCACGTAGAGAGCAGAAATCCAAGCCTGCTCTTCTAGATAAGCTGCCATGTAGTCTTCCAGGTCCTTCGAAATCGAAGGCGCGCGCAGTTCCATGGCCTTGGGACCGCGTGCGAACACACCGTGAAAGTCGCTTGTTCTCCCTCTACGAAGTTCAAGAAACTCATAGACCGCCTTCCCTTCGTCTAGCCGCTCAAGATGCTCCAAGAGGTTGAAGAGAAGATAGGCTGCGTAGTTCTCGTAAGGCACGGATGTGGCAAGCGAAACCACCCCGCGCTCATACAGATCTTTGTCGATGGGCCAAAGTAGCTGAATCGCGACGAATCGGTGGAACGGATTCTCGGAATTGACAAGCTCCTCCAATCGCCTCCGGTACTCCGATCGACCATAAACACGATCGGTCGCGTAAAGCTTCCTCATGTAGTCAACAGTTTTCGCACCCGAAGCATCCACGTTGAGGTCGATCTCCACTTCTGGCGGAATTGCCAGAGAGTCGTCGTCTTTGGTTGCCTTTTCGACCTTTCCAGTGATCTCCTCCCAATCCTTCCGCACTTTTTCTTCAAAGTGAGAGCGAACGCGGGTTTTGCCTTCTTCCGTAAACCAGGCCTCGATGGCGGGCTCAAAGGGAGCGTCGAGCGTTTCGTCCACCCAATCGCGTGCTTCCGCTTCCGTCACGGGTAATGAAACGATCCCGGCTTTCTTGAAGCGATCTGCGATCGCGGGGTGCGAGTCCACCGGACGCGTTTTTCGGTCAAGGCTCTTGAGAAGATCTTGGGCGACCGCGTTGCGATCGATCTCCTTCGACCTTTCTACTAGACCCGCAAAGCCCGGCCATCCCATCCGGACGATCTCAACCGATCGACCGTAGCGCAACCAGTAGTACCAGGATCCAAAAATCTCTAACTTGATCCCGGTGAACTTGAAGACTTCCGGACCGACCTGACCGACTTCCGCCGAGTCCGCCTCGAATTCTTGCTCTCGTTTCACCGCCAATAGCAGCACGTCGAACCAATCTTCAAACAGTTCCGCTGTCGAGCGAAGAATGCTTCCGATCCAGGAGTTACTGAGTGAGTAAGCGGCGCGCTCCAGAGTCGCCTGGGCGTGATACAGCCGGATCGACTTCTCCCCGTGCGCCCCACGAAAGTGCCCGAGTTCGTGAGCGATGACGCCTTCAATCTCTTTCGCAGAGAAAAGCTCGAGCAACGGCAAACCAACGCACAGATAACGCTCCGACCTCCCGGTCAAGAAATTCTTGATTCGAGTTTGAGCTGAGGCATTGAGGGAATCATCGATCCGAACACCATCGAACGCCACTCCTCCCATCTGCTTGGCGAGGGTCTCTAGGACGGCGAACAACCTCGGGGCCTCGGCAGGAGTGACAGCCAAGCCTTTCTCAACTTCCGGCTTTGCGAACGGTGCCCGAAGGAGTTGAAACAGGACATATCCAATCACCGCAAGCCAAAAGAAGTTCGTTCGCCCACGGGTGATGCTCCGCAAGACAATAAGCCCAAAGACGGTGGCAACCAGTAAGACAATGAGGGTGTAAACGACGTAAACCGTCAGCCGAACGAGGTTCGCCTTTCGGAAGTAAGCATCCGGGTCGCGACGGAAGAGCTCCTCGTATTCCAGGATCTTCCCAAGATACTTTTCCCGTCGCTCTCGGTACTCCTCAAAGGTCCGTCGACTCATCGCCTACGTGAATCTACACGACACCGGCTGCGCGGTGAACCTGCAAAGAAGTGCGAGAAGAAGAAACGACGAGTGCTGCAACAAAATGGATTCACAAATAGTAGACAAAGATATACTATTCATTCACAAGACCTCCAACAAGCCCTCAGCCCGGCGAAAGGGCCTCGCCGAGCTGAGGGCTTGAACCTAGAGACGGTGGGAGACGAATAACCTGTGGAAAACGATGCGCGTAAAGTGTGCGAATCTCGTGGCAAAAAAAAGTCTGTCATTCCACCCATTGTGGTTCCATACTATCTAAGCCCCAAGATGTTGGGGTTTATTCCGAAAACCATGCAGTGTCCTTATTGCGGTTGCAACGATCAAAAGGTGCTAGATTCCCGTCCTGGCACGGACGGAGAGAGCATCCGGCGACGTCGCGAGTGCCTTCAATGCGGACGCAGATTCACTACTCACGAGCGTGCAGAGAGGCAACGATTGTTCGTGGTGAAGCGTGGTGGAGGTCGTGAAGAGTTCAGCCGGGACAAGGTCTTCGATTCCATGCGCATTGCGACGCGGAAGCGACCTGTTTCGGTGGACACCCTTCAAGAGGCAGCGCTTCGCATTGAGTACGGCCTGAGCAAGGCTTACGAAGACGAGGTGACCTCGGATGAGATCGGGAATTGGGTGATGCGCGAACTGGCGTCGATAGACACCGTCGCTTACGTCCGATTCGCATCGGTCTATCAAGAATTCGAAACCGTAAAGGATTTCGCCGAAATGGTCGAGCGCGTTCAAAGGGAGGAGGCGCTGGCACCTTTTCGTCACTTGCAAACAACTCTTATTGAGGAAGCCTGAGCCGATTCGTAGGAGCCGCCAACCCGCCCTGGGAAGCAGGTCGGAATGAACACGTACTAAAGCAGGAAGCAGCCGCACATGAAAATCAACCGCTATTTCACAAAGGAAGGCAAGAACCCGTACGAGTCGATCACGTTCGAACCTCGCAAGAGCGAGATTCGCAACCCGGATGGCTCGACGGTTTTCCTTATGGAGAACGTCATGGTTCCCTCTCACTGGAGCCAAGTCGCCACCGACATCCTTGCGCAGAAGTATTTCCGCAAGGCGGGTCTCACGCCCGGAAAGATCAACGGTGCTGAATACAGCCCGGACAACGCAGCGTTTTTGACGCCCGCCGCCGAGCACGAATCGGACTCGCGCCAAGTTTTCCACCGACTAGCAGGATGCTGGCGACACTGGGGCGAGAAATTCGGCTACTTCAACACCGCAGCCGATGCCCAGGCGTTCTATGACGAGCTTGTCTACATGCTCGCGAAGCAAATTTCTGCACCGAACTCTCCGCAGTGGTTCAACACGGGCCTGCACTTCGCTTACGGCATCACGGGCAACGCCCAGGGTCACTACTATGTCGATCCGAAGTCGGGCAAGTTGGAGCGATCCCAAAACGCCTACGAGCGACCTCAGCCTCACGCATGCTTTATCTTGAGCGTGAAGGATGATCTGGTCAACGAGGGCGGCATCATGGATCTCTGGACCCGAGAAGCACGCATCTTCAAGTACGGCAGCGGCGTCGGAACGAACTTCTCTTCTATCCGCGGTGAGAACGAGCCACTCAGCGGCGGTGGCAAGTCCAGCGGACTCATGAGCTTCCTCCGAGTTGGAGACCGATCGGCAGGCGCCATCAAGTCGGGCGGCACTACTCGACGAGCCGCCAAAATGGTCTGTCTCGATATCGACCACCCGGATATCGAAACCTTCATCAACTGGAAGGTTCGGGAAGAGCAAAAGGTCGCCAGCCTTGTCACCGGTTCCAAGCTGAACCAGCGACACCTGAACACCATCATGAAGGCGGTTCACGAGGGCTCTAATGAGGGCATCGATGGCAACCCGCGCACCAACAAGCAACTTTGGCAAGCCATTGCCGAGGCAAAGCTAGACGAAGTTCCGTTGAACTACATCCAACGAGCGATTCAGTTCGCTCAACAGGGTTACAACGGCATCGAGTTCGCCACCTTCGACACGGGCTACGAGAGCGAGGCCTACCTCACCGTCAGCGGTCAAAACTCCAACAACTCGGTTCGAGTCACCACCGACTTCTTCAAAGCGGTTGAGCGAAACGATAAGTGGGAGCTGAAGCGAAGAACCGACGGTAAGGTCGCCAAGACCCTCCAAGCCAAAGACCTTTGGGACGATATCTGCGAAGCGGCTTGGAACTCCGCCGACCCCGGTCTTCAATACGACTCCACCATCAACGAGTGGCACACCTGTCCAGCGAGCGGTCGCATCAACGCGTCCAACCCTTGCTCGGAATACATGTTCCTGGATGACACCGCCTGCAACCTGGCGAGCATCAACCTGGCAACGCTGTACAACCGAGAGACCCGAACCTTCGACATCAAGGGTTACGTCCACGCGATTCAAATCTGGACGATGGTTCTTGAGATCAGCGTTCTGATGGCGCAGTTCCCCTCCAAGGAGATCGCCCAACTCAGCTACGACTATCGAACGCTCGGTTTGGGTTACGCCAACCTCGGCGCGCTTCTCATGCAAATGGGTATCGCGTACGACAGCCCAGAGGGCTTCGCCATTGCAGGCGCGCTCACCTCGGTTCTCGGCGGTGAGAGTTATGCCACCAGCGCGGAGATGGCGGGCGAGCACGGTCCGTTCCCCGGTCATGGCCCGAACAAGGACAACATGCTCCGAGTCATTCGCAACCACCGACGCGCGGCATACAACGCCTCGCCCAAGGAGTACGAAGGACTCAGCGTCTACCCGGTCGGAATCGATCAACTTCTCTGCCCCGGCGAGATGCTGCATGCGGCACACCTTGCCTGGGATCGCGCTCTGGAACTCGGTTCTAAGAACGGTTTCCGAAACGCCCAGGTAACAGTTCTCGCCCCCACGGGCACGATCGGTCTGATCATGGACTGCGACACCACGGGTATCGAGCCAGACTTCGCCCTCGTCAAGTTCAAGAAGCTCTCCGGTGGCGGCTACTTTAAGATCATCAACCAATCGGTGATCCCTGCTCTGGAAGCGCTCGGATACACCCAGGCGCAGACGGACAACATCATCGGCTATGCGCTCGGGCACAAAACGCTCAAGGGTGCGCCGTACATCAACCACAACTCGCTTGCCGCAAAGGGCTTCGGTCCAGAGCAGATCGAGACGATCGAAAAGAGTCTGGAGAGTGCGTTCGAAATCGGATTCGTCTTCAACAAGTACACGCTTGGCGAAGAGTTCTGCAAGAACGTCCTTGGCTTCTCCGAGGATCAACTCAACGACTGGTCTTTCAACATGTTGAAGGAACTCGGTTTTGACAAGGAGCAGATCGAAGCCGCCAACGAATATGTTTGCGGAACCATGACGATCGAAGGCGCTCCTGATCTGAAGCCAGAGCACCTAGCCGTATTCGACTGCGCGAACAAATGCGGTCGAAAGGGCACCCGGTTCATCAGCGCCGAGGGTCACATCCGCATGATGGCGGCGGCTCAGCCGTTCCTCTCCGGTGCGATCTCGAAGACCATCAACCTCCCCGCAGAGGCGACGGTCAAGGATGTTGCCGATGCCTACTGGCTTTCTTGGACGCTTGCTCTGAAGGCGAACGCTCTCTATCGAGATGGTTCGAAGCTGAGCCAGCCGTTGAACTCGTCTTCCGACGATGCCGCTGCAGCGATCCTCGAGGCGAGCATGGAAGGTGGCGACCTTCTGGAAGAACCCGCCCAAACCGAGCTGTTCTCCTCGGAGATCGATCGCCAAGAGCAGATCGAGCGAGTCGCAACGAAGCTCGTCTACCGCTACATCAGCAAGAGACGCCTGATGCCGGGTCGACGACGTGGTTACACCCAAAAGGCCCGCGTAGGCGGTCACAAGGTGTATCTGCGAACGGGTGAGTTCGAAGACGGGACGTTGGGCGAAATCTTCGTAGACATGCACCGAGAAGGCGCCGCCTTCCGATCTTTGATGAACTGCTTCGCAATCGCGGTCTCGCTGGGTCTGCAGTACGGTGTGCCTCTCGAAGAGTTCGTGGAAGCGTTCGTCTTCACCCGATTCGAGCCGAACGGTTCGGTCATGGGTCACGACAACATCAAGATGTCCACCTCGGTCATCGACTACATCTTCCGAGAACTGGCGCTCAGCTACCTGGGTCGAACCGACCTCGTTCAGGTGAAGCCAGAGGATCTTCGATCCGACACGGTTGGTCGTCCGAGCCAAATGCCGGACTTCGACGAGGAAGAAGAGCAAGGCGACATTGAAGATGGTGTGGTGCCTGGCATGGCAAACCGCGAGCACACGTCGAAGGGCTTCGAGCCGTATCGACAAGACCAGAGCCCCCTTCCTTTTGAAGGGAACCCGCAAGCGCTCGGTTCGCCAACCGATGTTCTCGGTCGCAACCAAGCAACCTCTACCCCGGTGTACGAGGAGCGAATGGTGAGCGGAAACGGCTCCAATGGTCGGGCCCTGCTGGAGGTAGAAACTAAAGGCGATCTTTACCCATCTCGGGCGGTCAAGGTCGCAGCACCTGTGGTTGTCGGAAATGTCGCGGCAGAGATTGCTGAGAAGCGCCGAGTCGCCCGGTTGAAGGGTTATGAAGGCGATCCTTGCAGCAACTGTGCAGCGTTCACGTTGGTTCGAAACGGCGTTTGCATGAAGTGCGACACCTGTGGCGAAACCACCGGTTGCAGCTAAGCCTTCTGCGAACGGAACCCACGTTCAGGGGCTCTCGGTAATCACCGAGAGCCCCTTCTTTTTACACCCTGGTGATTCAACCAAGGTCCCAGGTGCAATCGTGATAAACTTGCATCGGGATGAGGAAGATTTATGGGGCAGTCTGCCTCGGGATACTGGTAACCCAGGCCCTGGGTCAAGGCAACGCGGAAGGGTGGAAAAAAGAGGCCGAAGCGGATATTCGGAAGCTCCGCGAAGCACGACTTCTGCAGGTGGTGGACCGGCTCCTCACGCTCGCCGGACCGTTCCCACTTCCCATTCGACTCCAAGACGCTCAAGGCAACAAAATCGGCGAAGTCGTTGTGGTCACGGGCAACCGAGAAGATCTTCTCAAAATGACCTCCCCGACGGCTCCGATCGTTCCTCTCATCGGCACCCTTCCTTCGGGCGGCGAAAACCCTAATCGTCCGGTATCCGAATCAAATTTGCCTCGAAACCCTCTTCTCAAAGACTCCTACAAGGCGGTCATGGAACTGGTCGGTCCGGAGCAAGACCGTTTGAAAGCAATGCAGAAAGAGCGCATGTTCCAGCTTTTCTTCTTTGCCGGAGACGAATCGCAGGACAACCTCAAGAAACTAGGAGGCTATCGTTCCATTCGGCTTGGCTGGTTTGAAGAAGTCCTCGGCTCCGGTTCCCAGAGCCCTCTGCTCATCGCGTCGCCCAACCTAGACGTCCTCAACGAACTCCGATGGTTCGGTTCGGATTGTCTGCTCGGAATGGGCATCCTGGACGGTCAGGTGCCAGGAAGCGCCGACACCTTTGTTTCCGGGCTCATGCGAGTCTTGGGCTTCGCAAGGAGCGGTGACAAGTGAAGTACGCCGCACTCCTTGCGTTGCTGATCATCGGCGGAGCGAACGCCTCTGCACAAACCAAGCTATCCGGTCCCGAAAAGCTTGTTTCGTTCGCCGCCCGAGCTATTGGGGAGAACCGAGACCTCGCTAAGGCAAGAGCCTACTTGCAAGACGCTCTCGCCCTGGACCCGAACTATTACCCGGCCATGTACAACCTTGGCGTTGCGTACATGCTTGACGAGGATTGGTCGAACGCCAAGAAGTGGCTTACCGCCTTCACCGAATACGCGAGAAGCCACCCGAACGCGCCACGCGCTCGTGAAGAGCTCGCCATGGTTCAGCGCCTGGAAGAGAACGATCAAAATCCGGATGCGCGCCGCAACCGACAGTATTTGTCCTGCGTCTATCGAGCCAGAATCCTAGCCTCATACTCGCACCTCATCGACGCGTTCGGACTTATCGCCAAAGCGATGGAAATCGACGGGCAGCGGTATGAAGCGTACGCCGTGGCCGGGGCCGTGTGCGCTCAAGCCTCCGCTGTCACTCAAGCTCGGGCGCTCCTAGACGCAGCGATCGAAAAAGCACCCGCCGATGTTGTTCTCAATCTTCGTATTCAGCGGTTTGCCCTAGACGACATGGAACTGGAGATCGGTTTCCGTGAGAAAGCTCGGGCCCGCCTGAAGAATGGGCAGCTTGAAGAGGCGCTCAAGCAAATCGACAACCTCGCGAAGTACGGCAAACCCGACCCGGCGGTCTTAAACGACCAAGCGAGTGTCCTCATCAGCATGTCGCGATTCCAAGAAGCGCGTGACATCTTGAAAGGGCTCACCACGGTCAACCCACCTTCGGAAGCCGCTCGGGCAAGGGAGTTGCTCGCCGAGACCGACGTGCTTGAGCGATACACCAAGCTCTACACCTCAACAAGCCTCGCTCATCCGGACACCGCCACGATCCAAAAAGAGATCGACACCCTCGCCGCAGGCAAACCTAACAAAGAAAAGACCGAGAAAATCGACGAGCTCAAGGCGAAGGCTCAAAGTCTTTCCAAGCAACCTCGCGCGCTCATCGCTGCGACAGTTGCTTTGCAATCGGAAGATCTTGACGTCGCCACGGTGGCGCTGCAAATTGCAGAAGCGGCTGGAAAAAGCCCGGTCCTTTCGTATCGCAAAGGCCTTCTGGCTCTTAAGCGAGGCAAGCTATCCGACGCCGTTAAGGAATTCGGTGAGTGCCAAGCCTATCTGCTCGAGCGTTCCTTCAAGGACCGCGCCCAGGTTGCAGAAGCTTGCCTGATGGCAAAGGTCCCGACCTCTGCCTGGGAAATTTTCCAAGCCTCCCTCGACGTTTTTGAAAAGAAAACCGCTTCCTTCGATCTTGAGAATGCCGCAAGCTTTGCCGCCTTCGGTCTTGAAGCAGGATTGCTGGAAGGTGACTTCAAATCCGTGGAAACGCTCGGCAAGAAACTAGACGGGTTTTTGGAAGACCCTCGCCCGCAGTACTTCGTGGGTCGAGCCCTGCTTGGCCAGAACAAAGCCGGAGACGCAGTTGGCTGGCTCGAACGGGCCATCGATTCCAAAGAATTCAAACTCAACGGCCAAAAGCTCTTTCCAAAAGGACTCGCCCATGAATGGCTGGCGAAGGCCCTGATGGCAAACAAGAAACCGAAGGATGCCGCAAAGGCGGCAGCCGAAGCAAAGGCCCTTGGGTCCACCGATCCAGAGATTCTGCAGCTAGCCGGAGGACAACTCTAATGATCGCTTTCATTGCGCACCTGGCCCTCCTTGGAGGCACAACGCCCCTGCCCACACTCCCAGCCCATCCCGTTGGCATGCGCGCTCAGCAGTCCACTTCGGTCAGCGTCGTTCTTTCCGCACATGAAATGACGATTACCGTTGTTGGAGACCAGTGGACGGCGGAGCACCGTGGACCGGAATCCGTCACGATGAAGATCGGGAGCAAGGTGCCGATGGAGCCGAACGATATCGGCGATCTCATCGCCGGATTGGTGCTTTCGATCGCAAAGGGGAAGGATGAACTCTTCCCGGTTGAAAACCGAGCGATCACGCTGAACTCGAATGCCCTTGAGCGCCTCAAGCCTTTGATCACCGAAGCGCTCTTTCCGGTCGTGAAAGAGCGGGTGAAACGGACTACGGAGCACCCCGGCTTGGTCGCGTACGGCGAGAAGCTTCGAAAGGCGATTGTCGCCGACGGCCTTGCCTTGATCAAGCAGTTAGACGAGCGGTTCGCACCCAAACCGGTCGAGCCTCCCGTTGTTGACAATAATGCAAATCAAGGCAACTCTGGAACCACCGTCAACACGGGCGGAGACGCGGGTTCAAACACCAACACCACCCCTCCTTCTCCACCTAAACCGCTTGAACCCGCTCTGCCTCCGATGCCAGAACCTTCTGGGCCACAACCGCCCGGAATCAGCCTGGGAGCGATCACCAAGACCATGTCCAAGGGTTCGGTGTTTCTGCAGCTACACAACTGGGTTCAAGATCCTTTCCTGACTTTCGACCCGTACGGAAAAGGGAAACCGCCGGAAATGACAACCCTCTCCACGCGGGTTGCCGAACTGTTTCCTCAGTTCGACTTTGATCGGCCCCGCAACGTCCCGAACTACAACTTTCGTGTGAATCCCTTCCTTTGGATCAAGGTTCATAAAGGGGCCAATGTCGAATGGTACGGAGCCGCGAAACCGAAACTCGCGGCGGCAAACCCGTATTCCGGGTTCCTACCGTTCGAACCGGAAGTCGCGGGCAAGAAGAACTCCCCCGCCTTCGATAAAGCCCTGGATCTTTACTTCCAAGCAGGAGACCTTGCCGGAGCAACCAAGGCGTTCTTGGCGATTCCCGGCCCGGCCGTCGCCGGGGTGGCGAGCCCACCCGCCGGGGCTCTTTTCAATGCGGCCCTCCTTCAGGCTTCGGCTCAGAATTTCACTTACGCTTCCAAGCTGTTCACTCGCGTAGTAGAAGTAGCTCCGAATACAGCCGTCGCGAAACGAGCCGGGGAGTTCAAGGCAATTCAAGAAGGTCTAGCAAAGCTCGCGGCGACCACGGAAGGCACTCAATACCGAATCTACTACGAAAATATAGACACCGCTATTGTATTAGCTCAGAAGGGGTATTACAGAACCGCTCTCACGCTATGCTCTGATGCGAGCGCTATTCTTCAGGATCGAGGGGAGGCTTACTTGGTGGGCTCGTGGATTGGATTGCTAGCAGGCAATCGAAGACAAGCTACCGAGCTTTTCCAAGAGTGCTACGGCTTTGCCACGCAAAAGCAGCAGAATTTGCTCAAGCCTCTTCTGCGCGAAATCACCAATCAGTAACAAGCAGCCCTACCTGATCGGTAGGGCTACTTTTACAGCTTTAGCCCTCGCAGCGAGAAGACTGGGCCTCTTCGGAGTGGTCCTTCTTCGGAGGAAGCAACACGGCATCGATGACGTGGATCACGCCGTTATCGGCGAGAACGTCGGTCTTCAGAATGTTTGAATTGTTCACCTTGAGCTGGCCTCGGTTTCGGATCGTGACCGTAGCTCCGTTGACGGTTTTCACCTTCGTGCCATCCTTCAATCGACCGACTCGCGCAGCCAGAACTTCGCTTGGCAGAACGTGGTAGGTGAGAATCGCCTTCAATGTGTCCCGATTTTCAGGCTTCAGAAGGTCTTGAACCGTGTGTCCGAGCTTAGCAAAAGCCTCATCGGTCGGGGCGAAAACGGTGAAAGGTCCATTGCTTTTCAGCACGGAAGTGAGTCCGGCAGCCTTAACCGCCGTAAGAAGAGTCTTGAACTGGCCCGCGCGTTCGGCGGTGTGAACGATATCTTGGGCAAGGGCTTGGCCCGCAAGCATAGCGGACGCGACGACGAGCAATACCGATTTTCGGAGTTGAATTTTCATGTCTGGATTTCCCGGATTTAAGAAGCGTGTTCTCTTGGCGACGCAACCGCAAAGAGCCTTCTTTTATCCTTCGTTGATTAATTGCTTTTCAGCAACACAGGCAGTTACAACTCCACCCGAGTAGCTCGTTACCAAAAACTCGTTCGGTTCCGAACGTTTCGTGAAAATCGTTAAAAGTCCACTCGGTTACAAGGCATACCCAGTTTGCAAAGACGATCTAGAAGCTCCACCGCATGCTCATGCCCTCGAGTCTCCACCGTGCAAAAAACTTCGACGTTCGAAAAGTTGGCGTGGCTAAAAGCCCGCTCGTGAGTGATCTGTTTCACACTCGCTCCTGCTTCGGCGATTGCGGATGCGAGTTTTGCCAGACCACCGGGTCGATCACTGATGATGGCTCGGAACTGCACCAATCGACCATCTGCCACCAGACCGTTATCGATCACTCGACCCAAAACCGCCGGGTCGATGTTTCCACCGCAAAGCACCAGAACCACGTTCTTTCCTTCCAGTCCGTGCAGTTTGTTTTCTAGGAACGCCGCCAAAGGAGCCGCCCCGGCCCCTTCGACAACCCCTTTCTCCAACTCTAAGAGTCGGAGAATGGCAAGGGCAAGGGATCGCTCCGAGACTTCGACCGTCTCATCCACGACATCTTTAGCGAGTGCAAAAGCGTTCGGCCCCACCATCGGCACGGCAAGACCGTCCCCCAGAGTTGGCTCCATGGAAATCTTAACCGCCTCACCCGCCTCTAAGGCCGCTTTATACGAGGCCGCATGTTCGGGCTCAACACCAATGATCCGGGTGCTGGGGCGCATTGTCTTCACCGCCAATCCTAAGCCCGCGATAAGACCTGCCCCACCGATCGGCACCACGATCGCGTCGACAGTCGGCACCTGGTCGAGAATCTCTAACCCGACAGTTCCCGCCCCTGCAATCACGTCTTTCCCGTCGAATCCATGGATGTAGGCAAGACCTTCCGTTTCCACAAAACGATCCGCTTCTTCTTTCGCCTCGGCGATGTTGCGACCGCTCAGAACAACTTTTGCGCCGAACTGCTTACACCGCTCCTGCTTCACAAGCGGGGCGACGGTCGGCATCACAACGGTTACCGGAATGCCCAAATCTCGACCGTGGTACGCCAACGCCAAAGCGTGGTTCCCCGCACTCGCGGCGACCACTCCATTTCTCTTCTGTTCCTCGTCGAGCAGGAGGAGTGCATTACGGGCTCCACGTTCTTTAAAAGATCCGGTCCGCTGCAGATACTCCAGCTTCGTGAAGATGCGACATCCGCAGAGGTCGGAGAGCAATGGAGAATCGTCGCACGGCGTGTGGTCGATTCCGCCTGCGATTCGGTGCTTTGCCGCTACGATATCTTGGAAAGTGGGCGTCGTTGCCACGCGCCTAGTTTAGCCACTTTATGTCCCTTTCTCCCACTAGTCTGCCTAACACCGCTATGCTGAGGTTGCGATGATGGAACGTGTCTATTTAAGCGAAGAGCCATTCCCGATGGACTTACGACAGGCTCCGTACAACCGGGGAAAGTGGGACGCGCACTGGATCAGTTGCCAAGAAGGATTCAACCCATCGCAACCGCTCATCGCCACCTACCGCCTCAAATTCACGATCTCCGAGCCAATGGAGGTTGTCGTCCACGTAACCGCCGACGAAAGGTATCGGCTGAGGTTGGATGGTCAAGTTGTTGCTCGCGGAAGCGAACGCGGGGATGCTGACAACTGGTATTACGAGTCCTTTAAGCTCCAACTCCCTCCCGGCACCCACGTTCTCGCCGCAACCGTTTGGTCGTTTAGAGACCGAGCGCCCTATGCCCAAATGACGGTCGGACACGGCTTCCTCTTGGGCGTGGAAGACAAGAATTACCGGAGCATCTTGGGCACCGGATTTGCCCCTTGGGAAGTCTCGGTATGGAAGGGATTCTCATTCAATCCCCGGCACGGAGCGTTCGCCGTTGGTGACCGTATTGTCCTGGATGCGAACAAGCAGGACTTGTCCGTAGAGCGTGGTGAGGGCCCTAACTGGGTTGCCGCTATCAAGGCCGAAACTGCGGTTCGGTGGGATGCCAACGACGTAGGTCCGAGGCATCGCTTGCGCGCCGCCACCCTTCCCCCAATGTGGAAAGCTGAGTGGCACGCGGCGAAAGTTCGACACGTTTCCCTTCTCCAGCCAAACTATCCGACCGTACCAATCTTCGAGAAAGACAACCTCCGCGAATGGGTCGCTAAGTTCCAACAAGGCTTAAACGGCGGGGGCGTGATCATCCCGCCTAACACGAATCTTCGCGTCATCATCGACCTCGACCTATACGCTTGTGTCTACCCAAGACTTCGGTTGCACGGCGGAGCCGGCGCGCGCATCAAGGTCGGATTCTTAGAAGGTCTGTTTGAGAAAGCCGGGCCTTGGGAAAAAGGAAATCGAAACGAGATCGAAGGCAAGTGGATGCGTGCCATGTGGACCGATCAACCCGCCCTTCACGACACCCTTATCCTAAACGGGGCCGTAACCGAATTCGAACCCCTTTGGTGGAATGCAGGCAGATATGTAGAGGTTGTGATTGAAAACCTACACGAATCACTGTACATTAACGAGTTCAAATTCATCGAATCGCGATATCCGCTCACGCCGGGATCGGTTCCCTTCGCAAGTGCCAACAACGAGCTCAACAAGATTCAGCAACTCGGCATTCGAACACTCATGATGTGCTCGCACGAGACGTTCATGGACTGCCCGTACTTCGAGCAACTCCAATACATCGGCGACACTCGCATTCAGGCCCTCGTCACCATGATCCTCGCCGAAGACGATCGGCTGGTGCGAAAAGCCCTCCAAATGCTGGACTGGTCCCGAACACCGAACACCGGATTCACCCAGTCGAGATACCCGAGCAACAGCCGACAGATCATTCCTCCGTTTGGACTCTGGTTGGTGGGCATGGTGTACGACTACGGTCTCTGGCGAGGCGACCGGGCGTTCCTCAAATCGCTTCTCCCTGGATGCCGTTCCGTAATCGATGCGTTTGAAATGAACGTTGTCACGGAAGGCGAACACCGGGGTTGGGTCGCCGCTCCCGAAGGATGGAATTTCGTCGACTGGGTACAAGACTGGAAAACGGGCGTTCCTCCCGGAGGCGAACCTGGCGAACTCAACACGGCTCTCAACCTTCAGGTGCTGCTGGCCATGCAGTGGTACGGCGATCTGTGTCGCTGGCTCGGCTTTACCGATCCCTATCAGAGTCGTCGAGACGAACTCCGGCAGGTTGTGAAGCCCTATCTTGAGAAAGACGGTCCAAAGGAAACCACGTCTTCGCTGCACACCCTCTGCCTCGCGGCTCTGGACCGGGAATTGATCAAGAGCGTGAAACCGAACCGCCTCGATCGCGACCTATCCGGTCGTCAGGTACCCACCATTTACTTCATGCACTACCTGTTCGAAGCTCTCGCCGCGAAGGGCAGGGCGGATGACATTGTCCGGTACCTCAACCCCATTTGGACCGACCAGTTGCGCATGGGTATGACAACGTTAGTCGAGAAGCCCGAACCCTCCCGATCCGACTGCCATGCTTGGTCGGCCCACCCGGTCTACCACTTAGTCGCCAACGTTGCCGGACTGCGTCCGAAGTCCTTCGGTGGCGAAGAGTTCCTGCTCGACCCGCAGATTCCGTTCGATGACGAAGTCTTGGTTTACGCCTACTCTAAATTCGGCAAGATCCAAGTCAAGATCGCGCGCTCTGGCAACGAATACATCCTCGACGTTGAGAAGCCCTACGAGGTCAAACTTTTCTGGCGCAAAACGGAGAGGCAGCTAACCCACGGCCCGCAGCAAATCCGAGCCTAAAACCGGTACTGGGCACGAAACGTGGACAAACCGTACTGCGTCTGCCCGAGCGTTTGGCGCAGACCGTCGGCGACCCACTCGTGGGTGATGGAGTATCGGAGATTTGGATTGACGTCTAGCACCCAGCCAAGCCCCCAAAGACTGATAGCATCGGCGACTCCCGCTCGGTCACGGTCGAACATCTCATATCGAAGTACGGCGTAGTGCCCTTTGCGAAGGTTCAGATCGAAGGAGCCATGGTAACCCGTAAACCGAGTTCCCGCCGCGAATCGCGCATGGTTGATTGAGTTTGCGGTCACAACCGGGTTCCGATCCGTTCCGGTCATTGCTTCGGTTCGGACAACGAACCGCGATTTCGGATCGCTATAGGTTAAGTCAACGTACTGGAACTCGCGTTTAACGTTGGGAAGGGTGACGCTCCCGGTGGTGAACTCAGGTCGATTTGTGAACAGCGCCGAGACCCCTCCGGACCAGTGACCGTTTGTAAATCGGGCTCCGCCAACGATCCCCACTTCGCTATCCCCACCCGCCGGATTGTTGACCTGCTCAAAGTCATTGACGTTGAGCGCATTCCATGGACCCGCGTAAACGAAGTTCTTCGTATCTCCCGAATGAACGAGCAAGCCCCTTCCCCGCTCTCCACCAAAGAACGCCTGTTCGTACTGGGATCGCTCTGGCCATAGACGGGTTGGCGACGGATAAGAAATTTCGTAGCCCAAGGGTGCGTTTTGCTGCCCAAACGTGAAAGAGACTCCGTTGGGAGTGAAGAATCCGTTCGGGCGATACTGGATCAAGGCATCACGCACTTGTGCCGTTGTTTGGTTGATTCCCGAGCCCATCTCAAGGCTCACTCGTCCGAGCGTCTTTTCGTTTGCGAGATGGTTGAAGTTCCACCGCACTCGCCGACTTCGAAACGCGTCGTTGGGACCGTTTAACTGGTCGGTGTTGGTGTACTGATACTGCTGGAACCCGCTAAAGAAGGTTTTGCCAATGTATGACTCGTTAAGAGTGATCGGAAAGGTTCCGTTAAGCGCGTAACCCGTTTTCGGTGCCGCTGTTGGGGGCACCTTCGACTCCTCTAGACGCTTCAAGCTGGCTCGAATCTCTGCCAACTCTTGAGTGAGCTTTTTAAGGAGTTCAATCGCTTCATCCGAACCGTCGAGAACCCCCGACTTGAGCAGGTCACCAATCTGGCCCGAAACGACCTCGGCTCGCTTTCGCAGATCCGGGACCGAAACCTCTTTCCCTGCCTGGGCGTGCGCGACTCCAATTGACAGAAGGAGGGCAGCCGGAACGAGAGAGAGAAAGTGTTTGCTCATGACCTAGTAATTGCTTCGGGAAGCAGGTTCGATTATCCCACCTTCTTAACATTGGATCACCGAAAAGCACAAACAAAACGGGGTCGAAGCACTTGCTTCGACCCCGTTTCTATCAACGCCCGCCTAGCGGGTCGCTTGACACCCTTTAGTTGGTGACCAGTTCCATTTCGGACTTGGTTTCACCCTCGCCCGGCTCTTTCTTTCGGAAGACGATCTTCTCGTCTTCTTCCAGATCGGCGACGATGGCGTCGCCCGCCGTAAAGGTTCCCAGCAACAACTCTTCGCTGAGCGGATCTTCGATGTATCGCTGAACCGCACGTCGCAGAGGTCGGGCACCCAGGTTCGGGTCGTAACCCTTCTCCACCAGGAGCGCCTTGACTGCCTCGCTGAGGTCGATCGTGATCCCCGCCGCCTTTGCCTGTTCGTTCACACGGGTGAGGTACAGGTCGGCAATGGTGAGAATCTCTTCCTTCTTCAGGTGTTGGAACACGATGGTCTCGTCCACACGGTTCAAGAATTCCGGTCGGAACAGCTTTCGCATCTCCTCCATCATCTTGTTCTTCATCGATTCGTAAACCTTCGGATCCGAGTGATCGGGTCGAGTGTCTCGGAAGCCGAGACCCTTGTCCAATTCGATCGGTCGAACACCGACGTTTGACGTCATGATGATGATCGTGTTTCGGAAGTCCACGGTTCGACCCTGACTGTCGGTCAGTTGACCGTCTTCCAGAACCTGCAGGAGCAAGTTGAACACTTCCGGGTGAGCCTTCTCGATCTCATCGAGCAGGACCACACAGTAAGGGTTTCGCCGCACCGCTTCGGTGAGCTGACCGCCCTCATCGTATCCAACGTATCCTGGAGGGGCACCGACCAATCGGGAGATCGAGAACCGTTCCATGTACTCGGACATGTCGATTCGGACCATGTTGGAATCCTTATCGTACAAGTAGCTCGCAAGAGCCTTTGCCAACTCGGTTTTTCCAACGCCCGTCGGACCGAGGAAGATGAAACTTCCCATGGGTCGCTTCGGATCCTTCAAGCCGCTTCTCGAACGTCGAATGGCGCGCGATACTGCCTTGACGGCATCTTCTTGACCGATGATGCGCTTGTGAAGATCGTCTTCCATCCGGAGGAGCTTTTGGCTCTCCGTTTCCACGAGCTTCATCACCGGAATACCGGTCCAAGATTGGACAATCTGAGCGATTTCGGTTTCAGAAACTACCGGTTCAATCTTTTCCCGGCTGTTCCACTCTTCTTCGCGATCGCGAACGCTCTGTCCAAGCTCCTCAAGCTCCTTCTCCATCTGCTCCAGACGGTCCGGCTCTTGATTCCGCTTTCGAAGATGCTCGACATCGGTCTGCATCTTGTTCAACTTCACTCGATCCGCACGCACGTCTGCAGGAGGAAGGCTTTGTTGAAGCCTCACTCGCGACGCCGCTTCATCGATCAGGTCGATAGCCTTGTCTGGCAATGACCGGTCGCTGATGTATCGGTTGGAAAGTTGAACTGCCGAAAGGATGGCCTCATCGGTGATCTCGACGTGGTGGTGCGCTTCATATCTTTCGCGCAGACCCTTCATGATCTCGATAGCCTCATCCTCACTCGGCTCTTTGACCTTTACCGCTTGGAATCGTCGTTCCAGAGCCGCATCCTTTTCGATGTACTTTCGGAACTCGTCTTGCGTGGTGGCACCAATGCACTGCAGTTCGCCACGAGCAAGAGCGGGCTTCATGATGTTGGAAGCGTCGATGGCGCCCTCGGCGGCACCGGCTCCAACCAACGTGTGAAGCTCATCGATGAAGAGAATGACTTGGCCATCCGCCTTGCGGACTTCCTCCATCACCTTCTTCATGCGCTCTTCGAATTCGCCGCGGTATTTCGTTCCCGCAACCAATCCGGCAAGATCCAAAGCGATTAGTCGCTTGTCTTTCAGCAGATCCGGAATGTCTCCGGAGACGATGCGCAGGGCCATGCCCTCGGCAATGGCGGTTTTGCCCACGCCCGGATCGCCGATGAGACACGGGTTATTCTTCGTGCGTCGGCAAAGGATCTGCATCACGCGCTCGATCTCAGACTGCCGACCCACAACGGGATCGAGCTTTCCTTCTCGAGCAAGTTCGGTAAGGTCACGTCCGAACTCATCAAGCGTTTGAGTCTTGGCATTCGAAGTTTCCTTCTGAGATCGGCTGCTGCCGGAAGGACTCTTCGTCTGCGTTTCATTGTCTTGGAGAGCCATTACCTCTCGGCGTGCCTTTTCTAGTTCGACACCGAGCTTGGCAAGGACCCGACCCGCCAGCCCATCGCCTTCGCGAATAAGACCGAGCAGGAGGTGCTCCGTTCCAATGTAGTTGTTGTTAAGATTCCGCGCCTCATCGTAAGCCAAGTCGATGACTCGCTTGGCACGAGGCGTCAACGTCATGTCCTGATTGGGCCGAGCGTCCCCACGAGGAAGCTGCTTTTCAACTTCTCCTCGAATGCGAGTGAGACTGACGCCCAACTTTTCGAGCACACGAGCGGCGACGCTGTCGGACTCTCGTACGAGACCCAGAAGGAGATGCTCCGTGGAGACGTATCCCTCACCGAACTTCTGAGCTTCTTCCTGCGCGTAGAAAACAACTTTCCGCGCTCTTTCTGTAAAGCGTTGCCACATAGTCTTTTTCTTCGTTACCTTCGGTGAGAACTTATCGCTCTCACCGCTCTACATACGCCCAATCGACGTCCGTTATTCGATCGCCGCTGTGCTGCCGTTTTTTGGAATCCTCTTAATATTTGGGTCCGAGGGTTCCCGACATAGCTTAGACGGTGGAAGGGCGTTTTCCGAATCGACGAATGTAGTGAAGTTTACCGTCAGCCCCGTTTTATCACCGGGCGTCTGTTCATCTTCCTTCTATTCGCCTTCCTTATCCGCCCAACCGATTCGATTTTTAATCGAATCGACCGTTTGTCTTTGGTTGGACACTCGCCGAGACCGGTTCGTTCCTGAGCAGGACCATTCGCCCTGCACGGACCGCAGCCCTTCGCCGCGAGTCATCCTTCAACTCATACTACGAATATCGGCGGCTGATGGTCTTTGTGGTAGGTCGCGATGATTCAAGACTCTAAAGGAGTCAGTCAAGCAGCGGGGAACGCGATGATCTTGAGCGGTCCGTTCGACTCAACCTCCTCGTAGAGATACCGGCAGAACGCCTTCTAGCGGTTACAATGTCCGATATGAACGCAGCGGCGCGAGTTGGGGCCCTGGTGGTGGTGTTTGGAGGGCTCACATACGGAGCGCTCTCCTTTCTCGGCAAAGGAATGTTTGGGGCAAAGACCACGCCGCTGAGCATTGAAATGGAAGACGCCACGGGCGTTACCTCAGGAACCCGGCTGCTGATGGCAGGCGTGACCGTGGGAACGGTCTCGAAGATCGAGCTCAAATCGCCCACCGTTGCTCGACTCCTGATCGACGTTAAGAACGATATTCCGCGCGGCACCGTCGCCGTTCTTCCCTCTTCGCTCACTGGGCTCGGCGATACCTACATCAATCTGATTCCGCCCACAAACGCCTCCGGAGTCTTGGCAGCGGGAGAGGTGATCCCGGGGCGCAAGGCAAAAGCTCTGGACAGTTTCCTACCGAACGGCGAAGAAGCCGTCGAAGAAATGGTCGCCACGATGAAGGCCTTCCGGAAACTGATGGAAGACGGCGAGTTGATCGGCGGTGTGAAATCGCTGATGGCCAGCATGGACAAAACCATGGCTGAGTTCGGAAAAACCGCCGCCGGGGTGAACGGCCTGATGATGGACAATCGCCTTGCCATCAAGAAATCCATGACCGAGGCGGCCGAAATGATGACCGACGTGAGCGCCATGACCAAGGAAATGGCGACCTACGTGAAATCTGGCAAGTTCCAAGGCAATGTCGACGCCATGATGACCACCCTGAATTCGACCGCTAAGAAGGCGGACGACATGGTGGCTTCCATGAACGCCATCATCGGCGACCCCGCCTTCCAAGAGAACATCAAGACAAGCACCAAGAACGTTGCCCTCATGACCGACAGCGGCGTGAAGATGGCGGGCTCGGGCGAGAAAATGGCCGTGTCCGGAGAGAAGATCGCCGCCAACATGGAAGTGATCACCGCCGACGGAAAGGAAATCTCCAAGCGAACGATCGAACTCATGGATCGCCTGAACGAGGTGATGAAGAAGGCGAGCGAGATCGAGGATCAGGTGAAAGGAGCCATCGACAAGGTGGGTGGAACGCTCAGCAAAGGAGCACCGAACCCGATTGCGGGCATGACTTCTCGGATGGACATCATGCGAGAGACCCGGCCGGACTACTTCCGCACCGACTTCACCTTCAACATTCCTCAAAAGGATGGTTTCCTAAGCCTCGGTATCTTCGACGCCTTCTACAGCAACCGTTTGACCGCCCAACTGGGCAAACCCCTTGACAGTAACTGGGGTTTGCGTTACGGGGTATTTGCATCTAGACCCGGTCTTGGGGTAGATTATCGGATTGGTTCGACTTGGTCCTGGCGAGGTGACTTCTGGGATATCAACGACCCTCGGTTTGACTTCCGATTCAGCCATAACTTCGGCAAAGGGGTCTTAGGCTGGGTGGGCATGGACCGCGTATTCCAACAGAATGCGCCAACGATCGGAATCGGCATTGTGAAGTAACTTTGCGCGCCGCCAGGATCGAACAACTGAGACGAAGCGAAGGTTTGTAACGATGAAAGTGATTCTCAACCAGACGGTTCCGAAGGTCGGCAAGGCCGGTACGGTCGTGACCGTTGCCGATGGATTTGCCCGGAACTACCTGTTCCCTCGCGGATTGGCGATCCTCGCCGATAAGACCCAGATCGCCGCACTCGATCGGCGACTTGCTCGAGTTGCTGAAAAGTCGGCCGGTGAAAAGGCGGACGCTGAAGCACTCAAGGTCAAGCTGGATGGCACCGTCCTCAAGATCGAGGGCAAGCTCGGTGCAGACGGTCAACGACTGTTCGGTGCAATCACCGCGCAAAACGTTGCCGACGCACTCAAGGCTGCAACCGGCGTCGAACTCCAGAAGAAGCAAGTAGCGCTCGTTGAGCCGATCAAGCGACTCGGAACGTTCGATGTCGAACTGGACCTTCACCTTTCGGTAGATGCCAACATCCAAGTCGTCGTGTTCGACCCGAACGCGATCGTCGAGGAAGAGGCAACCGAAGACGAAGAAGAGTCTTACTAAGACTTTTTACGAACGTTGAAAGAGCCGAGCGAACCGCTCGGCTCTTTTTTGTTTGCGGAACATCTGCAAGAAACTATCCGTAGACCCCCGAGAGATGCCCGTCACCGAGTGGACCGGAGTGAGCGACACCTTGGAGGCCGCCAAAATTGTTGGTCCAAGGCTAAAGAAGATTCGCGAGAATCGGGGATTGACCATTCGCGACCTTGCCGAAAGGGCGAAGATCAGCAAGAACACCGTTCTTAGAATCGAGCAAGGGCTCCCCATCAGCGAGGCCAACCTCACCCGGTTGTGCGACTGCTTGCAGACCATTCTCCCAAACCTGCTGATCCCGGAGAAGAAAGACGATTCCAAGGTTCGCGTGCACCGATACGCCGAAGAACAATGGCGAATCGCCTTCCGCCGCAAGAACGCCCCGAAGACGATTCAGGATTTCGACGTCGTCGAGGATTCCGAAGAGCGACAGCGCCTCTCTCGCCTTCGCTACGTGTCTGGCTTTGCCATCAGCCATGAATGTCTTTTGGAAGGCGGAAACATTCAGTCCGCGCTTATGGAAGTTCACGGTGACCAAGAGATTCCGGGTTTCCGGCATTCGGGCGAGGAGTTTGTTTACTGCTTACAAGGCAAACTGCGCTTGACGGTTGGAAAAGAATCGTTCATTCTGAACCCCGGAGACGGCGCAAGCTTCTGGTCGCGCTATCGACACCGGTACGAATCCGAGATGCCCGCGGATTCCCCAACCCCCACCCGAATCCTCATGGTTTGGTTCGAAGCCACCGAGGAACCCCAGGCTAGATCGCACGACGACGAGTGCGAAACGGACTAAGTTGGGACAAATCCATCTCTCCGTCCCAACTTCAATTTAGTTTCACCTGCAGGATGGAAACATCAGTGCCGGGCTGATTGTATACCTACTTTGTATTCGCGCCTCGGCGCTGAGGATTATCGAATGAACAATCTAACTTCTCGCTATCGCTTCCCTCTCATTGCAATCGCCGCGCTTGCTTCGGCCTTTGCAGGAGCTCAAACGGTTCTGCCCCATCTTGGAAACGGAGGAATTGCCAACGACGCCAATAACGCAGGCGCTATCGTAGGGCTCGTCACTGAAGTCGAGACCTTTAAAGTGCGCCCGGCAGTTTGGAACAACGACGTTCTGAGCACCCTGCCCATCGGCAGTTTTGGCGGCGGATATGCATCGGCTGTCAGTGAGAACGGAATTGTTGGTGGAGTTCTCTTGCCTGAGGAAGGACATATCAGCCGGGCCGCTCTTTGGCAAAACGGTCAACTTCAAATTCTTCCCGACTTTGGATTTGGTAGCGCCGTCAATGATGTCAACAACGCCGGAACCGCGGTTGGCTGGGTGATGACCGACGAAACCACCAAGCGCGCAGCGGTTTGGAAGAATGGCGAAGTCTCTCTTCTGCCTCTTCTAGACGGTCCCGAGACCAACTCGTTCGCAACCTCCATCAACGAGGCGGGCAAGATTGTTGGACAAACGTACAACCCGACCAATACCGACAAGACCGCCGTTTCCTGGCTCAACGATGAGATTTCACCGGTCGTGACAGGCTTCTTGGAGTCTCGCAGCTTCGGAATCAGCAACTCTGGAACCATCAGCGTCACTGGCTACGATGCCGTTACCGGAAGCCTGAAGCTGGTTATTGTTGATGCAAATGCCAACCAAACGGTGTTGGGTTCGTTCGAGAATCAGTTCTCTGCCTTTGTCGCCCGGGTCAATACGGGGAACCAAGCCGTAGGTTGGGCCTATCGAACGGGTGAGGATGTCTTTACCCAGTTGCGACCGGTGGTTTGGACCAATGCCCAACCATCCGAACTCCCCACGACCGAAACTCGATTCGTCGGGCTTGCCCAGGGCCTCAACGACAATGGCGTTGCGGTTGGATATCAGTGGGATCTTCGCACCGGTGAGAGCCTGCCTGTTCGATGGGATATTCCGAGAGTCGATGGCACGGGCGCAAACGAAGGGACGACCGAAGAGCCAACGTTGACTCTGACCCCGCTGGCCGCCTTCCCGGGTGAGCAGGTAACCCTCTCTGCCCGAGTCGCCGAGCCTGCGAACCGAAGTCAACAGCCAAACCGAAGCCGAGCTCGACGATCCGTCCGATTCGTGGTCGACGGTCGAACCGTTGGAACGGCCCAAACGGATGCAAACGGGAACGCAAGCATGATGTACACCGTGCCGAAGGACCGCGCAGCAGGTGGCAGCGACTTCATGGCATCGCTTGGTGGCAGCAAGTACATTCAGGCTCCGTTCGAGGTGAAGGAGATCGCAACCTCCATGCAGGCTCGAAACGCGAGCGTACGACCTGGTCGTGCGGTAACCCTCACCGCGACGCTAAGCAGCTCGCGACGATCGCAGTCGATGGCTCGGCAGAACGTCACGTTCAACATGAACGGTCAAACCGTGACCGCTCAAACCAACAGTCGAGGCGTTGCAACTGTTCGCTGGACCGCTCCGCGAAACGCTACCCCTGGATCCAGCATGAGCTTCACGGCCCAGTTTGCTGGAAACAAGAACCATAGCTCTTCGCAAGCAACCGGCTCTGTTCGAATCCAGTAAGTCTTCCCTCTCCTAATCCCCAAGCCACGGCCCGGTCGGACTCTGTCCGCCGGGCTTTTTATTGTCCCCTTCAGCCGGAATCATCTCGAAAGCGTTCGCTCACAGCGCTGTACCGACTTCGTTAGCACTGCGCCGTGGAGCCAGTGATAAAGAGCATTTGCACGTTTAGAGGATGTTCTCGCAGGTTTACGGCACTTTGTGTATCAGAGGGTGATCGCATCGAATCCTGACACTGACGCCCAAAACTGTGGAGGCGTACACCATCATGGAAAACAAGTGCATTCTAGCCATCGCTCTTCTTGGAGCCCTCTCCCCTGTCGCCAAAGCCCAATCCTACACGGCGTCGGAGGTCAGTCCTAGCGGATTTACCCTCGCGATCGCCGGTGGAACCGTGTTCGGCTACTCCGGGGCCCCGGCTCACGCAGCCCGGTGGGATTCTCTAGGTCACACCGATCTTCACCCGGCGGGCTATGCCTCGTCCTACGTGCGCGGTGCAAGGGGGAGCTACGCGGTTGGAAACGCAGACCGGACACCAATGGTATGGCGAGGAAATTCGGCCACTCCCCTTCCCGTGCCGTTTGCCTTCTACAACGGACTTGCGTACGACACCGACGGAACCAGCGCAGTCGGCGTGGCCTATGAAGGTGATCCAGAACGTACGGTAGGCGCTGGACACGCACTGCTCTGGAACCTCAACTCTGGCTCCGTTGAGGATCTTGGAAAAAACGTTACCGTTTCCGCAGTCGGTGGGGGAGTTCAGGTCGGTTATCAACTCGGATCAAAGGGCACTACCGCCGCAATGTGGAGGGGGACGGCCAAGTCCGTTGTTAACCTTCACGTTCGATCTCAAAATGTATCGGTAGCATCAGGAACGGACGGATTACGCCAGGTGGGATATGTCGGGCTCGACGTAAGGGTTCGAAACGAAGCGAAGCCTCGAGACATTCGGTTCTATAGCGCCGTGGTTTGGACAGGCAGTGCAGCGTCAGTTGAGTTTCTCCCGAGTCCCTACCGACACTCCTTCGCGACTACTGTTCTAGGAGACACCGTCGTCGGATATGGCAACACGACGAACGCCATCGGTAACCCGATTCACAGCCATGCGATCGCGTGGGTGGGCACTTCCAACAGTCCAGTGGATCTACACGCCTTGCTTCCAGCAAATATGCTCACAAGCCGGGCAACGGATGTTGATGAAAATGGAAACATCACGGGTTACGGAGTGGATACGGCTGGTGTAGCCCACTCCTTCATTTGGAAGCGGAATTAATCCCTAAGTCGCATGACCCGCCCGAGTTTGGAAACTCGGGCGGGTCTGTTTTTTTACGATATTGATCCTATGGAAAATGAGAGGGCAGCTTGTTGATTACCGCCGTTTGCCAAGCCAGGCCCCGCTCACGAACGAGGAAAAGTTAAGCCCTCTTCCCAGCATGCGACGAAATCCCGGGTTGTAACCATCGATATCAAAACCCGAGCTGTTCAGCCCCGCCTCGATCGTTGAGGGAGAAAAGACTCCCGTCCTGCTGCGAAAGAACTCGGCAACGGCCGCAGATACCCATGGTGCGGCGAAGGAAGTGCCAGACCAACTAGCTGCAGCCCCGTTCCAATCAGTACTGACAATTTCGACCGAAGGTGCACTCACAACCACGCTTCGATCATAAGAGCTAAACGGAGCCTTGACCCAACCGGCGCCTACACCGGCTACTCCGATCGTGCCACCGTAGGCGGCCGGATAAAGTTCTCCTTCAGCAGCGTCATTCCCAGCAGCCGCAACGACCAGCAGTTTTCTTGCTGAGCACCACTCGAGAACGTCTCCCAAGGCTGGAACACGATCGGAGGCTCCGAGACTAACATTGGCGACAGCCGCTCCGGAGGTCACGGCAAAGGTAAGCCCCTTGATAAGGGTCCATGAAGTTGCGTTCCCATCGCTGTCCGCGACTCGGCATATGATAAATCGGCTCTGCGGACTCACTTGATCGATGATGCCCGCGACCATGGAACCGTGACCCGTACGGGCATCGTAGACTCCATCATTGTTCGAGTCGTGCCCCCGGGGCATGTCGAAGGGCGGTAAACCGGGCTCGACCGCGTTGATCCAGCCGTCTACTTTGGCAAGTAAACCCGGTGCATTGTTTGAGATCCCTGTATCGAGGATGGCCACCCGCACACGTCTCCCTGGGGTGGAGACTAGCCGACCTGCCCAACCCATCTGCCGAAGGTAGACCGCGTTATAGCCAAGGCTGGTCACCCGATCTCCGACCGCTGGAAGAGTTGAGCCCTTTTGAGTATTGACCTGTTTCGTCTTTTCAGGGGTTTGAAAACCCTTGTTGTCTTCCGCCCAAACCACTCGTGGATCTGCGTTAAGAAGATCTTGCAGAAGTTGTGTGGATACATCCGATCCGGTCTCGAACAATGCAAACGGGCCGCCGACGGTTTGGTCTTGAAGAGTCAGACCGTAAGCGGTAGCAATTTCCTGCGCAGCCACGCCATCAACTAGGCGGCACACCAACTGCCCGGCGTAGGAGTGCAGCGAGAATGCGGCAAAAAGGGCAGCGACGGCAAGTTTTTTCATTCCGATTTTCCGGCATAGGCGGATACTCCGCCCCAATAGTAAGGATGTGCTTTCCAATCCCGTGTGATACATCGTGCTTCAAAAAGTGCGCCAAGAAGACCTTGCCCACTGACAAAGCGCTGATAAAAGCAAGAAAAAAGCAATTTCGCCGCTTCGTCATCCAAGGGCCATAAGCTTCCGATCGCCATTCCAGCTCCCTTTGCTAGAAAGGCTCGGACCAGCCCATCTGGCTCCATGCGTTGCCCCGAACCCACGGAACCCGTTTCGCAAGCCGAAAGGGTCGCAAGTTCCACTGAACAAGGAGCGGCTGCGATTTCATAAGCGAACACTTTTCCATCGGGAAAAGAGAAGGATGACATTGCCGAACAGCCTTCCTCGTGAACGGCATGCCCTACAACATGGATCGCCGTGATTTCACCAGAAAGGGATTTTCTAGCCTCCGCTGCCGAGGTCACTACATCGCAGCCTCCTAAGAGTTCGCGGATGATGGCAACTTCTCCCTCAGCATTGGGAAGGTCGGGCGCGGGGCCGTACCAGATAAGGTTTCGACCCGTCATAGAAGGTTCTCGACCTTTCAATGCGGGGTGGAAACTTACACGGCATTCTCCCTCCACACCAAGGCAAGCTCTTAGGGCCGTCCAAGGCAACTGCCAGGTGAGTTTATCTGGACAAACGAGCGGCGATTCTCGCACCAGAAGAGATTGAAAAGGCTCAGCAATCTCTCGCAGTGACTTTAGAGTTTCTTCTGAGGCAGCATTCTTGTCGGCCAGTGGCGCAAGCAGATCAAAGCGGAGCCACTGAAGCTTTTCTTTGAGTTGCTTGGAAGTTAGGCCTGTCCTGCTAAAACTATCTCCCTCGAGGCAGAGCGTATCCCCGGTTGTTTCCAGAATAAGTGGTGCCGAAGAGTGTCCCAAATGCGTCCCGGCAGATGCCGATTTGATGTTCAAAAGAATCGACGAGGCCTCCTCGTGTATTTCCCGTAACGAAGATGCGCGCGTAACTTTCCGCGAGCCTTCCGAAATGTGCCGAGACTCTTCGAGAGGGATCGAGCTTCGCAACTCTTCTAGGCGCTCTCGTATCTCGGGTTCGAGGGAGGTACGAGCAACGATCTGGTCCAGCAGTGTGACGCTCCGGAGATCAACAAGTGCCTGAGAGAGCTCTTGAATTCGCATTTGAGTCGGATGTTCGAGCAGCCAGTCAAAGTATTCCTGGAGCGCGCCGGATTTATCCGCGAGGTAGTTTTGGCGAGCAACGATACTGGACAGACTCAACCTCTTGGTTTGGATAGACCGAAACATTTTTCGGTACCAAACGCCCGGATTTTTTGAATGGCTCGATATTAAATGGAGTGCCTTCCATTCGAGATCGACATAGCCTCCAGATCGCGCCAGCTTTAAAGCGGCAAGGGCCCTTTCGCGACTTGCTCGCGCAAGGGACAAATGAATGGAGAGAGCATGGAAGGTCCCATAGCTCGTGGCATCATCCAGAATCGACTTGAGATCCCCGTCTCCGCTCAGACTCGCCGACTTTGCTAGAGCTTGAGCAGTCCACCCTCTTGCCCCCGACTGTTGGAAGAAATCTGCGGCCCGAGCGTAAGAACGGGACGCTTCTGGCAACGAGCCCATCGCCTCTTGAGCTTCTGCGATCCCAAATGCTAAGTGACCACGGTGAACGGGCAACTTGACGCCTTTCTCTGCTAAAACGTACGCACTTATAGCGTTCTGCCAAAGGTTGAGTTTGAGAAAAGAGTCTCCTAGATATTCGCGAGCACGAGATTGATCGACTTTAGAAAGGTTGCCGGAATCAAGAAGGCTCAAGAGGATTCCATGCGCAGTTTCCGGTTGCTGAGTGAGGTTGTGGGCGAGCGCTTGATTGATTTTTGCGAGATCGGCAAGGTAGTCGGCCCCAAGCGCTTTGGCGCCGGCTACAACCTCGGTAGCAGCCGAAAGCGCTGCTCTTGGATTGCCAGAGAACAACTGTGCAGAAGAGAGCCCGAGCTTTGCGGATTGCGCTTCAATCTCAAATCCACCCTCTAGTAAAGGGTCAACCACCTTTTTGAAGACCTGTATCGCCTCTTGAAAACGATCTTGGTACAAAAACGCGTTCGCGAGATTGAACATTGCTCGAGCTGCCAGCCCTGGGTGTCCAAGCCGTGCGAGGTTTCGATTGAGCCTCTTTGCAAGTGATTCTGCCTCCCCTATTTCGCCTGATCGGGCGAGCGAATCAATGGCTCCAACGGCAAATGATTGGCGATCGACAGGGTTCTTTGCTCGCCGCGCCGCTTCCAAAAATGCCTTCGAACTAGCCGACCAGTTTCCGCAGAGCCGCTCGTAGATGCCACCCGCACGGTAAGCCCATTCGGAGTCTTCTGCAAGATCCACCCACTGCTCCCAGTCTGCACCCAAGCGAACAGCTCGATTAGCCGATGATCCGTGGTACTTGAGCATCCGCTCAAAAAATGCTTTACCCGACCCATTAGGCGCGGAAGAAACGTTCCGAGAGGCGCCTTGCTCCAACTGAGATACAAACTCAGACGCCGTCAACTTCAACCTCAATGGGACTAGGAATTAGAAACTCCGCACCATTGGTCTCGAGGACGAGTTCTGAAACTGCTATATCTGATATTGGGACAAGAACCCTTCCACGATCGTCGGTTTCAAACCTTTCTCCTGCATGGAAGATGGTTCCTTGACGACCGTTCAAGGAAAGGAAAACGTCCCAACCCGTAGTAGTTGGCGAATACATTGCCCGAACCTGCAAGTCACCCTGGCCAAAAAGCACTTGAGCAGGAACACGTTCCGTGCGAGCCCCAAGCGCGCTCAATCTCGGAGAAACCAGCTTCAACCTGCTTCTATTAGGTTGAGCAATGGCGATTGCGGATTCGACAAGCGACTGAGGAGGCTGCTCGAAAGGGTAACTGGAGGCTTCCTTCATGATCAGGATTTGATCATAGGCAACCCTGCACCGTTCGCAAGAAACTAGATGGTCCCGAGTTTCCTTTGTCGCTCGCCCGTCGGCGAGTTCCACCAACAAGTCCCACTGCTTCTTTACGTGCCCGTCCATTCCCAATTACACAGAGTCGTCTTGTTGAAATAAAGATACATCTACGGAAGAAAAATGCTTTGATCCAGAAGGCTTCGGAGCTTGAACAGACAGCGAGCCCTTGTCGGCCCCAGGGACCCTATCGGTATTGCCAGTTGAGAGGCAATTGCTTCGTAGCTCCAACCATCTTGGAGATACAGCAAACTAAGCAACTTGGCGCACTTTCCCCCGAGCCTCTGGAGCCCCTCACGGAGGTAATGAGCCTGACTTGCCGCAATCGCCTCTTTCTCCGCGAGGGCGTCCTCCGAGAGCATGAGCTCTTCCACGGTCCCTTCAAAATCATCCACCGAAGCATGGTGCTTCGAAGTTCGGATGATCCTTCTTGCTTGGTTCGCCGCAGTCACCGCCAACCACTTGGGAAGGGCCTGGCCGGAGTTGATCCGATCAAGATTCTCGTAGAGCGCCTTGAACGTAGCCTGGAACACATCCGCACAGTCGTCTTGGTTAAGGCGGTGTCGCCTGGCAACAGAATAGACCAGCGGACTGAACCGTTCGACAAGTTGCGCCCATGCCCGTTGGTCTTTGTTTGCGCACTTTGCGAGCAATCGGCTCAAGTCCTCGTTGCCTACCACGCTATCACCTGCAAGTCTGCAGGTTACCGCCCGCTAGGCGGCCATTCAAGCTACAGCCCGTTTGGACGCCAAGCGACAGAACTTGAAGATGAGGTCGGAAACAACAACCGCTCAGTATTTTCCCCCTCAAGCCATGGCCCGGTCGGACTCTGTCCGCCGGGCTTTTTCTTGTCTAAGCACTCGGTAGAGGGTGGGGTACTTGGAATCCTAATCACAGAAAAATCTGGGGACATCGTGATCCCCGTTACGAAGCAAAGAGTGTTAGCCCCCCAGGATGAATGGTGAGATGAATCCACCGACACCTGAGCCGCGAAGTCTTAAGGATTTCGCCGTACCCTTCTCGCCATCGACCCCGCTTTCTTAACGATAGTTCTGGGTCTTAACGCATTTCCAGGAAACACAACATGAAACACTCTCCTCTCACCCTCACCGCCATAGCCTTTGGTGGAATCTTCGTTCTAGCCACCGCCGCAATCGCTCAACGCGAAAGCGCGCTGGCTCCTGCCAAACCCTCGGTATCGGTTGCCCTTGCCAATCTGGAGCCAGGGAATCAATGGCATTACGAATACTCCTGGCCGAACGGCAAAACCCACGAGTTCGTGCTGCACACGTCAAAGAAGATCGATACCCCTACGGGAACCGTCTTTGAACTGAAGAATTTCAGCAACACGCTGAAGGGTCAGCTCATCATCAGCTACGAGTACTTGGAGGCTCGAAATGCCGGGATCTTCGAGGCATCCAACGCCACCTTCAACAACACGAAACCCGGGTTCAAACTCTCCACCAAGGGAGCCATGCTGCCGAACGAACTGAGCCCCGGTACAACCTGGCGCTACAACTCGCTGGATGGGAGTGGTATGGACACAGGCAACGCAAGCGCCAGAACGGCGTCTTCCTTTGTGGGCAAGGTCCTCCCGTCCAAGGTTGTAAACACTCCGCTGGGAAAAAAGCAGGCAACGGTTATTCAGGTGTTCGAAAAGGTCCAATGGATGGAAACCACTAAGCGCACTTACTACGTGCCGGGTTTGGGCAAGGTCCGAGAGGAGCTCTTCGATGCAAAGGGGAATCTCCTGCAGAAGCTCGAGCTGAAGAAGTTCACCAAGGGCGCGAAAGAGATCATCGCTCCGTTGACCGTTGACTCGGGCGGCTAATCCGCTTTAGAATTGGCGGCCGACCCCGTTATGGGGTCGGCCTTCAGCTTGGTCAAATGCGCATAAAGGTGCGGAGGAGCGTCACCGACTTCACCACTTTTTAACCAATCTAACTTTGCTTGAAGATATTTCTGGATAGTCTGTAACTCAGCAACCTTCTGTTCTATCTGCAACAGTTTCTCTCCGACTATCCTTTGCTTGAGTTCTTGGGTGAGTTCGCCAGCCTGATGCGCTTGAAGCCCAACCTGAATTTCGGCGAGGGTAAATCCGAGTGCTCGACCAACTTGAATCCCTTCGGCAATCTCCAAATCGTCTTTGGAATAGTAGCGATACCTGCTGGATTCATCGCGCTTCGGTTTAAGCAAGCCTTTCGACTCGTAAAACCGAATCGTATCGATAGACCATCCTGTAGTCGCCGAAAACTCACCGATCTTCATCCGCATCTTGACTCTAGAGTATAGTCCAGAGATTATGATGCTGGATTGATGAAGTCAATCCTAATCACCGGAACCAGTTCCGGCATTGGTCGAGCAACCGCCCTAACTTTTGCTGAACATGGCTTTCGAGTTTTTGCAGGCGCTCGCAAGTCGGATCAGGCACCCGTCCATCCCAACATCGTTCCGATACTGCTAGACGTCACAGACCACCACTCCATTGAAGAGGCTTATCAGGAGATCTACCCTCGCACCAAGGGTCAGCTGCACGCGTTGGTAAACAATGCCGGTACCAACCTGAACGGAGCCTTCGAGTACACCTCACTTGAAGATGCAAAGGCACTTTTCGACCTGAACTACTGGGGACCGGTTCAGCTCTCAACTACATTCCTGCCGCTCATCCGTAACGCGACGAGTGCCAGTTGGAGCGGAAAGATTCTCACCATCGGCTCGATTGGCTCGGTGGCGGCCGTTCCCTGGATGGCGCATTATCATGGAACGAAGTTTGGAATTCTCGGAACGATGGAAGCGCTCCGGCACGAGACACATTCTCTAGGGATCAAAGTTTCGGTTGTGCTGCCGGGTGGCGTAAAGACGAACTTCCAAGAGAAGACGGCGATTAGCTTGGATCGAGCCCGAAAAATGATGCCGACAGATGCCCCGCCATCCTACCGAAAAAGCTTCGATAAGTTTGCTCGAATCATTGAGGCCTCTAGCGAGCGTGGATCCGATCCAGAACTCATTGCACGTACGATTCTCAAGACGGTTAACTCCGAAAATCCCAGGTTCAAAGTTGTTGTGGGTGCTGATGCGCGCCTCATCCACGCGCTTAAGCGTTGCCTACCAGAATCCGCCTTTCTGGCGATCTACCGAAAGCTATTTGCCTAGGATGATAACTGCTAGACACTCACGGGCTAACACGAGAGAGGTCCAACCCAAATGGGACCATCGCGGACAAAATTCAGTTTTCGGTCATGTCGGTCTCGTTGGGTTCGCTGCGAGAGGAGGGGCTCCATAAACCTATCCACAAGACGGTGAGAACCACCAGTATAAAGCCCAGGAACGGAATCCAAAGCAGGGCAAAGACTTGGTCATTGAAAGCTTTGTACATCGAGATCATTGAGACAAGAATCCATACCGACATCGCGATGACCGTAGTTTTCATTCCGGGCAGGCTATTCTCGCTGTCTAGTTGCCCTTTAAATCTCAACTTGTCTTTGTTGTAAGTCCCCGTAGAACTAATTATTCGCCTTGCGCGATACCCATAGAAGCCTATTGCCGCAACCAATGGTCCGTAAGCAAAAGCGTACGCATATGGCAAGTCCTTGCCCGGCAAGAGGTTGAACAGCCATGCAAGGAAGAGATAGTACAGAGAATAGGCAAACGCGCAGCCGAAGAATGCCTGTACCTTTACCGCCATAGGAACTTCGCCTTCTGCGGACGACAACCTATTGCCCGACTGTTGCTTCAACGCAGCTTCAGAATCAACGGTCCCAGAATCGCTATCCGTGTGGCTAACCTGAAGAGGGGCGCCGGCGTTCCTCTTTCTGTCGCGCTCCAGAAAGTCGGTACCAAAAACAGCGGCGAAGACTGTCCCAGTACCACGAATCATGGACTGAACGAAATCACTCTCCAGGGAGGAAGACGCTGCGACTCCGATCAAAAACCTCAAGTACTGTGTGAGGAGGAAGGAGAGTGGGAGAATATAGAACAAGCCAAAGAGAAATCTCCTCCAGTGGAAGGGATCCTTCGCGACCGCGTGGTTGTCGGCGGGTGGGTTGTCCTTGTGCTGAGTAAGTTCCATGCCGACCTCCGACACCTACACTCTACACCGACCCACCAGTACTTTGGGGCAAGCCCGCCGATACAAAAGCATCTTCTTTGAAGATACAACCGATTGAAAACCTTTAGAAACAAAAAAGCCGCCTCAACAGGGCGACTTCTGAAAAAGGAGGTGGCTGCCGCAATAGGACTCGAACCTATGACCCGCTGATTAACAGTCAGCTGCTCTACCGACTGAGCTATGCGGCACCGTCGGACTCAGATAATACCTTCGGCACTCGCCGAGGTCAACCTTAGGGGTGAGAAAATGCTTCTCACCCCAATTTCACCGAACAACCCCAAAAGGGCGCGACTACTTAACGGGCCACTTCTGAACACGAATGGTTTTGATCTCCATTCGCTTCACGGGCATGTCGTTCGTGTCGGTTGGCTCGGCGACAATCGCATCCGCGACCTCTTGACCCTTCACCACCTGACCAAACGCGGTGTATTCGCCATCCAGGCTCGGATACGCGTTCACCATGATGAAGAACTGGCAACCCGCCGAATTGGGGTCGCTGGATCGAGCCATAGAGACCACGCCCGGAACGTGCTTGATGTCGTTGAATTCGGCATCGATGCTATATCCCGGATCGCCCGTACCCGGCATTCCCTTCGCGCCCGGCTTGCTGTTCGGGCATCCGCCCTGAATCATGAAGCCCGGAATCACTCGGTGGAAGGCGGTGGTGTCGTAGAACTTCTTGCCCGCCAGCTTCTTAAAGTTCTCAACCGTCTTCGGAGCCTTATCGGCTCGGAACTTGAAGATGATGCGACCCTTGGTGGTCTCCAAAACCGCAACCTCTTCGCCGTCCTTAGGAGGATCGACCTTTTGAGCCGCCGAAGCGAGCTCGGGTGCAGGGGCGGAAGCTGTCGAACCCGACCCCGCCTCGGAAGCGTTCGTCTCCGAAGCATTGGTTTCCGGAGCGTTGGTCGCTGCCGAGTTCGAGTCGTAAACCTCGGCGATTCCCGAATTGGTCGCCACCGAAGAGTTCGCGTCAGAAGACGAACAGCCCACCATCACAAAGCCGAGTGCCAAGGCAGAAAGCGCCAAGGTTGAATTCTTAAAGTTCATCGCCATATCTCCTTCTATCTCAACAGACTCTGAATCCGTTACGCCTCAAGCGGCCAAGTGGTGATGGTCACACTTTCGATGTTCGCCGGATTGCTATCCAGCGGGCGATCGCCAGGACCGCGTTGCAGATTCACAATCGCGTCCGCCACTTCCAAGCCTTCAATCACGTACCCAAAAGCGCTGTACTGACCATCCAGGCTCGGATACTTCTTCACCATGATGAAGAACTGCGATCCGGCCGAGTTTGGGCTGGCAGAGCGAGCCATAGAAAGAATGCCTCGGTCGTGGGGAGTGTCGTTGAACTCCGCGTTGATGCTGTAGCCCGGTCCGCCCGTTCCAGGCATTCCGTGAGCGCCCTCGCGAGTATTTGGGCAGCCGCCCTGAATCATGAAGCCAGGGATGACTCGGTGGAACTGGAGGCCGTTGTAGAAGCCCTCGTTGCTCAGCTTCTTGAAGTTCTCCACGTGGCCAGGAGCCTTATCGGGCAGAAAGCCAAGAACAATTCGACCGTGGTTGGTTTGCATCACGGCGACTTCGTCGCCTGGTTGGGGCTGAAACATACCGCTCTAGTTTGGCAGGTTCTATCCCTTCCCTTCTTCCCTTGCCCGTCCGAACTCGCCGCTCGCTACGAGAAAAGCACAAGATCGAGGCCGACCTGGAACCCTTTCAACCCGTGAATCGACTTCACCGCCAGCAAGATGCCCGCCTCAAAAGATCGACGGTCGAACGAATCGTGCCGAATGGTAAGGCCCTCCCCAATACCGCCGAAAACCACTTCTTGGTGGGCCAAAAATCCGGGGAGTCTCACCGAATGTACCGGGACGTCCTCAACCATTCCACCGCGAGCCCCTTCCGCTTTTAGGGTCACCGTTGGGGGAACCGTTCGCGCGGCGGTGCGAGCCTTGGCGATGCGCTGAGCCGTCACCATCGCGGTTCCGCTCGGGGCGTCGAGCTTGCGCTCATGGTGAGTCTCGATAATCTCCACATCGGGGAGCCACTCGGCGGCCATCTCCGCAAAGCGCATCATCAGCACCGCGCCGATGGCAAAGTTCGGCACCGACCACACCGGCACAGAATCGGAACTCAACTTAGCCAAGGTCTCAAACGGAACCCCGGTGGAGCCCACCACCACCGGAATCCCGCGCTCGGTTGCCACCGCAACGTGCCCGGGGGCAGAAGCGGCACTGGTGAGTTCCAGCAGCACGTCTGGCTTGGTTCTATCCAACCCGGCGGCAAGATCGGTCGATACTTCGACTCCAAGAATCGTCTCCTCTCGCCTTCCAATGGCAAGAACAACCTCGGTCGAAGGGTCGGCGCTCAGGCATCGCAAAGCGGTTTGCCCCATTTTGCCCGCTGCACCCACCACAGCCACTTTTAGAGGTGTTTTCAATCCGCTTTCTGCCATAGGTCGTAATCTACCCACCCGTATCCGGTTCTCTTAGAAATCGGATTGCGTTAAGGACAAGACACACCGGTTGGAATGGTCGTAAGATGACGCCATGGCAGAACTTTCGCGTCGAGAAGTGTTAGCGGCGGGCGGAGCCGTCGCAGCGTCGGGTGTCGTCGCCGGATTAGGAATGGAGGCGTTCGCAAATCCCGCTCAAGAACCCTCCAAACCCGTTGGCTGGGCGATTCTTGGGTTGGGAGGATACGCCACCAATCAGATTTTGCCGAACATGAAGTTCTGCAAGAACAGCAAGCCCGTGGCGGTTATCTCGGGCTCGCCGGATAAGGCAAAGCGCATCGCCGCGCAATACGATATCCCGGAATCCAAAATTTACGACTACAAGAATCTGGAGGCGATCAAGAACGACCCGGACATCGAGGTGGTCTACGTCATCACGCCCCCCGGCACCCACCACGAATACACCATGCGCGCGCTTCGAGCAGGCAAACACGTTTGCTGCGAAAAGCCCATGACGGGCGACCTAAAGGAAGCCGAAGAGATGGTCGCCGAGGCGAAGAAGCTCGGCAAACGGCTGGGCGTGGGCTATCGATGCCACTTTGAGCCGCACAACCTAGAAGCAGTTCGCCTCTGCCGATCCGGAGCCCTTGGTACGCTCCGAACCATTCGGTCCGACCACGGCTTCACCATGGGCTGGGACACGGGCTGGCACCATCGAAGAGACATCGGTGGGTACGGCGCCATCAGCGAGATCGGCATTTACGCCATTCAAGCCTGTTGCTACCTTGCGGGGGCAGACCCCATCGAGGTGTACGGCACTCGAGACAAACTTGCCGTTCCCCGGTTCAAAGAGGTGGAAGACGTGAACCACTTCAACCTCATCTTCCCCAACGGCATCCAAGGATTCTGTGCAACAGCCTATAGCTGGAACGCGAACAACTTTCGGGTCTACGGCGATCGGGGTCGTATAGATGCCGAACCTGCCACGGGGTACAGCGGACACAACTTCACCATCAACGGCAAGAAGATCGAGGTCCAAGCCGCCAACCAGTGGGCGCTTCAAATGGACCACTTTTCAGACTGCGTCCGAGATCCGAAGATGAAGTGCATCATCCCGGGCGAGATGGGTCTCCGTGACATTAGAATCATCGATGCCGTTCTCCGATCTGCAGAATCCGGCAAACCGATCAAGCTGAAATAACCGTCTAAAGGAGGATGCACGGTCGAACTTGCCTCCTCCTTTCCCTGCCCCTCGCCCTCTTGGCGATGGCGAGCGCCCAGGCCAAGAAATCTTGGATCTTGGGTCTGCTCAATCAACCTAGAGCGGCGGTCGAGAAAACGCTCGGCAAGCCCACCAAGTTCGAAGGCGACAAAGACTATCTGGAGACAAGCTACGCCAGACAAGGCTTCAAGGGCGTGCAAGCCGTTTACGAGAAAGGCAAACTCGTACTCATAGAAATCGAGTTCACCACCGACCCCGGGTCTTGGCAAAAGGCGCTGCAGGGCGTTGGGTTTGATCCCACCGGAGCCGTGGTGAAGGATTCCACGCCGATCGATGGCGTGAAGCAGACCGCCCTCGGCAAGGTGAAAGCTCTGCCCAAAGGCTGGGAAACCACGTACTTCCCTGCCCAGAAGGCGACGATTGGTGGAAAAGAAAGCGTAATGAACGCCCGCGTCTCGTTCTTCCTCCCGCCCCCCGGCACTGCGGGATAGAGCACCCTACCGCCTCGTTATCATTTTATAGAGATCCGCCCGTTTTTTAAGTACCACATCGGATACTTTGCACTATGATAATCAGAGAGAGGTCGACGGAGTGGATGATCAACATCGCTCCCTCTGATTATCTATGCCCTTGCATAATTACAAACTTCAGCCCTCTTGCGCGGCTGATACCGACGGTGGGACAACAACCTACTCCTACGACGGACGCGATATGCTCACGTCTCAAGTTCTGCCGACAGGCGAGATCTACACCTTGCAGTACGACGCTGTCGGTAATCAAACCACAGTTACGTTTGGCAATGGATCGATACGATCCACGATTGATGCTCTAGGACAAGTGATAACCCTTACTGCGCTCACCGGCGCAACGATAATCTCCACAATCGTTGACACTTACGATAACGACGGTAGGAAGACTCGGCAATCGCGCGATGGCGTTGTCACAACGTACACGTACGACAACGCGGACCGGCTTACGGGTCAGCAGGTCACTGGAGCAAGAGCCACCTTTGTTTACGACACCGTTGGAAACATGACGGTGAAGCATCACCAGGGTTCGCTTCCGCTCACCATGACCTACGATGCCGCTCAGCGGTTGACCACTCTCCAAGACGGACCGACCCGCGTGACCTTCAGCTACGACAACAACGGAAACACGACGGTTGAAAATAGGGGCGGCGTTTCTACAAATTACACTTACAATAGAAGGAACAGAGAGTCTGTGATTGTGAACTCAGACGGAACTCGTGAAACGATGACGTACGACGGCGATGGTCTTCGCCGCCGAAAGCAAACCGCAAGCGGAGTGACCACCTACGTTTGGGATGGTGGCGACTACTTAGGAGAAGTGTTCTAATGCCTATGTCTGTAGTGTATGCAACGGTGAACGGTCGCATGGTTCAAGAGAACCGAGGCGGAACCATCACCAAATACGTGGCTGATACTCTTGGGAGTGTTATCCAAACTAGGAACGCCGCTGGAGTGGAGACTTCCTCCACCACGTACTGGCCGTACGGTGAGGCGAGAACCAGCACAGGAACCAACCCCAGCCCTTGGGGCTTTGTTGGAACACTCGGATACTTCCGAGATGCTCTCACCAGGCTCTACATAAGGGCAAGATACTACATCGCAAGTATCGGCAGGTGGAACACCGTCGATCCGCTCTGGCCTGCTGTCCGCCCGTACATGTATGCCTCAAACAAGCCGGCCTCAGACACTGATCCTACTGGACTTCTTCCGGCAAACGTTATAGCCGCGCTCATTGCAGGATTAACAAGTTGTGCAGCCTCTGCCATTGGGAGCGTAGTAACAGGATGGTTTTCCGGAGATAGTCCGCCGGTTGCAATATGTAAGGCAGCTATCAAGTGCCTTGCAAACGGCCTAAGATCCGCGTTAACGGCTCTTTTCGGACCGTTGGCAGGCTGCCTATTGGGTATCTTATCGGCGTTAGCAGGGCTTGCAGCCGATAAGTTATGTCCCTGTATATCTAATCCGTGCTGCGACAAAAATCCGAACTGGTGTGATGCTGCAAAAGCGGTTGCGGACGCAGCGACCGCATGTCTTGGAGGTTTTGCAAATCAAGAATTCCGCGATGCACTTGGAGACTGGTTTGGTGGAGCCATAAACCAATTCATTAATACAGTCACGCGCGGTGCAGCTGGGAGAGCTTGTACTGGTGCCGTTGATCTCAAGAAATACTGGTGAGTTCAGATGAAAATTGCAATTTCGGCAACACTTAACGCGCTGTTGGAGGCGGTTCTAGTGTGGATGTTAGCACGGCTCACTTATGGATCCTTCTGTAGAGGAGCGTTGTCGGATACTCCAATTTTAATAGTCTCGTTCGTTTGCACGATGATATTTGAGGTTGGCCTTAGAACCTTGCCAAAAAGTGCGGAGGCGAAGCCAGAATCTGTTAGGGTACTTGCAGTCTATGTGTTGACCTCTTTACTGGCCTTTTCTTATGCAGTGATCGCATATGTTTACCCCGATTGGTTACATGAGTCAGCATCGGTGACAGTACGACTGCGGTAATCTTCCTAGCAGACTTTGCTGAAAAGCTCTTATCGAAACTTTTTCTAAGAATTCTATTTCTGTTAGCCTACTTAGGAGAAGACCTCTAATGCCAATGTCCGTAGTGTATGCAACGGTGAACGGTCGCATGGTTCAAGAGAACCGTGGTGGAACAATCACCAAATACGTCGCCGATACCCTTGGGAGCGTGATCCAAACCAGGAACGCCTCTGGAATTCAGACTTCCTCCACCACATACTGGCCGTACGGAGAAGTAAGAACCAGTTCCGGAACCAACCCCAGCCCTTGGGGATTCTGCGGGATCTGGGGCTATCTGACGGACGCCGCTACCCGCCTATACGTGCGAGCGAGGAACTACCGTGCCGACCTGTCGAGGTGGAACACCCTGGACCCTCTCTGGCCGGATGAGAGCGCGTACGGCTACGTGAACAACGGCCCCGTGGACCAGAACGATCCCAGCGGGAGGCAGTCAAGAAGGGGTTGTCCCCATCATGGCGGGGAGCCGGGTTGCGTGTTCAACGGTCCTCCAGGTAGCGAGTCCGATCCCGCCTACTGGCACTGCCAGACGCCGCTCTATGATAGGCCTCCTAGTTGTCTTGAGTGCCTCAACGACATTTACAAGCGGACTGGTAAGGCGTACAACGGAAAAAGAGGTTTCCCAAACGCCATGCGTCATTGCGTTGGAACGTGCTTGGCGAATCAGGAGTGTGGGCAGTTCTGCTCGTTCCTGGTGATCCTTCACGAGGTTCAGACGTGGTCCACGGACGACTCCCGAAGAGATCGACACAATAACGACGTGGTACATGGCATCGGACGCATTCGTCCCAAAGCCGACTGCCACAAGAAGTGTGGGCAGGCATACCGTGAAGGGCGGCTGCGTTGACTAGACCTGGTGTGCCAGCGTTGAAGCGGGCAGGCGGGCTGATGCTGAGACTGGTTGGTGGCGCCATGCTGGGCGCGGGAACTTATTGTTTCATGGTGTACACTCGGCCCGTACTCATCGCCTCGGACGTTCGGGACTCTGTTATTCGCGTAGATGGCGAGCCCGTCCTACAGGGTACTGGTTCAATCCTTTTCTACCCCTGGCGCTGGGAGTACACCGTTGAGGTCAACACCCTCCGACAGGTCGTACGAGGGAGGATCTATCCCTGGGAGCATGACTCTGACTCCGGTTCAGTCATTGTCGATAAGAGCGGCGTTTCCTTTAACTTGATTTGGCGTGCCACGAGCGGTGGAGGAACTACGGATCGTTGAACAACGCTGAGTCCAACTAGCTATCCATTCCACCCAAGTTCTCGTGCTCGCTTGTACCAGGCTTCGGCGCGGTTGGTGTCACCCCGGTTCTGTGCGAGTTGCGCCAGTAGGACCGCGCTTTGGGCATAGCCCCGCCGCTGAAGTAGGTCGAGGTGCGAGACCGCTTCCTCTGCTCGCCCAGAGTTGAGATGCCTCATCGCAAGAAGTCTTCGTGCCTCATCGTTGTCAGGATTACGCAGGGTCGCGTCTTGCCATTGGGGTAGAGGGTCAAGCCCCGCAGCGTCGCAGAGAGCGCCTACCATCCCCGGCCACATCCCGGTTTGCCCTTGGTGGGCGACTACCCATGCAAGGGCTTCCTCGTCTGCCGCTAGGTCGTTCTGCTCCAAGGCTGACGCGATGAGTGCGGTGGCCGCTTCATGACGGACCAACCCGAGTCACGTTCAGCTACGACAACAAAGGGAACACGACGGTTGAAAATAGGGGCGGCGTTTCTACAAATTACACTTACAATAGAAGGAACAGAGAGTCGATGATTGTGAACCCAGACGAATCTCGTGAGAGGATGACGTACGACGGCGACGGTCTACGCCGCCGCAAGCAAACCGCTAGCGGAGTGACCACCTACGTTTGGGATGGTGGCGACTACTTAGGAGAAGTGTTCTAATGCCGATGTCTGTAGTGTATGCAACGGTGAACGGCCGCATGGTTCAAGAGAACCGAGGCGGAACCATCACCAGATACGTCGCCGATACTCTTGGGAGCGTGATCCAAACCAGAAACGCCTCGGGAGTTCAGACTTCCTCCACCACGTACTGGCCGTACGGTGAAGTAAGAACCAGCACAGGAACCAACCCCAGCCCATGGGGCTTTGTGGGAACACTCGGCTACTTCCGAGATGCTCTCAGTAGGCTCTACATCAGAGCCAGATACTACATTGCGAGTATCGGCAGGTGGAACACCGTTGATCCGCTTTGGCCAGATGAAAGTGCCTATGGGTACGTCAAAAATATTCCAAGCGGCATGGTTGATCCAACGGGACTCAAGCCAGGCAAAGTCCCTAAGAGGCCTACATGGCCAAGCGGCGGCACAGGATGCTTGTCAGGTCCTCGCCAGCTAGAGCCTTGCGAGGAGATCCTTAACGGTTTAGTTCCTCGAGTTGCAAAACGGGTCGAAAAGTGTATTATCAATTGCGGTTTGTACGCGCCCGACTGCTGGGCTAAATGTCTTCAAAAAGTTGCCGATTCAAAGGACTGGCCGATATACGCTGAGTATCTTGCGTGTCTGTTTTCTTCAGGCCTTAACGGGAGCCCAGGAAACCCGTGCAGTGGTTCGGACACCGGGGTAACAGTATGGCGCCAAGAATGTTGCGACATGTGGTTTATGCAGTGCGTCTTGATAAAGTGTGGACCAGGTGCGAAAGATACATCCTGCTATAAATCCTGTTTAGATGGACATACGCAATGTTACTTAGACGCTGAAGTAGGCCGAGGAAGAAGAAGAGGACGACAATGATTAAATGGCTCATCTTATCAAGTATATTGAATCCGGCTCCAGTTCGGGCTGAAACTATTCCTCCGATCACAAATGGTTTCGCGGGCATAAAGATTAAAGTGCCAAGTGACTGGCTAACTCTGGAACGTAATCCGGGTGAACTCACTCTTGTTCTACCCAACAAAAGGTGGGTTGTTATAACGGCTCTATCAAAGGATTCTTCCAGTGGGCGAGAACTTGCTAATTCAAGAATCAAATCATTGACAAATTTTCGTTTAAAATTGCCTGAAACGGTGAAGGAATGGTCCGTCGGAAAAACTCGATATGCAACTACATGTTTTTCCTCGCGGAGTACTCGAAAAATTAGGCCAACTTCCATTTTAGAGTTCGACGTCTGGAATGACCGCATTCACGTTAACGGTCGCCTAAATCTCGCCTCGATCGCTGATGTATTGGTTGCGCAGGATTTAGAGTTGATTGCTCGATCGGTACGTCTTCCTAATTAGGAAATGGAGGGAGGTCTGAATCGTCAGAGGACAGTAATATACCTTGACTATTTCCGCAACGCAGTTTAGATGCGTATAATCCTATGTTCTGGCCAAGAGTTAAGAGAAGGGAGTCGGTAATTGTGAACTCAGACGGAACTCGTGAGACGATGACGTACGACGGCGATGGCCTTCGCCGCAGAAAACAAACCGCTAGCGGAGTGACCACCTACGTTTGGGACGGTGGCGACTACTTAGGAGAGGTGTTCTAGTGCCGATGTCTGTAGTGTATGCAACGGTGAACGGTCGCATGGTTCAAGAGAACCGTGGTGGAACCATCACCAAATACGTCGCTGATACTCTTGGGAGTGTTATCCAAACCAGGAATGCCTTGGGAGTTCAGACTTCCTCCACCACATACTGGCCGTACGGAGAAGTAAGAACCAGCACAGGAAACAACCCTTCTCCCTGGGGCTTTGTGGGAACACTCGGCTATTTCCGAGATGCCCTCAACAGACTTTACATACGGGCCAGGTACTACATCGCGAATATCGGTAGGTGGAACACTGTTGATCCGCTGTGGCCAGGCGAGTCCGCATTTAACTACGGGCTCAATGAACCAGTTGTCTACCTAGACCCTAGCGGCCTACAGGTAATCCTTGGAGATCCTGGGACTTTAATAGACGGTTATAAGTGTTGTCTTGACCAGGCAAAACCCGCTCAGGATGCTGCAGCCAAGTTTTGTAAGCAGTATGGATTAGGACCTCCGGCGGATGGCACACTTTGCAATGCAGTTCAACACTGTATGTGGGCATGTTTGATCGCTAAGTCGTGTGGCACTTTTGGAGGACTTTCGGGTGCAGGATGGGCAAAAGAATGCACTGACCTTCACGAAAGGGATGCTCCCTGGTTCTGGAAGACATGCCCAGGCTACCGTCAAATTCCAAAAGACAACAAACCACACCCCCCCACAAGCAAATGCAAGGATTTGTACAATAATGCCATCGGGATTAATTGTGGAACTTCAAACGATTGTTACACATGTTGCGTTGCAAATGCTAAGCCAGGAGGCATCGAAGCAATACTTCCACCTGAGAAACCTGGCAAGATGCCTCCGGGGTGGCGAAAGCCTCGTTCTGGATGTAAAACGAATCCCGGAAAGGTCATCATTCCCGCTACAGGTCGATATTAGAATGGCCCACCTTAAACGCATCTCCTTGCTTTTAGTATTTCTAGTTCTGAGTTTTGGAGGATGTAACACACATCCACAAGCTTTGGTTCATCTCTACTTTGATAAAGACCTAAGTCTTGTGAGTGAGTCCTTCGTTTCAGGACCTGGTCTTGCGTCGATTTACTTATCGGAAGGTATTCACGTTATTCGCTTTAAGCGTAGGGGCGAAGTGGTGGGGTGCATACTTAATGTCGACAGTGGGGGTGAGGTTTATCTAACCATCGACATAGATGACCTAGCTCCAATTATTAGGGCTGAAGAATCAGAATAGCTTTCTTCTGAACGAAGGTAGGAACAAGGGCGTATGCCGCGTTGAAGAAACGGAAGGTTTAAGAGAAGTGGTGTAAAAGTAACATTAAAGCCTTCGCCCACACGTTTTACACGATTACTCAATGTCGAAATTTCTAATGCGTTAAGACCACTTTTAAGCGCACTGGTCAGTTGAGAAAGTAAGACTGAGCATGGGAACCGATCCTCCAGACGTTGCGTTCTCGGGATGACCAGTTCTTTGTTTCAGGCCGTCGCAGAGTTGTAGAAGTTCCTGTGTCCTGTTAGTCATCAGTCTGTCCTTGTAAGTTATGGGATTTAATCCACCCAGTGCCAGGTGAGGTCTATGTTTGTCGTAGTGGTCTTGGAATTCGGCTAGAACCGTCTGAAGTTCCGCTCCGCGTGCACACACCTCGAAGCTTCCCGATCGCCGCTCCAATGGAAGAGCAACGTTCTAGCGCCGATCTCGATTGCACTGGACGTCAATGCTCCCGATTCAGCGTAGGCCGATCTCGCGTTCGAAAACATCCGCGCTGCTTCACCGTCTAAGTAGGCTGGAATGCCGGAGCCTTCAAGGATCGACTTCATCTTCTGCCGGACAACCCGGTGCACTTGCCCGGCGTCTCCGGAAAACCGAGGCGCACGTCCGCCACGGCGTCGGCGCAACGTGATCACTCTGCACCCCTCGTCCACCTGAAAGCCGTTTTTGTTCGCTTTTCCGCACAAAGGCTCACACTTTTGGGCGATACATCGTCCAATCTTTTCAAGTGCATGGTTGACGGATATAGTCGTTGGAAGAATGGAGAGCCAACCTTGCAAAGAAAAGCTCCAGGCGAACAATAAACTGCCACTGACAACCGATTACCTTTGCAGCCATCTCAGCCAGATTTCTAATGCGGAGAAAATGGAACTCATTCTCAGATCAATCATCTCAGCACTAGAAGAGATTCCGTGCTCAATTAGACCAGATTGGACCTTTGATGCAGTCGTCGTTGACGAGTACGCAAACTTGATAAGAGGAGCTACACGAGTAGGGGACATCTCGATTGGTAGTGAAGCCTGGGCTGTCCCTGAAGACATCGGATACCTGTTTCAAGACATTAGCTCTGGAACAGCCTTAGTCGGACTAGTAGATGTTGTCATTGCTTATCCTCTCCTACAAGTATTGAGAGCGCTGACTCAAGACGTTGAGGAGGTTGATCCACATTTATCCAATTATGGAAACTCCTTAGCCCGCATCATTGGCAACGATATTGGCTCAAACGTCTTAGAGAGGTCAAATCCGACCGCCTTGTTCGAACATCTACCACTCCTAACAGAGGGGAGTTTCGTTGCTTACGTTCTTTTGTCTCGACGCTCCCCGTACTGGATGCGAGATGCAGAAGCCTGGTTAGTGATTTCAAGATTTCTATCCCACTTGCTCTGTCTTCAGACTACTGGTATCAATGGTGACTTGAACCGGATAAAGCATGGCTGGTCACCGGTCCAATCCTTTAAGCTTACTGAACTTGAAAGAATCACACCATTGAGGATTGCGGGCCTGATTAACCTGTTCCCAAGCTACACCTCACGATGGCGATACGATATTTTGCTCGCTTCAAGAAAAAACGCAAGGCGTTCTTGGAGTGCGTTTTTAAAGCGGGTGAGCCAAAATGACCCGGACCCGATGGTTCGCTGGGTTGCCTTTGATATTCTTTGTTCGTCGAAGGTCACGTGGATAAAGGATGTTCCTTGGTTAATAGAAAGCGTCGAGGACACTACACTTCCAACACTTTGGCGAAGGTCCGCTTTTATCGGTTTGACAAGACTTGCGCATAAGACCAAGAATCAGACTCTCAAAGAAACCATTCTCAGCCGTCTAGAAATGGTAATGGAATCTGATGCGATGCACAACCCCACTGAGTTCTTCTATGGCATCGATCCACGATCTGACAAGTCAATAAAACAGATTCCGCCATACCCACGCTATCATGTTCACTATGATCCGGAGCTCTTCGGATAGAAGCTGTGATTTCGCAAATAACCTCCTTTCGATTCGAAAAATGTTTAAGATGCATGTAACGAACTATGTTTCAGTAAACGGTCGAATGCTCTCTGAAGTCACGGATGGTGTGATCCTAAACTACGTTCCAGATCCTCTTGGAAGCATCCACTCGGTGGTGGATCAGACGGCAACGGCGGTGAAGACCATGCGTTACAAACCGTACGGAGAAGTGCTCTCTCGCTCTGGAAGCATCTCCGACAGGATGTATCAGTGGGTTGGACCGTATGGCTACAGAGCCACGTTCAACTATGCGAGCTCCCACTACGTCAGGGCACGGCATTATTCGCAGACGCCGGGAAGCTGGACGACGGTTGATCCAGTTTGGCCGAACCAAAATGGCTACTTGTATTGTGGATCAAATCCAGCAGGCAATCTAGACCCATCTGGTTATTGTCCGATTCGATGTAAACCGACTGAAGAATGCGTTTATGTTTCAGCACACAACTGCCCGGGTGAGCCGTATGGTGCAAGGCAGTGTAGACCAAGATCGAAAAGGGACTGTTTCGCCGGACACTTTAGTCATTGCATGTGTGATATAGGAGAGTTTGCAAATCGCTTGGTTCCGAATCCAACTCAAGCTGGCAGGCAGAATGCGATAGCGCACTACGTTACGGCGTGCATGATTACCGCTTTTTGTCCAAGTTCAGCATTTGACGAGTGGCAAAGTCGCGAGAGAAAACCAGAATGCATCATCACTCGTAACGCCTGTGATAGCGATAGGCATAACAACGAGATTGGTCGCCGAATTGGCGGGGGATTTAAGCAGTGGGGTCCAAGGGGCCTGCAGCTTACTGGCGACGCCTGTGTCGCTGGTTGCACCAAAGCGTGGAATAATGGCCAACTCAAAGAAGATAACACATTTCGTTTGTTTTAATTTGTTAGCATGGAACCTATTTGGTTGTGAGCGAAAATTTCATCCACCCTATAACGAAGAATGGATGAACCGGTTCGAACAGCCGATGCCGATAGGACGGTATCAGGTTAGAGATGAGTTGGGCGTAGAGGATTTAGAAGTCGTAGATAACTTTACGATTCTCAAGCCAAAGACTCAGTACCTGTATGTCCGCAACCCTGCAGACAAATACCTCTGGGAGAAATATAGAGTCCTTAGCACGGAAATCAAACCAGCTGATGAAGACGATCCGGAGATTGTCAATCAGTCTTTGAGTGTCATCGCTGGCACAGAGACTCGAATAAACAGGAGGAACCTTAGAACAAAGCTTGCTGGGAGGACGATAGTTCAGCGGAGTTCCGATTACGAACCAAGAGAAGTCGATATCCCGGCACAATCAGATTTCGTGGAAAACTTTAGTGGACAGCTTATCTTCGCCGATACCGATGCGACATTTATCAGATGGAGAATCTTCACTCTCCAAAACGGAAAGGTGATTGAAACGAGATCCGTTCTCCGGGAACACGGGATGTAGGGCAATCACGGATACACCTTTGTTGTTGTTTACGCATCCTTGCTTCATCATCAAGCAATTAGGTTTAAGTGCTTTTAGCACCTAGGACCACGGGCGCCTAAGCAGATTCATTGAAATGATCGTTGAGTGCTTCCTGGTGTCATCCTTCTTTCCATAGGATCGATAAGAGCAATACGATGTACATAGAATACGTGTTGTCCTGTTACGTCAAGTGAGTATTGGTCAACGCATGAGAGATTAAGCAGTGTTGTTTTCGGCCTTCCAGGATAGTGCGTCCGGCGCAAGTGACCAGGCCCCATTTTCTCACCATCCTAAACCTGTAGGATTTCCTCCGTTTTGTTTGTCTTGAGACTTTCCTTAAGGGTGCTCCTTTAGAACTTATGACTGATAGTCGGAACCGTGCGGATCGCCGTTATCTCTCGTAATCCCTGCAACCTCGGCAGGATTTCTCAGCTCTCTACTCCGAACAGGACCTCTCTTCAGTCTCAGAGCCTTGGCGTATCATAAAGGACGTTATGGTGCACCAGAAGCCGTTTCTACGTACGCTAAGGAATAGCGGTTACGACTCGTGGCATGCGATGATCGAGCGAGCGATATCGAGTGCTCCGTCGACATCTATCTGATTGCGCGCAAAACTCGTGTTGAGTAATTGCTCTGGAAGCACCCAGTCGTATTTATCGCGAGCCTTGTTCTTGATATTGGTTGCTAGTTCAACGTCGTTTGGAATCGGGTCTTTCAGAAGTTCCGAGAGCACTCGCGCAAGTTCTTGCAAGGTCGCCTCCAGGATCAACACTTCCGGATCAGGATCAACCGTCAGGCCCTTATGATCCAGCAGAAGGCGAAGGGTCGAAGCTTCCCGATCGCCGCTCCAATGGAAGAGCAACGTTCTAGCGCCCATCTCGATTGCACTGGACGTCAATGCTCCCGATTCAGCGTAGGCCGATCTCGCGTTCGAAGGCATCCGCACTACTTCACCGTCTAAGTAGGCTGGAATGTCGGACCCTTCAAGGATCGACTTCATCTTCTGCCGGACAACCCGGTGCACTTGCCCGGCGTCTCCGGAAAACCGAGGCGCACGTCCACCACGGCTTCGGCGCAACGTGATCACTTTGCGATCGTCGTCCACCTGAAAGCCGTTTTTCTTCGATTTTCCGCACAAAGGCTCACACTTTGGGGCGATACATCGTCCAATCTTTACAAGTGCATGGTTGACCCGCGGATCGGGTTTCTATCGCCACCCCAAAATCGCCTCTGATAAAGCAGCGTCGCTTTTCAAACGGTCAGAGTTTTTTGCGCGTGGATTTTCCTCCGAAGCCGGAACTTCGGATCGTAGAAACCGAAGATCCACGTTGCCTTCATGCGCCATTCGTTGCGTGAATCAATGGTGTCTCGCCCCTGCACAGCGGCAGGATCGGAACCAAGGGCGCGCCACGGGGTCGGACGGGAGGGTCCGGAAACGCTATGTCAGATTTGAACGGGTCAGATACCAAGGGGTTGCCAGAAGAGTCGAAGCAACAGTTGCAACAGACTGCGGATGAGGATAGAACCATCCGAGTTGAAACCGACTTGGATCGGTACGGCCGCTTGGGCCACAGCCGCCTGGAAATCTATGACGGCACCGCTCGTACCTTCCAAAAAACACCGACGGGCGAGGAACTGATTGAAGAGCACCCCGTAGCCGAGCTCACCAATCCTCGACTGGAAGACCTTGTCGATGCAACCGCGCTCATTGCCGACCGCAATGGCGGCAGCGTCGAACTGATTCGAGCCACCAACCGCCAAAACCTGGCTCTTGCCAACGCCGAAAAGCGGCTGAAGGCGATGATCGATGGGAAACCCCTTCCCCCCATCGACGACACCAATCGGCTTTGCCCCAAGTGCGGCAGACCGCTTCCCAAGTACAACAACGTCTGCGAAGCGTGCGTGAGCCGCGGCAAAACCCTGCTCCGACTCTTCGAATACACGAAGCCGTATCGCGGTCGACTCATTTGGGGAACGCTCCTCAGCGTTGGCGGCATGGTGCTGGAACTCCTTCCGCCTTACCTGACCAAGATCCTTATCGATGAGACGCTTGAGAAGAAGGACACCCTGCCAATGGCAGAGGTGTACGCGCACTTTCTGCAGATCATCCTCATCCTTCTCGTCGCGCGATTCATCATCCTGGGCGTTCAAATCGCTCGCGGACGAAACGTGGCTTTCTTGGGTGCGCGAATCACCATCGCCATTCGGCACAGCCTGTTCGAGAAGCTCCAACACCTCAGTCTGGGCTTCTACGATAAACGCAACGTCGGCTCGATCATGAGCCGAATGACCAACGACACGGGCGCCCTGTATGACGTTCTCGTCGACGGTATCCCGGTGGTGGTGAACCAAATGGTGTTGCTCATCGGCATCCCAACGGTTCTGCTGCTGATGAACTGGAAGATCGGCCTTTGGGCGCTGATCCCCATCCCCGTCGTCGCGCTTGCCGTCAACTACTTCCGCAAGAAGATGAACCGGGTCTGGAGCCGCGTTTGGCACCAATGGTCTCGGATGAGCTCTGCCCTCAGCGGCGTTCTGCAAGGAACGCGCGTGGTGAAGGCTTTCTACGGCGAAGATCGAGAGGTCAGCCGCTTCAACCGTCGCATCAGCGAGCTCAGCGAAGCGGGCTATGTGGCAGAAGCCGGATGGGCCACCTTCTTCCCGCTGGTGCTGTTCGCCATGGGAATGTCCACCATCTTGGTCTGGTTCGTGGGCGGTAGAGGCGTCTTGCAAGGAATCATGACCGTCGGCGAACTCGTGGCGTTCATCGCTTACGTCCAACGCCTGAACGATCCGTTGATGAACCTGCAACGCTTGATCGACTGGTCCACGCGAGCGCTCACCGCAGCAGAACGCGTGTTTGAGATTCTCGATACTCCGATCGATATTAAGGACGCGGAAGATGCCGTGGCCATGCCGCAGGTGGAAGGCGGCATCAAGTTCAGCGATGTCCACTTTGGCTACGACAAGCTTCGAACCGTTCTGCACGGCGTGGACTTAGAGGTCAAACCCGGCGAGATGATCGGTATCGTTGGCCACTCCGGAAGCGGAAAAACCACGCTGATCAACATGATCCTGCGCTTCTACGATCCCACCCAGGGCCATATCGAACTGGACGGTGTCGATCTGCGCAAGATCAAGGTCGACGACTTCCGGCGACAGGTTGGCGTTGTTCTTCAAGAGAGCTACCTCTTCCCCGGAACGATCAAAGACAACATCGCATACGGTCGACCCGACGCGACCCTCCGCGAGGTCATGGAGGCGGCGAAGGCGGCGAACGCTCACGACTTCATCGTGAAGTTCCCCGACGGATACGACACCTACGTCGGCGAGCGCGGTCAACGACTATCGGGCGGAGAGCGCCAGCGCATTTCCATTGCTCGGGCCATTCTTCACAACCCGAAGGTTCTTATTCTCGACGAAGCAACCGCCAGCGTGGACACGGAAACCGAGCGGATGATTCAAGAGGCCATCGAGAACCTGGTCGAGGGTAGAACCGTTCTTGCCATCGCCCACCGACTCTCCACGTTGAAGAACGCGGATCGCCTGGTGGTCATGGATGAGGGCCGAGTGGCGGAGTTGGGCACTCACGAAGAACTTCTCGCGCTAGAAGACGGCATCTACGCCAAGCTGGTCCGCATGCAGTCGGAAGTCAGCAAGATGCAGCAGAACTTCCTTGGCGAAATGCCCGCCGAAGAAGAGCCCGTAACCGCCACCTAACTGCCTGGAGCCGAGCCGTTAACGCGGGGCTTTCGAGTAGAACTCGAAAGCCCCGTACTTTTTGGCGAACCTTTCACGCTCCCTGCGCGTCATACTGGTTGCACTCAGGCAAGTTTCGCCAGGAGTTTCTCATGCTTGCGCACGAACCACGACCGAACTACACGAATCGCTAAATTGCGATTTCGTTTCGTCGTTGTTCTCCTGACCTCACGCGCAAGAATTTTATGAAAGTTCCAAAAGATCTGTTTGTTCGGATCACCAAGCCCGGCTGTGGCGATCCCACCTTTGCCCTCGTAGAGCATCTGCGAGAGGCGCAACCAAACTCGTACATCCTAGTCACCACCGACTCGGACTTTAACCTAGACGGTTACAGTGAGTCGGGCGGATGCGCCTCTGTGATCCGCACCGATGTGGATTACAAAGTCGATGCGACCTGGATCGACGGGCGTCTCAAGTTGCGTCCAACCCACGCGCTCATTCACGTGGATTGGCGAAACAACTCGTTGTTCGTCGCCCGGTTCGGCCTGGGTTACGACAGCGTCAACGTGATCGTCGCCGATACGGTCTCGATCGCAGAATCGTTCTTCATCGAGGTCTGTAAGTGGAACGCGAGCACGGATGATTCCGTGCTGGTGTTCAGCAACGGCTACTTCAGTCGAGACGACGAAATGAAGTCTCAGATCGAGTCGGCCTCGCTTGCCGATCTGACGCTGAACGAGGATCAACGTCGGCAACTGGATGTCGCCATTCTTCGATTCTTCGAAGATCGAGAGACGTTCAAGAAATACCGTCTTCCTTGGAAGCGCGGAGCGATCTTGTACGGACCTCCCGGCAACGGAAAGACCTTCACGCTGCGAGCCCTGCTTCGGTCTTTGAGAAAGCCGTCGCTGGTGGTGCGCTCGTTCGAAGCCGAAGACGATCCCGTTCCGCAAAACATTCGAACCGTGTTCAACAAGGCGCGAGAGATGGCACCGTGCGTGCTGATTCTAGAGGATTTGGACGCCCTTATCCCGAAGGATCATCTTTCCGTTCTTCTGAACGAAATCGACGGTTTGGCAGTGAACGAGGGAATCCTCACGCTGGCAACGACGAACCATCTGGAAAAAATCGATCCCGCACTGGCGCATCGACCGAGCCGTTTCGACCGCAAGATCTTCTTCCCTAACCCGGATGAGACCGCACGGTTCGAGTACATGACTCGGCGCACTCAGTTCTGGGAGGAAGGTGTCCGTCCGAGTGAAGAGACGCTTCGAGAAGTGGTCGCGCTGACGACCGATTTTTCGATCGCGTTCTTGCAAGAGATGCTCTCTTCGTCGCTCATGGTCTTCCTCCGAGAAGGCGGAGAGATCGGCGAGACCATCTTGGCAGAGGTGAAGACATTGCGAGCGCAAATTCACGCTTCGCCAAATTCTGGGGAATCCGGACTCCCATCCGGTTCCTCCTTGCTCTAATCGGCTGAATTCTTTTCAGCCGATTAGAGTGCGAGTCCGACTGCTCTAGAATCGGAAGAAGGAGACAACCTCAAAGCCCTTCCACAGGGTGAAGTCTTCAAAGACCCGCAAGAGGTAGAAGTCGCCTGTTTGCTTGTCCACGGCGAATCGGGTGGAAAGATCGAACTCATAGAAGAAGGCCTGAGTCGAGATGTCGTCCAGCAGGTCTCCCTCAGCCGTGTAGACAATCACGTGAGCGGTCGCTTTATCTGCCGCATCAGGGGTCGCCATCACGTACACATTCCCATCCACCGCATCGAGGTCTAGCACCTCTTCTGCAAACGCCGCTACGATGACCGTCTCGGTACCCGTTGAGTTTTGGACCCGAATATCGGTGCCGTTGTAGTAAACGTTGCCGAATCCGTCCACGCCAATACGGTTCGATTTGCTGTCCAGCGTGGCCGTCAAAATGGTGGAGGTTCCAGACGTTTCGTATCGCCGGATGCGCTTCACGCCCGCTTCATCGGCGAGCACGAACACCCGACCATCGTCGCCGAGAGCCATGTCTAGGACGGTTCCTTGTAGGTTGAATCGCTTTGCGAAACCGACGCCTCGATCAGCGCTCCAAAATTCCACGGTCGATCCGACCTGAACCGCAACACCTTGTCGTCCGTTGCTATTGATCGCAAGCGAAAGCGGGGTGGCTGTTCCAGAGAAGCTGAGCGTTGGAGGAGTCACCCAACTAGGAAACTCGCGTTCGGTGGTAGCCCAAACCTGCGTGTTCGTATTGGCCTGAGTTTGGAAGACGGACATGAGGTTTGCCGTCGAATCCCCAACGATGTCAACGGCGGTTCGGTCGTCAGAAGCGTCGGTCCCTCCGGCAGTCAGGAAGCTGTTGATTTGATAAATCGAGTTCAGCGACTCGTAGGCAATCGTTCCAACCGGATCACCGGATTCTGGCTCGGTGTAGGTTGCCGTAACAGAGCCCGTGACCTCTTCCAGAGCCTTCAGCCGGACTTGACCCCCCGGAAGAGAAACGACTTTCACTCCAGTGGGCGCGGTCCATTGCCACGTTGTGTCGTCCACAAGAACCTCAACGTTTGCGGCGTTGAAGGCCTTGGCACTAAAAACTTTGTTGTCGCCGACGAGAATGGTCGTGGACGGCCCGCTTACGGTGACCGTAGCGACTTGAGAAAGCATCGTCACCGTAAACGAGGTGTTTTGACCCTGGACTATAGAAAGGGATGTCGTTCCAGAGGCTTGCACCGTTCCCGTGGCGTCTGCTTGGGGAAAAGCTTCAGCGGTGACGGTGTAGTCACCGATGTCCACCGGATCGAACACGATTGGAGTCGTGTTCGAACCCGTGGCGGTAGGTCGATTTACGACCTGTGTATAGGTTTGATTCGCGTTAGAAAGGCGGAGCCGAACGGAGTTCGCGGCGAGCGGAATCAAACGACTCCGCTCTGGCCACACGAACCGAATTTCGGCTTTACCGCGAGAGATGGACGAAGAATTACCGGAGCCCAGGCGAGACCCTACCCAGCCTCCGCATCCTGCAAGCAGGAGCGTGACGCAAAGTGCGATCAGTAGCCGGACTCCGCTCTTCATTTCGGACTCCTCACTGTTCCGGAAGCGCCACCCGTTGCCGTGGTCACGCTCACGCCGCACACTGCGGTCTTGGTGGTGTCCTGCACAGACCGAGCGGTGATGTTCACCGACCCTGTCGTTGCGGGCATTCGAACAGTTGCCGATGTTCCGTTGGAAGAGGTGATCGAGGCACCTCCGGTAACGGCCCACGTAACCGTGTTATCAAGCGATCCATTGGTTACCGTCGCCGTCACCGTGATCGACTGGTTCACTTGCCTACTTGCCGTAGTTGGGCTCACCGCCACCGAGATATTAGAGGTAACCGTTGCCGTTGCTGTGTTCGATTTCGAGGTGTCTTGAACGCTCGTTGCCTTCACCGTTACCGTGCCGGGATAGTTCGGCATCTTAACGCGAGCCGTGGTTCCCGTGGAGCTAACGATGGTGGCACCACCCGTGACCTCCCAGGTGACGTTCGGGTTGGTTCCGTTAACGACGGTTGCCGTGTAGTCGACGGTTGCACCCGGCACCGGAGTGGAGTTCAGAGGATCGAGCTGGACACCGATTTGGTCGTTGACCGCTAGGTTCACCGTTCGCGATGGACCTGCTCCCGGCTCGATGTATTGGACGTTCACCGAAGTGTTTCCAAGGGCCGATGCAATCACGGATACCGTGCTGCCCGTAGCGGTGGAACCTCCCTGAACCGTCAAGTTCGAGCCAGCCGTCCATCGCAGTTGAGAAGGATCGACCAGAACAAGGTCGCCTGCAGCGTTCTTAGAACTGACCGTGAGCGAACTTGGGACGTTCACGGTCAGGTTCGTCGCACCGGAGACATCCAGTTGAGTCACCGTGGAGTCCATGGTGACCGTAAAGTCGGTCGTCTGTCCTTGAACAATGGTGATGGTCGTCGCACCCGTGGCCTGGGCAATTCCCGATCCATCCGAACCAGGAAATGCCGTTGCGGTAACGGTGTAATCGCCTACAACCACGTTGCTGAACTGAATCTTTGATGTGTTGCTTCCAGAGGCAGCATCCCGCGTAACAAGCTGAGTGTAGTTGTTCTCTGCGTTGCTAAGCGTGATCCGAACCGCGTTAGCGGCAAGCGGAATCAAGCGGGTGCGCTCGGGCCAAACGATCGTGATTCGAGCGCTCGTGCCAGAGGCAACGTTGTTGGAGGAGCCTCCGCATCCAATGGCGGTGAAAAGTGTGCCGATGACGGCAAGCACCATAAACAGAAGAAGTTTCCAGTGTTTCATTAGCGAATCGTCCCCACCGTGTTTCCAAAGCCCGACGCAACGGTGATGCTTCGGGACGTCGACTTCGAAGGGTCGTCGACGCTGGTTGCTTGAATCGACACCGTCCCGGGGGAAGACGGCATCCGCACGGAGATCAAGTTCCCGTTGATAACTTCAACGGTGCCTCCGGTAACTGACCAAGTCACGCGATTGTCAGTCGCGTTTGTTACGCTCGCGGTGAGGTTCACAACATCGTTCACCTGCGCGGAAACGGTATTTGGGGTGAGGGAAACCGAGATCGGTGGAAGCACTTGAAGTGTTGCCGTCGCGGATTTTGATGGGTCAAGAATTGAGGTCGCACGAACCGTAACGGTTCCAACAGCCGTGCCTAAAACGGAAACCGAGCCCGACGTGCTAGTCACAATCGTGCCCGGTCCGGAGATGCTCCACTGCACTCCTCCCTCGAAGCCAACAACGCTAAACGTCGCGGATCGAGCGGCGTTTCTCCTCAACGAAGCAGGCGAAACGGATTGAAGAGACGTGTTGCCTCCTCCACCAGATCCGCCGCCACCGCCGCCGCATGCGTAGGCTATCGCCAGAATCGCCGCGATTCCAACGTGCATTACCCGCACTTTTGCCATCGGTATTAATAGTTGGCACTTGGTAGTTCAACTCTCAGGGAACGAAGAGTGAACGAGCGAACATTCCTGGAATTTGCAAAAGCACCTTGGTGAGGTCCGGAAACTGGGTTCGCTCCCGCAGAGAAGGGTCGCCTGGAAACGGGGCTTGATGGGATCCATTGTGCGATTCGTTGTTGCATCGACCGGTTCGGCCGAGCCCGCAGGGCGGTCTCTGAGCCGGTGGGTTATCCTAAACCCGGTGTTGAGTATTCAAGCGGCTATAGCGCTATCGGGCACGTTGTCGGCGCTTCCCGCAGGCATGGATGGTTCTCCGACCTCGGCGGCTGTGGTTTACGAACTCACGAAGAAGGCTTTCTTCGATTCAAAGGGGCAGGTTTTCCGGGAAACCTTTGTTCGAGACAAACAGGACCAGTCGTCCGATCCCTGCTTCAATTGGACCGTCGGCGTCCTGCACTCCGCGCTCAATGCTCTTGCAGAATCCGACTCGGTGTGGCGGGACGAATTGAAGTCCTTCTTGCCATTCGCGGCGAGCTACTTCAACCCAAAGGGACCCGTCGCCGGGTTTGATGTTCTTCCCGGACCCTCTTTTCCGAACGACCGCTACTACGACGATAACGCCTGGGTAGCGATGGCCTATGCCGATTCTTATCGCCTTCTAGGGGAGGAGTCGCTCCTTCAAAATGCCAACCGCGCCCGGGATTTCGCTTACAGCGGCTGGGATGAACAACTAGGCGGAGGAGTTTTTTGGAAAGAGCGAGAGAAGCAAACGAAGAACACCTGCTCGAACGGGCCAACCGCCGCGGCGATTCTGGCAATAGACGCCTTCAAGACCGACCCAGCGTGGCTAGCCAAGGCAGAGGCCATCTTCCGGTGGACGAACCGAACGTTGCAAGACCCGAAGGACAATCTGTTTTGGGACAACGTGGACCTCGGGGGACGAAAAGAGAAAACGAAGTGGTCTTACAACGCCGCCCTCATGCTTCGAACGGCGAAAGAGTTGTTCCGAACGAAACCGACTCCCGAGCTTGAGCAGTACATCGCCGATCTAGAAAAGGCGGCGGTTCAAAAATGGGTACGTGTCGATGGAACGATCGACGACGAGCTACAGTTCGCCCACTTGCTTTTAGAGAACCTCGAAGAGAGATCACTGGTGGCACGCTGCGGGTCGCTCGAAAGGGTGCGCGACAAGTTGCTGTCCGGATCTGCAGGTGGGTACTTCGGAACGCGGTGGGGAGTCGCTCCGAAACCATCCGATCCCATCAAACTCATTCACCAGGCGTCTGCCATTCGAGCGCTTGCGATTCTCGAAGCCAAGATCAACCGCCGCAATCAAAACCACAGTCATCAAAAACCGCTCTGAATGCGTTTGAACCCGAAAGGCGTCCCGGCGACAGTCCCTGCCGGGGGCATATACTCCAATCGTGAGATTCGTTGCCCTGCTCTTTGCGAGTCTTGGCCTGCTGGGTTTGTTGCTCGCTCAGTACGTAGACATGAGCTTTCGCAATTCGGCGACTCTCGTTCAGCTCATTGATCAGAATCAACGTCTCATCGGAAAGCCGATCCTCATAAAAACCCCGCCCGAGGCAAAGTTCACGAAAGGAAACGGTCCGAACGGCTCGAAGTTTTTGCCCGCCGACCAGCTTCAACCGGATCGAAGATACGTGATCATCGACGGGTTTCTCGGTGTCGCCCATGCCGCTAAGGTTGGGTGCATCGTGGTTTTCCTCCTGGGCATCCTTGGCTGGTGGTTTGAAACCAGGCTACAACGAAACCTGCGCCTAGCCATGATCCCCTACGAGGACGCTCCCTAATATCACGATCTAGAATAGGAGCAACACCCTAAAAAGGGCATTTAAAGATAAATGTTGAAGCGCTCAGCACGCGACGGGATCCGCCTGGCACCGACCGTTTAAGGTTGTACCATTGCGTGTTTTTGCTAATTTTTCTCAACATTCTTCTAAATCTGTTTGGCAACGGTTGCATCTGTTCGTATAATCGGCTTTAGAGATTTACGGTTAAATGTCACGCACGACCATCAAGGATGTTGCCGAAGCAGCGGGCGTCTCCGCAATGGCTGTATCGGCGGTGCTTAACGGAACCAAAGGAAACGTTAAGGTCAGTCCCGTAAAGGCGGAATTCATCCGCAAGGTTGCTCGTGAACTCAACTACCGTCCCAATCACCTCGCGAGATCTCTAAGAAGTCGCCAAACAAAAACGATCGCGCTCGTTTTTCAGCATCTCGATCGTTTTGGAGAGGATCGACCCTACTTTCCGCAGTTGTTCAACGGCGTCCTACCCGTTCTTTTTGAGTCTGGCTACACCATGGCTCTCTGTCCAAAACTAATCGAAGACGGCGACACCCGCTCCATCAGCGACGGGCGATTCGATGGCGTTTTGTGGTGCAGGCCCGACTTTGACGAGGCAAGTTTAGAAGCGATTCGATCCGCCACTATTCCGGTGGTAATGGTTCACGCACCCGCAGGATCGGTCCCAGGAGTACCCGCATTCTGCGCCGACAACGATGCGGCGATGAAGTTGGCGGTGTCTCACCTGAAGGATCTTGGTCATGAAAACATCGCCTTTCTTGTTTCGACCATCGATCATGCCACCGCCGAAGGAAAGGCTCGAAGAAAAGCGTTCGAATCCGCGTCGATCGACCTCGGGGTTGGATCGGAAGTCATGGTTTGGTCCAACGACGCCCTGGATGTGCGCGCTGAACTCCTTGAAGAGCGCGGGATCACGGGAGTGATCTGCTTCAGCGATACGCTCGCGGGGCAGTTGCTCGAAACCTGTCTCGACCAAGAAGTCGCCGTCCCAGCCGAACTATCGGTCGTAGGGTTTGACTCGTCTCCGTTCTGCGAGAGAACCCGCCCGAAGCTAACGTCCATCAGCCAGCCTGTTGAAGAGATGGTCGGAATGGCTACGAAACACCTTTTGAACCTGATCCGGGAATCCGGCGAGGAAACCTCACCCAAGCCCGGAATATCGTTCCTCTTTGACTGTGGCCTCGATGTTAGAGAATCCACAGCCCTGTCGAAAACTCAACGCAGAGTTATCATATGAAACGCGCATTTACGCTCATTGAACTTCTCGTAGTCATTGCGATCATTGCCATTTTGGCAGCGATCCTCTTCCCCGTCTTTGCTCAAGCAAAGGCAGCAGCTAAGAAAACGGCCGACCTCTCCAACCTCAAGCAGATTGGAACCGGCATCGTGATGTACGCCGCCGACAACGACGACTACTATCCGCGAAACATCTACGTGAACCCGCAATATGGAAACAACGGATTCACCTGGCGCGAAGCGGTTCAGCCGTACATCAAGTCGGGCGGACGATCCGACGGTGGATGGTCGAACAACCAACTCCTCTCGATTGGTGGTCTCTGGGCAAGCCCTTCGGAGCCGACGAACTCCAAGTACGGCTACTCCGCTTTTGTTTCGCTGATCCCGAACCAAGGCAACCCGTCGAAGTCTGTGACCGAACTCCCCCGACCCGCAGGTACCGCCGTTATCACGACGGTAGGCATCAACCCAGACTGGGGTAACTCCTCGGCTGGATTCATCGAGTACCACTGGTGGTGGCATGGCGGAGCACAATGGCCGCCGCAATGGGAAGGTGCAAACTCCGGCGCAAAGTGGGATAACGACCTGAGCTGCAACTGGGGTGCACCGAACCCATCGTGCGCAATGCCGCGATACCGCTACACCCTGCAAGCCAACGTTGCATGGGCAGACGGCCACGCAAAGAACGTTCGAAAGGGTGCGCTCAACTGGTGCCGAGACATCTACACCGGTAGCTCGATCGGTGGAGAAGACTGGTCCTGGATGTTCACTCCGGGCGGCGTTTGCGCGCAATGGGCAAACATCAACTAAGAATGAAGCACGGCCTACTTATTCTCGCGCTCATGGGACTCACCCTTGTCGGTTGCTCCGGCGAAGACAAGGGGGAGGCCCCTCCTCCCCAAAAGCCGATGACGCAAGCTGAAATCGACGCCATGCCTCCGCAGGCACGAGCGGCGATGGAAAATGCGAAAAAGCAGGGAGAGGCAATGCAGAAATCGCGCGGAGTTAACGGACCACAATAATGACAAAGAGACCCATGCTTTTCGGCGGTCGCTCTGGGCTAGCATTGCTAGCCCTCGGGGCGACCGCGGGTCTCCTCTCGGCGGGTTGCGTTCAAGACGAGGCTCCTTACGAGCCGGCACCGCCAAAAATGATGGCTTTTGAAGGCGAAGTGAAGCCCGAACTGGTCGGCTATTGGGCGACCAAAGGCGACACGTCCACCATGGACCTGAAGTCTGACGGCACCGCGGTCATGGTCAACAAGGCCATTGGGCGCGGGACCAGCGAAGTAGAAGGACGGTGGAAAACTCAAGCCGAAAAACTTCTCATCGAAACGAAAGGAACGGAAGGTCCCATTGTCGTTTCCTACGGATTTGTACTTACCGGTGACTCTCTGAAAATCACTCAGAAGACCGCCAAACTCGACGTTACCTATAAGCGCCAGAAGCCCAAGAAATAGGCTTGTTTAAAGACGAGCCTTGGGCCGAGGACCTACCTTGGGGACAACCTCCCCATATGTTTTCGTGATTGAAATTTATGAAAGATCGAACCTTTTTCAACGCCCACCATTCTCCAGCAGGTGCCTTCGCTACCTTTACCCTTGGCTCCAAAGGGGCGAAAGGCGGATTCGGTCTTGAGTTAAGCGGTCCCGCTAACGACAACATCTTCGTCGGGTTCGAATCAGCCGACCAGCCCGGGACCTTCGAAGCCCTCCCGTTCTACGGAGGCTCGGAATCTGCCGCGCGAGACTACGACGTGGAAGGTCACAGCGACCTCAGCCAAGCGGGCGCAATCGATCCCTTCGATGACAGCAAAGTCACCCGAAAAATGGGGCCGAGCATCGACACCTGGATCGCAGGTGACCTGACCCTCACCATCGGTTCTCCGGTCGGAGCGCTCCCCGAGCCGGCTGCCCCCTTCACCGCGAACGGGTTCGTCCACAACGACGCCTACCTGCCCGCCGTTTTCGGCGAACTGATCCTAGACAACCGGTCTGGGACATTCGATCGCCGAGCTTTCATTGGTTATCGAGGAACCGAACGATACGCGGGTATGCGGGTCCTGGACCCCGAAGTTGGACTCGTTGGAATTGCGCAAGGCCGCAACACCGGAATTGCGGTCGATGATCAAGACGCTTGGGCGGGCGTTGCCTGGCAGCCCGAGGTCATTCTTGATCCCACTCACAAGGAAAACCTTCCCTTCTATGTCGCCCACACCGGACTCATCGTAGTTCCGGTCAAGGCGGGTGAGCTGAAGCGCGTTCGCGTCGCCTTTGGCTTCTATCGTGAAGGCGTTGTTACCTCTGGAATCGAGGGGCGATACCTCTACACCGAACTCTATAAGAACCTCGATGAGGTCCTGAAGCGTGGAATTTCCCTTTGCGATGAGCGGCTTCAGGCTGGAAAGGCTCTGGACGAATCGCTCAAGGGCCGCCTGACTGACGACCGGTACTTCCAGTTGTCGCACGCCATCCGGTCTTACTACGGCAGCACCCAACTCCTGCTCGACCCGCAAAACCAACCGCTCTGGGTGGTGAACGAAGGCGAGTATCGCATGATGAACACGTTCGACCTCACCGTCGACCAGCTGTTCTACGAATTGGCGCTTCACCCGTGGACCGTTCGCAACGTGTTGGACCTCTACGCCGACCGTTACAGCTACGACGATACGGTTCGGTTCCCGAATGATCCTAACGACTATCCGGGCGGTATCGCATTCGCTCACGACATGGGAGTTGGCAATGCGTTCAGCCTTCAAGGTCGTTCGGGATACGAACAAGCTGGACTCACGGGCTGCTTCAGCTTCATGTCTGCTGAGGAGCTCATGAACTGGGTTCTCTGCGCGGGGATCTACCTCAAGCACAGTGATGACAACGCCTGGGGCACGAGCCGAAAGGACGTTTTTGTCCGCGCACTCCGCAGCCTTCAAAACCGCGACCACCACGATCCTTCGCAACGAAATGGACTCGTAGGATCGGATGGATGGCGATGTCGCGGCGGGGCGGAAATCACCACTTACGACAGCTTGGATGCCTCGCTGGGACAAGCTCGAAACAACCTTTACCTCGGCGTGAAGGGGTGGGCGACCTACCGAATTCTCGGCGACGCGCTGGTGACCCTAGGCGATGCCGAGGCCGCCGCCGAAGCCAACCATGCCGCCGATTTGGCAGCGAAAACAATTGTTCAATCGGCGAATGAAGTGGGGCTCTTGCCCGCTGTCATCGGCGAAGGTGTAGAGGCGCGGATCATCCCCGCCATCGAAGGCTTGGTGTATCCCATCCTCGCGGGACTCTCGCTGGATTCGGATGAACTGGTCAACGCGTTGAAGCGCCATCTCCAGATCGTCTTGGATACGGGCATCTGCAAGTTCAAGGATGGCGGCTGGCGACTCAGTTCGACCAGCCGAAACAGTTGGCTGAGCAAAATCTACCTTTGCCAGTACATCGCGGAGAAGATTCTTGGGATGGAGCCAGACGCTCAAGCCGATGCCGCTCACGTTGGATGGCTCCTCGATCCGGAGAACGTCTACTTTGCTTGGAGCGATCAGATGCTCGAAGGCAAAGCGGTCGGCAGTCGCTACTATCCGCGAGGGGTCACCGCCGCGCTGTGGCTTCTTCAGAACGGTACCGATCTGAACCAAATCACCGAAGCCCTTTCCGGTTCCAATTCCTTCGCAAAGGCATAGGAACCAGAATCATGATCGGCTCACCTGAATCTCGATTTGCGTCGCCAGGCTACAGTGCCTGGCTTCGCTATGCTTCTGTGGACCCTTCGGCAGTTCCGAAGTCGTTCTTTGTCGCGCCCGGTAACGAGGCTGCTTCCGTTGAAATCGCATTTGCCCTCAACCGTTTGGCTGGGCGCCCCGCTCGCCGAGTGAACCTGGTGGACGCAGAACTCGTTGTCGGAACCAGGGCAGTTCTAGTCCAACCGGCATTGTTGAACCCCGATGCTTATGAGATCAGCATCGAACAGGGTAGGGTGACGATCTCTGGAGATTCACCCTCCGGCGTCCTTTACGGAGTTTTTGCTTACCTGCAGGACCTGGCAAGAGGCGATGTTCAACCTCGGTTAGAGACGCCGTTCACCCATCGCCGGTATCTCAATCATTGGGACAACCCAGACGGCACCATTGAGCGCGGCTATGCCGGAAGGTCGATCTTCTTTGAAGGGATGGCGGTCACTGAGGATCTCGAGCGAGTCTCCGATTACGGCCGACTTCTGGCTTCCGTTGGAATCAATGGATGCTGCCTCAACAACGTCAACGCCCACCCTTGGGTGATCTCGCCGGAGGCTCTCCCCGATGTTGCTCGGCTGGCTGATGCTCTGAGACCATTCTTTGTCCGATCTCTTCTTGCGGTTCGGTTCGATTCGCCAAAGATCGATGGGCTGGACACCTACGACCCCCTCAAACCCGAGGTTCAGGAGTGGTGGAACAAGCGCATCGCGCTCATCTACGAGCACATTCCTGACCTAGCCGGGATCGTCATTAAAGCGGACAGTGAGGGCGAAGCCGGACCCTCCGCCGCCGGACGAACTCATGCCGACGCCGCCAACATGCTCGCCCGAGCATTGGCGCCTCATAACGGCACCGTTTTCTACCGGGGGTTTGTCTACGACCACAAGATGGACTGGCGAGATCGCAAACTCGATCGCGCTCGAGCCCAGCTAGACAACTTCCTCCCGCTTGACGGCAAATTCGAACCGAATGCGGTACTGCAGATCAAGAATGGTCCCATCGACTTTCAGGTCCGCGAGCCGATTTCGCCTTCGTTCCTAAGACTGCCAAACACGCCAACCGCGTGCGAGGTGATGATCACCCAGGAATACCTGGGGCAGCAGCATCACACCGTTTATGAGGTGCCATGGTGGCAATCGCAGATCACCAACGAAGACGCCCTGACGAAGATCAAGGAAAGCGGATTTGTTGCGGTTTGCGGCGTTGGCAGGTCCGAGAACTGGCTCGCGAACGATCTTGCCCAGGCCAACCTGTACGGTTTTGGCAAGTTCGCTTGGAACCCTCGACTAGACTCAGCAAAAACTGCCGAAGAGTGGGCGACCCTCACCTTTGGAGAGGCTTCGTCCAATGAAATCGCCAACATCCTGATGGAGACGTGGCCCACCTACGAGGACTACACGGGCAATCTCGGCATCGGGGGCCTCACCGATATCATTCACATCCACTACGGACCCTCGCCCATCTCCAGCGAGCACAACGGCTGGGGACAATGGCACCGCAGCGATCGACACGGAACGGGAATGGATCGCACCACCGCCACCGGAACGGGCATGGCGGGCCAGTATCCAACCAACATTTACGAGTCACTCAAGACTTGCCCAGAAGAGCTACTGCTCTTCTTCCACCACGTGCCGTACTCGCATCGACTCAAGTCTGGCAAAACGGTGATCCAGCACATGTACGATTCCCACTATGCAGGAGCCGAAAGGGCCGCAAGTTGGGTTTCGCGCTGGGCAGCCCTAAGGCCCCTCCTTGATGAAGAGCGCTTCCAAGCGATGCTTCACCGGTTCGAATATCAGGCCGGGCACGCGGTTGTCTGGCGAGACGCCATTTGTCGATGGTTCTCTAACCTGTCCGAGATTACCGACGATCACGAACGGGTCTTCCGAGAGCCAAACCGGGTTCCGATAGAGACGGCCGTTGCTCAGGGGACAGGTTACGAACTCATCGCCGTGGAACCGTGGGAGGTCTCCCATTCAGGAAAGGCAGCGGTGCTCATTGGCGAAAAAGGGACGCTCCGGATTCTGCAGGTGAACCGAGAAGGGCTCCACAACATCCACGTGTGGCACTTCGATCCTGCTCCGGGAGGAGCTCGATACGAGCTTTGGATCGACCAGGTCATGGTCGACTCATGGTCGAACACCGGCCGCTTCCCAAGCTCAAAGCGAGACGCTCACACAAAAACACGACGAACGATTCCCCAAGTCTCGCTCAACGAGAAATCCTTCATCGAACTTCGGGCTCAAGGCACCTCCATGGACCGGGCCGCGATCGACTTTATCGAAATTGAACCGCTTCCCTAAGACAAGAAACCGCTCAAAGAGGACAACAATGACGTTCATCCCAATCCTTGCCACCTTCGCCCTAACCACGGGAACACCAGCTCAAATCGGCTCTAAGCGACAAGGTTCATTTGCCGTTCCTCTAGAAGCCGCCGCGCCCCCTGGGCAAAGCGCGAAATCTTTCACAACGGGCAAGTATCGGAACCTCTTCCGCGAGATTGGCAAAACGGACACCCAAATTGTCCAGAAGCTACACACGGCGTGGAATCAGTTGTTCTATGGCAACGATTCCACGCAGCGGGTCTATTACCCAGTCGGGACGGACATGGCCTACATCAAAGATATTGGCAACAACGATGTTCGTAGCGAGGGCATGTCTTACGGCATGATGATCGCGGTTCAGTACAACAAAAAGGCCGAGTTCGATCGGCTTTGGAAGTGGTCCAAAACGTACATGCAGCATCCATCCGGACCTTGGAAGGGCTACTTTGCGTGGCAATGCAAACCGGATGGCACCCAAATGTCGAAGACTCCCGCCTCGGATGGCGAAGAGTATTTTGCGATGGCTCTCTTCTTCGCCCACGCAAGGTGGGGTAGCGGCAAAGGGATTTTCAATTATCGCGGAGAAGCTGATCAGATTCTGGACCAGATGGTGAACAAAGAGGCGATCAACGGCGGCGTAGTAGATGGCGCCACCAATATGTTCAACCACGCCGAAAAGCAGGTCGTTTTTGTTCCGTACGGAACGGCCGCAACCTTCACGGACGCCTCTTATCACTTACCCGCCTTCTATGAACTTTGGTCTCGATGGGCGGCTAAAGATAAAGCCTTCTGGGCGGAGTGTGCCCGGTCCAGCCGAGCATATTTTAAGCGTCACTGCCACCCAACCACCGGACTTGCTTCCGACTATTCAACCTTCCAAGGAGTGCCAATGGGCGCGCCGTGGGATCCGAACAGCACCGCCTACGACTTCCAGCACGATGCCTTCCGCGTGGCAGGCAACATCGGTATGGACTACCAATGGTTTGGGGTGGATTCGTGGCAAGTGGAGCAAAACAATCGCCTACTCGAGTTTTTCAATGCCCAAAAGCCGGACTACGTCAGTTTGTATACGGTCGCTGGTCAGCCTAAGGCGAACTACAAGTCCGGAGGCCTCATCGCCATGAATGCGGCTTCTGGCATTGGAACCACCACCCCGGTGACCTCGCGTTTTGTGAACGAGCTTTGGAACATGCCCATTCCTTCTGGCCAGTGGCGATACTACGATGGGATGCTGTACATGTTTGGACTACTGCACTCGTCGGGTCAGTACAAGATTTGGCAAATTCGTAAATAACCGCCACCGCACCAACACTGAACACGTAAGCTTTGAGAAAGTACTCGAATCTGTTCAGAGCGGCGGTATCGGATGAAAAAAGCAGTCCTACTTTTAGCCTTGACCATAGCTTGCGCCATAATCGGCGCAACTGTCTACTATCAGACGATTGCCTATGAGCCGCTTCTGATTGATGATTTGAAAGTAGCTCCGGTAACTCTTGCCAAAGATATTGAAGAGGCAAAGGCATTAGGGCTTTTCCTAGACCCTTACGTTGAATACGATCTGAGTTGTCCGCCTTCTGCGAATTTTTTCTCTTTCGTGAAATCCTTGCCGGTTGAAGGATTGCCTCAGAAAAAGCTCTCTCGTTCAACGCACAAAGAGCTTGCCGACCAAAACAAGTGGGGCGAGATAGATCAAATACTTGAGTCTAGGAAGAAGCTCCTCAACCGCTTCAAAGGCGTCACTAAACTACGCCCGGGATTCCGCAGCAAAGACGCCTACGCGGCTCTTGACTTTCCACTTTCTGCAAAAGCCGGACTAGCCGTTTCGCTACTGCTTATTTCTGCCGAACGAGCGGCCCATCTCGGAAAACACAGTGAGGCGAGAGAGCTTTTGAAGCAAGCGATCACGTTCACAAACTTGATGGCAGATCAGCCTGCCGAGATAGACCTGGTTCTAGGAAGAATCGAGCAAGCACGAGTTTTGATGACCATCAACCGGATTGCTTACCGCCTGACCAACACTCCTGGCACAATCGCTCAATACGAAGCTCTCGTTAAGGATTGGTATCCAAAGTTTGACTATGCAAGAATCATCCGCTTTGAGACTAACACAAACATAAGGTCCCTCCTCGCTGACACTCGCCACGGAATTTACTCAATTGCAAAAATATTCTGGAAGATGGATCGAGAGGTGGAAGACGAAAATGGAAACGAACCTCCTAAACTCACAAGAGAGGAAGAGAGATTTTTAGCGTATTTGACCGAACGTGCCGATCAGGAGAAAAAGCTTATGCCATACACTTTCGATAATGTTTCCAAAGAAAGGGCTGCCTGGGCAGTTGTTTTTTCGCAGGTGGTTGCGATTACAAAGGAAAAATTCAAAAGCGTTGAACACTTGGCGGATCACTCTCCCGGACATACCAAAGATCCCGTGAATCCTCCAACCAAACTATCAGAAGTAGTTACCTCTATTTTTCGAAGCCACGAATTTGCCCAATCTCAGGAAAGGTTCTACACGTGCAAAGCTCTCGTGCTAACGGCAATGAAGCTTTACAGAAATGCTCCGTCCGGAAACATTCCCAGTGATTTGAGTGGGTTCTCCACACCGCCGACTGATTTCTATCGCCAGCCCCTTCGCCTCCAACAATCACCGAAAGGCCTGATCCTCCTCTCTGTTGGGAGAGATGGAAAAGCCGATCGGCCGGGGCAACATGGAGACGATCTATTTCTACCGCTCACACCGCCTGTTTCAAAGTAGCCGACGGTCTTGAAGATTCGACCGCTGTATCATCAGGAAATGGCGAGACACCGGGCGAGGACGTTGGGGAGCGCTCTGCCACTAGCGCTCGCCATCTTGGTCGGTTGCCAGCCTCCCAAGGCACCGTCACCACTCACCGACGATCTCAGGGCCACCCCTGGAGACTTTGAATCACTCGTCGCAACCGCCAAAAGGAAAGGATTTCTGAAAGCCCCGGCCACGGAGTACGACAACGCGTGCCCGCCCGATCAGAACTTTTTCTCCTTCATCGATAAGCTCAATGCAGCCCTTCCGGGCATGCCGGCCGGTGGTAGAGCGCAGCCGAGAAGAGCGCTCATCGAAGGTGACTGGGATCGCGTGGAACAATTCCTTGCCACGAATCAGTCGCTTCTCGCCAAGTTTGCGGAAGCTCCAAAACTCCGACGGGGGTACCGTGCAGCAACTGCCGACCCGAACCTTGATTTTGGACGCACCGTTCGATCCAAAGGGGCACTCGAACTGCTCCTAGCGGCTGCCGAACTCGACGCCTTTCGAGGAAAAGATCAGGCGGCGGTGGTTCGGTTGCGACAGGCGATCGCTTTCACCAACGCGTTGGCGAATCAACCCGCCCCCATTGACTACGTTTCCGGACGTGGCGCGCAGGTCACTGTACTGGTCAGCATGAACCGCATTGCAAGCCGGTTAAGAAGTTCGCCTAACAGGCTCGGTTCGTACGAGTCTTTGGTGCGCGATTGGAACCCCACAATCGACCGAGAACGCTTGATTCGTTTTGAGGTCAACTCATTCCTAAAGAAGCTGTTTGCCGAGACAGAGGACGGGGTTTACGCGGCGGCCCTTGAGCGTTGGCGAATCCGTCGAAACGCCTCGTTGCCTTCCGGAGGAGATGGGAAACCGTACTCGCAACAAGAAGAGGACTTTGTCGAACTGCTCACCAGAGAATCGATGAAGGAGAAGCAATCCCTCCCCTACTCGCCAGATCGTCTGAGAAAGGAAGACTCTGCCCTGGCGGTCGTGGTCGCAAAAATCCTCCAAACAGGGTTGGATCGACTGAGCGAGGCGCAGTCTCCGAAAGCTGCCCAACCTGCCCCGTTCGGCTCGCCACCGCGAGATGAAAAACTCTCTGACCTGTTTAGCGATCTCTTTTCGGGCACATCGCTAGATAGTCCCGAAGACCTCTTCTTCACTAACAAAGCCTTGGTCATCACCGCGATCGACCTTTACCGGAACCACCCAAAGTCTGGCTTTCCGAACGGCTTGCCATCGGGCAAGAGCGCGCCAAAAGATGGGTTAGGGCGCCCGATTGAGTTGGTGAAACTGCCCACCGGGCTCTCGCTGCGATCGGTCGGGCCAGATGGTCAGCCAGATCCGGTAGGTCGTCGTAACGACGACCGCGTCATCCGGCTCGACTACGACTTTAAGAAGAAGGGTTAACCCGCTACCCGGCGTAAAGATCGCTCCAACTTCACCAAGAACAGATCGATCTCTTCTGCGGTCACCGAAAGATTCGGGCGAGTTCGGATCGATCGGTTCCCTGCGCCGAGCAGCAACATCGACTCGTTTTGAAGCGCATCCTGAATCAGCGCCCGCTTCCGATCTCCGGAATCTAGCGAGAATCCTTGGTACAGACCGAGTCCGCGCACGTTGCCCATCATGTCGCCAAACTTTGCGGCGACCGTTTCAAGCCCTTCCGCCAGCCGTTGACCGTTAACGGCGGCCTTCTCGACCAGCCCCTCTTGCTCCATGATCTCGAACTCGCGAGTCACGCGCACCATGTCGGCGAGAGTGCCTCCCCAAGTGGAGTCGAGCACGCCAACGTCTTCCAGCGGCTCGTACATCAGCACCGCACCGTTGCCCCACTTCTTGCCTGTGGCAACCGCCATCGGCGGATGCGGTAAATCAAAGTGATCGATCGCCCACATCTTGCCGGTAGCCCCAAGGCCGGTTTGAACCTCGTCGAATCCGAGCATCACGTCGTACTTGTTTGCCAGTCGAGAGAGCCCTTGGAAGAACTCAGGAAGAGCCACTCGGTGACCACCCGCGCCTTGAATCGGCTCGACAATAATGCCGACAATCTCGTCCGACATATGCTCAAGTACCGACTCAAGCTGTTCTAGCGAACGCGTCTCGTTGGCAAGGTTTTGCTCGCGCGAGTTTCGGCTGTCGTAAGAGGGGAACGGCAGCTTGATGTTTCCACCCGAGGTCAGCCCGACGAAGTCTTTGGTCGCTACCGGATCCATCGTCTGCGTCACCTGCAGAGCGAACACGGTTCGACCGTGGAACGCCCGGTCGAAGTAAACAAACCGCCGATTTCCAGAAAGCCGACCCTTCTTCAGGCACTTCTGGTTGAACTTGGCGATGAGGTACTTGAGCATGTTCTCCACCGCTTCCGCGCCACTGTTCACCGCGTACACCTCTAGGGTGTCGGATCGCATGGAAAGGGGGGCGTTCTCGCGCAGCAGTCGGTAGTACGCCAAGCATTCGGGAGTGAGAAAGTCGGGGTTGGCGATCTTATTGTTCGCCGCCACCACCAGTCGCCGAACGTAGTCGGCCTCGTACAACCCGGGGTGGTTGTGACCGATGAGTTTGGACCCGTAGTAGCCTGCCCAGTCGAAAATTTCTTGACCATCGACGGTGACCAGGTACATCCCGTGCCCCTTTTCTAGATCAAGAGCGAAGGAGTAGGGCTCGGCGATCACGTACCGCCCCATCTCTTCCAGCATCGCCGCCGATTTGGGTCCCGGGAATGCGGTGGCCTGAGTGAGAGAGTCGGGGGTAGTCACTGAGAGATTATGACAGCCACCGCGAGTGTCAGTAAAATTTATTTTTTCAATTTTTTTTCAAACATGAAGTAAAAATTAAATTATAATCGCATACTGTAAATGAGATGAAAAATTTCAATACATTTCAAGAACTTCGTGATATCGTGATCCAGCCTGAGAATGGTGGGGTTGTGACAGTCAAAATGGAGCAACTCCGCAACGCTCATGGCGTGAAAAAATTGGGGGATCACGTCCGAAATAGGATCGTGGGTGAACTAGACGGCGTGGGGCTTAAGGCATACCCTCGGGAGCTGCCCAATAATCAGAATGAGCTTGTGCGCATTTATCGAGCCGGGACCGCCATTGCTGAACTCATTGATGCTGTGATCAATCCAAGTCCAGAGCATGACCAGGAGCTCCGAGAACTTGTCGTAGGAGGGCACAAAGAAACGTTACAGCGAATTAAAGAACTTGTTTGTGACTAAGGCATCGTTCGAGCCCGTGCCGAGAAGGTTGGACCGGGCTCAGCGGCTTCTGCGTGCAAAAGATCCTATCCATGGACCAACCGCCCCTCGACCTCAGCCCAGTACAGAGCCGACCCCGGAATTGACTTCGCTTCTTGAAACTCTTCCGGTGTGTATAGAAGCAAATCCACCGAGAAATCCCGAGACCGATCTAAAGACTTAAGGGCAACTGCTTGGCGTTCAACAAACGGAACGTCCATTTTCGTGATCACCAGAACGTCCCAGTCGCTATCAGCCTGGTGATCACCACGAGCACGCGAGCCGAACAGAATCATCCGTTCGATCTCAAAATGTTCTGAAATCGACCGTTTGATACTTTCCAGCACTTGCTCATCGCTCATGAACTGCCTGCCCTTGGTCTTTGGACGCCTCCAACCTCATTATGGATTCCAACGAATGGCACCCAAGTGCCTGCAATCTATGTTAAGGAGTCCAAAACGAAAAAGCCCCCGAAGTTCGCGAAGAACCTCGGAGGCTTTCCCTTTAAAAAGCAGGGACCTTACTTGCCGGTCGCTTTCTTCAATCGGGCGTTGACCGCATTCCAGTCGATGCAGTTCATGTACGCCTCGATATACTTGGCGCGAGCCGTCTTGAAGTCCAAGAAGTACGCGTGCTCGTAGACGTCCATGGCAAGCACGAGGGTGCTGTTCCATGCCGGATAGGTGTCTTGCGCGTCGCCGATGAACGAGAACACTCGCTCTTCGTCGTGATCGTAACCTAGGTAAACCCACCCGCGTGCGCCCATGCCAGAGGTCTTCCAATCGGCGACCCACTTGTCGAACGAACCGTACGCCTCGTTGATGAGGGTTGCGATGTCGCCCGTTGCAGGTCCGCCTTCTCCACCAATGGTGTCGAAGTAGACGTTGTGGTTCTTATAGCCGCCGTAAGCGAAGGCGTAGTTCACCTTGAGCGCACGGATTTGGCTGTAGATCTGGTTGCCCTTGGCCGGGTCCATCTCCATTTCGGCCAGAGCCTTGCGAATCTCGTTGGTCTTGTTGGCATATCCTTGCCATAGGCCAAGGTGGGCCTTGTGCGTGTCTTCGCTGATTCCCTTGGACGCGGTCTTCAGGGCCTTCTTGATGTCTTCCTCGGTGGGTACGTAAACGAGTTTCGGTTCCATAGTCTTCCTTACGCCTTGCTGGGTGAGACTGATGTCTCCCAGACCGGTGAAAGCAGACAACTTCTCTAAAGCGGGCGCACCAGCGGCAGCCATACCGGCGAGCAGGGCGTCACGACGGCTCAAGATAAATTCATCCATGTTTCTCCTGTCAGGATTTCTCAGTCCTTCCAAATAGAGTACCGATCTTTGTTGCGGAAGATCGGCGACGGGGTTACAGTTTCATTAAGGGACGCCAAGACATCACAGAGATAAAAATGAACGCCTATCTCAAAACCCTCGAACAAACACCCAAAACACTCTTCAACATCGTCGACCAAGTCAAACCAGACCGGTACAACGACATGGTCGACCCCGACCGATTCAACCTGACCGAAATGGTCGCTCACCTTGCCGATTTCGAGGACATCTTCTTAGACCGGTTGCGCCTGGCGTTCGAAGCACCCGGATCGGAGATCACTCCGATAGACCCCGATGCCCGGGCAACCGAAAAGCACTACGCCACCCGAGACGTCCACCACGAACTCACCGTCTTCGACAACCGTCGGCGAGACCTGGTGGAGTTCATGAACACCCTTCAACCGGAAGACTGGAAGAAGAGTTTCAAGCACCCCGAACACGGTGAGGTGACCATAGAGGAGTACGCCAACCTCATCTTGGCGCACGATCTTTCTCACCTGGCCCACGCTGCCGCTTACATGCGGTAACCAAGCTAATCAAGATCGAGTCCAAACCGCTCACCATCCGCGTCCCCCAAAACCCGAACCATAAAAACCGCAAACGAGAGTCCCTACTTTTCCGCTCACCCTTGGGCAGCCACCTCGCGAAAGGTCGAAACTCTCCAGCGGTACCCTAAAAAATCATGCTCACCCAATACGCCCTTCAAATCCAGCACACGCCAGAAGCGCTCATTCGCATCATGGACGCCATCCGTCCGGAGCACCATGACGACGAGATCGAACCGGGGCGATTCACCCTGAGAGAGGTCATCGCTCACCTAGCCGATTGGGAGCAAATCTGGTTAGACCGAATCACTCTAGCCGTCGAGTATCCCGGTTCGACTGTGGAAACTCACGACGAGGGCGATCGAGCCGCCGCCCACAACTATTCCAGCAAAGACGTTCACCACGAGTTGGAAGTTTTCTCCAACCGCCGCCGCGACACGGTGACCTACCTGCTAGGCCTTGCCGTAGACGACTGGGACAACACCGTGAAGCACCCCGAGAACGGTGACATGTCGGTGATGGACATCGTCAACTACGTGATCGGTCACGACCTTTATCACTTGCACCAGGTAAGCCTCTACCTCAAGTAGAACGGTCGACCCGGCACCTAGGCGCGGCGCTCATTCCGATTTTTCCTTCTCGCTAGAGACCGGAAAAACTGGACTGGTCGCCGCGCTTTGCTGTGTCAGATAATGGGTATTGAGCTTGAGAGCAAAATGGGAGAACTCCACAACACCGCCAAAGATGCGCTTGCGCCGCTGATCACCGCCATGTCCCTTGAACGGGCTTTTACGAGTTTGCTGCCTCACAACCCGATCTCGGAAAAGACCGCTCACGACGCCCTGGCAACCATTGAAGAACGGTTTGGGAGCAACTCCATTTGGCTGGCGCTTGGATATTTGTACATCGACGACATCCACCGATCGCACCTGATTGTGCAGGATATGTCTAACGTTGAGGCCTCATACCTACACGGAATCATTCACCGCAGAGAGGGGGACTTCCCAAATGCGAAGTACTGGTTCCACAAGTCGATCCACCTCCCGGAGGTCTTTGACCTTGACCCCTACAAGCTCACCGATGCGTACGAGAAGCGGGGTCGAGAGAACCCAGCCGACTTGATTGCACAAACCCGCGCCGAGTGGGTGAAGCTGGTGAATTACGTGAGCGATCACATTTGAAACGCTATTGTCCTAAGATACAGGTATGACCACCGCCTTGGCGCTTTTACTCGCTGCGCCCGTCACCAACGTCAACGCCTTCTACATGGGCCATTCGCTCATGAGCGACATTCCCGACATGGTGATGTCGCTGGCTAGAGCTAGCGGGCAGAACAAGTTCACGTTCAAAGACGAGAACATTCCCGGATCTCCGTTGCACTGGCACTGGACTCAGCAAACCAAACGGGAAAACAAGTTCGAACCTCAGTTCCAGGGGTGGGCTTTCGACTGCATCACCTCAGCCACCACCGATTTCGTGCTCACCGATTCGGTGCCGCGTGGAGACGAGGGTTCGGTGCAGTCCACAATCGAGTTCATGGGGCGATTTCTGAAGTTCGCCCGGTCGAAAAACCCCAAGATTCGGGTCTGGTACTACGAAGGCTGGCACTGCATCAACACGGGCACACCCGCAGGCTGCGCTTACGATAAGTCTGCCCCTTCGCGCAACCTCACCTGGATCCCACGGCTGGATAGAGACCATGCGATGTGGTCGGGCATTGTGAACAAGGTCAACGCGAACCATCCTGCCAAACCGGGCGAGGAAAAGGTCCGCCTCATCCCTACCGGAATAGCCCTCTCTCAGTTGGCGAAAGAGATCGACGCGGGCAAGATCGCGGGTTACACCAACCACAAGCAACTTTTTGACGACGACATTCACCTGAACTCAGCGGGCAAATACTTCATTGGCTTGGTTCACTACGCTTGCCTGTTCGGCAAAACCCCTTTGGGTCTCCCGAGTAACGTCAAGAACCGCTGGGGCGGATCGGCCTGGGAGAAGAAATCTTGGGAGAAAACCGTCGCGCAAGAGCCCCTGCCGGCAGCGGTGAAGCGGATGCAGCAGATTGCTTGGGAGATATCGAGCACCGAACCGCTAGCGAAGTGAAAGAGAGGCCGTTGAGGTGAATTTCGGTACGGTTTTCGCCGTCCCGTAAACTCACCACGATAAGAACCTGATATATCGGTCAATCTTTAGGGCGTGCAGTACGTCACCGCTCAAGAAGCCGTAAAGGTCATCGAATCCGGAAATCGGGTCTACATTCACGGAATGGCGGCCATGCCGCAGTCGCTGGTGGACGCCATGACCGAGCGCGCCTCCGAGCTTCGTGACGTGGAGATCATTCACCTGCACACGGAGGGCGACACCTGCTACGCCCTTCCCAAGCATCGAGACTCGTTCTTCGTCAACAACGTCTTTGTCGGGGCGAATGTTCGGCACTGCATCGAGGAAGGCAACGGCGACTACATTCCCGTTTTCCTCAGCGAAGTTCCGGTTCTCTTCCGCCGGGGAGTGCTCCCTATCGATGTCGCGATGGTTCAGGTCTCCCCACCGGATAAGCACGGTTACGTCTCGCTGGGTGTCTCGATCGACGCCACCCTCGCTGCCGTCCAATCCGCCAAGATCGTGATCGCAGAGGTGAACCCGCACATGCCGCGCACTCATGGCGACGGAAACCTTCACGTTTCCGCCTTCGAGTACCTGGTAGAGGTCAACCGACCTCTGCACGAAGCAACACCTCACCCTCCCACCGACCTTGAGCTGCAAATCGGTCGAAAGGTCGCCGAACTCATCGAGGACCGCGCCACCCTTCAAATGGGTATCGGCGCCATTCCCAATGCCGTCCTTGCCTCGCTGGGCAACCACAAAGACCTGGGGATTCACACCGAGATGTTCAGCGATGGCGTGGTGGACCTGTTCGAGGCCGGGGTGATCACCAACGCCTACAAACCCATCCATCGCGGGCAAATTGTCGCTACATTCGTGAGCGGCTCCAAGCGGGTTTACGACTTCGTGGACGACAACCCCAAGGTGATCATGCGAGACGTGGCGTACGTGAACGACACCGCTCGGATTCGTCGCCACCCCAAGATGACCGCCATCAACAGCGCCATCGAGATGGACCTCACGGGTCAGGTTTGCGCGGATAGCATTGGCACCCGGTTGTTCAGCGGCGTCGGTGGTCAAATGGACTTCGTTCGCGGTGCTTCTTTGGCAGAGGACGGCAAGCCGATTTTCGCTTTCTCCTCTCGCACGCCTAAGGGTGTTTCCAAGATCGTATCGATGCTCAAGCCGGGCGCGGGAGTGGTCACCACTCGGTCGCACGTGCACTATGTGGTCACAGAGTACGGGGTCGCCGATCTATACGGCAAGAACCTTCGGCAGCGAGCGAGGGCGCTCATCGAGATCGCACATCCCGACGATCGTGCGATGCTGGAGCGAGAAGCGCGCGAACGTGGCCTGCACATCTGATGTCCCTGAATACGTGGCTTCTTAACCGGGTCTACGGACGTATGATTCGATTGTGAGTCAAGAGTCGAAGATCGTTTCAGAGCCCGGTGATCTGCGCCCGGTGGACCTCGCGACCAACTTTGAGGCGTTGGTAGTGCAGCACAAAGATGCGGTCTATCGGCAACTCGTGCGCGTCTGCGGAAATCAGGACGACGCGGAGGATGCGCTCGTGGAGTCTTTGCTCGCGGCTTACAAAGCCGCCGATCAGCTTCGGGATAAGGACGCTTTTCGTGGCTGGCTGGCATCCATCGGTCGGCGGGTGTGCATGAAGATTCGCAAGCAAGACCGTCTGGCGCCAATCATTCAGTTGGCCGAGTTAGATCAAGAACGACTCGCCTCGTCTCAACTCTCGCCCGAAGATTCAGCGATGCTCAGCGACACGCATCGCTGCGTCAAATCGGCGCTGGATCGTCTGGATCCCAAGTACGCCGAGGTGTATCAATTGGTCGACCTACAGGAATTCAAGCTGCAAGAAGCCGCCGATTCGCTAGGGATCACTTTGGAGGCGCTCAAGAGTCGACTGCACCGAGCCCGGGCGATGATGCGCGAGGCCTTGGACGTGGAGATGTGCTTCTAACCGTTTTTTAGTTGACCCGCCCAATCCTGACTTGTATGAAAGATATGGGCAATCTCGATCGTTTCACCGCTGATGGTGAACAGCACCACATGCCCGTTCGAACGGGGTCGCCACTGAATGAGCAAGTATCGAAAGGTGTCGTGACCTATCACCTTTCTTGAGAGGTCGGGGCTTTCAGCCAGACTGCCAATCGTTTGCTGAACGAACTGTAAATAGTCGTCAGCCTGCGAGACCCCAAAATTGGACGCTGTCCATTCCCAGATCTCATCCAGGTCCTGGAGTGCCGTCTTTGAATATCGGATTTCCAAGCCTAAGACTCTCGGGATTTCCTTTTAAGCTCAAAGTGAGCGGCAACTTCGTCAACCGTGTGGTACTTCCCTTCGCCGATCTCCCGAATCCCGCGCTCCGCAATAGCGAGTCGTTCGGGAGTGAAGAGTTTCTGCACGCTGCTGTCGTCAACCACCAACTCATCGATGAGGCTTGGGTTCGACTCAAGTTCGGCCATGAGCGATTTGATCTTCTCGCGGACCGCAGGTTGGACATCGTCAGAAAGGTGGAGTTCTAGTCGCATCGGGCTGTTTCTCCATTATCCGGCTAATTCTCGGAATCGCTTCCAAGAAACTAGGACTTTGTAGGGTCGGGCGTCTGTGACCCCAGTTTCCGCGCCTTCGCGATAATCGGCAACGACGGCAACAGCATCATCGCCGCGATCTGAATCGCCAGACCCGCCGACCGCACCTGCGCGATCGCCCCGACAATCGGACCACCCGCGATCTCCCCAATGCTATGCGCCTGACCCTTAAAGCTCAGCATGGTCGCCCGAACCTCCGGCGTGGCGTGCAGGTTCACCCAGGTGGAAGTGAGCGGCTCGATCGTCGCCCGAATCCCCCTACCGAACACGAACAGCAGCATCGCGGGCCAGAAGGCGGTGAGGAACGCGAACCCGAACACCGAGCCGATTAGCAACACCGTCAGCACCAACATGGCCGTGGCGATAGAGCGCGTGCTACTGGAATCCACCTTCTTTCGCACGAACCAGGTCATGCCGATGGCGACCAGAGTCGCCGCCGTTCTGAGCACCGCCCACCAGGTATCGGAGTTCAGTGGACCGATGTTTGGCAGCCGATACATATCCAAAACGTGCTTGTTCCAAAGCCGATCAAACCCTTCCGCCGCGAACCCGTGCACCAGCGCCACCAGCAGCACCAGAGCCAGCACTTGAGTGGTACGAACGAGGGTCCACCCCTGTTTGAAGGTCGACCAGAACTGCCGCTCGCCGTTCGATTTATGGAAACCGAACTCGGTCATTCGCCAAAACGCCGTGCCGCCAAAGATGAGGAATCCGATTCCGGAGGCGATCAGCGCGTACCTCAGCGATCCCTGCGCCGCCAGCGCTCCCAGCCAGGGCCCCACTAAACGACCCGCGAACGCGGCCTGCTGTCCTCGAAGGATCACGCTTGAAGGGTCGACACTTGGGTCGGTATGAATCACTTCGTCCGTCGCCCAGGCGTCGTGCGCGCCGGATACAAAGGTGTCGCCGATCCCGATGAGCAGTTGAACCGCGATGACCACCGGAACCAGCGGTAACGCGCCTTCAATCAAGAAGGCAAGCCCCATCACCACCCAGCCGATCACCACGCTCAATCGCCGACTGTAGAGGTCTGCCACCACGCCCGTCGGCACCTCGAAGGTCATGATCGCAATCTCATACAGGGTGCCCATGAACACGAGCATGAACTCCTGAAATCCGACCACCTTGATGTGGAAAGGGGTGTGCATGGTCCACGCCATGCTGAAAAACATCGCTTCTAGAAAGCGGTGCAATCGGTAGGTTTGCAGCGCGCTGCGCTTCGGCTTTTGGACCTTCGTGGGTGGGGTTTCAGGCGAGCCGGGGTCGGTGGAGTGACTCGCCATGGAAATCGCAGATTACCGGGAGATTGATAAAAATCCGGCTATCCAAACCTCACTTCTTCACCGATCGCCATCGACGTGCAGCGTTTTCTCGTGAGTGTAGAAAGCAGTGCCCTTAGGCGCGCCCTTCATCTTGCGCACGTACTTGCGCAAAACGGCATCCACCGGAACGTAGCCGGAATGCTTCATCGGACTGTTCCGAACCGCCATGATCGCGGCGAATTCCAAGGTCTCCTTTTGAACCTTCTCCGGCTTGCCCTGGGTAAGGATCACCACGTGCGCCGAGGTGTTGCCACGAACGTGTAGCCAGTAATCGTTCGGCCGAGAGACGCGCAAGAGCAGATAGTCGTTCGCCTCTGCGTTCTCGCCGACCAACACCGTGTAGCCACCTGGAGCCAAGAACTCCCGAATGCGATGCCCTTCATACGGCCGATCTTCCTTAAGAACCGTCGACTGCCGCGCGGCAAGACTTCTCCACTTTCGCGACTCGGCAAAGTTGGCCACCGATTCCACTTCAGCTTCGGATTTAGCTTGCTCCAGCTTGTACAGCGTCCCTTGCAGGGCTTCTTTGTCCAGAGTCAGACGCTCGATTTGATCGCGAACGGTTCCGAGTCGAGACTTCGCCTTCTTGGCTTTGTCGAAGTACCGCTGAGCGTTCTCCTTGGCGTCTAGCTCGGGGTCGAAGACAATTCGAACCTCTTCGCCCTCCCAGTTGGGCAGCACAACCACAAATCGCCCGCCCGGTTCTTTCTGCAAAGCGTTCGGAGGCAAAGAATAGCCGTAGGCAAGCAAAAGATCGCCGTACATTTGCCAAGTGGGGGCCTTTCCACCTGCCTCCAGCGACTGCCGTAAGTCTTCCAGAGCGACCTCTCGCGCCAGCAAAACCCGCTCTAGGTCCACCTGTAACGACCGTTTTTGCGCCTCTAGCCGCTGCTGAGGAACGCTGATGTCGAAGTACTGCTCCAGGGCAACCGAAATCGACTCTCGCGGAGTGAACTCGTAGCCCAGCGCGCTGAGGTTAACCGGGTACGCCCCAAAGCCGTACGAAACCCCAGGCGCCCACTTTTCGAACTCCTCGGTCACCTTCGATCGCATCGGGGTCTGGATCAGCTGACCCAAAAACGCAGGATCGTCGAACGTTGTCAGGTCTCCCTGGTCGCCCAAAACAGGAGGGCGCTCGTAAGTCCGGTTCGGCAAAATCGGGCGACTCGACTTTCCCGCCCCCACCCACTTCGCCGCGGAAACAATCTTGCGCTTTTCGTCCACCAGAATGAGGTTGGAGTGCTTCCCCATCAGCTCGGCGATGAGCCGAAACGGACCCGGGAACTCGCTCTCTGGGTGACCTTCAAACTCCAGTTCCAGAACCCGATCGCAAGCCACCATGCGAATCCCGACCAGCGCAGACTGCATCAATCGGGATCGCAACGCGGTGCAAAACACGGGGGGCTGATTCGGCACCGACGGCCGCTTCGTAACAAAGTGCACCCGATAAAAATCGGCATGACAACTGAACAGCAGTTGCCCCACCCGACCCTGCCGATACAGCTCCAACACCACTGTATCGTCACTAGGCTGCCTAATTCCCTGCACCTTTCCGCCCGCAAACGCCTCGACCTCACCGCAAACAGCGGCGAGAGTCAAAGCGTCGAACGGGATGCGTTTTAGTTTCAAGGGAGTTAGAAGAAGGTGATTCCGTGAACCTGGAAGCCCGCGTAAGCGTTCTCGGAAACCAGTCGAATGGACTTGAACGCCCGCTTGGGCAGGGTGATGCGAACCACCGAGAGTCCGTCTTTGCGCGGTCCAAAGAAGGTCGTGTTTTTGTCGTCCTTAGATCGTACATGCAAGCCGTACTTCAGAAGTTCTTTCACCACCGTACCGTCCGGCTGAACGATTTCGATGGCCGCGATCGGCTCCGTAAAGTCGCACCGAACGTTCGTGGAGACGGCAAAGGCGATCTCGTTCGCTCGACCCGTTGCCGGAATCTCGATCTCGGTCGGCCTTCGCAGCCCGGCTCGATCGATTCCTCGCAATGCCAGGGGCGATCCGCCTCGGAAACGAACTCCCCCCACCTCAAAGTCTTCGGTTCCTTGCATGGAATAGCCACGCATCGGATTGAGCGGAGAAGGCTTGCCTGCGTACATCTTCGCGAACACCTCGTCGGCATTGTACGGAAGCTTTTCTAGCCGCTCTTGGCGGGCGCTCCAACCGTAATCGGCGGCAAGAACCATCGCCGAGAACTGCTTCACTTCTCGAAGCATGTTCGCCTCCGAACTCTCGTACCCCGCCCAGGTGGTTTGCAGAACTCCCGCACCCTCCAGCTCGGCGGCAAGAAAGAATCCGCGCACGTTCTCGGGTCGGTACCAGGTGGAAGCTATCGGCTTCAGGTTGTCGTTCTTCCAAGTTTGAAGCGACTTGAGAAAGCCCTTGGGCTCCTGTTCGGCCTTGTAGTGCCAGTCGGCGATGTAAGCCCCCTTTGGAATGGCGGCTCGTCTCAGAGCGGCTTGCTCTTTGTCGTCGCCATGAGCCGCGTCGATCGCTTCACCGGGAGCCAAACCCTTGTCGCCCCAGATCATCATCTTCGATCGGTGCTTCTTGGAAATATCCCCCAAGATCGGCATCATCTGAACCCAAAGATCGGTGGTGAGTTTAGGATCATCGGGGAAGCCGCGCATGTCCACTTCGTCGCAGCCGAAGTGCAGCGTATCGGGTTGCATGGTGGTCACAATCTCATCCCAAAGCTTGTGCAGCACCTCTTTGGTGCGCGACTTTCGGGGGTCGATGGTGTACGGAACCTCAGGGTTGAACGCCAGGTCCAGATTCTTGCCATTGGCAAAGAACCATTCCATGTGTCCAAAACTCTGGATGAGCGGAATCGGCTCCACCGTCATGTCTCGGTACTGCTTCACCAGTTGAACCAGATCCGATTTCTTCATCGTGATCGGCGTCTCCGTTCCGGCAATGGCGTCCCAGGTGGCGCGCTCGCATTGGAGCACCACTTTGTTCAGCATCAGCGGCCGAAGCACCCGACTCCAAAGCCGATTGTGAAACGCCTTGGCGGTTGGACCAATGAACAGGTGAACCCCTCGGAAGGTGGTTTTCGGCTCGTCTTCAATGATGCCGGTCGGCAGAAGTAGTCGGCCGTTGGACGCATACGCAAGGCTGCTCAGGCGATACATCGCGTTCATCAGCCCTTCTTCACCCTGACCCAAAACCTCCACCTCGTCCTTCGCAATTCGGATTCGGTAGGAGCCTTCTTTCTTCTTCAGGTCCGCCATGCCTCCGCTGAACTTCACTCGACCCTTCTTGGGGTCGAAGCTCACGGGCATGAATCGCTCTTCCAGGCGATCTTTGAAAAGATCGAAGAACTTGGGTCGGCCCGCCGGGTAGTTCCATCCACCCGTGATCTCGAAAGGCTCGTCCCAGTTCAGTTCGGCAGAGGAAGGTTTTGGAATCAGGATCGGCTTGGATTCGTCCGGCAGAACGGCCTGGCTCACCTGCTCAAACTCCCGCGTCACTCGCTGAGCGTCGTCGCCTTGCGGCAGCCGGTTGGTGAACTTGTATGTCACCTTCAATTCGGCGGTCTTGCCCTTCGCAACGTCCAATCCGGTGGCGCCTTGCCAAAGAATGGGGTTGTCTTCCGCCCAGTCTTGATCGTAACCGCGAGCGTCAAACGTTCGAACGGGCGCGTTTGAGGTGACATCTAGGTCACCGATCAGGCTGCCAAACTGAATGCGCTTGGAATCGGGACCGATCATCCGCTCGGTGTCCCCTGCTTTGCCCTGCGGAGCCGTGGCAGAAAGGTTTGCGACCTGACCGTCCAAAACAATGGTGCCGTCTTGCCAAGGAGACATCCACAGCATTCCGGGCGTGACCTCTACCTTCGCGGGCTCGCCTCCATTCCAACCGAACTTGTAATCCACCTGAAGGCTGTCTTCTTGCAGCGTGAACAGCGCCTCCCCTTCCACAAGCTTGTTCGAAGTGGTGAAGGTCATTCGAACGGTGTTCGGATTCACCTTGGTGATTTTTTGAGGATTCCACCGGGAGGAGTAATAGCCCTTGGTCCAACCTGGGGCGTAGTACTGAAACCACGATCCTCGGATGATGGGGACTCCGCCCATCCTCACCTGAAGTCCGCTTTGCGAATCCACGCGGAACTCCAAATTTGCGTTTTTCACGGTCTCCGATCCCTGCATCTTCATGGAGACGCCGGTTCCGAGTAACCCGAATGCCGTTAGTCCGGCAACAGCAACAGAAAACATAGTCTTAGTTATAGTCGTTCGGGAGGGTTGATCGCTTTGTTGAACCCGCGATGATGGGGGTTTCTGGCGATTGACCTTTAGTCGAGTTCTGGCTTGGAGTTCTCGCTAGGTTCAGGCTTACCGCGTACGAGATAGTAAAGCCAAAGGAGAAGCGCGTAAGTATGGACTGCCGCGAGAGAGGCGGCGCATGGAAGCAGCAGGAACTTATCAACCCAGTTCCGAGGTGGGGCGATTCCCGAAACAAACGTGTAACTGAAACACCAACCAACCACGGCGCCTATAAAAGACCGAACCTGCCACGGCCACTCGCCCAGAATGCCCCGCTTCTCCCGACTTTCCGTAACCGCTGCTCTCTCTTCGCTCATTTCATGAGAACCTCAGAGCCCAGCGGTCGTTCGGGAATGTTTGCGATCTCGGTAACGGCGAGCATGCTCGTAAAGCGAGAAGTAATGCCACCCCATGATGACCAGAATCAAGGGGAGCAACGCCCCAGCACAGACCTTCAACCACAAGGCGTATTCAGGCCATCCCGTCACCAGATTGATGAGGGCAACATGACCCACGGCGATCTCAATCAGGGTTGTCAGGAAGTTTAATGGCTCTTCGCCAAAGGGAGATTCCTGAGCAATTTCCTGATTTTGCGTCAGCACTTGATCGGACATTGTGACCCTAGAACTACTCTACACCAGCATTACTAAAGCGATGCCATTTTTTGAGAGATCCCGGCTCGATAACCTCTCGAGCCACCTGCCGACCGATACACGGAGCGAACTTAAACCCGTGACCCGAGCAAGGCGAAACCATCACCGTCCGAGAATCTTCTCTCCAAATCGCAAAGTCGTCATTCGGAAGATTGGTGTAGAGGCACCCAACCGGCTCCAAGATCTGCGGATCGCGAACGCCAAACCGATCGCGAGCGAGCGACTGAATCTCTTCCAGCATCAACGGATCGGGAGTTCGGTCCAAGGAATCTCTCTCACCCGCGTCCAACTCAATGCCCCCAAGGTGAATACCGATCTTGAAACCTGGCTCCAACCCCGATTCAGAAGGCGCGTTCGGAAAGCCGTAAGCCATGCGACCCTCGGCGTCGATCCAGGCGGGTCCGTCCCAAGTGCCTCTCACATAGGCGACTGTTTGTTTTTTCACGGTTGCGGGCAACGACGCGAAATCGGTGATCCAAGCGCCGGTGGCGACCACGATCTGGTCGAACTCAAGCTGACAAAGGTGGCTGGGAGAAACTCCTTCTTGGACAAAGACGCCCCCGCTCTTTAAGAAGGATTGGGCGAGAAATGTGCGCACTCGATCCGCATGCACCCATCCTCCATCATTAGCGAACACCGCCTCTTCGCCGCTCGATAAATACAGGTTTTGGTATTGATTCCTACACTCTTCCGGAGAGAGAACCTGGTGGTGAACTTGAAGCAACCCAAGAGCTTCGCGGACTCCGACGATGTCGGCGTTGGTCGAGGCCCCAAAGTAAAGAAGCCCTGTTTCAAAAAGAAACTGTTGAGCGGCCTGGGCTTGCCACTCTCGCCACATCGGCATGGCCTCGACCATGATCCCAGCATAGAACGGGTCGGGGTAACTGATCCGAACAATCCGCGACCTTCCATGCGAACTGCCGAAAACATGGTCCAGCGGAAAACGATCAAACAGCGTCACCGCATCGGTTGGGGCATGCGACTGGACCGCGCAGGCGATCGAGAGCCCCATCACGCCGCCCCCGATCACCGCGATCTTCATCGATCGTTATTTTAGGTCGGAACCGAACGATCCCAGCGGGGTGATGTTCGGATCTGGAGTATCGAGGTGGGAGACCGCCATTGCCGATGCGGAGGTGAACTTAGAGTGACCGTCCACGAAGCAGAGGTTGCGGGTGCCTTCAAATCGTCCCGGACCCGGTACCCAACCCGTCGAAGCTCCCGTCCGACCCCAAGGTCCGGTTTGACCAGACGGTCCAGCCTGGTGAGAGTTGATCCACTCCAGCAACATCACCTTCCGACTCGGAGTTTCCACCCCGCTGGTGGTGATGGTCACGCAAGTGGTAGGGCAAGGATCGTTCACGCGCAGGTCGTTGAGAGTTGCCGTTTGCAGGAACGACCAGGGCCGATACAAGGAGGAGACGTAAGCGTAAGAGGTGTCGTTAAAAGCACCTCGCGTACTGTCAGAAGGGCAATACAGCAACGCCGAACTGGAGTTTGAACTGGGATTAGTGTTCGAAATCCGTTGCTGAGCGAGCGCCAGGTAAGGCATGATCGGCCAGCGGAACCTGCGGCCAAACCAAAGACCCGACTCTCCCGTGTTGGGGAATCCGTCGTCGTTATCGGTTTGGTACATCAAGAAGGCGGTCGCGATCTGCTTGGTGTTGGAAAGGCATGCGGTTTTCTTTGCTGCTTCCTTTGCCTGAGCAAACACCGGGAAAAGAAGCGCAGCCAGAATCGCGATGATGGCGATCACCACCAGCAATTCGATCAATGTAAATCCGTTGGAACGACGTAGAGCCTGACTCAATTAAAAAACCTCAACCCTTAAAATCTGCTCCTCGCTCGATATTTCTACCAACCGAGAGCCATTTCTTCTACGGGCGTATCAAAACGCCATACTTCAAAGAACACCGTCGTTCTGGTTCAAGAATATCCGATGAGGGCCTCCTTGGGCGGCTTTGCTCCCCCGGAATTTGCCAGGGCGAGACGATTGAGTGGACCCGATGGTTGCAAAGTGCTGCGATTCTGGGGAATAATTAACGTTCGCCGGGCATTATCGTGCGCGGCAACGAGGAGTCTCATGGCCAAGAAGAAAGGCGAAATTCGCGAGATCATCCGCCTCGTTTGCACCGAGGACGGAAAGAGCTACTACACGACCACCAAGAACAAGCGCAACACGCCTGATCGTCTTGAGCTCATGAAGTTCAACTCAAACCTTCGCAAGTACACCCTTCACCGAGAGAAGAAGTAAGGGTAGCGAACCACAGATTTAACGCGAGGAAGACATGCCAAACCCGAAACGACGTCACAGCCACCAGCGCACCGCGCTTCGACGAACGAACTACACCACCGAACTCCCAGAGATCGTGTTGACCCGAAACGTCAACGGTGAGCCGTTCCGCTTGAACCACAACGCCAGCCCCGATGGATACTATAAGGGTCGACGGCTTCCTGGTTACAAAGACAAGAACTAGTTCCACTGCAAGAACTAAGCGAAGATACTCCTCGCGAGAAACGACCCTAGCCACTCTCGGCTAGGGTCGCTTTGTTTTGTCCAACGTCTCGCCAGCACGGCTTCAGAGATAAACTCCAGGTATGCGCGTTGGCCGAATTCCTCCGTTCCGATTTTCCAAGCCGAAGGGCCCGGGATTCGGCATCGCCAAGAATTACTACTTCAGCGTGCTGGGCACCTCGGCGGCGCTCCCTTCCATCGCCTCGATCATCCATCCCGATCCGAAAGAATCGTACGGTCCCATGGGAACGGTCGCTCCGGTGGAAGGGTTTGGCGTACCGATGGTTCAGGGGAACGACAAGAGCCTCCTAGAACTGCCGATGCAAAGAGGACAGTTTGCGCTCTCCACCAAGAATCAGCAAACGGTCTTGCGGCTCATGGTGCTGCCCGCGTCCGAAGCCGGTTTTCGACCCGAGCCGCTTCTCCAATCGCCGCTTGCGAGCGCTTTGGCGCCCGAAGTACTCAATCGAGTGCGCGCAACCCAATGGGTGATGCAACTCACGTTCGAATCGCACGACCCGGAGGTCTACCCGGCGCTGGACTTCTTCCTGCAGCTCGCTCGCCGAATCTCCGACCTGTCCGAAGGAGTCGTGGCCGACCCCTTGGCGGTGCGATACCTCCTTCCAAATCAGCTTCTACTACCCCTCCGCTACGACCCCAAAGTGGACTCGCGAGAGCACATCGGAACGCATGAAGCGGTGCTCAACGGGCAGTCGATTGTTTTCACCCGAGGGCTGGTCAAGTTTGCGATGCCCGAATACGCTCTCACCGGCATCACGGTCGATAAAGTCGCCACCGCTAAGGGCTATCTATTAGGACTCGCGCAGGGCAACCTGCTGGGCACGCTCGTGAAGTCGGGCGGGCACGTACCCGCTCCGGGAGGCTCGACCGTCCTCAAACTGGTCGAAGATCCATCCATTGCTACCATCTGGGAAGGGGCGCCAGGACTCCGTCTGCAGTCCACAACTGATAAAGTCGTCAACGATTTGCTCTAACTTCCCTTCTTTTGTGTGGTCGGATACAGTCTCTCTCTTCAACCGGGTGGGATCATGGAGTTCGACGAACGCCTACTCGTACCTGAGCGTAGGCAAAGAGAGGAACCATGAAAAATTCTGCTGCAATACTTATGCTCGCTGCTTCGCTGAGCCCGCTCGCTTTGGCCGCCGAAAAGACCTTTGTGGTCGGCAAGTCCGGAATGGACGCCCGACAGATCGTGGTCATCGAATCCGACACGACCTTCGAGAACTTCACGGCTCGAACTGCCAAGATCTCCGGCAACCTCAAGTTTGACCCAGAGAAGAAGACGGGATCCGGAAAGATCATGGTCGACCTCGCCAGCCTGGACACGGGTATCCCCACCCGAGACGAGCACATGCGCAGCCCGCAATGGTTGGACGTTGCTAAGTATCCGACCGCGACTTTCGAAATCACGGGCGGCAAGTTCGTAAAGGGCGACGAGTACAACATCACCGGTAAGTTCACCCTTCACGGAGTGACGAAGAACATCAGCGTCAAGGCACGAGTCCGCTACGCTCCGGAGAGCGCAAAGACCAAGTCCAACTACTTCCAGGGCGACGTTCTTCAGGTGCAAACCAAGTTCAACATCAAGCTCAGCGATTACGGCGTGAAGATCGCCCCGGTCGCGAAGGATAAGGTGAACGACGAGCTCACCGTTTCCTTCACCGCGTTCGGCGACAGCAAGTAAGGAGCGTTCATGAGCCCTGCAACTCTTCGAATCTTTGCCAAGGGCTCCTTGGTGATCGGCGCGGCCCTGTTGGTCGCGCTGGTCGCCACCTTCCCTTTGCGAGAGCAAGCAGCTTCGAAGGCGCAAAACATCCAGTTGGTCCAAAAGCAGGACGGATCGGACATTTTTGGCGAACCCGAGTACACCAAACTCGGGTCCCCACAAATGATCATCATCGAGGACCCGAAAGCTTTCTTGGATAAAGAAGAAGAGGGGGCAAAGTGGGTGGACGACGCCTACTTGAAGGCAAACAAAATCTATCCCGTCCAGCTAAAGAGCATCGATGCGACGCTCACCATTGGACGGTATGCCTTTGCCTTCTTCGGCATCGACTTTCTGATCCTTGCGTGGATTTTGAATCGTGCCGCCGGTAAGCGCGGCGCTCAAACTGCTACGGCTTAGTCAGGCTCGTTAGGGCTTCTTTGGCGATCTCTCTTGGAAAAACTTCCAAGAGAGATCGATGGCGTTGAACTTCGCCGATCCAGGATTGGTGGAGCCGGGCACATCGTGACCTCCCACCGGGTACGACACCATCACCACCTCGGTGATTCGGTTCCCCAGGATGAATCTTTTCTCCGAATACTGATCGGTTTTTACGTCCACCGAAACCGAGGAGCACTGGTTGTGCTTCACCCAAAACTTTGCCGCCGTCAACGCGCCATCGCCTTTCAAGAGCGCTTCCGACTGTTCGTCGTAAGCCACGACCTTATCGGTAGGCGAGTGAAGGATCAGCGCGCTCACGGGTTGCTTCGGCGCGGCGAGTTCTTGCCGAGCGGCTCCCTTTCCGATTCCAATGGTTCCCGCGACTGCCGAAAAAGCCCGGATCCGACCTTCCGTTGCGGCGGCGAATCGGTGAGCCATCATCGCCCCGTTGGAGTGACCAAACAGAAAGATTCGATCCTTATCGATCTTGGTCTTGGATTCCACATCGTCGATCACCTTGGTCAGAAAGCCAACGTCATCGCTCTTCCGACCCGTGAGGTCGATGAATCCCGCATTCCAGCCACTGCTGGTACCGCTCCCGTTGGGGATCGCGGCGACAAAACCGTGTTGCTCGGCCTTAGCCGAAATCCCTAGGTACCGCTCGAATGCCTGAGCCGAACTGGTGAATCCATGCAGAAAAACCACCAGTGGACGTCCCGCTTGGGGAGACTCGCCCGAGGGCTGCACAAGAATGTAGTTCCGATTCAGCCCCCCATGCGGGAGAGGCACCGTGGTGCTGGTGGGGCGACCCGCTCCCAGCAGGAGAAGAGTCAGTACGGCAGAAGCGGCAATCGGCATGATAGATCGTTAAAAGTCTAACGTTTAACGAACCCTTTTCTCTCTGTTTAACGCTCTCTTGATTGTTAAACGCCAACCTTTGCCCAGACCTGCGAATCTGGGCGAGTTGAGAGTCCTTCCTGTGACAAAATCTAGGGAAAGGACGCCTTCCACGGATCGGGCGATCGTATGCCGATCCATCCCGCCTTTTGCGCGTTGAACTAAAGGAAACTCTATGGAGAACATCACCACAAGCGAAGAAAAGTGCCCATTTTCGGCTGGAACCTTCGGTCAAACCCGAAGCTCTAGTTTTGGAAACGCCGACTGGTGGCCTAACCAGCTCAACCTCAAAATCCTCAACAAGAACAGCCCGCTCATCGACCCGATGGGAGGCAGCTTCAAGTACTCCGAAGCCTTCAAGCAACTGGACCTCGATGCGCTTGTAAAGGACTTGACGGACCTGATGACGGACTCCCAACCGTGGTGGCCCGCCGACTACGGTCACTACGGTCCGTTCTTCATCCGAATGACCTGGCACAGCGCGGGCACCTACCGGATTTCGGACGGCCGCGGTGGTGCAGGATCCGGAACGCAACGATTTGCCCCGCTCAATAGCTGGCCCGACAACGGAAACCTCGACAAGGCTCGCCGACTCCTCTGGCCGATCAAGCAGAAGTACGGCAAGAACCTTTCTTGGGCCGACCTTTTTGTCCTCGCGGGCAATGTCGCGCTCGACTCCATGGGCCTCAAGACCTTCGGCTTTGGCGGCGGTCGCCCCGATGTGTGGGAGCCAGAAGAGGACGTTTACTGGGGTCCGGAAGCAGAATGGCTCGGCGACAAGCGATACACGGGCGAACGCGAGCTTGAGAACCCGCTTGCCGCGGTTCAAATGGGTCTGATCTATGTGAACCCAGAAGGTCCTAATGGCCGGCCAGATCCCCTTGCCGCAGCCCACGATATTCGCGAGACCTTTGCGCGAATGGCGATGAACGACTACGAGACCGTCGCCCTGATCGCAGGTGGTCACACCTTTGGTAAGACCCACGGAGCGGCTGATCCCGAGAAGTACGTTGGATTCGAACCGGAAGGAGCAAGCATCGAAGAGCAAGGTCTCGGCTGGAAGAACACCTTCGGCAAGGGTCACTCGGAGCACACCATCACCAGCGGCCTGGAAGGCGCGTGGACCCCGACCCCGACCCAGTGGGACAACAGCTACTTCGAGACCCTCTTCGGCTTTGACTGGGAACTCACCAAGAGCCCTGCCGGAGCGTATCAATGGACTCCGAAGGATGGCGCGGGTTCGGATCTCGTCCCCGACGCTCACGTTCCGGGCACGACTCACGCCCCGATGATGGCAACGACCGACCTCGCTCTTCGATTCGATCCGGAATACGAAAAGGTCTCGCGCCACTTCTTTGAGAACCCCGACGAGTTGGCAGACGCCTTTGCTCGCGCTTGGTTCAAGCTCACCCACCGAGACATGGGTCCTCGCTCTCGCTACCTCGGTAGCCTGGTTCCTGCCGAAGAGCTGATTTGGCAAGACCCGGTTCCGGCAGTGGACCACAAGTTGGTCGACGACGCGGCGATCGCCGAGCTGAAGAGCAAGGTCCTCGCTTCCGGACTCACCACGTTCGATCTGGTCTACACCGCCTGGTCTTCTGCCTCTTCCTTCCGAGGCAGCGACAAGCGCGGCGGAGCGAACGGCGCCCGCATCCGATTTGCTCCGCAAGCCGGATGGGAAGTGAACCACCCCGGTGAACTTGGTCGAATCCTTGCGACCCTGACCTCCATTCAAGAGTCGTTCAATGCGTCTCGAACGGACGGCACCCAGGTGTCCCTCGCCGACCTCATCGTGTTGGCAGGTGGCGCGGCCATCGAAGATGCGGCGGCCAAGGCGGGCTTCAGTGTGACGGTTCCGTTCCACCCGGGTCGAACCGATGCAACCGCCGAGCAAACCGACACGGACAGCTTTGCGGTTCTGGAGCCGAGGGCCGATCCGTTCCGAAACTACGTTCAGGCTGGACTGGAAGAAGTCTCTCCCGAGTTGATGGTGGAAAAGGCGAACCTTCTGAACCTCACCGCACCGGAAATGACGGCTCTCGTCGGTGGAATGCGCGCCCTCGGTGCCAACTATGGCAAAACCTCCTACGGGGTCTTCACCGATCGCCCCGGCACGCTCAGCAACGACTTCTTCGTGAACCTTCTGGACATGGGAGTCACCTGGCAACGGTCGGCTTCCAACCCGAACGTTCTCGAGGGCCGATCTCGAAACACGGGTGAGGTTGTTCGCACTGGAACCTTGGTGGACATGGTGTTCGGATCGAACAGCGTTCTCCGCGCTCTCTGCGAGGTTTACGCCTCCAGCGATGCCAACGAGAAGTTCGTCAACGACTTCGTCGCCGCCTGGGTGAAGGTGATGAACGCAGATCGATTCGATCTGGCCTAAGTTCGCCCGCATAAAAGCCTCCGAGCGATTCTGCTCGGGGGCTTTTTGTTTATCCTGTAGAACCGATGTTGCGAATCACCGCTTTTGGTGCCTTTGGGGAAGTCCTGAACAATCCCTCAATCGATCTTGCCAAGGCGATTGATCAGAATTCGACGGTTTTGGAAGTCGCTTACGAGGCGGTGGATGAGTGGATTCAAGGCCTCGACCCAACCGATCCGACGCCGATTTTGTCGCTCGGTGTGGCCGCCGGTAGGAAGCGGCTGAGCTATGAAGTGCTCGCCCATAATCAAGCCGGTTCGACTCCCGATGTGCGCAATGTCCGCAAGGCAGAACACGGGACGGTGGAGATTCTGGAGAGTGGGATACCCGTCCTTGGGGCTACATTCCTTTCGGCCGAGTTCCTGCCCCATTTCGGTCGCAAGGTCCCCGGGGCAAAACTGAGCTTCGACCCGGGCACCTATCTTTGCAACTACCTGCATTACCGACAACTGCAACGGCTCCCGAACGCACGCGTCGGTTTTGTTCACGTGGTGCCCTTCGAGACGGTGCCAATGGAAGAGCAGCTTGCTCAGATAGAGCGGATCATTCGCCTGCATGGCGGCAAGGTGGTCGACAACTCGCTGAGAATCGACTGAGCCTTAGACGCGGGCCAGAAGAGGCTGCTCGGCTTCATAGATCAGGTGCTCCAGAGCCATCTCTTCGTTCTCAGGCCACAGCTCGAACTCACCTTCATCGAAGAAACCGTGCGGACCGTAAATTTTTGATCCTCCACTGATGAGCGCACCATCCCACTTGCCTCGATAGATCACGAACAGGCTGGGGTAGCTCTTAGTGATGGCGACCTCGTTCGAGAACTGGTCGTAAGACCCGTCCATCTTAAAAACGCCGCTCGCGTCGGATCCCCCGCCGGAGATTTCTCCCTGAGCAAAGTGAAGCACGCAGGACATCGTCCCCTTGTATGGCGGTTGGAACCACTGTCCCTTCCACTTGCCAGATTTGTCTCTTAGATCCATCTTCCCGTCACCTTTCCCTTATTCCGAATTCCGTTTGCCATTCGACGGGTTCACTTTCATTAAACGATATCCGGGAACGAAAACGTCTCCTATCCCGGAAAACTCATGACATGAGCGGCGTAAGAAGTGGATAAAGTTATTCCCCTGCATTGACGCCGCACTGAGCCAAGTAGTCGTTGACTCGCTCAACGGCGTTGGGAAGTTCGCCGCGACAATCGGCCCCGCCTTCATACTCCACGAGGATAGGCGTCAGTTCTAATAGACAACCCGACTCCTTCAACGCTTCCAAAGCGGGAAGAATAGGAACCCAGCCCGCCCCAACGGGACAGCCGTAGGCATACGATCCATCCGGCCGATCGTAACGAGGTCGGGTGGAGGTCTCCTCGGCCACGAGGATGTCGTACGGGACGGACTCTGACGAGAAGTCTTTCACGTGGATCAACTTCACGTGCGGAGCCAGGAGGCGCGCCGCCTCAACCGGATCATGCCCCGCAAGGGCGAAGTTTCCGATATCGAACGTGACGCCGAGCGCATCCGAACCCGTTTTGCGTTGAACCCGATCTAAGAGTTCCAGAAGGGGCTCGGGCGAGCCGTAACTTCGTCCGTGATTCTCCAGGCCGAGGGAGACCCCTTTGTCCGCGGCGTCTTCGACGGCTCGACAAAGCCCTTCAAACACTCGCTGATCGGCTTTCTCGGGGTTCGCCCAATCGTCGGGGAGGTCGCCTGCAAAGATGCGAACCACCGAACCTCCAAACTCCGAGGCTAGCCGGGTGCCTAAGTCGATCTTTGAAACCTCCACCTCCCAACGCATGGGATCGTTGAAGACGAAGTTGTTGGTCACCGCGACGGCGTCAATCGTGACCTTGGCGCGCAACAGAGATTCGGCGGCACCGGAAAGAGCGGTGTCCAGTTCGTCCTCCGTTGGAAGACGGTCGCGCACCGTTCCTACCGGATAAAGAAAGGCATCGAGGATATCGATCGAAGAGGCACCCGCGTAACCCGCAAAGGTCGCAAAGCGGGAAAAGGGCATGTCACCCTGGCGCCAAAGGGGTAAGACGCTGTACCAGCAGATTCCTACCCCCATCGGCGTGCGATTAGCGGACCCCGAGGGCGACCATCAGCGGCGACATCATGAAGGTGATGAGCAATCCACCGACGAGGCACGCCACAAAGGTTCCTTGAAGCAGGGGCCCAACCTTTGCCAGCTTCGCGCCCGCCACTTCGTCTTGAGCGTCTTGCTTGGCGTACATCGCAGAAAGGATCGGGAAGTAGTATCCGACGCTGATAACCGAGTTGATCGCGAGCGAAATCGCGAGCCAGGTCTGCTTCGCCGCGAGCGCATCGTTAAAGAGCAGGATCTTTCCGAAGAAGCCCGGAAGCGGCGGCAATCCGATAAGCGAAAGGATAAAGACCGAAAGGCAGAAAGCGGCGAACGGCTTTTGGCTCGCGAGCCCCAGCAGGTCCTCGACCGTGCTTCCTTCCTTGCCACCCTTCGCCAAAAGCGACAGGATGCCGAAGATTCCGCCCGTAATGACGGTGTAAGAAAGAACGTAGAAGCCGACCGATTGCAAGCCAAGCTCGAAAACCTTGGCGTGGGCGATGATCCCGATCAGCACGTACCCAGCGTTGGCGATCGATGAGAACGCAAACAGTCGTTTCAGGTTCTTCTCTCGCAGACCCATGAGATTGCCCAAGGTCATGGTGAGAATCGCAATCACGGTGAGAGCCGGAACAAACAGATCGGTGTACGTTTGGTAGCAGGAGACAAACCGAAACATCGCCAAGAACGCGGCGGCTTTTGCACCCGTTGCCATGTATGCGGTCACGTTGGTCGGTGCGCCTTGGTAGACGTCAGGGGTCCAGGTGTGGAACGGAACAAGGCTCGCCTTGAACCCGAGGCCGACCGTGACAAGCGCGAGGCCCGCCACCATGAGCATCTTGGTCTCTTCTTCAGGAGCGGCGGCGAAGCCGAGGATAACCTTGTACTCCAGCTTGCCCGTGGCTCCGTAGAGCAGCGCGATTCCCATGAGAAGGAAGCAGGTGGCGAACGATCCCAGGAGGAAGTATTTCATCGCCGACTCCTCAGAGGTCGCCTCACCTCGGCTCATGCCCGCCATGACGTAGAGGGAGATCGAAAGAATTTCCAGACCGACGAACAGCACGAGCAGGTTCTCGGTGCTCACCATCATCACGCCGCCCAGGGCCGACCACAGGAGCAACGGATAGAACTCGCCGAACGGAATGCGCTTGTTACGCAGATAGGGTTCTGAGAAAAGGGTTACCACGAGCGCGCCAAGACAGACTCCCACTGAGCCCACGTGCGCGATGGCATCGAAGATCACGAACTCGCCGGCCGTTGAGCCGGAACCGTTGGCGGCGTTGTTAAACACCGCGCCGATAGCCGCGATGAGTCCAAGCACCGTCACGACAACGATCGCGTCGTTCTTCTCATTCGGTCGACCGATATCCATGAGCAGTGCAAACATGCCCGAAACGGCGAGGATGATGAGCGGCATCATCCACTGGAATTCGATCAAGGGTAGGTCGATCTTAAATGGCATGAACGGGTTCCTTTTCCAGTAAAGCGGCTAAGTTTTCGCTGGGCGTCAGCCCGGTAACAAGGCGAACTTCGGACTCCGGATCGGAGCTGAGTTGGGCTCCCGATCGAAGTGTGCGGACGTAGGCGGCATCAAAGGTGCTCGCTTCAACATCCCAGGCAAAGAGGTGAGCAGGAAGGTCACTGACGAAGTCGATATAGACGTCGTCGTTACCCGCCACGAAAACGACATTCAGGCGAGCGTCCGACCATGCTTCCAAGATTTCTCGGTCGACTTCCAGATAGTGCCCACCGTACTGCATGGGGGTGCAGAAGGAGCCCCTTGCGCCGAGCAGAACGTAAAAGATCCCGTCGGCTCCGCGCTCAAGAGCCTGAAGACCCTGGTCGATCACTTCTTGTCGAAGCGATTGAAGAATGGCATCTCCTTTTGAAGGGTCGGCATCCAACTCGCTGTTGAGGTCGATTCCTTTCGCAAGCGCCTGGCCGAACGGATTCACAACTTGGACGAGCACCGCCTGATCGCCTGCCGAGAAGTCGGCAAGGTCTTTGAGCACAATCGCATCAGACGCATCCGAAGCAGATGCACCCGGCCATACGATCACCGGCTTTTGATCGACCTCGCCCCCGCGAGCGGCGGCAACCAGACGCTCTCGCGATGTCATTGAGTGGAATCGGCTCCTTCGGAGGTGGCTTGTAACTCGTTCTGTTCGACGGCTCTTTCGAGGTCTTTTTGGGTTGGGTGCAACTTAGGAGCGCTGATCAGCGATCCATCGACCTGGCGCGCTCCGACGGTCGCAATCGCTCGGTCCTCTAGAATAACCAGCGATCCCGGTGCGAGGGCATTCTCGCCCGAAGTGATCTCGTGGTCTAGTTCCGCCCAAATCGGTCGCTCGTTCACCGCGTTGATCGCCATCAATCGAGTCGCCTGAAGGCTAACGTCCATGTCTCGCTGAACGCGACCCGGGGCAATTCCAAAGACGATCAGCAAACCAACGAGGATGCCGCCTGTTACCAACTCGCCCGCTGTCAGGTCCTTGATCGGCTCGCTCCCCTCCTCTGCCTTCCCGTAGAAGAGCTTTTGGAACATGTAGAGCATGTAAACCGCGCTGAGAACCACACCGAATCCGGCAATCGCGGCGACTCCAACTTGCAGCCCGTTGATTCCCTCAACCGAGGCTTGGAAAGCTCCCATCAGCGCGAGGAACTCGCCCACAAATCCGCTCGTTCCGGGCAAGCCCACGTTGGCGAGCATCACCAGCAGGAAGAGCGTCGCGAAGTAGGGCATTTGTCGCTTGAGCGCACCGAACGAACTGAGGTCTTGGGTTCCCTTTCGCTGATACAGGAACGAGAGCAACACGAACGTTGCCGCACCCACCAGTCCAAGGTTGAACTGTTGGAAAGCCGCACCTGCAACTCCGTTGGAGGTGAGAGAGAAGAGCCCGACCACCACAAAGCCAACGTGGCTGACCGTTGCGAACGCCATGAGCTTGTTGGCGCCCTGCTGACCCGCCGCGACGATTCCACCGTAAATGATGCCAACGGCTCCGATGAGCATCAGGGTCGGAACCGCCGTGCCGATGACGTCTGGGAAGAGAGGTAGGCAGAAGCGGAAGAGACCGTAAGTTCCGAGCTTGATGACCACGCCGCCTACGAGCGCCGCGATCGGCGCGTGTCGATAGGTCGAGGTCAACCAGCTATGGAACGGCACGCCCGGCGACTTCACGAGGAAGGCCAGCGCGAAGGCCCAGAAGATCGGTGCTTGAAGACCCATCGCCTTCGCCCACAGGGTGCCGTTTGCGACCGAAGCTTGGATATCCAGCAGGTGGAAGGAAAGCTTGCCCGATGCCTGTAACTGGAGTTGGCTCAGCAGGACGATGCCCACGAGCATCAGAATCGAACCCGCGAACAACGCGGCGAAGTAGCGAATCGATGCCTTCTTTCGAGCCTCAACTTCGCTTCCCTGACTTCCCCATCCAAGGATGAGCAGGGCGACCGGAGCCAGCGAGAGTTCGAAGAACGTGTAGAACAGAACGAGATCGAGCGCTGCAAAAACGCCGAGCATCGTCGTTTCCAGCGCGAGAATCAGTGCAAAGAACGACGCCGGGCGTTCTACCTTCGAATCACCCACCAGCACGGCAAAGACGCCCAGCAAAGCGGTGAGTGCGAACATCCAAAGCGACATTCCATCCAATCCAACGCTGTAGGAAATGCCCAGAGCGGGCATCCAATCGAAGCGCTCGCCGAATTGGAAGTGGAAGGTTCCAGCCTTAAAGGTCTGAACCAACTGGAATGCGCCGAGCAAGGTGACCAGGGAAACTCCCAGCGCCATCGGCTTCGCAAACTTCGCCACCGTTTTCGGCAGCAACATCAGGATGAGCGCGCCAATGAACGGGAACCAGATAATGGCGCTTAAGATTTTTGATCCAGACTCGATCACGATTTGCCTCCGTTAAGGGTGCCCCAGATGAGATAGGCGCTGAGTGCCAGAGTTCCGACCACCATGACGAGGGCATAGAACCGAACGTAGCCCGTTTGGACCTTTCTTATTCCCTCTCCCATGCCATCGGCAACCGAGGTGACGACCGATCCGGCCCCTTCCACCAGTCCTCGCTCCAGGCTGGAAGCCACTCCGCGAGCAAACTCTCCGCCGCCGTCAACCGCTGCGGTGACGACACCACCGTCAAAACCAAACTGCTTGGCTGCGGCGAGTCGGAACTTGCTCCACTTGGATTCGTCCCATCCTTCCTTTGCAGGGAGGCCCTTCAGGTAGATCGCAAGCCCGGCGCCGATTCCCAACACCGTCGCGGTAATCGAAAGTGCCATCAGGTTGAGACCGAACGGTAAGTGATGGGGGTGGACCTCAACCTTGCCAAGAATGGGTAGGTCGTTCGGATAGAGCCACTTGTAGAAGACATCGTGGTGGTGCATCAGGTAGCCGCCACCTGCCGATAAGATCGCCAGAACCACGAGCGGGAACCACATGCTGAACGGAACCTCTCGAGGCTTATGGTCACCCGTGAGTCCGTGATGATGGTCATCATCCGAATGCTCGTCGTGACCATGCTCGTCGCCATCATGATGCGCATGATGAGCAACCGGTAGATCTGTCCACCGAGGCTTGCCCATGAAGGTCATGAGCGTCATTCGCGTCATGTAGAACGCGGTGAGCAGCGCAGTGAAGAGACCGATCCAGCCCGCAAGAACGCTCACGTTGTAACCGGAGAGGAGCGCATGCTTATTCTCAAGGGCCGCACCTAGAATCGCTTCTTTACTGAAAAAGCCGCTGAGCCCCGGCACACCAGAGATCGCAAGCCAACCAATGAACATGGTTCCAAAGGTGATCGGCAGGTACTTATAGAGACCCCCGTAGTGGCGCATGTCCTGCTCATGGGACATCGCGTGGATCACTGCACCCGCGCCAAGGAACAAGAGAGCCTTGAAGAACGCGTGAGTGGTGACGTGGAACATGCCCGCCCAGTAAGCACCCGCTCCGCAAGCAATGAACATGAATCCAAGCTGCGAAACCGTGGAGTACGCCAGAACCTTCTTGATGTCGGTCTGACCAAACGCGATCAACGCCGCAAAGACGGCCGTAAAGGCGCCTACGATCACAATGATTCCGCTCGCGATAGGCGACATCTCGAACACGACGTGCATTCGGTTGAGAAGCACCACGCCGGAGGTGACCATCGTGGCCGCGTGAATGAGCGCCGAGACCGGAGTTGGACCCGCCATAGCATCGGGGAGCCAAAGGTAGAGAGGAAACTGAGCCGACTTTCCGCAGGCTCCCACGAACAAGAGCAGGCCGATTGCAGTTGCCAATCCAGGGTTGTTCTTCAGAACAATCTCCAACATCGGCAGGATGTTGTCGTAGCTGAGCAGCCGACCGTCGACGATGTTCTTTCCGAAGTCGGTGGTCATGGTGGCGACCACGATCAAGAACATTCCGAGCGTAAGGCCCCAGTCACCGATTCGGTTAACGATGAACGCTTTGTTCGCCGCCTTCGCGTTTTCCAGATCGTGGTACCAGAAGCCGATCAGGAGGTAGCTGCAAAGTCCAACGCCTTCCCAACCCACGAACAGCAGGGGCAAGTTGTTCCCAAGAACAAGGACCAGCATCGCCACCACAAAGAGGTTGAGGTAGCTGAAGAATCGAGGGTAGTCCTTGTCTTCCGCCATGTAGCCCGTGGCGTAAAGGTGAATCAACGCGCCGATGCCCGTGATGATGAGCACCATCGTCATCGAGAGCGGATCGAGGAGGAACTCGAACGGCACCTTGATGCCGAGAGTGTCGATCCAAGTCGGTCCGGTCACTACCACCGATCGCTGCGGAGCGGGTGTGTTGACCATCGCTTGCATGGCCATGACGCCCGCAACGAAGGAGAGCACAATCGGACCAACGGCAAAGATTCCCAGAACGCGCTTGCCCGCTTTATCGCCGAGCCGTCGAAGGATCGATCCACCGAAGAAGCTCTGGAAAAGGAATCCGAGAATGGGCAGACCAAGGATCGCCCACACCAATAGTTCTAAATTCTCCATTCTTCTCCTCTTAGCTCTTCAGCAGGTTGAGTTCGTCGACGTCGATGTTGTCTCGAAGTCGGTAGATGGCCATGATGATGCCGAGCCCGACGGCGACTTCAGCAGCGGCGACGGCCATGATGAAGACGACCATCATTTGTCCGCCAATGGCTCGATCCGCAGCGGCGAGGGCTTGTCGACTTCCCTCTTGAACCGACGGATCCACCATCGCAAACTTGTATCGAGCGAACGATAGGAACGTAAGGTTCACCGCGTTCAGCATCAGCTCGATGCACATGAAGATGACAATCGGGTTTCGCCGAATGATGACGCCCGCTGCCCCCGTGCAGAACATGAAAACGGCGAGTGCCAAATAGGCGCCTAAGGGAACTCCAACCATTACGAGATCCTCCGCTTTGCAAGCAAGATAGAACCGACGACTCCAACCAACAGCAAAATTGCAACGCCTTCAAAAGGCACCGTGTACTGCGTGAACAAGAAGCTACCAACCGCCTGAGGCGATCCGTAATTCGGCAGCACCTTCTTAGCGTCATCCACCTTCATAAAGTTGGGCACGACGACCGCCGCGAGCATTCCCGCCAGCGAGACGCCCAACGCAATTCCGATCGGCTGCTTGATGTCTTTCTTCTCATCGAACAACTGCAGCGAACCGAGGTTCAGCAGCATGATCACGAAGAGGAACAGCACCATGATCGCACCCGCGTAAACCACGATCTGCGTGATGCCGAGCATCTCTGCCTGAAGCGTGAAGTAAAGGAAAGCGAGCAGAAAGAAGTTAACGACCAAACACAGCGCGCTGCGCACCGCGTTTTTGGAAGCAACAACTCCAATCGCCGCGAGTGCGGCCGGACCCGCCAGGGCACCGAAAACCAACAGATTCGGCGTGATGCTCATTCACCACCTCCCGGTGCCGGCGCAGGAGCAGCAGGCTTTCGACGCGTACCCACCACGATCGTCGGGGTATCGGTGTCGGAAACCATCGTCGCCGTTCGCGATTCCATCTTTTCCACCTCAGACTTCTTCGAGCGATTCGCCAACCAGATTGCGATCAACAAGATGTAACCAACCGCGGCAACACCTGCACCTGCCAGATTCCCGTAAGCCTTTTGGGCGAAGAGGAAGGAGGCGATGATCATCAGGTTGCCCGTAGCAAGCGGAAGCAAGAACTTCCAACCAAGGTTCATCAACTGGTCGTATCGAAGCCGTGGGAAGGTTGCTCGTAGCCAGATGTAAAGGCTAAGGCCAAAAGCACCCTTCCCAAGCATTGTCAGCGGCGCAAGGTATCCCTCGATAGCCTTGAACGACGGGTTGTCGATTCGGATCGGCAACAGGTATCCGCCAAAGAACACCGTGAAGAAGATCATGCTGAAGGTGAACATGGCGATGTACTCCGCCATCATGAACAGACCCCAGCGCTTCGTGCTGTATTCGGTGTGATATCCCGCAACCAGTTCGTTTTCCGCTTCCGGAAGGTCGAACGGCGGTCGGTTGGACTCCGCGATCATGCAGACGAAGAAGACGATCGTGGCGATGAATCCCCACGGCGTGAAGACGTTCCAGTTATAGAGGAAAGGAACGACGCCCCACAGCGGTTGGCTCTGCTGAGCAACCATGTCGGTCATCTTCAGCGATCCGGTGACAAGGACCATGCATCCAAGGGCGACGCCCATCGCAAGTTCGTAGGAGATCAACTGGGCCGAAGCACGCAGACCACCCATCAGCGAATATTTGTTATTCGATGCATAACCCGCGAGGACCGATCCGTACGCTCCAAGCGACGAGATGGCCATCACGTACAGAAGACCGATGTTGACGTCGGCGACAGGCGTCAACTTCGGGAAAGGCCCCCACGGAAGGGTGCCCGCAAGAGAAAGCGAAACGAACAGGCTGATGGACGGCGCGATCAAGAAAAGGAACCGGTCGATATGACCCGGCAAAATATCCTCTTTCGTGAACAGCTTCACGCCGTCTGCAATCGATTGCAGCAAACCGAAGAGCTTGAATTTCTTGCCCTTCAAAAAGCCGGGAACGAGTTTGCTCTTCCGAGAAAACGTGATGTTTCCGGTTCGGTTCGGCCCAACTCGGTCTTGCATCCAACTCAGAAGGCGTCGTTCATACCAAATCATGAACGGCACCAACATAAAGATGGGCAGTATGACAAGCAGGGCTCGTCCGAAAGCGGACAGAACATCCTGAACAGTAGGGTCAAGTCCCTGCAACCACGACATCATCGCCAAGGGTGAATGTACCCGTTCGGCGATTCTGCCGGTTTCCTTGAGAGCTCGGTTCTAGCGTTAAATCTTGATAAGCGGTGAACGATTCTATCGAAACCAAAAACGTTCAATCGCTGTATCATTCCATTGTTGTGAAAAAGTCTAAGGCAGTGCCCGCTACTTTTGTCGCCGCCATGGCCGTTGTGATGCTTGCCGGTTGTCAGACCGAACGGCAGGTTCGCCGTTGCATCGACGAAAAAACGGGGCAAGTCCTTCCAGATTCGTATTGTTCGCCGGGCTATCGGTCATACGGATCTTCGTATCGACCTCTTTGGGGATACGGTGGCGCTTACGATGGTCGAAGAGTCAGCAACTTTGCGCGAACGCCTTCCGCTTCGGCAGATATCGTTTCGTCGAATGGTTCGGTGATCCAACGAGCCACGCGCGGTGGATTCGGCGGTTCGGGCCGATCATTCGGTAGCTCGTTCAGTTAATCCCACTCCATGCGTCGCCACAAGATTGAGCCTCGTGCCAATTGGAAACAAGAGGTTGAGCGCTGGGGGCTGCTTTTTCACACCGAAGAAGAAGGCGTCTACTGGGACGAATCCGCCTATTACGAGTTCACCGCCGAAGAGATCAATCGCATTGAGCGAGCGACCAACGAACTCCATCCAATGTGCCTTCAAGCGGCGCAGCACGTGATCGATCGGCAACAGTACGCCCGATTCGGGATTCCGGACTACGCCATCCCGATGATTGAATGGGCATGGGAGGCTGAGCCCCCTACGCTTTACGGTCGTTTTGATCTCGCGTTCGACGGGACCGAGATCAAGATGCTCGAGTACAACGCCGACACCCCCACCTCTCTCCTTGAGGCGGCGGTGGTGCAGTGGCAGTGGCTGGAGCAGCGTTTCCCAGATTCCGATCAGTTCAATTCGCTTTACGAAGCGTTGGTTGCCGCCTGGAAACGGCTAAAGGACGAGCGCGCGCTCAAAGGAATGGCGATCCACTTTGCCTCTGCGGAGACGGTGGAGGACGAAATGACCATCGCCCTCTTGCGAGATACGGCTCACGAGGCGGGACTCCAAACCGAGGGTTTGCTGGTTGAAGATATTGGGTGGCATGCCCAAAAGCGCTTCTTTGTCGATCTGCAAGATGCTCGGATGTGGACCATTTTCAAGCTCTACCCCTGGGAGTGGATGCTTCAAGAGGAGTTTGGACAGTTCGCCGTCGAAACGTACCGAGACACGCAATGGATCGAGCCGATTTGGAAGTTGCTTCTTTCAAATAAGGCGTTGCTCGCGGTGATGTGGGAGATGTTCCCCGGCCACCCCTACTTGCTCCCGGCGTATCAAGATGGCCCGCGCGAGATGTCCAAGTATGTGAAGAAGGCGCTCTTGGGTCGAGAAGGATCGAACGTGCAAATCTTCGACGGCTCGGAGGTCGAATCGGTGGATGGTCCCTACGGTTCGGAAGGATACATTTACCAAGGCATCGCACCGCTGCCACTGCTAGACGGAAATCGACCTGTCATCGGCAGTTGGATCATCGACGAGGTCGCCCACGGCATCGGCATCCGCGAAACCAAGGGCTGGATCACCAACAACACCTCCAGGTTCGTGCCTCACCTCTTCAACTAGGGAGAGATCTTAGGTGATCAGCCGGGCCCGGCGACGGTGCGTGAAGTAGGCCCACGCCCATTGCAACAGCACAATGAGTTTGCGGTCGAAATCAATGAGATACCAAACGTGGACAAACAGCCACGCCACCCAGGCGATGAACCCGGTGAGTCGGATATTCCCAACCTGAGCAACCGCTCGCTTGCGACCGATGGTCGCCATGCTCCCTTTGTCCCAATAGGCAAACGGAGTGCGCTCGATTTTCCCGGCAAGTTCTGCCTTGATCAATCCCGCCACGTACTTGCCCTGTTGCATCGCGACCGGAGACACGCCCGGGAGCGGCTTTCCGTCTGGTCCTGCAAGGTGCATCGCGTCGCCGACGACGAAAACGTTAGAGTGCCCCGGAATCGAACAGTCGGGTTGAACCATGGCTCTTCCCGCCCGGTCGACCTCGGTACCCAGGCTCGCCACGAGCGGATTCGCTCGCACGCCCGCCGCCCACACGATATTAGAAGTGTGTAAGATTTGACCGTTTACCTTTACAAATCCTTCGCCGATTTCCTCGACCGCGTGCCCAAGTTGAACTTCAACGCCCATCTCTTCCAGCGACCTTTTCGCATAGTCGCTGAGGCTTGGGTCGAATGCACCCAGCAACCTTGGACCCGCTTCAATCAGGACTACCTTGAGCGCCTCCGGTCGAATGCGTTGAAAGTCGCCTTTAAGAGCCAGCCGTCCGAGTTCGGCGATGGCTCCGGCCATCTCGACGCCAGTGGGTCCGCCGCCGATCACGACGAACGTGAGCAGCGGTCCGGTATCTCCATCCCCTCTCTCCGCCGCTTCAAAAGAGCCGAGGACTCGCGAGCGAATGGAAGTTGCATCCGCAAGCGATTTCAGCCCCGGCGCGTGCTTTTCCCAATCGTCTTTGCCGAAGTAGCTGTGAGTCGCACCGGTGGCGACCACGAGAAAATCAAAATTCAGTTCTCCTGAATCGTGAACGACCTTCTTGCTCTCCAAGTCGATCGAATTCACTTCCGCCATGAGAACGGTTGTGTTCTTCTGCCTTCCGACGATCGCCCGAATCGGTGCGGCGATATCGGACGGACTCAGACCGGCTGTCGCGACCTGGTAGAGCAGCGGCTGAAAGAGGTGGTGATTGGTCCGATCGATCAGAACAACGTCTACATCGATTTTATCAAGCTCTTTTGCCACTCGAAGTCCGCCGAAACCTCCCCCGACAATCACCACTCTAGAGCGCGCCATAGACTCAAGGGTACCGACAAAAGACCCATTTGAATTTGTTCAAAAGATTTTTGAGCATATTGAATCTTTTGGAACCATTCAATGCGTCAATGTGTTACAACCTCTAAGACGCAAGAAAGCGTCGAGAGGCGAGAGTCACGAACCGGCAACAGACCGACTTCGGGCATCTCACAAAACGAGAAGCCAACTAAAGGCACTCGAGTTCATAGGAAAACCCCAGAAGAACAAACCCCAAATCTTGGTGGTTCGGCTAGCCCCCGAACCACCTTTTTTCTTTGGTCGAGACGGCCTTTATCGTCCGAGTCGTGCCCTTATCTCAGCCCAACGATCTCAGCGCAAGATTGTTCAGAGATTTAACAATTCAATCGTGTAAAAGGGAGGCAGGCACGAACAATGACTGGGATTTTTTTAGCCGCAACCTTAGGTCTGGGTCTGCTCCACGAAGAGGGAGAGATGCTTATAACGGGCAAACGCATCACGCCAATTGGCAAGCACGTGGAAGTTGGGAGCTACCCCATCAACATGGTGGCAACCCCCGAGGGGAAACATGTGGTGATCTCCAACATGGGCTACCGCCAGTTTCTCTCCGTGATCGATCTCGAATCGGGAGAGGTCAAGCAACAACTGCCCTTCAACAAGGGTGAGCGCAAGTCCGATATTGGACTCTACTACGGTCTTGCCTTCCAGCCCAAGTCAACGGCGGGCACTCTCTGGGTATCGCGCGGCGCGGAGGATCGAATTGTCAAGCACACCTTCAACCCTGCCGGTGCCGAACCGCTTGCCAAAGAAGAGAAAGGCGTTGAAGATGAGGCTCCTAACGAACGAAAGATGCCATTCCACCCGGCGGGAATCGCATTCACTTCCGATGGCAAAACCTTGGTAGCCGCCCACAACCAAACCACGCACACCAGCGATTTCAAGGGCTCGGTAGCGGTTTACGATGCAACCACGGGAGCCGTGAAGCACCGTGTTCCCGTAGCAGGGTTCCCGTTCGGCTGCACAGTTTTAACCGCCGGACCACGGAAAGACCAAGTCGCCTATGTCGGCAGCGAGCGTGATGGCACGGTAGAAGTCGTCGACGTCAAAAACGGAAAGTTGCTGAGTTCCATTAAGACCGGACAAGCTCCGGTAGGCCTCACGTTCAGCGCGGATCAGAAGCGACTCTATGTTGCCAACAGCGCGAGCGACACGGTGAGCGTGGTCGACACCGCCACCGATAAAGTTTTGGACACCATCCTGGTTCGCCCCGCCGCGATGAGAGGGCTTCCCGGTGCCACCCCGACCTCGATCGCGGTCTCCGAAAATGGGAAACGCCTCTTCGTGACCTTGGCCGACATGAACGCGATCGCGGTCATCGATCTCGGCAAGAAATCGACTGTCGGTTACATCCCCACGGGTTGGTTGCCGACCTCGGTCTTGGTTCACAAAGGCAAACTGTTTGTGAGTTCGGCAAAGGGAGTCAAAGCCCAGAACCCGAATAACAAGCCCGTTAACAATTCGACGTACATTCAGAACGTCATCAACGGAACGGTATCGCACTTCCCGATTCCTTCAGACAAGGATCTGGAAGACCTTACCGAGCACGTTCTTGAGAACAATCGCATCGACCCGCGAATGGTCGGCGCGAGCTACCCCGGATTCCGCAACCCGGGCATCAAGTACGTCATTTACATTGTCAAAGAGAACCGCACCTACGATAACGTTCTCAGCGATATCCCTTACGGCAATGGCGACCCTTCGCTCTGTCTTTTCCCGCGAGAGGTCACGCCCAACCAACACGCCATCGCTGAGCGGTTCGTGCTGCTAGACAACTTCCACGTCTGCGCGGAAGTGTCTCAAGACGGATGGGTTTGGTCGACCGCAGGCATGGTGAACGCCTACGCTTCGCGAAACACGCCTTACAACTACTCCGGCCGAGGTCGAGTCTACGATACGGAAGGCTCCAACAACGGAGTCCCGATCGACCTGTTGGACATTCCGGATGTCACTCGCCCTGCCGGAGGCTACATCTGGGAACTGTGCGAAAAGAGCAAGGTTTCGTTCCGAAACTACGGCTTCTTCACTCAGTTCACCGACGCGCTCGACAAGCGTTACGACGTTCTTTCCGAGGCGGTAGACAATCGCCCAACCAAGAAGGCACTTGAGAAGGTGACAAACACCTCCTTCCGTCGCTATGACCTGAACTACGCGGACAGCCCCATCTACGATGAGTACGACTTCTCATGGAACGGGCGACTCGCAACCTTCGGCGCGTACAAGTCCACCAACCGATTCTCGGAATGGAATCGCGAGTTCCAAGAGTTCGTAAAGAAGGGCGAGATGCCCAAGTTCCAGATGGTGCGGCTCGGCCAAGACCATACTTCGGGAACACGAGCCGGCGCACCCACCGCCAAGTCGATGGTCGCCGACAACGACTACGCGGTCGGTAAGGTCGTCGAGGCGGTCTCCAACTCGCCATTCTGGAAAGAAACCGTCATTTGCGTGTTGGAAGACGATGCTCAGAACGGGCTCGACCACGTGGACGCTCACCGCTCCACCGCCTACGTCATCTCGCCGTACATCAAGACCAAGACTCACGATTCTCGGTTCTACAACACGGACTCCATGCTTCGAACCATGGAGTTGATGCTCGGAATGCCGCCTATGAATCAGTACGACGCGGTTGCGTCGCCGATCATGGTGTTCAGTTCCGACCTCGTGAACCCGGCGCCGTTTAAGGCGATTCCGCCGAGCAAGGCGATTGTTTGTGCGACCAATCAGCGCAACGCTTACCGAGCCAAGGACAGCCTCAAGATTCCTCGATATGTCGAAGAGAGCGCCATCGACGAGGAATTGAACGACATCCTTTGGCGATCCATCAAGGGCGTCAAGAGCCAAACACCCACCCTTCGCCGAGGACTCAAAACTCGGTTTGAAGAGGAAGAAGAAGAAGACTAATCGGCTAAAGCCGAGCAATATTCTCAAAGCATTGGGGAGATCATCCTTCCCAATGCTTTCCTTGAGTATCGTTATGGCGTCATGGCGTATCCCGTGCCCACCGGCGTCTATCCCGCGGTTACCACTCAGTTCAAGCAAGACCTCTCGCTGGACCTCGACCTCACCGCGAAGCACCTTGAGACTCTCATTGAGTCCGGCGTTCATGGGCTTGTCATGCTCGGCTCCCTCGGCGAGAACGTCGCCCTTTCTCCGGAAGAGAAGAAAGAGGTCATTCGCCTCGCCGTTTCGGTGAGCAACGGTCGGCTGCCCGTTTACAGCGGTGTTGCCGAATACACCACCCCCGCCGCCATCGCGTACGGTAACGAAGTGAAAAAGTTGGGAGGAGCGGGCATCATGCTCATGCCGACCATGGTCTACAAGACCGATCGCCGCGAGACGCTCGCCCATTATCGAGGCGTCGCCCAAGCCGTCGATCTGCCCATGATCGCCTACAACAACCCGATCGGCTACCAGGTCGACGTGACTCCGGATATGTTCGAGGACCTCGCTTCCGAGCCGAACATCGTTGCGATCAAGGAGTCTTCTGGAGACGTTCGCCGCATCACCGATCTGTTCAACCACGTTGGCAATCGTTATGCCATCATGGCGGGCGTAGACGACCTTGCTCTAGAGTGCGTGATGCTCGGCGCGACGGGCTGGATCGCGGGCATCGGTCTTGCCTTCCCCGCCGAGAACGCTCGCCTGTGGGATTTGATGATGGCGGGCAAGTGGGAAGAAGCTCGAACCCTTTATCGCTGGTACACCCCGCTGCTACACCTCGACGTTGGCACCAAGTTTGTTCAGAACATCAAGCTAGCTATTCAAGAGGTCGGCTTGGGCACGGAATGGGTGCGGTCGCCGCGACTTCCGCTGGTCGGCGAAGAGCGCGAGCGAGTCCTGAAGGTGATTCACACCGGCCTTGAGAACCGACCTCAACTCTAATCTTTGATGAGCGGATCAACCCGAATTCAGGTGGTGGATTCCCACACGGGCGGCGAGCCGACTCGTGTGGTCGTCGCCGGGTTTCCGGACCTAGAGGGCGACACGATGGCGGAAAAGCGCGCCGACTTTTCGGCGCGTTATGACCACCTGCGTCGGGGTCTCATTCTGGAGCCCCGTGGGTCCGATATCTGGGTGGGGGCTCTTTTGCTCACCACCGAAACTGGGTTTGGGACAGTCTTTTTCAACGACGTTGGGATGCTCGGGATGTGCGGACACGGCACCATCGGATTGGTCGAGACCCTGCACCACCTGGGCCGACTCTCGGAACCCGTCATTCACCTGGAGACTCCCGTTGGGACGGTTCGAGCCGAGCGTCACGAGAACGGCGAGGTCACATTGCAGAACGTAGCCGCCAAGGCGGAGGTTTTGGATCTCGCGATCGAGGTGCCAGGAATCGGCCGAGTGGTTGGCGACGTCGCCTACGGCGGCAACTACTTCTTCCTCGTTCGCTCTGGACTAGAAGATTTAGAAGTCACCTTTGCGAATCGAGCCAAGCTGCTGCAGGTCACTACCGACATCCGGCAGGCGCTCATCGACCAAGGGTATCGCGGCGAGAACGGTCAGATCATCGACCACGTGGAGGTCTTTGGCGCTCCTACCCAGCCCGGCGCGAAGAGCAAGAACTTCGTTCTATGTCCTGGCACCGCGTTCGACCGTTCTCCTTGCGGCACCGGAACCAGCTCGAAGGTCGCCACGATGGTGGCGCGGGGCGAATTGAAAGAGGGCGAAGAGTTCGGTCAGGAGAGCATTACCGGCTCGATCTTTTATGCAAGTTTTCAGTCAAAAGATGGACAAATCCTTCCATCCATCCGAGGCCGTGCCTACATAACCGCTCAGTCCACTCTGATCTTTGACGAAAATGACCCGCTGCGCTGGGGGATTGTATGAGCGATCGAAAGAGGGTCGTTATCGTCGGTGGTGGAATCATCGGCACCTGCTCCGGGCTAGAACTCGCCGAGCGGGGTCATGAGGTGATCCTCATCGATGCCGAACCGGATGCTTCGTCTTCCACCCACGGCTGCTCGTATGGCAACGCGGGGATGATCGTCCCGAGCCACTTCGTGCCTCTGGCGGCACCCGGAATGCCGATGATGGGCATTCGGATGCTCCCGAACCCGGAGAGTCCATTTGGTTTCGCTCTCTCACCCTCGCCGCGCATCCTCACCTGGGCGCTCAAGTTTCTCACCTTCTGCACCGACAAGCACGTGAGCTCTTCGGCCGAAGTTCTGCGAGACCTCAACCTACGCAGTCGAGCCAAGTATCTCGAGTATGCCAAGGGTTGGGATACCGGGTCGAGCTTTGGACTTGAACCGAAGGGCCTTCTGATGATCTGCGGCGATAACCACAGCTTCGACCACGAAGCGTCGATGGCCCTGAAAGCTCGCGAGCTAGGTCTCAAGGCCGAGGTGCTCGACCCCAAAGCTCTTCAGGCCCTAGAACCCGAGATCGAAATCATTTCCGCCGGAGGCGTTCACTTCCAAGACGACGCCCACCTCACGCCCGCTCGATTCATGCACGCCGCCAAGGAACGGATTAAGGCTCTCGGTGGAAGCATCATCAAGGGCAAGTCGGTCGGTTTTGACGGCACAAACGGAAAGCTTCAAAGCGTCCGGCTGGAAGACGGAACCGCCGTTCAAGGAGACGAGTTTGTTCTGGCTACCGGAAGTTGGTCGCAAGACGTCGGAGACACGCTGGGTCTCAAAATGCCGATGCTGGCGGGCAAGGGCTACGGATTCACCGTTCCAAACCCGGTTCAAACCCCACGCTACTGCTCGATCTTGGTCGAGGCTCGTGTCGCAGTGACGCCCATGCTCGACGGTGTCCGGTTTGGCGGCACCATGGAACTCGGCTTACCGAACAGCAAAATCAATCCAAAGCGGATCGCAGGCATTCGAAAGTCGATCCCGCAGTTCTTCCCCAAGTTCAAGGAGCAAGACTTCCAGAACCTCCCCATTTGGCACGGATTGCGGCCGTGTTCCCCGGACGGTCTTCCCTATCTGGGTCGCACGCAAATGTGGTCCAACCTAGTGGTGGCAACGGGTCACGCGATGATGGGGATGAGCCTCGGGCCTGTTTCCGGTGAGTTGGTGGCACAGGTGGTCACAGGCGAAAAGCCGACCGTAAGCCTCGACAAGCTGCACCCGGAACGCTTCCAATAATTCTTTTCGATCACACGCTAACCGTCGTAAGCTGTACGCGTCCATTTGGTGCACCCAATGTTCATCGCCGCCCTTTCGATCCTTCCGATTCTTGCGCCACAGGCAAAGCCCGCGAACGCACCGCAGCCCGTAGTCTGGACCAACGCCAAACCGAAGCAGTGGGAACTCAAGGCTCTTGTCGAGCAAGCAAAGCCAACCGCGCTGGGCACTTTTGCAAACACCTACACCACCCGCAAAGAAAAAGCTCAATACGATCGATTTGTTCGGATCACGAAGGAAGACTGGGTGGAACTGGAGATGCAGGGGTTCGAGAACATGTACTCCTACGACTCGACTACCAAGGTCCAAGCCGAAACTCCCAACCTCGTTTCCTTCACCACCGCGTGCTATTCGTACATGGGCGGAGCCCACGGATTGGGAATCACGCGCACCTACAACTTCGGTTTCCTCAAGGGCAAGCCCGCCCAGTTGACGCTGATGGACTTCACTGGAACCAAGGCGAACCGCGACAAGGTCCTTGCCAGGCTCTTTAACCGAATACGAAAGACGGAAGGGACGGATTGGGTGGAAGAGGGTCTCGTAAAGGGCGTGAACTCCACGCAAGCGGAGCGATTCTGGGTAGGCGCCAAAGGGATGACTTGGGAGTTCGACCCCTACGAGTTAGGAAGCTACGCCTCGGGACCGTTCACTTTTCTGCTTTCCTGGAAGGATCTGAAAGGGCTGGTCCGCTTCGATACGCATTTGAAAGGACTTGCCCGCTAAACCGAGAATTCGACGCGCTTTTGTCCTTGGTTTGCGCCTAAACGTTTCCCCTAGAGAGCCAAAGTCGATAGAATTCGGCTGTTAGGTGTCACGCGTCCCTGTTGGCGAGCGATCAACGGCGATCCTTGGAACCCGGACCATTCACCTCGATGGAGAGTGTCAATGAGTCAACAAGATATCCGAGTCGGTGTCGTAGGCTGTGGAGCCATTTTCAACAACCACGTCACGGGCGTTAAACAAGCAAACGGAGCGGTGCTCGCCGCCATCTGCGACGAAGTTCCAGCGAGAGCCGAGGCAAAGGGCAACGAGCAAGGCGTTCCTTACTTCACCTCTTTTGAAGAGATGCTTCCCCATGTGGATGCGGTGAACATCTGTGTCCCCAGCGGACTCCACGCCAAGCTCGGCATCATCGCCGCTCAGGCAGGCAAGCACGTGCTGGTGGAGAAACCCGTGGACATCACTTACAAGGCCGCCAAAGCGTTGGTGGATGCTTGCGAGAGCGCCGGAGTGAAGCACGCCTGCATCAGCCAGCACCGATTCGCCTCTGCGATTCAAAAAGCAAAAGAGATGGTGGAAACCGGAGCGCTCGGCACGATGGTCCAAGGCGATGCCTACATCAAATGGTATCGAACCCAAGCCTATTACGATTCGGGCGACTGGCGCGGCACCTGGGAGCTAGACGGCGGCGGATGCCTGATGAACCAAGGCGTTCACTACGTGGACATGATCCAGTGGGTGATGGGCGGCGTCAAAGCGGTTCGAGCCATCACACGCACCATGGCGCACAACATTGAAGTCGAGGACGTCGCGTGTTCGCTCATCGAATACAACAACGGCGCGATCGGCGTGATCCAGGGTTCGACGAGCGCATTCCCGGGTCTATCGGAGCGGTTCGACGTTCATGGCAAGCACGGCAGCATTATCATCGAAGGCGACAAGGTCAAGCTCTGGGAGATCGACCCGGAAGCAGCCGACCTTGGTCCGTACGGTCGAGGCGTTCTCGAGCAGCCAACACCGAGCGTCCATGTGCTCGGAGGCGAGAAAGAAGGCACGGGTGCCGCCGACCCTTCTGCCATCTGGGGCGAGCAGCACAACATGCAAATCCAAGACTTCGTTTCTGCCATCCACGAAGATCGCGATGCCTTTGTGACCACGCGAACCGCTCTGGAGCCGCTCAAGGTGATCTTGGCGATCTACGAAAGCTCCCGACGCGGTGGCGAGCGCGTAGAAGTCGCCGAAATGGAAGCCTAAGACTTACTTCTTAGGCTTTTCCAGCCTTGCCCGACTCTCTACGAGGGTCGGGAAGAAGGCAGAAGATAGATGGACCCGGACGGTCGAAGAGTCAGACCGCTTCTCCGGGTCCTTTTCGTTGAGTTCGTGCGCCAACGCGTGAAGATCGGCGATCGCCTGCTTCAGAACGCGCGCTTTCTCGGGAGTGAGCCAAACGTTGGACTGGGAGAATCGACCGAAGTCTTTCAGCACCGGATCAACTTGCACGGCCTTCCAAAAAGCCCGTTGCTCGCGATCGATGAGGCTTAGAACGCTGCGGAACCGAACGTAATACTCTTCGATGGTCTCATCGCTCTGCTCGCCGATAGGCAACCGGGTGATGAGCCCTTTTTTGGTGTAAAGCGCTTCGGTTCGAGAACGCCTTTTGCGGGTCGATACTTGAATGACCAACCCGGCTTCAACGAGGTTGTTGATATGCGCGCCAACGCTCGCGCTGGATTTGCCGACTTCTTTGCTGATCTCTCGAATGGCGTACGCCTGGTCTTCAGCAAGGCAGTTGAACACTTCTCCCGCAGCCGCCGAGGATAAGACTTTGAGCTGCTCCAAATTGAGCAAAACAAGCTCGACCTGACCCTCAAAGTGGGTCTTGCCGCGTCCGTGGGGATTTGTCACCTCAGTCATTTGTTGCTGCACCGTTGCATAAGGCGCCAGAAAAGGACGCGCCCTTCGTTATGGCATAGGGTGACCCTGTGCCGCAATCAGCAATCGGTACCAGTCCTCTCGGTCCAGATCCATCGAATCTGCCTTCACCGCATCCTCGATGTTGTGGGGCTTCGTGCTTCCCACGATCGGGACAATCTTGGACGGGTGTTTGAGCAACCATGCAAGAGCTACGACGGTTCGGGAGACACCATGTTTCTGGGCAACTTCATCAACCGCCTTTTGAATCGCCAACAACCGATCGGCGTTGGCTCGATCAAGTTTCACCTCGGCGCCTTCCCCAAGGAATCCACCGCCGAGAGGACTCCACGCCAACGGAAGAACGTTTTCCTCAATGCACTGGTCCAGCGTGCCATCGTACAGGCAATCGATGTGCCCTAAGCTGATCTCCACCTGGTTCACCACCAAGAAGTGATCCTCTAACACGCTTTGGAGCATGGAAAGGGTCGAGGGTTTGAAGTTGGAGACTCCGAAATAGCGAACTCGACCGGATGTGTGAAGGATATCGAACGCTTCTGCCACCTCGTGCGGATCCATCAATAGATCCGGTCGGTGCAGTTGGTAGATGTCGATGGTCTCGATGCCCAGGCGCTTCAACGATCGATCACAACATTCAAGGATGTACTCCTTGCGAAAGTCGTATCGACCAGGCGAGGTGGGGCTGGGATCGCCGCCGAATCGGATGCCGCATTTGGTGGCGATCACGATCTCCTTCCGCATGGAAGGAACGTCTTTGAAAAGTTCTCCGTGGATGGATTCGCACGTTCCCTGACCGTAAATGTCGGCATGATCGAACAGGGTGTAGCCCGCCTCCCAGGCACTCAGCAGGGATTGCTTCCCTGCCTCAATGTGGCTCTGGGTGAGATCGGCAGGATTCCACACGCCAGATATCCTCATGCACCCATAGGCGAGGCGCGATGAAACGAGGTCGGTGTGCGGAATCGGAACGGTGGTCACGATCCGGTTTTACCGGTTCTGAACACTTCCCGGAACAGGTAGATCCGAAAAGTCGATCTTCGGAGCCTGTTTCTCCTCTGCTACGGTAACGGTCGAGCGGTACGCCGGACTGGCGCCTTCAAACCCACCGTTCTGGAGGAGCCAGCGATTGCCGATCGCCTTTAAGTCGTAGTCGATTCGGTCCTTACCGCCCGTCGCGTCGTGAGTAAAGACGCCGTCTTTCAACTGCTTCCAGGAGTCCTTTCCGGACTTCACCCACACGGGTCCAAACTCGGCGGCGCGCTTGAGGTGTCCGTTGGTGCCCCAGAAATTCTCGTTGAAGCTGTGGAGTCCTCTTAGCAGACCGCCGTCTTTCGGTGCTCGGAAAGAAGCGATCAGCATCCACTTGTTCAGGTCGGGTCGGAAGTAGTAGCCCGTGTAGATGGTTGCGGTGTCGGCCTTCTGGGCTCGAACTAAGAACCTCTGACGAACCCCGGTTTCCCACTGAATCTTTAGGTGGCTGTGACCACCCGTGCCTTCATTGCCAAACTCACCCGCGTAAACCCCTTCGCCTTTGCCGAGAAGTTTCACGCGATTCTCATCGGCCACTTTGTTTCGATCGTCCGCCTCGGTGCCACTGTCCCAAACCGAGAAGATCACACGTCGCTCCGTGCCAGAATTGACCTGCATCCCGAAGTACCCTCGCGAGAATCCGCACGCCATGTAGAAGGAGTGCTGCGGGTCGGTAACCGCCTGAACCTCGTTGTAGAACCACTCGACGCCTTCATCCTTGCGGTCGGACGCGCCCGGGTTGGGGTAGCCGATGTGCACCGAAGCGGCGTTTCGACGAGGCTTCATGTTGAAGAACAAGTTCTCCTTCCTGGTTGAGACTAGCTTTACGGTCTGGAGTTGCCCATCCGAAAATCCCGAGACTTCAAACGTAAACCAACCTTTAGAAGGAAGCGATGCGGGATCAAAATAGATCCCATCTTCGTGGAATCGACCTCGAGCAACTTTGGCATAGCCCGATGCCGGTTGCTTGATCGTTACCAGTGGCAGGCCGGTCAGTCCACGCCCAGTGAGGACTATCCCAAAACCCGCGAGGTCCCGGGCGTATCCACCAAAACTGAGTCGGGTTTCCTTATCAAAACTGACCCACTTTCCCTCCTCCAACGCAGACTCGTGACCGCCAACCACGTACCCGGTGTACGCGGGAACCTCCACGTCTTGAAGATAGGACTGCGAAGATAAAAGTACCAGGAGCGACGTGACCACGCTTTTATCATAACCTGAAATTGGCGTCTTGCAACGGATAACATGAAGGCTGTATGGAATGGGCAACGATCTCCGGCAAAAACCGCATCGGCGGGCGCGAATCCAGCCTTGGGCCGGGCGGCCACATGGCTTTCAACCCGATCGAACACGAGGCGATGGAACCCGTTTTTACGGTGGCCACCTCTGCCGAGATCGAGAAAGCCTGCTCGCTTGCCTGGGACGTGTTCTACTCCGACGTTTTTGGCTGGGCCGAACGGGCGAACCTTCTGGACAAAATCGCCGAAAACATCGAGGCGATCGGTGACCCGCTACTGGAGCGCGCCCATGCCGAGACCGCTCTTCCGCTGGCTCGTCTGACCGGCGAACGGGGTCGAACCTGCGCCCAGCTGCGCATGTTCGCAACCGCGATTCGAAACGGCGAAGTAGGTCAAGAAACCCACATCACCGCAGATCCGGATCGGCAGCCGATGCCTCGCCCCGAGCTTCGTCGCCGACTTTATCCGATCGGGCCCGTTGCCGTTTTTGGTGCTTCCAACTTCCCTCTCGCATTCTCGGTAGCAGGCGGAGATACCGCATCGGCTTTCGCAGCGGGCTGCCCCGTGGTGGTGAAGGCTCACCCGGCTCACCCCGGCACTAGCGAGTTGGTCGCCCGAGCCATCGATGAGGCGATCAAAGCCCTCGGTCTGCCCCCCGGGCTGTTCAGCATCGTTTTTGGAGGCGCAGAGGTTGCCGCTGAGCTCGTCCAGCACCGATTCATCAAAGCGGTTGGCTTCACGGGTTCAAAGGGTGCCGGACGAGCATTGTTCGACCTCGCTTCCCGACGTCCCAATCCCATTCCGGTCTTTGCCGAGATGGGTAGCGTGAACCCGATCTTCGTCTTACCAGGGGCTTTGCAAGAACGAGAAGAAGCCCTGGCGGCGGGTTACGTCCAGTCGCTCACCATGGGCGTCGGACAGTTTTGCACGAACCCCGGAGTGCTTATCGTGCCGGATGACGCCGCAGGCGATCAATTGGTCGAGCACATCGAGCAGGCTCTGATGAACATCGAACCCAGTCCGATGCTCACCTCGGAGATGGCGATGCGCTACGAGGAGGGCGTCTCTAAGCTGAGACACAATCTTGCCATTCAGCCCCGCTTTGCTCCGGACGGATCCAGCGATGGACTCGTACGGCCCGCGCTCTTCCAAGCCGCTCTTTCCGACGCCATCGAGTCTTTGGAAGCCGCTCTGAACGCCAAAGCAGACGCGATTCATTCCGACTTCTTGGAAGAGATCTTCGGCCCGGCAGGCTTGGTTCTTCGAGCCTCCTCGGTGGAGCAAATGCTCAAGTTTGCGAAGTTACTTCCCGGACAACTCACCGCGACGGTTCAATCTGCGAAAGACGGAGAAAACGGGCTCGAGTCTCTGGTTTCGACTCTCAGCCGAGCGGTCGGTCGCATCGTACTCAACGGTTTCCCGACAGGCGTGGAGGTCAATGCGGCCATGCACCACGGCGGTCCCTACCCAGCCAGTACAGACGCTCGATTCACCTCGGTCGGCACGGCGGCCATCGATCGATTCCTGCGGCCGGTAGCCTTCCAAAGCATTCCCGATTCAATGATTCCTTAACGACCGCCGCCGCGACCCGGTATGGGCACGATGGAGTCGGTGGGAGGACGGAATTGATTTCTCTGCCTCTCCCTAAATCGCTTCATAAAATTGGGGATTTCGATCGCTTTGCCAAAAAGGTCGGCTCGTGTCCCCGTATCGACAGATTGGGTGAGCGCATTTGGGGCGATGACGATGACCGTCCCGTAGCTTGCCGCCGATGAACGTCGGACGGTTGGTGCCTCTCGCAAAACCTCGAGTCCCGATCGTTTGTCGAAGGGAGGTAACTGAGCTTTTACGGCGATGAACTCCTTGGATTTGAACTCGAAGCGAAGACCCTGCGGGTCTGTGACGCCCGGCACCTCCTCAACAGAGTCCAAAATCACAGGGGAAAAGGGCCCCACCACGTTCGGATAACAAGCGGTCAGTTCTTGAAGGTGGCCGAGAAGGTTTTCCGCCGTGTGTGCTCCGTTGGGCACAAAAACCACATCGCTTCGTACCTGCATCTTCAGTCCTCGCCAACTCGGTGGGAGCACTGCAAATTTAGCTACAGGTGGTCGATCGTCGGCTACTTGAACAATTGCTTCGGCCATTTGGACACTACGGTCCTGCTCCAGTGTGCCGAACTGAACCGTCAGTCGGATGCGTTTTTCTGGATGGGTCCAAGAGCGGATCACGTACTGCGTGATGTTGGCTACTCTCTGACTCCAAGAAATCTTCGTCCGCCCCGTGCTGTCTAGCGTGGAGAAAATGCGGCAAATTGGCCTTCCTTTGCTATCCACCACACGATGATCGATCACTTCGGGATGGATGATGGGTGCCTCCCCTTCGAAGAGCAATTCCACCTTCTGAAACTCCTTCCGGAAGGAATCCAGGAGCTGAGACCCAGCTCGGTCGGAGTGATTCTCAGACAGGATTTTGAGAACACGTCTCTCGGTGGTTTCCCGTTCTTCGGATCGGCTCAGGCGTAATCCCGTTGGGAATCGGAGGACCCACGTCTGGAGTCGCTTTCCCTTTAACCGGAGCTTTAGAGCTTCTTCGCCACGGTAAATATTCGGCAAGAAACCCTGAATGGAACTTGGCGGCTTGTACCCCACGAGTTGGGTTTCCGGAGCCGGAGCGGCGGGCTCGTCAAGACAACCTCCCAGGAACAAAACCGACCCAAGGGCTGCAAAGACGAAGCAGAACCCCTTTCTAATAGATCTTGTTCGAGAAACTTGGGTAGTCGATCGTCTCATACAACTCCGCGCGGGTACGCATTCGATCCATCCATCCCGCTTGCGTTCCGGTCTCGAGCAGTTCTTCGTAGAACTCCTCGATCGCTTTCAGCATGACGCGAAGGGCGGTGACCGGGAAGATCACCATTTGGTAGCCAAGATCGTTGAACCGGCTCGCCGAGATGAGGGGTGTCTTTCCAAACTCGGTCATGTTGGCCAAGAGAGGTGCAGAAACTGCCTTTCGAAAAGCCTCGAACTCTTCCTCGGATACCAACCCCTCGGGGAAGATCGCATCCGCGCCCGCGTCGACGTACGCCTTCGCCCTATCGATAGCGGCATCGAGCCCTTCCACACCACGCGAATCCGTACGCGCGATGATCACAAAGTCTGGGTCTCGCTTGGCTTCTGCTGCGGCTCGAATCTTCGAACTCATCGCTTCGGTGGAAATCACATCCTTCCCATCCAAATGACCGCACCGCTTTGGCATCACCTGGTCTTCCAAGTGGATCCCGGCGAGCCCGGCTCGCTCCATCTCGATCACCGTTCGAACAACGTTCCAAGCCTCGCCGAAACCGGTATCGGCGTCGCAGATCATGGGGACAGGCGCGACCTGGGTGGCCTGAGCCGCAACCCCCGACATCTCATTGAGGGTTACCAGGGCGATATCGGGCACGCCGAGCAAGTTGTTCGTGATCGCTCCGCCGCTTAAATAAACCGCCTTCGCCCCCTTTTTGTACGCCGCCAACGCACTGAGGGCGCTGAACGCTCCGGGCATCATGACAATGCCCGATTCCCATTGGGAACGAAGCACCTTTCCCGGCGACGCTAGCGGAGGCTGAATCATAGCCGGATCATACCGCCCCGCCTCCTGATGGGCATAAAATAGTGCCGGGCAACACCATGAAAGACGGAAGCGCGATGGGAACAGACGGCTACGAAGTGATCAAGGTAGAGCGTGTTTACAGCGGCTTCTATGCCCTCGACAACGCGACCGTACGATACGTGCTTCCGAACGGTGAATGGTCCGGTCCAGAGCCGAGGTTGACGGTGGAACGCGGCGACGCCGCTTGCGTGCTTGTCTACAATCGCGACATCGATCGTCTCGTCCTGGTTAAGCAGTTTCGGTATCCGATGGTGCGACACGGAGATGGTTGGTTTTTGGAGATCGCCGCCGGGAAAGTGGATGAAGGCGAGTCTCCGGAGGAGGCGGCTCGTCGGGAGTTGCGGGAAGAACTCGGGTACGAGGCAGCCGAGTTGATCCCGGTCGCTTCGTTCAGTAGCTCGTGCGGAGGTTCTTCGGAAATGAACTTTGTGTACTTTGCCGAGGTGGGTCACGCGAACCGAGTGGAGGAAGGCGGCGGGATTGAAGAAGAAGGAATCTTTCGCGTAGAGCTATCGCCAAGTGAGGCCATCGCCATGCTCGATCGCGGTGAAATCAAAGACGGCAAGGCGGTCGTTGCCCTGCAATGGCTTGCCCGCTTTCGACCCAATTTGGTGAAGTAGGAAACCCTTTTTCCAAACCTTCGTAAGACCTACTGGTTACGCAATGGACAGTCTCCACAACGATCCGCCTCAATCCCAGAATCCCGCAAAGGACTCCAGCCAGTTGCGACAAGTGTTCGAAGGGTTCACCCCGCCGAACTACAAAGAACACTTACCTCTAGACCCGCTTCCCGAAGATTCAAGCATCCCCTACTCGGCCAACGAGCGGCTCGCGGGGGCTGCCGTCAACCTCGCTTCGATTCCCTTCCCGTGGACCGCTCCGTTGGTGGGATTGGCCGTTTCAGGTCGGTCTCAGTTTGTGAGGTTCCAAGCAATCCGATCACTCATTGAGCAGCTCGCCTCGATTATCCTCATCGGAACGGTCACGGTTTGCTCGGTGGTCTACTCGGTTGTCGACTTTGCGAACAAGAATTTTGATTTCTCTCAGATCGACTGGAAGGCGGTGATTCTGAAGAGCGTCGCGATATGGATCGGTCTAGGTCTCTTTGCCGTTTGGAACTTTGTGAACGCCTTAAGAGATGCCTGGCAGGCTTGGAATGGCGAGATGCCCAAGCGGCTCAAGTGGTCGGAGCGTCTTGCCGCTAAGTGGTCCGGGCTTCGTCCTAGCTAGTTCGCCCGTGTAAAGAACTCTTAACTCGCAAGTTTTTGGCGTCGGTAAACTTACGAGGCATGAGCGAAACCGGCCCTGTCCTTTCCCCCGAACTGAACACCGATGGCGAGGCCGCCCTACGGTGTGCTCAGGAAGCCCTGCACCAGGAGGCGGCGGCCGTGATCGCGTGCGCGGAATCTCTTGGTCAGTCATTCGTGACGGCGGTCGATTGGATTTTGAATGGCGAGGGGCGAGTGGTTTGTTGCGGCGTCGGCAAATCAGGACATATCGCTCGCAAGAGCGCGGCGACCCTTGCCTCCACCGGAACGCCCAGCTTCTTTCTTCACGCCGCAGAGGCCGTCCACGGCGACCTTGGCATGGTCACCGACCGGGACATCGCTCTGCTTTACACTCACAGCGGCGAAACGGACGAGATCGTGCGGCTCTATCCGAACCTGAAGAACATTGGGGCGCGGACAATCTTGATCACGGGCCGAGCCAAGTCTTCTGCCGCCCGTCTCAGCGACCTGGTGCTGAACACGGGGGTGGTGAACGAAGCCTGCCCAAACAATCTTGCGCCCACCACAAGCACCACGGTGATGCTCGCCCTCTCCGATGCGCTTGCGATTTCGGTAATGGAGCAAAGAGGGTTCAACAAAGAGGATTTCGCCCGATTCCACCCCAGCGGATCGCTTGGCAAGCGACTTCTCCTTCGCGTCTCAGACGTGATGCGACAGGGAGAAGACCTACCGACCATCTCGAAAGACTCCCTTGCCCTGGAAGCGATGAAAACCATCGGCAAGGCGGGCGCAGGCGCGGCTTGTGTGGTCGATGAAGGCATGCGACTGGAAGGATTTATCACCGAAGGCGATATCCGTCGCCACTTGCTGAACGATGGCTCGTTAAATGCCAAAGTCGAATCGTTCATGACGGTTGGGGCATCCGTCGTCGAATCGAATCTGCTTGCGATGGAAGCGCTTGAAATCTTCCAGAACCACCCCAAGAAGATTGGTGAAGCACCCGTGGTGAAAGACGGCAAGGTCGTTGGGTTGTTGATGCTCAAAGACCTCCTTCGATCCGGAATTGTCTAGTCTCGCCAAAGCAGATAGAGGTCGTTGATGTTGGTTCCGGTGGGACCGGTTTCCAGGATCAGATTGTTCTGGAGCAACCACCTCGCCGAGTCAAACCGTTCGTCTGCGTCTTTCCAGCCCGCACGATCAAGGGAAATGCTTTTGGCATCAACGAATCCTCCTGCGTACGGGGTTGGACCATCGGTTCCGTCAGTGGCAAAGGCTAAAAACTGGACACCTTCTCTTCCCTCTATTATCGGCGCCATTTGGTGGGCGAGATAGGTACATCGTCCACCCAAACCCTGTCCTTGTACCGTTATCGGGCACTCGCCCATGCCGATAATTGCCTGGCCCGGTTGCAGCTGTGAGACGGATCCCTTGAAAGTCTCCAGAAGTGGACCAACACGGTCCTGCAGGGGCAACGCTTCCACTTGGTAGCCTTCTTGCTCCACTATCGCGGCGAGCCTTGGCAATTCGATCCTAGCGCTTGAAACAATGCGATGCCGTTCTGCGGTTTCCGGAAGAAAGCACAATCCCGAAGCGATGGTGTTGAGGTCGTCGTCCAGAACATCGCTGACCAACCAGACGGAGTCGAGCCGGTCGCCTAAAAGAGCGCCTAGCTTTCCGCCCTTGAGCGCCGAAACACTCCTTCGATAGGCATTGAGCTCGTGAATGGATGCCCCCGAAAGGAGCAGCCCCTGGACCTCCCGTTGATAGGTCTCAAAATCGACTCCTTCTTGCAGGCTTTCCACGACAGAAGACGCACCGCCGCTGAGTAAGACCAGCACCTTCTCGTTCCGGGTGTGGATCCATTCGAGGAGTTGCTCCCCGGCTCTAAGAGAAGCCAGGTCGGGCATAGGATGCTCCCCTTCCACCCATTCGACTGGAATCGTTTCTAGGGCGGCGGTTGTTTGCGGAGCGTGCCCAATTTTGGTGATCCCAAGCGCCGCGGAAACGGTGACGCCTTGCTCGTGCAAGGCAACAAGCGCACCCGCCACCATGGCAGGTGCCGCCTTTCCGACACCAAGAACCGCCATCTTCGACGCACAAAAGCTGTGTGAGCGAACGGCGTCCGTAATCCGGTCCTGACAATCGATCGCCCTCAAAATCTTAGGCAGAAGAGTCGGCAAGTGGATCATTGCTGGTGGAATTGCAAGGAATTGGTCTTCGCGTTAAGGGTATTGACCGGTTGGGGAAAATTTTCCGCGAAAACCGTAGTCTTCTGCCTCACAAATGGTGGAAAACAATAAATGGAATCGGGATCAACGGCAAAGGAGCCGCCTGATGACGTTGAAATGATTGTGAGCGCGTTACGGATCAAAGACGTTCCGGAATTCTCCGAGCGAAGCATCTCATCGTTAGTCGAGATTGTCAATCTCCTAGCGGCCGACGAGAGTCGTACCAAACCCTTGAACATGATGCACGAAGCGGCGGTGGCCCTTCGATTCGTGTTTGAGAGTATCGCCTGGGTGGATGGTCAGTTAGACCGCCACGAAATGGAGATGCTGGACAACTATCTTCGACAGGAAGAGAGCCTTGCCGATGCTTTCCTCTTTGTGATGGAAGACCCCGAGTTTGGCGTCTTGGACGGCATTCCGACGATCTTACGCGAAGCCGTACGGTACGACCGTCGCGAGGGCACCAGCATCAGTCACGTGCTTGTAAACACACTCGAGATGGTTGCCTACGGGTTTGCGATGAAAGATGGCGAGACGGAGACCCAGAACTTCGACTCGTTCCGTAGCGTGATCAAGTCGCTCCGCGACTTCGTTTTTGCGTCTGCTTAAAGCAACTTAAATAGCCCCTCTCCGGTTTTGCGGAGAGGGGCTTTTTTGCGTCTTGGCTCTTAAAGTTTGACGTCGACGATCCCGGTGACTCCCACTTGATCGATCGGCGTGGGCGTACCGCTGAACGAATCCTTTTCGGTGGGGATCAAGGCTCGAATCTTGACTCCGAGAACGTTCTCTTCGATCTGGGCGACAGACTTGACCTTTGCGACCGCTGCCTTGGGTCCTGAGACCTGAACCATGCCAATGGCGTTTCGCTTATTCGTCAATCCAGCCGTGATGATGGGAACGACCTTGGTGGTGTTGGTGGCACTCTCGGATCGCTTGACGAGCTTATTAAAGCCCTTGTCAATATCTGGTCCGAATCGCTTGACGATCTCCCAGATGCCAACGATCTTGATGAGTTGCTTGATCTGAGCCCCAGCGACACCGGTGAGCACGAGACCACAGATTCCGAAAGTGAGAACGCGAGTGGATTTTCGCATAACTTAAGGATGTACCGGTTGCGGTTAAGGATTCCTCAAGCATGAAAAAAGGCTCCCCGGAAAACCGGGGAGCCTCTTCACTTAGCAATCGCTTGGATTAGAAGCGAACGCTGAGTTGGGTTCCAAGGTAGAGACCCTTGGTGTTAGCAACGCCACCGCCGAGGTTGAACGGGTGACCTTCGATGTCAGCGTACTGAGCCGTAAGCAGGAACTTCGTCGCAGCGGAGAAGTTGTAGCCGAGGCTGACAGTCGTGAACTTGTAGGTCGGGTTAACAACCGCGTAGTCGGTGAGCTCGGTTTGCTCGTAGGAGAGACCGAGGTCGATTCCGTTGGAGAACGCGTACTTCAGACCACCGGAGTAGGACTGAACTTCGCCGTTACCGCCTTGCAGTTGCTCGGCGATGAGGACGTTACCCATTACGGACAGGCTGTCATTGACCTTGAAGTCGACGGCGCCCGTGAAGCCCTTAACGTTGACCGGGTTTCGGAAGATACCAACTCGACCCCAGTTACCCGGAGCGAGGTAGTTGCTCTCAACCTCGAGGTAGCCCGCGTTGACGTTGAGCTTGCCGGCAGAGTAGCCGAGTCCAACGTTCCATCGGGTGTTGTCATCGTCGAGAACGCTGTTGTCCTTGTTCTTGAAGTTGGTTTGACCGTAACCACCGGAAACGGTGAAGTTCTTCAGAACCTTGAACGAAGCGTCTGCGCCGAGGAGCTCGGTTCGGTTGACTGCTTGGTTGCCAGGGGCAGCGCTGGAGTCGACCGAGGTGTTGCTGTCGAGCAACATGTAGGTTGCGTTGAGCGAGCCGTCCTTACCAAGGCCCGTGCTGAGGGTTGCACCGAAGATTCGGTCGACCGTAAGCGCGCCTTGAAGTCCGCCGCCTGCACCAAGAACGGTTGCACCGGATGCTGCGGAGAGACCTGCGAGAAGTTGCTCACCACCAACCACGATCGGTTGGAGAACGCCGCCACCGGAGGTAGCAGAGTTGCTTGCTCGACCGAGCACGAGGTTAAGCTTGGTGCTGCCACCGAACTTGTAACCGATCGTTGCGCCGTCGATGAGGAACTCGCCGTTGTCCCATCGCTCGTTGGAGAAGAACGAGGTGTTGTCCACGCGCTCGAAGAGCCATGGGGAAACCTTGAGTCCTTGTCGTCCAACCTTAGCGGTGAATCCGAGACCTGCGAGGGATTGGCTGCCGAGATCGACAACTGCCTCTTGGATCACGAACGTGGTGTTGCCCTCTCGGTAAGCTTGACCGAATTGAGCAGCGACCGATGCTTGGTCGCCGAAGCCTTGGCCGAGACCGCCGAGGGTGTTACCCGTCAGAACGGTTGCGTGCCAGGTCGGGCCCGTCTCGTTGGTGCTGGAGAGCTTAAGAGCGACTTCGTGCAGAACAGCGAGGTCGTCGAACAGACCGGAGTTGTTCGAACCACCGATACCGTAGCCGAAGGAGCGACCGTCTTGGTTGATACCAATCTTCTCGCCTGCGACGTCGGTGCTACCTGCGATACCCGTGGAGACATAGAAGTTGATGTCGCCAGAGATGCTGACGGACGGCTTCTTGTCTTCGAGTGCCTTAACTCGCTTGGAAAGGTCGATGAGGTCTTTCTTCATCGCCTCAACGTCAACACCCATGGAGGTGAGTTCCTTCTCGAACTTGCCAACTCGATCAGCGAGGGCCTTGATGTCCTTCTCCTTGATCGAAGCAACTTCGGTTCGAAGGCCCGCGATGGTGTCGCGAACGTCGCCCATGTTGTTGTCGCCGCCGGTGTTTCGACCGGTGTTTTGACCCATGCCGTTAACCTTTTGCTCGAGAGCAGCAAGCTTGGCATCGTAGTCCTTGAATACGTTTGCGTAGGAAGCGTAGATCTGGTAGATCGCCGATGCGAGTTCGTATCGGGTTACAAGCTTCTTACCGTAGAAGTTTCCGTCCGGATAGCCGACGAGGATGCCCTTCTCGCGCAGGATGCGAAGTGCATCGTATGCCCAGTGGCTGTCCTTGACGTCCGGATAGTCTTGAGCCATGGCCGGAACTGCAAGAGCAGCACCGAGAACGGCTGTAAGCGCGTACTTGAACGTTTTGTTCATTGTTTTTCCTTTGCTCACTCTAGAGAGTGTTTCTCATTGCAAAGAAGGATTCCGTCGGCATGGATCGCCTGACTCTTTCCTCACTGTTCCCTGTGTTTCCTTATGAGGTCCGAATCGCTTGCGAGGCCTTGCGTTCGTTATGCTTCCTGCACTGACATACACTCACACGTGTGAGCAATTACAAGGTTATCCTCTAAATGCCTGGCATGTCAACGGGGATCCCCCTATGCTCAGGTTCAACGCTCTCAAAAAATGGGGGCCGACGCCCAAATTTGAACCTAAACGACTCTTTCATCGAAAATTTGATTCGTCCCAGATTTTTAGGACATTTCCAGCAATTTGAACGGTTGTAACTCTCCGATCATGGGCATAAGGACCCGTCCTGCCGGGTTAAATGAAGCCCTGCCATGCTTGATCGAGACCTTATTCGCCATAACTCCGACCTTGTCCGCGAAGGGATTCGACGAAAACACCTTGAAGAAGGCGTGGTGGACCGATTCTTAGCCCTCGATGAGGAGTTCCGTCGCATCACTCGGGAAACCAACGATCTCCAAGCCGAAATGAACAAGATCGCCAAGTCCATTGGCGCGCTGATGGGGCAAGGCAAGAAAGAAGAGGCCAACGAGGCGAAGACCCAAGCGGCTCATCTAAAGGATCGCGTCAAAACGCTCGAAGACCTTTTGCGAGACGTGGCAAGCCGGCTACGAGACATCGAACTTCAATTTCCTAATCTCCCCCACGCCTCTGCACCAGATGGCAAAGACGAATCGGAGAACGTTGTCATTCGGACATGGGGCGAACCGATGGCCGCAGAATCGGTTCCGGCTCACTGGGAGATCGCCGAAAAGCTGAAACTCTTGGACCTTCCTCGTGGAGCGAAGATTTCAGGGTCGGGTTTTGCCCTTTACACGGGCTGGGGCGCACGTCTGCAACGATCCCTTTTCAGCTACATGGTCGATCATCAGACCACCAACAACGGCTATCAAGAGGTCTACCCGCCGTTCCTGGTCAACCGGGCCTCGCTCATTGGCACCGGCAACCTTCCTAAGTTTGAAGAGGACCTCTATAAAACCAACGACGATCTTTATCTGATCCCAACGGCAGAGGTGCCCGTCACCAACATCTTCCGCGACGAGATTCTTGAAGCATCGGATCTCCCCACCCGATACGCGGCGTATTCGGGCTGTTTCCGAAGAGAAGCGGGAGCGGCGGGCAAAGACACTCGTGGCCTGCTCCGCATTCACCAGTTCGATAAGGTCGAATTGGTGAAGTTTGTGAAACCCGAAGATTCGTATGCGGAGCTGGAATCGCTTGTCGCCGACGCGGAGTCGGTTCTGCAAGCGCTGGGGCTTCATTACCGGGTGATTGAACTCTGCACGGGAGATTTAGGCGCTAAAGGATGTAAGTGCTATGACGTCGAAGTGTGGTCGCCGGGCGTGGGTCGATACCTTGAGATCAGCTCCTGCACCAACTTTGAGGCTTACCAATCGCGACGGGCGAATATTCGATTCCGCCGAGAGTCCGAATCGGCTCCTGAGTTTGTTCACATTCTCAACGGCTCCGGATTGGCCACACCCCGATTGTTTGCCGCTCTCGTGGAGACCTACTACCAGCCCGATGGATCGGTTCTTATTCCAGAGCCGCTTCGGCACTACATGGGCACCGATCGAATCCCCGCAATCTAACTGCTTCCACCCCTCGAAAAAGCCGCTCAAAGCCCATTCCGGTGGATATACGAGGGGAACCGGCACACCCATGTGGATTGATTTCCCCAAGTGCGGGGAGTTCGTGTAACTCCTCCAACTTGGGGGAAGTGCATCGGTGAACAACGGCGTAAGAACATCTCAACGGCTCGACACAGGATTAAGGGTCGATCCGCGTGTGCTTCTGAGCAGCCAAGTCCTGCAAATGTCTCAGCAGGAACTTGAGCAGTCCATCGAAGCGGAGCTCAACGAGAACCCTGCCCTTGAGCGACTGAGTGGTCATGACGAGGCTCTGACCGAGGAGACGATCCTCCGCTCGATTGCCCCAAGGGAAATCAAGCCGCGCGGAGACGATCGCGAACTATGGCGGAGTCTGCCCACCGATGACGACACGCCGTCGTGGATCGACTTGGCGTCAAGCTCCACCACGCTCAGCGAGCACCTAACCGCACAACTTTTGCCAACGATTCCGGCCCGACTGCGTGGAGTCGGCGAATACGTTGTTGGGTGCGTCAACGAAAACGGCTACCTTTACGAACCGGTTGAGGACATCGCCAACGCGACCAACTGCTCCCTAGAGGATGCGGAGCTGGTGATTGGCAATCTCAAGAAGTGCGAGCCACTCGGAGTGGGTGCCTCCGGTATTCAAGAGTGCCTCATCATCCAACTTCGAAGCCTGGACACTGTCGAGGCCAAAGTCGCCCGGCGAATTGTGAAGGATCATCTGGATGACTTCACGTCCGGCAGGCGCATGAAGCTTGCCCGGCGATTTGGGGTGATGCCTCAGGTGGTCAACGAGGCGTTTGACTTGATCTTGGGCTGCAGCCCATTCCCCGGCGAGGCCTTCAAAGGCAACTACGAACCTGAAAAGCGACTCCCCGCCGTTCGTCCCGACCTGGCCCTCCACCGCACCGAACAGGGATGGCTGGTTTCGGTTGAGGGACCCGAAGCGCACGACTTTGCAATCAACAACTTTTACAACAAGAGGTTAGAAACCCTCAAAGTTCAGGAAGACCGCAAGTCGGTTGACAAAGACGAAAAGCGGCACCTGCAACACTACGTGCAGCGCGCTCAGGACTACATCTCGAGCATCGAGCAAAGACGCCGAACGCTGCGACGCATTGGGCAGTACTTGGTGCAGCACCAGTCTGGATTCGTGACCACAGGCAGTTACGAGTTCTTGCTTCCGCTCACCCGGTCGCAACTGGCGTTTGATCTGGGCCTGCACGAGAGCACGATTAGTCGGGCGACCCAGGGCAAGTTTGTTCAACTCGCCAACGGAGAAACGGTTTCGTTCGAGGTGTTCTTCAAACCCGCTCTGCGCGTTCAAAAGATGATCGAGGACATCTTGGCAACCGAGAATCCGGACAACCCGCTTTCTGATGAGCGCATCGCATCTTTGCTTGCGGAGAAAGGTGTGCACGTTGCTCGCCGAACGGTGAACAAGTATCGGGATCGTACGAAACTGCTCTCGTCTCGCAAGCGACGGGTCGGCTAGATCGTCAAGGCTTGAGCTGAATCGAGAAGCCGGTGTCTTTGGAAAAGCCCCCGTCATCTTTGCCGTCGACCCCGAACGAGTAGATCCTTAGTTCGTTGCCACTTCTTGTCAGCCGGATTGGGTTATCAAGCGGGTCGATCTGAAGCTCTTTCGGAAGGTCTTGCGAGGATATCTTGGCAAGGTTAAGTTTCGGATCGCCCTTACGCTCGTAAATCCATAGCGCGACCATGTACATATGGACACCTATTGAGGATCGGTTTAAGCTGCCTAAACTACCTCCACCAGAAACGGGCAAGATATCTTCGAGATAGCTCGAGAGCGGGGTTTGGTCACTAGGGCCAAAGGAGTCGTCGCATGCATCGAATGCCTTGTCGAGGTCCTTAGATCGAGCCCATTCTCGATAGAAATCGCCGGCGACTTCGTAACCTCTTGCAGCGATAGCTTCCCTGCCTAAAGAAGACTTGAGTGCATACGCGAAAGCTTTGGACTCAAGCTCAGCGATGGGGGACGTTGCCGTGCGTGTTGAAATGGCCCCTGGGGTTCTGTAGCTGCTTTCTAGCTCTTCGCCGAGTTCTTGAAGCCGACTGAGCGAAAATGCTTCGACTTTTGCAACACTTTCTAAGCCAAGGTTCCTTTCAGCGGTTGTTTTCAACGTCTCAAGTATTCGAACCACGGCAGGCTGCCCGGCTGGAACCTTCGTGAGTGCTCCAACAAGGTTCATGTCAATTTGGGTCCCCTGCAAACGCAATAACTTGATAATGAGGAAAGGCTGATCAACAATCCAGCCATCGATGATCGCGATTCGCTTCACGCATTTTTCAGCCTGATCGAACTTTCCGCTTTCAACTGCTTGCACTGCCTGGCTGAAGAGTTCGCGTATTGACCCTCGAAAGAATTTCCACTCCGGGAACAGAATCGAGTACGGTTTGTTAAAGTCGCGCTTCGGCCGAAAATGAGGCATCGATTGCGCCCGATCGACGTCTGCAATAAACTTCGACCACGAAATGGTGTACTTCTCACCTGTCTTTCCCGTGAGGGGTAACTCCAGGTTTTCTTCCATCCCTTCGATCCCTGAGAAGTAGTCAAAAATCAGCGCCGCGTTTACGTCGTCAGGCACCTGGAATAAGGCTTCCAGTTCCGCCCCACTCTTTGGCGCACCAGAGGATTCGTAAGCGGCTCGGGCGTTTTTCAGTCGATTCGCCGCAGGCAGAATTCCGGTTGAGTTCAGGTACATCACCCCGCCAAAAGCAACCAGGCACAAACCGGCCCCGGCGATTAGGCCCACCTTGCCCCAAAACGAAAAACCTTTCGACTTATGTGGCACCCCACTTGTAACTTCTGTGTCCGCCATAGAAACTCTTTCCTCTGCTACCCGGAAGCAAGACGAATCGCCTGAACGATCCGTTCAGGTTTTCCGAGTGGGCTTCCAATCGGATGAGTGTTTCCCGTTATCGGGCAGGAGCAGTTCACCGATATCCTGCCGGATTCGAACGCCGGCGCGCCTACTCCTCATTGGTTCCCCAGAACACCCATCGACTAAGGCTTAAGTTGGACTGATAAGCCCATGTCTTTGGCACTGCCCATGTCGTCTTTGCCATCCGGCCCGTACGAGTAGATCCGCAGTTCGCCTCCGCTTGTTACAACCGTGATCGGGTTGTTGAGCCCGTCGAACCGCAATTCGACGGGCAAGTCCGTTGCTTTCAACTGGGACAAATCCATCCCGGTCAGCTTTCCCTTTCGGAGCCATTGAGCAATCTCGATCATCTGGGCATATATCTCTGGCTTACTTTCTAACGCCCCTCCAAATCCTGCGGTCACCATCGGCAGGACCGTGCCGATTATCTTTGTGAGATGATTCGGAGTGACTGACGCCATCGCGGCGTTCGAGGCGCTGAAAGCCCCATCGATGTTCTTAGAACGCTTCCACTCCCGGAAGAAGTCGTTCGCAATTTGAGTCGTCGACGAGATCATCGCCGCTCGCCCCATGGGCGATTTGAGAGCAAGACCGAACAGTTCTTGATCCAGTTTCTCGAAAGCAGAGGTACTGGAAGTGGAAGTCCCTCCTACCAGAGACCCGCCCCAAGCCTCGGGATCATTGGCAATTTCGCCGAGCCTGCTGAACGAAAACGCCTCAATCGCCGCCGCATCATCGATCCTGAAAGCACGCCGCGCAGTCTGGACCAGGGCGGTGAGCATCCGGCTGACTTCAGGTCGGTCGGAAGGAAAAGTCGCGAGTTTTCCAACGAGCCTTAAGTTTTCCGGGACGTTACTGATGCGGATGTATCCGGCGATCAAAAACGGCTGATCAGATGCCCAAAGGTCTAGCAGGCAAGCCCGCTCCACAAACTTTTCGGCTTCTTTCAGGTCGCCCCGATCCAAGCAGGACTCCGCATGGCGCATCGCTTCCACCATTGACCATCGAAACAGGCTGAATTCCGGAAGCAGTATTCCGTAGGGGTTGGAGAAGTTTCTCTTTGGCCGAAAGTGGGGTCGCGAGGCGGCGCGGTCAACGTCGGCGATGAATTTCTTCCAGCTCACTGAATAACGCTCGCCTCCCTTTTTGCCGGCAAGCGGAAACTCGATGCGGGTCTTGGTTCCTTGGGGTGCGGCCAAATAGTCGAGAATCAGTGCCGCGTTCTTTTCATCCGGCACGTTGTAGATCTTCTCGACATCGGCAATCGACTGAGGCGCACCAGAGGCCGCGTACGCCGTTTGCACAGAAGAAAGCCGATTTGCGGCGGGCAAGATTCCCGTCCAGACCAAGTACATCGCGACACTGAACAGGAAAAGCGCCATTCCTCCACCCGCAATGATCCCAACCTTGCCCCAGCTTGAAAGTGCTTTGGCTCCCGAAGGTTGTTTTCGACTGCTTAGACTCGCCGATTCTATGCTTTCTTGCCCCTTAAAATTCACCGAACCGAGGACGTTCGACCGGGTCGGTTTTGTTCGACAAACATGGGTTTTAAATCCAGATTCATAGTCGAAGCCGGAAACCGTGACCCCTTGCCAAGTTGAATTCACTCGGCTTCCCGTTGATGACCGCGTAAATGCGGAGTTCGTTGCCGACTACTCGGACCTGAAGGGGTCGGCCCTGAATGTCTGTTCGTAGTTCTTCGGGAAGATCGGAGAGTTTGAAGTTCCGCCGGCTTGATCGCTCCACCTTTCCAACGATTGAAGCGATTTTTAGAAGCCGCTTGGTAAGGGCGCTTCGTTCGTACAGTGCTTTGTTGAGTCCGGGAGCATCTGTCGTCCCCAGTCCCAGTCCCATGTACTCGTAAAGCCTTTGAAACTCTGTCTTTGCCTTTGTCTTCTCTACGGCATTAGCATCGATATGGGCCTTTTCAATGTCCTTTGTCTTCGTCCACGTCCGGTGAAGCTCAGCTCCCGTCTCAAGACTTTGCGCGTAAAAAGCCGATTTTCCAAAAGTTGAGGACGCTACTTTGGCAAACAGTTGATCCCCAACATCGGCGGTGCTCTTTCTCCCTTTCCTAAATTCTAAGACAGCATCTTCAAGCTTATCGTAGCGGTCTAGGTCGGGTCCGAATCTTGCGAATACGAAGCATTCGAGTTTCACCACCTCGTCCAGGCGTAGCTCTTGTTCTTCGGCCTTCTCCAAGACTTTCAAACTCTGTTCCAGCTTCGGAAACGCTTCTAAGTTCTCTGCTATTTGTCCGAGCAGTTCCCAATAAACCTTATGGTTTCGGAGCCGAATGAGTTTGTTAATCAGCGATGGACGATCCATGCCCCAACGCTCGACTATTGTCGCCCGTTCTACATACTGCAGCGTTTCTTCATAACGCTTCGCACCCAAGCTTTCGAGGGCCGCTTCAAGAAGCGCGCGTTGCAGATTACGAAACTCCATCTGGTAGTTGTATCCACCCATCAGATCAGGACGGTCTTCGAACTCAGCTCCCTCACTGATGGGGCGATAGTGTGGAAGGTGGCCGTAACGATCGATGGAGTCAACCAGCCGATTCCAGATTTTCTTTCGCACCTTTGCCCTTTCCTCTTCTGGGGGAGTTGATGGTGGATATCCGGCAAAAGGGTCCGCAGTAGAGAGCTTAGTAACGACCAACGCGGCATTCAGTTCTTTGGGGACCTGATACACCGCAAGGGCCTCTTTGGTGGTGAACGGTGCGCCCGACTCACGGTAGCGGGCTTTAGCATCCCAGAGTTGGCTCGCTGCAGGAAGAAAACCGTTGATGGTCAAGTAGGGGATCACCGCCGCAGAGACCAAGAGCGCCCCAGCGCCAAAGACCAATGCAACCTTTGCCCAGCCCGAGATCGCTTTTCGCCTCTTCGGCGAGTCAGCGTCGGAATTCGCAACATGTTGTTCTCGGGAACGCACCCAACATTTTTACTGCGAAAAGCAAAAGCCCGAACAGATTGTTCGGGCTCTTCCGACAAAAAAGTGATTGAACTAGAAGATCACTTTGTTGAGCGGATACTCCACCAGACCCGTCGCCCCAGCCCGCTTAAGGGCAGGGACCAACTCGCGAACTTGTTTCTCGGTGAGAATCACCTCGGCCGCGACCCAAGCCTTGTCGCTGAGAGGGCTGATCGTCGGAGTGTTGATCGCAGGAAGGAGTCCCAGAATCTCTGCCTGCTGATCGACGGGCATGTTCATCTTGAGCCCCACCAAGGAAGCTGCGTTCATGGCGCCCATCAGCAGAATCTTGAGCGATTCAATCTTGTCCGCTTTCCAAGCATCTTCCATCGCGCCGTCGTTCGCAACAAACCGAGTGGTTGAGGTGAGAAGGGTTTCGATGATCCGCAAGTTGTGCGCGCGCAAACTGTTGCCCGTCTCGGTGTTCACCACAATGGCATCGACCAAGGTCGGAACCTTGACCTCGCACGCGCCCCAGGAGAAATCGACCGAGGCGTTCACCCCGTGAGACTCTAGGTATCGCTCCGTAAGGCGAACGTATTCGCTGGCGATTCGCTTCCCTTCCAGATCCTTCACGCTCTGGTACGGCGAATCGTTGTGAACGGCGAGAACGATCCGGATCGGGTTGTTCGTCACCTTGCTGTAGCGAAGTTCGCAGATCTCGGTCAGTTCGGCACCGGTGTCGGCGATCCAGTCTGCACCCGTGAGTCCGGCGTCAATGAGCCCCTTCGAGAGGTAGATGGGAATCTCTTGGGGTCGCAGAAGAACGGGTTCGATCTCCTCGTCGTCGATAACGGGCTGGTAGGAACGAGAAGACACGCGCAGATGGAAGCCCGCACGGTCAAAAAGTTGGAACGTAGCCTCCTGGAGGCTGCCTTTTGGAAGACCGAGTTTGAGCTTGTTCATACGCAAAAAAGGGCCGACCCACGTCGGTCCTGAGGCAGAGTTTACCGCCCAGCCTTTCTACGCTCAGGAGCACGCCGGCGTGGCCAGCCAGCCCGTTACCAAGACCGTTCTCGGAGCCATTGCAGGGCGGTCGATCGGTCCCAGTTCGGGACCACTTGAGAGGAAGAGAGAGCCGTTTCTAACACATCGCGCAAAGACCTAGCGACGGCTGCTTGGACGAGGTTCTGAATGTCTGATGGATCGCCGTATGTTTGGGCTTTTTCCAAGCTTGCGATATAGGCGGAGCGGTCGGACAGCCGGATGATAGCAAGGGGGTACCCCATCCGGATGAGAACGAGATTCATGAGCAATCGCCCAACTCGCCCATTTCCGTCTCTGAAAGGGTGGATTGTGACGAACCGAAGATGCGCCTCCAAGGCAATTTGGACCGGATGGAGGTCTCCGGGCGCGTTCAACCACTCCAAGAACTCGGTCATGAGTTCGGGAACCTTCAGGTGAGAGGGATACACAAACTCCGTGCCAGCCGCCTTCACATCAAGCGTCCGAAAGGCTCCCGAATCGCTCCCGGGTTGGCCGCGAGTGACAAGACCATGAAGTTCGCGGATAGTTCGAGAATCGAACGGTCGGTCCAGGTCGGCAAGCTCGAAAACAAAGTCGAGCGCTTCTTTATGCCCAATGACCTCTAGATGCTCCAGAACCGACTTGCCCCCGATCGTGACGCCCTTTTCTAAGACAATCTGGGTCTCACTCTGCGTGAGAGTGTTTCCTTCAATCGCGGTGGAATGGTGTGTCAGCGCCACCTCGAAGCGGTGGCGAAGCTCGGCGGTCACATCGCTGGGAAGCGGCCGAAGGCTTTGCAGCCATGCGTGAGCAGTTGTTAAGTCGTCAATCGATACCTTCACGCAACCACTCCGGATAACCAGTAAGTCCATTGTAGCTTCCGATCGACTGAAGGGCGAAGCGACTGAGGACCAACCGGATAACGAGGAGCCAACCCATCCCTCTCAACCGTGTAGGATATGTCGAGCGTCGATGGCTATAACGATCGTTTGTGGACTTGGTCAGATAGGTTTCCGAACCGCGCTGTTACTGATGCGTCTCGGGCAGGAAGTTGTTGTAGTCACCCGGGAGGCGAAAGACCACTATCGGTCCACTTTAGAAGCACTTGGCGTTTCCATCCACGTGGGAGACGCCCGCGTTACCCAACTTCTCGAAGTTGCGGGCCTAGCCGATGCCCACGCGCTGGTGATTTGCACGGGCGATGATCTGGTCAACATTGAGATCGCTCTCGACGCCCGGAACGCTAAACCGGACATCCGCCTGGTTTTGAGACTTACCGATAACAACCTGGCCGAAGTGCTTCAAACCGGCTTCGACTTCGCTTCTGTCATCCCGGTCAGCGAACTCACTGCTCCGGCCTACGCCATGGCCGCTCTCGACGCAAAGGCGGCTTCAACACGAGCCGGTTCAGGTGCGATAGAGCGGATCATTGGAACGCCAAGCTGGGAAGGTCGCCGATGGGTGCTTGCCGAAGTCGAAGCCAACGATTCGCGCATCTATCAAAAGGTCGCCGACGATACGGACAACCTGGTCGACGCCCTCATCCCTTGGGAGAGTTGGGTCGATAAGTCGCGTGTGGCGTGGACCAAGAGCAAGGCTCGCAAGCGCACTCCTTGGGAAGTTTGGCAAGACGTCAAGATCGGCTATCGGTACGCCTTTCTCGGGGTCGCTTTGCTGGCGACATTTAGCACCATGTACTTTGCCAGAGCCCTCCAACTCAGGCCCAGCGAGGCGTTCTACTTCGTGGTCACTACGCTGACGACCACCGGTTACGGCGACATCACTCCCAAGGGCAAAGGGCTTTCGGTTCTTCTCTACACCTGCTTCATGATGATGAGCGGCTCGGTTGGCGTCGCCGTGATGTACTCGGCCATTACCGACCAGGTGGTTCGAACAAGATTGGACTCGGCGAGAGGTCGCCGTAAGGTTCGATCCAGCGGGCACATCGTGGTCGTTGGTCTTGGCGAGGTGGGTGCCGAAACCGTGCGCGAATTGGAGCGTCTCGGCGCTTCTCCGGTGGTGATCGACGATCAAACGGAGAATCCGAACCGCGATGCTCTCACGAGGAAGTCGGTTGTGATTCGCGGCGATGCTCGAACGCGGCGTACCTTGGAACGGGCGAACGTCGCTGAAGCCGACACCCTTCTGGTGCTTACGGGTAACGACGCGGTCAACCTTTCGGTGGCGCTCGCGGCAAAACAGATGAATCCCAAACTGAAGACGGTGATCCGAGTCTTCGATCACGCCTTCGCCGGAAAGGTCGAAAAAGGATTCGGTGTCACCGACGCCATCAGCGTTGCCGATATCGCCGCTCCCCATTTTGCAGGAGCGGCTCTATTCCCCAATGCCGTCGCGTCTTTTGCCTTCCAAGATCGGCTACTCGTGTTGCAAGATCTGCCCGGAGAGGCGTTGGGGCTGGTTGCGATGTCGCTGAAATAGCGCGGGCTAGCTAGGATTTTTATCGTAGAATAGGCTCATGGGTCGAAAACCGGGAAAGTCGTTAGTCACCCCGGCAGAGGCCCGAATCCTGGAAATTCTTTGGGAACACCCGGATCAATCCGTACGAGAGATTTGGGAGAAACACTTTGAAGCTTCAGGGGTTGCGTACACCACGGTTCTTAAGACTCTGCAGAACATGCATGAGAAGAGCCTCGTGGTTCGAGAGGACGATTCTCGATCACACCGATATCGCGCTTCAGCTCCCGAAGAGGAGACCAAGCGCAAGTTCGCCACTGACTTCCTAACGCGTGTCTTTGGAGGATCGCCGTCCGAATTCCTTCGACATGCGATCGACCCTACCGAGGTCACCCAGGAAGACATCAAGGCGCTTGAAACTGTGCTCACCGAGTTGAAGAAAACTCATGCAGCCGACCCTCCAGATAACCCCCGCTAACCTGTTCGACCTCCTTGGTCGAGTTGCCCCCGCGATTGCGCTCCTCTCCTTGGCGCCGTCTCTTTTGGTGGTTCTTCTCCGCCGAGGTCGCTGTACTCCTGTTCGCTCGGCACTCGCTCTGGAAGGGATCATCGTTCTATTCATCTTGTGTAGCGTTGCCCTGTGGATGAACGCTCCGAGATGGACCATTCATTCGCCGATAGGATCCCTCGAGCGTCTGTTCGGCGCGATCTGGGTGGCCGGTGCAGCCGTGTCTATTGCCCTGCGAGTTGTTGAGATTTTGCGCCTAGGGAGAACTCTTCAAAAGGCGGAGCTTCTCCCTCACCCATCAAGCCGTGTTTATGCTTTGCCTCACTCGCTGGCATCGCACGGAGCGCTGGTTTTTCAAAACAGGATCTATCTGGATCGGGAGATTTGGGGAGCCGCCGATGCCGAAATTCTCCGGTCGATACTGGCTCACGAGAACGCCCACCTCAAGCACCACCACTGGACTCGTTCGATAGTCAATAGTTTTGTCGGGGCGATTTTTTGGTGGGTCCTCCCGTTACGCTGGACCCTATCCGGACTGAGGGGCGAGTACGAGTCGACCGCCGACGCCATCGCCGGGGTCTCGAACCTTGCCGGCTACATCGAATCCTTACTCTGGCTGGCTCGCCGTTTGCGGGGTGCGAGTCGTGTGCCGGAAGTTGCTCTGGGAATTGCCGGGCAACCTAACCATCGTTGGGTCAACCACCGCTGGGGCAATCATCGCTGGGATCGCCTTCAGCGACTGGTCCGACCAGAAGAGAAACAGGCGATGAGTTGGCTTTCAGGCGCAACCCTCGGCATGGCAACGTTGACGGTCGTCACTACGAGCTTGTTGGTTAGCCACTTGCGGACACCGAAAACGATTTCGATTACCGGTGCACCCTCTCCATCGATTCAGCTTTCAATCGAAGACGAGGAAGCCCCTTCTCTCACCAGTGAGACGAAGAGGCCCAGGGAGACGAGCGGGCTCAGCGCGCCAAAGTTTCGAGTTATCTACCGAAACTGAGTTCGCTTTCTTTAGCTTTAAAGACCTTCCCCTTCAGCTTTTCCCAGGCGGCCTGCTTGGTTGGGTCAAGCAATTTTCGAACAATCTCTCGATGGCTCTTTTCGAGCTTCTTCATCCGCTTCACCGCTTCGTCCGTAAACCTTGGGAAGTACTCCATGGCAAGTTCGGTGATCTCCCTATCCGCCTCCTGGAACGCCTTCTTGATCGAGTCGAGATCGGCTTCGGTCAGCCCAAGCTTTTGGATGACTTCCTTTTCCAGAAAGCAACGTTCGCCGTTGACCTGGAGTTTGATCTCGCCAAGGCGTTCCTTTTTCTCGGACGGAAGTTTGTCGACGACTTTCTCTTGGATTGCCTTTACAAGAACAGGATGATCCTTTGGGTGGTATTGGGAGGGATCGACCTCGATATTCTCGCCTTCCACCCGAACTCCAAAGGGATCGCAGATGGCAGCGACCTCTTTGCGAAGAGCTTCCTTTTCGGCGAACGAATATCCAAGATCTTCAAGAACGTCGGAGCGAATCAACAAAGCGTAGTTGTCTTGATACTGCTTCACGGAGACCGATTGGCTCACCGACTTCGGCCCTGTTGCCGCTGAAATGGAGACGACAACCAAGTGGGCGAGCAAAGTGAGCAAAAGCCAACCACGAGACATCCCTCTCATTAGGCTCATCGCGGCAACCTCACGAGTTTCGGTCCCAACATCGCCGCATACGCCTTTTCTTGAGTGGCGTCCAAAGTCGCCCTAGCTTGGGAGTTCGCCTTCATGCGAATCTGTTCAAGCTTCTTCGTCACTTCCGGACTCATCTGGAAGGTGCCGTTGCTGAAGAGAGCCGATGTCTCCGAGTCGGCAGTAGAGAAAATCTGCTTGATTGCTTTGATCTGGGGTTCTCGAAGCTTGAGAGCCGTTTTCAGACCTGGCTCTAGCAAACCCCGTTCCCCATGAATCTGGAGTTTTAGCTGCGATATCCGTGCCCTCTGGGCGGGTTTCAAGTGCGGAAAAACTGTTTTCGAGACCTCGGCGTCGATCGCAGGGCCCTGCTTGCCAGACCCGCTGGACATGATGGTCATGCCTCCTTGGACCCGCATTCCAAACTTCTTTCGCACCTCGTCGAGAAGTGGATTGATCTTCTTCAACTGATCGTCCGTGAGGTTCAAATCTTTCTGGCAAGACTTGTTGGAGAGGACGGTGAGAGACGTGGGACTCGGTGAAGCAAACGAAACAGTTCCCTGACCAAGCGCGTGCCCAAGGGCCGCGCAAATGAGGAGTGTGAGAATTCCATGCAAGCGCATAATCAGGCTACGATACAAATCGTAGCCTGCGTTTCCAAAATTTACGATATTTATCGTAGTTAATCAAATTCCGCGGAATAGCCCTCTCGACTCAGAGCATCAAGAATCCGTTGCGGCGAGACGCTCGCCGGCTGGACAGAAGCTTCTCCTCCGTCGAGGCTGACTGCCACGGAGCTCACTTCTTCGATACTCGTCAATGCACGGGTTACATGCGCCACGCACTTGTTGCAGTGCATCCCGGTTACTCGAAACTCAAGTCGGTTTTGTTTAGGTTTTTCCATTTTTCTTGTACCTATTAGAGTCCCAGCGTGTAGCCAAGGACGAGTCGAAACGCACGGACCGATCCGAAGTCGAGTTCAACTCCAAAATCGACCGTGCCAAGTGAGGAGACTTGTTTGCGGATTCCAAGACCGGCTCCTGGAATCCAATCTGATGAGCCGAAACCGGCGGTTCGGCCGGAAAACTCGGCGACGAGCGTGCTCTCCAAATGCCGAGGGGCACCTAAGGGTTCGGAGTAGCCAAAGTGAATGTCCCAAGCCGTCCCCCTGCTTTGCAGCGAGGTCAAGCCGTCCACGTTCACGTGCAATCGACCGTAATCGCCCGTTTGCTTATCGGCAATGAACCGGGTGCGGAGGTAATCCTCGTTCTGCTCCCGAACATATTCCAGCCGATACGCCAAGCCAAAAGAGGCTAAGAAGGTTCCCTCTGGGTTGGATTGTCTTAGCTGCTCGAAGTAGGCGGCATCGAAGGCAGATTCCGACCTCCGTCCGCTCTGGAACGACGGATCAAACCCAATCTCGAAGTGCCGATTAACGGCGAAGCCGACCTTGTATTCGCCTCGCAACTCGCCAAGGGGTCGTTGCCCGCGAATGAGTGACGACCTCAGCCCGAACTGCAGTTCCCGCGACCCGTAGGGCAAAGGAGCCACGTCTTCGAATCGAAGGGGACGGGCATCGTCAAGATTTCCATGATCGCTTGCCAATGCTGGAGTCGCGCAGAGTGCGAGACCCAATGCAGCAGTCAAGAGTTTGAAAGCTTTGATCACCGGCTTCTCACCTCTAAAGAGGGTGATTTTGTGCCCGAAGGATTCAACCGGTCAGGATTCGGGCGGTAAGGATTCGGGCGGCTGATCTTTCGGTAGGTTTCAGGCTTGCCGTTGTACCGATTCGCCCAATCGGCGAGGACGAGAGGTTGGGCGGATTGGAATCCGGGGTTCGCTTTGAGGTATCTCTCGAACGCAGCCCGATTGGTGAACGCACGCGACCAAGATTCGCACTCCGGATGCTCGGCGGGTTCGTCCAAGAACACCGCTTCGGGCAGATTAGACCGAAATGTTCCTTCCTCGTCCGAGATCAGCACCAGTATCCGGCTGGGATCCTCAGTGGCGGCTCGGAGGATGACGCGCCCGATGGACTCGGATGCCATGTCTCGAGCGCACAACACGCAACGGACCGACATTGTCCAGCCGTTCGACGATACCGTCGCCCCATACGGTCCGGCAAACCCGGTGGCGGTGAGCTTGGGACTATCTGGAAAAGACACCGAGCAATGGGCGCATTCCGACATATCCATCCAGCCCATGCCCGTCATGAACATCTCATCGCCGTCGCTTCCCTTCATCCAACCCATTCCCGGCATCGAGTTCGGGTGTCGATGGTCGTGGATACCTGGTGCGACCGTCTCCACCTCGTCAGCCGCGACGGGCTCACAATTCCGGTGCGTGGAAGCGAGAACGTTGATGATCGCGGCGTCAACCGCCTGGTCCTTCTGACTCTCGGTGAGGCGGTCGTCGGCCAGAATGTCGTTCACGTTGTCGTGAAGCATGTGCAGGTTGTCGAACGCGTTCGCGATTTGCGGAAACCGACGGGCAAACCTTGGACTGATCTCGGCGGTCATCGGCATGAAGTCTCGATCGGTGCGAGTCAGTTCTTCGGTGCGATACCGATCACCAAGGACCGCGTACTGCTCTCGCTGGGAGGCGAGGGCCGTTCCGTAGAGCATGTCATAGTTCGCGGTCTGCAGCCAGTGATAGCCCCAAAACAGTGCGTTCGTTTTTGGGTACTTGCTTCGGAAGAGGCCCGACCAAGAAAAGCCGTCTAGCCGATCCATGTTCATCGGAAGTCCGGTGAGAGCAAAAGGCTGCGCCGAATAGAACTTCCAGAGCCGCTGAATCTCTTCCTCTTTGCGCTGAAAATCCCAGCCAGGATAAGCCAACACGTCGATGGTTTGAAAGTGCAGCGTGTGCGCCCACTCGAACACCTTTTCGAGCGATGAAAACCGAGTGGAGAATCGCGGGGAAATCGCGGCTTCATCCACCAAGAATCGGGGAGGATTTCGCAGGATGGCCGCAATCTGCGGCTGCACCTGCGATTCCAATCTATCCTTTCGACCCCTTACCAGAGCCTCGTAAGCTAGCGCATGACCGACACCCGTCGCGTACATATCGCGAGCAAATTCGGGAATCAGGTCGATGGATCGGTTGTAGGGTCCGCGCAGGTACGAGAGACGATCCTCCGTCCTCCGGTTCATCCAATCCGGCTTTTCCTGAGCCTGTCCACCGCTTGCCAAGGCGAGTGCAAGCGGCATGAGTGTGGAGAAGAACGCGCTCGTCACTTTGGGCTCACCGCCTGCGAGCAGCATGTCCCGCCGCTCGGCTCAAACTTGTGCTTCTTAACCGCTTCGATAAACTCCGTGAGCGTAAGCGGCTTACTCTCGCCCAACTCCAGTTTCAGGCGAACCGACTCCAACCCTTCCAACGAGCTAAAGGCACGACTTTGTTGAGCGCAAAGGCTCATCTTCGACGTTCCCATCGTGAACACCGCCTTCTCCGGAGCGGTCCACTTCCCTTGAACCCGCTTGAGCACAACCGGCTCTCCGATCTTCTCGCTCGGCGAGTACACCGTGAGGTCGACCTTGTAGCGATCCTGGTCCTTGAGGACGCAGTAGATCGATCGATATTCGATGCGCTTGTTGCCGTACCGAACCACCACTTCATTGTCGAAGTTGTCGTTGTTTTGAACAAGCGGAAGTTTGCAATTGGGACAGTCTGCCTCGTGAAGAAGGGCTCCAGAACTGTATGCCACCATCGCCCCGAATGCCATCATCCTAACCGCGGCGATCATTCTTTCACCTCTACCGTGAAACCGAGGGTGCGAATTCCCCCTCGCCAGTCGAACTGCGCGTACGCTCGATAGAGGCCGGGCTTCGGGAATCTGCCCGAGAACCGAACGATGCCTTTTTTCACGAGCGCGCTGTTCTCCTCATCCTCTTTTGGGTGGCTGTGCACCACGGTTTGACCGTCTTTGTGAAAGATCATCAGGTGCCCCGCCGCACCAAGCCACGGGACGGTATCGGTGGCAGGCATTCCCGTTTTGGAGTCGAACAGCTTCACCTGCATCGTGGTCGTCTTGCCCATCGGGATCGCTCCTCCTTGGTTGGAAATGACGCCCGTCAAGCCAGAATCGACGGATTTAGAAGAGGGTTTCCACGGAGCTTTCCAAGTCGGTTGTCCACCTTTGATGTCGACTTGTCCGATGAGGACTCGGCTACCCTTGCCCTTCGGAGCCACGTCCCCGTACACCCAGTACGACCCACCCGCCGGGAATTTGATCGGAACCGACCAAGTGCCGTCTGGCTGCATCTTTGGGTGCTCATGCAAGAACCAGTACATGTCCTTGCTGGCAAGCAGCAAATGGAATTCCATTTCGTGCGCAACATCAAACGCGGTTTGAACCTTGCCTGTCTTGGTTTCGACCACTTGCATTTTGAGCTCGCCAACCCTCCCGGCTTGTAAGGAATTCTTCGGGGTCAGGACCTTGAGCGAAAAGGGCGGCTTTGCGCTGCTGACGGGTCGCTCGTCGGCAACGTCGATGACGAACGCGATCCTCTCTTTGCCGTGGCCGGGAATGTCGAGATCGAGCGAGATTCGATACTCGCCACCGTGGGGGAAGTAGCAGACGACTCCGTAGTCGCCCGGAATCCCTTCGCGGTGAACTTCAGGAATCGCATCGGGCATTCCTGGCATCGAGGGCATGGAGATCACTCCGGTCGCTTTGATGCCGCCAACGCCCTTATAGCCTTCTTCGACCGGATCCTTTTGGCGGGTATCGACCACACGAAACTCAATGTCGATCTCCTCGCCCGCATAGACGCCACCATCCGGGAGACGAAGTTCCGCCACATAGGAGCCGAACTTCACCTTCGTGATTTGTTTGATGGCAACGGTCTTCTGACCCTGATTTTTTGTCTTGGGATGGTTGGAGTGCTGGGCGGCTGTTAGGACGAACGGAGCAGTATGGACAAGCGTCGAAGCCGGGGCAGCGACGGGTAGTTGAGGCGAGCTTAAGCTCGCAATTGCGAGGAAGGTGTTGATCATGTTTCTGAGAATGCGTCCGGTAACGAGGGGCTACAGGCGACGAGGCGCGGCAATATGCCGCGATATTCTCAGATTGCAGGTGGCGCGCGATCAGGGGGGCCGAGTCGACAAACGGTCGGCGGAGGTCCACGGGTGACCCGCGCAAACACTGCTGTTTCACCGGGCTCCGAAGAGTCATCGGGAAGCGAAATCTCGGGAGCGGGTGCGAGAGATTCGAACGCAAAGCCCGAGGCTAGCTGAACCTTTGAAATGGGACGAGTCTCTGCGGGAGCCATCTCGCATTTGCAAGCGGCGGCAGAACTCGCAATCTCCTTGGCTCGCGGCTTGGAGTCGGTGAAGTGAGATTGCTTTTTAGAAGTCTTCTGGGGATGACAGCAAGACTCCCCAACTTTCTGAACCGACGCTTCCTTTGTATCAGAAACCGAACGAGAACCTGTGTTCTCATTGGGTTTCCCAGAAACGTTCGGCGAGCCCTTTGTTGCGGCGCAGTGCGCACAATCGTGCTCGGTCGCCCGTTTCGATTTCACGCAGATCAGGGGTCCGGTCTGCTGTGCCGACCCGATCATCGGGAGGATCAGGGTAAAGAGGAGAATGAGCAACGTTCCGATAGATCGGATCGTGAGCTTCGATTTTTGTTGACGCCTCTTCATTTCTTCCTCCTTCTTTAGTTTACGTTCTTAGGACGCACAATGAATCCTCCCTAGTTCCACAGCCGTAATAGCTTGAAAATCCCATGAGTTCCTCGCCCCCACCGCCGAACGGTCCCCTTAATGGCATCGCCCAGTCAATTGCCGACGCCTTTGCGGGCAAGCAGGACGACCAACTAAGGCCGTCCGCGCTTGATCTCTTTATCTGGCAACGCGGTGGCAAGATCCACGGCGGCGGAATTCGGGGAATGAAGCTCGGGTTCGGTATCGCGGGTGGAGTCAATCTTGGCTTCGGAGTTCTCTTTCTTGCGCTAACTGCCAAGCAGCCAGGATTCATCGTTCCTGCGAGCATCATGGGCTTCATCGGGCTTGGATTCCTGATCGCCACCGCTTTCCTTTTTGCCAAGTATCGGAATCGAGATAATGAGGTCCGCCTCACCAAAGAGGGCAGCCAACTGCTCTATCGGTTAGTGAATCACGTTGGCTACATGAACCCGCATCAGTATTCGGGGGCAAGATACGGATCGCCGTGGCATCGTTTCTGGGGCATCAAAACGGCTTCAAACATGCTCTCCAAGCAGGGTTTTGATATCTTGGAATCCGCAGCTGGCCAGTTTGTGCGAATCAACGCTCAGGTTGAATTGGATGCCAACGGGCTCAAGAGACTGTCTCGAAACTCCGGCGCCGTTCGTCTCGCGGCTGAGGAGACGATGATCACGCTCATCAATCAAGTGGCTCTCTTGGAACAACACCCGGAATCGTTGGGAGCGATTGCGGATATTGCGAAGAAGGAGATCGCCAAGATGGTGGAACTCGGCGACCGCATCGAGCAATCAATTACGGGCGAGGACTCCCTACTCGGGATGCACCGAGGCGGCTCCGCCATCGACGGTGTGCTCGAGAACCTCCGCATGGAACAAGACGCGCTGGACGAAATTCGCTACTCGCAACGCGAAAATCGGCAGGAAGAACGCTCTTAGCCCTGTTCGAAGAAGATTCGCCAGTCGGTGCGAAGTCCTTTCGCATCGTAAGTGAAGATCGTCCACTTGGTGGTCTTCATCGCCGGATCTTTCGCGAGTCGCCAGGGTGGCAGCTTGGCAAACAGAGTCGAAACTCCAGTCTCCGACTTCGATTGAGCGCGGAGATTGCCGAGTTTGTCCACTGATCCCGTGAATGTTTCGGTGACCCCGTTTCTAGTGAGCTGAAGAGTTGCGGCTCCTTTTGAATCGATCTCGATAGTGGCGGTGGCTTTTCCGGCTTCTCCGGCCATGATCACCCCGTCCACCCCAGCCACACCTTCCCTCGGTGGGTTATCCGTCATGTAATCCCCTTTGCCGCTCGCCCTGCCTTCGTAATCCTTTAGCGATGGGGTTGGCGAGAAGCCCAAATGCAGATAGTGCGGGGTTTCCATGAGCGTTGTTGTTAGGCCCAGAAGGTAGGAATCCGCCGCCTTGGTTTCGCCCTCTTGCCAGAGGCGATTGATCAGCAACGTCGCACCGACCACTTGAATGCCCAGGAGTCGATAATCTTGGTACAAAGCCGACTCTTGCAAGGCCTCGGCTGCCACTTGCCAACGATTCATTCTTGCAAGAACCAGCCCGAGCACGGCACGCTGGAGGAAGTCGCGCTTAGCTACGGTTTTCGCAAGGGCGTTCTCTAATTCAATCGCACGCTTGTTCTCCGTTTCCTTGGTCCCTTCGATGTTCGCCAAGACGAGACGCAACACCCTTGCCTGATCCGCGTAGGCGGGTACAGGCTCGCCTAGATCTTTGGCAAAAGCCTTCGCCTCTGTAATTCGATTCCAAGCAATGAGGTGCGCGACCCAGTTCCACTGCAAGATCGTTTTGTCGGGATCCAGAAGGTTCGGCGAATGAATGATTCGCTCCGCCTCTTTTCGGTCGTCCATGCCGATTGCCGTTTGGTAAAGCACGGTAAGGAGATCCGCACCGGATGGATTTCTATCCGCAACGTCTTTCCAGAGCTGACTGACTTGAAGCTGACGTTGGGCGGTGATGCCGAAACTCAAAACGTCAAACCAGGCGCTCGGCGCCAGGGTCCGCTCACGCAAGTACGGCAACAGGGAGCGCCAGTTGCTCAGAGCTTGCTGCGCGTACGTCTCCAGCGGAATAAGACCCCGACCGACATACTCGCTGACCACGTGATGGGTCGCCATCAGGCCCGCGAAAGTGGATTCGAAGACGTCGTCGGTCCCCTTCTCTGCGGCTTGCAAGTACTCCAGAGCCGCGGGATCGGCGTTCAGTGCCGGATCTCCGGACAACACCATCGCAAGCCCTGCGGCAAGTTGTGCTCGCCAGTCATACGGACGAGCCTTGGCAAGCCTGCGAAACTCGGGAGCCATCTCTTTCAGGCGAGTGGGTGCGGCTTCGATCAGACGCAGGATCGAGTAACCCGCCAAATCGGGTTCTTTGGAGAGGGCGAGAGCTAGCTTCTCGGCGGGTTCGGGCCCCACAAAACTTCGGTACCAAACGGCGCGCATGCTCTGCCAAGTCCCCCAACCTTCTCCCTCTCCCTGCTCGCGCAAAATCTTCGCGACCCGATCGAGGGCCTCGTCGCGAGGAGCATCCACTAGAGATCGGACGATGCATTCGAACGAACGCAATGCGACCCAAGACGTCTCGATGACGTCGTCTTTTCCCTCCATCGCGCGCTCGTAAGCGGGTCGTGCTTCGTCAAACTTGCCTTCCGCCATCAGCGTTTCGGCATGAAGGAAAGCTTGCATCTTCGGACGATCGTTCAGCCCCGCCCCTACTTTCTGCCAGAGCTTGACCAAGTCTTTTTCGTCGCCCCAACTGCTAATCGTGAACCACGCTAGAAACGCCCCATCGGCCCGATCTGCCCCTTCTTCGAAGAGGTCTATCAATCGGAACGAAGCCTTGATCCGCTCTTGAACATCCACGTTCGGGAGCGGGTCGAGCATGAGAGCCATGATCCGATCCAACTCCGGTGCGTCCGAGTTCACGATTGCGCGAAGGGTCCGGCTCGCTTCGGTGGATCGACCGAGAGCGATCGCCACTCCGGCTAAAAGAAACCGATCTGCGGTATCGGCCAGCCCCGAACCTTCTAGCGACTTGAGAAGCTCTAAACACTCTTGGTTCCGACCTTGAGACTCCAGGGTCGCGGCGAATTCTTTCACCGTGGCGTGATAACTCTCCGGTTGCAGACTCTTTCCCGCCTCGTCGAGCACCTTGGAGAGATCGGAGCGGTCTTTAGGCGGAAACGCGCCGATGAGGACGTCGCGGGTGGGGTCGGTCCAAGCTGTTGGCACTTGAGGATCGCTCGGATAGTCGCGTTCGGTGAACGCCTTGGCGCGACGCGAGGTCTGGTCGGCAACGGCCGAAGCCCACAGCGCTCCGAAGTCGGTGCGGACCTTTTCGTCCTGGATGCTGCGCAGGAAACTCCAAGTGAACACCCCTCCGCCCACGCGTTCATTCTCGTAAGACCGTCCCCCAGGTTTGCAGCCCAGCAGAACACCGATATTGGCTTTTCGACTCAGGGCTAAGAGCTCTTCCCCGAAAGGGTTTTCGGTGCCCGACCTGCACGCATCGGCGATGATGAGCACATTCTTGAGCCCCGCCTGCACGAATCTCTCAACGACTTTCCTTACCGGGATACCGACCTTCTCAACGTTTTCCAGCTTCGCATCGCTCGGGCAAAGGTAGTCGCCCGAGGGCAGGCCAATTCCGTGCCCGGAGAAGTAGAGGAGGAAGAGGTCGCCTTTTTGTAGCAAGGGGTCTTTCAGCAGATTGTCGAGGGCTTCCTGGACATTGGCAATGGTCGGGGCTTCGCTTTGCGCCCCGGCTTCGTCCGAAAGGAACTTTAGATTCTCCGGGGTGAACCGAAACCGTTCCAGGAGTGCTTCACGCACTTTGCGGGCATCGGAGGCGGCATATCCCAGTTTGCCGAGCGACGCGTAATTGCTCACCCCGATGACAAGGGCTCTTCGCTTCGGAGGGACGATCGGGAGCGGGTCGCCCGTGGATCCGATCGCCAGGTTCCCGAGAACCACGAGCAAAACGGTTACGAGTAACCGACACAGAATTCGAGTGTTAAGACTTTTGCTCATGCCCTCGCGCAAATGTATCATGGTTTTCGTGTCCGGATTCCCGTGAAAATCTTATTGCACAAGATTCGTCTCTAGGTGGGAGCGTTCTGTTTATGGTTTCAAGGTTAGTTTCTAGCGCGTTTTTGATTCCCGTGTTCTGCCTGGCCATGGGTCAACGAACAGAGGGTCCGGCAACTTCTCGCGGCGGAGTTCTTTCCTTTGTCTCCTCTTCCGCCATTCAGACAGGCAGTCCCACCGTTCGAAAAATTCACTGGCGCGGCTCTGATCAATCCCTTGAAGTAAAACTCACACCGTTCGAGGGTAACTCGAAGGACCCGATCTATCTTTCGGTGTGGACACTTGGGCGACCCAACGCCGCCATCAATGGACGTCCGGTTCCGGCGGATCAGGTCGGCCGAATTGCATTTGTTGAACGACTCGAGCCTGGCGCACGAGACCTGACGACCAAGATCGACTTCTCCAGTTTTGCCCCTCCCGTGCCGGGCAAAAAGAAGTCGCCCTATTCCGGGTTCGTGATTGAAGGGTCTGGGGCACCGGGTGGACTCGCATCGGTCTCGAAAACAATGGCGGCGATGGTTCGCGAGGCAACCCTGGCTCGACTCTCTCGGGACGGTACGACTCAGTACACCCTTGTTGCCACTCAGGGCAAGGTGAGTTCGAATCTGCTCACGGTGGAGTACGGCGAGTTGATGGGTTCGAGCACAAAGGCCGAATCCTTTGCCCAAACCCAGTACGCCACCGCCGAGTTTCCGGACGAGAAGTTTGGTCCAGCGGGAACCCTTTTGCCGTCACGCGGGAGCATGGGACTCCGATACCGGATTCCTCAGGGCACCAAAAAGGCGATCTTTCAAATCTGCCCGAACTGGGAGCACCCCGGTTACGCACTTTGGACCACCGTCAAGCCGACTCTCCAAACCGAACTTCCGCTCGACAAGAAGGATTCCAAAGATTCCAGCTTCCTCAGAACGTCTATTCCGACCACCAAATTCGCTGGAGACCTGGATCAAACGCGCTACTGGGGCAGGGTGGTTCCGCTCGATTCTCAGGGCAATCTCGCTGGAAAGCCGTCAGACCCCATCTCGTTGGTGGTTTCCAATCCACCCGCTCCAGTCAAAGCGGAATCAAAACCGAAGTTGACCTTCACATACGAATTGGTGGGATGGCGTCCGGGATACGAAGCGCATCCGATGGATCAATACCGGTTTGTCATCTCGAGCAAAAATGCGCCGTTTGGAGCCCTGAACAAGATCGCCGGGAAGCAGTTGAAACAAGGGGACAAGGTCTACCTTCCTCCCTCTCCGCCACCTGACGAAAAGGCTTGGTACGAGAAGGTCGTGGATTTCATCGCCGAAGCAATCGCTTTCTTTGACAGCTATTTCACTTTTCTAGCTTCTGCGATCGGGACGACACTGGGCGTTATCAAGCAGATGCCCTTTTCAATTGCAGAGGAAATCGGTTTGCCTAAGAGTGCTTCGGCATCGATTCTAAAAGCGATCAATGCCCCTTTAAAGCTTGAAAATGCCGCGTTCAACGCCGCCGGTCGAGTGACGTCCGCACCCTCTTATCTCACCGAACGAATGCTCGATGAGCTAGGAGTTGAAAGCGCCACGAAACGAGCCGCTGTCTACGGGAACTATCGAGGCGCCCTAGCAAATTGGGCGCGAAAGAAAGTTTGGGAGAATCAGGAGATCACAGGCATGGGTCTCACTCCTGACCCAGATTTCGAGCAGCGCACCGGAGTGGCCTACGTTCGCGTCACCGCAGGCGTAAACCCTTCTCTGCCGCAAGGCTACCGGGAGAGTTTCTATCCGGTAACCATGGAAGTTCACTCCATTGCAAAGGACGCTTCTTCTCTAGGAATCCCCGCGCAATCCTTCCAACTGTATCAAGCGACGGGGCTTCCATGCTCTCTGGCACCTGGTCAATCGGTGCTGGTGCCGATCGTCATGGATTATCACTGGACCTACGACTCGCGCAAGGCAGATTGGCTGTTCGGCTGGACGAAGATGGAAACCACGCGTTTTGTTGTGAACGGAAAGTCGCTCACCAACAAGAACCTCCACAAACAGTGGGGCACAGTTTCTGAGTAATTCCTAGCTCGCCTTTTCCAGCAGGCTCTTTGTTTTCTTGTGTCGGAAAGCAAAGAGCTTGTCGAGGTCTCGTTGAACGAGCAGGAAGTTCGCCACTGCGCCGAGGGGACCGAAGGGCAGACTGTATTCGAGATTATCGATTAAGAGCGCCCCTTCGGGATGCGGCTCGAAACGGTGCTCATGGCGCCAAGTTTTGAACGGACTCTTGAGCGCGGTATCGACGAACGAGGCATGGGTGGTGAGAGGCGATGGTGGAGTGACCTCTTCAATGAGCGCGTGCCACTCCATCGCAATGCCGTATTGCTTCACGCGGACCTTATGAACCGCGCCCTCCCTCACCTCAAGATCGTCGCCGACGATTTGCGCCTGCTTCTCCGGAGGGGTAAGGGCGTTGAGCGCCTCCACCGAAGCGTGGAATTCCCAGAGCTTTTCCACGCTGGTTTTGATGAGGGTCTCGTAACGCCGCTTAAAGAGCATCACCCGTTCCTACGTGTGCTGCGAGGAACCTCTCCGCTTTACCGATAGACCCTTATCGACAGAGGACCGAATAGACCTTGAAGTCGCTCTTCATGGGGGCGGGCTTCCCTTGCGCCTTGTACTCCGCCATATCGGCAAAGGCTCGCTTATGACCCTCGTGAAACTCTGGCGAACCTACCCATGCGTCGAAAGCCTCCTTGCTCTGCCATCGGCTCACAACAAGATATTGAGTTTGATCTTCCGGCTTCAGAACCGACATTTCGATGAATCCGGCCACTCGGTCGATCGCCCGAGCCCGAGTTGAGAACAGATACTCGAATCGGTCGACGTAGTCTGGGTCGCAATCAATGAAGTTGATCGCCACGAATTCCTTTTCCGCTGTTCCTTGACTCTCCACCTGAGCCGCCGATGCTTGTGACTCCACCATGCCTATGATCTTGACGAATCTATACTTTACTGTCAAGTATAGATTCGTCAAGATTTTCGAAACAGCTAAATGTTTGAACGGTGATGTTCGAAAGTTGCGAAAGAAGTGGCAGGGGCGACAGGATTCGAACCCGCGGCCTGCGGTTTTGGAGACCGCTGCTCTACCAGCTGAGCTACACCCCTGCGAGGAAGATCACTATTATACTCGGCTCCCGCAAATTCCTTCCCTGCCCCTCAATGTCTCGCAAAGAAAAAAAGCCCGATCCAGGTAACTGAATCGGGCAAATGGCATGTCGTTTTGCTTGAGGTTTCTTGAAAGTTTAGAGAATTCCTCTTCCTGCTCTGGGCGTGAAGACCGGAGAGAGTTGGCTGATTTGCGATCCCTGATACTCAACGGTCACCTGACTCGACTGCCCGACTCCTAGGTTCGCAGATTGGACCAAGAAGTAGTAAGTGTTCTGCGTCACCCGACTAGTAGCGCGGGCATTGGTGATCAAGTTCGAGAACGAGTTTCCAAGATTGACCGTCAACCAGATGGGGCCGTTGATCGTATTCCCGGTGTTGTTCGTGAGCGTCACCGTTTGGCTGGCTCGCGACGAACTTGTCGGCACAATCGCGCCCGGCGTGACCGTCACTGGAGCCGCTTGGGCGAAGCTAAGGTTGTAGGTCAGGAACGAAGTCGCCGAAGCCGGGGACGTGCCCGGATTACCGACCACCGACTGTTGCGGGGGAAGGAACTGGTTGGTCAACCAGGAAATCGCTTGAGGTCTCCCGCCGAGCGAACCTCGCAACGGATCCGTGCTCAGAAGGGTGTTCCCCGCCTCTCCGGTTGTTCCGAGGAAGGCCAGAAGCCCAAGCTGAATCCCTGGATTCAAGCGAGCTTGATACACGTCGCTCAAAGGGATGGCGATCTCGTACCCAGTGAGCGGAGAGGTGATCGACGGTCGTGGCTGAACCGCAATCGCCGACCGAAGCACTTGGAGCACCCGAGGGTTCGTACCTGCGAATCGGAATGCCCCAGCTTCTGCGCCCACAGGCATGGGGAGCACGGGCGATCCCGTTGCCGTCATCTCGGGACTGCTGCTGAGTCCTCGGTTGCGGAACGATGCGATTCCCAGCTTCGGCGAAAAGCCGGTTGGCAGGGTCACTCGCGTGTTCGTGAGCAATCGAGTCGCCGGACCGGAGTCGTCTTTCGCCGAGCTAAACCCAACTTGGGCATTCGTACCAAGTTGCGTATCGACGAGGAGCGAGACACCGTTGGTGAATCCTTCCCCGCCGTCAACTCGACCCGCTAAGCCGAAATAGAGGTACTGATCATCGTTGGCGACGAACAGCCCATCCAGGCGGTTCGCGCTTGACGATGCAGACCGGGTTTGCCAGACGTTCGCGTTGGAGCCGAACTCTTGCAGGTTGCCATCCACAACCCAGCCCGTGCCAAGGCCGCGATTGAGATAGAACCAGTAGTAGAAGTCTTGCCACAAGCGAGGTCCGGTACCCGTGTTGTTCAACACCCGCACCTTGAGCATGTGCAATCCGTCCGACAACCACCCGATGTTGAGGTTGTTGAGGAAGAATCGCCCATTTGATGTCTTCGACATGGGGACGAACCCATCGGTGACACCCTCGGGCGTGTTTCGCAAGGTTTGGAAGTTCGGATTCCATCGACCTGAATCGAGTTGAAGGAAAGCCTCGTTTCCGACCGAAGTCGTGTTCACCTGAATGTTGAGGCGAGACGCATTGAGCGTCGCCGCTTTCCAGGTGGTCGAGGTCGCAAACCTTCCCGCAGGGGAAGCGACCGTCTGAGGCACGAACTCGGAGCCCGAGACGCTATCGAAGACGCGTACGGCGGTTCCGTCTGGCTTCGCCGTTACCGGAACATAGACCACGTACCCGCGACCGTTGTTGTTGTTCGAGCTACCGTTGGCGGGAACGTCGATGCGGACGCGTCGATCGTTCTGAACCGTCACATTCGGCATTTGACCCGTCAGGTCTTCTAGAACCGTTCCCGGATCAAACGCGCTATCGACCCATTGGCCAAGGCCGGTGTCCGTTCGATCGTTGAGACCCACGATCATCGTTGCCTTGCCTCCGGTGTGACGCTCGTAAATGTAGAGGTCGCCAGAGACATGCCGATTGAACATGGCACCGCGACCAAAGCGATATTTGGCGTCGGTGAGCCGAATGGTGCCGTCGCTTCCGTTGCCAAGCGATTCAAATCGACCCGGCCTCGGGAACTGGCTGTAGTCGAACCCATCGAGGTTGTTGCCGTCGTAATAAACGATGGACTGACCGGGCCTCGTGAGCATGAACGCGTGGGCGAGGTTGTTGGCGGTAGGCGGTCCTTCGTCGTGACTGTGTACGAACGCGACCGAGATCGCCGGATCCAGTCCTCCAAACGCATAGCCCAAGCCCAGGTTGGTGTCGTAGCCAAGCCCGTTGCTCAACTCAGACAGATCTCCGAATCCGTTCGAGTTGAAGAGCGAGGCCATCTTCTGCTTGAGAGGGAAATCGAGAACGTTCATTCCCGTTTTGGCGAACTCTCGAAGCTCCCAAGCGTCGGAAGTGAAGTCTTCAGCGAAGATGTTCGCGTTCGGATTCAACCGATACATCTCCCGCATCCATTCGCCGTTGTTCACCGGATAACCGGCCTGACCCTGCGTGTTCAAAAAGAACGTGGGAGTCATGTGCTTCACGGCATCCAAACGGAAACCATCAAAACCGATAACGGTGGTGAGGTACCAACCCCAGCGTCGCAGTAGTTCTCGAGAATCCTCGGGGACCATTCGGCCGCTGGGATAGTAGTGTGGGTTCAGCGGATGCCGGACGTACCACGGCTTGCCCCACATGTTGAAATCGGCATAACCGGGGATGTTGAACGCACCCGTTCGGATAAGGTTGCCGTTTTCATGAGCAATGTCAACCAAGCCGAGAAGCTCGTGGTTGATCATTGCGAAGCTGAGCGGGCCAGCGTTGTTGAAATCGATCTCGTTGTTTCCGGTATCGGCCGAGGATCGAATGTGGAAATCCTCCGGGATCATGTCCGGATAACGGTTGATCGCGTTGTTCGCCCGGTTGTCGTTGTGGTTAAGAACGAGGTCTGCGTACACCTCGAGACCAAACCGCTTGGCGGTTTGAACGAGCTGAATGAGTTCTTGCGTGGTTCCGTAACGGGTAGCGACGGTGCCCATTTGGAGTCGATCGCCTAGGTCGAACCGATCGAATGGGTTGTAGCCCACGCTGAAACCACCACCACCGCTCTTGGTGGGAGGCGGCAAGTAAAGCGCGCTGTAACCGGCCTGAACGATTTCTGGCAACCGCGCCATCATCGTTCGATAGTCGGTGGCGAACCACTGGAGAATCGCCCCGCGACGCTCCGCGGGCGTGAATCGCCACGTGAACGTGTAGTTGTTGAAAGAGTTGTTGTCGAACCGGGTGGTCCCATCGGTGTGATTGGCGCGCAGATAGAACTGCACGTTGGTTCCCTGTGGGAACGGACCGAGGATCGTGTACCACTGAGTGTTGTTGCCAACGTTGCGATCGAACTGAAGTTGCTGTTCGCGCTGGGTTCGCCAGTTATCGGTGGTGAAGACGGCGGTCACCGATTGGTTCGGCGAGATCGGCCAAGTTTGCGAAGTGACCGTTAGGGATTGCCAAGGGAGTAAATAGGCTCCCTGCGTGGGAACCGAAGTTCCACTGTTGAGGACGCGAGTGTCTCCGAGCCACCCGAGTTGAGCAATTGCAGAAGCGGTAAGTAAAGATAAAAGAATTCCGGCGCTTGCGCGCCGGAAAGCGAGATTAATCACTCGATAGAACTCCTTTGTGTCGAAAGGGATTAAACGTCGATATGTGGTCGCGACTTACTTGCGTCGCTTTCGAGCTACGAGACCTGCCAGACCGAGGCTGAGCATCACCATGGATGCGGGCTCTGGTACGGCGAAGTACTGGTTGCCTGCATACTGGTTGAAGTTCAGGTTTCGCGGTTCGCCGAGGTTGCCCGTGCCGGACGGAAGTCCACCGAGAACTTGGTTGGAAACGAAGTCGTGTCCGCCGCCGTTCACGAAAGCTGCAACCTTGAATCCGTTGCTGAACCAGTTCGAATCATTCAGACCGAGCAGAGAAAGCGGAATCGCCACCTCGATACCCGTGGTGATCGCATCGACCGCTGCGCCCGATGCCACGCCCGAACCGTCTGCGCCCGCCGTGTTGGAGTTGTTCACGTTGAACAAGATGCCCGCAGGGTTGGTGCCGCCAGACGGTGCTCCTGCAACGCCGGGAAGGACTTCGCCGAGGAAGTTGCCCGAACCACCACCGGTTGTAAGCAACTGAGCGTAGTTTCCGAACATCTTGAAGTTTCCTCCACCAACGTCGCCAACAGTGATCGTGAGATAGTGGTCGGCATCAAATCCGGTGTCGAAAGTGAGTCCGTTGCCAGATCCATCGTCGCCCATTCGGTTGAGACCGTTGAAGTCGACGTCGGGGTTGTCACCGCGGAGCCGGTTTTGACCACCGGCTACGCTGTCGATGAAGAGTTCGAACTTGTTGAAGTTCGACTCCAGGTTGCCCGGAATAAACAGGTTGTAGAACCCAGAATTGACGTAGCCGTAGGCTCCGTTGAGTTCCGAGCCGTTTGCGGCGGCTACTTGTCCAAGGTTGCTGTTACCGAACTGAGTTCCCGTGGTTTGGTAAACCGTGGTGGGGGTGTAAGCAGCATCTTTTGTCCCGTCGATAGTAAGTTGCGCGAAGGACGAACCCGCCACGCCAAGCAACGCCATAGTTGCAATAGAAAGTTTCTTCATGCCCAATCAAGCTCCCTGCCCTTCCACAAGTCTTTGTGGGAGGGCAAGCATTCTCCTCATTCTGAGAATACGTATTCTCGATGTGGAGGACTTGGAGGTTGAAAAACCTGAGACCCAATACGACCGCATCATTGAGAATTCGTATTCTCGGACTAAGTGATATCACATTACAAGCCATTTCCGCTTTCTTTAGCCGGTAAACCTGCGGAAAAAAAGAAGACCCCGCACATTTGCGGGGTCCCTCAATTATGATATATCGATATTCTTCAGGGTTATCCGTTAACCACCGCTTCGGCAAGAGTCCACGACTCTCGCCAGTTCCTCGTGAGAACGGTCCCCTACGAGCATCAAGGATCCTCTTTGATTCTTCCAGATCACGCAGTTGTGGTGGTCGATCTGACCCGCGAAATACGGCGTGTCTGCGATCGGTGTAAAGCCGTCAGGTTCGATCGCCTTGTCCATCACCAGCAGCGACATCCCGCCTTTGGCGTCTTCGAGCGTGTAGCGCTCCAAGTGAACTCCTTCAATATCGCCTGCAACCGCTCCGACCACGCGAACCTGCTTCAGGTCTCGCTCTGCCAACCGCAGAACCATGTCATAAAATCGGTTCGATTGGATCGTTTGTGGGTTTGGCTTTTGGGAAGGCCCTAGTTGAGCGAACATGTTCGGCACATCGCTGCCTTCTGGCCCCTTCGACTGCATCCGGTTCATCGCTCCGCCCGCAAGGATGAGACAGAACACTCCGGCGGCCATTGCCCAGGAATACTTTTGAACGAATCTTTGGGTCCGGTTCGATCGGTCGATTTCATCCAAACGTCCAACGCACATCTTCCATTGCGCAGAAACGTCCGCTGATCTCTCCGTCTCGCTAAACGACCGTGCAATCGTCTCTCGTACGGCAAGAATCATGTCGTATTCGCGACGACTCTCGGCGCACTCCGATAGCTTTTTCTTTATCTCCTCTTGCTCATCGACGCTTAACTCACCGTCGACATACGCGTGTAAACGCATCGTATCAATCATTGCAGGTCTCCCTCAACTTCAAACCCATCCCGAAGGAATCCTTCTCGACGGGCAAACTCTTCTAGTTGCTTTCGAAGCAACGCTCTTCCTCGCGCAATCCGAGACCGTACCGTTCCGATGGGAACATTGGTCGCTTCTGCGATTTCTTGGTAGCTCATAGATTCGACATCGCTCAAAAGAACGGCTATTCGAAAGTCTTCCGGCACTCGGCTAAGGGCTTCTTGAACCTCGGCCCCCATCATTCCATCGAAAAGCTGTCGATCTGGAATCTCAGATTCCAAAGACATTGGTTCAACCATCCCTTCTTCGTCGATCGACGCGAATTGGGGTCCGCGCTGACGATGTCGGTACTTGTTGATGTAAAGGTTGGTGACGATTCGAAGAATCCAGGCCTTGAAGTTGGCGCCATCAAAACGCTCGTAGGCCTCGTAGGCACGAACAACCGCCTCTTGAGCGAGGTCCTCGGCTTCTTCTTTGTTTCGGGTGAGACGAAGAGCTGTACCCAGGACGGCTGGGAAAACGCGCTCGGCTTGTCGCTCGAACGCTTCTCGGTGCCCATTTTTGCGCCCGAACAGCATCAGTCGAGGGAGTCTACCAGCCAGAATTTCCACCCCGGCTTTTGTTGATAGTGCTCCCTCGTGACTCATGTTGAATCGACTCCGTACACTTCAACCTTCCGGACAAAAAATCGGTTCCTCAAAATAGAATTGCCGAACCTATTTGAGTAGGTCCGGCAATTCTGCTCGTAGGGGCCCCCTATCGGGCCGGCGAACACCTTATCTGGCCAGCGGGATCGGGGTCAATCTTGTTTTTGCGGCCGCAGTCGGCGATTCGATTTGGCGATAAAGGGAGTCGCGCTCCACAGGCTCGCGGTGAACCTCTTCAATCATGCGCACCATGTTGTCGTAGGTGAGCATTTGCTTCTTGTTGCCGAACTCACCCTCTTTGTAGGTGATCTCGTATTCGTGAACCAGACCGTCGGCGTCGTCCGCTCCGTACCAGAGGGCCATTTGCGTCACGGGCACCGAGTTCATGATCCAGAAGCTCTTGATGTGATCGAAGTTGTCCAGCATCAATCGGCTAACCGCGATTGCTCGCAGGTCAAGCTCGGCCGTCGGTGGCTCGATGTGCTCCAATTCAGTTGCCTCCGGGTGGAAACAGAGCGGGGTCATGGTCAAGAAGTGACCCGTCTCGTCCTGAAGTTCGCGAAGCTGCACCAGGTGATCGACCCGTTCCTCCACCGTTTCAATGTGTCCGTAGAGCATCGTGGCGTACTGCTTGAGTCCCAGCTTTGATGCTGCCCGAGCAACGTCCTTCCATTCGTCTCCGTTCAGCTTCTTGCCGAACAACTCATGGTGCACTCGATCGCTGAGAATTTCGATGCCACCACCGGGAAGGGAGTCGAGACCCGCTTCGATGAGGTCTGCCAGTGCTTGGTCGAGCGACACTTTGCCGATCTGGGCGATCTGGACCAACTCGACCGCAGTGAACGCCTTCACGTGGACTCCCGGCCGAACCTCCTTCACAATCCGGACGAGGTCCATGTAGTAGGAGTAAGGGAGTCGCGGGTTGATTCCGCCGACCATGTGGATCTCGGTAAGAGGAACCTCACGGTGCCACATCAGCCGCTCGCGAACCTGCTCGAGGGTCATTTCGTAAGGAGCCGGCCCGCCCTTCTTGGCATAGAAGGAGCAGAACTTACAGAACTTGTTGCAGATGTTCGTGTAGTTGATGTGCTGGTTTCGAACAAAGAAGGTTTTTGCACCGTGGCGACGCTCGCGAACGATGTTCGCCAGATAACCGACCGCGGTTAGGTTGCGCGTGTTGAACAGACGGACTCCGTCTTCAAAGCTGAGTCGCGTTCCTTCATCGACCTTGCGATAAATATCGATGAGTTCCGCACCCACCACCTTTTCTGGAGCCAGCCGGCTTGTGTCTGCAACCATGTTTTCCTCTTGCTGAGAAAGATACCACAACTTTCAATGTTCTCTGAAAGTTGCATGGTCTTCTACGCATGCGTGTTGCGCGTCGTTTCGATACGCGCAACGTTTGCCCATCTACGCGCTTCCCTAGTTTCGAAATCGGCGGCGACCCACGAGATCGTACGCATGAGCGATCACGGCGACGTTCCTAAGATGTTGCCCAGCCACGAATCCGGGAGCCTTGGTTTTTGCGACGGCGGAAAAGACTTCTTGGAATCCATCGAAGACGCCTTCCCGTGCCAGCACGACTTCTTCCAAGTAACGAGTCGCCTCGGCTCGGCCAAACTCGACAAGGATGTATTCCAACGCCGTCGGAGCGTCGATCAGCGTGATTCCGTCTCCAAACAGCTTCCTGCGTGTGATCGATGGACTCTCCAGGTCGGATAGGAACTCCAGGAGTTCGTGATCCATCCAAGCGGCGAGTTCGTCTAGCATCGAAGTTGTCGCGAGGTTCCAGAGGTCAAAGGTGGCCGGGCTCTGAACCAGCCCCGCATTCCCTGAAAGAACAATGATCGGGGGTCGGCTCAGGCTCGGCCAGTACCGTTCTCTCACCTCTCGGAATCCGGCATGCGAGAGGTGAAGATGAACGGTTGTCGGTAGATAAGCCCCCTCGACCGGGTGCGGTCCCAACCGGATGAGAACCTCTTCAATCCACGATCCTTCGCGCCGCTCCAAAAGAGGGAGCCCGCCATTTCGAAAGAGTTCAAAGCCTTCTCTTCGAAGGAATCCTGCTAGATAGTGCACCGCGCTGTGAAACGCCTCATCGGATCGAACCCCATCGGTGGCACCGAGGTCGCGGAGGAGCGGAGAGACCCGTGCAGGAGTCATCCACGCCGCTTCCCACTCGCGTAACGATCGAAACCGACGTTGGACAACCGCTAGCATGGACTGAAGAGTTTATGAACCCAGGGGTGGAGGTGTGGCAGCGGTCAAAGCGGTCGTCGGGAGAGACACCGCGGGTTGCCATATACAGGCCTGAACGGTACCAACCTTGATCTGAGTCCTTCCAACCGACTCGGCTCCCCCGCGCAAGGTCTGCGCGGAATCGAAACTGATCGCAATTCCACCAGGGGGCGCCTCTTTTTGAAGGTGGGCGGCAATGTCGATCACGTCGGAATAGTTCACGGTCGTCAGGTCTCCCGCGCTGGGGACAACCACTTCGCCCATGTGTATTCCTGCTCGAACAACCAGCGGACCCGAAAGCTTATTTCTTAAGGAATTGAACTCGATCATGCCCGCCTGAATGTTGCGAGCGGCCATGAACGCCTGTTGAGGATGATCGAATGCGCAAGTGGTTCCGTCACCGGACGTGTTGTGGATGCGCCCACCATGCTTCGCCACGATCGAAGCGACGTAGTTTTGGTACTCGCTGAACGTGAATTCCACCGCCAATGGATCGGCATCCATTTTCAACCGAGTGGACCCGACGATGTCCAAGCTCAGGAAGGTCGCGTTCTGCTTCCCTTCCTTCAACCTGTCCTGAAGATCAACCAACTGCTTCAGAAGCTCTTGACGGGATTCTGACGGCGACTGAATTCCATACTTCTTGCCGTTCTTCTGAACGAGATCGTGAATGATCTGCCCAACGATGAAACCCCCAAACCCGAAGAACAGCACAAAGAACGGCTGCGACTTGAACGGGAGCAGGAAGAGCATCGCGAAGAGGGCATTGATGAGGCAGAAGGAGATTCCAGCAATCGCCCCGGAGATACCCGCCACAAGCTTGTTTCTGGCGATGGCGGAGTTATAGGCGGCACCTGCAAGAATCAGCATGCCCACCATCTGAAAGAAGCTGTAATCGGCTTTGTTGCCCGCCGCCGCCTGCAGGCTCAGCGATATCCGAAATCCGAACTGGGTGATCAACGCACCGAATACGGCAAAGATGGAGGAAGCGACGTACCGCTTGGTGTCGGCATTCAACGCGGAGTATTGCCGTCGAATGGCGCTGAGCTTACTGGTGTCTTCTTCCGATTCTTTGGCTTCGTAAACAAGCCGAACGTATTCCACCGAAACGCCCGTCGTCTCGGCTACCGCGTGAAGGTCGTCGTCATCGAGCGGCTGACCCTTGAGGCTCTGGACTCGCTCTGCCAATTGCAGCGCTTCCAGAACAGACGAGTCTTTTAACAGCGCCCGTCTCTCTTCTTGAAGCGTTAAAGCGGAATCCACGAATGAATTTTACACACGCTCGGATGTTTTGCGTTTCAGGAAAAAGGAAACCCGGTCGGTGGCCCTAGGGAAGGAATAAAAAAAGACCCCGTTCTTGGAAGAACGAGGTCTTTTGCGTCGACGGTCTGCCCGAAGTTACTCGCAGCCTTCTGCGACGAGAACCGGGTCGATGGGATCGCCCGAATCGTCGGTTGCGTTGGTCGGAACCAACAGGATCGGCTCGGCAAGGTAGTAGTCACCCAGGGTGAACACCGAGGCAGAAAGAGCAGGCTGGCAGCTCTCGTCCACACCCGAGCGGCGATACTTGAGGTTCGGATTCGTTAGCATTCCATCCGGAAGCGTGCCTGCGATGGCAACACCGTTGGAATTCCGAAGGTTCAGGTAGGCAGGCTTGGAGATGACGGCATCCAGGTCGCTGTTGAACCGGACCAATCGGAAGTAGTCCGTTGGCAACGTGTTGTTGTTGACTTGGAAGAACGCCGCCGTATTCGGCACTGCGGCCATGAAGGTGCCGTCGTACTGAGTTTGGGCTCGACCCACTTCTTCGCCAAGATCGGAGTAGAAGCGGAGTTCGATTCCGCGAAGCGGAAGTCGCGTGGTTTGACTAAGAACCGCACCACCGATTCGAATCGCTCGAGGGCGAACAAGGTACTCCGCAAAGAAATCTTTGTCGTTGTATCGGGCTCGAACGTATTGAATGGTCGGAGATTGGCGATCCGTGGCCAAGAAGACACCGGAGTTGTTTGCGATCTGACCGAACGTGTTCGTATCGTCTGAGGTTCCCCAGTCGCTGACGGGGAGAACGACGCGCACATTGTCTGCGGTGTATCCAACCAGTTGGAACTGGATCTGCTCACCCGTTTGAATGTTCAACGGATCAACAAATCCTGGCAAACCGGTCGCACGACCCGACGTCGTCACCGCTTCAACGCGGGGCTCCGTGACAATGGTCAACGTTGGGGTGATCGGACCACCCGTAGTGCTATCCGATCCAGCGCAACCAAATACGGTGGCCAGAACGATCACCGAGGCGAGAGAAAGCCGACGCTTCATCGGGCTAAGTATGCCCACATCTAACAGATTTGTAAACCCTGAAAGAGGCTCGTATTTACACCTTCCCACCGAAAGCGGGGAGAGAACCTCTGAAACACGGGTTTAGCCGCAGCCGTTGGGGGGAGGCGGAGGCGTTCCACCCGCAAGTTGATACACCACAACATCGGTTAGCAGCGCGTAAGGCGAACCCGAAGTGAGAGGTCCAAGCGGTCCCGTGCAGCCGGAAATCAGCGTGGAGTAGTCGAACGCGTTGTAGAAAAATTGTCGGGCGTAAATGGTTGCGCCAGGGTCCGCGGTTGTAAACGCTACGTTGATCCTCGTCGCGGAGGCCGGAGTCGTCATACGAATCGATCCGTCCGACGAAGCATTCGCGGAGGCTACGACCGCTCCCGAAGAGTTGAGGCACTGCAAGGTAACTCGCGCCGCCGGAAATCCTAACTGAGTTCTCAGCCGCCCGGTCAAGATCACGTCCGTCGCTTTCACCTGAGCGGAAGTCGCAAAAGAAGACGATCCTACCGAAACCTGCACGCTAAATGGCGAACTCGCCGCAACCGGAGTGAACGAACCATCGGTGGCGACGCTGCCGGACGCACTTGGCGTGGAGGTGAAACCGTTTACGTTGACGTACACGGTCTCGTTGGCGGCATTTCGCCCAACGAGTCGGAATCGCACCTCGTCGCCCACAAAAATTTGCGATGGATCGATCGGCTTGTTCGTTGCAATCAAAACGGGCTCAACTCGCACGTTGCTGAGTCCGGCGATGGGATCGTTCGGAGCCGGGGTCGATCCTCCGCCACCTCCGCAGTTCCATACCGTGACGAGGCCAAGAAGGAGCCCGGCACGGACCACCCATTTGGCGGGCCTTGAAGCAAAATTTAGCGGGGAGGTCGGGGATTGCATTGCAGTGGATTCCATTGTAACCGTTGCTCCTCACCATTCAAGTGGGATGCGACGGACTTCCCTAGCAGACGAATTGACGGTCGGTTGCGTTCCGCCCTTTTCCCAAGCGACTACTTTGGGTTGGAAGAGAGAACCTCAGCGCTTCGGAACAAGCGCGGAGCCAGTTCGGCTAGGGTTGTCACCGAAAATTCACCTTGCTCGGGGATGAGAATGATCTCCAGGAGAGCCGGATCGTCGGTGAATTCGCTCAGTGATTGCAAGCAAATCCCGCACGGCGTTCCGCCGTCCTTGGTGGCAACGTAGGCGCGAACGATTCGATGCTCCCCAGCGGTGACCATGGTGCCGATGGCGGTCCGTTCTGCACAAACCGTTGCCCCGTAGCTGATGTTCTCCACGTTGACGCCTTCGAACAAAGCTCCCGACGGGGTCTCCAAGATGGCCGCAACTTTATAGTTGCTGTAGGGCGCGTAAGCCCTCGCGCGGAGGTCTCGACACCGGGCGACCAAATCGGCTCGAACCGCATCAGAACTCGGCAATGGTGACTCCTTCCCCGCCCTCGGCCGGATCGGCATTGCGAAACCGTTTCACGTCGTTATGCCCTCTCAGATAATCCTGCGTCACCTTTCTCAAAATTCCATCCCCTTTCCCATGGACGACCCTCAGGAACGGAATGCCTGCAAGCAACGCATCATCGACCGCCTTTTCAAGTTTCTCTTTCGCCTCTTCGGCTCGCATGTTTCGGAGGTGAATCTCGGTGCCTACGGTGTTCGCCTTCGCATTCGAGAGCATTCTTGCCTGGGAGGGCGCGGAGAGAATCTTCTTCTCTACCTTGGTCAACTTGCCGCGTTGAACGGTCATCTTGATGGGCCCCGCCTGAACGATCACGTCTCTTGCGTTCTTAATCTCAAGCACGACTCCCGGCTGGCTGTACCCAAGAATCGTCACCTGGTCCCCGACTGCCAATTCGGCGGGTCCGGTCGACTCCGGCCCCTTCTCCTTGGATCGGAATCTGCCGGAAAGGTCCTTTCCTTTCGAATCGAGCGACTCGAAATCCTTCCGAGTCTTCTGAAGATCGATGCCTGCACCGCCCGACTTTTTGACCTTGTCCAGAAGATCATCGGCTTGGATTCGGATATCTCGCAAGGCTCCGTCGATCGCTTCTTGAGCCCGAGCGTTTGCTCTTTTGCGTGCGTCTTCCGCTTCCCGAATCCGCTTTTCGGCTTCTTGCTGAAGCCTTTGCAGTTCGGCTCCCTTTTTGTCCGCCTCAGCCTGGGCGTTTCTCGCCAACTTTTGAGCGTTTTCTAGGTTCTGGAGCATCACCGACAGGTCTCGATCGGTATCCGTGAGATACGATTTCGCCCGCTCCAAAATGCCCTCTTCAATGCCGTACCGCTGGGCAATCTTGAGCGCCTGACTGGCACCCGCCGCTCCCATGACCAGTTTGTAGGTGGGGCGCAAGGTCTTGGTATCAAACTCCATGGAGGCGTTGCGGAAGCCGTCGGCGGTGAAAGCAAACACCTTTAATTCGCCGTAGTGAGTGCTCGCCATGATCGCCGCACCCGCTTCGTGGAAGGTCTCTAACACCGACCGCGCAAGCGCCGCGCCCTCTGCCGGGTCGGTTCCCGCGCCGATCTCGTCGAGCAGAACCAGCGAGCCGGATCGGATGAGATTGAGCGCCGACGAAATGTTTTTGATGTGACCGCTGAACGTCGACAGCGACTGGGCGATGCTTTGCTCGTCCCCGATGTCGGCCCAAATCTGCGAGAACGGGGCAAACTTCACGTGGGCGGCGGGTACTGCAAGGCCAGACTGCAACATCGCGACAAACAACCCTACGGTCTTGATTGCCACCGTCTTACCGCCCGTGTTTGGACCCGTGATCAGGACCGATTTGCCCCTCCCGACCCCAACCGAGATCGGCACAACCGTTTCCGTTTCCAATAGCGGGTGACGGGCTTGCTCGAACTCAATGAACGCCTCGCCTTGGTTCAATTCGGGGAACGAACTTTTGAGTTCATATGCGAGTTTGGCTTTCGCAATGATGAGGTCGAGCTGCGTGAGCGCGTCGATCGAACCGATCAGCGGCGCCGCCACCGAGCCGATCCGACCGCTCAGTTGCTTCAGAATCCTCTGCTCTTCGTGTGCCTCGGCGCTTTCCACCTCTCGGACGTGGTTGGCTGCATCGAGCACGTCTTGCGGCTCAAGAAAAATGGTCTGCCCCGTGGAGCTTGCCCCGTGGACGATGCCTTTGATCTTCCCCCGATTCTCCGATTTCAACGGGATCACGTATCGACCGTCGCGGACGGTGTAGATAGGGTCGCTCAGGAGCTCACGTTGCTTGCCCGTGGTGTAAGCCTGAATCCGCTCCATAACTTTTCCGACGGCCGCTTTCTTCTTCGCTCGTAGCGACGAGAGTTCGGGCGAGGCCGAATCTTTGAGCGTCCCGTCAGGTTCCAAACAATACAGAAGACTGTCTTCCACCTTTGGGTGCGGCACCAGCGCCACCGCGATTCGCTTCAGTTCGGTCACGTCGATCGCCGTCGATCTCTCCTCCGCTTCGGGATCGATCTCCGGAACAGTGGCGATGAACGCCTGCATGAGTCGGATCGCCTCGAGAGCGCGACCAACTTCGTAAAGTTCTTTGCCTCCAAGGATCACTCCCTTTCCGGCTCGACTCACCGAATCCCGAATGTCCGAACCGGCTCGAATCGTCGGCGGAGTGGATCGTCCCAACAGATCGTAGGCTTCTTTCGTTTTCTTTAGCTCGCTCCAAATCTTCGGAGCGTCGAAGAGGGGTTGGAGATCCAGGGCGAGTTCACTCGCGGTTTCGGTTTGACAATGCGCTGCCAAGCGATCTCGGATCGCTTGAAATTCCAACACTTTTAACGCACGCAGTTCTTTTGCAGCCACGGTCTTTCTTAAATCAACGGCTTTCGAGCGTTGACGATCTTTTGTCTAGGACAACGGAACGATGGAGTCTGCACTCGGGGAAGCGCTCTTCCTGAAAGTATGATGAAGTTATGGTTTTTGTCGCAGGATTGGCCCTAGCCGCTTCTACGCTCCAACTTCAGCCAACGGATGATGTTTGGGTTTATCCGCATGCCGGAGACCCGAGCAAAGACGCATATCTTCGAGTTTGGGGTTCGGGTGGGCGAGCGGTAGCCCAAGACGCCGTCGATACGACCGACTTCGGTTATTCGTACTTACGCTTTAAGGTACCCGCCGACCTCAAGTCGCTTAAAGGGGCGAAGCTAACGCTCACCCACATTGCAGGTCCGGGATATGACAAGGATTTCTCGAAGGCGTTCCCTATTCAGGTGCACGGTCTGAAAGGCACCTTCGAGGAGAAGGCGTGGTCTTACGACCTTGTCAACAAGGTGCAACCCGTCGGCGACAAGATTTTTGGAACGGGTTGGGCGGAGAACCTCTCTGCGGACAAACCCTTCCAGATCGTGATCGACCTCGGCAAACCCGAGTTTTACGAGTACATTTCAGCCGCCTCCAAGAATGGTGGCGATCTCTATCTGGCGCTCTGCACCAAGGTGGATGTTGCCGAAGTTGGAATGAAGTCGATGTACAAGGTGTTCAGCAAAGACGCCGAGACGGACGCCAACAAACCGAAGCTCGTTCTAGAGACGGAGTAGTCGCTTCATTGCTTCGAACGGACTCCGCCGAGAAGTCGGAGTCCGTTCAATATCACGATAATGGTCGAGCCTTCATGACCGACCACCGCAACGGGCAGCGGTAGAATTCCGAGCGTTGCCCCTAAGGTCAGCACGCCAATCACGACTCCGCCAAAAATGAGGTTGGCGCGAACGATGGCCTTTGTTTTCCGCCCTAGCTTGATGAGGGTCGGGATCAACTCCAAGCGATCGTTCATCAGAACCACGTCGGCGGCGTTCATGGCGATATCGGAGCCCAAGCCGCCCATCGCCACGCCCACACTGGCCCTCGCCAGAGCCGGGGCGTCGTTGACACCGTCGCCGACCATCATCGTGGGCGCCTTCTCGTTCGCTTCGGCAATGATTCTCTCTTTGTCTGCAGGCAGGGTCTCGGCAAAGAAACGATCCGCTCCGACTCGTTTCGCGATAGCGGCAACGGCTCCATTGGAATCTCCGCTGAGAACTGAAATCTCGGTCACGCCAAGCTCCCTCAGTTCGGCGAGGTTGGCAATTGCGGAGCTGCGCAGTTCATCTTCCAGACAGATGACGGCGAATCCTTTTTCGACACCGGCTCGGTCGGCAACTCTGAGGACGGTGGTCGATTCGCCCCGTTCAAAGGCCTCCTTAACCGCCTTGCCCACCCCTTCCGGCAGAGTATTGGGGAACATCGTGATTTGTCCAACCTCAACAAAGGAATCTTGGACATTTCCACGAATTCCCTTTCCGGGAACGACCTGAACTTCGGTTGGTTCCACTCCCATGCAGCCCTGCTTCCGCGCCTCATCGATGATCGCGAGCGCCACGGGGTGGTCGCTTTGGGACTCAAGACTGGACGCCGCGCAAATGGCTTCATCTCGAACGAGCGCACCAAACGTGAGCACCCGGGTAACCACCGGGCGACCCCGAGTGAGCGTTCCCGTCTTATCCAACAAAATGGTCTTGATCTCTCCGGCGCGTTCAATGTATTCCCCTCCCCGGATAAGAAGACCGTTCTTAGCGGCCCAGGCGAGCGCGCTGAGCGTTGCCGCCGGGACCGAGATCACTAAAGCGCAAGGACTGAGCGCGACCAGCAACGTCAGCGAGGCGTAGGCTGCTTGTTGAAATGGCACGCCTAGTCCGAGCTTGACGGTGAGCATGAGCACGGCCGCCAGCAGCACGAACCAGGTGTATCGAGAGCCGAACCATCCGCTGATTTTTTCGCCCGAGGCTTTGTTCTGTTGGGCATTCTCGACCAGCGAAATGACCTTGGAAAGCGTGCTGTTCTCGACCGTGGATTCGGCCTTGATCACCAATCCAAAGTCGAGGTTTCGCACACCTGCTTGCACTTTGGAACCCACCTCGACGGAAACGGGTCTCGATTCGCCGGTGAGAGCGGAAGCATCCACCGACCCTTCGCCTTCCAACACCGAGCCATCCACGGCAAACGCTTGGAACGGCGGGACCAAGATCAGGTCGCCCATCGCTACTTCTTCGACGGGAATCGACTTTTGACCTTCGGGCGTTCGAATCACGACGGTCGAAGGTCGCAGCGCCACCAGGGCCTCGATCGCATTCTTGGTTCTAGCCAGGGTGAAGGATTCCAGCGCTCGGGAGAGGCTGAAAAGGAACATCAGCACTGCGGATTCTTGCGGACGGTCGAGCAGTAAGGAACCGACCGCACTGAGGAGCATCAGGAACTCGACGTCCAGTTCCCTTTTTCGAAGTGTGTGGAAGGTGCTGGGAACAGCCTCAACTCCTCCCACGATCGCGGCGACAATGGCAAGCCACCGCAGGTTGGGCAAGTAGCTGAGTCCCAACAGCAGGCCGCATAGAACGGCTAGTCGCATGGATGTCGATTGCAAGAGTTGTTTCAAAATGGGTGACTGAGCCGGAACCGATGCCTCATAAACAGTATGGGCCAGAGGGTTCGCCTCTGGCCCGTCCTTATTTTTACGTTCGTTTCGGCTTTACGAGACGGTTACCGGTTCCTCGTCCCCTTCCTTCGCGGCGGAGGACACGAATCCTTCGGTTCCACCGAACGGAAGCGGCTTCTTCATCAGCCGGGCGACGATATTCGAAACGTCATCGAAGATCGTGTAACTCGCCGGGATAACGAAGAGGGTCAAGAAGGTCGAGAGGAGCACGCCGCCAATGACGGTGATACCGATCGACTCGCGGAACTCGGAACCACGCCCGATCGCCATTGCGGTCGGGAGCGTTCCTAGAAGGAGCGCCAAGGTCGTCATCATGATCGGTCGGAGTCGGGTGGGACCCGCTTCCAGAATCGCATCATGACGCGCCCTGCCTCGTTCCCGAAGCGTGTTGGTGTAGTCGACCACTAGGATGGCGTTCTTACCGACCAATCCAACCAGCGCCACCAATCCGATGAAGCCGATAAGGCTAAACGCCTTGTCTGTGATGATGAGCGCAAGCAACGCTCCCACCATCGCCTGAGGCTGCGCCAACTGAATGATGAACGGATAGAGCCAGTTGTTGTACAGCGCCGCAAGAACGAAGTACACCAGCAGGATTCCGGTGATGAACGCGCTGACCAAGAAGCCCGATTCTCGAGCCTGCGAGTCAGCTTGTCCAAGAAGGCGGAAGTTGACGCCCTCTGGAATGACCTTGTTGGTTTCCAGGTAGGTCTTCAGAGCCGCGTTAACAGTTCCGTTCTCCACACCGGGAAGCAAGTCGGCATTGACGATGATCTCTTCCGCGCGGTTTCGTCGGGTGATCTTCGACAAGCCGGGAGTTGGGTTCAACTCCGAGATAGTCGACAGGAAGACGGGATTCCCCTGCGTGAACTTAATGGGAACGGTCGAGAGCGTCTCTCGTTGATCCCGGTCGGCATAGTCCATCATCACTCGAACCGCGTACTCACGACCACCGACACGCAGCTTCACGTCGTCGTTGCCTTGGTACATCGTTCGAAGAGAGTTTCCGATATCACTGGCGTTCACTCCAAGATCGGCGGCCTTTCGATAGTCGGGCTTGACTCGAATTTCGGGCTTACCGCTCTTCGAGCTCAACTCCGGTTTGATGATTCCCGGAACCTTATCCTGAAGGATCAGTTCTCGGACCTTGTTCGCGGTTTGCTCCAGCAACTCTCGGTTTTCCGAGGTGAGAGAGACCTGGACGGCCGAACCAAAACCGAATCGGGCGTTCGCCGCAATCCGGACCGAGGCGCCTGGGATCTGTCCAACTGCCTGGGTAAGGTCGGCGACAATCGAGTTTGCCCGCACCGTTCGCAGCTTTTCGCGCTTGTTGGCACCGCTCACACGGTCAAGGAGAGCTTCCTTCTCGTACATCGTGCCGACAACTTCCGCGAAGTTGGTCGCGTTGGTTTCACCGCCAAAGCTCGAACCCGACTGCCGTCCCACGTTTGCGACGGTGAACTTCATGTCCGGGTGCTTCACGAATGCCTGTTCGACAATTCGCGTGACTTTCTCGGTTTCGGCAAGGTTCGTTCCGACGGGGAGTTCGATCGCCGCGGTGATCTGGGTTGCGTCCGTGCTTGGCAAGAACGAGAACTTGAAGACCTGGTCTTGCTTCCAGTTTTGGAACGCCGCCCCAGACATTCCCGCGATCGGGAAGAGGAGTCCCAGAAGGAGACCTCCGATGATCGGCCTCACGGTCCGGCGGCGATAGAAAGCAAAGTTAAAGATCGTTGCGATAATTCCAATTGCGAACGACATTACAAGCATGGGCACGCCCATTTGGAACCCAGCTTGAGGACCACCCGCTGCGCCCGCAACGCTTCCACCGATGAAGATGAAGACGGCGACGAGCAAGGCGTTTCCGCCCGCAAAGACGAGCCAGCGATTCTTAAGCGCTCGCTCGAGACCGCGGCGATAGGCCATTTCAAAGCGATGGAATCGCTTTTCGAACCAAGCCGGGAAGCCCTTTTCGTAGTGCTCCACGTTTTCGCCCTTTCGATACCAGCGCGCCGCCAAGAGCGGAGTGAGGGTGAACGAAACGAACAACGAGAAGAGAACCGCGAAGACGTAGGTCAGCGCGAGGGGCTTGAAGAACTGTCCGGTGATACCGCCGGCAAATCCGATCGGCAAGAAGACCACAACGTCGGCAAGCGTAATCGCGAGCGCGGCGATACCAATTTCTTGTCGACCGTTGAGCGCCGCTTCGCCTGGGTCTTCACCCATCTTCAAGTGGCGATAAATGTTTTCAAGAACAACGATAGCGTCGTCTACCAACACACCGATTGCGAGCGAGAGCGCAAGCATCGAAAGCGTGTTGATGGTGAATCCCGCCGCTTTCATGGCAATGAAGGCCGCCATCATCGAGGTCGGAATCGCAAGGGAGACGATCAACGTTCCCCGGAAGTTGTGCAAGAAGATGTAGACGATGATTCCGACGAGGATGATGCCGAAGACGAGCGCGAACGTCACGTCGGTCAGCGACTCTTCAACGAGGGTTGCCTCTTGGAACGTCTTGGTGATGGTCAGACCGTACTCTTTCTGAATCTCGGGAAGAATCTCGTTGAGCTTCTCCGTGATTTCGATCGAGTTGCCTTCCTTCGTCTTTTGGATGTTGACAACAACCGCTTCCTCGCCATTGAGTCGCGTGATCTGGGTGCGCTCTTTGATCGAGTCAACGATTTCCGCAACGTCCGTCAGTCGGATCTGGTTGGCCTTCGCTTGGGGGTTGGTCGGGTTTTGAACACGGATCACAACCCGTTCCGCATCCGACGCCTGCGTGAAGTCGGACTTAACACGAACCGTGAATTCACGATCGCCGGAGACGAACTTACCGGAAGGCGTGTTCACCGCCGCGCCCGTCACTGCATTCAGAACATCGGTGATACCGATGCCGTACTGCATGAGCTTGTCCTTCTTGATTCGAATCTGCACTTCGCGAATGTCGCCACCCGCAACGGCTGCCGATGCCACACCAGGAATCTGGGTGAATCGGTCTCGAATCTTGTCGTCGATCAAATCGCGCAACTGCTGAGAGTTGAGTTTGTCGGACGTGATACCGAGGGTCAGAATCGGCTGAGCGGAGTTGTCGAACTTCGTGACGACGGGCTTTCGCGCGTCGTTGGGAAGGTCGTTTTGGATGCCGTCAACCTTGGTTCGAACCTCGTTCAACGCGTTATCCGAGTTGACACCCAGTTCGAGGGTGATGATCACCGTCGAAACGCCCTCTTGAGAGGTCGCCTGAACTTCACGAACGCCGTTGACGCCCGCAACCGCTTCTTCCACCTTTCGGGAAATGAGCTGGTTGATGTCGTCCGGACCCGCGCCCGGGTAGAGCGTGGTGACCGTGAGCGTTCCGAAGTTGACTTCGGGGTTCTGCTCTTTCCGCATGGATTGGTAAGAAACCAAACCACCCAGAATCGCCAGCAACATCAAAATGAAGATGAAGACCGGCCTTTGTAGTGCAAGTTTTGTCATGAAAAGACCTCTTCTTTCTTAGCCTTTGGCAGCGCCCTCAGCGCCTTCCGACGGACTCTTTGCCACGCGAAGCTTGGAGCCTTCGACAATGTCTTCCTGGCCGTTCACAACCACGCTCACGCCCTCTGGAATCCCGATAACTTGTACGAGAGAGTTCTTGGTGATCCCTGTCTTGACGGGCATCTTCTTAGCAACTCCGCCTTCCAGAACCATCACGAAGACCTCAGATCCACGTCGAACGACGGCGCTACTCGGGAGCACCACTGCCTTGGCAACGGCCTTGGTGATGATCTCACCCTTGGCGAACATGCCCGGCTTGAGCGTTTGCTCGCCACCCGTGATTTGAACGCGAACCTTAAAGAGTCGGCCAACGGAGTCGGCGAGCGGGTTGATGAAAGCGACCTTGCCCGCGAACGTTCGATCCGAATAGGCGTCGACGGCGACCTTCACCAGCGTGCCCGGTTGGACCTTCGCCAGCTCTTCAGAAGGCACTTCGGCCTCGAAGAAAACACCCGCTGAACCGATCAGTCGTACGATCGCATTGCCCGCACCAACCACGGTCCCCGCAAGGGTTGGCTTACCAACGACTTTTCCGGAGATCGGAGCGACGATTTGAGCGTCTCGAATCGACTGTTGAACCACCCCAAGAGCGGCTCGGGAAGCTTCTACCTGGGCCTGAGCCGCTGCAACCTGGTCGTCAAGCGTCACATCGAGCTTCTTGCTTGCTTTTGCCGAAGCAAGGATTTGCTCGGCTTGCCGCACCTGCTCTCTTGCACTCGCCAAATCTTCGGGACGAGTCACATTGGCGGTGATCGCTTGCCCTTCGATGGCGCTTTGATATTGAGAAAGCGCGGATTCGTAAGCGTTTCGTTGCTGATCCAGGCGGCTCTCTGGGAGAGCACCCTCTGCGACGAGAGTCTTCACTCGCTCCAGCTCACGCTTTTGCGTTTCTAAGTTTGATTTTGCTGAAGCAACGTTTGCCGCAGCTTGGGCTTTCTCTTCCGATCGAGCGCCCGCTTCGGCTTTCGCAAGCAGAGCTTTCGCTTGTCGCACACCCGATTCCGCCTGTCGCACCGAGGCGTCGGTTCGAGCAGGCGCGAGTCGCGCGCTGTTTCGAGCCTGAGAAAGCTGCGCTTGGCTCGCCTTTAGCTGAGCCATCGCCTGAGCTTGCTGCGCGAGCAGGTTGGAGATGTCCATGGTCGCCAGCAACTGTCCGGCGGAAACTTGATCACCGTCTTGAACAAATACCGACTGGATCTTGCCGGGGCTCTTGGAACCGACCGTCACGTCGCTATCCGTGGCAAGGCTACCGTTGACTGTCAGAACCTCTTCGATTGGGGAGGTTTTCGTGACCGTTACGGCAACTTCCTTGACGGGATCGTTTACAACTTCAGCGGTGCGCTTACTATCGGCTTGGGCCTTTCGGTCAGCACATCCGCCCACCGACAGGAGAACCATCGAAGCCAGCAAAGCCGCATAGAATCCTTTAGGATTAGCAATTCGGAAGAGTCTTTGTTTCACTTAAGTTCCTTTATTTGGGCGGCCTCTTTGACCGCAGCTTCAAAGTCGTCGTTTCCAACCGCACGCTGAAGCTCGGCGTAGGCGGTGAGCATGTCGAAGGTTGCGTTTACCAGTCCGTTCTCGGCGGACGTGAGCGCAGCTTCGGCATCGAGTACTTCAATGACCGTCGATTCGCCTGCATCCCTTCGAATGCGGGCCAATCGGGCAACTTCTTTTGCCAGTGCCAACTGCTTTCTCGCCGATTCTTGCCGGGCAAGAGCGGTGGAGTAGTTGGCAGAGGCGTTTCGGATTTCCTGAGCAATTGCGAGACGCTGTTGCTTCAGATTCACCTGCGCGGTGATGATGTCTTGGTCGAACTGCTTCAGACGGGACCGCGTGGAGCCCGCATCGTAAAGCGGAATAGACAGCACGAGCGTGTTGGTCGTGAGTTCTCGCTGAGGGTTAAGACCCGCCGGGTCGAGGACTCGTTGATAGTTCAAATTGAAGTTCAGCGACGGCTCGAGCGATTGCATCGTGGCTCTTCGCGTGAACTTCAGCGACTCGATGTTGGCCTGAATCGACCGAACCTCGGGTCGAACCACTTCGGCGGCTTCGATCAAGCGGTCGTACTCGCCGCGAATGGAAACATCACCGGAGACTTCCGCAACATCGAATTCCGTTTCAATGGGTCGAGCTAGCGAAAGGTTCAGCGCCTGCTTGGCGAGCTTCACTCCATTCTTGGCGCTCAAAACATCCGCTTCGGCGGAGGCTTGCTGAGCTTGAAGTCGTTGCAAGTCGATCTTTGCCGTTACGCCGGCTCGGACTTGCTTCTCCGCGTTGACCACCTGCGCGCTGATGTTCGTGAAGTTGGCCTCACTCACTCTGAGCAGGCTCTGAGCGCGCATGACTTGGTAGTAACCCCGTCGCACGGCGAGTCGCAGGTCATTGAGCGTGCTGGACTTCTGAAACTGGGACGCCGAGATGGCTTTCTTGGCGGCGTTTGCTTGTCTTCGAACGTTGCCAGAGAGGTCGAACACGTATCCGATCTGACCGGAGAGCGTGGTTTGGTCCAGGGGTTGGAAGACCACTGATTGACCACCAATGTTGGCCACCTGCTCGAATCCGTACCGCAGGTAGGTCGCCGAGGTCGAGACTCGAAAACCTTGCTGCGCGTTGACTTCGTTGAGTCGTTGACGACTCTTGAGGATCGCCGCATCCGCAATCTGAACGCCGAACGCATTCTTCTCGGCAATCTTGATCGCGTCTTCAATGACGAGCACGTCTGCTGCCGTCGAGATAGAGGCAAGCGCCGCGATTCCCAGGACGGGCCAGACCCTAGCCCATCCAAGGAAATTGGGACGTCGATTGTGTTGGGTTGAATTCGTTTGCATGACTATTGAGAGGTCGATCCCTCCTCGACTGATTCAGAAATCTCAGCGCCAGAACCCTCGTTCGGGTCCTCTTGGTGAGATTGAGCATGGTGTTCCATTCGCTCGACTTGAGCGGCGAATTCATCTAAGAACTCTCGGATGGATTCGACCTTAAAGGCCATGAGGCCTTTGTGCAGCGGATGCCGCATGAACAGGATCTTGTCGCCTGCTTTGAGGTCGAGATCGCTCCGAGCCTCGGCAGGGATCACAACCTGCCCTCGTTCTCCGATGGTGGCCGATCCGTAGAAAGCATCTTCAAAGCGCATTGTGCACCCACTTCTCATGTTTGTGTGAAAAGTATGACATGTTTCACGACTCTGATTCCTACTACGTTACGGAGATCGTGACACAGTTGTTTCAAAACGGAAGCACTTTTAACAAGAAATCATTTCAAAACAAAATAAAAAAAGCGCCCCGAGTTAATCGGGACGCTTTTTTAGAACGATTGAACGCTTTTCTTATTGGTGAGGATAAACCGCGATGCGTCGCTTGCCTTCCGGACCTTCGAACTTCACCGCACCATCAATGAGGGCGAAGAGCGTGTGGTCTCGACCCATGCCCACGTTGGGACCGGGGTGGAACTGCGTACCGCGTTGTCGGATGAGGATGTTTCCGGCTCGGACAACTTCTCCGCCGTACTTCTTCACGCCCAGTCGCTGCGAGTTAGAGTCGCGACCGTTTCGAGTAGAACCTTGACCTTTTTTATGTGCCATTTACTTACCACCCACCACTTCGGTGACCTTGATTTGCGTGTACGGCTGGCGGTGACCCCAACGCTTACGCTCGTTCTTCTTCGCCTTATAGTTAAAAGCGTTGATCTTTGCGCCCTTGAACTGTCGCACGATTTGGGCAACAACCTTTGCACCCTTCACGTAGGGAGCACCCAGGTTGGTGCTGTCGCCATCGACGACCATGACCACTTCGGACAATTCGACCGAATCACCAGCGTTACCGTCGAGTTTCTCGACGATGATCAGTTCGTCCATGGCGGCCTTAACTTGCTTTCCGCCTGTTTTGACAATCGCGTACATCGTTCTCTCCGGCCTCCCATAGGGGTTGTTTCTGCTGCTTGAAGTCTGTTCCGAACGGTCCTTACGGTCAGCGATCGGGCACAAACTGCCAAGAGATTGAAACGCACAAGAGGCGCAATCAAGAATTATGGCGAAAGATGGCTCGCTTTTGCCACATCAGAGGGCATTTTGGTGAAATCCGCAGATTCTCCTAGGGAAAGAGGAAGACATCAAAACGGATTTGCCCTTAGTACGTCTAGGATATCGCACGCCGTGAAGAATCGGTATCGCGGGATTGCGTCTTTGTATATTGCGTCTTGTACTAGGACTTCGAATGGGGTCGGTATGATTCGCAAATCGGCGCCCCAGATGCCTCGTTTTGAGCACGGCAGCCTTTGAGAGTGAAATGAGTATTCGGAAATTTCTCCCGATTCTGTTTGCCTTGCTCGTGTTCGTGATCGTCGGATGCGGCGGGGGTGGGTCGAAACCTCAATTTGTTTATGAAACCGACTGGACGAATCGAACGGCGGTGGGACAAATCACGGGTCGATCTCAGCGAATCACTTTCTTCGACTCAACTAACTCTGCAGCCTTTACTCGCGTGATCAACAACACGTTCGACGGTCCGATGTCTTTCACTTACGACATCAACCCCGGCACGTACATGATCCAGGTCGAGTTGTTCTCTGAACTGAATGCCTCGGGAACGCTCACCGGGCTCGTTAAGAGTTATCGCTCCATTTCGGGATCTTCGAAGTTTCGAACAAGCGTCGGCTCCGCCATTGCGGGCATCGGGGTCACCCCCACCGATTCCTCATTCAAGGTCGGCTCGGGAAGGACATACGTCGCGGCGGGGACGACTTCAGATAGTCGCACCACCTTTATTGCACCGAATTCGATCACATGGTCGCAAACGGGCGCGGTCGTCTCTTTGGATTCATCCGGAGCCGGATCGAACGCCGTTATCGCAACCGGAACCGCCCTCGGTTCGGGATCCGTTCGCGGAACGCACTCTCCTTCCTCTCTCCTTGGTGCAGCAACGGTTGCGGTGACACCGACCACTACGACCCGCTCGAAGTGGACCGTCATGGTCTATCTGAACGCGGCGAGCGATCTGTATACATTCGCTCCTCTTAACTTCAACCAAATGGAAAGCGTTGCTCAGAACGACGATGTTCGATTTGTTGTTCAATGGAAGCTCTCCACTGATTTGTATTCAGACGCCCTGTTCAACGGCACGCGGCGCTACCTGGTGAAACCCGATACCACGAATGCCATCCGATCCGAGCTGATTCAGGACATGGGATCGAACGTGGACATGGGCGACTACCGAACGCTCCAAAACTTCGTGGGCTGGGCGAAAGCGAACTACCCGGCGGATCGGTACTGCTTGGTGATTTGGAGTCACGGCAATGGCTGGCGACGCTCTACCGTGCCAGAGCCGACACGCGCGGTCAGCTTTGACGACGTCACCGGATCCGCGATCCAGATTTGGGAACTCCCGGCGGCGATTGGCTCTGAAAAGCTCGACATCGTGTCGTGGGATGCCTCGCTCATGCAGATGATGGAGGTTGCCTACGAACTGAAGGACAGCGCTAAGTTTGTGACCGGGAGCGAAGAGAGCCCTCCCGGAGAAGGCTTGCCGTACGACCTCGTATTCCAACGCTTCCGAGACAATCCGGACGAATCGTCTTCGAATCTCACCAAGGCGTTCGTGGATGGAATGCTGGCTGTTCCGGGTTACGCGCTTAGAAAGATCACCCAGAGCAGCGTAGACACCACCAAACTCGGCGCCCTTGCAACCGCAATAGATGGCCTTGCGGCGGCGATGATCGCCAACTCGGCGGATGTGAATCCGATCCTCGGAACGGTGCGCACCCAGGTCCAACGCTACTCACCCAGTGGAAGCCGTCAATACGCGGACATCTACGACCTCGCGGCGAAGATCAAGGCCAACACCACCAACCTCGCCGTGCAACTGGCCTGCGATGAGGTGCAGGCTAAATTGCTAGAGGCGGTGGTCTGGAACGGCAATAACACGCAGTCGCCCCGCAGCTTTGGATTGTCGATCGACTTTTCAACAGCCACCGGATTCGCGCCCGCGAAGCCGGACTACCTGAACTTGCAGTTGGCAGAAGACACTCGCTGGGACGACTGGCTTTCTTTGGTCCCTTAACCCATCGCGCTTCGAAAAGTGGCTCCGAACTCGGGAAAACCCGGTCGGAGCCTAAGAAAAAAAGGGCCCCGTGATGGGGCCCGATGGGCTTGGAGGGTTTCTTATGTCGCCGGGAACTCGTGGGGGATTTGGTCCCCGGTCGTGTCATCTCGGATCGGAGTCACCCCTTCACCTTCTGACACTGGGTTCTTTCCCCAACTCCAACGGTTTCAACCCGATGTCCTTACCGGTGTCTGTCTTTTAGGCTCATAAACCGCTTTCCTACCAGGGATTTCCTCCCGAGGGCAAAGCTCGGTCAACCGAAAACCTGCTTTGGCGAGCCGGAGAGAATCTGTGTCATAATGTCCATCTGCTCGGGGCGATTTGCCCCCGATAAGGACCAAGAGCATGAGTGAAGAACTGAAGAAAGCCGCAGCCGCAGGGCCGATCGATCCGATGGCCGCACTGCGAGAGAAAGACGCCGAGCCGGGCGGTCGCACCCGAACCCGCAAGCGCCGCAAGGTGAGCTACCTCACCATCAACAAGATTGACACCGTCGATTACAAGGAGATCGCGCTTCTTCGCCGATTCCTCAACGATCGCGGCAAGATTCTGCCTAGCCGACAAACCGGAACCACCGCTAAGCAACAGCGAATGATTTCCGAGGCGATCAAGCGAGCCCGCGAGATGGCACTGCTTCCGTTCGTGGTCACCGAAATGTCCACCGAGCGACGAGAGAGCCGACGCGAGCGAGAAGCCGCTCCGCAACCCGCCGCCGAATAAGGCCTCGAGCTTTCGACAAAACAAGAAACCTGAGCAATTCGCTCAGGTTTTTTTGTTTTAGAAGGGGTTGATAAAAAAGTTATGACGTCCTTCAAGGCTTTCTCGGACTTGACTTTGTCGCCCTACAACGTATAATCCCTGCAGGGTTTCGAAGTTGGAATCCGGAGGAACGTTTGGCAGGAGTTGCATTTAAAAACGTCAGCAAAATCTTTGGCAAGGACGTCAAGGCTGTTAATGATCTGAACCTTGAGATTCGGGACAAGGAATTCATGGTTCTCGTCGGTCCCTCTGGATGCGGTAAGACCACTGCGCTTCGAATGATTGCGGGCCTCGAAGAGGCAAGCCTGGGCGACATCATGATCGGGGACGTTCGAGTGAACGACGTTCCGCCGAAAGATCGAGACATCGCCATGGTTTTCCAGAACTATGCGCTCTATCCGCATATGAACGTGTACGACAATATCGCGTTCGGTCTAAGGTTGCGAGAACTGGGCGGATTCTTCTGGCAAATCACCCACGCCGCAGAAGCAAAGAAGATTAAGCAAGATATCGACTCTCGCGTTCGAGAAGTCGCTCGGATGTTGGACATCGAGAAGTATCTCGCGCGACGTCCGAAGGAGCTCTCTGGCGGTCAGCGACAACGTGTTGCTCTTGCCCGAGCCATCGTCCGAAAGCCGAAGGTCTTCTTGATGGACGAGCCGCTTTCCAACCTGGACGCCAAACTCCGGGTCCAAACGCGAGCCGAGCTCATTCGTCTGCACCGGGATCTTGGAATCACCACCATGTACGTGACCCACGACCAGGTGGAAGCCATGACCATGGGTCAACGCATGGCGATCATGCGAGACGGAGTTCTGCAGCAGTGCGACGAGCCAGAAAAGGTTTACGCCTACCCTGCCAACAAGTTTGTTGCCGGCTTCATCGGATCGCCTCCCATGAACTTCATCGAGGCTACGATCAGCGCTGACGGAACCGTTGGCAACGACGACTTCCGACTGCCGATCCCAGAGGGCAATCCGGCAAAGGGAATGGCAGGCACGGGTGTTTGGCTAGGCGTACGACCCGAAGAGATCTTCGACGCCGCTATTCCGAGCGGTGTCACCCCAACCGCGGCGAACACCATCAAGGCGCTTGTCGACGTTATGGAGCCGCTTGGACACGAGTACGTGACCTATCTCAAGATCGGAAACACCTCGATGGTGGCAAGTATCGATAAGGACACGAAGATTCGCATGGGCGAGGTTGGCACGTTCTGCCTCAATATCGACCGCGTGCACATCTTCGACAAAGAGACCGAAGTCGCTATTCGCTAAGCCGGTCGCTTGAACAATTGGAAATGCCCCTCAGTGATCCTGAGGGGCATTTTTTATATTCGCTCCACAAGGGCGTGCCGGAAGCTCTTGCCCACGGCGTAAACCACCAAAGAGCAAACGGGGAGCGACTTTTCGGGCGACCAGCGCACCGATCGCATGAGGGCTTCGGGGTCGATTCCCTTGGCGTGGCGCTTCTTGACTTCTTCCACTCTCCGACCCAAGTTCCGGAGGGCCAGCTTGGTGGCTTTTGAGTCGCCGCGACCGTCGTAAAGCACTCGGTAAGCGCGCAGCCAAGGCGAATCCACGAAGTCATTGCCCGTGAGGTAGCCCACCGAATCCCCCAACTCCGCCAAGTCTCGCCACTGTCCGAGGGCGTGGGTCCTTACGAGGGCCGGATCGGAATCGTATAAGAATTCCCCGCATTCTGTAACGTTTCCGCTGACTTCCGCAGTCAGCGCCACCTCTCCGCTCTCAATGTGGATCGCTGAAACTCCTGTGCCCGCGAGTCTTCCCCACTCCACCAGAACCTCTCGGCATTCACCTCCAAAACTGATGAAAGATCGAGCGGGTCCAAGGCTGTCCAACTCGGCATCGGGAAGCAGCGGAGACAGCTTCAGGAGGCCCAAGTCGATGTCGGCATACCGCTGGATAATAAGACGGGGATCGGGTTCGTAATTGTCCACGTTCGTCTTCCGGATGGTCTGAACTTCCCCGCCCCATTCCCCTTCGCCGCGTCGCATGGGATCGGCGTACACGAATTGGATATCGCTTGTTTCCAACTCAAGCGCATTCGCGTGAACGCCGCGGACGGAATTTTTGGCGAGCGACGCATTCACGGAAAGCGTTTGGTATGTGGCTTCGTCCGACTCGATGGCGTCAACGGGTCCTCTCTCGGCAAGGACCAAACTGTCGAAACCCGCTCCGGCGGTAAGGTCGACTACGCGGGCACCTTCCGGATACTTGGCGGCGTGAAACTTCGCCACCGCCTCGACCGTCCCCATCTCGCCTCGAATCCGGCTGCCGATCATGCGGGCTCCGTAGGTGGGTGACTTCCTCACCGCTCGCGAGCGAAACTCGCGCTGGGCGAGCACCCAAGCTCCCAACTCCAAGCCCAGCGATTTCAGAAGAGATTTGGAAAATTGGGGATCCTCTTTTCCGGGTGCGGGCAAAGGCCGGGCCGCGATAGATCGCTCGAGCGCCTCCAGGGCTAACTCTAAATTGAAGGTTTCCTTGTGCTCCACCGATCTAGATGATGACTCCAACCTGCCAGAGCGTATTACTGCACCGAGGGCAGAACTGGAAGGTGGTCTCCGCAAGTCGCTTCACAGAGCCGCGATGGGGGTATCCGAGGCACTTGGTCCAGTAGCACTCTTCGACACCGAAGCACCCTGAAATTTCGTGCAAAGCGAGCCTAACCGTAAGGTCCGATTTTGAGATCTTCTCCGAGCCAACGGTGAGCCCCAGCAGCCTCGATTGGGAAACAAGGGCCACCTTTCCTTTGTGGGCCGAGTACCCCAGGATTCGCCAATCTTCCACGCCTTCGCGCCGAGCCGAAAGATCGACCGAGGTGAGGATCAAAACCTTATCGATTCCTTTTGGGATCCCTCTTTCTACTTCTTCCGCCCAAGGCTGGGCTTGATAGCGGCCCGAACTGAGAAGAAAGCGCTTTGGCGCTTGGGAACTCGGCAGAACTCTCACTGCGACCCACCACCGCTTAAGGCTCTGAGCAACCGCCCGGAGGTCGTCTTTGCTCACCTTGCCAACCGCCTGAACGCCGATGGTGAAAAGGGGTTTTACACCCCGCGAACTCGCGACCGGCAGCGAAGGTCCGATGAGAAAAGCTGCCGCGACAAGTAGCGTCATGATGAGGGCTCCCGGATTAAATCTACTCGGGTTGAGCGGAAAGTGCACAGCCGCGCATGATCACGCGTATTGGAGTCAGGATTCCTGCCGCTTGGATTCTGCCGTGCGGCGAGCCCCTGCCGCTTTAGTCATTGCCATGAGCGTTTCTTCGCTGCAGTGGTGCTCAATGCCTTCTGCGTCGACCTCGGCAACCTCTCGGCTCACGCCGAGCGCCATCAGGAACTCTAACACTAATTCGTGCCGCTCTCGGGCTTTGTGAGCGAGGTCTCGACCGGAGTCGGTCAAGTAGATGCTTCGGTAAGGCTGGGCGGTGACCAATCCGAGTTCTTTGAGCTTGCTCACGCGCTTCGAAACCGTCACATGGCTCACGCCTAGTCGCGCAGCAAGATCGGTAGCGCGACACTCGCCGGACTCGCGGATCAAATCCTCGATGAGTTCGACGTAATCCTCGGCAATCTCCCGACTGTGGTCTTCCCGGGTCCGTTGAAATCGGTTCATCGCCACGGGGGTATTTTGCCACACCTGCTCTAGATTGGGCAGACGTTACGACCCGACAAAGCCTCAAAACGCGTAGAACGGGTAAACCCAAGACACTTTTCCTCAAGTGATTACGGGCGAGGCTAAGGACGGATTCACCCATGCAGAGAGAGGTTTTAATCATTGGAGGAGGAATGGCTGGGCTTGCCTGCGCACGAACCCTCAGCGAAGAAGGTGTGCCTTTTCAACTGCTGGAAGCGTCCGATCGAGTCGGCGGACGGTTGAAAACCGACACCGACGGAGTCTTTCGTTACGACCGCGGATTTCAGGTTCATTTCACCGCCTATCCCAACGCTGCCCGACTGATCGATACCGAAGATCTGAACCCGGGGGCGTTTCTTCCGGGTGCCCTGATCACCCAGGGAGGAGCACCGCTTTTGGTCGACCAAGGTCGAACTCCCAAGAAGCTGATTCAAACCGCTCTTTCTCCTCTTCTGGGCATCGCCGACAAACTTGCGGTTCTGCGCTGGACGGCTTCGCTGAAAGGAAAGAACACCACCAACCTTTTCGCGCAGGTGGATCGTTCGGCTTTGGAAGACCTTTCGGAGAGATTCAGCCAAGACTTCATCGATCGGTTTGCGATTCCGTTCTTTGCGGGCGTGTTCCTAGATCGATCCTTGGAAGTGAGCGCCAACCGTTTGCAATGGGTTTGGAAGATGCTCTCCGAAGGCGACACCATCTTGCCTGAAGACGGCATTGAAGGCGTGACGAAGGCACTGGCTAAGGGAATCACTCAGGGATCCATTCGCCCGCACGCACAGGTCGATACGATCACACGCGCCGGAGGAAAGTGGCAGGTGCATTTGCGATCATCGGAGACGATTGAAGCGGAAGTGGTGGTTATCGCAACCGACGTGGTCACTGCCTCCAGGCTGACCAAGGATTCCTTCGACACCGAAATGTTTGGATCGACCTGCCTTTACTTCGAGGCGCCCGAGGAACCGCTCGCGGAACCGTACCTTGTCCTGAACGGCATGAAGCGTCCCGGGCTCGTGAATCACGTCGCGCCCCTGACCAAGGTTCAGCCCGGATACCGACTCGCGGCAGGCCGAGGAGCGCTCGTCTCGGTGAATATGTTAGGAGTGCCGGATGAATCGGATGAGGCACTTGCCGAGTTTGCGAAAGAAGAAATTGCGCCTTGGCTACCCAAAACCCAAGTTGCCGAGTGGCAATTCCTGCGGTCGTACCGAATACCGAACGCTCAGTTAGCGCATCGCCCCGGCTATGCAAAACGTCAGCCGAAGATGGTGTACGACGATGCGGGCCTGCTCTTGGCTGGGGAATACGTTCAGAACTCCTCGATCGACGGGGCAATTGAGTCGGGAGTGAGAGCCGCCAAAAGGGCACTGGAGCGCCTGTAGATAAGGAGCGCCTGTAGATATGGAGCGAGTTTAATGATGGAGAGAGTTGGCATTGTCGGAGCCGGAATTGCCGGGCTCGCCGCCGCAAGAGAGTTGAAAGCGGCCGGGATTGAAGCGGTCCTGCTAGAAAAATCTCGTGGAGTTGGCGGAAGGGTTCATACGCGTAGTCAAGAAGGTTTTGTGTGGGACACCGGGGCTACGAGCATTGCTCCGCGTGGCAAGCGAATCCAGAAGGTGCTTCTTGAAGAACTAGACCCGCCCGCACCGATCCTTCGCCCCATCTGGACACACGAAGGCTTGCGCGTTCGGCCGGGTGATACCGCCAAGAATTCCACGCCTCGGTTTTGCCACACCCAGGGCATTCAAACCTTTGCCAAACTGCTCGCGCACGGCTTAGACATTCGATTCAACACAACCGTCGAGCGCATTGAGAAAGAGGGCGATTTGTATAAGATTGGGGAGGAAACCTTTACCCATCTGGTTCTCACCCCGCCCATTCCGCAAACGGCTCAACTGCTTTGGACCATTGACGAGAGTCGCCCGATTGCCAACGCAAGGTATCGACCGTGCCTATCGGTCTTGCTGGGCTACGATCTTGAAACGCCGGAAGTGGATTACCACGCCCTGCTCGATCCCACGCAGAGCCACCCGCTCACGTGGCTCTCGGTTGAGAACTTGAAGTCGCCCGGGCGTATGGAAGACGGAAAAACCGCCCTAGTCGCTCAACTCTCTTCCCGATTCTCTCAGGAGAATTTTGCCAAGGAAGACGAGTGGATCGTTCATGTTGTAACGACCTTTATCGGCACCCTTTACGGTTCAAGCTGGAAGACTCCTAGCTTGGCGGTCGTGAAGAAATGGAAGTATTCGCAGCCGGATAACCTCGCTCGATTTGAGAACGTGAACACCCCGGGAAGTCGCTTGTTGCTTGCCAGCGATGGGCTAATGGGTGGAAGAATCGACGAGGCGTACGAAGCTGGGGCACGAGTCGCCGACCTCATCATTGGTCGCGCCACGCAATAGGAGCTTAAAAGAAGATGCTTCCAACTCTTGCCATACTCATCGCCGCCCAGGCACAAACCGGGACTGCCGACTACAAGGTTTTCCGGCTCGGCAACCCGGTGGGATCAGCCTCGTTAACGCAAAAGTTGACCTCGGCGGGCAAGGTCACCCAATTCAAACTGGAGATCAAAAGCGCGGGAACGACCGCGACCATTCGGCAAACGAGCACTTGGGATTTGAACGGTCTCCCGCTTCGGAAAACGCTGGAAATGGTCACCGACTCCCCTCGGCGGCGAGTGATGAAGACCATCTCGTTCAAGGGTCGAGCCGCGAACATCATTGAGGAAATCGATGCCCAGAGGACCGTCTCCGAAGTGATCGCACCGGGTGCGGAAACCATCAATGCGGCGGCGGAATACTGGTTTCTGCGCGACCTCCCCAAGAAAGACGCGAGAACTCGCTACCTGGCATTCGACACCGACCGCAACCTGTGGGAAACCACGGATGCGATCTACCTTGGTTCCAAGAGCCTGACCATCGGTGGCAAAACAATGAAGGGCTTCATGGTTCGCACGCTTACCGCTCGGCGAACGGTCGAGGCGATCTTCGACGACAAGGGTGTTCCAATCGTTATCGAGGAAGAAAATGGAACCCGTTTCGAAAGAGTCGTGAAGAAAGACGCTTCGTAGGTAGCCATCCCCCGCAAACGTACGTACAATTTGTCCGTGCTCAAGATTCGATCGCCGTTGATGCCAACCACCCTGTTTTTGCAGTGGGGTGTTGCCGTGGGGCTAGGATTGGTCTATGTGGCACGGCACCCGAATACTTACGTTGCGGAATCGTGGCGCACCAACATCTACAACGAAGACAAGCTCGCCAACTTCGGATGGATCATTGTTTGGGCTTGCGCGTTGGCGCTTCTAGCCATCGCGGTTGTGGAGTTTCGCCTGAAGAAGGGCTGGGAGCCCGCCGCGCTGCAGAAGATGCGTCCGGCAATGACAGTCCTTTCCATTTATCCAAAGTCGGACGGGAGCGGCAACGCGGACGTCACCCTTCGCGATCCGCGCGGAGTTGAAGAAGTTTTTGAGGCCGAGCCTCACGAATGGAAAGAGCTGGAGGTTGGGGAGACCTATCACATGCGGGTGATTGGCAAATACGTCTGCAATTTCACCAAATTGAACACCCAAGTTCCCCCCACGCAGTTTGGTGAGCAGTTGATCGGTATTGCCGTGAACGAGTTGCGGATGCGGGCGATTTCGTCTCGCCCTCCAGGGTGCGTCAGTTGGGGATTCTTCCTGCTTATGCCGCTGATCACCGGATACTATGCGGCGATCGGGCTGATCCTAATGCTCTTCCGCGAGTGGATCGCGTTCGACGGCGATCGTGAGTGGGTGTCGAAAGATGGGTCGCTCGGTGTGATTGGGCTCTTTGTCTTTTTGATCTCGCTAGGACTGTTGTTGATGGTCGCCCGGTTGGCGATGCGTGGGTTCAACTTCGATGAACAGCTCGAAGAGATGAACTACGATTCAAGCGAATCCTATTTGCCGGGTCGCCGTAAGTTTTGGTACTAGAAGCCGAACTTCGATCGCCTCTTCTGGCTGTCTTTGTCTTCCACTAGGTGGAGGAGAACCATCTTGGCGGTCGCTGCATCGAGGATGACCTCGCATGGTCTCCCGCAGATGAAGGCGTCTTCTGTGGCCGCGTTCGGCACGAACGAACGGATCAGCCAGTAGCGCTTGTTCTTCGAGACCTTCACCCAGGTTCGGTCTTGCGGGATGAGAAGACCGGGGAGTCGCGGCGTGAAGTCTTGAAGGAGTGCGAGACCGATGGTCGCGGCGGTCTCGGATTTGGAGATGAGGGGTCCGATGTCCTTTTGGCCCTGATGCACGCCGTTCGATGCGAGTAGGGCGAGGGTGCAGAGGATGCCGCTCATCACAGATGGACGGCTTTCGGAGTCGGGGGTTTCTATCTTTGGGTTTCGTCGGTGTTTGGGCTCTTTGCTTTGGGGTTCTCAAGAGGCCGGACCCGGGTGCACGACGTGCCTCCGCGACAGATCAGAGACAGGCATCGTAGCCTGGGCCTATGCACCAAAAAAGGTGCCTTTATTACCCTCGCCCCTCCCGGGGAGAGGGTGCCCCATCAGGGGCGGGTGAGGGGTCTGGGGACGGCTCGAGAACGATGGAAAGTGGTCTATTGCCACGGCTCCGCCGTTCTGGCTTTAGAAACGATCCCCCAGGGTTGAAACCCTGGGCTGCGATGATGGTCGGGGCTCCGCCCCTTTCACGAAGTTTGCGACTTGGTCCCGCGTTCATTCGCCTTCCCGATAGATCGGGTCAGGCACTGGAGGGGAATTTGGCTGGTCGGTCCTAAGTCAACATTTGGCAAAAGCGGCCGAGCCGTAAACCATGAAGCGTTAGCCTCCGATTTCCCATTCCAGATCATCCGCCGCGGCGACCCACCGACCAATGACCTTTCCGTTCACCATCGCCACCCACGCGTGACCGTCAAACGTGTTTTGCCGAGCCGAATCGCCCGGCTTGAGGGTCTGGTACTTCACGTACTCGCCGGGACCCTGCTCCCAGCACATGTCGATGGTCTGCTTAGTGGTGTTCTTGAACGTCACCACAATGCGACCCGCCGCTTCCACCGAGAGCGAAAACTCGGCGGGTGGGGTCTCATTTCGGAGGTGCCGAACGAAGTGGTCGATCATTCGACGCCGACCGTACAGACCCATGCCGTGACCCGCGTTGCCTGCGATCACCAGATCGAAGTCCTTGTTCGCTCGTTGGAGCATCGTCGACAGTTGCAGGCTGGATACGGCAGGGTTGACGTTGTTGTCGAGTTCGCCGTGCATCAGGAGCAACTTCCCTTTCAGCTTGCCCGCCTGGACGATGTTGGACTGCTCGGCGTAGTGGGGTCCTACCGGATAGCCCATCCACATTTCGTTCCACCAGGTCTTGTCGGTCCGATGATCGTGGTTCCCGCAGTCAGCGACGGCGACCTTGTAGAAGTCGTTGAACCCAATCAGTGCCCGAGCCGCGTTGTAGCCACCCGCCGAGGTTCCGTAAACTCCTACTCGGGAAATGTCCACCGCCGGGTCGGTTTCGGCGAGAGCTTTCATCCAGAGGATCCGGTCCGGGAAGCCACCGTCACCCAGGTTCTGATAGCAGACCTCGTGGAAGGCTTTCGAACGGTTCGCCGTGCCCATACCATCGATCTTCACCACCACAAAGCCCAACTGAGCCAGCGAGTGCATGCCATTGGAAGCGGACCAGGTTTTAGGAACAAACGAGCCTTGGGGACCCGCGTAGATGTCCTCGATCACCGGATACTTCTTTGTTGGGTCGAAGTTGGCGGGTCGATACACAACGCCCCAAATGTCGGTTTTGCCGTCGCGAGCTTTCGCCTTGAACACCTGCGGCAACTTGTAGCCCGCCGCCAGCCAAGGTCCGGCATCGGCGCGATCGACTTCCACCACCAGCGACCCATCTTTCGTCCGCCTCAGTTCGGTGACGGGCGGCATGTCTGGGCGCGAGTAGGTGTCGAAGTAGAACTTCTTGTCGTCGGTGAACCGCACGGTATGTTCGCCGTTGCCGGGGGTGAGGTTGAGCGGTTCCGAAACCTTGAACGCCTTTTCGTCGAACTTGATTCGGAAAGTCTGCTTCTGATAAGGATCAAACTCGGGGTTGAACCCGCCCGCCTCGAAAAGAATCTCGCCTGTCTTTTCATCGACCTCAACAAGGTTACGGAACACCCATTCGCCCTTGGTGAGCGCCAGAGTTTTGCCCGTCGCAATTTCGACCGCGTAAAGGTGGTTGTAACCGGACCGATCATCCGTCCAAAGAAGGACCTTGCCGCCGAAAGCGACCCTGAAAATCTGGATCGGCGGGTAGACGAAGGTTTTCGAGCGAATCTCAGTGAGAATCCGCGGCTTGGCGTTCGCCGGGTCGATCGCCACTGCTGTGCGGGACTGGAAGCCTCGCATGGTGTGATAGAAAGCCAATTCTCCGCTCGGAAGCCACGTTGGGCTGTCGAGCCCCCACATGGTGATGGTCGGGTAATCCAGCTTCTTCAGCTCGCCCGTTTTGGAGGAGAACGCGTAGAGTTCGCGCGTGGTGGTGGGGTCGCCCGGGAGTTCGTAAGGGTACGTGATGATTCGAGCCCGGAGTGCTTCTCCTGGCGAAGTCTCGTCTTTGTGGAAGTTCTTTTCCAGGGCGGCGGGTGGCAGCGCCTCGATGTTGGTCATCGTGCTCACCTTTGGTCTTTGCACTTTGGCGATCACCGCGCTTTGCCCATCTGGGGACGCCCAAATTTCTTGGAAGCCGAACTCTCGCGTGCCGTCGGTGGTGAGCTGCTTTTCGCCCGCGTTAGTTCGGAGGAAGACGTTGTTTTCGCGAAGCATCACAACGGATCGCGTACGAACGGGTGCGGTTGGCTTTGTCTCGGTGACCGTCGCCGCGTCGTCGGTCTTCTCTAGCTTCGGCTCTTCGGCAGTTAACGACTTCTTAGCCGCATCCCAGCGATACCAACCGCCTTTCTCCCCCGAAATTCGCAGGTAGGTTTTGCCTTGTTGGATGGCAAGATTCTGGATCGGGGGTTCGTCGGCAGAGACACTTCTTCCGAGTTGTGATTGGATGGCAGTTGCGAGCGCTTCTCTATCGAATGCGGCCCGCTTCAAGCCACGCGCAGTATCGACCACGAAATACTCGGACCCGGTTGGAACTCGGCGTTTGAACCAGAAAGAGTTTCCGCCATCCGTCCAACGCGGTTCGAATCGCCCACCGTAGATCAGGCGCGCCTTTTCTGGGCTGGACGCCCGCATCATGTTTGGGTACGCCTTCGGGTCGATCGGGGGGTAGGAGTAGTTCCCGCCTTGGGCGAAACATTGTCCAACAAGAGCGGCGGCAAGAACCGCAAAGAGTGCGCGAGAAGAACTTTCGCGGCGAACCATTGCGGGTGTTTACCCGCAACGGTCGATCAAGAAGAGCCCGTTCCTTGCAATTAAGGGAACTCAAGCCCTCATCGGAAGAACGGCGGAGGCACCGGACCAGGAAGTTCGACGTCCTCGTTGTAGTTTGCTTCGAGTTCGGCCTTCAGAAAGATCACCGAATCGCGAAGATCGTTGGCGGCGCTTTCCAAGGACTCGCCTTGAACGAACGCTTCCACGTCCAAGGGGAACCCTTCGACCATGCCCGACCAATAGCCCTCGATGAGTTCACCTTCCATCGAGAAGGAATCCACCACTTCCCAGTTGAGCCGCGCTCGATACCCACACCAGTACACGTAGTGTCCGGTGCGGTCTTTCCCGATCACGGGGGCAAAATCGACATGAGGTTCAGCCATCGAACGTTTTTCCTTTCCTATTCGACGCTTTCTTCACAACGGCGATTCCCCGGATTCGATTCGTTAGGACCTTTGCCCTCACCAGAGATTGAAGATCGATAAAACAGACAAAAAAAGGGGGTCTTTCGACCTCTGCAATTAAAGGGGGGCTATCCGCCCCCCGGGGTTCCCCAAGCACCCGACCCGACTCCATTTCGGAGCGGGCCGGCCCAAACTGTCGCCGATATCTAGCTTAGAGGGTCCATTCCTTGGTGACCGACTTACCGTCTTTTGTGACGACCACGGTGTACTTCCCTGCCGGAAGATACTTCTCTCGACGGTCGATATAAGGATCGTCGACCGCGGTCTTCGCATCGGTGGCGTTCTTCTTAGGCGCGAATTTGTCGCCCGTTGCAATGAGCGTGCCCACTCGCGTGTAGTTGAAGCCCTTCACCGCGTCGATCTCCATGGTCTTCACAACCTTTCCGTCCTTATCCTTCACTTCGATCTTGGCCCTTCCGGCGGAGTTGGTGAAGAACGAGAGCGGGGCGGAGAAATCGTTGGAGGCCGTCTTGTCCCAAGGTGCCTTGCGATCGTAACCCCAGCTTTCGGATCGCTCGAGCGTGCCGAGTTTCAAGATCGAAAGATCGGTGGTTCGCAGTTTGGCGTCCAAGCTGTGAACATCGGCAAGCGGAAGGATGTAAATACCCTTGGCGTGCGTGGCAATGACCAGATCGTTCTCCTTCTCTTGAATCACAAGATCGTGAACAGGCAGGTGACCAAGTTTCCCGTGCAGGGTCTCCCAGTTCTTCCCGCCATCGAAGGTGATGAACACGCCAAGGTCGGTGCCTACGTACAGGATGTTGGGATTCTTCGGATCCTCTCGAACCACGTTGATGGACTCGAACGGCAGGTTTCCAACGATGGACGTGTACGTTTTGCCGTAATCGGTGGACTTCCACAGGTACGGCGCAAAGTCGTCTTCGCGGTAACCCGTTTGAACCACGTACAAGGTCGATTCACTGTGCCTACTGGCGATGACTCGGCAGACCCACTTGTCCGGGGCGGGGGTGTCGATGTTCTCCCACTTGTAGCCGCCATCGTGGCTCATGGTGACTCGTCCATCGTCCGAACCCGCATAGATGAGTCCAAACCGGAGCGGACTCTCGCTGAGGTCTTTGATGGTCGAGTGGGGTACATCGCCTTGCTTTTTGTTGCGGGTCAAATCGGGCGAGATCTTCTGCCAAGTTCGACCGCGATCAAACGAGCGATGTACGTATTGGGAGCCTAGGTACAGGAGGTCTGGGATGTGCGAGGAGATGATGAGCGGCGAAATCCAGTTGTATCGCAGCGGCTCTTCGCCTCTTCGGGCAGATGCGGCGGCTCGGTAGCGGACCCCGGTTTTCTCTTCGAACGCATAGTGCGCTCCGAACTGAGATGCTCCGTAAATGAGACCCAGATCGGGTCGGGGGTCGATGGCAACGTGCGATCCGTCTCCGCCGCCAATGTCCTTCCAACCGTCCAGAGGCGACCGACCCGGCACGTAATTGCTCTTGCCCATCATGGTGCCGTTGTCTTGAAGACCCGTGATGATCGTGTACGGCGCGGACTCGTTGCGAACCGCGAGCGTGGTGGTCTGACCAACGCTGATGTTATTCAGGTGAGTCCAGGTAAGTCCGTCGTTGTTGGTTCGGTAGATGCCGCCGTCGCAACCGATCCAAATCTTTTGGGGATCGGCAGGATCGAAGAGCATGCTGTGAAAGTCGGCGTGAACCCCGGCAGCGGTGCGCTCCCAACTTTTTCCACCATCCTTCGATCGCAGAGCGCTCACTCCGTGGGTGTAAATGTGATCCGGATTTCGAGGATCGACGAATACCTTGCCCCAGTAGTAGCCGCCGTGATTGCCCATTCTGGAAACCCGCGTAAAGGTCTTTCCACCATCATCCGACCGATAGAACTCGTGCTCAACAATATCCGGCTCAAACACGCCCGGGGATCGCTTCATGATCTCGTTCCGCACGTCGATCATGGTCATCTTCTTGGCCTTGACTTGCTCGATAACGTCGTCGAGTTTTGTCTTCTCCGGCGCGTAGTCGCGCCAGAATCGCTCTAGCGCCTTGCGATCCACCTCTACGAATGTTTCTTCGGTGAGGGTGAAGAATCGGCGGGGGGTGAGTCTTCCGTTCGGGACCTTTTCGTCGAAGTCGAGCCACTCCTTGTCCGGACCTTGGTGGTCCACAAAGGCGTAAACGATGTTCGGGTTGGACTCTGATTGGGCGAGACCGATTCGGCCCGCGTCGTTCCCGCTCGGAAGCGAGTCGACCTTCGCCCACTTCTTTCCACCGTCGGCGGTTCGGTAGACGGCACTGCCAACACCGGATTCTCGGAAATTCCAAGCGCGTCGATCGCGATCCCACACCGAAGCGACCACGTTGTTCGAGTTTCGGGGATCGATGATAAGGTCGATCGCTCCGGTGAAGTCGTCCACCTTCAGAACCTGCTGCCAAGACTTGCCACCATCGGTGGTTTTGTAGACACCTCGCTCATCGTTTTGACTGTAGAGGTGACCCAGAACGGCTACCCATGCGACGTTTGGATTCTTCGGGTCGACCCGAATCCGGCCGATGTGATGGCTCTCGGGCAAACCGACATTGGTCCAGGTCGCGCCACCGTCGGTGGATTTGAAGACACCCGTGCCCGCATAGCTGGTTCGTTGGGAGTTTGCTTCACCCGTTCCAATCCAGATGGTTTGTCCGTCTTTGGAAACGTCGATGTCGCCGATTCCGAACGCGGATTGGTTGTCGAAAATGGATTTCCAGGTCGCTCCGTCGTCGTCGGAGACATGGAGTCCGCCGGTGGCGAAGGCGCAGAAGATTCGCGATCGGCTCGCGCCGTTCACTTTGACAATCGCGTGCTTGATCGCCAGAACTCGGCCGCCTTGATTCTCCGGACCGACATTGCGCCAATCGATGCCGCCAAAGAACGAGTCAGCTTCCATTTGCAGCCGCTTTGCGTACGACTCCAACACGACGGAAGCGGGCGTTGCTTTAACTTTGCCCGGGTGAAAGGTTGCCCGCTCCTCTTCCTTCGGGTGAACCTTAGGCAAGATTTGAGCAGAGGAGATTGCGGAAAACCCTAGCAGCGTCGCGAGAGCCAGTGAAGAGAGCGGTCTCAAGAAGGTCGCTTTGCGATGTGGCACCCTCGCGTTTTACTCAATTCGAGGGGAAATGTGAAGCATCGCCGGAATCTGTTGAGAATCCGGCTTTAGAAAAGATGCCCGACTGCGTGGGGCGAGCCTTCATTTTTGCCCTTCAGGCCAATGAGACTACGTCTCATGCGGATCCGTTTTCGACAGGAGCAAGAATGTAATTCGTGCTTCTGCCCGAGGCGGAGGGCTCAACCATAAGAACACCCTTCTCAACGAGATCGCTGAGGTCACGAAACGCAGTCGGCAGGGAGCATTTGGTGATCGCCGCATACTTGTTCGTCTTTAACTTCCCTTGAAATCCCTCGAAGAGCATGTTTACGACCTTGGTTTGTCGCTCGTTTAAGGTGTCTCCACGGTGGGAATCCCAAAAGACTTGCTTCCTCCGAACGGTTTCGATCACCCCGTCCGCGCAATCTAGAGCCGCCGAGAGTCGACCCAAAAACCAGGACATCCATCCGGTGATGTCGAGCGATCCTTTCTGGGTGCGTTCAAGGATGGAGTAGTAGCCATCGCGATCTTTATGGATTTGCGCGGTCATCGAATAGAACCGTTGCTTGTCACCATCGGCTCTTGCGAAGGCCATATCTGTGATGGCTCTCGCGATTCTTCCGTTTCCGTCGTCCATCGGGTGGATGGTCACAAACCACAAATGAGCGATCGCCGCATAGACGACCGGATCGGGATGACGCGCCTCGAACCAATCCAAGAAGCTTGCCATTTCGCTCGGAACTCGCTCTGCGGGCGGGGCCTCGAAGTGCACTCGTTGTCGGCCGATTGGTCCACTGACGACCTGCATCGGACCGTCTCGATCGTCGCGCCAAGTCCCCACCGTTATCTTGTAGAGTCCGCTTCGTCCAGCCGGAAAAAGTGCCGAATGCCAGCCAAAGATGCGCTCCTCATCGAGGGGCGAATCGTATCGTTGCGTGGCGTCGAGCATCATCTCCACCACCCCATCAACTGATCGATCCGGCACGGGCAGACCTGCGAAGTCCATCCCTAACCGCCGGGCAATCGAGGAGCGCACTTGATCGGCGTTGAGTCGCTCACCTTCGATATCGCTGGACTTCGTGACGTCATCCGTTAGCACCTGAAGGACCGTTTCTTGGCGAACGTCGAAGCCGAGCGTCGCCATGGCCGTGAAGAGAGCTCCCCTGCGAAAGTGAATGTTTGCTAGGTCGGCCGCTAACGCGCTCTGGTCCCATGTGAAGTTGGGCCAATTGTCCAATTCATGGATGTAGCGCGCAGCCATGATGTGAATATACCGTCTATTCACATCATTTTTGATTTGATTAGACCGTGCTAATCAAATCATCGACCCAAAATTCGCCGCGTCGGGCATGGGCGGTCAGCTTTTAACGACTCGCCTGAGCAACGGCTTTGACCATCTTCACCATGTTGGTGAGTCCAAGCGACTTGCCCATGGACAGTTCTCGACCAAAGATGTCGAAAACGATCTCTTCCGGCACCTGGGCGACTTCACTCAGCGGCGCGCCGGAAAGGCCCGTGTCCAGAATCTGAGCGAGCGCCATTGCCGAGATCCCTTGCGGGTTGTCGACCGCAAACTTATAGCGAAGACCTTCGCCAAGGGGCTCGGTGGCAAGAAAGACTTCCGATTCGCAGCCGGGGACCTTGCAAGATTCGTCCCGAACAACATCGGAAGGCGAGAAGTTTTTGTACTCCTCGCCCATTCCGATCAGCATGTCGATGCGTTCCTGACGGTCAGGAAACATCGCCAGGGTTTCAATATGCTCTTGAAGTTTTGCCGGGATCGCCATTACCGCTCGATCGGCACGCCGACCAAGTTGCCCCACTCCGTCCAAGATCCGTCGTAGTTGCGGACGTTGCCGTAACCGAGCAGATACTTGAGGACGAACCAGGTGTGACTGGATCGCTCGCCGATACGGCAGTAAACCACCGTCTCGCTACCGGAATCCAGACCCGCTTCTCCTTCGTAGAGCGCCTTCAGTTCATCAATCGACTTGAAGGTCCCATCTTCAGGATTGACCGCCTTTGCCCAAGGCACGCTCTTGGCGCCAGGAATGTGTCCGCCACGGAGAGCGCCTTCATTCGGATAGGCCTCCATGTGGAGGCGAGTTCCGTTGAACTCTTCCGGCGATCGAACGTCGATGAGTTTGCCGTTCTTTTCAATGTGCTTCAGCACGTCGTCTCGGAATGCTCGAACGGTCGCATCGTCTCGGTTGGTAGCGGTGAAGCCCGAATTCTTAGCGGTAGGAATCTCGCGAGTGAACGCCCGACCGTCTTTTTGCCACTTGATTCGACCGCCATCCAGGATGCGCGTGTTCGTGACGCCAAACAACTCAAAAACCCAGAGGGCGTAGGTGGCCCACCAGTTGTTCTTATCGCCGTAAAGCACAACCGTGGAGTTGGGGGTGTAACCGATTCGGGAAAGCAATGCCGAGAACGCTTCGACTTGAAGGTAGTCGCGGCGGAGCGGATCGTTCAGATCGCGCGTCCAGTCCACTTCGTAGGCACCGGGAATGTGTCCTTGGCTGTACAGAAGCGGATCCTCGTTGGATTCGATGAGAACGAGGTTTTCATCGTTGAGGTGCTCCGCCAGCCATTCGGTAGAAACCAATTTGTTCGGGTTCAAACCCTTCTCTTCCACACTGTTTTGCGCTGCTTCCAAAGTCGACATACGAATCTTCCTACGTTTGTATAGTTTGACACTGCCGACACCGGGAGACCTTTTTTTCTAGGTTTTCATCGTTCCGGCAACTCTTATTCCTAAGAACTGCGTAGGGAATCGTTTGGGTTGGGCATGTTGATTTGGAAAAAGGGTGCGGCGGCTTTTCGCGTCTTAGTGGGCAGTTTGTTGGTTGGGCTCCTGACGCCGCTCGGCATGGCCGATCCTTCTGGCTTCAACTTTGATGCCCTTCCGAAGACGAAATTAGAAGTCCCCTCGGCGGAAACCAACATGACGGTTCCGAAACTCCCGGCGGTTCGACTCAGCAAGGCACCCAAGATCGATGGCGTGCTCGAATCCCCTGAGTGGGCCGAGAGTGTTAAGGCGGGTCCGCTCAAGGATCGCTTCACTGGGCAAGTGCCTCGTGATCAGACTTTCGTCTACATCGGCTACGACGAGAAGAACCTGTACGTGGGTTGGAAGTGCTTCGATGCCGAGCCTTCAAAGATCGTTGGTCGAGAGGTGATGCCCAACTCGCGGTTCGCGGGAGAAGACATCGTTACCTTGGACCTCAACACCTTCGGGACGAAAAGTTGGGATCAACTTTCCGAGTTTATCGTGAACTCTCTTGGCACCCAAACGGAGCGAATTGCGGGGGGCCGAGCCGGCAAAAGGGAGTGGCGGGGCGACTGGCAAGCCAAGACAAAGATCGATGCCGACGGTTGGACCTGTGAAATGGCCATCCCTTGGACGATGTTGAACTATCCAGCGAAGGAGAAGTTCACCATGGACCTCAACTTCATTCGCCGCCAGGGGCGATCTTTGCAAGAGCAAAGTTGGTCGAACATTCGACCTAACCCTCTGCCGGAACTGCTGGGCGATTTTGAGGGCGTTGAGCCGCCAAAAGCACCCAAGCCTCGGGTGCAGACCCTTGCTTATTCGGCTGCTGAAGTCAATCAAGGCGTTTTCCAGAATCGAGTGGGTGTGGATGCGCGTTACCCATTTACGAACGCGCTGAACGGCCTCATTTCCATTGCCCCTGACTTTCGAAACGTCGAGGATGTTGTTGCTCCCATCGACTTTATTAGAACCGAAAGATTTCTCGGCGAGAACCGACCCTTTTTCAACGAGGGAGATCGCTTCTTTAGATTGTCCGATTCGTTTTCGCTGGGCAATATGTTCTACACGCGAAGAATCGGAGCGTTCGATGTCGGCTCTAAAGTGTATGGTCAGCTAAGCCCTAAGCTTGCGATGGGCGCCCTGTATACGAACACCCTCGATGGTCAAAAATCCACTGTCCTCAACTTGAGGAGCAGCGAAACCGCTACCCAGACCTACAACGTCTATACCACCTCCAACTACAACCAAGGCATTCAGAATACATCTCACGGCGCTTCGTTTAAAGATCGCTACGATACCATCGGGGTGGCGCTCGACCTTGCTACCGAGCAATCGACGGGAACGGAATGGGATTCGGCGGGTTCTTTCTCCGTCTCCTACACCCGACCAACGACGTTCGTCGTCGCACGATACATTTGGGTCGAACCGACTTTTTCTCCTGATCTTGCCTTCATTCCCTGGCAGAATCGACGCGGTGGCTACGTTTTTGGGTCGTACCAACGAGAGTATCGGAGCGGGCCGTGGCGAGACTTTGGATTTAACGTCAATGTCAACGATTTTCGCACTTACGAAGGGGATATTCAGCAGCAGGGTTACAACGTTTCAACCTTTATTTCCGACAAGAAGGACCGCAGCTTATCAATCGGACGAGCACGGTCCACTTTCTTCGGATCGCTTGATGAAACTACTTCGGTTGTGGCTGGAGTCAACGTGACCAACCGTTTCAAGCAATTGAACTTAGCCTACACTTGGGGAACGCTCCAAGACCAACCCGCAAAGTTTTACTCTCTAAACGGAAGCTATCGACTTCGACCGAACTTCGACGTTGCGTTCAACTATGCACTACAAGAGCTCGGAGGCACCAACCGACAAACGGTTCTAACTACCCTTTATCAAGTAAGTAGGGACGAGCTTCTCACCTCCCGAACCGTCATAAACGATGGCGATTCAAACACCTACTTCGCGTACCGAAAAGCGGGACTCAAAGGCGCCGAGTACTACTTCATTTACGGCGATCCAAACGCTCCTCGAACCCAATCTCGATTCAGCATTAAGGTCGTCTGGGCCTTCTAGCCGGTCATTGCGCTAAGTTCTCCCGAGACATCCGCCGATAATCTTCGTGTGAAGAGGATTGCACGCACGCGAGGAGTAACGCTCGCTGAACTACTCATTGCGGTCGCTTTCCTCGGCGTTTGCGCGGCGGTCGTCTCGGACACGATCATGAACGGGGTTCGAGTGACCGGAGCCGTTCAGCGGCGGTCAACCGCGATGGCATCCGCAAAAGATGCGATCGACTACGTGATCGACCTCTCCGAGACGGACGAGATTGAGCCTTCTGTCACCTCCAAAGAGATCGAATTGGGAAACGGAACCACCGCCCGGCGTACGGTCACGATTGTTGAGGATAAGAACCTGCCCGCCGACGTTTTCCGAGTTCAGTGCAAGGTGGAATGGAAAGAGCAATCCGGTTCGGGGATGAGAAACGACGAAGTTGTCTTCGAAACCCTCGTCGGGAGGCGCACCAATTAACCAACGTCGCGGTCTGACCCTGATCGAGGTCCTCCTTACCGTGGGGCTCTCGGTGATGGTTGTGTCGTTGATCTGCATGCTGTACGCAGTGGTTTCTCTCCGATCCGCGCAGGCCATCACGGGGCTCGCCGCGTTCTCTCAGACAGAATCGCTGATGGCGGATCTCGAGCAGACCATGAGCGTGGCCAGTCGTTGTCGGAGCATGGAGGTCGCGGACCATCCGGCTCTTCAATGCCAGGTATCGACGGGCGAAGTGGATCGCGATGGCGACGGACATCCGGATCGATACGAGCTAAAAACGATCAACGTACGGCTGCGCAGCGCCCATCGAGACGGCCGAGTGGTCACCTACTACCGATCTGACGAAACGGGCAAGTACGGCACGGAGGGCTCCATCTGGTGGAAGGCAATCCGTTCGGACGGTGCCGACCCCACCCTTTCGGATGTGTCCAAGCGTTGGAGCATGTACAACGACGGCTCTCCTCGATTCCTCGGAATCGACCTGAAGGCCAAGGTTTCAGAGAGTAATCCGCGAATCTGGGAGATCTCTTTATCCTCGCGATTATCCGTGCATGGAAACCCCCTCCGTGAGGAATCAAAACAGAAAGACGTTCATGAATGGCGCCTGAAAAGGGAGCTAGTCATGGGAGGGGTGCCACGATGAATCAAAACCAGAAGAAACGAGAGCGCGGCAGTGTCATGGTTTTTGCCGTCATCATCATGGCGGCGATGGGATCGATGCTTATGCCCGTCCTCGACGTCTCGGTGGCAGCCCGGAAGAAGCAATCCCGCGTGGAAAAGGAGACAAAAGCCCGCTACGCAGAGGAAGGGGTGCTTCGAATGGTGGATAGCATGCTGGGCGCGGCTCAACCTCTGCCTTACGATGTTGGGGCCGATGTTGGAGGCTACGCGGTTATGGTTCGAGCCCAGAATTCATCGACCGACCCCTATCGACTGGTTGATCTTGAAGTGAAGCAGTCAAAAGACGGGGAGCTGAAAACGGAAACGCTTACCATCGGGTCTCGGCGCCCCACTCACCCGTTCTTTTATGCGGCAAGGATCGGGCAAGACTCGACTGCGAACGGCACTTACGTTTTTAAGGGTCCTACCTACTTTGAGAGCGGCTTTACGACGGCAACCACAACTCTCGACATCACCGACGATGCCGAATCTACCGGGACGATTCCAGTTCGGTCCGGACTGACCGTTTCACGTGCGAGACGAGAGAATGTTCCTCCGGTTCCGATGCCCAATCTCGATCCTGCGATCTACCAGCAGGCAGCGGACGTCCAAGTAACCTCCCTGACGCTCGTCCTCTCGTTAGCCGCAAACTTGCTTCCCAAGAGCGGGAGAGGTCTGGCTTACTGCAACTCAAACCTCACCGTTTCGGGCAGCCTTACCGGGAACCACACTGTTTTTGTGAAGGGCGATCTGACGATTTCGGGTGCGGTGCGCCCCATCCTGCTAACCCAGCCGATCGTTTTTCTGGTCACCGGAGACGTGATCTACACCGCTGGTGGGACCTCTAACGCTTTCATCTACTGCAAGGGGCGCGTGCGAAGAACCGGAGGACTTGGGATCCCCAAAATCCTCAACGGCGGACTAGCAACCGAGCAACTCGCCATGAACAACGACGGTCTTGAAATCCGCTTCAGTCCGTATTTCTTTGAAGATCCGTCGCGATTGCACGACTTCAAAGTCCCTGGCTTCTGGCCCGTCGCACCAAGCCTCTGATCGTTCACGACCTTTCCTAAAGATCGGTGCTCTTTTCCCGACAATTTTACTGGGGAAGCAGACTCAGATTGAGTTTGCCGTGCATCGAGGTTGAAAAGGCAGTTCCAGAACGCATACGCCGCAGATCGCCAGGCGCTGAAAGTCCGCTGGGCGCTCGTCGCTTTTTGGGCGATCCTATCCTACGGGGTCTTGAGCCTAGAGACCGTCATTCTAGGGTGCGCGGTGCTCGCGACCCTCGGCTATATCACGCTCAAATTCAGTCGAACCCAGCAGGAATATGAACGGCTCGGACGTCGCGTTTTCTTTGCAACCAGACTCGCAGATGCCACGCTCGCGAGCGCAGTTTCGACGCTGAAGATAGCCGGGGCAGGGTCCACTTTCGACCTTCTTTGGCTCCTCGCTGTTCCGATCATCCTTCTGGAGGCGATCAGTTCAGGGAGCGCAAAGAAAGTTGCCCTCATTGTTGTTGGAACAGCCCTCCCGCAGATTCTCCTAGGCACCGATACCGTCGCCACCCCCAGTGACCTGGCCGTTCCGATTGCCGTTACTGCGATCTCGGGTGGATTTGGCTTGGTACTCAGCCGATTCCAAGCTCGGCAGCGAGCCCTGGAAGATCGAGATCGGCAACTTTCCACCATCATCGACGCTTCGATTGCGGTCGCTCACACCCACAACCTTCACGACCTCATCCAGCAGAATCTTCAATCCGCCGTCGCCGAGGTGGGTGGGACCGCGGGAATGGTCGCCCTATTGGATGATGAGAGAGAACGACTGATCGTTGAAAGCGCCTTCTCAAGAGTGGGCTCGTTCCAGTTTCCAACCGAGATTCAGATGGGCGAGGGAGTCACCGGATACGCGGTGAAGTCCGGTCAACCGATCACCCTCTGCGCGGTTGGAGACGAGACCCTCAACGTTGACGAGATTTCGCTCCCGATCCGGTCGGTCGTTTCGATTCCGTTGATCAACCGAGAGTTTTCGACCAAGAGCACCAGCACGGTCGATCAAATCATCGGCGCGCTGACGATCGTCAATGACCAAACCTCAAAGGTTGAATCCGAGGACCTCGACCTTCTTCAAAGCCTTGCCGCCCTGATGGCGAACGCCATTCACAACGCCCGCATTGAAGAGCGTCAACGCGCGATCTTCCTGCGAACGTTAGAATCGCTGGCAACCGCCCTTGAAGCCCGAGACGACTACACCCGTGGTCACAGCCAACGCGTTTGCGACCTTAGTCTCATGATCGGGCGTCGCCTTGGCCTCACAACCGAGGCGCTCGAAGAACTCCGCGTCGGAACCATTCTTCACGACATCGGCAAGATCGGTGTTCCGGACGCCATTTTGAACAAGCCAGGACGCCTCACCGATGGGGAGTTCAGCGTGATGCGCCAGCACCCCGTTATCGGCTACGAAATTTGTCGTCCTCTGCAACTCAGCGAGGGCGTGTTGATGATCATTCGGAATCACCACGAAAAGCTTGATGGCAGCGGCTATCCAGACGGACTTCGCGGCGGCGAGCTTCCCCTCTCGCTTCGAATTGTTTGCGTCGCCGATGCCTTCGACGCTATGTCTAGCCGACGACCTTACCGAGACGTGATGTCGCTCAACTACGTGCTTGGCGAGATGAGCAAAGGGGCCGGAACCCAGTTTGACCCGGTGGTTGTGGAAGCGCTGAAGGACATTCTCCATTCGGGAGCGCTCACCGGGGTGTATGGCACAGACTTCCGCCCCGAGAACGATGAGATCGATGACCGGAGGGCCGCCTAAGCGTTTATGTTTCTTAGGACCCAATCAACGTTAACGAGCATGCAATCGCTCGGCTTGGACCTTGGCACGCAAAGCGCCAAGGTCATGGTGCTTTCTAAGAACGGAGCACGACTAGACGTTGAACTAGCTGGGTCTTTTGAGATTCCCGCCGACTCCGTTGAGAACGGAGTCGTGACCAACCCCAAGGTGCTCGGCAAGGTCTTGGCGAACTACTTAAAGGGTCAGGGAATGTCTGCCGACAAGGCGGTGTATTCGGTTCCTTCCAACCTTGCGGTCCTGAGGTGGGTCAACCTGCCGCAGTTGAGCGGCGACGAACTCCGCTCGGCGGCTCGTTATAAGGTGAAGCGACACCTCCCTTTCCATATCGACGGATGCTACATCGAAGCGTCGCAGCCAACCGAGGAAAGCAGCGATGAGACTCAGAGCCTGGTTGTAGCCATCCCGCGAGCGGTGGTCGATTCCCGAGCCGAAGCCCTTCTGTACGCGGGTATCGAACCAGTCCGGGCGGAACTCGAGGGTCAAGCGATTCTTCGAGTGATCGAACGACGCCTGAGCCGTCGCAGCGCCCTGTGGCGAGACGCTTCGCTCACCATCATCGATCTTGGCGCAACGAACACTCACATGTACGTTGTTCAAAACCAACGCCTTCAGTTCATTCGCGGTGTGAAAATCGGCGCCCGAATGTTTGAGGAGGCGATCGCCAAGTCGCTCGACATCGCTCACCCCATTGCCGCGAGTCTGCTGAAGCAGGCCGATACTTCCCTCTTTAGCGAGGGCATCCTCAGCATTCGAACCGCCAACGGACTTGGCGTGGTGAATCTGCGATCTGAGCTTGAAAAGCTCACCCGGGAATTCACCCGACTGATGCGCTACTTCCGATCCCTTCATCCGGAGCGCAGCTACGCAGGCATCTTGGATCACGCCGTGCTCTGTGGAGGTTTGGCAGGATTGCCCGGTCTTGGCGACTATCTGGAAGAGAACTTGGGCTTGCGAGTAGAGATTGCCCAGCCGATCGCTGGAATCATGACCCGATTCACGCCCGACACATTTTCATCGGTCTCTCACCGAAGTGAAGCCTTCACCGTTGCGATGGGGCTATCTCTTGCGGGTCTTCGCAGCAACCACACCAATCGATCTCAAAAGGAGGAAAGCATTGAACGCGAATTCGTTTGGTCAAGGAGCGCATAAGTCCAAGTCGATCAACGTCGAGCTGAATCTCCTTGCGGCTTGGCGAGAAAATCGAAACGCATTGGAAAGCCGAGTTCGTCGTCAGTGGACGATCCTTCTTGGCGTTGTCTCCGCTCTGGTGATCATCGGACCGATGATCGCGGCGCTCGCCATTAGTCAGAAGTCGAAACTCGATGCCCTTCAAAAAAAGGAGGAGCAGCTTCTTCACCGAAAAGAGGCTCTCGCCGAGAACATGAAAGGCGCTTCCCCCTTGCTCGAGGCGGAATCGGTTCGGGGTTCGAACGAGAAAAAGCTTGGTCTCTTTCTTTCCAACCTGGCGATCATTCTGGATTCGACTCCACGCACCATCGCTCTCTCCAGTTTGCGAGCCGAGATTCTTGCCGGAGAGATGCAGATTCGGCTTACGGGCGAGTCTGAATCGGTTGAAGAATCTGGAAAGTACATCGACTCAGCGGGCAAGGGTGAGTCCGTTCTCGCTTCGATCGAGGTGTCTAGTCGCCGGAGTCGCCGCCTTGGACCAGAAGGCGTTGTCTTCGAATACATGAAGCGAGTGAATTTGGAGGGCGGACCATGACCTTCCTCACTTCCCCGGCGCAATCGGCGGCGCTTGGCAAGCTTCGAACGGCAATTTACGTCTGCGTGGGGATTGGGACTCTCCTCGTTCTTGGGGCAGGCGGAGTGGCGATTCAAGCGAACTTGACCGCAAAGTCCACCGATCTGGCGATCACTGAAATCAAGGGCGAGATTTCTTCCCTCGAGCGAGAACTCGCCAGAGCAAAGAAACTCCCTTCCCAATCCGAAGGAAGAAAGGACGAAAAGGGGCTTGTTGCGGTGCAGCGATTCCTCAAGCAGTCCAGCCGAGCGACAGGCGTGGAGCTACTTGAAGTGCAGACAGGCACCAGCCCGATGCCCTTCTTAACTCGATACGCGAAAAATTCCGACGACAAAGGCAAGGTGCAAACCGACGTTCAAGTCAGTCTTCGAGGCGATATTCGGAAGATTTACGCGCTGCTTGTTTCGCTTCAGAACTGCCCCACCGGATTTGAGATCGACTCGATCGACATCAGTCGTGCGGAGGGGTCCACCGCGAAGAGTGCCCCGGTGAGCGTCAAGCTCAACATGCGGATCGTTACCGCGGAGGGTAGCTAATGGGGAGGGCAGCTAAATGAGAGTTGGCGATCCCAAACAGGCCCGAATCCTATCGGTCGTAGCCGTGGGAGCGGTTGCCTTCGTGATCATTCAGCTCATGCCGGGCGGGGGATCTACCGTGGGCAAGGTTTCTCAGCAGATTCAGGATCGACTCCAGGGTCGACAGGATAGCAATGAGGACGCGAACGGGGTTTCTCGCAAGTACCCAGCGATGCTCGCTCGGAATGTCTTCGATCATCCCTATCTATCGAAGTCCAAGCCCGAGGCCACGGAGTCGGGTGACGTCGCAGATTCCCTGGAATCGGTCGATCGGGGGTCTAAGGCGAGTGTTTCGCGGCGAGACGGAGACGATGCCTCGGGCGTTCTGCCACCTGCCCTTCCCGGCCTGCCACCGTTAGACACCGTTCCCTCGGACAAGGATAAGGCAACCGTCGCAACGAAGCCGGCCGGAGAGCCGGTGAAGCCGACCGTTATCACTATCGACGGCGTGATTTTGCGTCCGTCTCCCACCGCTTTAATCAGCATCGATTCCCAGTCGATGACTCCCGCCGTTGGCGATTTGGTCGCCAAGGGTTACCGACTACAAAAGATCACCGAAGACGGGGTGATCCTGTCCCGCAAAGGCAAACAAAAGACCGTTCCCGTTGGAGGATCGCTAACTCTATGACCGATCGAAACTTTCAGTTGATGGCCCTGGGCCTGGCATGCGCGGTGTTGGAGGCATCGCTCGGTTCGGCCATGCGTCCGATGGCGGATACTGCGGCTGCAAGCACTACGTCGGCAGCCAAATGCGCCAAAAAATCCCGACTAGCGCTCCACCAATCCCGTCCAAGAACCGCTCCAAAAGCTCCTTTGAAAGGGTGGAAGGTTCCGGGTGGATCGGTTGCGTTCGCCGAGTTTGAACGGACTCCGCTCCGATCGATGGGATCCAGCAGCACCGCACTCTCCGACCTTGTCCGCGGCGACTATCTGCCCACGTACCTATCGAGTTCCGCTTCCAAGCAAGTCGAAGCCGCCCCGACCAACGACGCAACCAATATCGTTGCCTCGCTCTCGGCTGGAAAGTTTGCGCCCCTTCCCGAATCAAAACTTTGCACCCTCAACCTCAAGAACGCGAAGCTCGCCGACGCGATCAGCCTCCTTTGCAAGCAGACCGGGCTCGACCTTGTTCTTCTCGCTGGACCCGAAACGACGGTCACGATCAACATCACCAACATGCCACTGGTGGATGTTTTGCGGCACGTTTGCGCGATGACGAATCTGGCCTTCATCAAGTCTGGAAGCGCGTTCATCGTTGGCAGTTCTGAGCAGCTTCAGAAGTCCTATCCCAAGGAGTTCGCGGAGACTCTGCCCGCTCCGAAGGCAGCACCCGAACCCGTTAAGCAAGAAGAGAAAAAACTGGTCAGCCGAGCGGTGAGAACCAACCACCTTTCGGCGGGGCAAATTGTGGAGTCGCTGAAGACCTTCTTTGGTGATCGCGGACTGATCGTGGTCGCCGCACCGCCCACGGTTTCTCCCTCGCTTGAGCTTTCCAACGCCGGACAGCAAACCGGAGCGACGGGGCAGTTGCTCACCAACCAACAGGCGGGGGCGGATAACGGCTCGCGAGTGCTCATGCTTCGCGGACCGGAAGACGTGGTGAAAGAGGCCGAGGACCTGATCAAACAGGTCGATCTGGCTCAGAAGCAGGTCTCCATCGCGGTCACCGTTCACGACATTAGCAACGAAGCGTTGAAAGAAGTCGGGATCAGTTGGTCTTTCGGCAACATCACGGTCTCGGAGTCGAACCCGACGGGCGGCGCCTTTGGAGACCTCAGCCGAACGGGCGGGTCGCTTACGGGAATCATCAAGTCGCTCGAGTCTTCTGATAAGGCGAAGCTTCTAGCCAGCCCGAACATCGCCGTCCTCTCCGGGTCCCGATCCTCTATTCTCATCGGCGATCGGATCACCTTGCCGATTCTGGTGAGTTTCACCAACGGCCAGCCCATTTTCAGCACTCAGCAGGAACGAGTCGGCATCTACTTGCAGGTGGCGGCGGAGGTGGGTCAAGACGGCACCATCACGCTAACGCTTGCTCCTCAGGTTTCGGCGATTAGCCGGTTCATTGAAGTGAACGGGGCGAGTTACCCTCAGATTGCGACCCGGGAGGCTCAGTCCACCCTGCGAATCAAGTCTGGCGACAGCGTGATCCTCGGTGGCCTCATTCGCGAAGAGGAGTTGAAGCAATGGGAACGAGTCCCGCTGCTCTCCGACGTGCCCTTCTTTGGCGAGCTTTTCCGCCGGAGAAAGACCACCAAGCGGAGCTCGCAGCTCATCATCACGGTCACCCCCACCATTCTCGATAAGTAAAGGATTTCGCCATGAACCTAGATAAACCGATTGGCGAGATCTTTGTCGAAGAGGGGTACCTCACTCGGGAAGAGCTCTTCGAAATCCTGGGGTCCCGGGAAGATACGACCGAACCGCTCGGCGATCTTCTCGTTCGGAAGAAGAAGATCACCGAGAAGCAGAAGCTGAAGTGTCTTGGGCTTCAGATGGGAGTCCCATTCGTGGACCTCACTCGGATGGAGTTAGACCCGGCGGTAACGCGGATCATTTCTCACTCCGCCGCAATTCGACTGCTCGCCATTCCCATTGAAGCGTCTGCGTTCTCGGCGACAGTCGCCATGGTCGACCCGCTCGACCTGGGTGCACTGGACGAGCTTAGTGCGCTGACGGGGAGGGATATCGACCCGCTCCTCGCGACGGAAACCGACGTGCGCGAGGCCGTCTTCCGAACCTTTGGTGCCTACGACGACCTTGGCGAAATCCTTGGCGAGGCGGTAAAGGGGGTCGACGTTGAAGGACTTCGACTGAGCACCACGGAGGAAGAGGAAGAGTCCTCGGTCAACGTTGTTGAGCTTCGCGAGGTGGGTGAAGGCGCGCCCGTTGTTAAGCTTGCAAACGCCCTTCTCATCCGGGCCATTTCCATGCGCGCTTCAGACATCCACATCGAACCGCATCAACGCAAGGTGCGCATCCGGGTACGGATCGACGGTCTGCTGCAGGAGATCATGGTGGTCCCAAAAGACCTCCAGCTACCTCTCGCATCCCGCATCAAATTGATGGCGGGGCTGGATATTGCCGAACGTCGTGCCCCTCAAGACGGTCGATGCACCCTTGTCTCGCCTCAAGGCGAATACGACTTTCGCGTTTCTACCTACCCAAGCGTTTTCGGCGAGACCATCGTTATCCGGATTTTGGATAAGAACGCGGCGATGATCGATCTGACCAAACTGGGATTGAGCGACTCTTCGTTTCATTCCATCGCGGGGAGATTGGAAGAACCGCAAGGGTTGATTCTAGTGACGGGTCCCACGGGTTCGGGCAAGACCACCACCCTTTATGCCGCCGTCCACCGATTAAACGAGATTCATCGGAACATCATCACCATCGAGGATCCGGTCGAATATCAGATGGAGGGAATCACCCAGGCGAACGTCAACCCTCGGGCGGGAGTGACCTTTGCTTCGGGTTTGCGCTCGATGTTGCGACAAGACCCCGACGTTATCTTGGTGGGAGAAGTCCGCGACTCCGAAACCGCTGCCATTGCCGTGGAATCTGCCCTTACCGGGCACCTCGTTTTGACAAGTCTTCACGCCAACGACTCTGCTGGAGCCATCACGCGACTCATCGATATGGGAATCGAGCCCTATCTCTTAGGCGCGTCGATCACCTGTTCGGTTGCCCAACGACTGGTGCGAACCATCTGTCCGAAGTGCACTGAGGAGTATCGGCCCGAACCGATCTCGCTGGCGAAGCTCCAACTCCCAACGGACCGCTCCTATCTGCGAGGAAAAGGCTGCGATCACTGCGCGAAAACAGGTTATCGAGGCCGACTCGGAATTTACGAATCGTTGGAGATTACGTCCGGAGTGCGGAAGATGATTCTTGAGGGCTGCTCCTCCGCCGAGATTCACGCCTATGCCGAACGGGAGGGCATGGAATCGATGCGGATTGATGCTTGCCAGAAGATTTTGAATGGTCAAACCACGGTTGAAGAGGCGTTGCGCGTGACCATGGAGGCAGCTTAATGACCGCTTATCAATACAAAGGCATCGACCCGGCCGGTCAGCGTGTAGAGGGGCGGATCAGTGCCCTTTCGCTCGACGAAGCCGAGCGCAAAGTGGGTTCTCAGGGACTCACCATCCTTTCGATTGTGCCCGCCGAGAAGAGCGGTCAAAAAGAGTCGAGCACCGCTCCAACGCAATCTGGAACGACTCCCGTCGGTGGTCAACGCAAGAAGGTCTCCGAGGCGGATGCGGGTGCCATTCTCCGAAACCTCTCGGTGATGGCGGAAACGGGCGTCCCGTTCGCGGAAGCAATCGACGCGACGATTCAGTCGGCTCGAACTCCGGCGATCGCGGCGGCAATGACCGACGTCCGCGACGCGCTGATTGCGGGTCAAAGTCTGTCCGGATCGATGCGGGCCGCACCGCAGATGTTTCCTGCTCTCATTGTCGACATGATCCGAGTGGCCGAAACAGGCGGCAAGCTCGATCAGGCGCTCGCGAATGGTGCGAGCTATCTGGAGAGGCGATCTGAACTGAAACGAAAAGTGACGAACGCCATGATGTATCCGATGGTCATGCTGGCGGTTTCCATCGCCACTATCCTGATCCTCGTCATTGTGGTCATGCCGAAGTTCAGCCAAGTCTTTGAGAGCATGAAGGCGGAGCTTCCCATTGTGACCAAGATTCTCCTCTCATCGGGGGCCTTCATCCGGAGCAATCCAGTTGGTTCCGGAGTCGGGGCAGTTCTCTTCTGCATCGGTGGGTTCTTTCTTCTTAAGCAAGAACCTGTTCAGCGGGTTCTTGGTCGGATCGTGGGTCGATTGCCGGTTCTAGGTGAACTTCTTAAGCGATTGGCTTTGGCGAGGAGCCTTCAGTCGATCGCAACCCTTTCGGCGTCAAACGTCCCGCTTTTGATCGCCATAGATCAAGGCGCAAAGGTAGCGGGCGACCCTCGGATTCAGCAGGGACTCCTTGAAGTTCGCAACGCGATCGAGCAAGGGAAATCCATGTCGGAGTCCATGCTTGCAACGGGCGTGTTTCCGAAGAATGTCGTTCAGATGGTAGGGGTCGGAGAACGAACCGGGCGACTCCCGGTATTGCTCGAGACGCTCTGCCGATCGATGGAAGAAGACATCGATGCTCGCCTCAAGGCGACGGTCGCCTTGATCGAGCCGCTCATGATCGTCACGATGGGAGCGATCGTGGGCTCAATCACGATGTCGATCATTGGGCCCATCTATTCCGTTGTGGAAAAAATTCGATAAACCGTTAAGGTTCCAGTCAGGCAATCCGATAAACAAGAAGGCACGGGGAAAATGGTTCAAACACACGCGCTTAAGTATCGAAAAGGCTTCACTCTTGTGGAGTTGCTGATCGTCATTATCATCATCGCGGTTCTTGCTGCGATCGCAATTCCGAAGTTCTCGAACTCCAGTGTTCGTTCGAAGGAATCGGCATTGAAGAGCAATCTCAAGCTTGTGCGCAACGCAGTCGACCTATTTCGCAACGACACGGGTGTCTACCCGAAAGTCCTTGGCGATCTTGCCGCAACGGCCGCTCCGGCAAACGGACTGAACGCATCTGGCGCGAACACAGCCATTACCGCTACGGACTGGCGTGGTCCTTACATCGAAAAGCTCCCGACGGATAGCGTGACGGGTGCAGCGTTGAACTACGATACGACCTCGCCGAACGTTGGTCGAGTGCGTGCAGCCGCCACCGGCAACGGTTCAGACGGCACCGACTACCAGACCTGGTAACAGGTATTCCCCGGATCAATTAGCGAAGCGCTTCCTCAGTGTTGAGGGAGTGCTTCGCTATTTTTGGTGTTTGAACTCTCGGATTTCAGAGCTCATCAAGACTCAGGCACTTCGCGCTTTAGTCCGGCGATTTTGGCCGCGAGATCGATACTCTCGTCCATCGCCGCCCAGGCGGCTTCATAGCTTTCGGTTAGCTTGGAAAAGGTATCAACCACGCCACCCCGACCTTCCGAAGTCGCCAAAGTCTCTACCCTCTCGCCAAGAGATTCCAAGTCGACGAGCGCATCGGACAATTCGGTGAACAGTTCCTTCCATTTGGCGGTGTCGGATTCCGGAACCTTTTCGACGTCGTCAAGAATCTCTTCCAGCCCGACGCCGAGATCTTCGGCCATCACCGAGGCCTCTTCAACGATCGTTTTCGCATCCCCTTTGGCTTCTGTTCCAACCTGTTCTAGGGAATCTCGCACCTCTGCCAGCGAGTCACTGCATATGTTGACTTGATAGGCAACCGCCCCCGCTTCGGACTGTGTTTCCGCCTTTTCCTCTTTCCCGGCCGTTGTGGCGGTGTCCGCCTCGGAGGCGGTTCCTGCTTGGCCAGCCTCTAACTTTTCCGACGGCTTGCCCGAGCAGCCGATGAAAGTGAGGCTGAAAAGGAGCGAGAGAGCTCCTGCTTGAAAAGAGCGGCGAAAATTAACCGAAATCATGCGATTGCATCCCGTCCCAACGTGAAAATGACCATTCGGTTGGGCTATAATACTATTTTGCGAGGAATCTTCAGACAGTGATTTACGTCAACGTACAGAACAACGAGTCGATCGACAGCGCCCTGAAGCGCTTCAACATGAAGCTTCAACAAAGCGGCGTCCTGCGCGATCTTAAAGAGCACAGCCACTACGAAAAGCCGAGCGAAAAGCGACGTCGAAAGGCTCGCCGACGCCCAGCACGCGGCTAAGCTCTCCTGATACTCGCATCACGTTTTGAGATGTGCCGATCAAGGGTTGATCTTCCTAGTGAGATCAGGTTTTGATCGGCACTTCTTTATGTCTGAAGATGCCCTCTAGTTTGACAATGCCGACGGACGCCATCACCGTTGATGTTGTGTACTCACCGCAGTTTTCTGATCTGCAAGAAGCCGCGGGCGATCTTTTGGTGCGTTCCATCACCCAGACTCTGCTGCACCACCAGGCAATCGGCAAGGTCGATCTTCTTCTTACCGACGACCTTGAAATGAGGTCTTTGAACCAACGTTTTCGAGGGATCGACGACTCCACCGACGTTCTGACCTTCCCTGCCTATCTCGGCGATCTCCCTGAATCCGCCGAGGATCCTCTCGGAGATATTGCCATCAGCGTGCCCTATGCCCAGAGGCAAGCAGAAGTGCGGGGAGTATCTTTAACCAATGAACTCGCAATGCTCGCCATTCACGGAGCTTTGCATTTGGTCGGTTTCGATGACATCGAAGACGCAGATCGTCGTATGATGCAAGTGGAAATGAACGCGATGGCGATTGCGCTCGGGCTGCAACCCGATCCGGAATGGTCTTCTTTGCTCCACGAAAGTGAGAGCAGTCCTTCGTGCAAGGAGGATGCGGCGGGCTAAGCCCCGCACCCATGCGTCGTCCGCAAGACATCTACAAGCCGTTCGCGGTTGCCCTTAACGGCATCATTTTCACGTTCAAAACTCAGCGACACATGAGGTTCCACCTCTTTGTGGTGCTTATCGTCATCCTCTTGGGCCTATTTGTAAACCTGGCGCTCAGGGAGATGCTCGTGCTCCTCTTCACCATTTCGTTGGTGGTTGTCGCCGAAATGTTCAACTCGGCGATTGAGGCCACCGTCGACCTGGTTTCTCCAAATTACAGCCCATTGGCGAAATTCGCCAAAGACATCGCGGCAGGCGCGGTGTTGATCACGACCATCATCGCTTTGGTTGTGGGCGGTCTGCTGATCTTCGGCGAGAGTCGATGGGACGCGTTAAAGATCAACTTAGCCTCGGATGCGCCTGCGATTCCGCCCGTGCTTCGCATTGTCCTTGGCTGCATGGTGGTATTTGTCGCGGTGGTCATTGGCAAAGGTCTTGGCAAGCGCGGACAAGTCCTACAAGGCGGACTGGTTTCGGGTCACGCTGCTTACGGATTCTTCTTTGCCACTTGCGCCGTCTTTCTTACCGATAACCCGGTGGTGATGGCACTTGTGATTCTGCTCGCGGCCATTGTTGCCCAGAGTCGCTATGAAGCAAAGATCCACTCTCTGCCCGAACTCTCGCTCGGAGCGGCCGTGGGCACCGTTATCGGTCTTGTTTTCTTCCAATTTCTGCCGAAATAAACTATCAGAACGAATCTAACGCATGAAGGATAACCCTGCTGAACGTTACCGGCGAAGTGAGCCATTGCTTCGCCGGTCTGAGTCCACTCTTGTACTCGTCATCGCATTTGCTCTCTTTGCGGTCATCGCATTTGGGCGACAAGCGGACGGCTTCGTACGGTCCGACGTCTCGACGCTCAAGGAACCCGCTGGGAGCACTTGGCCGGCTATCTTCGCCGCGCTTCTCTTCATTCTTCTGAATGCAGGCTTCATCCTGGTCGAGAACGCCGTTGCGCTTCTGAGACCGAGTCATATTCGCCAGTACAAGGAAAAGCCGACGGTTGCGGGCAAGTTAGAAGACTTGCTCGCCCGGCAGGCGGAGGTGATTGCGAGTTGTTCGTTCGGTAGCCAACTCATGCGGGTTGCGCTGGTGTTCATGGGCATGGTCGTGGCGGTTGCCGCCGCTTCCCTAGCCGAAGAGATGGTCGGATGGCCATTCACTTACGCCACGATTCTCGGCGGAGTCGCACTGGTTGGAATCCCGATCTTCTTGCTCAATCTGATCCTGGGCGAGTTGGTGCCAAAGAGCTACGCCATGCTTTATCCGGCAGCGACGGCGGCGAGACTCGCTGGATTTGCGAAGTTCTCCAGCGTTGTGTTCAAGTATCCAGCGCGGTTGGTTGTCGGAATTGCAAACCTCTTTGCCGCAAGATTCGGCGGTAAAGCCACGCTCAACGATCCGCTTCGGGCAGAGGAAGAGATCATCACGCTCGTCGAAAACGCTCAAGAGACGGGCGCGATCGAAACCGACGAGAGCGAGCTGATTCAGAGCGTTTTTGAGTTCACGGATACGGTCGCAAGGGAAATAATGACCCCCCGAACCGACCTGGACGCCATGCCGATCGATAGCGATCCGGAAGAGGTCGTGAAGGTCATCCAAACCTCCGGACACTCGCGGATTCCGCTTTACGAAGGCACCGACGACCAGATCATTGGGATCATCCACGCCAAGGACTTGCTCCTTTCGATGGTGAAAGAGGGCACCCCCAGCATGCGTCGATTGATGCGTCCTGCGATGTTCATTCCCGAGAACAAGAACCTCCACGAGTTGCTCTCCGAGATGCGCGCCGCACGAGCCCAACTTGCCATCGTGCAAGACGAAATGGGCGGTACTGCGGGCATCGTCACCATCGAGGACATTGTCGAGGAGCTTTTTGGCGACATTCAAGACGAGTACGACCAGGAAGAACCCGAAGTATCGGAACATGCAGGCGGCTATCTGGTGGAAGGCAAAACCCATCTGGACGATGTGAACGACGAGATCGGCTCCGAATTCCACAGCGACGACTTCGACACAATCGGTGGATACGTCTTTGGTCTTTTCGGGCGACAACCGAAGCTCGGCGAGTTCCTGGACGCAGACGGGCACCGATTCACGGTTGCCGAAACCGACGGTCGAAGAATTCAGCGATTGAGGATTCAAAAGCTGGAAGAAACGGAAGGGCTTGGCGTAGAAAACGGTCGGGTGTCGGAAGTCTCCGCTTCTCTGTAAGGAACCTTGCCCTTTGCGGTTGGGGGACTCCGGTGGTGGAGAGAGCCTAGACAAACCCCACTAAGAGCAGGTACCAAATCGATATGGCGAGCGGAGTCGAGAGCACGGTTTCTTTAGAGCAGGGCGGGGCGGCAACCATTGCCGAATCTCCCCACCGGCTCTGGTTGGTTAGAAACTTCGATCTGTTCAAGTGCCTAACCGATTCCGAACTCCGGACTCTTGCCGATCAAAGTCGCGTGGTCCGATTCGAGCGGAACGACCACATTTGCATGAGCGGCGTTCGCCACACCCACGCCTATCTTGTCAAAGAAGGCAACGTTCGGGTGGTTGCCACCAACTCGCAAGGCAAAAGGCTGACGCTTGCCATCTTGAAGCCCGGTGAACTCATCGGCGACATCGATCTGTTTGGAGATCGCGAATCTACCACCGTAGAAAGCGCAGAAGCGGTGGACTCCGCTTCCCTCCTCGCGGTGCCGGTGGACATCCTGCGAACGATGGTCATTAACAAGCCCGAGCTATCGCTGGCGGTTCATAAACTGATTGGCGACCGCCGAGCCGAAATCTTGAACCGGATGCAGGACGTGCTCTTCTTGACGGTTCCAGAAAGGCTCGCTCGACTCATTCTGAAACTCGCGAAGGACTATCCCGGCGAGTCCAAGACGGGCCGACGCTTTGTGAATCTTCGACTCACCCACGCCGAATTCGCCGACCTCATCGGTTCTAACCGAGAAGCGGTCAGCGCCACTTTTGGAAAGTGGAAGGCCGCAGGTCCGGTAGATACGGTGAAGGGCTTCGTCGTCATCAAAGACGAAGAAGCCCTTCGAACGATCGCGGGCAACTAGCGAGTTCGCTAGATCGGAAAAAGGACTTCGACCTTGGGGTTATCCGGGAAGTCTTCCGGGTAGCACTCGTAAATCTCTCGACCACCGACCTCGTAAAGGTCGTTCGGGAGATTCTCGTCGAACACGCTGCGGATGTGGTCAAGGGTGGGCGCAACCGTAACACGGAACTCACCGCCCTTCAGGTCCCAAGCTTCCATGCCTGCCGGAACGGGTCCGTTGGATTCAAAGCAGGCAAGGTAGGCAAAAACGCCATCCGGCATGCCTTCCCAACGCCTCAAAACTCCGTAGCACTCGCCGTCCCATTGGACCTCTTTCATGCGCGGGACGAACTGGTCCCAAAGCGCGGGAACTTCGTTGTTGCAGTTGGTTCCCACATAGAGCATGCCGACAACGCGCATTGGAGGGATAACTTTGCTCCTCATGTCCAAATGATACGTCCAACGGGCCGTGGTGGTTGAGGTTAGATTCAGGTTCGAATATGTTCGAACTCTGTTGCTTTCAGCCCTGAACCGGCTTACGATAGGAGAATGCTCGGGCGACTTTCGATGGCGGTAATGGCGGCGCTGTTCCTCAGCAACTCGGGTTGTAGCGGTGTAGCTTCTGCCCAGGCCACAGGGGCGGAGGGCTTCCTGTTTGTGCCTCAACGCGCAAACGCACTATCGCTTCTGGAAAACGAGGCTCCTTATCTGAATTTGAACGTGATTGGCTGGGGACCGAACTGGAGTTGGACGAGCTTCGAGGACGTCTCCAAGTCGACGGACGGCTCTTCCAGAACGGCTCGAGCAAAGCTCTCGACGGGGGCGACTCTCACCCTAGAATGGCGTGTTTCGGGGGGAGCTTCCTCCGGCGTTGAGCTCAACCTCTCCGTGAGTTCCGACCGCGATACCGCCGTCACTGCGGTTGTACTTTCCGTCGAACCCGATGCGGCGGCTTTTCAAAAGGGGAACGTCAAGTCAGGCTCGACAACGGCACCGATCCCGGTCGGGATTCGAGATTTTGGCGCCTCGGTCGGACGTTTAGACCTCACCGATGCCGCCAAGCGCACCGGGAGTATCACCATCGAGCCCGCCGGGCAGGTTTCTGCCGATGGCGGCATCCGGATCGCCCTTTCTCCCACCCAATTGAAAGCGGGTCAGAAGTACAACAAGCGCATTCGCATAACACCCCCGGCTTCGACTTTGCTTATCACCGACCCGAGTAAGATGCCGGATGATTCCGCGTTCGATACTTGGTTCCCGTTCCTTCCCGCCACCGCGAGTTCCGGACCGGATGAGATATCCCTGGCTCCCTGGCTAGACGCCCCTGCCGGAAAGGCGGGGCGGGTGAAGGCTGTCGGCGACAAACTCACCGTCTCCGGAAAGCCGATCAAGCTTTGGGGGATCAACGTTTGCTATGCCGACTGTGCCCCTCCTGAGGAACTTGCCGATCGTCGCGCCGAGTTTTACGCCCGAAACGGCATCAACGCGGTGCGATTACACAAGTACGCCGATGGGCCGGGATGGGCGGGCATTCAGTCTTCAGGCTCGTTTGCGCAATTCGATTCGGCTGCCTTGGATCGGATGGACTACTTTGTCGCCAAGCTCAAAGAGAAGGGCATCTATGTGAAGCTGTCTCCAACTTTTGGGGTGAAACTTGGAACAAACGATCGCGAGGCGGTTCCCTATCACGCTGAGTTTGGAGCGATCAACGGAGCGGACGGTCGGTTAGAAACGCGCCACGGGTCGGTGTTCCTTTCCAAAGAGTTGCAAGACCTCCAGATCGCCCAAACGGTTCGTTTACTGCAGCATAAGAATCCGTACACGGGGCTGACCTACGCCCAAGACCCGGCGATTGCGATTGTCGAGATGTTCAACGAGGACAGCGTTCTCTTCTACGGAACTCAAGACCGATTGCAGAAAATCCCAACCCTTCGAAATCGCGCCGCTTCCGAGTTTGCAGCCTGGTTGCGCGCCAAGTACGGCAACGAAGCAGGACTCAAGAAAGCCTGGGGAGATGGTGGCCTCAACACCTTTGCGGGAGAAGGATTCCCCGGCGAGAGTCTGGACAAGAACTACATCGTTCCGGCAGGCAACCCGTGGTTCTATGATCCTGACCAGTTGAAGGGATCTCAACGGAATCGCGCGCGTCGCCTGTTGGATACGATGGAGTTCCTCACTGGGCTCCAAGATCGGTTCTACAGCCGTTTTGAGAAGGCAGTTCGGGCGAGCGGTTACTCGGGCGAGATGCTCGCCTCCAACTGGATTGCGGGTCGAGGACCGAGCCACTACTGGAACCTCCTTTCTGACTCGAAGGTGGGGATGATCGACCGCCACAACTACTTTGGTGGCGGCGAAGACGGTCGGATCAACGACGCCTCGATGCTCGCCAAGCCCGGATCAGGCATTTTCAGCATGGGCGCGACTCAAGTGGCGGGAAGGCCGTTCAGCCTCTCCGAATGGATCCACGTCTTCCCGAACGAGTGGGGCGCCGAGGGTCCGGCAATTCTTTCTGCCTACGGGATGGGCTTACAAGGTTGGGATGTCTCTTTCATCTTCCAGAACCGGGATGACGGCACCTTCTCGTCTCGCATTGGTAGAGACCAGTGGGACGCGACCGCTCCGCAAGTCATTGGGCTCTTCCCCGCTCTTTCGCGGATGATCCACCGAAGCGACGTGAAGGAATCGGACCTGGTGATCCCAAGAAACGTGAGCATCGGGGAGCTCCGCAATGGCAATCTCGGATTCGATGAGCGACAGGACGCTTCCGGAGACGTGAAGGACGGCGACTCGGAAACGATTCCGATCGGGTCTTTGGCGGTTGGAAAAAGTGTGGTCAGCTTCGGTGATTCGGCTAAGCCAACGACCAAGTTTGATCTTTCCAAGCATGAGAAAGACGGAGCGCTCGTGGCTTCCACAAACCAACTTCGATGGACTCCGGGGCGATCGCGAAAATCGGGCTTTTTCATCATTGATACCCCTGGCACAAGAGGCGTGGTCGGGTTCGCGAAGGGCTACACCCTGAACCTGGGGGGCGATCTCTTTCAGCTGGAATCAAAGTTCGCGACGGTGACAGCGACCGCCCTAGATAAAGATGCGACTCTTGCCACGGGCAAGCGAATCCTGGTGACGGCCATCGCCCGGGCACGGTCGGCCGACTCCAAGATTTCCGGATCGATGATGCTGGTGAATGGCAAGGGTCCGGTGCTGATGGAACCGGTGATCGGATCGATCAAGTTCCAACGTGGTGGATCGCCGAAGGTCTCCCTTCTCGATGCCTATGGTCGCAAAACGGGTCGCACCGCTTCGTTGGTCGATGGGATCCTGAACATCGACGGTCGGAAGGATCGCACCTGCTACTACTTGCTGGAGTACTAAGGGTGCCCCCTCGCAATATTGCTGGTTAACCTGGTCTTAATGCCAGGTTAACCAGCGGCTAACAAGCCTCCCGTAACCTTCTTGCGAAAGGGGTTCTCCTATGAACAAATTCGCAGTTTCGATTCTAACACTGGCTCTTGGTTATGTGGCTCAAGCGGGTCTTGTGGCGTCTTATGAGTTCGACGACACACTGGCCACCACGCTCAATCCTTTAGGAACGGCAGGGTCTCTCGAGTTTCGCGAAGGCGGCTCCACCAACGCACCAGCAGCGGGTCCGGTTGCCTACTCGACCGAGTCCGTAGGTTCGTTCAGTAAGCGAGTCGCCGCATTTTCCGATGCAACGGCTCAGTACTTCAAAGCTCCTCACGGTATCGCTGCTAACGGCGGTGGCGCATACGTGAACCTGTATTCCATCGTGATGGACGTAAAGATCACGTCCACCGGCGACTGGGTTTCCTTCTTCAACACCAACGCATTCAACGAAAACGATGGCGACCTATTCATTCGACCGAGCGATGACGGGGTTGGGATCAGCGGTTTGTACGCAGGCACCTTCCCTCGAAATGCGTGGACTCGTGTGGTGATCACGGTCGATACGGTCGCGTCGCAGATGAAGACCTACCTGGACGGCACCCTCATTAACACCAATGCAGCGGGCGGAGTCGATGGTCGATGGGCGCTCTACTCCTACAACGACTCCTTTGCCAACACGATCGACATCTTTGGCGACAACGATGGCGACAACGGATCTGGCCAAATCGACCAACTCGCGTTCTTCGACAACGCACTCTCCGCTGAGGACGTTCGGCTTCTCGGATCGGTAGGAACCCATGTAGGAGCACCCGTTCCCGAGCCTGCAACCATGATCGCCTTGGGACTTGGCGTCGCCGCCATGCTTCGACGACGACGCAAGTAAGGTTAGCCTCTCAAAGCTAACTCGCTCATCAACGCCATCCCTACGGGGATGGCGTCGTCATTAAAGTTGAACTTCGGCGTGTGCACTTGTGGGTAAGTATCGGCCCCTTCCGGAATGACGCCCAGCCAGTAGAAGCAGGCGGGCACGTGGTGCCCGTAAAAGCTGAAATCTTCCCCACCCATCACAGGCGGATACTCGCCCCAGTTGTCGCCGATGAGATTCTCGGCGACCTTGGAGAGACGCTCGTAAGCCTCGGGTGCGTTCTCAGTGACCGGGTAGCCCTCTTTGTGCTTGAAGGTGACGGTCGCCCCAAAAGCACTCGCGACGCCTTCCGATATCTCGCGAACTCGGCGAACGGCGAAGTCTCGGGTGGTGGCACGGAGGGTTCGAATGGTTCCGACCAGGGTCGCGTTCATTGGGATGACGTTCGAAGCGGTGCCCGCTTCGATCTTTCCGACCGTGACAACCACCGAATCGAGGGGGTCCACGCCTCGTGAAGCCACGGTTTGCAGGGCAGTGACAATTTGGGCTGCAACCACGATAGGGTCGATGGTGTAATGCGGGCTCGCCGCGTGTCCGCCCTGACCGTTCACCACGATCGTGAACTCATCGGTGGAGGCCATCATCGGTCCCACCCGCGTGGCCGCGGAGCCCAACGGGAGCATGGGCGCGCAGTGGAGTCCGAAGATGATGTCCGCCTTCGGACCAAGGACTTCCCCGCTCAGTACGCCGTCTTCGCACATCTTCTTGCCACCCGCGCCGCCTTCTTCGGCGGGTTGAAAGACAAAGAGAACGTTTCGGGGTCGCTCGACTTGGGAAAGGTAGTTCGCGGTTCCGACTAGGATAGCGGTGTGGCCATCGTGACCGCAGGCATGCATCACTCCGGGGGTTTGGCTGGCGTACTCGACGCCCGTTTCCTCCAAGATCGGGAGCGCGTCCATGTCGGCTCGCAGCGCGATGGTTTCGGCGCTACTCGGATCGACCGTGGTTGCGGGTAGGAATCCTAAAACCCCCGTTCCACCTGCCAGACCCGCTTTGTGCTCCACGCCTGCCTTTGCCAGATGCTCTGAAACAACCTTCGCCGTTCGGTGCTCCTGATACATGAGTTCCGGGTGCTGGTGAAGATCGTGCCGAAGAGCTTCGGCAACCTTCACGGAGGACTGAAACGCAGGCGACTGGGTCACGGCTTCATTGGCGAGGCGAACGTTGGACACATCTGCGATTGTAAACCCAACGATCTAGTCTGCGCACCCTCGAAAGGGGCATTTGTGCTTTTGCTTCCCTTCGGTCTTTTGGAGTAGTGCCTAGGGCGATGGTCCTAGCCGACATAACTTGTTCTCTTGCCGAACGTTCGATGACAGACGGGCGATCCCGCGACGGTCCACGTCCTTGCTGAAGGAGCCGGGGAGCTTGCGGAAACATGGCATGGTTTTGGAAAGGAGAGCCAGATCGTCCCGTCGATTTTGAGCACTTGGGGCTATCTTCTTGCATCCACGCGTGCGAGAATATCTGCGGGGAACAGGACTCGGAAAAGCCTGGAAGGGGCTTTCCAATCAGGGAGAGGAAATGAATATCAGAAAGACTTTTTGCGTCTCCATGGGCGCAGTTTGGCTTGCCGTCTGCGCGAATGCGGCTCAGTTTCAGGTGAGCTATCAGGTGAAAGACGTGCCCTCTTTCACGGGACGAATTCTAGTTTGCGTCTCCAAAACCCAATCGGAACCGATGCTCCTTTCGGGCTTCCCCCGCCTTGATCCCGTTTACGCAGTCGACGTCGAGAAGTTGGCCCCCGGGGCGACGGTCACCATCTCTGACGAGAACGCCATTTCCTTCCCGGCGGCTCCCTCTCACCTCGACCCAGGCAGCTATCGCATTCAGGTTCTCTTTGATCAGAATCCAACCGCCCCCAATGCCGGAAAGCAGGCTGGAAACTATTTCTCCACGGCGAAGTCCTTTGAAATCTCGGGCGACCCTAAGCAGAGCATCTCCTTACAAGCCGATCAGGTGGTGGCACCCGCCTCCTACGCCACAACGACGCACTCCAAGGAACTCAAGATCGAATCGCCGTTGCTCACCGCTTTTTACGGAAAGCCAATATCGCTGAAGGCCTCGGTGTGGCTCCCGGAGGAGTTTCTGAAGGATCCGAATCGGAAGTTTCCGGTGATCTACGAGATTCATGGCTACGGCTGGGAATATCGATTTGCTGGCGGAAAAGCGTCTGCCAGACCTCCGATCGCAGGCGAACCGTTCATCTATGTGGATTTGGACGGAAGTTGCAGCATGGGTCACAGCGTCTATGCCGATAGCGACAACAACGGTCCCTGGGCGCAGGCGTTCATTAAAGAGATCATTCCAGCGGTGGAGCAACAGTTTCGAGGGATTCCGGCTCGCCACGCCCGCTTTGTGAACGGACACAGCAGCGGTGGGTGGAGTTCGATGTACCTGATGCTCAATTTCCCGGAGGTGTTCGGGGCATGCTGGGCGAGTTCCCCGGATCCGCTGGACTTCTCGGACTTCTGCGGAATCAATCTGTACGATCCCAACGAACAACTCTTCGTCACCGCCTCGGGAGAACCACGCCTCAATGCCACGTTGGCGGGCGTGATTGGGTTGCGTACCATGCAAGAGCAGAGCGATTACGAACAGGTTGTTCGTGGGGAACAACTGCGCAGTTTTGAAGCGGTTTTTTCGGGCAAACGCCCCACCGGGGAGCCAGACCAATTGTGGAATCGCATTACGGGTCGCATCAACTCCAAGGTGGTGGAGCAATGGAAGCGGTACGACTTGAGTCTGAAACTCAAGAAAGATTGGGCCAAGCTAGAGCCATTGGTGAAGGACCGGATCACTTTGTCGATGGGTGTTCAAGACAACTTTGGCCTCACCGAGTCGGCAAAGAGGTTTGCACTGCTGTTGAGAGATCTTAAAGCGAACGCCGATCTCCTTTTTGTGATGGGGGATCATTTCACCATCGATAAGGCACCTATCCGAGCCCGGTGGGAAAGCAGAGTCGCCAAGATCTTTAAGGACGGAGCGGCGAAACCCTAACTTGAATCGCTGTGACATCGCTCACAGCCCCATTAATGCAACTGAAAGAACAATAGAGTCATGGGATTATTGGGGAACAGGCTCTTGAGCCGAAACACGTTTGTCTGGGTCGGATCGGCCCTGTTGATTGCGAATGCTCTGGCGGCTGGCCAGCAAGCGACTCCTTCCAAGTCAAAGGAAACAGAGCCTGAAAGTCGTAAGAAGGTCGCCAGCGACCTACCGGGATTCCGAATCCAGCGGACCCCATTTCGGCAAGTCCTTGTCACTCGTACCGAGCGTTTTTCGAAAGGCTTGCATGCATGGGTGGCCCACTTAGTACCGCCCACTAATCATAACCAAGCCATCTCTGGAACCGCGTTCTACCTGAACGGAAAAGAGGTGAAAGTGGAAACCGCTCCCACCCTTGAGGGGAACTCTACCGTCGCCTATTTCCGGGTCGATTCCGACGAGCCGGTTGAGATTCTGTTTGCCTGCCGAGCCGTACTCTCGAAATCGCGACTTGTTCCCGGAACGGCCGCGGTTGAACCGTTGACAGAGGCTGAGAAGAAAGAAGCGCTTGTTTCTCGCTATCCAGAGATTTTCGACACCAAGGAGTTCCGCAAGATGCAGGATGCGGAAGAACTTTTTCGGTTCAATGGCGAGAGCAAGGTCGGGTTTATTCGCCGCATGGCCGATTGGTTCGATTCCCGAATGACCTACCTGACTCATCAGCCCAAGAACGATGCGTTTGGGATCATCACCAACGGTGGTGGGCAATGCAATCAACTCAACGCCGCATTCACAACGATCATGCGAGCGAACGGCATTCCTGCTCGGTGCTATCCGGGCTATCTTGGCAACACGCATGCATCGGATGTGACGGGTCACATGAACAGCGAGGTTTGGCTGGAAGGGGTCGGCTGGGTATCCACCGACGCGGTGCGACTTGCGAAGAACCCCAAGGGCAAAGAGACCCTGGGGGTTCAAGACGACCCCATTCTGATGTTAGGAGTCGGAGCATTGACCACTTGGAAAGCCCCGAACGGTAGGGTCACCGGAGGATTCAACTGGCGACACTTTGGTATTTGTGCCGACAACTCAGCTCCCGCCAAGCTCACCTATTCTCAGAACAAAACGGTGGTAGAGCGGGAGCTAAAACCTCAGCGCATGAGGTGAGTTCGAGCTTCTAGATAGCGCAAAGAAGACTCGAGAGCCTCGAACGGATCGCGACCAAATGTGTCGTCTTGCTCGACAATGAAGTCGGTCGTCCCGGCATCTCGGAGAGCGGGAAGAATGGTTTCCCAATCAATGTTCCCCTCTCCGACCGCGCCGAATCGAACCTCCCAGTTAATCGACTCTTTGTCCTTGAGGTGGACCATGTCGAGTCGCCCTTTGAGTCGATCGATAAGGGGCAGAATCTGCGCGCCGGCGTGGATCGCCCAGTAGGTATCCAGTTCAATCTGCATCGCCTTCGGGGTTTCGTCGATGAGCACGTCGATTCCCCGTTCGCCGTCGTGCTTTTGCCATTCGAAAGCATGGTTATGATAAGCGAACCGAATTCCTGCCGCACTCAGCGCGTCCACAACCGCAAAGCTTTCGCTTGCCAGCGCCTTGTATCCCGCCAGACCCATCTGTCTATGCTCATGGCTGGGAACGGCGATTGCGGTGTAGGTGCAGTCGAGCGCCTGGTGGTAGGCGATCTCCCGGTCGATATCGCTGATGAACGATTCCCAGGGTCGGTGCGTTGCGTTGGCGACGATGCCGTACTTATCCAGAAGGTCTTTGGCTCGTTTGCCGTTTTCGACAAGGTCGCCTTGATCCACGCAGGCGACTGCAGAGAGCTGAACCGCCTTGTACCCAATATTCTTGAGCTTCTGAAGGGTTGTTTCGAAATCTTCGAACGTCTTGCAGTAGTCGCGAAGGGTGTAGAGTTGGGCTGAGATTGTCATTTCGATTCATCTCCTAGTTGCTCAAGCAACCGGTAAAGGGCCTCGACAGCGGTTTTGAAGTGATCTTTGCCGCTGAATCCATGATTCGCCGCCGCAAGTTGCAGGTGAGGCTCAAGCGTCAACGGTCCAGACCAACCTTCAGCCAGAAGGAATTGGAAGGTCTCTAGCATTTGTCCATCCCCGGAACCCGCTGGGACCACCCGATGCTCGGCTTCGATCGCATCCTTAATGTGGATGGTGTGCAGGTGCGGAAGGAGCCAAGGGAACCAGTCGTTCATCGGTCGGAAACCGATGTGGACCGTGTTCGCGAAGTCAAACGCGGCTCGGAAATGGGGACCACCTAGCTTCTCAAAAAGGATTTTCGCTTTCTCTGGATAGGCGCCATAGTAGCGAGCGTCGTTCTCGTGGAGAAGAATGATCCCTTCCTTTCCCGCCAAGTCGACCATTGGTGCCATCCAGTCGTAAGCGATTTGATCGTCATCGGTTTCAGGGGAGAACAGGCGAATCTTGTCGGTTCCGATGCGCTTCGCGATTTCAATGGCACGCACCAACTTTGCGAGTTCATCGCCTGCCTGAGTTTCGGCAGCGACCACCTTGTTGATCGGGCTTCCAACACACTGAAAATGAACGCCCGCCGCCGACGCCTTGCCTGCTAGAACGTCCAACTCCTCATCAGACAGCGCCATCACGTTTTTGCCGAACGCGGTGCGCAGGTCAAGACCGGTAACGCCGTATTGGTTGAGTTCCGATAGCTGCTCATCAAAGTCGCCGCTGATCTCATCCGCGAATGCGCTGATGGGACCGAACGGAAGCTTTGGCAGGATAGTTTGAAAATGCACGCTCATGATGTTCTTAACCCTTCACCGTTTCTAGAATCAAACCTTCTTGCACCAACGGTTTCATGAACCGAGTGTAACCCTTGGAGCGAGCAAAGCTCTCCAGTGCCTCCAGGTCATCGTGGAAGGCAATCACGGTGCCGCCCATGCCTGCCCCGGCGAGTTTGGCCGCCTTCGCCCCCCCTTCTAGGCATTCCTTGACCAGTTCATCGATAGCCTCTCCTGAACCGCCCATCGCTTGGATGTCCACAAAGTTCCATGTCATGGCCTCGGCGATAAGTTCATCGGTGAGACTGTCGCTCAGAAGGGCGTTGTAGACGGCATGTGCCTGAGTAGCGGCTCGCAGAACGCGTAACTGCACATCCTGGTCCCCGTTCAGCCATCTTTCCGCGATTGGTCCGTGAACACTTCCGCTCAGTCTTTGAACGCCCGTGGTGATCAGCAAGAATCGGTCTCCCAGATGAGCGTCTTTCACCTTCCCAACGGGACCTGGTTCCACCGGGTGCTTCCCGGCAAAGTCCAAGAATCGTGCCCCACCATGAACCACCATGTAGGCGTCCTGGTACCCGCACACAATCCCCGCTTCATTCCGCTCGATATCGCGGACCAACTCGGAAATGGCAACGGGATCTTCGAGCCTGTTCGCCTCGCCTCGCAATACGAGTAAGCAAGCCACGATCGCAGCCAGCAGGGCGGTGGAGCCCGCCAGTCCGCTCGACCGAGGTACGTCAGTCTCGTAGCTCACTTCGTAGAAGCCGTCTATCGGAAGTCGATTAAAGGCCGCTTGAAGCAACCGAAGGTCGTCTGGCAACGCCCATCCGTTGAATCGGGAGTCCTCGCAGGTTGTACAGTTTGGCTCGATGCGCCGCATGGTGCAGCGGTTGCGGGCAGAGACCGAACAAGAGATCACCGCGCCACCGTAGATGTCGCTCGGATTACCGATGATTCCGCATCGCCCCGGCGCGGATGCCACTACTTCCTTCACGTTCATCGTTCTGATTCTCCTTCAAAAAGCGCCTTCGCTTGTCGATACCCGTCTGGATTTCCGCAATCCAATCGCTTGGTATTGCGATCAAGTTTTACACCCTCCGCCGTCATGCCGATTTCTATCGCCGATTGGATGAAGGGGGTCACGGCCAATTCGCCAGTTTCTCCAGATTTAGACAATACTTGTTCACACAAATAGTCTAAGAATCTAGAAGAGAAGACGTATCGTGCGCTCACCGCCCAGGTGCTAGGAGCTTCCTCCACGGAAGGTTTCTCCACGATTCGCGCGATGGTGTCGCCAGATAGCTCCACAATCCCGTACCGACTCACCTTCTCCAGCGGAACTTCTTCGAGAGCGATCACGATATCGGCTTGACTCTTCACCAGCGCCTCGATGGGATCAGCAGGATAGAAAACCGTATCGGGTAGAAGGACCGCCGTACGCTCGGTGGGAATGGATCGGTCGCCAACAAACGGGCTCACGATTGCGGGAGCGAGGCCCTCATGCTCCATTTGCGGAATCCATGCGTAGCCACCGGGAACGGGTCCCTTTGACTCTCGCCAGACAACCACGGTTGAATCACAGAACGGCTGAGCGGCGTGAATAACGTGCTCCAACACGCTCACCCCGCGCAGGGTAAGCGCCTCTTTTGGAGCGCCGCCCGTCACGCTTTGCATGCGGGTTCCTCTTCCGGCGGCTGGGAGAACGGCAATCATCCGCCTTTCACCTTAGCACCAAGCCGGTCCTGTGTGATGCTTCGATGCATCTAATCGCCTTGCCCCCTAATCGCCCTTCTTTAGGGGAACCGACTTTTGAATGGCCTGCGTGAGGGCTTTCACGTACAGGTCTTGCCCTTCTTTCGAGGCGATGAACGCGTCGTCTTTGGGGTTCGTCAGATCCACCATCTCCACCAGCACAACCGCGACTTCACTGAAAATGGATCCGGTGAGTGCGCCTTGTCTCGAACCGATGAGGGTCTTTTCATCCCCTTTCAAACCGTTGTCCCGCAACTTCCCTTTGAGCGCTCGACCAAGTTCTTTGTGGAAGACGGGAGCGATTTTCGCGGTCTTGTCGATCACCTCTCGGCTCGGACCGGTACGACCCTGGGCCGTACCCTGCTTGCTGGGCCAGTACACCGCAAATCCCGTAGAGCCCGCACCGTCGCAGTGCAATCGAACCATCAGATCCGCTTTTGCCTCGTTGGCGATCTCTGCCCTCCGGCGATTCTTCACCAATTCTTCTTGCTTAGACTTGGTGAGCACCACCTTGTATCCGAGTTCCTCTAGCTCCTTGGCGACGCGAGAGCCGATCAACCAAACCGCTTCGATCTCGCTGATCTTCTTGCCTGAAGAACCTCGTCCGATCTCCGAAGGGTGGCCGGGATCGATGCAGATCGTCTGTCCAAAAGCAAACGACGGGATGATGGCCAGAATCGCAAAAACGGCTTTACTGCTCAAACTCGGTCTCCAAAACAAGCCCTTGCAACACGGGCCAAACGCTTTGAAGGTCGGAGATAAGCGGCGATTGGGCACGTGCAATTTGAACCTGCTCCATGTCGCATTCCACAACCAGCATCGCTTCTTTTCCGATCGGTGCTCGGCCCAGGACTCGACCAAATGGGTCGGTCACCATCGATCCACCGACAAAGCCCTTCCCGCCTTCAAAACCGACCAACTGGGTGAGAATGCAGAAAATCCCGTGCTCTTCCGAGATCGCCCGAACGAGTCGTTCGTATCGATCTGCATTGTCAACCGTTTCCCCTCGGAATCCTCTCGCGGGCGAGGCGGAAGGCACGAGAGCGATCAGTGCTCCGCTTACGGCAACGAGTGTGGGTAGAACGCTGTGCCACACATCTTCACAAATCAGCATGCCCGCTTTTCCGAACGGGGTCTCGACCAGGCCCAATTTGTTGCCACGAGAAACAAAACGCTCCTCGTCGAAGACTCCGTAGGTCGGAAGGAAGAACTTTCGATAGTTGGAAATGAGCGCAGCCTTTCCGCCGCTAATGGCGATGTAAGCGCAGGAGTTGTACAGATTCCCGTGAGCCGCCTCGTAATATCCAATCGATACGTGGCACTCGATGGATTTGCCCGCGAGCCGGGTCTCCAGTTCAAGCGCCAGTTGCGAACCGCTGAGCGCCAGTTCCACAACACCCCCTTCTAGAAAGTAGCCGGTAGGGGCGGTTTCTGGGAAGGTCACCAACTGGGCGCCTTGCTGACAGGCCTGATCGATGGCCTCGGCGATTCGATCTAGGTTGGCCGCAAGTTGTCCCTTATTCGGGGCAAATTGCACAACAGCGACCTTAAACTTCACACTCAAAGTCTACTCAGCAAGACCCGCGATGGTTCACCCGGTTGGCACCTAATCGTCCGAGTCTTGGTATTCCTCACCGGAATCGTTTGCCCCAGAGACAAGCGGACCAATCTTGGAAAGCCGACCACGATCGGATGTTGGGATGATCGACCAGAACCCGTCTTTTGCCTTGGCATGGAACCCAAGCGCGAGCAACTTTTTAGCACGAGTGGCGGCTACATACATCACGCGGTCCAACTCCTGCCGGTCGCGATCTTTGCACACCTTGGAGACAAACGCGTGCCAGACGTTCGGGGATCCGCTCTTGTAAGCAATAAGGCCCCTTGTGGCAAGCACGGAAAGGTTTTGCACTCTCCGAGGTTTGTATTGGTCTGCGTCCGGGAGGATGACGACGTCCCACTCCAGCCCCTTCGCCTTGTGTAGCGTGGAAATGGTCACCAGTTCCCCGGTTTCATCTTCAAAGGCTGCCTCGCCTTCTGCGTGTCGGAGCTCTTGAATCTCCCGAATCATCTGAGCGAAGTCGGTGGTGGGCAACTCCGGTTTTGCCGCCGCGATGCTCAACAGCTTGCGAGCGTTGGCGATTCTGGGTTCAAAATCTCGCCGCTTGGCCAGGGTGACCATGAAGGGCGATCTCGCAAACACCTCGCCCAGAATCTCATAGGCGGGCATTCGATCTGCGACCTCACTGAGTTCGATGAACCAGTCGAGAGCAGCCTGCAACTTTTGTCTGTCGGGTTCGGAGGCGAGTTCGATTTCAGGAAGGAGTTCTCGCACCGTTTTGGGAACAAAGTTGTCCTCAGTTTCGCTCTGCTTGCGCGCGGAAGCGATCTGAACAATGGCATCGAGCGAGAGCCCAACCACCGGGCTCCTGAGCATTGCCAAATGCGCGTAATCGTTTTCCGGCTGAACCAGCGCCTCCAAAGTGTTGGCGAGATCGTGAACCTCCAGACGAGTGTAGAACTTTTCCGGACCGCTGACGACGTGGACGCCGACGCCCAAGGCACGCATGGAATTTGCGGCTTTTTCCGCCTCTCGGTTGGTCTTTACGAGCACCGCCATTTTGCCCCTTGAAAATCCACTTTGTTCGAGGCGACGAATCTGGGTAACGACCTCGACCCAATCGGATGGGCGCGCAAACTCCCACATCTCCACTCCGGAGAAGGGCTTTACGGTTGTGTCGTCGAAATCGAACTCCTTCCGGGGGGCCATCGGCCGATACCGCTCGCCGAATCGCGGTGCAAAAACGGCGTCGACAAACTCCAAGATGCCCTCTTGAGACCGATGGTTCTTGGTGAGGAACAGAGAGTTGTTGGCGCTTCGAGAGAGAAACTGCTCCACGTCGGCGTGGCGAAACGCATAAATCGACTGCCGATCGTCGCCGACGAGCATCATGGATTGGGGTCGAAGGCAGTCCAGCAACTTGAACTGAACCGGGTTCACGTCCTGGGCCTCGTCCACCATCACCAGCGGGTACTGCTTGGCTACGCGATCTTGAACTCTCGGATTTTGACCCAGGAGGGTGACCGCATTCGACTCTAGACCTGTGAAGTCAAACTTCTGCAGTTTTCGAAGCTCTTCATCGACCAATCGCCAAGCCTCGAGTGCTAACTGAACCAGTCCGGCCGTGACCGCCGCCGCACTTTGATCGACTTCTTCCGCGCTGGCGACAACCCAACCTTCTTTCTTGAGGCCGAGCTTGTTGAGCTTGTCTGCAAGAAGCACCGCCTCAGAGAAATCCAATTCCGGATGCTCTTGAACGCTCGCTCTAACGACGTCGCCAAAAGTGCGGAGCATCTCTTCTCGCTGCCATTTCAAGAGCGCTCCCGCAGAGGCGTATCGCTGAGCGAAATAGTCTCGACCAAAGCCGCTGGATCGGATCGCCTCCAGAATATCTTTCACCGCCTTTTCCACCGGACCATAAGCCGAGGTGACGCCGTACCCTTCCTCGCCCGCTAGAACGCGGATCGCGAAGAATGCGTCCGGTGCCGTGGCCCGATCTACCAAAAGGGCTTTTCGAATGCAGGATTGCAAGACCGCCGAGGACTCTGCCCCGTCGAGCATCTCAAATTCCGGATCAAGGCCCGCCTCCAGGGCGTTTTCCTTAAGCACCCGTTCGCAGAACGAGTGAATCGTCTGAATCGGACCCGTTTCCGCCTCTTGCGCCTCGTCAAAGAGTTGCATCGATCGGAGGCGATCCACAATCCGGCGCTTCATCTCCGCCGCCGCCTTTTTGGTGAAGGTGATCGTTAAGATTTGCGAGGGTCTAAACCCGTGGTCGGCAACGAGGGCACAGTACCGCTCGGTGAGCACGAATGTTTTGCCCGAGCCCGCTGCCGCAAGCACCGAGAAACTGTCTTGGACGCGGGTGATGGCGAGCTTTTGCTCGGCGGTCGGTTCGCGTAATGGGGTCCTCACAAGGCCCCTCCGCTCTTTTTAGCGTTGATGGCAGCTTCAAACGGGTCGGACTGCTCGCCGAACGTTTGCGACCTTCGGCAGAGGTCGCCGAGGGTGCAAAACTCGCAATGATCGCCAGGACGAGCTTCCATCTTGCCGGAAGCCGCAACCGCCTTCGCCTGGTTGATATGTTCTTTGACGAGAGCAAAGAACTGGTTTCGGCTGAGATCCCCAAAGTTGAGGATGTTCACTGCCTCTACTCTAAGCCCGGTATCAACTCGGTTGGGGGAATCCTCTGGCTTTTCAAACCGGAGCATGGTGCGGCGATTGTTGAGACCATCCACTTCGATACGAGTCTCAGTGCCTGTTGTGTGAGACGCACAGAACAGTGGACCGTACGTCTCCATCATCTTTTGAAACTCTTCCGGCTTTTTGAAATCGGCCTTCACGGCTCGTGGCTTGTAAAGGTGCAACGTTCTTCCATAGGCCCCTTCGTGAATCGCCGGGACGGTTTCGTCGAGTTCGATTCCGAGTCGATTCATGACCTTCGGGTCCTTAGCGAAGGAGACTCCGAACCGATACTGACCGGGTTGCGTTCGCCAAAGATCTCGTGCTTTGAACTCTCTTTCGATCCAGCTTTCAATCAGTCGATCCGCGGCCGATTTGATGATTTCGACTTCCCACTCCGGAATCTCGAATCGCTTTTCCTCCAGCCAGGTAGCAAGCGCTTCTTCCAACCGGTCTTTCGCCACATCTGGTGATTCGGCGTTCATCAACAACGCCCGCGTTGGAAGGTTGCGCAAGGCTTGGTACCACTCTCTCGATTGAGTGGGTCTCAGTCGGAGTTGGGTCTCCACGAAGAACTTGAACGGACACCGGTTGAGATCACGCAGTTGAGAGATGGAGAACTTGTTTTCTTCATATCTCACTTGTTCGACAGACGAACTATTTAGAAGTTCATTGTCTAGCGGCTCTTCTCTGGGTCCGGCAAGACCTTGCGCCAGTTCCGAGTCTGATAGGTTCAAATCCTCGGGATCGACCAGAACGTTACGCGGATAGACTCGTTCGGACACCGAACTTCCTAAGACCCTCCGAACCTCTTCCAGATAGAAGGCGGGAACGTTGTCACTGTCGCCTTCCGTTAGCGGATAGCTCAAGAGAAGTTCTTTCTCAGCCAAAGCACAGACTCGGTAGAAAACATCCCGCTCTGCCCTTGCCCGATCGTGACTGGTAGGGAGCGGTGCGGGGAGTTCGAGCGCCTTTGAAAGCGCTTCCCGATCGAAGTCGCTGAGGATTGGATCTTCCTTTCGCCGCTGAGGAAACTCGCCTTCGAGCATCCCAAGGGCGATCACTAGGTTGGCGCCCTCAGCATCTTCCGCTCTCCCCGTCACTCGGATTCGGGATTCCGCAGTGGGCAAACTTACGTCGGCATCCGAACAAATTTCTTCCACGAAGATCAAGAACTCTTTGAATCCGATTTCGCGTTTCTCGCTGACGGTTCTTACCGAAGCTTGTCGGTGAATCGCTCCGCAGAATGCGGTAAAGGCACGCTGATCGCGGTCGGTGTTGACCAAGACGGTTGCTCGCGGAGAGAGTTCGCTAGAGAGAGCCGCTCCTCGGAACCACCGAGCTTGCTCCAAGAACCCTTGTTCGCCGCCGTGACCCTTGAGCAGTCGATACCAATCATTCGGCGTCTTCGAAACGGTCAAGTGCTCGTTTCGCCACTGGGTGAGCGCTACCAGCCATTCGACATCTTCCCTAAGTTTGGGATCAACCGTTGTGGACTCAGTCGGGGAAGGCTCGAAGAGGGAGGGCTCTATCGACCCCAAATCTTCCTCTTTGATGCCCAAGAAGGAACGTACTTTGCCGTTGAGCGACCGCCAAGCATGATCGACCGTTAGCTTCTCTTCCGAATAGGCTTCCCGAACCCATCGACTGATGAGCTCTTTTGCGGGTCCGGAGAGCTGTAAGTAGCTGCTGTTGAGAAGGTTTCCGAACGCGCGGATATCGTCTTCCGCGATGGCACGGAGCATAGCGAGTGTGAATCGAACAAATCCGTTTGAAGTGAGGGGAGCCCTTCTTGAGGATTGAAGGGAGACTCCGAATCTCTTTGCAGCGATCTCCAGCAGAGGCGCGTACCGCTCCACATTCCGAGTAAAGATGAGCACTGATTCGTACTGTCGCCTCTTTGTGGCGTGCCGGAGCGCCCATTCGCACTCGCTCAGAGGGTCGGACGCAGCTTGGATGGTGACCCCACCTTCTAGACCCAACCCTTCCGGAACGACGTTCGCGAACAGTCCTTCCAGCAGTTTGTTGGGACTGCCGATCGTGTTCGGCTCGATTCCAAGTGCTTCGACAATCCGCTTCCCCGCTTCAAACACACCAGAAGCATCGCCTCTCTGCATCGCCGGGTGAGAATCTACAACAACCGTGACTTGGCACCCCGCGTGCGCCAACCAGCGAAGCCATTTGAGTGCAACGGGCTTATAAGTTGCATGAGCAAATACCAGAACGCGCCGATACTCGCCGTCCACCGTTGTGAACTCTTCCATCGATCGATGGACCATTTCGGACAGCGAGGTCGTACCGATCTCAGCGAGGATCGCATCTGCCCGGTCGTTCAATCCCGCCAGATCGCGGACTTTCTTGGCGAGGTCGGCCGAGAGCCGACGCTCTTCCGGAAGAGGATCACCAATGACATCGACCCCACTCGCAAGAAGGCGCAGCGTATCCGCATCTATTCCGTACTCGTGCAGTTCGCGCATGGTCTTAACGGCGGCGCGGGCAAATCCGGCAAATTCCGCAACTTGATCAAACGCGGCGGGTTCACCCTCTGCGTTTGCCACCGCCGCTTGTTGGGGCGCGGCTTGCTGCATCGCCGCAATCTGCTGGGCACCGGGTGCCACGCGCTTGGTCTCTAGCCCCGCCAAAAAGTGCAAGTGTCGGACGATATCGGCAAATGACCTCACCGAGATTGGCGACGTTTCCGAAAGGGTGCGGCGACAACTGGGCAAGAACGAATCTTCGAAAGAGGTGATCACCCCCTCATCGGCAAGCTCACCTTTACGACCGTGCAGGCGGTCCGATTCGAAAGCTTTGATCAGAGATCGCACCGTGCTGGGTCCCGGTGCGCAGCGGATGACGTGGAGAGATCCTCCCTGTTCAAACTGCTCCTCCGACACCAACTCTTTCTGCATGACTTTGGTGAGTGTATTATGCCGGTTGAGCGCGACGATTGATGTCTGGTTTAGTGTGGAATCAAAAACGGAAGTGGATGGGGAACATCATCCCTGCACTGCCATTTGGTGGACTCTATGCGATTGCCGTGGGAGTAGCCCTGTTCGCGCCAAAGAGCCTCCAGTGGGTCTCCGTTCCCGTCGCAATTTTGGCCATGGTGGCAGGGAGGATGGCGATCGATCGATTCGGTTTTTGGGAAACCGAAAGGATGCGAAAAGAGTTGGAGGCCGCCTTCAATGAACGAGGCATAAAGATTGAACCGACGGACCGTTGGGTGGGGATCTCTTGGAAGGGCGGAACATCGCCCTTGGATGCTCATCTAGACGTTGGCTTTTTGAGGATCACGCCCACCGGTGTGAAGGTTTTGGGCGAACTCAGCACCTACGAGTTCACTTGGGAGGCTATGACCCACCTCGGTTGGACGGTGGGCGTCCATTCCATCATTGGGCTAGGCGGCTGGTGCACGGTTCAGTACGACACGGCAGACGGCAACAAGACGCTCAAGTTTGAGGTTCGAGAACAGCCGACTATGCTTGGCAACAAACCGCTCACCAAGGAATTGGTTAAGCAACTGTGGCAACGGCGAGAAGAGGTGAGAAAAGAGAAAAGCCCGGCGGGAGCGAACTCCCACCGGGCTGATTAGTTGCCGATTCTCCCAGCAATCCTTAGAGAAGGATTATCGGAGGAGCGAAAGAACCGCCTGAGGAGCGGAGTTCGCCTGCGCCAAAACCGAAAGACCGGCCTGTTGCAGAATCTGCGACTTCGTGTACTGGGTCATTTCCGCAGCGACGTCGGTGTCTCGAATCGAGCTCTCGGTTGCAGCGAGGTTCTCTCGTGCAGTTCCAAGGGATCGAATGTTCGACTCCAGAACGTTTCGTTGGAAGTTACCAATCGAACCACGAGCCTTACTGACCTCTTCAATCGCTTGATCGATGACCTTTAGTGCATCGTTTGCACCAGAGGCCGAGGTCAGGTCGAGGTTGCTCAAGTTCTTGCCAGAGACAATTCCTTGACCAAGCTGGCTCGCAGCAAAGTTACCGATGGACAGCGATGCGGTTTGGTTGGCGTTCGCACCGATTTGGAACTGAGCCGAACCTACTGCAACCTGACCAACAGCCGCGGCCGTTGCCGTGGTTGCGTTTCCTGCATCGGTGAGTCGCAACGTGTTGCCGTTGGCGTCCTTAAGGGTCAAACCGTCTGCGCCGTTGAGACCACCCGTGAAGAGCACTGCACCCGATCCACCAACTTCAACCGTAGCCAAAGCGTTCGTTCCGGTTTGAGCCGCAGTGGTACCTGCAGCCGCCGAGACGACACCTTGTGCGTCGACGAAGTCGATTCGAGCGTTGGATCCCACCTTGGTAGAGGTGAACTCCAATCGGTTGGAAGCGTTGAGAACTGCAGTCACGCCCGTTTGAGCAGAAGCTGCGTTCACCGCGCTGACCACTTCGTTTCCGGTTTGACCGGCTGCGAAGCTGAACGTCGTACCGTTGAGCGAGAAGCTACCTGCAGCCAACACGTTGCCGCCCGTAAGGGTTGCCGACGTGTAAAGGGCCTTGGTACCTGCCGTAACGGACGACAGCGTGATGGTTGCGTTGGACGAAAGCGATGCGCTACCAACCGTGCTACCCAGCGAGACGCTGGCAACTCGGGTGGCGTTGGTGACCTGCGAGTTGATACCTGCAGTTCCGTCCAGAAGCTTCTTCGTACCGAACGTCGTGTTCTGCGAAATTCGCGTTACCGACGATACGATCGAGGCAAGCTGGTCCTGGTTTGCTTGAACCTGGGAAGAGCTCAACGTACCGGTGTTGGCCGAAGAAATTGCCAGCGATCGAGCGTCGTTCAGAAGTCGGTTGACTTCAGAAAGAGCGCCTTCTGCAGTTTTGGCAAAGTTCACAGCGTCTTGGTTGTTTCGCAGAGCGGCATCCATGCCCGTAAGTTGCGCTCGGAATCCTTCCGATGCGATCAAACCTGCCGGGTCATCACCTGCACTGTTGATCCGGAGACCGGTCGACAGTCGGTTGATGGATTGGTTCAGCGACAAAGAGTTTTGGGTGACGTTTCGCAGCGTTCCCATTGCTGCGACGTTCGTGTTGATACGAAATGACATGTAATCCTCCGTGATTCCCTGACCAACCGCCTGCCATACTCTTTCGAGTCAAACAAGGAAGGCTTCTCCACCCGACGATGCCGAAGCTTCGTCGAACGTAGAAACCGGCAGGCCCGTTGGCCACGTCGATCCTCGTTCACCGCTTGTATTCCAACCGGCGCGCAATTTAGACACAGTAATTTCACTGGGATACGCATGCAACTTAGCCTCAACACATTCGCCGCCTCTCAAAAGAGAGCCATCTTTGACGACCTTTACGATGGCAAGTCCCCTGCAATAGGCTCTTATGACGAAGCACTACTACGGGACGCAAAAACAAAGGGAAAACCCCAAATGGGTCCCACCCGATACGGGCAAAATGAGCTACATTTTGAGTTCGCTTACCCCGATCCGAACGGCGCGGCGGTGATTCTGACTGTGACCGTGACCACGCCGGAAAGAATTGTTTTGCTACCCGTTCCGGACTGGGTGGTGGAATCGATTTGGCAAGGGGAGATCAGCGGGTCCTATCACTTTGAAAGCGACGCCAAGCGGCTGGTAGAAGATTTTCAAGCGCTTTTATCTCCCGAGGCCAACGCCGCATTGATGGCAGCGGGCCCGAAACCCAAGCGCGAGTAGAACGAACCCTACCCTCCGCCCGGTACTCTATAGCGGTGACCGTCCTTGTTTCAACCTGGGAAGATCCGGGCAAAGTAGGCATTGAAGCCGCATGGAAAGCACGCTCGGAAGGAGCCGATCTTCGTTCTACTTTGGAAGCCGGGCTTGCTGCCTGCGAACTTGATCCCACTCTCCTAGCGATCGGTCTAGGATCTTTGCCGAACGCGGACGGTGAGCTGGAACTCGACGCCTCGATGATGGACGGCGAGGACTTGAGCGCCGGTGCGGTTTGCGCCGTGCGAGGAATTGCCCCCGTGATTTCAGTAGCGAGAATGGTGATGGAACGAACTCCGCACCTGATGCTCGCCGGAGAGCAAGCCAGACGATTTGCCATTGAACAAGGGATTCAACCGCGAAACCTCATGACCGAGGAGAACGTTCGTCGGTACGACGAGTGGAAGACTGGAAACGCAAAGAACGAATACGTCCACTCCCTTGAAGAATCGCACGACACGGTGACGATGCTTGGCCTGGAGATGCGAGAAGACGGCACCCCGCACGTGATCTCGGCCTCTTCCACCAGCGGCATTGCTTGGAAGCAACCGGGTCGAGTAGGCGATTCCCCCATTGTTGGAGCCGGCATCTATGCCGACGACGAAGTGGGTTGCGCGGGAGCAACGGGCTGGGGCGAGGAGCTTTGGAAGGCTTGCGCTTCTTTCCGAGCCGTCGAGTTCATGCGACAAGGCATGAGCCCTCAAGAAGCTTGCGAAGCGGTGGTGCGACAAATGCGCCGCCGACAACCGAAATCTCACCAAATGGCCTGCGTGGTCTTAGCAATGAACCTAAAAGGCGAGGTGGGCGCAGCCACTACCGCCGCCGAATTCCCCATGTGGATCTGCCGAGACGGACAGATCGAATTTAGACAATACGAGGCACTGAAAGATTAATATCACTCAACGCGACCCATCCCCTTCTGACGACAACAACACGCCGAAGGTGCAAGCCATCGACTTCGCCACCCTTGGCGAACTTGCCGATTACATTGAGTCTTTCATTAGAAAGCACGAGATTGGTTGCGATACCAAAGACGTTGCCAAACACCTTGGCGTGTCGGTTCAGTTTTTAGGCGATAGCTTTGAGGTGCTGAAATCGGAAGGCAAGCTGATGAGCTTTGCCGGCTACTGGGTGACCGAAGAAGGATTTGAAACCCTTACGGCTCGAATATTGAAGGCTCTGGAAGCCGCGCATAAGGCGGACGAGCGGGCGCTGGCCTTTGATCCCGTCGAGGTGGCCCGAGCGGCGAAGTGGATGGTCGAGGAGAAGCAGGTTCACCGAGCCGTCACCGAATGGTCGGAGCGTGGCGTGATCGCCAAGTTGGAAGCGGGCATTCGACTCCCATCGGAAGAGGTTTATCTCTCGCCCAAACAAGAGCGACTTTTAGATAGGGTGGTGATGGCGATGCTCGATGGTCGATTGCATCCGCCCGCGCCGATGGAAATCGCAAAAACGGTGGAAGCGCCGAAAGAAGCGGTGATGGAGATGATCCGACTGGGGTCTTTACGCGGCGTGATTGTGGTTCTTGCGGACGGCGTTTACTACACCCCTCAGCAACTGGAGATGAATCGCGAGGTGCTGAGGGAGAAGATCGGCTCCGGGTTCTTTGCGCCAGGCGACGCTCGGGACGCGCTGAAGACCTCTCGGAAGTTCTCAGACGCGCTGCTGGACTACTTTGACGCGCAGGGCTGGACCGAGCGCAACGGCGTCCGTCGGAAGCTGGTTTAAGAGAGCGGTAAGGCGTTCCAGGCAAGGTTGGGTTGCTCGTCCGTGAAGCTCGCCCAGAATTACTTTAGTGCGGCGACTTTCATGAAATAGCCTTATACTTCAGAAGGGGCTGTCGAATGGCGCTAGCTCGGGCAGGCTCTCTATAGGTCACACACTTTGGGGGGAAGGGGCTGAAAGTGAAAGACAACGACCGAATGCGGATCGTGTTTTATGTGCTGATCATCGAGCTCGGATTGTTGTTCGAGTTCGCGGCTCTTGAACGGCTCAGCCGTCCGAACCCCAGGAATTATGCCTCGACGGATGATTATTTTAGGGGCATGGAGACTCATCCTGTCGCCGCAATAGTCATCACTTTTTACACCGGAGTTGCGGCGATTCTCTGCCTGATTATTTGGGAACCCGCGATCTCCAAAATCCTTGCCGGAATCGGCTCGGCGATCTTTCGGGGGGTTTTCTTCAGGAGGGTTTCAGAGCGGGACGGAAAGGGTCGGATTCCTGGGATGGACCCGTTTGCCGAATCTAAGCCGCCGTTTGAACCGTGAGTTCGTCCCACTACAGGTGTCGGAATAAGAAAAAACCTCCCGCGAAATGATAATCGCGAAAGGTTGTTTGTTGAACTTTGAGGCGCCTTACAGAACCCGAGCCCGATCTCGATTGCCCACCGGCGCCGGAGCGGGAGTCTCGTTCTTCTGCAATTCGCGCTTGCCGCTCTCGATGTTCTGCATGACCTTGCCCATGACGCCTTCCATTTGCACCAGGATATCGAAGGCGTAGCGCTCGGCGCCGCGACGCATTTCTTGCGCTTGACGCTCGGCCTCGTTTCGAATCGCCTCGGCTTGGCTCTTGCTGAGTTTCAAAATCTCGCTTTCCGAGGTCATCCGCTCTTGTTGCAAACGAGCCTGCTCCAGAATACGATCCGCATCTGCCTTTGCCTCGTTGATGATGCGATCTGCCTCTTTCCGAGCCGATTCCAGCGTCATGTGGGCATCGTTTCGGGCCGAATCCAGAATTCGCTCCGACTCTCGCACCGTGCTCGCCGCCGCTTTCACCTCTTGCGGCAGGCATGCCCGAACCTTCGCGATCTGCATTGCGATCTCTTCCTTATCCAAGCCCCAAGTGAGCTTGCTCACCAGGGTTCGAGGCTGCTCGGTAGCAAGGTCGTTAAGGTCGTCTAGAAGGCGAAGGATGTCCATGGAAGTTCGAGGGTCGCGCCCGTGCTGAATCCTAGCGAATCCACGCGGATGCGTGCATTGATTTTGACACGGATCGCACCCGCTGTTAAGGCGTTGGGCATACTAGGTTCTCATGTTCGTTGATCCTTCGGTTGATATGCGCGGCGACGTCCTGAATCAGGCGCTTCCCTATATCCAGCGCTTCCGCGGCCAAACCGTGGTGGTGAAGTACGGCGGATCGGCGATGAAGAACCCAGACGTGATGTTTGGGGTGATTCGCAACGTGATTCTTTTGCAACTGGTAGGCATTAAGCCGATTTTGGTGCACGGCGGTGGCCCCGAGATAGACCAGTGGATTGCCAAGGTTGGGCTAGAGAAAAAGGTTCACAACGGGCTACGCGTGACCGACGAGGCCACCATGGAAGTGGTGGAAATGGCGCTTGCGGGTAGGGCCAACAAGGCGCTGGTCGCGGCGATTCAGAAAGCGGGCGGCAGGGCGGTTGGACTATCTGGCAGAGACGCCGACCTTCTTATCGGCGAGCCGATAAGCGAGGCCCTGGGTCGAACCGGAAAGATTCTGCAGGTGAACCCTTCCATCCTGGAAGACCTTTCGGCGGTGGGCACCATCCCGGTGGTTTGCTCGGTCGCATCGGATTCGAATCGCGAGCCGTTGAACATCAATGCCGATACCGCCGCCGCCGCCATTGCCGGAGCCATTGGCGCGCTGAAGCTGGTTTTGCTCACCGACACCAACGGGGTGCTCGGCAACCGAGACGATCACCGATCCACCATCACCAAGCTCTCCATTGATCAGGCGGAGCAAATGATTGCGGGCAAACGCGCCGAAGGCGGGATGATTCCTAAGTTGGAGGCAGCCATTGCCGCGCTGAGAGATGGCGTGCAGGCGGTTCACCTCATCAACGGGTCGGTGGCGAACTCTTTGCTGCTGGAGATCTTTACCGATGGCGGCGTTGGCACGATGATGTCTTGAAAGGTTTGGATGTCTTGAAAGGTTGGGATGTCTTGAAGCTCCCTCTGACGCTCCGACAGGTTTCGGCGGATCAGATTCGTGTGATACGTTGCCACTTCAAGATAAAATGAAAGCGATGAGTCAAACCTTCGTTCAACCGGAAATCGAGCTCAACAACGGGGTCGGTAGCGGAAGATGGATGGTGGTGATTTTCAACAACGATCACAACTCTTTTGATGAAGTGATCGCCACCCTTATGCGAGCCACGGGCTGCGATGCTTCGGAAGCGGAGATTGAAGCGTGGGAGGCTCATACCTACGGCAAGGCTCCAGTTCATTTTGCGAGCAAAGAAATTTGCGAAGCCGCCGCCGAGGTGATTGAATCGGTGGGCATCAAAACCGACGTTTGCCCCGAATGGGACGACTGAGTCCCCTCTTCTTTCCGTCCTTGCTTCTCAACCGTTTGCGATGAGCGCCCCTTCTATTCTTGAAAAGCCAGAAGAGCTTCTAAGCGAATCTTCTGGCGGCAGCGGATGGAAGGTGGTGGTTTACAACAACGATCACAACACCTACGACGAGGTGATCTTCATTCTCATGGTCGCCACCGAGTGCTCGGTGGAAGAGGCGGAACTGGAGACTTGGGAGATCGATCACCTGGGCAAATCCACCGTTCACTACTCGGGAAAGGAAGAGTGCGATAGGGTCGGCGAGATCATCGCCTCGATCGGAATCGAGGTGCGGGTGTTGGAAGAGTTTGGGGACTGATAAATTCCCTACCTCGCCTGTTAGGCATAAGGGCCTAGGGTCACAACCTGTTCCCGCCCTATTTCGGCCTATTTCATTGGCTGCGCAACCTCCCGCTTAGGGTAACCGAATCCTATGTAGACCGGTACTAATCGCATCGGACAAAAACTGCAATTTAATAGGATTATCAGAAAATGATAAAAGGGCTTCTTCCTGTTTGCTTCGTCACATTTACCGCCAGTTCGTTTGGACAGTCGCCACAGCCTAACATTCCAACCGTGGATAGCCGCACACCCGCTTTTGGTATGGAATACGAAGTGCGGGAAGTTTTAACCAGGTCAGAAGAGGAGTGGAATCGAATTGTAAGAGACAAGGAATTGCAGTACGACATGATGGTACGCGAGGGAAAGATCTCTGCAAAATACGCATCCGACTTCATGAGGGACCTAAAGAGTTCACCGCGCGTGAGTGCTCGAACAGGCACATTCACGATCATCGTCGATAAGGGTCGCCTATTTGTATTGGGCCGATGGAAGAACAAAGCTGCCAAATGGTTTATATTAGATAAAGGGATTGCGATCGGGCGACCGTTTTCTGGTGTCGGAATAACGATTGAAAAATTGCAAGAGCCGTACAGTGCAGGTGGCGGTCAAATCCCAATCTTCCCATTTAACTTTGCACCCATGCCCGCTTTCGTTGATCTTGCTTTCGAAGGCGAGCGGGGATCTGCTCGTATGTTCGGAGCAGCGCTTGGTTCAACACAGTACGTACCGGCTACTCTCAAATTTACCAATGGGCGCCTTAGTGAAGCACTCCTTAGAAGGATCGAACGGACGGAGTATTCCGATTACTCGGCAGGACCTATCCCGATGCCCGGAAGGATTGTCTATGAATCCATGTACGAGAGCTCCGGAGTTCCTGCGCTCACAAGAACGTTTATCGGTAAGCCGATTGCCAATCCGGTCATCCCCAAGTTAGAAAAACTCGCTCCGGGTAGCCAGTCGGCAACGGACAAGCGTGGCGATACCCCGGTCTACTTCACTTTCGACCTCCGGCAACGTTCTATCTTTGAAGCCGCCAAGCGGGGAAAGGCGAGTGAATTGGCACGGGAGAAGGCGGCTAAAACTCCGCATGATCACATTCATCTTCGGTCTGAATTTGACAACCGTTGGGTGGTGGGCGGAACTATCGGTGTCGGTGCGGTTTTGTTGCTTGTCTTTCTCTTGGGTCGTCGGTCCAGTTAGCCTTGGTCTGTTGCGCCCGATTCTTGAAGTGAGGGTTTGCCCGAGGCATCTCGAAGCTCTCGGTTCAGAACGCCCCGGTACTTCGAGAGGAACGTCTCATCCATGACCTGGGCTTTTGATACTGGGAACCATTCGTGGTTAAACATCACAAAGACGCCCGTTTTTAGGTTGAGCAGGGTCAAGTCGTCCTTTGGCTCTAGTGCAAGTTGAATCGGCTTTAGACACGCCCAAACCGTCGTTCGCCAGTCGAACATCGCGACGCACTTGCCCCAATCTTCCATCTCGGCATTGAAATCAGGCACCTCTTCCGCTGAGACGAAGTGGTCCCACAAGTAGTGTCCTACCCTGGGTGTATCGACCCGGAATTGGAAACCAGCGGGGATCGCCCCTTGCGCCACAAGAGCCGTGATGAAATCCTGCCGGAGAGATTTGGAGGTCTCATCCGACAACGGGACAACTGTCAGCCCGGCTTTCTCGGACAGAAATCGCTGAATTGCTAACTCGTTCTTAAGTCGACGGTTCACTTCTCATCCTTTCTCAGCGAGTTCCAATCCTTAGCGTGAAACATTCCAATCGCTCATTCCAACCGACTGCAAAGAATGCCTATAAACCATATGGGGTTTTTAGCGCTTCTTTTTTAGGTAGAGGAGAATCCCTACTAAGACGGTAAGAATTCCACCGAGTCCAATAGCAAGGTTGAACGGCGGAGCCTTTTTTGTGTAGGCTAAGACAGGATCCTTGCCTCGGTCGTCAAAGAGCCATGTCCCCTCAGAGTAGGTAATTCTAAACTTCTCAACAGGCTGTTCTCTTATGCTTTTCGACTCTATGGAATAGGTGCTTGATAGGAGCAGTGTAGGTGCCTGAGAACCTTGAACGCGATGGATGCTTTCATCAATCCGAGATGGGTAGTACGCTTGCTCAATCTTCTCGTAAGGCCCAACTGAGACTTCGTATACTGTAGAGACGGATCCAACTTTTTGGACATATTCTACTTTAGTCGGAAGAAGTTGGCCTTCAACTGTGGTGAACTCAACACTCTTAGGAATTTCTGCCGCCCGCGGGCATTGCGGGGACACACTTAAGGTCACTGAAGACTGTTGCTCCTCTAAAGAAAGCCACTTCTCGTTCTCCTGCAGGAGGTCGATGTTTGATCTTCCATCGAAATTGGCAGGCCGCTCAATAAGATCGCGTAAAGAAAGGAAGAAACCTCCTGCCGCATGTTGCGCTAAGTTTTCGTCTAGGTTTGCACCGACGGACTTCTCAGGATTTTTAACAATTATCCCGTCTTGGTAGGGCCATTTTAAAGTGAGCCCGTACCAACATGTCCCGTCATACGATTGTTGCCTTTCAGTCTCCGCGTCCATCGTATATTTCACATGGTAAAGCATTCCCTGGCGCATCACTTTCCAGGAGATCTTTTTCCCACCGTATCCCTTACGCGAAGGATCAGTCTCCGTAAGACGGGTCCCAGTCATCTCATAACACTTCACAGCGGAAAAGGAATCGGCGGTGTTTCTCCAAGCTGCGAGAACCTCTTTAACTCCTGAAGGCGCTGTTTGGGCGCTGCTTGCCTGGGCAGTCCAGAGGATCAGGAGCGGGGCCCCTAACGTCATAACCGATCTGTGGATTTTCAAGCTGAGACTCCCTAGAAAGACTTTTTGACCACGCTTTGGCCCGATCAGTTACCAACTGATTAAAATTGGATCTTCACCAAAATGTCGAAAAAGCAGTCTTCTGATCGGCGAAGTCGGACTTATTTATACCAGGCATATGATTTTCGCGATAGGTGCGATGACAGTTTTCGTCTTTCTCGTTGATCGTCGGGCCAGCTAACCTTGGCCCGTTGAATCGGAATCTTGCCAAAAGAACGAAATCCTTTCCAGCACCTCCGAGAGTTCTTCTGGATTGAGAACGCGCTCTTCTAGAAACTCCCAAGACTGGCTGTAACGACACGTCACCAGAGTCCCCTCGGTTGCGTTGGCGGTTCGCTGGAACATGCTGACCATCTGGTCTGTCACAAGCTCCGGCTCCATATTCGCTCCCTCGCTTGGGTGATAAGGTGTGGGCCCGTATTGGTCGACTACGGCGTCGTATTCACTGCGGGTGATCGGTGTGAGGAGGAACGACCGTGAAAAGACGGACCCATACGTACGATCGGTCTCGTGGAACGCGACGGGTTGCCCGTTCGCGTCGATCGCGATTCCAGCCGTCGGCCCATCGTACCAGTCGTAGATGTAGGCAAACGTGAACGGGAGTCCGACAGGTGGATCTTCTGACGTACAACTACTCTCTACGAAAGACGACGGCTCCATTCACATGCTCCCATTAAATCAGAATGCGTTCGCCGATCAGGACCAGGATTCAGGTGCTGGAAGAGTTAGCGGATTACCATTTGCTGTTTCCCCGCTTACAATCTGGGTTCCTGCACTCCTATCGCAGCTTCATTGGCTAGCTGAGTTGTTCTGCTTGGTTTTGTCTTCCTTTATGTCCGCGCTTCTTCGCGGTGAGAAGAGGGATTCAGTTCTTTTCAACACTTCCCAGAAAACCCAGAACGCAAAGGGGAGGAGGAAGATAAGCACCAACCAGTTGGTGGGATAAGGCACCCTTTCTCCGACGTAGATCAGAAGCAAAAAGCAGTAACCGCCGCATCTGCCAATTCTCGCACTGGCGACAAAGTCCGGCTCCTTCTGTATAACCTCGGGAAGATTGAATCGTTCGAAGGGTTTGTTCAAACGATGGAAAAACCGCGCCGTCGACGGGTTGTAAACCACAGTCACGACTATAACCAGCATCAACCAAGTCTGAAATTCGTTCATATTTTAACAGACACTCTCGCAGTGACGAGATGCTACTTGCAATCAACTATTTCAGATACAACTCGCACTTAGCATCGGTAATGTTTTCTCCATTAATCAAGATGGTCCCTCTCTTCGCTTTACCAAATACCACTGCAGCATCGTCGCCTACTTGGAAATACGCTCCCCCGAGAGAACTTCGCGCTCCAGCCTTAAAGATCTGCGTAGGTCGTCTTGTGCGACCGTACCTGGAGATAGAAACGTTGAGGTCTTCGGAAGTCTGATTTGTCACAAATACTTCCGTCGAGCGGTCACCGATGCAGCCACCACTGATCAGAAAAGCAATTATGAAAACTCCAGCAGCTACGTTGGCGTTCGCTCTGCAACCAGCGTATTTTGTTTGGAACCGCCCCATCGCAATTGCTCGTACATCCATGAGTCATTTTGCCTACGTTGTTGTGTATCTCGCTGCCGACTCTTTAAGTGCTTCAGTGTGCGCGTACAAGTCGTCTAAGCTGCCCAAAGGATGGCGTGACTCTTTCTTGTTTTCATCAAAGAGATAGAGATACCACTGTTTGCCCTCCGGAAGCTGCAATCGACAGATCGGCTTCCGATTATTGTTATCTGCAAAGATCGCAAAGTAGCTTTGTGCATCCCGCCAGGTTACGCGCGAGGGCGGCAACTCCTCGCGAACGATAGCCTTAACAATGTAGTACCCCTCTAGTTCCTCGGCGGTCGTGATCACTTTCTCAGGCGACTCGTCTGATACTCGGCTTGGTTCATCTTGAGGCGAGGATGTTTCAAAGGTGACTGAGGGGGTTCCCAGAGCCGACTTGAGCTTTTGGTTAAGGCGCTCAGCGACATACTCGTTGATCGCCTTGCGGGCCAGCTCGGTGAACTGTTCCTTGACTGCCGGTGTCATCCTTGTCACCCCAATTCCGGTAGCGAGGAATCGCACAAACTCTTCCGATGGTTGAGAGGCTTGGAGGGCGAGCAAAGACTTCATCTCGCGCAGATACTTGAGTTCGTTTGCCGAACTGAGGACCGACTCAAGGTTGAACGCATCTTTGGTGAGCTTCTTGAGGTCACCGATAAGGCTGTCTGGAAACTCTGTCAATCGAAAAACCAGAAAGGGCTTTGTGTCCATCCGATTTGAGGCTTCAAGATCGGTGAAGAACCGATACTCGATTCCGTTCGTCAGAACAGCAATCCTGCACTCCGTACATGAGAAGTAGCGGTAAAGCTGACTAACATGCTCGATATCGAGGTTTGCAGAATGATTCTTGCACTCGAAGATCATTATTGGCTTTCCATCCCGGAGGATGGCGTAGTCGATCTTTTCGCCTTTCTTCAAGCCAACGTCGGCATTTAGTTCAGGCGTCACTTCACTTGGATCGAAGACGTTGTAACCGAGGGCCTGCATGAACGGCATGATGAACGCCGTCTTCGTCGCCTCCTCTGTGAGGACAACTGGACGGTTTTTCTCGATTTTTGAAGCTAATCCACGGATCTCATCAATTAAGTCAGGCATGCTCAAATCCTTGCTCGGTCAAACTAATACTAGCAATCGAACCAAATTAGTACAAGAAGCAGTTGCAAATTGATTACATCTGAGAGCTATGACATGACTCGCAATTTCTTGCGACCGGCGTCACCGCGATTCATTTCCACAGTCCGATGGTATCGCCTAGCAGTAGTTGTAACATTGAGGGGACCTAGATTGGAGTTCAGAGTGGCGGTTTTGAACCTGCGGAAACCATTTGACGTCTGAGCCCGGTAGTTAGAGAAACCAATATGTTGCGTGTGAACTCTCTTCGATCTTCGCTGCGGACCCTCGGCATCGCCGTTCTAGGTTCGGCCCTGCTCCTTTCCACCGCTTACGCTCAAACGGTCGACAAAGACCCGAAGGTGAAGCAGGAGGTGATGGAGAAGCTCAAAACGACGATCGACCGGTTTGCCTTTGTGCCCAATACCGATTTCAAGAAGCTCAACGACTTCCTAGAAGCCAACAAAGAGAAGATCGAGAGCGCAAAGGACGACGAGGAGTTTGTGCGCGGCATCAACGACGCCCTGCGTAAGTTCGGGTTCAGCCACATTGTTCTCAACACGCCTAAATCCACCGAGCGACGCAACACGGGCAAAACGGTGGGCATCGGATTCCAATCTTCGGTGACGCCCGAGGGTCTGCTCATCATTCGAGTGGTGGATGGCGCTCCGGCGAGCGAGGTGAATCTGGAGCCGGGCGATCTGATCACGGAGATCGACGGTCAGAAAGCGGACGGTCCGGGCAAGATCGCAGGCGAGGAAGGCACCAAGGTTCGACTGAAGGTGAAGAAGCGATCTGGCAAAACCGAGACGTACGAGCTCACTCGCCGACCGTTTTCCACCATTCGCAAGGAAGAGCTCACCTGGGTGGATAAGAACACCGCCAAGATCAGCGTTTGGTCGTTCGACATGCGCAACTACGATTCCAAGAACATTGCCGATCTGATTGATAAGGCGAAAGAGGCGAAGAACCTCATTATCGACCTGCGATTCAACGGCGGCGGCGCGGTGGTGAACCTGATGCACCTTGCCGGGTTCTTCATTTCCAGCGAGGACACGATGGGCTACATGATCGATCGTGGCACCTACAGTCGGTTCGAGAAAGAGAACGGTCGCAAGCCGAACTCGCTCATCGAGGCGTCTTCCATGGGTCGAGCCATGAAGCCTCGATCCAGCACAGGCCCGGTTTACAAGGGCAACGTGGTGGTTCTGGTGAACGAGGGATCGGGCAGCGCGGCAGAAATCTTTGCCGCGGCGATGAAGGAGATTTACGGCGCCAGTGTGGTCGGTTCCAAGTCGGCGGGGGCGGTTTTGGTTTCCGTCATCGTGGACGCCACCAACGGGTTCAGCATGCAGTACCCCATTTCAGACTACGTGACCCTTCGCGGATATCGCCTTGAAGGGAACGGCGTAGTGCCGGACGTGGAGGTGAAGGTGGACAGACCCACGCTGCCTTACGAGAAAGACCCCGTGATCGAGAAGTCTTTGGCGGTTCTGGAGCGGATTCGACTGCGAGAGGAACGAGCCGGCGGCAAATCGGGCTCGTAACAACTCTTAGTTAAGGTTCTTGATGTCCATGGCAGTCGTTATACGACTGCCTTTCATTTCGTATTCGTTCTCCACCCTCACCAGCGCGCCGTTAGGAGCGATGAAAAGCGAGAGCGAGGGGCCTTTTCCGGTGAGCTTGATGATGGTCACCGCAACTCCGCCGACCTCCATGGCGCCCATTACCTGAGCCTTCATGCCGTCTCCGGTGTACGGTTCAATGGGGAGCTTGCCCTCCAGCAAAGATCGTGTGAACGGCAAAACCGGATCGGACTGAACCGTCTCCAAAACTCCAGGCACGGTCTCGATCTTGCCCTTCTTCACCTTGCCCGACTTTAAGTTTTTGCCCGTAAAGCTGGTTCCGGCGTAAGACCAATCTAGGTTGGGGCCCACCTGTCTCACGTAGCTTGGCTTCCACGTGATGGTGTAGTTCGCCTTATCCAGCGTTACCCGCACCGTGCCCGTTTGCTTGCGGGTGTAGTACGTGTACATCTTCTTAAGGGTGTTTCGCGCTCCGTACGGACCGGCGGCGAATCCCGGCACCTTGCTAATGGTCTGCGCGTTTCGAGCACTCGTGGGAATGGTCGGCGCGGCGAAGGTTCCGCTCACTCGCTGCCAGCCGTAGACCACTCCGGTCTCCTTCACTTCCACCCGAGTGAGCAGATACTTGGAATCGAAATCGAGCCTCACTTTGTACGGCTTGTTGTTTCGAGATCCCACGGCGGAGAGTTGGTTCTTCCCTAGCTTCCAGCCGGAGTACTTGCGCATGGAGTTCAGAAACTCGGTCGCTCCTTTGGGGCTCATGAAGACCTCGATGACCTCATCTTTCAGAACGCCCGCTTCAGAGATGGATTCGTACAGGTTTGCACCCTTCGCTGGGCTGTACTTAACCGCTTCGTAGGTGTTGGCATCGAAGAGGTAGATCGAGCCGGATTTGAGCAAGATGGTGCGGTCGTTCGTGAACAGATCGTTCAGCGCGGGCCCAAAGGTGCGAGACACAAATCGTCCCGGTCCGAACGAAAAGAGCGTCGAGGGCGGGTTCTTGCCCTGAAAGAGTCGGTTGAACTTGAACGTCCCCGACTTCAAATTCTCGTGCGCTCTCTGAATCTGTTGGAAGGTGTTCTCGGGCGTGCTGCCAAGACCTGCGACGAGTAAAGCCGATGCTACGTTTGAAATCCCCATGTCCCTAAATCCTTAGACCTTCCCAAGTCCTCCAGGAGTACGCTGTTTTCCAACAAATCCTGCTAGTGCAATTAAAGTAACCAAATACGGAAGCATCGACCACACTCCGGAGGGGATGTTCGCGCCTGCCAGTTCGGTGCCTTTGAGTTGAATTTGAACCGCGGAGGCGAATCCGAAGAGGATGGTCGCCAGAAGCGCGGGCACGGGTCGCCAGCCGCCTAGAATGAGCGCAGCAAGGGCGATGTAGCCTCGACCTGCGGTCATGCCATCGGTGAAGTTTCGCGTTTCGGTGACCAGCAGCGATCCGGCGAGTCCGGTGAGCACTCCGGTAACAATGAGCGCACTGAACCTTACCGAGAGCGGATTCACACCCACCAGGCGAGCTTTATCCGGGTCGCTACCCACGGCACGGAGTCTGAGTCCTCCCCGGGTTTTGGCGCTCCAGACCATCATTGCAAACGGAACCGCGAACGCTAAAACGTAAAACAGTTGAAGGGGTAGGGTTTTGCCGTCGGCGATGGGGTCGGGCGGGAGCAGTTCTTTGCCGAAGTTGGTGGCACCCACCGCAATAAGGTTCAGCGCCATGCCAGAGATGATTGGGTCTATCTTCAGCTTCTGAGTGGAGTACCAGTGCAGCAGCGAGAACAGGATTCCCACTACCAGGGCAACCAAAATGCCCCCGACCGCTCCGAGATAGGTGGATGCCGCAAAGCACGCAAACGCCGCCGTGAGCATCTTCCCTTCTAGGGCGATGTTGATGACGCCGCTGCGCTCGCTCATATAGCCTGCGATCGCCGCCAGAGCAAGGGGCGCGGAGAGCGTGACGGTGGAAATGGCTAGCTGGACTGGATCAAGCGCCATCGCCGCCTCCTTTCGCCTTTCGGCCGTATCGCACTGCGGCGAAAGCCAGCACCACCACGCCCAGGGTGAGGGTCGTGATTCCCTTCGGAATCGAGAGGGCGGCAAGAGCGGTTCCGCCCTTTGCAAGCGCGCCAAAGAAGAGCGCGGAGGGCAGGAGTCCGAAGCTGCTGCTTCCTGCCAACAGGGCAACGCCCAACGCGTCGAACCCGTATCCGGGCGAGAATCCTTGGTAGAAGCGGAACTCGTGAGCAAACACCATGAGCGCGCCCGCTAGGCCACCGATCGCTCCGGAGACCACCATCGCAGAGAGGGTGACCCGTTTGGTATCGACGCCTGCAAACTTAGCGGCGGTGGCGTTGGCGCCCGTCGCCCTCAGTTCGTAGCCGGGCTTGGTCTTCTTGAGCCAGATCGCCATGCCTACCGCGATTCCGACTCCTACCAGCAGCGCGAAGTTGATCTGAAGGTCGTTTGCCTTTACCGCACTGGCAAGCCGAGTCGCTTTGCTCAGCGATTCGGTGGTTGGGTAGGCGGCGGCGGGATCTTTGAGCGGGCCAATCACCAGCGCATCGGTGAGATAGATAGCTATGTTGTTGAGCATGATGGTGGTGATCACCTCGTGCCCGCCTCGGTACGCCTTAATCCAGCCCGCCGGGAGCGCCCACAGTCCGCCCACGATCATCGCCGCGGCGCAACCCACGAAGAAGCCCGCCGGGGTGGGCATTTTCACGCCGACCGCAGAGGCGGTGCAGGCTCCCATCACCAGTTGACCTTCGACGCCGATGTTAAAGAGTCCGGCTTGAAGCGCCAGGTAAACCGCGCAACCCGCCACCAGCAGCGGGGTGGTCTCCTTGAGCGTGCCGCTGAGCGCGCGCATGCTGCCGAACGATCCGGTTCCGAGGGTGCGAATGGCCTCCGCTGGGTTGGCTTTGGCGAGCACTAACGCGCCAAGGATCACGGCTATTCCGGCCGCAACCACGATCCATACTTGCGGGGAAATCTTCTTCATTTCGCACCCACCATCAGTCGACCAATGGCGTCTCGGTCTCTGCCTTCGTCCGGCTTGGGCTCAGAGAATTCACCCGAACAGAGCACCACAATGCGATCGCAGTATTCCAGAAGTTCGTCGAGGTCGAAGCTGACCACCAGCGCCGAGGTCCCGGTGTCGCAGAGTTCTCGAATCTTGGAATAGACGCGCGCGGTGGAGTTGAGGTCGAGCCCACGAGCGGGTTGGAAAGCCAGCACCAGAGCGGGATCGTACAGCAAAGCCCTCGCGGCAACGAATCGCTGCTGGTTTCCGCCGGAGAGTCCGGACATAGCATCGTTTAAGCTTCCCCGCTTGGTGTTGAACAAATCGGCGATCTTCAGCGCTTCGGGCTCGACAGCATTCCCGCTGAGTTTGTCGAACGGAGGGATTCTTTGCAGGCCAAGGGTGGCGTTTTCAATGAGCGACCACTCTTCTATCACCGCTTCGGCAAGGCGATCTTCGGGAATGATTCGCAGACCCTGCTTGAGCCGCTCCCGGGTGGGGAGATTTGTCCAATCCTGCTCGGTTGCGCCTTGTACAAATCGAATAGAACCGCTTACCGGTCTGGTGGTGCCCATGAGCGCTTGGAAAAGCTCGCGTTGACCGCTGCCATCCACCCCGGCGATTCCCACCAGTTCGCCTTTTCGAATCTGGAATGAGCAGTTTTTGAGCTGAAGGTTGCCCTTGGGACCCTTCACGCTGAGATCGCTGACGGTGAGCAGGGCCGGCGCGCCTGTTTCGGTGGAAAGCGGCGGACGCTGGACCAGTTCTCCGCCGACGATCGCCTTCGCCAAAGACTCCGGATCGGTCTCTGCAACGGGCATGGCGGCGATCCACTTGCCTCCGCGAAGCACCGTCACCTCGTCGCAGTAGCCGAACACCTCCGGCAGTCGGTGAGTGACCACCAGAATGGTCGCGCCCTCTTTGGCAAGGTTGGAAAGACTTTCGAACAGCGCATCGGAGTCGGCGGGGGAGAGCATGGCGGTGGGCTCGTCCAGAATCATGATCTGGCTGTTGCGCCACAGCAGCTTTAGAATCTCGAGCTTTTGGGCTCCCGCCGGGCTGAGGGTGGAGGCCTCGGCTTTCCAATCGAACTCGAAGCCCATCTTTTTGGCAAGTTCGTTGGCTCGCTCCTCGGCTCCTTTCAGGTTCAGAACGCCTGAACCTTCCGATCCAACAATGAGGTTTTCTAGGCAACTAAGCTCGCCGATGATGCCGTAGTGCTGGCTCACCATGCCCACGCCCGCCTCGATGGCCTGCGCCGAGCCCGCAAAAGTGTGTCGTTTACCGAACAGATCGATGGTGCCGGAATCGGGGTGCATGGCCCCGTAGAGAGCCTTCATCAGCGTGGTTTTGCCCGCGCCGTTTTCGCCCACCACGGCATGGATCGAACCCTGCTTCACCTTCAGCGACACGGAATCGAGCGCCTGCACGGTCCCGTATCGCTTGGAGATATCGATCAGTTCAACTGCGTAACTCAATCCCTTTTTAGTACCCCTTCTATCCCTTTTGGGCCCTCTCGTTCCCTTAAGCCGATTCTGGCCGAGCTGCGGAAATCCTACTCGTCGTCGCCGTCTTCTTCGTCTTCGGCGCCTTCTTCTTCTGGCACCAGTTCAAGATACAACTCGTAGAGGGCGGCGGTGGCGTCTTCGCCTCTACCCTCGTCGTCCAGAACCTCAAGAAGCTCGTCGACAAGGTCGGCGCAGGGGATGACGGCCTCGATGCTGTCGGCCGCTTCTTGGCAGTAATGAAGGTCTTTGCGCTGGTTTTTGATGCTGAACCCGGGTCGCCAGTCTTCTTTGAGAATCATGGGGCCGTAGTTCTCGAACGCCCAGCTTCCTCCCGCTCCACCTGCAATGAGTTCCCGAGCTTGGGCGATATCTAGACCCGCTTTTTTGGCAAAGCCCAAAGATTCGCAAAGACCAATGAGCGCGCCCGCCACCGCGATTTGGTTGGTGAGCTTCATCATTTGGCCCTGACCCACTTCGCCCACGCGCTCGGCTCGCTTGGTGTAGGGCTTCATGACCTCGATGGCCTCTTGAACGTCTTTGGGGTCGCCGCCGCAGAAAATGGTGAGGGTGCCCTTTTGGGCTCCCATGGAACCGCCCGTCACCGGGGCGTCGACGAATCGGAGTTTGCTCTTTTGAAGTTGCTTGGCGATTCGCTTCGCGCCTTCGGGCTGAATGGTGCTTTGATCGATGAACAGGGTGCCGGGCTTGGCGTGCGGAACCATTTGGGTGATCACTTCCACCACGTCCTCCGTAGTGCCGACGCAGCTAATAATGACGTCGCTGGCGGCGGCGAGGTCTTTGAGGTTCGCGGCGACTTTTGCTCCCGATTCCTTAAGAGCCTCGGCCTTTTTGGCGGTTCGGTTCCAAACCGTCACTTCATGTCCGGCTTTCGCCAGGTGGGCCGCCATTGGCGCACCCATCACGCCCATTCCAACAAAGCCGATTTTCGCCATTGATACTTCCCCGTTCTGGACCAAGATTGGCTTTCCTTGCCCCTCTCGGCGAGCTTTTTGCTCGGGGGAGACG